>JIAB01000001.1:2890000-3191482 GCA_000687975.1 Lachnospiraceae bacterium AC2031 | reverse complement strand
CTTTATATCATTTTTTAAAATTTTTGACTAGTAAACCATTAGTTTAAAAACAAATGGGCACTAACCGTGAAATTATACCATACGAAATAATAAGAGTCAACGGCGATAATATGCCAAAAGGACGTAATTTATGACACTTTATTTATGCGTCAATATTACGTCCCTTTAACATATATAAATTCTAAGTTACTTCATTATTCTGGATATGTAAGTCTATCTGGAGTTAATGTTAGTCAAGGTTTCAAGATATCTTTTAGATATGAACTTTTGCCATAGGAAGATTCTGATCCAGATAATTACCACAATCTCTTGCTGCAGCTCCTGGAATATCTCCTTCGAAATCTGCACAGAACTGATACATCTCAGTTACAAGAGGAAGAATATCCTCTGATGTATAATCCCCTGCTATAACAAGATAAAAACCTGTACGGCATCCCATAGGACCAAAATAGATTATCTGATCCTTATACTTTTCATTATTTCTAAGGAATGTTGCTCCAAGATGCTCTACTGTATGCATCTCAGCTGTATTCATTACAGGTTCTCTGTTAGGAGCAGTCATTCTAAGATCAAATGTTGTAATTGTCTCGGCACCAACCTTATCCTGTCTGGATACATATACCCCAGGAAAAAAGATTTAGGTGATTTACTGTAAAGCTTGCTATTTTTTCCATAACATTTCCTCTTTTAATTTATTTTATACGGCGCATCATCTCAACCATGAGCTTAACTTCATGTTCTATTGCTATCTTCTGGAATGTAGGATAATCCATATCTGCGCTGTCGTCAGCTTTATCAGAAATTGATCTGATTACAAGATAAGGAATATTATTAAGCCAAGCAACATGTGCTATAGCAGCACCTTCCATCTCAGTACACATACCACCTACAGATGATACGATAATATCTTTAGCTACCTTATCAGAAACAAACTGATCACCTGATACGACACGGCCTTCGAATACATTTATATCCGGATTTACAGCCTCGCATGATTCCTTAGCAATTTTTCTAAGTTCATCATCAGCTTTGTAAACGCTTGTCTCCTGGTCAGGTACAATACCCTTATCATAACCAAGACCAGCAACATCCATATCATGTTCCATAGCGTCTGTTGATATAACCATATCTCCAATATCAATAGCAGCATCAAGGCTTCCAGCAATACCAGTATTGATGATTGCACGAACATTATAGACTGCTGCAAGAATCTCAGCTGCAGTTGCCGCATTTACCTTTCCAATACCAGAACGAACAAGAACTATCTCATGTCCTGAAAGACATCCTTTCCAGAACTGCATACGCGCATGTTCTTCAACAGAAGGTTCAGCTGCTCCTTCTAATCCTGTCATAAGTGCTTTGAGGTCGTCGACCTCTTTATCCATTGCTCCAATAATTCCAATCATATTAATACTCTAATCTTTCTTTAATTATTTTATAAGAATAAATACTTCAGTATAAAGAGAACTGAAAGTACATACATTATAGGGTTAATCTTCTTAGCATTTCCTGTACAAAGGTTAATGATCACATATGAGATAACTCCAAGTGATATACCCTCTGAGATACTATAGAACAGAGGCATTGAGAATATACAGATATAAGCAGGAATTGCAGATGTATAATTCTCCTCATCCATCTTAAGATCTGTAATACCACTGAACATAAGGAAACCAACCATGATAAGCGCTGGTGCTGTTGCAAAAGAAGGAATTGCTACAAATATAGGTGCAAGTAATGTTGAGAGAAGGAATAATACTGCTGTAGTAAGAGCTGTAAGTCCTGTTCTACCACCTGCTCCCACACCTGCAGCAGACTCAACAAATGTAGTAGTTGTTGAAGTACCAAATACAGCACCTGATGCAGTAGCTACAGCATCAGAAAGAAGCGCTGGTCTGATTGCAGGAAGCTTACCTTCCTCATCAAGCATATCAGCCTTAGTTGCAACACCAATAAGTGTTCCAAGTGTATCGAAAAGGTCAACAAACAGAAATGAGAATACAACAACAATAAAGTTAAAGATTCCAACTCCCATTCATATCAACCTTAAAGCACTGGCCAAATGTTTCTCCAAGCTTAGTGAAATCAGTCATAGTAAAACTTGGGAATAATGAATAGAAACCTGTATCAGGATTTGGTACATAAATACCTGCCACCTGACAGATAATTCCAAGAATCCATACACCGATGATACCAATAAGAATTGATCCAGGCACCTTCTTTATATAAAGAACTGCCATGATAAATAACACCAATAAGTGCAAGAAGTGAAGTGATACCAACAGTTGAAAACTCAGACTTAAAGCTTACCATCTCTACAAGTGTTGCTCCGCCAACAACAAGCTTAGCATTTTGCAGACCGATAAAGCATATGAACAGACCAATACCAACTGATACTGCTCTCTTAAGTTCAAGTGGAATAGAATTAAAGATAGCCTCTCTAACAGGAGTAACTGAAAGAATAATAAATACAATTCCCTCAATAAATACTGCAAGTAAAGCTACCTGCCAGGAATAGCCCATACCAAGTACAACAGTATAAGCCATATATGCGTTAAGACCCATTCCTGCAGAAAGTGCAAATGGCAGATTCGCAAGAAGTGCCATAAGAAGCGTTCCAATAAACGAAGCGAAACATGTTGCAAGAAGAACCGCTGTCGGATCCATCCCAGTAGCAGAAAGAATACTTGGATTTACCGCAAGTATATAAGCCATGGTCATAAAAGTTGTTATACCAGCTATTACTTCTGTTTTAACATTTGTCTTGTGCTCGCTTAGTTTAAAAAACTTTTCCATATGTCCACCTCCATATTTAATTCATACTTTAATATCAGGCATTATATTCAGCTATATAAGGAAGATTACGGTAGTACTCACCATAATCAAGTCCATAACCGATCACAAAGAAATCAGGAATTGTAAAGAGCGTATAGTCCGCTTCAATATCTACAACTCTTCTATCAGGCTTATCCAGCAGAGTAATTATCTTAAGTGATAAAGGATCTCGCTGTTTAAGCATTTCAACCACCTTACTAAGAGTACGGCCAGTATCGATTATATCTTCAACAATAACCACATTATAACGGCTGATATCCTGCGCCAAGTCATAGACTATCTTTACATCACCACTGGAATCAGTACTTTCGAAATAACTCTTACAAGCCATAAAGCCCATCTCGCAAGGTATGGTCATATTTTTATTCAGATCCGAAAGGAACATAAATGCTCCTTTCAGAATACTGACAAGTAATAATGGTTTTCCCTCATATTCCTGGCTGAGAAGCTTACCATATTCAGCAATCTTCCCCTGCAGTTCTTCTTCGGAAATAACCACCTTTTTGATACCATTTAGAAATTCCTGTTTATCTGTAAGTTCCAATATTTTGTCCCTCCGATAGAGATTTCTTTGATATTACTAATTAAGTTTTATCCTTATTTTTCTTTGATTGAAGTATGCCACTCCTGAAGAGAATGGATATTTCCATGATGTCTCTTCTTCATGTGGTCGATACCCTCAGCTGCTGCATGACCTGCAGCAATAGTAGTAATATAAGGAATCTTATACTTAATAGCTGATTTTCTGATATATGTATCGTCATGAACTGACTCTTTACCAGCTGGTGAATTGATAATCAGCTGAATGTCGCCATTTGAGATATGGTCAAGGATGTTAGGTCTTCCCTCATACATCTTCTTAACCTTCTCAGCTGGAATACCAGCAGCAACAATAGTCTCATATGTATTGCCTGTAGCAAGAATCTTGAATCCATTTTCATGAAGGATTCTAGCAACCTCAGGTCCTTCAGGTCTCTCACTCTTATTAAGTGAGATAAGTACTGTACCCTCAAGTGGAATCTCCGCCTTAGCAGCTTCCTGAGCCTTGAAGTATGCGCCACCGGCTGATTGTGACATTCCGAGAACCTCACCTGTAGATCTCATTTCAGGTCCAAGGATTGGGTCAACCTCTGGGAACATGTTAAATGGGAATACTGCTTCCTTTACTCCGTAATAAGGAATCTCTCTTTCCTTAAGATCAGGAACTGGTGAAGGTCTTCCTGTAAGTTCGCCAGTAATAATATCTGTAGCAAGTGGAACCATACGGATACCACAAACCTTTGATACAAGAGGAACTGTACGTGAAGCTCTTGGGTTAGCCTCAAGAACATAAACAACGCCATCCTCGATTGCATACTGCATATTCATAAGTCCGACAACATGCATTTCCTCAGCAATCTTACGAGTGTATTCCTTGATAGTTGCAAGGTTCTCCTCTGAAATATGCTTTGAAGGAATGATACAAGCAGAGTCACCTGAATGAACTCCGGCAAGCTCAATATGCTCCATAACTGCTGGAACATAAGCATGTGTACCATCTGATATAGCATCTGCCTCACACTCCATAGCATGATGCAGGAATCTATCAATAAGTATAGGTCTGTCTGGTGTTACGCCAACTGCAGCTTCCATATAACCTGCCATGCTTTCGTCATCGTAAACAACTTCCATACCACGTCCACCAAGAACGTATGAAGGACGAACCATAACTGGGTAGCCAATCTTGTTAGCGATCTCAACAGCCTCTTCAACTGTTGTAGCCATACCTGCCTCAGGCATAGGAATTCCAAGCTTATCCATCATAGCTCTGAACAGATCTCTGTCCTCAGCAAGATCAATAACCTCTGGGCTTGTACCAAGAATCTTAACACCATTCTTCTGAAGGTCACTTGCGAGGTTAAGTGGTGTCTGACCACCAAACTGAGCAATAACACCAACCGGCTTTTCTTTCTTATAGATTGAAAGAACATCCTCAAGTGTAAGAGGCTCAAAGTAAAGCTTGTCTGATGTATCATAGTCAGTAGATACTGTCTCAGGGTTACAGTTAACGATGATTGTCTCAAAGCCAAGCTTCTTAAGTGACTTAGCAGCATGTACACAACAATAGTCAAACTCGATACCCTGTCCAATTCTGTTAGGACCTCCACCAAGGATCATGATCTTTGGCTTGTCGGTATTGACTTCATTTTTATCTACATCACAATATGTTGAATAATAGTAAGCTGCATCCTGTGTACCACTTACATGTACACCCTGCCATGCCTCAACTACGCCGATTTCCTCACGTGCCTCGCGGATTGAATCCTCTGGAACTGAAAGTATCTCTGAAAGGTACTTATCTGAGAATCCGTCCTTCTTAGCCTTTGTAAGATCATCATCTGAAGGAACTTTGCCGTGACGATGTGATTCGCCCTTAGCCCCGTACTTCTTGACGAGCATTTCTTCTTCGTCTACAAGCTCTTTCATCTGCTCGATAAAGTATGTCTTAACCTTAGTGATCTCATGAATCTCTTCTACAGTTGCACCCTTACGAAGAGCTTCATACATCTGGAAATGTCTTTCACTTGATGGAGTAATAAGTGCCTGAAGGAGCTGCTCCTTTGTCATATCATAGAAGTTCTTAACATGACCAAGACCATAACGTCCCTTCTCAAGAGATCGGATAGCCTTCTGGAATGCTTCTTTATAATTCTTACCGATGGACATTACTTCACCAACGGCACGCATCTGTGTACCAAGCTTATCCTCAACACCCTTGAACTTCTCAAATGCCCAACGAGCAAACTTAATAACAACATAGTCACCATCTGGAACATACTTATCAAGTGTTCCGTACTTACCACAAGGAATCTCACTAAGAGTAAGACCTGAAGCAAGCATTGCAGATACAAGGGCGATAGGGAAACCAGTTGCCTTTGAAGCAAGTGCTGAAGATCTTGATGTACGAGGGTTAATCTCGATAACAACAATTCTATCTGATACAGGATCATGAGCAAACTGAACGTTTGTACCACCAATAACCTGAATAGCATCAACGATTGCATAAGCCTGTTTCTGAAGTCTCTGCTGAACCTCTTCAGAGATTGTAAGCATAGGTGCTGAACAGAAACTATCACCTGTATGAACGCCCATTGGATCAATGTTCTCAATGAAGCATACAGTGATCATGTTACCATCTTTATCACGAACAACTTCAAGCTCAAGCTCTTCCCATCCACTTACACATTCTTCTACAAGAACCTGTCCAACAAGGGAAGCCTTAAGTCCTCTTGCACAAACAACCTGAAGTTCTTCTTTGTTATATACAAGACCGCCGCCGGCACCACCCATAGTGTAAGCAGGTCTCAAAACAACAGGATATCCAAGTTCATCTGCTATAGAGAGTGCTTCATCTACTGTGTAAGCAACCTCAGATCTAGCGACTTCAATACCAAGTGAATTCATAGTATTCTTGAACTCAATTCGGTCTTCGCCTCGCTCGATAGCATCAACTTGGACACCAATTACCTTAACATTATATTTATCTAATACTCCTGCCTCTGCAAGCTCTGAACAAAGGTTAAGTCCTGACTGACCACCTAAGTTAGGAAGCAGCGCATCTGGACGTTCCTTAGCAATAATAGCCTCAAGACGTTTTACATTGAGTGGCTCAATATATGTAACATCAGCCATCTCTGGGTCTGTCATTATAGTAGCAGGATTTGAATTAACCAGTACTATCTCGTAGCCTAAATTTCTAAGTGCCTTACAAGCCTGTGTTCCTGAATAGTCGAACTCGCAAGCCTGACCGATGATGATAGGTCCAGAACCAATTATCAGAACCTTATGAATATCTGTTCTCTGTGACATCTTTGTCTCCTCCAAATATAGTCCCCAGGCATTAATCATATAAGAATCAAAATTCAAATATGATATAAACCCAGATGGAAATACTATAACACAATATCTTCGATATTTCTCTATTTATTTTCAAAAAAACCACCAAATATGCAACTTTTTAGACTTATGTCAACACGATTACACAATCAAGTAAACATAATATATTTAACGTAAATCAAATAGTGATTTTTCTATCATCAAATGGAATAAAAAGGCATCCAACGATATTCGAAGGATGCCTAAAATCATTTTTTTTACTGATCAAGTGCTGGTGTCCAGTACTCACTATTATATATATCTGTAAGCAGATAAGAAACCTTACTGTTCGCTCCTACATCTTCATAACTAAGTACAAGGTTGTTACTATACTTAATCTGATCACCAAGCATGTAACTATCCTGATAATTTCCATCATAATCATAGTAGTCACAGATGAAATCTATAGTTGCTCCCTCTTCTATCTCAGTCATAGACTTAGCAACTGGCGAAAATGAGTCAGGATATTCTTCTATATAATCATATCTTGCTCCGGCAATATATCCATCCGGATGATCCTTATCGAAGATAATAATAAGATTACATCTTACTCCATCAACAAAAGCAGGAACTCTGGCCTGAACCACAGTATCACCATCTTCTGTTTCAGTAGTATCTTCATAATAAAATGCTACTGGCTGGCCATCGATCGAAAACCATGTGTTATCTGTTTCACCGATAAGCTTTCCATCTTCTGTGAAGTAATACAGGTTATCAAGACCCATATCAATATAGCCTTCACCATCATCAACGAACATATTGACCTGAAGATTCTGAATAAGAGCCCAATCTTCTTTACTCATATCAAGAACATGAGTACCATCCCCAGCATCCTTCCAAACAAGCTTTGAAGGATCGAACTGATTTGCTGCAACATAGCTTGCTGCAGAATCAGCATCATAAACTGAAGAATCATTCATGAAGTCTACATCATCACTATCAAGTCCTTCGATACTACGTCCACCACCTAAGAATGCATTGAGCAGTGTACTGATCGCATCTCCACCAGATGTTGTTCCTTCTGATGTACCTGTTCCAGCAAGACCCATAAGTGAGCCAAATGCAGAACCCTGTCCACCTGCAGCAACCTGTCCTGTTGTTTCAAGTCCAGCGAAAGCCTGCATACATTTATTGTATTCACTATCAACACCGATAGAATTATTGATTGACGCAACAGTACTTACCTTAGATGCCTTCTTATATGGGAAGTACATTGATACACCATACGCATTTGTCATGGAATGGGATGTTCTGTTGTACTTTACTGAACTAAGAACAGCATCTGAAAGAGCTTTAGCTTCAGCTGTTCCTATAGAGTTAGCAAAATTAACAAGGTCAATCTGATCGATCTTTGATGATGTAGCAAACTCTCTTGAACCTGCTCTTGCATCAGAAACAGTTTTGAAATTATCACTCTTAATAAGTTCAGTTGTAGCAACTGAGAAATCCTTAAGCTTTCCAGGAACTGTTGCTGAAAACTCAGCAAGATCTATTACAGAAAGTGTTGTCTTCTGTCCACCACAAACACGATTACATTCATCAACGAATCCATCTACAATTACCTGTCCTAGTTCAAGTGTTGGGATAGATGTATTTGCACCAAGGGCATCAACCCATTTTGTATGATACCAACCAATACCTGGCTCAGTCTCTTCAGATGCGATCATGTAATCAGCATAGTTAGAACACATCTGAGCTGTCTCAAGTGTTGCCATAAGACATGCATCAAAACCTATCCAGTCAAACTTCTGACCAGTTGACTTAAGTGCAGAGTTTATTTCAGAAAGGTCCATAGAACCTTCATTTTTATGCTTCTCATCATATCCGTAACCAGTGATAGATCCACCACCATGATCCCAGAATATAAGTGCCTGTCTATTGGCAGGATAATTAGCTGTACAGAAATTAATAAACTGAACCAGAGTATCAGAATTTGTCATGGCCTTATCGCCTTCATCAGCTGAAAGCTGCTCAATCTTACCCGAACGAACTCTATATATCTGATTAGTCTTATTGCTTATACCATTGGTTTTCCAACCACTACATCCACCAGTATAAACAATAATGTTAAGGTTATCTGGTATTGTTGCCTTAGCCATCTCATTAAGATCGTTTGTAGCCATACCAGAACGGGATTCAAGGTCTGTACCACACATGAATACCATAACTGTAACTGTATCCTGACCATCACCCAGAATCTTAGTGAATTTCTCTCGAGCTTCTGGAGAAACATCAGTATTTAATTTACTTGTATTGTTGAGGCCATTTTGCCATCCAGCTGATGTAGATGCACCAGCAAAGCCGCCAAACAGACTGCTGACATCACCAAAGCTTGTTGTACTTGCAGCTGTACCAACATTACTAGAGCTTGAAGATGTAGTATTAGTTGTACCCGAACCAAGTCCACTTGTATCTGTGCCAGTATTACTAAGTCCAGAACTTCCTCCACCTCTAAGCATCATTATAACAATGATAATGATTATTATAAGTGTTCCAGAACCTCCACCTATCTTAGCCGCACGATTTCCGCCGCCAGTAGATCCCGTCTTTCTTCCTTGATACGCATCCTGTCTTCCGACTGGACCAGTACCCAGGCCTTCGCCCCTGCGATGAACGCCTTTGGAGTTACCAGTTGTAGTTTTCTGTCTGTTACTACTTCTTGGATCCATATCTCCCTCCTGTTATATCATTTATTTTTGACTCACTTATTATAATACAACAATGTTTCTTTTAAAAGATTTTTCAAAAAACGCCCCTTGAACGAATCCAAGGGGCGAACATAATCATAAAATGATATTCAATTAGTCTTCCTCTTCTGCTTCAGACTTACGTGCAAGAATACCCTCTGTAAGAAGTGGAACAATCTTATTAAGGTCGCCAACAATACCATAGTCAGCTACATCAAAGATTGGAGCAGACTCATCTTTATTGATAGCAATGATGATTTCTGACTCTTCCATACCAGCTGTATGCTGGATAGCACCTGAAATACCGATTGCAAAGTAAACAAGTGGACGAACTGTCTTTCCTGTCTGACCAACCTGATGATCCTTTGAAAGCCATCCGTTATCTACTACTGCACGTGAACATGCAATCTCACCACCAAGTGCATCTGCAAGATCCTGAAGAAGCTTGAAGTTCTCAGCTGAACCAACACCTCTACCACCTGCAACAAGAATCTTTGCCTTCTGAATATCTACTGAAGACTGAACAGTCTTGATAATGTCAAGGATATCAACATACTTGTTATCTGGAGTAAAGCCAGGGTTGAACTCTACAACCTCACACTCTCTTCCAACTTCCTTAGGACTTCTCTTCATAACACCAGGTCTAACTGTTGCCATCTGAGGTCTAAAATCTGGACAAGCGATTGTAGCGATAGTATTACCACCAAATGCAGGTCTTGTCATAAGAAGCTGATTGTGCTTCTGCTGATCTTCCTTACCTGGAATAGGATTCAGTGGGAAGTCACCGATCTCAAGTGATGTACAGTCAGCTGTAAGTCCTGTATGAACTCTTGCACATACACGAGGTGCAAGGTCACGACCGATTGCTGTAGCACCGATCAGGAATACATCTGGCTTAAATTTGTTAATTACTTCTGACAGAGCATGTGCATATGGCTCTGTTCTGTACTCCTTAAGCTCTGGATCATCAATAAGGATAACCTTATCTGCTCCATGCTCCTTAAGATGGAATACCTTATTCTTAATATCTGAACCACAGAGTACTGCAACAACCTCAGTATCAAGGTCCTTTGCAAGCTCTATAGCTTTTCCCATAAGCTCGTATGTAATCTCAGTGATGTGATTATCGATCTGCTGAGCAAAGACATACACGCCCTTATATTCTTCTAAAGACATTTTTGGACCTCCTTAAATTACAAACTTCTCAGCAAGCTTAGCAAGAATATAATCTGCCGCTTCACTTGCAGTCTCAGGTGCAACCTTTTCACCAGCGCCCTTAGCTACCTTATCGGAAGCCTTTGCAATCTGTGTAGGAGAACCCTTAAGTCCCATGTTACAATCTTCAAGTGTATCAAGAGCATCTCTATCAAACACTGTGATTTCCTCTTCAAATGCATCGAAGATTCCACCTGGAGTCATATATCTTGGCTCATTTAACTCAGAAAGAGCTGTGATAAGACATGGCATCTTAGCCTTAAGGATATGATGTCTGTCATCATACTGTCTCTTAACAACAACTGAATCACCCTCAATCTTAAGCTCTTCAGCATAAGAGATAAGAGGCAGATCAAGATGTTCTGAAATCTGAGGACCAACCTGAGCTGTATCACCATCGATAGCCTGACGACCAGTAATGATAAGGTCATATTCAAGCTTTCTGATTGCAGCTGCAATTGTCTGAGAAGTAGCCCAAGTATCAGCACCACCAAGTCTTCTATCTGTAACAAGTACAGCCTTGTCAGCGCCCATAGCAAGAGCTTCACGAAGAACATCCTCAGCCTTTGGAAGACCCATAGTTACAACAGTAATTTCAACATTATCAGCACCCATATCGTCCTTGATACGAAGAGCAGCTTCAAGACCTGCCTTATCATCTGGATTCATTATAGATGCCATAGCATTTCTATCGAGAGTACCATCTGGCTTGAACTTAACTCCTGCCTTAGTATCAGGTACCTGTTTTACACAAACAACTATCTTCACACCTGTACCCTCCTTACGCTAATATATTTCCTGAGATAACCATACGCTGAACTTCGCTGGTTCCCTCATAAATTTCTGTAATCTTTGCATCACGCATCATACGCTCAATCTCGTACTCCTTGATATAACCGTATCCACCGTGAAGCTGAACAGCCTTAGTAGTTACTTCCATAGCTGTCTCTGCCGCATAAAGCTTAGCCATAGCTGCTTCAACACTATATGAAACCTTAGCGCCCTCAGCAAACTCCTGCTTCTTCATTGCAGCCTTATATACGAGCATCTTAGCAGCCTCAACCTTAGTTGCCATATCAGCAAGCTGGAACTGAGTATTCTGGAACGCTGAGATAGAACGTCCGAACTGCTTTCTTTCCTTTGTGTATGCAATAGTTCTCTCAAGAGCACCTTCAGCGATACCAAGTGCCTGAGCAGCGATACCGATACGACCTCCATCAAGAGTATGCATAGCGATTCCAAAGCCCTTACCCTGAGCACCAAGAAGTGCTGACTTAGGAATACGAGCATCCTGGAAAATAAGCTCATATGTTGAAGAACCACAGATTCCCATCTTGTTTTCTTTTGTACCAAATGTAAATCCTGGTGTATCCTTGTCGACGATAAATGCAGAAATTTCCTTCATCTTACGTCCACGCTTCTCAATGATACCTGTAACAGCGATTACAATGTAAACATCAGCTACCTTACCATTTGTAATGAAGCACTTAGATCCATTAAGAACCCACTCTTCTCCATCAAGTACAGCCTTTGTCTGCTGCATCTGAGCATCAGTACCTGCACCTGGCTCTGTAAGAGCAAATGCACCAAGTTTCTTACCTGAAGCAAGATCTGCAACATACTTTTCCTTCTGCTCAGGTGTTCCATATGTAAGTATCGGATCGATACAAAGTGAAGTATGAGCTGAAAGAATAACTGAGGTAGTAGCACATACCTTAGCCATCTCCTCTACTGCCATAATATAAGTGAGAACATCACAGCCCTGACCACCATACTCCTTTGGTACTGGGATACCAAGGAAGCCAGCCTTAGCCATCTTCTCAACCGTTTCACTTGGAAATCTATGTTCTTCGTCGATTTCCATAGCAAGTGGCTTTACTTCTTTTTCAGCGAACTCTTTGAAAAGTTCACGAGCCATCTCATGCTTCTTATCAAGTGTGAAATCCATGATTTTTCCTCCATGATTTTGTTTATATCATCAGCCAGCGAGGACAGTCCTCGCCGGTTTTATTACAGTGCGTCTACAGGTGTCTTTGTACGGTCTTCGTTATACTGATAGAATCCCTTACCTGACTTAACACCAAGGTTACCACCACGTACCATCTTACGAAGAAGTGGACATGCACGATACTTGCTGTCGCCTGTCTCTGCATAAAGTACATCCATGATTGCAAGGCAGATATCAAGACCTACGAAATCACCAAGCTCAAGTGGTCCCATAGGATGATTAGCACCAAGCTTCATAGCAGCGTCGATACCAGCAATATCTGAAACGCCTTCCATCTTGATGAATGCAGCTTCGTTGATCATAGGGATGAGGATTCTGTTAACAACGAATCCAGCAGCTTCGTTAACCTGTACAGGTGTCTTACCGATTGCTTCAGCAATCTCAACGATCTTCTTAACTGTCTCATCTGGAGTATTAACACCAGCGATAACTTCAACAAGCTTCATTCTATCAGCTGGATTGAAGAAATGCATACCAACCATAGGTCTTGTAAGACCATTTCCAATCTCTGTGATTGAAAGTGATGATGTGTTTGAAGCGAAGATACACTCTGGCTTGCAGATCTTGTCAAGCTCGCCAAATGTTGTCTTCTTAACTTCCATATTCTCAAATGCAGCTTCTACGATAAGATCGCAGTCTGCACAAATGTCTTCCTTAAGTCCTGGAGTGATCTTTGCAAGGATTGCATCAACCTGCTCCTGTGTCATCTTCTCTTTAGCAACAAGTCTTGCATAACCCTTTGCAATCTTATCCTTGCCGCCCTCAGCCCACTCTGCCTTGATATCGCAAAGTGCAACTTCATATCCTTCAACCTGAGCAAATGCCTTAGCAATGCCCTGTCCCATTGTTCCTGCGCCAATTACACCAACTTTCATATTCGTTCCTCCTTATTTGTTTTGGAATGGTACAACCTTAAGTTTCTTTTCCTTATCCTTCTCGAGGAAGTTAGCCATAGCAGCCTTCTGATCCTCTGTCTCGAAGCAGTCACCGAAAAGCTTTTCTTCTATTACTATAGCCTCGTCCATAGTAGCATCAAGGCCATCATTGATTGCCTTCTTGCAATTACGAACAGCTATTGGTGCATTTGCAGCGATGATAGAAGCAAGCTTCTTAGCCTGATCAAGAAGTTCCTCCTGTGGATATACATCATTTACAAGACCAATTGTCTTGGCCTGATCAGCCTTGATGTTACGTGCTGTATAGATAAGCTGTTTAGCCATACCTACACCGATGATACGAGCAAGTCTCTGTGTACCACCGAAACCAGGAGTGATCCCAAGACCAACCTCTGGCTGACCAAAGATTGCATTCTCAGAAGCAATTCTGATATCACAGCTCATAGCGATCTCACATCCACCACCAAGAGCAAAGCCGTTAACTGCAGCAATTACAGGAATAGGAAATGTCTCGATCATACGGAAGATATCATTTCCTTTCTTACCGAAAGCTTCGCCTTCAGCCTTTGTAAGAGATGACATTTCGCCGATATCAGCACCAGCAACAAATGACTTCTCACCAGCACCTGTAAGAATAAGTGCACGAGTTGTGTTTAAATCAACTGCGCCAAATACTTCTGCAAGGTCCTCTAAAACTTTTGAATTAAGAGCGTTAAGGGCCTGTGGGCGGTTGATAGTGATAACGCCAACGAAGCCGTCCTGCTCATATGTTACGAATTCTGCCATGTTTTCTCTCCTAATAATATAATTTATGACACGAAAAATGGTGCAGTGGGGACAGACCCCGCTGCACTATTTTCAATTAATCTCTCTCAACGATTGTAGCGCAGCCCATACCGCCACCGATACAAAGTGTTGCAAGACCCTTCTTGAGATCCATATCTTCCATCTCATGAAGAAGTGTTACAAGGATACGGCAACCTGAAGCACCAACTGGGTGACCAAGTGCGATAGCACCACCACGTGGGTTAAGCTGCTTATCAACATCGATACCAAGATCCTTACCAACTGCAACAGACTGAGCAGCAAATGCCTCGTTAGCCTCGATTACATCGAAGTCCTCGATCTTGTATCCAGCCTTAGCCATAACCTTCTTTGTAGCAGCTACAGGACCAACGCCCATGATTTCAGGAGCAACACCTGCAAGAGCACCAGCAACAAATGTAGCCATAGGCTTAACACCAAGCTCCTTAGCCTTCTCTTCTGACATAACAACGATTGCTGCAGCACCGTCATTGATACCTGAAGCATTACCAGCTGTTACATATCCATCAGGATTGATTGCTCTCATCTTAGCAAGACCTTCAGCTGTGATACCAGCACGAGGATTCTCGTCTGTATCGAATACTACAGTCTCTTTTCTCTTCTTTATCTCTACAGGAACTATCTCTCTCTTGAAAGCTCCTTCAGCCATAGCCTTCTCACACTTCTGCTGTGAGTTAGCAGCAAACTCATCAAGTTCTTCTCTTGTAAGTCCCCACTGCTCAGCTACATTGTCAGCTGTCTTGATCATGTGATAATCATTGAATGCATCCCAAAGAGCATCCTTAACCATTGTATCAACAAGAGCACCCTGGCTAGCTGATGGCCATGTCATTCTATATCCATAACGACCATTTGGAAGTGCAAATGGAGCCATAGACATATTCTCCATACCACCGGCAACAACGATGTCAGCATCACCTGCCTGGATCATCTGAGCTGCCATGTTTACAGCATTAAGACCAGAACCACAAACAACGTTAATTGTTACTGCAGGACACTCAACAGGAAGACCAGCCTTTATAGCTGCCTGACGAGCAACATTCTGTCCCTGACCAGCCTGGATTACGCAACCCATATATACATGGTCAACCTGATCAGCTGAAACACCAGCACGACTTAAAGCCTCTTTGATTACGATAGAACCAAGATCAGCTACAGGTGTTGTGCTAAGTGATCCACCCATAGTTCCGATTGCTGTACGGCAAGCGCCAGCGAGTACGACTTTCTTTGACATAGATAATTCCTCCATTGAAATTGATATTGTTAAATTGTAAATATTTTAATAATGCTTTCATAAGCATTATTTGGTTCATAAATACTTTCGCACATTAAAGTGTTAAACCATTTTAAACCTAAAAACGCTTTTAAATAATATCATAAACAAACTTCAACCGCAATAATTTTGGCACTAGCTATTTGTTAATAATACTAGGGGGTAAATGATATTTTATAGACATATTTCACAAAGAGACATTACAGAGATAATATCTCTTTAGCTTTAGAAAGTTGTTCTTCGGAAGGTGGATTCACATCAGGAATCGGATACTTTATCCCTAGTCTTTCATATTCCGGTACTCCGAGCCTGTGATACGGAAGAACCTCAACCTTTGAAACAGTCTTTAATGTATGAATAAACTCTGCAAGTTTATGCAGATATTCTTCATCAGTAGTTATTCCTGGTACAAGTACATGGCGGATCCACATTTCTTTACCAGTATCAGAAAGATATTTAGCCATATCTATAATATTCTGATTAGTGAAGCCAGTAAGCTTCTTATGTTCTTCATCTACGATATGTTTGATATCAAGAATAAAAAGATCTGTATAATCACATAAAACTTTAAACTTTGAAAAGAATTCTTCACCAAATGTAAATGGATTACCCGATGTATCGAGACATGTATTAATATCCTCTTCTTTAGCGAGCTTAAAGAGTTCGGATACAAAATCAATCTGAAGGAGTGCTTCGCCACCACTTACGGTTATGCCGCCTCCATTTTTCCAATATGGCCTAAATCTCTTAGCCTGATCCAGAATTTCTCTAGGAGTTTTTATACTTATAGTAATTCCTCGATTGTTGTAATACCTGGCATTTTCTTCATTAGATACAACTGTCCATGTTTCTGGATTATGGCAATATTTACAGCGCATGTTACAGCCCTGGAGAAAGACTATAAATCTTATTCCAGGGCCATCAACAGCGCCAAAGCTTTCAGTTGAATGAATGTATCCTAAAGTTTCTTTCATTATTTATAAACTCTCGTGGAATGTACGATTAATAACATCCAGCTGCTGTTCCTTTGTAAGGTTAATAAACTTAACAGCATAACCAGATACACGAATTGTAAAGTTAGCATACTCAGGCTTGTCAGGATGCTCCATGATATCTTCGAGAACCTCACGGCTGAAGACATTTACATTCAGGTGATGTGCGCCCTGATCAAAGTAACCATCCATTGCATTAACAAGATTAGTTACTCTCTCATCCTCTGTATTTCCAAGTGCAGAAGGATTCATAGACTGTGTATTTGAAATTCCATCAAGTGCCCATACATAAGGAATCTTAGCAACAGAGTTAAGTGAAGCAAGAAGTCCTGACTTCTCAGCTCCGTAGCTAGGATTTGCTCCAGGAGCAAGTGGTGTCCAAGCCTTACGACCATCCGGAAGACTTCCAGTGAACTTCCCATATACTACATTAGATGTAATTGTAAGAATTGATGTAGTAGGCTCTGAATTACGATATGTGTGTCTCTTCTTGATATCATCAAGGAATGTCTTAAGAAGCCATACGCCGATACTATCAGCTCTGTCATCATCATTACCATACTTAGGGAACTCACCCTCAGCCTTGTAATCTACAGCAAAGCCTTCTTCGTCACGGATAACCTTAACCTTTGCATACTTAATAGCAGAAAGTGAATCAATAACATGTGAAAATCCCGCGATACCAGTAGCAAATGTACGACGAACGTCTGTATCAATAAGCGCCATCTCAGCAGCTTCATAATAATATTTATCATGCATGTAATGAATAAGGTTAAGTGTATTCACATAGAGACCAGCAAGCCAGTCAAGCATGAACTCAAATCTTTCAACAACCTCATCATAATCGAGATATTCTGATGTAATAGGTCTTGCAGCAGGACCAACCTGAACACGAGACTTAGCATCAACTCCACCATTTATAGCAAAGAGAAGACATTTTGCAAGGTTTGCTCTAGCTCCGAAGAACTGAATCTCCTTACCTGTCTGTGTAGCTGATACACAGCAGCAGATTGAATAATCATCGCCCCATACAGGCTTCATAACATCATCATTCTCATACTGGATTGAACTTGTCTTAACAGAAATTCTTGCAGCGTAAGCCTTGAAAGCCTCTGGAAGCTGTGAAGAATAAAGTACTGTAAGGTTAGGCTCTGGTGAAGGACCCATGTTCTCAAGTGTATGTAAGAATCTGAAGCAGTTCTTAGTAACATGAGGACGACCGTCCATACCGATACCACCAACCTCAAGAGTAGCCCATACTGGATCTCCTGAGAACAGCTCATTGTATGACTGAATACGAGCAAACTTAACCATTCTAAGCTTCATTACGAAATGATCGATAAGCTCCTGAGCTTCTTTCTCAGTAAGAATGCCCTTCTTAAGATCTCTTTCAATATATATATCAAGGAATGTAGATACACGACCTACAGACATAGCTGCACCATTCTGAGTCTTAACTGCAGCAAGATAACCAAAGTATAACCACTGAACAGCTTCCTTAGCATTCTTTGCAGGACGAGAGATGTCGCATCCATAGATTTCAGCCATCTTCTTCATTCCTTCAAGAGCTCTGATCTGCTCAGCTAACTCTTCACGCTGACGGATGATATCATCAGTCATAACGCCATGACCACAATTAGCCTTATCTTCTTTCTTCCACTCGATAAGCTGATCAATACCATAAAGAGCAATTCTTCTATAATCGCCTACGATACGACCACGACCATAAGTATCAGGAAGACCTGTAATGATATGAGATCTACGAGCAGCTCTCATCTCATCTGTATAAGCATCAAAAACAGCCTGATTATGTGTCTTATGATACTCAGTAAATACCTTATGAAGATCCTTGTTTGGCTCATAACCATACATAGTAAGAGACTCTTCAGCCATCTTTATACCACCAAATGGCATGAACGCTCTCTTAAGTGGTTTGTCAGTCTGAAGACCAACGATCTGTTCAAGATCCTTCATAGATTCATCAATATAACCTGGGCCATAAGATGTAAGTGTTGAAACAATCTCAGTTTCTTCATCTAAAACACCGCCCTTAGCATGCTCCTCTTTCTGAAGCTCCTGTAATTTGCCCCAGAGCTTATCTGTAGCTTCTGTAGGACCTTCAAGAAATGATTCATCGCCTGTATAAGGAGTATAATTGTATGTGATGAACTCCCTAACGTTACACTCTTCTTTCCAGAGACGTCCAGTAAATCCATCCCATTCATCAAAATTAAGCATTAAATCCTTTTGCATAATTAATCCTCCAAAAATAAATTAAATATAACTAACATTCGTTAAAAAATTATAGATAATCTAACTGTATAATACTTTGATTCAAATCAAATATCAACAAAAACATTCTTGATTGTAATCAAAGATTATCGATAGTGCTCAGTCTATTCAAGTCAAGAATCTTAATCTTACACTTGCCCATTCTTTTAATAATGCCGCTTTTTTCCATTTCTCTTAGTTTTCTGCTGACAGTTTCCATGCGAAGATTTACACTGGCAGCTATATCATCAAGAGATAGTTCTATATACTCATTAGTCTTTCTCTCTTCAGAATACTTGAGAAAACCAGCAAGTCTAACAGCAGGATTTTCTGCCGCAAGATACATATTTCTGTTGTTGGCATCGTGAAGCTTTCTACTGAGCAAGACTATAATGCTTTTGGATATAGAACGATTCTTAAGAGCTTTTTCAAAGTCTTCTCGTAAGATCTTATAATATCTTACACTTGTTAAAGCCACTCCACTGTAAGGATAAGTACTGTTATCAAGAAGCATACTTTCCCATAAGAATTCGTGCTTCGAAAAAATTCCAACTATCCTTTCATTTCCATTTGCATCATAGGAACGAAGTTTTATATCACCTTCAAGAATATAAATAACTGAATCAACCTGATCCCCTTCTCGAAAAAGATAAGAATTTTTTCTTGCTTTTTTAAATATAGCATTTCTCATAAGAACAGTTCGTTCTTTTACCGGAAGGTTATCAAAAAAAAGATTCTCCTGCATTTTTCTCTCCATTTCTAGCAGTTAAGAACTGACTTAAATCTACTACCATATAATGTATAAGTCAATCACATTAACACACTATATAGTAGAATTATTAAAAAAGGACATTCTAACCTCATGTTAGAATGTCCTTATTGTATATTTTTGCCATATATCAAAGTATATAACCTTATCTATTTTTTGCTATCCTCATCCTGAACCATGATATATTCGCCCGCCATACCAGCTCCGGCAGCGACCACATTTTCCGGTTCATCAGATAGAACTGTACGAATTCCAGCCTTATCAGAAATAAGTCTATCCATTCCATATATAAGACTTCCGCCTCCAGAAAGAAGAATTCCCTCTTTACCTACATCAGCAACAATCTCTGGTTCAGCTTTCTCAAGTACCTGAACGATACCATCAATGATCTGACTTGTTACTTCAGAAAGAGCTTCAACTGTTTCATTGGCTCCAAGATCCATACGAACAGGAAGTCCATTAACCATATTCTTACCCTTAATCTCGTAAGAACTATCTACTGATCTATATGAAACACTGGCAATCTCTATCTTTGCATCTTCTGCGGACTGCTCTCCCATCTCAATGCTGTACTTTCTTCGTACATATCGGGCAAGAGCCTCAGTAAAATCATCGCCTCCGACTTTAAGTGACACGCCATAAGAAATATCACCAGCAGATATTACAGCAATATCAGTAGTTCCACCACCTATATCAACTACCATATGTCCCTTAGTTTCCATGATATCTACACCAGAACCAAGAGCTGCAGCGATTGGAGACTCCAAAAGAAAGACTTCCTTAGCGCCAGTCTTAACTATAGCATCCTCAACCGCACGACGCTCAACCTCAGTAATACCCTGAGGAACAGCAACGCAGATATTTGGTCTTCCAAGAATACGACGTTTACGAAGAGCATTCTTAACAAAAGCTTTGATCATACGCTCTGCAAGAAAATATTCAGAAATAACACCATTTTTGATTGGTCGTGCAACTATGATATTATCCGTTGTCTTGCCGAGCATCTTTTTAGCCTTCTTACCAACCGCAAGAATCTTCTTTTCCTTCTTTTCGTATGCAATAACAGAAGGCTGGTTAATAACAATACCCTTGTCGCGCATATATACACAGACCTTTGAAGTACCCAGATCTATTCCGATATCTATCCTGTACATATCTACTCCATTATCATTTATTAGAATGAGTCGATTCGGCTCTGAGCCGTTTTGACTCATTTTTGAGTCAGTTTACCCTTTTGACTCATTTCATGAGAAGTGCCAGCACTTTCTAGCACTGGCACTATATAATCATATGTTGTTATCAAACAATCATCAGATTACTCAAAATCCTTAGGAATGATTGTCTTCTTGTTATCATCACGCTTATCACACTTAGCGATAGCTTCATCGATAGCACCAATCATTCTATCAAGGTTACCCTGTTCCATACCCATGAGGATATCATTTATCTTATTCTCAAGAGCAGGATCAGCCTTGTATGCTCTCTGCTTGATGTAACCCATTGCAACCTTAACCATATCAGACTTTTCAATCTTAGTCATATCAATAAGGTATTCGAATTCTGATACAACCTCCGCACAATTACCAAAGAGACGAGAGATACTATCAATCTCACCAGTCATGATAACAACGAAGTCATTAATATCCTTAGCTGAAAGCTTAACAATCTCAGAAAGCTTTTCAGGAGCAATAAGTCCAGCATTATCAATAACCAGACATCCACCAGCAAGCTTCTCCATGTTAGGCTTGATCTTCTCCATTGACATCTTGTTCAGAGCAGCAGCCTTAATCTTAGCGATTGCTCTAGCTGAACAGATACCCATATCATAGAAGGAACGAGCAAAATCCTCACCAACTGATACAGAACCAAATCCATACTGACCAAGGATAACGATGTTTCTAGATCTGATTGTTTCTTCCATATTTGCTGCAATATCATTAAATGTATCTACGATCTCATCAGCTGAACCTGCAATACCGAGGTACTTCTCAAGGTAGTTGGCAGCAAGAGGAAGTCTTCCACCAGGAGCGATCTGAGTAAGATCAACCTCCATATTTTCAACATCTTTAGCCTTTTTCTCAGCCTCAGCAACAGCTTCCTTAGCTTCCTTAAGAGCCTGTTCAATCTCAGAAACATTTCCTATAGCAGCCTTGCTTGCCTCTTCTGCAGCAGCAACTGATTTCTGATGTTCAGCCTCAACCTCAGCCTTAGCAGCATCAATATCCTTCTGTCTAGCTTCAACATCATCAGCAAGCTTCTGCTTATTAGCTTCAGCAGCCTTAACGCTTTCCTCAGCCTTTGTAACCTCTGCCTGAGCAGCCTCAACTCTAGAGTTAATCTCATTCTTTGTATCTTCAAGAGCGCTGTCGATAGACTTAATGCTCTCTTCAGCCTTAGCCTCAACTTCCTTCTCAGCCTTAGCAGCAGCCTCAACTTCAGCCTTTTCCTTAGCATCAGCTATAGCGCTAAGTATTCCAGCTTCAGATTCCTTATTTGCAGCCTCAAGAGCATCTTTTCTCTCCTGAATAGCAGCAGCTTTCTTATCTTCAATAGCAGAAACCTGTGCTTCAATAGCCTTAACAGCTTCCTTCTTAGCGTCAACTGCAGCCTTTGCTTCTTCAAGAGCAGCATCTGCTTCTACCTTTGCATTCTTAGCAACCTCTACAGAATTCTGAGTTAAGCTAAGTTCTTCCTTAGCAGCCTCAACCTTTGACTCTGCCTCAGTAACCTTTGCTTCTGCGTCACTGATACGCTTTTCTACCTCAGCAACTTTATTTTCAGCCTCAGTAACCTTTGCTCTAGCAGCATCTGCAGCCTTTACAGCCTCTTCTTCAACCGCTCTAGCTTCCTGAAGAGCCTTCTCAGCAGCTTCAACAGCAAGTTTTGCCTCATCTACCTTAGCATCTGCAGCAGTAACTTCACTCTGAGCCTCATCGACCCCTGCCTTAACTGAATCAATCTCGCCCTTCGCAAGTTCAACATTATCCTTTGCAGACTTAACGCCAGTCTCAGCAGACTCAAGTTCAGCCTCAGCAAGCTTAACCTTATCTTCAGAAGATACTATCTCAACCTTTGCAGCTTCTATATTAAACTCACATTCAGCTACCTTAGTCTCAGCATCATCAACTTCTACCTTTGCAGCTTCTATATTATCATTAAGCACACTAGCTTCGTCAGCGAATTTCTTCTCATCCTCAGCTATAGCTGCTTCCATATCAGCCTGTCTTGTCTTAGCCTCATTTTCAGCTCTATTACGAATTACGAGCTCAGCAGCAGCAAGTGCTTCTTCAAGAATCTTAGTCTTGATTGCTTCAAGATCAGTTACTGCAGCAGCCTTTGCAGCCTCTTTATCTGCAGCAGCCTTCTCTATAGCCTTTTCAACCTCAGCCTTTACAATTTCAACATCAGCTTCCTTAGCCTTTACCTCAGCCTTTGCAGCTTCTATAGCAGCATCCGCCTCAGAAAGAGCCTTCTCTGCAGCAACCTTTGCAGCCTCTGCCTCAGAAACCTTAGCTTCAGCAGCGGTTTCAGCTTCTGACTTAACAACTTCAACCTTTACAGGATTCTCAGCCGCCTTCTTTGCAGCCTCAAGAGCATCCTCTAATGTCTTAACTGCAGCCTGGGCTTCTTCAAGATCAGCCTGAGCTTCTTCTTTATACTTCTGACGCTGTGCCTTAGCAGCTTCCTTACGAGCTATCTCAGCAGCCTTTTGTCTCTGCTCTTCAAGCTTTCTACGCTTCTCCTGAATTTCAGCCTGTTTCTTAGCAGCCTCTTCAGCCTCGCGCTCAGCAAGTTCTTCAGCCTTACGTCTATACTCTTCCTCAGCCTTACGTCTTTCCTCAGCCTTTGCAGCATCATCAGACTCAGCCTTTACAGCTTCCTTCTTAGGTTTTTCAGCCTTAGAAGCTTTTTCATCTGCCTCAGGAGCTTCTACAGTCTTCTCATCACCGGATTCAGACTTCTTACGAGCTGCAGCTCTCTTACGAGCCTCAGCAAGACGTCTTTCCTGATCATCTATAGTACTTGTAGACTTCTTTTTCTTCTTCTTTTCACCTTTGGAGTCTTCTTCAGAACCAACTTCATCTTCAGGATTAACTTCACCTTCAGCTTCAACACTAGATGTATCCTGGAATCCTTCAATATTTGAAGCCTGAGCAGCAAATGGAGAATCATCATCATCTATATCGAACATTGAATCGATATCAGCATCTGAACTAAGTGTAGGTATGATACTATCAAGATCATCCTTCTTATCATCAGAAACCCAACCGCTATCTTCACTAACAGTTGTTGTACCATCTTTACCAAATGAATACTTACCGTCTTCAGAACCATCCATAACGGTAACATTATCATTGCCACCAGAGATATCTGCACCAAGGCCGCCGCCAAGACCAGCACTTCCCAGACCATCACCTGTAGGCATATCACCAAGACCACCGCCAGTTTTACCACCGCCAATACCTTCGATCTTAGCCTTAAGTTCTTCCTCTTTACTCTTTTCAGACTGAGCTAATATATCTTCTGAAGGCGTATATTCAATACCAAGTTCCTCAGCCCTCTTCTTTCTTTTCTTTTCTTCAATACGAGCAAGCTCCTCAGGAGAAAGAGTCTTATACTTTTTCTGTCCTTCTTCCTTCTTACCCCCACTCTTTTTCTTGGCAAATGCCATTGCCTCCTGTTCTCTTTCGAGCTTTTTCTGCTTCTCTGCACGTTCCTTCTCTACCTGTGCACGGACAGCAGCGATTAGCGCCTCTCTCTGATCAACAGCCACGGTGCCACTACCTCCTTACATTAATTCTATACCTCAATTATGTCACATTTAAATATTATAACTTAATACCCAGGGAAGCAAGCAACGCTTCAGCTTCCTTAAGTTTAGCTTCTTCTTCCTTAAGACCTTCATCAAGTTTCTCACTCTCAGTCTTAATAACTTCATTAAATCTGTTCTCAACCTTAACTTCCTGTTTTGTAAGACCTGGGAAAAGGTCAGAACCAAATCTAGCAAAGTCTATAGATGGAACATCAGCTTTCATATAAGCTGGAACCAATTCATTTCCAGTACTCTCTGGAACAGATTCCTCTGCAGTTCCTACAATCGGCTCAGAAACAGTTTCAAATCCTGATTCCTCAACTATTGGTTCATTAACTATTGAATCAGCAAGAACCGATTCTCTAGCAAATGATTCTTCAATAACATGTTCTTCTACGATTGTATCATCTGCAACTGGTTCTTCTACAACTGGTTCTTCTACAACTGGTTCCTCAACAACCGTCTCTTCTACAACTGGTTCCTCAACAATTGCATCCTCAACCACAGTTTCCTCTGCGAAAGGTTCTGCAACATGTTCAACAAATGTATTGTAAGCTGGTTCTTCTACATGTGGAACAAAATCAGCAACAGTTTCTTCCTCAAGTTCACGGATTTCCTGCTCAGATTCAGAAACATATGCAGGAGCGTCGTATGATCTGAATGCAGGTTCCTCAAAAACAGATTCTTCTTCTAATTCAGGAATATCTTCTTCAACCTCTGGAGTAAACTCATCTACAGATGTTTCCTCATAAGCATCCTCTTTATACGATGGCTCATTATAAGATGGTTCACCATAAGAAGAAACAAACGAACTATACGAAGGTTCCTCAGCTACAGGAGTTTCTTCAACCACTGGAGTTTCTTCAACCACTGGAGTTTCTTCAACTACCGGTCTATAGTTCTCAACAGCAGATCTGATTGCTGCACTGATTTCATCCTCTATACTCTGTTCAGCAACAGGTTCTTCAACAACTGGCTCCTCATATACAGGTTCTTCAACAACTGGCTCTTCCACCTGTCTTCCGCCATATACGAACTCGTCTTCTTCAAGTTTTTCCTCATACTCTTTATCATATGAAGCACTCTCAGCGACAGGTTCCTCAGCTACTGGCTCTTCACATACAGGTTCCTCAACTGCTGGCTCCTCATATACAGGTTCCTCAACTGCTGGCTCCTCATATACAGGTTCTTCAGCTACTGTTTCCTCAGCAATAGATTCTTCTTCAAGTTCAGGAATATCTTCCTCTACTTCAGGAGTAAACTCTTTTTCATATGAGGATTCCTCTTCATATGATGTCTCATCCTCATAAGAAGATTCCTCTTCGTATGAAGATTCGTCTTCGTATTCAAGTTCTTCTTCGTATTCAGGCTCTTCCTCAGGAATAAACTCCTCACCCTTATCAACTTCATCCTGATATAAAGCAAAATCCTTAAATACATTGAAGACTTCTTCTGAACTATCATCGAACTCTTCATCCATATCACTAAGTCCGGATATGGTCTCTGATTCAGGAGCAAAACCATCATCAAACTCATAAGTTACGAAATCAGAAGTATCGATATCCTCCAGAGCCTCTTGAAGCTCAACTGCTTCTTCAGATAACTCTTCTGAAGGCTCCGCATTCTCATCATTTTCAGATGTTTCAGCCTCTGTCTCCGCAGTTCCTTCAGCAGCTTCTGAAACAAGAATCGTAGTTTCAGCATCACTTTCAGCATCTGACTCTTCACCCTCGGTGACTTCAGATTCAGCAGAAACCTCCTCATCCTCAGCCTCTGGATTTTCATCTTCTTCTTTAATCTTCTTAAAACGCTTCTTAATAAAACGTTTAATTCCTTTTTCAACGCCATCAACACCAATTTTAGGTGATGGATCATTTTCTTCATCAGAAACCATAGAAGTAATTACAGCCTCTTCTTCGGTCTCTGGATTGATCATCTTATAATCTTTTTCAAGCTGTTCCTGCTCATAAACACGAATAGCTTCTTCTTCAGGCTTATCATCCTTAACAGGCTCTTCAGCATAAACAAAGAAATTATCCCAAGCAGCCGCTTTATTATCTAATACATCATCAATCAAATGAAGATATGCACTAGTTTTAAATGTTGCTTTATAGTCCGAAGCGATAATATCCATATCGCCCTTATCCAAAAGCTTCGTAAGAAGTAAAAGCTCAAAGCTCCATTTCTCATCCATATTGTCACGATAATATGGGAAAAGAAGATCATATAGTGCCATAAGATCAGGAGCCATGGCCTTCTTCATAATGTATCTGACATTAGAAAGTTCTCTATCAGCTCCACTACTAAAATGCACATATTCTTCAAAATATCTCTCAGCCAGATCAAAATATCCAACCTTCAGATAGAAATCCATGAGTGAAAAAATGATTCTTGTAGCTTCTGGAGCCATGGAATGAGCCTTTACATAAAGAGCTCTCGCTTCAGAAAGTCTGCCTACGTTTTCATAGATTTCGCCACAAAGCCTCAAAAACTGAGGATTATAGGACAACTCCAGATCCTGCGAATCCAGGATTGGAGCAGCCAGACTATACTCATGCTTATCTGCTAGTTCCTTTATTTTGTTGATACTGGCCATACTAAGTCCGGAACCCAAAATACTTTACCTCTTAATAGTTTTTATTCTTCGATAGATGCATCTTCGAAGACTTTTTCGACTTTCTCGATAACAGTTTCTTTCATGTTACCTCTAGTCTTTTCATACTGGAGACCTGATTCCATGATCTCGAGAAGCTCGAGTCTCATACTAGAATCGATTTCCTTAATGTACTGCATAAGTACATCCTTGATTTCTACAACATGATCTTTTTCTTTCATGCGGTCGATCATCTCTTCATAGTTGAAGGTTGCCTTTGTCATGATATCCATCTGCTTACGTCCACAAACGGTACATTCCTCAGAGCCAGCCTCATTGACATGACCACAGTTACAAGTCCAGATCATTCCGTCGCTCTTATACTTTTCTACAGCATCGATACCACGCTTTGCCTTAAGTGTTTCGAGACGCCTTGTGCTGAGCGTGACATTTATCGGCTGATCGTTGCATGCATAAATGCCTCTTGGTGTCGCATACTTCGTAAGGATAAGCTTAGCATCCTTGAGAAGCTGCAGATCTGTTGACTTAATCTTGCTGAGCACATAATCAGAAACAATAACTGACTGATTAATATTCTCACTAAAGACGAAATCAACATTCTTGATAACAAGTCTCTCATCATAGAGATTTGTAAATTCCACATCAGCTCTAAGAGCCTGAATATCATCATGATTGTAGTTATAGCAAACTATCTTCATGTTGATGGAATTGGAATCGCCATCCAGAACAACCTTAACAGGTCTAGGAATAAGACGATTATAATAATTTGTTACATAGAGCTCTTTGTGAAGCTCATCACTTACAATAATATGTTTTGTAACCTTTACCGCGGTACCAGATACTATGATTCCAAATGAACCAGCCTCAAATGGCGCGTAGACCATATTCATGCCTATGATTGCATTTGCCCCTTTTCTCTTTGCCGCCTTAATAAGTTGCTGCTCCGCATCCTCACGACACTGTTCGAGTTTTGCAGTATCCTTTCTGGCTACATCAGCCACATTTGCTGCAATACCTGAAATAAAATTCGATCCCAGGATTGCCTGACTTGATACAAATCCTAGATACTCCGTAACTCCGTACCCCTCGAAGCCTGAAGCAGTGGTAATCATCATGTTTTCTGCCACTATGTTACCTCCCCAGTTGAAATTAAATTAGTAATTTACAGTACAGTTTATTATACCATTTTTGCCCCATAAAAAAAAGTTTTAATTACTAGTTTTTATTATTTTAAGGTTTATGTTATGGAAGTGGCTTAACCGCCCTATTCTTGTAGGTTCTGTAGTAAAACTCAAGGCTGAAATAGGTCTGTTCCTCGCTCTCTTCCACCATCTCCCATTTATCCATCTCATCCAGGTTAGGAAAATACGTATCCGCCTGGTAAGAATAATCCAGATATGTGATTATAGCCTCGTCACAGTAAGGCTCCATCATCTTGTAAAGTGTACCACCACCAATTATATAAACATCGTCAGAATCCAGTTCTTTAAGCTTTGTAAAAAGCTCCTGTTCAGAACGTACAATATAAGCATTATCGCCTCGAACGCTAAATTCAGGATTAGCCGAAAGAATGATGTTAGTCCTGTTCTTCAGCGGAAGGCCATTTGGAAAGCCCGCAAGAGTCTTTCTTCCAAGAACAACTGTATGACCAGTCGTAATCGAACGGAATCTCTTCTGATCCTCAGGAATGCTTACAAGAAGGCTGTCTTTATGTCCGATAGCCCAGTTTTTATCTACTGCTGCAATTAATTTCATATATTTACCTCTTAAAATCTGCCAACGAGAACCGTCCCCACTGGCAGGTTATACTGCGATTGGAATATTTTTTATCTGTGGACCAGTTACGTAGTCTTCAATAGTGAAGTCTTCTACCTTGAAGTCGTAGAAATTCTTTACATCTGGATTCAGTGTAACCTTTGGAGCCGGATATGTCTCACGCTGTATTAATTCTTTTACGATAGGAATATGTTTATCATAGATATGACAATCTGAGATCACATGCACAAGTTCTCCTGGTTTGAAGCCAGAAACCTGAGCGATCATCATAAGAAGTGCCGCATACTGTACCACGTTCCAGTTGCCAGCAGCTAGCACATCTTGAGAACGTTGATTTAAGATTGCATTTAGCTTGTCCCCTGTAACATTAAATGTCATGCTATATGCACATGGATATAAGTTCATCTCGTGAAGATCCTGATGAACATAGATATTAGTCATGATTCGACGTGAATATGGGTTCTCTTTCAGGTCAAAAAGCACTCTGTCCACCTGATCGAACTCACCCTCTTTGTATTTATGCTTTACACCAAGCTGGTAACCATAAGCCTTGCCGATGGAACCAGACTCATCAGCCCATTCATCCCAGATTGAGCTGTTAAGATCATTGATGTTGTTAGACTTCTTCTGCCAGATCCAGAGAATCTCATCGATAGCAGATTTTATATAAGTCTTACGAAGTGTGATCGCAGGAAATTCTTCCTGAAGATTGTAACGATTTACGACCCCGAATTTCTTAATCGTGTAAGCGAAAGTTCCGTCATCCCATTTAGGACGAACTTTTTCTCCCTCAGTGCTTACTCCGTTGGTCAGAATATCGTTACACATATTTATAAATATTTCATCAGCCTTACTCATACTTACCCCCTTTTCAACATGTATTTACAAGAAAAGCACAAAAGTGTGCATTTGAGACTCATTTTTATGCACTGCTCCCAGATTATTTTATGCTCAGTTTGTGAGCATTTAATGTCACACATTATAGTCGCAAAAGACAAATGATATCTAATTCGAAAGGAGCATAATATGCAAACAAAAATCTTTATGGGAGGTCTTCTCAGACAACTCCGAAAGGAAAATAAACTCACTCAGCAAGAAATTGCCGAATTACTTCACATGTCCAGACAGGCTTATAACCGTCTTGAATGCGGCTATGTGCAGCCAACAGTGGAAATAATCGCAATCCTTTCTGACATATATGATTACGACCTCTTTTTATACATCCTGAAGCATATGCCAGAAGAAATGTTAACCGAACAGACTCAGTTTAAACTAAACCTGCCTATAAACAGCATCAATGAAGATACTAAAAAGACAAAGTCCAAAAACAAAAAGAGTCCCAAAAATAATTCTTCCCATAAAGACGAAGAGAATCCTGATAAATAAATCTATCAGGATAGTCTTCAAATAATTATTTAAACAATATGTTAGATACTGCGAAGTATATCTACGGCAGTATTCACCTTGTCTTTATCAAATGCTTTGATGACTCTGTCTACTTTCAGTCTGATATCCGGATCCAGTTCATAAGCTGCAAGTTTCTCACAGTTCTTAATAGCTGTCTCCTTATCATTATCCTCAAGGTTACCAAGTATCTCATCAATACGAGATACAATATCCGAAGATGGGAGTTTAATACCGTTGGTATTTGTTGCCAGGATTTCAGTGGATGCAAGAGCAACACTGGATTTTCCAAGCCATGCAGCAAGTCCTGAAACAACTGTTTCCCACTCTCCTGTCAGATAACGCCAGTTGGACTCTGCCACATCAAGGTTATCTTCCTTAGCCATATTTACGTGATCATCGAAGCAGTCACAAAGGTGCATAGCACCAAGTTTTCTAGATGCCTCTCTCATATTACGGGCAAATTCCATATACTCAGAATTCTTACCCGAATATAGGGCATCTATCATATCTGAGCTGATCACCTCATAATCATCTACAAACTGACCAGCCTCTTTCTTATACTCCTCCATATCGCCCTTATAATTTTCCGAAAGGGCTGTCAGGAGTCTTATACCGCTGCTTTTAAGAGCTTCGGCGTCTCTTGCATTTGACTTGATATCCTCAATAAGTTCTTCATCATCTGGAAGCATTTTCTTCGGAACAAGTGAAATGATAATATTCTGTAATATAGTTCTATCAATCGGCTTACGGATTATACCGTTAAAGCCAGCGTTCTCGAAAAAGATATCAGGCTCATCGCTCTTCTCCTCGAGAACAACATATATCTTTGCATCCTTGGAACGGTTAGCACTATTATTCTTAATATTATTAAGTGTCTGAACGCCGTCCATTCTAGGCATATTACGGCCAAGGATTATAAGATCATACTTATCTTTGCTGACTGCATCCAGGCATTCAATACCACTAGAAACAGATGTAATAAAGCAGCCAGTTTGATCGATCATTCTCTCGATCATAACCCTTTCATCTGAATCAGCATCAGCAAGAAGAACATAGAACTGTCCTTCTCTTGTATAGAGATTGAGTTCCTTCTCTACATTGATCTTCTTATCAGAAAGGCCAGTGAACTCGTAATCCCCATTTTTACGATTCTTGATAGTACTGCTAAGCTTCTCGAGATGCTTACCAGCAAGGTCCTTGCCTTTATCTACAATTGACCCCATATTTTGTTAACCCCCTTTTGGTGCAGTGGGGACGGACCCCGTTGCACGAAGTTATGTAAACTACAAGACGATCTTACGGAAGTTCTTCTTTCCTCGTCTTACAACAAATTCATCATTAAATGTTTCCTTTGTGTAGCTTGCGAAAACGTCTGTTACCTTATCCCCATTTACAGCAACACCGTTCTGTTCAATAGCGCGGCGTCCCTCGCCACGTGAACTAACTAAACCAGCCTTAACTAAGATGCTAATAAGATCGATGGTTCCATCTTCCTTGAAGTCCCCATCTTCAAGTGCAGTTTCAGGCATGTTTTCTGATCCGCCGCCGCCAAAGATTGACTTAGCAGCTGTATCAGCCTTGTCAGCCTCTTCCTTACCATGAACAAGCTCAGTAAGATGATATGCAAGAATTTCCTTAGCCTTGTTAAGCTCAGCACCTTCCCACTTAGCCATCTCACGAATCTCTTCCATAGGCAGGAATGTAAGCATCTTAATGCAGTTGATAACATCAGCGTCATCAACATTTCTCCAGTACTGGTAGAAATCATATGGTGTTGTCTTTTCAGGATCAAGCCATACAGCACCGCCAGCTGTCTTACCCATCTTCTTACCCTCAGAATTAAGAAGCAGGGTGATTGTCATAGCCTGAGCATCTTCCTTGCCCAGCTTTCTACGTATAAGCTCACGTCCACCAAGCATATTTGACCACTGATCGTCTCCACCAAACTGAAGATTACATCCGTAATCCTCATAGAGCTTCAGGAAGTCATAACTCTGCATAAGCATGTAATTAAACTCAAGGAATGTAAGACCCTCGTCACTTGCAAGTCTCTGCTTATAGCACTCAGCACGGAGCATATTATTTACCTTGAACATCGAACCGATGTCACGGATAAATTCAATATAATTAAGGTCTCTAAGCCAGTCAGCATTATTAACCATCTTAGCCTTGCCTTCACCAAACTCGATGAAACGGCTCATCTGCTTCTTAAAGCATTCGCAGTTATGATCGATCATCTCAGTAGTCATCATCTTACGAAGATCTGTTCTACCTGTAGGATCGCCGATCATACCAGTACCACCACCAACAAGAGCGATTGGTCTGTTACCAGCCATCTGAAGTCTCTTCATCAGGCAAAGAGCCATAAAATGTCCAACATGAAGTGAATCGGCTGTAGGGTCAAAGCCTATATAGAATGTAGCCTTACCATTATTGATAAGATCTCTAACGCCTTCTTCATCAGTCACCTGAGCGATAAGTCCACGCTCGATGAGCTCTTCATACATACCCATTAATTTTTCCTCCAATTTATCCAGCAGCAAGTCCAACTTTCAGCCGCCAAAAGTTTTATCATTCACAAGACAGCATTATAGCACGAAAAGAGCCAAATGTCATCCCGATATACTACAAGTTTACTAAGCTTCCTCATCTTCTTCGGCACGCTGATCACGGAAGCGGATATATCCAACTCCAGCAGCAAGAAGAACAAAGAAATAAGGTGTTGTAATCGGCTGATTCAGGTTAACGAGACCCTGCATAAGATAACCGATCGAACCAACAAGACAAGCGATGGCGATACCATCACCCTTCATTCTCTTTATGATATATGCAAATGATGTTGCAGCCATTGCATAATATGTGATAGCACCAAAAAGTCCTGTGGTAACAATATACTGCAGGAATTCGCAGTGAGCATTGTCGTAAGTTTTCTTGGTTATAGATACCATTTCATCATGATACTGCTTCATGTTGTAAGCAATAGTCTCATTACCATGACCGAATATCTTCTGAGCTGCAGTTCCGTCCTTGAAAACATCCCAGCTTCTTCGCCAGATGTAGCCACGGTAGGTGCCCCATTTGTCATTGAATACAAAAATCTCATTTCCAGATCTAACACCAAGGATTACAACAGCTACAGCCAAAACAAGACCCACGCCAGTTATAATGTAAAGCAGTTGCTTAGACTGAATCTTTTTGTACATCTCATAATTAACACCACGGAAGAACATGAGAAGTCCAGCCACAACAATGATAAGACCAACAAAAAGAGTCATTATCTTAGGATTCTCTACTATCTGGGCGATACCGTTGATATGCTTCTGGCTACCACTGAGAATATCGTTGGCATAAGCCATAACAAGAAGTCCAAAGCCCAGGATAAGAACAGAGAAAACAAACTCTGTAAGCTGCTTATAATATATAGCGATGTAAAAGATAACGATGTACGCTACGCCCACACCAAGATATACGTTATCACTCTTAGCAGGAATGATACCCATGCCAGCAAAGAAAAGACCTACACCAGCAATCCATCTCACCCACATCTTCTTGCTGAAGATAAAAAGCGCCACAAAGATAGGCAAAACAACGCAAATATAAGAACCATAGGTATTGATATTACCAAAGAACGAGATGAACATCTCTCTCTGAGACTCTTTCATCCTCTCCTTAAAATGAAAAGGATCATTACCGAAATGCTGCAATATCGCAGTTATAAAGCAAAGAACCGAAGTTCCAAAAAGCGAGATCAGAACCGGCCACTGTATCGGAGTTTCTCTGGCAACAAGGACAAATGATATCACCAGCACCAGCATAAACGAAAGTCCCATGAATCGACCTGTAGAACCATCCCATGAGCCCTTCTTATCCGGAGACATGAACCAGGCAAAAAGGTTAGCTACACCAAAAAGTCCTGCCCAAAGTTCAGGCGTGAGATACCATTTGGTACCCGAATAAAAAAGGTCTTTTGCTGAAAGTTCAGGCTGGTAATACTCCATCATGAAGATTTCAAGGACAAATGCTACTACTGCAAGAACCATATAAATGATAGTAACATTTGAAAAGATCTTACCTCTGCTGCCTGTAATGTCAAAATACTTATTGTGCATATACAGAGAAAACAGAGATGTCATAAAGATAAGATATATGATATTTACTATATCCACCGGACGATTAGGTCTGAACCTATCGTAGGTGTATTTATTAGAATTCTTTTTTGAACTATTTTTCGAACTAGTGTTTTTTGAATTATGCTTCGACTTAGATGATTTACTCATAATTTATCTCCAATATCTTACTAAAAACGTAGATATTCTATCATATTAAAATATATTTTACAACAAACGCAGAAGGTGCAAAGCCACTCAAATAAAGGAACTATGCAACTTTACTACGCCGCTTTGCTCTGAGTTTTCTTCGAACCAGTTGAAATCTTCTTGATCCATTTGCCACTGCGAAGTCTGATAAAGGACCAGAAGGTCTTGAAAATCTGATCAGACTTAAGAGCAACATAGATCCAGAACGCAGGAAGCTTAAAGTAAAAGCCAGCCAGCATACCAAGAGGCAGAGCCAGAACCCAAAGAAATATGTTGTCTGCAAGCATAAGGATCTTAGTGTCGCCACCACCACGGAGAACACCCTTGGTCATAATACTGTTAGTACCCTGGAAAACAATGATAAGACAGATAGCCATCATAAGAGACTTAGCTGTCTTCATAGCCTCAGGGGTAATATCCTTATAAAATCCAATAATCAGATCACTGAACAGGAAGATAAATGCAGCCGAAAGTGCACCAAGAAGAAGACCAAGTCTGAAGAATTGATAGCCCTGCTTCATAGTCTTCTCTTTATCGCCCTCTCCCAGCGTAATACCCGTAACTATGGCACCAGCCTGTGAAACACCGGAAATAACAACAGTACTTAGCTGCTGTGTAACGCTGGTGATAGCATTTGCCGCGATAAAGGCCTCATCCAGATGACCAATGACCATAGCAACCGAATTAGTTCCGATAGCTAAGATTCCATCGCTTATAAGAACAGGAATACTGATCCTGATATATTCTCTAAGAAGAGACCTGGTCTTCATAAGGAGGTGGCGAGGTCTAAAGCCAATCTTCTTGTCATAAATAAACAGATAACCAAGAATAAAGGAACACTCAACAATACGAGCGATGAGGGTTCCAAGAGCCGCACCTGCAACTCCCATCTTAGGAGCGCCAAACTTACCAAAGATAAGAATATAGTTAGCACTGAGGTTAACGAGAAATGCTATTACCGACACTATCAGTGGATAAAGCACCTGACCAACGCTTCTCAGTACAATAGTTACAACCAGAGATATTCCTACGAAAAAGTATGTAAGAACTGAATATTTAAAATATGTAACACCGAGAGCAACGATATGCTCCTTCTCAGTGTATGATCTCATAATGATACCAGGCATCACAAAAGTTGCCATAGCAAAAAGAGCCGCCAGAGTAACATTTAGACGGAGCATCAGACAAACAGTCTGTCTCAGAGCTCTGGTAGCATCATCAGAAACAAGAATACTATTCGCTGACTGCTTCATGCCCCAATATCTGGAAACAAGAACAGAGGCTCCCATACCGAGCCCCATGCAGAAAATCTGAAATACAGAGATAAATGAATTCGCCAGCGATGTAGCAGAAAGCGCTGAATCACCCAGAGTTCCAACCATCATGGTATCCAGCATATTTACACCAATTGTAATAAGACTTTGGAGTGCTATAGGCAGCGCCAAAGCAAAAACTTTTTTATAAAACGACATACTTCTCAACCCTCTATAATATATATAAGTGCATCAGCGTCACTACTCGCCTTTTAAGACGCACCGTTCACTAATATACATCACGAGAGGAATAAAGTAAAGAGCCCGCCACACATTATGTGGCGGACCCTTCGTTGAGATATAGTATTAACCTTTCACCTTGTGGGGTTATGGGTGAAACCATATTAGTCAGCATCGATTACATTTACATCATTATCATCATAGTAGCCATAATCGTCATCATCATAGCAATCATCATCATGTCCAATCTCACCGTTTCCTTCATAAATATCTTCAGCCTCGTCTAAGAGGTCCATATATTCAACCTTAAGTGCATCCTTGCCATAGCTTGTCTGCTCTGCAAGACTTCTTGCAAGGTCGATAGATGCATTACCCTTATAGTCACTACCCTTCAGGTAAAGTCCGAAGCAAGCAAGTGACTCAGCCCAAAGCATGTTGTCGCTAGCCTGGTTGTCGAAACCACCCTTTGAATAGTTGCATGAATACTCAAGAAGCTTAGAATCATCAGCATCCGGCTTCTTATATCTAATAGAAAGATCAAGGATATGCTTTCCAGCCTTTGTATCAACGCCCTTTGCAGGAACGATTTCATAGATTGCAGTTACTTCATGACCAGAACCAATCTCGCCACCATCAACTGAATCATCGTCAAAACCCTCATTAGCCATCATTCTGTTGTCATAACCAACAAGTCTGTACTTCTCTACTACATCAGGGTCAAATGTGGTCTGCAGCTTTACGTCCTTCGCAACAGTTTCAAGGGTTGCTCCCATTTCCTGTACAAGCACACGCTTAGCTTCGTAAACGCTGTCAATAAATGCATAGTTACCATTTCCGTTATCAGCAAGAGCCTCAAGCTTGTTGTCCTTAAGATTATCTGTACCAAAACCAAGTACGCTAAGGTAAATACCAGACTCCTTCTTCTCAGTAATAAGCTCTGTAAGGCCATCCTCTGAAGTAACACCTACGTTAAGATCTCCATCAGTTGCAAGGATAACTCTGTTGTTACCACCCTTAATAAAGTACTTTTCAGCAATCTCATAAGCTGTATTGATACCAGCTGATCCATTAGTACTACCATGAGCAGAAAGTTCTTCGATAGCATCGGCGATCTCATCTGTATTTTCTCCGCTCTCTCCCTCGAGAACTACTGTATCACTACCTGCATAAGTAACGATTGATACAGTATCGTTTTCATCCAGTTCATTTAAAAGCTTGATATAAGCTGTCTTTACAAGCGGAAGCTTGTCTGACTGATCCATAGAACCAGATGTATCAATAAGGAATACAAAGTTGGTTGGCTTACGATCAGTTGTATCAATAGCCTTAGCCTTAAGTCCGATCATAACCAGCTGATGATCTTCGTTCCAAGGACATCCATCAACTTCCATATTTACTGAAAATGGCTCTTTCTTCTTTGGCTCATCGTAATCATAGTGGAAGTAGTTGATCATCTCCTCTATTCTTACAGCATCCTCAGGAACTACATTTCCATTATCCAGATAACTTCTAATGTTTGAATAAGAAGCTGTATCAACATCAGCAGCAAATGTGGATGTTGATTCCTCAGCTGTCTTAATGAAGTCATTCTCTGATGTATAGCCGTACTCTCTAGAATCATTGTCACCATCAACCCATGGCCAGTTTATAGTTGGATCATAATCTTCACAATCAACATCACCATAATAAGTATCGCCAGCTGAAAGAGTTTCTCTTGCCTGCTTCTTATTTGTATTCGAAGAACTATCTGTAGTAGATTCCTCGTATGTAGAAGCACTTGATACTGCATTTGAACTCTGTGAGGCACTTGATGAAGATTCATAATTTGCCTCAGTTGTTGATTCATAAACTCCTGATGATGTATCAGATGGTGCTGTAGCATCAGAGCTGCCACAACCTGATACTGATGCAGCCATGATAGATGCTGCGAGGATAATTCCTAAACTCTTTTTAAATAATACCTTTCTCATAATAAAAACCTCCTTGTTATTTAAAATCATTTCCGATTTTTTTTGCCTTTATACTCTTAATACCCGGCAATTAACAAGAAGGTTTCATTTTTTTTAAATTTTTTTTATTTTTTTTAACTCGCAGCATTTATTCTATGAATAGTCATTATTGTACAGTCCCCTAGAGTCGAAAGACCAATAATGTTTCGTCCATAAGAAATAACTGGTGGGATAAATGAGAAGTAGTCAACTTTCAGGTCTCCGTAAGTATCTGGGATATCAAGCTTGGTTAGATTCGTAATGGACAGGTCGTTACATTTCTTTCCATAACCAAGAATTCCAGATATCTTCTTGGAAGTTTTGGAAGTAAAACTCTTGGCATGTTCCAGATTAATAGCATCCTCAAGCGAAGGATCAAATATTGACATGAAATAAAGAACAAAGTTACGAGCCTCTTCATCCTCCAGCTTCTTATCCATAAGCTTCTGGACCTTCTTTGCATTCCATTCAAATGACTTATCATAGTTGTATGCATACTTAAGGGAAATACCAGTTGCCTGATTACCCATGCATCTGTTGCCATCTTCACGAGCATCAACCGCATAACCAATCTCCAGTCTTCTGCCCATAAATCTAAGGAATGAAGTAGATATATAAGCTGTAAACCCAATCCCCCAACGATGACAACGATCCATAATCTTCGAAACCATCTTAGGTGTGATAACGTATTCGTCTATCTCAGAAGACTTATCTTCCCAGTAACATTCAAATGCATCATCCAGATCATTGAAGTTAAAGATCTTATGCTTCTCATCCGCACGCCACCTCTTATTATAAAGCTTCGGAAGCAGCATAAGTGGACCAACCTTATCCTTAAGAGCCTCATCACTCATATCTCCAGCTGGAATTGTACGCATCTCAACAGGCTCAACCGTTTCGCCATCAAGACATCTCATAAATGTCTCAATGAAATAAACCATAGACTTACCATCACCACCAAGATGATGCATCAGGAAAAGTATTCCGCATCCCGAATCGTCCATCTCATAAACAAAGGCCTTCATGAACTGACCATCCTCAAGACGCATACGGATTTTCTCCTCACGGTGGAGAATATCCATCCAGTCATTATATTCAAATGTAATTTCATTTTTCGATTCAGATATTTTGCCATCTTCTTTATAGTAGAAAGCCCTACCGTCATCCTCAAGAACAACTCTTGTGTTTAAAATCTCGTGTGATGCAACAGCCGTTTCAAAAGCTTTCTCTATAGCCGTTTCGCTCACTCTCCCTGAAATATGGATCCTCATTGCTATCACAATACTGATATCAAAAAGATCCTGTCTTTCTGTCTCAATTGCAACCTTCATAATCTCATCCTCTTTTTAGTGTAATAGTTTTATAGTGAAAAAATAATTAATATATAATTATTGAATAATATAAAAAACCAAAAAGCCTAAAGCTCCGCCATACGTAATTACCATATCGTATATAAGGCTTCTTCTCGCAGATTCTGCAAGTTTGTCATAGAGTTCAAGCGGATCACTCGGATTCAGCATGATATCAGCATGATCCCCTACATTAATCGGATATTTCATAAAGTGCTGGGTGCCGCCGTATTCTCGATTTCGGCTTTCGATCTGCCGTCCGTTGTAATTGTATTGGTACGTAGCATTAAAAGCTCCGTACCTATGCCTTAATCCATGTTCATCGCCCTTACTTTTTCTGACGCTTGTACAAACCGCTGAAACTGGTACCGTACAACATTTCTTCAATTTATTTACTCTATTAAAATGCATGGTAAAAAATATTCCAAGTCCAGTCATAGCAACAAAACCAAATATTAATGCATAATATTTTTGAGGAGTCGACTGACGTGATGCAGTCTCGTCATAATACTGATAGGTTACTGTAGTGACGCTGCCATCTTCATTCACAACCTCACTAGTTTCTTCTCTAGTAGGAGTCGGTTCTTCGGTCAATTTGCACCCTGACAGACAAAAACTTCCTGCCAGTAAAAAAACAAGAAGAAGGCACCACCTAAGCAGTGTCTTCTTCGAAATCTTTCTTGTTTTTGAATCCCCATATCTCATAACAATACTTCCTTAAGATTTAAAATACTTAGAAAGTATATATCATTATTGTGTTCAAATCTTTAACTGTTTATTAAAAATAGAGGATTATTTCATCTTATTTAGCGAATTAGAAAGAGTTATTTCACTATCCGTGTCATTTCACCTCATACGTGAAGCGGTCGATGGTATATACACCTTTACCAGTAACAAGAAGTTTGATACAAGCAAACATCGTCATAGCACCAGCAAACACAAAAAGAAACGCAGGAATTTCACCTAGCCTTGCCGGGCCATGTCCAGCATATGAAATCGAATGATTATTAGGATCATAATGAATCTGTACATGTTCACCAGGATTATGACCACGTCCATCACTACCACTTGCATGATATGTCACATCATCGACTGTATATCTCGCACCAAAACTTTGATAAAGACCACGACTTTTTCCAGAATACTCGTATGTATAAACCTCGCCCGTAGTAGTTTCTGTACACTGAGCCTTCAAGCGATTAGAATTAATAAGACCTGTAACATAAAAATATACCGTCACAGCTACAACCAGTGTCGCAATTATAAGAGTAACAATCTGAGACGGCTTATTAGCCAAAAAATTCATTTTAATTTCCCTGTTCATATCAATAACTCTAATCCCCTTTACATATATCACAAAGGACTTAGTCACATAAAGCAACTAAGTCCTACTAAATTTATATTAGCAACATGTGGTTGTTGTAGTTGTGCAAGCCATGATACAAACCATAAGTGCAACTTCTTCAGCAATGATTGCAGCAACGCTACTATTAACTGTTGAAGTAGCAGCATAAGTACTATTCTTTGACTCATGGCAATCACCAACAAGCATAGCAGCAAACATAAGTCTCTGCTTCTTGTTCAGAGTCCAGCTGCCAAAGCCCTTAACCTTGCTAAGATACTCTTCTGTCTCAAGAATCTCATCAACAAGTGTTGTATCATCAACATCAAGATCAATAAGGATACCAAGAGATGCAAGCTCATTATATTCATTACCGTACTTTACCTTACGAGCAAGGAACTCGTTGAAAAGATGTATTGCCTTATCACATTTTTCTTCTGAAGTACCCTCCATAAGTGCAAGTACCATGCTAAGGCCCTGAATCTCATTGTTGCCAGCCTTCATGCCAATAGTCTTTCTTAGATAAGCATAGCTTGTTTCAATTTCATTTATTATGTCATCAACGCTTCTATCTGTCATAGCAAGGAGAATGCCAAATGCAATATCCTCGGAACCTGTTATAAAAGGATGAAGCTTATTCATCTTCTTATAGAAATCATGGAACTTTTCGATGATAGCATCAGCATCATAAAGTCTGTCTGCATCAAGAATGTTGATAGCACCCTGAATAATGTAACCGCCATCTGACATGATCATCTTCTTTGAAAGTCTGTCAAACACGCTCTTAAGATCATTAAAATACTGAGCAGGATCTGCAGATAAAGCCATCTTGCTTACAACCATAGGCATTGCTGAAGCCTTAAAGCTTGAGAACACGCCAGCATGCTTATCAAGATATTTCTTAGCCTCGTCTAGTCTTTCAACATCTATATTCTGTCCTGCACTTGTATAAACCAATGCAGATGCGATATGCATAACTCCATATGACCACTTGAAGTTCTTTGCAAGAACCTCCTTATTGTTGATCAGAATATCTATTCTTTCTCTTACTAATTCATTCATACTTTTATCCTCCACTTTCTGGTGAAATAACCATAATATATTCTTTATCCCGTGACACAATACTGAATCATGTCATACTCAGATAATAAACGAAAAAATAATTTACGTATAAATTATGGCGCGAATGGAATAAAGTATGTCGTGAATTGTAAAACTAATGCGTAAAAGGTATCACGAATAGTACGTTACTTCATAATAACAAGGTCGTAATCACGAGAGCCAAGGCCAAGCTTCTCTGCGTGTTCCAAGGTTTCAGCCCAGGATACATTTGGATTGCTGTTATGCCATACATCACCATGATCATGGAAATGCTCATCAGCCATGTTGTCACCCAGCTGACTATTACGGATTGGTTCAGCCTTCTGACAAAGATCCACACAGGCCTGATCCAGAGCAACAGGATCAAATGAAGCCAGCATTCCAATATCAGGAAGGATTGGAGCATCATTTTCGCCGTGACAGTCACAATTAGGAGAAACATCTGTGATAAGAGAAATATGGAAGCAAGGTCTGCCAGACACAACAGCAGCAGTATACTCTGCCATTCTTCTGCCTAGCATCTGTGGAGCATCCCAGTTATCATTACTGATAGCATCGAAAGCACAAGCGCCGATGCAACGGCCGCAGCCTTTACATTTGGCTGGATCAATCCAAGCCTTTCCGCCTTCATAAGTGATAGCATCAGAACCACATTCCTTGGCACAGCGCTTACAATTCTTACAGAGAGCCTCGTCAACATGAGGATGACCACTCTGGTGCTGCTGCATCTTACCGGCACGACTACCGCAACCCATACCAATATTCTTGATACAGCCACCGAAGCCAGCCTGCTCATGGCCCTTAAAATGTGTAAGGGATACGAAGATATCAGCATCCATCACCGCACGGCCTATATAAGCCTCCTTGCAGTATTCTCCGTTAGGAACCGGAACCACGATATCATCAGTACCACGAAGACCGTCAGCAATAATAATCTGACATCCTGTAGTCACCGTATTGAATCCATTAATATTTGCACAATCCATATGCTCAAGCGCATGCTTACGACTGCCTGGATAAAGAGTGTTGCAATCTGTAAGGAATGGCAACCCACCCTGAGCTTTAATTACGTCAGCAACAGCCTTCGCGTAATTTGGTCTAAGATACGCCAAATTACCCAGCTCGCCAAAGTGCATCTTGATTGCAACAAACTTATTGTCAAAATCAATAGTCTCAATTCCCGCCTTACGGATCAGCTTCTGCAACTTATCAGGCAGACTCACCCCAATAACAGTTCTAAAATCAGTAAAAAACACCTGTGATTTCTCCATAAATATCCTCCCTTGATGTAACTAAAAATACTTATTAAAATTCTAAGAGAAACGAGTAAAATAACTCACTTTTCTTCTGTCTCAAAAAGATAAGAATATTTTTCTTTAATTTCAGCATCTATAATATCTAATTCTTTTTGAATCTCTGATGTTATCACTCCATCAAACTCATGATCAATATCCGTATCGTCCATATGTAAATATAACTTATCAGCCATGTATCATAACCTCCTTACTTCGTATAGCTTATTATTCTCATTTAGTTCATCCATCTTTAAAATAGCAAGCGTTCTAGCATTTTCTTTTCCAAAAAGCTTTGCATATTTATCAAATAATTCTTCATAAATCTCAGCTACTTCATATACAGCTTTTACAATTTCAAAAACATCTCCATCATGACATAACACCAATGAAGACTTTATATTATCTGAAATAGCATATGTTGCTATATCCCGTCCTGACGGTGGTCTGCTGAAAGGATGATTATGCATTACTATTCCATAATCCAAGCAAGACTCTAAAACTCTATATTCATCTTTATTAAAATATGTATGACCTATGACAGCTTCACGATCATAATTATTTACAATCATTTCACCGGTTCTTGCATTAATCACACACATTCTCTCAACATTTTTACCATCTACCATTTCAAGCAATCGACCAGCTTCTCGATAAATACTTTCATACACTTCTTTTTTTACAGAAATCTTTGTAAACTTATCATAATAAGCTTTTGAATTAATGAGTTTCCTATTCACGAAAAACTCATTATTTCGACTTTTTTTCGAAATTAGAGCCTGATCATTCACAAAATTTTTATATGACGGAAATGTTTCTCTAACCATAATCGAATCTTCTTCAGGCATAATCTCAGAACATAACCGATCTAATTCTGCTTTTAATTCAAGCCTCTTTTCAACCATAGCTAGAATCTGTTCACGTTCTTCTTTTTTTATATATCTACTTTTAGTTTTACCTTTTTCACTCCATTGTAAATAAGGTTGTTCTTTACCTTTAATTTTTTTATAAACAACTGTTCCTTTAGGAAGCACACTCAGTTCTTTAATTATTTCATTAAATCTAGAAATATGAATCACCACCTTTAAACATATTATAGCAGGCTGATAACCAATAGGCAAAGTTATTTATGAATATATATTGGTTATCTTGGTTATCCAAAACGAGTCACATAAGCTAAAAGCAAATGTGACCCGTCACGTCTACTTATTCTTTTTTCTAAATGAAGCCTCCCACAGCTCATGATTCTTAGCAAAAATCACAAAGGAAATGATGATATTAACGATAAATATACCACCGCCAAAAATTAGAGGCCCATAAATAAGTGCCAGATTATAATATTGATCTGAGCCTTCGCCCAGATTACTACCAAATGTTTTTGAAACGATAATCGTAGTAATGATAAGCAACAAAAGATTTACAAGAGCAGCCGAAAGATTTCCAGCAAAATATCCACTCTTCTTCTTTACTGTCATAAGAACAATCAAAAGAATAAACGTAAACATATTTAGTGTACTTCCGAAGATGAACACTAAAATATATTTACCAAAAGTATCAACCTTCTCAGTAAAAAGCAGTTCAAAGAAACCTCCAAGCAGAGTTACGCAAAGAGGAAAACCAACCTCAAATAACGTGACGGTTGCTGCAATAAGGCCAAGTATAAGATTAACAATCTTTAGTTCTTTAACCATCAAAGCCCCCTGGTTAAAAATCTACTAAGAAAGAATAGTTTTAGATATTTCTAGCAAGTTACGAGAAAACGTTTGCAATTCATCATAGATTTCATCAGAAATCTCCCACTTCTTTCTCATAGCTTCAAGTATGAGTAATTCCTCAGCCGAACAATCCTCATCAATATTAGATAAATATAAAAGTTCAAAGATAACTATCTTATGTACAACCGCATCATTAGTAATACTATCTACAATTTCATCAAATTCAAGTTCTGGCAGATAATCAACTTCTGTCAGTTTCATCTCATTCTTGAATGTTTCAAGCAGTTCGATCTCTGAATCATCAATTAAGGAGTCTATATTTACAATTCTATTAGCTATAGCCAAAAAGTATTTTTTATCATTGTCACTAAGTAAGTTCAGGTACAAGTTTGTTTCCTCCAAGTTGTATGTTATCAAATTATTGAATATTTTAACAAAAATCAGTTTATAATTCTATACCATCCAATTAGGATTTCTTTATCTAACAGAAAACAGCATCAATACAAGAACACCCATTGATAACCCTTCGGTAATTAGCGGCACCATGGCAGCATAAAAGGCCTTCATATCCTCCATCCTATAATATGCCACATAAAGCACCATGCTAATAACAAAGGCAAATGCAATCACCCCGATCATGCATATAAGCTTCGCCCCCAAAAGAATCCCCGAACCCGCAAGACGATTAAGTATAGAAGCTTCCAGTATGGTCCAGCCAACTATCAAGAAAAGCTCCGTAGTAACAAACCTATCAAAGCCATACTTTGTAATAAGCATAAGTATGATGTATGCAGCTATTCCACCGATTATTATAAAGAATTGGCTGAAAGCAGCTTGCTTGGTTATCTCTGTAGTTTTTAAACTAAGTGTAATACCTGCTATTCCCGATATTACAATCATCAAAAGAAAAAAGCCAGTTACTCCCTGGCCACGATTAACACTGGTACCAGGGCGATAACCGAGGTACCAGAAAAATAGATAAAATATACAAGTTAGGATTAGTAGGCATTGGCCTATGATTAGTTGTTTCATGGTAATATTATTTATAAATGCTATATGTTTTATATTTATTCCAAAGCAAAAGGTTAAAACGATTTTTTATTCAAATTCTTCTTTAAAACTGATCAATAAAAACATAACGCCAAAAAACAGAAAAACTGCAGCGATTTTTTTGAATATATGCTTGTTGGCTCTTTCAGGATAATCAGAGTTAATTATAATTTGTATCTCATCGAAAGTTCGATAACGACGAGAAGAATAATCCGTAGTATATTTATAAGTTTTTCCTCCGACTTCGTATTCGCAGACCGCCTGATATTTGTATATATCTTCGTCATTATCGTAGTAGCTATTAACAGACTTCACTACAGCCACTACTTCTTTGTCGTATTTTGAATTATCTTTGACCTGAATCAACCCAAAAATAATTCCCATGGCACAAAGTATCATTGAAAATGTTAATACCGGATTGTTCTTAAATCTTTCTATCATCTAATTAGCCTTTTTCTCGCTTTTATTCCTTTTGCGCCAATTCACGTACGCACCAGTTGTGATACGTCCATCTTCTGGCCTTTCAGCATCTTTAGGAATTGCCCAATCTCTTCCGAACTTCACTGCTCCAGGGATGCGACCGTCTGAACACATCTTCTGAACGCGTCGAGGGGTGAGATTCCATTTGATTGAGATTTCTCTTATTGTTATAAATTCATTCATATTCGTCACCTCTAAGTAAAAAAACGCACCAGAATAGAACTTCTCGACCTATTTCTGATGCTGTCAATAGTTGCAACTGGCTGCCATAATACCAATCTTAGGCCCTCATAGTTTTGCGACGCAAGGTTTCCCTTGTTGTGCCGATTTATTTGATTTTTTGCTTATAGGTTACATAGATATTTTACTCGTTACGACGAACTGAGTCAATCTATGTTTAGCTAAATGGAGCAAAAACACAATGGTATTTTAGAAAAAAGCGGCCACTGAGAACCATCCCCAGTGGCAGCCTCTGTGGCTGGTTTAAGTAAATGAGATTAGTGAACAAAACATAATGCCAATTAATAGAATTATTATAAATATCACTCTTTTCATAATAACTTTTCCCCTCTTTTCCAAACATATTGATAAGCTATCTGCCACAAAAAATTCACCAGAATGGCTTCTGTTGCCATTTCTGATGAATCTAACAAATGTGCAACTGGCTGCCATGTTAAAGGCCCTAATAGCTTTGCGTCGCCGGCTTTCACCGGTTTTGCTAAAATATTAATTTTTCCCCAATACATTACTTTAAAATGCTTTTTTAGTTTATTATGCTCTTTTTACTAAACCAACTAAAACTTCAGTAATTCCTCTATGCTTCTTCTCTACAGGTACAGGTTCTGGTGCACGAACTTCCTCTGGGTCTGGTGCGGTGTATTCTTTAGCTTCAACCTTGAGTTCTACTTTATTCTCAGGTTCTGCCACCTGCTCGATTCCAAGATCTTTAAGGCTTTCTTCCTTTTTCTCAGCCACTGGGATCTCGCGACCTGTAGGTAGTTCTTCATCACTAATACCTATCATCACATCAATATCCATCTCATCGTACATACATTTACCTCCCTAAAATAAAATTTTGAATAAAATAAAAAACATCAGATTCGACCTCGCAGCCGACTCTGATGAATCAATCATTAAAGTGCAACTGGCTGCCATGTTAAAGGCCCTAATAGCTTTGCGTCGCCGGTTTTCACCGGTTTTGCCAACATATTCAAGTTATTTAAATTATATTCGATTTAGCGAATACCGTCAATCGGGAATAACTGCAAATAATATCAAAAATGTGCAGTTGGGGACAGACCTCGGTGCAGTGGGGACGGACCCCATTGCACCTTAAATATTATAAGTCTGTTCTTGGGGTAGTTTGTCAGTGATATCGACGCCTTGTTGACGGAGTAAATTTAATTCTTTTACGTAGTCTGTGATATCGGTGATGTTTTTGATCCAGTTATGGACGTATTCATAAACTGCATCACCACGAAGTCCTAACTGAATTGAGCGATAAGACAGGTTGTTACCATTAACATCTTTTTCTGGATCCCACTGAACTCGGACATCAGACTCTTTTACCATCTTCTGCCACTCTTCTTTGGTGATACCCATATTTTCTGAATAAGTGGACTTCACAGCGCTTTTAACTGCTTTATCAAAGCCAACTCGATCTATATCTATAGCTAGGACGTGTTCCTGGTTTTCTTTCTCAGCCCATCCACAGCGATACATCATCCAGAGAAAGGACGGTTTAATCCAGGTCATTCGATTCATACTAAAATGACTACCGAAGGTTCCTAGACGCACCGCTTCTTCCGCAATGTATTGATTGTAGGCTTGATAAACGCGGATGGTTGTGTCTGTGTAGACAGCACGTATTTCTTTATATTCATTTGTTTCATTGTTTATTTCACTAGACATATTTTCACCATAGTTATACAGAATGTGCAGTTGGGGACAGACCTCAGTGCAGTGGGGACAGACCCCATTGCACCTACTCTGCTATGCTGTATTGGAACATTTCGTAGGCAAGGCGGGTTCCTTCAGAGATTGACTCAGGGAGTAACGCTCTTGCTACGCATTTAAGTTCTTCTTCTGGTTCTGATACATTCTTTAAGTAGGCGTAGTCGCCATCTATACGTTCAACAATATAGTCAATTCTTTCGAACATCATTTTTCTCCTATTCTATAAAAAAGTGCAGTTGGGGACAGACCTCAGTGCAGTGGGGACGGACCCCATTGCATCTAGGTCATGGTGCAGTGGGGTCAGACCCTCTTGCACCTAACGGTGCAAGTAGGGTCTGACCCCAACCGCACCATGACCAATTGCATCTTAGTAGCCTTTAGTGCGGTCGATCTGGTTACGGAGGGGTTCGCCATTGGCGTATCGGATGAGGTTCTCGCAGAAAAGTTCTACGTTACGGTTCAAAGTGTGTTCCAGGGTTTGGTTTCCCGCCACATGTGGAGTGATAAACAGGTTATTTGTAGTCCAAAGTCTGCTATCTGCCGGAAGTGGTTCTGTCCTAAAGACATCAAGTGCTGCACCTGCAAGTTTTCCAGCATCGAGGCTGTCAGCAAGAGCTTCTTCATCTATGGCGTTGCCTCTTCCTACATTTACAACATACGCTTCTTCTGGAAGTAAGGCAATTCGTTCTTTATTCAGGATGTTTTCTGTTTCAGGTGTACCAGGAAGGCACATAACAAGAAGATCCGTATTGGGCAGGATACCGTCCAGGTCGGATATTGGACGGATTTCGTCAAAATAATCGGTGAGATTACATTTGGTGCTTCCAGTATTAATGATCTTATCAGTGCCGCTTCGGTTAAGCCCGATAATGGTTGTTGGCTCGAAAGCCTGGGCACGTTTAGCAAAACAGGTACCGATGTCACCTGTTCCAAGAACTGTGATGCGACAATCCTTCAGGGACTTCTGAGGTTGCATCTCGCTCCACTGGTGCTGGAGAGTCTTACCATAGGTATAGACAAGCTTACGCATCATGAATAGGGACACTGTGATGATGTGCTCGGCGATAGTTACGCCGTACGCACCAGTTGAGTTAGTTAGGATGCAGTCTGAATTTGCGAAGCTGTCTGGATACAGCAGGAAATCGACGCCTGCAGACGTGACAGCGAGCCATTTGAGATTCTTGCTCGTCCTTGCCGTATTAACACCAAGGCCATAGAGAATCTCAGCATCTGCGAAATCAGCTGGGATTGCATCCTCTGATTCTACATAGCAAACATCGACGCAGGCTTTGGAAGCAGCTGCGTCGATCATAGCTTTTTGTTTATCTTTTATAACTTTACCAAGTACTACTAATTTCATTATATAATCCTTTAATTAACCAGCCTGAAGACTTCCTTTCTCCTTAGCTTTAACGCGTCCAATAATGGTATTAAAGCTGAGGGACATGGTAAAACCAAAAAGTATTCCAACGCCAATGTTATCAAAAATCCAAGACCATACTATAGCCATGAACACAAAGTAGCCAAGTTTCAGTGCAATTGCAAGAACTTTATTCTTTTCGTTCCTTACTACATCAATTCTTCCGTACTCAGCAGCCATTACCTGTCCAAGACCTACACAGCTCTTGAGATGGCTGACGATATTATCATCGAAATACTGTTCTTCCTTCTCAAAACCAGCAACGAAGTCTCTGATAGCAAGACGATATGTATCAGTTGAATTTGCAAACATCTTAGCAAGGCCAGTCTTATCTGTAGGAACGCCGCCAACTCGCTCGATGTAGCAATAGCCAAGCATTACCTTCTGCTTATCGACCTTCTTAAAGAGAGCGTAAACAAGACCTGCCTGAACGCCTTTCTGTTCGATACCCTGAGGGTTGATGAAATTACCATTTGCCGTCTCAACCATTGCCTTAAAATCTTCAACACTGATATCAAGACCGTCAGCAATTACCATCTTTCCACTATCGAACTTTCTGGTTGTATAACCTGTCATTACTATAACATCGCATCCCTTTACATATTCCATGATTCTCTCTCCTTATCCTTCTCATTGCTGGTCCCAATGGACCTCTTTCCGTTATCTATGATTGGATAATACAGGATATTTTGAATCACAGTTGGGATTCTGTTGTAAATGGACTGATTCGTGTCGTGAATGTGCATGGTGCAGGTAGGGACAGACCTCGGTGCAATGGGGACAGACCCTCTTGCACCTACATGGTTCATGGTGCAGTGGGGACAGACCCTCTTGCACCTAGCGGTGCAAGTAGGGACTGTCCCCACTGCACCATGAACTCATCGCACTATTTGTTGAAATCGAGGCAGACGCGTGACTTGGTGTTTGGTCGTACCACGCCGTCAGCCACAGCTACGTGCGCTGGATGTACAGCGTAACCCTTAAGTGATGCTTCGTCTTCAAATGAAGAATCAAGCATTAAGTCTGCATTTGATGACTCGAGACATTCTGTCTGAACGTGAATGTCAATAAGTCCAGGAATCTGTCCAGCAAGTCCTTCAAGACCCGCCTTGATATCAGCCTTTACGCTAGCCTTTTCTTCTGCTGAAAGTTCATCCTTTAACTGCCATAATATAACATGCTTAACCATAATTTTCTCCTTAAATAATTCTTTATACGTTTTACACCTTATTTATTAATAATCTTATATTCAAATGTTACTCTTCGTCTGGATTATAGCCATCGACTGGGATACCATTGACAGTAAGGTCATCGGTAAGCTCGATAACAAGACATTTCTTTCCGTCAATGATACGGGTGTCAATGATATCTGTATGTTTACTGCTGACGCGAAGCACCATGTTCTTATTACGTACTTCAAAGTTACGAACTGGCGCAACGTTATCAGCAAAGAGTTTCTCTTCTACTTTTATATTCGGAACATAATTGCTTGTTGTGGTTCCTTCAACCTCCAGATCACCACTGGCGATTTCTTGCTCGACCTGACGCTCATGAAGAAGCTTCATGTCAAATTGCTCGTCGAACTTCTTGTCGAAAACTTGGAGTTTTTCTTCGGAAACACCACTGCTGGCGAAGACATTTCGCATGGTCTCTTTATCCAGGAACAGAGGCTCGCCTGCCGCTTCGTTCTTCTTTTCTTTTACAGTGTTCTTCAGATTCTCCTGAATTGAAAGCACAGTCTCGAAGCTTGAGTCGCGGCCCAGAACTGTAGTTACAAGCTCGTTGAAGCCCTCCTTCTGCTGCTTTGCAGGAAGTGTGGCGGAAACATCAAGCACCTTCTCGATAAATGCATCCTGAAGAATGTCTGTCTTTCGAGTTGAATAAAGAATGGCGCTATCGTCAGAACTACGCTCGTTGAAGGCTGGGTACAGAAAACCTGTGTCAGGAAGCTCGACCGCGAAGATCTGACGCAGTGTATGAATCTCGCCAAGGTCGTCATCGAAACCAAGACCAGGCTTGGTCAGCTTCATAGGACAGATGCTGCAAAGAATGTAGCTATAGATCTCGTCAGATGCATCGTCCATCTCGATTCCGTCAGTTGTTACACCAGGAATATCATAAGCCTGATGGATCAGAAGAATCAGATAATTACCAACGTAGTTATAATTCTCGATAACCTTATCGTAGAAAGCATTCAGAGTAGCTTCGTCATTTAACTCAGACTTGCGCAGTTTCTGCAGAAGGCCTTTGCCGGAAATGTCATTTGACGCCTCCTGATCTACGAAGCTCATGTCTACAAGATTCTTGCCAGGAGTACCCGACAGCGTACGACGGAAAATCTCCAGGTACTTGTACATCTCCTCCTCAGGCAGGTTGTAGAATGAATCGCTGAAGGTCTTCACCTTCGTCTTCTCGCCGTTGACATAGCAGCCGGCCAGCTTCAGGATGTTGCAGTCCTGAATAGTGTCAAAAAGAGATTTGATCTCGTTAATTTCTTTCTTAGTCATTTTAGTGTCCTTTATTTATAGTGTAATATTTTGCTTTTTGCGGTTCACAAGCCACACGATGATGTCGATTATAAGAAGCCCGCCGACGATCGGCTCGCCAAAAATAAGAGCCAGCTGACCAAAGAATCCAGCGAATTCGCCCACCGAAACCTTAAAATCGATCAGTGCGAAGATCAGGATCAAAATACCTAGCACCACATCAACAATGCCAAATATCAAATACGGCGACTTCTTCACACCAAGCTTCTTTACGAGAACTGTAATTCCCACACATATAGCTGCGAAAAATGCAATTACATAAATTAACCAATCCATAACAAATCCCCCTAAAATAAACCTTCATTTAATACTTCGTTGTAGCGTGCGTTGGCTTCGATGCTGTCTTTCTTGGTTCGCCAAGCCTCAATATCACTGAGGATTGCCAGCATCTCATCTACTACAAGCTCTGGCGTCTTAGGCTGCACATTCTCAAGATACACAGTCATTCTATTCATAGCCTTTGGACTACCAAGATTCTTGGCTACCGCTTCACCCAGCTCCTCTGGGAAACCAAGAGACTTTATAGCCCTCATCAAGCTGTCCTTTTCACGCGTCCATTCTCTCTTAAAATCACTATCCATCATTTCCTCCACAATGAGTCGATTGGCGAGAGAGCCACTTTGACTCATTTTAGCGTCCGACCGAGTCTGAATTAACCGGGAAGTCGAAATATGTGTTTGGGTATGGCTCGCTCTGCAAAGAGAAATGCCACCACTCGGTGGACAGTGGTTTAAATCCGTGTGCTGTCATGGCATTTCGCAGGATCATTCGATTTGCGTACTGCTCTTCTGTAATTCCTGTATAGTCCGGATGTGACACAGTACCAAAGAAATCGAAGGTTCCTCCCATATCCACCTCTTCGCCAGTTTCATCAAACACAAGAGTCAAGTCCACAGTACTACCTCGACTATGTCCTGAATGTTGACCTATATAACCCTGAGGAATCAACACAGACTTATCAAGATCTGGATAAAAATATTCCTTCATCTTTGTATCTGCCGAATCACTAGCCCACGAAACAAAATGGTTCACTGCGGTCTGCGGTCTATAAGCATCGTATATCTTGATTCGATAACCCTGAGCCTTTAAATCCTCATTTACTTCTTTAAGAGCGCTGGCTGCTTCTTTTGTCATAAGTGCCACAGGCTCTTCGTAACCATTTACCCTTGTACCTACGAAGTTGTAATCAGTATAATATCTGATTTCCAGTACAGCATCTGGAATCTCATCAGTTAAAAGAACAAAATCCTGAGCATCACTGAGAGGCTCTCCCTGAGGATCTAACTTTACTTCGCTTGGATCATACTGGTATGTATGATCGTCAGAAGTTTCTTTAGAAGTATCATCGGATGTCTTATCATCTGAAGAATCATTAGATGCATCTTTATTAGTAGCATCCGATGAAGTTGCTTCATCTTTATCCTTGTCTTTATCTTCTGTTTTGGATTTTTCTGTGGTTGCTTCAGTTGTTGCAGTAGTTGAAACCTCTTCTGTTGTAGCCTCTGTAGTTGCAACTGTAGGAACATCGTAAACCGAAAAGCTTTCCGCATGCCCACAACCACTTATTATAACAGACAGCGCCGCCATTGTCGCAGTCGCCTTCATAAATCTTCTAATCTTCACCATTTTCCCATCTCTTTATTTTATTAATGAGTCGATTTGGCTCTCTCGCCTTTTGACTCATTGCTGATCATATGGTCCCTGCTGGGTGTAACCCTGCTGAGGATACTGTTGAGTATACTGCTGATCATAGCCACCGCCTTGCTGGGTATAACCCTGCTGGGTGTACTGCTGATCATATCCATATCCCTGTGTCTGGTCTGGAGAATATCCAGTTCCAGGCTGAGTGTATCCACCCTGCTGAGAATACTGTTGGTCGTATGTATAGCCACCTTGACTTCCCTGACCTTGATCATAGCCCTGATTGTAGCCAGGGTAGCCGTCCTGTGGTCCCATAGGTCCAGGACCGCCTGCTGGTGCATTTGACTTCAATTTCTTTAAAACTATGATGAACACAACTACTACAGCAGCAACAATTATACCAGCAATGATTCCAATGATAAGTCTCCAGTTGATGAGGCTGAACTCAACCTCGATTGGATCATCAGATGTAACATCGAAAAGGTTCCATGTAAGTGTCTTACCATCGTCAGAAACCTTATGAGCGTTGCTGCTAATCGCTTTCTGAGGAAGTTTGAGAACAAACTTAGCGTAACCGCCTGATGACTTAAGGTAGCCACTGTAGTCCTCGCCTTCTTCAACGCTCTCGCTGTCAGAAACATCCCAAGTCACCTTATATTTGCCAAGACCTGTCTTCTCAACCTTTAACTTGTCAGTATCCATGTCGAGTTCAGAACTGTCGCTGCTTTCCATTTCGCCCGCGAGTTCCTTAAGGTCCACATCTTTCTTAATAAGCTTATAGCCCTTGTAACCATCTTCCTTATACTCGTGGTACTCCCAGCCATCGTCTTCGTACTGCTTCTTAAGTTTTTCTGTATCCTCATCACTGTCATCACTAAGGTTAAGATTATCTGAACCTGTTGCACCTGACGCATCCATGGAAGCCATGATCATAGTGACGTCCGCCTTGCCATTCCATTTGACTTCGACGGTTGTGGAAAAACGGATACATCCCGTCAGAGTAGAAAGACAAAAGGCCATCAGCAGTATGGCAACAAGTTTTTTCAGTTTCTTCATAAATACTTACCCTCCTATTTATCAAACTCACGACTTATCATATCATAATATGCTTCGAAGTACTCTGGGCCTGTTGAATTCCATTTGGCGTTAGCGTGTCGTTTATGTAGTCTGGTTCGCCGTGTCGGACAAATATCAGTCTCATAGATTAATCCCGTTCTTTCTTCCATCTAAACAGGCGGAACACTCCAGGCTCCAAGGTAACCTCAGCCACCTGATAACGCTTCAGCTCAAATTCTTCATACATCCAAGTCGAATTCGACTCTATCTTCTCTCCGGTCACCATATCCATAAGATAGTCATATTCACCCGTAGTGAACACCTTTACTTTTGCAGGTCGAACCGGATCTTTCACGTAGCGATACAGAAGCATGCTGTCATCGTCGTATGTGAAAGCGGAAAAATCATGTCCCGACACAAACTCAGGCATTCTAAGCGCTCTTCTCAAAACATCCAAAGCTTCCGATGGAATATTTCGGATATCGGCCGGATTGTCTGGGATGGAAACGATGTACACGCGGCCCATTCCATATGTACTAACTAGGAACAATGAAAAATGGTATTCCCCATCTCCTCCATTCAGAAGTGACCAGGATTCATTGTTCCCATGAACTATTTCTGAGAAAGTGATTGGCTTTCTATCTTCTATATAGTCTTCATTATAATGAGTCATGTGGAATCTCGTGACATTTATCTTTCGACCAGAAACTGACGCTTCAGTAAGTCCAGCAGCTCTTAATTCCTCGCCTTTCTTAGCAAGGAATCCTGTAGTAATAAAGGCATCGCCACCTGCTCGAACAAACTGTTCAAGCTTCGTCACAACATCCTTATCCGCTGCAGAACTCTCAGTTAGTAGCATTTTAGCACTAACATCAGGGAAGTTAGGCGTTGGTTCGATCGGAATACCCTGCATTCCCAGTCGCATTTCCACATGATTCTCACCACTTGAAGCATATGGAATATATACAGGAATACCCACAGGCTTTCCAACCTGAGATAATATATCATCGATCTTGTTCAGCTGAATCTGCATGCTTCCAACAAAACGATTATCTACCAAGTCTCCCCACTGGAAGAACATAAGCTCCTTAGCCTTAGCAAACGCAGTAAGATAAGCCTGTTCCATATATCTATCTGTAGACCAACACTGGAAGGTATCAAACCAGCCACCACCAACTCTGTCAGGCCAGGAATTCTCTGTGTAACGCACAAGCGAATAACTAAGGTACTCAGGCAGGTGCTGATCTGTATACTTTGGACTACGAGTCTCTGTTCCAATATATGTACCATCGAAGATATCCTGTTGATCATCTGGAAGATAACCCGTATAGTGGAATGACTCGCGCCAATTCGGATACTTAACGATCATTTTAACATTTGGATTTATCTTCTTAGCTGTATCAACTATAAGATTCTTCGATACATCATTCATCAGTTCGCGGCGGAAAGTTGGCCAGTCATGGTCGCCCTTAGCCTTGATACATTTCTCACAGGAACAATTAGTAAAGAAATAATCATCAAGGATTATCTCATCAAAAATCCCTGCGGTGAACTCAACTATCTCCTTCACCTTATCCCTAAACACAGGATCTGTGTAGCAGAACGTTCCAAAAAGACGACGATCGAGCTTTTCATCACGATCACCGATATCATATATAGTAAGAGTTATACCGCCTGCAACCTCAACACCCTTAGACTCCAGAAATTTCTTAGCCATCCGAATCTTTTCAATAGGTATATCCTTAGTGTCACGGTGCGTCTCAATATAAACCTTGTCCACACCGATATATCTCTCCATGAACTCATAGTCCGAAGCGAGCTTATCAGAATCCAATCTCTCTATAATCCACGCCGGCAAATAAACAGCCGTCTTAAAATTCTTGTAATGCATAAAACTACTCCTTTATAAACAACTCATCAGGTTCGACATGGCACTGTAGGTTGAGGATTTCCACCCCTGCAGCCTTTGCCTCATCCATCGACACACCAAACTCTGGGTGTATCTCAATGTTTGGACGAACCTCAGTCACACCATCCATCTGTATAACGAAAGCAAGCGCTACATCGAACCAATCCTGCTTTGCTTTTATTAACTCGCGAATATGTTTCACACCACGCTCAGTTGGAGCATCTGGAACGTAACCTATGCCATCAAACTCCTGGGTGCACCCCTTCACTTCCATAAGTGTACGGGTTAGAGTGCCATTTGTCATTTTCTCCATATAAAAGTCAATTCGTGAGTCTCCGTAGGTATACTCTGGCACGACCTTGTCATAGCCTTGAGTAGATAGCCACTCGGCCACCACTTTGTTAGGCGCCTGACTATCTATATTGAAAAGAACACCTGTGTTCTTCCGAACAGCTACCAGATCGTACTTAGTCTTCCGTCCCTCTGTACCAGGTGCAGTAAGCCACACCTCACAACCAGGAATCAGAAGCTCAGCGCAACGACCTGTATTCTTAACATGAACAATCTCACGAGCGCCCTCAATCTCAACTTCCGCAATAAAACGGTTCGGACGCTTAAGGAACGTCGCTTTAATTATATTATCATACTTCATATATATACCAATTTTTTTATAGTTTTAAAAACGGTGCAACAGATAATCCGTTGCACCGATGAATAAAACTATTCTAAATTATACTCCTTAAGTAATTTATTTTGGAGTTCATCATCTTTTGTAGCAGCAAGCATCTCATCTAAACGACCGTCTTCAATCAAACGTTGAAATAATTCATTAATAATCTTTCTCTCATGTTTCGCTTTAGCATCTGCATATTCTTCAAGAGTCATAAGTTTATCCCTCACCTTACTAAGCCCATAGGCCTAAAAAAGGAAATGCCACGACGTGCACTACCATATGAAAAAATTATAAAGTAATCATATATCTATATCAAGTGGATTTTTAGTAGCGATTGTGTACTTTCTCGGCGAAACACATCATGTCCCGCACCTTAACTTCAGTGCCGTCATCAAGCACCGCCGTGCCGCTCATGCGACCGAACACCTGATGCTGGTCAGACACGATCACCTTGTAGTCTAGACACGCCGCACGGTCCAACACGGGTTCAAATGTCATCTCAAATCTTCCATCTGACGAGGTGAACTGCCACTGATCCATGATCCTATCAGGAATGTGGAACTCCACGTCATCAAGCTTATGCGCACGACCGTTATAAAAGATAACATTTTCTGTGGCCGCCGAAGTGTTGCCGAATCCATAGCCGATGTTAAAACCAAAACTATTGCCATCGATGTCCGCATTGCCCGAACCCCACAGCCATGTGTTGTCGTAAGTCCAGACTCCACGTCCCCAGTCGAGGGTTCCGAAATCGGTCTTCGGATTGAACTCGTAAGTCTTCCCGTCAAACTTCATCCATCCGCTGGCACGCATGGTGTTAATCTTCTGATTGTAGTAAAACGCATGTCGCTTATCCCAAGGCGTTGCGATAACCATAGTGTCCATATCAGGCTGCTGCAGCACAATATCACATTCAAATGGCTTCTCACCGCAAAATCTATCGAACCTACACCTGATCCTTCTCTTCCCGTGACCCACATCAAACTTCATTCGAAGTTGCTTGTCCATATATTTAGTTGGACCTTTGGAAGAATCGCTTGGCAGATTGATACGTCCCATAGGGAAGGCGTTTAACACTGTCTCAGTATGCTCCCATGGCTCACCATCAAAAGTAAGAAGAGACACCGACTGCAGGCCGATGTACCCATCATCAGATATAGTAAAAGCGCCAGCGAACTTATCGCTGAGCACCATATAATAATCCCATTCCTTTATACGGAACTTAGGAGCTTTGATCATTCGACGATCATACTTCTGAACCTGACTGCGACTCCAGCCCGGTTCCCTTAACTCGCCATCCTCATTCAGAAGAAGCTGACTCCTTGTAACCTCATGATTTCTCCCCATATATACCCCCTATCTGCCACTGAGAACCGTCCCCATTGGCCTTACCTACTCTGATAAAAACGATTGATGCATTGCTGCGATATGGCTGACGGGTGCCTCTTAGCAATCCATTCCGCGACATTCATTATCGCATCCACTCTTTCTGTATTACCCCTTCTACGTTCCATCTTTGCAAGAAGAATTTCCGACGAAATCATATTTTTCGCCCTATACACGCTATTTCCAGACACTTTCATCGCATACTCTTTCGTCTTCTCGTCATCCTCAATCAGATAATAGTAGTTAGCGTATGCCTTATCGATAATAAGATCGATGATCGGACGCTTGCCATAGTACTTTTCGAAATAAGGTTTCGCATCTTCGATAACATTTGACCCGCGAGCCTTATCTCCCTTTGCAACACAGATCAGCATCTGCGCGCCAAAATATGTCACAGCACTCTGACCGTCATCTACAAATGACGCTGCTTTTTTATCGACCATATCCCTGTCAATATGCATCATATACTGAAGTGCCAGATCAGGGTCATCATGAAAGATCGCGCACTCTGTAGCATTGTAAACAAATGTCTTTAGAAACGGAAGATCTCGAGGCTTATCTGAGCAAAGACCAACACCCTGATCGGCAATCTCAAAAAACTTATCAGAATAGCCATTTGCTTCAAATTCTTTCACCATATCACATTGAAGCTTGTACAGCTGGCTATTAAACGCTCTGCCAACACCAACAACAATAACAAGAGTTGTAATGATCAAAGATATAACAAAACAAAAAGCCAGACGAGTTCCAAGATCATTAAACCCAAGAGCCAGCCACATCAGCAGCACAACAGCTGCCATTATGGCAAAAATAATAAAATCAAAAACAACAAAAATCTTAAATACAACTTTACTTTTATCCATAATCATTCCCTGCCAAGGAGAACCGTCCCCACTGGCCTTACTGCATTTGAGCGATACAGTAGTCGTAGTTCTGACGGCTAATGACACGATTAGTTTCATTCATGATTCGCTGGGCCCCGTTCAGCATCATTTTCTTAAGCTCAATGTCACCTGTTCTATGAGCAATTAATGCCATAAGTAAATGACCATTGATCATCTTAGAATTCTGATAAACTTGACTATTCAGAATTCTCTGAACGCGCTCTTTCGCCTGATCAAAATCATCAATCAGATAGAAATAGTTTGCGTAGATATCATCGATCATCACATCAATTTGCGGCATCTTACCGTAATTATCAATGAGGTATGTGGAGCCTTCCTCGATGACACGCTTCGCACGAAGCGGGTCGTGAAGCTCCATGCAGAGTTCCATTTGAACCCCATAAAAGCTTGCTACAGTCATACCATAGTCCAAATATGCAACATCACGGCGTTGAATCTCAAAAACATCAATTTTGTTTAGATACTCCAAGGCACGATCGGTGTAATGATTAATAATGCAACACTCCGCAGCAAAAAGCGCAAAATCCTTAAGATAATTTTTATTCCCAGGTACGTCTCCACATGCCTCTATACCCTGATCAGCAATCTCGAGAATTCTGTCAGTGTAACCATTATTCTTGAGTTCTCGCTTCAAATCACCCTGCAGTTTGTACGCAGGATTCTTATTCTCTTTATGCATCATAACAAGGAATATAATAATAGAAATAGGTATTGATATACCAAAACAGATAAGCAGTACCTTCCAGAAATTATCGAATTGCACCACTTTCCAGGCGACAGCAACGATAAATGCCATCACAAAGAATACAACGAGCTCAAGCAGCCCCCAAACCTTAACTACAATAAAATTCTTCTTCATCTTTCCCCCTTAAAACCTGCCAACCCATTAACCTATTAACTTAAGTTATTTACGACGATGCAAGGAACGCCGCAATAAATACAATAATCACAAACAAGAATAACAAGAATACAAGTGAATTGATCACAATTCCCACAATATTAATTATCTTCGGAACAACATTGTTCTGATTCTTCTTAGATTGCACCAAACCAATAATTCCGAGTGCTAGGCCTCCCACTGATAGAAAATAGAATATAATTCCAGCAAATCCAAAAGCACAAGAGACAATGCCCAAAACAAGGCCATGTTCCTCTATCGGCTTACCACTGTAAGTAGGAATAGGCTGATACTGGGTTGGCGGGGCACTATTAGATTGCATGAAATTATACTGTTGATTTCCATATGATTGACCCTGAGGAGCCCCATACGTCTGATTCTGCTGAGGTGTACTCACATATGTCTGACTCGGCATCTGTGATGATTCACCATATGGCATTGCAGGCTCCTGATTCCCGTAAGGCATAGCAGGCACCTGGTTCCCATACTGAGAACCAGCATTCATCTGGTAATCACCAAAATACTGATTAGAATCATAAAGATCATTCATAAAACACCCTCACAGAAAAACAACTTCTCCAAATGATTCAATAACACCAAAAATCTACATATACTGCGAAACAAGTTTTCCTATAGAAATAAAGAACAATATAAGAACAACTATATTAATTGCCATAGCAACAATATTTATCACTCTAGGAGCCACATTGGTCATGTTCTTCTTAGACTGCACGAAACCGACAAATGCAAGTGGCAGACCTATAATTGCCAAAAAGTTCAGCAAAATACCCACAAGTCCCAGAAGCAGTGCAGTGATCCCAACACCAAGTCCTGCAGTTGTTGTGACCTGCGTCTTCTGCTTGAAGTACGATGACTGAGGCGCACTAACCGTCTGGGTAGGATTCTTCCTATGCTCTGCAGGCGTATTATTAAATGGATCGTCAGGGTCAACATACCACTCTTCATCCGACATACCATATTTACGATCCGAGTCATCTTCAGCTCGACTTAGAAACTCATCAAGCTGCTCATTCAATTCGCTTGAAGCACCGAAAATCTTCTCTTCATTGGACATTCCGTACTTGCTTTCAGTAGAATGAGCCGATGCCATACCTATACGGTAATTCTCCTCATCTACTCCAGTCTTTTTCTTCTTCTCACCAGAAAGCCCATATTTATTATCCGAAGGTTTCGCATACTGCCCATCCCCAGGCTTCACGAAACGTGGATCATAGGGCATATCCTCAGAATTAACCCTAGTTTTCTTCTCTTGAATTGCCATAAAGTCCCCCTTTATTTCATACAACGCATATCACTTAGAAAAAATCACCTGCGGTTATAACACTTGAAACCACACCTTTATACTTGTTATCTTTAACGCCAGAAACAGAAACCAGCGTTAAGTGCAAAGCTTTATCAGGATTAACTTCTTCTCGGAAGACCTCTCTCTTATGAACCAAATCAGCCTCCACATCTGCATCGATAACAAATTCCTTATCCGAATACTTCATCTCACATATATTTATTATTCCATCTTTTCGGTCAATAAGCAAATCAATTTGAGCTGCTGGCTTCGAAGTTTTACTTCTCCATGCATATTCATTTGACTCAACACCGCTAATACCAAGACTTTTCTTAATCTCATTAACATGATTTAGACAAAGAATCTCAAACGCATTTCCTCTCCATGCATAAAAACCTGGAGTACCAATATAGTTCTGCCATGATTTTATATCACCCTCTCGCAAGATTTTTAAACAAAAAAGGATAAATGGATCAACTATCTGAAATAGACAGCCGTGTTTCTGAGTTGTATAACTACGGTATTTTCGAATAAATCCACACTCAACAAGTTCACTAAGAGCCTTAGTTAACGGCTCACCATCACCAATAGCAGTGATCTTTGATAGTTCAACCCTTGTCATACCATCTTTAGTATTTGATAAAGCATCAATTATCAAGTTATGCTTTCCAGGATTTTTAAACAAAGAATCAAAAAGATTCTTAAACTCATAATGAAGATCACCATATTCATCAAAAATAAGGGAATCCACATTTTGAGCCAGACTGAATCTTTCGTTCAACATATTTAAATAATACGGAATCCCGCCAAAAATCATGTATGTATCGATAATCTGCTTATCGGTCATAACTATATTATTCTGTTCCAGCAGATCCTTACATTCTTTAATTGTAAATGGAGCCAAATGGATTCGCCTGGTAATCCTATTATAGAAACCACCTTTGTCCGCAAGAAGATTATTAATAATCCATGATGTAGCAGATCCGCATACGATTAACAGAAGATCCTTCTGTGAAGATCCCCAACTATTCCAAAAATAATCAAGAGCACTCTTAAAATCAGACCTAGCAGTATCCATCCATGGAAGTTCATCCAGAAAAACAACTCTCCGTCCACTAGATGGCTCTCTTCTAACATCATCTTTCTCTAAAACACTTTTAAGTCTCATAAATGCTTCAAACCAATCCTTAGGGATTGAACGTTCTGTACATCCATATTCAACTAATGAAACATTAAAAGCCTTGAGCTGACCCCTTGTGTTTTGATTATTTATACCCGTAGCGTAGAAAGAAAACTTTTCACCGAAAAACTCTTTCACCAAAAAAGTTTTACCAACTCTTCGTCTACCATACACAACAACAAATTCAGGTCTGCCAGAGTCAAGACAATGATTCAATATGTCTTTTTCGTTAATACGACCAATCATTTATTAGTCCTCACTATGCCAAAATAGGCTATATTCCTCTAAAACATATATTTTTAGATAGGTTTTAGAGGATTATAAGGCATTTTATATTGTATAATCCTCTAAAACTTTCATAAGCACATTATACATTCTATTATTTTATGAGTCAATAAACTTCAACTATAAATTATTTATACCCACACTCTGTCTTCTCCGGACCATCCACTCCGGACTCATAGTGAGCCCTGAACTCCATGTTAATCTCACGAATTTCTTTCTTTCCTTCAATATAGTCCTGGTACATCTCCGCAAGACCAGCCATACATCCATCACATGACCCGCTGATATTCCCCAGCGACTCAGCAACTATACGTTCACGCTCTTCTCTTGTTGTATCCTTAATTAATATGCTCAATCTATATCACCTCCAGTCAATCTCTTCCACATTATCCTCCAAGAACCATCTCATCTCTCTTGGATCTTCGATCATATCAATGATCATGCTCTCCATCTCCTCAGCAAACTCGATGACCTCATCCCGAGGATATCCAAGATAATCAAAGTAGAAAATCACCATCGTCGCAGTATAAGTAGTCTCGAGGATAGCATCATCAAAGAACGAAGCTTTATCCAAAAAAGCCTTTGTAAAAATCTGCTCCCAAACACTGCCGTCAACAGTCACTTCATCCCCAGAGATATCAGCCACCATCTGCTCAATCATCTCAGCAGCACGCCTAACCTCCTCGCGTGAATAAGTAAGCCTCACCTCGGTCGTCTCCACATCCTTATACAGAGAAACATAATTAATCATACGCACCCCCTATTTCAGCAGATAAAACTCAGCGCCGCAGTATTCGCACTGCCCCGTCTTTTGTCCAACATCCACCTGAATGCTGGCGCCGCAATGAGGACACTCAATCCCCTTCAGCTTGCCTTCAACGCACCTCAGCTTCTCCAATTCAAATGGAAGATTCTCCACACAGTCATCGAAGACCTCAAGCACCTGCACTAACTTCGTCTCTGGATACATCTTATTTCCAGTATTCACTGTCACCATATCTCCGATAGCAAGGTTCTTGTCCTTCGTCACGTACGTATACATTTTCTTATCGTTCACATCGAACTTCACCTTACAAAAATGGAATTTCCGCCCAGCCAGTCTTCCAAGGTAATAATCCTTAGTCTCTCTGGTCATCCTGTAGCGTACATCTTCCATCTGGTAAATGATCGAGTTCTCCCTGTGAGCCTCAAAGAGCCTGTCCACAAACTCACGCTGCAGCATGTTCTTTGTATTCTTATTGTTCAGCCATTTATAAATCTGAGCAGGAGTCTTCCCCTCATATATGACCTTCTTTACCTCCATAATATGAACAGCCCTGTCAGACGCAAACTGATACCTATAGAAAAATGTCCTCGGATTAAGAGTCTTCTTTGTAAGTTCCAGACTCTCTACAATCTGAGGAATATACTGCTCCGGCGGATCATATTTCTTTTTAAATATCCCCATATGACCAACTCCCCTCCTTCTTTATTTTAACAAATAAAACAAGACGCCACAAGTTCAGTGGGAACTTGCAGCGTCCGTTTTTACCATGCACTATTTAGTATACTTCCTCTTTCTTCTGCCAACAATTATTATTTCAATCTTCAGCCATATCATTTAACTTATCAACCTGCTTCTGCCTAGCAGCTATGATATCATCCAGCGGAACGTTATCGATTACCGCCTTCCTCATCCTGCACCAGTCATCATTCGTTGGCTCGTAACTTCCGCAGTATATAGGGGTATTCTCTTTATCATAAAGAATAAGATAAAGACACTTGCCATCCTCTACACCGTCATCTGGCTCTGGATCTAAAGTATAAAGTAATTCTTTGTCCAATTCTTTATCTATCGCAGAGTACTGATCATCTGTAAGTGTAAACGTCGCAATGACCTGCTCATCAGAAGTCTCTTTTCCCTCTACCTTAGTCGGCATATATACAAGAACGTCATGGTTAGTACATATAACTATTTCAGCATCGAGTACATCAAATATTGTACCCCAGCCTTCACCACCAAAATTAAAACCAACCAAATACTCCGTTGAAAACTCAGGAATCTCAACCGCTGTATTAGCCTCGGTCGTTTCCTCTGTACTGTCTTTAACACCGCTATCCCCAGCAGTGTTATCACTAACCTTTACTCCCGAAGAACATCCGGTAAGCATCAATAATATAACTAAAAAGCATAACGCCAAATAATGTCTCATCAAATTTCCCCTACCATATCTACTCAACAACCTTCTCTATTCTAATCGCCCTTACTATCAATGATATAATCTATAGTCTCATTTCCTTTAACCGAGGCAACCTTTGTAAATATACCCTCCCCCGGCTTATACTCATATATAGTCGCCTTCTTCACAAAGAAGATCCTGTCATTGTTGATATATACGTTATGACTGTAAAAGTCCCCATCAACTCTGTTGATACTAGTCTCAAGTCCGTTATAAAACTCAATCAGCCCTTCAGTCTGGATACTACGCTGAGAAACAAAGTTGGAATCCACCTCTTTCGAACCACCTAAAAGGTGCTGTTCCTCATCATTATTATCCAGCTTTGCAAATTCATATTGCTTAATCTCACCATCCTGAGACATCCGATAAAAATGGTATATATCCTCTGTTCTGTAATAATACATAAAACCCTTATGTTCAAAGAAACAGTTCTTAAGAGCCGAATGCTCCCCAGCAAACGCCTCCGAATCATGTTCCAACACGAAACTTCGAACCTCAGCCAGCTTATCATCCCTCTCCTGGTCAAATGTATCTGTATCAGGTTTATTTACAAGAACCGGCATCTTAAACCGAAAGATTGGATTCGTAATGTAATAATGATCATCGGAACTAATAAAACTGGACGTGCTCGTAACAATATACACATCACGAGGGACAAATATAATCATCAGTAATGCGAGAAACGCAACTACTGCTGCTATTATAAGAATCTTTTTCTTCATCAGCTCTGCCCTTCTAATGCCAACTTATAAGCATTATAGGTATAATCATCAAAGAGAACCCACTTGATCACATCAAACTTCCCAGGATTCTTCTCTAAAATCTCACGAGCCACACCAATAGCTATCTCAGCCGCTTCCTTAAGAGGATAACCGTAAATCCCCGTGGATATGGAAGGAAATGCAATGCTCCGTATACCTTTATCAAAGGCAATCTCAAGACATGACCTATAGCATGACGCCAACAGTTCTGCCTCATGATACCTTCCACCATTCCATACAGGACCAGGTGTATGAATAATATATTTACAAGGGATATTATAGGCTCCTGTAATCTTTGCCTGGCCAGTCTTACAGCCATTCAACATCCTACATTCAGCAAGCAATTCCTTACCAGCAGCACGATGAATCGCACCATCAACACCACCTCCACCAAGAAGAGATGTATTAGCAGCGTTCACTATAGCCTCAACGCCATGATTTTTTGTAATATCCCCTTTGACTAAAACAATAATATCTCCCATAAATCACACTTCTCGACTTATATCACATATATTCTTTTGTATATCGACATTTAGGAAATGCGCTACATCCATAAAATTTTTGTCCTACATTTGAACCTTTTTTTGCAGTCCTTACAACTAATTTACTGCCACATAGAGGACATCTATCGCTATCATCAGAATCACTAATAACAGATTTTCCCTTAATAGATTCGACATGTTCTCTTTTAACCTCAGCATCAACATCAGTAAACTTATTTAATTCTTCATAAATATGATCAACTTGAACATTTGTAATTGACAAAGCTTCTTTTTCTAAAATTGATTTTACAGTTCTAAATAGTTCAAATCGCTGAATAACTAATGCATGTTCATTATTGAATTTAATATTTTTCAACTCACATCTATCAGAAAAAACTATTAATGAATAAAAGTTAATTGTTTTATCTGGATAAAGAGTCTTTAAATATTCTCTAAGATATTTAATATGACCCTCATTCTGTTTTATTGGATTATAGAATTTATTCTTTACACTTTTTCCAACGCCAGCAGGAAGAGTTGCCGTCCAATATTGGTCATATTCTTTACCAAATATCCATCCAGAATAGTTCTTACTTTCTACAACAAATATCCCTCTAGCAGTAACATACAGAACATCTATCTCAGATGTTCCTCCTTCCGCCTTTGGAATATAAACGTTTCTCAAAGTCTTTCCATATATGTCGTATTTATGCTTTTCAAATCTATCAAGTATCTCCTCAGATTTAGCCTCACCATATTCCCCTTTATAACGCTTTGATTTGGTTAATATAGTAAGAAGAAAATTACATATAGCTAATACGACCAATGCAATTAAAACAATAGTTGAAGAAGACATTCTAATCTCCTTTCTCAAAAAAAGAAACGCCTGCAACCTGGTGAATGCTCCACATCGCCTACGCATATTGAAAAAAGAGTCACGCAGGTTATCCAGCATAAAGCCAGACTCGCCATGAACAGGCGTTACTAACCTTTTTTATAATTCATATTATATATCAAACTATTCAAAGTTTTTGCATTTTTTTTAATAAGTGATAAAATTTATACGTCTAGGCGAATCATGTTCGCCAACATTGTATAGCAATTTAAGGATGGTAAGAAATAAAATGAATTACAGTTTAATTATATTACTAGTATTAATACCTGTCAGCTTAATAGCTCTTGGTATTTTTGGGTTTAAACGCAAAAAAAGAAAAAACGACGTTCATTTTAAGGGCTATTCAGAAGATTATCTTATTTCAAAAGAAATAGAAATATATAAAAAAATTGGTAACCAAAAAAATCCCAGTTTTAAAAACTATTCAGAATGGAGAGAACATATAACTAATAACTATAAAACTATAATAGAAAAAGATTCTCAAAAAGGAGAAGATTTTTACAGGTTTTTAAACCAAAGATTCAGATATGAAAATGAAACGTTAGATATGTGCAAAGCAATTGCATTCCCCGGCTGTATCGCTTTAATAACACCTTTAGCAGCATTAAACAAATCTCGTCTTCTGAACGAAGATCAAATTGATAAGATTGTAAATGCAATATTTATTACTAATAATACTGACGATATAAAAAATGTATTATCTGCTGTAATTAAATCAGATTATATAGACAATTATAAAATAGCCGGTTACTGTTTCGTGACTTCATTGTTTATAATTTTATATATCGTAGTTTTAATATCCAAAGCTAATCTACATAAAGAATTTATTAAGGATTTTGTCGAAATAGTATATTCAAAAGAAAAATCAGATTCACTAGGCTAATTATGCATAATAGAATCAAATATCCCACAACTGATATCCCTGTCTTCTAGCCGAATCATAGACGGGTCTCATATTCTTCTCTAATATATTATAAAACTCAACCTGTGTATTCCCAGGTCGATATAGCTCCTGATTAGCCCATATAGAATGAAGATTGTCCCTATAGCATTTCTCGAAGAGTTTATGTATAGATTCATATTCATTCTTCTTCTGATACATCAGGAACTGATTAGATGCAAACCTCTCAAAGAACGGATCCCACTTAGGTAGTTTATTACTCTTACTTGAATTCAGGCTGCTATCCATAGGCATAAGATTCCAAAGCTCATCATTCATCACAAATGACCATGGAACGAAATGGTCTACATCAAAAGAATTCTTATCGATGATATCGCCAGTAAAAACATCATTAATACTATTTGTATCTAAAATGGCATCCCAAAGTTTCCTAACATTACCAAGCTTCCTCATTTTTTCGTTCAATGGTTCAAGCTTATAGACAAGACCAGGAACATCTGGATTGTTATTCTGCAGCCATTTTATTTTCTCAAATTGGATCCAACCAAGAATTTCTACTGTATTATCCTGAATCATATTCATCCAATCTCTGCTGAATATAACCTCTTTCTTAAGTCCAGGACTTGTACCCAATATGTATGGGAGTATTGATATAGACTTATCAAAGTATTCAATATACGAAACCAGCTTAGTTAAATTCTCCCAGTTAACTCCTTGATCAGACTTAACAAAGAAGCCAGCTAAAGCCCTATAAGGTACCATGTTGGTAAGCTGTTTCTTTTCCTGTTTCAGATCATTATCATATTCTTTGATGGCATTCTTAATCTCAACTTTGGATGCATTGCTACTTAGATGACTCAACTCAGCCAGCTTAATAACAGCCCTTTCAAGGCCATCTCTAACTTCACCCTCAACAATACCACTCAAATGGATATGAAACTCAACAACAGAATACCAAGCATTTGCTATCATCTCATCGATAATATCATTAAATGTAGTATATCGAATATCCTCAGAAATAAGATTAACAATAGCTTCAAGCCAGTAGAATTTGTAACAATAAGAAGGGTTCTTCATCATATTTGAGAACCCTTCTATATCAAGCTTATTATAATATTCAGAATTTATAACATCAGTAATATCATTCTGCATATAATAAAAATACTCCCAATAAGTTTTCTATTAAAAATATATTATAATTCGTTATACTTCTTTGAACTTCCCTTAGCCTTCTCAACAGGATATTTCTTCTCATTTTTCGTCATCTTATCATTTACGATTTCATCTTCATCAAGTTCCAATACATCAAGCATGTTTCTGCAATACACTAAAACATCTGCCAGTTCTTCTTTAACACAATCAATATCGAAATTATCTTCATCCCATTGAAAGCATTCTAAAAGCTCATTTGATTCAATAGATATTGATTTTGCTAAATTTGCAGGAGAATGAAATTGATTCCAATCCCTATCGTCAGTAAATTTCCTTATTCTTTCAATTGTTTCTTTATTCATAGTTTTATCTTTTTACCTCTATGTACTTACTTAAATAATCTCTTAAATCATCATCACAAACATACAAATATGTTCCCTTAATGCCTCGGGTTAATAATACATAATATATATTCTTTATATACTCTAATAATTCATCATATGAAGCAGTTCTCTTTCCATTACTATCATAATAGTTCTCAGGATAAACTACTATTTGATTCGTATTCTTATCAAATCCAATATCATAACCAAGAATGACATATGCATAATTAAGATCATAGCCTTGAATAGAATGAATACATCCAACTTCATCTATTGCTTCTGGTGTCAAAACCCATCCTTCAGTACAATGATTCCATTTTCTAGATATATTTTGTATTTTTATATCATATAATGAGTCATCTGTTTTACTAATCCATTTCCAAGAATATCCTGCAACCATACGACATAAAGAATTCTTAGTTTCTTTATCATACATATCCTTCTCAAATCTCGAAAAATCTGTATATAACTTCAACTCATAATTATCTGAAACATATCTTCTATCACATGTCCCATCAAATAGACTTCTAACAAATGAAATGTAATCATTACCCCCAAGCACACGCATCTGGGTTTTCAAACTATAATATGCAACATATTGATTTTTTATAATCGAATACATTTTATCTTTTATTCGATTAGCATCCAAACCAGAAGGACCAACCACTTGAAGCCCATCATAAAACAGTATAGTGAAATCAGACTGTTTTAATATCCAATCCAATTCATCCGCCTCAGTTGTTAATCCCAATTTATCACAGTTTTTTTTGAATGTTCCCATATACGATATATTTTTATATCGATGTAATCTATGAACCTCATCAACCAACAATATATCATATTTATTTTTTGTAACATCAGACGGAGATAAAACTTGCGATGGAGATAATCCATATATACTTTTAAATATTCCTTTCATGGTTTTTCTTAAGGATGTCTGAGGAACCACAAAACCAATCTTTTTATCATGAAATTCTTCACTATCTAATAAATACTTTATCAAATAGACTGCAACTATGGTCTTACCACTACCAGGCATTCCATTAACAACTATGCACTTTGTATTTCCTTCTTCTAATTTTGTAAGAATATCATCAACTGATTTTCTTTGATCATCATTTAATTCTTTATACGGAGAATATTTAAACAAATCTGAATTTTCTATTTCTTCAAGAGAATGTTTAACTAGTTTAGCCTTTTGCAACTTTCTCCATAACTGTTCAAATTTCTCATCATATACATCTTTGTTGTAGTATTGTTTATCAGCAATACCAGAATTTTTGTTTGTTACTTCAAATAATTCATCAGCAACTATATATTGAATCAATTTCGATTCGTAATCAAATGTAACCGATTGATTAAACATTTTGGAATAAATAAAATGAACCTTATTAAAAATCTTCTTTTCTTCATTCGTAGCATGTTGAGTCATTCGAGTTTTAACATGATTCGATTCACCAATATATGCTTTTTTACCATTTTCCAGAATATAAATCATTGGCCAATTATCTAAATAATCTTCATCGCCATATGTATCCTTTTTAAAATCATAATCAATAATCTCAAACATAATCATTTATTTCCTAAATAATACCAAATTGAAAATATTAGTAATGCTTGTAAAAGCACTATACAATCCACTCTCTCCTCACGGAGAGACAGGATTCCTCTAGCAGCATATGTTCTGTTTGCAAATTTCAATCCACTCTCTCCACACGGAGAGAGACCTCTAAGAGTGACGAAAAAAAACGCGTAATCCAAATTTCAATCCACTCTCTCCACACGGAGAGAGACGTTAATCGAAATGAGCAAACGACAGACGGAGACATTTCAATTCACTCTCTCCACACGGAGAGAGACAATCGGTTGTTGAGACGTATTCGTCCCATCAGGCAATTTCAATCCACTCTCTCCACACGGAGAGAGACGCCCGCAATTTACACAATAGGAGTATGCTTATATTTCAATCCACTCTCTCCACACGGAGAGAGACGATTATAACGGCGGGTATAAATCTATTTAACGATTTCAATCCACTCTCTCCACACGGAGAGAGACGACTAGGGCTGTATGACCTATACGGCGCGGTGATATTTCAATCCACTCTCTCCACACGGAGAGAGACCTTACTCATTCATCATCAACTCGCTTTTATGCTATTTCAATCCACTCTCTCCACACGGAGAGAGACAGCATTTCTGCCTCTCGCTCGGTTATACCGTCATTTCAATCCACTCTCTCCACACGGAGAGAGACATCTCACCCTGTTTACCAAATGCAGTAATTCTAAAATTTCAATCCACTCTCTCCACACGGAGAGAGACTGGTGCATCATAGGTTGACTCCATAGCGACAGGATTTCAATCCACTCTCTCCACTCGGAGAGAGACTTGCAGCGGATGGAGCTATGCTTTATCCATGGATATTTCAATCCACTCTCTCCACTCGGAGAGAGACATATGGGGTATTCAACAGTAAAGGGTATTTCACAATTTCAATCCACTCTCTCCACTCGGAGAGAGACACTAATAGTGCAGATGATGCTGCGGTTGCAATAATTTCAATCCACTCTCTCCACACGGAGAGAGACTTCAAAGATTGGGAATGATGGCGAACCCGCAATATTTCAATCCACTCTCTCCACACGGAGAGAGACAGCAAAAAACACCAAAAATCTAGATTTAATTATATAATTTTAAGTAATTATATATAATCTAGATATGTTTTTTGAAAAAAATAATAAATTATCACATAACACACACAATCTAAAGTGCGAAGATATCCAGCATTATATGTTTGTTATAACTTCGCGCTAAAGAATTAAGATATCATCTTGAGAATAATCAGTACCTAAGTGCAATAGCTTGTGCACATAGTTGAAGTCTATCTGCATCTATCCATTTGGATTCTCCATGCTTATATTCGATTGGAACCGGTAACCATTTATCTGAGTATTTAGATAAAGATATTCCATCATTAATCCTATGAAACTCTACAACATCACAATTTCCACTCAATTTAAGCTGATGAGAAACCACTCTCATCCCACGCATAATTATAATATCGTTTCTCTTTTCGATAAGTGTTTCATTATGACATTTTTCATGATCTACTTTGCCTTCCGTCGTTAGTACATTTTCTTTCCACTGCTGCTCTATATGAATAAGCGCCCATTGTCTACGACAAAAATCAAAATGTTGAATTCCTGACATCATTAAATAATCATCTTCATTGTTCATAAGCAACCTATCAAATACCATCAATTTCTTCTAATGAAAGTCCATCTAAACTATCTACACATATATTATAATCATCTACCGAATGAGGAATCATCACACCTTCTTTTAGCGAAACATTAACTAGCTTGTGGATTTTTGCAGATGAATATTGTCCATCTTTGCAATTATGCTTCCACCAATAAACTTTAATAACTTCCATAGAACCATCAGGTCTTGCAGAAGAAACATCATTAACAAAAAGTGTTCTAAGACATTCCTTTATAGTATCTGCATCCTCTTCTGAAAAACCAGTTTTTTCAGCCAATTGTACATTAATAGAACCTTTTATTTTATAAAGACCAAATCGAACAAAATGCTTCATTCCCATTGTATCCGAGCCTTTATCTTGTCCTTCTTTCTTGTCTCCACTAACGCTCTTAGTTATCTGCATGGAATTTACTTCAATAGGATCAATACTTACTGCTTGATGAATAGATACTGGGCCACGCACACCAACCGACTTACAATTAAATCCATTAAAAGCAAAAACCTGTCCAAAAGTTCTTACATCTATCCATGTTTCACTGGCTTTACGAGCAAACACATCTTGATCTTTTTCCTTTTCTAATATCTTCGCTCTGTCCTTTAAACACTTTGAACCATCATCTGATCTATCATCTGATTGAACGAAAACCGAATGTCCCATATCTTGCATTCTGTTTCTAATTTTCCTTTTAATACAGACATCTGATATTTCGCCAAATCCATTATAATCAGTACGTGGTCTATTTCCATTTAATGGATCCCCATTAGAATTTGCATTTGTTACAGATACTAGTACCATAAAATCCACTTTGTTTTTTAATACACTCATTGTTTTAATCCTCCTTATCATTGTCATCTTTTTTTGTATATAAATCCGCTTGTTGTAAATAATAACCAAGTAAATATGTATCACTCAATGTATTATTTATCTCTTCGTCTTTAAACTCTGATATCTTATCCATTATTTGACTTATTAATTTGTCATAGTATACCCTTCGTCCTGGATTAAGTTTAGGAAAATAACTATTCTTCAATTGTTCAATAATTATTCTGAAAGCATATAATGGTCTTTTTACATAAACTGATTGCATCCTAATCGCATTTGTTTCCCGGCTTTCTCCGTTATCATATGTATCCTTTTCTATCTTTTCTAAAACTGCAAGAAGTCTACCAAATTGATAACTCCTATCATTCTTATCTTTTTCCAAAGCCATCACCCAATCCTCCTTTAAATAATCGCAATGATATTTTCGTATAACCGCACAAGCTATAAACAACAATTTATTTCTATTAACCTTATTATATATCTGCAAATTACTAACATTATTAACTATTCTATTTAGTATATCTTGAGGAATATTAAATCGATCTACTCTACACGAAATCAGTCTTTGTATATACTGAGCTTTTATTAAGTCATCAACTTCTATTTTAGCATTATCATCATTTCCTCTTTGATAACCAAACGTATATTTCACAATATCATATAAACTCGGAGAATAAACACCATACTTATAACTAATCCAACAACAAGTAGTATCCCAATCGTATAATCTGTCAAGAAAATCAGACTCTTTCAGTTCATTATAATATGAAATTGATAAGCGCCCCGTTGTAGCCGCGTCAAAAGAACATATAATAACATCATCAACATCAGATATATCCTTTTTATATCCTTCCAATAACTGTGCTAACTCTTTTTTATAATCCGACGGAAATAACTGTCTTTCTGAACTTCTATTTAAAAGTGGACTTTGTATAGAATGAACCTCTTTCCCATTTGGATTCCAACATATAAAAACTCTATTTCCATAGTATTGCTTTTGATTCGAAACAAGCCATTTAAGAGCATTATGAGCCTTTTGCGAAGAAATATATCCTATTGAAAGTGCCTCATCAGGACTAATAAATCTCCCTCTATATGTATAATTTGCAGAATCATTTGAAGAAATAATCTTTGCATTTCCATTAAGAGAAAAAACTCCTTTTAAATGTTGAATTGCCGGAACTTCCTTTTTTCCTGTAACATAACAAATAGAATCATTTGATTCATTATCATTTTTTATAGTTAAGTAATATTCACTATATTTTTTCATTAAATCAACATCTTCATATACTGGAACATACTTGTTTTCTAATCCTATAATTTTCCAGGTAACCAAGTCTTTATTGTTCTTAATCTCACCCTTTTCATCAAGTTTAAGAAGACCTGATTTTTTTAAATCATTGATTAAGGTTTTTCTTTTTACATACTTAATAATAGGGATTAATTGTATATCTGAATAATCTGAATCAGCCCATTTTGATATACATTCTAAATATTTATTTATTTTTTCTTCATCTTCTCCTGAAATATAACTGATATTGTCATTTAAAGGATGCGGACTCGCAGAACTTGTCCTTCCTGCCGATTCTTCAGTTACTGGTATAATTATTTTTTTTTCTAATCTCTCTGCAGATACAAACTCTCCATTCTTATTTATTGTAATTATAATATGAGCTGTAGTTAATAAATGACAAATCGGTGCTAATGGTTCTTCTTTTCCTTCTTCATATTTTCCAACTAAACCCATTGATGAAAATGAATCATATGTTTTTACCGCCTGTTGTAATAACCCCATTAATTCACCTCCTCAAATTCTTTTAAACCAGAAAAGTTTTCATCCACTCCAAACTTTTTAATCTCCATTTTATGAATCGGTTTATGAAGTGGACAATCTTTAGGTTTTACAAAATCAATTACACCTTTTTTCATTTCTGGATACCATAAGTTAACTGTCATCATATCTTTTGTTTCTTCTGAATATGCTTCATCAGCATAAGTTATCCCATGATACATAAGTCCAAACTGAAGATGATTAATATCATCATAGGCCCCTTTCCCATCTCCAAATACACACGGTTCAACATACCCTTGACATTCTCTGGTACCGAGGAAAATATCTCTTCTTCCACCTCTATTAATCATTCTTTTAGTTATTTCATGGTGTTTATTCTCATTACGATCTTTTGCAAGTTCAGGTCGATTCATATTCCATTCAAAATGAGCTTGTACTTGATAACAGCAATCCTTTAAATAAGTGTAATAGGCCAAATCATTACCTCCATTATACTTTAATGGCCGTATACCTTTGACTTCTGTCTGAATACGATTCATTACCCTAACCTTATCAATATACCAAATAATAGTTGGCTTCCAATAAATCGAAGATACTATCCCCTTTAAAGCTTCATATGTTGGAATTTGATAAGAACACTTTTCTCCTCCAACTCGTGTTATTGGATCTGAGAAAAGAGCATAAGCCCCATATACTTTAAACTCTACAATATTAGGATGTTGCATTCTTTAACTCCCTCCTTTCCGTCTATCACGCCTGTATTGTTATCATAGTATTCCTTTTTCAATACCATAATTGAATCACTAAATATATTGTATATAGCACCTTTATTTTTTAATTCTTTTACTTGATATCGCATTAGGGAAACACTGTATTTTTTTGCTTTTCCAATTAATCGCTTAGCATACAAAATATCGTATTTAGCCCTTTCTGAACATAAATCAACTATTATTTCTTCCCCTTCATTATATGGAACTAATAACGTAACCATATCATTATCCAAAGGGTCAAAATAAAATCCTGCCGTTTTGAAAGCTTGATTCAAAAAATAATTATTAGCATGTTTCTTCTTGGATGCCCACTTATTATTATCTGATAAAATATATAGAAGTTTATTATCAATATTTGACACATAATAATATGTTTTTTTGATATTATACGAACGGTATAGCAAATCATAAAAAATACTGATCGATTTCTTTGATGTCAGATCATTATCATATATGCTTGAATTCTCATTAAAGTCCTCTAACAATTCTGTCATTGCATTTTTTGCTATTCTGATATCTTCTAATCTTGTTAAATCTTCATCCATGCATCTAACTACATAAGTATGAGCAACACCTTCTAATTCACCATGTCTATTGCATCTACCATTTGATTGAATGATACTATCAAGACCTGCTTCAAATCTAATTACAGTACTAAATGAAATATCAACGCCCGCTTCAATTACTTGTGTTGAAACACATATCACCTTTTCTTTGTTGTATAATGAATCAATAATTCTTTTTAGAATATCTTCTCTATGTGTAGCACACATAGAAGCCGATAAATGATATATACTAGCATCGCAACCATTTAGTTTATTATATATGTATTCAGCTTGTTTCTTTTTATTACAAACAACTAAAAGACTGTCACTGTTGTTTAATACCTCTTCTATATAAGACGGCATATCTTCAAGTTTATAGCTTCCACCAAAAGATATATCACTCCTTTTAAATACCGACGAAAAATAATCCTCTTGTTCATCAGTTAAAAACTTATATGGCGATACAAGCATATTTATATCTAACTTATCAAAAGATGGTTGTGTCGCTGAACAAAGAATTACTGTAGCATTACAAGATAGTTTCAAAAAGTTTATTGCCAAATTAAAAAGTGACAGCATTTTTCTAGGAACAGTTTGAACTTCATCAATAATAATCACTGAGTCAACTAAACTTGAAAATCTACGAACTTGAGAAGTTTTTCCACCAAATAGTGTAAATAAAAACTGAACCAATGTTGTAATAACAATTGGCGAATCCCAGTTATCTGTTAATAATTGATAAGTATTCTTATTTATTTCTTCTTCAATCACATCATTAGAATCATCTTCCATAACAACACTTGAGTGATGCTCCAATACAGTGACTGAATTACCAAGCGCTTCCTTTATTACTCTTGAATTCTGTTCCAAAATACTAATCAGTGGAGCAATATAGAAAATCCTTTTCTTTTTATATTTGATTAAATGTTTTATCGCATATTTCATGCTGGATAAAGTTTTTCCTGCACCGGTCGGAAGTTTCAATTCATAAATATCTGGTTTGTTATTTGAAAAATCTGCGCAAATATTAGATAATTCATTTCTTGCTATTTCAATTTCATTATTCTTTTCAAATGAATCAAGATACTTATTTAAATTATTAATCCCCGTTTCCCAATCAGGTAACAGATTATGTAAATCCTTTGTTTCACCTATCATAAAATTGAAAGTATCTATTCTATCTCCATCTATAACCGATGATAGAAGTAATCTAGTAAGCATACCAATATAATAAATCTTTACAAGACTATCATTTTTTCCATAATCTGCTTCAAATAAACAATCAATCTTGTCTTTGATTTCTAAAATTGCAGATTTAAATAATGCATCAATATCATCACTAGATATACAATCATTAAATACATTATTAATAGCCCTATTATCATATTCTGGTTGTTTGAATAATCTATGATCAAAGCCACTATCCCCATCTTCATTAACACAATCAAACAACGCATGATGAGCTCCAATAGAATATGCAATTATTTCTGATGTGATATCCTCATATCCTAAATCTCCTTTATGATATTTATTTAATATATATGAACACCCAGTAAATGTATGAATAACTGATCCTTTATTTACTTTTTCCTTGTTGTATGCTTTTTTTATATAATCGTTGAATTCATCAGTGAACTTACCAGCATCGTGTAAAACACCTGCAAGAAAGGCTGCATCACCTAGATTAATGCAAGATAATCTATCTTTTGCAATTCTTGCTGTTCCCAACGAATGATCCTTGCAAGACTGTTGTTCCCCCTTATTATTTATATGAGCTATAAACATATAATCACCTAACTAAATCAATATACTATTATTTGAAAAACATTATAATTTATAAATCAAACAATTAATTATCCCAACTATCCTTCCCATTTTTCCAGAAATTCTAGCAAAAAAAGCAGCCACAAAAAACACACACAATATATAATAGGTTTAAGTGCATGTATCATCCGTCTGCTTATCAATATTTAAGTTAATACTTAAAGTATTTAATTTACCCCACATCGATAGAAGCTCCTTCTCCATATTTTAAGCTATCACCGACGAATTAATTTTACCATATAACTATGGTAAATTAAAGGAACATATATCCTATTATTCGTCTTGTTTATTATACCTAGAATGCGAATTTAAATGTTGGGTCATTTGAAAATTTTTGAAAAAAATATACACATTTAAATTCGCATCCTAGGTTCTGATAATCCCATTTTCTCATATAGTATGGTCAATAAATATGCCAGACAATTGTAGTCGATTTCGCGACTATATTGAATATAAAAATACGCAAAAGGGGATTATCCCCCTTTGCGATTTGTTCATACATTTGTTTTCTTATATTTATATATCAAAACGATTTGATTTTTTACTTCGTATAATGAATCAGGCACATCCATAGAATTACTATTATAAAGCATAATTAACTTCTCAACCGTTTTATCACTCATCCAAGTTTCTTTACCACAATATGTCGTTCCAAGTTTTTCAAATATATGAATACATATATAATTATCACTTAGTGCCTTAAAATATATATCCATTGTAGGATAATGATTTGTAAAATAATCCAGAATAAATCTTAAAACCTTCTGACATATACCTTTATTCTGGTAATCAACATGAATATCGCATCCTATCTCTATCGATTCATTAAAGTCTTTTAATAAAAGCATTCCAACAATTTTATTTTCTTGCTCAATCATATAAGTAAAATCATCTTTTAACTTTTCATATAGTTGATCACTTAACTCTCGAAGTTCAGGTATTCTCTTTATTCCCAACAATGATTCCTGTATACCTAAGTAATCATCCATATGAGACCTTTGAAACTGCTGTAATCTTGTACTTTCATCAACTATGATTTCATTTGGTAGTAATAAATCTTTAACCACAAGTATTTCCTCCTTTAACTCTCTTCTCCGCTGTTTCTCGCATTGCTTTAACACTACGTACACGGAATCCTTTAGATTCTCTGCTTCTAGCAGCTTCACAGATAACATCACCAAGCATCGCATAATTAGTAGCAATTCCAGCGCTATCATTTTCGAAATTTGCTACACTATCCCTGGAGATCCCCATTTTAGATGCTTCAGCAACTGAATCTATATTGGCACCCAGGAATATGAAGTCCCATCCAAGCTCTTTCTTAGTGTCTATCATGCGTTTGATCTTAGGATAATTGTACTCTTTACTAGAGTTTTCAAGTCCATCTGTAGTTATAACGAAGATAACTCGCGCAGCCTTATGTGTTTCTGGAAGATGATTCTGGATATTCTCAACCTTTTTGATTGATGTTCCTACTGCATCAAGAAGGGCTGTACATCCTCTAACGTAGTAATCATCGCTTGTAAGGGGCTCGATGATATCAATCGCGAATCTGTCATGAATCACGTCAATCTTATCATCGAAAAGAACAGTTGTAACATTTACCTGCTCTCCTTCTTTCTTCTGTTTCTTGATCATTCCATTGAATCCGCCTATCGTATCTTCTTCAAGACCTGCCATAGATCCGCTTCTGTCTAAAATGAAAACCAGCTCTGTTAATTCCTTATTCATATGATTTACCTCCTTAGGTTTGTTTGTAATCACATTATAGAAAAAAGAATTAACAAGCTGGTCGCTTGGCGGGCGACATTTGGCCCGAATAGCTATTCAAATATTTGCTCACCGTAATCATACAGTACTTCGTTGATTTCAAACATGTCATAGTTCGCTTGTTCAAGGAAATATCTAACTATGACATCTCTCTTAGAGCTTCTGGATAATGAGAATCCTGCTGTGTCCAACAGATCCTTTGTTTCATCAAGAGAAAGCCCAAGTGCTATAGCAAAGGCAAGCACTGTCTTCTTTTTGGGTGTATAATCTTCATCATTTCGAATCTTAGAGAAATGCCTCCGATCTACAAATGCCTTATTATATACCTCAGAGTCCGTGAGTCCCCTCTCTTCTATGAGGCGTAGAAGACGCTGGGAGAAGGTTTCGTCAAGTTCATCTATCAGGTCGTCTATACGGCGCTTGCGTGGTCTAGATGGAGCTGCCGATTCCTCTAATTGCATTGACTCCTTCGGTGCCATGGCTACATTTGCAAGAAATGCCTTACGCTTAGGTTTGTACCTTTCAAGTTTACATTCCAAATCAAAGTTATCTTCATCGTCGATGCTCTCATCTATTGTCGATGGAGCGCCGAGGAGTATATTATCTTCAGGAATATAATGTTGTTGTATATAGTTTTTGATTTCTTGTTTGATGATTTCTATCGACTTATTCATTTAAATACCTCTATATACATACCAATACTATTTGGTATTAATCTCTATCATTATCCAGATAGCTATTCCTATAAATCCTAAGAGTTCGCTAAATGCACCGACTACAGATATAACCACACATGCTATGATCATTCTTACTACGAACGGTACTCCTGTAGACTGACGAATAGGTGTTGTTGATCTGTAATTTGTTTTGCGTGTGCTTGTCGAAGAAGAACGACCTGTGACTTCACCGTCTAAGTCGTAGCTGTCAGGATTGTCCAAAGAATGACTTTCCCGCTCAACTTCTTCTAAATAAAATACATCATCCCAATAATCTTCATTTCCATCATGATTTAAGTCATACATAGTCGTTCCTCCCTTCATTTATATTTGTTAATTTAATTATACTTTTCAGCGATTCTAGTTTCAATAGATGAGGTTACGTTTCGTAACTTCTATCTTCTTGGCCCTGGTCCTGGACCACCATCGTCGAAAATGAGTCCGAGCAGGATCAGTGGAATCCAGAATATTGCCTTGAAAAACCAAATCATCATATAAAATGGTAATAAGAATATATACATAAAAAGTTTTAACATAGTACTCAGCTCCTTTCCTGACTTTAATATGTGTTCTGGTTTTAGTTATACCAATTATCTCATAGGGTGTGGTCCATAATTATGCCAGACCTTTCGAAGTTTATCGGGTCATTTATCGGGTCAACCACCGAAAACTAAAAATATCACCAGATTAGGCTTTGCAACCTAATCTGATGATATATAACAATACAACTGGCAGTTATTTGATTATCTATTGCTAAAGAATTCAGCCCAAAATGGATTTTCTTTATCAAATAATTCCTTCTCTTCTTTAGTAAATTTTTGAGGATAATCGGTCCATAAGTTTAGTAATTTCTTTCTATCAAAAGAAAATAAATTAGGACCTTTGCAGTTTGTTTGTTCAACATGCCATATCTGATCAGTTTCATCGTTCTTATAAAAACTAAACTCCATAAATCTTGCATATTTATAGAATATCTCAATCAATTCTGTCCACCATTCAGGGAGCTTTTCTTTAGTTTGATATACCAGGTCAGAATTATCTCTCATATGAATGATTAAATCCCATTGAAAACCATATGGATTATCTTTAATATACGAATCATCATCCCACCAACGTATTTTTAAATAATCAAATAATTCTACGAGTATACTTTTCCATTCTTTTTCAGAGATAAAAGCATCCGAAGTTTCGTAATCATCATATATAATTTCATTTTCACTATGTACCTTTGCACCATCTTCTACTTTCTCGATGAATACAGTAGTCTTTTCTGAAGTTTCATGCCACAAAGAAAACTCAATTGATATAGTATTATCTTTACATAATTCATCATATAAATTTATAAGCATATTTTCCTCCCTTCTCACCGTAAATCATAAATCATATTTCACAGCGTTCCTTTTTTAATTATACCAATTTTCTCATATTGTGTGTTTCATTATTATGCCAGACATTTTATAGTCTCTTTCGTGACTATATCGAGCAATAAAAATGGCGAGGAACAAATCCTCGCCATTAATTGGGCCATAGTCTCTCGATTATTCTATATTCATTCGTTATTATCTCTTCCTAGAATACGCTGTTTGAAATCAGCAACTCTCTTACCGAAACTACTTAGAAGAAAAATACCTAGTATTATTAGTCCTGATGCTGCACCTTCTGCAAAATCAGATATATGATTAAGTGTGTTTTGTTCACAGAGTGGTGTGTGCTTAATCGTTTGTGCAATACATAGTAAAATAACTCCTATAAAGAGTATGATTCGCACTCGTTTTGATAATCCTTCTGTTTTTGTATTTGTATAATCAACTGCTTTTAATACAACTGCTTCTGTTTCTTTATTCATTTGCTCGTTTTTCCTTTCTCCATCTAAAATCTCTCTGAGATCGACCTGGTAGAAATCAGACATATCAATCAATATATCAAGATCTGGAAGATTATTTCCATTTTCCCATCTTGATACTGTTCTTCTGGATACATTGAATTTTTCTGCCAATTGTTCCTGTGTAAGTTTTTGTTCCTTTCGGAGTTCTTTAAGAAACAATCCGATTTTTTGAAGATCCAAGATTACTCCTCCTTCCATCAGAGAAACTAACAGATTAGTTTATAGAAAAACAGGACACAAAACGAGCAAATGCCCTATTTTAGTGAATGGGACACACTATGTCTCATTATTATTTACTAATATATTATACATAATTGATTTTTAAAATTGTATCCATGTATGCTTTTTTTCGAGTTTCTGGCAGAATCATGAATTGATAATTAAAGAGCTTGATAAGTATTTCATCTGCGGAGTTAGCGCCCAGGTTGCGAAGCTTCCGGAGCTGTTTCTTACTCGTCTCACCTTCCTTAGTGTAGATACCATTTATCAGTGATTCTAGGTTGTAGTAGCCTGCACGCCTAAGGCAGTTATAGGCTCTAACCGAAAGATCCAGGACTTCTATCTCCTGTTTCTGCTGTTCGTTTGTTAACATTACCTGGTAATGGAATGGTTTCTTGTGGTGCATGAGTATCAGGAAGATTTCTTCTATCGTTATCCCTTCCAGGTATTTATTCATTTCCCTTGTTACGTTCTCGTTCAGTTCTATCATAGTCGACGCCTCCATACGTATCTTTTACTATCTCTTTGACTCCATGGCAGCCGATAGTTTTGATCTTGTCTTCAAACTTCTTGCTTACCATTCTGGCAAGATACTTTAGTTCAGATACTTCAGGAGCTACTGCTGTAGCGTGTATGCGGTTGGTTCCTGTCATTACATACAGCTCTGTTACATAGCCGGTGCGGTTCAGGTAATCCAGGAGATCCTCGTAGTCGTCATCCACTGTGGTGATCTCCATGAGCATCTTCACGTTCTCCTCCCGGTATATAACGGCTTTGTAACCGCGGATTATTCCCAGCTCTTCAAGCTTGGCCACGCGCTTCTTTACCGCAACTCGGGAGAGACCTAGCTCTTTACCTATATCGGTGAAGCTAATGCGACCGTCTTGTCTAAGCAGCCTGAGTATTTCCTTATTTGTATCGTCAATAACCATAAGTATCCTCCGGTTTCTATCAGCGTCGACTCTGATTAACCTGATTATACGTCGTTGGGGACGGAGAATTCAATAGTGGTGGTTACGAATGGGAACTAGTGAGAGGAATAAGAGATACTGGGGTGAATCGTATGTCTGGAAGTTTGCCAGCTGCAACAACTTCATCATACTGCTCTTTTGTGAGTGGTACATTTATGCTGTTGGTGGATAAGGAATTAACTTCCATGAAGTAGTTAATATCTATGCCTACGAGACTTCCGCCCTCATCCAGCATTATCATCTGAACGCCTAAAGCCTTTGCTATCTGAAATACAGAATTGAAGTCGTACTGTGCTTTTTCTATTGCTCCAATGAAGCCATACTTTAGGTCATCAGTAGCATGGTGATAATGTGACATCCAGCCTGAAGCAAGATCCACATCACTGAATACATATAACGTTGGAGCCCCATTGAAATCCTTTGTACTGATAAGTGGTACGCTGGTCTTTGTTACCGCGTCGTAATTATCTTTTGATAAAGCAAAGAAAAGAACTGGGAGGTTGTATAACTCTCTCATGAGATTCTCATATGGAGTTCTCCAGTCTCCGTTACTGTCCTTTGCTGCGTTTAGTTGGTTTTTGTAGGTTTCTATGGTTGGTATCATTTTTCATCTCCCCATTTCCATGTTTCATTTGTATTTTCAGTTGAAGAATTTCTAACACGTTTTAAAATCTTTCTGGATCCAGCCTTTACCGACGGTCTTTCTTCAGGATCTGAAACAAGAATTTCAAGACCACCATCAAGATCTAAAGCCTTCAGAACCTTAATAACATTTAGAAAACTTATATCCTCTCCTTTTTCAAACCTCTTTATGGTTCCGATAGAAACCATAGCTTTATCGGCCAGTTCACTTTGCTTCATAGGATATAAGATACGATGATGTTTGATTCTTTTTGAAAGCTCTTTATATATAGCCTTTTCCTGCATATTCTTAATGCTTGCCATAATATCAACTCCCTATCTTTAATCACCTATTATTACTTCAATAATCATAATTATTATTATGATAAATCAAATTATAGCAACGAACATTTTAAAGGTCAATATTTTGTACTTTAGGTATATTTTTAAAGGTTTATAGATAATATTTTATACTTTAAGAAACAGTGATGATAACCGCCCTTTCGACAAATCGTTTTGAATTACAAGTTCAATGCATTTATTATAAAAACATGATAATATCAAAATATATATTCTTTCTAATCATCTCAAAAGCAAGAATATTTTTATAACTATTTAAATAGAAATAATGGAGTTAGAATCATATGAAATGCAAAACATGTAATATAGAGATGGAATACTTTGAAGATGGCAAAACTTGTGGGTGGGAATGTAAATCCTGTGGTAACACCATCGTTACTACAAATGATGATGAAATATACATGGATGAATCCGTCTATTCAATATATATATTACCAGAAAACACCCCTAGTGCGGTAAACATTAAATGTATCGCTAAGATATTCAATTGTTCTTTTATTGAAGCAAAGGAAATACTAATATCCGGAAAGGAACTTAAAGCATTAAATGCAAGTCAAACGCGAAATATATTTATTAGCTTAAAGTCATCCAATATACATTTCACTACTACTCCTGAATTTAATCAGTCGATTTATATGTGCAGGTAGGGACAGACCTTGGTGCAGTGGGGACGGACCCCACTGCACCATTTTTATTCAATGTAGGTTTTGGAGAGGAGGGATTGCATATCCTCTTTCACGGATTCGGGAGCGATGATCTTGGCATTGCCTTCCAGGGCAATCACCCAGGACAGGAACTGACTACTTACCGCCACTTCTACCTTTACGGTGAAGTGCTCGTCGTCCGCTGGGATCAGTTTCACCTCTGTTCCAAATTGATCAATGATGACATTGGCCATCTTATTCTTGCAACGTAAAGTAACTGTCTCGATTTTGCCATCGTACATTCTGAAGAACTGCTCATTGTACTTAGCCTTGTCCTTCTTGCCGTACTCAGCCTTACCTTGTCTCTTCTTGGACGTGACATCCACTTCTCTCATCTTATCAACGCGGAAATGGCGCATTTGTTGCTTCTCATTATCATATCCAATGAGATAATAGCGCTCATCATCAAAGTGCAGAGCCCACGGACTTACGTCATAGAAGGCCCCGTCTCTTCGGTACTCTTTCTCACCCTTTACATTCCAGTTAAAGTAACGAAAACTTATGGACATGTCGGTACTGAGCGCCGTCTGTATGGCGTCGATGGTGTAATATATGCTCTCGTCCATGTTCTTAACGCGGCCAGCCACCTTAACCTCGCGACTGAGCAGCTTAGCGTCGTAAATACTCAGAGACTTCTCCAGTTTCTTTATAAGCTCCTCGGTCTTCTTGGCCGATATGAACTTAGATGACTGAATAGCGTCCACAAGTATCTTCAGCTCAGCGATCTCAAAATCCCTGTTACCACAGTGATAATAGGTCCTGAACCCTTCTTTATACTTAATTATTTCGATTCCAAAGAAATCCAGAGCATCCAGATCGTCGTACACACTCTTTCGCTGCGCGTCAACCCCGTACTTTGCCAGCTCATCAATGATCTGTGGCATAGTTAGCGCATGTGTGTCATCCGTCTGCTCCTGCATAATCTTTGCCAGATACAGTAGCTTAAGCTTCTGATTTTCACCCCTCATATCAGAACACCCCCTATGTAGTAATTCTACCACAACAACCTAAAACCTGCCACTGAGAACCATCCCCAGTGGCAGGTGTATTTTACTCAACACGAAGTCTTTCTACGACTGTCTTCTTGCTGATTTTGTTGTAGGCAAGTGCAGGTACGATCATTACCATGAGTCCTACTACTGGCAGGACAACTGCAAGTGCCGTAAGTGAAAAGTTCCAGCTGAACATTGGAAGATTTTCAATAAATGTGTGAACTCCAGTTACACTAGCGATAGTTGATAAGATAACTGTGAGTACAGATGTGATTGTGAAGTATCTGAAGCCTTCTTTCATGAGGCTATGCTTCTGCTGCTTTGGTGTCATACCAACTGCCTCAAGCATTGCAAGCTCACGGTTCCTGGCGATGATAGATGCGATCATAGTGTTGGCGAAGTTCATAACTCCGATGATACCAAGTATTACTGCTACGAAGATTCCACCAAGTGCAAAGAGGTTACCAAATGCCTTATTGTCCTCTATCACGCTCTGCTTTGATGTGTAGTTAAGGTTTGAACCTTTAAGGTAGCTGCTGATCCAGGATTCAAATGCTGTCTCCTTGTCATCCTCTACATCGATAAGAGTTCTCATAGGATCACATTTGCCGTAGATTTTAAGGTACTCGTCTTCTGGAAGGATGAAGTTGCATTCAATTGCCTTATATACTGGATACTCAACCTCCATAGGAATATCTACTGAAGCGTATACTGTATATTCACGGCCGCCAATCTCTACCTTGTCGCCTGGGCAAACGATGCTCAGGAAACCGTCGCTGGCGTACTGCCATCTTTCTGCGATTACATATTTGCCAGAGTTGAACTTGTTCCAGTCGATGCTGTCGCCGCCGTCCATAGTCTGAACGTCCTCCATCTTTTCTACCGCTAGCTGGCCCATACCATAAGTGTTACCCTCGATAGAACGACTGCTGCGCATGTCAGATAGATAGTTATTTATTGAGTAGCCCTCGTCGGTATAGAATGACTCGATCGTCATCTTGACTACTTCATCTGAGAAGAAGTAATCCTCAATCTCGTCCCATACCTCTGGGGAAAACTTGTGATTTTCATATGTTACATACATGTTGCCAACAGCCTCAACGCCGTCCTGCTTTTCAAGTTCAGCGAAGAAATCCTCGCCGACTGCGCTAAGATTTTTGTCCGAAGCACCTGCGTTATCAAGAAGTGAATCCTGTACACAGAAGTCGCTTACTACGAAATTCTCTGCTGACTCTTCAAGGTTGAAGCTGTCCATTATTGTATATGCGCTGTTGAGAAGCACGAAAGAAAGTGTCAGTGACATGACAACGACAAATGTCTTCTTCCTTGGCTTTCCATTCTTTCGAAGGAAACCAGTGAACCTTGATGCCTCCACTGGTGACATCTTGGACGCCTTGCGGCATGGCTTACGTGCACTTATTGCTACTGTCATATAGGCGAAGATAACTGTGACGATGATGATCCAGATATTCATATGAACCTTGCCCTTGTCCACGCCTGTTGTATTGATGAAGTTTCCGATTGTAGGAAGGAACCATCCTGCTATACCACAGCCGATTGCAAGACCGATTGGAATTGCGATAAGACTAAGTCGGCGAGATCTCATTTTGATCATAGTTCTGATCTGCTTTTCAGATGTACCGATGGTCTTGAGAAGGCCGAATTCCTTCATGTCGGAGATAATGTTAAGATCAAATATGTTGTAGATGATCAGGTAACCCGAGATCATGAAGATCAGTGTTGCGATAGCGCAAACCATCATTGCTACTGGGTCCAGGTAATTGTACTCTCCCATTGATGACTGTGTGAGCTCGCTGATGATGCTTCCCACAATCGTGAAGAGGGACGAGAACAGAACCGTTGTAAGGACGATGGAGAATACCATCACTGCGTACTTGCCTATATTCGCACTGAGCGAACTTGTGGCAAGTCTCTTGACTGCTCTCTTCCTTACTGTCTTATCTCTTACATACTTCTTCTTTTTCTTATTTGTTGTGTTTCTTGTAGTTTTGTTTGATGTTGTATTATTGTACGACACTGTATCACCCTACCTTTATGTTTATTGCATTTCCTTTAATGCTCTTGCTTTTTACATAAACTAGAGTAACACACCATTCTTACCACATTATTTCAACAATCTTTCACTTCTGAAAGAAAGGGCGGCCCCACTGGCCGCCCTCTGATTATTTATGATATGTACCTGGTTCTACGGTCATGTCGTAGATGTAGTACTCGGTTGGATCTGTGTTGGTGTTGCGGTCGATGTTCATCGCCTTTGCCTCATCCTTTGTTATGGTGCAGGCATCTACGAAGGCAGCACCCAGAGTTGGATCATCTTTAAGGTATACTGTGCTACGTTTATCTTTGTCATAGTAATAAATTTGATCTATCAGAGTACTCTTCCATGTTTCGCTAGTTGAGTCATAGTAGAACCTTGAGAAGCCCTTCCAGGTACCGGTGACTGAATCATACATCGAACTCGTAATATCTTCACTATAGTTGTATTTATATTTTGATGGGATGTTAGCCACATATTTATAGTCTTTAAATGCAAGGGATGGCTGTACCTTTTCAACACTTTCGTCAAATGTCACGCCTTTATAAATCTGCTCATAATCGTTGTAGTATCTTCCATCGAACCAGCAGTTTGAGAAGCATCCAATGCCACCGAAGGTAAGGTCTTCATTTGTGGATCCATCGTCATAGATATATGTAAAGCATTCAGATACAGACTTTTCTGCCTTAGTTCCTGAATAGGACATCCAGTTGGAAGCGTTGATTCGAACGTAGCTACCACCAGTGCCGACTGTCTTTCGGATAGAGCTCCATTTGAGTCCGTTTTTATCGATGTCGCTGTCGATATCCAGTGTGCCGTAATAACATATGTCATCGCCGATGGTCTGCAGACTTATCCTGTTATAAGCATCGTCAGCAGAACCGTCGAACTTGTAGTAATGCACGATGTCGCTGGTATTGATACCCTGGCCGCCACCATTTCCAGCGCCGCCATAGGACCGTGTCTCGCCATTATGCGTAATGTGAACGAGGTAATGAGTGTAGCTGTCCCTCTCATAGGTCGCGTTCGGATCCATACGAACCGCAACAGTCGCCATCATAGATGGGAAGCCCAGCGAATCCAGAATGTAAGGATACAGGTAGCTTGTGAGCATAGGCTTGTAGTTAAGTCTCGTGTAAGGCGAACCCATGTAGAACACTTGATCAGCGTGACCCGCACTAAGAATTCCGTAGTAGCACTCGCCCGTTACAGACTCGCCATTCACTGTCTTTCTAGAAGTCATCTTTACCACTTCGCCGAGAATTGACACGCCATCATAAAGGCAAATGCTATCAAGCCCACTCTGAATTGCCGAAAGATTTTCGAAGTACCCCTTGCTGGAATCGCTGTAGGTCTGGATCAGGTAATCCACGGTGTCCACAAGATCCGCGGTCTGAACCTTGATGTCGGTGTCCTGATATTTTGAATAGTAATATCCCCATCCATCCTCTTCCAGCACTTCCTGCTGAAGTGTCAGCTCGCCGCCGTCAGTAAGACCCGCGTAGCCATAGCAGATATAACCGCCATTTACTCTGTAAGTCGTGGCATTTTCGTACTTTACGTCGGCAAATGACTTCGCATAGTAAGAAATGTATGGTTCTGAACCATACTCATCGTTTGGATACTTTGTGGAATGATCATAGAATCTGAAGGAATCCGGATCCGGATTATCAGTCTTAACATAAAAGAAGGTGTTAAATGGAGCCATCATCGGTATTACTTCATAAGAATACTGAGTAGCGTCTGTGGTAACACCATCATAAGACCTGCCATCACTGTTCATCTTTGTAGGTGCTGTACCTCCAGAGTTACCGCCGGAACCACCTGAACCGTTACCACTTCCGCCAGAGCCGCTACCTGAGCCATTACCGGAACCATTGCCCGATGTGTCGCCCATACCGGTGTTGGAGCCTGATGAGCCGTCAGATTTTCTTCTATTGGACTCGTCCACGTCCCAGTACCCGTCTGCATTGAACCAGTAATAATCACCGTCAATCCAGAGGCCCATATTAGCTGGGAACCAGCCGTTGTCCTCGTACCACCAGCCTACACCGTTGGTCTTCCAGGTTCCGCCGTAATAGTTGGAATCCCAAGCACCACTGCCTGTGAGCCAGCAACCATCGCGGTAGCAGCTATACTCCATATAACCGCTAGAATTAAAATAGTAGTAGTCGCCGTTGATCTTCAGCCACTGTCCTGATGGGAACCAGCCATTATCCTCGAACCACCAGCCTATGCCGTTGGTCTTCCAGGTTCCGCCGCTGTAGCCATCAACCCAGGCTCCATTTCCGCCCAGCCAGTAGCCATCGCGGTAGCAGCTGGACTCCATGTAACCGCTGGAATCAAAGTAATACCAGCCGCCATCGATCTTGGCCCACTGACCTGCATAATAATTGCTGCCCACCATGTAATACCAGCCGTTGGAATCATGACGCCAACCGCTGGCCGCTCTGGAATCAAGTCCCGGAGCGAACACTGTAAGCAGCATAAAACATGCCATCACTATGGCAATCCATTTAGATTTGTTACCCCATTTACCCATAGCAACCCCTCTCCTTTTTTTAGTTTTCCCCCATGGTCTCATTATACTACAAATTTATAGTTTTGTGGTCCACTTTGTGCAGTCCCACACCTCTGTGGCTATGTCCTCATAAAACTCTGGCTCGTGGCACACCATCAGGATACTTCCTTTGTACTCTTTCAGCGCTCTGGCCAGTTCTTCTTTCGCGTCCGCATCCAGATGATTAGTAGGCTCGTCCAGCACAAGAAGGTTTGACTCACGGTTGATCAGCTTGCAGAGACGCACCTTCGCCTGCTCACCTCCAGAGAGGACCTTACATTTACTTTCGATGTGCTTTGTAGTAAGACCACACTTGGCAAGGGCAGAACGTACCTCGTACTGTGTGAAGCCTGGGAACTCCTCCCAGATTTCCTGCAGACATGTAGTCTCGATATCAGCACGCATCTCCTGCTCAAAGTAGCCAACCTCTAAGTTCTCGCCCAGCTCAACGCTACCGCTTAAAGCAGGGATGAGACCAAGGATACTCTTAAGTAAAGTAGTTTTTCCAATACCATTTGAACCTGTCAGCACGATTCGGGAGCCACGCTCCATAGACACGTTAAGTGGTGATGACAGCGGCTCGTCGTATCCGATGATAAGGTCCGACGTCTCGAACAGGATCTTGCTCGGAGTTTTCGCCACCTTAAAGTTAAATTCCGGCTTCGGCTTGTCATAAATCTTCTCGATGATGTCCATGTTGTCCAGCTTCTTCTGACGGGACATGGCCATGTTTCGTGTTGCCACACGGGCCTTGTTACGAGCCACAAAGTCCTTCAGCTCAGCAATCTCCTGCTGCTGACGGTTGTACGCCGCCTCACGCTGAGCCTTCTTCATCTCGTACACCTCAGTGAACTTGTCGTAATCGCCCACGTAGCGGTCCAGACTGTGGTACTGGCCGTCCATGTGGTAGATGATATTTATAACACTATTGAGAAATGGAATATCGTGCGAAATCAGTATAAAAGCGTTTTCGTACTCCTGCAGGTACCTTTTCAGCCACGCGATATGCTCTGCATCCAGATAGTTTGTTGGCTCGTCAAGGAGCAGAATGTCTGGCTTTTCAAGAAGCAACTTGCCCAGAAGGATCTTTGTTCTCTGTCCACCAGAAAGTTCTGTTACATCTCTATCAAGTCCCAGGTCTAAGAGTCCAAGAGCCCTTGCAACTTCTTCTACCTTTGCATCGATCATATAGAAATCATGGTTCGTCAGCAGGTCCTGAATAGTACCTGTCTCTTCCATGTATGCATTCATCTCTTCCTCAGTGGCGTCGCCCATCTTCTCGTAAAGCTCGTTCATGCGCGATTCCATTTCATATAAAGAATCAAAGGCGCTTGCCAGCACGTCACGGATGGTCATTCCCTCCTTCAGCACCGCATGCTGATCCAGGTAACCGACCTTCACGTTCTTAGCCCACTCGATCTTGCCCTCGTCAGGCTGGAGCTGGCCCGTAATTATATTCATGAATGTGGACTTTCCCTCGCCGTTGGCGCCGATGAGCCCGATGTGCTCTCCCGCCAGCAGTCTGAACGAAACATCCTCAAAGATGGCCCTGTCGCCAAAGCCATGTGTCAAATTATCAACATTTAAAATACTCACAACATTCTCCTTAAATCCGTAGTCTCCCCATTATAACACAAAATGAGTCAAAACGGCTCAAAGCCGAATCGACTCATTTTTGAGTCACTTTGGCTTTGAGCATTTTGACTCATTTTACCCAATAACCCGAGTTATTAAAGTAGTACCAGGTGCCGTTAATCTTTTGCCACTGGCCATATGCGTACCAACCAGAAGTATCGCCGTACCACCAGCCCTTGGAGTTGTGTCCCCAGGAACCCATCGGCTCATAGGTCCAGGCGCCACTGCCACTCAGCCAGTAGCCGTCCCGCCACTCATTCTCCGCCATGTAGCCCTCCGAATCAAAATAGTACCAAAGTCCATCTATCTTCTGCCAGCATGACACAGGGTACCAGCCAAATGTATCTTCCACCCACCAGCCTTTCGAATTACACTTCCATGACATAATGCCTTCGTAGGTCTGGGTGCCATCTGCGTTGTACCATTTGCCATTATACCATTCATTGGATAAATTTGTTGGTGTATATGAATCTCCTTCACCGTCCTGACAGTTTTCGTCTATAGAATTATCCTTCTGAGCATTATTATTCTTAGTGCTTTTATCTGAATCATTTGCATTATTAGCAGAAACGTTACCAGCACCATTACCATTACCAGTTCCATTATCTGTACCGTTATCTACAACATTGCTAGCACCATTACCAGTTTCATCCGTCGCTCTCCAGGTCTCCACCAGCTTCAGTCGCTTAGTCTCCATGTTATTCTTATTGTCAAACCTAACTGTCGGATTCTCCTTACCGTTTACCAGATCACTCACGCTGGCAAACTTCTTGCTCTCATACATTGCAAGGCAGATAGTAGCATTTGACTCCAAAGTACCATCATACTCGAACATGTACGACCTCTCGTCACCATCTCCGAAGCTGCCCTTAGCGATTCTTATAGGCTCTCCGAAATTCTCTATCTTGTTACCCGACTCATCTGTAATCTCCGCACAAAGGTCGATGTCGAAAAATGCAGGCGCAAGTCCTGTGTTCTTTATAGTAACCTTCAGCTTGTTTCCAGCCCTCTTCGCGTAAGATACCGTAAAGTTATAACCCAGACGGTTGCACATCTCATCGCAAAGCTCCTTGTTCTCCTTATAGAACTTGTAGCTTCCCGTGCTCTCCTGGTCAAATGCAAATATAGAAAGATGAGCAATCTCGATAGACTCCCGGTATCTTTCAGGAGTCCACCTAAGATATTCCTTTTCATCCGCCTTCAGCATTTCCTCATAAGAGCTGTGGCTGTCCGCCATAGTCATAACCCCCGCACGATATGAAGGCACCAGTTCCCACTCAGTATTCTTCGCCATTATGAGCCCATTATTACGCTTCACAAATCCCAGATCATTAGCGTAGTCATAAAGCTCACGAGCATCTACGAATACGCTGCAGGTAGTCTCCGTAAACTGAGACGCAATGTAAGACAGCATGTCCTTCTGAATATCAAGTGTTGGGAGGTCATTTCCCACGAACTCGCCCGTATGCCACTCACCCATGTTTCCGAAAGCACGGATCTCCATGTACTCCACGCGAGGATCCCCGTTGTACTTCTCAGCCAGCGCCGCAATGAACTTCTTATAGCTGGAAATGTATATAGGGTCCGACCAATTCGGCACCTTAATGGTAGGCGAAGGCTTCTTATGTGTATAAGTCACTGTATCCTTCTTCGCACCCTTGTCGTAAACCCACTGAGGCACAAAATCGTGGTCCGCACCGTAATTATCGTCCGTACCCTTGCAAGTCGTGTACGGAATAATTCGCATACCGTAAGTCATTCCCGCATGCTCGCAAGCTTCCAGCATCTTGTCGATCTTCTCAAAATTATAAACGTCCTCCTGGGGATTCAGGTCCTTCCAGAACAGCACGTCGCTGCAGATCGTCGTCAGATTCCAAGCCTCATTTCCATTTATCCCCCCAATGCCGTATTCATGCTTACCCTCGTACAGCATGTTTGGATTATAAACCGTCATAACATAGCCCTTATGTGGGTTCGAAATGGCCTCCCCCGACTCCACGGTTTCGAAGGCAACTTGTGCCGCCGAGTCAAAATCCGTGTAAGGATCCACAACTACGGGCCCACTACTTTCTCCAATAGGAAACAGCTGGGAAGCTGCAATCTCAGCAAGCTTGTCGGCTCCTTTAGCATTTGGATGTACGCCGCTGGCATAGTAGGTTTCAGCTACCGCCTTGGACTTTTCAAGACAGAACTGGAGCCAAGGCTTAAACATATTGATGATGCCAACGCCCTCAGAGGCTGCGATTGAATCCAGCTCATCGCTGAAGTATTCCTTTTCAGGCACAGGGTACTTGCACTCATTAATATCGCCGTGCTGCTTTACAAGATAAACAGTCATGCCGCGCTCCTTGCCCTTTTGAACAAGAGTCGTCATATTTGCTACGTAGTTGGCCGACTCTATCGGATTACCAGTCTTATTGTAAGCATCCAGCTCGTCCACATAGTCGTTGATACCCAGGGAAAGAACGAGAATATCCCCCTCTTTGCCGTACTTCTCAACAACCTTAAAGTAATTCTCAACCATGTTAGCAGTACGCATGCCGCTAACAGAATCGTTTCTTATATCATATGTATCCGTATCTATATAGTTCTTCAGATACTCGCCCCAGCCACGGGGATCTGAGTCAGTTACGTTGTAATAATTGCAGACAGTAGAATCTCCACATAGCCAGATAGTTGGCTTGGTCTCTGTTCCAGTAGAAACCTGCTCGATTTCCAGAGTACTTATAGAATGCTGAGCCCCCACGCCATATGAAGCGTAAATATTCAGCTGACCATCAGTAACAGGAATCGTGAAGGAATCCACCGCATTTCTTCCCTCCATAAAGAGAAGCTGCATCACATCCTCGGCCTCAATAGTGTCGGAGATGTCATTTCCCGTTGTAACTGTGATCTTATAAACGCCTACTGGCAGATCCACCTTAAAATGGGCATTCCCGAAGTCAAATGCTACTGCATCACTGCACGCGCCCTCGCCACCGGCTTCAACATCGTGGGAGTTCGCTGGCTGGTTGAAGCCATAGCCCTTCGCCGCATCGTAGCCCTCAGAACCCGAAACGCCAATGTAACCATCCGCCGCCCCCATGCCGCCAAAGTCGAACTTCAGATAAATCAGCCCCTCCGGCTGCACCCCTTCAACATCTTTCAGTCCAGCTGCATTCACTTCAGACGCCTGAAGATTTCCAACTCCAGACGCAAAAAAAGAGAATGCAAAAAATAGCACTAAAAAAAGTGCATGCACTCTCGACTTCTTTGATAGATTTCTCATTACAACTCTCCTTGAAACTTTGATAGATATTGTTTCCCTAGTTTAATAGTGTTTTAAATAGTGTACCTATTTAATACCATACCGGAGAGTTGTCCGTATTTTTCAAATATGATGTTTTTTATAAATATCTGACTAAAATGAGTCGATTTGGCTCAAAGCCCTTTTGACTCATTACATATACGTATTGGCATTGTTATTTTCGGAGCATCTTGCCGCGTCCATAGCGATTGCCACCATCAGTGCAGGCAGCTCATCCTCATAGTTCTGAATATCCAGCACGTAGGTATCGCCCCAGGTAAACAGCTGTCTTGAGATATGTACCACAAGCCTCTGCTGCTCAAAGATATCATAGTTCCACTGCAGGAAATCGCCTTCAAGCCTCCAGCCCTTGTAATCGATATTGTACTTTGGGGTGAAGAAAGAGATCTGCTTCTTAATGATTCCCTGTGAGTAACCATTTATGCTTATCTCAAACTCCTTCATTATATGAAAGAGCTTCTCCTGGATCATTCCTATCTCCTGGCCACTTGCCTTATCGTACACACGAATCCTGTGACCAATCGAAAAGAAATCCGCCTTAACAAAATATTTTGGGTTTCCGGCCTCATCGTACACATCATACGTATCCGTCCAAGAAAACACCTTCTGTTTAATCATTAATCTGCTCATAATATATCAACTAACTAACGTTTTTTCTCCGGGTGGCGCTCGTAGTAGAGGCGCTTGTCCTCGTACATGCGCTCATCCGCAACTCTCAGTGCCTGGCGAACATTTCGCTTGTCCGCTTCGTGACACAAACCTATGGCGAAGCTTACCTCTGGATACTTCTCAGAAGCCTTCTTGGCAGCCTCAACCTTTGCCTTAAGCTCTTCCTCTGTAACTCCAAGACAGATAATAGTGAACTCATCACCACCCGCTCTGAAGATTTCCTCAGTTTTGAAGACCTCCTCAAGAGCCTTGGCCGCATCCTTCAGAAGTGCATCACCTGCACTGTGACCCTGTTCATCGTTCACACGCTTGAGGCCATTTAGGTCGGTAAATGCAACTCCAACGCTAACATTTCCAGGATTATCCTCTTCGCTCATCTTATCCACGAAGTTGTTCATCTCGTTACGGTTCATAACGCCTGTCAGCATATCCTTGGAACTCAGCACCTTCAGTCTGTCCATCAGCAGGAAGTTGTTGATATCAGATGCGATGACTGCAGCAGTGGTCTCAAAGGTTTCCTTAGCTATTGTAGCCTTCTCAATGTCAAAATTGATGATCCACACATACCCCAGAAGCATTCCACGGAACCTCAGTGGGAACAGAACGATAGTCTCACCATGTGCGTCTGTAAATGATTTGTACCAGATTGGATTACGCTCCTTCACAACCTCCATGTCCTGCTCGTCCTTAACCACGATACAGTTGCTGCCCGCGATCATTCCCTCCCAGGAGGCCGCAATATCGTAGAACTTATCATCCACATAATCATTCATTGTGGTCAAAATGGTATCCTCAGCCAAAGCTTCACAAAGAACACTACATGAACGCTCGTAATTGTCTACCAGGAATAAACAACTGTGGCCCGCATTGAACATCTCTCTGATGTCTGAAATAACACGGGTCATTACTGATTTAAAATCACCGGAAGTTTTTAGACCGAGACAGATTCTGATAACATTTTGAGTTGCCTCAGCAGAAAGAGTGGACATTCTCTCAAGATTTGCCTCGAAGTTAATCTCCATAGTGTAGGTACAATAACAGAGATTGCCCTCCTCATAGGCTACAGGGAGAAATGTCATATTAAAATAGACTCCGTGGATCCTGTCAGCACTTGCATATGAGTTAAGACATTTCTTCTCAACTGCTGCCATGTAACAGAAGTCCTCAAAGTTAAGATCTCTCGTAAAATAATTTGTGTATTCAGCATTTGGCGTGAACTTCTGTGTAAGAAGCTCTGCTCCAGGAGCTGGATGTTCAATAGATCCAACATACGCTGGATTTCCGCAGACAATACGGAACTTACCGCGCTTTCCTCCTCCAAGATTCTCTACTGAAACTACACACGTCATGGCCCCAAAGCCATTTACATACTCTTGTAAATCCATAAGCACTACCCCATTAAATTGAAACAATAATACCCCAATCAACATTTTACCACAAAAAGTGCAGTGGGGACAGACCCCGTTGCACTTTTTAAAAAAAAAATAATTTTTTTTCGAATTTGGATAGAAGTTAGATACATTTGACGTATATATTAATAGCAGCTGCTAATGAAACAAAGGAGAAACATCGTGTATAAGCCAAAAATTACAGATAACAATTTTGTCGAGCGACTACGCGCCAAGGACGAGCGAGCCCTCGAGTTTATTATAGAAAAATATGGTGGCCTACTATATTCGATAATCCGAAAGAAGCTAAGTCTGATTCCTGACATGGTGGATGAGTGCTTCGACGACGTACTGATGAAAGCGTGGGATCACGCAGACGACTACAACGAAGACAAATGTGATTTCAAAGGATGGCTTGCGGCAATAGCCAGATACCAGGCCATAGATTATCTCAGAAAGGCGAAACGAGAAGAATTCAGTCAGATGGGTGAATCCTTAGAGGATATGGCAAATGAGCCTGGATTCGATGACGAACGATTTACTAGACTAGAGGAATCCATCGACAGCGAGTTCGAACAGCTCGTCTCCTGTCTCTCCCCGGAAGACCGAGAAATCTTCCGTCGGATCTATCAGAAGGGCGAAAGCATGGACGAGATAAGCAAGGACTTGAACATCCCGAAAGACCAGCTTTACAATCACACATCCCGTGGAAAGAAGAAAATCAGAAAGAACTATCTTATTAGCAAGGAGCGCAAATATGGATGATTTATATAAATATCTAAATGAAATCGAAACAGATTTCAGTGAGTACGAAGATGAGGCCCTCTCTCCTGAGGAAGTTTCTCGTATCAACTCACGTATAAATAGGAAGCTTAATCTTAGAAAAAGAAAAGCAAACCGTACCCTCACATGGGTTAGTCGCGCTGCGATACTAACCTTCTGCTGTCTCGCTGTTGGCGGTGGAGTTTACGCAGCAACTACTCTTAGAAAGAATACAGCAAATAACCTTCGTATCAAGTCATCTCAGTCAGAGGTTGTTGATGTAGACGGCAACAAGGTTACAAAGAAGATCTACGACGAAGAGACTGGCGGTGAGCTGACCTACGACGTTATCACAGAAGGTACAAGCACAGATGCAGCCTCTGCAGATGATACTTCTATACTTGCTCAGAATGCAGGTCCAGATCTTATCGAACAGATCAAAAAGGATGGAATTGCAGACGCTGAGATTGAAAGCATCAGCAAGCAAGATAATACAATCAAGGTTATCGTAAATATGGAACTAGATGACGCTAGCAAGTTTGAACCACTTAGAGATACATTTGACCATTTTGCTGATCAGGGTATCGCTGTGGCTATGAATAATGAAACCTTTGATAACTTCTCTCTTACATCAAGACTTGACGATACTGAGATGAGAACATGGGTAAATAACTACTCATTAGACGGTAACAAGCTGTCTATAGAAGTTGATATCGATACATATGAAACCAAGGCAGTGAGTGAAGGCACAGATCCTAACTGGCCAATGGCAGATGATTATGGTATCAGTCCATTTTCAGAATTATCTGAGGAAGAGTCAATTGAAGCAACTACAAAATATGACGAGGCTCTCAAGAAATATGAAGATGCTCTTCCAGATCCACTGAGCTGTACGATTTCATTTGACCTTAACTTTGGGAAGGATCTCGGTGGAACCTATACTTTTATAACTAGACTAGGCGGTTCTTACGAGGACGTTGAAAACGACCGTATTTCTATAGACGAAGTAAGCGCTGAAGCAAGTTACTATAACATGCATACTTCAATTAATATAACCAGCTATTCTGTGGGTGCAAATGGAATCGAGTTCCAGGGTACTTGTTCCGAAGAAGGTGATATAAATGAGTTGTATGCAAAATGTGAACAGGACGGAATGCTTTCCTATTTTGAAGAGCTTTACATTATCGCAACTGATGATTTAGGAAATAGCTACCTTCTTTACCCAGCACGAGATTTTAGCGATGAGGCTTTAGATGAAGATGACGAAACAGATCCTTTCACACCAAATATTTTTACCGCAAGTATATGCGATGACGGAAGGCTCCCTGATTATTCCAAAGCATCAGGACTCAATTTCAAAACAAATTGGGCAAGTGGAGTATCCAGTGTTACATTCCAGATTGCAAAATTCAACGAAACATATGATTTTAATCATGAATTAGAAGCAACCTTTGAATACATGACTGACCCAGTTACTATCGACGTGAAATAATTAGTGAAGGAGAAACGTATGAGTAAAACAAATGATATAAGAAAATCAAACAAGGGCCTTCGTTGGTTCTGCCGTGCTGGTATCATATCAGCCTGCTGTCTCGCTGCTGGTGGTGGAGTCTATGCAGCAGTAAATACCAACAGAAATGACGCAAACCTTAAGAATATCGAAGCAGCCGCAGCAACTTATGACATAATAGATGAGACCAAAGAGGCTGATACAGAGGCTAATACAGAGACTATAATCTCTGAAAATAATGCTGAACAGCTTATTGAGAATATGAGCAAGTCAGGAATTGCAAATGCTGAGATTTCCAGCATTTCTAAAGACTACGACACCATAAAGATAGGCGTTAAGTTCACATTTGATGAATCTGTAGATCTTGAAGCATTGAAACATGATATCGAAACAGCAGTTACAGAATCTGGTTGTTGGAGCGCTATAGACTGTTCCGGTATCTCACTTGTAACAAAGCTTGATGACACAGAAATGATGTCTTGGGGAAATGAATACAGCATAGATGATCAAACACTTTACCTAGATTTCTTCATGGCAACCGACACAACTCAGGCATTTATGGAAGGCAACGATCCAAATGCACCAAAGCGTGAAACCCCAATCACAGCTAACTCTTCTGAGGAAGAGGTTGAGGACTGGGCAAATGAATGGCAGGAATATATGGCTACTCTTCCAGATCCGCTGAACAGCCAGATTACATTTGATATCGATCTTGGAAAGCATTATGGTGGTAAGTATACATTTACTACTAAGTTAGATGGTGAATATGAAGATACAGAAAATGAGCGTATTGCTATCGACGGAGGAAGCGGCGAACTTGATTTCTACGGCACTCATGAATCAATGACAATAGACAGCTATTCTATCGGAGCTAATGGTCTCGTGCTGTACGGAACTTCTTCTTGTGAGGATGATTGGGATGAAATTCACAGAGTAGATGAAGAGGAAGGAATCGAGTACTGCACCTTCCTTAGAATCAGATGCTGGGACGACCTTGGTAATACATACGTTATGTACCAGTGTGGTGATACAAGCGAAGAACTTCAGAAACAGATTGATGAATGTGATGATGAGTTTGCTTGTTTTATGCCTGACAGATTCTCTGCACCACTCTACGATAATGCATCAGCACTACCTCGTTTAAGTGAGGCAGCCGGTGTTAACTACTGTAGTCAGTGGGCTGACGGAATCTCAACTATCACCTTCGCTATCGAGAAAGTAATCGAAGTTGAAGACAAAAACAAAGGCAGAGAAGTAACAACAACAGTTGAACTTATCAGTGACCCAGTCACTATCGACCTGAAATAAGCAAAAAAGAACCGCCCTTGCCGGCGGTTCTTTACTTTTCTTTTGCTTTTTCGACTTATTACAGTTGTCTAAGTAAATCTTTCTTCTTCAGACCATTCTTTTTAGCATCTCTAGGCCAGCCTGAATTAGCTGCCATCATATAAAGGGAACGAGGGAAACCGTTACAATCGGCGTAGATATCTCCAGCCCCTTTGGTTGACATAATTCTGCTAGCCAATTCATCCAATCCATTGGTCACATTCTTTCCAGGGCCCTTACCACTGGACTTTGAATCAACAAACATATTGAGCATCTCACCTGCTCCTATGGCAACTCCTCCACCATATTCATAACCACAAGCTTCGCTCCAGGTCTTTACCTGACTCATAAGATTCTTAAGCTGTACGCTCTCATAGAATCCCATGTTGGATACAACATATATCCTCTTCGGAACACTCTCCTCTCGCTCCATCATCTCCATGATTCTAAGAACATGTCCCGGAACTCCATCTACATAAAGAGGCATACCAAAAACGATTGTCTCTGCAGAAAGAAGAATCTTTATAAGTTCATCCTGTTTTGACATATATTTAGAAAGATTGATCACCTCAGCCTTTCCATCCAGTCTTGCATTCAAGTAATTCAAGAACTTGAGTGAATTCGCCTTATCTCCTCTCATACTACCATTTAATAGCACCGTCTTCCCCGAATGAGTCGGTTCAATTTCTCCCCCTTTTGACTCATTATGAGTCGGTTCGGCTTTAACCCCTACTGACTCATTTTCGAAGCGGAGGTCTTTGATGATACCACGGAAGTTTCGACACACCGCCTCAACATAGACCTTTGCCTTCTCTTTATCCTCTTCAGTGAAGCTTTCAGCTCTAAAGATAAAAGTGATTGGTTTTTCCTCTGGATATCTCGTCTTGTGATGCATTTCACCATTTACTTTCTCAAAAAAAGGCAGAACCCAGCCAATACTTCTATCGAACACATTCTTCACGAAGCTGCTAAAACATCCATAGCTATAGCGAGTGATGACAACCACTTCATCCGCATGATGGATAAGCGCTCCCATACGATTGTACTTATCCTTTATTACACACTCGCCAGGAGTCTTTACCCAACAGCCAAAGCATCCAACACAAGGCTTGATGCTACCATCATCACTGATCACTTCCCAGCCATTATATTTGTCGGCAACCTTCTGCCACTCCTGCTCACTCAAATCATGAATAACTAAGTTCATATTATTTTTCTCCTTTTAAAATGAGTCGATTCAGCTTTGAGCCAAAGTGACTCATTCATCTACTTACATTATTAATATACTTAACACCTTAGTATTTTAATAGTGAGCGAAGTAATATATGTATATGACAAATGTCACGGAACTCCACCGTTTGGACACAATATTGATTCATTTTTGATTCATCACAACATTATCATTACCACGGGGATAAGGTAAAGATTGAAACATCTTTGAAACATCTATATTTTATATTATGTTTAAACTTGCCAGTGGGGACGGTTCTCCCTGGCAGATAAAAATAATACACAGAGGGATAACATGAGAAAAACAAAACTTGCAAAACAGATAACTAGTCTTTTACTCGCTTCAACACTTTGCCTTGGAGCCACAGCATGCGGAAGTAATAATGAAACTGTGGTTGATGACTATGGCGTACAGGAACAGACAACAGAAAGCAGCGATGCTACTCCATCCGCTGCATCTTCAGATACAAACACAGTGTCAGGCCCAGCTGCCGGTTCGCTTCAGGAAATGCTAGGCGAGAAAGTCTCATTTGACAAGGAATTTACTGTAGATGGTGTAACTATAAAGGGAAATGCATCTTTCGCTATTCCAAATCAACAAGGACTGAATATATACAACATGGAGTCAACCGACGACGGTAAAAAAGATGAAGATGCAATCGTAAAGGCTCTCCTGGGTGATTCAGCAGAAAAACTTGAATCAATTAAATATACTAACCAGTATGACTACATTAGTCTTCTTTATAAATATAAAAATATCATTCACACACATGACTACTTTAAAGCAAGTATCAACGGTTCTGAAACCATGGATATTCAGCTTTTCGATAGAACAATAATAGATGCCACATTTGACGAAGAATACAAATGGACAGACGGCGATAAAATGTATATCCATATGTACGAAGGCGATTATAAAAACACACGTTTCGTACTGCTGCTCGCTTATGATTACACCACAAACATGAGATATATCTTCTTCGAGCCAAAAAGCATAAAGGACTATTTCCCTGATTACGACTTCAAGACTGTTCTGGTTGCTGGTGATAAAACCGCATCAGGAGCTGACGTAGAGCTCGAAAATTTCTGCAATGATGATAAAGAAACCTTAAAAGAAGATGCACAGAGTCTTCTGGATAATGAACTAAACTTTAAGGGACAGTTCAACGTAACTGAAAATGCTTTTTTATACAAGATGATGCATTCTGATCCTGTAGTTGAGGTTGCCACCACAGACTCTTACGTCTTTTCACCTTCATACTACGAATCTGCATCTTCAGTCTTGATGTTTTCCAATACCGATTATCAAAGCACAGTACATGAAGGTATCAAGGGCGTCCCTATTAATTACTTTAATATAGCCGAACAACGAGATATAAAGAAAGAATATGAATCCGAGACAGGAAAAGAAAAGGATTTCTTTGAATTCCTATTTTCTGACAACTCGAATAAATATGTGGACGAAACCACATTTACCGTTGATGGATACGCTTTTTATATCGATGGCCTAAAAGCAGATGATGAAGAGGACGATACAGCAATAACTTTTAATGATTCAAATACAGGAATAATAAAGTATACAAGTCGTGGCCTTTATAGTATCGATCTACGACTTTCAGACAAGGTAGTTGACGTCAGGGAAAATGTATCTCTTATGCCATTTGACCAGATAGCAGAAAACCTCCCTGCTCAGCTTGAAGGACAGCTGGATCTAGATAAACTTGGAAACCCTTCTACTCTTAATATTTCAGATATACAGCTATGCTATTACTCTAATTTATCAAAAGAAGAAACTATAAAAATGGCTTCTGCAAGTGACAGCGAAAACTACAACAAATCTTATCAGTCAGTTCCAACCTGGATGATAGAGCTTGTAAGTACAACAGAAGGAAACCTCTTTGCATACGCAACCGTAAATGCAATCGACGGCACGCTCATCAACATCGAATATTACGATGTATCCGAAGTTGATTAAATATGCCATTGGCCGAGATATATATCAGGGGGATTTTTTATGAAATTTAAGAAGATATTATCAGCAACTCTTGCCACAACTTTCTGCCTTTCTATGGCAGCCTGTGGCGACAAGACAACTACTGTGGATGACTATGGACTTGAAGAAGAAACAACTACTTCTTCCGATGAAGCATCGAATGATTCATCAAGTTCTGCAGCACCTATCGCTACCGTTTCTGATGCTCTATACATCTCAACTGGTGCCACAGGTACCCTTCAGGAAGTATTGGGAACAAGTGTTGGATATAAAGATGAATTCCAGATTGGTGACGCAAAATTTAGTGGAAGTCTTCAGTATGAAATCCCTAACCAGGATGGGCTTAATGTTTATAATCTAGAAATCGATAATAATTTGGAAGAAAAGGAAGATGCTATCGTTAAAGCCCTCCTCGGTGACTCCGCTGAAAAGATAGAATCAATAAAATACACTAACGAGTATGATTACATCACTCTTCTCTATAAATATCATTTCATCCATAGCAAGCATAAGTCCATTAAAGAAATGATAGATAACGGAACTCAGTATTTCACCCTAGAAAACGAATCCGTCGTAATTAACTCATCGTTTCCAGAAGAATACAAATGGATCGATAAAAATGAAGATGACGACGAAGATGTGTATTATATTCACATGTATGAAGGCGACTACAACAACTGTCCTTATGTCCTTCTTTTAGCATATGACAGTTATTTTGATACCAGTTATATCTTCTTTGATCCAAAGAGTATAAAGGATTATTATCCAGATTATGATTTCAAAACATTAATGATCTCAGGAGATAAAGATCAGGCTGGAGAACAATTAGAGATAGAAAATCTCTGCACTGATGACGTCGAAACACTAAAATCAGATGCTCAGGATTTTCTTGATAACACACTTATGTTTGACGGTCAGTATTCCATAACCGAAAATGCATTTAACTACAAAATATACAATGGTAATTACGGTATATTATTATATGCAAATACTGAATTCTATGCAGATAAACCTGCTGACTGTGATAACACCTCTACTGTTCTTATGTTTTCTAATACCGATTATATAAGTTCAATAAATGCTGGAGTCCCAGGACTCCCAATCAACTACTTTAACTTAACTGACCAAAAAGATCTACTTACAGAATGTAATCTCGATCGAGGTTCGGAACTGGAACTAGACTTATTGGATTTTATATCTACCGGCGAGGCAGACAAATATGTTGAAGAAACTACTTATGTAACTGATGGTTACGCCTTCTATATTGATAGTTACAACGATTACGAGGAAGATCCGGAGGCCATCACCATGTACGACCAAAATACAGGAATCATTAAGTACACCAGCCAAGGACTTTATGGCGTAGATATAGCAATCAGCCAAAACATTACTGATGTAATAGAAAATGTTAAGCTCCAGGATTTCGATCACATCACTAAATCATTTAATTCTCAGATAAAAGAAATGCTGGATCTTAGCAAGCTTAACTACCCTACCAATTTAAAACTAGCAGGCATGAGGCTTCACTATGCTACATATTACCCAGATGAAGATAATGTTGAAACATATACATATTTTCCAGCCTGGAGTTTTGAGATAAATAACACAACCGAATCAAACCTTTCTGCGGTTGTAGTAATAAACGCTATGGACGGTTCAATCACCGACATCGAATACCTTGACTACAACGATTTATACTAAACAGGGGATTTAACATGAAATTAAAGAAGATTTTATCAGCAACACTTGCCACTACTCTCTGCCTTTCTATGGCAGCATGTGGCGACAAAACAACTACTGTAGATGACTACGGAATGGACGAAGAATCAACCACCACGACCAACGATAACGCAATAAATGATTCAAACGATTCATCTACACCAACTGCAACCGCCTCCGATGGCCTATACATTGCGACTGGTGCTACAGGTACGCTTCAGGAAGTTTTAGGATCAAGTGTCTCATATAAAAATGAATTCAAAATCGGTGAAGCAAATTTTAGTGGAAGTTTTCAGGTAAATATCCCTGACCAGGATGGCCTTAATATCTATAATGCTGAAGTTCATAATAACTTGGAATCAAAAGAAGCTGATATTGTTAAAGCTCTTTTCGGTGACACCGCTGAAAAGATAGAATCTATATCGTATACTAACGAGTATGATTATATTACTCTCCTCTATAAATGCCATTTCATTCAGAATAAGCATCAAATACAAGAAGATATGATGAATGGTTCAAAGCGTATTTTTACATTGGAAGATGATACTACTATCATTAATTCTTCATTTTCAGAAGAATACAAATGGATCGACAAAAATGTTGAAGATGATGAAGAGGAATATTTTATCCACATGTATGAAGGCGACTATAAAAACACTCGATATGTCCTTCTTTTAGCATATGACAGTTTAATAGATACTAGTTATATCTTTTTTGATCCAAAGAGCATAAAAGATTATTATCCAGATTATGATTTTAAAACCCTCATGGTTTCAGGAAACACTAATCTAGCTGGCGAACCGTTAGATATAGATAATCTCTGCACGGATGATATTGAAACACTCAAATCTGATGCACAAGATTTACTTGATAATATATTAATGTTTGACGGACAGTACACCGTTACTGAAAATGCTTATTCTTACAATATGAACAATGAGAATTATGATGTATGGTTAGCTAATCCAGAGATGCTTACCGATAATCCTTCAGACTATGAAAAGTTCTCTTCTGTCCTGATGTTTTCAAACACAGATTATATAAGCACTTATAAAGCAGGTGTACCTGGAGTTCCAATCGATTGTATTAACTTAGCTGAACAAAAGGATTTATTCTCGGATTATAATCAAACTCAACAAACAGAAAAAAACTTCGGATTTTTCATTAATTCTGAAGCCGTAGAAGAAATGGTCGAAGAAACCACTTATGTTACTGATGGTTATGCCTTCTACATTGATAGTTTCAATGATTACGAAGAAGATCCATACGCAATCACAATGTATGACCAAAACAAGGGGATAATCAAGTATACAAGTAAAGGTCTTTATGGCTTCGATATAGCAATATCCCAAAACATTACTGATGTAATAGAAAATGTTAAGCTGCAGGATTTCGAACACATAAAAAAATCATTTGATACCGCAATTAAAGAGCAGCTAGAACTAAGTAAACTCAACAATCCTACAAATATTCAACTTAGAAGCATAAGCCTTGACTATGACATGTATTTCCCAAATGGTGAATTAACAAATATAACATATTATCCAGCCTGGGATTTCGTATTGGGTAGTACAACAGATACAGACTATACAGCACACGTAACAATAAATGCTATGGACGGCTCAGTCGTTGACATCATGTACTACGACTACGGCGAATAAGGACAATGGGGACGGTTCTCCCTGGCAGATTTCTGCCACTGAGAACCGTCCCCATTGACATATCATTGACATATCATTAGTCTCGTGAAAACTGTGATATAAACTTCCAGGCTGTCTCGCAGCTGTGGAAACGACATTCATGCCCCTGGCCACTTACAGAAGCCAGCACTGTTCTACACACGCCATCCTCGCTGTCATAGTAACGAGCAGTCAGCACGCTATCGCGTTCCTCATCATAAAAGGTCTCCACCTTGTCGCCCTTAAGTCCAAACATTGGATCCTCCCAGGACTCCTTCTGCATGAAATCTACGCTGGCAAAATCCGCCTTAAGCTTATTGGTCTCAGCAAGATACTTCACCCTCTCCAAAGATCCATCTGCATGACATGAAAGCTCTGGAAGTGGTGACGCCTCGCCGCCCGAATAAAACATCGGAACTGAAACTGTTGTATTTATCTTAGGATCACCCCACGAGAGACCAAATGGGTTCTCACGCGCTGGGAATAAAGCACTGCAAGGCATGAATCCCGCAAACACCTCTGGATACTCGTGATACATATCCCAGGTCTTAGCGCTTCCCATAGAGAAACCTGTAGCATATATACGTTTCTCATCTATATTGTATCTTTCCTTCAGTACATCAAGAATCTGAATAGCCTCTGGTGCTGGCAGATCATGATGATTCTCAACACTGACATATAGGAAATTATAACGATGTGCGATGTCATACCATTTGGTTCCAAATGTGTGATACATAGACGAATCACCGCCACCATGGAACCCAAGTACAAGAGCTGCAGGTCCTTTATCAAAAAGGTCCTTATTGTAGTAAGCAAAGTATCCAGCTGGATGCTCAGCAGTCTCTTTATAACGACCAATATTTCTGTTACAAGTCTTTACAGTAAATGTGCCAGTCTCTTCGATCATGCCCATCTCTTTAAAGTCGGGTTCAAGCTCGATATGACCACACCACATTCTAAACTTCCATACAAAGTCATAGAAATCCTTCACATAATCAGCACTATCCTTAATGAGTAGATTTTCGCTTACTCCCTTAAATGCACTATTTATGGAATCATCATTTGCAACACTGATTATAGGGATATCCTTACGCTTAACTTCTGGCTTAACGCTGAGGCGCTCCATAGAAACCATAGCAGGTGTGATTTCACCTGGTCCCCACAGGAACTCGCCCTCAACTGTATCCAGAAGGAACTTTGCTGCATAATCAGCTGAAGCACCGTAGCTGTAGACATCAGCCCTGAACTTAGCACCACGGATGAAGTAACCCTCAAAGGTCTGTGTAAAGAAGTTATTAAACTCTACTATTCCATCCTTATATACTGGATCCATCTTTACTTCTTTGATAACCCCCTGATATACAGAAAGGTCTGCATTTGTCCAGCCACCTTCGCAGGTAGGATACACAAAAAGTACGCTTGCATCTGCATCCTCTGCTATCTTAGCAAGACCAGTTTTCTCAGCAAAGTCGATTGCGTCTTCCATGCTCTGTCTGGTCTCCTCGAAAACGAGAAGCAGTGGCGCTCTGTAAGCGTAGTTAAAAACCTCACCATTAATCTCTGTTGCAGGAATATACGCCTTCAGATAAAAATCATCATACGCATGTTCCCAGCACTTACCACCCTCAGGTAAAAACTTTACCTCAGGTCTTTCCATAATACTCATATTCTTTTCCCCTTTATAAATACTTTCGTGCAGTGGGGTCCGTCCCCGTTGCACCAAGGTCTGTCCCCTTCTGCACCAAACTATCTACAATAATAACAAAAATAGCCCTCAAGATTCAACCTGAACCTTAAGGGCCACATATTAATTTTCACCATCTAAATTAGTATCATTATCATCTAAGTCAGGACCAGTACCGTCAAATGCATTCTCCTCGATATATGCCATCATCTTATTGTAGATGTACACATATAGCAGGATCAGTACTGCTCCAGCTAGATACATAAATGCGCTTAGTTTTGTAACCAGACAAAGTACAATCAACCCCAAGATTATACCTATCGGTGTGAGCAGAAGACCTATATGCTCGGACTGCCATTTCTTCTTGAAGAAATCAATTCTCTCAAGAAGCTTTTTGTTGCCGCAAGCCTTCTTTTTTGATTTACGTGCCGCAGCGATCATCATAATGCCCAGCACCATAAAACAAATACCCAGATAAATAAGCGCGTCGCTTAGTGTCATATTACTACCTCCTCATCAAATAACTCGCACTACATGTTGTCACTCGAAACACACAGTTTTCGATGAGTTTATAATACAACACTTGATTCTAAATATTTCCCTATCTGGTGTGAACGGTCTAAATGGTGTCGTCAGCGGCACTAAATCGAAGGGAATACTCATCACCGTCGTAATAACTATCCCAACTTATATTTATCTCCTTCTTAAGGTATTCATAGAATTTAGGAGCAACTTCGCTCTCTCTATCTCCAAAATAGCCGGTAGTAATGTCAACAAAATTAGTATTATCTACAAATTGCATCTTAAGTGAGAATATAGCATCCTTATCTTCAAAGTTTTTGATAATCTCACCATGACTGAACGTATCACAAAGCGCTTCTCTTACGTCGTCACTTAAAGCCTCAGGCGAGAGTTCATGTTCTACCTCTTCATGTTCTTCCTCTTCATACTCTTCACGTTCTACTACGTAAGAAAAACGATAAGTCTGGTACTTAGCATCAGAAGGTTCAAAGATCACCCCAGGATTCTGCTCACGAATACACTGAAAGATTTCAGCAGCAGATTCCATTCGATTATATTGACTAATATACTCGTTTCCAGTATTTGAAATAACATACTTGTTTCCATCTATAGCCTCTGCCTCGATGATATAGCGATCCTTTGGAGTTCCACTAGCAACTGGTATGACATTCTTATGATATGCATATACACGTACTATCTCATTATGTCTTAAGGCAACCTGCTGATTACAATCATATTGGCTTGAATCATAGGTGAGTCCGATCAGCATATCTGGAGATAAGATTACATTTAGCCCCATAAATTTGGAATCAGGCTTACTTGCTTCGTTATCAATATCATCTGCAGTAATTCCTGATAAGGATTTAACTGTTCTAGTAGACTTTAGTTCCGAACGCATTCCTAGAAACATGAAGCCACCTATTATCAGAAACATGATTCCAAATATGAAATTAACTAAATATCCATGGAAAAGTACGCCTCTATAGGATAGTTTAAAATAAGTAAAGCAAACTTCTCCAAAATATTTATCCATGTTATAAACTGTGACCTGCTGTCCCAGAACATCAGACGCCTTTTTAGCTATTTCTTCATTTGTATCATTATCGACTATATATCGAGTCATTCCATAGGCTCTAAATGGTACCGATTTCTCTAGTTCCTTCTTGATTTTGCTTAAATCGTCATCTTTCAGAACAACCAGACGGTATTCGGTGCCATCTGTAACCATATAATATGTATCGTGGCTATCTTTTCCTACCTTAATAGGTTCTTCCACAATATCAAAATATACAACCCTTGAAGCAGAATTTCCCGGACGCTCCATAGCCTCATCTAAGTGCATTTGGTCATTAAGCTTTCGAGCACCAAAGAAAAATCCACAGCCCAAAAGTATAAGTGCCAATATTGTAAGAACCATTCCCACAATATATGCCACAAAAGAAACACTATACATACTTCTGATTTCTTTATTCTTGTACCTCATGATAAATCCTTTAAACTCCCAAAAATAAATAAACTCCGTTGAAACAACGGAGTTCATTATACACTATATTATAAATTCATTAAAGCATGTTAATTAAGATGACTATCGTAAAATTCAGCTATACTATTAAAAAGCTCGGTGTCCACATTTCTATTGCTATATTCAGTAGTCTGATCTGCAAATACAGTATGACCTCTATCCTCGTATCTTACAAATGTGAATCGGTTATCTGAGCCGTACTGCTCATAATACTTGTCGTATCCGTACTGTATCGGAACAACCGTGTCATCTTCGCTATGTAGGATCATAACGGCTGCATCTGATGCTGCAAAACCTTCCATAGCCGTATCATTTGCTCTCTCACCAAATCGCATTCTCTCATGCAGCTTCAAAAATGGCATCATGGCATAGATTCCAGGTCCGATCATCTCACTTCCTTCAGACTGAATTAAATCTGTAGATGAATCAAAGCCACTACATGCAACCACAGCCTTAACCTCAGGATGGTACTTCAGCACTGTACATACGCTATAGCCGCCCCAGCTGTGTCCGAAAAGCATTATAGGAAGTTTAGGGAATGCCTCATTTCCTTCTACAAATGATATAGCGTTATCCAGATCGATAACTCCCTGAGGAAGTCCGCCAACCTTTTCGCCCTCACTCTCATCACATGCCGTAGCATCGTAAGCAAAAACCAGATATCCATGCTTCGCGAACTGATCGATACAGCTGATGTAACTACAGTGACCACCGCCACCAAAGCCATGAGCCAGTACTATGATTCCCTTCTTCTCATCATCACCTGAAGAATACATATATCCAGTAAGCTTCTGGCCCTTATCCGAAGTGAATTCATACTTCTCACGACTGAGTCCTTCAAACTCCTCCACCTTTAATAAGTATGAATCTCCTGTAGTAAATCTCACATCGAAATTCTGATCATATATAAATACTGAAAGCGCCCAGTCCGCCACAATAAGCAGCACCAGCACCACACTTATAACAACCAGAACCTTTCTTCCCTTAGACTTCATCATTCTTCCTCCAAATAGAAATGGTGCAGTGGGGACTGTCCCCACTGCACCAAGGTCTGTCCCCAATTGCACTTTTTTTGTAATTATAGAAAGAATTACATTAAGAAGTCCTTAAGGACAATTAAAATTTGGATTAAAAATAAAAAGTTTAGTTTCCTGTATACTGGCCATTACCGTTCAGCCAGTAGCCATCAATGTATTTATTGGTCACCATGTATCCTGATGAATTGAAATAGTACCAGTAGCCGTTGATCTTCTGCCAGCGTCCTGCAGCATACCAACCAGAGGTATCACCGAACCACCAGTCTGTCTTATCAGAATTCCAGGAGCCTGTCTCGGCATAAACCCATGCACCGTCTGAGCCAAGCCAGTAGCCATCTACCCACTCACTAGATGCCATATATCCATTATAATCAAAATAGTACCAATAGCCGTTGATCTTTTGCCATGTACTTACTGGATACCAGCCTGTAGTATCCTCTATCCACCAGCCCTTGCTATTACTCTTCCATTCCATTACACCTGGATAAGTCTGACTTCCGTCAGCGTTGTACCAGTAGCCATTTACCCATTCACTTGAATATGAGGTTCCTGCCTGAGCAGCCTCACCAGTACCAGCCGCTCCACTACCAGAAGCATCACCTGATCCACCATTACCGGCCGCTCCACCTGATGTTCCATTACCAGAAGAGCTAGAATCATTATTGTTATTCTCCTTCACGTCCTTAGGCACGTTATTCGCGTCATTTTCATTTGAAGGATTTACATTTGAATCATCAGGTTTCTCAACTCCCTCTCCTGAATCTGTTCCTGAATTGGATGTCTCCTTCTTAAGAGTTCCATCAGCATTCACAAGCTGAGCACCTAAAAATGCTCTTTCTCCTATTGTTTTAACAGAAGCAGGAATGTTGATCTTCTTTATACTTGCACAGTTTGCAAAAGAATATTTATCAATCATTGTAATCGAATCAGGTAGCTCTATGTCTGTTACTCCAAAACTTCCAAAGAATACAAAGCTACTTATATTCTCTACGCCATCTTCAACAATGATCTTAGTTAAATAATCTGTGTAATCAGACCAAGGTGGTGTATCAAGCTTGTTAAATCCAGGCATCTGTCCTTTTCCTGAAATTCTAAGAATATATTCATTAGAAGCTGTTCTTGTTACCGTGTAAGTAAGATCAGTTCCAAGAGGACCTTCACTAACTATCACATCCTGATTATATCCAGTTCCCATATAACTCTTATCAATATATACAGGTGAACCTGCGTAATTAACAAAACGGATCTGCCTTACGTTATTCTCATCTGTCACATCAAGACATACAGCATATGAACAATCTTCATTTATTGATTCGACAACATCTATAGGAAAATCACTGTAAGAACAATGGAATCCTTCCTCATTCTCCTCGGTCTTACCTTTTGGACATGCCTTAACTGTAAAATCATATTCCCCTTTAGATGTAATTACCTTAAGCTTTCTTTCGCGAGGAGTATCATTTGTCACGTAGAAGTAAGTTTTACCATTCTCCTTATATACGCTGCTGACATACAGTGAATCCGTTCCTCTTAAACCCTGGAATTCAGCATCTGGATCAATATTTGTAGGATATACTGCTCCGTGAGACGTAGCTGCACCTACACGGTTATTTATCAGCTTAACGTTATTCATATGTATATCACCAGCAGTAGACTGACAATATATGGTATAAGAACCACCGTTCATTATACAGTCTTCTACAGAGATGTTATTACCACTAGCATACTCAAGCTGGATCATCATACATGCATTTACTGTAGCCTGATTACCATTATCATAAAGAATGTTTGGAACCATAAATCTGCAATTCTTATACTTAACGTTTTCTACATCAAGGGTTTTATTTGTCTGAGTCGCCTTATCATAATACTGATGACCATACATCTGAGTACAGTCGATATGAGTAGGGTCAGTACTCGGATGATTTAGATTTCCAAAGAAACAGTCTTTTACATCTATATTTCTAAATGGAACTAGCGGATCTGATGTGCTTCCACCGAAGAAGCAGTTTCTAAACAAGGCATTACTTCCTTCATAACGACGGATAGTACAGTTATAAAACTCATATGTTATATTCCTGTCAAACTTATCCCTTGAAAATCTGTAAATAATACAGTTTTTAAAAACTATAGTTTTCTTAGTAGTAACAAAATCTTCTCTGCTGGTTCTAAAATAAAAGTCAGTGAAATCATAATTTGTGACCTCTATACGTTCTGGGAGATTAGCATTCTGCTTAGCGCCAAAATCTATAACGTAGTCTCCATTACTTTTCTTTATCCCGATGTTGTACGAATTAGAACCTGACGTTGCAACAATAGGAGTACAAACATCTATATCAGCGTCCTTCGCATCAACTCCCACGTACTTTGTAAAGCTGACTGAACTATCAACACCTGTATTATACGTATCAGGTATAACATTAATGTCCTCTGCCTGCTGTTCAATAAGGATCTTATCCCCGTCAGCATATACATCCGATACTCCTGTCGTATTACCAAAGCCCATCGATAATACATACAACGCTGCGCAGGACATCCCCAGCAACTTCTTCATAGATTTTTTCATAACTCTCTTCATAACTTTCACCATACCTTTCAACCACTCTGGTATTTCTATCGTCTCATACTATAACTACATTGTATCCGCATTGTATCAAAGCCAAATGCTATCTCACACAAAAGAAAAACAGCCCGTCTTTATAACAACTCACAAAAACAGACTGTTTTATGTAAACTTATGTAAACCAAAAACTAATTCAAACTATTTACCTCAACAAAGCTAAACTCAGGACTTAGATTCAACAGAAGCAAGATAAAGCCTTCCCTTCATCTCTTCATCGATCTTAGCCAGTTCCTGCTCCGCCTGATATCTCTTCAGCTTTCCTTCCTGCTGAATCTTTGTAATATCATCCAGACTCTCAATAAGAATCCTGTTGGCCTCACCCAGCGCCTTTGGATCGATAGTATTCTCATCCCTGGCCTTCTGAGTCTCTATAGTCAGCATCTTAAGATTCTGCGCATTCTTGATCAACAGCTGGTTCGACATATCCGTAAGCTTCTTATCAGTAGCTATAGCCGCTCTTGTATGCTCGGTTCCAAATGCAATCACAATCTGGTTCTTCCATAGAGGAATAACTGTATACAGTGTGGACTGAAGTTTGTCCGCCATAGCAGCCGCATTTGCCTGTAGCATTCTTATCTGTGGTGCCTGCTGAATTGAGATAGTTCTGGTGGTCTCAAGCTCCACAATCTTTCGCTCCAGTCGATCCATAATATCAGGCATGATATCAGCACAGTCAGCTGGGTACTGTCCCATTCTCAGCTGTTCAAGCTTATCTTTTGCCGCAGCGATCTTCAGATTAACAAGACGAAAATACTCCTGATTCATCTTATATATCTGGTCCAGCATAGCCGTATCCTTCATAAGACGGACCTGATGAGCCTGAAGTGAACTCTCTATCTTTTCTACATTCTGCGAAATGATATCATACTTATTCTGAAGTGTAAGTGACTTATCCTGCTTCTTCCACGGAAGCACACTTTTCTTTACATCCTTGTCATCAGTCTCAGAAAGATATTCCACGGTCTGATCGATAGTCTCACTTATCTCGTCAACCTTTGTTTCCCCGATACTCTTGATCATCATCTCAGAGAGATCAGCCATCTTTTTCTGGATATCTGATCCATACATCGTAATGCTGTTGGCCTTGCTCACATCTATAAGATCTTTATTTGTCTGTAATAACTCCCTGTCCTCATCCTCCAGATAAAGCTCCGGATTATCTGACAGTTCTCTTAGCAAAGCTAAATCATCCATAATCAACCTCCAACAGAAATCTGTACTCCCTCTTCCCTATATGAAGGAAGTACAATCTTGTCCCCTAAATCTAACTTCTCTAAGAATGCATCTGCATCCTCGTAAATATTTAAACCTTTAATATTCATCTCACTTGGAGAACCTATATAGATATCCCTGTCCTGAATATCCATGATCATACGAGTGTACTGCTCATTCATAACTACACCGTAGCTAAGGCCCCAGCCACATTTAAATGGCATCGATTCCTTTATTCTGCATAAGACCCTGCGAACAAATGCCTTTCCGCACATAGGATAATAGCAAAGTCTAGGATGAAGCCTCTGTCCAGGTCTCTTCAGATCCACCTCGCATCTGAATACCTCAGAGTCCACATTACAAACCTCGAAGAGTCTGAAGTCTACCAGGTAGTTATTCATTTCCAGAAGATTGATAAGATTAAGAGCTATGATTCCTCTGTTTCTTATCTGTTCCTCAGTAGTAGCTGACTCATAGGTAACCTTCATCCATATCCTCTTAAGCTTCTTCTCTTCTGTTCGTTCCAGCCTGTACATGTTCTTAGGCGCCCCAGCAATATAAGCAGGTACATTAGGCCTCTGTCCCACAAAGGATGTGGTGGTCTGTCTCACCTTAGCCTTTTTCTTGTTGACCTGTTCAAGCTGTCTTGAGAGTTTCAGAAACTGATCATAGTTCTCACTATAACCACCTATGCAATAATTAATAGCTATATCAAGAGGCGCTCCGGCAAAATCCTCACTGGAGGTCTTACTCTTCTGTTCGTAGAAGATTTCAGAATTAATATCAGGATCAGTACGAAGAAAACTCTGAACCTCACCTATAGACCTGAAATACATCTTATATTCAGTTAGATTATTACCCTCTATAATCTCCAGGTATTTGCATTCTTCAGGGTTCACCCCTGTACCATTCATATATTAACCCCTTCTTGAATCTACTTTCGCACAGAATGCTCTAAAGATTTCTTCTGCATTTCCGTAATTCATTATATTCTGTCTCATATGATCCTCAATAAATGCAAGATAAGTTATATCCTTTGTCTGAATAAACTCATATTCAAGAATCTTATTCATATCAAAGCTGTTGTTATCCCTGTACTTCTTGATACGTGTAGCATCACGAGTAGTTATGATACCAGGAGCATCTCCATAATTCTTTCTGCCCCATTCGTCTGTTGCCATTCTGAACAGTACCAGGAATGAATACCAGTCAGGATAGTCAGCCAGTATCTTCTTCTCTACTTCATTATCGTAACCAACATAGATTGGCGTAAATCTCTGCTGTACAGACTCCTCAATCTTCTCTCTGGAGTTGTAATTGCTGTCAGCTCCATTTCCGTCTGTATTACCAGCGCCGATAATACGGAAGTTCGGATGGCGTCTTACATTTTCACCATTAGGGAAATTGTAGCTGGCGTCCTTCAGATTCGAAAGAAATGAATTCAGCTTTACAGTTGCTCTGCTGTTACCGTTATCCAGCTCGTCGCAGAAGGCAATCTTTCCGTACTTGTAGCATCTATAGAAGTTAGGTCTGCTGTAACCTCCATCTGCTGTCTGGAATCCCAGGATATCGTACTCCTCATTTATATATCCGATATCGATAAAGTCCATCCCCAGAATCTTTGCTATCTGAGAAACCATATAGGTCTTACCGCATCCAGAAGGACCTATTAAGTAAGGATTAGCATTTTCCATAACAGCTATAAGCACGTCATCAAACATCTGATGGAAATGCTCTCCCATGGCAGTCATATATGCTTTCTTATCCATGGCCTCCTGATATCTATCAGAAAATGGCTTTCTCTCATCCAGTAAAGGATTAATATCAGGTATCTCTACATCATTATCACTTGCCATAATCTGAGGCTCATAGACCTCAGCATATTCATTAGACTGACTCAGGTATGCAGATGCATCAAGTATAGTATTGTTATAATCAGGAATTACCTTTGCAGCCCCTGTAGCTGTCTTAACCCCAGTTCCTGTGGCTTTCACCTTAATTTCTGTATTCTGCTTTGCTGCCTCCAACTGAAGTTCAGTGATACCTTCAGGCATCTCCAGCTTTACAGTATTAATAGTCTTTTCAGCAGCAGCCTTGAGCTGACTGAGGCGCTCCTCAGCCTCAGCATATACCTCATCGATCAGTTTCTTCTTTTCATAAAGAACAACCTGCTTCTGCTGGGCAACGCACTCTTCATATGCAGCCTTCAGCTTCTCATCTATAATACTAAGTTCATACTTAGCCTTTTTGACCTCATCATCACAGCTGGTCTTAACTTCCTGTATGGAGTTTCTTGAGGTTGCATCAAGTATACTTACTCTTTCCTCAACCACCTTAACAAGCTCAGTAACTCTGTCATGAAGAACCTGAGCCATCTGAATCTTTCTTACTGCATCCAGGAGAGCCGCTTCATTTACATCGTATATACCAGACATACGGCGAAGCTTCTCCAGCTCCTCATCAATAACAGCCTGCCTGTCAGCTGTCTTCAGAACCTTAAGAGTTACATCGATAAGATTTGCAGTAAAACAGTCCTCATCAAGGAAGTATGCTCTTGCTTCAATACCATAAGGTCTGACGAATCCTTCAATCGCACCATCCTGCGGATTCCCGATAATGTTCTTAGCCCATTTCACGTAGTTAAGCTTATCGCTGAAAAGGTCATATATATATTCATCAAAATTTCTTTGAGAAACAATTCCGCCCTTATTAAACATCTCAATAAAGACAGTACTCAGATCCTCAAATCCAGGAGTTTTTTCCTCGTAAGGAAACATTACCTTATAAACCTTTTCACCGTAGCTCATGGTTTCAGTATATTTTTCTGGCGAAACAGATGAGCTTCCGATCATCATATTAACGGCTGAAGCATATAGGCCAAAAGGCTCGATCACTCTGCTTTCCGGATGGCTCTTAAGATATGTATATCTACTAAAAAACTCCTTGGCAGCGGAACTATAATGTGTACGAAGCACAGCTTCAACGTTATTAATTAATTCATTATCTTCATCTTTTTCAAGTATTGAAAATATTCCCATAATCGTTTTCCCTTATATATCCTTCTTATATTTCTAGCTTGCTAATAACAAACTTACCTTCAAGTTCCTCTTTATATCTGCTTCCTGTACCCTCAAGGAACGCAGTCTGAATAAACTCTTTATTATCGCTTATATTCAACAGCCTGAAGGCTTCATTTTTGATCGTAAGCCCGGACTCTATGCTCTTTATCATGGTCCAGCCGCTTATATCAGTACACGCAGCATCAGGCCATAAAAAGACGCCACAGAAGGTTTCAACCTCAACTGCATCAGAAGCCTCCTCTATATCATACAGAATATATTTCATGCCAAATGGCATACTATACACTGCACATGGTCGAAGTCCCTCTGGAAGCAGTCCCATTAAGAGAACTGATACCTCATCCGAGAGACTTGACTCAGCATCAAATGTATTCTCATAATTATTTACATCATAAAATATTTGTTCGTTATTTTTCTTTATCTGTTGCATTTCACGAAGACTATCTTTTCCAAATTTAAAAGAACCGCTTCCCTCTATCACAGCAGATTCAGAATAATAATTTATGGATAATACATCATCATGTAAAGAAACATTGATGAGAAGATCCCCGTTATCAACCATAAAGCCGTTAAGCTTTATAGAAAATGTGTTGTCGCTGAGTTCAAATACCTTGAAATAGGTAGTACGATTAACGTTTCCTACACGAAGGATCACTCTTCCTGATCCTCGCCATCCGCTCTTTCTATCTATTACTTCTACATCAGTTCCCATGGTCTTATAAAGTCCGACCACAAGATACTCAATAAGCGGTTCAAAACGTTTACTTAGAGTTGAAACATTAACAAGAACAGGCAATTCCAGCTTCTCAGAATCATAATACTTACTAAGTATGGATTCATGTCTTGGAACCTCACCTGCCTCCATAATACGGCGGGTGGTATCATCCATGATAACCGAAGTCTTATCACTGCAGGTGTTATAAGCTTCAATGATCTTATTCACAAACTTAGTAAAGCAGTGATCATTCTCAGTATAGTTAAGCTGTTCATTCTCACCATAATTTACAAGTACAGCTGTTACACCATACTTTCCATCAGGACTAGCCGCCCCCGTCAGATCATAGATATGAATCATCTTGATATCATCGATACCTTCGATATTCATCTCTTCAGATGACATTTGTCTAAAAATACTTTTGATCATAGTTATTTCCCCAAATAAATACTTCTACAACATTCCCTATTATAACAAAAAAAGCAGTGAAAATCACTGCTTTTTAAATCGTTCACTGTTTATCAAAATAGGCTTACAGTCTCTTAGAGATATCAGCGCAAGCCTCCATAGCATCGATAAGACTAGCTCTGAAGCCTTCCTGCTCCAGCACCTTTACTGCTTCGATAGTTGTACCAGCAGGTGAACATACCATATCCTTCAGTTCTCCTGGATGCTTTCCTGTCTCAAGCACCATCTTAGCACTTCCAAGTACAGCCTGTGCAGCAAACTTATATGCCTTAGCTCTAGGCATTCCAAGCTTAACAGCTCCATCAGCCATAGCCTCGATCATCATAAATACATAAGCAGGTGAGCTTCCTGAAACAGCAACAACACTGTCCATAAGATTCTCAGGAACTACCTCAGCCTCACCAAATGATGAAAGGATTTCTAATGCCTTCTGTGTCTCCTCCTCACTTACAGTTGGAGCTGGGCTGACGCCTGTCATTCCCTCACCAACAAGAGCAGGTGTGTTAGGCATAGTTCTTATAATCTTAAGTTCTCTGCCAAAAGCTTCGTTGTACCATGCTATAGACTTACCAGCAACGATAGATATGATAAGCTGGTCATCCTTAAGCACATCCTTTATCTCTGCAGCAACAACAGGAATAACCTGAGGCTTTACAGCAAGAAGTACTATCTCAGAGCTTGTAACAACTTCCTTATTATCAGCTGTCACATTAATTCCAAATGACTTCTCAGCTTTTTCTCTTTCTGCATCAACTGGTGATGAACAGATGATTTCCTGTCCTGCAATAATTCCTTTTTTAACAATACCACCGATGATGGCACTTGCCATATTTCCGGCACCAATAATTCCAAGTTTCATTTTTACATCTCCCTTGCAAAAAAATCTTCTCTATTATATTCCTTTAGAAGGCGTTATACAATCCTTTTACAAATCATTTGCCTTTATTGCCCATCTCATCTTTGTTGACTTACTTCTTGGATTGATCCTGCACTCCTCTGCAGAAGGTCTTATAACATCAGCAGAAATCTCACTGAAAACCCCTGTCTTTTTCAGTTCCTTAAAAGCCTTCTTAACAAGACGGTCCTCTCCAGAATGGAACGTAAGTATTGCTACTCTTCCACCAGGATTTAATATACCAGGCAGCTTCTCCAGAAATGAATACAGCACCTCAAACTCACTATTCACATCAATTCTAAGAGCCTGAAATACTCTGGCACAGCTCTTCTTTACAGCCTGATCCTTCTCATCCTTAGGAAGCTTCCACAGAGCATCTTCAATAGCCTGTCTCAGCTCTGTAGTGGTATTCATAGGCTTACCCTTTCTCATAAGGTTAAAGACCTTATCAGCTATCTCCTCAGCGTAAGGCTCATCCGAGTTCTCTATAAGCATACCCACAAACTCATCCCGTGTAACATTATGCAGTCTCTCAGCTGCAGACTCTCCATGCTCAGGATCAAGCCTCAGATCGAGTGGTCCATCTATCTTATAAGAAAAACCCCTCTCTGGGTTATCGATCTGCATAGATGATACGCCAAGATCCGCCAGTACAAAATCAAACTTGCCAGCCTCCTCAGCAACCTTGTCAATATTTGCAAAATTAATAAGACGGAAATGGAATATATCATCTCCGAAGCCCGCATCACGGAGCCTTGCCACAGTCTTCTCAGATTCTATAGGATCCACATCCAGTCCATAGATGCAGCCCTCTCCCTGAAGACATTCCAGCATCTTTCGTGTATGACCGCCATACCCAAGGGTACAGTCAAGTCCCTGCTGTCCTGGCTTTATCTGAAGAAAATCCAGGATTTCCTTCACCATAATAGATATATGCATGCCCGCAGGAGTAGAACCCTTTGCAATAACGTGTTCTACAATATCCTGATACTTCTCAGGACTATGCTCCTTATACTTCTCTTCAAACTTCTTAGGATACTTCCCAGAATAATGAACTCTTCTCTTATGCTTCTTTTCTTCCAAATCTAAACTCCAACCATAATACTAGTAGTTTAATAACACTATATAATCATATATAAATACCACGATTTATCAAGTATTTTTACTCACTTGACAAACCCGCGCCCCAACTCCATACTATTAGCGAATCGCATGTAATGTAAGAACGATATTAAGGCAGGTTTATTATGGATATATTAAAGTCAAATGTAAGCTCAGCTGTAGTTACTCTGAAGAAGGGCGAAGGCCGAACCCTGAAGGCTGGTGGCAGCTGGATATATGATAACGAGATTGCGAAGATAGATGGAGATTTTCAGAACGGAAATGTGCTCCGTGTTGAAGATTTCGACGGCTATCCTATGGGCTGGGGATTTATTAATACCAAGTCCAAGATTGAGATCCGTATGCTCACTCGAGACGCAAACGCAGAAATGAACGATGATTTCCTCTATAACCGTGTAAAGAACGCATGGGAATATAGAAAAGCTGTTATCGATACTTCATCATGCAGAGTAATCTTTGGTGAAGCTGACTTTCTTCCTGGACTTGTTATAGATAAGTACGAGGATGTTCTAGTTGTTGAATCCCTTGCTCTTGGTATCGATATTCTTAAAGAAGGAATCGTAGATATACTTAAAGAGATCCTTCTTGAAGACGGTATAAAGATCCGCGGCGTATATGAAAGAAGTGACGCCAAGGTACGTCTCAAGGAAGGTATGGAACGCCGCAAAGGTTTTATTAGCGATGAGTTTGATACTGCCGTTCAGATCACTGAGAACGGCGTTAAGTTTAATGTAGATATAGTAAATGGACAAAAAACTGGATTCTTCCTGGACCAGAAAGGTAACAGAATGGCTGTTCAGGAGCTTTGTCAGAGACTAAGTGAGAATGGCACTAAGCCACTCTCCGTTCTTGACTGCTTTACACACACAGGATCTTTCGCCCTGAATGCTGCTGTAGGTGGCGCATCAAATGTTGAAGCTGTAGATGTTTCTGACCTTGCTATCGAAGAAGCAAAGAGAAACGCCGAGCTTAACAGTGTTACGGATAGAATGACATTCACCTGTGATGATGTACTGGATCTGCTTCCTAGATACGTTGAAGAAGGAAGACAATATGACTTTGTAATCCTGGACCCTCCAGCTTTTACAAAATCCAGAGAAACAATTAAAAAAGCCGCGAAAGGTTATCGAGAGATAAACATTCGCGGACTTAAGCTTGTTAAATCAGGTGGATACTTTGCAACCTGCTCATGCTCCCACTTCATGGATCAGAAGCTCTTCTCAGAAGTAATCGCCCAGGCTGCAAAGGCTGCACATAAAAAACTTAGACAGATAGAATTCCGTACCCAGGCCAAGGATCATCCAATCCTCTGGGCAGGTGACGAAGTTTCATATTATCTGAAATTCCTTATATTCCAGGTACTAGATGAAAGATAAATCTTACACTTAGTTTTATTCTGATACTAATTTATTTTAATTATATTTCAGTTCAATCAATGCCCAGTCGTCGGAGATCATATTATATTGATTTCCGCAATATGGGCAGTTTTTGATTTTTGTTGCATCAAAGCTGGCACCACATGATGGGCAGGCAATTCTCGTCATAGAAAAGTTAAAATTCACAGGTATATCTGTTCGTCTTCTAAATGTAGCAGTGAATGCCTGTGATTTATAATAAACCTTATTTTCACTAGCATAGAGAATATCAAAATATGCTTTAGTCACAACCGTCACGAAGTTTCCTTCATCTATAACCCTCTGACATCCCAGTGCTCCACCATAATTTAGATCAATGATATCTTTCATTCTAGGATCTAAAGGCTGTCCCTCATAGAACATAAGCTCCTGCTCGTTATCAGAAAAGATAGCTGTTTTAATAAGTGATATAGCTTTGCTTGTAAAATACTCAAAAGAAAACTCAGGACTGATCCTCTTCATTCTCGCTTCAAATTGAGCCCTGGAACCAGCGGTTCCCATCTTTCCAGCTGCTGATGCTGCCTTTATAATAAATCGAATAAGCAGCACATACGTCAACAGAATATATCCCACTGGAATACTTCCGAAAACAATCGCAAGAAAGGTACCAATCAATTTAGTCGGATGCGTCATCAAAAAGAAAGGTGAATAAGCATCCCACCTGAGGATACATCCAGTAAGATATATCGAAACCACTGTAATCAGATAACAGATGAAATACATTTTTGCAAATTCTTTTTTAGTTAATCCCGCATCATCCAGGAAATAATAAGATGTGATCTTTGGAAAAAGCTCGTCCATACGAAAACGGGTTCCACAATAAGAACATCCGTTTTGTAGCCCTGCTACTGTTGATACTGCTCCACAGTTTGGACAACTGAAAGGATCATTATCTGGGTGAGCGCCATTCATTACATCCGTTACCGTCTCATATATAACGCTTTTTCTATCGTCACGAAATGCGGTTTTCCCATCTTTTCTTACAATACGCTTTATACCACAGCGATTAAAGCATACAGAACTCTCATAATGTGCATCCTTCCAACTGCTGCCAAGAGTAAAGTGATCAAGATCTTTACCTCTGGAATAGATGTTGTAATCCAAATCGACCCCTTTGTTATTAATCCTGTTACGCTGAAGCCTCATAAGATAAGTAATATCGCTGTCTGCAAATGGAATATTCTGCCCAGTCTCTATCGCATTTCCTAGTGAATTTTTAAAATTATGCAGCTTTTGAATAAACATTTCGGGAATCTGTTTATTCAGAAAGAAATTGTACCCCATATATAATACCTCACTGTAACCCGCAAGAATTTATCAGTTTTCTTTATCCAGTATTGATCTGTCAGCTATTTTTTTATTAATAAATTCTAAGTCTTTTTTGATTCTGAAACTATCTATAGAATATGCCAAAACCATTACAACACCTACATAGATAAATGCCATCCAAAAATTACTTGGATAAAACCATCTTACTATAAACCCGAAAAGCATTACAATACCTGTTATCGCAAAATATTTAACTATGTAACTCATAATTATAGATAGCGATAAGTATTCATCTAAAAGATAATTTACAATGGATAAGACAAATGCAAGCCCAAACAGCTTCAGAACCAGCCCTATCTCTTCGGTAATTCCGACCCAAAATATTGAGATTATAAATACTACCAGAATCATTAGCGCCGCTAATAATAATGTATCTTTCAATATCTTCTTCATACTAACCCCTTTTGAAAAGCCTTCTTTATATCCTTCAAATACTTTCTGGAAACAATAAGCATCTCATCATTATCAAGCACCGCCTCAAGGTGACTATTTTTAACCTGTCTGATTTCCTTCAAATGGTCTGTATTCATAATGCATGTTCTGGAAATCCTAACGAGATCCGTATCAATAGCCATATCATCAATCTCCGCCATAGTAGCATCGAGACGGTATACCTCTTTCGCCGTGTAAATAAAGAGTTTTCTTTCAACATTCTCAATATAATACACATCCGAAAGACCGATCCTCACCTGACGACCATCTAGATTCGCACTGAATTCCACGTCCAGACTTTTAATCTTTTTTACAAGATTCGATACTGAATCATTATATTCAGGATATTCAATTATAACCGTAAGCGGCTTTTCTTTAATCTGCCTTGTTATAATCTGCATTCTTTTTCCTTATCAAAATCTTTATAATAACTACTACAACATCTACTGTAATCATTAGAAGTCCACCAGTAAGACTGAGTGGAGCCCATACGAAGAGTATCTCCTTCATTCCAGCTCCAAAAATTATCGGGAATAGAATAAGTACTAACACTAGAAGGAGCAATAGAAAAGCTCCAAGAATCAGTATCACTGCTTTCTTCTTTAAAGCAAGAAGTACTATTAAAAGGATTACTCCAACTATTGTAACACTAATAAATATCTTATCAAAGATGGTCCATATATCAGTTGCAAGTTTACCTGAACCATTTCCAGCTAAGATATCATATGTATTATTGCAAAGGCTGTCAGTAGTTGCGGCTACATTTAGATTGCAAAGCACGCAAACTCCAATATTCTTTGTTTCATCAAATACAATTCTCGAAGAATACTGAGGTGTACCTCCTGAATGACCTATAACACCATCTGCAAACAGTTCCCAACCGGAATAATAATCCCCTTCATTTTTAAAGGTCTCTTTGACCTTCGCTAAAGGTTCTCTTAGTTCCTCAGGTACAACACTGTCTTCTACTCCATCATCTGTCCATATGGCTATCCAGCGCCCCATATCCTCAGTATTGGAATAAAAATATCCTGCAGGAATACACGCTTCCTTTACAGTCATAGGATAATTAAACACATGGCGATATCCAAGCCTTGTTCCTTCAACTATCTTACCATCTGTCGGGGCACCGACAAATGTATTTGCAAGCCCCAGTGGAATAAGTATCTCCTGCTCCATATAATCCTTGTAGGACTTTCCAGTAACATTCTCTATGATCAGTCCAAGAAGATTATAATTCACATTTGAATATGCATACTCTGTTCCAGGCTTACTGCTGAGCAAACATCCCGATAAACCATGGGCCCATTCAGAAAGAGTTACGCCTTCTTCAGCACTTGGATAATCCTTCTCACTATTTGTAAACCCACTCTTTTGTTCAAGTAGATTCCTTACAGTAATTTCTGCAAGCTCACCATCATAATAGGCCTCAAAACCAGGAATATAGCTGGCTATCGCCATATCCTCATCAACACGCCCTTCAGTTATCAGCTTCTGCACTGCAAGACCGGTAAATGTCTTCGTCATAGAACCTATCTGATAAAGAGCTCCGCCATCGCCATAATATGTGACATCACCTTTATCATAAATAACAACACTTACATCTTCACAACTTGTGTCGTTCTTAAAATCCTGTATAAGTGTTTCAATACCATTTGATTCAGGTGAATCCTGTCTCATTGCAAAAACATTCTGAATACAAGCAAAAATCAAAACTATAGAAACAATAAATACCGAGATAAATTTACGTTTTTTCATATAGCAAGTTCCTCCTATTACAGCCATCATAAAGGAACTAATTTTGCTTTTCTATACCTCTATACAGATAATACAAAAACAGGAACACATAATGCAACATCTACTATGAAAATCAAGTTATTTGACGCGCGTCAAATAAAAACCACCAAGAATAATCTTGGTGGCATACATACTATTTTTTTGAATTTTTAGCCTTAACATGAAAGACTATTATTTGAATAATACAAGCAACAAATGAAGGAAGTGAAACAAAAAACCAAAGCATCTGAGCCCCTAGTCCTCTCAATATAAAATTATGATCATTTATATAACTTATTAATCCGATCAACAGAGTTATTATCGTTACCGAAAAACATACAAGCGGAACAACAAAAAACGAATCTTTTTCTCTAAGCCATTCGACAAAATAATATATCACATACGCAATACACGTTACTAACACTGGTATGATGATCAAGTATAAGAACATACATCTAAATGATATCGCTTCTCCAAGAATCATATAAAACATAATAGCTGATACAAGTATTAGAAATACCGAAACAGCAATCATAACCTTAGCTTTTGTTTGTCTATTCATATAGTCCCCCTCCCTATATCGAATGATAGCATAATGTCATACATATGTATATATTCAAATACAGATAACGCAAATACAGCTACATTTATTACAATTTATACTTCTCATAGCATAAAGGGTAATATTCCTTTATCAGACTATTCCATTTTAGCTTAACCGATCCCAAAGTAAGATACCAGGTTAAGAACCATACATCTGCCCCAGCTGTGCTTCGCTATACTTCCTGCTCATGATGCCATTTGCAACCTCTGGACTAAGTGTGATCATATGAATTACAGCCATACGCACCCTCTCCTTTTAATGTTGTAATCACCCATATAATTTTGACAACATCATTATAGATATAAAAAAGAGAATAATAACTGCAATAATGCCAAAGACTATCCCTAAAGCAATAAGATAATTGGTGCCGTTATCCTGTCCCTTACCAAACTTGGTACAGTTGTTATTGGGATCCCTTGGATCATAATACACAATAACCGTCTGAGTATTAAACGGATTTCCATATATCTGGTCATAACCAGTATAACGAACTCCATTAACAAAAAATTCGTAATGTGCAGAAGTATATATACCTCTTCCAGTATCACGATCAATACGTCCAGTCGCTTCAGTCGAAAGAATCCTCGCCTGCGTCCTACTTTTACACGCCCTGTTATCCTTAATCTTTCCAGATTTAACAAGACTCCTCCGTGACAAAACCTTCACGATTACCGGTAATGAAAACGTTAATACAACATAAAACCCAAATAAAACCCATCTCATGTTACACCCCTATAAAACTAACCCTTTAATACACGTCTCTATGATGCACTATCCAATACTAGCTAACGGTTCAACTTCTATACCAAGAGGATCACAGACTTTTCGTAGCTTGTCTGCATCTTTATCATTGCCGAATATGATCATCTTTTTAAGATTCTTAAACTGCTTTAATTCAACCTCGGTAAGCTTATTGAAATCGAATCTTTCATCTCTTCCATCCCATTCCGGAGCTATATTCATATAGATATCATCGTCTCCATCCATGTTAATCTCAGTCACATAATCTGCAAGACTAACTGGTATAGGCAGTTCCTTAAAGTAATTAACGGCTGCTCTTACATTTTTATCCGTTTCAAGATTCCAATGAGCCTTCTTAAATGCCATATAATCATAAATATCAAAATATGGCTTTAACACTTCCTGGTTGTACATCAGTTCGTTTATAACAGCCAGCTTAAAGTTGAAGGTATCAAACACCAGACATTCTTCATCAGGAACAACAATATCATAATTCACTTTTAACTTTGGTCTTTCAGGCTGAAATGAAATCATAACATCCTTTAAGAGTACATCACCGTCATAAAAAGGCTTTTCATCCTCAGTAACTATAGTCGTCTTCACCTGAATATACTTCTTATTTTTACTCTTTTCATCTAGAACAGGCTGACATCCATAACCTAATATATCTTTCCAGGTCATATCTCTATCAATCTGCTTACCTAAAACAGTCAGATTACCCTCATAATTCTTTTTACACTTACCAGCCTTAAAACCATATAATTCATTTCCAGTCACATATAAAGTAATTCCAACAATATTATGATCATTATCCTTATAAGCCTTTTTCTTTCTAAGGTTACTTAGATATAAGGGAGAACCATCAAACTCAATTCCTAAATCATCATAATAATAAGTTGTATGAACTCTATCCTCATCACCATCATTTACAACTCTAGCATCACCAAGCACCGCTCTTATATCCTCATAAGACATAGGAAATGGCACAACCTGCCCGTTAAAACTTACTGCCGTATCTAAAACATCTATACAAAACATCTTAAAAACTCATCCTTTCAAAACTAATACTCAGTTTTTATCTTATCTATCCCGTATAACTCTTTAAAATACTCTTCATCCTCTGGTGATTGAATCACCATTACATCAACAAAATGACCATCCGTTTTATTCTTGAACCCAGCAACCTTCTCTCCAGTACAGATAGAACTCCTTATAACCGCATACTGGCTATTCGGATCAAACTCGATTCTTTCCTGAACATTCTTTTTATGAAACGAAAAAATACCCATATTTTATCCCCTGTCCCATAATTATCACTACCAATAAAATATACCATACTCTTATCCCTCTGAACAGAAAAACAAAAAAAACAGATGGCTCGGCATCTGTTTAATTATATATTCTTCTTGACAACAATAACATATTTTGTTATCGTCCTAATCAAGAAATGGGTTTTCACCGGGTAGGACTTTTGTCTGACAGGACTTGCCTGTTTCTTTTTTTATTTCCAAAATATCATAGAGATATTTCTTCCCACTGGAAGAATGTCTAATAAGAAGTCTCGCCCGAAATATATTAAATCTTTCTATATCACCATCAACTCCGTATACAGGTAAAGCAAATCTTGTATCATAACGATACCATCCATTTTTTGCATTTCTTTCATGCTTCGCTTTATGATTTTTCTCATAAATTCTATTCGTAGCTATTTCAATCATTTCTGGAATAGCTTGTGCAGCATTAGCTTTAGCTTTAGCATCCGTTCCTTTTAACATTTTTGTATATACAGATCCAGAATATTCACTTGGAAGCTCTGAACCTATATAAATTAATTCACAATCTTCAGCTACAGAATATATTTCACCAACATAACGTTTTAAATAATTTTCAACATCCTCCCATTCTATAGAACGTCTTCCCTTAAATATAATATCATTAATCAAAACAATTCTGTTACCATCTACATCCTGTATTACTGATACATTCCTTCTAGTATTATTTTTCATAAAAGCCTTTCTATTCCTTATTTAACTATATTTTTCTGTAACTCTTTATAATATGCCAAATAGCGATAGGCAGTTCTTCTACTTATATCCCCCTCTGAAACTATTTCTTTGAGTGTCATACCTCTTTCATATTTAAAAATAAATTGATTATAAGAATACATCCAAGAAGCATCATGCTTCTTTCGTCCACCAAAGTTACGATTACGCAATTTTTCATTTTCTAATTTTAGTTCATATACTTCTTTTTCCAATTCCTCTATTCTTTTAAGAGCTTCATCAAGAGTCGTATACTTCATCTATGCCACCTCGCTTTTTGACACTATTATAAACTCCATCAAAAATTGTGTCAATTTGATTTATGACACATAAGAGTAGCAAAAACTAGATATTATTTATATTAACTAAATCAATTCAACAATCGCTTCTTTAATAATATGGGAGATGGGGATTTGACGTAAAAAAAGGTCCGGTGGCCCTTTTTTAGTCAAATCGGGAGCAATCTATGATTGCGACCTGACCGAAGCGACTTCCTCGGGAAGTCGCTGAGACTGAGCCAAGAATCATCAATGATGATTCTTGATTCTGCTTCGCAGAATTGCTGTGTTTCACGCAGCGCTTCCTCACTTCGTTCGGATCCTCGATTTTTTCAAAATCGAGGACTGATTTGGACCCACGTGGGTTCAAGTTCCATCTCCCGCACGCAAAAAAAAACAGATGCATTCGCATCTGTTTCTTGCGTGCGGGAGATGGGACTTGAACCCACACGTCGTTGCCAACACTAGATCCTTAGTCTAGCCTGTCTGCCAATTCCAGCACTCCCGCATATATAAGTTTTCATCACGTCCATCCGTACGCGACTTTGATATATTATCACTTATATATATTTTTGTCAACAACGAAATATAAAAATCTTATAAGATCAAATAAAAAAAACACCGAAAGCAATGTTATAAGTGCGGGAGATGGGACTTGAACCCACACGTCGTTGCCAACACTAGATCCTTAGTCTAGCCTGTCTGCCAATTCCAGCACTCCCGCTCATATTCATCGTCACACTTATTTACGCGACTTGCGTATAATAGCATTTTTAGTTATATATGTCAACGGGTAAATCAAAAAATGTTTAGGGCTGTCATAAAACAGCCCTAAATCATATGTCTATTTTATTACTTCATGAATACAAAGCTTTCAAGTTCGAACAGAGATCTGCCCTTGAAGTAATCTGCCATCCAACCACTGTAGTCAGTCTCGATTGTGAAGTATACAGCATGTACGCCTGTAACAGCCTCTACAACCGTTGTAACCACTTCATCGTCATTACCTATAGTGATAGAGCCTATCTTCTTTCCAACGGTCTTACAGGTATCAAGACGGTCCGCAGAATCTACTCCATCAATGTAGATATTCAGTCTGCAGTCTGTACCAAGACCACGAACCTTAGCAGCAAATTCCATAGTCTTGCTTCCAAAATCTTCGCCGAAGTCGAAGTAACGGTAACCGATAACTGTATCAGCTGTTATATTGCGGATAAAACGGGAGAAGACATTTCGCTCTGTAATGAATGCTCCGCCTGTAAGTACGCACGCAAGATCAGCATCTGTGATCTGATATGGATTTAGTGGACCACCAAAGCCCTGGCAGGTTGTCTCTACCTTAGGGATAGTTCCATCAGGAAGAATCTCGATCTTCTCTACGCATCCACGACGAGACATGATAGTTCCGTTAGTCATGCGGTGATAGAATATGTACCACTGTCCATTCACGTTCATGATAGAACCGTGATTATTTCCACCTGGATAGTCTGTTCCACTGTCTACGATGTTGCCTCTATATTTAAATGGTCCTGTAGGGCTGTCAGAGGTTGCATAAGCAAGATTTGGACAGTCATTAGGTGAATATATCATGTAATAGGTGTCGCCCACCTTACGAGGTGAAGCAGCCTCAAAGAAAAGCTTTCCATTAACATCGAAGCCATCCTCTGGACGAGGTTCTATAGGAATGAAATCTTCTTTGATTGAACCATCTATAACTTCAAACATGTTATCAGGATTCAGCTCTGCCATCTCAGCCTTCTGGAAACCACAATAGATGTACACTCTTCCATCGTCGTCAACAAGTACGCCTGGATCAATGAAGATACCACCATTGAAGGCTTTCTCATCGTAGCATTTGAATGTTGATAAGAATTCAAATGGACCTTCTGGCCTATCACTTACTGCAACACATCCTGGAAGGCTCTCAATATATGCGAAGAGATAGTATTTACCATCCTTCTCTACTACATCAGGAGCAAAAAGCTTTGATGTATCCTGAGTATAGTCTGTGTCAGGCTTATCATAATCTCTTGTTCTTCCAACACGGAAGATATCGCCGTGACATACCCACTCAGTTGGGTTATCTACAGGTGCACTCCAGCATTTAAGTACGTTGTCACAAAACTGGGAATTTCCAGCCTTATCATGTGAGCCATATATATAGACTCTGTCGCCAAATACTCTTGGCTCTCCATCAGGGATATACTCCCATCTTGGTAAATATGGATTAGACATATATATTTCCCCCTACTTTTTATTGATAAAGAGATGCTAACACACATACCATAAATATTGCAAACGAAAAATATAACTTCGTAAGATTGTATAACTACTTAGTAATATTTCGATACTATGTACAAAAAAAGCGTGACGAACATTAGTTCATCACGCTTTGTATAATCAGAGTTTAGGTTGATTAAGCAATAGCTGCCTTAGCAACTTCTACAAGCTTAGCGAAACCTTCTGGATCAGCGATAGCGATCTCAGAAAGAACCTTACGGTTCATGTCTACGCCTGCAACCTTAAGACCGTGCATAAGCTGGCTGTATGAGATGTCGTTCTGTCTTGCAGCAGCGTTGATACGTGCGATCCAGAGCTTACGGAAGTCTCTCTTACGCTCCTTACGTCCTGAAAATGCTGTTGCATCAGCTCTCATAACTGACTGCTTAGCTACTCTATACTGCTTACTTCTAGCTCCACGGTATCCCTTTGCAGCCTTAAGTACTTTATTATGTCTCTTCTTGGCATTAGCGCCACCTTTAATTCTTGCCATTTGTTTTTCCTCCTAATCGAAATATTATCAAATCTTAGAGATATGGAAGAATCTTCTTCATGTTCTTCTCATTTGTCTTATCAGTGATTGCAGACTTTCTAAGATTTCTCTTTCTCTTAGTAGTCTTCTTTGTAAGAATATGACTCTTGTAAGCCTTACTTCTCTTAAGCTTTCCAGTTCCTGTTACCTTGAAGCGCTTTGCAGCAGCTCTTTTTGTCTTTAACTTTGGCATAATTATCTCCTCCTATTTATATGTAATTCAGGATTAGCTGAATTATTAACTTAGTTACTTAAATGCCTTATAGCATAGATACCATTTATTTTGAGGCCTTAGCAGCAAGCACCATAGTCATGCTTCTACCTTCGAACTTAGCAGGCTTATCAATAGTTGATATATCTGAAAGCTTCTCTGCGAAGTCATCAAGAAGTGGCTTGTTCTGATTTACATATGCAAGCTCTCTACCTCTGAATCGAAGTGTAACCTTTACTCTGTTACCCTTCTGCAGGAACTTTCTTGCCTGATTGATCTTAGTGTTAAGATCATTAGAATCAATATTAGGTGAGAGGCGTACCTCTTTAATCTCAACAATCTTCTGCTTTTTCTTGGCTTCCTTCTCCTTACGAGCAATCTCGTAACGGAACTTGCCATAGTCGATAATCTTGCAAACTGGTGGCTTAGCATTTGGTGAGACCCTTACAAGGTCAAGACCTGCAGCATCTGCAGCATCTCTAGCTTCCTGAATGCTCATTACTCCCAGCTGATTACCCTCAGCTCCGATAACTCTGACTTCCTTATCTCGAATCTGTTCATTAATTAAGTAGTCTATTGCCTTACCCTCCATAAAACTAAATAAGTGGATATCTATAGAGACATCCACTTAACATTCTATCAGTCAAAACCATAAAGAAGAATCGCCCTCCGTCACAGTGGGTTTACCTTCAGGTACTGATTACTAAATGTATTCGACCCGACTGCCTATATAAGAAGTCATAGCTTCAAAGCCTCTTGGGCTTAAACGGCAATCCAGGTGAGAGTGGATACTCTACTTGGTTTTCTATAAACGCATATTACACGCGCTTTGTTATAATACAACAACACTTCCCTACTTGTCAACAACAAAATGAGTCGATTTGGCTTTGATCCCTTTTGACTCATTAGTAAGTGCCGAGGATTATCATCTCATCGGTGTTTGCTTCAAGTTCTCTGAGTGCACGGATTACATTTCGGTCTGTAAGCTTACCCTCAAATGTTACGTAGAACCAGTACTCCCACTGATGCTTCAGAGATGGACGTGACTCAATGCTGGTCATGTTCAGCTGGTTTGTATCAATGATACCCATTACGTCGTATAGGGCACCAACCTTATGCTGAGTTGTGAAGCAGACGCTTACATTGGTTGCATCTGACAGGAAAACTTCTTCTTTAGTAAGGATAACGAACTTAGTTGCGTTATCTGCTGAGAAGTTAATGTTCTTATCCAGAACTTTTAGGCCATATATCTCTGCTGCTCTCTCACTGGAGATAGCTGCCTGACTTATTATGCCCTCGTCCTTTACTCTCTCAGCCGCTCTGGCGGTATTGCTAACATTTTCTGACTTAAATCCGTGCTCATCTATGAATTCCTTGCACTGCATAAGTCCCTGTCTATGAGAGTACACCTTTGTTATATCTGAGATTTCTGCTTCTGGAAGTCCCAGGAGGCAGTGATTTATATCTATAGTTATCTGAGCAACAATCTTTACGCCGCCAGTACGGATAATGTCGTAGTTACCTGTTACGAATCCAGCTGAGCTATTCTCGATTGGGATAACGCCATACTCTGCTTCTCCATCAGCTACAGCTTTTACTACATCATCAAAACGCTTTACATTCTTATATATAACGCTGTCACCGAAGTACTTGATCGCAGCTTCCTCAGCATATGCTCCAGGAACACCTGCATACACAACAGATTTACCCTTCATGCTAAGATGATCAAGTTCCTCGTAATCTTCTGTATCTACCTTTTCTACAGCTGCATATGAGTTCTTACGAAGATTCTCAAGCATCTGCACTGCATTTTGTTTAAGTGTTGGATGATATACATAAGGAGCAATCTCTGTAAGAGGAATAAGTACGAACTCTCTCTTATGCATCTCTGGATGAGGTATTGTAAGTGTTTCTGTGTTGATAACCTCATCATCGAAAAGAAGTATATCAATATCCAGAGTACGTGGACCCCAGTGTATAAGTCTTTCTCTTCCAGCTTCCTTCTCAATATCATGAATGATAGAAAGAAGTTCCTGTGCTTCAAGCGGAGTTTCAATCTCCATAACTGCATTCAGGAAGTCCGGCTGATCTACAGGGCCATATGGCTCTGTCTCTATATATTCTGATACCTTACGAACTGTGATTGCTGTATCCTTACCCAGTTCCTCAACAGCTTTATTAAGGTATCCTCTCTTATCTCCAAGATTCGATCCAAGACCAAGATATACGGTATGACGCTTTCTTGTAAGTTCAACCGACACATCTCTGAAATCTGCATCGATAGGTGCATGCGGCTTGCTAACCTTGATAGTTACCTTCTGAATAAGGCTGTATTCAGCAAGGATTGCCTCTATCACAGATTCAGCAGCTGCTTCAATAGTGTTATAGCTTACCTCGGTAAATGTATCTTCAATGAGTTTAGTTACGTCGGCATAGTTTACTGTATGATCCAATCTGTCAGAGGTTCCTGAAGACTTAAGATCCAGCTCTAATTCTGCTGAGATAAAGAAGTCCTGTCCATCCCTCTTCTCCTCTGGAAGAACACCATGATATGCATATATCTTTATATCATCAATTCTAATCTTATCCATAATCCACCACTTGATAAAACATTAGTGAGTTAGTTACGAAATGCTACTAATACTTAATAGTCGCATTCTTCTTTTCTTCTGACCAGTCACAGGTGCCTTTAGCATCGCATCTGAAGCAGAGTCTTGAAAGCTTATCTGCTCTATAAAGGATTCCTGCAAGACTACCCTCATCTTCTGGAGGTGTGCCATGCTTCTTTATAGCATCTAAGATATCATCTATCTCTCCATAGGAGAATCCACATCTCTCAAGGATTGGTCTTGCTATGATAGGACCTGCATCTCTATGACTCATGGTCTCTTCATACTTTGAGCATCTTCCGATATCATGAAGAAGTGCTGTGGCATAAAGGATTTCCTTCATGTAGTCCTTCTTCCAGAAGCTACGTTCTATGTCGTCATTTAGCTCGACTATTGACTCATCCTTTACCATATCGGTATGATGCCATTCATTGTCCAGCCAGTCGATATATAGTTCAAGATAGAGTTCATAGGATATACGTGCTACAGAGATTATATGGTCCATACCATGACGACAGTATTCTCTTGTGCCTTCTCCTGCTTCTATCTCATTTATTCTTTTTATAAAACTTGGATCATTTAGTATCTTATCTACTCTATTCATCATTAGTCTCTTCTTTATTTAATTTAGTAGTACAACGCTACTAAGACCTTACCTTCAGGTGTTTCAGTGCATTACCTGTTATAGAAAGGGTTCCGCAGACGATGATCTTGGTATCTTCATCCGCCTCTTCCAAAGCTGTGTCCAGTGCAAGTCTTACATCTTTCTTGCTTTCAGCGTCAACACCAGCCTCTTTAAAAAAATCAGCCAGTTCTTCAGATGGAATAGCTCTTGGATTATCGGACTGTACTGTATATACCTTCTTCATGGTTGGAGAAAGGATTTCAATCATCTTTTCGTATTCCTTATCGCGGAACACTCCCATTATATAAACGATCTTTTCATTTGTAAAATATTTATCTACACTCTCACGAAGTCTAAGCCAGGCGTCCTTATTATGAGCGCCATCAACTATTATCAGCGGCTTTGTGCCTGCAATAGTGAATCGTCCGTCCCACTGAGTAGTGAGAAGTCCCATGTAGATATATTCCTCACACACGTTCTTGAAGTACTTAAGCACCTCAATAGCTGTGATTGCATTTAGTATCTGATACTCGCCACCCATGGAGATATCATAGTCCTCACCACGATATGTAAAGGACGCACTATGGAAGCTTTCTTCATTGATATTAAGCTCATCCTTATCTACAGTGATAAGACGAACATTATGAAGCACCGAATACTCCATGATCTCAGTCATAACCTCATCGCACTGAGGATAGGTAATAAGTGTGGATTTATCTCTGACGATACCAAGCTTTTCTCCGGTTATTTCCTTCAGGGTTTTGCCAAGAACGTTCATATGGTCAAGGCTTATTGAAGAAAGAACGTTGAGAACATCTTCTTCCAGAACATTAGTGGCATCCAGTCTTCCACCCATACCACATTCAATAAGCATTACATCCACATTCCAGTATCTGTAAAGCCAGAATGCAGCAGCAGTCTCGATCTCGAAGGCTGTAGGACTAGGAAGTCCCTCTTCGATCATGGCATCTGCATGCTTCTTTACTGATGATATAGCAAGAGCTATCTCTTCTTTCGATGCCCACTCTTTATTATGTCTATATCTTTCTCTATAGCTATATATAGTCGGGGATATGTAACGGCCAACGTTCATTCCCGACTTTACGAAGGTCTCTTCTACAAACGCCAGAATACTGCCTTTTCCATTTGTTCCCGCAATATGAATAGCCGGGGCACACTTTTCCGGATTATCAAGTCGCTTTAGTAGTTCCTTGATACTATCTAATCCGAAAACGCTCCCCAGCTTTTCCTTTTCTTTTATGTAATTTCTAGCTTCTTTATAATCCATAACTCAATCTGCCCCATTCAGATTCTTAAGTCTAGTCTTCAGATGGTACGAAATGCTGACACTTAGGTGAATCATCTCCAAGTGTACACAGTTCATAACCTTCAGACTGAAGCGTCTCAATGAGTGCAGGCAGAGCCTGTACTGTATTGTAATGATCATCAAGATCATGCATCAGAACTATTGAATCGCCCTCATTATTTCGAACACTGTACATAATGTTCTCATTTAACTGTTCAGGAGTAAGATACAACTTTTCTGCATCCTGACTCTCTGCATTCCAGTCATAATATTCATATCCATTTGCATGTAGATAATCTACACATTCAGCAATAGATACACTTGATACAGAATTAGAACTTCCACCTGGGAATCTATAAAGACGTGTATCAATTCCTGTCAGATGTTCAACCCAGTTATGAACGCCCTGAACATCACTTTCAAAAGAATCAAGATCAGCATAGATCTTGCTATATACATGACTTGCAGAATGAAGACCGATTGTGTGGCCCTCTTCAGCTATTCTGCGAAGCTTGTCCGGCTTATCAAACTGTCTTACAACGAAAAATGTAGCCTTAACATTATACTCATCTAAGATATCAAGCAGCTCATCTGTATAATCAGATGGGCCATCGTCAAATGTTAAATAAACCTTTTTACCATTTAAAGGTACTGCATCTGTCTCTGTAGCTTCTGCATCTGTTTCTGAACTAATAATCTCTTCCTTCTTAGCATCAGCAACAACTGCATCAGTAGGTGTTTCAGCAACTGTAAGAGGATTAACCGCTGTGGTATCCTTCTCAAGCTCTGCGTTATTATCTGAATGATCCTCTGCAACTAACGGATCAACTGGTGTTTCAACTTCTATTTTCTCTGGAACATTCTCAGCGGAGAAGATCATCTCATCCGCCTTCTGATCCGCTGCATCATTTCTCTTCATAAGTGTATATGTTATATACGTAGGAAGAACCAAAAATGCCACTGCCACAACTATAATAAGTATGTTTAGTTTTCCATATCTGTTACTTTTCATCTCGTTTTACTTCTCTGTCTATTTATTTTTTGCTCTTGCCTCCAGCGCATAGACAGGATTATCCGTGATGATGCCCGTGATGTCACGAGTAAGCATATCATCTATAACTTCTGGAGCATTAGCTGTCCAAACATATATTGGATATCCGAACTTCTTCATTCTTTTTTCAAAACCAAATTTCAGTAAAAGGAAATGTGGGCTCACGAAGTCAGCTCTACAAGCTCTTAATCTCCTGAGAGGGAAAAGCTCATTTACCCTTCTACGTACGTCGGCATTGTCATAGCCAAGAAGAAGTCCTGTTTTAATCTTAGGATCAATGTCCTTTATCTTATAAGGTACTTTATCCTTAAAGGATTTAACCGAATACCACTCGTAATCAGCATACTTGTGGAGTAACTTAACTACACGGTTCTCAAAGCCCGTTTCTTTAATCTCTATATCCATAAAGACTTTGCCGTTGCATAGCTCAAGTACTTCCACAAAAAGAGGTACATGGAATCCCTGAATCTTTGCCTGCTTTTCCATCTCTTCATATGTATACCAGGCAACTGGCTGATCAGCAAAATTCTTGTCATGATATACAACAAGAACATTGTCTTTAGTCTTTCTTACATCATACTCCACCATATCTACGCCAAGCTCTATGGCCTTCTGAAAACTCTCGAGTGTGTTCTCTACACCAGGCTGTCCTGATGCTCCACGGTGTGCAACTATTTTAATCATATAATTTACCCCTGTCAAATAATTAAACTATTTGCTATAATGATGACTCAAGTAGTTACTATTATAACTCGATAATACGTAAAAATATAACCAAATTAAAATATATGGAGGAATTATTTTTGGACAATAACAATAACAACAATAATAACCATGATGATGAGTATGAAAACTACTGTTATATGTGCCGAAGACCTGAATCTGAGGTAGGTAAACTGATCAACTTCTCTACTGGTGTATATATATGTCCTGACTGCATCCAGAAAACTATGGATCAGATACAGAACAGCCCAATATTTGACCTTTCAAACATGCCAGGCTTCAACAACATGAACATGTTTACGCCAAATATGGATATCCCAAACTCTCAGAAGGTTAAAAAGCGTAAGAACACTTCTAAAGGACCTGGAATCAGATTTGGATTCGGTCTTAATCCTGATGGTACTCCTTCAGGAAGTCCTGCGGATGAACAGGAAGACGATGAAGAAGAAACAAAGAAGCTGACACTTAAAGATATTCCTGCACCACACCAGATAAAGAAACTTCTGGACCGCGATGTTGTTGGACAGGAAAAAGCTAAGAAGGTTATGTCAGTTGCAGTTTATAACCACTATAAGAGAGTTCTTTCTGAAGAGGCTGCTCTTGAAGAAGCAGAAAAGAATCCAAAGAAACATCTTTCTGCTAAGGAACAGGCTGCGCTCGATTACGAAGAAAATCCAGAAGCATTTCTTGATCAAGTTGAGATTGAGAAATCAAATATGCTGATGATCGGACCTACAGGTTCCGGTAAAACATATATGGTAAAGACTATTGCAAAGATACTTGATGTACCACTTGCAATCACAGATGCTACTTCTCTTACAGAAGCCGGTTATATCGGTGATGATGTAGAAAGCGTTCTCTCCAAGCTTCTTACTGCAGCTGGAAATGATGTAGAACGTGCCGAGCACGGTATTGTATTTATCGATGAGATTGATAAGCTTGCCAAGAAGCAGGAAACACGTTCAAGAGATGTAAGCGGTGAAGCTGTTCAGCAGGGACTCCTAAAAATCCTGGAAGGTTCAGATGTTGAAGTACCAGTAGGATCTGGAAGTAAAAATGCAATGACTCCTACTACTATGATGAATACCAGCGGAATACTTTTCATCTGCGGCGGAGCATTTCCTGATCTTGAAGAGATCATTAAAACAAGAATTGCCGCTCAGTCTTCTATCGGTTTCGGAGCAAACCTTAGAGATGAATTAGAAAAGGATCCTGAGCTTCTTTCAAAGGTTACCAACGAAGACTTACGTAACTTCGGTATGATTCCAGAATTTATTGGAAGACTTCCTGTTGTATTTACACTCAGCGATCTAAATGATGATATGTACGTAAAGATTCTTAAGGAACCTCGCAACTCTATCATCAAGCAGTACCAGAAATTATTCAGAATTGATGAAGTAGATCTTCAGTTTGAAGATGAAGCTCTTGTAGAGATTGCTCATATTGCAGCAGAAAGAAAAACAGGTGCAAGAGCACTTAGATCCATCATCGAAGAACTTCTACTTGATATCATGTATCAGGTTCCAAAGGATGATAACATCGGAACAGTTATAATTACTGGCGACTATGTTAAAGGTAAAGGTTCACCAATAATAAAAATGCGTGGCGTTGAATAAAATATGCAGCGGGGTCCGTCCCCACTGCACCAAAAAAAATAAAGGCGATAAAAAAAGTGCAATGGAATCGGTTCCATTGCACTTTTTTAAATGCTTTATCTATTAAAGTGTTACTTACAGGCTTGTTGATCCCTCAGTACCATCAGCTGTGAAGTAGATCATTCCTGTCTCTGGCTGGAAGTATACGTTAAGTTCCTTGACTGACTTCTTACCAGCAGCAGCCTTAGCCTTAGCTACGATATCAGCTGTATCGAACTGACCACCAGCGTACTCAACAACAACCTTCTCTACTGACTTAGCAGTTGCTGTCTTTGTAGCAGCCTTCTTTGCTGGTGCCTTCTTAGCAGCTTCCTTCTTTGCTGGTTCTGCCTTCTTTGTAGCAGCCTTAGCTGTTGTAGCCTTCTTAGCTGGAGCAGCCTTCTTTGCAGGTGCCTTCTTAGCAGCTTCCTTCTTTGCTGGCTCTGCCTTCTTTGCAGCAGCCTTCTTAGCTGGAGCAGCCTTCTTTGCAGGTGCCTTCTTAGCAGCTTCCTTCTTTGCTGGCTCTGCCTTCTTCTCAGCAGCCTTAGGAGCTTCCTTCTTTGCTGGCTCTGCCTTCTTAACTGGCTCTGCTACCTTAGCAACTTCCTTCTTCTCAACTTTAACAACTTCCTTCTTCTCTGCTACCTTAGCGTCTGCCTTCTTTGCAGCAGCAGCCTTCTCAGCGAGATCCTTAACACTTGTCTTCTTAACTGTCATTTTTTCTTTCCTCCGTTTTAGAAAAAAATATTTACCCCAAGTTGTTTTAGAAACTTCTGTCTCAAATTTTTAGTATCGACCACTATGATAATCCAAAACATACGAAAATGCAAGGTTTTTAGTGCATTTTCGCCATAATCAACAACGAAATACTTTCGAAAATTAGGCTTTTGTGTATATTGACAACAAAAAATTAGGTAAAACTTACAAAAAACGACTTAGTAGCAATTTACTACTAAGTCGTCTCTTAACTATTTATTTTTCTAGGTTTTTATTTTGTATTTTTTAGTCTTCATCCAAATAATCCGAATCATCTTCTGATTCATTTTCAAATTCATCTTGTGTATCTTTAACTTTATGAAGTCTGTCTTTCATACTTGAACGTTTATTTTTTTTCTCATTTTTCGCTTTATTTTTTTCTTTATTCTTTTCTTGTTTCTTTTCTTCTTTTACCTCTTCCTTTTTCTCTTCTTTTTGTTCTGACTTTTCTTCTTTCTTCGGTGAAGAAAACTCTCCGTTCTTTATTTGTTCTTCAACTTTCTTACGTTGTTCTTCATACTTTCTCTGTTGCTTATGTATGTTATTAATATCTTCTGTTGTTCCTCCACCTGTATCATCAGGAGCTCTGAATTCACCCTTATCTACAAGTCTAAGAAATGCATCAACGACATCAGCCTGAAGCTGTGTACCAGATACTTCTTTTATGATCGATACAGCCTTTTCGAAATTCATTCGCTTTCGATAAGGTCTGTCAGAATACATAGCGTCAAATGTATCTGCCACTGCAATTATCTGAGCAACTCGTGGTATCTCATCACCCTTAAGTCCCTTAGGATATCCTTTTCCATCTGGTCTTTCATGATGAGCTCCTGCACCTATTGCAAGTTCAGGCATGATACTGATATCTTTAAGAACCTGATAACCTCTTGCTGAATGTGACTTTATGATATTAAACTCTTCATCAGTAAGCTGACCTGGTTTATTCAGAACTTCAGGTGGTATTGCTATCTTACCAATATCATGGAGAAGTGCTATGTTGTAATACTTCTCAACATCCTCTTCTTCATATCCAAGTTCTTCAGCAAGCATTGCAGTATAATCAGCAACTCTTGAAGAATGTCCGTTGGTATATTCATCCTTCATATCGATTGTCTTAGCGAAGGCTTCGATCATCTCACGAATGAATTCTTTATTCTCCTGCTGCTTCTTAACAAGAGCTTTAGTTTTTCTTCTAACATAAAGTGCAATTCCACCTGCCATTACTGCAAAAAGCAGGAATGAAAGCATAGCTTTAAACCAGAACTTTTCATATATGGATCTTTCTTTTTCGATGACAATCTTCATCGATTTATCGCCATCACCCAGCGCAGTTTTTATACTCATATTAAATGTATAAGTGCCGCCTGCCAGGTTTGTATAATCGATTGGTTCAAGCTCGGTTCTTTTTACAGTTTTTGTTTCTGTATCAAATCCTTCAAGAGAATAAATAACCTGAGGATTGATCATTGAATATGTATAAACATAAGGATAAATGGTTACACGCTTTACATCTGCAGAGATGACGAACTGTCCTTTTTTATCAGGGTATATCATCTCTCCATCCGCTTCCACGAATGGTACCGCCATCTTTATCTCACTAACATCTTCAAAGTTTTCATCAATATTTACTTTGAAGACTCCGGTAACACCAGAAACATACAGAAGTCCATTTTCGCTGATATCACTATATGAGTTAGCCGTTGTAACACAAGGAAGTCCATTCTCTCTTCCGTAGTAAACAGGACTTATTTCTGCATTGGCCAGCATCTCGTCAATTGGAATTACATAGATACCATTTGAACTGAGTATCCACATATCTCCATCGTGATTCTCATATATATCAAAGTTGTTTGAGTAAGGGAACTTCTCGATGGTTGTAATTGTATCTCCCTTCATATATGCAAGAGAGTTACTAGTTACAACCCAGTACATATCACGAGATATATCCTTCTTGATTCGCATGATAACTTCACTGCGAAGTCCATTCTCTGTGCCGTAGTTTGTTACCTTACCATTTGATATCTTATAGATACCATTTCCATCAGAACCAAGAAGTATATCACCATTGTCACCTTCTACAACAGTTAGTATCTCAGTATTACTAATTCCTGATGATGAATCATAAACTTCTTTTACTTCGTCACCATCAATTATCGCAAGACCACCACTGCATGCTGCCATAATAGTTCCGTCGGACTTCTCGCTTACTGTTCGAACCTTATCGGCAGGCATTCCATTTGCAGTTGTAAATGTTTTTACTTTACCGTTATCGTATCTGATAAGACCAAGTTCACTGTAGGTTGAAATCCAAAGTCTGTCCTGCGAATCCCTTATGATAGATCTGATTCTTACACCATCCAACAAAGCTACAAGATTGGTCTTGCTGTTAACTTCTTCAAGTTCAGTTTCAAATTGCTTTATCTTTACATTTCTGACCTTTGTATACTTGTCAACGACTACAAGACCTGTATCACTACCAATGAAAAGTCTATCACCAAGACGACAGGTAGAATTAACTACCATGTCTGAAAGACCATACTTGAAGCTGACATCTGTGAAGCGATCAGGAACAACCTTCATAACGCCCTGACGAGATGAGTTGAACCAGAGGTTTCCCTCGTAATCAACAAGCATGTTATCTATAGAATTATTCAGAGGAATATTCTCCATAAGTGAGAATTCCCCATCCTGGAAATATCCGATACCAGTGTCGGAACAAACCCAAAGAACATCCTGGAACTCTTCGATAGATGTGATGCAATCCAGAGGTGAAGCATCCCATACTTCAACATCTTTAAAACCATCGTTCAGATTGCCATGATAAATCTCAGAGCCCTCTGTTCCGATATACACATAACCAGACATTTTTGGATCTGGATATACTGTATATATAGAACCAATACCAAGCTTATCTGCATCATAGCAGGCTGAAATCTTTTGATCCTCAATAGTGAAGATAGCTCCGGATCTTGTCTCACCATATATAACGCCATCAACGCCGCAGCGAAGTTCGCAGATATATGTATCACTAAGAAGTGACTCATCCATACGGGTCATATTCAGATCAGGATCAATGATACTGATTCCGTCGGTAGTACCAATATAGATGTTACCCTTCTTATCTTCTACTATCGCTCTTACAGAAGATGAACCAAGACCATCCTCTTCATAGAAAAATGTAAATTCCCCCTGTTCCATTACTGCGACGCCGTTGTCATTGGTACCGATCCACAGCCTGTTCAGGGAATCAACATATAGACTTACAACACTGGCAATACCAGTTGTAGAATCTATTCTTTCAAATGTATTACCGTCGTATCTTATAAGACCACTGTAGCTTCCGATCCAGATAAAGCCTTCGCGGGTTTCTGCCAGTGCGTTTGCTTCAGAAGTTGGAAGGCCATTTGTATTGTTATAAAGTACAGCCGCATATCCATCGCCCTTGCCTGTAGGGTCAACTGCAACCTCATCATTTTCATCTCCAGAGATGGTCTCAGCATAAACGGTAAAGCTTCCAAAAACAAAAATAAACACAGCAAGGAGTCCCATCAAATAGAGACCCCTTCCTGCGTTTATAAACCTTGCTAATAATCTTGCCATTATCTATCCCCCATAATGAACAAAATAAAAACAATTAAAACCCCATACAATATTTATTTTAACACAGTTACAGTATCATTGAAAGACCGATTCGGCCTTTTTCTTTATCTACGCTGATAACTTTTACTTCTACAATGTCACCAACGCTAACAACCTCAAGTGGATGCTTGATGAATTTCTTATTTGTGATCTGTGAAATATGTACCAGTCCGTCCTGATGAACGCCGATATCCACAAATGCACCGAAGTCAATAACATTTCGAACTGTACCCTTAAGTACCATACCCTCTTCAAGATCCTTCATATCAAGAACGTCACTTCTAAGGATTGGCTTTGGCATATCCTCACGAGGATCACGGCCTGGACGAAGGAGCTCATCGATGATATCACTAAGTGTCAGTTCACCGATACCAATCTCATCTGAAAGCTTCTTCTTATCAGCCTCTGAAAGAGCCTTAAGCTTAGATGCAGCGTCCTTACCCATCTCTGTAAGAACCTTCTTATCAAGTGTAATCCCAAGATTATCAAGAAGCTTCTGGGTTGCTTCGTAACTCTCTGGGTGAACAGCTGTAGCATCAAGTGGATTCTTTCCACCAGAGATTCTAAGGAATCCAGCGCACTGTTCAAATGCCTTCGCACCCAGCTTAGGTACCTTAAGCAGTTCTTTTCTATCTGTGAAGCTTCCATTTTCTTCTCTATATGCAACGATATTCTTTGCGATTGGCTTTGAGATACCAGATACATACTGAAGCAGTGGAGCTGATGCAGTATTAAGATCAACACCAACCTTGTTAACGGCTGTCTCTACTACTCCACCAAGAGCCTCGCCCAGCTTCTTCTGGTTCATATCGTGCTGATACTGACCAACACCGATGGACTTAGGATCGATCTTAACCAGCTCAGCAAGAGGATCCTGAACACGTCTTGCGATGGATGTAGCTGAACGCTGTCCAACGTCGAACTCAGGGAACTCTTCTGTTGCAAGAGCACTTGCACTATATACAGAAGCACCAGCTTCATTTGTAATTACATAGCTTACCTTATCATCAATCTCGTGAAGGAGCTCAACGATTATCTGCTCAGACTCTCTGGATGCTGTTCCGTTACCACATGAAATAAGTGTGATACCGTACTTCTTGATCATCTTCTTAAGTGTAGCCTTAGCCTTTGCAATCTTCTCATCAGTTGTAGGAGCTGTTGGATAGATAACTGTTGTATCAAGAACCTTACCAGTTGGATCTACAACTGCAAGCTTACAACCTGTTCTAAAAGCAGGGTCCCATCCAAGTACCGTCTGACCTGCGATAGGTGGCTGCATAAGAAGCTGTGTAAGGTTCTTACCAAATACCTCGATAGCTCCGTCTTCTGCAGTCTCTGTAAGTTCATTTCTGATCTCACGCTCGATAGCAGGTGCGATCAGTCTGTCGTATGCATCTACGATAGCATTTACGATTACCTGTGAAGTCCAAGGGATTTCTGTCTCTCCTGGCTTACCTGTGTTAAGAAGGTACTCCTCAGCTCTCTTCTCTTCCTTCTCAGGCGCATTCTTAGCCTGACGATTATCACGTCTCTTATCATTCTTCTTATCATTTCCAGCGAGACCAAGAAGCATTGCAGCCTCCTCGAGTCCATCTATTCCGCTGTTAGAATATCTGTTACGATCATTCTTCTTGTTCTTCTTATCAAACTTCTTGTCAGATACATTTGTATCCTCCTGGAAGCTTACTCCGCTGGCAGCCTTAAGTCTTGGAAGGAGTTCCTTCTTTACCAGCTGTCTCTCAAGATAATTAACAACATCGATAACTGGAGCATCAATCTTAACTGTAAGGAACTTCTCCTTCTCACCACGGTTGAGAGCAAGAGTTCTGTAGCCTGTTATCTTGTTAAGTGGCTCATCGAATTCATAATAATTCTCGTATACAGACTTAGCCTCTGCATCCTTAGCTGTGGATACCATACGACCAAGTTTAAATGTCTTCTCACGGATCCATGTTCTATAATCAGCTGTATCACTTATCTGCTCAGCGATAATGTCTGACGCGCCCTGAACAGCTTCGTCCACATTCTTGATACCCTTCTCCTCGTTAACGAAAGGAGCAGCCTCTTCTTCGATAGTCTTTGAAGTTTCCTGAGCAATAATGATCTCGGCAAGTGGTTCAAGTCCAGCTTCTTTAGCGATAGTAGCTCTTGTTCTTCTCTTTGGACGATATGGTCTGTAGAGATCCTCCAGAGCAACCATAGTCTCACAAGCTTCAATCTCTTTCATAAGTTCAGGAGTCATCTTCTCCTGTTCCTGAATACTTGTGATAACTGTCTGCTTCTTCTCCTCTAAGTTTCTGAGGTAAGTAAGTCTCTCATAAAGCTTACGGAGCTGCTCATCATTAAGAGCTCCTGTCTTCTCTTTACGGTATCTGGCAATGAAAGGAACAGTACATCCTTCATCAAGCAGTTCAACTGCAGCCTGTACCTGTCCAGTCTTAACCTCTAACTCTTCACTAATCTTCTTAATTATGTCCATCTTTTCCTCCCATGGTGCAATGGGGTCCGTCCCCACTGCATATTTTGGTGCAATGGGGTCCGTCCCCGCTGCACTATTATTGTTTGTTGTAGTATTTGATTCCGTCGTTAGGCCAGAAGTAAGTCCTGATGTATCCATCTGGGGACACAATAACGAAATCGTTGGTAGCTTCTATATAGTAGACGTCATCGCCGTCTTCTTTTTCTATCTTATGCAGAGCTCTTGAATCATTCACCACGTCGGACGCTGCCTTCTCATAAGACTTAGCATCCTTAAAGCCCATATCCTTTCCATGCTTCTCGTAATGTTCATCCAGTCTCTTCTGGTTACGGAAAGTATACTCTACATAGTCATCTTCTGTTGTGGACTCAGTAGTTGTCTCAGTAGTCTTCTCTTCACTTTCCTCTAAATCAGCATCTACTGCTATAGCTGGTTCAAACACTGGTGAATCATTATCATCACCAGGAACCACTGATGAGCTATCTGATGGTCCAGAGCTATCTCCATCCGTTCCATCCGAACTGCTTATCGCACCAGGTCCATCCGAACTCAGTTCATCTCCTCCTGACGGCATAGACGAATCACTTAAGGACTCAGCCGTGGTTGTAGCTTCCGTAGTGACTACAGCAACAGTACTCTGCTCTTCATGCTGTGTCGACCCTGTATCACCATTTGCACCGAAGAAAGCAATAAGACCCACCACGAACATTGCCACAAGAACAATAGATATTATTATAATACTAGTTGTCTTTTTTGTCTGCATCTGTTGGCGTTCCTTTATTTACCTTATCATCTTTTGAATTATTATTCTTTGAATCATCCTCATCATCATTGTCCTGAACTTCCGGGGTTCCATCCGGACCATATGGAGGCGGCTGATTTGGATCAGTATTCTGATTATTCTTTGAATTACTATTTGAACTACCTGATTCCTTATCCGTACTTCCATCTTCAGTAGTATTAGAATCATCGGTGGCATCCACATCATTATAATCCTGAAAGTAGTATTCTCCAATATGAATATCTGAATCATATGCATCCAGATTCAATGCTGAAAAACTATAGAAATTATAATACACCACCAGACTTCCATCCGAATAAGTCTGAACAATATATGGTAATACAATCTCCTCATCAGGATCTGCTCCCATAAGCTTAATGCTTCTTATGGAATAACTGGAACTTCCATTATTTATCCCCCAGCTTTTGCTGGCCGAATACTCAGAAGTAATATAATTCATCTCGTAATAATTTGCTATACTCTTACCGAATTCCTCGTCAAAATAATTATCATTATAAATGGTATCAAGACCCGTATCAGCATTTAAAGTAGCATACATAGAAAGGACCTTTCCAGTCTCATCATCTACCAGAAGCTCCATATCACCGAAATCAGTATAAAGTCCAACAGCCCATACAAGATACATATCCTTGGTACCCGGACGGATCAGAAGATACTTTGCAGAATACTTATTAGCATCATCAAAAAATTTAGTCTTTAGTTTTTCTCTTTCCATTCCCAGTTCATCTAACATGCTGTCACAGATAAACATATCCATATATGCTTCTGCAGCAAATCTATATGCACTTTCAAGCGTCAGATTGATCTCGAAATCACTGGTATTATCATCACTTACATAAACATAGGACGAACTGTCGATAGTGGACGTCATGTTCCTCAGCTTCTCAGTGAAGGAAATTGACGCTGAATTAATTCGAACAGGATCTGCATCGTAATGAATGCCATATCCATTTAACATGTGATTCTCGTATGCAAAAACTAGATATGGGAAGCTAAATGATATCATTATGGCGGATATCGCAAGCAGCGCTATAACTACAGGTTTTATACTACCACCTTTAAACATCTACAGCACCTCCCTTCAGCTTAACTGTGATAACCGTACCGATACCTGGCTCACTACTGAAATCAATAGTACCATTGTGAAGCTCAACTATCTTAGACACAAGAGAAAGTCCAAGACCAGCACCACCCTGGGCTCTGGAACGAGCTTTATCTACACGATAGAACGCCTCAGTAACATGCTCTATAGCTTCCTTAGGCATTCCTTTACCGTTATCTGTAATGATAAATGTTACTCCGTCCTCATCCATCTTCTGATCTACTCTTATATTTCCCTTCTTATCCATAGCCTTACGGGCATTATCAATAAGGTTAATAAGCAGAGTTCTCACCAGATCAGGCTCCAGCATAGCAAGCCCTTCCTGAGTTCTGCAGATAATAGATATATTCTGTTCCGAAAGAGTTGGTCTGAGGTGAGTAACTATATCCTCTACCATTTCCTTTGGAGATACTTTCTTCATCTCCAGCTTTTCTTTATCTGCAACAAAAAGCTGCAGAAGCTTAAGAGACATATTTTCAAGACGCTTAGCCTCGGAATATATGTACTGCAAAGCATCCTCTCTATCTTCTTCATCAAGTTCCTGTGTACGGAGAAGTTCCGCATATCCGATGATAGATGTCATAGGAGTCTTCAGCTCATGGGTGAAGGCGCCCATAAAGCGGTCCTTCTCTTCGGCAGCAGCCTCAAGCAGATTAACATTTCCCTCCAGCTCCTCAGCCATCTTATCAAAGTCCTGGGAAAGCTCGCCTATCTCATCATTTGTCTCTATATTGGAACGGTATGACAGATTTCCATCAGCAATCTCTCGGGTTGCCTTTGTAAGTCTGGAAAGATGTCGAACAAGGAATGTGGAAAGCAGCCAGGAAATAATACTTGAAGTAAGAAGAAGTGCGAAGAATGTATAGATAAACATCTGATGAAGTCTTTTACGCATATTACTTACGTAGCTGACATCACGACATACGCAGATTATATAAGTGTCGTCATCTATTATTATTTCAGAGGCTCCGATAATATATTCCATACCCGAGAACTCATTATCATAACTGACATAAACATCTCCCTGGCCTGTCATCTCAGAAGAAAGACGGTCAATATTTACATCAATATTTGCCCCCTGAATATTGCCGTAAATGAGATTTCTCCCTTTATACAACAAAAAGACATCCGAAGATGTCTGATATGTTCCCAGCCTGCGAAGAGTCTGAACCAGTTGTTCATCGCCAGTTTCAGTACCTGTCTCATAGGAAATCTGGATAACGCTTGTGACCATCTGTACACTGTCCACCGCTTCCTTTTCTTCTCTTGTAAGAGAATCCATGTAGGAACGATGGATCATGATTGTTGAACCAAGACTGAACAGCATGGCCACAATAACCGTTGTTACAATTGTAATCTTTAATCTAAAACTCATACATTATAAATATCGTCAGTTTAAACATCCAGACGATAACCAACCTTGCTGACAGATTTAAGTTCCTTCTCAAGGCCAGCCTTCTTACGAAGACGCTGAACATGAAGGTCTACAGTTTTGCTTCCATACTCAAGCTCACCGCCCCAGACCTTCTCGTATATATTCTCACGATAAAGAGCTGTATTAGGTGTTCTAAGGAACAGAAGCAGAAGGTCGAATTCCTTTGGTGTAAGAGGAATCTCCTTGTCTCCACGTCTTGCTACCATCGAAGACGCATCAACATAGAGGCCATTTAACTCAAATGTATCTTCTGTCTTCTTATATCTACGAAGTACAACTTCTACTCTGGCTATAAGCTCTGCAACCTCGAAAGGCTTTACGATGTAATCCTCAGCCCCCATCTTAAGGCCCTTTACTCTGTCGTCAAGAGCATCCTTGGCTGTAAGGAATATTACAGGCACTCCAAGCGGTCTGATGTACTCCATAAGCTCGAAGCCATCAACCTCAGGAAGCATTATGTCCAGAAGGATCAGATCGTATACTGTATCATCGATCTTATCCAGCGCTTCATTGCCGTCAAATGCCTGATCGCAGGTATAGCCCGCACCCTTTAAACTCATTCTTATAAGATTCGATATTGGTTTCTCGTCTTCTACTACGAGTATCTTGATCATATTAACCTCCGAAATTCTTTCGAACACGTGTCATATGGGAATTCCATTTGGCACACAAAAAAATGATGTATGTTTCCATTCGAAAACATACATCATTGTATCATCTAATCTACATCAACTCAAGAATAAGCAAATGTACTCACTTTATTAATCAAGAGCTGCGAATCCAAGCTTGATATCAGCAAGGATATCCTCGATATTCTCAAGACCAACTGAAAGACGGATCATACCACCCTCGATACCAGCTGCAACGAGCTGCTCATCTGTAAGCTGACGATGTGTCTCACTTGCTGGGTGAAGTACGCAGGTTCTGATATCTGCAACGTGTACCTCATTTGAAGCCATCTCAAGTGAATCCATCCACTTCATAGCCTTCTCTCGTCCGCCCTTAATAACGAAGGAGATTACGCCGCAAGCCTTTCCGCCAAGATACTTCTTAGCAAGCTCGTGGTTCTTATCGCCCTCAAGAGCTGGGAATGTAACAGACTCAACATATGGGCTATCCTTAAGGAACTTAGCTACCTCAAGTGCATTTGCATAGTGACGCTCCATACGAATTGGAAGTGTCTCAAGACCAAGGTTAAGAAGGAATGCTGAGTGAGCTGCTGGATAGCAACCAAAGTCTCTCATCAGCTGCATACGTGCCTTAAGGATGTATGCCATCTTGCCGTAGTCTCTTACGTAGCATGTTCCATGGTAACTCTCATCTGGCTCAACAAGCTCAGGGAACTTGCCATTTGTCCAATCGAACTTACCACTATCAACGATCATACCACCCCCCTGTACTGCGTGACCATCCATGTACTTTGTTGTTGAATGAACAACGATATCAGCACCAAAATCAAATGGTTTACATAAAATAGGTGTAGCAAATGTATTATCAACGATAAGTGGAACGCCCTGCTCATGTGCGATATTAGCGAATCTCTCGATATCAAATACTGTAAGTGATGGATTAGCAAGTGTCTCACCAAATACACACTTTGTGTTAGGCTTAAATGCAGCCTTGATCTCCTCATCACTCATTTCCTGGTTAACGAAGATGCACTCGATACCAAGCTTCTTAAGTGTGTATGCGAAGAGGTTGATTGTTCCACCATATATCTCAGATACAGAAACGAAGCTGTCACCTGCCTGTGCAATATTCAGTATTGAAAGAAGTGATGCAGCCTGTCCTGATGAAGTTGCCATAGCACCAACACCGCCCTCAAGCTGATTGATCTTCTCTTCTACAGCCATAACTGTAGGGTTAGCAAATCTTGAATAGATAAGAGCCTTTGTAGGATCATCAAATACATCAGCGATATCCTGTGTAGAATCAAATCTGTAAGTTGTACTCTGAACGATAGGTACTACTCTTGGCTCAGAATTTCCAGGTGTGTAGCCTGAATGTAGGCACTTTGTTTCGTCTTTCATATCATATCTCCTTTGTTCTAACAATTTTTGTTATAGAATACTTGTATTACTAACTATAAAATAAATTTATTACTTGGTCATATTATCATAAAAAATCTATAGCATAAATAAAAACCTATAACAGAGGTATATTTAATACTTATAACTCGTTATAGGTTTTATCTATATATTAATCTGCTTCGAAAATTATCTCTACTGTTTTCTTATCATTTTCAAGTGTGAGCTTGTGTCCCTTTATTGTCGCGGTCATTCCTTGATCTGTATCATCAAAGGTTATCTTGTACTTTCCTTTTGCGGACTCCGTCATATATCCTTCGTGGTCCTTTCCGTTAACAGAAACCACGCAACTGTTATTTCCTTTACAAACAAAGGATGGGGAATTAGGATTATCCTCTGCTTCGTCAATCACCTTGGTAGTTTTTCCATTTACCGTGTACTCAACCAGTTCCCAGTTAGAAGTGATCGGTTCATACGTTCTCGAAGCTGACATTGCTATAATAAAACAAATTGTCAAAACAATTCCACCAATCGCCGCTCTTTTCCATCTTGCTTCCATAATTTTACTCTCCTTTTTTTCGCATTCAACTGACCACACTTCACATTTTGGTCGCTTATATGCTTTCTTTATTTACAATCAACATTTATATAACATATACTAGGACATAGATAATAAAAAACCTCCTGGAGAGAGAAATAACTATGGCAAATTATTCAAATGATGAGAATTTAGAAAAAAGAGAAAAGATTGAAAAGATCGTTGAAGCACAGAGACGATTCTTTCTTACGGATAGAACTCTATCTATCGATTTTCGTATCAGACAGCTGAAGCGACTTCGTGCAGCAATCGTATCTAACGAAGCTGAACTTAAAGAAGCGCTGGCTGACGATCTTGGACGCTATCCTACAGAAGCATACTTCTGTGATATCGGTAGTCTGATCCTCGAGATAAATGAAATGATCAAAGGGCTTCGAAACTGGGCAAAGCCGGAGACCCATTTTAGTGGACTTCATTGTTTTCCAAGTCTTGTGACTAAGGTGTACAAGCTGCCTTACGGTGTCACACTCATCATCAGTCCTTTTAATTTTCCGATACTTCTCTCTCTCGGCGTGCTTGCGGCAAGCATCGCAGGAGGCAACACAGCAGTGATCAAGGCAAGTTCGAAGTCATCTCACTGCACCGAGCTGATGCAGAAAATAATCTCACAGATATTCCCAGAGAAGTATGTAACTGTTCTGGGTGGCGGACATGACATCGCAGACATCTGCCTCGAGCAGCGATTTGATAAGATATTCTATACCGGTTCACCTAAGGTGGGCTCTCATGTTATGGAGAAAGCTGCGAAGAATCTGACTCCTGTGGCCCTCGAGCTTGGCGGCGAGACAGGTAATTGGTGCATCATCCGTAAAGATGCGGACTTAAAAGATGCAGCGCGTAAGATAGCATTTTTCAAGGCCCTTAATTCAGGGCAGGTTTGTATAAATATAAATCAGGTGGCTGTTGCTGAAGAAGTTGCTGAGGAATTCCTTGCAGAACTAAAGAAGGCTTTTACAAAGCAGCTGGACGATGAGTCTCATAAAAATCCGGAGTATCCACATCTGATAAGCGAGGCGGCCTACGCCAAATGTGATTCCGACGTAGACAAATATCGAGACAGAGTTATATACGGCGGCACTGGTGACAAACAGACACTTAAGTACTCACCTACCATTCTTTATCCTGTTAATATAAACGAAGATATTGTTAAGAAAGAACTGTTCTGCCCTATCCTGCCAGTTGTTCCATACAAGGATGCGCAGATCAATATTCTTATAAAAGAGATTTCAAAAAGAGAAAAAGGCCTGGCACTCTATGTTTTCACAAGAGACATTGCCTGGGCCAAGAATACTATGCAGAGAATGCAGTTCGGTGGAGGCTGCATCAACGAAGTGTGCCTTCATATGATGGTGAAAGGCGCGCCATTTAATGGTGTTGGACATTCAGGCATGGGAGCATATCACGGCGAATGGGGATTCAAAGAATTCACCCATCCACAGACCGTGCTTATCGGCTCCAACAAGTTTAACCTTTCCATGCGCGAGCACCCATACACCCCAAAATGGAAAGAAGCCCTGATCCACCTCTTCGAACGCTAATGGTGCAGCGGGGTCCGTCCCCACTGCACCAAGGTCTGTCCCCACATGCACCATTTCTTTAAACCACTATATACATTCATCCGTACGTTCATCAGTTACGATATGTTCAACTCCTTCATGTTCACTTTGAAGAAAATCTTTCATAAATGTAGGGAAAGCTTTATATTTATCTAAATCCTCAATTGGTATCCAATGCATACTTTCTTTAACGCCCAGAGTATAGCTATCGCTTTTCAGTTCCTTAGTTCCTCTAGGCTTCATCACGTAGTACATTGCTATCTCATGGCAATCCAGCCCTTTAAGATACGATTGATTCTCACAGAAGAAATTCTCATGTATAACAGCCAAGTGATCAACCTCATAAGGAATTCCAGTTTCTTCCAGAACTTCACGCTTCACAGCATCTTCTGCAGTTTCCCCCATATGAACTCCACCACCTATGGAATAGAAATAATCATCTCTCTCATTGCCTGCAAAAAGCACGCAGCCTTCCTCCACAATTATAGCGGCTGCCCTGTAGCGAAACCATTTATTCTCATTTGTAAAACAGCAATCATACTCCATACTTTTTCCCTCCTTTATGAAAAAATGTGCAGTGGGGACGGACCCCGTTGCACCAAGGTCTGTCCCCATTTGCACTTTTATGCTTTTTGAATTACTCCACGACCCAAACCAGTTATTCTGGCTATTTGATTTTGGCTTAATCCATTTTCTTTTAGCTTTCGGATAGCTACATCCCTTTTTATCTTGTCGTACGTTTTTATTTCATTTCCGCTTTGAATACCCAAAACACGGTTCATTACATCGATCGCCCATTTATCATTGTGCGCCATCGATTCGTACTCCATGCATTCGTCAGAATTAGGCTCTCCCATAAAACGAATATATCCATCATGACCACCAACAAGCTCAAGAATAAGGCTTGTATCAACAAAATGGTTTCTCTTCGAAAAAATATCGAAGCTACTCCATTTGTATTTGGCCGCCTCACATATTCCAGCTTTTACAGGATTATTCAAAATATACCTAAACACCGTCAAATAATAACGTTCATCCATTACAAGTTCAGACCTGTAACGTCCCTGAAACAAGTGGCCAACCCTATCATATTTCCAGTTATAATAACTTGTATAGGCCACACCTAACTTTTTCATTAGTACTGGAACGCTATCATTTTCATAATAAACAAGCAAATGGACATGATTGCTCATTAAACAATAAGCACAAACACGCACACCTGTTTCTTCCGAATACTTTTCCAAAAGGGAAATGTAATATAAATAATCACCATCGCATTCGAAAATGATTTGTTTTGCATTTCCTCTTACGATGATGTGCAGATATCCTTGAGCCTCAAATACTCTAGGTTTTCTTGGCAAGTTACCAACTCCTTTCTAGAAACTCGAGACTCAGTAGCATCTTATTAACGAACAAACAATTGAAAATTATATTATCATAAATACCCTCTAAATAAAATAAAAAAGTGCAGTGGGGACGGACCCCGTTGCACCAAGGTCTGTCCCCAGCTGCACCATTATGCGATTCCAACTGACCAAGTGTCACTGTCCATAATGAATAACAGGACTTTTGAATTTTCTTCTGGATGAGTTTGACAGTAAATATTTATATTTCGTAATGTGATATCTCCCTGAGATACTACAGCTGTATACATGTTAGGCATTTCTGAACTTTCTGTACGCTCTATCTTCTCAACTGTAACATCAGCAACCTTAAACGTAGGCTTAAAATGCATACGTCTTATAAAAAAGATCAAACAACCTATCGCAATTAATATTACCACAACAGATATAGGCCAAGTATTTATACTGTTTTTCAGCTGTAATACAACTAATCCGCCAGTTACTAACAACGAAAATACACTAGCACAGATCAGTGCTATATTTGTAAAGTTGTTCTTCCTTATAACAAAGTCCAGTCTTTCAATATCAAACTGGTTTGCATCCCTCCATGCAATCCTCTCAAGTTCATTATTATTCATTTTTTCCCCGTTAATACTTACTTTTATCTTCTGTTAATCTGTACTTTTATCTTCTGTTACATTTCCATCGCCTTTAAGATCTATGGATTCACCAAGAAATGTAGGCTCAGGTTTTACAATACATTTTGCAAAGTCCTTATCTCTTGCTAGGATCTCACGAACCTCTCTATACTCTCTTCCTGTATAGGTATCATCAACACCAACACCATATGCATCCAGCCCAAAACATTTTGCAATATACAGCGCACGATATAGATGATATGTATTGGTAACGATCACTATCTTCTTAGCACCAAAGATTTCTTTAGCCCGGTAGATACTTTCATAAGTTGAAAATCCTGCATGGTCCATAAATATATCGGATGAAGAAGCAATACCGTTAGAAGTCATGTAGTTTTTCATAGCACTAACCTCATTGTAGTATTCAGTGCCATGATCACCAGACATAAGTAGCTTCTCAGAAGCTCCCTTTCCATACACATCAGCTGCAAGACTGAGTCTATCGTTCAGCATAGGACTTAAAGTTCCGTCCGCATAAACTCCGCAGCCTAAAACCATAATACAGTCCACATCTTCAAGAGATGCAGTATCATCAACAGATATAACATTTCTTTTTACAGATTTTATAATGTAAAAATTTAAACCTAAAACCATAGCGCCAGCGACAAAGCATATGATAAGGCCTATCACTATCAGCTTTGTCAGTATTTTCTTTATCTTCATATCAGTTAAAACTAAGTAGTCATTCCTCTCTAAATCTTATCTAAAACTCAGGATGAAAGTCGTATTCCTCAGGCTCATTCACCTCAATGCAGATATATCTCACCTGCCCACAAAGGGACTTTACCTCATCACCAAAATACCAGCCTCGCACTTTGGTAAAATGTTTATTCATGAGCCTTCGTATCGCATTAAAAAGCTCCTTTGATAAACCCACTTCCTCCATCGTCGAAAAGATGCCATGTATAACGCAGCTTCCATCTTCGCTAAATCCACTTGGATCAAAACCAACGGATTCCGGATTCTCCCCTTGGATCACCTTCACTCCGATAGGGGTTTTCTTAACTTTCGGCTTCATGTCACTACGCGTGATCAAAAAACTCTTCTCACTATGGTGTTTTGTCAGCCTGCCAAGATTCGGAATCTGCTCAACATTTTTATACTCAAGCACCTTTTCAGTGACAATACTTGTATCATAAGAAAGAATATATTTAACATCAAATGGTATCGTTTCCTCTACTTCTTTAAGCAGACTCACCATATCCTTTTCAGTTGCAAAAAAATTTATTCTTCTACTCATTTCATATTGCTCCCCAGCCAGATTCTTGCCACAAGATCAATAAAGAACAGCGATGATATGATAATAAATATCACGTTATGAACCTTGCTGTCACGAATCTTTTCCTGCAGTTTTTTTATCGCAGGATGAATCAGACATATAGCCGCAAAGATCATTATACCAAACATCATGCTGGCTTCAAATGCTATTCTCCCCTGAAAGTTCATGAAGTAGCCTGTGTAATCCCACAGCTTTCTGTGCATCACAGCCTCGATTATATAACTAGCCAGGAGTTCAATACCAGTAGCAATTGCAGTACCGACCACAAAAACAAGTATAGGATTCTTAACTCTTATCAGCTTAAAAAGCCCATATATAATGAAAAAGCCTATTCCATATATTGGAATCCACGGTCCAAAAAGAAAGCCACGATTTATAAATCCAAGTTTATGATATATCCAGCAGCACCAGATAGATTCATAAATCCAGCCTATCAGGCAATATACCAGAAAGTATTCCATGTGATCACGGAACCAATCCCACTTTTTCAACTTCCTCTCTTCCATCATTGTCCCCTCAAAAGTGCAGTGGGGACGGACCCCACTGCACCAAGTTATCTAATCATATCCTTTAAATCGGAACCATCAATAGCGCTGATTACATGAGAATAAGTAACATTCTGATCTCCGTCCTTAAGCTTATTATCCTTTGTTATAAAATACCAGGCAGGAACATACTCTGCTTTACCTGTTTCCTCGTCCTGGATCAGAACATAAGTAAAGCTTACACTCATAACCTCCAGACTGCCTGCAGATTTATGAGAAATATCCGAATCATTATTTAATGCCTCTTTAAAATGATCTTTTACCTCATCAAACGAAAGAAGTGAAACACCTTCAACCACATCTTCCATTTCCGTTATCACTGAAATATCAGCTGAAAAGAGCCCTTTATCAGTGAATAAAACACTACCTCTATTGAATGTGGATGGCTCCTCAGGCTTTACATTCTCAGAAAAAGGCTTCGAACAAAAATATACTGCATATCCATTTTCTGTTAAATTCGCATCCTCCGACTGGTCATCTCCCATCTGCTGTTCAAAAGGCTGTTCTTTTAATATCTTATAAGCATATGTACGTCCCGAAGGATTTGTAATATTAAGCTTTCCAACCGTAAATATAATATCCGAATCTGAAAAGATAAGTTTAGGCATCTCGTTATAAGCTTCAGTTTCATAGTTTGCCCCAAAAACATCCTCATCAGGAGGTGCCATACTCGGATCAAATGATATCTTAACATCTTCTTCACCGAGGCCAAGTTTTTCTACAACATCACCTGCTTCAGCCTCTACATCTGATCCAGACATTGTACATACATTACTCGTTCCATAATCAGAATTCTGATCTACAACAAACATTGTTTTCACATCTTGATCAGGAAAATATTCAGCTATACTTATTGGACAGATATATATGTTTCTTTTTAAGCTAGTTTTATCATAAGAATATATCATTCCATATCTGGTTCCATTATATTCACCTTCATACATATGGATATAATAGGACGACTCATCCCCCCAGGTATAAACCTCTTCAAACGAAGAATCTATAATGTTCAAGGATATCCCATCACTAGACGCACCATCCAAACCACCTGAAGATGCTGCATTTAATATACTTCTGTATTTATATAAAAGAAGTATATAATCTGTTTCATTTACATATTTAATCTCATCTAGATTCTTCTCTGTACCGCCAAAGAAACTACTTACAATCTGTTTCTCTATCTCCGAATTATCTTCAATGAACTTACCTTCATATACATTAATCTTTTCAACTTCAGGAACCTTATAATCAAGGGAATATTCCACAGTAACCTGACCCATATTAAATCCATCAGTAGCAGAAATATTCTCACCAAATATTTCAGTCAAACTGCGTCCCGCATTATCTCGATCTTCAGATTCTGGCTCAGTATCAGTCCCTGACGCATCATCTGCTTCATCAGTAGCCTCATCAGTCTGTACGCCATAATCATCTATAACTTGTTGCTCCTTACCGCATGAAGTGCAAGATAACATGAGCATCATAGAAAGACTTAAGGCTAGTCCACCCTTTAATACACCTTTTAACCTTCTCATAAATACCTCCCAAAACACAGAAAGTGCAATGGGGACGGCCCCCATTGCACCAAGGTCTGTCCCCAGTTGCACTTTTTATTTTAACATATAATCAAGAGTAAACGCACTTTTATTTTGTTATAAAGTTTACATCACCAAAATAATAGATGGACTGGTAGTAAAAATCTTTTGTATCAAAATGAAATTTCATTCTGCCTGTATCCTTATCTTTTAGAATCTTACTCTCTTCTGTGAAGGTTCTCTCATCATTCACAGCTTCAACAAGTCGCGGACATTCTCTTAAATCAACTTCTGTAATCTTGCACTTTGGAAGATCAAGGTTTTCAAGAACCGCACATCCTTTAAGCTCCATTTCGCTTAATTCAGGCGCTGAACCGACATTAATCTCTAATAGTTTTGGACAATCAATAAAATGTAATCCTTCTAATTTTTCATCCTTATTACTAGAAAAATAATTAAACTTCGGAAGATTCACAAAGCTCATATCATTAACAGCAGATGAGCTATGGCTTGTCATACGTTGAAAAGCAGGGCAATCCTCAACTGCCATCTTATCAAACTTTGAATCAACAAGCTCAATCTTCTCCAGATACTCAAGCCCTGTCATGTTGATTTCATTTTCTATAACACAGTTCTTGATATTGACAGTCTTTAAACCAGTAAGCTTGCTAAAATCAAGATTTACACTTGAACAATCAGTTAGCTTAAGCTCGCTCAGCTTTGAGAGCTGTTCCACCGCACTCACATCATCCACATAGGATAAATCAAGTCTTACTATATTGGGAAATGTCTCAATCCCCTGAACATTAAAGCAAGACTCCATGCTAATACTTGTAACCTTCTCACGCTCAAACTCACCCAAGTAACCATTTCCATTGGTGTCATAATGCTTTGCTACATGTTCCCTGAATTTAGCATCTGGAAAAGTATCATCGTCTATAGCAACTCCCTTCTCAAAATACCCATTATGTAGAACGAAAGCAATACATGCCAGCAGCAAAAATGGCACAAATATAAGTAGTATCTTTTTCATGTTAATTCCCCCGAAAAACACTATATTTTACTAAAACCAAACTACATAATTACAGTGTCCCCCACCCCTCAAACTGTTTCATTCTAACACAAAAAAGTGCAGTGGGGACGGACCCCACTGCACCAAGGTCTGTCCCCACTTGCACCAAAACTCTTTTATCATAAAAATGAAGCAATCATATATACGATAAATGATACGATCCATGCAACACTGCACTGAAGCACTACCATGACAAGAGCCCACTTACGGCCAAGCTCACGCTTTACTGAAGCGATAGCTGCAACACATGGTGTATAGAGCAGGCAGAATACCAGGAGGGATGCTGCCGCAGCAGTTCCGATGAGTCCTGCAATATTACCCTCTGTCAGAATAGTAAGAGTTGATACTACACTCTCCTTTGCCATAAAGCCTGTGATAAGTGCTGTTACAACACGCCAATCTCCGAAACCAAGTGGTGCAAAGATTGGAGCAATAAGACCTGCCACCTTTGCCAGAATACTCTCAGCCGGATCAGATGCAAGTCCAAGATGCAGATTAAATGTCTGCAGGAACCAGATAACTATAGTTGCCACAAAGATTATGGTGAAAGCCTTTACAAGAAAGTCCTTTGCTTTCTCCCACATCAGTTGCGCAACATTCTTAGCTCCTGGCATACGGTAGTTTGGAAGCTCCATAACGAAAGGAACTGCCTCACCTCTAAATACGAAACGCTTTGATACAAGCGCTGTTACTATACCTACAATAATACCAAGCAGATAAAGCAAAATAATCACAAGTGCGCCCTTTCCAGGGAAGAATGCTGCCACAAGAAATCCGTATATAGGATACTTGGCTGTACAGCTCATGAAAGGAATCAGCATGATAGTCATCTTTCTATCACGCTCCGACGGCATGGTACGGCTGGACATTACACCAGGCACCGAACAGCCAAATCCGATCAGCATTGGCACTATGCTTCGTCCCGAAAGTCCCAGTTTACGAAGAGGCCTGTCCATGACGAATGCAACTCTGGCCATGTATCCCGTATCCTCCAGAAGCGACAGGAAGAAAAACAAGAGTATTATTATCGGCAGAAAGCTCAGCACGCTTCCCACACCGCTAAAGATTCCATCGATTATCAGCGAATGGATGACGTCATTTACCTTCCAGGCGGTAAGCGCCGCATCCAGCTTATCCGTCACAAAATCAATTCCCGACTCCAGAAGTCCCTGTAACCAAGCTCCCACACTATTGAAGGTGAGAAATGCAATCACGCCCATTATGAGTACGAAGCTCGGAATCGCAGTGAACTTGCCCGTAAGTATCTTGTCTATCTTTTCACTCCGCTCCCTCTCCTTACTCTCTGCTGGCTTTACTACTGTCTCCTTAACCAGTTTATCAATAAAGGAGAATCTCATATCCGCAATAGCAGCAGATCTGTCCAGACCTCTCTCTTCTTCCATCTGAACTATAATGTGCTCTACCATTTCCTTCTCATTATCAGAAAGCTTCAGAGCATCTATTACACGGTTATCACCTTCTATAACCTTATTAGCAGCAAAACGAACTGGAATATCAGCAGCCTTTGCATGATCCTCAATAAGATGCATGATACCATGTATGCATCTATGTACCGCTCCTCCATGATCCGACTCATCACAGAAGTCCTTCTTTCCAGGACTCTCCTGATACTTTGCAACATGAACAGCGTGACTTATAAGCTCGTCTACGCCTTCATTCTTAGCAGCTGATATAGGTACTACAGGAATTCCCAGCAGAGCCTCCATAGCATTAATGTTTATGGAGCCACCGTTGCCTCTTACCTCATCCATCATGTTGAGAGCAAGAACCATAGGAACGTCCAACTCAATAAGCTGCATAGTAAGATACAGGTTTCTCTCTATATTCATGGCATCTACTATATTAATGATGCCCTTCGGCTTCTCGCCGATAATGTACTGGCGGGAAACGATCTCCTCATCTGTATAAGGTGACAGTGAATAAATACCAGGCAGATCTACCACCTCAGTATTATCTTTTCCCTTTATACCTCCACTCTTACGATCCACTGTAACTCCAGGGAAGTTACCAACATGCTGGTTAGAACCAGTAAGCTGATTAAAGAGCGTAGTCTTTCCACTGTTCTGATTACCTGCAAGCGCAAAAGTAAGCAGGGTTCCATGAGGAAGTTTCTTCTCCTTAGTGTGGTCATGGTAAATACCACCCTCACCAAGTCCAGGATGGTGCTTATGCTTCTTCTTATCTTTATCCTGGTCCTTATTCTTATCAGTACTCTTCTTTATATTCTCTTCGTCTTTATTATCAGACGTATGTTCACTATCCTTAGTAACAGGCACTACTTCGATCTGCTCTGCATCAGCAAGTCTCAGAGTAAGCTCGTAGTCATGAATCCTAAGCTCCATCGGGTCACCCATTGGTGCAAGCTTAACAAGTGTAACTTCCACTCCAGGAATCACACCCATATCAAGGAAATGCTGTCTCAGCGCTCCCTCTCCACCGACAGAGTTAATAACGCATGTCTCGCCTATCGCCAGTTCTCTTAACGTCATATTAATTTGTACTCCTCTGATGTGATAATTATTTTATATATCAAACATGCTATATATAAAAATAATTTCAGTTAGTTATATTAAACTAATTATTATTATATGTCAATAATAAAATGGAATCCCATAAAAATAAGTCACTCTCCACTAGGGAAAGTGACTCATTCTCAAAACACATCAAAACTATATAAAACAAACTACTCCATAGTAATGTCACCAGTCCAGTCATTGATACCGCCAAACTCGTAAACATTTGTATATCCAATCTTCGCAAGCTTTCTTGCTGCATCCTTACTTCTACGACCGCTCCTGCAATATACAAGTATCATCTGGTCCTTATCTGGCAGTTCAGAAAGCTCCTTATCAGCTATACCAGTATTAGAAATATTGATAGCACCTGGTATATGTCCATCATAATACTCAGTATCCTCTCTTACATCCAGGATGATGTAATCCGAATTATTAGCCATAAGTGTCTGGGCTGTTTCCTGAGTGATCTGCTTATATCCATCGACCTCTACATAATCGATCTTATCTGATTTTTTAGCCGATGAAGAACCGCTTCCAGGTCCGATTCCCGAAGCATTCTGTGGGCCATCCTCAGATGTTTCAGATGAATCAGAAGTTTCTTCCGTCTCTTCTATCACGGAAATATCTCCCAGCATCATTCCCTCAGCATCAGAAGCCGTAGCCTTTTCAGCTTCCTTTACTTCCTCTAAATACTCAAAGAACTCCACAGGGTATTCCTGACTCGTATAGTTCTCATTATTGTACTCCATAAAGCGCTCGCCATTCTTATAAACAACTGCATTATGGCCATCTGGGAATAATATGTATATATCTTCCATTTCCTGGTACTTAAGGAAAGGATGCTCAGAATTATAAATGGCATTTGACGCGTCACATATATCGAAGGCACTGACAAACTTTGAATAGCTTATCTCTTCGAATTCATTTATCTCCTTTATGAATTTCTCATTACTGTAGCCGCCTTCACCGCCATTGTATATATCAACGTCTGCGATAACCTTTCCAACCTTACCCTCTTCAAGTGGTGGATAAGTTCCCTGCTGATCAAGGTAAAGATTTCTAAATCCTACATAGTCCCCTTCCTGATAGATCTCATAATATTCATCCTTGATCCTGATAGCATAAAACTCCGCATTGTCCTCTGAATGAATATCCATAGCATCATTTTCCACCTCAACGGACTCTGTTACTACCTCTGTTGTAACCTCCTGACTAGATGTATCATCAGCTGTTTTTCCACAGGCTGTCATGCCCATCATCATAGCAAGGCATACTACACCCGCTAGTTGTCTTTTTCTAAGTTTCATCATAATTCGTCTCCATATAAATTTTTTCCCAACTAATCAATATCCATGCATCAGCATGAGCAGACGGTTATAGTAATTCAGCTTCGACGCACTGGCATCCACATCCGCACTGACGATATAACCCTTCTTAAGCTTTCTTGTCAGTGATGGATAAAGTCCCCTGCCTGCACAGTGATTTACCATACAGCCAAATGGTTGCGCAGCAAACACTTTATCGACGCCGTGCTTGATGTATCCCACCGCTTCAGCTCCTATAAGCCAGCCATCTGCATTTCTTATATTGTAATTAACAAATCCGTGGGCCTCTTTTTTCATCTCCAGATATGGAGGAAGTGAAAAGAAACCATAATCACGTAATGCTTTTATCATATCCTTCTGAATCAGCTCCAGAAGCTTCATCAGAACCTTAGCACCCTTAGCTTCTAGGTTATGCTTTCTAACCATGTGGGTATCCATGTAATAGATTGCATAATACGAAAGAGCATTTACGTGGATCTCGCCGCCATTCTTCTCAACGAAGTCCACCACATCCCAGTTACCCAAGTGACAATACTTAACATACAGCTCCCCCACCAGGCCTATGACCTGCTTCTTCTTTCTCTTATCTACCTTGATATTGGCAAAGTCCTTGCACATAAGACGGAAGTTTCGATGCATGTAGGCAAGAGAAAGGTTGAGGCCTTCCTTCATATCCCTGGACATCCTGCGAATCCATTTGGCCCAGCAACGGTCCGCATCACCCTTAATCTTCTCATAAGGACGAGTCTGATAAAGTAGCATCATCAGTATGTCACAATAAAACATTCCAAACATAGCACGCCAAACCATCGGAAAATCAAACTTCATCATACTCTCTGGTTCATAGTCACGAACATTGAGAGTAAGCACTGGCACGTCAGGGTAACCTGCCAGAGCGATGGCCTTCCTTAGAGCGCCAGTATAATTGGCGCCTCTGCATGCATCTGCACCAGTCGGCATCAGAAGCTTCACACGGTTCACATCGTACTTGCCGCTATCCAGAGTCTTGGCCATGGAGCCCACAAACTGTGACAACGGATAACACATATCGTGATTGATATATTTAAGCCCGATGTCTGTAATACCATCCTCTTCGCTCATTACCACCGGATAATAGTCCTTTGAGTAAAATGCATATTTAATCAGCGGGAAATGCATATCAAGCATCGCCGGTACAAAAAGGATGCTGTCTGCTGTATTTATATCCCATTTGATCCTAGGTAATCTCATTTATTCATTACCTTTCCGGGCGTATTTCTTCAAAATAAACTGTATATTCTTCATCCTTCACATCATACAGCGGAATAAACTTTATACTGCGTGTCTGATGCTTTGTGCGGTAATTATTCTGCAGCCACAAAAATGTGTCGTAGGTATGCTCGGTAACAGGACGAAGAAACTCGGATGGACTTTCAAAATCTCCGACTATGGAATCTATGTCAGAGGTAAGTCCAGCCAGCACTATAGGTCCGTCCACAAAAGCCGCTACATCCGCCTCATCAGGCAGTCTTTCAGCCTTAACCTCAGCATCAAAGAATATATCTATAGCGTCGCCGCTCTTTACATTAGTTAAGACAAGGTACCCATCTGTTGCATGAGACACTTCTTTTATCTCACCATTCAAAGTGATCTCAGTCTTATCTCCAGTCCATTCTGGAATTCTCAGCGCAATGCTTATACCTTTTCTTCCCTTTATTTCCACATCCAAATGGAATTTCCACCTGGACTTTTCATAAGTACCGTGCTCGTCGAAAAGCGTCTGTGCATCATAGCCCTTCATTGCAAGAGACTGCACCACTTTTACATATATATCCCCTATACGACCATCCAGTTTAGATGGAATGTATTGGTTTACATAAAGTATCTTCGAATCATCATCCGCTGAATATACCATTTCCGGATATTTGGCAGCTGACTGGATCATAGTTCCTTGACAGCACCAGAAATCGCGAGTCTTAGATGCCCACTCCTTCTTAGAACCAGTAGTCAGAGATAAGAAGTAATCAGGCATTCCAGTCTCTGCATTCTGCTGAGCAAGGAAGCCATTATATATACAGCGCTCGATGTAATCTTCATACTTAGAGTCCTTGGTCCACTTGAACAAATACTCCGCTACTCTCACCATGTTGTAAACTGTACAGAACTCCTGACCACGCTCGCCTCTATACTCTCCCAGCTTCATAGGAGGAATCCAGAATTCGCCAGCATTTGAACCTGTGGTTGCATACATTCCGCGTTCAGTAACAGCTCGCTCCCAGAACTTTTCAACGATGTCGCGCCATTTAATGTCACCAGTCACCTCATACATTCTGGCAGCTCCCTGAATTATAGGAATGCTGGCATTAGTATGATCATCAGTAAGGGCATCCACGCTCTTAGACTTAATAAGCTTAAAGAGCTTCTGTCCCTTATATATGTTAGCAAGTTTCAGATATCTCTTATCCTCTGTAACTCCATATGCATCAGCCCAAAGCTCAAGCATACCAGCCTGCTCACCCTTAAATATCGCATCTGGACATCTCTTCTTCATATCAGCCGTCCAGTCCAGGAACCAGTCTGCCATGCCAGAAAGGATCTGAAGTGCCTCTTCATTTCCAGTATATTTATATGTATCCAGAAGACCCATCAGCAGCTTATGAATTGTATACTGTGGAGACCAGATATATCTGTCAGTTGTAAGTATCTCAAAATACTTCTCTGGAATAGGACCTGCCCATCTTCCACCATTCAGTTCCTGACATCTTCTGAGCTCAGAGATTATATGGCGCAGCTTCGCCGCCAGTATCTCGTCGCCATCATTTGCCACCAACATAGATGCAGCAGACAGATAATGTCCAAGGAAATGTCCTCTCAGCTGACATGATGGAGCCTCCCAGCCCCAGTGCAGCTTCGCCTTAGCTGGATCCTCAACTATCGTAAGTCCAGGCATAATAACCCCCGCTTCAAGATAATAATTCTGCAGCAGACAAGTATCATCCAGCTCTCTGAGATACTCCTTATTCACATCCATTCTTCTCTTAAAAAGACCATCCAGAACCTTAACTTCATTATAAGAAAAACGTCTCATATTAATTACCTCTTAAATCATAACAACCATAATAAAGCATTGTTATTATAACAAAAAAAGCAGCGCTTACACACTGCTTTTTAAACGAGCGCCAAATGTGATCAACACTCCTACAAGAGCGGTTACGGATCCAACAATAAGCATCTCTTTTATTATATAGTTTTATTTGCCATCTGCAAAGCAGGTCAGTTCTCCAGTTTCGACCTCTGGGTAACCATACTTTTCTTTTGCATCAGCAAAGCTCTGGATCATAAATGCCATATTTCTGGCGAGATTTCTCATGGTCCTAAGACCTTCATGATCCTTCATCACGTCCTCTGCCGTATGACCATGAACCTGATTCCAATATGTACTTGGAGCAACAGGCATGCCACTTATAGTAAAGTACTTATTTAAGACGTCAAATGTAGCCGTATTTCCACCTCTTCTGCAGCTAACCACTGCAGCACCAACCTTCATATGCTTAGAAAACTTGGAACTATAGAATAGTCTGTCTGCAAACGAAAGCAGTGTTCCGTTAGGTGAACTATAATATACTGGGCTTCCCAGAACTAGACCGTCTGCCTTTTCAAACTTCTCGGCAACTTCGTTAACTATATCGTCGAAGACACATTTACCTATGTTTCCACAGGCGCCACATCCGATACAACCACGAATATCCATATGGCCAACCTGGATCAGTTCTGTCTCAACACCTTCCTCATTGAATACTTTTATCATCTCTTTAAGAGCTGTTGCTGTACAGCCATTAGCATGAGGGCTACCGTTAATCAATAATACTTTTGACATCTTAAAACCTTTCTTTCACTACTTGTCTTTTAATAACCTATATCCTCAAGTACCATATCTATAAGTTCTGCATTCTTGATTGAGAACTGGGATGTGATATGAGGTTTCTCACCATGCATGATGCATCTGGAGAACTGTTCTATCTCTAGAGAATAGTTATGTGGTACAGAGACCTTTCTCTCAATCACTTCATCTCCTGAATATATACGATATGAAACATCACCCTCCTGATTGTACTCTACATCTGAACGAATACTTCCCTTAGTACCATGAATAAAGAGTCTGTCGAATCTAGAATTGGTATTCTCTCCAAGGATCATTCCCACATTAAAGGAAGCCCTGGTTCCATTATCGAATCTAAGTATAGCTGCTGTATTTAAATCTACACCTTTATCTGAGAATTCTGCATCAGCCTTCACGTAAGAAACATCAGAATCTATAAGCGACAGGATCATTGTGGTACAGTAGCATCCGAGATCATACATTGCTCCGCCACCAAGCTCCTTATATAAACGTATATCTTCCTTATAGCCCTGAGTGATAAATGCGGTCTCAATATAATCTATGTCACCGATCACACCGCTACTCACATCCTTCTTCAGACTTTCAACATATGGACTATGAAGATATGCATAAGCCTCCATAAGAAGTACTCCGTTATCAGAAGCTACTTTGAACATCTCTTTTGTTTCTGCTGCATTTAAACCTATAGGCTTCTCGCACAGAACATTCTTCTTTGCCTTAAGAGCTTTGATAACCCACTCTTTATGAAGATTGTTAGGAAGCGGAATATAGATAGCCTGTACATCCGTATCAGCAATCAATTCATCATAGCTTCCATAGGCCTTCTGAAAACCAAATTCAGCCTTATATCTTTCAGCCTTTTCCAGACTTCTTCCTGCAATCGCATAAAGCTCACAGCTTTCTGACTTCTTCATTCCTGGAATCGTACCCCAGGCTGCTACATTTGCTGTTCCCAGCACGCCCCATTTAACTTTACTCATAACTTACTACCTCCTATGGAAGGAACTTTCCTGCTGCAAGGTACAGTTCATACCAGTCATGGTGAGAAAGCTCAACCTTCGCAGCATCGCATGCATCCTTTATATGTTCTGGGTTCATAGAACCAATGATTGCCTGCATCTTAGCAGGATGTCTGAGTATCCATGCTATAGCAATAGCAGTCTTAGATACCCCTTCTCTATCTGCAAGCTCTCCAAGAGTCTTATTAAGCTCTGGGAAATCAGGATTGTCGATAAATGTACCGCCGAACATTCCAAACTGAAGCGGTGACCAGGCCTGGATTGTTATATCGTGCAGTCTGCAGTAATCAAGACAGTTACCGTCTCTATTGATGGAATAATCTGTTGTCTTATTATTCATATATAGTGCCTGATCAATAAGCTGTGACTGCTCAAGAGAAAGCTGAACCTGATTTATCACAAGGTCCTGCTTAACATACTTCTTAAGTAACTCAATCTGCATAGGAACAAGATTACTTACACCGAACCATTTTACCTTTCCTGCTTTTTCCAGCTCATCAAATGCCTCTGCCACCTCTTCTGGATCGAAGAGTACATCAGGACGATGCAGAAGTAATGTATCCAGATAATCTATCTTCAGTCTTCCAAGGATTTCATCCACACTTGTAAGGATTGTTTCCTTAGACCAGTCAAATTCGTTTCTGTCAAAGCAGAGACCACATTTGCTTTGGATGTATATATCTTCTCTCTTAAGACCTGTGAGCGGAAAAGCTTCACTAAAGCGTATCTCTGCCTCACCAGCTCCATAACAGGTTGCATGATCAAAGAAGTTTACACCACAATCGAAAGCCGTGCGAATAACCTTTGCCGCATCATCCTTTGAAAGTGCCGGCATTCTCATACAGCCCTGAATTATACGTGATACTTCCTGTGGTCCGTTCATAATATTGATTTTCTTCACAATAAATACCTCCTATAAAGAAATCAAAAAAATCTACACTGTTTCCCCAAGGAAACTTGCATAAGAAAACTTATAATGACATACAGTATTTCCAAACAAACTGATCTCAGTTCCAGCTGCTCTTCCATACTTTATATCCTTTGCTCCTTCTAGCAGCTTATCTATCAGTTCAGGTTTTACAGGAAATGATCCATGCATTGGATATATCTCATCGAAAAGACCAGCGAACTCTTTCAGATGAATCAAACTATTAATATACTCAGTAATATTTCTGTACTTACCAAACATGAATATATTACCGTCCTGTATAGTATCTCCACTGATAAGAACTCTGTTCTTCTCATCTAGGATAGCTATACTGCCTGGCGTATGCCCTGGAATATCGATAATAGTTAGGAGCCTGTTTCCAAGCTCTATCTCATCACCTTCCACTACCGGAATAAGATTCCCGGTTCCATGCTGTTCCCTGTAGTTTTCTTCCTCTTTAGGACTCATATAGAACTCTTCAAATGCCTTATTACCTGATATATGATCAGGATCCGCATGAGTATTTATCAAAATAATAGGTAGCTCTGTCAGGCTCTCTGCTATCTCCCTTGCATTAGGAGTATCCATTCCTGTATCTATCAGAGCCGCCCTTTCGCTACCTTCTAAAAGATAGAATCTAACTTGTCCATCTTCGATTCGCCATGTGTTTTCATTGATTCTTATAATATCTGCCATAATATTCCCCTTTACTTCTTCTTCAAGAGAATTATACCATTATTATCCATCCTCAAAAACAAAAATTCTGCCACTGTAGAAAGCCTACAATAGCAGAATAATTGAAAACCTTTTAAATCTATAGAGAATTATTAACTTGTTTTGACTGATTTTTGTTCTATATCATCAGTCCTGATAACTATATAGTTTTTATTTTAATATTATGTATAATCTATCACTGTTCTTCCTTGGTTTATCAAAGGTAAATGCATCATAAGCGAAACCTTTTTCGAAGCCGGCTCTTCTAGCAGCCTCTACGATATCCTTCGCAGTATATGCTCTCTGCTCATGATGCTCCTTACTTAGTTTCCAACCGCTACTATCTCTTGTCTTTAGATCAAGATAATAATGGTGAATACATGTGTCAGGATCAAAACTATTCTTCCACGTGCATTTAAAGTCTTTACCCTTATCCCTATAGGTTCTGCCATCCAGAGCATATTCAAAGAAAAACCTGGTCTTCAGGTCAAAGATAAAGATACCATCATCCTTTAGATTCTTCTTTACCGAAGAAAAGGTCTGAGTAAGATCATCTGTAGTTAGTATATAATTAATACTATCACATATACTAACAATAACATCCTGCTTACTGGTAAGTTCAAAGTCTCTCATATCTGCCTGAAAAAAAGAGATATTTGGATACTTAATACTTGCAACCTGTAACATATCCTCAGATAGATCAAGTCCTGTAACCTTAAAACCCTCCTCAGCAAGAAGCCCAGTCATAGTACCAGTACCACAACCAATCTCAGTAACTGAAGCAGATACTGAAACTCCATGCTTATACATCAGCGTCAGAAGGTACTGTTCCCACTCCTCGTAAGGAATATTATCCATCATCTTATCATATACATTTGCAAATTCACTATATGCTTTCATTACACGTTATTACAAATCCTTTATATCCATCAATTATCTGTTCTTTATACTCTAGTGTACCATTATGCATCTCAACTATCTTCTTTGCTACTGAAAGTCCAAGACCACTACCCTTGGAATTCCTAGATTCATCCCCCATTTTAAAAGGATCAAAGAGCTTTCCCACTAGTTCTTTACGAATCAATGGCCCATTATCAGCTATATAGATTTTAATCTTGCTATTATCCTCTTCCATAAATATCTTTACAGAGGTGCCTTCCGGATTATGATTTATAGCATTTCCTATCAGATTATTGAACACACGCCTCATCTGTGTCTCATCGAATCTATATATAACAGGCTTATCTGGAATATCCGCTTCCAGATTCATATTCTTTTCTTCAAATCTTACAAAGCTATCAGCTGCAACTAGTCTGAGACACTCTGCAATATCACCTTCATTAATCGAAAGTTTATACTCTGTACTTCCCAATTTAGAATATTCTAGTAGTTGTTCCAGAAGAGAGTTTGCAGCCTCAGTCTGTTCAGTTACAGTGTGGAGATACTCCTTCTTCTTTTCTTCAGGAACAGCATCTTCCGAAAGAAGTTTTGCATATCCCAGTACCATGGTCATAGGAGTTTTTAAATCATGAGCAATCTCCGCATATAACTCACGGTTCTTCTCATTCATTTCTTCTTCTTTTTTCTTCGCTTCCCTTAACCCTCTAGCCATAGAGTTAAAGCCTTCTTCCATTTGTCTAAATTCGAACTCATCCGTTACATCTATCTCTACATCAAGATTACCCATTTCTACCTGCTTCATTCCTTCTGTAATCTTGTTTAATGGATCAGAAACATTCTTCCTTAAAACCCAATATATAATTAAAACTATTACGCATATAATCCCCCATGCTGTTATCTTAATCCAAATAACAACCGAGTCAGATGCTTCTGTCTCATTCCATCCCTCTACAAAGCCCCTCATAAAGTCACTAAGGTTGTCGACAATGCGTAATATAAGGATGACTCCAATAAAAAGAAGTAATAGATAACTAAAGAGATTATTATTTTTCCTTTTTTTGTTTTTTTCTCTCTTCATACCTTTTCTAATCTACCCTTCAAATCGATAGCCCAAACCTCTTATTGTCTTTATATAATCATGAGACTCATCGTTAATCTTTCCTCTTAGTTTACTTATTGCCACCATAATACTGTTATCATCTGCAAACATCTCCTGTTCCCAGACTGTTTCGTATATCTGATTCTTTGTAAGGATCCTGCCCTTATTTTCCATGAAATAACTGATCATCCTATATTCAATCGCAGTCAGTTCTACCTCAACGCCAGACTTAAGAAGCTTCATCGCAGAAACATCTAAAGAAAGATCTCCATAAGATATAATCTTCTCTTCTTCCTTCTGAGTATTATAACCATAGCACCTTCTAAGGGCAGATGTTACTCTTGCCGCAGCTTCCATAGGGTCAAATGGCTTTACAACATAATCATCAGCGCCTACATTTAACCCCTTTATCTTATCCACCACATCTCCTCTGGCAGTAAGGAACATGATTGGCACAGTAGATATCTCACGAAGCTTTTCTACCAGCTTATATCCATCCATTTCAGGCATCATTATATCTGTGATAACCATATCTGTAGGACTTTCTCTAAAAAGCTTCAAAGCTTCAAATCCATTGTAGGCAGCTTCCACCTGCATGCCCTGCATTTCAAGACACACCTTTAAAAGTTCCACAATCTTAGGTTCATCATCAACTACAAGTATTCTGTACACGATCTGATCCTTTCTTCAAAACATATATAATACCAGCACCAAAGACAAATGCTATTATCACAACAAAGATATTATAAATCACGTATCCATGAGGCTCTGTAAATACATTCACGCCAGAATCAACTAAAATATTTGATACATTGGCAAATATATTACAAAACATATGACAAGCGATATTATACCATATATTTCCTGTCTTCTCATAAACTATGTTAAATAAAAGACCTGCAACAAATATCTCTATCAGGCTATCAATACGGAAACCATGCACTAACGAAAAAATAACCGATATTACGACAATTGCAACACATTTCGGCATTTTACTTTTTGCATAATTATATAGTCCAAATCTAAAAAGAAATTCTTCAGATATAGGAGCTATAACAATACCTAAAAAATAATCAAACATAATACTTTTTTCTGAAACATATGGTTCTGTAGGATAAACAAATCCCGCTATTATTCCAACCATAGAACTAAAAAGTATTTTTAATACTATTACCGAAAGTAAAGCTATAATAATCAACCTATAATCTATCTTCCAACATTTCTTTAATCTATCATTTTCAACTACCTTTTGCCTCATAATTAATGAAATAACAATTGATGCCACAACTACTCCGAATGTTCCGGAATAATTTGCCACCATAATCTCTGTTAATTCAAGAGGAACACGCTGTAATACCAGCATTGAACTAAATATCCCCATTAAAAGGGATACTCCCATGATCAGCAGAACGCCAACAAAACCTAAAACCTTACTAAAAAAATCGCGCATATCATACTACCTTCCTTTCTTTTGATAGTATGATATAACGCGATAATTTCTTGAATTTTAAGTTAATCTTTCTATAAACTTAAAGTGCAATGGGGTCAAAAGTGCAATGGGGTCAGACCCCCTTGCACCTAACGGTGCAAGAGGGGACTGACCCCATCTGCACTTTATTTCATGTAGCCATTTGATTTGAAGAAGTATTCTGTGCCATCGATCCACAGGTACTGGTTGCTTGGGTACCATCCTGAATTATCCTCGTACCACCAGCCCTTAGAATTCTTGCACCAGTGACCACCACTATAGCCTTCTACCCAGGCACCATCTGAACCAAGCCAGCAACCATCACGGTACTCGCTGTAATCCATATATCCTGAAGAAGTAAAGTAATACCACTTACCGTCTATCTTCTGCCACTGACTTACTGGATACCAGCCTGCTGTATCTTCTACCCACCAGCCGGTGCTATTACATTTCCAAGCAAGAGTGCCTTCATAAGTCTGGGTACCATCAGCGTTGTACCACTTACCATCAACCCACTCAGAGCTGTATGATGTACCACCTGCTGTAGTACCTGTTGAAGCGCCATCACCTGTAGCTGCACCACCAGAGGTTGAACTACTAGCACCATTTCCACTAGTGTTATTTGATTGATTATTAGACTGATTATTTGAATTATTCTGATTGTTATTATCTTTTATTTCTACAGCAGCAGGATTCTCACTTGTACCATTTACGCCGTTATTTCCATTTCCTGAGTTGCCATTATCAGAAGTACCATCATCAAGAGTTGCCTCAACGATTGCAAAGCTTCCCAGGTAATTTGCCTCAAGATTCTCGTCATAGATATAGGCATCGTTATTTGAAAATCTTATAGGATAGGTTCCATAGTTATTGTTTGTAGTATCAGTTACAAGTTTTATGTAAACCCAATACTTACCTGTCGCAAAGTCATCAGGTATATCAACATTTACCTTAACCGTTGTCTTTGTAGCTGAATCCCAATTTCTTGGATCCACATTTGAAGCTGACTCAGCCTTTGAAGCGTCCAGTGCTCCAAGGTCATATGACTTCTCAAACTGACCATCTTCGCTCTTGATTATAAGATATGCCTTCTTCTCTTTGATGACATTAGCAAAACCTACATTCTCAATCTCAGTCTCTAGTGCAAAGTTCTCGTACTTCGATGTCTCTCTTGTAAGCTTTACATTTCTTACTACAAATCTATAACCCAAATGGTTCTGCACGTAATTAAACTCTGTCGAAGTTCCGTTATTATATAAAGGATCCTGACCCTTGAAGACAGTTTTCTTCATATTAGCAATAATTTCATCATTCCAGCCAATATTCAGATAACTTGTATGAGTCCTAAAAGCCTCCTTCTCCATGTAGAGACCATTAGGTCGTACATCTGTAGGATGACTATCACTTGCTTCAAAAAGTACAATCTCTCCACCATATAAGGTATGCTTTGCCTGATTTGAAAGCCATGTTACTTCTTTTTCTCTATCTCTAAATGTACCTCTATCTGAATAAGATCCAAGATATCCATCATTGAATGCTCCAACCCTATATGCAGCAGTACCTGCAGAAGTAATATTGGAATCAATATTTGATATACCACAGCCACTCCACTTAGCATAGAATTCTGGCTGACGAACAGTGATGGTCATAGACTGAGGAAGAACCTCAAGCCACTTATTGATTACCTTTGAAAGATTTTCATCTGTCATAATATTGCTGTGATGCATCTCGCCCCAAGGACCAAAGACACCACACTCTACAGAAGAGATTACATCTGGATACTTGGCAAAAACCTCCCCTATAGCCTGCTGATGCAGAAGAACAGTATCAATGCTTGGTTCAAAAACGCTCTGTTCCTTCCACTCTTCAGTACCATCATCTTTCTTTTTCAGAGTATCTTTTGTATAACCAGCATAATTCTTGTCATACGCAATTCTTACTACTGCTGTTCCATTATTTTCTCTAAGACTCTGAAGAGTCCCATCAAGTGCCGTAAGAAGATTCGTTGTAGAACTATTGATCAATACATCACTTGTAGGACCATCATGATTCTTGTCATGTGCTGCAAAATCAGAAAGGTCAATTCGTAAATGAGCCATAGAATTCTTATAAGCCTTCATATTTACAGCTTTATTACTATTTCCCCTTACATAAGATAAACATTCTGATTTATAGAATCCGCGATCAGGATTTGGAGTTTCGCTTAGAGATTCTGTATAATCGATATCCGCTATCTCAGTCAGTGTTCTTACACTGTGTGCTTTTACGCCAGCAGCCTCAACGATACTGACATTACCAACATCCCTTAAGCTTCCCGGAGTTGCCACTAAGGAAGCAAGCATTCCGGCCGATAAAACACACGCCATCAGTTTCTTTAGATTTTTCATTTTCATAACTCTCCTCGTAAAATATTTGTGCCATAACAGACCTATTGTGTCATACAATGGTCGCAGATGCAAGAGGGGGGGATTATTCTTGATATTGTGTAGCCCATTCGATAGCATCGTCGATATGTGGACGGAAGTTATCCTTTCCTACCTTTTCAACGAAACCACTCTTTTCCATAGTCTTCATTGGCTGTTCATTTACATGAGAGAATACCATTTGGACTCCTGCCGCTTCGCATCTGTCGTATAGCTGCTCCATAGCATGCATGGCAGATGCATCAAGAGCAGGTACTCCTCTCATTCTGAAGATGATTACCTTAGTAAAGTCTTTAAAATGAACCCCCGCGAGACGATCAGCGTCTCCGAAGAACATAGGACCAGATATCTCATATATACGTACGTGCTTTGGAATCTCTTTAAGATCTATTCCATCAGGATCCTCTTCTGGATCATAATATTTCCAACCAGAAACAACTGACTCATCACTCATTCTCTTCATAAAGAGAACGCAAGCCATGATCATTCCGATTTCAATAGCAACTACCAGATCAAATACTACTGTTAAGATAAATGTTACTACAAGTACGATAATATCACTCTTTGGTGCTGTCTTGCAGAGGTGAACAAATGTTCTCCACTGACACATGTTATATGCAACCATGAAAAGAATGGCTGCAATAGTTGGCATAGGAATAAGCGCTGCATATGGCATAAGAATAATAAGTACAAGGACAAGTACGATTGCATGTACCATACCAGCAACTGGTGTTCTACCACCATTCTTGATGTTAGCAGCTGTTCTTGCAATAGCTCCTGTAGCTGGAATTCCACCAAAAAGAGCTGAACCTATGTTACCAACACCCTGAGCAATAAGCTCCATATTTGATCTATGATGTGAGTTGATCATACCATCTGCTACTACACACGAAAGTAGTGATTCTATAGCAGCAAGTATTGCTATAGTAACTGCATCTGGTGCTATTGTCTTTATCATACCAAGTGAAAAGGTTGGCATTGTAAAAGCTGGGAGCTTGTTACTTATTGTATAAAGATCACCGATTGTATTTACATTTAACTTGAGAAACTTGACCATAAGGATTCCTACGATTACAGCTATAAGTGAACCAGGAATCTTCTCTGAGATGAATGGCCATACGATAAGAATTGCAAGACATACGCAACCGACAATAAGTGACTGTACGTTAAGTGTTCCGATATTACTAACTATGGCTTTAACCTTTTCCATAGTCTCAATAGTAACTGTACCCTTAGGATATGTGAGGCCAAGGAAATCCTTTACCTGACCTATAAGAATTGTTACTGCAATACCAGCTGTGAATCCTGTTGTAATTGTATATGGTATAAATCTGATAAGTGAACCAAGTCTGAGAATTCCCATAAGGATAAGGAGTAAACCTGCTAGTACTGTTGCAAGAGCAAGGCCTGACATACCATTTTTCGCTACTATTCCTGCAACGATGGTTGCGAATGCTGCTGTAGGACCAGCAATCTGCACACGGCTTCCTCCAAGGAAGGATATAATGAAGCCTGCGATTATAGCTGTATATATACCCTGCTCAGGACCAACTCCAGAAGCAAGTGCAAGTGCAATAGATAAAGGAAGTGCGATTATAGCAACTATGATTCCAGAAACTACATCTGTGACACACTTCTTTCCACTGTAAGTTTTCATTACACTGAATAGCATTGGTTTCAGCTTATCTTTTTTCATTTTCATTACTCTCCTAGTCTATTTTTCACAAACAAACGTACAACACTATATGACTTTACACACCATTTGTAAATGCATTTTCTGCACAAAAAAAACTCAGCAGAGACCTTCTGCTGAGCATTTTTTACAATGAGTCATATTTATTCATGTTTTTTTCGCTTATTCAGTCGAATCCGGAGTGAATTCCGGCATTTCTTTCGAATCATAATGAGGATCATTACGATTAATCTTTGACATAATGACCTTCCACAAAAACATTTTCTTTAAGTCCTTCAACAGCCCCCTGCGTTGTTATAGATATTTGATCTCCTTCAAAGGTGAAATATATATATGCAGGTTCTCCATCTTCATCTGTATCCGAAAACTGAGTATATACCGCCTCTTTATTCTGGCTGATCAACAGTTCTAAGGAAGCTTCTTAGATTATCATCATTCATGTCATAATCAAAAGGATACTTGATAAACTGTGTTCCCGAACCAGCTGTTTCACCCTGCTGATATATCATGAGGCTCATGTCTATCGGGAAGATCAGATAAGCATCACCAGTTACCTCATCTTTATGCATGCTGATATAATTCATTCTGTCGTTTATTAATTCTTCCTTTATATCCAGAATTCCTAGATCTGCAATCAGATCATTATAATCTATGGACTCTGTGGACTTAATCTTACGAAGCTTGATGCTGTAATCATAACCACTTATACCTCCATAGTATGTGTCCACATCAGCAACTACCTTGAGCAGGTCTCCATCAGCCATATCTGGAAAGTCGCACTCTTCAGATGGGATCATCTCCTCCAGAGTTAAATAATCATTCTTATTTCGGAACTCTATATAGTTATCTTCGGCTCTAAACATATAGAATTCCTTGTCCCATTCCTTATAAAGCGTCATAGAATCTGAGCCACCACCCTGACTATACGGAACAGGCGGATCCTGGTTTCCACAACCAGTAACACTCAGAATAATCCCTAGCAACAACGAGATTAAAATAATTCTTTTCACTATTAATTTCCCCTAAATACTTCTACTTTAACCCTTAAAATAATAAATAACTGCTCAGCAGGTTCTGTCCCACTGAGCAGTTATATTATAACATATTATGAATCTACGCGAGCGTCTTTTGAATTTTCTTCAATATACTGTCGACGAGGAGCAACCTCAGATCCCATAAGCGTACTGGTAATAGATGCAGCCTCCGCACGGCTGGAGATCATTACCTGCTTCAGAACACGGTGTTCCGGATCCATGGTAGTCTCAAAGAGCTGATTAGCATCCATCTCACCAAGACCCTTGTAACGCTGGATAAGGAACTTACCACTATGCTCACGGCGATACTTTTCAAGTTCATCATCTGAATATAGATACTTAGCCTTCTTGCCCTCTCCAACTCTGTAAAGAGGTGGGATAGCTATATAGATGTGACCCTCTGTAATAAGTTCAGGGTAGAATCTATAGAAGAATGTAAGAAGCAGTGTTGCAATGTGTGCGCCATCCACGTCGGCATCAGTCATTATAATTATTTTATCATAATTTAGCTTCTCTATGTCAAAATCATTTCCGAATCCTGTAGAAAAGCCGCAGCCAAATGCATTGATCATAGCCTGGATTTCTTTATTCTCAAGAACCTTGGCAACTGGAACCTTCTCAACATTCAGAATCTTACCACGAAGAGGAAGGATTGCCTGATACTTACGGTTACGAGCTGACTTGGCAGAACCACCAGCAGAATCTCCCTCGACTATGAAAATCTCACATTTTTCTGATTCATTACTCTCCTGGCGGACAAGCTTTCCGTTACCTTCGAAGGAGAACTTATTAAGGTTGACCTTAGTCTTGTTCTTAGCCTTCTCTTTTGCTGTCTCAACAGCTCTATCTACGATATCCTTCAGCACATCATAGTTACGGTCGAAATATACAGTAAGCTGCTCTCTCATGATCGCATCAACAGCCTGTGTCACATCTGTATTGGAAAGACGAGTCTTTGTCTGTCCTTCGAACTGTGGATCAGGATGCTTTACAGATACGATGGCCTGAACGCCCTGTCTTATATCAGCACCTGAAAGGTTGGAATCCTTTTCCTTAAGGACACCCAGCTCATTACGTGCATAATTATTTATGATCTTAGCAAATGCAGCTTTGTAACCAGCAACATGAGTACCACCCTCAGGGTTTGTAATGTTGTTAGTGAAGCCGATGACATTTTCATCTCCATCCTCAGTACAAACGAAGACGATATCTGCCTCGATTCCGTTCTTCTCACCCTTGATAGAAACTACTGGAGATGTCTTAGTCAGATCCTTTGAGATATCCTCAACAAAGGCTGTAAGTCCGCCTGGCTGATGGAATACCTCTGGTGGATAACCATCTCTTTTATTGACAAATGTTATCGTAAGCTCTGGGTTCAGATAGCAGGTCTCTTTGATACGCTGACGGATCGCACTGGACTTGAACTTTACTGTCTCAAATATTGTGTCATCTGGATAAAGAGTAACTCTGGTACCTGTCTTCTTTGCTGGAACAGCCGGCTCGCTTGGAAGCAGACCATCTATAAGCTTAGTCTTTGGCTTGCCGTATTCATAGGTATCATGATATACATTTCCATCACGATATACATCAACGAAAAGCTTCTTTGATAGCGCGTTAACAACCGCAGAACCAACACCGTGAAGACCACCGCTTATCTTATATACAGAGTCGTTAAACTTACCACCTGAATGGAGCACTGTGAATACTACTCGCTCCGCACTCTTTTTCTCTGTTGGGTGAAGATCAACAGGAATACCTCTTCCGTCATCTTCAACAGTAGCTGAGCCATCTTCATTTAATGAAACATATATATTCTTGCAATAACCAGCCAGATGCTCGTCCACCGCATTATCTATAATCTCCTGCACCAGATGATTAAGTCCTGTTCTTCCAGTGCTTCCGATGTACATACCTGGGCGAAGTCTTACAGGCTCAAGACCTTTTAAGACCTTAATCGACTCGCTATCGTATGAATCGTTCTTTTTACTTGCCATATTTATCTTCTCCTTGGCTTCTTGTTTTCTTTAAAAGTAAGACCTACTTCTTATTGCCTTTGCCGCCTCGTTTTACGGCCTTCATATTTGAAAGTGATATACCGTTAAACTCGGCATCATTACCTGCTGTAATAGCCTTGGCAACATGGTCGCCGCGGCGAAGAGATATGAGCTGAACACCACCAGCTCCTTTACCCTGAACAGGTATCTCATCTGTCTTAACTTTTATTGAATAACCATTCTCGGTTTCGGCAACAATATATTCAGCCTCATAACCTACATAAACCACATTTGACTTGATAGCCTGTGATGATTTACGTGAAGTATCGAAAAGGGCTGCTGCTGCTCTCTTAGCCTTACCTTCAGTAGTAACAAATACAAGGTTGGTTTCAGGTGCTTCCCCACCAGAAGCCTCCAGAATAGCCTTCGCTGTATCAGAATCAGCATTTCCTGCAGGATTCATCTCTGATACGTTCATAAGAGCTACAACATCAGCAGTATGGCTCATTCCACAGAACTCAAATATCTGAATACCCTTATCTGTGATCCTGAACTTCTTATCCTTCTTCTGCTGCTTCTTCAAAATATCAGAAACCTTAATGATATGCACCATTCCTTCACTATCGAAGATAGCTATACGATCAGTTGACATAACATTTAAGTCATACTTTCTAACAACGTCTGGATTCTTCTCAAATACGTTACGTGGAGCGGACTTGATATAGAAAAATCTATCAAGAAGTATTGTCTCTTCTGTAGCAACAATCTTCTCCTTCTCAACTACAACCTCACCAAGATCTTCGATCATGGAACGACGAGGTATAGCATATCTCTTCTTAAGATCCTCGATATCAGAGATCATCTGCTTCTTCATAGCAGCCTCCGACTTAAGGAGCTTCTCGTACTTCGCAATCTTCTTCTCTGCTTCGTCCAGTTCCTTCTTCAGAACATCGATTTCAAGACCGATAAGCTTCTGAAGTCTCATTGCAAGGATTGCATCAGTCTGTTTCTCAGTAAAATGTAATTCCTTAGCGTCAGCAACTGAACCCTTGTATCTGAACTTGATGTTATCTGTCTTACCAAACATAAGACATTCCTTAGCTTCCTTTGTTGTAGCAGAACCACGAAGGATCTCAATGATAAGGTCGATAACATCTACTGCCTCAAGAAGTCCTGACTTGATCTCACGAACATCTCTCTCAGCCTCCAGGAGACGATTATACTTAGATGTATAAACCTCCCACTTATATTCTGTATAGCACTGAAGGATTCTCTTAAGTCCCATAACCTCAGGCTTCTTGTTGTAGATACAGTTCATGTTTACACTGTAATTCTCTTCAAGACCAGCCTTCTTATACAGGATATTAAGAATCTTCTCTATCTCTTCATCAGTTGTGCCCTTCTTTACATCGATGCACAGGCACTCTCCGTCCTTATCGCCACGGTCAGCAATATCTACAACAGCAGGAAGCTTGCCCTGACGAGTAAGATCAGCAACTGTGTTGAGGAACTTCTCAGTTCCATTGATCATTGTCACAGGAATCTCAGTTACACAGATAGACTTTCTTCCACGACCAGCATCGCGGATCTCCACCTTACCACGAACTCTTACCTTGCCAAGACCTGTCTCATATATCTGAAGCAGGCTTGCCTTATCTACATTGATGATACCGCCTGTAGCAAAATCAGGACCCTTAACATACTCCAGAAGTTCTTCTGTAGTAATATCAGAATTCTCAATATACGCTATCTCAGCATTTGCAATCTCCTCAAGATTGTGAGTTGGGATATTGGTTGCCATACCAACCGCAATACCAGTTGCACCTGAGGTAAGCATGTTAGGAATAAGAAATGGAATATGAACCGGTTCCTGTTCGGTGCCGTCGAAGTTAGGCATGAATTCACAGAACTTCAGATCCTTAAGACCTTCCTCTGCGTACTTTGCAATACGTGCCTCTGTATAACGCATTGCAGCTGCACCTGAACCAGATACATCACCGAAATTTCCGTGAGGATCTACAAGAGGTATAGGCAGCTTCCAGCTCTGAGCCAGATTAACAAGACACTCATATATAGAACTGTCACCATGAGGATGATATTTACCCATGGTATCTCCGACAATACGCGCACACTTACGGTGTGGGCTGTCAGAGCGAGTCAGTTCTGATAAAGAATAGAGAACTCGACGCTGAACTGGCTTAAGTCCATCCTTTACATCAGGAAGAGCACGGTCAGTGATAACCGACATGGCATAGTCCACATAGTCCTGCCCCATCTCCTCTTCATAATCAATAGTTTTAATTGTTTCCATATTCAAACTCCTTTATTGGAATATAAAAGCATAAAAAAGAACAGTGAGCATACACTCACTGTTCTCTAATTTACCACATATTGTATCTAAAATCAAAGGAAAGTCCAACAATTTGTGGATATTTACATGTCCATGATCACTTCTCTGACGAAGCTTTCCTCAAGTGGTGTTGCAAATACACCAGGTTCAAACTCTTTCACTGAACCTATACCATCCTGAAGGACAAATCTCAGCTTTCCATCACGTACCTTCTTATCGGTATAAAGCTTCTTAACAAGTACTTCTCTATCAATATAATCAGGGATTGCTACAGGAAGTCCTGCCTTTGCAAGAAGAGCTACAACTCTCTCCCTGTCAGAAGCTGTAACAAGTCCAAGTTTCTCTGATATCTTAACAGCAGCCACAAGACCGATTGATACAGCCTCTCCATGAAGCAGCTCGTAATCACTAACTGTTTCTACTGCTCTTCCTACAGTATGACCAAGATTCAGTACCTCACGAAGACCAGACTCAAGCTCGTCCTTCATAACTACCTCATACTTGATCCTGCAGTTATCCTCTGAGATTCTCTCACAGGCCTCCTTATCAAGATTTAAGATGTCCTCCATATGAGTTTCAAGATATTCAAACATATCCTTATCAGCAAGACAAGCATGCTTGATAGTCTCAGCAAGACCACTGATTATCTGTCTTTTAGGAAGTGTATTCCAGGTTTCAATATCCAGATAAACCTTCTTAGGCTGATTAAACAGTCCTATAAGATTTGTTGCGAGCGGAGTATCTACTGCTGTCTTTCCACCTACCGAAGCATCAGCTGCAGCAAGGAGTGTAGTTGCATAATTGATAAATGGAACTCCACGTCCAAAGGTTCCTGCAAGGAAACCAGCCAGGTCTGTGACAACGCCGCCACCTATAGCAACCACTGCACAGTCCCTTCTATAGCCCTTGGCAAGCATCTGATCCTCTATATCAGCCTTAACCTCACGGGTCTTACTCTTCTCTCCCTCAGGAAATACAAAGGTATCTACTTTGAAGCCTTCTTCTACTAATCTCTCGGCTATCTTATCAGCATATAAATCCTTAACTATGCTATCAGTAATAACAGCCAGTTTCTTAGTCTTTCCAACAAGACCATTCTTAAGGTCATTTACAAGACTTTCTGTAAGTCCGTATCCAACCTCGATATCATAACTATCATCTACTACTTTTTTTAATTCAACTCTGAAGTTTTTCATTATAATGTCATAATCCTATTCTGTATTTTTTATTCAGCACTCTTCTGAAGACTCTTCTTAACAACACCCTTTGGATCAAGGATAAGAAGTCTTACTACCCATACAACAAGTCCAAGTGCTACAACTGCAATTCCAAGAAACGCATCATTCAGCATATCTGCTGGTGCAGGATTAAAATATTCCGCCTTCAGCTCTGCATACTCAAAGACTGCATCTACAAGCCACATAAGAGATGCACCCCAGTACATACAGATAAGTATACCCAGCTTCATATTATCGTCCTTGCGATTATACCATTTAACTGTTGCAACAACCGCTGCAAATACTGTGATCAATAATGTCATGTTATCCCCCTCACTTTCTGATATTACATCTCTGTTGCTACAGAATCCTCGCGACGTGCGATTCTCTCAGCCACGATGCATACTCCAGCCCAGACAAATGTTATCAGCAGTGCCATGCACACGCCAACCGTTGCCATCTCGTGGAACATTTCCATCATATCAGCATGGTCTGACATCGCTGTGAGGAATGGGAACCATGGAACAATCTCTCCATGCCATATATGTTCAAACATTAACAGGAAGCTTCCGCCCAACAGCATGTATGAAAGCCACCTCAGCTTTCTGCTAAGTGGGATACGTCTTGTAGAAACCTCTCCAGCCTCTTCTCTCTTAGCTTCCTTCTTTTCTTCTGCCTTCTCAACTGCCTTTACTACTACAGCCTCAGCTGCTGAAACAATAAAACAAGCCATATTAAATACCTCCTGATATAACTTGATAACTAAAGCATAAAGCTCTGTTTTAAAACTCTACAGAAATATTATTACATATCTCAATCTAGAGTCAAACCATTTATTGCCATATATAACCCGATTTTTAATATAGTATTCCTTTATAGCCACTTCTTTTTCTTGAAGAAAAGAAGTCCCCCAACTATGATCAGAACACTTAGAATGATTACACCAGGATAACCCCATTTGGTATTAAGCTCAGGCATATATCTGAAGTTCATACCATACCATCCAACTATGAGTGTCAGTGGCATAAAGATCGTGGTTACAACTGTAAGCAGAGTCATGATGCGGTTCTGCTTAACGTCAATCTGAGTGTGATACATATCTCGAAGCTGCATGGTAAAGTCTCTGAGAGACGTTGCTGTATCATGAAGTCTGGTCACACGATCAGTAAACAGTCTGAAGTATCTTGTATTCTCATTCTTAAAGAAATTATTTTCGTTCTCCGAAAGCTCCTGACCAAGATCGATCAGCTGCTCATAATGGATCCTTAGTTCACGAAGATCACTTCGAATCTCATTTACCCTCTTAAGCCCTGTCTCAGTGGATGAATCCAGCATATCATCCTCTATAGCATCCAGTTCTTTTTCATAGGACTCAAGGATTGAAAGATCCCTATTTATAATAAGTTCCAGGAAATCATAGATAAAACGCTCCATACATGGAACACGCCACTTCTTGGTTCTGGCAATCCTCTTCAGCATCCTGTCTACAACACCTGTAGAATCTATGAATACTATACCCTTTTCATCAAGGGCAAATGCATACTGATAATCATCTCCGCAGATATCTCTTCTGCTTGGAACGGAAAAGGTTCCAGTCAGAGAATCGTAGTTAACCTCGGCTTTTGTATTATGAATATCATCAGGATTAATATCCAGCTCGATTCCCATATCGAAACTACTCTGCTGAGCCTGCCATTCATCTATGGAAAGTACAGCAACATACTGATGATCACCCTTATGAAGTTCTTCTGCAGTACACTCAGTAAGTGATGACTTAATCAAATAATACATTATTCTATCCCCTTTGGTGCAGCGGGGACGGACCCCACTGCACTTTTTTATAAAGTAGAAATGTAAGCGCAGGCAGCAAGCGCCGCAACTGCACCATCTGACGCTGCAGTTGTAAGCTGACGAACTGACTTGGTTCTGCAATCTCCAGCAACGAAAACACCTGGAGTCTTAGTTTTACACTCCTCGCTTGCAGATATATAACCTGCTGCATCAAGCTCTGCAACATCTTCGAAATCCTTATTATCTGGCACCTGTCCGATAGCAATAAAAAGACCTGCAACTGCTATCTCACGAAGAGCACCAGTATTCTTATCTTTTACAACAACCCCTTCAAGAGCCTTATCGCCCTTTATTTCTTCGATGGTTGAGTTAAGAACAAGTTCCACATTATCTTTGCTCTTCACAGCCTCAAGACTATCTGGTTCACCACGGAACTCATCACGTCTATGAATTATGTAAACCTTGCTGCAATAGTTACTAAGGAATAAAGCATCCTCAAGAGCTGTATTTCCGCCACCATTTACAGCAACGTCCTTGCCCTTATAAAATGCACCATCGCAGGTTGCGCAATAAGATATACCACGACCAGCAAGGGCCTCTTCCTTATCTATTCCAAGATGACGATTCTTGGCTCCAGTAGCAAGAATAACTGATTTTGCAATAAACTCTTTGCCAGACTCTGTCATTACGTGGAAATCTTCTTTCTTCTCTATAGAGACAGCCTTTTCATACTCTATCTCTGCTCCCAGCTCAGTAGCCTGCTCATAAAGTCCCATAGAGAATTCAAATCCACTGGTCTTCTTTATCCCAGGATAATTTGCGATCTCAGGTGTGTTTACTATCTGACCACCAACAACCAGTGCCTCAAGACATACAGCCTTCTTTCCAGAACGCTGAACATATATAGCCGCTGAAAGTCCAGCTGGACCTGCTCCGATAATTAAAACATCTATCATAAAACCTCACTTAATAATGTTTAAAAAATAACATATTTAAAAAATGTGACAAACGGCATAAAGCCATTTGCCACAAATAGTTTCACCGTTAGTCTTAAAACGATATTACTGACTTACAACATCAACAATCTTCTGCTTAGGAACAGCTCCGACAACTCGATCAACTTCCTTGCCATCCTTGAAAAAGATCATGCAAGGAATATTTGAGATTCCAAGACTGATTGCAAGATCCTCTGCCTCATCCGTATCAATAGATACAAAATCAACACCAGGAACCTCTTCTGAAGCCTTCTCAAGTACTGGCTCCATCATCTTACAAGGTCCACACCATGTAGCAAAGAAATCTACAAAAACAGGTTTATCGCTCTTAAGAACAACCTCATCAAATTCTTCTGATGTAATACGCTGTATTGCCACTATAAAATCCTCCATAAACAAATATAATAATCAACTTTTAAAAGCATAGTTATATGCTAGTTAATTATAACTAATTCTATATACTTTTTGCAACAACAAAAAAATTGAGTCAATTGGCAAGGGCGCCAATTGACTCAAAAGGATGAAAGTTACTTGCCAGCAAGCATCTTGATGGCCTTACCTAAACTAACTTTGTTGCCCTTATAGAGCGACATCATCTTATATAGCTTACCTGCCAGGATTATTAATCCTAAGCTGCACACTACCAGAATTCCAAGTCCGGCAGCAGCAACTCCTGTGGAGATAATTCCTGAGCAAATTCCCGATGGAAGTACCATTGCAGAAGTAAAAGGTACCAAGTATAACCATAAAGCAGGGTTTGTTGTATTCATTCCCTTGAAGAGAATTGCATAAAAGCTGAACAGAAGTAACATTATAAATAAACTCTGATTACTAGCAGCCTCTTCTCTCGTACCAGATATTGCTCCTGCAACAGCTGAAAGAGATGCATACATTATGATTCCGAAGATTAGAGCAAGTATGCCTACGATAACATTTACCGGTTTAAATAGTCCTAAATCTGCGAAGCTCTTAACAAATGTCATCACAACTGTATCAGCTCCACTAAGCATTGTTCCAAAAATCTTCAGACCTGCTACAACGCCACCTACAAGTCCTGCAATCCATACAAGAAGCTGCAGGATGCCTGATGTTAAAACCGCAAGCATTTTTCCAAATACAAGTGCCTGTGGTGATACAGATATCAGCATAGTATCCATGAGTTTAGAACTCTTTTCAAGAACAATATTCTGAAGGATGCTGTTACCATACATGATAATTATCATATAGATAAATATTACACAGATATATGTAAGGATCATATTGAAGACTGGAAGTATCTTTGCATTCTGCTGTTCATTTAACTTGCCAGCATCTGTATAAAGATCTGTTCCATCCTTAAACCCATCAGCATCATAAACAGAGTAATCTGTCTGCTTCATCATCTCAGTCATATCGCCCATATCAATGCCTGATGCAATAAGTGCGAATACATTTCCACTCTCATCTATAAAGTCGTTGTAGTTCTTAACATCATCTTTTTCCAGTTCACATGCATCTGGAAGGATAATTCTTGACTGAAGTCGACCGTCTTCCTTCTTAATCTGAAGGACTATGGATTTTTTCTCACCTCTTGATTCGATGGTTTCAAGAGCCTCATCCACTGTTTCAGCATTTGAATACTGAATATCTGTATAACCTTCAACACCTGTTACATTTAATATATTAAAATCTGCATTTGGAGCTTCAGGGTCAACTACATAAACCCTCTCAGCACCGCAACTCTTTAATTCATCATCATCATTCTTCAGAACATATCCAACAATTGAAAAGATTGCAACTGGAATAATGAAGAGAATAAATGCTGTTAGAAATGTTCCTCTCTTATATCCCTTTGTGGAGGTCTGATTTCTAAATGTGAACTTAAATACTTTATCAAAATTCTTAAACATTTTTCCTACCTCCTACATTTTTGCCGACTTAAAGATAGTCTTAAGCTTTGGTGTTGTGGAATCACTGAGAATAAGATTTCTGTAGCTCTTAGCAGAAAGTCTCATAACACCTATAATCACAAGTATCTGAATTATATAAGATACTATCAGCACTGCTATTCCAATACGACCAGTTACATAGATAACAGGAGCTGTGAAGAATGAAAATGGAGGAAGCAGAGCTGCTATAACATTAACGATATCTTTATCAAATGCTCCGACTCCAATTGCAGCGAAATAGCTGACCATAGCGATCATCATTACATTTCCTGTTGCATCCTGAATATCCTCTGTCTTATTACATGTACTTCCAAAAAGTCCTGCAATAGTTCCAAAAAGAATAAATGCCAATACAACAGACAAAAGCAGGCATACAAAACCAATTACACCAAAATCTTTGAAGATAGAGAAGTTGAAACCACTGTTGTTAAACTGACTCTCACTTATCTCAAATACATTTTTCATTACCAAATTGGATATATTTGATCCAATAACGCCACAACCAAGAAGTAATATAACATATGACATCATTCCACAGACCTTGCCCATAAGAAGTGCCATAGGTCTAACACTGACAAGAATAGACTCAACCAGTTTTGACTGCTTCTCTTCTGTTACAGAAGTAATGATGTATGAATTCGTCATTGAAACTACAAGGAAAATGATCATTGATAAACCAAGCATATAGAACATGTAGTTAATGTTAGATACTGTCTTGTTTTCTTCAGCCACATAGTTGGACTCTTCTATTACAGAGTTTGTGTCAACTCCCGAGAATATCATCTGAACATCCTCTGAACTTACATCACTATTCTCAAGTCTTTTTACTTCATATATATCTTTTACAGTTTCAGTTATACCATCAACATCCTCAACCTCAACCTTACTGTCATTTGATATAACACCGCTGATCTGATAACCAGTTTCAGCACCTTTGATAAAGACTATTACATCCTTATTTCCAAGAGAATCCGCAAGCTTATTTTCATAATCGATTTCTTCAACCGGCTCTAAAACTACCACCTTATCCTTTGAGACGCCTGCTTTATTCTCTTCTTCCTTAGCCTCTTCATCTGTCATGTAAAGATCAGTCAGATCATCAACCTGAAGACCAACAGTAGTTACGTTATAGATGCTTATTTTATCTACCTCAACCTTAGCAGGATCATATGATAAACTGTCTTCTGCAGCACTTTGACTAGTATGCTGACTCAGATACTGAATAGGACCCATAAATGTCATCACAAGTACAAACATAACAAATGCGACTAGATATCCTTTATTCTTAAAGGTCTGACTAACCGTGAATCGAAAGACCTTTCCAAAGCCTTCCAGGCTATATATATTTTCTCTCTTATTCATCACATTTCCCTTTCTACTCTGCGTTTTCTCCTACTGCATTTACAAAGATCTCATGAAGTGACATCTCACTAAGATCAAACTTTACAATGGGAATACCTGCAGCAATCAGACTGCTAAGCAGCTTGTTTGCCTGCTCATCGCCTGTTACTTTCAGAGTATACTCAAATTCTTTTTCGGAAATGAGTTCTACACCTGCAGCTTCTATATAAGAAGTAATGTCCTGTTCAACCTTAAGATTAAGGTTAACTCGACCTCTAGCCTTTTTAATTTCATTTAGATTTCCAGATACAACAGCCTTAGATCTATGAAGGATTGTAATATCAGTACAGAACTCCTCAACAACCTCCATCTGGTGGCTGGACATGATGATGTACTTACCTGCTGCAATCTGCTCTCTTACAACCTCTTTAAGAATATCTGTATTTACAGGATCAAGACCTGAAAATGGCTCGTCCAAAACAAGAAGCTCTGGCTCAGATATCATAGCAATCAGGAACTGAATCTTCTGCTGATTACCCTTTGACAGCTGATCAGGACTCTGAAGCTTAGGCTTTCTACGTCTAGTCTTCTTAGCCTCCGTCTTCTCTTCGATAACATTTCCATTCTCATCATAACGTACTCTGCCTTCTTTTTCCTGCTTCTCAAGTAGTTCAGCAGCCTTCTCAGGATATATATACTCTTCAACCTTAAGTCTCTCAGCCCAGTATTTTATTCTCTCATCAACAGTCTTACGATCGACTCCACGAAGCTCACCGAAGTATCTGAGCTGATCGATCAGTGTATACTTTGGATAAAGACCACGTTCCTCAGCCAGATAACCTATATTACATGTATCAAAGTTAAGAGGCTTTCCGTCCCAGGTAACCTCTCCACCATCTTTATCAAGCATACCAAGTATCATTCTTATAGAAGTAGTCTTACCAGCTCCATTTGTACCAAGCAGCGCATAAACGCCAGGCTTTGGCATCTCAAAGCTGATATTATCAACTACAATCTTCTCGCCATACTTCTTGTAAAGATCCTTAACTACAAGTGCCATTACTTTCATCCTCCTTAATGTGGCCGTGTACTAAGCATAGATAGCGCACACTTTTCCACCATCTTCATTAACGTATATTAATTCATTGTTCAGCAAATATATTTCTTTTGTCGTAAACAGTCATATATCTGTTGTAAATGGTAATGTGTCATGCGAAACACACATGACACATCACTCTTCCTCCCAAAATATCTCATCCAATGTCTTTCCCAGGGTCTTACATATAGAAAGACATAGCTTTATAGTTGGGTTATAATCTCCCTTTTCAATGGAGTTAATAGTCTGTCTCGACACACCAACTGCCTCAGCAAGATCAGCCTGCGACATATCCTTTCCAGCTCGGGCGGCTTTAAGCTTCAAATTCTTCATCTTCTTCCGCCTCCTTCTTCTTATTAAGATTATTCTTAACACGGATCTCTATCAGAACAATAAATGCAAAAATTCCAACAATAAGATTAAGAATTCCTGAATTTATTTCACCATCAATTAATAATCCTTTAGAGCAGTTACCAATACCAATCATCAGATTTGCTAAACCAACACATGAAATGCTTGTCATCCATCTTTTTGAATCAAGATTTAACTCAATATAGGCATCATTCCATACGCAGTAAAATGTATGAACCATCATACCTACTATAAGCGGAATGAAATAAATCAAATCTCCAAAAAACAGTTTCATCTCATCTGTAAAAAAACAAGGAATAACTGAAACGATCACAGCAGTATAAAAAGCAAACATATATCCACGACCTCTTACAGCCATCTGCCTTTCATCGTACTTCGCTTTCTTACCATCTCGATGTATCGATTTTGAATATAATATTGCAGATAAAACTATAAATATTGCAACAATCACTATTAAACCAGTTACCCACATAATATCTAATCCCATATTATTCCACCAATGCTTTCCTTTCATCCTAAACAAAAATCAAATGTTATCTCTCTTATACTTCTTTATAAAGAACATCCTTATACTTTCTAATGCCAAATACATTGATCACCTGAGCAGCTACGATAAGTGCTAAAGAAACACAAAGCTTAATGCTAACAATGCCTGCTATATCAAGTGCAAGTGTAACGCCGCCTGCAACTGCAAGTGTTAATGCGATAGCCCACATAACTCTTACACAACCTGGAACTTCCTTAAAACTCTTAAAACTAATAACCTTCATTTTTCAATCCTCTCTTTCTTTCTATGACTAATTATTTTTTTTATTCTTTGTTTTATTCTTTGCTTAAGTTTGAATATAATATACAACCCTTTTTTACCTTTTGTCAAGTATATTTTACATTTTGTATTCTGTGGGTTGCGTTTTGTATGAATTGATATTACATCAATAATTGTAAAAAACTAAATATTTGGCGTAAAATGTATATCTTTTGTCGTAAAAGGAAAAATCAGAAAGGATCATAAAAAGACATAAAAAAAAAGAAAATGACAAGCAGCGTAAAGCTACTTGCCACATCTTTTTCTCACCCTATATATAATAAATAACCTAAAGGTTATTCATTACCTTTTTTACGCTTGTACGCCAGCAGGCCTACAATTGCTGCAAACGAAACAAGCATGAGGATAATAACACCAAAAAGCATCGAATTGTCACCAGTCTTAATAAGACTTGTCTTCTGCTCTACTGGTTTATTAGGAGCTGTATCATTGTTTGGAGTCGTATCATTATTAGGAGTTACTTCTTTAGTTGTTGAAGAATCATTTTTAGGTGTATCATTCTTCTTAACTTCAGTTTCCTTCTTTACCTCAGTTTCCTGCTTAGGCTGCTCTGTATTAGTTGTGCCCATTGTAGGAACTTCAGTTGTGTTAGTCTTATCTTCTGGAACAGCCTGTGCACTTCCACCAGTAGTATTAGTATCCTGATTTGGTGTTGTCTGGTTTGTATCCTGATTTGGTGTTGTAGGAGTTGTCTGGTTTGTATCCTGGTTTGGTGTAGTTCCTTCCTTAGTGTTTGGATAATATACATCATAACTCAGTTTAGAAGAAGATATAAGATTAAGCTTATATTCTTTTCCTTCGTAAGTAATATTTCCTTCACTTAAACCAGTAGTATTAAATACATAGAAGCTAGGCTCTGTATTCTTCTCATAGCCCTGAGGAGCCTCCTCCTCAACAAGCATATAAACCTTACCTCTTATAAGACCAGCAAATGATACATCACCACTACTCTGTGTTGTACCTGTTAGTACCTGATTACTACTATCTACTTCAACTACTCTATTAGCATCAATCTTCATTGGAGTAAGTGAGAACTTAGCTCCAGCAAGCACATCACTTGCAGATGCAGAATCGTGCTTGATAACATTTATCTTTCCAAAAATCGTTGATGAAGCACTGGCACTATTACTAAGTATTGTACCCTGTAACTTGCTCTTAACTTCTATATCCTTCATTGACTTGCCAGAAAGTGTTGCTGAATTACCACCTTCATCTGAACCAAAAGTTCCTCCTGGAACAAGGTTAACTGTAGCAAGATACTCGATAAGATATGCCTTACCATCTTCTAATTCAAATGTCAGTGTACGAGTAGCTGGATTATACTTATAATCATTTTCTGTAGCTTTAACTTTATTGATCAATATAGAACCAGAAACAAGATCAAGTGAGCTATCCATCTTATCAACAAGAGTAAGTGTATCACTTGTTGGATCAAGATCAAATGAATCTGGATTAACTATAATTCCATAATCAACATTTGGTGCTTTAGAAGAAATATATTCCCCAACTTTATTCAGTGGATCATGCTTATCATAAGTCATTGAATCAGCAGAGGATATACTGGAATTACCATCATAATATATTTCTGCAGAATTAGAATATTTCTCAGATGCACCGCTCTGACTCTTAATCTTTGTATAATAACTGATCGTTACACTATTCTCAGAACTTTCTGAAAGATAAGTCATAAGATTAGTGTTAAAGTTAAGCTTTACACGCTTATGACCATTCTGATCATTAGTAAGAGTTTCAACAGAGATAGCATTTGTAAGTTCTTGGCTATCAGTATTCTTAACAACCTTAATATTAGAATCAATAAATTCTGTATTATCAGGAATAGTATCTATAATATAACCACTGCCAAAGCCGTCTCCATAAATACTATATACTGCTATCTCCCAGCTAAGGTAACCATCCTTATTTCCGTTAGGATTAGCCCACTTATTGCAAACTCCTCTAAGAGTTATAGCATCAGACCAGCTAGTTCTATAGCCCTGTCTATTTCCACCACTTGATGCAAGGAGAGTTGCATCATAAGCAATAGTTTCATCACTGATTACACGTGCTCTATTAGGAACTCTTCCCTCATAAGCACCATATTCACCTTCTGTATCAATCTGGTCAACACGTGTGAATACCTTATCTTTGTCGTAAAGCTGTACATCAACACCAACCTTAGATTTAACATATATAGTTTCTTCCGGACTCATAGATGTTATAGAAACTCTAATATTTCTATCACCCTCAGAAGCCTGCTCTATCTGAATACGAGAATAGTCGATCTTCTGAGTACAGTCAGCATCACTGTAGAATCCAAGATCAGAAACATACTGCATACCAGGATACATATATATATCAAACTTAATATTGGTATTTGCTCCGTGGGATGTAATAGTATCTACATTGTTATAATAATGCAGCTTACCATCACCAGAAAATGTGTTTGTATCATAGAGTCTGTTATGGATTTCCATATCAGAATATGTTGGAAGTGGGTGCATCTTTACAGTAATAGTTGTCGCACCTGGAAATGTAATATCAACAGGACCATCAGGTGTACCCTGACCTGGTATACTGGTTATTTTTCCGCCAAGACTCATTGAACTATCTCTTGATGTACCAGCAATATATTCATCAGATGTATACTGTAAAGATATAACATTACCTATAACAGTATATGTACCAACAGTCTGACCTGCCTGATTAATTGGCTGTGGTTCAGTAATGTCATCAAATGTTATCTCCGCAGGTAACTGATAAGTGATAACATCTTCAGATGTAAACTTTATATCATCTGGAGGATTATCATCCTGAAACAGCCAGCTAAGAGCCACATCAAACTCATCGCCATAGTAGAACTCAGCATTACTAAGTACATCTTCATTCTTTCGATTATAAAGATTAGTAACATTAACAGTAGCAATCGAAGTGAGATCAATAGTATTGCCAGCGTCTACCCTTGCAGCTTCGCCGCAATAACCAAAGAGTGCAAACATCAAAAGAAAAGCTGCACTCAGCCCTAAAGTAACAATAGTTTTTAGATTTTTCATAACGACCTCTCTCTTTTTTTGTCTTTCGACATAAATTTTTCTCTCTCATCCCCACTGCGGTTATAATACAACATCCCCTAAACCGCTACAATAGGACAAATTTACAAAATTCTTCCTATTTTTATCCCACTATATGTTTTATTTTTCTAAATAAATAGCATTTTATTGACATATTTTGCCCAATTTTTGTTTTTTCGCTAAAATAGAGGCTTCCCAGCTTGACACTATTCGCTAAAGCGAAAAAAAACAGAACCTGCCGAAGCAGGTTCTTTCTTTTCAAAAATATCACTTATATTTTTTATGTAAATCTTCCTTTAAGTAATACCATATATTTTGAGGATTATTAGCATATGTGGCATCAAAGTTTTTACCACTAGTGTTACATACAAGATAATACTGAATATAAATCTTTTTACCATTTTTCATTTTCAGTTTATTTGTATTTCTGTCTATTATACTGGTGTTATTATCTGCCGTAGGATTGATTGACGACCACTCACCATCATAAAAATAATATGGTCTGGAATCTTTTTCTTTTACATAGCAAGCATAATAAACAGTATACATTTCATGTTTTGATACTTCAGATCTTTCACAGTTTCCAGTTGCTACCATGAATATATATGGATCCTCATCTGTGCAATTTCTTATAAGCTCTCCTACACTGCTATCTACTGCATCAATATCTTTTCCATGTTTATGCGAAGCATCCAAGCCTAAAACATTACCATTTTCGATAGGATAACCTTTGCCATATGCTTCAGAAAAGCCAGCCTGAGCAGCATCAAGGCAAGCCTTTGCTTTTTCAATATCCTGTTTTTCTCTTGCTTTATCAATATATCCTAATAACGCAGGCGTAAGGATGGCAGCAAGTATCGCAAGGATCACTAGCACCACTATAAGCTCGACTAATGTAAAACCCTTATTTTTTCTCATAAGCATCCCTCTCTCACGTAAAGATAAAAACATCTCTATATGGCTATTATAGGGCATTTCAGGCCTTTTCGCAAGTGATGTCTTTGTGTCTCGTAATAAGAGAATCCTCACAACATAAATACTCTTTTATTCACCTAAAATCTTCTTCATTAATTCTGTTTGAGGACTATCAGGATCAATATTGTAAAAATCTATCACATCACTGTCACTACTTCTATCTACGAAGGCTGGGAAAAGAAAACCAAACTCAGGTGTTCCAGGCTCATATTCCCCTTCCAAAGGAGATATAGCGCATATCAGAAAGTCATAGACCTCTTCAGAGCCTTCCATCCAGGCCCCATCCGTTCCCTTTACAGGAACATCATAAGAACCACTAAACACAAATATACTATATTCCTTGTCCGTCTTATAGGTCTCTCCTACCACCTCATAGAATATGCTAAGTAAAGCATCATCCCTGAGGTTATTCTGCTTAAGAGCAGAAAGAAGGGACCACATACCACTTTTTCTCTTCTCCCCAACCGGAAACTCATATTCTTTTAACTGCTCATTAGTTTTAGAAAAAGGAATAGCCTTAGCAAGTTCCAGGTTCCTCTTTGTTTCTGTCTGACTAAGCTTTCCAAAATGAATATTGAAGGTACCATTATCAAAGCCCTCTTCATCCATATATGCCCCTGCTACTCTCATAAAGCAGTTGCGGGATGGATTCATTCTTCTAGTCAGTTCCAGCATGTCATCTCTATTTATCATTTAATCAATACCTTTACGCTATTACTCCTCAACTACGCTGTCGCCTTTATCTACAGGCTCACGTCCTATCACCTTTTCAATCACGAGCATAGTTACTACCATCAGCACAACGCCAATTACAAGACAAATAATCGGATTCTGTATAAATCCTGCAATAATATAAGAAACTACCGATACAGCCGCACAGGTCAGTGCATATGGCAGCTGTGTAGATACGTGATTTATATGATTACACTCTGCACCAGCAGAAGCCATGATAGTTGTATCTGAAATTGGTGAACAATGGTCACCGCACACGGCACCAGCGAGACAAGCAGCGATTGATATGAGCATCATCTCTCCACTTGGGAAAACTCCTATTACGATAGGAATCAGGATACCAAATGTTCCCCATGAGGTTCCTGTACTAAACGCAAGGCCTAACGCTACCAAGAAGATAACTGCTGGAAGCATAGACTGAAGTCCATCGGCTGAACCTGCAACCAGATCCGCAACATAATACTTTGCTCCCAAAAGATTTGTCATTCCTGAAAGAGTCCAGGCAAATGTGAGTATTAGTATTGGCGCAACCATAGCTTTAAAGCCTTCACCTACACACTCCATAAACTGATTAAAGTTGATCACATCTCGAAGCATGTAATAAAAGAATGTAAAGATTATAGCGATTATACCACCAAATACCAGTCCCATAGAGGCATCTGCATCAGCAAATGCTGTTACAAAATCAACTCCATCGAAGAAGCCACCAGTATAAACCATTCCCATAATACAAGCGAGAATCAGTACTGCAACTGGAAGAACAAGATCCATCACAATACCTTTATCACTGATCTCCATCTTCTCGTCACTGCCCTTTCCAGCAGATCCAGTAGTGAAAAGATCACCCTTAAAAGCATTTAACTCATGCTTCTTCATTGGACCATAATCAATTCGTCTAAAAATGATATGAACATCATAACTAGAGTCAGCAGCGCATAATAGTTATATGGAATGGTTCTGATAAAAGTCTGAAAACCATTTATCTCAGCATCCTCTGGAACAGATGAGGTTACTGCAGCTGCCCAGGAACTAATAGGTGCTATGATACAAACTGGAGCTGCAGTTGCATCTATAATATATGAGAGCTTAGCACGTGATACCTTGTGTGTATCCGTAACAGGTCTCATAACACTGCCAACTGTAAGACAGTTAAAATAGTCATCAACAAAGATAAGCATTCCCAAAACAACTGTTGCTACCTGAGCACCAATACGTGTCTTAATATGCTTGGAAGCCCAGGCTCCAAATGCAGCCGATCCTCCGGCTCTATTCATAAGAGCAACCAGAATACCAAGCATTACAAGGAATACAAGGATACCTGCATTGAAAGGATCAGATATCTTATATAGCAGACCACCATCCTCATTAAAAAACATAGTATTAAGAGCAAGTTCAAGATTAAAATTCGCATAAAGAACAGCTCCACTTACAATACCAAGGAATAAAGATGAATAAACCTCTTTAGTAATAAGTGCAAGCAGTATAGCAATTATCGGAGGAACAAGTCCTACAGGAGATGAATAAAAATTGCTTTCATACCCTTCTTCCGCAACACTCGCCATATCAACCGGATTCATCAGCGTATAAATGATAAGTCCAATCAGTGCAAGTAATATAACGCATATAATCACTCTTCTCTTCATAAACCTATGCCCCTTTCAAGTCAAAACTAGGAATAGTTTACTACTATAATTTGCTCACTGTCAACGAAACTAAGCCCTAAAATACAAACAAAAAATATGGCCGCGAGGGAGAACTCGCGACCAAATTTTTTAATCTTTCTGTGATTTTCTACTCACTATAAATTGTCGTATGATATAGAATATGAATACGACTGCAGCAATAAGGAAGATAATGCTGATTATAGTGAGTAGGATCACATGGTTGGTTGAACCCTTACTAACAAATATCTTGTAAGCAAGATAGATTAGATAAGCTGCTACTACACTTCTCAATATCAGTTTTGTATACTTATCATCAAAGTTCATTCCAAATCTCCTATCTTCCCTATTAGTAATAAAAAGAGGGTTTTTTTGTGATTTTATAGACTTGTCTGTCTTGGGTTTGAAAAAAGTAAATTGTATGAGAAATAAATTAAAGCATCAAGATTTTCCTGTCTTCTTATTAGATACTACATCGAAGACAACGGCTACGAGGAGAACTGCTCCCTTTACTACGTACTGCCACTGATCTGGAAGTCCATAGATTGACATACCCTGATTGATAACACCGAGGAGAATAGCACCGATCATGATTCCAGGAACTGTACCTGAACCACCGTATGCAGATGCTCCACCGATGAAGCAAGATGCGATAGCGTCCATCTCGTATGAGTTACCCATGTTACCATCAACAGAACCGATACGTGATGCAACAAGAAGTCCTGAGAAACCTGCAAGTACACTCATGAGGAAGTATGCCCAGAAGTATACCTTTCTTGGATCGATACCAGAAAGCTTTGTTGCCTTCTCGTTACCACCTACTGCGTAGAAGTAACGACCGAATACTGTTGAAGATGTAATAAATGCGAATATAAGTACTACTGCAAGGATCCAGATAAGCATTACTGGAATACCCTTGTAAGCTGAAAGCTTAAATGCATATACAACGATAAGTACATCGATAATAGCCATCTTTACTATTGCTGCAGCTGCTGAATTACCTTTAATGCCCTGCTTCTTTTTCTTTGCAACGCTGATAAATGTGTAGATCATAAGAGCTACTGCTACTACTGCACCAACAATGATTGCTGACTTACAATTACCCTTCTCATCAAGACCAGGAATCTGAATATATGATGTGAAAAGGTTAAGGAAACTAGGATTCATAACTGCTATAGTTCTTGAATCCAGAACTACTCTGGCAAGACCTCTGAAAAGGAACATACCAGCAAGTGTACAAATAAATGGTGGGATGTGAATATAACCTACCAGCCATCCTTGCCAAATACCTATTACTATTGAAACTGACATAGATACGAGGATTGCTATTATTGGAGCATATCCACTATCCATCATCTTTGCTGCAAGTGCAGCTGAAAGACACAGTGTCGAACCTACAGAAAGGTCAACGTTACCACCTGTAAGAATACATAGAAGCATACCACATGCCATAACCAGAACGTAAGCATTCTGAAGCAGAAGGTTTGACATATTCTGAGGTAGTATAAGTTTTCCATCAGTAAGCACTGTAAAGAAGATAAATACTACTACAAGTGCAATTACCATAGTGTATTTCTTGATAAATGCTTTTACTTTCATTACTAACTCCTCCTGAGTTTAGAATAATTATCTGAGTTTATTTTTTATTTAGGCTTTATCAGTATGAGAAAGAATTGCACTCATGATCTTCTCCTGAGTAGCTTCTTCTGCTTTAAACTCACCTACAATCTCGCCTTCATTCATTACATAGATCCTGTCACACATACCAAGGAGCTCTGGAAGTTCGGATGATATCATAACAACCGCCTTACCTTCTGCTACCATCTGGTTCATGATTGAATAGATCTCGTACTTAGCACCTACGTCAATTCCTCGAGTAGGCTCATCAAGTATCAGGACATCAGGTTCTGCAAACATCCATTTAGAAAGGAGAACCTTCTGCTGATTACCACCGGATAGATTTCCAACAGCTTGTTCTACACTAGGCGTCTTGGTCTTCATGGCAGCTACATATTCCTGAGCAACCCTTGTTTCTTTAAGGAAATCTATGATTCCGTTCTTAGAAACCTTTTCCATCTTCGCCATAGTTGTATTCTTTGCTATAGAATCTGGAAGTACCAGACCATTAGTCTTTCTATCTTCTGTAACATATGCTAGACCATGTTGTATAGCATCATGTTCATTCTTAAGCTTAACTTCTTTACCTTTAATATACTCCTGACCTGATATGTTACTGCCGTAACTCTTTCCAAAGAGTGACATAGCAAGCTCTGTTCTACCAGCACCCTGGAGTCCGGAGAATCCAACAATCTCTCCTTTATGAACAATGAAGTTAACATTCTTGTCCATACATTTTTCAGTATATACAGGATGGTATACAGTCCAATTCTTAGCTTCGAAAACTACCTCCTGACTTACATTATGCTCACGTGCAGGATAACGGTCTGTCAGCTCACGACCAACCATTCCCTTAATGATACGATCTTCATCTATGTTGTGATCAGGATTATCAATAGTCTCGATAGTTGAACCATCTCTAACGACTGTGATTCGATCAGCACAATATGAAACCTCATTTAACTTGTGAGTAATAATGATAGAAGTAAGTCCCTCTTCCTTGAAACCAAGAAGCATATCCAGCAGCATCTTTGAATCTTCCTCATTCAGAGATGATGTAGGTTCATCAAGAATAAGAAGCTTAACATCTTTTGAAAGAGCCTTTGCATTCTCTACAAGCTGCTGCTTTCCTGTACCTATATCCTTTATCAAAACCGCAGGGCTTTCCTTAAGACCAACTCTCTGCATCTGCTCGCTGGCCTTCACATATGTTTCGCCCCAGTTAATTTTTCCAAATTTATTAGCACGTTCATTTCCCAGGAACATATTCTCTGCTATCGTAAGCTCAGGTATCAGAGCAAGTTCCTGATGTATAATTACTATTCCAACTTCTTCACTATCATGAATATTATGAAATTCACACTCTTTACCATTATATGAAATGCTTCCCGTATACTCTCCATAAGGAATTGTTCCGGAAAGAACATTCATCAGTGTCGATTTACCAGCACCATTTTCTCCAACCAACGCATGTATCTCACCACGCTCAACCTGAAGGTTGACATTGTCCAGCGCTTTAACACCGGGATAAAGTTTGGTAATTTCTTTCATTTCCAATATATAATCAGACAAGTCATTACCTCCTTTGAAGCTCTCTTCTCAAAATAATATCTCGTACCTCGGCCCGATCTTTATGGATCGGGCCTATTATTAGGGACGAGAAATATGTTAAATGTTATCTAAACTAGTTAGTTGGATGTGGATAACCATCATCATCCATTGTGTAATATCCTGTGTCAACAAGCTCTGTCTGGATGTTGTCCTTTGTAACAACTGTAGGAACAAGAAGGTATGAAGGAATCTTTCCTGTACCGTTGTCATAAGAATCTGTATCATATGCACACTCAAAGCTCCATCCTGAAGCATCGATAAGTGATGCATCTGGTGTCTCACCCTTAAGAAGTGCGATACCAAGATCAAGTGTAGCAACTGCCTCGTTAGCAACTGCCTTGTAAACTGTCATTGTCTGCTTTCCATCAACGATGTTAGCAAGGTTAGCCTCGTCACCATCCTGACCTGTGATGATAACTGAGTTTGTACCAGCATAATCAGACTCGATTGCCTGTGTAACACCAAGTGCTGTAGAGTCATTTGAGCAAAGAGCAACGTCAAGCTGTGTACCATCTGAGTAGTTAGAACCAAGGATGTTCTGGAATCTTGTCATAGCTGTTGCTGTATCCCAAGACTTTGTAGCAACCTGATCAAACTCTGTCTGTCCTGAAGGAACTACGAGCTTTCCATCATCGATGTACTGCTTAAGAGCGTCATAAGCACCATTGAAGAAGAATCCAGCGTTGTTATCTGCAGGATCACCAGCAGTAAACTCGATATTGAAAGGACCCTCAGCGTTGTCAAGATCAAGCTGATCTCTAACGAACTCGCCCTGGAGCTTACCAACTGTATAGTTATCAAAAGATACATAGTAGCTAACTGCATCAGTGTTCATGATAAGACGGTCATAAGAAATAACTGGGATTCCCTCTTCCTTAGCGTCTGCAAGAACCTGTGTAAGTGACTCACCATCGATAGCTGCGATAACGAGAAGATCTACATCATCTGCGATAAGAGACTCGATATCCTTAACCTGCTGATCGATCTTGTTGTCTGAATAAGTAAGTGATACTTCGTATCCCTTGCTTGAGAACTGCTCCTCAAGATAAGAACCATCTCTGTTCCATCTCTCAAGAGACTTAGTAGGCATTGCGATACCAACTTTCTTTCCACCAGCATCAGCTGTATCTGCAGAATCATCTGAAGAATCATCAGCTGTATCTGCTGTAGCATCATCAGCTGTATCATCAGCAGCTGCCTCTGTAGTAGCTGTTGTAGCAGCCTCTGTATCAGTGTCTGATGAACCTGTGTCTGAAGCAGCTCCACAACCTGTGAGCATACTTGCTACCATTGCTGTTCCAAGCATAGCAGCGAGAAACTTTTTCTTAAACATAATTAAAAACCTCCTTTTATGATTTACTATGTTTATTTCGTTTCCGATGGGTTCATAGTAACACACATATAGTAGCAATAGTTTGCGAGTATCTTTCAATTTTAGACAATTTGACGATAAACATTACATTAAAATAGCACTATATTGTCAATATTGTGAAGATAATGACAATATAGTGCTATTTATGTTTGATTTATACTATAAAACTTCTTAATCAGTTACATTCATATATACTTCATCCCTCATATGGAAGCCTGAAGCTATAACAGTGGAATCCATATTATCTTTTGTTACTGCTATCGGATCAAGGTAACAATATGGTATATCATAGCTGCCATCCGATACTGTTCCAGTCATTGCATCAGCCACCTCATCAATAGTCTGACCATTTGCGAGAGCTACTGCATATTCAGCTGCAGTCTGTGCCAGCTTCTCAACCGGTTTATATACTGTCATAACCTGGAATCCTTCAACTACTCTCTGGCAAGCTTCCAAGTCCGCATCCTGTCCTACTATCTTTATCTTTCCTGCAAGACGAGCTTCCGAAAGCGTTCTTGTTACCATAGTAGCAATATTATCATTTCCACACATGATAGCATCCACATCATCCATTTCCGAAAGATGTTCACTCACATAAGCCGCAGCGTCCTCTGCTTTCCATGCAGGAGTGTGATACACATCTACTATCTCTACATCATTGTCGTTCATTACTGTTCTGAAGCCTTTTTCTACAAGAGATACATTGTTATCTTCATTTGGACCTGAGAGCATCATAACCTTTTTGTTAGGAAGTCCTGCATCTATCAGAGCCTGTCCCATCAAGGTTCCAACCTTCTCGTTATCAAAGGAAAGGTAGAGATCACATTTGGCATTCTTGATAAGACGGTCATAAGCAATTACCGGAATACCAGCATTCTTAGCCTCCGACACAACACCGCTAAGGCTTTCTGAATCGATACATACTATAACAAGTACGTCTACCTTCTTCTCAATAAGATACTTTATCTGCTCTTTCTGGGTTTCAATATCTCCGTTAGCATTTTGAAGATTGACCTCGGCATTACTATCCAGCTCTTTAATCTTGGCAACAAAGACATCTGTATCTCTCTGCCATCTCTCGATCAGATAAGAGTCAATACTAAAACCTACAACCAGATGATCAGATTCTTCCTTTTGAACTGAACTACTGCTTTGTTCTCCTTCTCCCTGACCACAGCCAGTGATCAAAAGAAGCATACAAATTAGGCCACATGCTATATAACGCTTTATTTTTCCCAGCGTTTTTTTCTTAATTAATTTACCTACTTCAAACATAATCGATCACGTCTTTTCTTTATGTCTAATTTAAACCTTTTCCTTATACTCCGTTGGTGACAGTCCTACGATCTTCTTAAAGATTCGGCTGAAATAGTTTGGATTTGCATATCCAACCTCGCCACAAAGTTCCTTCATAGAAAGATCCGTTGTTTCAAGAAGTTCCTTTGCCTTATCTATACGAAGAGTCGTCAGATAATCAATAAAGTTCTCACCTGTGTTTTCTTTAAATATCTTACTAAAGTAATATGGACTGATGTCAATCTCACGTGATACGTCATCAAGTGATATATCCTTTTGGAAATTAGCTAAGATATAATCCTTGGCTTTATCAATAACGCCATTCGAACGATTCTCCTGACGACATTTTACATTATGACAAGCTTCAGATATTTTATCTGTGAACCATTTTTTAAGTTTGTCATAGTTTTCCGATCTATTAATGATACTTAGATAATCCTGACGGGATCTAAACTGATATACTCCCACACCCTTTTCATAGGCAAGAGTTTCCGCCTTAAGTACAAACTCAAGAACCTTAAGTTTTATATCATCAGTACAGCCACTGTAGGTTGCTGTCATCCAGTCAAAGAACTGATTTGCAGCTGAAACAGCCTCCTCAAGTTCTCCTCTTTTTACTGCATCAAAGAGCTCATTTTCCTTATCCACAGGATAGTTATCCTCATATTCAGGTCCTGCGGTAAGATCGGCTCTATGGATTACAGAGCCACTGGACTGCGCCAGGCTTTCCAACGCCTCATTATATGATGTCATCTGATTATCCAAAGTATGGATAGTTCCGATACCAACTCTGAACACTGCCTCCAACTGGGAATCAAGACGACGAACCATATTTCTGGCATTGTCGATTATTTCAATTCGCTCATTATATTCCATTTCCTTTTTTTCACATGGAATAAAGATTGCTATCTTGTTAGCCATGATACTTCCCATAAAGGAATTGAAGTAGCTCTTTACTATCTCACGAAGATCTCTGAGTTTATCCTGAAGTCTGACAGATGTACCAACCGCATTTGTCAGATATCCATCCTGCTTCTCGTCACCGAAAACCAGAGCCATCATGTAACCATAATCAGTTTCAATCTCAAGAAGCTTCTTAAAGTTCTGAATATCTTCCTGATAGAAATCCTGAAACAGTAGATTATATATCAGACCATTCTCGATAATAGGAGTGACAGTTTCCAGTTTCTCAAGAATCTCCAGTTCTTTGGTTCTCTTCTGCCTGTCCATATCAACTTTTTCCATGGCATTACGGACCGTATCCAGAAAACGATTACGGTCAACAGGTTTATGAAGATAGCTGGTAACCCCAAGACTCAGAGCCTCCTGGGCATAACCAAACTTATCATAAGCAGAAATAACAATAAATGTTATTCCTGGATTTCTTGATTGAATCTCTCTTATGGCATCGATTCCATTTATTCCTGGCATTCTGATATCCATAAGGGCAATATCAGGTCTGAAACGCTCAGCCAGCTCGATAACCGCTCTTCCTGTCTTTGCAGTTTCGATAACAACCTCGTCGCCAAATTCTTCAGTTAACATGTATGTGAAGGAATCAATTACGATACCCTCATCATCTGCAATCATTATTCGGTACATTATTTCTTATAAGGAAGGGTGATAATCACCTCGGTTCCCTGATCCTTTCCATTGCTTATTATATCAACATTATTCTCGCCGTCAAAGTAAAGTCTCAGTCTTTCGATAACATTCCTGAATCCGATTCCATTTCCCGTCTTCTTATTACCGCTCTTTTGCTCATACTTTTCTTCATTCTTTTCTTCTTCAGAAAGATCTGAATATTCACCGGTAAGCAGCTTTTGGATGAGTTCCTGAGACATTCCTATACCATTGTCCTGAATGCTGATACATACATTGCCATCAACCTCATAAACAGAAAGGGTGATATGGCCCTCACGCTCGATATCGCGGATTCCGTAATTTATCGCATTTTCCACAATAGGCTGAAGGATCATTCCTGGAAGCATTACATCCAGAAGACTTTCATCTTCTATCTCTTTAGTAAAATGGATATCCCCGGCAAAACGTACATTAAGAATATATACGTAGATGTCTACAAGCTCAATCTCCTGAGCAAGAGTCACCTCATCATTCTTTGACATATTATATCTGAAGAAAGCCGCCACATTCTGAACATAGTCATAGGTTCTGTCAGCATGCTCCATCATAGCAAGCTGAGATCCTGCATTCAGCGTATTGAAAAGAAAATGGGGATTTATCTGAGCCTGAAGATACTTAAGCTGAGCATCCTTCAGATGCGCCTCCATAAGAATTTCCTTTTCCTTAAGTTGCTGCTCCTTCTCAAGACTCTCGCGAAGTCTGTTCAGATAATCAGGAATAGAACTAACCATCTGATTAAAAGCTACTGTAACGACTCCTACCTCATCTCTTCCATGAACCTTAACTTCAGGAGTGCTTTCCAATTCTCCGGCAGACACTTTATTCGCTGCAATAGAAAGTTCATGGAGAGGTCTTGTAATATTTCTTGTAACTAAGATAACAAGCATGACATTAAAAGCAGCCAGCATAATAAACATAACCGTACTCATTATCTCAAGATATCCTACTGATGCGGACATAGCAGAATAGCTTTCTGTATTACTTCGGAAGCTATAACCATTCAGAGAGTCAATATAAGACTTTATATATGTATAGAGCTTTCCTGACTGATCAAAACTATCCTTATATTTTTCTACATTACGTCCACGCTTGGCATCTACTGTTTCTGATACAAGCTGCAGATAACTTTGAGAGAGCCAGTATATGTTCCGCTCCATAAGCTTCTGCTGATTATCAGTAACATTTTTTTCCAGTCCATCCAACATGGCACTGAACTGCTGTTCTGCCAGATAGTAATCATTCAGAGAATCTGTACTCTTGGTATTAAGATATTCAGCCAGACTGTTCTGAACAGTATCCAGCGAATCCTCCAGATCACTCAGAGTGATATTTCCCTCGTAGATTTCATCCATCTGGCGAGTGATACGGTTCAGGTTATAGTACATGAAAATATTAACTAATAGGATAAGCAGTGTTGTACCTACAACCAGGATAGACAGTTTATATCTGATCCTCATGTTAGCGAGAAGCTTGGAAATCTTTTTAATCATCCTGGTCACCTCCTTCTGGAGCCAGGTCTGATAGATTATCTTTATTCACCAGATCTGCATCGATCAGATATATCTCACTAACATATCCGCTTTCTTTATACTCATTCATAGCCTCTATGCTGCGACGTCCCATCTGATTAGTGTCCACAACCATAGAAGATCTAATAATTTCTTTATCAATAGCCTCTCTGATAGTTGGCGACATATAATATCCAAAGATTTCTACATTTCCAACCTTATTGTAATCAACTACAGTCTGATAAACACAGAGAGTATTCTTCTCACTTAGACAGATTGTTACATCAGGACCCGAGTGACTGTTTTCCCCCACAAAGATATCTCTGATCTCTTCCTCAGCTGCATAGTCTTTATTACTACTAACTACATAACTGGAAAGCTTTATTCTATCCTTAAGATTTTCATCTTCAATCTTCTCATTGATCGCAGTCAGAATAATAGACTGACTGCTGGCTGTAAAGGTATCATCCATCAGGACCATAACCTTATATGTTTCATTCGTGTTCTTCTTTACATACTCTGTAAGTTGTTCCCCATATTCTTTTCCAAGGTTGTAACTGCTGACGCCAATATAACTTATACGCTTACTCTGCATGTTATCATCAGATACAGTAACAACTGGTATATTTTTTTCCTTTGCTTTAAGAAGAAGATCAAGTGTTTCACCATCATCATCACCTTCGACTATGATACCATCCACATTTGAATTGATAGCAATTGTAAGCAGGTCTGCCTTTGTGTATTTTCCCTCAAGATTCTCTCCAAGAAGCTCTACATATGCGTTATGCTTCTCTGCCTCTTCCAACGCTCCCTGATAAACACTCTTCCAGAAGTCTGTATCCGCACTGTCAGTGATCAGAACATAATAGCTATCATATTCCCTGTCAGAATTAGACATAAGCAGAGTCTTGGTATTTATGATCCTCTTGTAAAAAAAGAAGATACTGAATGCAATAGTTAAGATAAGTAGCACACCAAGTACTACCGTCGCAATCAGTATCCCTTTATTCTCTTTGTTCTTTTTCTTTTTTTCCATACCAAATGTTTTCTTTTAGTCAGTAAGCGAACGATACACGGATAAATGATCGTATATAGTCCTCCAGGAGCTGAAGCTGTTACCAGTTACACAGATATATCTCTTGCCATTGTCAGCCTCATAATAGCTGGCTGCACAGCATCCGGACTCATTTACGAATCCTGTCTTGGCTGCTATAACATCGCCATCCATATCCTTGTCTTCGATCTTACGAAGGAACCAGTTAGAAACTTCTATAGGCTTCTTATCCTCTTCTGGAACATCCTCTTCGCTGGTACCTTCCTCAGTAGAATCAGCAAAGATAAATGTAGCATCTGTGGAATACTGTCTAAGTGACAGAACATCACGTAACAGGTCATCCTGCACTGCTACTCCAAGAATAACAGCCATATCCTTCATTGTACAGTGAAGATCAGGATCATACATACCAACAACATTTGTGAAATGGGCCGTCTCAGAAAGACCAAGCTCCTCAACCTTCTTATTCATAGCATCCACAAATGCTTCCTGAGAACCACAGCAGAACTCTGCAAGTCCCATAGCTGCATCCGCTCCCGAAGGAAGGATTGTTCCATAAAGAAGGTCTCTTACTGTAACCTCTGAATCTGCAGTAAAACCAACTGCACTACAGTCATTCTTTCTAACATATTCTGTAATATCGGCTGATACTACAAATGTATCATCAAGTGTTGTCTCATCAATATAGTCACGTGCAGTAAGCACTGTAAGAATCTTTGTCATAGATGCAGGACTAACAACTGCTTCACAATTTCTCTCTGCAACTATTGTATCTGAATCAAGATCCACAAGGATCATATATGTACTAACCAAAGTCTGTGTCTTTGTTGCATCACCTGGAGTACTGTAATTAATTGAACCATCTACACTGTTAAGTGAAAGGGATACTGTATCCCAAGCACTTCCGCCACTTGCACCATCTTCGCTGGAAGTGTCATTTCCCGATCCGTTAGCGATGGTATCCTGAAACTTCTGCATATCTGCATGAGGAAGATGTATGGTATCCTCTGTTGCCTTTGGATCATATATAGTAAAGTCAGCCATGAAACTATCTGGATCTATTCCAGCAGCATCACCGTTTGGAACTATCTCATCTGAATCTGTTAATGAATGAGACTCTGTTGTTTCTTCCTCTGTAACAAACTCTGTTGTTATCTCAGCTACAGTATCGTCCTTCTTAGTCTTGTTCATCAAACCTATGAATATAACTATAAGCAGTGAAGCGAGAGCTACTATAACTAAAACAAGTAGAACTCGCAAAAATATTACCAAACCTTTTCTCATAATTTTTCTCCAATCACCTTCACAAAACCTCATTGATTTTAACAAATCACACTAAATCTTGCAAGCACCAGGAGCCATAGTGTATATTTGAATTATGAATCGTGAAGGATATCTAAAAACTAAATTTCCAGAGGGATACACGCCTTCTTTTATACTGAAGGACATACTCTCAGGCATAATAGTTGCCCTGGTCTCAATCCCTATATCCATGGGGTATGCACAGATTGCAGGACTTCCTATGATTTACGGCCTTTACGGCTCACTTCTACCTATTTTAGTTTTCGGAATCATCACAACGTCATATGACTTTGTATTCGGTGTTGATGCAGCTCCCGCAGCACTTACAGGAGGCACCATCGCAGCACTTCAGATTGCAGGCGGCAGCGATGAGGCGGTAAATGCTATTCCCGTTCTCACTTTTCTAGTAGGACTATGGCTCCTCCTGTTCTTCCTTCTTAAAGCAGGACGGGCTGTCAAATATATCTCAGTCCCAGTTATGGGCGGCTTTATCACAGGTATCTGTCTGGAGATCATTTCTATGCAACTTCCTAAGCTCTGGGGAGGAAACCCAGGAACCGGCGAACTGCCTGAACTGGTACTTCATATGATATCAGAGCTTTCTATCTTTAATCCTCTGTCGTTTATTCTGGGCGTTTCAACAGTAATCCTTATACTTGTTTTCAGAAAGCTTGTTCCAAAGCTTCCTATGTCGGTAGTCATGCTTGTCATTGGTATACTTCTAAATGTGGGACTGCATTTTGAAAACTATGGAGTAAAAATCCTCCCAGAAACCGCTGCAGGACTTCCCCTTCCGAAGCTACTGCATATAGACCTAAGTATCCTGCCGGATCTTGGATTCTCGGCACTTACGATTGCACTTGTCATCATGTCAGAAACCATGCTTGCTTCAAAGGCAAATGCCACGTCAGACGGTTACGAACTCGACACATCCCGCGAAGTGCTGGCCTACTCCATGGCCAATATCGTATCTGCAGTATTCGGCTGCTGTCCTGTAAATGCCAGTGTATCCCGTACAAGCATAGTTCGTCAGTTCGGTGGACGCTCCCAGATAATGAGTATCTCTGCTTCCATATCTATGGCCATAATACTTATTTTCTGTACAAGATTCATCCCTCTCATGCCTGTACCAATACTGACAGGCATCATCGTAGCTGCACTTCTATCTGCTTGTGAGTTTCATATGGCTATAAGGCTCCACAAGATGAGTAAACGTGACTTCTGGATATTTGTATCAGCTGCTGTTGGCGTACTTTTCTTTGGAACCGTATATGGTGTTATTATCGGAGTGATCCTCTCCTTCATCGCAGTAATAAGTGAAGCTGTATCTCCTCCACGTACCCTGGTAGGAATAAGAAAAGGACACGAGGGCTACTACTCTCTAAAAGCCCATGAGGATGCAGAACCTATCCCTGGTGTGGTCATATACAGATTTGGAGGAAATCTTTTCTTTGCAAATATTGATACTTTCGTATCAGATATTGAAGATGCCATAAATGAAGATACTCACACTGTCATCATCAATGCCAGCGGTATCAATAACGTTGATATAACCGCCACAGATAGACTGATGGCGCTTACAAAGAGTCTTTCAAAAAGAGATATCCGTTTCTTCTTTGCAGAAAATGACGGCATCGTAAATAACGAATTAAGCCGCTATGGAGCAGGTGAACTTCTGGAAAATGGAACTGTCCAGAAAGACATCGAAACCTGCATGGCTATCCTGGAAGAATATATAACCTAAAATGTGCCAAGAGATTCTGGTTAAAAACAGAATTCTTGACACATTTTTTTATGAATTAATATATTTTCCAATAAGCTTGGTAATTGCAAAAGCGAGAAGCACTCCCAGAAGCGCACCGGAACCATCTATACAAACATCCAGAGGCTCTCCAGAACGTCCCGATACAAAAGTCTGATGAAACTCATCACTTATAGCATAGAGAGTTGCAAAGCACCAAGGAATTCGAGTATTCTTTGCATCTATCTTCTTTCTTTTTTTCTTTACATCAGATAGCTCATACTTCTTTATCTTTTTAGCTGCATCTTCGGATTCCTCATCCTCATCCTCATCCTCTACTTCATATGGTGAATCATACACAGCACCAAAAATGAGAATTGCCAAAGTCATATACTCAAGAAAATGGGCCGTCTTTCTAATTACATGATCATATTTCTGAGCATATCTATTCTGGGCATCTTCTGTCCAGTTCTGAAAATCATACTCAAGCATATATCCAATAAATTTTCCAACTCTGTGACTTTCCTCAGTTGAATCATCAGCTGTCTTTGATGAGAAAACAAAGATCATAACCATCATTGCTATGGCGAGTATCCAAAAAATAATCTTTCTAATACTTGGTCTCTTCTTTTTACTTATTTCTTCGCTGACATTTTCCTTGCTAACACTTTCTTCGCTTATCAGTTCCCTATTTTCCTGTGAATCCATATATTAAATCCTTTACCTTCTTCATGTCATGCATTAGAAAGAAACAATGCATAACTTAATCCAGGTAGAAATTATAAACTATCTCCGCTATAATTACAACGAATGAGACATATTCCATACGGAAAGCGTCTCAATAAAGAAAGGAATTACTATGAAGATAGATATATTATGTGTTGGTAAGATCAAAGAAAAGTTCTATAGAGATGCCTTAGCTGAATATAGCAAAAGACTTAACCGCTACTGCACTCTTAATATCATAGAGGTGGCTGATGAAAAGACACCAGATAATGCCAGTGAAACAGTTGAGGATCAGATAAAAGAAAAAGAAGCCTCAAGGCTTCTTAAATATATTCCTGACAGTACTGGTGCCGGAACCGATACATATGTTATCACTCTTGAGATAGATGGTAAAAATCTCACAAGCGAACAGCTGGCTGATAAGATCAGTAACTGGGGACTAGATGGATTCAGTCATCTCATCTTCATTATCGGAGGTTCACTTGGTTTACATAATTCTGTAATTCAAAAAGCTAACTTCCACCTAAGCTTCTCCAAAATGACATTCCCACATCAGCTTATGAGAGTAATTCTTCTAGAACAGATCTACCGAGCTCATCGAATCATTAACAACGAACCTTATCATAAATAAATAAACAGCCAGCGGTAACGCTGGCTGTAATATTATTCTCTTCCATCCCAACAATAGGTACAAAGCTGATCCTTGCTCATTCCAGTTGCTTCGATCATATCATCCAGACGGTTGAACTTAAGTGATGTAAAGTTCAGCTTCTGTCTGATCTTCTCAAGCATCAGATGATATCTGTCTGAATCTGGATTAGCGTAATCATCTAAGATTGTTCTCTCTACATTCTCGCCCTCTTCCTCAGCGATAACTCTTCTTGCGATGAGCTCCATCTCTGAGTTTGATCTTGAGAAGTTAATATACTTACATCCAAAGAGAAGCGGTGGACAAGCAGGTCTGATATGTACTTCTTTAGCACCGCTCTCATACAGGAATTCTGTTGTTTCACGAAGCTGTGTTCCACGAACGATTGAGTCGTCAATAAGAAGAAGCTTCTTTCCATCGATCAATTCATGTACAGGGATAAGCTTCATCTTTGCAATCAGGTTTCTCTTATCCTGATGTGTAGGCATGAATGATCTTGGCCATGTTGGTGTATACTTTATAAATGGTCTTGAGAATGGAACTCCAGACTCATTTGCATAACCCATAGCATGAGCTGTTCCTGAATCAGGAACTCCAGCTACAGAGTCAATCTCATTCTTTGTGAAGCCATCTCTCTTAGCAAGAGCTGCACCACAGTTATATCTCATTTCCTCTACAGATAAACCTTCATATCTTGATGATGGATATCCATAATATACCCAAAGAAATGTACAAATACGAAGTTTCTCACCTGGCTTCTCCATAACAGTTACTGCTTCTGGAGTCATAACATCAATCTCGCCAGGTCCAAGTTCCTTAAAATCCTTATATCCAAGGTTCAGATAAGAGAAAGATTCAAATGCAGCGCAGAATCCTTCACCCTCTTTATATCCAACAACGATCGGAGTACGACCATACTTATCTCTTGCAAGATATACTGCATCCTGAGTAAGAAGAAGGATTGTCATGGATCCATCAATAGAATCCTGAGCGTATTTAATACCCTCAATGATGTTGTCCTTCTGATTGATAAGAGCAGCTGTAAGCTCAGTCTTATTTACTTCTCCAGAACTCATCATCTGGAAATGGAATCCACCAGTCTTAAATACTTCTTCGATAAGCGCATCAGAATTATTAACCTTACCAACACATGCGATCGCATATGTTCCATGATGTGAACGAACAAGCAGTGGCTGAGGATCGTAATCAGAAATACAACCTATACCAAGATTTCCTTCCATCTCATGCACATCTTTACCAAACTTACTTCTAAATGGTGCATTCTCGATATTATGAATGGCTCTGTTGAAACCATTTCTTCCATGTACCACAAGTCCTGCTCTTCTTGTTCCAAGATGTGAATGATAATCTGTTCCGTAGAAAAGATCAAATACTGAATCACTCTTTAATGCTGTTGCAAAAAATCCGCCCATTGTTAACTCCTTTTATTTTCCAGCCTCAACTATAGCGTCAGCCAGTGCTTCTATATTAGGGATATCGCTATCCTTCATAGTGCTCTTTATTGTTACTACTGGGTCAAGAAGAGTTACATTCTTCCAGCCCTCGATGATACCCTTAGCTGTTCTTGCAGCACTTGGAGCCCAAGATCCATTTTCCATAACAAATACCTTACGGTTCTGATATGTCTTAACAGTAAGATGATTCAGGAAATCATGCATTGGAAGGAAGATACCGCCATCATAGCTGGATGCGCAGATAACCATACGGTCATATCTAAATGCATCTTCAACACACTCAGCCATATCCTCTCTGCAAATATCAGAGATTGCAACCTTCTCTCCTTTTGCTTCCAGCATCTCTGCCAGCTTTTTAGCAGCCTTTGCTGTATTTCCATGAATCGAAGCATAAGCTACGAAAACTCCATGAGTTTCTGGCTCATAGCTGCTCCATGTATTATAGGTATCTATATAGTAGCTAAGATCATCACCTGGCATTGGAAGTACTGGTCCATGAAGTGGCAGAATCTTCTGAATATCAAGACCTGCTGCCTTCTTAAGAAGTCCCTGAACTGGAACACCATACTTACCAACGATTCCAAAATAGTAACGTCTTGCTTCACAAGCCCAGCCCTCTGGATCATCAAAGTCCAGTGCACCAAACTTACCAAATGCATCTGCTGAGAAGAATACTTTCTCACTCTTCTCATAAGTCATCATAACCTCTGGCCAATGAATCATAGGAGCCAGAACAAAAGAAAGCTCGTGTGTACCAAGTGATAATGTATCACCCTCAGTAACCACTACCTTTCTATCTTCTATATCAAGTCCATCAAAGAACTGTCCAATAAAGACAAATGTCTTCGCATTACCAACTATCTTTGCATTTGGGAAGACCTCTATAGCCTTTCCAAAGCTTCCTGAATGATCAGGTTCCATATGCTGTACAACAATGTAATCAAGATCTCTACCACCAAGAGCTTCCTTAACATTTGCAATCCACTCATCAGTAAAGTTTCCATCAACAGTGTCCATAACTGCTGTCTTTTCATCTAATATAACATATGAATTATAAGCCATTCCGTCAGGAACAATATACTGTCCCTCGAACAGATCTATCTCATGATCATCAACCCCAACATACTTTATTGCATCTGAAATATTTGTAACCATTTATGCTGTCCTCCCCTAAGAAAATTCGTACCCCATAACTCTACTATAAAGGGCCATCACGTGCAACTTAAAATTTCCGTCAATTTTAACGAAATTATTTTTCTTAAAATCTTATATTTTTATTAGGTTAATTTTATGTAAACTACTCTATACCAAGGACTTCATAATCCTTATCTGTAACTGCTTTTGCAAGAACATCATCAGCCACATCTGAACTAAGTTCGACTTCAGCTATACCCTTTTCATGGCTTGCAACTGCACTAGATACTCCATCGATTGCCTCAAGAGCTTTCTTCACTGTAGCCTCGCAATGAGCGCACATCATTCCTTCGATTTTGATCACTTTCTTCATCTTATCTTCTCCTTCTTTATTATTTTCTATATCATTATTATTACTCTCTTTATCATCAGCTATGCTATTTTTAATTTTTTCAATAGTATCAGTTAGATTTAGTATTTCTGAACCCTTATTCTTATCTCTACTTGAATCATAGACTCTGACAAGATTAAGTCTCAATGCATTTAGACAAACAAACACACTGGAGCATGCCATAGCCGCAGCACCATACATAGGCTTCATGGCTATACCATACACTCCCATAGCAAGCGGAATGCATAACACATTATAGAAAAATGCCCAGAACAGATTCTGATGTATATTTGTTATAGTCTTTCGACTGAGACGTATTGCAGCCGCCACATCTTTGATGCTGTTCTTCATAAGTACAACATCTGCTGCATCAACCGCCACATCTGTACCTGCACCTATAGCAAACCCAACATCCGCTCTTGTCAGCGCTACTGCATCATTTATTCCATCACCGACCATGGCAACCTTCGATTTGGTTGACATAATTTTTTGAACCTCAGAAATCACCTTTTCTTTCTGATCAGGCATTACTCCTGCAATATATTTATCTACAAGGACTTTATCAGCTATAGCATGGGCAGTGGTTTCGTTGTCTCCAGTTAACATAACTGTATAAACGCCCATCTGTTTCAGTTCTTTTATAGCTTCTATGCTATCATCTTTCAACGGATCTGCAACTGCAATAGTTCCAAGCAGTTTTCCATCAATTTCAAAAAGAAGCGGTGTCTTCCCACTGGATGCAAGTTCCTCAGCTAAGGCCGCATCAGCTTCACTCTTCTGCCTTTCCTTTGAAAGCCTGCTTGAAATATAACTAAGGCTGCCACCTTCCACTCTGCTTCCCGCATCTATACTCCATCCTTCAGCAGAGAAAGCCTGACTGATTTTTGCCTTAACACCAACTCCTGCCATAGTCTCAAAATCAGTTATCTGCAAAGCATCAGATATATTAAGATTATCTATATTACTATCAACATACTCAGTCACTGCTCTGGCAAGTGGATGTTCCGACCTTTTTTCAAGACTATAAGCAATACTTAGTAGTTCTTCACTACTAACGCCATCAGCTGGGATAACATCAGTAACCTCCGGAGTTCCCTTAGTGATAGTTCCGGTCTTATCTAGTACCACCACACCAATACGTCCCGCTGTCTCGAGGGACTCCGCAGTTTTATATAGAATACCGTTCTTTGCGCCGACTCCATTTCCCACCATTATTGCAACTGGTGTTGCAAGTCCAAGAGCACAAGGACAACTGATTACAAGAACCGATATTGCTCTTGCTATAGCAAAACCAGGAGTCTGCCCAAGCAGTACCCAGACGACAAATGTTATCGCAGCAATCCCCATTACCGAAGGAACAAAAACTGCCGAAACTTTATCGGCGATCCTTGCAAGTGGTGCCTTAGTTGCCGCCGCATCACTGACCAGCTTCTGAATCTGTGAAAGAGTTGTATTTTCTCCTACCCTAGTTGCCTTACATTTTAAGAAGCCATTTGTATTTATTGTACCAGCAGAAACCTTATCTCCTTCTGCCTTGTCCACTGGAATACTCTCTCCTGTAAGTACTGACTCATCTACTGCGGAACTTCCTTCTATTACTATTCCATCCACCGGTACTGAGTCACCAGCTTTAAGAATATATATATCCCCTACTTTAACTTCATCTATAGAAACCTTTTTCTCTTTATCATGATCAATGATAGTCGCTTCTTTAGGTGAAAGAGCTATAAGACTCTTCAAGGCATTAGTGGTTCTTCCTTTAGACTTTGCTTCCAGAAGCTTACCAATAGTGATAAGCGTTGGGATCATTGCAGCAGATTCAAAGTAAAGATTCATAGCATATTTCATGGCAGTATCCATATCGCCATTATTACTTGTCTTAATGATAAGATAAAACTCCACCAGACTATATCCCAAGGATGCTGTACTTCCTAGAGCCACCAGTGTATCCATATTAGGTGAGCCATGAAATAGCGACTTATATCCGCTGGTAAAAAACTTCTTATTTATGATCATTATCACAATGGCAAGTATCATCTCAACACATGCCACCGCAACAGGATTATGTAAACCAGAAGGAATAGGCCATCCCAGCATCATATGTCCCATGGATAGGTACATCAGGCATACCAAAAGAACTGCAGAACTGATCAGACGACGCACTAAAACTGGAGACTCCTTATCCTGTAAGGACTCTTCAATTGCAGCAGCGCCTGATATGCCATTTGATTCCATAGAACATGCGCCATATCCAGCCGCCTCAACAGCTTTAATTATTTCATCATCACTGGCTGTGCCCTCTACTCCCATAGAATTAGTAAGAAGGCTGACAGAACAGGACTTAACACCTGCAACACCTGACACAGCCTTCTCAACTCGTGCCTGACATGCGGCACAGCTCATTCCGGTTACTTCATACTTTTTCATAAACACACCAACCCAGTTAGTCTACTCTAATCAAATATACTATATCATACTATAGGTGTCAAAAGTCTACAACCTTTCTTCAATAAATAATAAAAATCAGCTATCACTTAAGTTAAGTAATAGCTGATTCAAAATATTATAATAATTCGATGGTATTCTTTATTCTATAAAATTAGTCTGTAAATATAGGTGTTGAATAATATCTGTCACCACTATCTGGAAGAAGTGCAACTATAGTCTTACCCTTATTCTCAGGCTTTTTAGCAAACTGAATTGCAGCATAAAGTGCGGCTCCTGAAGAGATACCAACTGAGATACCTTCCTTCTTAGCAAGAAGCTTTGCTGTTTCAAATGCAGCTTCATTTGGTGCCTTAAATACTTCATCATACACTTCAGTATTAAGAACATCAGGAACAAAACCTGCTCCGATACCCTGGATCTTATGAGCTCCGGCTCTTCCTTCAGAAAGAACTGGTGAATCTTCTGGCTCAAGAGCAACAACCTTAACTGCAGAATTCTGCTCCTTAAGGTACTCTCCTGTTCCAGTTACAGTACCACCTGTACCAACACCTGCTATAAAGATATCAACCTTTCCATCTGTATCATTCCAGATCTCTGGACCTGTTGTAGCCTTATGAATAGCTGGGTTTGCAGGATTAACGAACTGTCCAGGAATGAAGCTTCCTTCAATCTCAGCAGCGAGTTCATTTGCCTTCTCGATGGCACCCTTCATTCCCTTTGTGCCCTCTGTAAGAACAATCTCAGCCCCATAAGCTTTAAGAATATTTCTTCTCTCAACACTCATAGTTTCAGGCATAGTAAGAATTATTCTATATCCCTTAGATGCAGCAAGTGATGCAAGACCAATTCCTGTGTTACCACTTGTTGGCTCGATAATAACAGAACCTTCCTTAAGGAGGCCCTTTGCTTCTGCATCCTCGATCATAGCCTTAGCAATACGATCCTTAACGCTACCTGCTGGATTAAGGTACTCAAGCTTAACAAGAACTGTAGCCTCAAGGCCAAGTTCCTTCTCAATATTCACAACCTCAACAAGAGGTGTATTTCCAATAAGTTCGGCAGTGCCTTTATATATCTTACTCATATATAATTCCTCTTTTCTTCATATTAATTGTTTCATTTGAAACTCATGATATTATTTTATTCTTTCCAGGAGGGCTGTCAACCATGTATTATTAGAAACTTTGTACAATAAGAATTCTATCTATTAGATAGCTGCGAATCCATTTTCAAGATCAGCGATGATATCATCGATATGCTCTGTACCGATTGAAAGACGGATTGTGCTCTGGAAGATACCGATCTCGTTCAGTTCTTCTTCTGTAAGCTGTGAATGAGTTGTTGTTGCTGGATGGATAACAAGACTCTTAACATCAGCAACATTAGCAAGCAATGAGAAGATCTTAAGATTATCAATGAACTTCCAAGCCTCTTCCTGGCCACCCTTGATATCAAATGTAAAGATAGAACCACCACCATTAGGGAAGTACTTCTTATAAAGGTCATGCTGTGGATGATCCTCAAGAGAAGGATGATTTACCTTAGCAACCTTTGGATGATTCTTAAGGAACTCTACTACCTTAAGTGTATTTTCCACATGTCTGTCCAGTCTCAGCGAAAGTGTCTCAACACCCTGAAGAAGCAGGAAAGCGTTAAATGGAGATATAGCTGCTCCAGTATCTCTAAGTAGGATTGTACGGATATATGCAGCAAATGCTGCAGGACCAAGTACGTCATAGAATGAGATTCCATGATAACTTGGATTTGGATCTGTAAGCTGTGGGAATTTGTGTCCCTGCTTCCAATCGAACTTACCACCCTCTACGATGATACCTCCAAGTGTTGTTCCGTGACCGCCAATGAACTTTGTAGCTGAATGTACTACGATATCTGCGCCATGCTCAAGTGGTCTGATAAGGTATGGTGTACCAAATGTATTATCAATAACAAGTGGGATACCAGCACTGTGTGCTATCTCTGCGATTGCTTCAATATCAGGAATATCACTATGTGGATTACCAAGTGTCTCAAGGTAGATTGCCTTTGTGTTATCCTTGATTGCTGCCTTTACTGAATCAAGATCATGTACATTTACAAATGTAGTTTCGATTCCGTACTGAGGAAGTGTATTGTTAAGTAAGTTAAAGCTTCCTCCGTAGATTGTTTCCTGAGCTACGATGTGACCACCGTTTGCTGCAAGTGCTTGAATTGTGTAAGAGATTGCTGCTGCTCCTGATGCAACTGCAAGTGCTGCTGTACCACCTTCAAGCGCTGCAAGTCTTTCTTCAAGAACTCCCTGTGTTGAGTTTGTTATTCTTCCGTAAACATTTCCTGCATCTGAAAGATTAAATCTTGCTGCAGCGTGCTCGCTGTTTCTAAACACATAAGATGTTGTCTGATATATTGGAACTGCTCTCGCATCTGTTGCTGGATCTGGCTGCTCCTGACCTACGTGTAACTGTAATGTTTCAAATCTGTAATCGCTCATAATTTCATTCTCCTTTGTTCAATCATTTTTTTGTTTTTTTCGTTTGACTTGTGTGCATGTTAACATTATTCACCTACTGCGTCAATAGGTTTTAACTATAGTAGTAATCCCAAAAAATTATACCCCGTTATAGGTTTTACCTATAAGTCTATTCTTATATAATTTGAAATCCTTAAAATCCTACGCTATAATAGGCTTTACACTTTTTCAAACCAAAAATAATCAAAGGAGGAAACGTCGTGATATCAACAAAAGGACGCTATGCAATACGAGTTATGATTGACCTGGCTGAGAATATAGATAACGGCCTGATACCTCTTAAAGACATAGCCGAAAGACAGGATATTTCCAAGAAGTATCTGGAAATCATTGTTAAAGATATGGTAACTGCCGGACTAGTAATAAGCGCCAGCGGAAAAGGCGGTGGCTATAAACTAAGCCGTAAGCCAAAGGATTATACAATCCTTGAAATACTTGAGGCAACTGAGGGACCACTCTCTCCTGTTGCATGTATTGCCGATAAGAAATATAAATGTAATAGAAAGAAGATCTGCAAGACTCTTCCGATGTGGACTGAGTATAATGAGCTTATCTCTGATTTCTTCGGTTCTAAAAAACTATCTGACATATTAGAAAACTAAACAAAAGGCGAGTGAGATTATTCCCACTCGCCTATTGTATATTAATAGGTTTATACCATAACATTCAAAATATTTCTAAGAATCTTCATCTCGATATGCTTCTCGTCTCCCAGATACTCTCCATCTCCATGAAGTACCATAGGACGGTCTGCATCAAACACAAGATATTCTACATCCTGAAGCATAAAGCCTTTTTTTCCAACATGTTTGGCCTTCATCAGAACTGGAAGCATAAGGAAGGTTCTCCACTTCGGTATGCCATTTACCGCACATATTGAAAGCAGACCATCATCAGCTTTCGCATAAGGATTCATAGGAACTCCACCACCCTCTGCAGGGAAGTTCATAGCTGAAAGGAATATCAAATCCTTAAAGCTAAGTGACTGCTCACCACCTTCAGAATCACGAAGCTTCATCCATACCTTTACCTTATAGGTTTCCATACTGAAAAGTGTTGTGATCGTCAGTATGATATATGCAAGATGTCCAAGTTTAATCTTATTCAGCGCATTCTTAATCTTTGAATTAAGCATCTTTTTGCAGACTATTGCATCAAGACCAATTCCAGAACTGATACCGAAGATTCTCTTATATCCGTTCTCAGTTGTAACCTCACCAAGATCGATATCTATTCCTCTTGTAGATGAAAGAATCTTGTCTAAGGCTTCATCAGTATCTCTTGGAATACTCATTCCCCTCGCGAAGTCATTTCCCGATCCCGTAGGAATAAGTCCAAATCTTATACGTTCAAAATCTGTGATGCCATTTAGAACCTCATTAATAGTTCCATCGCCACCAACAACAACCAGTCTTATATCTTCTTCATCCAGCTCAGAGATCCTCTTCGCCAGCTCAGATGCGTGTCCCCCATATTTTGTAACGTATGCTTTATATTCAATGCCCTTCTGCTTCAGCAGCAGATGGACTCTGTCCCACGTTTTCTTAGCCTTCCCGCTGCCGCCCGTGTAATTTACTATAAAGTAATACATAAACCTCTCCCAACTATATTAGTTACCCCAATCATAAATAATAATCTAAGTGATATAACTCACTCAGATGCATAAGATATTCTGATATACAGTTAAATGCAGTCTCCAGGCCTTCTGCTACGAAAACATCCGGAAGATCCTCATCGCCATAAAACTCCGGCAGTATATTTGTTAAATCTACAAGCGCAGTAGTTGATTCCTGAGCCACAAAATCATTTAGTGCAGCATCAAACCTTTTAACAATCGGAAAATACTGAGAGTTTCTAACTGCTCTGTTACTTTTAATCATTTTAAAGTAATACTTAACACCTTCAGTATAACCTTTTTTTTCAGAATATTTACCTATAGCACTATGAATATCAAATACATCAAATCCCATAATAAACTCCCTCAAATACAAGCAAATCAGCTAGTTCTATTAACATAATCTTAAAGCATGAAAACGCTTTTTACAATACCAAATTCTAGACAATTATTAACTAATATCGTATAATCTAAAATGTTTTATTATTATATGATCAACAAGAAAATGGAGGTTAAAAATGATCGACAGAGCTTATCTCAAAGAAAAAGCAAAAGCTGCCTTTCAGAAAAACTACTGGCCTTGTGTCGGATGCGCATTGATACTGACCTGGGCAGCAGGCTCAGGATCTGCAAGTTATTCAAACAATCTTTCAAACAGAATTAATAGTAATAATACTGGTTATAACTCATATAACTATGATTATGACGATGATGATTTCGATTTCGATGATCTCACTAATTTAGATGATGACGATGATTTCGATTATGATGATTATGATGATTACGATGATGATCATGGAGATAATTCTTATTCAGACGCAGAAGATGCTCTTTTGAAGGGCATGTTGGGAGCTATGGCACCTATTCTAATTGCTATCGTTCTTTTCGCTATGGCACTGAGCATTTGTCTTACTGTTTTTGTAAAGAACCCTCTTAGAGTTGGATGTCGCAGATATTTCTGCATAAACTCTTTTGAGAAACCAAAGTTTGGAGAAGTCGGGTACGCCTTTAAGAAGGGACAATACGGAAACGTAATTAAAGTCTGCTTTATGAAAGACCTGTTCGTGTTCTTATGGTCACTCCTGCTTATTATCCCAGGTATTATTAAGGGCTACGAATACTACATGGTAGATTATATCCTGAGTGAAGATCCTACCATTGGTTATAAAGAGGCACTTGAACAGAGTAAGAGAATGATGGACGGTTATAAGTGGGATACATTCGTACTAGAGCTTTCCTTCATTGGATGGGCACTTCTAGCTGCATGTACTTGTGGAATCCTTGCTATCTTCTACGTGAACCCATATATGTACGCAACATATGCAGAGTTCTTCCTTGATAGAAGAAATGGTTACTTCGGACAAAATGTATCACCTTACTATGTTCCTTCATTCGCAGGAATGGGTGGATTTAATGGCGGTTACAATGCTGGTCCTGTAGGACCTGGTGGCTATAATCCAGACCCATATGCTCAGCCTGGTGGTTATAACCCAGATCCATATGCTCAGCCTGGTGGCTATAATCCAGATCCATACGCTCAGCCTGGTGTACCTAATGTTCAGGACCCATACGCTCAGCCTGGCACTCCTGATCCATACAGTGCTCCAAGCAGCTATGCTCCGTCAGAGCCTTATAAGCCACCAACAAGCAATCCTGGAAACAGCACAAGCACATACAGTCTTGCTAAGAATGATCCACCTGAAAGTGCAACTCCTGATGCATCTACTCCAGGAAGTGCGTTACCAAGTGGCGACTACTACAATCCGGATTCAACAGCTAATCCAAATCCAACAAATGATGATACTCCTTTCGGTATCTAAATTTGAATAATTTATAAAAAGAAATGTGACTAAACGCATCTCTGCATTTAGTCACATTTTCTTTTATCTTTATTACATCATTTATTTATTTATTTTGTTCCAAAGATTCTGTCTCCTGCATCACCAAGTCCTGGGCAGATATATGCATTTTCATTCAGACATCTATCAACATTTCCTACATATATTTCAATATCAGGATGTGCCTCAGCAAGTCTCTTTATTCCTTCTGGAGCAGCTATAATGCAGAGGAACTTTATATTCTTACCACCACTCTTCTTAATAAAATCTACAGCCGCTACAGCAGAACCACCAGTAGCAAGCATTGGATCAAGTACTGCGATAAGTCTTTGATCTATAGGATCAGGGAGCTTACAATAGTATTCATGTGGTTCATGAGTTTCTGGATCTCTGTAAAGACCAACATGTCCTACCTTTGCCGTAGGAACCAGAGCTGTGATACCATTTACCATTCCAAGTCCTGCTCTAAGTATTGGAACTATAGCAAGCTTCTTACCATCTATCATAGGAGACATACATGTTTCGATAGGTGTCTCCACCTCTACATCCTTAAGTGGAAGATCTCTAAAGGCTTCGAAGGCCTCCAACATCGCTATCTCCTCTACCAGCTTACGGAACTCATTTGTACCAGTATTCTTGTCTCTTAGAAGTGATATCTTGTGCTTAATAAGTGGATGATCCATTACATTTACATTTGCGTAATCCTTGTACATAAGCTTCTCCTTTTCTATGTCAAATAATCTATGTTGCTATCAATTAAATTATACTCAGTCCAACCCCTTAATTCAAGAATTCAATGCTTGAAAAATATAGTTTTCCTATAACAAAAAATGTGGTAAACAGCTTCTTACTGTTTACCACATATATTCCAGGAGAGCCTCGCATTGAGTGCTATATGCAAAGGCCATTTTCTATAGTTACGCGACTACAAGACTACCAATCAAAGCAAAAACTCCACCGATAAGGAGTAATACAATGGCCAGTGTCATAAAACCAGCAGCCGCAAGACCTATCATTACTACTGGTAGAAGTACCAAAGCAACAATGATCTTCGTTATCTTCCACGCAAGCTTTATTGTCATATAAAGGACTTCTCCCAATACGACGCACATAAGTAGAATAAAAAATAAAGTCAACATTTCCTTTCACCTCACTTTCCAATCCGACTTAATCTGTTCATACTTAAAAACCTTTTGTAAATACGGCTTTATAGTACCAAATAGCGTCTCAACCATATAGATTTTACTAAGTAACTTAAGTGAGGTTAATTCTCTCATCCAGCGAAATAATCATTGTATTTATTTAACGGTGTGCTATAATCATCAACTGTTAAAATAATAATCCCAAGTAGTATTTAGAGGAAAATGATATGAGTACAAGTATTGTTCTCCAGCAGATGGGAGTTATCACCATCCTGGTTGGAATCGGAATATTTCTTTATAAGCGTGGAGTGGTCGACGACCACACATCACAGAAAATGTCCACCATCGTAATGGACGTATGTAATCCAGCACTTATCCTGGCTTCACTGTTATCAGGAAATGTAACAGCCACACACCACGATCTTCTGATTGCCATGGTGCTGGGAGTCGCATTTTACTTTGGTCTGGTAATCCTTGGATTTATTTTCCCAATTATTATAAGAGGCGGTGAAAACAGTCGTTTCTATAACATGATGACTGTTTATACAAACGTAGGCTTCATCGGAATCCCAGTTGCCCGCGCAATACTTCCAGAGAATGCAATCCTTTATGTAGTCGTATGTAACGTTATGTACTGCCTGCTCTTCTATACTCACGGAATCATCGTTCTAGGTAATGGCAAGGAAAAGCTTAACCTTAAGAAGATACTCAGTCCTGGAACCATAATGGCTGTTGTAAGTCTTGTGGTTTTCTGGTTTGATATCTATCTTCCACCAATCATCGCCAATAGTATCAGTTATCTTGGAAATGCAACTGTATTCCTTTCAATGACTCTTCTCGGAGTTGGAATCGCAAGATCTAAGATATCCAGTGGAGTAAAGAATCCTCGAATCTGGATTTATATCGCAATTAGAATGATCCTGGTTCCTGTTGCTTTATTCTTCGCATTAAAGCTTGCTGGATTCTCATATATTACGATCATGGGACTCTGCCTTATGGCTGCAATGCCTATCGGCAATCTCCCACTTATTCAGTGCGAAAAAATGGGTGAAGACACCGAGCTCCTTTCCGGAGCCATCGCTATCTCCACCCTTGCTTCAATATTCACTATCACAATACTCATGACAACATTTACAACATTACTCGGTTAATTTAAAACGAATCAAGTAAACCTTGTAATCCTTCTTCTTCATATATTTCTTTGTAGTAATCCACTTCATCACGGATCAGTGCATCAATCGCCTGCATACTCAGTAGCTCTACAGGAGCCTTATCATCCGTTAATATGTTACCACCAGAAGAATGCATAATTAGTCCAAGAGTAACCTTAGTCATCAACTCATGTAAACCAGCATCCTCTTCTTCTGCAAAGTTTTCCTGGAAATCTTTGATCATATCCGGATTGTTAGATGCAAAAAGTTCTCTATTCGTATTGTTTGGAACATCTATGGTATAAACCTCGGAAAAAACTTCAGAGATGGTATCAGCTAAGTAATCATTCATCCCTGCGATGTTTTGACCATCCGACTTGATATTCATATTAACAACCATAACGCCATTCTTATTAAGCTGTTCCTCAACCAATGTAAAAAACTCAACTGATGACATCTGAAATGGAATAGTTATATCTTGATATGCATCAACCATTATGACATCATATCCCATGCTTTCAGCCTGTTCTTCACTTACATCTCCAACTGAAGATTTATCTTGTGCATTTAGAGCTTCAAGATAGGCTCTTCCATCATAGGTTGTAACTTTAATATCTTCTGGAAGTTCAAAATATTCATGGGCAAGATCAGTAATCTTCTGATCTATCTCAACTCCCTCAATACTAATATCACCAAAATATCTGCGACACTGAGTAGCATAGGTTCCTGTACCCATACCAAGGATCAGAACCTTTAGTGGCCTATCCTTTTTCTTTATCCCAGCCATATAAGGCGCTGCCATGGCATAGTCATAATACATTCCAGTAAGTGTCTTTTCCTTACGATACACAGACTGAACTCCGAAGAGCACATTTGTCGACAACACCACTTTAGAGTCGTCCTCATAAACCTGAAGGTAGTTATAGATTGACTCTCCTTCATAGGTCAGATCATGCTGCCAGAAAGCAAATGAATCTCCATGTCCAAAAATACAGGAAATAAGAAAAAGTATGACTCCCACTACAGCCTTAACTGAACGCTTCTTTCCTGATACGAAGTAAACTATAGCAAGTAGGAGAAGTATTCCAGCAAAGATAAGGAATGTAATACTCGTACCAACTGCAGGAATACTGATAAATGTTGGAACAAAGGTACCTATAATACTTCCAATAGTGTTAGATGCATTTAGATATCCAACCACCTTACCACTGTCATCCAGACTGTCCACCGTATACTTAACAAGAGACGGTGTAACTGTTCCAAGAAGAAACAGTGGAAAAACAAAAACGATCATACAAGCTGCAAAGGCAGCGATCACCAGAAAGTTCGTACTTATAGTAAACACCAGCAACGCTGAGATTCCTATAACTATATACTTTCCAACCACAGGAATCAATGCTATCCATATGGCAGCTATTATAATGCGTCCATAGAGCTTATCAGGATTAGGATTCTTATCAGCCCATCTTCCTCCCATAATATTTCCCAGCGCCATAGCGATCATTATGGTGCCGATTATAATAGTCCAAACTATCTGGGATGAGCTGAAATAAGGAGCAAGTAATCTGCTGGCTCCCAGCTCAACTGCCATCACTGACATTCCTGCAAAAAACTCTGTAAGATATAGATATATTTTATTCTTTAGAATCGGATTATTCATTAAACTACTCTCTCCGAACTAGAAATTTCTACCGTTCCATCCCCAATCTGAGGTACCACGATACTCAACATATATATTGTTTCCAGGAATACCAAGCTCTTCCTCATAAATCTTGCAGATCTCTGCAGTCATCTGATCAGCCTGAGAACCATTTACAGAACCGAATACATCAACTGAAACATAAACACCCTTCTCCAGCTTATTGCCAGCAAAATAAAGTGTATAATCATCCTCAAAACCAACCATCAGAAAGCTTTCTGGCTTACCTATAATAGATACAGCCTTTCCAATCTTAGCCTTAAGAACTTCCTTCTGCTCTTCACTAACCTTTACAGTAATCTTTGAATCGATAAATGGCATATTGAACCTCCCTTTATTCTATGATATATTTCTAACTATTATGAAATACGAATATATAAAAGACGAAAACTCTATTTCAGAACTAGGACTTTATTTTAACACAAATGAGGCTCAACTCCTACATTATTTTGAACCGGAGCTGGGGCTTTTTGTGGTAGAAAGTCCTATGGTCATCGAAAGAGCTCTGGCCGCAGAATATGAACCTGTTTCCTTTGTTATGCTGGATACTCTGGCAGACAAATACTGTGAACAGTTTGGAATACTTGATAAAGATATTCCTGTATATGTAGGCGATTATGACACCATAGCAGATCTTACAGGAGTTAACATAACTCGAGGAGTCCTTGCACTCTTTAAGAGAAAGGCTCTTCTTTCTATTCCTGAATTAATAAAGGATTATCACCGAATTGCTGTATTTGACGATGTCGAAAATCCAACCAACGTTGGCGCAATGTTTAGATCAGCTGCAGCTCTCGGAATTGAAGCTGTAATCCTTACATCATCCAGTGCTGACCCTCTATACAGACGTGCTTCAAGAGTCAGTGTGGGAACCGTATTTCAGATTCCATGGACAAAATTAAATAAAAAAAGTGCCAACGCTTCTGCTTATATCGAAGAGCTGCATAAGCTCTCATTTAAAACAGCCGCCATGGCACTTACTGATAATTCAATTAATATAAATGATCCACGTCTTAAGTCTGAAGAAAGACTGGCTATCATCATGGGAAACGAAGGCTTTGGTCTATCAGATAAAGTTCTATCCGAAAGTGACTATACCGTAAAGATTCCAATGAAACATAACGTAGATTCTCTTAACGTAGCTGCTGCAAGCTCTATAGTATTCTGGGAGCTTACTAAATAAACTACTCTTTTAGAGATTAACTTCTGCCCATACTCTTTATAATATCAATTGTCTCTAAATCTTCTTTTGTAAGTTTAATGTTAGCCAGATATTCTTCACCATCTGTTGCTCTAAACTTAACCTCCATTATCGATCCTTCAGTCAGTCCTTTTGCCGCAACAGATTTAAGGAACTTTCCAAATTTTGGATGTTGCTGTCTGAATGTACCAAGTCTGCCTGCAAGTTGCATCATATCCATTGGATTCATGTTTATTAGTTCTCCTTAATGTTTTATTCTACTAGAGTTATTTTATTATTTCTACAACCTCACCGATATACATATCATGAGGCGCATCACCCTCATAGTAGGATTTTATAACATCCTCAGGCATATTCTTTTCATCAAGCTGCTGCTTAAACAGTTTCTTACATACAAGAGTAAGCTCTGCTTCTTCAAAGCTTATGGATTCTCCAGCCTCTTTAGCTGTAAGACCTTCATAGTTCATCTTATCAATATCTCTACCTGACTTTGAACCAAATACTCCAAGGATACTCTTCTTATCCTCTGGATAAAAGCTGATGGTGAAATAATCATTTGAATCCATATACTCATGTGTATATCTTGATGTTCTCACATAAGTTGTAACTACTGGCTTTCCCCAAAGAGTTCCAGCACCGCCCCAGCTTATTGTCATAGCATTAAAGTTATCCTTTGTTCCAGCTGTGAGGAGAGCCCATTTCTTATCAAACTGTCCAAATACATCAATCGTTAATTCCATAATTTTTACTCCTTAGTTAGATATTAAACATCTATCTATTATAATAAATGCAATTAATTTCATCAAGAAACCTCTGCCTCATAGATCAGTTCTCCAAGAATACGGAGTAGATTTTCCATATCTACAGGCTTGGTAAGATGAGCATTCATTCCGGCCTGCATAGACTCCTGAACATCTTCATCAAAAGCATTTCCAGTAAGAGCAATGATTGGAATACGCTTTGCATCCTCCCTATCAAGAGCTCTTATTGCCTTAGCTGCTTCCAGTCCATCCATTACTGGCATACGAATATCCATAAGGATTGCTCCATATATTCCGGATGTGCTATTTTCGAAAAGCTCCACTGCTTCTTTTCCATTTGAAACATGATCTACCTTTATGTTCTCAATGGCAAGGGTATCAATGAGCACCTCAGCGTTTATATCCACATCTTCAGCAAGAAGAATACGGCGGCCTGCTATCTTCGCACGCTTCTTCTCCTTAAATATATTCATATCACTTTCGCGGGCAACACGTTCTATATTTTCCAAAATACTATGTGTGAACAGAGGTTTTGTAATGTAATTATTTACACCAACACTGCTGGCCTCATCGCATATATCTTCCCAGTTATTTGCTGTCAGTGCAACAACTGTACACTTACCTGGATACAGTCTTTTAATCTCAGCAGCAGTTTCCATACCACTCATATCAGGCATAAGCCAGTCCATAAGTATGAGATTATAAAGCTTTTGTTTTCCACGCTGTATCTCCATCTTATGCAGAGCTTCCTGACCACTAGTACAGGTATCTACTTTGATTCCAACCTCTTCTAATACAATACGGGCATGCTCTACTTCTATTGGATTATCGTCAACTACCAGAACGTACAATGCATTAAGATCAAGGGACACAGCCGCCTTCTGAATTCCACTCTTATACAACTCATATGCATTATGAGAACGACTTTTCTTATCATGGTAAGAAGCAAGAGTTTCACTACGGCTTACGCTAAGTACATCATTCATTATTTCAAGAAGCTGATTAGCGCTTTCACCTATTTTTTCAATATACTCCCTGCTCTTCTCGTCCATAAACTCATTTCTCATTGCCAGAGATTCAAGACCAATGATCACATTTATCGGTGTACGGATATCATGAGTCATATCAGAGAGAAAATCTATCTTATCTTTGTTTGCCTGTTCAGCTAAACTAAGAGCCTTTGCAAGGGTTTCTTTCTGAGCCATGGTCTCTCGCATATCTGCATCAACATTCGTAATACCCATGATGATATGCTTTTCATCATCCATCTTGGAAATCTTCATGTTAACATAGATAGACTCATCACCATTAATAGCTCTATATGTCATAGAAAAAGTATCTTTATGCTGCAGGGCTTTCATCAGATTCTTTCGATTCAGTGCCTGAAGAAACTCCTCACGATCTTCAACGCACACGCTTTCAGAAAGCTCCAGCTTACAATCACTAAAGAAATGCCATCCCCTGCGAATTTCTTTAAGAGCGTCACCTTCCTCACCCTTTTGATACTCAATATACTCTTCAGAATCCCCATCTATATAATACATATCAATATAATCCCTAGCTAATGTCTGGGCGATATTGGCAAACATGAGTCCTGAACTAACAGCATTCTCATAAGCTTCCTTGGTCATAGCCTGTTCATGCTGTACACGTATCATATCCGTTACATCCTGACACATACCAAGAACGCACTGTCTTCCCGCAGTATCTGTATATTTGAGTTTTGTTGTCTGAAGTTGTCTTGGATTTCCAGCCGCATCAGGTACATCCTCAAAAAATATGTAAGGTTTACTAAGAGACATCGCAAGTCTATCGGCCTCCACAAAATGAGCCGCTGTCTCTTTATCAAATATCTCTGCATCAGTAAGTCCTACCACTTCCTCAGGAGATGCTTTATGAGCATACTTGGCAAACTCCTGATTGCAGGCAAGATATTTTCCAGTACTTGTTTCCTTGGTAAATGTCATTCCAGGCATATTATCAAGAAGGGATACGAATCTTTCCTTAAGTTCTTCAATCTTTTTTGCTTCCTCCTCACGACGCCTGCTTTCCTCCTTCTCATCATTAGCAACGAATGAATGAAGAAGACAAGTTCCCAACATATATGCAATAGAATATATAGGTAAATAAGGAAACCAAAGCTGAATAAAAAGACAAAGCGCCATAATAAAACCAAAGGAGGCAAGTATCTTATATCGTGTGCGCTTAGGAACAGTACTATCCAGTTTGAACATACAAACAAATGCATATATGGAAATGACAAGAAGCATACAGATCTGGCATACCAGCATAAAGTCACGAATAGGAAGGTCATGATATACGCAGTCTTTATCAACTGTAAAAAGTACAGGAGTAAATATATTTACTATAACCATTACTGTGATTGTGATGGCAATAGTTCTTCCTGCATAAATAAGGAACTTTCCAAACTTTGTCTTCTCATCTAGATATGCAACCGTATATTCAGCCCAGAAGGATATACCAACCGCCATAGCAACAAAGTAAATAGTTGTATCAATAAAGAGGGATGTTACTAGTTTTCTACTCTCAAGAATTCCCCAGAATATATCAGTCAGATAATATATCAGGACAGCATAAAGGAATCGCCTGTACACATTCCATGCAGGCTTATCGTAAGTAACATTGAACCCCTTGAGTATATCCCAGTTCACTATGAATAATATTATTACAGCCAATATACCGATTGTTGAATAATACATACTCTTCTATCCTTTTTTTCTAGCTTTAAGACCAGTCTTGTTCTCATACATTGTCTGATCCGCTCTCTCATAAACAGGAGCCACGGTAGATTCCTTCTCATATCTAGCCATACCAACAGCTATAACGATTCCACCATTTTCTATAGCATCATCATTATGAGCATTCATCATTTCTATAAGCTCATCGATACGTGCATAATCATCACCTTGAGACAGAACACAGAATTCATCTCCACCCACTCTGAACACTGGGCTTCGTTTAAATGTGGAACATATAATCCTACATGCATCTCTTAAATACTGATCTCCTGCCTTATGTCCCTGAGTATCATTTACCTTCTTTAGATCATTTACATCAAGAATAGTAATAGCAAATTCAGGTGCACGATTAACATCTATCTGTGCATTGATCCTTTCCTCATATACACGATAAGCATTTCTATTTTTAACACCTGTCAGTGCATCAATATTTGCTTCTATACGAGCTTGAGCAAGACGACGTCCATACTCTTCTTCCTGACGAACCTGAGCATCGATATCATTTATACCAACTATTAGTCGAGTTCCTTCCTGTTCTTCGATCATAGCAGCTTTAAGCTGAACATAACGAGGTTCTCCATCTGTTAACAAACGATAGCTAAGTGTGAAGATTCCACTCTGCTCAATCTCTGAAAGAACATTGTCTCTTGAAAGCATAGAAAGAAATCTATTCTGATCTTCCTGATAAACAACAGAAAGCGCATGATTTCTTGCTGTTTCAAAGAAGTCCTTTCCTTCACTTGGAAGTTCAAATGCATTAAACCCTGCAGTTGCACTAAACTCACGGTACTGTCCTGTCTCAGGATCAACAACATAGATACCAAAGAATTCACCAGCAAGAGCTGTAATTCTGTCATAAGCAACCTGCTCTTCAAGCATCTTCTGAGCTGCATTACGTTGTTTTACCTCTTCATCTACATCAGTGAGGCTTAGGATGATATATCGATCATCCTCTTGCATACGGGTTGCATTCACACTCACATACCTAGGTACGCCATCTCTAAAGATTCTAGTGGTCATCATAAATGTATCATTCTGTTCCAGTGCCGCCACAAGAGTCTTACGATCCATGGCTTTTATCACTGCTTCCTTATCCTCTGGATAAACAAATTCTTCAATCTCATCTACACACGCCTCAAAGAAATGCCATCCACGTCGTAATTCAGTAAGTCCATTTTTCCCAGGTATATTTCGATACTCTATAAATTCCTCAGTATTGACATCAATGTAATATATATTCAGATACCCATAAGCCAGAGCCTGGGCTATGTTTGAGAAAATAAAACCACTGTTCCTTGCTTTTTCATAGGAATCCTTTGTTTTTGCATCATCTCTGGATATTCGGAAAGTATCACTAACATCCTGAAGCATACCAAGAAGACAAAGACGACCTTTATCATCAGTATATTTAAGCTTAGTTACCTTAGTCTGAATGGTAGTTCCATCACTCTTCTTCATTTCATCAAAGAATACATATGGTCCATCCATGGACAGTGCCACCTTGTCATCTTCATTAATACGTTTTGCGGTCTCGCTATCAAAAAGTTCCTCTGCTGTATGACCAAAAACTTCTGACGGATCCTTTTTGTTGGTGTACTCAGCATACGTCTGATTGCAGGCAAGATATTCACCTGTCTCTGCATCCTTTGTATAATTCATACCTGGCATATTATCAAGAAGGGACGTAATAGTCTGCTTAAGATCAGCTATCTCCTCTGCCTCCATAAGAAGACGTCTCTGTTTTGCAGCAGTACGCTCAGCATTCATCTTTTGAACAAGAAGGATTATAACTACAGCAAAAACTACTGTGAGAAGACTAACAACTAAAAGCCAGTTGTCCTTAAAAAACTTCATATAGGAGATCTTTGAATCAACCTTCATATAAGATGCAAGGGCTGCATCCATATCCTCATTATTTGTAGTCTTAACCGTTTTGTTTAGAAGGAAGTAAAGCTCGGTATCCCATTTCTTTACGCCAAAGGAAAATGGCATAGACTCTCCTGTAGGTACTGAACAAAGATTATACTTATCCAGAGTATCTTGTGCAGGAAGAATCCTATAACTGCTGACAAGTACACTATCAGCCTCATTATTTGCTACAGCCTTGTAGCACTTATCAAGACCCGTATACGGAATTCTTTCAGTCAGTGGATACTCATCCTTAATAAAGGTTTCTATGTTCATCATTCCATCATTTATTGCCATCGTCATGTCACTACTCTTTGACAGACGTCTGTCATCTGACTCTCGCATGATGGCAACCATCTCAGTTTTCATAGCCGCATCTGTAAGTCTTATACCCTGCTGATCTGCATCATAGGTGCTGAAATATACAGGGAATATGCAGTCTACTTCCCCTGCCTCAAGAGCAGCAAGGGCATCTTTTGTTGAATCATAAGATATGGTCTCGAATTCTACATAACTACTATCCAACGTATTTTCTGCGTGAGCAAGATAATCCTTAAGTGCACCTGTCAGTTCTCCTGTTTCATTATCTTCATCACAGAAAGGTAGATAATCATCTCTATAACCTATACGAATAGTGCCATGCTGTCTGATCCACTCCTCCTGAGAGGATGAAAGAATAGCATTGATATTGTCACCATAAAGACGATCATCAGATATCTTCTGATTAAAATATGGATCATCAGACTGTATCTGAGAAAGAGCCATATTAAGCTCTGATAAAAGATCCTCGCGGTCCTTATTTACAGCATAGTAATAATCAGAACCACCGATCCTGCAAAATGGAATCACTTCCTGTTCTGCTTCGAAGTCATAGATTGTCGCATATCCATCAATTTCCCCACTGAACACCATATCCATGGATTCAGCCTCATGTACAGTAAGCGGTATTATTTCGATATGGATTTCATATTTATCAGCCCAATCCTTTAGGAAGCCTTCCTGAATACTGCCTTTATTTACACCAATTTTCTTTCCATCTAGTGACGTAATATCCTCAATATTTATCTCTCTATTGTCTGCACTTATAAAGATATAATATGATTCTGTACCCATCGGAAGATCCGGGTATAACATATATTCTTCGCGTTCTTCTTTATAAGAAACGTCACTAAGAAGATCTATCTCTCCTTTTTTAAGCATCTCAAGAAGATTTGGCCAGCTATCCTCAACATACTCATAAGTCCAGCCCGTATACGCAGATATCTTCTGCTGATATTCATAATCTATACCGCATCGTCTTCCAAATTCATCAAAATAATTAAAGGACGAATCAAACCAGCCGACACGTACCACCTTATGTTCTTTTTCCTCAGCCCGAACTGTAAATGACGTCAGAGTGCTTATCACCATTGCCAGCAGCAGGAGGACCACTATCAACCTTTTCGTATTCTTTTTATATCGCAATTTAATCCACCTCCCCGGCAGTTTGTTCTTTAATCAGTCTTGCCATAGTTTCATATAATCTATCAGGCTCTACAGGCTTTGAAAGATGTGCATTCATTCCTGCTTCCATAGAGCGTTCCACATCTTCATCAAATACATTTGCAGTCATCGCAATGATAGGAATAGTCTTAGCATCTGGATGTCCCAGCTTACGTATGGTGCGAGTCGCCTCTAATCCATCCATCACTGGCATTCTTACATCCATAAGTATGGCCGCATAGAATCCTGGCTCACTCTTCGAGAACATCATCACCGCTTCTTCTCCATTTCTCGCCCTGGCTGAGATAATATCCTCAAGCTCCAGAAGGTCTGTAAGAATCTCCGCATTCTGCTCTACATCCTCTGCCATAAGAACTCTCTTTCCTGAGAGAATCTCAGTTATCTCTTCTCCACTAAATGATTCTTCAATATGTTTTTCAGATTCATCATTTGCTACAGTCTCATTTATAAGACCAAGCGGAACAATTACTGTAAATGTGGACCCTTCTCCCTTCTTACTCTCAACATATATTTCGCCGTCCATCATCCCAACAAGATTCTTTGTAATAGCCATTCCAAGACCACTTCCACCGTATATGTTAGTATTGCTGGCATCCTCCTGAGAGAAGGTATCAAAGATCTTAGGAATATATTCTGGGTCCATACCAATTCCTGTATCCTTCATGATAAACTTCATCTTACATACATCATCCTGTTCTTCAAGCTGTTCAACTGTAAGTGAAACACTTCCCCTGGTATTAGTAAACTTAACTGCATTTCCAAGAATATTGATCATTACCTGACTCAGCTTAAGACTGTCGCCTACGTAATGATCTTTTACCTCGCCAATGATATTACATTCATATTTCAATCTCTTATCCTGACACTGTCCTTCTATTATTGTAGATACCTGGTTCAGAAGCTCGTGAAAATCGAACTTTTCTTTCCTGACCTGCATCCTTCCTGATTCGATACGACTCATATCAAGAATATCATTTATCAGTCCAAGCAAATGGTTTGCGCTGGCACCAATCTTTTCAAGACTAGATCTGGTCTCAGGCTTCAACTCAGGATCCTTCAGAGCAAGCTTCTGAAGTCCTATAATCGCATTCATAGGTGTTCTGATCTCATGGCTCATATTAGATAAAAAGCTAGACTTAGCCTGACTGGTTTTTTCAGCACGTGCTTTCTCAACTTCGATAGTCTTCTCTCTTTTCTGCATGATCCCATATATATTGAGAAGAATGATCAGAGAAAAGATAATGAGCATAAGCTGTATATGACTAGCTGTATGAACTGATTTAGCAATCTTGTCGGTGTTATTTTCATACTTCACCAGGGCTGATCCTATAGTCTGGTGCATCCAGATACTGGAGGTATATATAATAAGTCCTAAGAGGACTACCCATGCCACGATGGATTTGCCCATACGACGCTGATGATCCACACTAAGAAAGATACGAAAATACAGAAGTCCACAAATACTCCAGATTGAAAGTATAAGGTAAGATTCCGTAGATAGTGTTGTTATCGAAAAAATATTCGGTATCAAGAACGCAAGAGCAAAAAGAACTGACACAACTATTCCAACAAATCCAAAGAACATAAAATAACTATTCTTCTCATCCTTTGCAGTCTTATATGCAGATGCTGAAGCCAGCGCATAGGCGATAGTCGCACCTATGGTCGTAACATCAACTATCCAGCTAATGGTTGTTCGACCAAGAAAAGGAAATATAGCAGAAACAACAAGGATTGCGAGAATAGCATTTCTAGGTACCATACCTCTTTTCACTCCAAACCACTTTGGAAAGAGTCCATCCTCAGCAATAGAATCAATAAGACGACTAAGAGCTATATAGTTACCTATAAGCCCTGTAAATATAGCTCCCATCGCTGCAGCTCCAAGTATCAGTCTTCCAGTCTCTCCCAAAGCAGCATATGCCGCATGAAATGTAGGCTGGGAAGCAACGCCTGAATAATCCCCAAGGTTTCTTACATAATCCACCCATGAATTGCAACCATCCGGAAGAGCCTTTACAGCCATAAGCGTAAGAAATACATAAGCAAGTGTTGCAGTTATAACTGATACTGCAAGTATTCCAAATGATTTCTTTAGTGAAAACTTGGATTCAGCAGAACTATGAGAGATGGATTCGAAACCAACAAACGCCCAAGGAGCAAGAGCAAAGATAGTGAACACTCCAGCCGAAGCACTCTTATCTTCTGCAAAGGCTGGTGTATATCCTCCAACGCCAAGCTTTCCTGAAGCTGCCGCAAAACATATAACAACACCACCAAAAAGAAGAACCGCCATAATTATCTGAGTCCACTCAGCCGGCTTTCTATAAAGACACACAAGAGCCGCAAGTATAAGCGCTCCTATAGCAAGAAACAATTCACCAACATAGATTGGATAGCCAGCTATCTCATAAAGATAACCAATCTGAAATGTATCTCCAATGATTGTTCTCATGATAAGAGGTAGAGCCGTAGCATTTGCCCAGATAATCGCTATGTAGGTAAGTATAAGAAACCACGCACTAACAAAGCCGTGGTCATACCCGAAGGCAAGCTTCGTATATGTATAGGCACCACCGCCATCTGGATATTTATTCATAAGATAATGGTAATTTACTGCGAGTAGCAGCATAACAAGCCCACCAAGGCTTAGACCGACAGCAGTACCGATTGGTCCCGCTATTGGAAGAAAGGTTGTTCCTGGCATTACAAAAGAGCCCCAGCCAACACTACAGCCAAAAGCCAGTGCCCAGGCCCCAAGAACACCCAGATATTTCTTTTTTTCAGAAGAGATTCCTTCTCCCTTTGATGTAATCCCCATTCTGACCCCTCTCCTGTATCAGCATTTTTACATCAAATATTATTCACAAGACTCCTCATATTCTAAAACCCCTTTTACTATACGTTCATACATCTCTTGTATAGACTGAAGTCTTGCTTTTACTTCATCGTCAGTTAGTCTTCTGACATTTCCAGGACGATACTCTTCAGTAATCTCCGAAGCCGCATCCGAAAGATGTGTCAATCCAAGATTTGCTGAAACACCTTTTAAAGCATGAGCTGCTTCAAAAAGAGCATTGGGATCCATAGTTTCTCCTGCAGTAAGAAGCTGGTCTATAACCCCATTTGACCTGAACTTTCTTATATGCTTATCCAACAGTTTATCTATGCGTAACACTCTGATGGCCTGCTCGTAGTCGCCGCCAATATTCTGATACAGTTCCTGAACTGTCATGCTTCGTCCTTCCCTTTTATTGTCGCCTTTTTCCCCTGTTAAGGCATAGTAAAATATGCCTATATTATACCAAAATATGCCTATATATGAAACCTAAAAGTCACATTTACGAGAATAGCTTAGTTGTCAGGTTCCATGAGTTTTTTTACGCTCTCGGACATATCTCTACCTCTAACCTGTTTCTGAAATTCAGATGCTGTCATACCTGTATGCTTTTTGAAAACCTTTGTGAAATAATTGGTATCGTTATACCCACACATCTCGCTGATATAACTGACTGAGTAATCTGAAAATTGAAGGAAATACTTTGCAATATTTACTCTCATCTGTTCCAGATATGCCATACATGACATATCTAACTCATTATAGAACGCTTCATTCAGCGTGTTCTTATTTACCGAAAATTCCTTTAAAACATCAGACAGAGTTATCTCATCACTGAGCTTATCCCAAAAATACCTGCTTACTCTAGCCACTAGAGGATTATCGTAAATATCATCCTGTCTGTTATTTCTATAAAAGTCATATTCCATAAAAAGAATGGATGTTATAAAGTGTCTGGTACGCAGGATCCAGAAATTATCCGGCTGTTCATTTATCTCATATTCTATACTGAGGAACAAGCGTCGTAATGTATCGTACTCCTGTCTTGTTAGTAGGTTATGAATGTTATCTTTATTACGCCACTTAAACTGAAGCACATACAGTGCATCCTGATATATCATATTGTTTGAAAAAGAGTCTTCGAACTTAATATCCGCTCCAGTTGCATAACCCAACTTTTGATCAAAGGACATCTCTTCTGTCCCCTGCACAGCACTAAGAAACTTATCATATATTCCTGAGTCTATTGCCTCATACGTAAACTCTTCTCTGATAATGGATGGTTTAAAGAAGACTGTTCTCACTTCCACGTCACTTTCTGAGAGCACATTAAACTCAGCCTTCTCACTTAGAGCAAGCGAAGCTGGCGCATGTACAAGCCTATATTTCCCTTCATCTTCGTAGACAAAAGAGCCTGAACGAAGCAGCATAATCTTATACATAGTCTTATCATTTATGTACTTGGAAAAGCCTTTTGTATGATCATAGAAAACATCCAGAGAACATTTCATTCCTGGTCGTTTGCTCCTTGTTACTAATTCCATCCCCCTCATCCCCTCATTATTCTTCGGTTCTGTTCTTTCTAAACTCTTCCATATTCTTTCGACACTGATATGCTTTTAAGAGGTCATTTTCCTCCCATGTCCATAGATGTTCAACGTCTATCTTCTGCTTTAATTCCTCATCAGTAGGTTCTGCAGGGAATATAGAACAAGGAAAACTCTCACAATAGCCACAGTGTTCTATCCCTTTACTGATAACGCATGGTCTAGCCTTGCAATCCGAATCCAGCAGCACAGGATTCTCCTTATCACTTGTACATCCATCGCAAATGATAGTACTAGGGTCCCCATCAAAACTATCGAAGATCTTCTTAAATACCTTTACTATCTCTTCTCGTCTATCTTCCTTTTCAACATTAGGACGATATACTAAGCATAGATCACATCTCATCCCACATCTAGATAAAATCATATTACTTCTCCTATCACATATCAAAAAACTTTAAGACGCCAAAAATACCTATCACCAGTTCAGTACAATTTTACCATATCCAAACTGGCGACAGGTATTAATTTTTCTGTCTGAGACATCATACACTCCTAAACGTAAAAAGGGCGTTCCATCCCTACATCGTAGTGGATGAAACGCCTTTGTTTCTATAATCATTATATTAAGTTCATAATACCACTAGGGTTTGTTTTATTCAACTGGGTTTTCATATACCTCATCCAGCTTTGGAATTGAATCAAGCGCCCCTGGTTTTGTAACAGCTATAGCCGATGCTTTCGCCGCAAGTCTAAGACCCTCTGAAGGACTCGCTCCCTTTATAACAGACGATATAAAATAACCAGTAAATGTATCTCCAGCAGCAGTTGTATCCACTGCCTTTACCTTATATGCATCCTGGCGCAGTATTCTGTCTCCATCCATATAGATAGAACCAGCCTCTCCAAGAGTTAATACCACCTTTGCCGTTGGATACATTCTTTTAATTCCTTCGAGTATATTATCTGGCTCCTTTTCGCCAGTCATCTGTTCGCCTTCGATCTCATTTAGAATAAAATACGAAACCTTACTCATATCACATGCTTTCAAGGTGTCATTATAAGGTGATGGATTAAGCACAATGATCAAACCTTTTTCATACGCCTTATCTATTATCATATCAAGTAGGTTTATCTCATTCTGAAGAAGAATCATATCTCCACTTTCAAAACCACCTAACACTTCATTAATAAACTCAGGAGTCATCTTTTGGTTCGCTCCTCCGAAAAGGATTATTGAATTGTCACCACTTTTATCCACCTGTATGATGGTATGACCTGAACGTCCATCTATCATACGAATATATTTTGAATCTACTCCATTTTCTATACATCTATCAATCAGGAACTGGCCTTCTTCTCCTACCATGCCTGCATGCCATACATTAACCCCAGCTCTTGCAAGCGAAATAGATTGATTAAGACCCTTTCCACCAGGATTAACACTGACACCGTTACTGGTTTCAGTCTCTCCCTTTATTACCATATGATCCACTGAATATACATAGTCTATATTAAGTGAGCCAAAACAAAGTACCTTCATTTTTGTTCCCCTTTACCAGCTCTGTTCAGCACAGGAGCCATCCTTTTATCTTCCTATAGTGACATAAGTAACGCCCTGCAAGGTGCTCCATCAGCACCGCCAAGATTAATTGGTGCAGCGTTTAGGAAATATACTCCGTCTTCCACTTCAGAAAGTCTAATTCCTTCAAGAAGAACTATCTCCGCTCCCAGCATGATCAGATGGACTGCCATAGGTGCATCCTCTGGTCCAACCGTCTGAAATTCATTTCCAAAAAGGAGAATCCCTTCTTCCGCAAATACCTTCGCAGCATCTTCTGTAACAACAGCATCGCCCTTCACAAGTATTCTGTAAGAAGCCTTATCATCTCCTGCACTTAAGGATTCATCAGCTGCCTTTGCTTTTCCAATAATGTCTCTTGCATCATTGGCTGTAAGTGCCCCCTCATGTGAAGCAACGTAGGCGTATCCCACAAAACGTTTTAAGTCCACTTCATCTATGGTCTTTCCGTCATCAATAAAATGGTACGGCGCATCAACATGTGTACCGTTATGTGCACACATCTTGAATGCTGTGAGATTACACATCTCTCCATCCGCTATTCTTAACTGTACTATTCTTTCTGGCTGCGGATCCCCTGGGAATACATTACAGGTAAATAGTTCCTGAGTAATATCATATATTTTCATTTTCTGTTACCCCAAAAAAAGTTTTAGTTCAACCTGAATACTGTCATTCACCAGCTTTGCAAAATCATCTCCATCACTTGGTTTCCCAACAGCTGTACCATAGTGAGTTGGTATAGCGACGCTAGGCTTCATAGTATTTATTAGTTCTGCTCCCTCTTTAGAATTCATAGTATAGAATCCCCCGATAGGGATCATGGCAACATCACATACAACTGCTTTTGCCTCATCTATGTCATCAATATCTCCAGCAATATAAACGCGCTTTCCTGATGCATTTATTATATAGCCACACCAGCCTGCCTTTTTTAGATGAAATGGCTTCATCTTGTTATACATAGCTACTGTCTCGAAACTGATACCATCCACCTCATAGCTCTTTCCTGGTTCAACAGTTAAAACCTTATCAGTAGATAATTTCTTCTGCACCTTCTTTTCCATTGCCTGAGGCGCAACAAATTTAGTCTCTGGCTTAATGATATTACTTATATCATCCGGACTAAAGTGATCATAGTGATCATGAGTCAGGAATATATAATCCGCATCTGATACCTTCTCCTTTATCTGAAAAGGATCAACATATATTACCTTTCCCTCCACTTCCAGTCTCACGCTGTTCTGCGCATTCACACTGATAAATGAAACATCCATTATTTAATTCCTCCAAAATACTTTTAAACCTTGTCACCTACTTATCTTAGTTTATTACCACATTCGCCGCAGAAGTTTCCGCCCGTTGTAGGTGTTCCACAGTTAGGACAGAACTTAGGATATGGCATAGCAGCAGCCTGAGCCATAGCTTCCTGCATAGCCTTCTGATTTAATGCATTTATTTCTTCAGGGTTCATGCTCTGAATCTGCTTATTCTTATCTATCATCTGAATCCGAGCTTCATCCTCGGGTGCAAGTTTTATAGACTCGATTGTAAGAGATTCTACTGTTACGATATTCTTTTCTATAGCCTCTTTTGCCCCTTCAATAATTCTAGGAATTTCCGCCTCAAGATTCTTGACGGATACCTTCTCACCAGAAATCTTCGCAAGTGGTACTGCAACGCTTGTCTTTACAATATCAGAGCCCATCTTTAGTGATTTCTCATCCCCAGTGAAGAAAGACGCTGTAAGATCAGCCTCTCCTTTTACAACTACAAAAACGTGCGAGTATTCCACATCAAAATATGGAACCTTACCCTCAAAATTCACCTTCATTTTTTTACCCCCTGTCTTTTATATATTCTCTGCTTCCATAAAGAAAAGTCTGGCACTATAATCAGTAAACACTCTGGTCTTTTCGTTAAAACCTGTTCCACCATAGGCTGGAAGAAGCTTTACTCCTGCATACATTATGGCACTTCCGAACATTTTTAAATCATCCGCATCACCATCCAGCTTATAGAACTTATCTACAATGTGCTGCATATGTGATCCAGGTTTTATATGAACCGGCGATACAACATTTACCAGATCACCAAATTCCTTAATACTCACCTTTATCTCACGGTTATAGAAATGATAATACATATCTTCGTCTAAACCGACAGCCTTATAGTATTGATAAGGCATATTAGGAACCGCCTGTCTTTGGAGCAGCATTCCAACAGCCTTCTTCTTATCATGCGAAACAACTGTCCACTCTGTTATATTATTATCATTAACATATGTTCTTCCGCGGTACATCTGACCATACTGAAAAACACTTCTAAAACTTTTATATTTTGATATCTGTTCCTTTATTGCTGCTAGTTCTTCCTTATGCATATCCACAAGGTTAACTTCATAACCAAGACTACCATAGGAAGCAACTGCAAATCTTGTTTCAAGCGGTGTCACTCGAAGTGTCTGATGATTATTAAGTCCTGAAACATGAGCCCCCCAGCAGCTCTGAGGATAACCATAGCTATACCCCGTCTGAATCTCGGTTCTCATTATCGCATCAGTATCATCACTTCCCCAAACTTGCGGGAAGTAACTAAGTATTCCCAGATCAAAACGATTACCACCTGATGCACAGCCTTCAAAAAGAATATGCGGAAAGCTTTCAGTAAGTGTTTTCATACAGCGGTAAAGTCCCAGAACATATCTATGAGCAACTTCACCTTGTCTATTCTTACTTAGTACTGATTCACTACTAACATTCTGTTCTCTGATATATACAGAATAAACATCTGTAAGCGTTCGGTTCATATCCCACTTCACATACTCAATATTCGCCGAACTAAAAAGCTTCGTCATAGCATCTATAATGTAGTCCTGAACCTCTGGTCTAGCCAGATCCAGCATCCTCTGATTTCGTCCTTCAGAGTGTGGTCTGTCTGGAATCTGAATAGCCCAGTCAGGATGCGCTCTATATAGGTCAGAATTAACATTTACCATCTCCGGCTCAACCCAGATGCCAAATGACATTCCAAGCTTATTTATCTTATCGCATAAACCTTTAACTCCCCCAGGAAGCTTCTTTTTATTCGCCGTCCAGTCTCCCAAGGATCTGCTGTCGTCATTTCTTTCTCCAAACCAGCCATCATCCATAACAAAAAGCTCGATTCCAACATCACGTCCAGCCTTCGCCAGTTTAAGCAGCTTTGATTCATTTATATCAAAGTAAGCAGCCTCCCAGCTATTAAGAAGGATAGGTCTCTCTTTCCTCGCCCACTCTCCTCTGGTAACATGTCTGCGAATAAAGTTATGTAAACTAATACTCATTCCATTAAAACCAACATCAGAAAATGTCATCACTGCCTCAGGTGCTTCGAAGACCTCTCCTGAATCCAGTTCCCAGCTAAATCCTCTAGGATTGATTCCCCACAGGATCCTTGTTTTATTAAATTCATTTACTTCTGCTATCTCTGCGTGATTTCCGCTATATATGAGGTTAAATCCATATGCTACTCCGGTATCCTCAGTAGTTGTCGGAGTTGACAACATGAAGAAAGGATTTGCATTACTTGAGCTGGTTCCTGTATAGCTCGAGTTAATATGCTTTCCTGCTTTAAGAGGTATATCTTTACGTGACATTTCTCTTGCCCAGGCTCCATTAAAGGTTGACATAATGTATCCAGTTTCATGCATATCAAACTGAGCTGACATCATCTGTCTGATAGTAACTGATGTTTCACTGCAGTTTTCGATGCGGGAAGTTCTTGTGATAACATTTGATTTTTCAAATACATAATAATCAAGATATAATCTCAGTTTATTATATTGATCAAAAAGTACCACCTGAAGATGATTGTCACCCTCCAATCCATATGAAGATGGCATGGTACTTAGTTCTTCTTTACTACTATCTATACTATAAGACTCAAAAACAAAGTCGGAGGTTCTGCTTCCATCTGCATTTTCTATTACAGCAAAAGCCTCCCGATTGTCGCCCTTACCTTCAAATGAAGCCTCCAGACATATGTTATTTAGAGTGAGTGTTGGATAATCAGGACTATAGGCATTATTATTGCCTACAATGAATTCCTGGCGCTCATAAAGTCCATCCAAACTGTCTACTACGCGAATCTTCTTCCCATAGTAGAGATGCTCCAAATGCCCCGACTCCATTACTCTAAATGCATAAGAAGTCTTCTCTGTATTTAAGACAAAATATTTGCCGCCATCTACGATCATAAAATTATCCTCTGGATTTTAATTCCTCTGTGATTTCATTCATCTTCTCTTCTGTAAGAATGAACTTCTTACGGAAAACTATAATAGCTATAAAAAGACCAATTATCGGAACTATTGTCATAGTCATACGAAGTCCCAGCTTGGAACTTGTGGCTACATCCTTTGCAAAGTCATAAGCCTGCTCTACCTCATCACTTGACTCAGCCTTCAGATTATTCATTGAAAGGCAGATTGAGGCAATAAGAGCAGCAATACCCGATGCCAGCTTTACAACAAAGGTCTGCATGGAAAATATAACCGACTCATCTCTTCTATGATTCTTCAGATCTCCATAATCTACGGTATTAGCGAGGAATACAGTTGTAAGCACCTGCAGAACACCATTTGCAGCGAAGATGAAAAATCCAGGAATGAATAGAATAAATACGTTAGACATGTTGATAAATGCTATCGCAAAAAGCACTCCATATCCGATGATCGCACTTGCAAGGCAGATATAGAATATCTTTACGTTGCTGGCAAACTTACGGAGCAATGGATAGAAAATCATCATAGAAAGAATCTGGATAGCACCACCAAACATATTGAAGAAGGTGTAGCTTCCCTTCCAGCCCTCTCCTCCAAAATCATATTTGAAGAAATAGATTACAAGATTAGAGGTGATATAAATTGATGTGTTGATAAGCACTATAGCAATAACTATTGTCATAGCCTGATCATTTGAAATTAGAGCCTTGAACATCTGTCCAACAGATGGTGACTCCATATCTACTGTTGCCTGTTCCTTGATATTTATACAGGTAATCAGAATAAATACAATAAACAAAATGGATACTATAAGTGCAAACCACTTGAAGCCTGCAATCTCAACCTCTCTGGCAGTTGCACTCGAACCAGCTATGGCCTTGCCGATTGCATTTACTATCATAACTGTAAAGATAGTAACAAGGGCAGAACCAACTCCAGCACAGGAACGAGCCAGCGTTGTAAGTCCTTCACGCTCTTTACCGGACTTTGTAAATGCAGGAATCATTGACCAATAAGGAATATCCATCATTGTATAGGTCACACCCCAAAGGATGTATGAAACTGCCGCATAAGCAACCAGACCTTTTGCATCAAGGCTAGGTGGACAGGCAAACATCAGAAAAAGAATGACCGCATTCGTGAGAGTTCCGATCATAAGCCATGGACGGAACTTGCCCCACTTTGTCTTAGTCTTAGCAACAACTATTCCCATAATAGGATCATTAAATGCATCAAATACTCTCGCCGCCATTAAAATGATACCCATAGCGATGGCATTTACTCCTAAAACATCCTGGAAGTAATACAGCACATAACTAGCAGAGAGCATGTAAACCATGTCCTTTCCTACAGCACCAAGGCCATAGGAAATCTTCTCTTTAATCCTAAGCTCCATATTCTTCTCTCCTATTCTAAATGAGTCAAATGGGCTCAAAGCCCTTTTGACTCAATATTATGTTAACTAACTGTAAAGGTTACTGTGGTGGATCCTCCGTACTGTGGAGTGATGATAAGCTTTGCTTCACCAGTCTTTCCAGTTGTCTTAACGTAGGTTCCACCCATACCGCCCTGCAGTGAAAGGATGCTTGGTCCGATTATCTCGATAGGACCAACTGTTGATAGACATACAGGATCATTTGCGAAAGGAAGAACATTTCCATTCTCGTCCTTATCCATGATCCTAATTGCAGCAACATCATAGGAACTATCTTCCTTCAGTTCTGTATGATCAACCTGAACTGAAAGCTTGCGGCTTGTCATAGGTGCCACTGTCAGTTCCTTTACAATCTCGCCATTCTTATATGCTTCAAACTTATACACAGTTGACTCACTTCCCCAATCGCCAACATACTTATTGAAGTATGCGACTGCATCAGTGAGTGACATACGATACTTAACGCTTACGTATCCTGCCTTTGCCATCATTTTCTTTGACATGCCATAGAGACCAACACGAGCCACCTCATTAAGAAGGCACTTCAGATCCTCAGCCTGCTTAGCTGACATGGATGGTTCTCCCTCAACTATTGCATCGCCAATATAATCATCAATCTTTATAGGACCATGAAGAAGATTCTTGTAAGGTGAATCAGCCTGTGTGTACTCCTTTATAAAACGTCCATTCTTATACATTTTTACACTATCAGCATTTGTGAGAATGTATACTTCTCCACGGTTGCTGCCAGGATGCTCACCAATATCAAAACTTGAGCTAACCTGGAGAACCGGAGTCTCCTCCTGCTGAATACTGTATACATAGGAAGCAAGTTTAGGATTACGGAACATATCCATAACTCCGTGATAACAGATCCTATCTCCGCTTCCAAAATCTTTATGTGTATTGTAATCAAACATACACCAGCCAAAGGAACCTGCTATATCGATCTGATTTGCCACCTCGTCTATAACACATGCATGTCGTAACATGTGCTCCATGCGATGCTCCTCCCAGTCAAATGCCTTCGTTGGGTACATATGTCCGTTATATTCACTTACCAGATAAGGCTTATCTGTATTAGGAGTAATATCCGACTTCTTCTCTACTCCCTTATTATCACCTGTGTGTGAGAAATCATTATATGTGTAGACATCCTCCAGCATACTGCCCTTCTTATAGCAGCGTACGCCGCCTGTCTGACGACTAGGATCAAGCTCACGACACAGTTCATTAGTTCTTGTGTAGAATTCATCATCATCTACTGACTCATTAATACGAACGCCCCAAAGAACAATAGATGGGTGATTTCGATACTGAGTTACCATCTCGCGAACATTTACTACTGCCTGATCCTTCCATGCAGCATCACCGATATGCTGCCATCCAGGAATCTCAGTGAATACAAGAAGTCCCAGCTCATCACATTTATCTATAAAATACTGACTCTGAGGATAATGAGATGTACGAACCGCATTAAGTCCCAGCTCATACTTTAAGATTTTAGCATCATTCTCCTGCATAGAACGAGGCATAGCATAACCTACATATGGATAGCTCTGATGACGATTAAGTCCTCTTATCTTGAGTCTACGTCCATTAAGGAAGAATCCACTAACCTTAAACTGAGCTCTACGGAATCCGATCTTAACTGACTTCTCATCCAAAACTACGTATTCCTTCTTTGCAGCCTTATCAGCACTGTCTGGCAGCTTAACCAGTTCAGTCTTTACCTCATATCTTACAGGATTATCTACATCCCAAAGTGCAACATCGCCAGTTCTTGCAGGAAGATCGTAAATGATATTCTCATCATTTCCAAGCTCCTGCATTAATATCTCTTTATATTCTGCATTATCAGATGCAAATTCACCAGAATTATGTAAACTACATTTACAAGGACGTATATACTGTCTGATTGCAAGACCAGCACTTGGTCCCTTAATCTTAATCTGAGAAGTTATCTGAGATGATCCGACTCTTTCTATTCCATCTGCCTCATACTTCTCAGCAAGCTTTGTTGTGATAAAAACATCCTCGATATGCTGCTTTTCCTTCACCTCAATATAAACATCACGATAAATTCCACCATATGTCATATAGTCGATCACAAAGCCAAATGGAGGCACATTCAGGCTCTCTCTCGAATCACAGCGAACAGTGATCACATTTGACTCTCCAAACTTAAGACTGGATGCTATATCCGCAGAAAATGCAGTATAACCACTATGATGCTCAGCAACCTGAACACCATTTACAAATACAGTTGCATCATGAGCCACGCCTTCAAAGGTAAGGATAACAGCCTTTTCCTCCCACTCCTTTGGAGCATCCAGGATACGTCTGTAACCGCTCACCATCTGATAATCTTTCTCATCAAAATAATGATATGGCAGTTCCTTCACCGTATGTGGCAAACGAACAGACACCATATCATTATCAGAAAAAACCGTCTTAAGCATATCCTCGGAATAATCCGTGGAAAACTTCCAATCATTATTAATATAAAGTCTTTCTCCCATTAGTAAACCTAGTACCTCCTCGACTTATTTTTTACTTAATATCAGGTACCCCCATACCAAACTTTCACAATATAAATATACCATATTTAAGCGTTCCTTGTCATCCCAACAAACCGCAGAATATGTCAAATTTCTAGCATTTAACACCTAGTATTAAACCGCTTCTCATGTTATCATGAGCAAGTGGGGAAACACCTATTGGCAAACGTATTTTTTGCCAAAGTTCAGGAGGTATTATGAGGTTAGCTCTTTTTATTGGAAACTGCACACAGTCGTATGAGAACGAAGTTATCTCAGCGCTACATAAAATATCTAGGACAAGGAGATATACGCTGGATATTTTTGCAAATACTGTAGTGCCAGACGGGGATTATCTACACATTGAAGGACTTAAGAAGGTCTTTGGTCTTTCTAATGTTGGAAACTATGACGGAATCATTTCCGCTGATGATACAATGCATAACTACGATATCAATCTAGATCTTAGAAAACATTTACGTGGCGCCAGCTGCCCTGTTGTATGTCTAAGAAATTCTGTAGACGGTTGCTACAACGTGGTCTTTGATGATCGTCAGGAAATGTATAACATGACGAAGCATATAATATATGATCACAAATGTAAGGATATTGGTTTTGTCACAGGAACCTTTGCTCTTGACGATACAACCAATCGTCTCTCCGGCTACATGGATGCCATGCTTGAAGCCGGTCTTATCATTGATGAAGATACAGACATCTTCCATGGCAACTACTGGAATAATCAGGGTGATGAAACCGCTGAGTTCTTTATGAATAGAGAGAAAGGCCTTCCTGAAGCAATAATCTGTTCCAATGATTATATGGCCCTAGCACTTATTGATTCCCTTAAAAAGCAGGGAATACACTGTCCAGAGGATGTAATAGTCACAGGTCTTGATAACGTTCCTGAAAGCAGTGAAAACATCCCTATGCTCACAACTATAGATTTCGATGTAACAGAAATGTGTGGAGCTGCCATAGATATTATCGAACAGTATCATGTTGATCTGACTCGTCTTAAAAAGAAGAAGCATATCAGAGGCAAATGTATCTACCGCTCTAGTTGCGGCTGCATGAACCTGAATGACGTTCTGGTACAAAACTACGAAATGATGCGCGACATCATCACCGAAGAGCACAACAATGCAGTCCAGTGTGTACATATGAATATGCAGTTTGGAAGCGTACTGGATATGAACGAATGTGTCCGCCGCGCACTTAAGCTTTTCAGAAACACCAACAGATATAGCCACATATATGCAATACTAAAAAACCAGCTATATGCCGAGGCTGAAGAATATAAGAAGGTATCTCTTCTCGAAACACCTTCAAAGGATCTGGAGGTATCTACTCCATATCCAATATCAAAAGCTCGTGATAAGCAATTAGAAGGAAATACAAATGTCTTCTTCCCGATCAACTGTCAGGACGAACTATATGGCTACTTTGTATTACAGCTCAAGGATGACATCCCACAATACTTCGATGTCGTAACTGCACAGCTTCTTATAATGGTTGGTAATACCCTTAAGAAACTGGAGCTCCTCTCTCTTCAGGGTGAGCTTGAAGACATTAAAATGCTATACCAGCAGGATCCACTTACCGGACTATACAATAGACGAGGCTTTGAAAACAGGATCCGCGAACTGTACGAAACCGAACACGGCGACGAAACCACTGAACCAGAAAACTTCAGAGTTGTATTTTCAAGTATCGATGTGGACGGTCTTAAAACCATTAACGATAACTATGGACATTTCGAAGGAGACAGAGCCATTAAAGCTGTGGCCGACTGTATCAGAGAAGTACTCAAGGAAAATGAATTCGCAGCACGTATCGGTGGCGACGAATTCTGTGCCACTATCCTGCTTCAAAATGAAAGCGATGATATAAACGAGTTTAGAGAAAAACTTTATGATGCAGTTCATAAAGCCTCATCCCGATTCACAAAATATAGCTTTGGTGTCAGCGTTGGTCTGGCGGAGATTTCTTCCTACCGCAGTATCCTGGAAGGTATGAAAGAAGCAGATAAAGATATGTATCGTGAAAAGAAAAAGCATCATTCAAAAAGATAGTATATAAAGAAGAGCCCTGCCAGTATGCAGGGCTCTTCTCACGTGTAGTCATATGATCATTTCTTATTCTTAATCTTAGATTCTTTTCCACAATTTAAGCAGAGGAAAACTGTCATTCCCATCTTTCCAGCTATTCCATCAGCCTGCTTAACAGGTTCAAGTCTATTAGATCCACACTTTGGACATTTGATCAATGTAGCCATAAAACCCCTCCTTTACGTCATAAACACATTTGTCTCAAGTTCTTCGAAGATTTAGTAGACTGCGTATGCTCCTTCAGATAACCTCGCCTCAAAATCTTCTTTAGGAAGAGGTCTGTCATATAAGAAGCCCTGAGCATAGTTACAATTATTCTCCCGAAGAATAGCAAGCTGTTTCTCAGTCTCGACACCCTCTACTATACACTCAATTCCCATCTCAGTTGTCATCAGGATAACATGTCTAAACATGATCTTAGTCACATCATCCATAACGGCATCTCCAACTGGAAGGAAGCTCTTATCAACCTTGATAACATTCCAAGGAAGCTCTCTGATCAGATTCAGAGATGAATAACCTACTCCAAAATCATCAACTGAAGTATATATTCCAACACTCTGAAGACCTGTTACAACTCTCTTCAGATCACCAAATCCAACATCTGATGTAGTCTCAGTAAGCTCTATCTCAATACTGCTATGTGGAATATTATGTCTGTCTATAATCTTTAATAAATTATCTACCAGATTTACATTAAGCATATGCTTACGCGATAGATTTACAGAAACTCTTACTATCTTACGTCCTTCATCCATCCACTTTCTTATATCCCTACAGACATGATCAAGCATATAGAAATCCAATTTGCAGATATCATTTGTTTCCTCAAGAGCAGGTATGAATTCCCCTGGACTTACCATCTTTCCTTTATGAAACCAACGACAGAGTGCCTCCGCTCCCACAATCTTCCCAGTTCTAATATCAACCTTAGGCTGATAATATACCTTGAACTCCTCATTGCGAAGAGCTTCTGGGAACCTCTGCTGTACTTTCATAGAACCTTCTTTGTTTTTCACAAGCTTTCCATCAAAGAATACTATGCTTTCCTTACCACCGTTCTGTGCAGCACTGAAGGCGATGTTGATTTTTTCCATAATCTCACCAATATGTTTAGCATCATAATCTTCTGGGATTCGAAATACACCAACACTTGCAGAAATATTAAGGTTTTTACCTTCACGTGTATCATATATAACATTAGCTTCAGTAAGATACGTTAGTACCTGTCCTAACTGTTCTTTACCACAGATACCAATGAAGTTATCACCACCAAGACGACTAACTGTTCCTCTATCACCAATTATAGATTCCAGCTGTTCAAAGTGACGTCTCATTACTACATCACCAAGTTCTCTTCCAACCTCACTGTTAACAAGAGAAAAATGTTTTAGATTGTATTTAAATGCAGCCTTATCACTCAGGTCTCTTGCATTCTCTACCATATAGCGTTGCATATATCTTTGATTTCTAAATCCTTCGGTATCTGAATATGTAAGGTCTTCGACCATATCCCTAAGTCGATTTCTACTAATGTAGTTGACAACCGTCCTCATCACAAGATTTACACGCTCTTTTTCAGTATCATTAAGAGGTATCTCATCCTTAGACATATATACCTTCATCTCAACTATATTACCAACTTTAGTTTCAACTCTATATGAAAGAATCTCATCTCCCTCAATACCAGTATCATAACAACTTAATGTTTCTCCAGCCCCCTTCTTTTCTTCCAATGCAGAACGATATACTCTGGTAACTGCTTTCGAAAGTCGATACATCGAAGATATTTCTATAAGATTCTTCTCTATACGACTTATATCAGGCATATGTATTTCTGCCATAGATGAAATAAGATCTTCAAACAAGCGGAAGTACTTTATATCCTTCTCATATTCTCCAAGTCTTTGTATAACATCCTTATCATCTGTTTCCTGATCAAGCTGTCTTTTTGAAAGCATAACCTGTTCAGCTCTGTTATAAACATCCTGAACTTTAATATCCAACATTGGACTGTAATCTGCCATACCATATGAAATAGTTGGAAGTCCCATCTCCTGTTTTTCAGCCTGAATATCTTCAAGTTTTTGTGCAAGCACATCTCTTGCTTTATAATCTTCGCCCTCTATAATAACAGCAAATACATCCGCTCCAATTCTAAAGACCTTACTGTTGCTAAATATATCGGTAAGTATCTTACTTACCTCTTGTATTATAGAATCCCCAATCTTTATTCCCTGAGTCTCATTTATTTCTTTCAGTCCATTTATATCAGCAATAAGGATGGCGAATCCCTTCTTATCATCTTCAGATATACTATCATCAAGAATCATCTCAGCCTGAGCATACGCACGCTTATTCTTTAGTCCAGTAAGAGGATCATGATTTGCCATATCCATCTCAGCGCCCATTGCATCTTCAAAAAGAAGTTCTCTTCTCCTTGTCGAATCAATATTAGCAACCGCGATTATAATATGTTCTTTATCCTTCTTTGGCCTAACAGCAAAAAGCGTAACATACTGAGGACGTCCATCCAGAATAAGCCGATAATTTATAATAAACTTTCCCGACTCTTTAAGACTCTCCATAAGAAAATCCTTATCCATTGCGATCGACATCATTTTATAATCTTCGCTATAGATATCTGTCTTCATATTCTTCTGGGTTTCCTCGAAGAAGTTTTCACCCTTTTTATCTATCTTTAGTCTGGAATATCTATCGCTAGAACTATATTCCATATATTCATCTGTCTTTATATTAACAAGATAGATAACTTCATATCTTTCAGTCAGTTCCATAGATATCTCACTTAAGGTCTGACTTTCAGATTTTATATATTGTTCTCTTTTTATCTGAGCATCAATATTAGTTATACCCATAACAAGATGCTTCTCATCATTCTTAGGTCTTACTACGAGCATCGATAAATACCGGGACTGTCCATCTATTACTTGTCGATAAGTAATAGCTAATGCACCTTCCTGGGCCATAATGTCCAGAAGATGGTTCTTTTCCATAACAGTAAGTATTCTATCTTTATCGTCATCATGGACAGTCTTTTCTATAGCCTCCACAGTATCATTAAAGAAATCCTGTCCCTTCTTAGTTGTTACAAGCTTTCCATACATATCTCCAGCGTTATATTGAGTATACTCATTGGAATCAATATCGATATAATATATAACCTCATATCTACTAGCCAGAGATCCTGCAATATGACCATAAACAAGAGAATCAGCCTCTTTCACCTTTTGCTCATTTATATTACGGACACCGATAACAATATGATCATCTTCATTTTCCTGTTTAAAAACTAGTATATTCAGATACTGCATCTTTCCATCAATAAACTGCCTGTATACGATAGAATAAGTATCCTTTTCTTCCAGTCTGGCAAGCAGAAAATCCCTGTCCAAATTTTGAACAAGCATCTCTCGATCTTCCTCAAAAATATGAACCTGAATATCATGCTTAACCTTTTCAAAGAAGTTTTCACCACCAGAATCAATACCTAGTTCAGAATAACTCTGACTAGAGTAATACTCTATATAATGACCTGTATTAATATCAATATAATAAATAGCCTCATACATTCCAGCTAAAGATTTAGCAATCTCAGAATAAGTTTTTAGATCATCTTTATCCTTTTGATAAATCTTCACCTGTTCATCAATATTCTGAACGCCAATAATTATATCGTTAGAGTCTTCTCTGATAGTCTTAAGAAAGTAATGAACTGGTACTCCATCAATATTCAGTCTATATCTAAGACCAAAAGAGACACCCTTCTCAAGCTTCTCTACGACACGTTCTTTTTTTAATTCTTTTAGGAATGTTTCTTGATCTTCAGGCCAAACTAATTCACGGCAATTCTTCTTCAAGTCCACAAAGAAATTATCTCCCCTGGACCTGACTACAAGCGCCTTCTCACCGCCCTCAGCAGTATACTCAACATAACTGTCATCTGACGAATCTATAACATAGATTGAAGAATAGTCATTGGCAAGAGCCAATGCAAGCTTAGAAAAAGAAGTCGAATGCTTCTTCTGATTATTACCCGTCATACAAAATACCCCATTAATAGTTAAAAAGTAACCCCATAACTACTTAAGTTTATTATAGCCCATATCTATACTTAATTCCATCAAAAAAAGTGACATTTACGTTAAATGTAAATGTCACTTAAGTCATTTTTTTATATTATGAATTTTTCTCAGAATAATGATGAGCCTGCTCAAGCATCATAGACTTAACCTTCATGAGTCGTACCTGTGTACTTCTTTCATTCTCATCAAGCTTCATAGTAATATACTTGATACTCTCCTGCGTTTCTGGAATAATAACATGTTCCAAAGCATTAACACGACGTCTGGTCTTCTCAATCTCAGCAGCCATAAGCTGACAGGATTTCTCAACCTCAGCAAGCTTAAGCATATCTGGAAAGACAGCAGCTAATGAATCAACAGCCCCATCCAGATCACCAGAAGTAAATGCAAAACCATAAGAGTATATGTCATTCTCATCTGGTGTACGAGTCTTAAAATCGAACACCGGAATATCAACGCTCATTACATTCTTCTTATCCTGTACAAGAGATACCTCCTGCTTTGGCGCCATCATAGCTGTACGAAGAGTCTGTTCAGACATTCCAGCCTTTGCAAGAACGAAATTCTTGTTTGCTGCATCAATGCCCTTCTCAACCTTTTCACGTAGCTCCATATTAACCTTAACAAGTTCCAGGAACTCGCGCATAAGCTCGTCACGCTTATCCTTCAGAAGTCTATGTCCCTTTACAGCAGTATTCAGTTTCTTCTTTAACCGAGTTAATTCCATTCGTGTAGGAATTACTGTTTGTGTTGCCATAATTATTCTCTTTCTATATGTTTACACCGCGGTGAGTTTGCACTAGAAGATTTCTCAGTACTTCCATTCAGGGCACGGCTCGCGCCTCTCTTTCGGGCACCCCTAGGATCACTAAGCTCTCAGCCACCTAGTCGGTGTCTGAATCGCTAAGTGAACAGGCCCGAAATGTCCCTTCATGAAAGTCTGTGAAATCTTCTGTAACAACTCACTCGCGAATACACTTTATTTTAATAGTACATATCAAGGAACTTATCGTTGATACGCTTCAGTTCTGAACGAGGAAGAATACGGAGTAACTCCCAACCGATATCAAGCGTTTCCTGAATATCACGGTCAGCCTGATAACCCTGTGATACATACTTCTTCTCAAATTCTTCTGCAAACTTAGCATAGAGAAGATCGATATCTGTAAGGGCTGCCTCACCAAGGATTACCATGAGTTCCTTAGCTTCCTTACCACGAGCATAAGCTGAGAACAGCTGGTTCATAGTTGCAGCATGGTCAGCTCTTGTCTTCCCATCACCGATACCCTTATCCTTAAGACGTGATAGTGAAGGAAGAACATCGATAGGTGGTGTAATACCCTTACGATAAAGTTCACGGGAAAGAATGATCTGTCCCTCTGTGATATATCCTGTAAGGTCAGGGATTGGATGAGTCTTATCATCCTCAGGCATAGTAAGGATTGGGATCATAGTAATAGATCCATTCTTACCACGCTGACGTCCTGCTCTTTCATACATTGTTGCAAGGTCAGTGTACATGTATCCAGGATATCCACGACGTCCTGGAACCTCCTTACGAGCTGCAGATATCTCACGAAGCGCATCTGCGTAGTTTGTGATATCTGTCATGATTACAAGTACATGCATTCCCTTCTCGAAAGCAAGGAATTCAGCAGCTGTGAGGGCCATACGAGGTGTAGAAATACGCTCAACAGCAGGGTCATTTGCAAGATTTATAAAGAGGACTGTTCTGTCGATAGCACCACTCTCACGGAATGATTCCTCGAAGAAATGTGCCTCTTCAAATGTAATACCCATAGCGGCAAATACAACGGCGAAATCTTCATCCTTACCCTTTACCTTTGCCTGACGGGCAATCTGTGCAGCAAGCTGTGCATGTGGAAGACCTGAAGCTGAGAATATAGGAAGCTTCTGTCCTCTAACCAGTGTATTAAGTCCATCGATAGCAGAAACACCTGTCTCAATGAACTCTGATGGATATGCTCTAGCAGCTGGATTCATAGGAAGTCCGTTGATATCCATACGAGCGTCCGGAAGAATTTCTGGACCACCATCTATTGTACGTCCAAGTCCGTCAAAGACACGACCAAGCATATCGCCTGATACACCGAGTTCAAGTGAACGTCCAAGGAACTTAACTTTACTACTCTCAAGGTTGATACCTGTAGCGTTATCGAAAAGCTGAACTAATGCATTGCTGCCATCTATCTCGAGAACCTTACAACGACGCTTCTCGCCATTTGCAAGCTCAATTTCACCCAGCTCGTCATACTTTACATTTTCAACATCCTTTACCAGCATAAGTGGGCCGGCAACTTCTTGTATAGTACGATACTCTTTAGGCATTAGTCTTCCTCCTTTCCAATAAGGCCTGACATCTCACGAATGAGAGCATCATGTACCTGATTAAACTTTTCTTCTATCTTATCTTCTTCTGTATACTTATAACGTCCGATTGCTTCTCGAACAGAAAGATCACATAGTGCATTTATATTTGCGCCATCCTTAAGAGCCTTAACACCCTCTTCATAGAATGCCCAAACAAGCTTCTGCATATAGAACTGCTTCTGCATTGATGTATATGTATCGATCTCGTCAAATGAATTCTGATGGAGGAAGTCCTCACGAATTGAACGAGCAGCTTCCATCTTAAGTCTATCCTGAGGAGAAAGTGCATCCATACCTACCATCTTAACGATTTCGTTCAGAGATGCCTCTTCCTGAAGAAGACCCATAAGATTCTGTCTAAGTACCATCCAGTCTTCATCAACGTTTTCATCGAACCAGCCCTTTATCTCATCAAGATACAGACTGTAGCTGTTCAGCCAGTTAATAGCTGGGAAATGTCTCTGGTAAGCAAGACTTGCATCAAGTGACCAGAACACCTTAACGATACGAAGTGTTGCCTGTGATACAGGCTCTGAAATATCACCACCAGGAGGGGATACAGCACCGATAGCTGAAAGAGCACCCTGTCTCTCATCACTACCAAGACATACAACGTGTCCAGCTCTCTCATAGAACTGTGCAAGACGTGATGCAAGGTATGCAGGATAACCTTCCTCACCAGGCATCTCTTCAAGACGTCCTGACATCTCTCGAAGAGCCTCTGCCCAACGAGATGTTGAGTCTGCCATAAGTGCTACTGAGTAACCCATATCTCGGAAATACTCAGCAAGTGTAATACCAGTATAGATAGATGCCTCACGGGCAGCAACAGGCATATCTGATGTGTTAGCTATAAGAATTGTTCTCTTCATAAGTGACTCGCCTGTACGAGGATCCTTAAGTTCAGGGAACTCGTTCAGAACGTCAGTCATCTCATTTCCACGCTCTCCACATCCAATATATACAACGATCTCAGCGTCTGCCCACTTAGCAAGCTGATGCTGGATAACTGTCTTACCAGAACCGAAAGGACCAGGAACTGCAGCAACACCGCCCTTAGCAATAGGGAAAAATGTATCTACTACTCTCTGTCCTGTTATAAGTGGCTGACGTGGTGGAAGCTTCTTCTGATATGGACGGCCCTTACGAACTGGCCACTTCTGCATCATCATTACTTCTTTATCACCATCAGCTGTTTCAACAACTGCAACTGTCTCTGTTACAGTAAATGAACCACTCTTGATTGACTTGATTGTTCCTTCAATTCCATAAGGGATCATGATACGCTGTTCAACAACTTCAGTTTCCTGAACAGTACCGATGATATCACCAGCAACAACCTTGTCTCCTTCTTTAGCTGTGGCTACGAAATCCCATTTCTTTTCTCTATCAAGAGAAGGAACTTCAACGCCTCGCTCAAGCAGGTTACCACCAGTAACCTCCATAATCTTTGTAAGAGGTCTCTGAATACCATCATAGATAGAACCCATAAGACCAGGACCAAGTTCTACTGAAAGAGGAACTTCTGTAGACTCAACAGGCTCGCCTGGGCCAAGTCCAGCAGTCTCTTCGTATACCTGGATAGATGCCTCGTCACCGTGCATCTCTATAATCTCACCTATAAGTCTCTCGTTACTAACACGCACAACGTCGAACATATCCGCATCACGCATGCCCGTTGCTATAACAAGAGGTCCGGCAACCTTCTTAATCTTACCAACTACTCCCATGGAGTGTTTCTCCTTTCTACTCTCCGAAGAGGATATCACTACCAACAGCCTGCTCTACTGAACGGCGAACAGCCCTGATTCCATCTCCAGTATTTCCCTTTACACCTGGAATCTGAATAATCGCAGGTGTCATTACTTCTTTATATTTCTCTATCTGCTTCTCAACGAGTGCAGCTAATTCCTCTGTTATATAAATTATGCCATATCCGCTGGAGGCAAGATTCTTCAGAGTTCTTACTGCATCCTCCTGTCCTTCAACAGGAAATGTACTAAGTCCCAGGGAAGCAAATCCATAGATACTATCATAGTCGCCCATTACAGCGATCTTATTATCCTCATCCATACATCTTCCTTACCCTTTCCGAGATAACATCATCACTGAATCCGTTTGCCTTTGCGGTCATAATGATTCTTGCTGTTCTTATCTCATTTTGCTTAGCCAGGAAGAAAGCAACTATTGGTCCACTGGACTGAATATTTGTTTTCTGATTCATAAGGGTGCTCATTACATGATCATCGCACCACTTTTCAAATGCAGAAAATGAATCTTTCAGTGCATCAACAGCCTGGCCAAATCCTGCTCTACTCAGAAACTCGTATACTGCCTCTCGACTTGTTGCTGCTGCGGCGGCAAGCTTCTTTACATCAAACTTTCTGTTAGGTGCAAGAGCCTCCTCTATCATCTTAAGAGGTCTCTTTGTATCTGCCGCTCTAACTGCAATCTTTATATCAGAAATAACAACCTTAGTCTCTGCGTAATCTGAAAGGAACTTGTCCTTAGTTGAAACAGCTTCCTTCTCAATCGCATCAAGACACGCTCTATCTATCATTATATCTAGACGCTGTCCATCTCTAGTGGTTAACATAAGATCTAAGGCCTTCTCAGCTACTTTAGCCATATCCTCAGGAAGTTTTTCGAAATCCTTCTCTCTTATGATCTGCATAAGTACATTCTTGCCATACTTGTCATGATCATAAAAAGCCTGGCTATCATCAAGTCCTGTACAGACCTCTTTAATTGCAGCCTTAAGGTTATGATAGATTTCCTGAATGAAAAGAGTTTCGATAATCTTCTCATCAACTCCCAGAGTTTTAAGAAGCTTCATCTGTTTTTCTTCTTCTTCAGAAAGAACTGTTTCCATATCAGCATCTACTGATCCATCACCCCAGCCCTTTTCTGTAAGATAAGATAAAACCTCTTTCTCACTTTTCATTCCAACCATAGTCTGGACATCGGCATCATTTAGAAGTGTTTTCTCTTTAGCACGGATACAGGCAACTGCGTATATGTAATCCGCATCTCTCATATCTTCGTCTCCTATTTATGCCCAAAGCATTTTATTTACTATATCTACAAGTTCTTCTTCATTCTCCTCAAAAAGAGCATCAAATGAAGAATTGATTTCTATATTTCCATACTTAAGGATAAATCCACCATCAATATTTACAGTATCCTTTGAGACTTCAAGCATGCCGCCATTCTTTGTTGCAACGGCCTGTGCTGACTTCTCAAAATCCTCTGGCATTCTGGAAAGATCCTTCTCATTTAAAAGAAGAACACCTTTATCTGCCTGAGACTGCTTATCTAATAACTTTAATAATGTATCAAAATAATCCTTTGTATCTAAAAGGAGAAGCTTATTCTTTGCCTTACAAAGAACATCGTCAATAATCTCCTGCTTAGCATTCAGCATAATAAGCTTCTGAGCCTGCTCACACTGAGACTGCGTCTTTTTCTCTTCCGACACAAGCTTCTTGCTGATCTTTTCATCAGCTTCGGCTTTTATAGACTTACACTCTTCTTCAGTCTTAGCTTTCAGAGACTTGGCAGCTTCTTCAGCAGCAGATATAATCCCAGCAGCTTCCTTTTCAGCTTCAAGGTTTATTTCTTTAGTAATGCTTTCAATACCAGCCATACTGACTCCTTTCTACACTTATTATTGAAATACGAATTGCTACACTTCGCTGTGCCATATCTTCTTCGAAGATATGCAAGATTTGCTCTGCAAATCTTGATTCTGCTTTCGCAGAATGCATCCTTCGGATCCTCGATTATTTCATAATCGAGGACTGTCCTCGCAATTCATAACAGTATTCGTGCTCCACATGTTTAAATAAAACATGTTACGCACTCATGCTGTTTTAACCAACATAAATCCATCGTGCTATGCAAGCAAGCTTGCTTGCACTCTGTATTTAGTTGGTATTATTTCAATATGTTTGTTACGGCTAAGATTGATATAAGAAGTGCAAGGATTGCGTATGTCTCAACCATTGCTGGGAAAAGCATTGCCTTACCGAACTGATCTGGCTTCTTAGCTACAACGCCGATTGAAGCAACTGATGTCTTACCCTGGAATACAGCTGATACAAGACCAACAAGTGCGATTGGAAGGCAAGCTACGAAGAAAGCCCATCCCTGCTTTGTTGTAAGCTCTACTAAGTTTCCACCAAGAAGACCGATCTGTGAAAGTGAAATGAATGTTACAAGAAGTCCATAGATACCCTGTGTACCTGGAAGAAGCTGAAGGATAAGAACCTTAGCGAACTGTGCTGGATCCTCACTTACAACTCCTGCTGCAGCCTGACCACCTGCTGCTACTCCGAGTGCTGAACCTACACCTGCAAGTATTGTAGCAAGTGCTGCTCCTATTAATGCTATAACAACTCCTGTTGACATGAATTTAATCCTCCTTAATTTCAACATATCTATTAATTGCTTTAAATGGTGTAAATGGTTTTCCTCCACCATCATAAAACTTTCCAAAGAACTCAACGTACTGTAGACGGTTTGTATGAACATACGCACCAAGAAGATTTATCAGTATATTGAGAGTGTGTCCAAGGATGAACACAACTACGAATATGATAGCTCCTACTACACTCTTTCCGTTCATGCTTGCCATCATATTGATAACATTTGCGATAACTCCGGTTGCAAGTCCGAGAGCCAGAAGTCTTGAATATGAAAGTACATCTGACAACCAGCCTGTTACTCCGTAGATATCATATGCTCCAAGAGCAATTCTGAGACCCCAGTTCTTATTTGCTCTACCAGACATCAGCAGAATTATCACAACACCACCGATTGCCAGTACCTTTGATAAGGTAACAAGACCAGGGCTAAATGTAATCTGCTTTCCTGCTATTGATGCGAAGATATTTGATGGTATCAGCATCATTACAAGTCCGGTAATGAACATGTACCAGGATATAATATCCGAGATAAATCCCACTATATCTTTGTTCTTCAGATACTCATAACCCTTCATTGCAAGACCTGCATAAAGGTGAATAAGTCCAAAGAGCATGCAATATATGAGAAGTCTCATAGGATTCTCAAGTGGTGCAAACCATATAGGCTTCAACACCTGTGTTGTTTCTGGAACATCAAAGAAAGTATGTGCTATTACATCGATAGCATCTCCGAAGAAGCCTCCGTACATAAATCCCCAGAATGCAGTTGAAAGACCGCACCAGAAGAAGAGACGGATCATCTTTTGAAGACCACTTTCTATTCTCTTATATTTTAGAAGAACGATACCGCAAACTATAGACATTACCAGTCCATATCCTGCATCCGACAACATCATTCCGAAGAAGAACACATAGAACAGTGACATCACTGTTGTAGGATCTACTCTTCCATGAGTTGGTAGTCCGTAGGACTCAAGAACACCTTCAGAAGCCTCTGAGAAATGGTTATTCTTCAGCTTGATAGGAGCATGTTCATCATCCTGCTCTATCTCAACTACAGCACTGAATTTTTCCTCCAGAGCTTTAGCGATGGCCTCCGCCTGAGTAGCCTCAACCCATCCCTGAATAAAGAATACCTTGTCTGACTGAGGTAAAGTTCCAAGGATTCTGTACTTCTCACTTCTTGTTCTAAAGTAATCTGAACAGATCTTAAATCTTGGAATGAACTCCACAAATTCGGCTATCTTTTTCTCAGCCTCTTCTATCTTCTTTTCTTCTTCAACGATATCATTTTGCCTTTTTTCTATAGCTTTGACCGGTATTCTATGAGATAAAAATGGCAGCTTACTGTAGCCATTTGCTCTCATGTTTTCCTCAACCTTTTCTGCTACTCTGTTAGCTGCAACAACGCAAACATTCGTAATCTGATTCTCGTTATAGAGAATCTCGAACGTAACAGGTACTGGTTCCTCAAGTCCTTCAGAAACTATCTCATGTAGTCTCTCCTTACTAATGGACTCTGGGAATGTTCCAATAAAGATCTTGGTTGCCTTGGTCTTTTCGCTATTTAAAGGGATATCTAGTTTACTCCATGGCGACAGCGTGGCGATCTTATTCTGCTTTCTGGTAATGGTTGACTTGCTCTCCATGATCTGCTTTTCAAGCTCGAGAACATCCTTTACCTTCGAATAAATCTTCCTGCGATTCTTCTCAACATCCCGGAATTCACTGATCGTAATCTGCTTACTCTCAAGATTAAGTAGTGGCTTCTTGCTAGTATCATACTTTGCAAGAAGATCGATCACATAATCTATCTCATCAGCGATCTTCTGGAATCTGATCCTTTCACTGGACGTATCCATCTTGTCAAATGGAATCTCATAATCCAGTTCTTTCGAATCCAGGGCATCTATCTCCATGGCACCTATCTCTTGCAAAAACTCAAGTATCTGCTTACGATGACTTTTCGTAGCATACACAGAGAGCTTTCGCATATCAACAATTGCCAAAGTTACATCCGCCTTTCTATATTATCTTACTTATTACAGCATCTATAGCCTGAGCTTCCTTAGCCTGCATGCTTGATTTAAGCTCTTCAGCCTTACTTTCAGCATCAACCTTTGCCTGCTGGATAGCTGCCTCTCTGTCAGACTCCATCTTCTGAAGTTTGCTCTGACTTTCAGCCTTAGAATCATCTTCAGCCTGACGCTTCATCCCCTCAGCTTCTTCTAAAGAAGCCTTACGGATTTTTTCAGCCTCATCCTTAGCTGACTGAATCTTCTCAGCGGCACTCTTCTCAGCTATTTCAACTGCTTTCATAGCCTCACTTATCACGGCCTATTTTCTCCTTTACAGGTTCTTTGTCAGGCCTTTAGTCTTGGGACTATTTGTGAGTAGTCCGCCCAAAAACCCAACGAAGTCTATTATACTAATTTTAGTGCTTTAAAGCAACAAGACATTTACGGGATTTTGTAAGAAAATATGACAAAAAAATGCTATTGTAATGAGGCTTAAATCTAAGGATTTGAAAAATCATATTTTTTGAGTTATCATATAAATAATTCAACTAAAGTTCGTTATCACATTTTGATTTAGAAATGTTTTTCGGAGGGTACTATTCTATATGGGAGACATTAAACCTTGGGAAAATGTTCCAGAAAAATGGAAGCAGCCATCGACTGAGTTCGATGGACGTGTAGTTCATAACAAAAAAGAGCTGGTTAATTACAGCTCTTCTTCACATATTCGTATCTGGTACAACAATCAGGCAGAAGGCTATGAGATGCATTCTCACGATGCTATGGAAGCCTTTATCTGTATCCAGAACAACTATGAAATACACGCAAACAATCATGAATATAACCTGAAAGAAGGCGATATTCTATTCATACCGCCAAATATGCTTCACGAGTATATAAACGATAAAGTAGGTGTTCGATTCATATATCTTATAGAGATGAACAGTTTCTTCAACTCACGAGATTATAAGAGTATCGAGCCTCTGTTCTTCAATGCATTCCTATGTAACGAAGAAACCTGCCCTGATATATACAGCGAAGTATATAAGCTTTTCATGGATATGAACTCTGTATACTTTACCAATGCTAATTTCTGGGAGACAACTGTTTACAGCAAGATGTATCAGATCTTCGTAGCAATTGCAAAACACTCAGAAAACATGGTAAAAACAGAAACCAACAGTACTTCTCAGTCAATCAATCGTATCAACTCACTTCTACGATACGTTGATATCAACTATTCAGAAGAGATATCTACCGAGCAGGCTGCAGAATATACTGGATTCTCAAAGTTCCATTTTATGCGACTATTCAAGTTACAGACTGGATATACATTCCACGATTATCTGACTTTGAAGAGAATACATATTGCAGAGGAACTACTAGTTACCGAAAAACCAATAACAGATATTGCATTTCAAACTGGGTTCAATACTCTTCCATCCTTCTGTAGAGCATTCAAGAAATACACGAACTACTCGCCTAGCGAATACAAAAAGCTCAGGCTTAACTCAAATGATGTAAATCATACAAACGTCTAGCTATTTCAAAAAATCTAAATATTTCAATAAAAAAAACAGCCACTGGATTAAATCCAGTGGCTATTTCAATACTTTTAACCCCACATGTATAATTAACCTTTAACTCCACCAAGGGCAACGCCCGCAATGATGTACTTAGAAAGTATAAGGTACATTACTATAAGTGGCAGAACTGTAAGGGTAAGTCCCATGTATACAGAACCGAACTCGGTCTTGTAAATATCACCTCTAAGAAGTGATACCATGATAGGCATTGTGTACTTCTCTTTATTTGTGAGAAGAACGAGTGGCATGAACAGATTATTCCAGCTACTAACGAAGCAGAATATTGCCTGTGTAGCAATAGCTGGTTTCATGATAGGGAGAACTATCTGATTAAATATTCTGAACTCGCCTGCACCATCAATTCTTGCTGCTTGTACAATCTCCATCGATAACGTTGGGTACAGATACTGTCTCATAAAGAACACTGTTGATGGAGCTGCGATAGCTGGTAATATAAGCATTGATAACTTGTTTGTCATACCAACCTTATAAACCATCTGATAGAAACCTATCGTTGTAACCTGTGCAGGTATCATCATAACTCCGACAATAAAGCTAAAGAACGCCTTCTTAAGCTTCCAATCATATGCAACCATCGCATATGCAGTCAGTGATGAGAAGTATACTGTTAGGAGGGTTGCACCACACGAAATGATAAGTGAGTTGCCAAGTCCAACAAGTGGATTGAAGGACTTTCCTGTCAGTATCTTAAAGTTATTAACCATGTAGGAAGATGGTATCAGAGACAGCGCATGCTGCTGAATCTGAGTTGTTGACCTAGTTGAGTTTACAATCATTACCCAGAAAGGTAAAACGCTCAAAATACTAAGGAAGATACAAACTATATGAATAATGGTCTTCATACCATTATGCGCTTTGGGTCTGTTCTGCTTTGGTACACTATCGTATGAGAGTGTCTCAGGTGTTGCTGTTGCCATTATGCAGCACCCCCTTTCTTAGCGTAGCTTTTTCTTTTTTTACCGCTTGTTGTTCCATATCCATCATCACGTTCTCTCATAAGGAAGAACAGGATTGAAGACAGGATCATAATTATAATAAACATGATCATAGAAGCAGCTGCTGCTCTATTGTACATGTAGCTTCCGCTAAATGCCTGATTGTAAATGAATACGCTGGCTGTTGTTGTAGCGTTGTCCGGTCCACCAAGCATGAAGAGCTTTGGAATATCGAACATATTCAGACCTCCGATAAGAGAGGTAACCAGTGTGAATAACATAATAGTTCTTATGTTAGGAAGTGTAATATGGAAGAATACCTGAGTCTTACTTGCGCCATCAACTTCGGCTGCATCGAAAATTTCAGGATCGATTCCAAGTACACCAGAAATAAGTATAAGCATGGTATAACCATACCACATCCAGAACTGGATGAATGCAACAATTCCTCTACAGAATGACTTACTGATTGGGAAATTGATTGGTTTACTGATTAATCCAAGACTTGTCAGGATATCCTGAGCAGGACTTGTAGGATAATCAAAAAGTGATTTAAATAGAATGGCTATTGTAGCCGCAGTAATAATGTTAGGCATATAAATAAGTACTTTATATAAGCCCTGTCCTTTTATATTCCATCTTCTGTCCGTAAACCATGCTGTGAGAAGTAATGCTAATAAAATCTGTGGAGCAAAGTTAACGCCCCAGATCATGAACGTATTCTTCAAAGCATTCCTAAAAGACGGACTTGTTAGAATAGTCTGGAAATTAGCAAAAGGATTGTCAAGAATGTGCACTTCAGGGGTAATAACACCCTGCATGTTGGTAAATCCAATCACAACCGTATATATTATTGGATAAAGTTGGAAAATAAGGTAGGCTACGACAAAAGGAATACTGAAAATATAACCATATTTCGAGTATCTAACCTCGCTATGTTTCTTCTTCTTCATCTCAACCTCCAACACCTTATTAGTATTATTATGGGATGATGGAGTAACCTCCATCATCCCATAGTTTTAATTGTTAGTATAAAATCTGAGCGTATTACTCAACTGTTACTGCAAGGTTATCAGCAACCTGCTGCTTGAAGTCAGCGATAGCTGTATCTCTATCCTTCTCGCCTGCTGAGTACTGACGTACCTGATCTCTCCAGTAAGTATTGATTGTCTCATCGTACTGTGTAAGGTTCTTACCATTTGCATAGCTGTTAGCCTCACCAAATACGTCGAACATATTCTGGCCACCAAGGAAGTCAAGTGTACCATCAGACATATCCATAACTGTAGCTGAAGCTACGCAGTCCTTTGTACCGCCTTCACCATTAAATGTACCGTTAGCCCACATATACTGAAGACCATCTTCTGTACAGTTAAGTGTGATCCAGTCGATAATCTGTCCAACAGCTTCCTTCTTCTCTGAATCCTTATTAGCAAGTACCCAAGTACCGCCCCAGAAGAATCCGATAGGAGGTGCACAAACTGCCCAGTCACCGTATGTACCTTCACCAACAGCCTCGCCACCACAGTTAGGAGCAAGTGTATAGTTGATGAGCCAAGCTGGTCCGAAGAAACCAAAGATTTGCTTCTCGCCTTCGCCCTTCATATCAGCGAACCAAGCATCTGACCAGTCCTGAGTATCATTATGATATCCGTTATCCTTCAGCTTCTTTGACTCGTCAAGGAAAGCTTCTCTCTTAGGATCGATGTTAAGCTTGCCATCTACAACCCAACCTGTATCTGAGCTGTTCTCAATAGCGTGCCACATATCACCATCACCAGAAACGATACCGTAACCCTTACCCTTAAGAGTCTCAGCTGCCTCATAGAACTTATCCCAGTTACCTGAACCAGAACCAATGATTTCAGCGATCTCTGCAGGATCATCTGTACCGAAAGCATCCTTAGCGATTGAACGTCTATAGATGAAAGCACCACCAGTAGCCTGATATCCAAGACCAACTACCTTACCTGATTCAGGGTTAGTTCCGATATCAACTGTGTACTGTGCGATCTTAGCTTCGTCGATCTCAGCCTGAGTATCAATACCAAGATCATCGTAAGGACATGCATATGATGCCATATCGCCCTGTGTATACTTCAGAACGAAAGCTGCCTCTGCTGCGTAGATATCAGGAGCATCCTCACCACCCGCTGCAAGAGCCTGGTCAAGAGCTGGCTGATAAGCACCATCAGTTGTAGCAATGATTGTTTCCTTGATCTCATACTTGAATTCAGGATGTGTCTCCTTGAACTTCTTGATCATGTTAGGAACCTCATCTGTGAATGCCCAAACATTGATAGTCTCGCCCTCACCTGTTGACTCGCTAGATGAAGTATCATCTGATGAAGCATCATCTGATGAAGCGTCATCGTCAGAAGCTGCTGTAGTAGCCTCTGTAGCTGAATCGTCAGAACTTGTGTCTGTGCTTGTGTCACTAGAGCTTCCGCATCCAGTAACCATTGATGCTACCATAGCTGCACTAAGAGCAACAGCAGCAACACGTCTCATTTTTCTCATTTTTAAATCCTCCTCTTAATACTTTAAAAACCGTCTGCATGAGTGCACATACATCGACAACAATTAGTCCTTTCGTATGCTATTAGTACCAAATAGTTGACATTATTTAGTAGAAATTACTTACTCAAAAACACCTTATTGTCGCTGACTAAATGTATTATAGTCAAAATTGCACAATAATACTTAACAAAAAATGCCATCCTTTTAACAAAATGTGCTATTTTTGAAAAATTATACAAAAGAAGGGGTATTTTTATACGTTTTTGTTGTATATTTTGTGTAATACATTTGTAACATTTGATTGTCTGAGTTCAAGCAGAATGTATAAAAAGTGCACATTTAGGAAGCTTGCTTCCATAAATGTGCACTTTTTATACATTCTATTTGAGACGAAGTCTCATAATCGAATGAATTTAGCATCTTATGCTAAATTCATCGATTGCTTGAACTCATCCCATCAAACTTCTTGAACTCATCCCATCAAACTTCTTGAACTACTTCACAGAGAACTTATATACACTCTCTGTATGATAATGCTCATCAGCATCAAAGATTGGTGAATCCGCATCACCCTCAGGAATGAAGTTCATTGCATTTGGTATATACTGAGGTTCAAGACACATACCAGAACGGAAATGATAATCAACTCCATCCTTTCCCTTCTGGTCAACAATAAAGTTTCCAGAATAGAACTGTGTACCAGTCTGATCAGAGAACAGATCCATTACTATTCCACTCTCCTCTGCATATACTGTAGCAAAATGTCTAAACTCGCCTGTTGTACCATTAATAACGAAGTTATGGTCATAACCACCAACATACTTCTGCTGAATATCTCCCTTATTAACATCCTGGCTTATAGCCTTTGGAGTTCTAAAGTCGAATACAGTTCCAGCTACTGGTGCATTTTCCTCTGTTGGAATAGCTTTATCATCAATAACAGGATTATAATAATCACTATCCAGTGTTACGATATGGCCTTCAACATTTCCTTCATTATGGCCGTTAAGGTTGAAGTACATATGACTTGTCATATTAATTACTGTCTTCATATCTGAAACGGCATCGTAGGTAATCTTAAATTCATTATCATCATTTAATGAATAAGTAACAGTCATTGTTACATTTCCAGGAAGGCCCTGTTCCTTATCATTTGATTTACAAATAAATGATACTGAATTCGGATCATCCTTTGGAAGGTAAGTCCACATAGTCTTATCTACGCCCTTATTACCACTGTGAAGGTTATTACCATGATCATTCTGATCCATCTGATAAACTACATCATCTATGGTAACTTTACCGTCCTTAATACGATTTGCATTTCTTCCTATTATAGCACCGAAGAAACACTCACCATCTTCATAAGAAGCAACATCATCATAACCAAGCTGAACATCTCTCAAAGTTCCGTTCTTATCTGGAACCATAAGTTTAACAACTGTAGCTCCAAAATCTATGACTGTAGCAGACACTCCATTTGAGTTTTCAAGAGTATAGGCTGTAACTGTTGAGCCGCCTCTTGTCTCGCCAAACACCTCTTTTTTCACTTTATAATACCTCCATCTGGATATTAGTCATATAATCCCTTAACTGTAGGATAAAGCTTCTTGAACTGCTGGTACTTTTCTTCGTACTTAGCAACAAGCTCTGCATCTGGCTCAACTACCTCAACTACATTCACAAGACTCTTAGCTGCTGTGATAACATCTGAGTATCTTCCACATCCAACAGCTGCAAGAATTGCTCCACCAAGAGCAGGACCCTCATCGTTCTTCTGGATCTCAAGTTTTACATTCATAACATTTGCTATGATCTTTCTCCAGAGTGGGCTCTTTGCACCACCACCGCAGATATTAGATACTTCAATCTTGATACCAAGGCTTCTAGCTACTTCCATAGAATCTCTAAGTCCAAATGCAACTCCCTCAAGAACTGCCTGAACCATATCTTCTCTTGTTGTATCCATACTCATACCAAGGAATCCAGCTCTTACAAGAGGATTGTTGTGAGGTGATCTCTCACCCATAAGATATGGCATGAAGAATACATTGTTCTCGCCAAGCTTATCAATACCTGCCTGATTTGCAGCATAATCTGTATCACGAAGGATCTCATCCATCCACCACTTGTTACATGATGCAGCTGAAAGCATACATCCCATAAGATGGAAACCGCCATCAGCATGAGCAAATGAATGAAGTGAGTTCTTGTCATCTACTGAGAACTTATCATTTGAAATAAAGAGCGTTCCTGAAGTACCAAGTGAAAGATTACATCCACCTGCACCAACTGTACCAGTACCTACTGCTGCAGCAGCGTTGTCACCAGCACCTGCTACTACCTTAAGTGTTCCAGTAAGTCCAAGCTCAGCAGCGATCTCAGGCTTAACCTCACCTACTACATCAAAGCTCTCATGAAGCTCCGGCATCTCAACATGTGAGATTCCACAGATCTCAAGCATTTCCTTTGACCAGCACTTATTCTTAACATCCATAAGGAGCATACCTGATGCATCTGAATAATCTGATACATATGATCCAGTAAACTTATAAACGATATAGTCCTTTGGAAGCATAAGCTTCTTGATCTTTGCGAAATTGTCTGGCTCATTATCCTTTACCCAAAGTACCTTAGGTGCTGTGAAACCAGCAAATGCAATATTTCCTGTATACTCTGACAGCTTATCCTTACCAATTACTGTATTAAGATACTCTGTCTCCTTTGTTGTACGGCCATCGTTCCAAAGAATAGCTGGACGGATAACGTTATCATTTTCATCTAAGATAACAAGTCCGTGCATCTGTCCACCGATACCGATACCATCAACTGTCTTATCAGGCATATCAGCGAGAAGTTTTCCAATACCTTCCATAGTTCCCTTATACCAGTCCTCTGGATTCTGCTCAGACCAGCCTGACTTTGGAAAACTGATAGGATACTCAACTGATACAGTCTTAAGTATCTCGCCATCATTACTCATAGCAAGCAGCTTAACTGCTGATGTTCCTAAATCTACTCCAATATACATAGATTATTAACCTCCAAGAAATTTTAGTTATTATAAATAGTAGAAATGGGGTAGGCTCTGTCAGGTGACAAAACCTACCCCAGCCCCCGTTAAATGATTTTTTATTAGTAACTGGTCAGTAGAACCCGAAGGGTGTACTTTATCGATTGTATGTGTAGCACCTACTGACAATTACATTAATCGCTTATTATGCGAATGGGTTCTCTGATCTATATCTTACGCCAGCTGGATGATTGTAATCGATCTCATCAAACTTAACGCCAAGATACTTGAATACGTCATAAAGAGCCTTTCCATTATGATGGAATGTAATAGCTGCATGATGTGGATAATTCTTCTGAACAAGAACGTGACGATAGAAACGTCCCATCTCAGGTATAGCAAAAATACCGATAGCACCAAATGATCTTGTAGCTACTGGAAGGATCTCGCCTTCTGCAACGTAAGCACGAAGCTTTCCATCTGATGTGCTCTGAAGTCTGAAGATTGTAGCCTCACCTGGGATAAGATCTCCCTCAAGTGTTCCGTTAGTAACTTCTACTGGAAGTGAACGAGCCATGATCTTCTGGTTTCTCATCTCGCAGAATGCAAGCTTGTCTGTAGCTGTGTTTCCACAGTGGAAGCCCATGAATGTATCTGTAAGCTTATAGTCATATGAGAACTTACCCTTGATTTCTTCTTCATACATATCCTTTGGAACTGTATTGTTGATATCAAGAAGAGTAACTGTATCTTCACTAACAAGCTGTCCGATGTACTCTGAAAGAGCTCCGTAAATATCAACCTCACAAGAAACAGGAATTCCATCCTTAGCAAGACGGCTGTTTACATAGCAAGGAACACACTTGAACTGTGTCTGGAATGCTGGCCAGCACTTTCCAGCGATGATAACGTTGCTTCTGCTGCCCTTGTGATCCTCGATCCAATCACGAAGTGTAAGCTCATACTGAGCAAGTCTTGAAAGGATCTCTGGCTTCTTGTTACCAGCACCAAGCTCGTTTGCCATATCTTCAACAACTGAAGGAATTCTCTCATCACCCTCATGCTTGTTGAATGCTTCGAAAAGGTCAAGCTCTGAGTTCTCTTCGATTTCAACGCCAAGGTTGTAAAGCTGCTTAATAGGAGCGTTACAAGCAAGGAAGTCCTGTGGACGTGGTCCAAAGCTTATGATCTTAAGGTCGCTAAGTGCGATTCTTACTCTAGCAACTGATACGAATTCCTTGATCATATCTGCACACTCATCAGCATCACCTACTGGATACTCTGGGATGAATGCACGAAGGTTACGAAGCTTAAGGTTGTAGCTAGCATTAAGCATACCACAGTAAGCATCTCCTCTGTCGTCAAGAAGTCTGTCGCCTGACTCCTCTGCAGCAGCGATAACTGCTGATGGTCCCTGGAACTCCTTAACAAGAAGGATCTCACTTGACTCTGGACCAAAGTTTCCAAGATATACTACAAGAGCATTAACGCCTGCTGCATTGATGTCAGCAAGTGCCTTTCTCATATCAACCTCGTTCTCAACTGTTACAGGACACTCATAGATGTCACCATACTTTGCCTTGTAAGAAGCAACAACTGCCTTTCTTCTTGACTCTGAAAGACTCATTGGGAAACAGTCACGGCTAACTGCAACGATTCCCATCTTAACCTCTGGTAAATGATTCATAGTTAATTAACCTCCCTTATGAATGTTATTTATAAATTTGATTTAATCTGCTCATAGATGCCATCAGCATCGAGCTTGTATTTCTTAAGTAATTCAACTGCTGGACCAGACTCGCCAAATGTATCTCTAACACCGATTCTGTAAAGAGGTGTCTGACACTCTTCTGCAAGCACTTCAGCAACTGCACTACCAAGTCCGCCAATGATTGAATGTTCCTCAGCTGTGAAGATTTTCTTAGTCTCCTTAGCTGCCTTAACAACGATATCCTTATCAAGTGGCTTGATTGTATGAATATTGATCACTCTTACACTGATTCCATCAGCCTCAAGCTTCTCAGCTGCCTTAAGAGATTCACCAACCTCAAGACCAGTTGCGATGATTGTAATATCACTACCGTCCTTAAGAAGAACTCCCTTACCAACCTCAAACTTGTAATCAGCATTATCATTGATAACTGGAACTGCAAGACGACCAAATCTCATATATACAGGACCGTCGATTTCATATGCAGCCTTAACTGCAGCCTTAGCTTCAATATCATCTGAAGGATTGATGATTGTCATACCAGGAATAGTTCTCATAAGAGCTATATCCTCATTACACTGATGAGAAGCACCGTCCTCGCCAACAGAGATACCTGCATGTGTAGCACCAATCTTTACATTAAGATGTGGATAACCGATAGAGTTACGAACCTGCTCAAAAGCACGTCCTGCTGCAAACATTGCAAATGTACTTGCAAACGGAACCTTGCCACAAGTAGCAAGACCAGCAGCGATACCCATCATATCTGCCTCTGCGATACCGCAGTCAATATGTCTTTCAGGAAATGCCTTCTTAAAAGTTCCTGTCTTTGTAGCAGCTGCAAGGTCAGCATCAAGAACAACTACATTGTCCTTCTCCTGTCCAAGCTCTACGAGAGCATTTCCATAACTATCTCTAGTTGCAATCTTTACTACGTCTGCCATTACTCAGTCACCTCCAAATCCTTTAATGCCTGTTCAAACTCTTCATCATTTGGAGCCTTACCATGCCATCCGCACTGATTCTCCATAAAGGATACGCCCTTACCCTTTGTAGTCTTAGCTATGATAGCTGTTGGCTTACCCTTTGTAGCCTTAGCTTCATCAAATGCAGCTGCGATCTCATCGAAGTTATGACCATCGATGTTGATTACATGGAATCCAAATGCAGCGAACTTCTCATCGATTGGATAAGGTGAACATACCTGATCGATTGAACCATCAATCTGAAGGTTATTGTTATCAACAATTACTGTAAGGTTGTCAAGATTTCTTGAAGCTGCAAACATTGAAGCTTCCCAGATCTGACCTTCCTGAATCTCACCATCACCACATACAGCATATACTCTGTAATCAGAGCCATCGAGTTTAGCATTAAGTGCCATACCAACCGCTGCTGATAGGCCCTGACCCAGGGAACCAGATGACATATCAACGCCTGGAATATGCTTCATATCTGGATGTCCCTGAAGGTAAGAACCCGTGTGACGGAGGGTTGTTAAATCAGAGGTTGGAAAATAACCTCTGTGAGAAAGAACTGAATAAAGTGCTGGAGCAATGTGGCCCTTAGAAAGAACAAGTCTATCTCTATCAGCCTTCTTTGGCTCCTTTGGATCTATATTCATCTCCTCAAAATAAAGGTATGTAAGGATGTCAGCTGCAGAAAGTGATCCGCCTGGATGACCAGACTTTGCACTATGAACAGCTGTAACGATACCCTTACGAACCTCATTTGCCTGTTTCTTAAGTTCTGCTTTTCTTTCCTGATTCATAATCATTTTCCTTCTCGTAGTTTTTTTACTCACCAAATACTTTCTTATAATCTGCCTGGAACTTCTCAATACCCTGATCTGTAAGAGGATGCTTTGTCATCTGCTCGATTACAGCATAAGGTACTGTAGCGATATCAGCACCAGCAAGAGCGCACTCTGTTACGTGTACTGTATTTCTGATTGATGCAGCAATGATTTCTGTCTCAAGACCATAATTATCAAAAATCTGAACGATATCCTCAATGAGGTTGATACCTGGCATACTGATGTCATCAAGTCTTCCAAGGAATGGTGATACATATGTTGCACCAGCTCTTGCAGCAAGAAGTGCCTGATTAGCTGAAAAGATAAGTGTAACATTTGTCTTGATGCCTTCTGCAGCAAGAACCTTAACTGCCTTAAGACCTTCAACTGTCATAGGAATCTTAACGATCATGTTAGGATGAATAGCTGCGATCTCGCGACCCTCCTTGATCATTCCTTCAGCATCAACTGTGGTAGCCTTAACCTCACCACTGATAGGTCCATCAACGATAGATGTGATCTCCTTGATAACCTCGTTAAAATCTCTGCCTTCCTTAGCTATGAGTGATGGGTTTGTAGTAACACCACAAATAACCCCCATGTCATTAGCCTTTCTAATGTCATCTACATTAGCTGTGTCAATAAAAAACTTCATTTTTTAACCTCCCAAAAAATTATTTTTGTCCCTTGTGTTATTAGATTCTAAACTACTCTACTAACGCAAGTATCATAATAACACAAGGGACTATTTTAATCTTCTCAAATGTTGTCAAATTGTTTACAAAAATTGCTACTTGATTTACTAAAAATGCTAGATTTTATATTACTTGGTGAGCATCTTCTTTTTATTAGCAATAACCACTGATTGAACCACCAGGAATATGCAAAGCATAGCCGCAATTGTAATACCTGTCCACCATGCCTGATCCAGTCCTGCTGATGAAACAATATTCTGAATTGTTGACAGTGAAAGAACACCAAAGAATGTTCCGATGATGTTTCCAACACCACCTGTCAGCATCGTTCCACCGATGATAGATGATGCGATTGCATTCATTTCCATACCACTTGCATGAGATGCCGAACCAGAACCAACATGCATGAAATATACAAAACCAGCGATACCTGCAAGGACGCCACAGATCAGATGTGAAAGGAAACGAGTTCTTTTTACATTGATACCAAGCATCAGTGCACTCTGAGCATTTCCTCCTACTGCATAAAAGCTTCTACCAAGCTTTGTCCAACGTAGGATAATGAAAAATGTTATAACCACCAGTACTGCTACGATAACGCCTATCTCAACATAAGCATTTACGTAGTTTCCAAGCTTATTGTAAGAACCAAAACCTGGAACTATTACTCTTGTATCTTTCAGCTGTACAAAGGCTTCATTTTCTACATTGAATGGAGCTGTATGGACGATGGTGGTCATACCTCTTGCAAAGAACATTCCTGCCAGGGTTACGATGAACGGCTGAATGTCCAGGTAAGCTACAAGGAAGCCCTGAACCATACCAAACACAAGACCGATTGCAAGAGCTATACCAATTGCTCCCAGTATACTTCCATTATGGAAGTCAAGGTATACAGCACAGCTCATACTTACAAGAGCAACTACTCCACCGACTGAGATATCGATGCCGCCACAGATCATTACAATTGATAATCCAACTGATGTAATTATGAGCGCTGCATTTGCATTTAAAATATTGAAGAAGGTTTGTGGTTTTAGGAAGCCCTGTCCCTGAAAGACAATAGCTCCGATGTACATTAAGAAAAATACTACAATGGTTATCGTGAGAAGCAGATTAGTATCGCTGGTTCTTCCAAACCATTTGGTGAACTTATTTCCAGTCTTTTTATTCTCGTTCATATTAAGCCACCTCCTTTACTGCCTGCTTTGATGATTTTTTTGCGAAAAGCTTTGAAAGCTCTTTTCTTACTACAGGAGTACTAAGTACTACCAGGACAATAACTACTACTGCCTTGTAAGCTGACAATGCTTCTGAGTTAACATTCATCTTGTAAAGCGTTGTAGTAAGGAACTGGATTACATATGCACCAAGAATTGATGCCGTCATGTTAAACTTACCACCACTGAGTGCATTTCCGCCCAGAGCAACAGCAAGGATCGCATCCATTTCTATATCTTTAGCAATAACTGAATAGTTAATAGTTGAAAGTCTGCTGACCTTGATAAGTCCAGCTACTGCTACACAAAGACCAAGGATTACAAATGTGAGGAACTTAATAAACTGTGGATTGATACCATTTAGTCTTGAAGAGCTTCCGTTGATACCAACTGACTGTGTATAAAGACCAAGTGTTGTAAACTTAAGTACAAGCATGATCACTATTACACAGGCAAGTGCAATAAAGAATGGAGTTGGTATAGGAATTCCAGGAATGTATCCTCCAAAATATCCAAAAGATGGCTCACTGATAATTGGAAGCTCATTGTTGTTGATCCAAGCTGCGATAGAACGTCCAGCTGTGAAAAGGATCAACGTGGCAACCATTGGCTGTATCTTAAAGTAAGCAACCAGAATACCATTAAATGCACCGAACAGCATTGCTACTACACAAGCAACCAGGAACGCAACAATGATAGGTGCCTGAAGTGTTTCAGGTCTTGAGTTATTTCCACAAAGAACCTTAAGGATAACACTACCTGCTATGGCGATAGTTGCTCCAACGGAGATATCCTGTCCACCTGAAGCAGCTGTAACAAGAGTCATTCCAATAGCCAGGATAGCAAGTTCTGAACCATAGTCCAGAATTGTTATAAGATAGCCTGAAAGTACAGGGTTACCTGCACTATTAGTTCCAAGTGTTACCTTGAAGAAGCTTGGATCAACCACAAGGTTGAAAAGTGCAAGAGCGACAATAGCCGCAAGAGGAATAAGCAGTTGCTTATTGAATGTAAATTTTTTAGTCTTTGTGCTAGCCAACGCTCTCACCTCCTTCTTCTACTTCCTGTTTCTGAGCTTTTGTATCCTCTGACTTACCACCAGCAATGGTCTTCATGATTCCACTCTGTGTAAGTTCATCTCCTTTAAGTTCTCCAACAACCTTTCTGTCTCGCATTACTACAAGTCTTGAACATGTACGAAGCATCTCATCTGTTTCTGAAGAAATAAATGTTATGCTCATTCCTTCTGATGCAAGCTTAAGCACAAGTTTCTGGATATCAATCTTTGTACCAACATCGATACCTCGAGTTGGTTCATCAAGGATAAGATATTCAGGATGCATAAGCAGCCATCTTGCTAATATAACCTTCTGCTGATTTCCACCGGAGAGAGATTTGATAGGTGTGTCTGCAGAAGCTGTCTTAATATCAAGAAGCTTTATATACTCGTCAGCAAGTTTGTAGGTTTCTGCTTTCGAGAAAGGTTTGAAGAAGCCCCTTAAAACCTGAGCTGCAAGGATGATATTTTCCCTTACAGAAAGGTCACCGACGATACCGTCCATCTTTCTGTCCTCAGGTAGATAAGCAATACCTTGTTTCATGGCATCCAGAGGTTTAGATATCTTAACCTCCTTGCCATTCTTTTTAACTTTTCCATTTATGACTCTGTCAGCACCGAAGATTGCTCTTACACACTCGCTTCGACCAGAGCCCAGAAGACCAGTGAATCCGTTGACCTCTCCTTTTCTGATGAAGAAGTCAAATGGTTTTATACCGGCATCTGATTGAAGCTGCTCAGCTTCAAATACAGGTACACCTGTATCACCTTCTTCATATTCGCCTGAGTCCTCTTTAATATCAGAAAGATCATCCAGTTCTTTTCCGAGCATCTTAGAAACCAGCTGAACTCTTGGCAGATCTTTGATCTCATATTCACCAACCAGTTTTCCATCTCGTAAAACTGTTATCTTATCGCATACCTCATAAACCTGATCCAGGAAATGGGTAACGAATACTATTCCTACGCCCTTAGACTTAAGGTCTCTCATAAGTCCAAAAAGCTTACGAACCTCACTATCATCAAGAGAGGAAGTCGGCTCATCAAGGATAAGAACCTTACATTCCATATCTACCGCTCTTGCTATAGCAACCATCTGCTGCACTGCCAGTGAACACGTAGCTAGCTGCTGTGTAGCTTTTGCTGGAATATCAAGTGACTTAAGTATCTTATCCGTGTCCTCATTCATCTTCTTCCAGTTAGTGATACCGCCCTTTGTTCTTCCTATAAACATATTCTCAGCCACTGTCAGATTCGGACACAGTGTTATCTCCTGATACACTGTACTGATTCCAAGATTCTGAGCATCCTGTGGAGAATGAATATGTGCTTCACCTTCAACACCCTTAAGGTATATAGTTCCCTCTTCTTTTTCATATACTCCGGTGATGACCTTGATAAGAGTAGATTTACCTGCTCCATTTTCACCCATGAGAGCATGGATCTCGCCTTCACACAGAGTAAAATCAACGTTCTGAAGGGCCTTAACACCAGGGAAGGTCTTATATATGTTATGTAGTTCTAAAACCGCTTTATCCTTCACGACTTCACCTCATTCTTTAATGTGTCTGAGAGACGTTAATCTAATACCGTCCCAACATAAAAGGGTGCAACATCTTTAAATGCTGCACCCTCCCAAAGTTTCCTAAGATTAGATACCGTAGTTATCTACATCTTCCTGTGTAATAGTAGATGCATCGAAGCCCTTCTCTTCCATTATGATTGTCTTCTCTGAAAGTGTCTCACCCTTCTCAAGCTTCTTGATAACATCGTCAATGTAGCTAGCCTGGAATGGATTACACTGTCCATCATAATTCCAATTTCCTGCCTTAAGCTCTTCAAGTGCCCACTTGTTGCAGTCAAATCCCATAACTACTACGTCCTTACCAACACCGTGTGAGATGTTAGCCTTATCAAGTGCCTCAACAGCACCCTTAGCCATATCGTCGTTCTCTGCATAGATTACATTGAAAGATTCTCCTGAATCAATAACTGACTGAACGATCTGCTGAGCCTTCTCTGCATTCCACTCTGCTGTCTGCTGTGTAACGATTGTCCAACCATTTTCCTTAGCAAGAGTATCAAGTGCTCCTGATCTACCCTGCTGAGCTGCTGAACCCATAACGCCCTGAAGGTGAATGATCTTGTACTCGCCAAGGTTCTGATCCTTAAGCCAGTTAGCTGCTGTCTCACCTTCCTTGTCCATATCAGATACGATTGAAGCTGCATAAAGATCCTCGCTAGCATCAATTGTACGGTCGAAGAGGATTACCTGTATGCCTGCATCCTGAGCATCCTTGAGAACACTGTCCCAACCAGATGTATCAGCTGCAGAGAGGAGGAGGTAATCAACTCCATCCTGGATGTACTTCTGAGCTGCTGTGATCTGCTCATCATTCTTTAAGCTGTATGAGAATGATGCATCATATCCGTTAGCTTCACAGAACATAGCTTTAAGGTCCTTATCGTTTGCTGTACGATATCCAGACTCATTTGGATCGTTGTTGATGATACCAACCTTGATCTTGTCACCACTTGAAGCAGAATCTGAAGTAGCAGCTGTATCTGTGCTACCAGTATCATTTGAGCTAGTGTCATTTGAACCACTTGCTCCGCCACAAGCTGCAAGGCCAAGTGCCATAGTTGAAGCCACAACAGTTGCTAAGACTTTCTTTCCGAATTTCTTCATTAGAAAAACCCTCCGTTTCACTTTGTACTTTTCTTAAACCGCCGAACGGTCCAAGATGTTTTCGTTTTCTTGATGATACGAATATAACAAAGTTTGGAGGGTAATTATACAGAATAAATAATTTCTTTTTTTCAAATAATTATTTTATGCGTATTTTCTTCATTTTTGTTTTTACGATATTTTATTTTCAGTTTTTTAGATTTTACGATTGTTACGATATTTTATTTTAGTTTGGATTTTTTATTCCATTTTTATAATTTTAATACTCACGATTGCTGAGGATTGAATCTGTAAGAACAGTGATCTCATATTCCTCGCCATTCACCGTGACACTCTTTACCGTGTCATCAGCCGCAAATGCACTCTCCTTTACATAGGTATATTTATTAAATTCCGTTCCAGCCTTTACAGCCTTCACAAGCTTTTCAACCTCTTCCCCCTGAAGAGGATTACATTCAACATCAAGACCGATCTTACCTTCAAGAACCTTGCTGAGACCTGAGTGAGCGGCGTCAAATGAGATCACCAGTATTTCACCTTTCGAAATATCCGTTCCCGCTGTCTTCCCCGCTTCTTCTATAGCCTCGATGGCACCGATAGCTTCGTTGTCATTTTCTGCGTAGACCACATTTATCTCCGGATGCTCCGCAAGAAGATTTGCCATAACCTCCTTACCTTTAGCCTGTGTATAATCTGCAGGTACCTGAGCTATCAGGTTCCAGCCATACTTACCGCTGGCCTCAACTATTCCGTTGGTTCTGCCAATCTGAGCAGTAGCACCAAGAGTACCCTGTATATCTACTATATTAAGTTCTCCAGGTTCAATACCTTTAGTCTCTGTATAAGCCTTCAGCCACTCACATGCCACCTTTGCTTCCTTAGTGAAGTCAGAGCCTACCCAGGCAGTAACAAGATCTGTATCTGTAACCTTAACCTGTCTATCCACTACTACTACAGGAATGCCTGCATCCTTCGCCTCCTGAAGCACAGTATCCCATCCTGTCTCCATAACAGGAGCAAGAACGATACAGTCCACCTCCTGCTGAGTAAAGTTTCTTATAGCAATAAATTGTTTGTCCTGTTTCTGCTGTGCATCATCAAACATGAGTTCGAATCCATTTTGTCTAGTCAAACTGTTCTGAATCGACGCAGTATTAGCCACGCGCCAGTCTGATTCCGCTCCCAGCTGAGAGAAACCTACTGTTATAAGTTCCTCCTTCTGTTCTGTAGAGACCTCATCATTAGAGGCAGTTCCACAGCCAGAAATCCCTGTCAGCATCAAACCCATAGATATGATTCCTGCTACTATTCTGTTAAACATTCTTCTTTTTATCATACGACTTATTAATGCCCCTTTGATACATTGGGAATTCGAACCGTTACAGTTGTACCTTCGTTGTAAACACTTTCTACAGTGATTCCGTATCCCGCTCCATATAGCATCTCTATTCGTTTTTGAACATTTGCCATACCGAAGCCTCTCTGCTCATCTAAAACAATTTCTCCTGAAATAAGACCTCGAAGTCTTTCCAGTTCTTCTTCATTCATTCCAATACCCGTATCCTTGATCTGGAATATAATGTCACTACTGGAAAGATTTCTTTTAGGATTTCTGTCACTGTTCTCAAGATAACCTTCAACCCTGATCATACCACCACCACGCTTATTCTTAATTCCATGGTAGAGGGCATTTTCCACGATAGGCTGAAGCGTCAGCTTCTGAATATGATAATCCAGAATATCTTCATCTATATCTATCTCATAATCCAGAATATCCTGATAACGGTATCTTTGAATCTCGAGGTAATTCTTTACATGTTCACGTTCATTCTTTATTGTGATCTCACTCTCACCCTTACTAAGTGAGATTCTAAAGAAGCTGGAAAGCTCCTGAATTACCTGTATCGCTTTCTGATTCTCTCCTGCTTCTGTCATCCAGATAATCGCGTCCAGTGTATTATAAAGGAAATGGGGATTTATCTGTTCCTGCAAAAGCCTTAGCTCTGCATCTTTAGCATTTTCCTGCTCACGATGAATATCCTCTACGAGAGTCTCAATCTCTTTAACCATGCTGTTAAAACTCTCTGCAAGAGTTCTCATCTCATCATCTCTGTCCGGATGATAGGATACAGTAAAATCTCCACCTGCAAATTTTTCTGTCATACCTACCAGTTCTGTGATAGGTTCTGTAATTCTTTGGGAAAGTCTCTTAGATAGGATATATATTGCAACAAGAATAATGATAAGAACGAGTATCATAACCCTAATAGTGGTAAGAAGGCTGGCCGCAACCTGACGTCGCAGCATCTCCATATTATGAGCCTCGTCATAAATGTATTTCTGAATATCCTCCTGAATAAGAGAAGTAAGAGTACGGATATTCATATCCAGCATTTCCATATTTTCGTCGTAATGGCCGCCCTCTTCAACATTCTCAAGGATATCATCAACTCGTTCATCCAAAATGCCAAGAAGCTTAATGAGCGCATCAAGATCACTGCGGACATTCTCCTCACTGGTCTTATCACGAAGCTCCTCAAAATGCTTTGTAGCATCACTGATAAGTGCCTTGGGATCCTCGCCCTCCAGTTTTTCCTCAGCATCAGTCCAGTTGGCTGAACCCGTAATAATACGGTACATCATCTCATCCATAGAAGACTTGAAGCTCATATTGTATTCATTTGCACTGGTAATATTCCGAACAAGCAGATCGTATTCCTGATAGAATCCGTACAGTCTTATAACTGCAATACTGAAAAGGATAATAAGAGGAATAACACATATCCATATATACTTGATCAGCTTGGACTGAATCTTGCTACTTCTCTTCTTTTGACTCAACTTCTCTGCCTCTTAAAAGATCTACGAATCTTTCTTCATACGACGGTATTCCTTAGGTGACATACCGATTGTCTTTTTAAATATATAACTGAAATAATGAGGATCCTTATATCCAACCTCAAAGCCAATCTCTGAAGTCTTCATAGATGTGCAGGTCAAAAGATCCTTAGCATTATCCATTCTAACTCTGGTCAGATAATCAATGAAGGTCTCTCCAGTTTCCCTTCTAAATATAGCACTGAAATGATTGGAGCTGACATTTACATAGGACGCAACTGTCTGAAGTGACATTTCATCATTCTTATAGTTATCCTGAATAAACTCTCTGGCTTTATCGATGATCTCAGTATACTTCTTATCTGACACCTGATTTCTATAATCAATAAGTGAACGAAGTATTCTTGTAATATAATCCTTCGCCTTGTCCACCGAATCCACGAACTTCACTGGATCAGTCAATTCTCCCAGTATTTCGGAAGACTTTTCCTTGCTTACATTCATGCTGTCGAGAAATGCCATTCCACTTATGAGCGCTTCCATAAGCACGTATTGTCGAAGCATCAGGGACTCCAAAGCCTCATCTCCAAGACTTGTGAAGTACTCATCTACCAGGTCGTCAATCTCACCCAGAGTACCATTTCTAAGGAAATGGAATATGGTCTTCTGAGATACCATCTTGATATCAATACCACCAATATCAAGAGTATTTATATCTAGAGAATTAATATCAACAAGGGTATCTGTGGAATCCTTCTTCTCAGCAGAAACCTTTTCTCTTATCTTCTCTCTATTATCTCCATCCTCACCATAGAAGATAAAGCTGTCATCCAGCATATATCTTTCAGCAAATTTCCTGCTGGCATCACGATAGGAAGAATTAACATCTCGAATCCTCTCCACCGGTTTACCAACTGAGATAAAATAGATCCAGTCAGGATAGGTTGACATAATGTCTTTGATTGAATTCATTCCTTTTTCTGAATTACGTGTCATCTCGTCTAATGAATCAGATTTTCCAAGAAAGCATAAAACATCTCCAACCTGTTCATATAGATAAACATCCTTAGAATCAGAAAAAGCATCTTTTATACTACTATATATATCCTCGCTGACGCCTGAATACTCAGCCACATCAAACTCTGCCCCACCAGCAGCACTGGACTTCGACCTTGGAAAGGCCTGGAAAAGAACTATAGAATAATATGTAGCTGTAATATCTATACCAAGATCACGTCCCTGCTCTAATGACTCCTGCATAGAAAGCTTTCCATCGATGGTATCATGAATAAACTTCTGCTTTGCAAGGGTACGGATTTCTTCCATATCGCGGAGATACTTCTCTTTAGCCTGGTTCTCCTGACGCTGAGCATTTATTGTATCAGCAATCTTTCCAAGCTCAGCCAGAAGTGTCTCCCCAGATACAGGCTTCAGAATATACTCTTCCACGCCAATAGAGATAGCCTGCTTAGCATAGTTAAAATCATCATAACCACTGAGCACAACTATCTTAATGTTAGGAATCTCCTTCTTAACAAGACGGGACAGTTCAAGTCCGTCCATAAAAGGCATACGAATATCCGTGATCAGGATATCCGGCTTCGCCTTGACGATCTTAGGAAATGCCATCTCGCCATCTCCTGCTTCGCCCACAAGGGTGTAGCCATTTGCTTCCCAATTCACGGATTTCTTTATTCCTTCACGGATCGCATATTCATCTTCAACAAGAAAAACTTTAATCATGTGACCTCTTATAAGATCACCAATCGGTGATTCTTCAATTAATTCTGACCGTAATAGGCATTGGCACCATGCTTGCGGAAGAAATGCTTATCTCTTATGCAATCTGGCGCGGTTTTAACATTTGGATTGATGAGCTCAGTCTTAAGAGCCATCTTAGCAACCTCTTCAAGAACTACTGCATTATGTACAGCCTCAGCAGCATCCTTGCCCCAGGTAAATGGGCCATGATTTGTACAAAGAACACCTGGTGTATACATAGGATTGAGACCTCTCTCATCGAAGGTCTCGATGATAACAAGACCAGTATTCTTCTCATAAGCTTCTTCAATCTCTTCAGGTGTAAGACTTCTTGCACAAGGAATCTCGCCATAGAAATAATCTGCATGAGTTGTTCCATAGAGTGGAATGCTTCTTCCAGCCTGTGCCCATGCAACAGCCTCCGTACTATGTGTATGAACTACACCACCTATCTCCTCATATCTCTTATAAAGTTCAAGATGAGTAGGTGTATCAGATGAAGGCTTATACTTACCTTCTACCTTGTTTCCTTCAAGATCCATAACAACCATATCATCTGGTGTCATTGTATCATAATCCACACCACTTGGCTTAATAACAAAGAGTCCTGACTCTCTGTCGATACCACTTACATTTCCCCAAGTGTATGTAACAAGCCCCCTCTTAGGAAGCTCCATATTAGCCTCAAAAACCTTAATCTTTAATTCCTCTAACATGATTTCTCCTCGTTTTTATAATGTATCGATTGCTGCTTTCTCAAGTGAGTAAGCAGATGTAAATGACTTCATGAATTCATCGAAGCCCTTAATCTCTTCTTCACTGGCTGTGATTGTTGTTCCCTCTTCGCCACCAAAGATTGTTCCATTAAGGAAATCTGCAAGTGACTCTGAACCAAGTACATCACCGCCTGTCTTAACAAGATACAGCGCAAGCACTGCCATACCCCAGGCACCACCTTCACCAGCTGTCTCCATAACAGTGATAGGACCGCCTGTTGCTGCAGACATGATTCTCTGTCCAACTTCCTTAGTCTTAAAGAATCCGCCGTGTCCGAAAAGCTTATCAACCTTAACTCCCTCATCTCTAAGAAGGATATCAAGACCAACCTTAAGTGTGCTAACTGCTGAATAAAGATGAAGTCTCATAAAGTTAGCAAATGAGAAATCTGCATTTACCTTTCTTGCAAACACTGGTCTACCCTCATCGAAACCTGTAACTGGCTCACCTGAGAAATAATTAAATCCCATAAGACCACCACAGTCAGGAGCACCGCCTAGTGCTGCAGTAAACAGTGTTGTATAAAGCTTATCAGTATCAACAGGAGCGCCTATAGCCTCGCTATACTGCTTGAAGATATTTGCCCATGCATTTATATCAGATGTACAGTTGTTACAGTGTACCATAGCAACATCATCGCCTACAGGAGTTGTAACAACGTCGATTTCCTCATGAAGAGAATTAAGAGCATGCTCCATAACTACCATAGCGAAGATAGATGTACCTGCAGAAACATTACCTGTACGAACTGCTACGCTGTTTGTAGCAACCATACCTGTACCAGCATCACCCTCTGGAGGACACATTGGAATTCCAGCCTTAAGATTGCCACTTACATCAAGCTTTGCAGCTCCCTCAGCTGTAAGAGTACCAGCAGACTCACCTGCAAGTCTAACCTCAGGAAGAATACCTCTGATATTCCATGTGATGCCCTTCTGCATAAGGATCTTATCATACTTATCAAGATACTCATCATTATAATTTCTTGTCTTACTATCGATTGGGAACATACCTGACGCATCACCTACACCAAGTACCTTCTCACCTGAAAGCTGCCAATGAATATATCCAGCAAGAGTTGTAAAGAAGGAAATGTCCTTTACATGCTCTTCATTATTAAGAATAGCCTGATGAAGATGTGCAATACTCCATCTCTGTGGAATATTGAAACCAAATTCCTGAGTCAGCTCCTTAGCAGCCTGCTCAGTGATTGTATTTCTCCAGGTTCTAAATGGAACAAGCAGATCTCCACTCTGATTAAACGCCATATATCCATGCATCATAGCACTGAAGCCGATTGCTCCAGTTGTAGTGATGACAGCATCATACTCATCTTTAACATTCTTCAGAAGATCAGCGTATGCATCCTGAAGACCATTCCATATCATATCAAGACTATATGTCCATACACCATTCTCAAACTGGTTCTCCCAGCCATGACCACCCTGTGCGAGAGGCTTACCACTCTCATCAACAAGTACAGCCTTGATTCTTGTAGAACCAAATTCTATTCCGATCGCAGTTTTTCCTGCTTCGATTATCTCTTTAACTCCCATTTCACTATTCCTCCTGTAATTACTTAAATCATATAAGTCATATTCTACCATCTAGTTACTTTTAGGAAAATCAGTTTTTTTCTTTATTTTTTATATTTTTTTACGTTGAGAGGCCATTTAACAAATAATGCTAAATGCAAAAGAAAAAACGAGGTCATTAAAAACCTCGTTTTCCCTTTTATACACTTATCAAATACTCCCAAAGGAAGGGATATAGCTTAGGAAACATGTGTGAATCTTAAAGTAAATAAAACACCCCTGTCATATAAATACTTTTAACCTTCACTTGGTCTATAGTCGTTTCCTTCACTAAAGTCATAGTAACACAGGTTTTCTATAAAGACTTTTCAAATGTTGTCATCTTGTTTACAAATAATGCTCATATTTTAGTTTTTATATCAAAAATATGTGGTGTAATAACAAAAACCTGTTTTATTTCTCGTGATCGTAAGGAACGATAGTCTCAATAGTACCGTCCTCAGCGATATTAAGCTTTGTATACTTAACACATCTCTTATGTGAGCATCCATCTGACATAGAGCTGTCATGATAGAACAGATACCACTCTCCTTCAATCTCAACGATTGAATGATGAGTTGTCCATCCAATAACTGGCTCCATAAGTCTTCCCTTATAAGTAAATGGGCCATATGGATTTGTACCTTCTGCATAGCAGAGATAATGTGTTGTACCTGTTGAATATGAGAGATAATACTTGCCATTAAACTTGTGAAGCCATGGACCCTCAAAGTATCTTCTATCTTCATCACCTGCTGTTATAGGAGCACCGTTCTCATCAAGGATCTCGATCATCTTAGGAGCAGCCTTAAAGCCTGTCATATCCTCTTTGAACTCAGCAACTAAAGGTCCAATAGACTTTTCATTTCCCTCTGGTCTTCTCTCATCAGGATTGAAGCTTCCTGACTGCCACATCTCAAGCTGACCTCCCCAGAGACCACCATTGTAGCAGTAAATCTTTCCGTCATCATCTACAAATACAGCAGGATCAATGCTGTAGCTTCCTTCAATATAGTTTTCCTGAGCAACAAATGGACCAACTGGTGAATCTGATTCTGCAACACCAATTCTGAAAATGTCGTCCTTATCCTTTGCAGGGAAAACAAGATAATATTTATCATTAACTTTTACAGCGTCTGGAGCCCACATCTGTCTTGATACCCATGGAACATCCTTCTCATGAAGAGCAACTCCATTATCAACACAAGTGCTATCAAGTGAATCCATAGACAGAACATGATAATCTTCCATTCTGTACTGCTCACCGTCATCATCCTCTTCCATCTCGATATCCATATCATGAGATGGATAAACATAAATCTTACCATCAAAAACATGTGCTGATGGATCAGCTGTAAAAATGTTTGTTACAAGCGGCTTTCTCTCATTCTTTCTCATATTAACCCTCTTTTCTTTAGCGTCCAAACGCTCCGATTTCTTATACTAATACATTCTAATATTATCATAAAGATATTTGCTAATACTTTTCATATCTTGCGATTTTCTTTACAAATGTTGCCATAATAAGCAAAAGGAACGGTTTCCCGTCCCTTTCAATCGAAGTATTTTCATACTTATGATTCTCAAAATGCTTATGCTTCATTTTTCTTTGAGTAAAATGATACGCCCTTACGACCAGATTTTTTCGTGTTATATAATGCGCTGTCAGCTCGTTTAAAGAGATCACTTACACTTAGTCCAACACGGCCAAATGCTACGCCAACGCTGCAGGATACCGAAGGAATGCCTTCTTCTTCCTCTGCAGTACCAATCTTCTCATTTATCAGATTCACTTTACGAGTTATAAGATCCTTCATAGATGAATCAGATCTTATCATAATTACTGCAAACTCATCTCCACCTATACGACATACATAGTCCTGGGTACGGAAACTATTTTGTATTATCTTAGCAGCTTTTATTATTACCTTGTCCCCCACATCATGGCCATATGTATCATTAACTTCTTTAAACTTATCCAGATCAATGATCATAAGTGTTGAAGTCTCCATATCAACATTATGAAGGAAGAAATCATAACCTCTTCTATTATATAGACCAGTCATCTTATCATGATTTGCGTCAAAGTTAAGCTTGTTCTCATTTTCCTTCGTTGTATAGTACATAAGGTTATAATTCTTGGCAAGGAACCTAACCTCATAAGCTCCCTTAAGCGGAATCTCATAATCCTTACGAATAAGATCCACACAGTTTCGAAGCGGTCTGAATACAAGTACCGACGTTGCTAAAACAATACCAAGCATTATACCGATAAGAACAAAAGTCAAAAAATGTTCTAAATCCACCTGCTTACTAAGCTGATCAGCAACTTTTGACTGACTGGCAGCAACTTCATATTCTAGTCGATCAAGGCAATCGTTCATATCATTAGATATTCGACGCTTAGACGTAAGATAGTCATCGTGAAAGAGATACTTTATAGCAAGACTCTTCTTCTCAGGATCCGATAACGCCTCATCTTTATCCGTAAGTTCAACTGATTGAAGTTCTTCCGGAAATTCATTTATATCATAGCCATATCCTTCTATAGTAAGAACCATAGAATAATATTCAAGATTCATTAATTGTATCGACTCATTCATAGCCGAAGTAAGCTCAGCTACAGCTTCAGAATTGTCATGATTTTGCTTTAACTTATCAAGCGCCTTTTCTCTTCTCTGAGTAACCAAAGCTTCCTCAAAATAATTATCCAGAAATGTTCTATCTCCAGTAACTGCAAAATACCTGACTTGTTCAGTAAGATAATCTGAGCCTACCTGCAGATCATATGAATCCTGCCTCCATTGAAGAAGATTCTGAGTAAATTCATGAGTCCTTCTATATAATGAATCCGTCCTATTCATGGCCCATATCAGAATGGCCGATATAAGAATAGCAAGGCCCAACATAACAATGTTAAGATTTCTAAGTGATATTCCCCTCTTTTTAAGCTTATCAAGTTTATTCATTATTGCACTCTCCACAAGAGTCATATATACCCCTAATTTAAGACTCTTTGTATTACCATTTTAGTCATATTATATGCTCATTTAGGCAATAAATCAAAAGCAATTAAAAACATTTCTTCTTATGTTCCTGGTTACAAGAATCAAGACGATCACATTTGTAGCAGATTTCATTACCACTAAATCCTTCTTTAAAAAAGCTCTTTACATTATCCAGAGTTGTATCTGCAATATTTGCAAGAGCTTCCTGCGTAAGAAATGCCTGATGCGAGGTTACGATTACATTTGGCATAGAGATAAGTCTGGCCAAAATATCATCATTCACTATATGATTCGAATAATCATGGAAGAATACATTTGATTCCTCCTCATATACATCAAGACACGCAGCACCAATCTTACGCTGCTTAATTCCCTCAACAAGAGCCTCGGCATCAATAAGAGCGCCTCTTGACGTATTGATAAGAACAACCCCCTTCTTCATCTTATCTATAGAATCAGCATTTACCATATGATGATTTTCATCTGTAAGTGGGCAATGAAATGATATGATATCACTACGCTTCCAAAGCTCATCAAGTGACACATAATCTATACCACTACCTTCAGCTGGAAACTTATCATAGGCAATGATATTCATACCAAATCCTCTACATATATCAATAAATATACGTCCAATTTTACCAGTACCAACAACACCAACAGTCTTACCATGTAAATCAAATCCAGTAAGTCCATTAAGGCTGAAATTGAAATCTTTCGTACGTATATACGCTTTATGGATTCTTCTAACAGAAGTAAGAAGAAGCGCCATAGCATGCTCAGCAACAGCATAAGGCGAATAAGCCGGAACACGAACAACATGAATCTTCTCATATGCATAACTAATATCTACATTATTATAGCCTGCACATCTCAAAGCTATAAGCTTAACATTCATCTCAACCAGCTTATCAATAACTTCTTTATTAATATCATCATTAACAAATACACATACAGCATCATATCCGTCAGCCAAACGGACCGTATCCTCAGAAAGTCTGGTCTCAAAATATGTTATATCATATTCATTCTTATTATTAGCTTTAATAAAAGAATCTCTATCATAATCCTTAGCATCAAAAAATGCTATTCTTATATTACTCATCTTCTAAGTTCTCCTTTATTAGTAGAAATGAAATGAAAACAAATTATAAAACAAAAAAAAGTTCTAAAATGGAATTATACCATTTCAGAACTTCGTTTTCAATTCAGGGGGTAAGGGAATCGAACCCCTTCCAAAGGTTTTGGAGACCCCTATCATACCGGTAGACCAACCCCCTATTTATAAAAAACTCGACCTATAAATAGATCGAGTATTTAATACTTTTATTGTACTTTCAAAACTTCATACAGATGATACTTTTATCAAGAAAACGTATCTTTACCTAAATTCTAGGAAAAGCTCACGACCTATTAGTACTCCTCAGCTTAACATGTTACCATGCTTACACCCAGAGCCTATCAACCTCGTAGTCTTCGAGGGGTCTTAAGAGATATCTCATCTTGAGGTTGGCTTCACGCTTAGATGCCTTCAGCGTTTATCCTTTCCAGACTTGGCTACCCAGCTATGCACTTGGTAATACAACTGGTACACCAGCGGTCCGTCCATCCCGGTCCTCTCGTACTAAGGACAGCTCCTCTCAAATATCTTACGCCCACGCCGGATAGGGACCGAACTGTCTCACGACGTTCTGAACCCAGCTCGCGTACCGCTTTAATGGGCGAACAGCCCAACCCTTGGAACCTGCTACAGCTCCAGGATGCGATGAGCCGACATCGAGGTGCCAAACCACTCCGTCGATGTGAACTCTTGGGAGTGATAAGCCTGTTATCCCCAGGGTAGCTTTTATCCGTTGAGCGATGGCAATCCCACTTTATACCACCGGATCACTAAGTCCTACTTTCGTATCTGCTCGGACCGTCGCCCTCGCAGTCAAGCTCCCTTCTGCCTTTGCACTCTTCGAATGGTTTCCAACCATTCTGAGGGAACCTTTGAGCGCCTCCGATACCCTTTCGGAGGCGACCGCCCCAGTCAAACTCCCCGCCAGACATTGTCCCCACGCCGGATAACGGCTATGGGTTAGAAACCCAATACTATAAGGGTGGTATCCCAACAACGACTCCACATAACCCAAGGACTATGCTTCTAAGTCTCCCACCTATCCTGTGCAGATAGTACCGAATCCCAGTATCAAGCTGGAGTAAAGCTCCATGGGGTCTTTCCGTCCTGGCGCAGGTAACCAGCATCTTCACTGGTACTTCAATTTCACCGGGTGTGTTGTTGAGACAGTGCCCAAATCATTACGCCTTTCGTGCGGGTCGGAACTTACCCGACAAGGAATTTCGCTACCTTAGGACCGTTATAGTTACGGCCGCCGTTTACTGGGGCTTAAATTCAGAGCTTCGACCGAAGTCTAACCCCTCCTCTTAACCTTCCAGCACCGGGCAGGCGTCAGCCCATATACTTCACCTTTCGGTTTCGCATAGACCTATGTTTTTGCTAAACAGTTGCTTGGGCCATTTCTCTGCGGCCTGCTCTCGCAGGCAACCCTTCTCCCGAAGTTACGGGTTCATTTTGCCGAGTTCCTTAACAACACTTCTCCCGCCGGCCTTAGGATTCTCTCCTCATCCACCTGTGTCGGTTTACGGTACGGGCGCTGTATACGCAATAGCGGCTTTTCTCGGCAGCCAGCTCACGTGCTTCCCTACTAATAGTTCGGTCCACATCACGTCTTCAGATTGTATGACGGATTTGCCTATCATACTCCTACCTCGCTTGTCCCGG
>JIAB01000001.1:1960000-2885000 GCA_000687975.1 Lachnospiraceae bacterium AC2031 | reverse complement strand
AAAGCCTGTATCAAAGCCATTACTGAAAATACAAGACCAACCGCAGCAGTTGCTTCTGTAGAAATCCTTCCTACAAAGTACGTATCTGCAGAATTATAAAAAGCCGTCACCAACATGCTAAGGATTGTTGGGATGGACAGCTTGATAATCAGTTCCGGTATCGGTGTTTCAGTTAGCATCTCTCGACGAGACATATTGCTTAATTTCATTTTCTTCCAACTACTTCCTACTATAATGTTTATTTCAGTCTTTAATCTAAAAACAAAACAGAACTATTCTACCACATTCCTCATAATATAGGTAGTTCAAAAAGAAGCCATAAAAACAATATAAAACAACTAATTTCGGTTTACCAATAAAGGACCCATTTATTATAATGATAAATGTAGTGAAATATAATATCCATAAAGGAGAAGGCATATGAAAGTAGATGAATTGATCAGCTATATCGAAGAAGAAAAGCTTAACAACAAACTACTTGATATCTATCTGGACAGCTCGAAAATACAGTATCAGAAAGAACGTTACTCAAACGCTGTAAAGAAATATAAAGAGCTCTACGAGAATAATACAGATTATTCTGACGAAGTGATCATTGTCAGTGCTCCAGGACGCACCGAGGTTTGCGGAAATCATACAGACCATCAGCACGGAGAAGTACTGGCTGCATCAATAAATGACGACGCGATCGCTGTAGTTGGAATAAGCGACTCGGTTAACATAATGTCAGAAGGTTATCCTATGATATCTTTCAGTTTAGATGACATTTCAAAACAGTCTGACGAGGAGGGCTCTACTCTCGCACTCATCAAAGGTGTTCTAGCCGGATGCAGAGACCGTGGATTTAAGATAGGCGGATTCAACGCTTATATCACCAGCGATGTATTGGGAGGTTCCGGACTCTCATCTTCTGCAGCCTTCGAAACAGTAATTGGAAATATCCTCTCTTATCTATATAACGATGGCGGAATCGACGCCGTAACCATTGCTAAGATCGGACAATACGCAGAGAACTACTATTTCGGTAAACCTTGCGGACTTATGGATCAGATGGCATGCTCTGTCGGCGGACTTTGTCATATCGATTTTGCCAATCCTGAAGAACCTGTCATTGAAAAGATCCAGGTGGATCTTGATGAATACGGCTATGCGCTATGCATCACTGATACAAAAGGAAGTCACGCAGATCTTACACCTGACTATGCTGCTGTTCCAAGCGAAATGAAATCTATCGCAGCCTTCTTCGAAAAGGACGTACTCCACGAACTCACCGAGGAAGATGTTATAAAGAACATCACTGCCCTTCGTGAAAAGAATGGAGACCGCGCCGTACTTAGAGCGCTTCACTTCTTCGAAGAAAACCTGAGAGTCAGACACGAAGAAGCCAGTCTTAAAGAACACAAGTTTGATATATTCCTTGAGAATGTTTCCAAATCCGGAAACTCCTCCTATAAATATCTGCAAAACGTTTACACTAATCACGATATATCACACCAGAACGTATCTATCGCTCTTTGTATCAGCGAAATGGTACTGGGCGACAATGGAGGTGTTGCAAGAGTACACGGTGGAGGTTTTGCAGGAACTATACAGGCATTCGTAAAGCAGGACTTTATCGATACATATAAAACCGCAATGGACAACGTATTTGGTGAAGGATCATGTGCCGTACTGAAAATTCGTAAATACGGCGGCATCAAAGTTATGTAAACTAGACTGTGAGGTATGTTATATGAAGAATATAAATGCGTTAATAAAAGAGTTAGTTACATATGGAATAAATACAGGACTTATAGATGAAGCAGATGTTGTATATTCAACCAACCGATTGCTCGAGTTTTTTAAGCTTGAAGACTATAGCATCGATTCAAACGATAGCTTAAATACCGATTCTTATGACACAGCAAATAATACTAAAGGACGCAATCTTCATCTGATTCTGGAAGATATGATTGATTACGCCCTTGATACTGGGCTCCTGGAGAATGACACAATAACATATAAAGACCTATATGACACAGCAATCATGGGACTCATTACTCCTCCACCTTCAGTTATTCAAAGCAAGTTCTTTAAGTTGTATGACATAAACCAGACTGACAGTGACCAAAAGTCAGCAAATTCAAAAAAAGCCACCGATTTCTACTATGAGTTCAGCAAGGCCACCAATTATATTAGAACAGACCGCATCGCCAAGGATGAGAAATGGATCACTTCCACTGAGTTTGGTGACCTTGATATTACTATCAATCTATCCAAGCCAGAAAAGGATCCTCGCGATATCGCCGCTGCTGGTCAGGCCAAGAAGTCAGGCTATCCTGCTTGTCTTCTCTGCCGAGAAAACGAAGGCTATGCCGGAACCTTAACTCACCCTGCAAGACAGAACCACAGAATAATCCCAATAAGCCTTGACGGCGAGCAGTACTATCTGCAATACAGCCCATACGTATATTATAACGAGCACTGTATCATCTTTAATAAGAAGCATACTCCTATGAAGATTGACCGATCAACTATGAAGAAACTGCTTTCCTTTGTTGATCTCTTTCCTCACTACACCGCTGGTTCAAACGCAGACCTTCCGATCGTAGGTGGATCAATACTCTCCCACGATCACTTTCAGGGAGGCGGCTACGAATTCCCTATGGTGCGCGCTCCATACGAGAAAGAATTTACAGTACCAGGCTTTGAAGATATCCATGCAGGAATAATCAAATGGCCTCTCTCCACTATACGCCTTCAAGGAAAGAATATTGACCGCATCGTAGACCTGGCCGATCACATCTTAGGCAAATGGAGAAGCTACACTGATGAAACCGCATTTATCTTCGCCGAAACCAAGGGAGAGCCACACAACACTATCACACCGATCGCTCGAATGCGAAATTCAAGTAACGCATCTGGTTTACATAATTCTAGTAATTTAGATTCAGGTTCAGTCAACGAATATGTTTATGAGTTGGATCTTGTTCTCAGAAATAATATTACAACCGATGAGCATCCTCTGGGAGTTTACCACCCACACGCCGAGTATCATCACATCAAGAAAGAAAATATTGGCCTTATCGAAGTAATGGGACTAGCTGTTCTTCCAGCACGCCTTAAGAAAGAAATGGCATTTCTCGCCGAAGTGATACTAAGCGGCGGCAACCTCTACTCTGCTGGAGGCTCCCATGCTGATTGGGCCGCTTCTTTCCTACCAAAATATGGCATCCCTGTTGATGCAGATGGAAACGTCGATAATACCAAAATCGCTGACCTTCTCGATATTGAAAAAAGCGACGAAACCGAAGGGGCCAGCAAAATTGATACTTTTGACGAGAAGAATGGCACCTGTAGCAATGATAAAGCTACAAAATGGATTATGGATATAATTCATCAGGAGATCGGATATGTATTTGCAGGCGTTCTTGAAGACGCAGGTGTTTTCAAAAGAAATAAAGAAGGTAACGAAGCATTTGCACGTTTTATAGACACACTTTAAAATCATTAGCACTTTAAAAGTATATTATAGAAGGCTTCAAAAAGAAGCCTTCTATAATATACAAAATTATGCCTTAACCCAGAAATTTATACAGTAACTTATATAATTCCTTAGCTTCCTTTTCTGTAAGGGGAGAGCCATTCTCGGCGAGTTTCAGCGGAATATCCTTACAGCTTTCCTTTAACTGGTTACCTTTTTCTGTAATACTTATCATTGTAACTCTCTCGTCTTCCTTAGAACGTTCTCTTGTTACATATCCTTCCTTTTCCAATCGTTTAAGTAACGGAGTAAGTGTACCTGCATCTAGTGAAAGTATCTCTCCAAGCTGTCCTACATTAACACTCTCCTTTTCCCAAAGCACCATAAAAACAATATATTGGGTATAAGTAAGCCCCAAAGGTTTCAGATATGGATTATATGCATTAACAATCTTCCTCGAACAAGCATATAGAGGAAAACAAAGCTGATTTTTAAGTTTTAATTGTTCGTATTCCTGTGCCATTTTATTTTTCTCCTTTAAGCATGAAGTCTTTTCATGTATTTCGTCATCCGTTCCAGGAGCCCGCCCCCCTTTTATCTTTTACCATATTATATTGTGTCAAATGTTTCATGTCAATACAATACTTTTGAGGTTTATAGTAAAATAGCGTATCTCAAATCATCAATAGGATTCTATATTCAACATTCAATGTATGATATAATTTAGCTTGTTATGAGTTTTTGAAGAGGAGAACTTCTATGGATATTCAGAAAAAAGAAATAATAAAGAAAATGTTCAAAAGCATATATGGAGTAGGTTATATTACACTGTTTTTAGTCGGACTCGCATTCGCCTTATCCGCAACAATAAATGTATATCTGGATAAAAAGCAATCCATTGAATATAAAAAAGTAATTGCAACCTATCACTCATATCATAAACTTGAATCATATGATCCTATCGAAGAAAAGCATAAAACTGAATATGAGGGAATCTATAAATTTGAGGCGAATGGCCAAACATACTACGCTTCTCCTACAAAAACAAAAGGCAGCACAAATTTTAAAAAGACATTAAAGATCAAGTACGATCCGACCAATCCAAATGTTTATGTTGTAGTAGGCGCCTACTATGAAGATTATCTTACAGCTTTAGTTATTTGGGTAATACTCTTCATTTGTCTTCGTAACGGATATGATACAGAAAAGAAGTATATCGAGTATTATGCTACCCATCCCAAGTGAGCCCGCAAACAAAAAAATCGGTTGCAAAAACTTCGTTTTGCAACCGACTTTGTCTACAGTCTGACTCAGACAAAACGTCTGAGTTTCTTTTTTCGAGAGGTTTATCCCTCACATATATTAATAATCCGATAGACCTCCTATTATCGCAGCTCCTGTAATTGCACTTATTATCAAAATAAGAATATATAAAGCAACAGTTATAGCAATTGTTATCAGATAGAATCTAGCATAGTTCTTTAGATTCTTATTTGTAGTTGCTCCAAATCCCCAAACAAACATAAGGATAAGACCTACAAGCGGGATACCGAAAAGTATAGTATATCCGAGGTAACCCCATGGAGATATAGGCTTATATTCTTCTGGAACATCTCCTCCGCCCATCTGATTGATAACAGTTATACCCTGTCCACCTGCTGGCATATAAGGATTCTGATTAAACTGAGCATTCTGCTGTGCATTAGCATTAAAGCCGCCCTGGTTCACCTGATTGAAGGACTGATTAGCTGGCTGCGCCTGTGGTAATGGCTGTGCCTGAACTGTAGGTGTTACAGGTGCCACGCTCTCATCAGAAAGAATTGATGAGCCCGTTACAGGTGCTGGTGTTACCACCTTACCTTCAGGTGCCTGAGGCTGATGCTGGTGAACCTCTTCTTTAACTGGTTCCTCAGCAGCTGGTTCTTCTGCTGGTGCAGGTGCTGCAACTGGTTCCTCCACTGGTGCAGATGCAAATGAATCTGTCGAAGCAGATGTAAATGGATCTGCAGTAGACGCAGTATCAGCGAAGCCCTGTGGTGCTTCAGATGCAGTAAGTGGACCTGACATATCAGCTGTAAGAACTGTTGTTCCGCTCTCAGGATCTATCTCATCCTCTGGAGCGTCAGCTATTGGAATATCCATCATTGGTGTAGTAGATTCTGCACTAATCTGCTGCGGCTCTGCATTTGCAGTTTCTTCAGCAGCTTTCTGCGCTGCTTCCTGAGCAGCCTTCTGAGCAATATCCTCAGCAGTTTCCTGAGGTGCAGGCTCTTCAGCAGGCTGAGTCACAGCTTGTTTGAACTGTCTTAGGTCAGCTCCGCAATTTGGACAGAAGTCAGCTCCGTCCGGGATGTTTGTTCCACACATGTTACAAAACATTTTCATAACCCTCCCTGTCTCTCATACTTTAATTCATACCAAATTCATTCAGAAAGAAACTCTCTCACCTTTTTTCTTCAGAATGAAAAACCACAAAATAATTATAGTACGCGCTCCAGGTATTTACAACCTTATTCTTTGCTTGTCATCACAAGCTTTATAACCTTTATTCTTCGCTCATCTTTGCAAGCTTTGCAGCCTGATCAGCAGCTGTGAGTGCATCGATAAACTCGTCTATATCACCATTTAAAACTTCATTTAATCTATATGATGTAAGTTTGATTCTATGGTCAGTAACACGTCCCTGTGGGAAGTTGTATGTACGAACCTTCTCTGAACGGTCACCAGAACCGATCTGGCTACGACGAGCATCCGCTTCAGCATCATGAGCCTTCTGTCTCTCAAGGTCATACAGCTTTGTTCTAAGAAGAGCAAAAGCCTTTGCCTTATTCTGAATCTGTGACTTCTCTGTCTGGCTGTAGATTACGATACCTGTTGGATAGTGAGTAAGACGTACAGCTGAGTCAGTTGTATTTACACACTGTCCACCATTTCCTGATGCACGCATTACATCGATACGGATATCCTTTTCATTTATCTCGATTTCAACCTCTTCTGCTTCTGGCATGATAGCAACAGAAGCTGCTGATGTATGAATTCGTCCACCTGATTCTGTCTCTGGTACACGCTGTACTCTGTGTACACCACTCTCATACTTCAGTTTTGAGAATGCACCACGTCCCTTGATGAGGAAGTTTACATCCTTGATACCGCCGATACCAGTATCATCTATAGATATCAGTTCGATCTGCCATCTCTTCTTCTCTGCGTAGTGCTGATACATACGATAGAGCTCACTAGCAAAAAGTGCAGCCTCATCACCACCAACACCAGCTCTGATCTCAACTACAACGTTCTTGTCGTCATCTGCATCCTTAGGAAGAAGAAGGATCTTCAGCTCATTCTCACATCTCTCGATAGCCTTCTTAGCCTCATTAAGCTCTTCCTTTGCCATTTCCTTCATCTCTTCATCAGATTCTTCGTCCAGAAGCATAAGGCTGTCTTCTTCATCCTGCTTTGCTCTCTTATACTCTTTATACTTTTCTACGATAGGAGTAAGATCACTCTGCTCCTTCATAAGACTACGGAACTTTGTCTGATCATTAACTACATCTGGGTCAGACAGTTCCTTCATAACCTGTTCAAGTCTGTCAACTAACTCTTCTAACTTATCAAACATTTCTTTTCTCCTCTTATATACAATAACGGGCGGAAACGATACGGTCGAGTCCACTCATATCTTTTTGTTTCTTTATACTTTTGAATCCATTTGACTTTAAGATTTCAGCCACATCCATGTACTGATCATATCCAATTTCCAGAACCAGATATCCTCCTGGCACAAGGAACTGTTTCGCTTCGGAAGCAATGATCCTGTAAAATGCAAGCCCATCCGATGCTCCATCGAGAGCAAGCCTTGGTTCAAAATCACGTACATCTTTTAACAGGTTGTATATTTCCTTTGTCTTAATGTACGGCGGATTACTTAGTATCATATCGAAACTAACTGTAGGTTTTCCCTCTTCATCCTTGAACGCTTTAAACATATCACTCTTAACTATGGTTACATCAGCATCCAGCTTCTTTGCATTTTCGTTAGCAAGATCTATGGCATCATCGGAAATGTCGACCAGAAAAACTTCATCGTTAAATCCATCATCCTCTCGCATAAGCTTATAGGATATTCCAATGCAGCCAGAACCTGTACATAGGTCAAGTGCAATGCAGTTTCTTTCAGGAGCAAGCTCTACCGCCTTCAGAACCAGGTTCTCTGTATCAAATCTCGGGATGAGGACATTTTCCTTACAATTAAACTCATAGTCCATAAAGTAGGTGAAGCCCGTAATGTACTGTAATGGATAATGAGTTGCACGTTTCTTGATAGCCTTCATGTATCGCATAGCTGTAACATCATCCAGCTCCTCATCAAGATTCGCATAGATGGTAGCCAGATCCATATCACGATATATCATCATGAGATGCCTTGCCTCGGCTACATTATTCTCGATAAATGCGTCCGCCAGAATCTTCGTGCCCTTATTTATGAGCGCACCCATTTTCTTTTCATCATGTGTCATACTTTCAAACCTCGAAGGTATTATTGCGAACACAGTCTACATACTCGTGCCAATCAATCACGCCTTCAACAGACTTTATCGCTACCTCTATCATGGAGTCATCAGGTTCTCTTGTTGTAAGTCTCTGCACCCAGAGACCAGGAGCACTGAGGACATTTGAACATGCATTGTTATGCTTACCGGCATATCTAATAAACTCGTAGGAAATGCCAGCAATAAGTGGAATCAAGAGAACTCTCGAAACGAGTCGGAGCCACATCACATCTGTACGTACAAACATAAAGACCACAATACTTATAAACATTACAATGAATACGAAGCTTGTACCACATCTCTTATGGAATCTGGTGTGCTTCTTTACATTTTCTACTGTAAGATCATCCCCCGCCTCCATGCAGTTAATGGTCTTATGCTCAGCACCGTGATACATATATGTTCTTTTAATATCATCCATAAAGGAAATTACAGCCACATATCCCAAAAAGATAACAAGCCTTAGTATTCCCTCAGCCAGATTTACAAGAAGATCACTTTCGGTAACTTTATAAAGAAAGTTCGCAAGAAATGCCGGAAGAAGCATAAAGACGCCAACAGCTATTACCAGCGAAACAATCAAAGTTCCGATCAAGTAACCCGTGCTGCTTTCTTTATTAGCTTCTTCTTTTTTATCCGAAGAAGCTTTCTTAGTATCCTCTTTTTTGCTTGAAGATTCCTTCTTTGCTTCCTCTTCGTCCTCAACATATTCAGATGAATCCATAAGTGTCTTCATTCCGATATAGAGCGACTCAAGGAAATTTACAATTCCTCGAAGAAGTGGTATCTGGAGTATCTTATATCTTTCGCCAAGTGACACGTAATCTGTCACTTTAACTTCTATCTCTTTATTTGGTTTTCTAACAGCCAGAGCGTAGGACTTTGGGCCCTTCATCATAACGCCTTCCAGTACTGCCTGACCACCTATACTAACCCTTTTCATGTTGTTTCACCATCACTAATCTAGTTTACATAATAGAGAAAAGGACGACTCCCCTTGTCACCTTTTTAAAATAGCTTATGTCCTAAATACATTTGCAATCTCAAAAAGGTGACAACAGGAGTCGTCCCGATGTCACCTTGTTTTTAGTTAATCTAATTCTCTGAGCCTACGCCATACTTCTTGTTGAACTTATCTATACGTCCGCGAGCCTTGATAGCCTTCTGCTGACCTGTATAGAAAGAATGGCACTTTGAGCAGATTTCTACGTGGATATCTTCCTTAGTTGAACCTGTAACGAACTCATTTCCGCAGTTACATACAACCTTAGCCTGATAATAATCCGGATGTATTCCCTCTCTCATAATCTTTCTCCTTTTCTATGTAACGTATATGCAACACCATCTGGCGCCCCAAGAGCCCAAACCTCGATTGCATACCAGCAACGTTGCTATACTATCACAAGCAAACACATAAATCAAGCACTTTCTTCAAAACGAGTCACTTTGCACGTCCGACGTAACAGCTGACTCATTTTTGAGTCAGTTGTTACGTCGGACGTGAGGGTGACTCACTACATGAGTGGCGCTATAAGTTTGACTAGCGGTCCCATCAGCTTATAAAATATTTTTTCGTGCTTTATAGTATCCAGTGTAATCTCTCGACACTGAGCCATGGTTTGCTGGAAATCTCTTTCCACATCTGCAACCGCGTCGCACTTATACATATAGGTTGCACATTCAAAATGATGATAGAGACTTCTGTAATCAAGATTTATAGTTCCTACTATCGCCTTCTCATCATCACTTACAAAGTTCTTAGTATGAACGAACCCTGGGGTATACTCATAGATATGAACCCCCGACTTAACAAGATCCTTATAATGCGACTTAGCCAGAGCATAAGCCAGCCTCTTATCCGGAACTCCCGGAAGAATAATCGATATATCAACACCGCGACTGGCAGCATACTTAATGGATGTTCTCAGTTCATCATCTAGCACAAGATAAGGAGTCATGATGTGTACATAGTTATGAGCACGACTCAGTACATCCATATAAATATTCTCTCCGACCTTCTCATCATCAAGAGGAATATCACTATATGGCATAACATATCCTGAAGGACTGAACTCCTCACTTAGTTCTTTTTTATTACTAAGACTTCGTTTCGGATCACAACTTACTTCAAGATAATCGCCTAACTCAACATTACCAGAATCCTCAGCCCACATCTGAAGGAACATCAGTGTGTATGCCTTTACGGCTTCGCCTTTAACCATAACAGCAGAATCTTTCCAGTAGCCAAATCGTTCTATCCGATTGATATACTCATCAGCAAGATTAACACCGCCGTTAAAAGCCACCTTTCCATCAATCACCAGCACCTTTCGGTGATCACGGTAATTATAATATGTAGAAACAAAAGGATGGATCTTGGAAAATGTCTTCGCATTGATTCCAAAGGTCTGCAGTCGTTCTGCATAGTTGTGCGGCAGTAATGACATTTCGCACATGCCATCATAGAGGACTCGAACTTCTACTCCTTCCTTCACCTTATCAATAAGGATCTTAAGGATCCGTCCCCACATATATCCTTCAGTTATAATGAAATACTCAAGGAAGATAAACTTCTCTGCCTTACGCAGTTCCTCAAGAAGAGCCTCAAACTTCTCTTCTCCACTAGCAAAATAAGTTACCTCGGTATTATTATATATTGGAAAGTCACCAGTCTTACTAAGGTACTGAGACATCTCAGTAATACCGGACTCATCAGTTTCAAGTTCTTTCATGGTCCTTGCCTGTTGAGGCAAAGCATCCTTAGTCTCTGCCATAACTCGGAGCATTCTCCGCTTCATGGCAACATGACCAATCTCAAATTGTGTAAACGCAAGAAAAATCGATCCCGGAAGTGGGAGCATTGAAATGATAAACATCCATGTCAGCTTAGCTGAAGAATCCATATCACTATTAAAAAGATAAATGATCATTATCACAGTGAATATAACCTTCACCGTTTGATAATATGGGATATAACCCGAGAACCAGGTAAACAGCGAAAACACCATACTTACCTGCAAATAAAGAAGCAGGATTATTCCACCCAAACGGCTGAAAATAATCCTGAGCAGTCCTTTCTTACGATATTTAGTTAGACGCACAATACTATTGTCCGTGCTATAATTTCTAACCTTCATACCATTTCCCTTATTAATATACTTCCTAGCCTCAGCTTAGAAGAAAACAAAAGATAAAATCTTTTATACAAGAAGTCCAACCTTCTTCTTAACTTTGTTAAGGGTCTTGCCTGCAACATATGAAGCAGTCTCAGCACCCTTCTTATAACAAGACTCAAGGTAAGCCTTATCCTTAGATAATCTCTCGAACTCTTCTCTTACAGGAGTAAGTGCATCAACAACGACTGTACCAACAGCCTTCTTGAAATCACCATAACCCTTACCAGCAAAATCCTTCTCGATCTGTTCGAAGCTTTCACCTGTAAATACAGAGTAAATAGTCATAAGATTATTAATACCATCTTTGCCTTCTCTGAAGGCAACCTCTGACTCACTATCAGTAACTGCACTCTTGAAACGAGCCATGATAACATCTGGCTTATCAAGGATTGATACAGTCGCCTTAGGATTTTCATCAGACTTAGACATCTTCTTTGTAGGATTCTGAAGTGACATTATCTTAGCACCAGCCTTAGCAATATATGGTTCAGGAACCTTGAACACATCACCATAGAGTCCATTAAATCTATTAGCAATAGTACGAGTAAGCTCTACATGCTGCTTCTGATCAGCACCTGTTGGGACATAGTCAGGCTGATAAAGCAGAATGTCTGCTGCCATAAGTGCAGGATAATCAAAAAGACCTGCATTGATATTATCCTTATGCTGTGCTGACTTATCCTTGAACTGAGTCATACGTGAAAGCTCACCAAACTGTGTATAGCAGGAAAGAATCCATCCAAGCTCTGCATGTGCAGGAACATGGCTCTGAATAAAAGCCAGGCTCTTATCAGGATCAATTCCGCAGGCAAGCATAAGCGCATACGCATCCTTTGATCTCTTTCTAAGATCTGCTGGATCCTGACGAACTGTAAGACTATGAAGATCTGCGATAAAGTATGCACAGTCATAATCTTCCTGCATCTTCTTCCAGTTTCTAATTGCTCCTATATAATTTCCAAGTGTAAACACACCAGTTGGCTGAATACCACTTAGTAATACTTTCTTCTTTTCAGTTGCATTTGAATCGTTACTCATAAAAAACTGCCTTTCTTTCTACGTTTATTTCTTAAAGAAATGAGTCAGTGGAACATTTCATTCCACTGACTCAATATACTAGCATTTTTAGCGTGTTTTTGCAACTCACTTGTACTGTATCTTAGTACTCGTAACGCATCTTTCTCTTACGAATGATAAGGATGATTATTCCAGCAAGTGCAAGAATCATAACCACGATAATTGGTACTACGTTCATGCTATCACCTGTGCTAACTGTTGTTGTGTCCTTCTGAGGTGTTGAAGGTGCATTTGGTGATGGATTAGTTGTAGTTGTTGGCTGCTTAACCTCTGTAGTTGGCTGTTTAACCTCTGTAGAAGGTGTTTCAGAAGGCTTCTGAGTTGTAGTCTCAGTTGTCTGCTCTGTTGTTGTCTCAGTTGTCTTCTGAAGTGCAGTTCCTGTCTTCTGATCTTTTGCAGCTTCTGTTGTAGGCTCTTCCTTAACGCCCGTCTTAGTTGTAGATGTATTTGTTGTCTTTACTTCTTTGTCCTTTGAATCATCCTTAACATCAGTCTTACTTGATGTTCCCTTAGGTGCTTCTGTAGTAGGCTCTTCTGCCTTTGACTCAGCCTTTGAAGCCTTAGCAGCATCGAACATTGTAATCACTGATGAACTCTTTTCCGTTGCTGCTGTAAATGTTCCCTCTGGTGCATCACCAGTTGATGACTTACCAGATGCATCTACAACTTCAGTCTTAACTGAATCTGCCACTACCTTTCCACTCTTGATAGTAAAGATAATACTTGATGCAATCTCATATCCTTCTGGTGCCGCTGTCTCTGTAAGTGTGTATGTTCCATCTGGAAGACTCTTAATCTCTGTAGCCTCTTTACCAGATACGAATGTAATTGTCTTGTTATCATCAGAAACCTTAGCAGATGTTCCAGCTACATTTGCATCTGTAAATGTAATAGCCTTACTTTCAAAATCCTTACCTGTAAGTGTAAGTGTTGCTCCCTCGAGCTCAGCTCCGCCACCTACTGCCTGCTTACTGATCTTTACATCAGCCTTTGATGTCTGAGCCTTTGGTGCCTCTGTTGTTGGCTCCTCTGTCTTTGGCGCCTCCGTTGTTGGCTCCTCTGTCTTTGGTGCCTCTGTTGTTGGCTCCTCTGTCTTTGGCGCTTCTGTTGTTGGCTCCTCTGTCTTTGGCGCTTCTGTTGTTGGCTCTTCTGTCTTTGGCGCCTCTGTTGTTGGCTCTTCTGTCTTTGGTGCCTCTGTTGTTGGCTCCTCTGTCTTTGGTGCCTCTGTTGTTGGCTCCTCTGTCTTTGGTGCCTCTGTTGTTGGCTCCTCTGTTGTTGGTTCTTCCTTAACAGTCTTTACAGCATCGAACATTGTGATAACAGATGAACTCTTCTCTGTTGCCTCTGTAAATGTTCCGTCTGGCGCATCACCTGTTGAAGTATTTCCAGATGCATCAATAACTTCAGTCTTAACTGAATCTGCTACTACCTTTCCATCCTTGATAGTAAAGATAATGCTTGATGCAATCTCATATCCTTCTGGTGCTGCTGTCTCTGTAAGTGTGTATGTTCCATCTGGAAGGCTCTTAATTTCAGTAGCATCTTTTCCAGACTCAAATGTGATTGTCTTGCTATCATCAGAAACCTTAGCGTCAGTTCCCTCAGTATTATCTGTTGTAAATGTTACATCCTCTGATGTTGTATTTCCTGCAGCATCAAGTGTCTTTCCTGTAAGTGTAAGTGTTGCTCCCTCGAGCTCTGCTCCACCACCTACAGCCTGCTTGCTGATCTTAACATCAGTCTTAGAAACCTGAATTATTGGCTCTGAAGTTGTTGGCTCTTCTGTAGGTGCCTCTGTAGGTCCTTCAGTTGTTGGCTCTTCTGTTGTAGGTTCTTCTGTCTTTGGTGCCTCTGTTGTAGGTTCCTCAGTTGTTGGCTCTTCTGTAACAGGTTCTGCATCATCAACCATTGTGATTGTTACATTCTTATCAGCCGTTGCTGCTGTTACATTTGTTCCTGTTACAACACCATCCTTGATTTCGAACTCGATGTTTGTTGCTACCACATAACCCTTAGGTGCTGCTTCCTCATGAAGTGTATACTTACCATCTGGAAGATCCTTAATAGTTGTAGGTGCATCTCCTGATACAAACTTGATTGTCTCACCAAGGTCTGTGATCTTGTCAGAGCTAATGTTAGCTTCTGTGAAGATGATACTTCTTCCGTTAGCCTCACCCTTAAGTGTAAGTGTTGCTCCTGGAAGCTCCTTACTAAGTACATCCTGCTTGCTAATATCAACAGTTGTCTTTGCTGGCTTTACAGCATCGAACATTGTGATTACAGCTGAGCTGCTATCTGTTGCAGCTGTGTATGTTCCCTCTGGTGCTGTTCCATATCCAGTCTCTGCTGGTGTAGCACCTTGAACTTCTGTCTTAACTGAATCTGCTACTACTGCGCCGTTCTTAATTGTGAAGATGATACTTGATGCAATCTCATATCCTTCTGGTGCAGCCTTCTCTACAAGTGTGTATGTTCCATCTGGAAGATTCTTGATTTCTGTAGGTGCCTTTCCAGACTCAAATGTGATTGTCTTGCTATCATCAGAAACCTTTGCGTTAGTTCCTTCTGTATTATCTGTTGTAAATGTTACATTCTCTGATGTTGTATTTCCTGCAGCATCAAGTGTCTTTCCTGTAAGTGTGAATGTAGCTCCCTCGAGCTCTGCTCCACCACCTACAGCCTGCTTGCTGATCTTAACATCAGTCTTAGAAACCTGAATTATTGGCTCTGAAGTTGTAGGTTCCTCAGTTGTTGGCTCCTCTGTAGGTCCTTCAGTTGTTGGCTCTTCTGTTGTAGGTTCTTCTGTAACAGGCTCTGCCTCATCAACCATTGTGATAACTGCATTCTTATCTTCTGTTGCTGCTGTCACATTAGTTCCAGGTACAACCTTACCATCTTTAATCTCGAATTCGATATCTGTTGCTACGAGGTAACCATTTGGTGCTGCATCTTCATGGAGTGTGTACTTTCCATCTGGAAGATCTTTGATTACTGTAGGTGCATCGCCTGACACGAACTCGATTTTCTTACCATTATCTTTAATCTTATCAGATGAGATGTTTGCATCTGTAAAGATTACAGATCCATCAGCTGTCTCTCCTGTAAGTGTAAGTGTTGCTCCTGGAAGCTCTTTATCATATACATCCTGCTTACTGATCTCAACTGTTGTCTTTGCTGGCTCTGGTACTGGCTCTGCCTCATCAACCATTGTGATAACTGCATTCTTATCTTCTGTTGCTGCTGTCACATTAGTTCCAGGTACAACCTTACCATCCTTGATTTCGAACTCGATATCTGTTGCTACGAGGTAACCATTTGGTGCTGCATCTTCATGGAGTGTGTACTTTCCATCTGGAAGATCCTTGATTACTGTAGGTGCATCACCTGACACGAACTCGATCTTCTTACCATTATCTTTAATCTTATCAGATGAGATGTTTGCATCTGTAAAGATTACAGATCCATCAGCTGTCTCTCCTGTAAGTGTAAGTGTTGCTCCTGGAAGCTCTTTATCATATACATCCTGCTTACTGATCTCAACTGTTGTCTTTGCTGGCTCTGGTACTGGCTCAGCTTCGTCAACCATTGTAATTACTGCATTTTTATCTTCTGTTGCAGCAGTTACATTTGTTCCTGGTACAACCTTACCATCTTTAATCTCAAATTCGATATCTGTTGCTACTAGGTAACCATTTGGAGCTGCATCCTCATGAAGTGTATACTTACCATCTGGAAGATCCTTAATAGTTGTAGGTGCATCTCCTGATACAAACTTGATTGTCTCACCAAGGTCTGTGATCTTGTCTGAGCTGATGTTAGCTTCTGTGAAGATGATACTTCTTCCGTTAGCCTCACCCTTAAGTGTAAGTGTTGCTCCTGGAAGCTCTTCACTATGAACATCCTGCTTGCTGATATCAACTGTTGTCTTTGCTGGCTTTACAGCATCGAACATTGTGATTACAGCTGAGCTGCTATCTGTTGCAGCTGTGTATGTTCCCTCTGGTGCTGTTCCATATCCAGTCTCTGCTGGTGTAGCTCCTTGAACTTCTGTCTTAACTGAATCTGCTACTACTGCGCCATTCTTGATTGTGAAGATGATACTTGATGCAATCTCATATCCTTCTGGTGCAGCCTTCTCTACAAGTGTGTATGTTCCATCTGGAAGATTCTTGATCTCTGTAGGTGCCTTTCCAGACTCAAATGTTATTGTCTTGCTATCATCAGAAACCTTAGCGTTAGTTCCCTCTGTATTATCTGTTGTAAATGTTACATTCTCTGATGTTGTGTTTCCAGCAGCATCAAGTGTCTTTCCTGTAAGTGTGAATGTAGCTCCCTCGAGCTCTGCCCCACCGCCTACTGCCTGCTTGCTGATCTTAACATCAGTCTTGTTTGGCTCTGGTACTGGCTCTGCCTCATCAACCATTGTGATAACTGCATTCTTATCTTCTGTTGCTGCCGTCACATTAGTTCCAGGTGCAACCTTACCATCTTTAATCTCAAATTCGATATTAGTTGCTACGAGATAACCATTTGGTGCTGCATCTTCATGAAGTGTATATTTACCATCTGGAAGATTCTTGATCACTGTAGGTGCATCACCAGATACAAACTCGATTGTCTCACCATTATTCTTAATCTTATCAGATGAGATATTCTCTTCTGTAAAGATTACTGTATTATCACCAGCCTTACCAGTAAGTGTAAGTGTAGCTCCTGGAAGTTCATTACTATAAATATCCTGCTTGCTGATCTCAACAGTTGGCTTAACCACCTTAACTGCATCGAACATTGTGATAACAGTAGGATTACTTCCTGTTGCAGCTGTATATGTTCCCTCTGGTGCGATTACATATCCAGACTCAGCTGGTGTAGCGCCCTGAACCTCTGTCTTAACTGACTCAGGAACAACCTCACCATTCCTAATAGAAAATCTGATACTTGATGCGATCTCATATCCTTCTGGTGCAGCCTTCTCAACAAGTGTATATGTTCCATCAAGAAGATTCTTAATCTCTGTTGGAGCATTTCCTGATACAAATGTGATTGTTTCGCCATCCTTTGATATTGAAGCTGAAGTACCAGCTACATTCTCATCTTTGAATATATTGCTCTTACCTGACTCATCAACACCAGTAAGAGTGAACTCTGCTCCTGCAAGCTCAGCTCCGCCGCCTACTGCCTGCTTGCTGATCTTAACATTTGTCTTATAAACAGTTGGTGCATCAAACATTGTTACTGTTGTGCCATTAACGTCTCCTGCGTTACCAACCTTAGTTACGAAACCATTTTCAACTTCGAAAGCTACGGTCTCAGAAACATCATATCCTTCAGGAGCTGTTGTCTCTGTCATGTAGTAAACGCCATTAACAAGGCTTACCTGCTTAGCAACATCTGTTGAGATCCACTTAAGTGCTTCGCCAGTCACTGCATCATTAACTACGTTCTGACCAGCAGCATCTGTTGTGATTCTAAGCTCAGCTCCCTTGAGTTCGCCTGTACCGTTAATATCCTTCTTGCTAAGTGTTACTACTGTCTTAGCCTGATTAAAGCTATTAGTAATCTCAGCAGTTGCTTCCTGCTTATCCTTTGTAAGGCTAGCAGCTACATTTGATGCATTGCCGTCATAAACATATGAAGGCTTATAAGTGAATCCAGAATTAAGGCCTGTTACATCAGCCTCTTCAACTGTATATGCTCTACCAGCTACAAGTCCGTCAACAGTTGTCTTACTTGCGATTGACACGCTAAATGGTGTCGCTGGCTTTTCATCTACTAAGTTGCTGTGATCGCTAAAATCTACATACTTATCACCGCTCTTAATATAGAAGCTATATGTTGATGGCTTTCCGCTTCCGTTAACATCACCATCTTCTACCTTAGAAACTGTTAAGCTACCAGTAATACGCTTAAAGTCATTATTGATAACAACTGTTGCTTCCTGCTTATCTGTATAATCTACAGTGTTGTTATCATATGTTGTCTCACAAGTTAATGAGTCACCCAGGTTTTCTGGAGCAACTTCTTCTACTATATATTTCTTTGTTACATCTATTTTCTCAATAAGGGTACCTGCCTCGTCACCAGCAGTTACATCAAATACATGTTCAGCAAGACCGAGTGTTCCGTTCTCGTCCTGAACATAAAGTGCAGGGTCGTCATTTGTCTTTACAGTAAATTTATAAGTTGAAGTATATCCTGAAGGAACGTTTCCTGTTGTTACCTTCTTTACAGTAAGTTTTCCGATAGCATTTTTATTCTCAAATACATTTCCGCAGTATGTGTAGTGCCACTCACCAGTTGTGTTAGCAATATCTTTTGCTACTACCCAACCTGTACTTGAACCGATTACATCGACAAATGCATTTGGCACGATGAAAAGTCCAGCAGAAGCATCAAGTGCAACTTCATGATTTGTTGTGATGTTCCAGATGATCTTCTGGTTAACTTCCATATCAAGCTTACGAGTTTCCTCATAATTTGCTTTAGCCGTTTCGTCTTCCTTACCATCCTGACCAGTAGAACTTGTTGTTCTGATCCAGCTGTTTCCATTATCAACTGATACGCTGTATGTACTAAGTGTTACGAACTCTTCTTCTTTAAGTCCATGTCTACCCTTAATAGCATAATCATTATCAGAACGAACTGTACTATTAGTAGAAACATCTGGTCCGATGTTAAATACAATAACAGTAGATGAATCCTTGATAATATTGAAGTTATCAGCAACATTCATATATCCAAGCAGATCATCATCTACATCGATATAAACTACCTTATTAGCAAAATCGCCTGATGTAAGATCAAGACAAGCCTTATCGCCATCTTTTCCACCACCAGTTGTTGTAAAGTAATCTCTATAATCGATAGCATCATCAGATGTTGCCTTAACTGAAAGCTGATTTGATACACCAAACACGCTATCACAAAGATCCTTAACATGCTGAGTTGTGTTGTTGTCTACTATCTTGTCTGTGTTAGCGAAGTTCTGGCTCTTGAAGTTACTATCTTTTCCTTCTTCCTGAGCGTAGACATTTTCTGACGCCTCAACAACCAGGTTGTTTGTTCCATCACCACCGACAAATGCGTATACAGGACCTTTAGTAGTTCTGCTATACTGCTCCTGCCCTGCTGGAACTACATCACCAATTAAAAAATGCGCTGTTGATCCCACAGGGTTAAGATTAGCCTCTGATGGTACGCCATCACATGCACAAGAAAAGCTTCCAACCGCATATGTAGTCTGCATATGTGATCTCTGCTGAAAATTCTCTGCAATGATACCGTAGTCAACACCGCGTCCTAAAATAGTAGAGAAATTGACCTGACTAGCTAAATCATTACTAGCAGCGTGAACTCCTCTAATGTCATTTACGCCTCCAGTTACTGCCATAGCGATGGACATAGTTGTAGCCAGCGCAAATGACACTACCTTTCTGATTTTCTGTTTTAACATGACTAAATCCCCTTATAAATTGAATAGTATAATAGTGTGCTTTAATTTATTTATTCTATCCCCTTTAACCCCCGTGGTGCCAAACCCCTAGCACCAACGTTTCTTAGTCTAGCAACTCAAGTGGCCAAATACAAGTGAATAATTAGTGAATTAGACATAATCGTTAAAAATGCACAACAAGTCTGTGAAAATAGCACAAAAAATAGTCGGAAGGACCATAGTCCCTCCGACTATATATTTGTTTTAGTACTCGTAACGCATCTTTCTCTTACGACTAATGATGAAAATGATTCCAATAATTGAAATAATCATAACGATCATTACTGGTACTACATTAACTCTATCACCTGTATCTACAACCGTCTTATCCTTATTAGGAGTTCCAGGTGCATTAGGTGTAGTTGTTGTATCTGGCTGCTTAACCTCTGTTGAAGGAGTATCAGATGGCTTCTTTTCAGTAGTTGTTTCTGTAGGCTTTTCTGTTGTCTTCTCAGTAGTGTTCTCGCCTGTACCGATCAGTGCCAAATGCTCAGTAACTTCTCCTGGTTTAACTGTAACTGTATCAGTCTTTCCAGTTGTTACCTTGTAGCCATCAGGAACCTTAGTTACTGTTACCTTATAATCTCCAGGTATAAGGCCTGTTGTAAGATCAATAGTCTTACCATCCTTATCCTTGTATCCAGTAATCTGTCCATTGTCATCAGTTGTAAGAGTAAGCTTTGTAGATCCATCCGGGAACTTAACTCCGCTTGGTGCCTCTATCTCAACTGTTGCATTTGGAACTCTTCTCTTAGTTCCCTCTTCCTCAACTGTTACGATCATACCACCAGTTGCTGTATCAACCTTGATAGGATCATTTTCAAATGTTATCAGATCAGTCTGTGAATCATAAGATCCTGGAAGATCTGTTCCAAGAGAAGTAACTGTTGCCTTGCCGTTCGCATCAAATGATACTCTGAACTTGAAGAGTGTCTCAACCTTCTCATAACCCTCAGGAGCAACAAGCTCTCTGATTGCATAATCACCAGCTGTAATATCTGTAAATGTCTGAACTGATGTAGTTGAAGTCCACTTCTTATCATAGCCACCAGCTATCTGATTGCCATTTGCATCGATTGCATAAAGTTCAAGCTGAGCTCCAGCTATCTCCTTCTTGTTAGTTGCATCAACCTTGCTGATCTTAACTTCGTAAACGTTCTTTGTATAGTTATTCTCGTAATCTACAGTTGTAGTATTACCATTTGTAACTGTTGCTGTTGATGATGTTCCTGACTTAACTTCACCATTATTAATCTTATAAGTAACTGTACATGTTGTTCCATCTGTCTTTGTAAGAGTCTCAGTTACGTTATAATCTCCAACAGGCATATCATTAAGTACTAACTCATAATATGTCTTATCAGAATTTGGTATAAAGTCAGTTCCAAGAGCAAATGTCTTATTGTAGTTATAAGGACCAGTAACTGTAAATGAAAGTCCCTTACGATCTTCATCAGTTACAGCACCCTTAAGAGTCTTTGTAAGCTTAAGGCTTCCCTTATATGGCTGATTGAGTAACGCAAGCTTACTTGCATCCTGGTCATCAATCTTTACATTAGTATCTGTACAGTTGACACTTACCTTACCACTAGCATCAATTGTTACAGAAAATGCTATGTTTGTTGTTACCTTCTGATAACCATCAGGAGCTCCAGTCTCTGTCATGATGTAATTGCCCTGTTCAACTGATAACTCGTGAGCTGTTGTAGTTGTATCCCACTCGTCAACAGGAGTACCATCAGCCTTTGTAACAACTATATGAGCATTTTCTAGTTCCTTCATATTAATAGCATCATTCTTAGTAATATAGATCTTTCCTGAAGGATTTGGATTTACAGTATATGTATCTGTAATATCAAAACTTCCTGTGGTGCTATTATTATCAATTGTTACGCTATTAGGTGTGATTGACTTAGTTAACTCATAACCATCAATTGTGTCATTTGTTTCAGTAACCTTATAGTTACCAGCTGGTACATTGTTTATTACTAATTCGTATGTACGTGTTGTTGTTCCATCACCATTATCAACTTCAGCAGTTTTATTGAAATTATCAACTATTGTGAATTTCTTAGCATTCGTAGCATCAAGACTTCCATTTGTATCCTGAATATAGCCTGTAGTATTCTGTCCCTCATACTTACTAATAACAAAGTATAACTTACCGTTGTACTCAGCTTCTGTAAGTGGTGAATTAACAGTCTTTGTTATAACAAGCTTGCCAGTTAATGCTGCATCGACCATTGTTACTAACGCATCTACATTATCATGTGCCGCTGTTACAGATGTCCCTGTTACAACTCCGTTTTCTATTGTAAATGTGATTGCTGTTGCCTTCACATATCCTGATGGCGCTTCTGTCTCTGTAAGTGTGTATGTACCATCTTTGAGATTTGATATCTTTGTACTTGATGTTCCTGATGTAAATGACAGTGTCTTCTTATCATCTGATACACTGATTCCTGTTGCTTCTGTTCCTGGTGTTACATCAGTTGTCGCAAACGTTGCTGCTGTAGTTCCATCTGCGAGAGTTCCTGTAAGAGTCAGCTTTGCTCCCTTCAGTTCATCTCCTGCTGTACTAAGCGCCTTCTTGCTGATATCTACCTTTGCTGTATTGACTGTTTCTGCTGCATCGACCATTGTCACTAGCGCATCAACATTATCATGGGCTGCTGTTACAGATGTTCCTGTTACAACTCCGTTTTCTATTGTAAATGTGATTGCTGTTGCCTTCACATATCCTGATGGCGCTTCTGTCTCTGTAAGTGTGTATGTACCATCTTTGAGATTTGATATCTTTGTACTTGATGTTCCTGATGTAAATGACAGTGTCTTCTTATCACTTGATACACTGATTCCAGTTGCTTCTGTTCCTGGTGTTACATCAGCTGTCGCAAACGTTGCTGCTGTAGTTCCATCTGCGAGAGTTCCTGTAAGAGTCAGCTTTGCTCCCTTCAGTTCATCTCCTGCTGTACTAAGCGCCTTCTTGCTGATATCTACCTTTGCTGTATTGACTGTTTCTGCTGCATCGACCATTGTCACTAGCGCATCAACATTATCATGGGCTGCTGTTACAGATGTTCCTGTTACAACTCCGTTTTCTATTGTAAATGTGATTGCTGTTGCCTTCACATATCCTGATGGCGCTTCTGTCTCTGTAAGTGTGTATGTACCATCTTTGAGATTTGATATCTTTGTACTTGATGTTCCTGATGTAAATGACAGTGTCTTCTTATCATCTGATACACTGATTCCTGTTGCTTCTGTTCCTGGTGTTACATCAGTTGTCGCAAACGTTGCTGCTGTAGTTCCATCTGCGAGAGTTCCTGTAAGAGTCAGCTTTGCTCCCTTCAGTTCATCTCCTGCTGTACTAAGCGCCTTCTTGCTGATATCTACCTTTGCTGTATTGACTGTTTCTGCTGCATCGACCATTGTCACTAGCGCATCAACATTATCATGGGCTGCTGTTACAGATGTTCCTGTTACAACTCCGTTTTCTATTGTAAATGTGATTGCTGTTGCCTTCACATATCCTGATGGCGCTTCTGTCTCTGTAAGTGTGTATGTACCATCTTTGAGATTTGATATCTTTGTACTTGATGTTCCTGATGTAAATGACAGTGTCTTCTTATCATCTGATACACTGATTCCTGTTGCTTCTGTTCCTGGTGTTACATCAGTTGTCGCAAACGTTGCTGCTGTAGTTCCATCTGCGAGAGTTCCTGTAAGAGTCAGCTTTGCTCCTTTCAGTTCATCTCCTGCTGTACTAAGTGCCTTCTTGCTGATATCTACCTTTGCTGTATTGACTGTTTCTGCTGCATCGACCATTGTCACTAGCGCATCAACATTATCATGGGCTGCTGTTACAGATGTTCCTGTTACAACTCCGTTTTCTATTGTAAATGTGATTGCTGTTGCCTTCACATATCCTGATGGTGCTTCTGTCTCTGTAAGTGTGTATGTACCATCTTTGAGATTTGATATCTTTGTACTTGATGTTCCTGATGTAAATGACAGTGTCTTCTTATCACTTGATACACTGATTCCAGTTGCTTCTGTTCCTGGTGTTACATCAGCTGTCGCAAACGTTGCTGCTGTAGTTCCATCTGCGAGAGTTCCTGTAAGAGTCAGCTTTGCTCCCTTCAGTTCATCTCCTGCTGTACTAAGCGCCTTCTTGCTGATATCTACCTTTGCTGTCTTGACTGTTTCTGCTGCATCGACCATTGTCACTAGCGCATCAACATTATCATGGGCTGCTGTTACAGATGTTCCTGTTACAACTCCGTTTTCTATTGTAAATGTGATTGCTGTTGCCTTCACATATCCTGATGGCGCTTCTGTCTCTGTAAGTGTGTATGTACCATCTTTGAGATTTGATATCTTTGTACTTGATGTTCCTGATGTAAATGACAGTGTCTTCTTATCATCTGATACACTGATTCCTGTTGCTTCTGTTCCTGGTGTTACATCAGTTGTCGCAAACGTTGCTGCTGTAGTTCCATCTGCGAGAGTTCCTGTAAGAGTCAGCTTTGCCCCCTTCAGTTCATCTCCTGCTGTACTAAGCGCCTTCTTGCTGATATCTACCTTTGCTGTATTGACTGTTTCTGCTGCATCGACCATTGTCACTAGCGCATCAACATTATCATGGGCTGCTGTTACAGATGTTCCTGTTACAACTCCGTTTTCTATTGTAAATGTAATCGCTGTTGCCTTCACATATCCTGATGGTGCTTCTGTCTCTGTAAGTGTGTATGTACCATCTTTGAGATTTGATATCTTTGTACTTGATGTTCCTGATGTAAATGACAGTGTCTTCTTATCATCTGATACACTGATTCCTGTTGCTTCTGTTCCTGGTGTTACATCAGTTGTCGCAAACGTTGCTGCTGTAGTTCCATCTGCGAGAGTTCCTGTAAGAGTCAGCTTTGCTCCCTTCAGTTCATCTCCTGCTGTACTAAGTGCCTTCTTGCTGATGTCGACATTCGTTGTCTTGGCTGCATCGACCATTGTCACTAGCGCATCAACATTATCATGGGCTGCTGTTACAGATGTTCCTGTTACAACTCCGTTTTCTATTGTAAATGTGATTGCTGTTGCCTTCACATATCCTGATGGCGCTTCTGTCTCTGTAAGTGTGTATGTACCATCTTTGAGATTTGATATCTTTGTACTTGATGTTCCTGATGTAAATGACAGTGTCTTCTTATCATCTGATACACTGATTCCTGTTGCTTCTGTTCCTGGTGTCACATCAGTTGTCGCAAACGTTGCCGCTGTAGTTCCATCTGCAAGAGTTCCTGTAAGAGTCAGCTTTGCTCCCTTCAGTTCATCTCCTGCTGTACTAAGTGCCTTCTTGCTGATATCTACTGATGTCATCTTTACAGAAGCTGAATTTACTACCGTAATTGTATTACTTGATCCTATTTCAGCTACTGTACCACTGACCACTCCATTAGATACAGTAAACTCAATACCGTGATCTAATAAATCATAATCCTGTGGAGCTTTCTTTTCAGTTATTACATATGTTCCATCAGTTAATCCGCCGATAACAACATCTTTACTATCAACAGTTGTAAATGAACTAGCTGTTGCTCCACTTTCAGTTCCTGTAAACGTTAAATTATTAACACTACCTGATGCTCCTGATTTAACAGCTATGCTAAATACAGCACCACCTAATTTTGCAGTTCCGCCTATATTGGTTTTAACAAGTGTAACTGATGCTGTCTGATCAATACGTGAATAAGTATTAGTTACTTCTATATCCTTCTTCTTGTTTTGATCATCTAATACAACTGTACCAGTTACCACCTTATTAGTAGTATCTACAGTTCCTGCAGTACCTCCTATTTCTGTTACTAAGTCGTAATGAGTATTAACCGTCTTTCCAGCAAGTCTTTCTTCTATAGTATATGTACCAGCCTCATTAACTGCTGCAGAAATCTTTGCTCCATTTGAAAGATCAAAGTATTTTGGTGTAGAGCTAAAATTCTTTCCATCAAGTGACTGCAGATATGCACCACCAGAATTCTTTATAGCTATTTCATACTCAGTATCTGAATAAGGAGGTGTACCAAGTACCTTCTTAGTAATAGTAATTCCGTACTCGATCTTAGTATACGTATTCTCTATTGCTACATATGTATTAGTTCCCTTAGATACAGTATATGTATTTTTACCATTTGGCTTTTCACCAGATACTGCTAAGGTATAGCCACCTACAGCTGCATCATCTTTATCTTCTACTATTGTATATTCTCCAACAGGAAGATTATTAATCTTTAAGCTTCCTGCAGTTGATAGTGAAATATATACTGGAGAATCACTATAGGTCCATGTGTTTTCATCTGTATAAGATATGTACTTTCCAGCAGAATTAATAACAGCAACTTTGAAATTAGTTTTGTTATCTGCTGGATCTAATCCTGATACAGATTTTGTAATTGTTAATGAACCTGGAGTGTCATAATAGTTTACAAACTTTAATTCTTTCGTGCCACTGTCGCCAACTTCTACAGTTCCAGTAGTTCCATCAACCAAAGTGTCAATTCCACACTGGGTTGATGAATAAATATAAGTTGAATTAACTGAATTCATTCCTGACTCAGTAACTGTATATGATCCATATGGCAGATTATCTATTGTACATACACCATTAGGGAAGTTCGTACTATTATAAACCTTCTCTATAGAAGTAGTTAATCCTTCTCCTGAAATCGTAAATTTAATACCAGATAAATCAGCTCCTGATTCAAAACTTATATCAGTATTACTTGAATCTTTAAATGCCTTGGAAATCTTTAATGATCCCTTCTTTGGCTCAAACTTATTCTTAACCTCAAATTTAGCTTCATCATCATTATTAAAGCTTATAAGACTCGAAGAACGGAAGTTATCATATTCACTATTACCATTAAAGCCTTCCGGCGTCCAATCATACCCCTTAACTTTATCATCACTATACTTTTCTAATACTTTATAAGTATAGTTATTAGTATTACCATCTACATATGTCTTAGGTAATCCAGCAAATGATATTGATTCACCACTATTAATATCAAACCAAACTATATCTTTTTCCTGATTACCATCAGTAAAATCACCATTTATATTTTTTACATAAGCTCGAGGACTGCCACTCTCATCACAAGCAGCTACAGCTATATGGAATGTTTTTCCTGTTAAGCCCTCTACTGTCTTTCTTACATTAAGCTTGTATTTTCCTGCAATATCTATCTTAGTATACTTATTCGTAATTTCTGCAGCCTTATTGTCATTACCAGCTAATGTAAAGCTACCATCTGTAGTATTTGTATTACCAACTTTAATACTCTGAGTTGTAAGATTATAACCAATCAAATCTGTAGTTTTTTCAGTAATTACATAATCACCAGGAATAAGTCCTGAGATATTAACAGTATGTCCAGACTTAACTTTTATGTAATATGGTTCTCCTCCAAGAACTGCACTTCCATCATTCTGAACATGAACATACTGATTACCCTTTTTAAGAGCAACCTCATATTCCTGATTACCATACTTACTAGCAAAATCAGCACTGTCAGCATTATCAGTAACTGATGCATCTTTTGTAATACTAAGATTAGCTGTCTTTAAATCATAACCATTAAATAAGTTTCCGAGCGAAAACTCAATACCAGATATTGTTTCAACCCACTCATGATTAATACATTTACCCGCTGTATAATCAGCCTCTGTAAGATACTTCTTTGCATCAACTGTATAATAAATTATACCTTCAACACTTCTAGCTGTAACTGCCATGGTTACGACAGCACCAGTTGTACCTAGCAGGGATACATTTGTATCATTAACTAAATTACTATCAAATGCTTTTTCTCTGATTATAAAATATCTTGTTACAGGGTTTAATGGATCAATCTCATTTACCTGATAAGAAATACTTGGGAATGTGAGTTTTCCATACTTATCTGTACTAACCTCTGTTGTTGTTCCAATCGGAGTACTGAACTGACTATCTGAAGTTTCTGTAAATGAAAACTTATATGCACCCTTTTCAGCATAAACATTATCAAGAGCATTAATCTGATTCTCAAAGCTTTCTACACTAGCAGTAACATGGTTATTACCATCCTTATACTCTTTTACATCTTTTTTAGAATCATCATAACTAACACTCGTTGGATTAGTATTAGTAAATGCCTTCTTTGCAGCAAAATGGAACTGTGCAGTATCTTCAGTATTAATATCCGATGAACGACCATGATATACATAATGCCACTCACCTGAAGATACCTTTACGTTACCATTAGATACTATCCAACCTGCTGAAGAACCTTTTACATCGCTGTTGTTACCAGATTTTGCCAGGATAAAAGTACCAGCAGTCTCTTTAAACTCTACATTATCTGCCTTTTCAACATTCCAGATTATCTTCTGACATAACTCCATATCAACAAGCTGATTATGAAGTGTATCGTTACCAGAATGATCTGTATCAGAGGAGATAACAAGCTTACCACCGCTATAGTCTTCTACTGTAGCACTATTTCCTACAATTGTTCTATCAAACTGACCATCGTATGTTGCAGGATTATAATCAGTCACTTCAACTGCATACTTTCCAAGTGTGAAATTGCCTGTTTTTTTCACATTAAAAACTACAGTGGTGTTGCTTTTTTTCTTAACGATCAGCTGACCACTTTCCTGAATTGCTTTTTCAAGAGCACTACCCTGTTCCACGTCAACATAGACTGTAGCATTGTCATACTCTGAAGCAGATAAATCTAAAATATAACTTCTTCCACTATAAGGAGCCTCATTCGGAATAGTTGTTGAACCAACAACATTTAGATCTACAGAACTGCCATTACTTAAAGCAGTTGATGCGTCCAATGCATCATTTATCATTTTATTTACATTATCGGTAAGAGTTTGTTTATCATATACTCTATACAGAGGATCACCATAGAAACTATCACCATCAAAAGTAAACTGAGAAGCTTTTGCCTCAGGTGTTGTTTCAATATAGTAATTCATTTTCTGTAATTGACCGATCTGAGGTGTGACTTTCTTACCATAAGTATAACCAAATCTTGCCATACTATCAGGGGCAATATCTGCAATAATAAAGTAAGCTGTATCATACCCAGCAAGATCCACATCAGTATTCATCGGTGGAACTTTATTAATCAGATAATTTGTGGCATATGTAGTTTCCATATGGCATATCTGCTCTAATTGTTTAGAGATAATACCGTAATTAACACCACGACCAAGAATACTGCTAAAGTTGACATTATTTACTGTCGTATAGTCACTTACAGCAGCTGCTTCTACAGTCTTTGGACCAAAGCTACTACCTCCGGTAACAGCGAGTCCTACAGCCATTGCTCCTGCAAGAACAACGGACACGACCTTTCTAAAGCCATTTTTTATTTTCATAGATCTTTCTCCCCTCCGAGGATACGCCCTCTCCTTCGAATCCCCTTTGAATATGATTAGTAATTTTGCTACAGGACGCAGTACGCCCACTGTGAAACTATGATAATATCAGTTTAGCAACGGAATTTACATAATTCAAGTGAATACACTGTGAACCAGGGATATTCGTTACATTGCACAACTCAGTTGTGCAACTTGCACAATGCGAACAATGTTTTTTTGTGCATATTCATACATTATGTATACCACAAAATATACTGCCGATTCTTCCATTTGGGTTCCATATATAGTGAAAACCTTTATTTTTGAGGCTTTAAATCATCACAACTCTCTTGTAATTACGAAATGGGTGAGCTATAATTTTTCCTGTTCGGTGTTATCACTGGTTGTGACACACTAAAACTAATATTGTAGCAAGATATGGAGGTTCTATTTATGAGTATTAGAATTGGTATTCTCGGCTACGGCAATCTTGGCCGCGGTGTTGAGAAAGCGGTTATTGCCGCATCAGATATGGAAATCGTTGGCGTATTTTCAAGACGTGATCCTAGCACAGTAAAGGTTGACAGCGGTGCTGCTGTATATCACGTTGATGAGCTTGAAAACATGACAGATAAAATCGATGTACTGGTTATCTGCGGAGGTTCAGCTACTGATCTTCCTGAGATGACACCTAAGTACGCTGGTAAGTTTAACGTTATTGATTCATTTGACACACACGCTCGTATCCCTGAGCACTTCGCAAATGTTGATGCTGCAGCAAAGGCTGCTGGAAAGATCGGTATCATCTCCTGCGGTTGGGATCCAGGTATGTTCTCACTTAATCGTCTCTATGCACACAGCGTTCTTCCAGGTGGTAAAGATTATACATTCTGGGGCAAGGGTGTTAGCCAGGGACATTCAGATGCGATCAGACGTATCGAAGGTGTTGTTGACGCACGTCAGTACACAATTCCTGTTCCAGAAGCTCTTGATGCTGTTCGTTCAGGTAAGAACCCTGAGCTCACAACTCGTGACAAGCATACACGTGAGTGCTTCGTTGTTGTAGAGCCAGATGCTGATAAGGAACGTATCGAGAAGGAAATCGTTACTATGCCTAACTACTTCTCAGATTATAATACAACTGTACATTTCATTTCCGCTGAAGAGATGAAGGCTAACCACAGTGGTCTTCCACACGGTGGTTCTGTTATCTACACAGGTACTACAGGGGGAAATGGAAATGCAGACGGTACAACTTCTAAGGTGAACACTCACGTTATCGAGTACAGCCTTAAGCTTGACTCTAACCCAGAGTTTACAGGTTCAGTACTTGTTGCTTATGCAAGAGCTGCATTCCGTATGAATCAGAATGGTGACAGCGGTGCTAAGACAGTCTTCGATGTTGCACCTGCTCTTCTCTCACCAATGAATGGCGACGATATCCGCGCACATATGCTGTAAAATGATTCAAAACATGAATTAACAAAGGGACGATCTGTTATAAACAAATCGTCCCTAATTTTTTAATAACCATCATGTCTTACTCTAAAGCTTCGCTCATCCTCGACTAATGGGATAACCTCTGACTCGATATCTGAAATCTGGATGTAATGTCCTCCTTCAACCTCTCGAAGGAACATGGAGATAACTTCTCTCTCCCCCTGAACCTCCAGTTCAACTTTTCCGTTATACAGATTTCTTACATATCCTGTGATTCCAAATCTCTGCGCTGCATAATTAGCTCGGTATCTAAAACCTACGCCCTGAACGTCTCCAGATATCAGCATGTGCTGTCGAATAATACCCATTGTTTTACCATTTCTTTCTTATGTAGAGAATATTGCTAAAATAGAAATTGTCATTCTTTTTTACATACTCAAGATACTCTGCGAAGTTTACATAATATTTTTTGCCCCAGGATGATATCTCAAGCATAATCTTACTTCCATCCACTGTTGGATATTCTTCGACTCCCGTTACAGTAACATAGTGATCCTTTGTCTTTGTAACTGGCTTAAAGAGATATGTCTTCGCATCGGACGCTTTGCCTGGCTTATTATCATCAGGCATCTTTTCTATCTTGTTATAAAAGTTAAGCTTATTGCTGTGAAAGAATCCAGGTCCTATAGAAATGATCACTGGAATATCCTCTGAAAGCATCTCTTTAATCCTTATAAGGATGTTTCTTGGAAGCACCCCCCATCTGGCAAGAAATGAATAACCAGTTTTCTTTCTTATGTTTTTTCTATTAAGAAAGAAATATATATTGAAGTTCAGCGCCAACAGAACTCCTGAGATTCCTAGTTTCGGTAAAATATGGAAGAATTTCTTTTCCATTTGAAGTATATAATTCTCATACTCTTTCTTGGAGATAGCACTTCCCGACTCCAGGTTATCTTCAGTTCTTACTTTGAAGTAACCCTTTTCGCTACCATTTGACAGTACTGATCTTCCTAAAAGGTGAAGGATAATATCAGATCCACCAATAAGACCGCAGCCAAAGCCCTCGAGAGTCTTAGCCTTACGAACACTCAGTCCTCTCGAATCTTTTCCTGTAGTACCCTCCGCAGGTTTGAACCAGCCCTGATTGCCGCCATAGGAACCCTCAACACTCACGTATGGAGTCTTCAGTTTTGTAATCTGTACCTTTCTCATAAGCCCAACGCCTTTCGTTAAGTACGTACATTCTACCACAAATAATCTAAAAGGGACAGCCACATAAAAGAAGAGTCACCGTTCTTTAACAGAACAGCGACTCTGAATTATGTAAACCAAATGTTATTTCGACTTAAACAAGTTCTGCAAGATCAAGAAGCAGGCGCTCTGTCTTTGCCCAACCAAGACATGGATCAGTGATTGACTTTCCGTATACACCTTCGCCAATCTTCTGCGCACCGTCTTCGATGTAGCTCTCTACCATAAGACCCTTTACAATACCACGAATATCATCTGAAAGCTTACGGCTATGCATGATATCCTTTGCGATACGAATCTGCTCAAGATACTTCTTGTTAGAGTTTGCATGGTTTGTATCAACAATGATTGCAGGATGCTTAAGGTTGCGCTCCTGATAAGCTTCATATACAGCCATCAGATCCTCATAATGGTAGTTTGGCTGACTCTGTCCAACGTTACCAATATAGCCACGCATAATAGCGTGAGCATAAGGATTACCATTTGTCCTTACTTCCCATCCTCTATAGATGAAATCCTGCTTTGACTGAGCTGCTGTGATAGCATTCATCATTACAGAGATATCACCACTTGGTGGGTTCTTCATTCCTACAGGAATACCAACACCAGATGATACCATACGGTGCTCCTGATCCTCAACGGAACGAGCGCCGACTGCGATATATGAAAGCAGATCAGAAAGGTATCTGTGGTTTGAAGGATAAAGCATCTCCTCAGCACAGGTAAATCCTGTCTCTTCTACTACTCTTTTATGCATATGTCTTATTGCAATAATACCAGCAAGCATATCTTCATGGCCTTCAGGGTCTGGCTGATGAAGCATTCCCTTATAACCTGTACCAGTTGTACGAGGCTTGTTTGTATATACACGTGGGATAATAAAGATCTTATCTTTGATCTTCTCCTGCACGCCTGCAAGACGGTGCATATAGTCAACAACCGCTTCCTCATTATCAGCTGAGCAAGGTCCGATTATCATAAGAAACTTGTTCGATTTTCCTGAAAAGATGTCGAGAATCTCCTGATCACGAGTTTCCTTGATTTCCTTGATGCGGTCATCAAGAGGATACTGCTGCTTAATCTCCAGTGGTGTAGGCAGCTTTCGAACAAACTCCATTGTCATTTCCATTTTGTTTTTCCTCCATATACTAGCAAGATAAAATTTAAACAGGACGTACAATACTTTGCACGTCCCGACTATAATATCACTTTATCGCGTTAAAGTAAAGAAGTATTCTCTTCTTTTACTAAATATTTTCTTCTTCATGCTCTTCAGGCACGCTTGTGCTACGAACTATAGCAATTGCAGCCTTTACAAAGAGTGGAATAAAAATAAGTACAAGGAAAAATGCAATAATAAAACTAAATATAAAGTTACCTATAAACATCTTTCCAAACACAAGATTGGGATCAACCATCTTCGCTCTTTTGTAATTCATGAATACCATGGCAAATGTCATAAGCGGCGTAAATACTACATCGCCTATTAACGAAGAAATAATTCTTCCAACAAAGCCTTCTGGATTTACATGAATCTTACCACAAGCTGAATCTGAGATCTTCTTAATCGGTACCAATAAAGCAATAGCCGTACTAAGAATCGATCCACATAAAAATGATACTAATACAGCAGGTGCTGTAATATGACCGGATTTAAGCGGTCCAAGAATGGACATTACCAAAGTAATTGATAACCCCATGAAAATCGAGACAAGTCTTCCGACTGTCTTCATCTGTGCCTTCTCCATAAGCAGCCCTCCCCATATGCGTAAACTAATTATACCAACTTACGTGACATTTAGTCAATCTATAAGAGTCCCCCGAACCTTCTTATGAATGTAATTAAACAAAACAAAGAGGATTCTCTTTCGAGAACCCCCTTTGAATATAATCTCTGAAAAACTATCTCTTTGAGAACTGTGGTGCACGACGTGCTCCCTTGAGACCGTACTTCTTTCTCTCCTTCATACGAGGATCTCTTGTAAGGAATCCAGCCTTCTTAAGGATTGGTCTGTAATCAGCACTTGCCTCTGACAGAGCTCTTGCGATACCATGTCTGATAGCACCAGCCTGACCTGTGAATCCACCACCGTATACGTTAACAAGAACGTCGAACTTACCCTCAGTACCTGTAGCAGCGAAAGGCTGTCTAACGATAACCTTAAGTGTCTCAAGACCAAAGTAATTGTCAAGATCCTTCTTATTAACTGTAATCTTTCCAGTACCAGGTGTTACATAAACTCTGGCAACTGAACTCTTTCTTCTACCTGTTCCGTAATATCTTGTAGATTTAGCCATCTTAAGTTACCTCCTTCTTAGTACTTGATCTCAAGGCTCTCAGGCTGCTGTGCCTGATGCTTGTGATCTGGTCCTGCATATACAAAAAGCTTCTTGTACATCTGTCTTCCAAGAGGTCCCTTAGGAAGCATTCCCTTGATTGCATGCTCAACTGCGAATGTTGGATCCTTTGCCATCTTCTCCTTAAGAGTAGCTGACTTAATTCCACCAACATAACCTGAATGATGATAATAAACCTTATCATTCATCTTGTTACCAGATACCTTAATCTTATCTGCGTTTACGATGATTACATAATCACCTGTGTCAATGTGAGGTGTGTAGATAGCCTTATTCTTTCCTCTAAGTACCTTTGCAACCTCAGATGCAAGACGTCCAAGTGTCTGTCCCTCTGCATCAACCACATACCATTTTCTTTCGATGGTAGATGGGCTAGCCATAAAGCTCTTCATGTTTCGTTCCTCCTTTTTCTTGGATAACCTCACGATTACCCGACTCGTCTGTAGTTCTACTACAGAGTAGCTTACTCAGGTGATCCATGTCCCGATGTCCGGTCAAGACTATCACCGGTTTCAGCTCCAACAAAGCTAAATGCGACCTAGGCAGTCACAGAAACATATTCTACTCTAATACGAAACCTTTGTCAATAATGAATTCATCAAATGTTGTAACTGGAAATCGAATCCCGATCATTGTAAGTCCACATGCCGGCGCAGTTGGTCCTGCATCTGCTCGATCGTGAGTTTCGAGACATTTATCTATTACATCCACATCCAGAAGTCCCGTTCCTATATCCAGCAAAGTTCCTGCAATAATACGAACCATATTGTAAAGGAAGCCTGAGCCTGTAACACGGATACTGATCATTCGGCCAAACTGGTATCCGTCGTCAGCATCCTTCTTTGCTCCAGTGTTTAACTCATTATGCTTGGATACGGACTCCTCACGTTCCTCTTCTATTATCTCTATACCATAGATTGTACGTACCGTTGTTTCCGCCTGAGAACCTGCACCACAGAAGGCACCAAAGTCATGCTCTCCTACAAGCTTCTCAGCGGCAGCACGCATGTTATCTACATTTATCTTTCTATAAGTAAAATGGGATTCCCGCCTAAGGGTTGGCGAAGGAAACTTGTCGTTCCATATACGGTACTCATAAGTCTTCACAGAGTCGCAGCGTCTAGGATGAAAATCATCAGGAACCTGTCCTGACTCTATAACACGGATATCCTGAGGCAGCTTATTGTTTACAGCAAAGCAGATCTTCTCAGGTGGTATACGAGTGTTAGTGTCAAACACACATACATTTCCAAGACTGTGTACACCAGCATCCGTACGGCTGGCTCCTATCACCTGAATCTCTTCACCAGTCAGCTCACTCAGAGCCGCATTTAGAACACCTTCAATGGTGATAGCATTTGGCTGTACCTGCCATCCACTATATTCTGTTCCATCATACGCAACGCGCATCATGATTCTAGGCATATTCTTCCCCTACAGCATTAATGTCAGAATTATTGTTGCCAGCATAAGCAGCATAAAAATGATCGTTGCTATCTTATCCACAGCTGTCAGCTTAAGCTCATACACTGGGCTACGACGAATGGTGGAATGATACTGGCGTCTTGTCATAGCCTCAGCCTGACGCTTAGAACGGGTGTACGCATACTTTATATTTGGAATCGCAAGCAGTGCTTCCTGTCTTATACGACTAAAGATATGACTACCGCCACCGTCAGGGCTTATTCCACGAGCTCTCTGAGCCTTTCTACCACGCTTCTTCTCGCGGTAAACCTTAGGAATAAAATCAAGGATTATCATCAGAACCTTAGCAGTCTTTGCTCTAAGACCAAAACCTAGAGCTAGTCCGTCCAGCATTTCACCTGGTTTCATTCCCTTCATTATGAGAAGATAAACAAATGTGAAAAGCAGCAGTTTTATAGCTACATATATACCGGTTATGATCGGCATCGCTATGATGCACACAACGCCTAATATCACATTTAATATCAGTAGTACAAGTGACATACTGATAACTGTCTGCAGGTTTTCTCTGGAAATGTAAATGATGAGAGCTGCTGCAAGAACCGAAACCACCATAGCTGATGCATTCCATGCAGCAAGCGTCAAAACAAAATACATAAGTAGTATATGAAGTTTTGTTCTCGGATCATAGGATCTGAGTACTGAAAATCTTCTATTCATCTTTAACCTTTTATATATCGTAGAACAATCTACTATTCTACTGTAATTACGCACTTACCTTCCTGGCAAAGTGCAGTTATTATCTCTCTTATATGTTCACGGCTCTTTATATCCAGTCCAAGATAAGGTTCATCGATAAGCAGGAATTCTGGATTAAGTGCAAGAGCTCCAGCTATAGAAACAAGTCTCTGCTCACCCATAGAAAGACTAAGAGGTGACGAGCTCCATAACGACTGCTTAACCCCTACAAAGCTAAGCACCGACTGTGCCATAGATCTGGCCTGTCTCTTCGTGTTACCATCACTGAGAGGACCAAACATAACATCATCAAGAACAGTGTTCTCAACAAAACCATCCTCGCTATACTGGAACACATAACCAATACGGGTGTTTTCTTTCATAAATATCTCACCTTCAAGAGGCTTCAGCAGTCCTGCTATCACCTGAAGATAAGTTGTCTTTCCAGCACCAGGCTCTCCTACTATTCTATAAGCGGACCCCGCCAAGTATCTGGCAGTTACATTATCAAGGAGAAGTCTGTCTCCATACCCAAAATAAATATTATGTAAACTAATGCCATTTACACCTTTATTCTGATTACCCTGGATAAATTGCTCCACAGAAATCTTTCTATTAACATCTATATATTTACCGTGCTCAAAATGGTCTCCCGTACGGACATAATGGGTACTGGTGTTTTCATCTGATATACCCTTAGGCATACCATAAGCATCAATCTCATAAAGGTCTCCCTCCATAAGCTGATAAGCTCTATCTACAGCCTCCATAACAAAGCCCATCTTCGAAAAAATGACCACAGTCTGTCCCTTCTTACGAGCAGAATTGATCACCATTCTAAGATACTTCTTAGCATCCGTTTCGCTCTGCATGCTGAACGGCTCATCAAGGATCAGCAGATCCTGTCTGGTCATAAGCACCGCCGATATAGCTGCCCTCTGCTCCTCAGAACCACTAAGCGCACTGATAGTACTCTTACGTCTGCTGGTAAGTCCAAATCGCTTCATATAGCCATTCATACGACCAAGCACCTTATCCCTAGGCACACCTATATTCTCGGCGCCAAATGCAATATCACGCCCTATGCTGTCGAAGATAACTGCCGTACCTGGATCCTGATACACAAGACCCACCATACGTGAAATCTTCTCCCTATCAAGATGGGAATATGGATCAAGTCCATTGATCAAAACCTTACCCATGTTTGCAGGACGCAAAATACCAGCAAGGTATCTTGCAAGCGTACTTTTTCCAGATCCATTTAGGCCAGTAATACCTATAATCTCACCCTTCTGTACACTCAGCGACACTTTGCTGCCCGGCACATTCTTCATATTAAGTTGATTTATCTTAATATACGGAATCATATAATCCTCACAATGAGTCACTTGGCGAGAGAGCCTAATCGACTCATTTTTGAGTCACTTGGCGAGAGAGCCCAATTGACTCACTGAATAATTGTACATATAAACAAAAAAAATGGCAAGCGGTTTTACCGCTTGCCACATATAGAAAACTATACTAACTCAAGGAATACTTCAAGTGCACCATCGCCCTTACGCTGTGCAATCTTGACGATTCTTGTGTATCCACCCTTACGATCTGCATACTTTACAGCATACTCATCGAAGAGCTTCTCTGTAAGGTCAACCTTCTTAGCTGCCTTCTTCTTACCTTCAGCATCCTCAGGTATCTCAGTTACAGGATAAAGAACCTTGAGCATCTCACGGCGAGCATGAAGTCTTGAAGGCTTATCCTTCTTAACTGTCTTCTCTACCTCATCATAAACAGTAACTTTCTTACCATCTACAACTTCCTTAACTCTCTTTCCGTCCTTGTCCTTACGAGCTTCCTTAGCAGTAACTGTTACTTCCTCGTAATTATCCTTTTCCTTGATAGCAAGTGTGATAAGGTGCTCAGCGATCTTGCGAACTTCCTTAGCTCTTGCATCTGTAGTCTTGATCTTACCATTGTAGATAAGCTGTGTTACCTGTGCGCGAAGAAGTGCCTTTCTCTGATCAGCCTTCTTACCAAGCTTTCTGTACATTGCCATTTTGATTTCCTCCTTACCTACGGGATTTCCCGTGGTCTTCACTGTGCGTACTAACTCCGCCGAGATATAAATCTCAAACGACTTCCGCGTGAGTGGTGAACCCGATAAACGGGCTAGTTACTATTACTCGCCTTCGTTAAGTGAAAGGCCGAGTTCCTTAAGCTTTGCGAGAACTTCCTCAAGAGACTTGCGACCAAGGTTACGAACCTTCATCATCTCATCTGGAGTCTTACTGCAAAGTTCCTTAACTGTATTAATATTAGCTCTCTTCAGACAGTTGTATGAACGAACACTGAGTTCAAGCTCGTCAATTGACATATCCTTAGCTGTTGACTCAGGAACCTCATCCTGCTTCTCGATAATGATTGTCTTATCCTTAACATTATCAGAAAGGTTAATGAAGAGACCAAGATGCTCACTAAGCACTTTTGCTGCATAACTAACTGCATCATCTGGAGCAAGAGTTCCGTTAGTGAAAACATCAAGTGTAAGCTTGTCATAATCTGTGATCTGACCTACACGAGTATTCTCTACTGTAAGGTTAACTCTGTCAACAGGTGTATAGATAGAATCAACAGCGATTACATCTATAGAAGGCTCACGTTCCTTATTCTTGTCAGCACTTACATAACCACGACCATTTGTGATTGTAAGTTCCATCTCAAGTCTTGCATCTGGACCGTTGAGGTTAGCGATAACAAGATCAGGATTAAGGATTTCAAGATCGCCATCTACATGGATATCTCCAGCTGTTACAACCTTATCCCCTGAAGCCTCGATGTATCCAATCTTAATATCATCATTTGATGAATTATTCTTGATACAAAGCTCCTTAATGTTCATAACTATCTCAGTTACATCTTCCTTAACACCAGGGATTGAACTGAACTCGTGAAGCACGCCCTTAATCTTGACATAGCTTACAGCTGTTCCTGGAAGTGATGAAAGCATAACACGACGAAGTGAGTTACCGAGAGTTGTACCATAACCTCTCTCAAGTGGCTCAATGACGAATCTTCCATACTTGTTATCCTCTGACATCTCGTCTATAACTATTCTAGGCTTTTCAAATTCGAACATTTATAACCTCCAAATTATTATGAACTGTTCCAAAAGATACTTTGCGATGCTCAGACGAATCTGAGCTACGCTATCTTACTTAGAATACAGCTCGACTATAAGTGTCTCATTTACAGGAACATCAATCTGCTCTCTAAGAGGGATCTGAGATACCTTACCACTAAGCTTATCTGCATCAACCTCAAGCCATGCTGGAACAGCGATGTTAGCATTTGCCTCAACAATATCCTTAAATCTCTGAAGAGACTTACTCTTCTCTTTGATTTCGATTACGTCTTCTGGACTAACCTTATATGATGGAATGTTTACAACCTTACCATTTACAGTAACGTGCTTATGAGAAACAACCTGTCTAGCCTCACGTCTTGTTCTAGCGAAACCAAGACGGAATACTACGTTATCAAGTCTGAGCTCAAGAAGCTGCATAAGGTTTGTACCAACAAGACCTGACATCTTCTCTGCCTTCTCAAACATGTTACGGAAAGGCTTCTCCTGTACTCCGTATATACACTTAGCCTTCTGCTTCTCACGAAGCTGAAGTCCGTATTCACTTACTTTTCTCTGTCCTCTTAAGTTCTTTCTATGAGATGTCTTATTCACTCCAAGATAAGAAGGCTCAAGTCCAAGTGATCTACATCTCTTAAGAACTGGTGTTCTATTAATTGCCATAGTATTTTCCTCCTAAAACTCAGACTCTTCTTCTCTTTGGTGGACGACATCCATTATGTGGAACTGGAGTAACATCCTTAATTGTTTGAACCTCAAGACCGCAAGCTGCAAGTGCTCTGATAGCAGCCTCACGACCTGTACCAGGTCCCTTTACCATAACATCGATTGTCTTAAGTCCGTAAGGTGCAGCAGCTTTTGCAGCTGTCTCAGCTGCCATCTGAGCAGCATATGGTGTTGACTTCTTAGATCCTCTGAATCCAAGACCACCAGCACTTGCCCATGAAAGTGCATTACCTTCGGCATCAGTTAATGTTACGATAGTATTGTTAAATGACGCCTGAATGTGTGCCTGACCATGCTGCACACTACGTCTGTTACGCTTTTTAGATACCTTTTTGGTAGCTCCTGACTTAGCCATTAACTTATATCCTCCAAATCAATATATTACATTACTTCTTCTTGTTAGCAACTGTCTTCTTAGGTCCCTTACGTGTACGAGCATTGTTCTTTGTGTTCTGTCCACGAACTGGAAGACCCTTTCTGTGACGTATGCCGCGATAGCAACCTATCTCCTGCAGACGCTTAATGTTAAGCGCTGTCTCACGTCTGAGATCACCTTCGACCATAAGATGCTCGTTGATATAGTCACTCATCTTTCTAACTTCATCATCAGCAAGATCCTTTACTCTTGTGTCTGGAGAAACTCCAGTAGCTTCAAGAATCTTCTTAGATGTTGTAAGACCGATACCATAAATATAGGTAAGACCAATCTCGATACGCTTGTCTCTAGGTAAATCTACTCCTGAAATACGAGCCATTAATTCTACCTCCAAATAAAATAAATGTTACTGTTACTAAAAATCAGCCGCATCTCGAAAAACTCGAGATATGTTTCTCCAACATTAGACGCGCTGGAGACCGCGTTTTGTCCGTATCACCCTTTGTGATACAAATTAACCTACCTTACATCCATGTATTAGATATGTAGATACTCATACCGCTTCCATCGACCAGGTAGCAAACGCACAAATCAGGAAATTAAACTCCTAGTGGGCTAAACACCAGTTTTTTAATCTCCTTGTCAAATCGTAATATACTGATTAACCTTGACGCTGTTTGTGCTTTGGATTTTCGCAGATAATAAGAATTCTGCCTTTTCTTTTAATGATTTTGCACTTGTCGCAAATTGGTTTTACTGATGCGCGTACCTTCATTAAAATACTCTCCTTTCCAAAAGTGTCCTGCAAATGTCTACTCTAACATTTTTCAGTGCTAAATGCAAGAACTTTTTTTAAAGCATATGTAAGCAAATTTTATAAATTTACTTTGCTCTCCAAGTAATTCTCCCCTTAGATAGATCATATGGTGACAGTACAACTGTTACCTTATCTCCAGGTAATATCTTGATGTAGTTCATACGAAGCTTACCACTAATGTGAGCAAGAATCTCATGGCCGTTCTCGAGCTGAACTCTGAACATGGCATTTGGAAGCTTCTCTAATACTACGCCTTCGCACTCAATTTCGTCAGTTTTGGACATATGTTCACTCCTTTAAAAATTAACCAAGTATTGCTGTAATATCAGCGAATACGTCTTCAAGTGACTTGGTTCCATCTATATTCTTTACTAATCCCTTTCCGTCATAGTAATCAATAAGTGGCTGTGTCTGCTCATGATAAACTGAAAGTCTGTTAAGAACTGTTTCAGGCTTATCATCTTCTCTCTGGATAAGCTCGCTTCCGCAGTTATCACAGATACCTTCTGTCTTAGGTGCATTGTACTTGATGTGATATGTTGCTCCACACTTTACACATGCACGTCTACCTGACATACGATTTACGATGTTCTCATCTGGAACATCAACATTTATTGCATAATCTACTGACTCACCAGCTTCAGCAAGTGCAGCATCAAGAGCCTCTGCCTGTGGAATAGTTCTTGGGAAACCATCAAGAACATAACCATTCTCACAATCATCCTGATGAATGCGGTCGATAACAAGATCAACAACAAGTGAATCAGGAACAAGCTCTCCTCTATCCATATAACCCTTTGCTTTCTGACCAAGCTCTGTACCGTTCTTGATATTTGCTCTGAAGATATCTCCAGTAGAAATATGTGGCACATTGTACTTGTTACAGATCATATCAGCCTGTGTACCCTTTCCGGCACCAGGAGCTCCAAGCATTATAATCTTCATATGCTACTCCTTTCTCTATTCGACACAAAAGTCATCCCAAGCCGGAGCGCATAACTCCAGCTCAGAATGACACATAATTAGCTGTTAAGGAATCCTGAATAGTTACGAACTATCATCTTGGACTCAATCTGCTTGATTGTCTCTATGATAACACCACAAATGATGATGAGTGATGTACCACCGAAGCTTACATCTGCACTAAATCTTCCATTAAAGAAGATAGGGATGATAGCTACAAGAATAAGTCCGATAGCACCGATAATAACTATATAGTTAAGTATTCTATTCAGATAATCCTGTGTTGATTTACCAGGTCTAATACCAGGAACAAATCCACCCTGCTTCTTCAGGTTATTTGCTATCTCCATCGGATTAAATGATATCGATGTATAGAAGTAAGCGAAGAAGATAACGAGAGCTATATAAAGTACAAGTCCTATATAAGCCCATGGATATCCAGGTCTGAACCAATAGTTTGTATTCAGTCCTTCAAATATCTTAGCTACAACCTGATTCTTAACATTTACATTGAAGAGGTTGGTTACGATTGATGGAATAGACATAAGCGTTGATGCGAAGATAATCGGCATAACGTTTCCTGTATTCACCTTAAGTGGAATATGTGTTGAATTTCCACCAACCTGACGTCTGCCCTGAACCTTTTGTGCATATGATACAGGTATCTTTCTCTCAGCATCGTTCAGAAGAACTGTAAGCATTGTTGTAAGAACAACAACACCGATGATGATAACCCCTGCAAAGATCATATTTACGACATTCTTACCTTTAACAAACATGTTGAAAAGGTTTACAAAGTCGTTAGGCATACGTGATACGATATTGATAAGAAGTATGATTGATACTCCGTTTCCAACACCTTTCTCAGTGATTCTCTCACCAAGCCACATAATAAATGTACTACCTGCAGTTAAGCAAATAACGATTACAAGAACTGACAGGAAATTGTACTCATAAAGAAGTCCTGAACGGCCAAATCCGATTGAAAGACCAAGTGCTTCGATAATAGCGAGAGCAACTGATACAAATCTTGTAATGGCTGTCATCTTCTTACGTCCTTCATTACCATCCTTCTGCATCTCCTCAAGCGCTGGAATAGCGATCGTGAGGAGCTGGATGATGATAGATGATGTAATATATGGCGTTACTGAAAGTGCAAATATCGACATTCTCTGGAATGATCCACCAGTAAATGAATCGAGAAGTGAATTAGCACCATCACCAAGATTATTAGCAAAGTAGTTGCTAAGCTTAGATACATCAACGCCTGGTGTAGGGATCAGTGATCCAAGCCTTACAACGATGAGCATTAAAAATGTAAATATAAGACCATTTCTAATCTCTTTTACTTTAAACGCATCTCTAATGGTTTTAAACATATTAGTTTACCTCAAATGTTCCACCTGCGGCTTCAATCTTCTCTACTGCTGACTTACTAGCTCCAGCAAGCTTGATTGTAAGCTTCTTTGTAAGTTCTCCGTTTCCTAAAACTTTAACACCGTCTCTAGGATTCTTAACGAGACCAGCCTCTTTAAGTGCTGCATTATCTACTGTTGCACCATCCTCAAATCTGTTAAGATCTGAAACATTGATAGAAATGATGAACTTAGAGTTTCTGCACTTGAAGCCTCTCTTAGGAATACGTCTGAAAAGTGGCATCTGACCACCTTCGAAACCAGGTCTTGGTGCACCTGAACGTGCCTTCTGACCCTTATGTCCCTTACCGGCTGTTTTTCCATTTCCTGAACCGTGACCACGTCCACGTCTGAAGTCATCACGTGTTACTGCACCTTCACTTGGTGCGAGAGTTGATAAATTCATCCTGACGGTCCTCCTATTCTTCTACCTTAAGTAAATACTCTACCTGCTTGATCATTCCCTTTGTAGCAGCGTTGTTAGGAAGCTCTACAGTCTTGTTAAGCTTCTTGAGGCCAAGAGCCTCAACTGTACGCTTATGCTTTGGAACACAGCCAATAGGTGATTTAACTAATGTTACTTTAATTGTATCTGCCATCTGTTTCTACCTCCTAGTTAAGAATCTCAGCTACAGACTTACCACGAAGTCTTGCGATATCTTCTGGATCCTGAATGGCCTTAAGTCCCTCGATAGTAGCGAGAACTACGTTCTGCTTGTTGTTTGAACCAAGTGACTTAGTACGTATGTTCTTATATCCTGCAAGGTCAAGCACGCTACGTGCAGGACCACCTGCGATGATACCAGTACCTTCTGGAGCAGACTTAAGAAGTACCTTAGCACTTCCGAACTCGCCTGTGTATCCATAAGGAATACTTCCATTCTCATTAATAGGAACAGCTACCATCTTCTTGATAGCGTCTTCCTTAGCTTTTCTAATTGCCTCTGGAATCTCGGCTGCTTTACCGATACCAGCACCTACGTGACCGTTACGATCACCAACAACGATAAGTGCTGAGAATCTCATGTTACGTCCACCCTTAACAACCTTGGTTACACGCTTGATAGCAACAACATTATCAAAGAGCTCCATCTGGCTTACATCTATCTTTGTATGCTTCATTACGACGTCCTCCCTTATTAGAATACAAGGCCAGCTTCTCTAGCTGCCTCAGCGAGGGCCTTAACCTTACCAGTGTAGATAAAGCCTCCTCTGTCAAATACTACTTCTTTAATGTTTGCTGCAAGTGCTCTCTCAGCAATTACCTTACCAACATATGCTGCTGCATCTATGTTATTTGTCTTCTCAAGCTCTGAAGCAATGCTCTTCTCAACTGTTGAAGCAGAAACGATTGTCTTACCAACGGTATCGTCAATAACCTGAGCATACACATGATTATTACTTCTATATACAGCAAGTCTTGGTCTTTCAGTAGTACCACTGAAACGATTTCTAATCTTTAAATGCTTCTTCTGACGAATAACATTTCTTGATTCCTTGTTAATCATAGTTTACTCTCCCTTTCTTACTTCTTACCAGTCTTACCGACTTTACGTCTGATTACTTCATAATCGTACTTGATACCCTTACCCTTATATGGCTCTGGAGCTCTTGTTGAACGGATTTCTGCAGCGTACTGTCCAACCTTCTCCTTATCGATACCAGATACGATAATCTTGTTATCTTCTACCTTTGTCTCGAGTCCTTCTGGATCCTCCATCTCTACTGGATGAGAATATCCAAGGTTAAGAACAAGCTTCTTTCCCTGCTTAGCTGCTCTATAACCTACACCGTTAACCTCAAGAGTCTTTGTATATCCCTCTGTAACACCAATAATCATGTTGTTAAGAAGTGTTCTAGTAAGACCATGAAGAGCTCTGTTTCTCTTAAGATCATTAGGTCTTGTAACTGTGATTACATCACCGTCCATCTTGATCTCCATCTCTGAAGCGAGAACACGTGAAAGCTCACCCTTAGGACCCTTGACCGTCACCTTATTATTTTCTGCTATATCTACTGTTACGCCAGCAGGTACAGCGATAGGCATTTTACCGATACGTGACATTTGCCTTTCCTCCTTATTAATATATGTCAGTTATTACACTAACCAACTCAGTTGACGCCGCCTGCCCTTATGGGCACGCAGGTGCCAATATGGCACTGCGGCTTACTACGGAAAACTCTTTCGAGTTTTCCTGTTTCCGCGTTTTACCCGATAAATGATATCTTACCAGATAAATGCAAGAACTTCACCACCAACATTCTCTTTACGAGCCTGCTTATCTGTAAGCACACCCTTGTTTGTTGAGATGATTGCTGTACCCATTCCTCCAAGTACCTTTGGAAGATTCTCTGTGTCAGCATAAACTCTAAGTCCTGGCTTAGATATTCTCTTAAGGCCTCTAAGAACCTTCTCGTTCTTATCCTTACCATACTTAAGTGTAATTCTAATTACGTCGAAGTTACCTTCTTTAACAGTTTCAACGGCACTAACATATCCCTCATCAAGAAGGATTTTAGCAATCGCCTGCTTCATCTTAGATGCAGGTATATCTACTGTATCATGCTTCGCAGTATTTGCATTACGGATTCTTGTAAGCATATCTGCAATTGGATCGCTTGTTGCCATTTTAATTACCTCCATTAATTTTATAACAGCAAAGTTTACGCCGCCTGCCCGTAAAGGCACTCAGGTGCCTTCACGGCACCGCGGCTTACTACGGAAAACCTTCGGTTTTCCTAATGTCCCCGATTTGCTATTAGCAAATCGTGAACTCTACCAAGAGCTCTTCTTAACACCTGGAATATCACCATTGTAAGCAAGTTCTCTGAAACATACTCTGCAGATACCATACTTTCTAAGGTATGCATGTGGTCTACCACAGATCTTGCAACGTGAATATTCTCTAGTAGAGAACTTCTGCTTTCTCTGCTGCTTTACTTTCATAGCTGTCTTAGCCATAGTTTCTTCCTCCTTACTTCTTGAATGGCATACCGAAGAGTCTGAGTAATTCTCTTGCCTCTTCATCTGTCTGTGCTGTGGTTACAAAAATGATATCCATTCCTCTAACCTTGTCAACCTTGTCATACTCGATTTCTGGGAAGATGATCTGCTCCTTGATACCAAGTGCATAGTTTCCTCTTCCATCAAATGACTCAGCGCTTACACCACGGAAGTCACGTACACGTGGAAGTGCAAGATTGATAAGTCTGTCTGCAAACTCATACATTCTCTCACCACGAAGTGTAACCTTACATCCGATAGGCATGCCTTCACGAACCTTGAAGTTAGCTACTGACTTCTTAGCCTTGGTAACTACTGGCTTCTGACCTGAAATAGTTGTCAGATCCTTAACTGCTGATTCCATGATCTTGCTGTTTTCTTTAGCTTCACCAACACCCATGTTGATGACAATCTTCTCTAATCTTGGAACCTGCATAACATTTTTATAGCCGAACTTTTCTGTTAAAGCTTTCTTAATTTCGTTCTCGTAATCTTCTCTTAATCTACTCAATGCTTTTTCCTCCTTCCAAGATTAGTCAATGTTCTCGAGTTTGCCATTAACCTTGGCTACTCTCTTCTTATCTTTTCCTTCACCAGTAAAGCCAACTCTTACAGCCTTACCCTTGTAAAGGTACATAACATTTGAAATATCGATAGGTGCTTCCTTCTCGATGATACCACCGTTCTGGTTCTGATAGCTTGGCTTGCTGTGCTTGAATACCATGTTGACACCTTCAACAAGTACCTTGCCATTCTTAGGATCTACACTAAGAACCTTGCCTTCTTTATCCTTATCCTTACCGGCGATAACTTTTACAAGGTCACCCTTCTTAATCTTTGATGTTGCCACGATGCTACCTCCTTAAAGTACCTCAGGTGCAAGTGAAATGATCTTCATGAACTTCTTATCACGAAGCTCTCTTGCAACTGGTCCGAATATACGTGTTCCTCTTGGATTATTATCTTCCTTGATAATAACTGCAGCGTTCTCGTCAAATCTGATGTAGCTTCCGTCCTTACGGTGTGAACCGTGCTTTGTACGAACTACAACAGCCTTAACAACATCGCCCTTCTTTACAGCGCCGCCTGGTGTAGCTTCCTTAACAGAAGCAACGATAACGTCGCCGATATTAGCATATCTTCTAGTTGAACCGCCAAGTACTCTGATGCAAAGAAGCTCCTTAGCACCTGTATTGTCGGCAACCTTAAGTCTTGATTCCTGCTGTATCATTTTAACCGACCTCCTTACTTAGCTCTCTCAATAATCTCAACAAGTCTCCATCTCTTATCCTTTGAGAGAGGTCTTGTCTCCATAACTCTTACTCTATCGCCCTTCTTGCACTCGTTGTTCTCATCGTGTGCCTTGAGCTTATATGTTCTCTTAACGATCTTGCCATAAAGTGGATGCTTAACATTGTCGATAATTGAAACAACAATAGTTTTATCCATCTTGTCGCTTGTAACAAGACCTACACGTGTCTTACGTAAATTTCTTTCCATTGTTTATCTCCTTCCCGACGATTAAGCATTAGCCTTCTCAGCTATAACAGTCTGAATACGGGCAATGTTTCTTCTAACCTCTTTAATTCTGCTTGTGTTCTCGAGCTGATTTGTAGCATTCTGGAACTTGAGGTTGAATAGTTCTTTCTTAGCATCTACGAGATCGACATTTAACTCATCAACTGACTTTGTCTTTAACTCTTCTACGAATTCCTTAGTCTTCACTATTCGTTACCTCCTAATCTGTTGATTTCATCAAGCTCAGCCTTTGATACAATCTTACACTTGATAGGAAGCTTGTGTGATGCAAGACGAAGAGCTTCTCTAGCCTTCTCCTCTGGTACACCAGCAACCTCAAAAAGTACTCTACCTGGCTTAACTACTGCTACCCAGTACTCTACAGCACCCTTTCCGGATCCCATACGAACACCGATAGGCTTTGATGTAACAGGCTTGTCTGGGAACATGTCGATCCAAACTTTACCTTCACGTCTAAGATGACGTGTGATAGCAACTCTGGCAGCCTCGATCTGATTAGATCTGATCCATGCTGGCTGCATAGCGATGATACCAAACTCACCACGATGAAGCTTGTTACCTCTTGTAGCCTTACCCTTCATAGATCCACGCTGCTGCTTACGATATTTAACTCTCTTTGGCATTAACATGATTAATTCGCTCCTTCCTTCTTATTCTTAGTTGGAAGTACTTCACCATGGTAAATCCAAGTCTTTACACCAACTTTTCCGTATGTTGTGTCAGCCTCAGCAAAACCATAGTCGATGTTGGCACGAAGAGTCTGAAGAGGAATTGTACCCTCGCTGTATGACTCTGTTCTTGCCATATCTGCACCACCAAGACGTCCTGATACACTGGTCTTGATTCCAAGAACCTCGCCACCCTTCATAGCTCTACCCATACAGGTCTTCATAGCTCTACGGAAGGATACACGCTCCTCGAGCTGCTTAGCTATGTTCTCAGCTACTAACTGTGCATCAATATCTGGTTTCTTGATTTCCTTAACGTCGATGATCAGCTTCTTCTTTGTAAGCTTCTGAACATCAGCCTTAACTTTCTCAATCTCAGCTCCGCCCTTACCAATAACAATACCAGGCTTAGCTGTGAAGAGGCTTATCTTTACCTTATCTCTAGTTCTCTCAATGTCTACCTTTGAGATGCCAGCATCATACAGTCTCTTCTTAAGATATTTTCTAATGTTGTAATCTTCAACAAGGTTGTTTGCAAACTCGTCATCTCTGGTATCTGCATACCACTTTGAGTTCCAATCCTTGATGACGCCAACTCTAAGTCCATGTGGATTAACTTTCTGACCCATTGCTTCCTCCTTATCTCTCGTCAAGCACTACTGTAATGTGGCTTGTTTTCTTCTCGATTCTGTAAGCTCTACCCTGTGCTCTAGGATGAATTCTCTTCATTGTAGGTCCCTTGTTTGCAAAGCACTCTGCAACATAGAGATTATCAGCCTTAAGCCCATTGTTATTCTCAGCATTAGCTACAGCTGACTGAAGCAGCTTGTAGATTACTGTAGAGCCTTTACGGTTGTTATACTTCAGGATAGCAAGAGCTTCGTTAACATTCTTACCTCTGATGGCGTCTAGTACGAAACATGCTTTAGTTACTGAAACCCTAGCGTAAGAAACCTTAGCTGAAGGTCTAGTATCTTTATTTTCATTTCTCTCTCTTTTAATTTGAGATCTATGTCCTTTTGCCATTTTCTACTCTCCTCCTTACTTGCCCTTCTTCTCGTCCTTACCATGGCCCTTGTAAGTTCTTGTTGCTACGAACTCACCGAGCTTATGGCCAACCATATCCTCTGTTACATATACAGGAATGTGATTTCTGCCGTTGTGAACTGCGATTGTATGTCCTACGAATGAAGGGAAGATAGTTGAACGTCTTGACCATGTCTTAACAACTTCCTTCTGGTCATTCTTATTCATCTCATCTATCTTCTTGAGTAGACTTGCGTCTGCGAATGGGCCTTTCTTAAGTGATCGTGCCATTACTTTTCCTCCTTACTTAACATTCTTACCGTTTCTGTTTCTAATGATCATCTTGTTAGACTTGTTCTTCTTCTTTCTAGTCTTAAGTCCAAGTGCTGGCTTACCCCATGGAGTTGAAGGACCTGGTCTACCGATAGGTGCTCTACCTTCACCACCTCCGTGTGGATGGTCATTAGGATTCATAACAGAACCACGAACTGTAGGACGGATGCCCATGTGACGCTTACGACCAGCCTTACCAATATTTACAAGGCTGTGCTCGCCATTTCCTACTGAACCAATAGTTGCTCTACCATTAATTGGTACATATCTCATCTCGCCTGAAGGAAGACGAAGTGTTGCATACTTACCTTCCTTAGCCATAAGCTGTGCTGAGTTACCAGCTGAACGAACAAGCTGTCCGCCCTTACCAGGTACAAGCTCAATGTTGTGAATCTCTGTACCAACTGGGATGTCAGCGAGTGGAAGACAGTTACCAACCTTGATTTCTGCCTCTGATCCGTTCATCAGCTTGTCTCCAACCTTAAGTCCTGCTGGAGCAAGGATGTATGTCTTAACACCGTCTGCGTAAACGAGAAGAGCGATGTTAGCTGTTCTGTTTGGATCGTACTCAATGCTTACAACCTTTGCAGGAATGTTATCCTTGTTACGCTTAAAATCTATAATTCTGTACTTCTGTCTATTTCCACCACCGTGATGTCTGACAGTAATCTTACCCTGGTTGTTACGTCCTGCTGTCTTATTCTTAGATACAAGAAGTGACTTCTCAGGCTTATCTGTTGTGATTACGTCAAAATCAAGACCGGTCATATTCCTTCTAGAAGGTGTATATGGATTATATACTTTGATTCCCATCTTGTTTCTCCTTTCAAATTACCTCTTACAGTCCCTCAAAAAGCTGAATGTCTGCACTGTCAGCTGTAAGCTGTACGTATGCCTTCTTGCTCTTTGCTGTCTTACCAAATACCATGCCACGTCTCTTTGTCTTGCCGTCTAAGTTCTGTGTGTTTACCTTAGCTACCTTAGCTCCGTCAAACATCTTCTCAACAGCTTCCTTAATCTGAGACTTGTTAGCATCAGGATGTACAAGGAATGTATACTTCTTGTCTGCCATAATGTTCATACTCTTCTCAGTAAGAACTGGTTTTAATATTACATCATAATACTCTAACTTTGCCATTATGCGTATACCTCCTCTAATGCTTTAACTGCATCCTTGGTGATAACGAGACTGTCGTACTTCACAACATCGTATACATTTATAGCATTTCTTGTCTCTGTCTTAACATCAGGGATATTTCTAGCTGAAAGAACTACGCTGTTATTCTCGCCCTCAAGAACGATAAGTGCCTTAGTAGCATTGATGTTGCTAAGGATCTTAACAAAGTCCTTTGTCTTTGGCTCGTTCATTGTAAGCTCATCAACTACGATAAGCTTGTTCTCCTGAACCTTAGCTGTAAGAGCTGAGAAAAGAGCAAGACGTGCTTCTTTCTTGTTAATCTTCTTTGAATAATCTCTTGGCTTTGGTGCGAATACTACACCACCACCTGTCCACTGTGGAGCTCTGATAGAACCCTGTCTTGCATGACCAGTTCCCTTCTGTCTCCATGGCTTTCTTCCGCCACCACTTACTTCTGAACGTGTGAGTGCACTCTGTGTACCCTGACGTCTGTTAGCAAGTGTAGTAACAACTGCCTTATGGACAATTGCTTCATTTATCTCTACACCGAAAATCTTGTCGCTAAGCTCGAGCTTTTCAACTTCTTTTCCGTCGGTGTTAAGTACTGATACTGTTGCCATTTCTTAATCCTCCTTCGTCTAGTCTTATGCTCTAGCCTTAACTGACTCTGTTACAACAACGAGTGACTTCTTAGGGCCAGGTACTGCGCCTCTAACGAGAATTATGTTATTCTCGGCATCTATCTTAACAACCTCAAGGTTCTGGATTGTTACCTGATCTGTACCCATGTGTCCAGGCATCTTCTTGCCCTTCATAACTCTACTTGGATCAGATGCAGAACCGTTAGAACCTGCATGACGATGGTACTTTGAACCGTGTCCTGAAGGACCTGACTTAAGTCCGTGTCTCTTGATACCACCAGCATATCCATGTCCCTTTGACTTAGCAGTTACATCAACCTTGTCACCTTCTGCGAAAACGTCAGCCTTGATAACTGTCTCACCAGGTACATATGCTGAAATGTCATCAAACTTGAACTCTTTTACAAATCTCTTGGCATCTACGCCAGCCTTCTTTGCGTGTCCAACCTCAGCCTTTGTTGCTCCGTGTGGGTTGTGAACAACCTTCTTACCTGAGCCATCCTTGGTTATTATCTTCTCTTTGATATCTCCGAAGCCAACCTGAACTGCTTCGTAGCCATCATTTTCAACTGTCTTAACCTGAAGTACCTCGCAAGGTCCAGCAGCAAGTACAGTTACAGGAATGAGCTGTCCCTGGTCGTTCCAGATCTGAGTCATTCCGACTTTTTCTGCAAGTATTGCCTTTTTCATTTCTGATTCCTCCTAATTTGATTTACAGCGGATTTCCATATGATAGGAAATCATTCTAAATAATTTACAGCGGACCAACTTAGTTCCCAGTGCTTGCACCACCGAGTGTGGTCTTACTAAATTTTCTACATTATTTGTGCAGGAATTTTGTTAATGTAGTCAATTAGGTACTGTCATTATTTTTCCTCTTTTAATAAGTAAGTTTGATTACTTTGTTCTCATGTTTACGTATACACCAGCGCTGATGTCCATCTTACGAAGAACTTCGATAGTCTTCTGTGTTGGTGCGATAACGTCGATGAGTCTCTTGTGAGTTCTCTGCTCGAACTGCTCTCTACTATCCTTATACTTATGTACAGCTCTAAGGATTGTAATCTTCTCTACCTTTGTTGGCATAGGAATTGGTCCACTTACCTGAGCTCCTGAACCCTTAACTGCCTCAACGATCTGCTTTGCAGCTGCATCGATAAGTTCATGATCATATGCCTTTAATGTGATTCTCATTGTGTTAGCCATAAAAAAAGCCGCCTCCTTTTTTGCATTTTAGTAATGCCGAACAAGTGGTGACTGTACAACTTTCCCGGGTGTATCATAGCTTTCTCTTTAAAAAAGTCGGAGTAATCCGACCAGATTTCTTAGAGATAACTTCACATCCGTCATCTCTGACCGTTGTCAGATGGTATTGGTACAGTGACTTGTCGCCAGATTCTTTGATCTTGACATTCGCTCCGCGTAGTTACCTGCTCCTGCAGCAGCAATCTACGTTTCTTTGCTATCAATGTCACAGCAAGAGGTATAATAGCATACCGTAATACCAAATGCAAGGTTTTTTTTCAAAAAATTAAGACAAGCTGTCCCGCGACTTTTCGGGACAGCCTGGCAAACTCAAATTTCTAATAAATTACACAGTTACGGCCGCTCTCTTTTGCAGTATAGAGATGCTCATCAGCCTTACTGATATTATCTTCTATAGATATGTTCTGATCGAACTGTCTGCATCCGAAGCTCATTGTTACCTTTATAGTATTACCATCAGCTTCGATTGGTGTAGCCATGATCTTCTTACGAATGGACTCAGCCTTTTCAACACTATCTTCAAGTGACGCACCGATCATCATCATTATGAATTCCTCACCGCCCCATCTGTATACAGATTCATTTTCTGTACAGCTGTTCTCCATCATGAAGGCTACAGCTGAGAGTACATCGTCGCCAGCGTTGTGGCCATACGTGTCATTTACTCTCTTAAACTTATCTATATCAGATATGAAGAGACTGATAGTCTTTCCTTCATCCAGTGCCTTGTTAAACTTACGTGAGAAATCACTGTAGAAGCCCATGCGGTTCTTAAGCTTTGTAAGCTTATCATGATGTGACTCTTCATAGAAGGTTTCTGATTCCATAGCAAGTCCACATATAAGAGCTGCCATAGAAAGCTTGCGCACATCTTCTTTCTCGTCGAATCCGCCATCTCCATTTTTATTTATTATCTGGAAGGCTCCGATGAACTCACCATTAATATCAGCAACTGGCATAACCAGAACTGACTTTGTGGTGTATCCTGTCATCCAGTCTACATCCTTATTGAAGTCTGGATCGTTGTATGGATCATTTGTAACAACAACCTTGCCCTCGCGAAGAGCACGTCCTACAAGACCTGTGTTATCAGGAATAGCGATCTTGTCAACACCTGTAGCAGAAGTCGTCCAGAGTTCCTTCCTGTGGCGATCCCATTTCCAGAAGCTGGCACGGTCTGCATCAGCCATAGTTCTGCCAAGCTCTGTCATATATTCGAAGATTGCGGCATGATCCTTTTCCTTGTCGCTGCACATCTCTAAGTAAAGCTTTGAGCTTATGTCATAGATATCCTTGAGTGTGCTCTCTTCTATACTAATATTCAGATTCATAGATACCCCCTTGATGTTAGGTAAATGTTAGTCTAGCGGTGCTAGTTTAAAGTTTGTTCCAACGACTTTCTTCTTTATAGCATCTACGTCATCAAGATGCATCAAGAAGACTTCTACACTATTATCTCTAAAAAAGTCACAATAGTCTAGTAGTTTTTCAACAAACATATGAACTGGCGTATCATAAGCTGAACATTCCGTATAAAGAACTGTTTCTTCTATTATATAAGGAAGAAAAGTTTCCAGCGTACTGGTATCTCCAGTGTAGATTACATTTTTTTCTTCTATTACTAGATTATATCCGAAGCATTTGCCTTCCAGCTCTTTTACATGAGTCGTAGGGATTACTGCCTTCAGCCAGCACACTTCATCCGATTCATCTGAATTATGTAAACTACATTCGTATATATATTCGGTAGCTGTAATAAGACGATATGTTTCCTTGTTGCAGCCATCAAGATTTTCAAGCACATATGCCAGGTCTGCCATCACTTCTTCTGAAGGAGCGATTACAGTCACAGGAACCTTCCATATAAATGTGGCATAATGAATTGTAAGAGCGAGGCCTCCCACATGATCACTGTGGGTATGAGTAATCGCTATGATGATCTCATTTGATTTAAAATCGAACTTCTTCAGCTTGTTAAATGTCACCAGCGGACAATCCAAAAGTATCAGCTTATCCCCCTGTGTAAAATATGCTCCATTATGTTCATCTGAGAAACCTGCACCACGTCCAAAAAATTTAAGCATTATCTCTATGCACCTCCGTTACCTCATATACAAATACACCCTTACTCTTTCCTTTAAGTGGTATCTCACCAATATCCTTCACTTCTACTCTATCCTTTACGCGCTCGTAAAGAACATCGCTTATAAGCACCTGGCCCTTCTTGGCATTTGCCTCAAGACGGGCTGCTGTATTTACTGTATCACCAATAGCTGTAAAGTCCATTCTGAACTCACAGCCGATATTTCCAACGACTGCAGGGCCAACATTGACACCTACACCAAAACCAACTGTTCTTCCGTACTTCTCCATGAGAGTCTTCTCAAGAGCCTTACCTCCATTTACGATATCCATAGCAGCACATACTGCTTTGAACTCATAGTCAGGAAGATCAAATGGAGAATTAAAGACTGCCATCGTTGCGTCGCCAACGAACTTATCCAATGTTCCTGAGTTATCAAAGATGGACTTTGTTGTAAGCGACAGATACTCATTCAGGATTTCTACAACCTGTTCTGGTTCAAGTACCTCAGACATAGTTGTGAATCCTCGGATATCTACGAACAGAACTGCAATATCACGATTCTCCCCACCAAGCTTGATCTGGAAATCTCCACTCTTTGAAATCTCATCAATGATCTCAGGGGCAACATACTTCTTGAATGCATTCAGCACTTTCTTCTTTCTTGCTTTCTCCTGAATATAATTCATAGCAAGTGAGTATACATATGAAAGAACTAATACAACCGGAAGGTATATGATACTATAGGTGCGGCCACTGTTATTGATAGCCATGAGTATTCCTACCTCAGCACCAATAGTAACAAGTAGAATGATCAGAGACATCCATGGTCTCAGTTTTCTAAAAAGGAAATGGAGCAGCATGGCGATAATTACAACAAGAATTATGTAAACCAATCTGTCACCATTTACAGAGAATCGTCCCTGAATATAGGACTGAAGAATATTTGCATGGATCTCTACTCCGTACATCTGCTGGCTTCCACTTGTAGGAGCCTTAAAGCTATCCTGCATTCCTGGAGCGTAGGCACCAACCAGAACTATACTGTCCTTAAATGCTCTGGTGTCTATCGTGCCATTTAGCACGTCGATCATTGAGATATATTCATAATCACCTGGGCGACCAGAATAGTTGATATTAGAACGGCCATACTTATCAGTAGGAACCGTGTTAGGAGTCGTACCTGAATACTCACAATACTTTTCATACAGGATACTGGAGAACATCTTCTGATCAGTTCCGTTAAACTTCTCAACAGGAATGATCCTTCGTACTGTTCCATCTGAATCCTGGGACACATTACTGAATCCGATAGAGCAAACTTCTCTCAGCTCATCATAAGGCTCTTCAACATCAGTAACAGGAGTCACCAGCAGTCCCTGCTCATTTGGTTCCAGTCTCTTTCCGTAAATAAGATGATTTACGATGACCACATTTCCGCTCTTCTTAGCCGCCTCAACAAACTCTGCATCAGCGTCATCAACATTCCCAGAAAATTGAATATCGAAGCCTACTACCATAGGCTTCGAATCTTCATTTTCATTCAACTTATTTAATAATTCGGCATAGTTAGAACGGGACCAGGTTTGAATTGGTCCCAGTTCTGACATAGTCTTCTCATCTATTCCGATGATTTTGATCTTGCTGTCGATACCTCGAGGTATCTGATACAGCTTATCACGAGCAACCAAGTCCAGGAAGCTGAGACTATTAGTAAATATCAAAACAAATATCAGCAGTCCCACAACCAGTGTCTCAAAAAACACCACCAGGTTACTTTTCTTTTTTTGTTCCATATACCGCCCCACAAGTTTTCTTCTATATTAACAAATATATTAATCTACGCTTACGATCTCGAACTTTCCAGACTTTAATACATAGAAGCTTCCGCCACCGTTATAAAGTGTTGAATCACTGTTTACCTTATAATGGCCTGAACCAAACTTATATGCATTTCCAGTTTCCAGCTGAACACTACCTACTGGAACTACATTTGTAAACATCCAGCTTGCCATCATAGTGATTCTAAGGCCATATACATTTCCTGCCTCATCAGTTGCAGTAACTGTACATCCCTTCTTACCACCCTCAGCATCAATTGTGATCGAAGCAGTTCCATCCTTAACAGTAATCTCTGTATCATCAAGATATACTGTATCAAGGTGCTCATCATAGATGCTAAATGTTACTGTGTCAGCGTAGAATGAAGAAGTAAGATCAACAACCTTACCATCCTGATCCTTACCGAAAGTACCAAGGGCTGGCTTTACCTTATCAACCTTAATCTCCTGGCTGATCTTAATAGCTGTAGTCTTTGCGTTATCTGAATTACGCTTCAGATAAACATATCCCATACCTTCAGTGTATGTAACACTTGTATCATAAGCACCATTCAGTCTGTTAGAAATCTTGTAGCCATCCTTAGCAACAAGCTCAACATCTGTAGTATAGTAATCATTCTTTCCTTCTGTACCAGAAAGTGAATAAGCATCAGTTGGTGCTGGAAGATATGAGATAGAGAACTTCTTCTCAACCTCTTTACCCTGGAAATGATCTGTCTCAGGAAGGATTGCCTTTACAACATAGTCGCCAGGCTCAACTGGCTTCACGTCCTCGTAAGAACTTCCTTCAACATCTTTTCTAAAGCTAAATGTGATTCCTTCTGCTCCGTTAGAATCTGTGGAAGCAGTTGGATCATAATTAACTCCGTAGTACTGGTCATCAAGAGTAACTGTAAGGGTTGGCTCTGCCTTATCAGTTGCTTCTTCAGTTGTATCGGCTGGCATACCATTTAGAGTTACAGAAACAGATGAAACGTTACCTGCTATATCTTCTGCTACAACGTTAAATGTCTTCTTAGCACCTGGATCTATAGTAAGAACCACTTCACTCTTTCCATCAGCTATTTCAACAGCTTCGCCATTTACAGTTACAGAAGTAAGATTTGCATCGCTTACGCTAAAGCCAAGACCTGTTGTATGTACTCCTAGTCCGTCAGCAAGTGTATGAGCTACCCCCTCCTGATCCATAGCAAGCTCTGAAAATGCAGGAGCATCCTTATCTACTAAGATAGATGGAATCTCAACAGCATTTGTGCGGGCGCCGTCTGCTTTTCTCTTAAGATATACAGACTTAAGACTGCTGCTATATGCTACAGACTCGCTGAAGCTTTCATCATCTATTGAAGATGATATGGTGTAATCATCAGGTGCAACGATTGTAACATCGCTCTTGTAATATCCATTATTACCAGCCGCGCCGAGGATCGTATAAGGAATCTCAGGTGCTGGAAGGTAACCTATGCTGAAATCACTTTCTGCTGAAGATGCAGAATAGTTATAAGAATATGGCACATTTACCTTTACTGTATAATCGCCAATTGCAGTTGGCTTTACGGTTGAATAAGCATCATCGGAAGCACCTTTCTTCTTGTAAAGGTACTCATAATTCTCTGCGCTCTGATCAGAGTTTGTAGTTACTGTAGGAAGTGGAAGCACTGCTCCATAGTATGCATCTGGCATGGATACGGAAGTCTCAGCCTTATCAAGATTCTCTATAGTAACTGAGAAATCATTTACATTTCCAACCTTATCTTTTGCAACTATGTTGTATGTCTTTCTAGCCTTAGGTGTAGAAAGAACAACGTGAGCAGAATTGGTATCCCAATCAACATCTACACTCTCGCCGTTAACAGTTACTGAATTAAGAGCTGTATAATAAATAGTTTCACTACTGCCCCAAACATCCTTGATATCAAACTCAAGTTTTGAAGCATGAATCTCCGCTCCATCTTCAACAGCTGTTGCCGGAGTGTTGCCATCCTGATCAACAACTGACGCTGCATCTACCTCAGGAGCTTTCTGATCAAGATATATAGCACTCGAATCTATAAAGTAATAATCAGAAGTTGCATTATCACTCTTACGACGAAGTGCTGCCATAGTTCCGTTATAGTATCCATCTTTCTTAACCGTGTATGTATCCGCAAACTCAGAGTTTGGTTCATCTGGTGAGAAAGAATAGAACGATACTTGGAATCCACTATTTGCTACCAGCTTATAAGGCTTGTTTGTGTAATAATATCCACCATCGTTTATGAGATCTGCTTCAAGAGAAGCACCCATGGTCTCGTCATAATCTTCTGTAAGATATCTTATCCAATAGTCCTTTAGTCCATACTCATCCACATCCCTATATGTATCAGTTTCCGCTACGCTTACCACCACTCTATGTTCACCAACCTCAGTTGGTTTTACGCTTGTGGCTGGAGACTGATAATCGCCATACATATCACTATAAGTTATTGTAATCGCACCATCCGAATCGCAGCTTACATTATTCGTCACATCATAATCAGTTCCATAAAAAACAGGACTTGGAAAATCTCCCACCCAATCTATGTCAGGTACATCTTTTATTATATAGCTTGCAGTCATAGGATCATCATAAGAGCCGATATAAATCTCTTTATTTACCGTTGAACCAACTGTCAAGTAAAACATTGACATTTCTCCGCCAGATGCTCCTTCATACGACAGAACTGTATCAGGCTGAGCTTTAACATGTCCAATACTCGAACCATAAGCTGAAGCACTATATATATTAATCTTAGTTTTGAATGTATTTGAAGCCTCATAGGTGGCTTTATCAGGATCATATACCATATCTTTTGCTAATGTAATATTATCAGCATGTATAGTTCCATAATTTTGAAAGCGATCCCCATATTGATCTCCATCAAAAGTAGATGTGGTAATCTTCGCGTAATTTGTATAAATTCCACCTGCTGGAATTGTAACCGAAGCAGAAGCACTAATTGTAAGACTTGAATTATTTTCTATAGAGCCATTATTACTTCCATTAATAATGCATGTTGCTCCAGTTCCATTTTCTAAATCATAACCATTCTGAAGATTACCTGAATGAGAACCATTTATAATCACGTCACCATAATTATTTGCCAGATTACCCTGACAAAATCCATTTATAACAACGTCACCAACATTATTTGTAATTTCTACTTTATTTGTACTTGAAGTACTTTCTACATAAAGCGTAGCTGAATCATCATTGATTGTAACGCCAACATCTGAAGACCCTTCCTGTACTAATGTTGCTCCCGGTCCAAGATATATGTTTTTACCAGAAAAGCCTGTTATTGTAGCATTCTCATATCCACCGTCAGGATTATCAGCGTTTGGTTCAATATATTTGATATAACTAATGGTTGTACCATTTAATACTACGGTACATGTTTCACCAGGATTATATTCAGCAAATGAATAACCATCATCTACATCCATAACTAATGCATATCCAGATGGCTCGGCTGCAAAAACATCTGTCGACGTCTTTTCACAAACGGTTCCACCTATCACCATAGTAAATGCAAGCAGAACGCTTATTATTCTATGTGATTTTTTTATACTACTAATCTTCATATTCACGCCCTCCTTACTTCCATTCTATCGTTGTATCTGAGTTAACTGGTTTAGAGAAATCCCAATCCCAGCTTCCACTTGCCGCTGGAGCAAGTGTTGGTTCTGTCGCCTTGGATCCTCTAGAGATAGTCTGAGTACCAAATACTTTTCCATTGTAAGTAAATGTTACTGTTACTACACTGCTTAAGTATTTTTCAAGTTCTTCCTTAGTGACATCAAGATCACGACCATCCTCTAAGGCATTTTTAAGAATCTCCTTAACTGAATCTGGAAGATCTGAGTAATCGATATCCTTTGGAGGAGACACATAGTCTACAGTCTTATCGTCCTCATAGATAAGAACCTCTTTACCTTTTTCGATGCTTACTTCGTTATCAGCTACGTCTCCATTTTTATATACGAGACGAGATGCAACTTTTCCTTCAAATACAGAAACTCTTGTATACTTTATTCCATTTTCTTCGTAAACTTCTACACGGAAGATTGTGCCGCGAACGGACATTGTTGAATTTGGTGTATTAACCTCGTAGTAAGAACCTTCAGAAAGTTTATTCTGAATATCGTTAGTGATAGCACCACTCTTCAGCTCGATAGTAGTTTTGCTTGATTCACTGCTACCAGCCGCATTAAGAACGAGCTCTGTGCCTTCTTCTAGATGTATGTACTTGTCCTCGTCAGCAAGAAGTACCATCTCTCCCTCATCGAGAGCGACTGTATCTCCTGTTTCGAGAACCATGTTGCTGTATGGCTCAATGTCGCCAATATCTTGTCTTGTGACGCTACCTTTTCCAGCGAACTCAAAGACTTTCAGGATTCGGTATGCGTCTTTCTTAAAGACCGTAAGGAATAATACTAGAGCTATTACAGCTACCAGCGCGATCCCTGAAACTATGATCACAACTTTCTTTTTACCCATACCATTTCACCCTTTGTGCTAAATATTTCGGCAACAAAGTCACCTTTCTACATTACACTAATGTGGTATATATGTCAACACTTTTTTCAAGAAATTTTGACGCTTTTTTATCATTTTTTACCTTTCTATTATAACCTTTATATAGCACTCACACAATATATTAAAAGTTATATAACACTAAAAAAGAGCCATTGATTTTTATATCAAAGGCTCTTGATATTATGTAAACTATTTTGTCCATCTAGCAGTTGAACCACATGGAAGGATCAGACCCGTATCACGAACAGGAAGTCCGATATCCTCCGATGTCACTTCACCGCCATGCTCTTTTATTACAGTTTCACCGATCATGTAATTAAGTACCGCTGGTGAAAGTCCGGTTGTGTACATGTTTATAAGATAGATGATCGCGTCATCTGCAAGGATCTGACTAGTGAGCTTGATCAGTTCGAAGATGTTATCTTCCATTTTCCACATCTCACCCTTAGGTCCACGACCATATGAAGGTGGATCCATGATGATGACCTGGTACTTGTTGCCACGTCTTATCTCACGCTCTACAAACTTGATGCAGTCATCGATGAGCCATCTGATAGGTGCTTCTTCCAGACCTGAAGACTTAGCATTTTCCTTTGCCCAGCCTGTCATTCCCTTAGATGCATCCACGTGAGTTACCTTAGCTCCCGCCATAGCCGCTGCAAGTGTAGCACCGCCTGTATAAGCAAAAAGGTTAAGTGCCTTCACCTCACTGTCAGGCTTCTCGGCGATTCTCTCCTTTATGGTTTCGAAGATATAATCCCAGTTTGCAGCCTGCTCAGGAAAGATACCTGTATGCTTGAATGAGAAAGGCTTCAAGTTAAATGTCATCTTATCGGAACCCGTTATGCCTTCGCTAGGTAAGTGGTACTCAACTTGCCACTCTTCTGGCAGATCGAAGAATTCCCATTCACCGCCACCACGACTACTTCTGTGATAATGGCCATTCAGAGACTTCCACTCCTTTGAAACATGTTTTGTGCTCCATATTACCTGAGGATCTGGTCTAAGTAGTATATACTTACCCCATCTCTCAAGCTTTTCTCCATCGGTGCAATCAAGCACCTCATAATCTTTCCATCTGTCTGCTAATATCATAATTTATTCCCTTCCGTAAAATCAGCCACTGAGAACCATCCCCACAGGCTGGTTTAATTTGCAAAATAGTTGTCTATACCGTTGGCGATACCTGTTACGATCTTTTGCTGGAATGAAGGATCAGCCATAAGGCTGTCTTCGTTAGGGTTGGTCATGAATCCCATTTCAATAAGGGTACATGGAACCTCGCTCCAGTTATTTCCTGTCATTGTATCTGTTTCCCACACACCTCTGCTGGAAAAACCAGTGGATGCAACGTAGGCATTCAGCACTGCATCCGAAAGCTTTCTACTTTCACTGTAGGTTGATGCTGTGTATGGATTCGATGGTGTAATGCATATTGCCATAGCGCCACTACTGGATGAGCTTTCCGAACCATCTGCGTGGATTCTGATAAAGGCGTCTGCCCCAGCGTTATTTGCAACCTGAGCTCTCTCACTGCAGGATATCGCTGTATCATTATCGTAGCGAGTCATGAGAACTGTATAGCCTCTTGCTTCCAACTCTGCCTTCAGCTGGGTTGCCACCTGAAAGTTCAGTTCTATCTCTGACAGACCGCTAGTTGTTCCGTGAGTACCAGTTGAGTCGGCCGCTTTCATTTCGCCTGAACCAGGACCAAGTGGTTCCGTATTTCCTGTCACTATGTTGGAGTGGCCCGGATCAAGAACGATCAACTTGCCACCGGTACTCTTGGTTGATTCACCGTTCGAAGTATCTGAGTTGGATGGTTGATTATCATCCTCATCGTCTGAAGCATCAGACGCATCTGATGAATCTGTCACCGTAGCCTGAGCAGTGGTCGCCTCAGTGGTCTTCTCTTCCGTTGTCTTTTTTTCAGTAGTCTTCTCTTCAGTAACTTCTGTAGTCTCGCCCCAGTCATCGCGACGAGCTTGAGTATCTGTTTCACTATCAGAAGACGAACTACCACAGCCCGCTAGTGCAAACACCAACAAGACAACCAGTAGATATGAAGTTATTCGTCTAAACATATCTCTCATAATTCCATTTAATAAAAATGAGTCAAAATGGCTCTGAGCCAAATCGACTCATTTTTGAGTCGGATCGGCTCAGAGCTGAAGTGACTCATTAGTCACGGTACTTCTGGAGAAGCTCTACGTTGTAGTTCTCTGTTGAGTTGAACTGTCTCTTTGCATCAGCCTGATCTGTTGTTACTGGCTTATACCAGTCGAACTGACTGAAGTAGTTGTAGATTCCTTGATCCTTGAACTTATATCCATGTCTTGCATAGATTTCATTTATCGCTGTCTGAATCTGATCCTGAGTCATTCGACGTACATCTGCATCAGTGAGTGTACGTGTATCACTGTCAGGAATTACCATTCCGTCATATCCACCTGTTGTAGTCGTGGTTGTTGATGGACCAGTGCTTGAGCCTGTATCAGCAGGTGTATCTGCATCGTCATCATCATCATCGTCGTTATCATCATTTATTGCTGTATCTTCTGTAAGACCACTAACAGTATATTCGCGAGTGATTGAAACTGGCGCCATACCTGTATCAGCAACAAAGGTATCGATGAGTGTTCCATCATCAGTTGCAGAAACCAGGATTGTATCTCCATTACTGAGGTTGTCCATCTTATCCGCAACGAAAGTCCAGTTCTCAACTGGTGTTCCGCTGGTAGTTGTGATAGTAACTTTACCCTTACCATCTCTACCGTCAAATGTAACGTCCACATACTGGAAGACATCTGTTGTACCAACAGCAATAAGATCCTTAACTACAAATGGAATATCATCATAAGTGAGAATAACATTTGTATATTCCTCAATGCTCTTGGTATCTACATCCCAGATATAATTGATAGTCTCGCCGTTGCTAAGACCAGTCGTTCTATCAAGAGTACCGCTGACACATCCATAAAGAATGTACTCAGCCGCATCATAATATTCGTCAGCATCTCTTGGTTTATCTTTGCCAAATTTTATATCGTCGGCATATTCATCATAGAAGGCATCCTGGTCGAAAGTCACATTTGCTGTTCCGATACCATTGTAGCCATTGAACTCAACCTTAACATACTTGCTCATATCAAGTTCAACAACCTTGCCGCTGCCTCTGTTCTTCATAATAAAGAAGAAAAGCACTCCAAGAGAAATGATAATTACCGCGCCACATATAGAAAGGACTGCCACAAGTGGTCCCTTTCCGCCCTTTTTAGGTGGCTGGCTGTAATTTGCCCCTCTCTGAGCTGCAGGCTGAACATTCTGCTGCATCTGTGGCTGCATCTGCTGATTTGCCTGCGAGTTGTTATATTGCATCTGCTGAGGTGGTGGTGCCGGCTGGCCAACCTGACCGATCGGACTTCCACAATACTCACAGAAAAGAGATCCATTCGCTATACTCTTGCCACACTTCGTACAAAACATATAGATACCTCCTCGTTTTTTTTGCTACCCCGTTAACTAACCCAAATTACTTTCTATCTTCGATTGGAAGATATTCACGATGTTCTCCCACATACTTATAAGCAGGACGAATGATCTTACCCTTGTTGGCAAGCTCTTCTATTCTGTGAGCTGACCATCCTGCAATACGTGCGATAGCAAACATCGGAGTAAAAAGTTCTACAGGAATCTTCAGAACTGAATATACGAAACCGCTGTAGAAATCCACATTTGCACAGACTGGTTTATGTACATCTCTGTTCTTTGTAATAAGTTCCTTAGCGATACGCTCAACTCTTTCATAAAGCGCAAACTCCTGTGAGTACCCCTCGGCTTCTGAAAGTCGTCTAGCATATTCTTTAAGCACCTCTGCTCTAGGATCAGAGAGTGTATATATAGCGTGACCCATACCATAGATGAGACCCATTCTATCAAAAGCCTCTTTCTTAAGTATCTTTGAAAGGTACGCTTTAACTTCGGTATCACTTTCGGTGTTCGTGACATTTGCCTTCAGGTCCGCGATCATCTGCTGAACCTTGTGGTTAGCGCCACCGTGTCTTGGTCCCTTAAGAGATCCAAGAGAACCTGCCACCGTTGAATAAGTATCTGTTCCAGTTGTTGTGATAACGTGTGTTGTAAATGTTGAGTTGTTACCACCACCATGCTCCGCATGAAGCACCAGACATATATCAAGCACCTGCGCTTCCAGCTCAGTAAATGAAGGATCTGATCTAAGAAGTCGCAGAATATTCTCTGCTGTTGAAAGCTCTGGCTTTGGTCTATGAATGATAAGACTGGAGTCATGGAACTTATGACGATAGCTCTGATATCCATATGCAGCGATAACTGGGAATCTTGCTATCAGACTAAGTGACTGTGCCAGCACGTGAGATACGCTGATATCATCAGGATTATCATCGTAGGAATAAAGTGTAAGCACACATCTCTCCAGACAATTCATGATATTTCTGCTTGGAGCCTTCATTATCACATCGCGATTGAAATTCTCAGGAAGTGGTCTGAAGGCACTGATTATCTCCATGAAATCCGCAAGCTCTTTCTCTGTTGGAAGCTTACCAAAGAGAAGGAGAAATGTGGTCTCCTCGAATCCGTGCTTAGAACCTCTGAAGCCCTCAACCAGCTTCTTTACATCATACCCCTGGAAATAAAGCTCGCCAGGAATTGGAGTACGTACGCCCTTTTCATCTACTCTGAAACCAGATACATCTGAGATTTCTGTAAGTCCTGTCAGAACGCCTCGACCGTCTGAATCTCTGAGTCCACGTTTTACATCGTACTTGGTATAAAGACCCTGATCTATCCTTCCTGCGATATCACACATTTTTGTGTAATACTCTTCATTCTCTTTAAATTTTTCAAACGCTTCTATATTCATCTTCTTTCTTTCTAAGTAAAATTCCTAACTAAACTCAGGATGTCTATAGTTCTATAATGTGCCTCTCAAAGGCATTAATCACTCTGGTATTATTATACATGGACTCACGCTTAAAGTCACGTCCATAGGTCATATGAACATGTCCATGAACGAAAAGCTTTGGCTCATACTTTTCTATAATAGTATTAAAGCAGCTAAAGCCCATATGTGGCATATCCTTACCATCATTGAAACCCTTTGCCGGACTATGAGTGAGTAGGATATCTACTCCCTTCTTTCTCCAAAGCTTCGGTTTCATCTTAAGATACCTCTGAGTCATCTGGCGGTCCGTGTACTGAAAACCACTATAATTATAACACATGCTTCCGCCCAGCCCCATAATCCTGAGGCCCTGATACTCATAGATATCCCCATCCACACAGATACATCCTCCAGGAGGAGTATCGTTGTAACAGCCATCATGATTACCGTGCACATAGAGAATCGGAACCTTGGAATAGGTTGCCAGAAACTCCAGATACTGTGGTGCAAGATCACCAGCCGAAAGGATCAGGTCTATGCCATCTAATTTAGTTTTCTCAAAAAAATCCCACAGATATCGTGACTCTACATCTGCCAGCGCGAGAATCTTCATGATAATACACCCTTCATCTCCACAAGTTCTCTAGCTGATTCATCCAGCTCGTCTATAGATGGAATATCTCCGATGACATTTTCCACGAGCCAGTCCATCTTGATGATGTCATCAACATCCATTTCCACGCCCTCTTCACTCTTAAGACTTCCGTCCTGAGCACGGATCTCACCCCAAAATGGAGAGAATCTCTCTTCCATAATGAGTGTTTTAATCAAATTAACAAGACGTCTTGTATCAACAGGCACCTTCTCAGAAACAATTATGTCAACCACTCCTGCAGAAAGTCCCCACCAATAATTGATAGGCTTACTCTCACTATCAGCATCAGCACTTGAATATGCGCCCTGCATAACAAGATTGATGATTCTCTCATAGAGCTTGCCCCAGTTGTAGACGCTCATAGTTAAGTTTTCCGGACCATTTGAAGTCAGTCTGTAAAGACCAAACTTTCTGGAAGCGCGGCTAGGTGTGATCATATCCTGATCGGACACGATATCTATACCCTTTTCGCGTATGGATTCATAAATATCCGAAATCTCTCCAGGCTTCCTCAAAGAAGTCCAGTCCAGATAAACCTTTACATTTGGATTTACAATGCGTGCTCCAAGAGCAAATGCATTAATATTGGCTATAACGCCGTAGATCGGATAATCAGCAATATATCCAATCTTGTCTGTCTTTGTAAGCGAACCAGCGATCATACCCGAAAGGAACTTTGCCTCGTAAAGACGGGCATCGAAGGTTCTGATATATCTATGCGAAGTATTAAGTGAGCAGTTAAGTATCTTAACATCCGGATACTTGATCGCGCACTTAAGGCTGGCATTTACCGCCTGCGCATTCAGTGTAAAGATCATCTCAACGCCGTGGTTTTCAACCAGGTCGTCGATAGCCTTTATTATCTCTTCTTCAGTGCTGGCACCAGTTATCTTCAGTGCAACCAGCTTTTCGCCATACACTTCTTTTATATAATTACGTCCCAGCTCGTGAGAATATCTCCAGTCAGATTCTGAAGGATCGCCATCATAGATAAATGCAATCTTCAGCGGTTTTGCTGCCGAATAGTTCGGTGCAAGTATCGAAGTAAGCACATTCTTCTTCTCCTCAGGAGGAGTCAGTGAAACCTCTACCTCATACTTCTCATTTATTACGAGGAACTCTTCCCACATAGCTGCGATTCCAGCCTGGATCTCGTCCAGGCTCATATCACATACTTCATCAAAGCCCTTCACCTCAATAAAGGCAAGAAATGCATCTCCAGTACTTACGTCCTCAAGATTCACTCCACCCTTAGCTCGGTAGGCTTTTTCAAATCTCTTATATGCCGCTTTAAGTTCGAGAAGCGTATCGTCACTCCATATCTTCGTAAGGTCAGTTCTAACTGCGGAACTTACTCCGTCTACCGTGTCATTTGCATTTATCATTTCTGACATGGTTTCATGTTCCTCATACTGGCCGCCATGCTTTGGAGCAATCTTAACCTGTTCCATCAGACGCTTATACTCACCCTCATGCTTGAAACGAATATAATTAACGCCTGTCTTCTTGTAGAAATCCATATACTCATAGTAAACCTTGATAAGCTCATCATCTGTAAGCTTAGGTACCTTACGAGTTACAAAAGCAGGTATTGAATCAGCGCCAAAGAACTTAAGGACGCTGACTCTCTTATTGCCCTCAACTACATAGTAATAATTCAGATACTCGTACACCTTGATGGCATCTCTGATACCTTCGCTAACATGAGCATCCGAAAGCATAGACCATTTGCTTGAGAACTCCGAGCCATTTCTCATAAGTGGCATGAAGTTCGACGCAAAGGCCTGGGTTCTACCAGCATTGCTTGTTCCAACTATTCTGGAAAGAGGGATATCCATAAGTCCAAGGTTCATCTCGTTTACGATACTATCCTTTTCGATAATATCATCCAGAACAGGCAGGTATGGATATTGGCCTGCGGACACAGCTTTTTTATAAGCCTTAGCCCCTAGCTTTCTAGCTTTCTCATATAATTCGTACGACATACATTTTCCTTCTTATTTACTTAGTATTAAAATACTACTTACTGTCTAGCGATTCCTGAACGGCGTGCCTCATCAGCAACAGCCTTTGCAACAACTTTTGCAACGTTCTCATTAAATGCATCTGGAATGATGTAATCTTCTGTAAGCTCGTCATCTGTAACGATAGATGCGATAGCTCTTGCAGCAGCTTCCTTCATTGGCTCTGTAATAGCTGTAGCTCTTGCATCAAGTGCACCTCTGAAGATACCAGGGAATACAAGAACGTTATTGATCTGGTTAGGGAAGTCTGAACGACCAGTAGCAACTATTCTAGCGCCACCTTCCTTTGCCTCATCTGGCATGATCTCTGGTGTAGGATTAGCCATAGCGAATACGATAGGATCGCTGGCCATAGTCTTAACCATCTCTGCAGTAACAAGTCCAGGTGCAGAAACACCGATAAAGATATCCTTACCCTTAAGAACCTCTGCAAGACTTCCTGACTCTTTATTCTTATTAGTAACAGCTGCAATCTCCTGCTTAGCTGCATTAAGTCTAGGATCACCATCAACAAGTGCCCCCTTACTATCTACTAATACAACATTTCCAAGACCAAAGCTCTGAAGAAGCTTGCAGATTGAGATACCTGCTGAACCAGCGCCGCTGATAACTGCGCTGCAGTCTTCCCATTTCTTTCCGATAAGCTTAAGTGCATTTGTAAGACCTGCTGCAACAACGATAGCTGTACCATGCTGATCATCATGGAATACAGGGATATCAAGTTCTTCCTTAAGTCTAGCCTCGATCTCGAAGCATCTTGGAGCTGAGATATCCTCAAGGTTGATACCACCAAATGATGGTGCAAGTCTCTTAACTGTCTCGATGATCTCCTCAGTATCCTTTGTATCGATACAGATTGGGAATGCATCTACATTTCCGAATCTCTTGAAGAGAACTGACTTTCCTTCCATAACAGGGATAGCTGCAAGAGGTCCGATATCACCAAGACCAAGAACTGCTGTACCATCTGAAACAACGGCAACTGTGTTCTGCTTAAGTGTGTACTTGTAAGCATCGTCTGGGTTCTCAGCGATCTTTCTACATGGCTCTGCAACACCTGGGGTATAAGCTGTTGACAGATCATCCTTTGTTTCTACAGGAACCTTGAGTGCAACCTCAAGCTTTCCACCTGCTTCCTCGTGCATCTTTAAACTTGCTGCATTGTAATCCATATTCTTTTCCTCCTAGAATAATTCTAATGAAAGCTGTTCGCCTTCAGTTTTATTTTCATACTGTCGCTTCCACGACTTAATTCTGCTACTACTTGAGATGATTCCCCGCTCCTCGCAGAACTCCTGACTTTCCTTCAGAAGCTTCTTGTAATCCCTTGGAGTAAGCTCTCCAGGTTCACCAGAATACTCTTCTGCGAATTCTTTATATTCCTTTGGAAATCTCTTTTTATATTCCATATAGAAGAAATCTCTCACCGACTTCTTTATTGCAAGTCTCAGGTCAGCAAGGTCAACTCCTAGTATATCATACTTTGCAAGTGTCTCCAGAATCTCCATAACTTCGTAGTCATTGACAAATGGGATCACCGGCGACAGCTGTATAAGAATACTGATCCCAGCCCCTCTAAGAGTCTCGATCAGTTCAAGCCTTTCCTTAATAGATATAACCTCTTCACCCTCGATCTTTTTAAGCTTCTTTTCATCAAGGGTTGGGATACTGATTTCCACCGCACATTTAGTCTTGCTTGCGATTCCAGTCAGTATATCCAGATCACGTAAGATCCTAGACTGCTTGGTTGTTATCACAACTCCGTAGTCATTATTCTCTATAACCTTAAGACACTTTCTTGTGAGGCAGTACTCTTCCTCATATTTATTATATGGGTCACCAAGATTACCCATAAGTATTATACTCTTACTCCTTCTGGACTTAAGAACCGAGTCCAGCTGATCTGCCGCATCTGTCTTAACTCCGATATCCATGGAGTCACCCCCAGGTATCTCAGTAAGTAATATGCAGTCTTCTGTCCTTCCACGATATATATTCAGTCCATTCTGAGGAGTGAGTATATTTTTGCTTTCTATCTTATACATTTATTGTCTTATTATTCCTTTAACGAAGATGTCCTATATAACTCTATATAAAGTCAAATGTCTGCTGCTGATAATCAAGGTCGCGGTATTCGAGTTCCTCGCCCTTAGTCTTACTGCTGTAGTTCACAACAACTGTTGTAGTTCTGTCACCAGTCATCTGCTGTCCCAGCACGTAGTTAATATCGAAGCGTCCTGTAATCTCAGGCGTTGCTCCTCTGGCAGGAACTATCAGCTGACATGAGTTCTCAGCCAGCAGCGTAAAGATTGGCTCCCAGATATAGATATCCTTTGCCGCTCCAAATGGGTTATCAATAAATAAGGTTTTCGACCTGGTGGTGCTGTCCGCAACTGCGTACATACCAGCAATATAATTGATTATCGAAATCAGGAACTGTATGTAGATACCCTGGGACTGACCTGTACTACCAACCGCCTCTTCGTATCTGAGATAACGGCTCTGCTCCTTAATCCTCTCACGCTTATACAGAAGAAGCTTGATCTTGGACATATCAGTAACGATGACTGAGAACAGCTTCTTCATAGCAAGACTGCTGCCAAGGAATCTCTGTCTCTCTGCATCGCTTTCCTTCTTATCAACCTCTTCAACTATCTGATCGATATAATCAGACATACGATCCTTAATGAACTCATCCTTCACATAAGGAATCGTAAGTCGTATCATCTGAACCTTAGTGTCGCCCATAGAAATCTCAGAAAGCTTTGTCAGCTTATCCAGTTCAGAACGAACATCCAGACAACGCTCTACACACTGATCTACGAAACTGTCCTTAAGCTGCTGCATGCTGACAAGAGTCTTCTCAACTCTGTCTCTCTCAAGGGAAATGATACTGATAACATCACCCAGTCGAGATAGCAGCTTCTCAGCCTCCACCTTATTTTCTGGGATAACAACATCATCCCTTATGGACATAGCAAGCTCATTTACTCCCATATTGCTGAGAGTCTCATAAACGCTCATCTTAACCTTCAGCATATCTGCCTTGGCTCTGTCTATATCCTTAGATAACTTGTCGTATCTTGAAATATATCCATCAAACTTATCATCAAGTCCATCAGAACTTTCAAGCGGTTCAAGACCTGAAATCTCGATTGCATTTGCCTCTACAATTCTTGTAGCAAGACGGATCAGGTCATCGTTTCCTCTAGCCTGTCCCTCAGCAGTCTTAAGCTCAGCCCTTACCTTATCAAGTTCCTGTCTCTGCTGCTTATTTATAAGTATTGTATCTTCAAGAAGTTTCTGGCTGTCCTGAATATCCTTTGTTTCAGAAAGTCTTACGAGAGCTGCCTCACCAAACTCCTGGCCAAGACGTTCTCTAGCATACTCAATACTACCTTCAACTCTGGCCTTCTCTGTTCTTATAGTACTTAGTTCTTTTTCGATACTAAGTCTCTCACTGCGGAGTCTCTCAAGCTCAGACTTCATAGCATCAAGAACTTCTTCGCTTGCTGCACTAAGTCCTTCCTTCTTATCTGTTTCGACAAGAAGTGATATATCAACTCCCAGCTTTTCTATAGCCTTAGTCTCACGCTCTATCGTGCTGGCAAGTGTATCCTGAAGAAGCTTCTCCTTTTCCATAGCCATTCTGCTTTCAGACACTCCACCAAGAGCTACTTCAAAAGCACGTTCCAGCTCGTTCTCTTCCATTTCCAGTCTTGGATATGCAGTAGTCTCGTTGTAGTAAACAACGTACTTATTTTCCCATCTATGCTCGAGGCTCAGCTTCTCCTTTTCAATACTCTCTATCTCAGCATTTGACTCGAGAAGACTAAGCTCTTTCGTTCTGGTAGCTGATACCACCTGCTCAATCCTGCCCTGCAGTTCCTTTTTTTCCTTCTTAAGGCGGTCCTTTGCAGCACTCAGCTGTGATATACGGTCCTGAAGTGAAACCACGTTATTAAGGCTGATCAGTTCAGCATGATATCTCTTGATAGCATTTTCCGTATCAAGAAGCTCACCCTCTGTCTCATTAATTCGGCGCTCAAGAGTACTCAGCTTCTCTCTAAGCTTAGTCAGCTCCATAGATCTTTCTTTACTCTTTTCCTTTGCCTCAGCATACTCAGCCTCGGCATACAGAAGTCCCTTCTCACGGAACAGCTTAACAAAATCCAGATCCTCTCTCAGCGTCTCCAGGATCACCTCACTATTTCTGAGCTCCTCCTGTCTATTATCAAGATCCGCTCCCAGAAGTCTCAGCTTCTGGTCCATAAACTTCGGATCAATAAAGAACTCTCTAGCAGGGCGCACCGCCTCAACACCGTCCCCAAGAAGGATAGATGTTTCATTCAGCAGACTCTTATCATAAAGGAATATTTCCTCATTAAGTCCAAGCTCCATAAGTCCTGGATCTTCCAGCAGTTCAGAAAGATTCTCAACTACAACGCCAAATGCTATTCCAGGCGCCTTCATTAGAAGCGCCTCTCGCTTTTCCTCCGGAAGTGCAGCCAGGTAATCCATACCATGCATAGAGCTTCTACCCTGTCTTGTAAAGAGGTAGTCCATTACCTTCTTTACACCTTCAGACTCTTCTATAAGCTTACCCTCACGGATATCTCTTTCTCTATCCTCAAGCTTCTTAAGAATATTTCCAAGTTCATATACATTTATCACTGTATCGCTGAGTCTGTCTGTAAGTCTTCTCTCCACATCCTCAGGAGATGCCTTAACATCATCTGCATATATAGAACATAAAGACTTAAACTTATCCTTACATTCTCTATATTCCTCAGCCTTCTTCTCAAGAGCCTTCTCTTCCAGCTCCAGTTCGCGAAGTCTATCAGTAACTTCCTCAATACGAGTCTGATATTCACCCTTCTCGTATTCCATCTCTTCAAGACTCTTTCTAAGTGACACTGAAGCATCCTCGCTATCACTGAGAAGCTTTGAACGTTCTCTAATAGCACCAGCAGGATCAATAAGAAGTGCATAGTCAACATCATCCTGCATAGCATTTAGGCTTGCATTTTCAGATTCGATATCCTTCTCCATATATTCAAGACGGCTATCTAAAACTGCAACCTCAGTCTCTGCCTCAGCCTTGCTCTTAGCAAGACTAGCCAGCTCTTCATTTAATGCGTCAATCTTCTCAGAAACAGGCTTCTTCTTTTCTTCAAGCTGAACCAGCTTAGTATCCATTCTGTCTCTGATATTAGCAACTACTGTATAAATATCGGATGCCCCCTTAGGCATATCCTTCTTTTCATTCACAAGAACATCCAGTTCACTCTTAGCCTTTTTAAGGGTAAGGTATGACTGAATAGCTGATCTATATCTATAGGACTGATCCTGAAGCTCCATATCAGCAGATAACTTCTTCTCTGTAGCTTCCTTCTCATCGATCAGTTCATTTCTTTTCTCTAACTCTTCTATGTCACGGTAGATCTTCAGGATCTCAACAAGCTCCTTGGTATCCTTCAGACGTTCCTCAGCCTCGGCAACACGAGTGTTAAGAGACTCAAGTCTAGCCTCTCTTCCTTCCTTCTCTTTATTGAGAGTAACAAGGATCTGACCTGCAGCCTTTGCAGTCTCCTCCTGCTCACTATAAAGCTCCATAAAGGAATCTATTCTATCCACAAGAAGCTTAACCAGCTCCTGCTCATGGTCATAGGTCTGAATACCCTTCTTCTTCTCAGCAAGACTCTTCAGTTCTTCCTGAATAGTCATAAGCAGTGACACAGTATTCTCTGTCTTTCCTGTCTCACGCTCAGTCTTTGTCATATAAGCCTTCTCGATAATCTCTTCTATAAGGAGATCCTCGATAACTCGGCGTGTAGTCTTATAATTTGACTCAAAGTAAGTTCTTACATGACCCTCAGTTCTGTTGATACCTCTGACGATCTCCCAGTGACTTTCATAAAGTCCATAGTCAGCAATAAATCTCTGATACTCACCCTTACGGTCAAAGATATAAACCAACAGATTCTTATCATTACGGGAAAGATCATGGAGATAATTCCTGAGCGCCTTATAGGATATATGCTCGTTGTCCTTCACAAGAGGAAGGTTGATGATATCATTTTTATTGTAATCTCTATAGAAGATAACGTAGTTAAAGTACTCGATCTGAGCTGTCTGGCTGGAGTCCTCTTCACCTTCAGTCTCCATAGTCGCAGCCTTTCTCGCAGCAAAGCCTGTAGTCATATATCTCATGCCTTCCTTGATATCACAGGCATCCAGCTTCCACTCAATAAGACTATGAATAACTGTATTGCTTGGATCACGGAACAGCTTCTCTATAGGCTGCTTGTCATCCAGTGTACAGTTAGGTATCAGATTCTGCATAAGAAGCAGCATAAGAACACTCTTACCACCACCATTTGCCAGGTCGTAGAGTGTGTTACGTCCGTACATTCTCATGGAGAAATCATCGTACCCCTGAGTACCAAAGTTGTACTTTACGTTATTTACTCTGATTCGGTTGATACTAGGCATCTATTCACCCTCCTCAGTATCAGCAGGCTTATTCTTAATCTCTTCAAGTCTCGCCATGATACTGCTGCCACTCTCTTCAAAATAATTCTCAACTATCGCATGAAATCTATCTGTTGGATACAGTCTGTCATCAACTACTGTAAAGATTCCCTCCTGATTCATCAGATTCGCAGTAAGCTTTGCAAATCCATATCTAGAACCACGGGAAGCCTTGTTCCTGTCCTTATCCTCAGAGATCATAGGTGGAAGTCCATCCCAAAGAAGGGCCACCGCCTTAAAGGAGCTGTCGTTCACATCGTCCTGAGTATAGACCGATGTATCACTGCTGATACGTCCAAGCTCTTTACCCACAACCTCGATCAGCTCATCCAGTCTGATATAGTCCTTAACCTGATAGGTATCCGATGTCTTATAAAACTGAAGCAGCGCCTCATATACAATAAAGTAAACAAGATAAAGTTCCTTATTCAGTCTGAGACCCAGCATTCTCTTCAGATCATCGTTGGTATATCCAAAGACCTTGTTACCAGCTCCTGCAGTAACAAAGATTGATTCATTATATTCATACAGCTTCAGATTCAGCTTCTTCAGAAGTGCAGTCACAGCGTCGTATACCTCAGAGTCTGAGTAAAAGCTGTTATATAGCTCCGCTGTCTCCTTATCCTTAGCGGATATGGACTGACCAGTTGCAAGCACACTGTATATTTCCAAAGCTTTTTCAAAACCTTTTTCCATTTTCCCCTCACATCTTGATAAATGTCATATCCGTTATCTCGGCAATCTCTTCCGTACTTCCCTGATCCAGCTTCATCTTTACCAGATCATTTCCGAACTCAATCTTAAATGCCATATCCTGGAAGCTCTCCAGTTCATCCTCAGTCATCCCTGACACTACCATTTCTTCCAGGAATGTCTCTGAATTCTCAGTTATCTCCTTCACACTGTAGCTGTCCTTGCCAGCCAGATGAGTAAGAAATGCATAGTAGTCACGGTTCCTATATATATCCATTCCGAACTTCACCTCGAGGATTGCTCCATACTCCTTCAGGGTTACTCTGTCCCATCTCTGGAGTCTTCCCAGAAGCTCCTTAAAGAGCTTCGCAAAGTTCATGGAAACGCTTTCATTTAGAAGTTCATCATCATACTTAAAGTTAAGATCAGCCTTAAGTTCCTTACGCTCCTCACCCTTCAGTGACTCTGCCGTCCTCTGAAGAACTATGTTGTCGATGGTACTTATGGCCAGCGACTTATGACGCTTTGGAAGAAGCAGCGGCTCGATAAACTCAGCCAGACACTGAGGACAGTCCTCAGCCACCATACGATTCAGCGCACTCTCATAATCAAAGGACGCTCTCAGACTTCTTACACGGCTTCGACGGATCATCTCATCCGAGAAGCGTGACAGCTCAGCCGTCGCTGCGATCAGATTACTGTGATTCTCTATAGTCTGCTTCAGCATAGTCTGAAGTCTTGTGATATCTCTTGCTGTCTTAGAATCACCTGCATCGGAGCCAAATGTAAGCCTCGCCACTGCTTTATCGACGAGTTCTCTGTTCCTTGCGAAAGACTTTCTCTCCTCCGCAAACCATACAGACGTACGCTCCACATATTCGTCTACAGCCTTAGCTCCCTCATGTACATCTGAGAGAAGAAGTTCCACTACCTCTTCTCTATACTTTTCAAGAGCCTTAACCTCTATATTTATTCTCTCTATTACATCGATACTACCGCGGAAGTTCTCAGACTTGATCAGTTTCTCAAGAAGGATCTGATCCATGTTGATACGGCTCTCATCTCTTACCTCTTTCGTAGTAAGGTAGAACTCGATTCCATCCTCGGTAATGGTATAAACAACTTCATTCTCACGAACAGTACTGTCAATCAGTCTGACACGTGCCACCTTCTGCTTTCTCTCTGCTGGATCATAGAAATCAAACTCAAATGCCTTTCCATAATTCCTCATCTTATCGAAGATGTAACGGATCAGTTCGTCAATCTCATCCTTCGCGAAACGTTCTCTTGTAACGTCGAAATCGCGAGATAACATTTCCCTGCAGAACTCGCTGTAGCCGCTATAGGTTACAGGGCTGTCGTTGAAGCTGTTCTCATTAATAAAATATCTCAGCACGGCGAGGGTGATATAACCCATATCCAGAAACCTGAAAACCCCTTCCTTATACTGACTGAAGGTTCCCTCGGCCAGTGTGAAGAAAGGGTAGAATTTGCGCAGATTAAGTATACGCTCGGTATGATTCTTTATAATGTCATCTGTTAGTGTATATTTGCTCGCCATACTGCACTTACTTTCATAAATCTTCTTACATCGCACAAAATCTTGTGCCATAAGGTCTCTACTTAGTGAAATCAGCACCACATAGAAAACCATAGTGTATTGTATCACAAATCCCTTCTAATTCAAACAAATATACTCACAATTCTTAGCACAAAATTGCCGAAAAATATCCATATATTGCGATATCTATAGATAATGATGCTAAAGTTATGTAAACCTGGTGTATATTTCAAAAGAAAACGTTGATTTTTTTTCTGTATAAGTATAGATTAGTGGATAGTTTTATTAAATTCTAAGCAGGTTATATATTTATGAAGGGAACACTTAGAAAAAGTGTATTAGTTTTATTCTTGATATTTATTCTCGTGGCAGCCTCTTCCTGGGCTGTCCAGTTTTATTATCTAAATTTCCTGAAGAAGGAACCTAACACCTGGGAATATGGCGAATCCCCTGAAGACTATAATAAAAAGAAATATATCAAATCCAACGAGGAATATGCAGCAAGCGAATGGCTTTCTCTGGATGGATCCTGGTACTACTTCGGCGCAGATGAATATGCTGTCACAGGACTGCAGGAAATCAGCGGCACTCCATATATGTTCTCAGATTCTGGTGTTCTGGAGACAGGCTGGGTGGATATAGATAACCACAGCGAGATAAATGATGATTCTATCGACAAGAAGGATGTGCACCGCGAATATGTTACCGAGGACCACACTCTTCTCACAGGCTGGCAGGAAATAGATGGCAGTAAGTATTACTTTAATACTAAGGGTGAAATGCAATCTGGCAAGGTTTCTCTCGAAGAGAGCTTCAATGGCGAAAAGCTTCCTGAAGCCACTACATTTGTATTCGATAGTGAAGGAAAACTTCTGGACGGCTGGCAGACAAATTCAAAAGGTGAAAAGTTTTATGTAAACCAAGATGGAACCCTGGCTTCTGGCGAAGTAACCATCGATGATAAGCTATACAACCTTGACGAGAACGGAATTCCAAAGATAGGATGGCTAAATATCTCTGGTGACAGATACTACTACGACTCCGAAGGTGTAGCAGCTACTGGAGCCACAAAAGTAAATGGTAGTTATTATACATTTGCTACTAACGGAAAGCTGGTAACTGAAGACTTTATCCTCTCACAGCTGGACGAACTCCAGACTATGGAGGGCGGAAACTACTCTAACACAAACACAGAAGAGCCTGCGATAGTCGGCATTGGCGGCTATATTCCAGACTCTTCTGATATCAATAAACTAAATACTATTATAGAGGATATGCCAAACTGCAGAACCTGTGGTTTCGTAATGATAAACCTTTATAACGGACAGGGCATCGCCTATAACTACGATAAGACTGTATACTCTGCAAGCTGTATCAAGGGACCATATGTCGCTTCCCTTGTAAACTATAAGCCTGAGATGATTGATAATAATTCAAACTCACTTATTGCTATCGTTCGTGACTCTGACAACAAAATCTACAGCAATACCAGAAAGAACTACGGACGAGAGTTCTTCGGCGATTGGTGTGAAGCATCCCATGTAAGCCGTGACGTCTCTATCTATCACTACCCACAGCTCAGCTCTATCAATCTCGCCAAGCTCTGGGTTCATAACTACTACTTCTTCAACACCGATGAAGTCGGCATGCAGATCCGCGACTGGTACACTACTCCGATTGCCGGATCAATCTATACTACACTTGGAACATACAGTCAGGATAAAGAATCTGCTACTTCCGATAATACTAAGTCTCTTGGATATCGTACAGAGTCTAAGGCTGGATGGATCTGTGAAGGTAAATACCGCGCCACCACCGATGGTGGAATAATCTATCCAGATAACGGTGCGCCATACATCATATCGATAATTACCGATATGCCTTCAGATCTGAATTCACTGGATCCACTGACGGTGGAATTGAATAATATATATGAGAAGACGAACTAAAATAAAATGTATAAGTGCAGCGGGGTCTGTCCCCACTGCACCTTCTGTCTCATGTCTCATACAAGGCAACTTGCGTTCCTACTTCACCATCAGTAAGCTTTGCTATTCTCTTTCCAAAATTTTCCAAAGAGCCCAATTCACACATCACATTACACTGACATCGGTGTGAACGATCATCAACATCACATACCTCAAGATCAACATCAATTGTCACATGTCCCTGTCTATCAGTACCTAATTCCAATGAAAATGCTGGCGTGTATTTTCCGGTTTTAGGGCCCGACTCGAAATATGTTACAGGATTATCTAACCTGCAAAAGTTAGTCAGGAAAGTTGAAAGTTTATTCAGCAACTCCCCGTCAAAATAACAAGATTGATAAGCTTTTACATATTGTGAATACACTTCTATCTGTAGTTCAAATATTGTCTCATCTTCCCAAATCTTACTTACTATGATATTGTCCATATAATCCATTATTACTTGTCCTTTTTCAATTTCTTCTTTTTATTTTTAGTTACTTTATCCTTCAAACCCGTTATTTTTTCAGCGATATAAACACTGATAAAAAAAGGCCAAAATATGCCCCACAAAAACATATTTATACGCTCACTTTCCTTATCTTTTCCTGTCACTTTCTCTAAAAAGCCCCAGACAGGATCCATTAACTCACTGAATTTACAAGCTAATAATATATGAAGTACAACGAATTCTGCTACAACCCCATATATAATATTTACTAAAGAGAACTTTTTTGAATCTTTCATATTTAACTACCTCCGTTTTGTTCTTTACAATTAAAAGTCTAACATTGTTACCTACAACATTTTTTGCACAAAAAAATGGTGCAGCGGGGTCTGTCCCCACTGCACCATCTAAGCTGTGAACTAGAGTTTTGAAAACTGATTAATCCAGCCTTCTTCATCTTCAATATCTGCAATTTCACTTCCCATTTTTTCACTTATATCAGTCAGACTATAAGATTCGGATCCATTTTCAATGACGACTTTAAACTCCTCGTCATGTTCTTCAATCATTTCCAAAAAGCGATATATTATATCAACTGTAGTAGTTTTCATTAACTCTTTAAGCTTTTCTTTTTGTTCCTCAGTAAAACTTGAAAATACAGAATAATTCTTTTGATCTATTGGATTCTTCGTTGTCAGATCAATAACTCGATTCACTCCATATAATGCAGGATCATATACCTCCTCTATAACGCATTTTCCAAAATAATTAACTATATCCTCAGTTTTATTTGATTCTTCCATTTTCTGCTATCCTCTCATTTTCTAATAATTTCCATCAAGACACTCTTCACGCCGTAAAAACGTTTGTGCTTTTTACCGCTTCCATTTCCTGCACAATATCCGCCTGATCTAAAGCTTCCCTCCGAGGTTTCAACCTCTATGTAACAGGTAGAACCATCTTGCGCTCCTACTTCAGGAAGTTCCTCTGGCAGATCAACAAATTTGTTATCCTTTACTGCATTAACGATGTTATCCCATTCATCATCTTCCAGCTTAGATTCCTTGATATTACATTTATCATCTGGAGGTATCTCACAAGTAAAAAGATCAACGCCCGAATCCGAATAAGGAGAGATGGTATAACAAGTCAAGGTACCGTCGGATCTAAAGACATCCAGTTCTGCTCCGTCTTGATCACCAAAATTGTATACACACCTTACCTCTTTTACATCATAATCCGCTTGCTTTTTCCCTTTCGTTTCAGTTACATCAATGCCATTCCCTGAACATCCACCAAGTATCGTTAAGCAAAGTACTGCACTGAATAATATACAAGCAAACCTTGAAAGTCTTCCATTCTTTCTAGTTTTCTGATTTGTTATTGCCCCCATATCAAATCTTACCTCCAACACAAAACATCTTATTGGCTATAAGGACATTATAACTCATTTTGTAGTTTCATGTTGTGTTTAATTAATCACTTCTTTTTATTTTTCTTTTTAAATACCTTATCCTTCAAACCCGATATTTTGTCACAGATATCATCAAGAAAGATAAAAGGTCCAAAGATCCACCATAAAACAAAATCGCGATCCTTATCCCCATCCGTTTTCTTCTCCTCTTTACCTGTCACTTCATTTACTTTTTCTCTGATAAAAATAAATCCACCAATTAATATAAAACGCACTACATACAAAAGTACTAAAGGAAGCGCTACCAATCCAAGAATGCTGTATACTAAATTTTCTTTATATATATGTTTCATATTTAACTACCTCCGTTTTGTTCTTTACAATTGAAAGTCTAACACTGCTTACGACAACATTTTTTGCACAAAAAAGTGCAGCGGGGACAGACCCCACTGCACCATTAGTAATGAATTATTTATCTTCTAAATTTTTTAACTGACAACATTCTGAGGAGTACCATCGAAGTACGCCTTAAGATTATCTGCCACCACCTGTATAAGGCGCGTACGAGCCTCTACGCTGGCCCAGGCAAGATGAGGGGTAATACATATGTTTGGAGCTGTAAGAAGCGGATTATCGACCTTCATAGGCTCCACAGTGACTACATCTGCAGCCGCTCCTGCAACCTTACCACTTCTCAGCGCATCCGCCAGGTCCTTCTCGTTTACAAGACCGCCACGAGATACATTGATGATAAAGACGCCATCCTTCATCTTGGCAATATTCTCTTTGCAGATCATCTTCTCTGTAGATGCATTCATCGGACAGTGAAGGGATATTATATCCGAATCACTCCATATCTTATCAAGAGATACGAACCTCAGATTCGATACACCAGATGCATCGATCACCTCGTCTCCCTTATAATTCTCTGGATGGGCTGTATAGACAAGCACATTCATCTTAAAGGCGCGGGCAATCTCTGCTACTCGCTTACCTATATTTCCGTATCCCACAATACCGATAGTCTTACCTGCCAGTTCCATAACAGGACTCAGCCAGTAACAGAAGGTCTCGCTGAGTACCCAGTCACCTGCATGAACACTGTCACTATGCTTGCTGATGCTTCCAGCCAGTTCAAGGATGAATCCCCAGGTAAGCTGTGCCACCGACTCCGTACTGTACGCAGGCACATTTGTCACCGTAACACCGTGGGCACGAGCTGCGTCAAGATCGATTACGTTGTATCCTGTAGCACATACACCGATATACTTTAGATTAGGTAACTGGTCAAATGTCTTCGCATCAAAAATCACCTTGTTATCGAAGACCACTTCTGCATCCCCGATATGTTCGAACTTATTCTCTTCTGTTGTATTTCTATAAACGGTTGTTTCAATAAGTGATGTTATAGGATCAAGTGACAGATCACCTCTGTTCACTGCCCCTTCCTCTAAATATACTGCTTTCATAATCTTTCCTCGTAAAATCTTTTCTTAGTTAGCTGCTTACTCAGCGTTGGTTTGCTCACCAAGAGAAGTGTAATAAGCTTCAAGCTTAGGTCTCGCGCTGATATAGTACTTTTCAAGCTGCTTATCAAAGTGCTTGCCCATGCTCTCCATCATTATTTTATCAGCCTGTTCAAACGACATGCTCTCTTTATAGACACGCTTACTTACCAGCGCATCATATACATCAGCTATTGCCATGATCCGGGCTTCAAGGGGTATTTTATCACCTTCAAGGTGTTCTGGGTAGCCCGAACCATCCATTCTTTCATGATGGTAATGAGCCACATTTTCTGCCACTATCTTAAATGACTCATTATCAGTGTCCTTAAGTATCTCATGTACTATACGAGCGCCCTCAGCCGCATGAGTCTTCATAATTTCATATTCTTCATCAGTAAAGCGTCCTGGCTTTCTAAGTATCTTGTCATCTACTGCAACCTTTCCCAGATCATGCATAGGTGCAGCCTTTATGATATCCTCACAGAACTCATCAGTGAGTCTGTCGGCAAATGGAGATTCTGCATCTGCTCTCATTTCGCCAATAATGATACGAACACATTCACTGGTTCTCTTGATATGTCCACCTGTAGAATTATCGCGACTTTCAACCATGGTAGCCATACTAAGGATCAGATTATCGTGCATCTCAACTATATGCTGGGTCTTCTGCTTCACCTCAGCTTCAAGCTCAGTCTTATATTTATCCAGAAGTGCAACATACTTCTGATTCTTGGTATCATCAGTAAGGAATATCTGATAACCGATCTTCCTGTTACCTTCATAGAGATACTGAGTGCGGACTATATAAGTGTAGTCGCTCTCCTCTACTCCAGTTACATCATCGAGCTTTTCCTGTCCTGTCTTATATACTTTTTCTATCTTGTCCTTTTTAACATAAAGATGGGTCTTTGTTTCATCCTCTTCAAAATGGTGTATCCAATGTCCTACCGTATTCTCCATCCAAGGAACACGGGTTATATCCTGGTCGATACTTAGATCAACCAGCCCCGGCAGAATTTCGCGAGCAGTCTCATTTGAACCCAGATAATGATGATCAAAATCTATGGATATAAATCCTGTCTCACCAGTCTGTACCATGGAATCAACCACCATATCGCTGACCTTATAGAGACTCATCCGACGAGCGATACTTATATACATTATCTGCGCAAATATATAAGTGAAAGGAACTACCTCAATCTTAGTTCCTATAAGCTTATTACCTAAATATCCAAGCAGTGTTACAATAACCGGAAAAAACAGACGTCTAAGGATCGTATTGGAGATCTGGCTTTTTCTGATACTAGAATAGACGATGGCAACTATCTCAATAGCCACATAAAGAATGATAACAACGAGAAATGCTGTATGAACAGGACCATACTCCTTCTTGATCTCGGTACCGAAAACATTGTGATGTACCGTCAGACTCTTCAGGAAGTATGGTGTCTTTCCAACAGTGAGAACAAATACGTAGAGTGTGGTGTTAATAAGAAATGCAAAGAAACGAAGTGGCCTTGGAACCTCTATCTCACAGAGATTCAGTACGCACATCGTAACAAAGAAAGGCAGGAAACAACTGCCTATATATATGATCTTATATGCATTCATAGCAGCATATTTATCTGCAGAATTTGCATAAAGATAATAGCCCAGATTAACTATAGGAACCAATATGAAGATGACAGTTATATTAAGATCAAAATGCTTTCGCCAGATCATAACGTAAATAACCGTCAGAAGAAATGATATGCCAAAAATGACTTCGTAGTAAAGTGCTACCAACTATAATCCCTCTCCATCTATAGTTTTAAACCCCTACTAAATATTTTATCACATTTACCCTTAATTGCACGCAAAAAAATGAGTCAATTGGGCTCAAAGCCACTTTGACTCATTAATGTTATGTAAACTATATTGTTAACTTTATCCGTTTAGGTCATATGTACGCTATAATATGTATCGCGATAAGCCTTCGGAGTCATACCAGTCACCTTCTTGAAGATGGTGGAAAATGCGCTCTGGGATGAAAAGCTAAGCGATACAGATATATCAAGAATCGAGAATTCAGAATATCTCAGCATATTCTGAGCCGTCTGGATCTTGGTCTCATTAATAAACTGATTAACATTCATTCCCACTTCCTTCATAAACAGTCTGGAGAAATAACCAGCACTAAGCCCTTCTCTCTCTGCCAGATCATTTACCGAGATCTGGGTCTGAAGGTTGTCATAGATATAATCGATGCTTCGACGGATATGCTTGGAGATGGCATTTACCTTCTTTAGGTCTCTCATGCGTGTTGCAAAGTCAACCTGCATATCTGCCATAAGGTCAAGAACCTCCTCTTCTGTCTCCGCCTCATCAGCTCGCTTTATATAGATATCTGTAAGTGTATATGCCATATCACGTTCCATTCCACCGTCTATGCACATACGACTTATAACTGCCGCTGCAACCACAAGATGATATATCATGTTGTGGACAGGATTATCTGAAAGGGTTCCTCTAAGATCCGCAAACTTGTGTCTTGCTATCTTGAACCTTTCTCTTGCCGCTTCAACCTCTCCATTCTTAATTCGGTTGTACTGCCTGAATTCAGCATGGAAATCATCTCTTATGAACTCTTCCTGGCGCTGCAAATAAAGCCTGTAGTTCAACGTACTGTTAGTATCCATTACTACTGACCCCCTCTTACAACTAGATAACCGCTTTTAGCCAGGCTGGATACTCGCGCTCTGGTCCTATCATCTGTGAATCAATGCTTATGCTTATGGTGTCTTCAAGATCCATACTGTATAGTCTGTTTTTGATTCGATTTACAACGCTGATAGTATGCTGTTGTGTCATCTCTGGAAGCAAAATATATAACATACTTCCCTTCCTTGTCATTACGTCGCTCTTTCGAAGAGCCATCTTTACAGCACCGCCCATGATGTCGAGCAGTCTGTCGTACTCTTTTCCTGGTAAAGAATCATCCTTCGCCTTAAGACTGATCATAAGCTCACAGGCTGGATTTTTATAAGTCTGAATATAGTTATCGAGGAACTTATGTACAGTGTTGTACTGAGTGTTATCAACCCACATAGCACCGTCTTTTGAATCAGGTTTTACATCACTGAAATCATAGAACACAACATTGTTGTTCACGTTACTATTATCAAGTGCTCTGTCCGCCTTATCAAAAAGGTCCTCATAATTTGTTCCCTGCTCAGGAACCATTACAGCTCCAACTGAAATATCTACAGATGTGTCTATTGTATCGCTGGCATACTGAGTAGCAAGCTCGCTGACCTTCTCCTCAAGATACGAACGGATATTCTGAATTTCTGTCTTATCATGCATATCCTTATAGAAGATTACAAACTCATCTGTTCCAAGACATCCCTTGATATCATTTGTGCCAGTGGAACTATCTATTATCTCGAGACACTCTTTCTGGAAGCGCTCCATCGCATCAGTTCCATAAGCATCCTTAAACATTATAAGGTTGTCCATCTTAACAATTGCAAGAAGTCCTTTCTCAGTTGCACAAGCTTCATATAGTCTTTCGATAATCTGTGAATTATTCATGGTAATCTCCTTTCCTAAGTTTTATACAAAACCAACGTCTGTAAATTTGTTGGCATAAATGTAACTTAAGAAAAAAATTAATGTTTTCACAAATACGACTATTTTTATACAAATCGTACCTTTTACCATGAACATTCTGTGAAGCCACTGTTTATGCGGCTTTCACGTGTTTTCTCTATGTTTTTTATATGTCCGGATTATGTCCATTTCATGTTTTATTTAAAATCATATTTTATTAAAATGTCATCTCCCGTGCACTTAACGTCGGCATACGCACCCGAAATTATCGGCATCATTGGAGGCTTATGTCCGATGTCAAGATCCATCACGATAGGTACTCCCAGCTCACCGATCATATCGGTGACTGCATTATACTGATCAACGCCCATAGCGTCCTCACCATAATGAAGTGGCCTACCAATAAGGAAGCCCTTGGCATATTTGAACCAACCAGCCTCTCTCATGGTATAGAATGCTCTTCTTATAGAAAGCATATCCAGATCACAGCACTCCAGGAACCAGATAAAGCCATCTTCCTTATAACGTTCAAGGAATTCATCCACCTTATCAAATCTGGTACCAAGCTGAACCAGAAGGATATCTACACATCCACCTATAAGACGTCCAGACATCTCAGCCTTCTTTGTAGTCTCTATATCTGTATCCTTTTGATAGTAGCGATATACTACTTTCTCAGTTGTATTATATGGAAGCAGTGGATCAACTTCTGGGATTTCTTCCTCAGGAGTATCCTCGTCCACCTCTGGCTGATGTCCCTCCATCTCCCAGAGATCATAACCTCTAACCTCTGTGATTTCTCCAGTAAGCAGCTTTATCGCATCTTCATTTGACTCATGCCATGGCACCCTTCCAAAGGCAGGAGCACAAGGACCATATATAGCAGCTGTATCTGCAAGTATGGTCGATAAGAATGTAAAGTTGGTATTATCAGAGTAGCCCATATACCACTTAGGTTCACTCTTTGCTATCAGATCAAAATCGATATATGGCACAACCTCACACATAAGCTCACCACCACCACAGGTGATAATAGCGTCTATCTCTGAATCAGTCATGGCTTTATTCAGCTCATCTCCGCATTTATCAGGACTATTGCTGATACCTATACCACTGGACGCGAAACAATTTGGTCCCAGCTTTTCTTTATAACCCATCTCTTTAAATATCTTACGTGCATTTTCAAATCTTGTACTATACGGCTCTATAGCGCATCCAAAGGAAGGAGCGATATAACCTATAGTTCCCCCTTTTGTTAAGAACTTTGGATATCTCATCTATTAACCTCTCTTTTATTACTTCTTCTTTTTATTTCTAAATAAATATTTGCGGGCAATATTAATGCCGATCTTATAGCCCAGCGGCCTGAGAGCCTTATCAGCCTCTTTAAGCTTCTCTCTGATCGGGATACTCTGTGGGCAATGCATCTCACACTTTCCACAGCCAACGCACTGGGAGGCAAATGGAGGCTCTTCGGAAAGTCCTACAGCCTGTGCATATTGGAACCTTCCTGCACTCTTTCCCTCTGTATACATTGTGTTATAGGCAGCAAATGTACCTGGTATATCTACACCCTTAGGACAAGGCATACAGTATCTGCAGCCAGTACATCCCACCTTCTCATTTTCTTGAATGGCCTTCTTTACATTTTCCAGTAATTCAAAATCAGCATCTGTAAAGGTTCCTGCTTCCATCTCACTGGCGGTCTTACAGTTCTCATCTACCATCTCAAGAGAATTCATACCTGAAAGTACCACAGTTATCTCAGGCTGATTCCAGAGCCATCTGAAAGCCCACTCAGCAGGAGTCCAGCCACGCTCACTTCCTGCAATTATCTTCTTCGCCTTATCAGGAAGCATATTTACAAGCTTACCGCCTCTTAGAGGCTCCATTATAACTATAGGAATACCCTTCTCAGCAGCAGCCTTTACGCCGGCCACACCGGCCTGTGTAACCTCATCCAGATAGTTATACTGAATCTGACAGAAGTCCCAGTCATAATCATTAAGTATCTTAATAAAGTTATCACTGTTTCCATGATAGGAGAAACCGATATTACGGATCTTTCCTGCTTCTTTTTTCTCTTTTATCCACTGCTCTATTCCAGCACCCTTAAGCTTCTCCCATACACCAACATCGGTAAGATGATGCATGAGATAATAATCTACGTAATCAGTACGAAGCCTGGATAATTCTTCTTCAAAATATTTATCCAGACCTTTGCTGTTCTTAATGAGATACTGTGGCAGTTTGGTTGCGATATTAACCTTATCTCTGATTCCATTTTTCTCAAAGATTTCTCCAACAGCCACTTCACTTCCAGGATAAATATACGCCGTATCATAGTAATTAACGCCCGCTTTAAAAGCAGCCATAATCTCTTTCTCTGCCTTATCCAGATCTATGGAATTACCCTTCTTGGTAAATCGCATACATCCATATCCAAGGATCGACAGATCATTTCCATGTTTATCTTTTCTATATTGCATAGCCAATACCTCCTATACAATAACCTTACGTTTTACCTCATAATCATATTTATTGAAGAATTTCATTTAATACAAAATCCTTAAGTTCTGATCTATTATCAATCACATAATCCTTAAGTGTTGATTTATCGAATTTTTCTTCTGTTGTCGCTTCGGTTGGCGTCCCAGTTGTCTCTTCAACATAGCTATCAGACCAAGCACCCGAGAAATCAAGATCTGCTTCTATTATCACATTACCTTCACGACAGATCATCCAAGTTATAAATGCATCACATACATCAGGCTCTTCGGATACAAACCAGTCATCACCCTCTTCCCATTTACTGCCATTATTATAATCTTTACATTTATTATAAAGGGTTTGATATTTCTTTTTTGCCTGTTTTTCTGAATCAAATACCCAGAACAGTAGATAATCTCTTGGTTCTTCTGCGTAACTTGAACCCTTCGTAATCTGAAGCATGACTACACCATTTTCTTCTCTCTTCCATATTTGCCAATTATCCTTAACTGCCTTTGATTTCTTTAACTCAAGATTATAATCAGTTGCATACTTTTTGTTATCCTTTGCATTATCTTTAGCTGCGCCACAAGCAGCAACTGACATAAGAGTTACCAGCATCAGTACTATGGCAGCCGTCCTTTTAATAAATGCTGATATATTCATATGGATGTCCTCCCAATGTTTCTTCTTCACTATAACACATTATCTCAAATTGTTGCTTTATAGAAAAGAGGTATTTATTCATTTGTGAATATAAATAAAAATGCCCTTGGGATTTCTCCCAAGGGCATCTAAAAACTGTATTAAGCTTTAAGCTAGGATTACTCAGCCTTTGTTCCATCGTAGAGATCTACGAGACCCTGAAGGTGAGCGAATCTCTTCTTAGAGTTCTCTTCAGCCATAGCGAAGAGCTTATCAGCCTTATCCTTGTTAACCTTCTGAAGTGCTGTGTAACGAGCCTCTCCAGCGAGGAACTCCTGATAAGGAACTGTAGCAGCCTTAGAATCAAGAGTGAACTTCTTATCAGCTTCAGGATTGAATCTGAACAGGTTCCAATATCCAGCATCAACTGCCTTCTTCTCCTCAGCCATAGCCTTGCTCATACCAACACGGATTCTGTGGTTGATACATGGAGCGTAAGCGATGATGAGTGATGGACCATGATAGCTTTCAGCTTCCTTGATAGCCTTGATAAGCTGGTTGTAATTAGCACCCATAGAAACCTGAGCAACATATACATAACCATAGCTCATTGCGATAGCTGCAAGATCCTTCTGCTTGATCTCCTTACCACCTGCAGCGAACTGTGCAACAGCACCTGTAGGAGTAGCCTTTGAAGACTGTCCACCTGTGTTAGAGTAAACCTCTGTATTGAATACGAAGATGTTTACATCCTCTCCAGAAGCGAGTACGTGGTCAACTCCACCGAAACCGATATCGTATGCCCATCCGTCACCACCGAAGATCCACTGTGACTTCTTAGCAAGGAAATCTTTATCCTTAACAACTGCCTTAGCATCTGCGCTGTCAACCTTCTCAAGTGCAGCTACAAGAGCGTCTGCAGCAGCTGTGTTCTCATCTGTACTATCATATGTCTCGAAGAACTTGTCAGCAGCAGCCTTAACGTCTGCATTTGTCTCAGCTACAGCCTTAACCTTAGCTGAAAGGCTCTCACGAAGTGTCTTCTGAGCAAGATACATACCGAAACCAAACTCTGCGTTATCCTCGAACAGTGAGTTATCCCAAGCTGGTCCCTTACCTTCCTTATTTACTGTATAAGGTGTTGAAGGTGAAGAGTTACCCCAGATTGATGAACATCCTGTTGCGTTAGAGATGTACATTCTGTCACCGAAGAGCTGTGTAATAAGCTTAGCGTAAGGTGTCTCACCACAACCAGCACAAGCGCCTGAGAACTCAAGCAGTGGCTGTCTGAACTGTGAACCCTTAACTGAAGCAGCACCAAACTTAGCGATAACCTCTTCCTTATCAGGAACTGAGATAGCATAGTCGAACAGGTTCTGCTGAGCCTTAAGAGCATCATCAAGTGGCTTCATCTCAATAGACTTTGTAGGACATACGTTTGTACATGATCCACATCCAAGACAGTCCATAGTTGAAACTGCGATGTTGAACTTGTACTCTGGCATTCCTGTAACATCCTTTGACTGGAATCCAGCTGGAGCTGCAGCAACCTCAGCATCTGTAAGAGCTACTGTTCTGATAGCTGCATGAGGACATACATATGAGCAGAGACCACACTCTACACACTTGTCTGGTGTCCAAACAGGAACTGATACGGAAACACCTCTCTTCTCGTATGCTGCTGTACCTGAAGGTGTAGAACCATCCATGTATCTAGCAACTACAGAAACAGGAATTGTGTTACCTTCCTGAGCTGAAACCTTGATCTGAACGTCATTTACGAAATCCTGCTGTTCCTTTGTACCTGTTGTAGCAGCTGGGTAATCAAGACCCTCATCTACTCCATTTGTCCAATCAGCAGGAACATCAACCTTTACAAAGCCCTTAGCACCAAGGTCGATAGCGTTCCAGTTCATCTGAACGATATCATCACCCTTCATACCATATGACTTCTTAGCAGCAGCCTTCATGTGCTCTATAGCCTCATCCTCAGGAATGATTCCTGTAAGTGTGAAGAATGCTGACTGAAGGATAGTATTGATACGTGTAGGACCCATACCTGACTCGATACCAAGCTTTACACCATCGATTGTGTAGAAGTTGATATTGTGATCAGCGATGTACTTCTTTACCTGTCCTGGAAGGTGCTTATCAAGCTCCTCTCCTGTCCATGGGCAGTTAAGAAGGAATGTACCACCATCAACGAGCTCCTCAACCATTCTGTACTTTCTTACGTAAGCTGCATTGTGGCAAGCTACGAAGTTAGCCTTGTGAATGAGGTATGTTGACTTGATTGGCTTGTCACCAAATCTAAGGTGTGACATTGTTATACCACCAGACTTCTTTGAGTCATAATCGAAGTAAGCCTGAACATACTTATCTGTGTTATCACCAATGATCTTGATAGAGTTCTTGTTAGCACCAACAGTACCGTCAGCACCAAGTCCCCAGAACTTACAGCAAACTGTTCCCTCTGGAGTTGTAACAAGAGCCTCGCCTGAATCAAGTGAAAGATTTGTAACATCATCGAAGATTGAAAGAGTGAACTCTTCCTTCTCTGTATTGTTGAATGCAGCAACGATCTCTGAAGGAGTTGTATCCTTAGAACCAAGTCCGTAACGACCTCTTGTGATAGGAGTATCCTTGAACTCTGTTCCACGAACAGCAGCCATAACATCGAGAGCAAGTGGCTCAGCGATTGATCCTGGCTCCTTTGTTCTATCAAGAACGATGAGCTGCTTAGCTGTCTTAGGAATAGCAGCGATGAACTTATCGTTAACGAATGGTCTGTAAAGACGAACCTTTACAACACCAACCTTCTCGCCCTTAGCTGTAAGGTAGTCGATTGTCTCCTCGATAGTATCACATACAGAACCCATAGCAACGATAACCTTCTCTGCATCTGGTGCTCCATAGTAATTGAAGAGCTTGTAATCTGTACCAAGCTTAGCATTGATCTTATCCATGTACTTCTCAACGATAGCTGGCATCTCATCATAAGCTGGGTTGCAAGCCTCTCTTGTCTGGAAGAATACGTCAGGGTTCTGAGCAGATCCCTTCTCGCATGGATGATTAGGATTAAGAGCCTCAGCTCTAAACTTATCAAGTGCATCATATGGGAAAATATCTTCGAAGTCTTCATTTGACCAGCAATCGATCTTCTGAATCTCGTGTGATGTACGGAAACCATCGAAGAAGTTGATGAATGGAAGTCTTCCCTCAAGTGCTGCCATATAAGCAACAGGTGTAAGGTCCATTACTTCCTGAACAGATGACTCACAGAGCATTGCACAACCTGTCTGACGACAAGCGTAAACGTCTGAGTGATCACCGAAGATGTTAAGAGCGTGTGATGCAACGCAACGAGCAGATACGTTGAATACACCTGGAAGTCTCTCACCAGCAACCTTGTAAAGGTTAGGGATCATAAGAAGAAGTCCCTGAGAAGCTGTGTAAGTAGATGTCATGGCACCTGCAACAAGTGAGCCGTGTACTGTACCAGCAGCTCCTGCCTCAGATTCCATCTCTAAGATTTTAACTGTGTTGCCGAAGATGTTCTTTCTTCCGGCTGTTGCCCACTCATCAGTATGCTCAGCCATAGGTGATGATGGTGTGATAGGATAGATAGCTGCGCAGTCAGTAAAGATATACGATGCATGAGCTGCAGCTTCGTTACCATCCATGGTCTTTTTGAATCTTGCCATTTCGTGATTCCTCCTAGATTTATTTCTTTATAAGGGTCTTGACCAAGGCCCTGTATACGCCATTTTGCATATAAAATGCATAACAAAAAGACGCAAAAAGCTAGAAACAATGATAACACAAAATGAAACCCATGTGAACAGCGAAAAATGGCTATTTTACTAATCTTTATAAGGTATAACAAACTCTAATTAGACCTATATAACCCTAGTCAAAAAAAGAATCATCCGGCATTCACCAGATGATCCTTTTTTCAACTTATTTTGCTCTCTGATCCAGTCTCGAGAGCACTTCCAGGAGGACAGCTACCTCCTTCTCTTTTGCGATTCGGAAGTAGTCCTTAAATCTTACAGCCTCCGCAACTTCTTCATTGATCGATATCTTAATAAGCAGGTTTCGAGCAGCCAGCATATTCTTAACTACTTCCTCGTAATTGCTAATAAGATCAGCATCATAATTCAGATATCCGTTAGCCATAAGGTATTTGATTCTTTCAAGCATAAGTACCTTATGATCATACATTACATGGAGAGCTCTGATATCGAAGTCAGGCTCAGCAGCCTTCATCTGCTTCATTACTCTTTCAAGAGCCACATCATAAACCTCTACTCCAAAGGTTGTATCATGGAATCTGTTTCTCATCATACGGAAATGATTCTTTGTATCCTGTGAGTTGAGGTACTCACGAAGTGTATCTCTGATAAGTGTTGTATCAAGCTCATAGTAGCATGTATCTGTATTCTTAAAGATAACATAGAGACCTCTGGTTCCCTTGTAGTCATCCTTAAACATATGATCTTCAGAAGCAGAGATTACATCGTAGCCCTTTCTAACCTCCTCAAAGGTCAGCTTGTTATGAGCATACTTATCCTTGAATGTGAAGTCTCCACAATAGAAGCCTTCTCCCTCAAGATCATAACCATATATGAAAAGCTCGTGAGGGAACTTATAATCTACATCTGCGTCAACATCACTCAGTATCTTAGCTTCATCAAATACGCCGTAAACATAACCACCAAGATCAATAGTCTTGATGATGAAATCTACTATGTCGCCACAGTAGCTTTCAATCTGTTCCTTAGTCATGAGAGATGTAATGAGATATGGGCATTCCTTAAGGGAACTGCTTCCAGGCATAATGTCCATGAAAAGCATCTCATCACCAGTAAATATCTCTTCGATGTTATAGCATCTTAGCTGAATGTAATTGCTAAAGATCCATTTCTTTGCATTGTCATCCTCTGAGAGGATTGAAAAAAGTGTTGCATGCCACTGCCAGGAAGTGATCAGTGGATTCCTCGTTACTACAAGTCTCTTCTTTGCCATAATATCACCCTCCTTAGTCCTCAAGCTTATCAACTTTTTCTTTAATTACTGCAGCAAGGTCACCAAATGTTGGATAATCGTCCAGCGCAAGCTCGTAATCAGTAAACTTAACGCCAAACTTACCTTCTGCTTCAACTATAAGCTTGATGATAGATATCGAATTGATACCATATTCTTTGGTGATATCTACGTCCATATCAACTTCGCCCAGTTCCGGCAGAACTTCATTTACAAGAGCCCTCAGCTCCTGTCTTACTTCATCTTTTCCCATCTTTCGCGTAACCCCTTTCGTAAGTCAGTATCGTGTATTTTGTGAAACCTTCTCTTTTTCACATACACCTATATTTTATCATAATTTATATTTATATAAAAGAAAAATGTAATCGAAACGCCCCCTAAAAAATAAAAGAAGACGGCACCACCAAAGTGGTAATGCCGCCTAAATAATCCTTTTGCTTAACGCTCAGAATTATACTAACCTTTATTCGTCGTCGTCCTCTTCCTCAACCTGCTTTTTCTTCTTAGATTTAGCGCTGGTCTTGTTAGGCTTAAGCTCATAAACCTCATCAGCCTGAGCAGCAACATCCTGTGAGTGAGTAACGATGATAACACACTTGTTATCATTATGTGCCAGTGACTTAAAAATCTCCATAATTGCATCCTGATTCTCAGGATCAAGGTTTCCTGTTGGCTCATCAGCGAGAACAACCTTTGGCTCATATGCAATAGCTCTTGCTATAGCAACTCTCTGCTGCTGTCCACCAGATATCTTAAGTACTCTACGATTAGCCTCTTCCTCTGAAAGACCAACCTTCTTAAGCAGTTCAAGTGCAAGTTCTTTCTTATTCTTTACCTTCTTCTTAGAAAGGTCGATTGAAAGCTCAACATTTTCTCTTGCTGTAAACTTAGGAAGCAGATTGTAGCTCTGGAATACAACTCCAACATCGTTGCTTCTGTATGTGTACTTGTCAACCTTTGTTATATCCTTGCCCTCGAAAAGGATCTTTCCATCTGAGAGCTTATCAAGTCCTGCAAGAAGTGACAGAAGTGTTGTCTTACCTGCACCAGACTTACCAACTATTGCATATACCTTACCAGCCTCGAACTTACAGGAGAAATCCTTAAGTACGTAGGTCTTTTTATCGTATGTGTATGAAATCTTATCTAGTTCTAATACGCTCATCTTACCTACCTCCTTAATCTCTCTCTGTCAGTATCTTCAGCGGCTGATATCTCATGATGAAGATTATTGCTATAAGACTTGAAATGATTGAAAGAAGAATACCGATTCCAACCATCTGAAGTACTACTACTCCATCAACCGCATAGCTTACTGAATCAATGTAATTTACTGGGCCTGTAACATCTCCACCCTTAGAGAATGTTCCCTGGCCACCCATCTGGCCTCCAGGACCGCCTTGCTGTCCACCCTGCTGTCCGCTCTGTTGACGACCAAAGTTAGACTGTGTCTGGTTTGAGCTAGACTCTTGCTGCTGTACCTGAGACTCAAGAAGTTTATTTGTAATAGGAACTGATGTAGCAGCTCCGATACCTGTACCTATAAGGATAGAGAAGATTGTAACTATGAATATCTCAAGCATAAACTGAAGTGCAACCTTACCCTTATGCATACCTACTGCTGTAAGTACACCAACCTCGTACTTTCTCTCACGAATGTTAAACATATTGAGAACTACCAGGATGATTGCTCCGATTGCAAGTATTACCCAGAGAAATGCTGTAGCAAAGCTCTTAAGATTCTCAAGTGGAACAAGGCTTGCTTCGTAAGAAGCTACATCACTAGATGTAAGTACATACTTGTCGCCTTCCTGATCCTTAAGATAAGACTCAAAGTTGTCATATCCATCCATATCAGCGAATACATATGAACCAGTTATTGTAGCTGAAAGAACCTGTCTCTCTATACCATTTGTAGTAGTCTCTTCTTCCTCTTCTTCAGCATCTCCAGCTGTAGCTGTCTCATAATCCTCAGATGCAGCAACTAAGCTATCAACTACCTTAGAAGAAGTAAGAATCTCATTAGCAGGATCATTTGCATTTCCTGTAGACATACTACTTGAAGAATCATTATTCTTATAAATACCAACAACTTCAAGTTCGTATGTTTCATCTTCGTCTGTTATATTGTGAAGAGTGATCTTATCACCTACACTTACATTGTTATATGTTGCAAGCTCTGATGAGATAACACATACCATATCTTCTGTGTCTTCATCGAACATTGAACCTTCCTTGATTGTAGAAACTCCAGTATTGAAGTCTTCCATAGCTGCATCAGCACTATAACCTGTAAGCTTGAAATCACCCTGGCTAGCCATCATTGTTACAGGATCCTGCTGCTGTTGCATTCCTGGTCCCTGCATCTGACCATCCATACCCTGACCTTCCATGCCAGGTCCCTGCTGTCCATCTGGACCCATTCCAGGTCCCTGTTGCTGAGCTTCTGTAGTTTCTTCTGTAGTTGTTTCTTCAGAATCCTCATCAGCATCTGTCTCTGATGAAATCTCTGCATTAGGATCGATTGGCTGAAGATCATCAGTACCATCAAGAATAAGCATATTTGTGTAGTAGAAATTGCTTACATATTCTGACTTTGCATATTCCTGCATTTGATCAAGTGATAAACCTGATGCCTCCTTCAGAACCTCCTGCATAGCAGATCTATCTGACATATCTACACCGCTATTTTGAATCTGTTCCATAACATATGCTCTATCTACATTGATATGAGCTGTAATATTCAGATTCTTCATATTCGACTCTCTTGCATTCTCTGATGACTTTCTTATAGAAAGTGCAACGCAGCAAGAAGCCGCTATTACTGTAACGATTATACCAATCAGTATATTACGTCCCAGTGATCTAGATATATTCTTAAAAGCATTTTTGAATATATACATATCTTTTTCTCCTATTTTCCCTCTAGATATAAAACCCTACCTAGTTACATTTATGATACTAGCTGTTCATATGCTAAGCTGCGATATAAAAATCTTCAGCAGCAACATCATATACGCTTTCAATTGAACTGCCGTCTCTACCGCCAGGTCCTGGTCCCATACCTGGGCCACCCTGTCCTGGGCCACCTGGACGTTCATGACTTCTCTTAACAGCACCCATAACAAAGAATACTACGAGTCCAAGAACAACTATTATAATGGCAACGATTGCAGCAACCTTGCCCTTTCCGCCTTTTTTCTTTTCCTTCTTTTCATTATCTGACATAATTCCTATCCTCCTCATAAAGAAGTAATTATTGGTGAGGACAAGAGAGGGGAGTTCTCTGTCCTCACCCCATAGCTGTGCCGTCCGCACAACCTTCTTCACACAGAAAGGCGAAACCTGGATAGTACTCGACCCAAGTTACACCCTTCCATCCAATACCAAATATACTGGAATGCTGTGTAAAAAGCTCACTTTCAAATGTAAGAAAAATGTCAAAATTGTGTCAAAGAGTGGAATTACTATTCAAGGTTAACGATAAAAAGAGCATAAAACAGAAACCGAGAATGCATGAGGAAAGATTTCTGCGAAGCGGAAATACAAGGTGCAAAGCACAACTTTCCGAATGTATTCCCGGTTACCTTGAATAGTCTAAACTATTATATTTCTATAAAGATTAATCAAAGATCTCATTATCATTGTATGGATTAAGAGGTCCTTCTGCATATCTCTCACGTGGGAATGGCTTATGCTCGTCTGAGTTGAAGCACTCACAAACCTCATCAGCTACAAAACGTCCAAGATCTGTAAGACGGATATCGTTACCTGTATCCTCAATAAGACCATGCTCTGTAAGAGCTGCTCTCTTCTTCTTGAAGAGGTCATCGATATTATAACCACCAGAGTTCTTCTCAAATCTCTTCTTGATAATAAACTGGTTCTTAAGAGGAAGAACAATCTTCTGGCGAATCTTCTCCTCTGTACTATGCTTATAAGCACGTGTGATAGGAAGTCTTCCCTCATCGATCATGCTGTAGTACTCATCAAAGTTGTATGAATTGATATCGAATCTGTCTCTGTAGCTTGAGAAACCAGAAAGACCAAAACCAACCTGATCGAACTGAGCACAGCACTGATTGTATGCATAATGTGAATAAATCTTCTTATCCTTAGAGAATACTCTACGAAGTGTCTCGTTGAATCCATGATTCATCATCATTTCCTCAGCAATAGACTTCATCATCATAGTGTTCTTGAAGTCAGGAATATCATCAATACCTGAACCTCTCTTACGACGATTAATAACACCCTGTCTGTCTCCATATGCCTGAACCTTCAGACGATAGATCTGAATCTCATTCATAGGAAGCTCTATAGCCTGTGCCATAACATCTGTCCAGTTATCAATTGTCTCACCTGGATGACCGAATATAAACTCAATATTTACATCAAATCCAAACTCAAGAGCCTTATATACAGAATCGATAGCCCACTGTGCATCGTGAGGACGATTCATAAGCTTAAGTACGTCATTATTAAGTGACTGAAGACCGATTGTAAGTCTTGTTATACCGTGATCCTTCAGAATCTGCATCTTCTCTGTACCGTCTGGTCCAACGATTGAGTTAGGGCCAAGGTCTACATTGTGCTGATTGCATGATGAGAAATCAACACGCTTATCAAACTCTGTAAGGAAGTGATCAAGAAGCTTTGGCTGAAGGTTGGTTGGTGTACCACCACCAAGAAGAATAGAACGTGGACTAATCTTTTCCTTACCAAACTTATTAAGGAATAAATCCATTTCTCTTATAAGATAGCCAATATACTTCTCCTTCTCATCGTCACATGGACCAACCTTGTTAGGATAGTGACAATATGTACACTGCTGGATACAGAATGGAATATGAACATAGATATCCATCTTGTTATCTTCTGGCCATACATAATCATCAAGATACTCTGGTCCCTGATCAGGATACTCTGTAATAGGTGGATAATGTACTGTAGGTACAAAATCTCCATCATCGCAGATAAGTCCTAATCTCTGAAGTTCTGCAACTTTCTCAAACTTTTCTTCGGCATGCTTATATAGCAGCTCTCTTTCATCTTTTGAAATCATTTTAAATATCCTCCCCTAGATATTTTATTTAAATATAAGTATTACTAACAATATTATAGCAATGATGAGCAGTGCGATGATCGCTATACTAAGTATAGGTGCACGTCTCTGTTCTGGCAGGATTATAGCCTGAGCTGCGAAGTCTGTATCGCCTGCCATCTCTTCTACACGTCTCATCCAGTCATCCTGCGATGTGGCATCCTGAAGTGCCTTCTCGATTCCTTCAGAACCGATTGCATCAGTAAGAGCTTTGCTGCATAAGAAAAATGCATTCTCACCCTTTTCAACTTTATAGATGTCACTAAGCACAGGTTCATATGTAGGTTGAAGTCCTACTCTTGGGAACTCCTTCTTCTCTGACTCAGCAACTAGCTTCTTGTTAGCGAAGTACAGAACTCTTGAAGTTCCAGATACAACCCATCTAAATGAACTTTTTACAAGTAGTAGAAAGGCTGCATCACATTTATATACATTTCCAGGTTTGTTATTAACAAACACTGCATTGTTCATGAAGTTAAAGATAGATACAAGTGGACCCGACTGAAGTGCAGGTCTCTTGGTAAAGCTCTTGGTACTGATATCAGCAATTATACCTTCTGCCTGACCTCCTGTATTACTTCTTTTTTCTATCATAGAACATATCAGGCTCTTGCCCCTCGTGCTGCATAGGATCCTCGGACTTTCTCCTTCCGCGCTTCCTGCTTCGAGATGATTTCTGCTTTGTATCTTTATCTCTTCCATATTCGTCCTTTCCGCCATTCTTTGGTCCTGTGTAATTTGGATCCTCTTCCAGGATCAACGCAAATCTCTGCGGAATCATTTCAAATCTATCCACGAGATTGAAACCATAATACTTAAGCTGCTGTATCAGTAGATCTGGACTGATACCTGGTCCATAATATGAAGGAACTCCAGGTGCAGTTACATTGTTATCTACTATAATGATACGACCGCCCGGCTTCAGGGCTTTATGAAGTGTATCGACAAATGAATCCTTAACGAACTCAATATCTGTGATATAAGCAGCATGATACATAGAACACATAAATATTGTATCAACACTGTTATTGTTAAGACCTGACTTGTTCATCTTAGTAACAATAGTCTTAATATTCTTAACGCCATACTTCTCGATGAGATCATCTACATACTTGATGGCATCCTTATTCAGCTCTGTAGCATAAACCTTACCCTTGGGTCCAACCTGCTTTGAGAAGTACCAAGTGAAGAAACCACTACCGCAGCCGATATCTGCAATATGTTCTCCTTCTTTGATATCGAAGAACTTACACATTTCATCTGTCTTCTCCCATAACTTACGATATGGATTGTTGAATATCAGATACTCATTCCAGTTATTAATCGTACCTATGGAGAAGTCCTTACCATCATAGTCAAATGAAGCTTCTATAGATGCATCTACTGGATCTGGCTTCTCAAGATGGAACTTATACTTCAGATACTGCTTTATTCTGTCAAAATCATTTCCGCAGAAGAAATCAGCATACATTTCTACAAGTGGATCTTCAGTCATTTCCTTACGCTTTGCATCATCAGCAAGGAAGTAATCTATACACCACATAAGAGCTGTATAATCATCACCGATTCTCTCCTTAGGCCAGAGCTCTTCAAATCCTGCACGAGCCTCAAGAAGCTTCTTCTCATCATTCTCGGTGATTCCTTCGTACATCTTACGTCCAGGTTTCTTACCTCTTACGGTATAACCTGAAGTCGATGTTCCGATAATTCTATATCTTGCAAGAGATACATTTGAATCAACAAATATCTCATTATCTGCTAATGCTGGTTTTTCTGGAGTACCAGCTGGTACTTCAACCTTATCAAATACAAGAGCGTATCTCTGTGGAGTAAACTGGAATGCATCCTTTAGCTTAAAGCCATAGTAGTAAAGCTGTGATATGATCAGGTCCTTACTAATATATGGTCCATGGTATGGAAGATTCTGTCCTGTAACAAGGTCATTATCTACAACTATAAGCTGTCCACCATCATTAAGTGCTGTTCTGATACTTCCGATAAACTCTTCTCTTTCTCCATCTGTAAATGCTGCATAAACATTATGGAATAGAGAGCAAACATACACTACATCAACACGTACATCTGAAGAAAGTCCTATACCTTCGAAGGAGCTTTCAACAACTTCTACGTTATTTATCTCATTTTCCTTTATATAATCATGAAGGAAATCTAGATGCTTAGGGTTGGTCTCGATTGCATATACCTTACCATTATCCCCAACAATATCTGCGAACTTAAATGAATAGTATCCTGGACCAGAACCAACGTCTGCGATAGTCATACCCTCAGCAAGTGGAAATCTTTCCAGATTCTCACGAGTTGACTCCCAACGTTCACGGTCAGGATTGTTAAATAGAATGAAGTCTTCCAGGAATCTCATCTGAGCCTTAATCTCAGTGTTATCTCCAGGGCCATACTCCTTGATATGATACTTATACTGAAGATAAAGCTTCAGATTCTTGAAATCATCCTGAGACATCATCTCATAAAAAGCCTTAGTAAAAGGCTGTGCCAGAAGATCCTTCTGGGCTGGCTCAGGTGCAAGAAAGAATCTACAGAGCCACTCAAGTGCTGTATATTCACCACCGAAGTTTTCATTTGGAATAATCTCTTCATATATAGAGATTGCTTTCTCAAGCTCTTTCTTCTTTCCGTTGTCAAAATAACTCAGGATTGCTTTGGCTGCATCTGTACCACCTTCAGTGATATCAAATGAGTCCAGGCTTCCCAGGTGGATCAGTGACTGCTGATCTTCAATCCTAAGTACTACGGGATTTTTATCCTGTTCCATTTTTCCTTATCCTTTCCTTTTATATCTCATTACCACTCTGCTGACTGGTATATAGTCTGTGGTACTCTCCCCTTGTCTCCATAAGTTCTTCAAATGAACCTTCTTCGACTACATTACCATCCTTCATTACGATAATCTTATCAATTGTTTCTGTACTCTTAAGTCTGTGTGCAATAACCAGTATCGTAGCATCTGGTACAATACTGAATATATTACTCCTCACCATCTGTTCTGTCAAAGGATCCACAGCGCTAAGCGCCTCGTCCATTATAAGGATTCTAGGCTCTCTTATGACCGCTCTGGCAAGACCTATAATCTGTCTCATTCCTTCGCTTATGGTTTCATCATCATCAGACGTTACAGTATCCATTCCATCAGGAAGTTTCTCAATAAGCGGAAGTATCCCCATACGCTCCGCTAAATGAAGAGTGTCTTCTTCAGTCTTATCTGTTGCACCATACAGAATATTTTCTGCAATAGTACCATCAACAAGTTTTGAATCCTGCAGAACTACAGTAACCATATTTCTGGTTTCTTCTAATGAATAGTCCTTTAGGTTTACTCCATCTACGAAGATATCACCTTCGTAGGTATCATAGAACTTAAGAAGAAGACTTGTAAGTGTTGTCTTGCCGGCTCCTGTAGCTCCCACGAGAGCTGCAGTCTTTCCGCCTTCCAGAGACAGTGTTATATCATCAACAACTGTCTTAGTTCCATCATACGAGAAAGTTACATCCTTATAAGCAACTCCTCTTTCAGGAACTCCTTCCAGGAGTTTTTCTTCTTCGCCCTGCTTTACAAGACGAGAGTTCTCTCCTGTATCTTCTATATCCATATCAATAAGTTCAAATACTCTCTCTGCACTTGCGAGAAAGCTTTGAGTCTGAATCATAACATTTCCGAAGCTATATACAGAATCCATAAACTGCTTCGAGTACATGATTACTGCTTGAAGAACACCTATAGTAATCACATCTTCTATAGCAAAATGTCCTCCGACTACAACCGTTATCATAAAACTGAGATTTCCCAGAACAAGCATGATAGGGTTGATGATAGCACTAAACATACTAGACTTGATACATACGTCTGTATATTCCTGACTCTTCTTTGCCATAGTCTTACTTGTATAATCGCCGATACCAAAAGTTTCCATAGTACGGAAGTTCTTAACCGACTCTTCAAGATGACCATTCATTGAGCCAAGAGCCATAGTCTGTCTCATGAAGTAATTTCTCATCTTTCCGGAAATGATACCAGAGATGATAGTCGTAACAAGTGCCGTAACGATTGAGATAAGTGCAAGTTTCCAGTTCTTCGAAAGCATGATGATAGCACATCCTATGATGACTATTATCTTCGACATAAACTCTTCAAGAACCTGTGCAACTGTACTTACCCTCTGAGAATCATTTGTAAGTCGGCTCATTATATCTCCATAACTATGTGTATCAAGATATGAAAGAGGTGCATGTATCACCCTTTCAAAAAGGTCACGACGCATTTCAAGACTCAGGTTCTCAGAAAGCTGCATAGCACTGACATTTTTTACATATTCAATAATTGAGTTCATGATAAATACCATTACTAAGGCTGTAACCACTTTAGTAAGGTCCTGAACAAATGTACTGTCTGTTCTATATATAAGACAGTTTATTGCCTTCTGTACAAGTATAGGTACTATAAGCTGGCAGGCAATAGTCAGGAGGATAGCTGCTATCAGAATGATGCACTGCTTCTTCCATTTAAATACAAACTTCGAGATTCTCGCAATTATCTTACGAGTGTCTTCTGGGCTTCTTTTCTCTAATGGTGGTGCTTCTGTTGGCATTAGACAAGTCCTCCTTTCTCCAAAGTATAGGACTTATCACAGCTGGCAGCACTACCCGCCCTTTCAGTAATAAGTATGAGTGTTATACCAGCATATTCTCTTGCTATATTATCCAGCACCTTCTTCTCTGTTGAATAGTCAAGGGAAGAAGTACTGTCATCAAGTATAAGTACATCTGGCGATGCGGCCAGGGCTCTTGCAATCATAAGACGCTGTCTCTGTCCGCCGGATATAGTATTTCCACTGGAATAAGCCAGTGAATCATAACCATAATCAAGTGATGATATAAACTCATCTATCTCAGCTGCCTTAGCAGCCTTCACTACTGCATCTCTATCAATATCTCTTCCGAGAGATATATTATCTATATATGTACCACTGTAGATAGAGTTATTATATGCACCTACAATTGCAATATGCTGACGAAGTGTCTGCTTATCATAATCAGCAATTGGTGTACCATTTACCTTAACCTCACCAGATGTAGCTTCTGTAAGACCTGACGCAAGCATAGCAAGTGTTGACTTACCACCTGACGTTCCACCTACAACAGCTATTCTCTCACCCTTTTTAAGTGTAAGATTTAGGTTTTCTACAACTGGTCGATTCTCAACATAAGACTTGGTTACAGACTTTAGTTCAATAGTCTCAACCTTTTCAAGGCTCTTCGTTCCATTTGCAGGAAGCTCAGCCTCATCTATCTCAAGAAGTCTCTTAAGTGAAGGCGAAATCTCTGAAATAGTACGAGCAAGATTTGAGCTGATCATTATAGACATAAGAATCTGCTCAGCATAAGTAATGGACATCATGACATTTCCGATAGTGGTACTATTATCCTTGCTCTGATATCCAATCATTACAACGATAACTACTATAGTTATATTCATAATAAACATTACTATAGGATTAAGAGCGCTCATAAGTGAAAGAACCGATATATTGCTGCTATACAGTTCTTTATTCTTGCCCTCGAAGGAGCTTTCCTCGAAGCTCTCAGTAGTAGATGACTTAATAAGTCTCATACTACGAAGTACAGACTGAAGCTTTGCATTGATTGCGTCTATCTTAAGCTGTACCTTCATAAACATTGGAGCAGATTTATGTATAAATATATATATGATAATAATCTGAATAATTATAAATGCTAAGAATACAAATGCGAAATTAAGGTTTATACGGAATATCATAATAAAACCACCTACTGCCAAAAGAAGTGGCTTATATATAAGATCTATAGTAACCTTAATAACTGAGATTACTTTCTCAACATCCCCTGTTAATCTGGTAATAACGGAGCCGCCGCCAATATCCTTAACCGTCTTATAGTTCAGCTTCGTTACCTTATCATAAAGCTTCGTTCTTGTCTCATTTCCGAATCTTAGAACCGCTATATTTTTAAAAATAAAGGACAGATAACCGCTCACTCCTAGTATTACAGTGAAGATAAGCATCTTTGCCCCTATGCTATATACCACATCCAGATTTCTAGTCATTATACCCTTATTGACTATGTCTCCCATATATCTTGGAAGAATAATCTCTGAGATTCCCTGAAATGTAGTAAATATAAGTGCCAGAATATAAAAGAGAGGATTTTTAAAGTACTTTTTAGTTATTTTAATAATGTCCCTCATCAATCAATCCTTAAAGTTATTTGTCTGACAAATGTCAAAACACTAATCAGACATTATACCATAAGCCCATATACTAGGCAATGAACATAATAAGAGACAGATACACTAATGCATACCTGTCTCATGACTTACGCGTGTGTATGAAGGCCCATGTATGAGCCGCTTGAAGTTACCATTCCATAGGCAGTTTCCATCTCAGTAGCACACTCAAGCATATTCATTCGAACTCCTGAGTAGAAGTTATCCATTGTGATAACCTGCTCACCGATATTTGTTGTAATGGACTCTGGTGCTTCGTTATATGGTTCAGCAGTAAGTATCTCCTTCATAGCTGAAGAGAAATGAGGCATTGAATCTGGAAGTGATATGTACTTCTGACTCATAACCTTTGCCTTAAAGCCATCTTTCAAGAGACAAAGTTTCTTCTTCGCTGTCTTCTCCATAGCACTTGATACAAATGCTCTGGCAGCAGTCTTCATGACTCCACGTCTTACTTCGCTGTCAAATGAAACGAACATCGCATTCATATCCTGCATAGTAGGATGTTTATCTGCAAATGCAGCTGCGATAACCTTCTCATTTGGATATACGCCAAGTCCAAGAAGAAGATTCTTGTAGATATGCTCCATCTCTGTACTTACTGGAACAAGTCTGTCACCATTTATATCAGCCTCATGGCTAACCATCATCTTAATAAGTCCCTGTCTGAACTGTTCTATACGTTCTTCAGTCACATAGTCTGAAGGAAGGAACTCATGTCTCTTAGCATCATTAAGAGTAAAGTCTACTATTCTACGTCCCTCTATAGCTAAGTCTTCAACTGCATTTACCAGATCCTGATTGAACTGACTAAATGTATCGCTAAGCTGTTCAGCTCTCTGACGAAGTTGTCTGATGATGTCACCGAATACATCCTGTGAATTAAGCTCAGACATCAGCATATTTCTTTCCTGCGCAAGTGCACTCTTGATGCACGCCTCATGATAACCCTTTTCAGTCTCACGCTTTGCAGAAGGAAATGCAAACAGACGTCTCTTTACTATAGAAAGGATTGAATCCTTAATTCCCTCAAAATCATTTGATGGTGTATAACGATTGAGCATAGCCTCAAGAGATTTAACCTCTTCTACCATGTTGCAATCCTTCTCACAACCACCAATTCCTGCAGCACCAATGATCTTCATTGTGATCATAGGTCCAAACTCTGCCATGTACTTCTCTATGTTAGCATCAAGTGCCTGTGACATCTTGATACGAAGTGACTTAACTAAGATAGGAATATCTGCCTTCACAGAACCAAGAGCCTGTGGAAGTGCTGAACTAAGTCTGTCAACACGCTTCTTGATATCCTTATATGCAGGTGCAGGATACTGTCCTGTCTTAATGAGACCATTTATGGAAAGATCTATCTCTTCGCCAGGCTGTCCTTCAAGGAAGCGACGCATCTCGCCAAATGTTCTCTGAATATCTGACTTCATCTTGTCGTCCATATCAGGCATCTTATTCATTCTTGAATATGCTTCCTGGAAGACTGACTTCTCGATGATATTCTCAATCTCTTTAATAGGGATCTTGTAATCAGCTTCATTTACAACCTTGAAATAACCAAGCTTGCTTCTTTCAAAGAATGAATCACGAAGCAGTTTACGACGGCCATTCTCATCAGCATCATCAATATATTTATTATGTGCAAGCTTATATAGAAAGTATGCTACGTCACTGAAGATTACACCCTCAGGGATATAACCCTGATCGTCCTTCTTTCCTGATACAAGCATACAGCTATCAAAGATATTATCGCACATCTGAAGTCTGTGATTTGTACTTTCGAACACATAACTCTTGCCTTCATATCCAGCCTGAATATAATCAGAAACTTCCATCATGGTTGCCTGACCATTTGCAAGAAGCAGAGTTCTCAGCTCATCATCTTCATATATTGACTTATTCGCAAAGAGGGTATCTGGCATAAGCAGGCATCCACCTACTCTGACATTCTCCCATCTTCTTGATTTAGCATAGCCCTTGATATTGTAAGTAACATCAGCAAGGATACCACTACCTGTACCACCGCATGTGCTTGATACAATAATGATATCCAGACGTTTATGAACAGAATCACAGTAGAGATCCTCAAGCTTCTCAAAGAGAAGGATTCTCATATCCTCATACGCATTAGAGAACATAAGTCTACCAACCTGTCGGTTACCCTGAGCACCTTCTGTTCCTATATGAAGTTTAGGGAAATCTGGGGACATCCATCTAGCCAGTGTCTGCTGAACTGGCTGATTGTTGTAACCCTTTTCCATAATGTCTTCTAGATTAGGACGATAGATACTGAGAACCTCCAGGGCATTCAGTCCATCGCCATCACGACTTGCTTTTATAGTCTCTTCCATCTCTGGAATATTTGAATCTATCAAAAGGTAGTGAATATTATCCTCTGAATTGATCTCATCTCTAAGCATTGCTTTAAGCTGTGTGACAACCTTACCACCAACGCCTCCGAGACCAACTACAAGAAGATCACCGTTTATCTTCTCTCCGCCTTCCTGCTGGCCAAAAATACTTACCTCTTTAAGCTTTGAGAATTCTTCCTTCTGTGTTTCAAGAAAAATCATTACTGTCTCCTTTTGTTCCTCTCTCTCCCTCAGAACATAAATCGTTTCCATTATATACTATATCGCACAAAAAGAACATACTTATTTTGTAAAAAATGACTTATTTTTTGTAAATGTTGGCTAAAAAAGCAAAAAAAATGGAGTTGGCAGAACTTATGTCTACCAACTCCAGGTTTTATACGTATTTTATACCGGATTAAGCCTTGTTTGCTGAACCAAATACAGCTACACGATCCTTAACCTCATCTCTGATTGCCTGAGCACCAGGAGCAAGAAGCTTACGTGGGTCATAACCCTTACCCTGCTGATCCTTGCCTTCCTCGATGTACTTACGTGTTGCAGCCGCGAATACAAGCTGACACTCTGTATTAACATTAACCTTAGCAACACCCATAGAGATTGCCTTCTTGATCTGCTCATCAGGAATTCCTGAACCACCGTGAAGTACAAGTGGAGTATTTCCGATCTCAGCCTTAACAGCCTCAAGTACCTGGAACTGAAGTCCTTCCCAGTTATCTGGATACTTACCGTGGATGTTACCGATACCACATGCAAGCATATCTACTCCAAGGTCGTTGATCATCTTGCACTCTGCAGGATCTGCGCACTCACCCTGTGATGAAACGCCGTCCTCTTCTCCACCGATACCACCAACCTCAGCTTCGATTGAGATACCCTTCTCGCGGCAGATAGCTACGAGCTCTTTTGTCTTCTCAATGTTCTCGTCAATTGGAAGTGAAGAACCATCAAACATGATTGATGTGAAACCAGCTTCGATACAAGCCTTAGCACCTTCATATGAACCGTGATCAAGGTGAAGTGCAACTGGAACTGTAATTCCAAGTGACTCATCCATAGCCTTAACCATAGCTGCAACTGTCTTGAAACCAGTCATATACTTACCAGCACCCTCAGATACTCCAAGTATAACAGGAGTCTTAAGCTCCTCACACTCAAGCAGGATTGACTTTGTCCACTCAAGATTGTTGATGTTGAACTGTGCTACTGCATATCCACCAGCAACAGCCTTCTCAAGCATTTCTTTTGCTGAAACTAACATGATGTTACCTCCGTATTATAATATTTATTAACAGTTCGGAAACGAACAGTAATTTTACCGCTGAGTATTATAACCTAATTACCTAGATAAAACAACCAAAATGTTATATATATCTAACCTGGTGCAGTGGGGACAGACCCCCTTGCACCTATCGGTGCAAAAGGGGACTGTCCCCGCTGCACCATTATTTCTTCTTGCCAAAGATACGTAAAAGTCTGATGAACAGGTTTACGAAGTCAGTATAAAGTTCCATAGCACCGTATACACCGAGGACATTTGCAGATAGACCTGTGTTCATTCGTGACATCTTTGTAATCTTCTGTACATCGTATGCTGTAAAAGCTGAAAATACAACTACACCAATAACCGTAATCACATAATCAACCATTGTATTGCCTATAAGATAATTAACTATTGTACCAAAAATGATACCTATAAGACTGGCAAAAAGTATTGGTCCCCATCCAGCAAGATCCTTCTTTGTAGCCGCGCCGTAGAATGCCATAACACCAAAAACCACTGACGACATAAAGAATACCATAACGATAGATGTAAGCTGGAATACAAGGAATATAAGTGAAAATACCACTCCATTCACCAATGCATAGGTAAAGAATAACGTTGCCGATAGCCAGAAGTTATCGCTCTTAAGCGCCATAGTACATGCAAAAAGAATCAGCATTTCAACAATAAGTACCATGAAGAATCCAAATCTTCCCAGTTCTATAATCGTCATATAAAAGCTTGGATTGGATGCGACAACAACTGCCGATATTCCCGAAATAAGAAGTGCGATAAACATATAGAGAAATGAACTCACAAGCACTTCATTCATAAATGCAGGACTGACCATAGCTGCTGCTCCAGTTCCCGCTGCACTACTATGTCCATAAGCACGCCCCCGTCGATATCCATAACCATAACCATATCCATAACGGCGTCCATAGTAATGATGGCGACGATGATGATGGTATCCATCATAACCATCACTATCTCCTCCAAGATTGAGACCGCTTTTCGCATCTCCTAACATACCACCAAGGCCAGCGCCCATAGTAGCTGTCTTAGCCATCATGCCCATAGTATCTATGCCAACTTTTTCTGTTCCATCCTCATTGTAGTAGCCATCGTTCAGATCTACTCTTCCATAACCAGCCTGAACATAAGGATTAACTGGCTGATCATTATTTATCTGATTAAATGGATTCATCGAAGGGTCATAGGTACCCTGTTCACTATAATAATCACTTGAACCATCAGGACCAAAACCCTGTGAACCACCCGCAGAACTAAACGGATCATTTGACTGATAATACGAACTATTATCAAACACCTGATTGTTATCAACTGGACCTTTTTTTAATTCCATATGATTTCTCCTTATTAATTCTCCTAGTAGATTTCCTTAAAGGATAACTTAGAAACCTTCAACTCTTCGCTGACGTCGAACCTCCAGTCTCTTTTTAGCACCTTCCCACTCAGCCTTTTCAACTTCAGTTTCAAGCTGAAGTCCGTATCTAAGTGGTACAGGCTTTCCTACTTCGTCAACCTGCACTTCAGTAAAGTATGCACGGTTGATAACCTTTCTCATACCGCTCTCTCTATCCTCGATATATACATCTACTCTTACTTCCATAGATGTGCGGCCAACATGAGTAAGTTTTGCTCTTATTACTACGATATCGTTAAGAAAACATCCTGCCTTAAACTGAAGATTATCTACCGCTGCTGTTGTAACAAATCCGCCGCAGTGACGTGTTGCTGCTATACCGGCAACCTCATCCATCCAGCTCATAAGGCGACCACCAAAAAGTCGGTCGTTTCCATTAATATCTTCGTACTGTATACATTTCATCCATTCCGTTCTGGAATCTTCGACAGTTTTTAAGCTTTCATATGCCATTTTATCACCCAAAACCTTTTATTTTACAAACAATAAATCAGCCTAGATGATACCATATTTAAGCCTAACATTCTACACTATTCTAAGTATTTACTTAGTTTTTCACTATTTGTTTCTCTTTTTATAAACTATATTTCCTGCTACGAGAGAAAATGTCATTATCAGTACAAACTCTACCGAAGCGATGATCAGGAACCATGGTCCTGGCATAGGCAGATGATCTCCAACCCTGAGATAATATAATGTATTAGCTCTTTCATATGATGCTAGATAATATGTCTCATCTACATCAGGTGCTGAATATCCTGTAACCTTGAAGAACTCAACCTCGAAAGGTCCATGATCCTCATAAACTACTGAGTCCACATTGTTTCGTAACAGTGCCTGATCAAGCATCTCTTTAGATCTTGCCTTTACTTCTTCATCAACCGAACCAACATAAGTCACGTAATCACCATCACCAAAAACATCTCCACATTCAAATGTGGTATCTATCTCATAGTACTCATAGCCATCAGACTCCATAGCGTCCTTATCTTTATCCAGAGTATAGATTGGAATAACTGTTTTTCCTTCATCATCCCTATCAACATATTCTACTCTAGCAGGAACAAAAGTATTCCCCTTAAGATATGCATCTTCTATATGTATTAGTAGATCATATCTATTAGAGTTTTCCTCGCCAAGTAATCTGTCTAATTCACTAATAACAGAGCTGTCATCAAAGGTATAGAACATTCCAATCGTTGATTTTCCATCAGGATCTTGTCTAATAAGAAGCATGGTATTCTCCAGCTCTATAAGTTCACCGTCCTGGTTAAATAAAAGATTCGCATCTGATATAGCAGGTTTTCCAGTTATGGTTTTAAAATCATTACAATTCATTCCAGATGTCACAAGCGATACATAACATCTCATCTGCTGATACCCATCCTCAAGAGGTCCGCCATTTAATTTAAGCACAGTTTCTCTCTTGTCAATATCTGCACTTTGAATCTCATCGCTTTCAGAAAGATATACATTTACACCAACTCTTAAAAATGTAGTGTATTTGTCTCGAAATGTACTAAAGAAATCCTTCAGTCCATTTTTGATACTCACTGATTCCGAAAAAATCAGGACAAATGATAGTACCAGACCGACTACTATCGAAATTATCATGGTGCAGGCCTTACTCTTTTTAAAATCCTTCATATTCTCTCTTTCATTTCCCTTCATTTAATAGTTTTTCTTTTCTAGATTTAATAACTTCTTTTTGGTATTATATTAGTATGGAAAAAGAAATTATTAATTATTCAGAAATACATGGTGTAGCACTAGCCAGTAAAGATCTTCCAACCGCCTATCCTACTCACTGGCATAACTCAGCAGAGTTTATGCAGATACTAAAAAAAGGATGTGAGTTTACGATCGGCGATGAGGTGTTTAATCCTGAACCAGGAGACATTCTTTTAGTATGGCCAAATGAACTCCACACCATCGAAAATACTCCAAAAGATGGATACACTCTGTTGCAGTTTTCTTCAACGCTTATAGATAACAATACCGATATATCTACAAGTATAAGATTCCTTAGTAAGTTCCATCTCATCTCTAAAAAGAATGAACCAGAACTAGCGAAGAAAGTTACAGATCTGATTTCCGACATTACCGATCTATATACAAATAAGCAATATTTTGTTGAAACTAAGATAAAGATCTCAGTTTATAACATACTGCTTCTGATCGGCGAACATGTCATGCAGGAGCACCGCGAGTTCGTTGGAGAGAGACGTTTTTCAGACGCTACTTGGGATTATATCCGCAGTGCATGCCATTTTATCAGAGAGCATTCAACAGAGAATATCACCGAATCGGAGGTGGCTTCTGCAATAGGACTTAGTCCTTTCTACTTCTCTAAAATCTTTAAGGAATATACTGATAACTCATTTCCTGCATACCTGACCGGTATACGAATTCAAAATGTTATCAGCCTTCTGGTTGACGAAACACTCACTATTACAGACTGTGCTTTCTCGGCTGGTTTCCAGTCAACAACCACCTTCAATAAAGCTTTTAGAGAGTATACAGGCTGCAGTCCTCGTGACTACAGAAAATTACACTCATCCACAAAATACGGTCAAAACTAAACAATAATCAACTGTTTTTAAATAGTGCATAGTCTTACAATGAATCCACAAAGTGAAAAGAGAAACTTTGTGGGTTCATTTTTTCGTATGTATGATACTTTGATACTCCCCACATTAAAATGACCAGATTATCATAAAGGCTTCTCTTATTTCTCTAAGTTGACAAAATAATGAGACATGACACAGGAAAAATTATGAACAACAAGAAAGTAATCGACTTTACAACTGGAAATCCTACAAAGCATATTCTGAACTTCTACTGGTCACTTCTTTTGACTAGTATGCTTCAGCAGATATATAACTTTGTAGACATGATGATCGTAGGAAAAGGTCTTGGTGATGATGCCTTTGCCTCTGTAGGAAATATGGGTTCCCTCTTTTTCCTTATCGTAGGCTTCTCCTTCGGTCTTGCCAACGGATTTGGCGTACTGATTGCACAGAGCTTCGGAGCCAAGGATGTTAAGCAGCTTCGTCACAGACTTGCCGGAACAATACAGCTTGGAATATTCCTAGCAATACTTCTGACAACCTTTAGTACAACTGCCCTTCCATTCCTACTCAGACTTACGAAGACTGATGCATCCCTCATGGATAACTGTCTTAAGTATGGATACATCGTATTCGGCGGAATCTCAATGTCTATCTGCTACAACATAAGCGGTGCCACACTACGTGCACTGGGCGACAGCAAGACTCCACTTAGAGCGATCATTGTATCTTCAATAATCAATCTTGGGCTTGACTCTTTCTTCATCTTCGTTCTTGGTATGGGAGTTGAAAGTGCAGCCATAGCTACAGTTGTTTCACAGCTGGTATCATCAATCATCTGTATCAGAGCTCTTAGCAAGATTGAAATGATAAAGCTGGAGCGTTCTGATTTTAAGAACGATAAGAAAATCTATATCGACCTTTTCAGTAACGGTCTGCCAATGGCATTTATGAACTCAATCACCGCTATCGGATGTATGGTAGTTCAGCATCACATTAATGAGATGGGTACGGATTATACTACAGCATATTCAGCCTGCAGTAAGTATCTGAACCTCTTCATGAATCCTGCTTCTACTGCAGGAAATGCAATGAGTGCTTACACAAGTCAGAACTACGGTGCTAAGGAATATGACCGTATCATGAAAGGACTCAGAGTATGTCTCACCATATCTTTTGTGGCATACGTAATTCTTGGAGGAGTTATGGTTCTATTCCCTAAGTTCCTCGCAGGTATACTCATAAGCGGCGAGGTTCCAACACGTCTTGTTTGTGAATACCTTCCAATATGCGGTATATCCATCATTGCTGTTGACTTTCTCTTCGTAATCAGAAGTGGTGTTCAGGCCATGGGACATCCAGTACCACCTATGTGGTCCGGAGTTCTGGAAATGGTTCTGAGAATAGCTGTAATATCTCTTTTCTCAGGTATTATAGGCTTTAAAGCTGCTGCATATGCAGAAGTCGCTGCATGGTGCGGAGCTCTCATAATAAATGTTGTTGCCTTCATCAGGATTCTGCTTCCCAAGGCTATTATGATCAGAGTAACCGATCTGTTTAAAATACATCATGCTATGCATTAGCAGTATTCTAACTTGGTTACTTTGCCACATTTCCATTCGAGTGTTTTAATTATCCTATCCCCCCTAAGTCTGAGTCCGGAAACTCTTCCGGACTTCCAGGCTTCGGGCAAAGCAGGAAGTATTTCTATATTATCTTCGTGGCTCTGCACCAGCATTTCAGCAATGCCGGCTGTACAGCCAAAGTTACCATCTATCTGAAATGGTGGATGGTTATCAAAAAGATTTGGAAGAGTCTGTTCATCTATCAGCTTTTCAATATTTTCTAAAGCTTTATCTCCCTCTCCAAGTCTTGCATACATATTGATTATCCAGGCCCTGCTCCAACCGGAGTGGCCACCTCCAGACGATAGACGACGTTCTATCGTTTTTTTTGCGGCATCAAAAAGTTCCGGAGTGGACTTATTAATTGTACTACCCGGATATAATCCAAAGAGCTGTGACATATGTCTATGTCCTGGTTCTTCTTCCTCATAGTCCTCGTTCCACTCCATTACCTGGCCGTACTTTCCTACAGAATCTGGCTTGATCTTACCTAGAACCTCTTTCGCTCTTGCAGTTATTTCTGCTGTACCAAGAGTTTCTTCAGCGCTGATACAAGCATTAAGAAGTTCACGGATGATCTGGTTATCCATGGTTGCGCCCTTGCACATAACGCCTTTTTCTCCATTTGGCAGTATATATGTATTCTCTGGAGAAAGGGTTGGACAAGTTACAAGGTAATCTCCATCTTCTACAAGATAGTCCATTACGAAGATAGCCGCTTCTCTCATCACATCATAGTTATCTCTGAGGAAATCCGTATCAAGAGTAAACTGGTACTGTTCCCAGATATGAAGTGCAAGCCATGCGCCGCCCATTACCCAGTAGCTAGAACTGATACAAACATCCTGAGGACAGGTGTCAGCCCAGATATCAGAATTATGATGAGCAACAAAACCATTGCATCCATACATCTCACGAGCAGTTTTCTTTCCGCTCTCCATGAGTCTCCTGACAAATGTGATGAGGGGCTCCTGGCATTCGGTAAGATTCGTAACCATTGCCGGCCAATAATTCATTTCTGTATTTATATTAATAGTAAATTTGCTTCCCCACATAGGAGAATAATCCTGATTCCAGATACCCTGCAGATTTGAAGGCAGAGAGTCACCTCTTGAGGATGCTATGAGCAGATATCTTCCGAACTGGAAGAATCTTACCACCTTTTCCTGACCTTCTATTTCGAGGGTTACTCTATCAAAAAGTGATTTATAATCACTGACATGTTCGTCCTTTATTTCGTCCCAGGTCATCTTGGACGCTTTATCTAGTCTCGCGAGTACTGACTCTGCAGGATTCTCAACTCTAAAGTCTGTATCTGCAGCCACAAGGATCGTAGCCTCATCCGCATCACGAATGAGTATGCTGCTTCCGATCACCTCCTGGGTTCCACCAGTTGGAATTATCTTAAACGCACCTGCCATGGAGATTCCATTTGCCCCTCCAGTGGACGCTTCCATAAGTTGAATAAGTCCAGGGCATACCTTTACTGTATCGGTATAAATGTTATAGTTCTGTCTTCTTATTGTAAGCAGCTCATATGGAGCTTCTTCCCATGGACCAAAACCTCTGCCCAGATGTGCATGGAAGGAAAGTGAACCAGGTTTATCCGCTGTCAGATGAATGGCAATAACGTTCTGTGGGTAGCTTGCTATTACCTCACGAGTATACTTCACTCCGTTCATAGTAAGACTGGTTGTAGCAACTGCATTACTTATATCAAGTTCTCGACTATAATCTGAATACTCGGTCTCCTGACCCATAAATTCGATGTAAAGATTTCCCAGAGGCTCGTAATGTCTCTCCTCCTCTGGAATTCCAGAAAGGGCAAAGGTTGCCAGTTCCTGTGCCTCTTTAATATGGCCATTAAAGATAAGCTCCCTGATTTCAGGAAGCTTATTTAGTGCTGACGGATTTATTCTATCTCTAGGTCCACCGGACCATATGCTATCTTCATTAAGCTGAATTCTCTCGATATAAGGACTGCCGAAAACCATACCGCCAAGCTTTCCATTTCCGATCGGCAGCGCCTCGTTCCAGTCCTTTGCAGGAGAATCAAATGATATCTTATTGATGTCCATCTTTTAACCTTTCTTTAGCATTGCAATAATCCACTCCGGATCCGGCTCTTCCATCTCTTTATTTAATGCCATCTCCTCCATGATACCTTGCACCACAGCCCAGAAACAGCTGGAGAGCAGTTTTGGATTACCCTCACGGAACACGCCGTCCTTCTGGCCTTTTTCGATAAGCTCTGCAGTGGTTTCGATTGTATTAATAGACTTCGCAAGCTTCCTTGCTTCAACCGGCATACCAACCCTTCTGACCTGTCCCATGAAAACAAACATGTTGAACACCCATGGCTGTTCTTTTGCATAAGAAAACAGCTGCTTCAGGAAGCCAGTAAGATAAAGATCCGCAGGAATATCAGGCACCTGCCCAACACTCTTAGTTCCTTCTACTCCCATTTTAACAAGTTCAAGGAGAAGCTCCTCCTTAGACTCAAAGTAGTGGAACATAAGACCTGTACTCATAGGAACCGCTTTTGCTATATCTGTGATTTTTGTTTCGTAATACCCACGCTCTACAAAAAGCGTCAGTGCGGTCATGAGTATCTGCTTTCTTCTCTCTTCCTTCTGCTCTTTTCTTGTCATTTTTATCCCCCTGTTTATTTTCATGCAAGTGTGCAGTGGGGACAGACCCCCTTGCACCTTAGATATTAATATCTCTTTTCTGTGACTTAAGAATGCGCTGTACTGCAAACTTCCCGCTTGTTACTGCTACTGGAAGTCCACCTGGTGAGCTTGTCCACTGACCTGCAACATATACATTATCAAGTCCCTTAAGCTTACCCTTCAGTCTAACTGACTTTCCAGTTGTAGTTGTTGTGAAGCTCATGTAACTTCCATGATATGCATTTACATATCTCTCATATGTAAGCGGTGTCCATGCATCCAAGTATTCAATACTATCCTTTAACTCTGGGAATGCATCAACGATTCTCTTTTCAACTTCCTTAATAAGTTCTTCCTTTACCTTGGCATACTCTTCCTTTGAAAGGCTCTTCCAGTACTTATAATCCTCATCCCTCTGAGTAATACATGTCTGGATAACCTGCTTGCCATCCTTCACGAATATTGGATCATATCCATAAGCCTTAACATACATTCTGTTAAATGTTCCAGCTCCAACCTTAAGTGGATCAATGTCGACAAATACTGTCTCGCCTTCTGAATAATCAACTGTTACTGCAAAAGCTACCTGGAAACCGCTGCATGCTGGATAGTCCTTTGGTGAATCATAAGCAATCTTAAGTTCCTTTGGCATATAGCTCTGTGGAAGGAACTTATTGAAAAGTAAATGGGTATCAACTGTTGGAATAACATAATCAGCCTTAGCTACGCTTCCGTCCTCAAATCTTATGCCAGATACACACTTCTTACCAAGCTCGAACTTCTCAACTCCCTTATTATAATATATCTTTCCTCCTAAGTCTTTAAATCTTTTTTCCATTCTGAGTGTCATTTGGAGTGAAGCGCCCATAGGTACGCCACCGTTACCATCTGCCATAGTTGCATAAGAAACTAAGAATGCATATGCACAGTACTCCTTTGGAAGGTAGTCACACATAAGTCTCTGTAAAAGTGGATTCTTAAATCTCTTACTATACTCCTCAAGAGAAATCTTACCAAACTCCTTCATTACCTTAGGGAAGTCAGCCATAGTCTTACCCATTGCTACATAGTCCTTTACTCCCCACATTTCCATAGGCTTCTTTGCAGGGATCTGGCACTGCTTTGAAAATTCTGTATACTGAATAAACTTCTTGATCTCTTCCTCATCTTCTGGAGCAATCTCTATAAGTTCTCTCTCTGTACGCTTAAGATCATTCCAGAGAGTTGCTGTCTTTCCTTCATACTTTGTTGAGTAGAATGCTTCAATAGGTGCATACTCTGTCTCATCTGTAAGGGCTCCAACCTGCTTCCATACATCGTAAAGCTCTGTACCCTTCTTTGTACCTGTAAGCCAGTGAATACAGTTATCTATATGATAACCTTTTCTGTTCCATCCGATACACTCACCACCTGGGATTGGGTTCTTCTCATATATTGTTACATCGAATCCTGCAAGCAGTGCATAAACACCTGCTGAAAGACCTGCGATACCACCACCGATTACTGCTACTGTTTCCTTTGCGTTCTGATTTCTCATTTTTATATTCCTCCGTTTATTTAAATACTTTTTGAAATGTTTTTTGATTTCTTTGAATTGTGTTTCATTGAATCTGTATTCAATATAATGGATGACCAAATAAATGTCAAGTATTTTTTTGAATTTAAATTCAACGAAATTCCAAATGATATCTCAAAATTTAAAAAAACATAAGCAACATAAGGGTTTCCGGCCCCTATGCTGCTTATGTATTTTTCTTATTTTTCTTTATCAGATTAGATTTTTCTATTCTGTTTTCAGTTTTTCTTCTATAAATTCTTCAACCTGTTTCGAGATTACAGAAGGATTATAATAGATAACATATGGATCTCCCGCCAGTATTGTTATCTCCTGCTTATCTTCGTTGGTGATCATTCGGTTATATTGATTGACCCAGGTAATGCCGTAATACTTTGTCTCTTTAAGCATGTTATCCAGGAGGAACTCTGCAGGCATATCCTCTGGCAGCTCGTATCCATCTACCGCCGTACAGTTGTCGTAGACATTTGCCATCTCATCAACATGAGCTGTGTCCAAAGTATGTCTGATATACATTTCTTCCATAGCTGGATAGTATTCCTTCATACCGCTTCCATAGAACATATATTCATAAAGTGGAGTCTGGATGCTGATATAGCCAGTGAGTTTCAGGATTTTTTGATTGATTGCTTCGAGACGAGTATATCTTTTTAGATACCATTTGTATTCGTATACCGAACTGAAGTTGCCATTAAGGAACCTGGTTGCCAGCTCCGGAACTGCGCCGTCCACAGTCACAAGCCCGGTCACGGTATCAGGATATTTTTCTATATATTTATAGGCATATATTGCTGAAATCTGATTCGGTATCAGGATGAGATTCTCAGTCTCACCCATGGCTGTCAGAGTGTCATGAATAAAATCAGCGTAGAACTCAGTGGTCCGCTCCGCCTCCATATCACCGCTATATCCTCGGCCAGGATAATCAATTATTATCACGCGGCAATTTTTCTTTTCCAGACAATCAGCCAGAGGTCTAAGATACAGGGTGTTGCAAGGACTGGACTCACTTCCCAGAAGGACCGCAGTATATTCACCCTCTCCTGCAGCATATACTGCCACATCAGTTCCCTGAACATTCACATAAGTGATGAATTCATTTTTGTACTTTTCAACCTTGTCGCTAGATTCGTTTGATAGATTATGACGATGAATCGAGTAGCCGATCGTTACAATCACAAAGATTATAGCCAGAACGATGGCATACCTCTTCATATCGCTGAATATCTTTTTGAACATAGGCGAACGGCCATAGAAATAAACGATGACGTCGCCTGCCTTCTTGATAGCAAATGCAGTTGCAGTCGCTAAAACAAAAGTCACTACAACATATACGAAAACATTCTGGATATAGCAGACAGGCTTCGCCTTATCATCAATAAAATGGTGTCCAAACACCTGAACATATAAACCATGAATCAAGTAGAATTCTAAAGTCATTCCACCAAAGAAACCAAGTATCATCTGAAGAATATTCTTTTTCTTTTTATCTTCATGCTCTTTTGTTTCTTTATTGTCAGTCTCAGGTATATCTTCTGTTTTTTTCTTTAACGATGCCGTTAAAAGATAGATGACAAAACTGAGGGAACAGCAGGCAATTATCTGAAGAATCACACAGGTGAAGTTTACAACTCCGTAGTTTCGTATATTCAATTTCTGATAAATAGTAGCGATATTTTCTGAGATTACGAAGCCCGCAAGGAATGCTACTGCACAGATAATGATCTTCGGCACCTTCTTTGAGAGAGCTTTTTCTTCATGCTCTGCCACAAAGATTCCCAGAAGAAATGCAGGTACAGAGTTGTACCACCAGTTTCCTTTTATAAGTAAGTAACAGATAAGAATGTATCCCAACACCCAAAAGCACATGAATAGGAATGAGAACTTGCTTTCTTTCCTATATGAAAAGAAGAATCCAAAATACATTATTACGATGGAATAAACATACCAGGAATAGGGATTGGTCGGGAGGTACATATTGCTGTAAGCAATTCTTACAGCGCCCCATATAATATTTGTCACCACAAAGATCATAAGAAGACGATTCATTCTTCTTTTCAGAAAGCCCTTGAAATAATCTTCCTTAGTTCTTGCACTCTTGATAAGTCCATAACCCGATGCAAAGAAGAAAAATGCTACTAGCAGATATCCTATGGGTACGAAGGGTTCCAGGCCATGACGTCTGAAAGCTACTGGCACCCAGAACGCAGAAACCTTCTGCCCCAGATGGTGCAGCATTATTAATATTGAAAAAATACCCAGTATATTTTTTGACCTTGTCTTATTCATACATTTCTCTCTTCACAAAAAAGTGCAGTTGGGGACAGACCTCGGTGCAGTGGGGGTCAGACCTCGGTGCAGTGGGGTCAGTCCCCGCTGCACATTTGTTCGTAGGTGATGCCATATTTTCTGGCGATGTTCATTGCGTAAGAGCAGGAATCCGGTTCACTTCTCTTCACCTTAAATGTATTCTCATTATTTACGATTTCCATAATGAGACTCACAAACTCTGAGTCACCCTTCCACTTATTCATCTCATCGATGGAACGAGCCACCTCATGAATATGTGTATTGAAAATAACAGCTGTACCCTTTTCCTTTAAGACTCTCAGAAGATCCTTTGAAAGGTAAAGTCCATCTTCTGCACTAGTTGTAGAATAGGTTTCATTAAAGAGGATAAGCGTTCTGTTATCCGCTTCCTTTACTATCTCTTTGATTCTTACTGCCTCTTCACCCAGACGACCATAATTAATAGTCAGGTTTTCATCTATAGGGAAATGGGTCAGAATATTTGAGAATGGCTGACCCTTGCACTCACTGGCGGTTACAAAACATCCTACAGAAGCCATAAGGGATATGATTCCCAGCGCCTGCTCGATGATAGTCTTGCCGCCTCGATTAGGTCCCGTAAGGATAAAGAGGTTCTCGGTTGGCATAAATGAAAAATCATTTTTGATAACATTTGGCTCTCTTGCTATGTAGAGTCGGACATTGTAGAGGTCCTTTATCTCGAAGGAATTGCTGGCAGCGTCCTCCTCCTCAGATTCTGTAAGAACTGGGAAGCATAGTGGTTCACCTTCCTCCCGAACTCTTCTTCCGAAACGAGCCATGGCAACATAAAAAACAAAGCCTTCATACATTTCTATGAGAGACATGTTATCCAGCTTCAAATACTTTGACATAGTACTCTTCAGTCGAACAAAATGTCTTCTCAAGTGTTTTTCTATAACAGGCGCCATTGCAACAAGCAGCGGATCCACAACCTTAGTGTTCACCATAGGCTTAGGACCACCAATGTTCTGATTGCCAGCATTCATAATGTTTGCGAACTCCGCTGCTATCTCAGCAAACTTATACTTTGACCTGATCTTATATGGAACAAAGTCCACTACCTTTACCTCTTCGATATTCATGTCAGGGGTAAATGTCACGCCAATATTTGCACTTCTTACGCAGGACAGATCCTCCAACATGGTTTCAATATCTGCCTTTGCTTCTTCAAACTTCTCGTCAGCGATAACTTCACCAAGCTGTTCTTTTAGTTTACATAATCCAACAGACTTTATATCATGTCCATTCAGACAGTTATAGATTTCCTCTGTTGCTTCCACATATGTTGAAAGCTCCCTTAAGTTCTCCAGAAGCGCATAAAGAGTGGAATCATTATGCATCATCATGGTTTTGGTGCTGCCATAATCCTTCAGGGTCTTGATCCTATCAAGAGCCATATCCATCTCTTCTATCAGGGATTCATCTTCCATGAAATCCTTTAATATATCCTGTCGGAACTGACTATCTTTTATATCCTTTGGAATCTTTGAGAGAATCTCTCTAATGATTATGATATCTCTCTCTTTTCCAGAGAGAGCCTCGACTATTTCCTGAAGCGCCAAGTCCTTAACCGCATAAGAACCAAGCTCTGTAACTTCCCTTTTAGAATTTTCCGCAAAGAGTATATCCATACTTAACCTCCAACTAAGTAAAACCCTAATAAATATATATAATAGTGTCCATTTTGATTATATCAAAATCTTTAGATTTATGTTATAATCTATATATCATTTGTAATCGGTATTTCACTCTTATATAAGGAGAATTATGGCTAAGAAAACGAACAAAAATCAGATAATAGATTTCCAGGAGATCAGACAGCTTCTTTATGAAAATGCTGAGACTGGTTTTGTTCATACTACCTATCAGGAAGAAACCAGAAGGTTCCTTTATCTTGTAAATGGAGACACACGTGCTATTGCTGATTCGATGAATATTATGGATCCAAATATCCAAGGTACCCTTTCGAAGGATCCTCTCCGAAATATGAAATATCTCTTCGTGGTTAATACTGGGCTTGCAACCAGATATCTTATTGAAGCAGGGGTTCCTCAGGAAACTGTTTATTCCACCAGTGACATCTATATACAAAAGGCGGACGTTGCAAAATCAGCTGAGGAGATTATCAAACTAAATAAAGAGGTGTGGACTGTATTTGTAAATCTCGTCCGAGAGCATAAAAAGAAGAGCCTGTATTCAAAGACCATTCTCGACAGCCTGAATTACATAGACTCCCATTTTAATGAGAAACTTACTCTCGATATCTTAGCTAAAGAGATAGGGTTAAATGGAAGCTACCTGGCCACACTCTTTAAGAAAGAAACTGGCAAAACCTTCGCCACTTATCTTACTGACATCCGGATCAAGACTGCCCAGGCACTGCTTGTAAGAACTGAGTATACTTATTCACAGATAGGTTATTCGGTAGGCTTCTGTTCCCAAAGCCATTTTACTTCCACATTTCGGAAACTCACAGGATATACTCCAAAAGAATATCGAACAAAGTTTTTCAATACTAATATCTCAACTAATATTCTGCCAAAATAAAATGTGACAAGGTGCTGCGTCTCGATGACGGACACCTTGTCACACTTTGTTAAGAGGGAAAGTATAATATCCAAAGCGGACACTATTTTTATTTAATAACAGTTAAGCTCTGACGGTCTGCAAAGACTGCAACAAATATCAGGAATACTACACCCTGGATCAGCTGCATCGCCTGTGTTGTAAGACCCATCATAGTAAGTCCGTTATTCAGTACAATATAAAGCAGCGAACCTACGATGATATTTTCAAACTTAACCTTTGCACCACCTGATATTGGCATACCACCAAGCACCAGAGCTATAAGGATCTGTGTCTCCAGCTGGTTTCCTACATTTGCAGTGGCAGATCCATTTTTCACTATGTTTACGAAAGCTGCAAGTCCAGTGATTGCACCTGCAAGTACATAGATAAGAAACTTCATCTTATTTGTTCTGATACCTGCGAACTTGGCAGCCTTCTCTCCTGCTCCTATAGCCTTAAGGTAAGTTCCAAACTTTGTAAATCTGAAGATAACAAAGCTGATGATCACTACGCCCAGTGTGATGCCAAGCTTAATTGCTGTCGTATCATAATTATAAACATTCATACTTGCCGTTACCGGAGAATTAGAAGCCATATATTTTATAAAGCCTCTGAAAAGGAACATGGTACATATGGTAACAATAAAGGATTTGATCTTCCTATTTACATAAAAGAAACCATTAAATGCACCGATTGCTGCACCTGCTAATATTCCACCTGCTACAGCAAGAACCATATTAATACTTGATAATTTACATACAACTATGGATGCTATACCAAGAATCGAACCCTGAGAAAAATCAAGGCCTCCCATAGTCATTATAAAGAACACTCCCACTGCAGAAATCAGCACAACATATACCTGATTTAAGATAAGCTTTCTGCTGGTCCACATGCTTCCGTGAGTCAATATATTGAATATCAGACATACTGCAATAAGTCCGATAATAGGAAGCGCAGAGCGAAGAATTCTGATTACTTTACGTTTATTCATTACTACACCTCCTTAAACCATCTTTTCGATGAGACTGTTCTCATCCATATCGTAACTACGAAGCAGTTCGCCATTTATCTCGCCATCCTTCATGATGATGATTCGGTCGCACATTCCAATAAGCTCCATAAGTTCCTCTGAAATCATGATTATTGATTTACCCTGCTTCCTCATCTTGTCCATAAGCTGATAAATATCCTGCTTAACCTTAATGTCAATTCCTCTGGTAGGGCTATCCAAAACAAGGATGTCTGAATCCTTACCTATCCATCGTGCAAGCACAACCTTCTGCTTGTTACCACCTGAAAGATCTGAAACAAACTGATCAACACTCTGCATCTTCGTAGACATCTTCTGTGCGAACTCATTTGCAAATGCTTTCATCTTCTTATCGCTTAGCATGTGAGCCTTATTGGCCAGATCATCCAATGACGGAAGACAAATGTTATCTCCAATACTCTGATTCATTACAAGAGACTCATTATCTCTATCCTTGGATGTATAAGCTATGCTATGCGCAATAGCGGTTGGAATATCATTTATCTCTGTTCCATCTGCCAGAGTTACACGACCAGTTCTGTCAAAGGATGCACCAAAGCAGGCTTTACCTATCTCATGCATTCCGGATTCAGAAAGGCCACCGAAGCCGAGAATCTCCCCCCTATGTAATTCAAAGCTGATATGAGATATAAGTCCTGGAACCGAAACATCCCTGACACTCATAACAACTTTACTTGAGATTTCTTCGCCGTAATCAGCCCTGTAATAATCACCTGTAACCTCACGGCCAACCATCAGCTTCTTCAGGCCTTCCTCATCCATGTCCGCGCTCTTCACGGTATCGATATACACACCATCACGGAGGACTGTGATGGTATCCGATAAACTGAGCACCTCAGGAAGATCGTGTGAGATAAATATAACTGTATTACCTTCACTACGAATTTTTTTCATCTGTTTATAAAGCTCTTCACGACCTTCCTGAGAAAGAGCAGTAGTGGTCTCGTCTATTACCACAATCTTTGGACCAAAGTAGGTTGCCTTCACTATTTCAACCAGCTTTCGATCCTCAAAGTTGTAATTTTCGATCATATCTGAAGCCTTGATCTTATCAAAGCCATATTGCTTTAGTAGTTGTGTTGCCTGCTTATTCATAGCATTGGTATTCTTGATACCAAACTTTACGAACTTATCTTCATGTCCAAGGAATATATTTTCTGCAACTGTAAGTCCATCCAAGGTACCAAGCTCCTGAACAATGATAGATATTCCTTCCTTGTTGGCTTCCACCTGATTCTTAGGACTGACCTCCTTGCCATCAAGAATAAACTCACCACTATCCTTCTGATATATTCCAGTCAGAGAATTAGTAAGTGTAGATTTGCCTGATCCATTTTCTCCGATAAGTGCATGTATCTCACCCTTATTGATGTTGAAGGATACATCCTGCAGTGCTTTTGTTATTCCAAATCTCTTGCATACGTCTTTTACTTCTAACCTAACAGTATCACTCATGGTATATCCTCCTTCCTACTTCACTATCTCGCCCTTATCAACCTTGGTTGTAAGTGTAACGATGATAAGCAGAGCCAGACCTGTAATAACATCCTGGATTGCTGTCGGAGCACCAAGGGCGATAAATCCGAAGAAGATAATATTTATAACAAACTCACCAATGATGATAGCTGGAAGTGGCATACCGTATTTCTTAAATGCAAGACCAAAGAAACAACCCATGGTTGGAATAAAGTTTCTACTCATGGATGCCATACCAGTAACAGCAACCATAGATGAACCATAGCTTATAGTTAGAACGGCCATAACACCTAGGAATGCTCCACTGATGATAAATGCAAGCACCTTATAAAAGTTGACATTGATACCCATGTTTTTTGCAACGAATTCATTACTTCCGATCGCATATGTATAAGTACCAATCTTTGTATAATTTAAGAGCACATATGCTATAGCAAATGCTGTAACTGCAAGAATCAGATTACCTGGCATCTGTCCAAATGCTCTAAGATCTGATGGAAGTGTCTGCTCTACTCCACCTGCAATATAGTTAGCTATTGACTCATAGATAAGCGCAAGACCTGTAGTAACGATCATTGATGGTATCTTCAACTTTGCATAGAAGAAACCATTTAAAAGTCCAACTGTAGCACCAGTCAGAATACTTCCAACGATCAGTCCTACATAACCAATTCCAAAACGGTTAGCGAATACGCAGCCAACGATTGCAGAGAGCATGATATTTGCTCCAATAGAGAAATCAAACATTCCCATAACCATAACAAAATAGAATCCTACTGCTCCAACTGCTGCAAGCAGCGATGCTTCAAAGTAGCTCAGCATATTTTTTGCAGAGCCAAAGTTATCAGGAGTGATCACCTTGAAAACTCCCCACGAAAGAATAACCAGGAGGACAAGAAGGATATATCCCTTCATCTGACCCGACATTTTCTTTCCTTTTTTACCTACTGAATCACTCATTTTGATTCACCTCTTTACCTCTAAAAAGACTAATTTTTCTCTGTTTTTGGGTACGATAAGAGCCGGCACCGACATGGGATACCGGCTCCTTAACATTTGGAGGGCTATATAGCCTCTATGCATATGGCAAATTATTGACCCGACCTCGCCGCGGCATCTTCGATAGAAAGTGAAGCTGCCTTCTGCTTAAGTCCTTCCATATCAAGCTTTGACATCTCAACAAGCTCTTCTCTTGTATATGGAAGCTGGTTTACGAAATACTTCTCATAATCTGCGTAATCTTCAGGAGAAGCTACATAGAGATATGGGAAGTTGATATCTTCAAACTTACCAGCGTTATCTTTGTAGTTACCTTTGATTGCATTATATACTGCCATGAAAGCAAAGAGTGGATCACAGTAATGTCCACCAGACTCTCCTGCCATAGAACCATTAGCAAGTCTGTCGCCAAGGTCTGGAAGGAAATCAGTAGAAACTATATCGATAGAATCTGTCTTACCTGCACGTTCAACTGCTGCGATAGCACCCTGAAGTGGATCTCCACCACCGCCTGCAGGAATAAGTGCGTCAAGATCAGGATTTGCACTCATAAGAGCCTCAGCTGCCTTTGAACCACCTTCTGATGAAGTACCAGCGTACTGTGGTTCAGAAAGTACTGCCTGATCATCTGGATGCTCTTCGTTCCATTTCTCAACTCCAGCCTTATAGCCTTCCCATCTGCCAAGCCATGTAGCATCACCCTGCTCCCAGCCGATGAGTCCTATATTTCTGTCGCCCTTGTCGAGAAGGATCTGAACAAGCTTTTCGCCATTTTCTGGCTCATTCTCGTGTACTGCACCTACATAATATTCCGAATCCTGTGCAGCTTTATAAATATCTGCGCTGTTCTCCTCACTGATTATACGGAAGAACTGTGCGAGATAAACTCCGTTATCATTACATGTCTTAATTGCTGAAGCCATCTCAGTATCTGATGAATTACAAATGATAATTCCCTGGCATCCAGCTGCACAAAGCTGCTCAACTGATGCTGTAACCTTTTCTGAAACATGGCCCTGATCAACATACTGAACTTCAACATCCAGAGCCTCTGCTGCTTCATCCAGGATCATCTTACACTGTGATCCAAGAACGTCTGTTGAACTCCAGATTGAAACACCAATCTTTATCTTTCCATCTGTATTTGTTGATGGACTCTCTGTATCTGTTGAAGAAACTGCGCTATCAGTAGATGGTGTAGATGTTGTATCTGTTGTACCATCTGCACTACCACAACCGACAAGCAGAGATCCAACCATTACAGCACTTAGAATACAACTAAGTATCTTTCTTTTCATAAAAGTTTTACCTCCTAAATAAACCCTTTTAACCATTATCCGTTTCTAATGAATCGAGTTTTCGCGAACACCCTCATCTCTGATGATACAATCTTATAGCGAAAAGTAACAAAAAAACATGGAAAATATTTTGCGGTTTGGTAATATTTTATCTTTTTGATATAAATGACAAAAAAATATTATTACATAGACTTTCGGTATTTACTTGGAGATATACCCTCTATCTTCTTAAAAACCTTTGTAAAATAAAAGTAATCATTATAGCCAACTATTTCAGCTATCTCCTGTATGGACATACTGTCATCCCTGAGAAGTTCCTTTGCTCTCTGTATTCTAAGAGACGCAATATAGTCTGAGAAATTCACCTTCAGATTCTCTTTGATAAGCTTACTCAGATGACCCATACTGGTATTATATTTTGCAGAAAGTGAAGTCAGTGATATATCCTCCATGTAATGCTCTCTTATATCAGAGATTACATTATCGATCATTCGATCATAGGATTGTGGACGCTTTTCACTTTCTTCCTCTTCACCGCCCTCACGATCTTTCATAAAGGCCGACATGGTTCTTGAAAGATCCTCTTCTTTTATTGGCTTCAAAAGATAATCAAAGGCATGATGCTGCACCGCCTCCTGAGCGTATGCAAACTCCGCATATCCAGAAATGATAATAACCTTTGTATCAGGTGAAACCTTTGGAATCTCACTAAGAAGTTCCAGACCTGTAAGTCCTGGCATTCTTATATCTGCAAAAACAAGATCTGGTTTAAATTCTGCTATCTCTTCTTTTGCAGTTAGTCCGTTATTTGCTGTACCAATTACATATGCATCTATATCCAGTTTTTCCAGGAGTTTTTTTAGTCCAAGTATAATCCAGACTTCATCGTCTGCTATATAAACATTCAACATCTCTTATATCTCCCTTATATGATCAGGTACCGAGATACGGATAACCGTACCCTCATCTTCTATACTATCAGCACTCATTGTATAATCGTCTCCATAGAAGAGTCTGAGTCTTTGAACAATATTGGATATACCAATACCCTTACTCTCCTTTGGATTCTCAATAATCTCTCTAAGCTTACCCAGTGTTTCCTCATCCATACCGCATCCGTCATCAGTAACAGTAAGCTGTAATCTATCATCCACACTCTCGATAGTTACATCTACGGATCCGTTGCCCATCTTTCCTTCCAGACCATGGAAGACCGCATTTTCTACCAAAGGCTGTATGAAGAATCGTATCATCGGTTTATCAAGAACTTCTTCTGGAACATTAGTTTTGATCAGAATCTTTCCCATGAAACGGTATTCTATGATACGAGCAAACTTCTCGATATATGACACCTCGTCACTGACCGTAACGATATTACTTCCCTTAACTGCGTAACGGAATATATCAGAAAGAGCCATAGCCATCTCTGCAATACTGTCCTCATCCTTAATGAGCGCCATATCTCTCATACAAGAAAGAGTATTATAAAGGAAATGTGGATTTATCTGATTACGATATGCAAGGATCTCCATCTTCTGCTGAGCAAGTTCTGTTTCATAGAGACGGATCTTACTGTCTTTGATTTCTTCGATCATCCTCTGATTCTCATCAAGCATATGATCAAGACTGGATGCAACCTTTCCAATCTCATCAGTACGTTTCATATTCAGTCTTCTTTCCGGATGACCTATAGAATCATCGATGAATCTATCCAGTTCATGTATTGGTCTCGCCAGCTGATTATAAGAAAACAAAATGATAATTGAAAGAAGCACCGTTGTAAGAATAGCTGCCACAAGAATCATCTTACGGATTCCACTACTTCCAGAAGTGTTTCCCGAGATAGATACAGCTACGGCGATACGGATACCATTTTGCCAGTTACCCTCTCGATAAACAAAGTCAGGATTTTCGCGAAGTTCTGACATGTTTCCATCTGCTGGAACACTTCCAAATGCATGATATGAAAGATCAAGATTGTTGGAATCACTGAGCAGCATAGCACTCACACTGTCATTCAGAATGTTGTGCAGAGTTCCATCGATTCGCCAGTGTTCAAGAATAAAGACACACATTCCAATCTGCTGGGAACCATCACTTCCACCGTAGATTGGATAATAATATGCATAATAGAAATCATCTATTTCCGGGAAATACCAGTCCGCATTCAGATCCTCTTCATTTCTTAGGTACATCTGCTTTTCAGGCAAAGTCACTTCTCTTCCCATAGTGGTGACTGCATTCATATCCTGATCAAAGATCACCGCAGAAATGATCTCACGGTTTTTTACATTTATCTGAGAAAAGTAGGATGATGCCAAGGCCTCAGAGATATCATCAGTGGATGCGATCTCTGTATCTAGGTCTTCAGCAATCAGATAATGACATAAGGATTCAGCATTATATCTGAGATTTTCCTTATATAGACTTAAGGCGTTATCCGCCTGTCTCAGTAAGCTTTCTGACAAGGTTTCAGCGTAGCTTACTGTGGTCTGTTTTACATAGAGATAAGAAGCATAAAGGGTTCCAGTCAGGACAATAAGAATCACAAAAACAATGCAGATAAGCTGCATAATGATGCTATTCTTAATCCTCTGAATCATGAAATTCGCCCCCTTGATGTGAATGCTTCCAACATAAAATCTTCAACTGTTGTTAACTATAGCCGAATGATTATTCTTTTTCAAGATGAGGATTTATTTATAATCATCTACATCAAACTTTTTATCGCGGTAGTAGAAATCTCTGTCCGCTTCTGTGATTTTTTCTACAGCAATTAACGGAATAGCAATCTCTTCTTCTGTAAGTCCAGCATGTCCTCCCGGCATCAGCTGAGCTTCCAAATGCGATACAAAGATTGAAGCATCGGAAACGGCAAATGCCACGTAATCACCTATCAATCCTTCGAAGCCTGCTCTATCCTGGCCTGTTCCGAACACCTTATTTTCTATCACTTCGTCACGGGTCAGAAGCAGAAAATCATCCCCAAAGTTTTTCTTAAATATTTCTGGAAACTCTTCAAGTTTCTCATCTTTAATATAAAGATTCAATGTACGAGGTTCTATTGATGGCATAATCTTTAAGCAGTCCACCACCTCTGGATAATCCAGAATACAAAGGTTATTACTATCCATATGACTATGATCAGCAGTTATAAACAGTAATGTATCTGTAAGTCCATCAGCAAACTCTTCAACTTTTTTCTCCAGTTCTGTTATAACCTGATGCGTCTCATCACTCACCGTTCCAGTTCTATGCATGGTGTTATCCGGTTGATTCCAATATGCATAAATATACTTTTCACCTGGTTCGTTGCAGAGTTCAGTTACACGAGCGAGAATCGCATCCAGATCCTGAGGATATGGTTCCATAAATGGCATTGAGAAGTAAGCTTTCCCTCCTGCATCATTTATCTTATCAATAATAGATTTATATGGTAGCTCAGTCCATGCTACATTGTAATCTGCAGCAGGCTTTGCAACACTCATGGATGTCTCATCCCATACAGGTTTTCCATCTGCATCAATACCGACTGGCTTTGTGTTCTCCAACTCATAGTATTGTTCAATATTCTGGAATAACGTAACATTCTTATCTAGTTTCGGAATATACATATCCCACCCCAGCCAGCCATGCTCATTTGGATATTGACCATTCATGATTGATGTTGTGGCTGCTACTGTAGTTGGTGGATATACTGAATCATATGCACCAGCCAGGTGCGATCTAAAGAAACCATCTTTCTCACAATGCTTTTCCAGGATTGATATTCCCATAGCATCAAGAAGAAGCACTACCACATTTTTATATTTCTTCTCTAGGAACTTATCTGCTAAAGGAAGTGTCTTCGCAGTAGTTTCAACATTGAACTTTTTTAATATAGAATTCGAGAGATTCACCAGACAATTATCATAGTCCGGGAGTCTCGTTAATAACTCTTTACCCATACTTTTTTCCTCCAAATATGTATTACTCAGTTTTTTAGTTCTTGTTTATGATTGAGTAATACATTCGACCTTCATACTCCCCATCGATCAGGAAGTAGTCTCTTAGAGTACCTTCGTACTCGAAATCACATTTTTCTATAACACGCTTTGAAGAAACATTAGAAGGTCTTACACATATCTGAACCTTATGGAAATGGATCTTCTCAAATCCAAAATCGATGATTGCCTTTGTGGCTTCAGTGGCATAACCCTTGCCCTGGAACTTGGTTCCGATACAGTATTCAATTTCTCCGAAATGACCACTTACATTAACCAGGAAATAAGCCACCTGACCAATACATTCTCCAGACTCTTTCTCAATAATCGCCCATCTATAATTAAAGCCATTCTTGTAAGCAGAGATGTACTCATCCAGAAGTCCCTTAACTGCTTCAGGAGTTTTGTAGGATGGCTCTCCGTACATATTCTGTACCTCATCAAGACCCGCCCAGTTCACGCGCATGGATTCAGCATCGTCATATCTAAACTGTCTGAGAATTAATCTTTCAGTTTCAACCTCAAGAGTACCGCAAGGATTTATTCCATCCACAATCTGTTTATTACCTTGAAGCTTGTAGTCCTTAAGAAGCTTAAACGCTTCATCCATAGAAACACATGTTGCATATCTGCCTGGCCACATGAAGTCGTTATAAAAATGATATGCTGTCTCAGCATCCATGATTTCGTTATTTCTTGTAGAGTTAGCGAACTCAGGAACTATCATTTCGAAGCCCTGTTCAAAACCACTCTTAATCGTAGCATCTATACAGAAGTCAGTCTGAAGACCTACCACCATTACCTTCTTCACTTGCTTCATTTCAAGATACTGAAGAAGTCCTGTGGATGAATGAAACGAACTGTTAACGCACTTATCAAAGATCAGTTCTCCTGCTTCAGGAGCAAACTCATCATATATCTCAAAGTCCTCATCTCCCACTGAGAATCCTGAACCTGGGCCATCATCGTGCCTTACATAGATTACTTCAACATTATCACGTCTCGCTTCAGCAATCAGATATTTTACATTATCTTTAAACTCATCAAACTTATAAAGCCGTCCGTCTGTAATTCCTTTTTGAATATCAACAACAAGTAATACCATGTCTTTTCTCCTCTAATCACTTAGTTAGTAACGCTTTAAATCAGTTTATTTTTTAACTTCTCACGTATATCATTCGATATTCCAATTCTATCAAAATATCCTTCAACACTTCCATATTCTTTTATAAAAAGATCCATGAAATCCTTGATATAGGTTTCTCTAGGAATAATGATATTAAGATCAAGTCCCGGGTGATGTATAGCTGCCATCTTAAAGCGTTCCTTGTTGAACTCTTTTGTGAGCATGTAATCAGAAATGATATCTTCCTCATTTACATCACAGAGCATAAGCAGAATTGCTGTAACCACTCCAGTTCTGTCTTTTCCCGCAGAGCAGTTATACATTACTCCGCCTTCTGACTCAGCCATGGTTGTAAATATATCCTTCATAACAGGCGAAGCAGCTATCTTCATATAGCTTCCGGGCACCGCCTCAACTGACTCAGGAACCTGACTTCCTTCCTCCACAGGGAAGTTATAATATGTAAAGCCATCCAGATTTTCAAAACCACTAGGATCACTCTCCACATATTCCGGAGTACGCATGTCTATAATTGTTGTTATATCTTTCCCTTTTAAAAATGCTATATCTTTCTGACTTGGATAACACTGTTTATCACTTCGGATCAATCGATTAAAATGGGTCCTCTCCCCATTCTTACAAAGAAGACCTCCAAGGTCACGAGTATTCTGAGTTGTCTCAAGAAGACTCTTTTGGTTCTCATACCAATCAAGTATTGATGCAAGTTCAGGAAGGCTATCAGCTATAAAGGTTGGAAGTTCGTCATCACTTTGTATCTTCCACTGACCTCCAAAGCCCTGTCTTATCCACATGGTTTTCATGCCAAGTTTTTTGGCAGGAACAATATCGTTATCTATACGGTCACCTATCATAAAGGCATCTTCAGGCTTTATTCCTGCTCTCTCAAGAGCGATGTCAAATATTCTTCTGTCAGGCTTCGCAACACCTTCTTCAGCAGAAGCTACAACCAGATCAATATACTTAAGAATATCAAATGCTCTAAGCCGGTCTTCTGTTCCATAATCCTGATTAGCAATAACACCAATCTTATATTTTTCACTAAGTGACTCTAGAATATCAACTGTGTCTGGATACAGATATTCACACTCGCTAAACCACTTAGGTATATCAACATTAAGAAGCTGTGCTACCTCTTTATCACCCTTGCGATTCTCCTCATAAAATCCATGAGCCTTTTCGATAACGTAATCCTTTGAAACTCCGGCTGATTCAGCAATCTTTTCGAAACGTGCCTCGTAGGCTTTAGTCTCATCTACCAGAGTTGAACCAACGTCGAAAAATAACCACTTAACCTTCATATTTTTCCTCCTAATTTCAAGCCATATCTTTATAGTGTGTCAAGGTAGTCTGCTATACCATCCTCATCATTAGTGCCTATTGTTATATCTGCAGCTTCCTTTACTTCTGAAAGTGCGTTACCCATGGCAACACCTGTACCGCATAGCTTAAGACTTCCAATATCCGCCAGGTCATCTCCAAATGCAGTTACATTTTCTATTGGTATACCCATACGTTCACAGAGCTTGGTGATGGCAGTTTCTTTTGTGATTCCAGCCTTTGTAATCTTCCACCAATCACCATCAGTGAAATGAATAAAGTCACAGTTTGTAAGTTTTCGTCCTAGTTCGTCTGCTTTTGCCTCATCAGGTATTTCAAAGCAGACCTTCAGGGCTGGCTTTCTAAAGTCATTAAAATCAGTTACGATACTTTCTCCCCAGCTCTTTTCCAGCTCATCCTGAGGAGGAATGTGATTACGGTAGTATTCAGCTTCTTCATTGGCAGTATCAACAGTGATCAAGAGATCACCACAAACTTCTCTTCCCTTAGCGATGATATCAGCTGTTTCATCCCCAGTGAACTCTTCAATAACAATCTTCTGTCCATAGGCACTGACCATAGCACCACCGCTGGAAATGATAATCTCCGGCGCAACCTTATGAATAAAACCTCTGCTGTTGCTCTCACTTCTGGAAGTAGATACTCCAATGATATATCCCTTCTCTCTTGCTTTAAGAACAGCATCCAAAGTTTTATCTGATATAGTCTTATCTGATTTAAGAAGTGTTCCATCCAGATCAAAAAGAAGAACCTTCTTGCTTTCCTTCAACCATCCTGAAGCGATAGCATTATTGATGTTAGCATCGATCCACTTATAAACCTCTGGGAGAAACTCTTTTATTACAGCCATACGTTTTTCAACAACAGCTCGATTTGTTCCACTTTCTACCCAGGTAAAACCTTCAGTCAAAGTGTTATGAAGGAATGGCTGAAGTCTGTCCATACAGGCTGCATACTTTGAATCAGGAGTCTCCATAGCATCGAACTCTTCCCAGAGATCTCTTATCATCTTTCCCTGTTCAACGGGCAGCAGAGCGAAGAGCTTGTCTGCTGCTTCTTTTTCACGATCAGCTTTGCCCACATTTGCTGCCACATCATAGGCAAATGTGTCTCCAGCGTAAATCTCTATAAGGTCATGCACTACGCACATCTCTACTGCACGAGCCACATTTACCGGTTCCACTGCATACTCTTCAAAAAGCATTGCCATAACTGCAATATGCCATGAATGTTCCGCATCATTTTCTCTTCGACTCTTATCAATAAGAGATGTTCGTCTAATGATGCTCGTCATCTTATCGATTTCTGCAGTAAACTTCAGTTGCTGATCCAGTCTTACTTTGCCACTGGAAAGAATCTTTTCGATACCCATTTTCGCCTCCCTTTCATATAACTATTTCAAAAGTTCTTTTATATATGTAACAGCCTGATCAAATCGGCTGTTATAATCTCCACTTATTGTTTTAAATTCAAATCCATGTCTGATATAGAGTTCTTTAATCATCTCCCCATATTTATATCTGTCTGCTGCGATGACTTCGCTTCTATCTCCATCCTGCACCCAGTCAACATCAGGTTCAAGATATAGGATTAGATCATAGGAATTAAGATCAGCTATAGCCTCTGCAAGCTTCTCATTCTTTTCTATCCCTTCATCCTCCAGGAAGTCCATGAAGAACTTAGTTATAAGGCAGTCTGTGTCTTCAAAGAACACTTTATTACTTTGCTCCAGAAGTCGCATTTCCTTTGCCTTATGTTCTAGAAGGATCCTGGTAAAATCCTCGGAAAGCATATACACATCTGTACCAGAAAGCTCTGACAGATCTCTACCAACCTCTTCCAAATATACAGTATTAAAATAATTAGCTAGATTAATGGTGAGTGTAGATTTTCCTGAGCTTTCACCACCAATCAGAAGAACCTTCTTTGTAAAGTAGGATCTTACTATCTGCGGCATCCAGTCCCAGTGACCATAGATATCTTTTCTGATTTCCGTAGAACTATACTCATTTCTTGGAATCACTATAAAGTCTGCATCCTCATAGCATTTGTTCCAGAAACTGTTCTCATCGTAATCACTTCCACAAAAGACGACATTTATGGTTTTTCCAATTTGCTCCTTAACCTTCTTGCAGTCCTCCTGCCACAGAGCTTCCACATAGTCTTCCTTATTTGTCAGCTTATCCTCTAAAGGAATGATCTTCACATTTCCTATATGCTTAGTAAGCTGATGAACCCACCTGATCTTAACCTTTAGTGGCACATCCGTCTCATTTTCTCTATAAGAAATTACTATATATAATTCATCGCAAAGTCCTGCTGCTTTGATCATACATTCAAGATGACCAAGATGAAGAGGATTGAATGCACCGCCGTACATACCCACCTTATATTTTTTTCTGCTCTCCATATACCATTTCCCTTCTAATTAACTGATCTACGCCTCTACTTTAGGCATTTCCTGATTCTTAGAATCCTTCATCCACTTTACAAACATGATTATGGCATTTGCCAGGTAAACACTCCACATTAGAAGTACTGCAATACTTGCAGCTTCAGTGAAGAGGGCTGCTACCCACATGATAACTGACACGATATTTACGATGATCCAGATAACCCACTGCTCTGTGAATCTCTTGATCATAAGAATCTGTGCTATTACAGAAAAGACTGTGCTCATACTGTCAACAATTGGAAGGTTGCCTCCCAGCAGCTTCAGCACATATGCATATCCCAACACACCAACAATACTAACAACTGCCAGGACTATATCCTGCTTCCAGGTGAGGCGTCTTTTATAGACAGCATTTGTTTCTTCATCGATATGCTTTTTCCATGCGATCCATCCGATAATATTTGTCGGAAAATAGTAAAGAAGGTTCAGCATTACGTCGCCGTAATACTTCGCCTTCCATGCTACAATAGCGTAAAGAATGACATTAATGGTTCCGAAGAAATAGTTTGAAACCTTTCCCATGCCGCAAAGAATTACACAGAATACTCCTGTGATCGATGCGACAATTCCAAGCCATGAATCCTTCTGATAGATTGAGATACCCAAGATCATTGCATTTGCAAAGATGATCCAGAATACCTGCCATTTTTTCCAGCCTGTTAGTTCTCTCGTTAACGCTTCCTTGATCTTGTTCATTTGCTCCCCCTTGATTTAAACCTGAACCTTCTCTTCTTCGTTCAACTCATTTATAAAACTTAGTGGCTTTATGGTCATCTCTACCCATGCAGGTATGAATCCACATTTAACTGCGTTTCTAACCGAACGGATATTGGACCATGCTGAACAATAAAATGGTACTTTGCCCCTGGCAAAGATTTCTGAAGCAAGCTTTGATGTAAGCGCCGATGCTATGCCTCCCCTTCTACACTCAGGCAGCACATCAACTCCTATCTGCCACATATCATCGCAGTCCGCCGAACATCCTGCAAGTCCTACAAGTTTTCCGTCCTTGTATGCTCCCGCTCCCAGAACATCAAGCTCTTTTCTTTCTTCGCATAGTGCATTGCCCCACTCAGGAAGGTACAGTTCAGCAAAGTCCTTCTGCTCAAGAACACGAAGCTCATATTCTGAAACTAAAGGTCTCACAATACCCTTGTCATAGAAGTTATCTTTATCTGGCAGATAGTACTCTGCCATAAAGCAAACGCCGTAACCTAAAGGGGAGAGTTTTTCACTCAACCAGTTCATATTTGGTGATTCAAAGAGGTGATAGAATTCAAATCTCTTTAAATATTCTTCCGTTATATCTCTGATATCATCCTGAACAGATGCAACCACATTACTACCATAAGAAACAAAGTTTCCTATCACACCAGGCTTTATATAGAGCCTAGCCTTTTCGCCCTTATTATAGGTGCAGATTACATTTTCTGTTTTAGTAAAGTCTTCGACCTTACAGCCTATATCTTCTGCAGACTGCGCCATGGCAATCTGTAATATATCTTTATTATTCATATGTTTAAGTCCTTATTATTTGTTTAGTTCATACATGATGAGTGTCAGCTTGTCGTTAACAACGTGCTCTTCTCCAAAACGCTTGAAGCCACATTTCTCATACAGATAGCAGTTTCTCTCTTCCTGCAGGATGGTCTCTAGCTTCCAGGTTGTAACTTCTGGATACATCTCAAATGCCTTCTGGATTGCCACATATCCGATGCCTTGATTCTGGTATCTTGGAAGCACAAAGATCGGACTGATGAAGGATTCCTTCTTTTCATTCGGATCATTATGTCCAAGATTGATAACACCTGCTCTTGCACCGTCCTTATTGATGAAGAAATACTTTCTGTTAGGAATGTCAAATCTAGCCTTGATTTTTTCTAAGCTCTCCAGGGCAGGTGACATTTCATCATGGTACTTTTCGTATAAAGGCATAAAGCTTTCAACCTGCATCTTGTGAACCATCTCCAGCTCGTTCTCAGTCACCTCTTCAAGATAGGTTCGGTTCATAAGTTCATTTAGTCCGATACCTGGCAAATTAAAATGTTCCTTTATCATCTTCGCAACCACATCCGGCTCCAGGTTTGTGTTATCGATCTTCATGTAGTTTTCAAATGGAACCTCACCCTCATTACTTACGATGCGATACTTGGATTCCTCTCTCACCATTCTGTCCTGAGATGCCACAAGGTCTCGCTTGGACGCCTTGTTCTTAAGTCGATTCTCAGTTTTATTTCTCTCGATTCTTACAGCCTGATCTGCCACCAGCTCAACACAGTAGAAGGTTCCGCCTGTTGCCTCGAACTTATCCTTAAGTGAATTAACATAGTCCCAATCCCACTGCATATCAAAGGCCCACATGTAAGTGAAGATCATGCCCTGATAATTTGTCTTCATAAACTCTTCGAAGATATCATCGCGGAGCTTATTTACGAGAGCCCCATTAAATCTTCCAAAGATTTCGATAACTGGCTCGATCATCATATGATTATGAAAGAGTCTGAAATCAGTTATTTTCATTAACTCCTGGCCAACTGTCATCTTACCTACAGCGCCAGAACCAACAATAAGCATTAAATCCATAGTTCTATCCTCCAATTATTCAAGTATTCGAAATAGTTTAAAATCTCACCTTTTCGAAATATAGTTTCATACTTCTGTATCTAGCTTCTGTCTCTTTGAAACCAACCTTTTCGTATATTGGATAGCCCTCATCAGTAGCTAGAAGATCTATACGTCCAAGTCCTCTGTTTCTGCCATACTCCACCAGGTCCTGCATAAGCTTTGTGCAAAGGCCCTGGCCACGGTATTCTGGTTCTGTGTAAACACTGAGAACATCTCCGAAAAGGCCGGTTAGGAGAATAGAGTTTGCGGGCATCTCGATGATATGAAGATATGCAACGGATACAATCTTCTCACCATCTCGTGCCACAAATGCCACCAGCTCGGTTCCGAGTTTCCTTTCAAAATAGTCTGGCAGCTGCTTTTCCATTCCAGCTCTTTCTTCATCAGTAACGCTGCCGAAATCATCTATCATATAAGCTATCCTAAGGCGGACCAGCTCATCGATATCACTTTTATTTGCTATGTCAAATGTAATATTCATGTTTTTTCCTTCTGTAATACCAAGTTCTTTTCTTATTTTCAGGATAATATCCTTATATCTGTTATTATGAGTCTGGATAGCTAGATCTGACTCAACGTAGTCAAGAAATCCTCTACCATCTACCCACTTATATTCAACAGTTTCGCCTTCCTGAAGAACCACAGAATTCTTATCTGCATCAACTTTTGCAAGGTATGAATAAAACATGCTATGACTTGGTTCTCTAAATGTATGACTCACGAGTTCGAAACTGAGAGCCGTAAGCCCTGTCTCCTCTAATAGTTCTCTCTTTGCTGCTTCAAGTGGTTCTTCACCTGATACAGCAGAACCACCTGCACTTGCTTCCCAGTATCCAGGATATACATCCTTGCTCATATCCCTTTTTGTAAGAAGATATGTACCATCAACATGCTGAACCAGAATGTCTACAACCATATGATATCTTCCCTCAGGAATATGTTGAAAGTTTCCGAATTTTCTCTCCCAGGTTTCTCCTGTTTTATTTCCGTCTCGATCATATAAGTCCCATAATTCCATATTTATTCCTCCACCTGGATTTCTTAGTTTTCTTTTTTCATATACCAATATGTATAAAGCTTCTCGTAACCCAACTTCTTATAAAGATTAAGGGCAACCTCATTCGACTCGATCACCTGAAGATATGAGTAATCCGCTTCCTGAGATTTTGAAGCTGAGATAGCTGTATAACAAAGCTTCTTGCCAAGTCCCTGACCTCTAAGAGTCGGGTCAACAACTACGTTATGAAGAAGGCTGTATCCATCCTCTGTAGCAAGTGATGCAACTGCAACCACACGACCTTTCTGCAGTATCTTGATATAGGTCTTATCAATAGTTACATTCGAATGAATTAGTTTACATAATTCCTGCTGGGCTTTATCTGTCATTTCTTCAAATTCGAAGTAAGGTTCGAACCATCCTTCTGGTGTAGTACTAAGATTCACATCTCCTGAAATAGTAACTATGGAACTAACCATATCATTTACATTTTCAGATAACTTAAGCAGATAATCCGCTCCATCAAGAGTAAGTATCATCACATCCGTTGGCTGATTCACTGTGTAGCCACGACTTTCAAGATAATCAGAAAATGTCTTATCTGCATCAGTTAGTTTGAAAATTGTAGGAAGTCCTCTTTTCGCATATTCAGCCTCTGCATATGCTAGTTTACCCTCTACTTCAGAATCTATCTCTTCTATGGGATCCGACATTAGCCTTATAGAATTGGCACGACTTGTGTATCCCTTTGAGAACCTCAGTTCCCAGTCCTTATATTCTTCTATCTCAAGAGCCTTATGTCCATCTGCGGCTATCTTTTCCAAGTATCTGATCTGTTTAAAATCCATAATCCTTTGATGTCCTTTTTAAGTGAAGTTATACTGCATAAAGTTACCATTTTTCTTAAAGCCATAAGCTGTATAAAGCTTAACACCCATATCTGAAGCTGTGATGTAAATAGTTCCACAGCCGTAGTCCTTTGCTTCCTTTACTACTCTATCTAAAAGCTGAGTTGCAATCCCAAGTCTTCTATAGTTTGGATCTGTATACATGCTAGACAGGATTCCAAGCTTTCCAGATGTACAAGTGAAGTAAGGTGGCTTCTCAGCAAATGACATACCACTTGTTCCTACTATCTTATCGTCAGCATCCTTATCTATTGCAAGCCATGAAACGTATGTTCCAGCTGCCATATTTCTCACATAGAAATCTTTAAGTGCTTCTTCAAGATTGACGCCTTCTGGTACTGTTCTGCCTTCTGAAGTATACTCCTCAGTCAGCTGATTTATTCTCATAGCAATTATAGTATCCAGTTCCTTTTCTGATAATTTCTTATAAACTATCTCCATACGCGTCACCTTTTCCCTTCCTTAAACATTCGCATCATCTCATTAGTAAGACTCAGGTTATTCGGTTGAAGTTCAATATCTTCTCTCTTAACCCACTCGGCATATTTCAGTTCGTCTGCATCCATATGGATCTCGCCATCACCATCAGCGTCGCAGTAGAATCCCACCAGCATATCCTGTGCCATTCCCCATGGCTGGGATTTGTAATATCTGATATTCTTTACTTTTACTCCAGTTTCTTCCATCACCTCACGGGCTACCGTTTCTTCCAAGGTTTCACCAATCTCAGTGAAACCAGCAACCAGAGCGTTATGAGCATATCCTCTGCGATAACGGGTAAGAAGTATTGAGTCGCCTTTTGTTACTCCAACTATTACTGCTGGATTAATTCGAGGGTAGATCACATTTCCACATTCAGAACAAATGAGAGCGCGCTCCTTGTCACCTCTCGAAAGTGGCTTTCCGCACTTTCCGCAGAACCTATTGTCTGAATACCATTTCCATAGATGATACGCGGTGAATGTAACAAATACGTTAACATCATCCACTCCTGAGAATCTGTCACGAACTTCACGGATAGTATAAGAAGTAAAGCCTTCTGCTAAGTATTTATCATAATCAATATCCTCAGCATTTAATAAGAAATAACGCTTGTCATCTACGGAGAAGAGATATATAGCCTCTTCCTCTTTAATACTTGCGCCACTGGCAAAAGCTACCTTGTCATTCTTTTCTTGAACGAAAGTCTTTCCTTCTTTATCAAAGATAATCAGGTTATCCTCTTCTCTTATCTGATAATTCTTAAAACTATTGTCCATCTTACTTGGAGCAATATCCTGTATCATGTCTACCTCCATTTTATAGCTCAAGTTTCAATTAATCATTCTGGCCAAATGTCTTCACCATCAGTATGTCGTCTGCATAAGTTCCGTCGTCATACTTGTTGGCGTTTCTAAGCCTTCCATATTCTGTGAAGCCAAAGCTTTCATATAAATGGATGGCTCTTTCGTTTCCACCAACAACAGTAAGTTCTGCCTGCTCATAACCTTGGGACTTGATTTCTTCCAGGAGGGCACGAAGCATCTGCTTGCCTATTCCAAGTCCCGTATACTTTTGATAAAGAGCTATACCAATTCCAGCTCGGTGCGCATATCTACGACTTCCTCCGACTCTTTCAAAGGAGCAGTTGCCGACGTAAACTTCACGCCTTTCGTTGTCTTCATCTTCAACAATGAAACCAACAATAAGCATCTCACCCGGTGATTCTAGATGTGCCTTGATGAACTCCAGTTCGTCTTCTGCGGTGATATTCATTTCGTCCGATTCACACATCAGAAATCTGGTCTCACCGGTTACTGTTTTAATGTAACTTTGAAGCATCTCAGCGTCTGCTTCAGTTGCACTACGAAGCATGAGTTTCTTGTCACCAAGAGGATATATTCGTTCTTCAAATATCATATTTCAAACCTCATTCGTTCGCTTCCTAAATTATAGCCTTTCGTACATATTTTTTGTATATATTATTAGTATAAAGCTATGTTATTTCCTATCTTCTCTTGCCTTGATCCTATGGACTTCTTCCATAATCTTTTCAACCCACTGATCATCTGGAGGTCCCACGAGGAATACCTTAAATCCATAGGTTTTTCCATTCTGATAAACACTCACATCATCATCAATATGAAGGCTGATCCTATATCTACCTGGAAGCTTAGATGGCATCGGTTCCTTCTTATCTCCCTGAACCTCGCGCATATGCCTGCTTCCGTTGATTACCTGTCCCACCTTTATTCCGTAATGACGAAAAAGTCCTCTGATATATTTTTCCGATCTGAAGGACGTGGTATAAATCCATGTTTCGATTCCTTCTGACTGAAGTCTTTCGAAAAGCTCCTTTGTTCCCAGACGAAGTCTTTCTTTATATATATACTTCCATGGAAACCCTGGTTCCTTCTCAATCTTAAACTTTGGTGGCGCAACATATAATGTATCGTCAAGATCAAATGAAACTATCATATACTCCCACTATTCTTTCTTATTGGGAAGTATAGTCCTCCCTGGTTATCTCCAGTTCAACTACCTTCCACTTTTCACCATTTACTTCCTGGAAAGAATCAGGCAGCTCAGATGGCTTATGAAATCCAGTGGAGAGATAACATTTGTAAGCGGGTACATTGTTCTCAAAAACTCCTATGGTTACCTTATCAACTCCAAGGATTTCAAATGCATACTTAAGGCCGAGTCTAAGCATGTTCTGTCCAATATGCTGTCCTCTTCTTTCTGCATCTACTATAACCCATCCGAATCGGAGTTTTTTTGCATCTTTATTTATGTACCTCATAATGAAATGGCCTATCACCTCATCTCCTTCGAGGGCGGTCATTGGATAGAAATTATCCGGTTCTTCGCATAGTCCGTTTTGATTTATGTAAACCTTATTTAGAATTTCCTCTGTGATAGGATACTCACCAATAATTTCTCCTCCCCAGAGCTCAAAGGTCTCTTTTTCTTTACTCCACTCAATTATCTTTGCCGCATCACATGGCTTATATTGTCTTAATCTCATTTTATTCTCCTCTAATTTATGTCAACCTCTATCAATTCATCAGTTTCTGAATAAACAAGCTTCAGAGAGAAGTAATCGCTTCTCTCTTCAAGCAGTCTGAAAAATATCTTGTCACCTTCCCATATAGGAAGATCATAGACCGCTGACTTGTCTATCCACTCCAGCTCGCCTTCATCACAGTCGATCAGTTCACCTTCAAACTTTGTGGCTGTGTAGAGATGCATGTATTCCACAATTCTCTCTTCAGGCTTTTCTTTATCACCATATATAAATGTAACTATACCGCGTGGCTTGTATTCCAGGAGGGTAAGTCCTGTCTCTTCCATCACCTCACGCTTCAGGCAATCATCAGGACTTTCGCCATATTCAAAATGGCCTCCCACGCCGATATACTTATCTTTATTGATGTCACGATCCTTCTTGACTCGGTGCATCATAAGGTATTTTCCATCCTTCTCTATATAACATAGAGTTGTTATTTCCGGTTGTTTCATTCTATTCTCCTTTGTTGGTGCAGCTGGGGACAGACCTCGGTGCAGTGGGGACGGACCCCGCTGCACTTTATTTCGTCCAGCGGTATAGCTGTGCGTAGATTCCGTCACGAGCCATCAGTTCGTCGTGAGTTCCTGTTTCCTCGATTCCCTTGTCCGTGAGTACCAGGATTTCCTCAGCGTTACGGATTGTTGAAAGTCTATGTGCAATAACAAATGTTGTTCTGTCATGAGCCAGTCTTTCAAGAGACTCCTTAACGATATTCTCGCTCTCATTATCAAGAGCACTTGTTGCCTCATCGAAGATCAGAATCGGCGGATTCTTCAGAAAGACTCTGGCAATAGAAAGTCTCTGCTTCTGTCCACCTGACAGCTTAATTCCTCGCTGACCGATATCTGTCTCGTAGCCGTTAGGAAGCTCCATAATGAAGTCATGAGCATTTGCCTGCTTTGCGGCCTCAATAACTTCTTCTCTTGTTGCCCCTGGCTTTCCATAAAGGATGTTGTCATATACAGTTCCGGCAAAAAGATACACATCCTGCTGAACGATTCCGATATTCTGACGAAGACTCTTCATCGTCACATCACGAATATCCTTACCGTCAATCCTAATGCTGCCCTTCGTAACTTCGTAGAATCTTGGAATCAGACTGCAAAGTGTAGTCTTACCTCCACCAGATGAACCAACCAGTGCCACATAAGAACCAGCCTTAACATCCAGATTAATATGTCTCAGGACTCGGTGCTGACCGTCCTTATACTTAAAGGATACATCGTCAAATGTTATATCGCCCTTTACATTTTCAAGCGGCTTTGCATCTGGAGCATCCTGAATATCAGGCTCTATAGCCAGGATTTCCATAAATCTTTCAAAGCCAGAATAACCATTCTGGAAAGACTCGGCAAAATCAATCAATGTCCTGATTGGATCAGTGAAAACATTTATATAGAGCAGGAATGTTATGAAATCTTCAACCCTTACCATACCCTTCGACATCAGGATTCCACCTGTCATAATGACAACGATATTTATCAGCATTGTGAATGCCGACATTCCTGAATGATAGAATCCCATGTAGAAGTAGCTCTGCTTCTTTGCTCTCAGGAAGCCATCATTTCCAACCTTGAACTTCTCGTTTTCAATCTCCTCATTTGCGAAGGACTTGACGACTCGAATCCCTGAAAGGTTATCTTCTATCTGAGTGTTTACCTCAGCGATCTGGACTCGATTCTCCTTAAATGCACGCTTCATCTTTCTGTTCATAATGAACGCATATATAAACATAAGCGGAAGCAGAACAAATGCTGCGATTGTAAGATATCCACTGATGCTTGAAAGAATTATAAGCGCTCCCACAATCTTGATAAATGATATCGCCAAGTTTTCAGGTCCATGATGAAGCAGCTCAGTGATATCGAAAAGATCACTAGTGATACGGCTCATCAGCTGTCCAACCTTCTGATCATCAAAGAAGGAGAATGAAAGTTTCTGATAATGATTAAATATCTCAGCTCTCATGTTATATTCCATCTTCGCGCCCATTACATGGCCGATGTTAGTTACGAAATAGTTCGAACCGAACTGAACAAGAACGAGTACGATCAGTACTCCACCAAGAATAAATATCTGCTTTTCAGCTGTTGCTGTATCCCAGGTTCTAACATTTGTTGTTATGTATCTTACCACCAGCGGGATCACAAGACTGATCAGCGATGCTAGAAATGCAAAGAACATATCGAGTAAAAACGTTCCCATGTATGGCCGATAGTAACTGGCCATCTTCTTCAAATTTTCTTTCATTTTTTTCCTCCATCTTTGGCTGCACTTCTGCCACCTAATAAACAAGAAAACCACCTATCTCGAAAGATAAGTGGTTTAACATTACAAACTTAATTAAGAATATATAACCTATTGCTTATCTTTCACTATATCCACAAAATCAAAAATAGGGCGATACACCTTAGTAATGTGCATTGCCACGTTCTTAGTATATGTAGTTTTGGATACAAGATACAGCATCGAATATTTTCCTTTCATGAATTTGACAGTTAGACCTGTCCCTTTTTTTATTATATTTGCCAAGTATATAGACTGATTCTATAAATGTCAATCATTAATTTCTATATCACAAAAATAAGTATCATTTTACTACTATCCCTCGTAAAGCATATCCAAAAAAGTGCAGTGGGAAAGTGCAGTGGGGACGGACCCCATTGCACCAAGGTCTGTCCCCACTTGCACTATTTTTCCATATAGACAAATATCAGTTCATCTGTAACCGCTTCCTGTCTGAACTTATTAAATCCATTCTTTTCATATAAACGGATATTATCTACACTTCTCGTACTTGTAAATAATTCATATCTTTTATCTGGAAAGAAATTCTGAATTTCATTAAGAAGCTTTGTTCCATGGCCTTGTCCTCTATATTCTGGATGAACCATAAGCTTTCCGATATATGCAGTTCCATCTTTTTCGTAAGCTCTTACTGAACCAATAATCTTTCCTATCTCACTTTCATCAGACTCCATCTTTAAAATGATACCGTTATTATATTCTTCGATAACATCCTCAAGCGTTTCTTTAAGTGGAGGTATGTCATCTGTTCCAAACAGTGCTGCTTCGCTCTGATAAGCTAAATACTGGAGTTCAAGGATTTCTTTAAGATCATCAAATTCTGCTTTTACAATCTTCATAGTTAGTCTCCTGATTTTATAGTTTTATTCGGTACACATCTGCCTCTTCTCCCTGGAACTCGAAGCTTCTCTCATACACTCCGCCGTTCTTTACTATAGTTTTTACTGATGGCTCGTTGCTTCTTTCAACAGAAAGCTGAAGAGAATTAAGTCCACTATTTCTTGCAACATCTAAAAGCTGATGCAGCATCTCGGTTGCATATCCCTTTCGTCTCTCTGAAGGGCGAACACTATAGCCAGTATTACCAAAATCAATAAGAAAGCCGTTAAGTTCGTGACGAAAATCGATGATACCTACGATTGAATCTTTTTCGTCCAAAGCAAAAAATGTATCTGTCACAACCCAATCTGGATTAACTGTCTCTTCTGAGATATTATCTGTTACACTCTTTAGCCAGTCTTCATACGAATTCATCTGATCAAAAAGTTCACTGCCGTTTATTGTATGTTCTCCATTATCTAAAAACTCCTGCTTGAAAGCCAGAGCCTCCTCCTTATGTTCTTCTGTTGGTCTAATAAATCTAATCATTTTTTCCTCCTATCAACTGACTTCTAATATGATCTGTTATCGACTTAGTTACTTTCTTCTTCATTGGAACTATCCTGCTCCACATTCTGACCCCCTGATAGGAATATAGAATTATGTTAACCACTTCATCGACGTCCACATCTTGAAACTCACCATTTTTAATTCCATATTTGATCAGGGCCGACCACCTTTTAATACTTTTCTTATTAAGTGTCTCCATAAATTGAGAATCCACAACTTCACCGTATTCATATATTGCAGCTGTGAGCGAATCCTCCGGATGATTCATCTCATCTTCCATATGTTTTAATACGTTTTCCAGAATCGTTGTGGCTGGCACATTGTTCTTAATATCCTGTTCAAAGTTCATCTCATCTGTGCTGGTCTTTCTCTCGAGAATAGCTTCAAAGAGTTCCTTTGTGCTGGAAAAATGACTATACAGACCTCCGCGGCTCATATCTGTAATTCCACACACATCCTTCATGGTGACCTGCTTAAATCCATTCTCTGCAAACAAGGCATAAGATACATCCATAATATGTTCTCTTGTTTGTTCTCCTTTTGTTGGCATATGCGTTCTCCTTTTTCGACACCCGTGTCGTTTTTCTCATTTTAGACACGCGTGTCGATTTTGTCAAGCATAAAATAAAAAAGATGCCTCACTGTAAAACAGTGAGACATCCATATCTAACGCTTTATAGCATAAACAGCAGGGCTATAATAGGCAGTGCTTTTCTATAATCCTTATTTACAAGCAAGTATGCCGCTCCGAACAGGAATCCTCCAAAAGCTGACAGAAGTCCGATTGCCAGACTTCTCTTTGTAAAGATATGCATAAGCCCCCATGTAAGTCCTAAGATAATACCTCCATAAGGAAGCTTCTCATTCTTAAACCATTTCTCACATGCAATCTGTCCAAAGACGATTACCAGTGAGATCAGAAAGCCCTCTGCCATATAATAGAGATATTGGAATGAGAACAGCAGCGGTCCTCTTGATTGCCATTCCTTAACAACCTTGAAACCATTCCAGTCGAAATACTTGGCTGCAATATTTACAGCAAAGCATACAACGATTGCTATATACTGCCACGCTTTCATTTTTTCGCCTGGTTTCCATATGTCAAAACCGGTTGTCTTTTTACCTATATAGGTGACCAGTAAACCGGCTGACACCCACAGTATTATCGTTACTACCCAGTGAATGATACTCTGTGATACCGTGAGATTCTTTATATCAAGTCCGAGTTTGCCTTCAATAAATACAAGCAATAATTCAATAGCAAATGCAGCGCACGCATATAATGCACACCACAAATAGTCAAATCCCGTAACTTTTTTATTTTCCATTTTGAAACCATCCTCCAGAGTCTTTTCTATAATGCTTTAGTTATCCTAAAAATCTTCAATATAATATCCATCAGACATATGGTAAATTCTAAACCAATAACACCATGAAGCTGAAGCAACTATACATATCTCATCTTCACCATTATTATAAAACCGCCCTTCTCCCATTTGATCAGTTAATTCAAATCCCTTACTTGATACAACATCATCATAAATGTAATCATGTGCTCCTATATAGACACTATAGTTGTCCTCTGATCCGATTGTGATGCCATCACTATGGGTAAAATAAACAGCCGAAGCTTCGTATAATTCACCAAAACCATAACCGTATTGTTTTAGATAATAATATATACTAATCTCGATCAAAAAAAAGATTACTACTACCAATCCCAGTAAAGCACAGATGCCTACTATTATTTTCTTCTTTAAACTACTCATATTGCTCCATTTAGACACTACATTCCACTGGTAAAAACTATAAAAAAGAATAATCCCACTCCACAACTAAGCCATAAAATAATCGAGGCAACGAGGTAAAATATATTATCGTTGGAACGAGTACTTTTATTAATCTGCCTTACCGTAGCAATAATGATCCACACAAAGTAAAACAGTGGCATGAGCATGTGACAGATAAGTAACGGGAGGCACTCCCATTCATTATGATAGTCATACCACCTGCCATCCTCCTTGAAGTACCATATAAGAGTGAGCGCTGTCAAAATAATAGGTGGTAATACAAACAGTATTTTTTTCTTTATGCTTTTTTCCATCTTCTTTTATCTCTATCCATATCCTATATAATTAACGTGCAACTAGGGACAGACCTAGGTGCAGTGGGGACGGACCCCCCTGCACCTTTGTATTATAACATCTTTGTTATCCAATTAACACGTTGTTTCATACATCTACGTATAAGGGAGCTTTTTGTTGCTGCTTCGTAGCCGTGACAGGCACCTTTAATATCGTGCACTTCCACTCTGATGCCTTCCGCTTTTAATCTATCTGCAAATGCTATCCCTTCATCATGAAGACAATCAAACTCAGCTACTTCAACATATGTCTCTGGGAAATAATCCAATAAGTCAAGTTCTGAGATAGAGGCATACTTCGCCTGTTTAAAATCCTGATTCTTTAGATACATATCCCAAAATAGTTTATTACAACACGAATCCCATATCGGTGTATCAGTGAATTTTTTCATAGATTCTGTAATCATTCGTTTATCAAGAGCAGGATAAATTAGCATCACACATTTAGGGAGAGACTCTTTTCTATCATGTAGCATTGATACAACTGCCCCAGCAATATTTCCACCTGCACTATCTCCTGTCACAATGAGTCTTTCTTTATTAATTCCAAGTTTAGAAGCATTTTTTAACACCCATATATAAGTGTTATAGCAATCCTCGATTGCAACCGGATATGTATATTTCGGCATTAGTCTGTAGTCAGGCATGATTACTTTTGCGTTCAGCTTATGTGCATACCACTTGGCTACCTGATAATGAGCACCTGACGCACTCATCAAAAAACCACCACCATGAAAAAACATGATGCATGGAAGATCCTCAACAGATTCTGCAAGCTTTTTAGGTTCAAAGATAAGTGTTGGTATCTTCGCCCCTTTATATCCTGGCGTAGATATCCTGCGAACTCCAACAAACTTGTCTGACTTAGGTCTGTTTAACTTGTATCCAATATTGAGCAGTGGATACAGACGCCCAACCACTGAACCGCTGTATATAGAAATACTTTTTAATTCTTTATCTATGTTATATTTCATATTATTGTTACCCAATTAATCTAAGAAGAAAGTTCTTATCATTTCTTTCTCTTCGTCAGTCATGTAATGCAGATGGCCTCGTCCCTTTATTAGATAGGTGGTACAATTAGGGATGATTTCTTTAGCCCTCTTTATAACACCCTCGCCTGGAAAGAGGCAATCTTTCTCAGCTCCCATAACAAGTGTTGGCGCCTTGCATCTCATCATCAGCTTACCCGAAACATTACTAGGCATTCCAGTTTTTACTTTACTGTAGGTAATACTAAGCTTAGCCGTCTGATACATTTCATCGGAAATGTTATCCTCCGTAATTGCTATCGGCATTATCGTTTTTCGAAGCCATTTGTCTTTCTTGGTAATCCAGTACATTATCATCGGAAACATCATTGAGCTACTATTAATAGCAGGTGCATTTTTAATTCCTGATGGAACATAGAGAAGTGCCTTCTTTATCTTTTCAGGCGCCACGCACATCGCCTTCGCTAAAATGCCGGAACTAAAGGATCCAGAACAGCAGGACATACTTTCAAATCCAAGAGATGTGATGACCTGACTAAGCCACTCACCGTAGTCGTATCCCTTTGGAGAAAGACTTGTCTCTGCACTCTTTCCAGGATGTCCGATGGTATCAACTGCATATATATGGAAGTCATCCAGCATAAAATCAAAACCTATAAGATTATATGCAGTGGTTGCATTTCCTCCGTGAAGTACAAGAAGAGGCTCGCCATCCATTTTCCCTGTCACAACTATATGAGTCTTGCCAAATGTTGTCTCAACAAAGAGATCTTTATAAGGAACCCTTAGCCTCGCCATCTGGCTATCGTATAGTTCAAGTATTTTATTTTTCCCTTCAATGGATTTATATATCGTCTTCATCTTTATTTCTTTCCTTCAAAAAGCTGTTTTACAAGTCCTCGGACCAGCAATCTCGTGCTACCTTCAATCACATCCTCACCCACTACCTGTTTATACATGGTACCGAAAAGGATCATGGTAAATGCGCCTGATAATTCTTCAACACTTATGCCATTCTTAGCAGCGAGTGTTTCTATAATCTTTTCTCCTCTATCAGCATCCTCCTGTCTGTGTTTTTCTAAAACCTCTTCCGGGATTTTTGACAAAACAAGGTTCATAGATTCCGGTTCCAGAAGTACTCTTAGACAGGAATTCTGAGTTATGTTAACCGCACCCATAATCACATCTACAACTGCTTCTACTCCATCAGCTTGTTCCATTCCTTTTGAAACAAACTCATCCACTTCCTCATGAAAGTCCTGAGCGCAGTCGAAAAGCAGCATCTCTTTTGAAGGATAGAAAAGATAAAATGTACCCTTTGGAATTCCTGCTCTCTTTACCAGTTCATCCACCGTAGTCTTCTTTACCCCCTTCTCCAGCATGAGTATATTTGCTTCTGCTTTTAAACGGCTCACTATATCTTTTCGTTCTTCTTCTGAATATATTTTGGGCATACCATTTTCCTTTAATAATCTTTTTGACCATTTTCATAATTTTAGTCATAATACAACCCCGGAGTGTTTCTGTCAATATAATTCGTATTTTTCATCCATTTTTTCAATTAAAAAAGATTTAATAAAAAGACAATCTCTATTTAAGGACTATTTAATAATTTTTCCCGTATAATGCACCCATAAGATCAAAAAAGCGAAGAAAGGAAAGATCAATATAAAATGAAATCACTCAGTAAGTTTATCAAGTCTCTCGTAGGAATTGCGGCCATCACCAGTATTTCTCTTGTAAGTCTGACTGGATGTACATTTGGATTTAACTATACTTATGCAAATGCAGATAAGTATGAGGCAGGCGACCAGACCTTTACCGAAGACATCGACACAATAAATATTGACTATCGATCTGGTGAAGTGAAGCTCACAAGCGATTCCAAGAGCAAGATCTTCGTTAAGGAGACATCGAATAAAACCCTTGATGAGAGCCATATGGTTCACACATGGGTTGATGGTTCGACTCTATATGTAAAGTTTTGCGAGTCAACAAATAATATTAATTTTTCAAATATGCATAAGGAATTGGAAGTAATTATTCCAGAAGATTTAAAGCTGGAGGATTTGAAGATTGAAGTTTCTTCTGCTGACACAGACATCCAGTGCGAAGCAAAAAATATAGAGATCGATGCTTCTTCAGGAGACATTACTCTTACCCAAAGTGGTAATAGTGACTCTATCTCCATTGATACATCCTCCGGTAAGATAGATGCTACAGTAGAAAATGTTGAGACTATGAAGAACGAAGCAAGTTCTGGAAATATTAAGGTGACTGGAGATTTTATCAAGAATCTTACATCAAATACCTCAAGCGGAAATGCTGAATATTCACTTAAAACAGCTCCAGAAAACTCAGATATTTCAGCTTCTTCTGGTACTGTAAATGTTAATCTCCCTGCAGACTCAGATCTTAAAGCATCCTTAGATGTATCAAGCGGAAAGATCAACTATGATCTTCCATTCACAAAGGATGATAATTCTTACGTTTGTGGAAAGGGAACCAACAAGATGAGCATTGATACTTCGTCTGGAAATATCAACATCAACAAATTAGACGATTAGAAATTAACTTAAACTTAATATAAAAACAATTTCTATTTAAGGACTTTTTAATAATTTATAGGTTATAATGCATTTGTAAAAAAGATTACTTACTATTATTTGTTATATCATACCTTCCCCCACATGAAGACACTAGCCAGATCAAGCGATCAGACTAGTGTCTTTCTTTGTAAACAAGGAACAAATCTCATTTCATATTATTCAAGTGCTTCAATCGAAGCTTTGATGATTTCTACTGCCTCATCGCAGTCTTTTTCGTCGATGATGAGCGGTGGAACCATACGAATGATATGTTCACCTATAGCGGTGAGGAGCAAATGTCTATGCAGGCATTCATGCTTTACATCCACGCTCTTTATCGTATCATCAAACTCAACTCCCACCAGAAGTCCCTGACCTCTGACTTCCTTTACATGAGGAAGCACCTTTAACTTTTCAGCAATATAGCTTCCCATCTTCTTTGCATTTCCAGCAAGATCTCTGCTAAGGAGTTCATCTATCTGAGCCAGTGCTGCTGCACAGCTTACCGGATGTCCACCAAAAGTTGTTCCATGAGAACCAGGAGAAAATGCCTTCGCAACTTCCGATGTTGCACAGATGGCACCTATCGGCATTCCACCACCTAAAGCCTTTGCCATTGAAACTATATCTGGCTTTATACCGTAGTTCATAAAGCTCATTACATTTCCCGTTCTACACCATCCTGTCTGAACCTCATCAATAAGAAGCAGCATTTCCTTCTCATCACAGAACTCTCTCAACCCTGTCATGAACTCATATGTTGCTGGATGAACACCACCCTCGCCCTGAACAGGTTCAATCATTATGGCTATAGTATTTTCAGTACAAGCATCCTTAAATGCCTGAAGATCATTGTATGGTGCATATGAGAATCCATAAGTCATAGGACCAAATCCAACCTGACATCCATTACCAGGCTGTCCAGTAGCTGACATAGCACCGAAGGTTCTACCGTGGAATCCCATCTTAGCAGTAACAATGTGATACTTGTTAGGACCGTACTTCTCAATACCATACTTTCTTGCCATCTTGATCATGGCTTCGTTTGATTCAGTACCTGAATTCTGGAAAAATATCTTATCCATTCCTATAGTTGTACATACCTTCTCTGCAAGAAGCGCCTGTGGAATGGTATAAGGATAATTAAATGTATGCATCAGCTCCTGAGTTTGTTTAAGTACAGCCTCCACTACCTTCTCATTACAGTTACCTGCTGAGTTAACTGCGATACCAGCATAAAAATCTAGATATCTCTCACCCTTTTCATCGTAGATATACTGGTCCTTCGCAGTCTCAGCAAGAAAATCAAAACGTTCATACGTTTCAATCATATATTTATTCACTTTATCTTTTATATCCTGTGCTGTATAACCTGTCTCTGCTAATTTCATATTAATCATCCTTCTTTCACTTTGAATCTAAACACGCTCATTCGCATGATAGTATCTATTCTTCATAAAACTTAATATCTTCTACATTGATAAAACCTTTGATAAGAAGATACTGCTCGATCAGTTTTACTGAATCATTGATACCCACCTTCTCACTGTTAAGAGTCATGTCGTAGTTAACTGGATTGGTCCAATAGTTTCCATGGGTATAGTACTGATAATAATCCGCCCTGTACTTATCCGTCTTCTTTATGGTTGCATGCGCCACTTCTCTTGTTACACCAAGATTCTCCATAGTCCTTTGTACACAAAATGATCTTGGTGCCTCAATATAAACGCTTACAACATTTACCTTATCACGTAAAACGTAGTCGGCACATTTTCCTACGATCACACAGGATTCCTGTTCAGCAAGATTTCTTATGATCTCGCTCTGATACTCGAAAAGCTTATCGTCTGATACAAATTTTTCATTTCGTACAATGTATCTTCTTGATCTTGGAAGTCCCCTCATAAGATTTGAAAAACCCCCATTGGTCCTAATCTTTTCGTTGACCTCCTGAAAAAGCTTTTCATCAAGTCCACTCATTTGACTGGCCAGTGTAAGTATTCGATTCTCATAGCAATGTATTCCCAAATCTTTTGCAAGAATCGAAGCAATCTCTTTTCCGCCTGATCCAAAACCCCGGGCAAAGGTTACCACAAATCTTTTCATCAAAAACCGCCTCCATTATATGTATCGTATCTTTCATCTATCCTGCCAGATATCGGCTTAAGAATTCCCTGGTTCTAGGATTCTTTGGATTAGTAAATAGTTCCGAAGGAGGTGCATCTTCTGCCACAAATCCTCTATCCATAAAGATAGTTCTGGTTGATACATCTCTCGCAAATGCCATCTCGTGTGTTACGATTATCATCGTAAGACCTGTCGTTGCCAGTTCCTTCATAACATTTAATACTTCACCTACCATTTCCGGATCCAGCGCTGATGTAGGTTCGTCAAAAAGAAGAACTTCCGGATTCATACATAACGATCTGGCAATTGCAACTCTCTGCTTCTGTCCACCAGATAACTGGGCTGGCTTTGCATTGATATAAGGTGCCATTCCAACTTCCTTTAGATGAGCGATAGCCCTGTCAAATGCTTCTGCCTTAGATATATGCAATACCTTCCTGGTGCATATCATGCAGTTCTGCAGCACTGTCATATTGTTGAAAAGATTAAATGACTGAAATACCATACCCACCTTGGCACGATATTCATTTATCTCTCGCTGTACATCTCTAACCTCTTTACCGTGATACATCACCTTTCCTGTAGTCTGCCGCTCCAGCTTATTAATGCATCTAAGAAGAGTAGATTTTCCTGAACCAGAAGAGCCTACTATGCATATAATCTCTCCAGCATTTACATCCATATCAATTTTTCTAAGTACCTCGTGATCACCAAAGGACTTACTAAGATTCTGAATAGATAATACTGATTCTCCCATAGCTTAGCCTCCTTATTCATTGTCCAGATATTCTACTGCGAGAGCATAATCTTCTTTGCCCTTCATCTTCTTTTCAATAAGACCAAAGATCTTATTAAATACAAAACATAAAACAAAATAAATTACTGCAATTACTAGATAACTCTCAAAGTATTTATAATAATTTCCGCCCACTGTCTTTGCTGCCATAAACAGCTCCTGAACTGCGATAACATTTAACACCGATGTCATCTTCAGATTGGTAAGAAATGTATTCGCCATCTCAGGAATAATATTCTGAAAGGCCTGTGGAAGGACTATATAGAACATGGTCTTCATTGGTGACATACCCATAGCCCAGGCTCCTTCTCGCTGTCCTAAATCGATGGAACCAATACCGCCTCTTACTGTTTCCGCCATATACGCGCCTGTATTAAGTACTGTTACCAAAATACCTGCAACTACTGGTGTAAGATCAACTCCCGTCTGTCTGATTCCGTAATATATGATCATTGCCTGAACGATCATTGGTGTATCACGAAAGATTTCTACATAAACGGTGGATACTACCTTTATTAGTCTTATAAGTATTTTCTTTATAAACAGATCGCCCTGATTAATTTTGAGGTCCTGTATTATTCCTATCACATATCCGAGCACGAATCCCAGAAGTGTACCTAAAACCGCTATATATAACGTGAGCCAGGTACCTTCCAGAAACATGCTCAGGTACTTTTTGCTCAGGAATATCATCCATTCAAATGAATTAGTTGGATCTGCAATTGATAAAAATCTATGTCCCATATTCCGTCCCAGCCTTTATCTTCTTTATTCTGCTGCTGGCTGCTGTCCGATCACTGTGCTCATAAGCTCATCCATAGCTGCCTTATCATTCCAACCGATAGCATCCATAGCGCCCTGCAGCTTATCTCTAAGTTCTGTATCGTTCTTCTTTGTTGCGATACATACATTTACCATTTCTTCATCACCTGTAAAGGTATCGTTCTCGTCAAATGTGATTATCATCAGATCATCGTTTGTAAGCAGCGCTGACTGTGCTGTTGGAAGGTCGATGATACATACATCTGCAACTCCGTTAGAAACTGCCATAAAACATTCAGAAGTTGTTTCATAGTTGCTTCCTGTTACTGCTCCTTCAACCTGATCAAGAAGTGGAATCCATCCTGTACCAAGCTGTGTTGTAAGCTTACATCCTGTTCCGTTCAGTTCTGAAAGTCCCTTTACATTTGCATAAGGGCCATCCTTCTTAACTACGATACAGTTATCTCTATAGTAGTAAGGTTCTGTAAATGAATATGACATCTCTCTTTCTGCTGTACGTCCCATACCTGCGATGATACAGTCATAATCACCTGCATCCATTGAAATACCGATTGATGACCACTCTACCTTATGAATCTCAAGTTCCATTCCCAACTCATCTGCAAGCTTCTGAGCTACTGCTACGTCATATCCATATGCGTAATAATCAGATCCGTAAATCTTAACTGCCTTGCTTCCATCTGGGGTAGTTGCCTCATCCTGTGTCCAGTTAAATGGAGGATATGCACATTCCATACCAACTCTTAGAACTCCACCTTCAGCATCTGAACTTGTTCCTTCTTCAGCTGCCTCAGTTGATTCTGTTGCTTCTGTAACTGCAGCCTCTGCAGTCTCTGCTGATCCAGTCTCTCCAGCTCCGCATCCGCTGAGCATTGTTGCTGTCATAATTGCTACTAACGATAAAGCTATCCAATTTCTTTTCTTCATAATCATTCCTCCTTTTCGCCACCACATGTGATGACTGCTTACTAACACAAAAGGCGCCGTTTGAAACTTTCTAAGGTTTCAAGCAGCGCCTTTGCATAGTCCGCATTTTAGGCATTTACGTTATTTTTTTCAACGTACAATCTGCACATTCTTAATGTACACTTTGCACATTCCTTTATAAAAACATAAATCTTTTTACCAGAATACAGTTGATAAGATCCAGATATTCCATGTAATCATTTATCTCTATATCAAGGAGTTCTTCTATCTTTTCTATTCTATTCAGAAGGGTATTTCTATGAATGAATAACGCTTCTGCTGTTCTCACAGTATTAAATCCATTCATGTAATATGTAAGCAAAGTCTCCTCGAGAAATGATCCGTTAGCATTATCATAGTTTTCAAGTCGTTCCAGTTTATTGTTGCAGTAATCAAGTATCTCTCTCTGGTTGTCACCATGGAACATATATTTATAAATACCCATAGTACTAACACTAAGAACTTTCTTATGAGAAGGATTAGGAAGCTGATCCTTCTTAGGGATCAGACTCTTAGCCTCCTGATAGCTCTGACCATATTTGGATGGATCAGTATAGGCAGCTCCCAGAATACAGGTACTCTGAATTGACTCGCTAAAAAGAGGGTTAGTGTCCAGACGCCTAAGCACCTTCTCTATCTCATGCTCCACCTCCTTATTCTCTTTGGCCTCAAAAAGAAGAACAAACTTATTCAAGAAACGCATGAACATAGGATGCCCTTCCATGTTGAGGACCTCCTGATTTAGGCAGTTGGCATAGTATTCATATATATGTTCATCCTGTTCAAGATTTACTCCATATTTCCTATCCACTGCAATAATACCGACTCTATGAGGCTTACTAAAATCAAGACCGAACTGTCCCGATATCTTTTCAACATAACGATCATTTACGTCATATCCGAAAAGAAGATTATAAAGATAGTCCCCTGTTCTCTTATTTATGATCTCCATCTCTGTGATAAGATTTCCTACGCTCTGAGAGATATCTACAAAGGATGCACCTTTCCATCTGACATAGAAAAATGGCAGTTCCAGCTCATCTGCTCTTTTCAGCAGTTTCTCAGGTATAGCTTCTCTATCATCTATAACGGAGATACCAAGACCTGATATTCCCAGTTCCACCAGTTCCTCCATAGCCCGCTCAACTTCGTCAAAATCAAAGCGCACATAGTCCACCACAATAAGAGCGAAGTTGCCCTGATTCATATGATCTGCGTAAGGCTTTGTCTGTACCAGGTAAACCCAGGAAACCACTCTGTCCAGTCCAGCCTCACCTGCCACAAGCTCCATTCCATCTAGTTTTAGATTCACAATATCTCTACATGTAACCATATAATACTCCTCTCGGTTATATGTAACTTAAGGATTATCTCCTAATAAAACTACATATCATTCTGAAATCTTGATAAATGCTCGAAAGGCAGGATCTGCCTGCCACGGAAAAGACCGCAGCCATCATTTATCAGCTGATTATTAAATGCCTTAAACATGTTTACATTAACCTCTGATAAATCCAGCTGTTGCAGCTTTATGAGTCTCTCATAAGCCTCATCGAAGCATTTGCACTCTCCCTCCGGAATCATATCTCTCTTTGCTCGGTTCTCCTCCTGCTGCTTCTCATAGCCAAAATGATTTGCGCTTCCTATCTCTGCCAGATCGTCCATGTCCTTAGTTCTAAGCTGAACCTCTGTATAACATCTGGCAAAGTTATCGTAAAATGTTATATGCAGCGACTGGTAGCCCGAAGAACGAGGAGTCTCCACGTAATCCCTATAGTATGAACGAATGCTTTCATCAAGTGATTCCGACACGTTCCTCCCAGACAAACCGGAGAGCTCTGCAGTGAAGCCTCTTTCTTCCAGAAAACCAGGGATAACATTTGCTATCTCATAGAGATACTTTATCTCTTCAGCTTCTTTATTCTGAGTATCAGACACGTGACACTGAGGAAGCGATATAACGATTCGATAAGCGATCAGATCCCTAAAGCAGTTTAGATTATTCTTAATCTCTGCGTCACTTGGATACTTTTTATTTTCCTTATAGTAATCATGAATATACTCAAGTATGTAGCCGTTGAACTTCTCCTCCGCACGGATCAGAGACTTAATCCTGCCCTTGAATGTAAAAGCCAGGAACGGATACTTCTCGGTCATATACATGTAGAACTCCTTGATCCTGTTGGACTGAGAAGTAAGGAAATCCGCATGTTCCAGAAGTTCTATGATCTGTATCAGAAAGTTGCTGTGGGCAAGATCTATCTGATTGTGCGTCTTTATGGCGTCCTCCTTCAGATCCGAAGAATACTGCAGTAGAATCTTCAGCACCGTATCGCCCGAATATAAATAATCATTTAACGTAATCATTTTATTTTTCCTTTATAATTTATTCTTTTTATTTTTCGCAAAAAAAGAGGTGCTCCATCCAATTGGATGAAACGCCTTTGTTTCCGCCCCTATAATACCACCACTTTAAAAAAAGTGCAATGGGGACGGACCCCACTGCACCAAGGTCTGTCCCCCACTGCACTTTTTATAGTGACATCACGTAGATCTGGCAAGGATTTTCCTCGCCCCAAAGTTCTGGGATCACTTCAAATTCTTTGAAGCCGCAGCTTAGGTAGAAGTAGTTGGTTCTGTCATAGTCCTCATACATTCCAAGCTTTACAGTCTTAACCTGCATAAACGAATATCCTGATTCTTTGGCTACTTTAATGGCTTCGTCAACAAGACGGCGACCTATCCCCTCTCGGTGATATTCTTTTAGAACACCCATTACAGCAAGTTCAACCGTTTCCTTTCCCGTTTCTTTGAGGCAGAGAAATCCTTTATATTCATCACCCTCTTTTTCTGCAATGAATATCTGATCTGCGCTTTCTTTGATATACTGTTCTCTACTCTCTTCAACTTCGAACCAGTCGGTAAGAGCCTCGAGAGTTTTTCTAGCTATTTCAGTTTTTAATTCTTTATCTTTAACTTGTAATACCATTTTTCTAATTCCTTTATCAGTTATTATCTTATCTATTATTTCAATTTCATCTAATACATTTTACGAACCGGTAAAGTCGTATCTTCTCACGCCCAGCATCCAGAACTTGTAGCTGAGGTAGAAGAAAAGTGCACCGATAAATGGTGACAGCCATGAAAGTAGCGGTACGCTGTCCGGTGTCACGAACACAAGACTTGGGTAGTAGGCTACAAATGCAATCGGGATAAGGAATGTGAAGATGAACTTGAACACTCCATTGAAGATGCTTGCAGGATACTTTGCAAAGTCTTTAAATCTGAACATAATCACCATAACATATCCAGAGTTGATAATCCAGAAGCAGGTTGCCGCAGCGGCATTCATTATCGCTATCATAAACAGGGAAGCTGTTAGGAGGAATAGTAAAGCTTGAGCGATAGTAACTACTGTCACAGGAATGCCGATGTGGTGCCATGCATATATAAAGGTTCCAAGGCCGAAAGCAAACTGACCTAAGCCCTTCACATCAAACACTTCGGATATGAAGTAGAAGAACACATTTATCGGTCTGAAGCAGTACTTGATGAAGTCACCTGTACGAACCATAAATCTAAGATTCCAGTTGTTATCAAAGAAGCACTGCACTGGGGTAAGCGCAATCAGTGAGAAACCATATAGGAAGAGCATGTGATAATAATCCCATCCATTGATACTAGGAAAATTGTGGAACAGTATCATAAATGTTACGAAGCCCGACAGGTTTGTCATGATCATTCCAAAAGTAGAAATGATGAAGTCGGCGCGGTAACTCATCTTGCTCTTCAGATCCTGAATTAAAATCTTTTTATATATTGATATATAGAATAGAAAGCCACGTTTCTTCTTCTCCATTTTAATTGTCTCCTTTTAAAAATCTGCCACCGGGGACGGTTCTCAGTGGCCTAGCCGCCATTTACTGTGATACGTTTTACTGCATGGTTCCAGAACAGGTTGCCTGCTATTGTGAGGACTATGCACCAGATGAGCTGGATGCCCAGCATAGGCAGTAGCCCTTCCAAACTGTTTGTACCATCTTTCTTGAGCAGTATCTTAAGTGGTATATCGTATACGGCGCGAAATGGCATATACTCCACTACTTTTCTGAAGCTTTCTGGGAAGAACGCCAGCGGTATTGTGGCACCGGAAAGAAGCAGAACTATAGTTTCCTTCACAATATTGATGCCCCAGGTTGATTCCGTGTAGAGGCATATTGGCGCCACCAGCATCTCTATATTGAAGTTGATCACAAGAGCCATAACAAGCGATACAACGAAATATACGCAGTTAAGCCCGATTGGTATTGCCCCCTTCGTCACAGCCATTACCACTATAAATGTTGGGATGAATGTGAGGAAGAATGAGATAACATGGGAACCTGAATAGCTCCAGAAAGTGTACTTCCTATATCTCATAGGTTTAAGGAGATGCATTATGATCTCGCCTGACTGAATGGCGCGGCTCATGTCCCAGATTATAAACATTTCAAGGAAGTTGAATATGGCGGTGGCAAGGATCAGATAGATCATTGTGTCGTAAAATGTCATTCCATTTACTTCATCTGCTCCGCAGGAATCATATATTGCCTTCCATAAGAAATATACGAGAGCTAGATATATGAGATTACCGAACAGTGTTACGGCAGTTCCAAGCCTGAACTGCAGCGACTCCATGACTCCGGCTCTCGTAAGTGCTGTAAGTCTTTTAACACCCGTCATGATGCTTTGCTCCCTTCATAAATCTTTCTAATTACTTCTTCAGTTGAGATTTCCTCAAGCTGAATATCTTTGATCTTATGCTTCTTCTGAGTTTCCTGAATAACATGCATTACATCAGTCTTCTTCTCATCAATGACCTGCTCGTCCCAGGAACCATCCTCCAGACGCATTCTAAGAGTTCTATAAGAACCGAAGTAGGTCTTCAGGTGATCTATATCGTTGTCGTAGATTTTCTTACCTTCATCTATAATGATGATCCTCTTACATAGAGCATCTACATCACCCATATCATGAGTAGTAAGGATTACAGTTGTCTCCTTCACTTCATTAAGTCCACGGATAAGCTCTCTTATCTTCGCCTTCATTGAAACATCCAGACCGATTGTCGGTTCATCCAGGAATACAATTCCCGGGTTATGTAGAAAGGCTGCCAGAATGTCGCTGAGAGTTCTCTGGCCCAGTGACATTTGGCGAACAGGCTTATGAAGGATTGGCTCAATATCGACCAGCGAGCGATAAAGCTCCAGCATATCCTTGTAGTCCTTCTCTGGCACCATGTATATATCTCTTAAAAGTTTAAATGACTCGATCAGAGGAAGGTTCCACCAAAGCTGACTACGCTGTCCGAAAACAACTCCGATATTCTCTGAGTTGCGAGTTCTATCCTTATAAGGAACAAGTCCATTGACCTGTATATCTCCAGTGGATGGCTCAAGTACTCCAGTCATCATCTTGATAGTAGTAGATTTGCCAGCTCCATTTGGCCCCAGATAACCGATGATCTCGCCCTTCTTTACCGTAAGGGATACATCGTTTACAGCCTTTACAGTTTTATAATCTCTTGAAAAAAGATCCTGGAAACTGCCCTTCAGACCCTCATGACGATTGAGGACCTTGAACTCCTTACTAACATTTTTCATAACTATTACTTCATTAGCCATGCTTTTTTCCTCCTGCGAAGGTGCAGTGGGGACGGACCCCACTGCACCAAGGTCTGTCCCTTTCTGCACATTTTGTGCTTGCTTTTCTAACTGTTTATAAGTATATTGTATATAAAGACGCATTTCTACGTTATAAATCGCTTAGTTTTATAACTATTTTACATGCAAATGTAATATTGTTATAAAATCACGCATAATAAGAAAAAATTGTTATAATCGGTTTTTTCCCATAATACATAAACTAGGAGATATCTAATGAAAAGAGAATGGATGGGCCTAATTGTTAAAAGAGAGGATGGTTCTGAGCAGGTAAACTACGACGACGAATCATTTCCATCTTATATCTATGAGGGGTGGATAAAGCCAAATGTTACCTGGGAAAAGGTTCCACATTTCCACGAGGATTTAGAGTTTGTTACAGTTACATCAGGCACCATGGCTTATTCTGTCAACGGAAAACTGATAACTCTAAATGAAGGCGACACCATATTTGTAAATTCGAATCAGATTCATTATAGTGTTGCCACAGAAGGGACAGCCTCATACGTTATCTTCATCGTGCATCCAAATGTTCTCAACTCTTCTGTTGCTGTTGAACTCCAGGCGCTCCAGCCAATTCTCAGCAACCCAAATCTCAGTTATCTTCGATTTAGATATATAAATGAGTACACTCGTAACATTCGTGATATCATGCTGAGTCTTCCAAGTATAAGAAGAGATCCTTTTCAGATAACAAAGAAGCTGTTCGACATATGGGAGATCATCCTGGAACAGAGTAAGCATTATGGAATGTTTGACGAAAATACAGAAACGGATCAGCATAACAGATCCTTCAAGACTATGATGTATTATATTCAGCAGAACTACAGGGAATCTATCACTCTTGATGATATTGCAGCCAGCGGTAACATCAGCAAATCACTCTGCAATAAGATATTTCATAAGTATGTTGGAGATAGTCCTATAAACTATCTTCTAAATTATCGAGTAAGAAAAGTCGCCGAACTCCTTCGCTCGACGACTCTCTCACTTTCCGATATTGCATCTGACACTGGCTTTAATGGCGCCAGCTATATGTCAGAAATGTTCAAAAAATCCTTCAACATGTCACCTAGGGACTATCGAAAATCCATGGGGAATATTTCTCCAGACTAGTCCACTTCGTCACGTGTTATGTCGTTGGCCCATTTGTGACTATAAAAATGTTTTAGCACCCAAGGCCACTTAACAAACTCATCTGTACATAACAGGAAATAAACCACCTTCACTGGAAGTTTCAGAACAAATGCTGAAATCAGTCCTAGTGGAACTGCGTAACACCACATATCGATGGTATCACATTTGAATCCGAACTTACTATCTCCGCCGGCTCTGAAAATTCCGCCAATGAGACAGGTATTAACGGATGTGCCCGAGATATAGTAGGTATTTATCAGCAGCATAAACTTAAGATAATCAAGAGCTGCATCTGTAAGTGATGCTTTTTTAAGGGCAAATGGAATTATAGCAAGTACGATAAGTCCGCCAATGATACCTGTGATAACCGCAAGTCTCAGCAATATATGAGCAGTCTTAATTCCTTCTTCCCGATTTCCTCTTCCCAGAACCTGTCCAACGATTATACCAGCCGCAGCACCTATTCCATAGCACATTACACAGCCAAGATTTCTGATAACATTTACTATTGAATACGCAGCTACTGCATCACTATCCATATGACCCAGGATTCCTGAATATGCAGAAAATGCCAGCGCCCAGACCATATCATTTGCTATGGCAGGAAGAGCCATGGTAAAGAAATCCTTTTCCAGAAGCTTATGTCTTTCAAACATAGTTCTAAATGTAAGCTTAACCTTCGCGTCACCCATAGAAGCAATAACACAGCCTATAAACTGAATCAGTCGACTAAGGGTTGTAGCAAGTGCTACACCCACAACGCCAAGCTTCGGTGCTCCCAGTAATCCAAAAATGAAGACAGCATTTAGTATCACATTACTAATAAGTGCCACAGCTTCAAGTATCGTACTAGTAGATACTTTACCAATACACCTAAGTATCGAAGTATATACTGCACTGACTGCCCAGAAGATAAGACCTGGCGCAATGAACATGAGATACTTTTCCCCCAGTCCAATAAGCTCTGCATCTGATGTATAAATATGCATCAAAGTTCCAGGAATGATCAGACAGGCCAGCATACCCAGCGCTGCTATAGCAAGGGAAAACTTAAGTCCTATACCCTCAACTATCTCTATAGTCTTATAATCTCCCTTTCCATAATACTGAGCCGCCAGCATGGCAATTCCAGTTCCGATTCCATAAAGGAACATAAAAAAGATTCCCACCAGACTGTTGGCCAGGGATACAGCACTGATAGCACTCTGTCCAACAGAGTTAAGCATCAGTACATCCACGCTGTTAACTGCTGCATCCAGAATATTCTGCAGGATAATAGGAAATGTTACTATCCATATGTTTTTGTATATCGCTTTGTTGTTTTTTATATCCTGAAATAATTTCATAAGTCTAACACCTTTGTTGCAAGTTTCTCACGGAAACGTACATCGTGCTCAACTACTATCATAGTTGTTTTATACGTTTCTATCAACTTCTCGATCTGCATACGTGAGAATACGTCTATATAGTTTAGTGGTTCATCCCATATATAGAGATGCGCCTGAGTAAGAAGGCTGGCTGCGATCAGAACCTTTTTCTTCTGCCCCTCTGAATACTCTTCCATATTCTTTTCAAATTGTATCCTGCTCATGTCAAGTTTTCGAAGCAGCGTAAGGAAAAGGCTATAATCCAGTCCCTCTTTCTTTGCATAGTCCTTAAGGCTTCCGGCAAGATGGGATGTATTCTGATTGATATACGAGATGACAAGTCCACTTGCCGTTTCAAGCCTGCCTTCAGTCACGATATTTAGACTATCATCTGCGTGTACTGAGTTTAAGATTGCTTTTATAAGGCTGGACTTTCCGCATCCATTTTCACCATTCAGAAACAGGATATCTCCCTGCATCAATTGGAAGGTTATATCACTTAGTATCGTATTACTACTATCTGAATATCTAAGTGAGAAATCCCGACACTCCACAAGACATTTCTTATGATGAGTAAGAGGCATCAGCTTCAGATCATCCACCTTTTCGATATCATTCAGAAGCCCTTCCTTCTCCTCTATCTCACGGTCTATACGCTTTTCGAAATTCTTCACGCGAGATTGCATTTTCTTTGTCTTAGCACCGATATACGCTCTTGTGGATATGCTCCTGTCGTGTTCCTTTACAGGATCAAATCCAATCTTTGTATTTTCACTCTTCTCAGCCCATCTGCCAGCTCTATCTGCCGCCACTTTAAGTTTTCCGATTTCCTTCATATGCTTCTCGTTTTCAGCTATTGCAAAGGCATCAGCCTTCTGCTTGTTCTCCCACCAGCTGGAAAAGTTCCCATTCACCACCTCTATAGACTCACGGTTCATAACAAGCATATGATCAGCAACCGCATCAAGAAGATCACGGTCATGGGATACCAGTATAAAGCCTTTCTTGCTGTTAAGATAATTTTTGATCACCTCTCTGCCGCCTTTATCAAGATGGTTCGTCGGCTCATCAATCAGCAGGAATTCGTTATCTCCTGAGAAAAGTACTGCCAGCATTGCCTTTGTTCTTTCACCATGGCTAAGTGTTTTTATAGGACGATACAGAATCTCCGGATCAACTCCTAGACTGTTGATCTCACACACGATTCTCCAACTCTCAACTCCTGGCTTCCATCTTTCAGCCAGCTCATCAACAGTCAGTTCCAAATCTTTCTTATCGATCTGATACGGAAAATAATCAAATACCTTATCTGTTGTAATACTTCCCTGATAATCATACTTACCCAGAAGCAGATTCAGAAAAGTTGTCTTGCCCTTTCCATTTCGCCCAATAAATCCAAGCTTCCAGTCGGTATCAACGGAAAATGACATCTCTTCAAATATATTATCGAAACTCCCCTCATAACAGAAGGAAAGTTCTGAAACCTGTAATAATGACATATTATCGCCTCCTTCATATTGTGCAAAAGGGGACAGACCCCCGTGCAGTGGGGACGGACCCCATTGCACCAAATGCACAAAAAATAACGCCGCAAGAATAATCCTGCGGCGTAAAGCACATTGTAACCAAAGGAACTCAAAATGAGCCTTGGCAATCTATGTCAGTATCAGAAACCACTATGATTAATTCTTGCATCATACAGTCCAACCTATCAAAAACACAACAAATAGTAAGCGGAAAAATCTCCACTTCACACATTTTTGTTAAACTGTATTCTTTAAAAGTTATCTGCAAGAATTACTTCTCATTGGTCTCCTCCTGTTTTTCTTAGTTCTTTCGTAGAATAACAAACAGCAATTTAAAATGCAAGCACTTTTTTTCTTAGAATCATTTTTGTCTTTAATTCTTTTCACGGATCATGTCAGAAATAATGTGACCTCCGTAGAGTTTTCATTCACACGCATTCTGATATCTCCACCAAGCTTACGAGCGATGAGGCGTGACTCATAAAGGCCGATACCGTGACCCTTCACACCAGCGCTGTTAGAACCTCTCCAAAGGCTATTAAATACGAAGGATACCTCTGACTCCGGAAGTGGTTCACCATTATTTGAAACAGTGATAAAGTGCCCCTCCTCGTTCTTCTTCATGGTCAGAGTAATACCTGTTCCATCTCCATACTTTATGGCATTATCCATAAGCTGTCTAAGAATTCTGCAAACGCCCGTAAAGTCACTATTGATCAGCGGATTACCCTCCGCATTTATCTCCAGAGGAATACGATTCATCTTGAGTCTGTTACCATACTCTTCTAAGATATATTCCTCAATCTTCTTCCTGTAAAATGGCTCGACCTTCGGATCATAATCGAAGATTGCTGTCGTACCTTCCTCCATTGCACTGGATACAAGAGTCTCAATCTCCACAGCATTCTTCTTTATCTTTTCTGCCAGTTCAGCATCCTTATCATTTACTTTTCCATCTGGTGAATAAAGTCCAGTAGCGATTGCTTCAGCCAGAAGCTTTATACTGGCCGTAGGTGTTTTTATTCCATGGACCATAGTCGTTACAAACTTCTGACGATCCACAGTAAACTTCCTAATAGTTTCACGGTCACTTTCCAGCTTATCTGAAAGCATATTCATTCCCCAGACATACCTGCCAAAAAATTTGTTTCTGGTCTCTGGTAATTTTTCCGTAATCTCACCCTTTGAAAGTCTCTCTGGGTATTCAGATAATTTATTGAAAGGTGCAATGATACGAACACTGATCCACAATGTATATAAGAAAACTATTATCGCAATTACAGAAATACTAACATTCAGAATGATCAATTCAATCTTATTGGATTCTTCAGCGAAATGGTATTCTATAAGACCTATAGGTTCTCTTTCCATTTCTTCATCACTGCCACCCAAAGATAAACTTGGGAAGTAGATCTCAGAGATAACTGAACCACCACTATTATAGTCTTTCCGATTTGAGCGAGTATATTCTTTAGTAGTTTCTTCAGGTTCAATAACCTGGATATCTTCGCTTGAATAAATATGGATCACCACATCTTGAGGACATGCATCCTTCCCATAGATAGACTCCCATTCACTCTTTCTATCATAAAAAACTCCTTTGGCAAGCTCACTAGGAACCACACCATAAGGATAAAGAGATGATATCATCCAACTATGGCTAAGACTTTGTTCTATCTCCTCAGTTATGCGGTTAGTTACAACAATTCTGTCCTTTCGATGCTTATTAGTTACTCTTGAATCGATAACATTTACCGTTATCAGTACTGCACCAAGGAAAATGATCAATATTAAGAAATTCATCCAAAGCTTTTTCATATCACTTAGTTTTCTCCAAACTGATAACCAACCTTGTAAACAGTTTTTATAAACTTAGGCTTCTTAGGATCATCCTCAATTTTATCTCGGAGCCAGCTGACATATACGCTAAGTGAGGAAAGCTCACTAAAGCATGACTCTCCCCACACATTATCGAAGATAGTTTCTTTACGAAGAGCCTTGCCACGGTTCTCCATGAGATAAACCAGAAGGTCAAACTCCTTGCCCATAATATCTATCTTCTCTTCATTCTTATAAACTGTTCTGGCACCTACATCCACAGTGATTCCGTCTACAGATAGAATCTGCTTATCCTCTGGTGCTTCATATGTTCGGCGCATTATTGCCTTGATCTTAGAAGTAAGTACTGGAATTGATACAGACTTATCAACATAGTCATCTGCACCTATTTCTATACCCAGGATCATACTCTCATCGTCGTTCTTTGCGCTCATTATAATAACCGGCATACTCCGGGTTTTTCTTATCTCAACAAGCGTCTCAAAGCCATCCTTACCCGGCAGCATGATATCCAGAAGAAGGAGTTTAAATGTCTCTTTATCTAGTAATTCAAGTCCCTCCTCGGCACTACCAGTAAGAGTAACTGACCAGCCTTCTCGGCGAAGAAAATCCGCAATAAGTCCACCCAGATCTTCGTTATCTTCAATTATAAGAATATCTGTCATAGTCAGCCTCCCAGCTATAAAAGCAACTGTGTTATAAATCCATATTATGATATATATCAGCTACAAGCAAGATGAAATATTGACTAGTAATTTCCAACATCAATAAATTCAACATCATCTGTAGGACCAGTCTCAGGAGTAAATGAAACCTGGATGTTTCCAGTATGATAATCAATAATTATGATCTGTGCTGTTCCGCGGTTACGTACATTTTGAACCGCTGCTTCGCCTATCTCCTGTCCCTGATTTACCTTTTCCTGAGAAATCATGGTTTTAAGTTCTCCAACAGTAAAGGCATCTTCCGCAGCAACCCATTCATTATACTTTGCAAATCTTACAGAATTAGAGTTTGGATACATTTTATCGTCATTTCCTTCCGTAGCAAATGTATTCACAACACATAGACTGTCAGGACTATCCCATGAAAGATTCTTTAGTAGCGGAGTGCTACTATCTCTAAGAACAGATTTTGCATTTCCCTTTTCCTGAGCCTGAAGTACTGCATCCTCAGCACAGAAGCTGTCCTTCTCATCTGTAATTATAAGGTTATGACTCCAGGTATAGTCTGCACTGTTTCCAACCATATAGTCACCGACCTCTTTTGCAGTTGTATACTCTTCAAGAGCATAGCGAAGGTCATAAGTATAACTCTTTCGTCCTTCACATTCATATGTTTCGTCGCTTCCTACATCAAGAATTGCCGCAAACACACCGTCATTATTAATTGCTGAAACAATAAATCCAAATCCAATAAATGAAATACCTGTATATGACTTCTCTCCATTTATCGCATGAATTATTGAATGCATCCTACACATCTGATTATCACTTCCAAGATGCCAATCAAGGAGTCTCAGCGTTATAGGATCACCAGTCTCTGTCTTACTTCCCCAAAGAGAAAGTGCAGAACAAGCTGTACCACGAAGAGCATCTGGAACAAAAGCAAATGTCACTGCCTCCTCATAACTTATATGACCATCCTGTTCAAAGCCATGTACTCCGCCAGATAACTCCTCAGCATAAGCTATGATCTCCTCTTTATATTCATCCTTCAGTGTTCCTGGAGTATCCATGAAATAAGAGATTCTTTCCCATACTGGATCATAATCATCTACTATCGCAGGGAATCCACCAACGATATTCTCATACAGATATGGTTCTATTGATTCATGAAAATCTGGATACGCCTCCAGTACTGTTTCTGCATACGCTTTTCCAACCTCAGAAGGAGTAAAATTCTCATAATTCAAAGTTATATCATAGTAATGCTCCATCTTTCTTATCAGGCAGGCACCATTTTCCGAAGCAAACTCAGCAAGACATTCGTCCTTGTCACCTGCGTCCTGGAACTGTATAGGATTTTCAACATAGGTATCACTTACTGCTACGAGACTACTCTCAGCCTGATCTGGAAATGTGAAACTATCATAGGTTTCAGACTGTCCACATGCAGTAAGAGAACTCACCAATAGTACTGATGTTGCAAGTGCAACTATTCTCTTTATATTACATTTATTTTTTTTCATATCTATCTACTCTTTCTAAATCTTACCAGTCGCGTTCCTGCAGCCAGTTACGCAGCTTTCTCTCACGTACTGGAAGGTCATCCTGTGATTCCATCTTTCCTAAAATAAGCTCACCCTGGATATTACCATCCACAAGGAAGATCACTCTTTCACTGCATGAAGCAACCTTCTCACTATGAGTTACCATCATTACTGAAGTACCTTCACGATTTGCCTTTACCAGCTCATTTATAACTTCCATAGATGCCTTCTGATTAAGTGCGCCTGTTGGCTCATCTGCAAAGATCATCTTTGGACTATTAATAAGAGATCTGCAAAGGCATGCACGCTGAAGCTGTCCACCAGAGACTTCTGTTATAAATCTGTCTGAGGTATCAATGATACCAAGTCTTCTCATAAGAGCTTCTGCATCCTTATTAACCTCTGCACGAGGCTTTAACTTTGCCTGATATCCCGGAAGAACTATGTTATCCATAATGTTCAGCTTCTTCATCATATACATCTGCTGGAACACAAAGCCCATCTTATTAAGACGAACCTTTGCCATAGCTTTTCTATCCAAAGTAGATATATCCTCTCCATCAAAGAAAACATTTCCTGCTGTCATACTGTCCATACCACTCACTGTATAGAGAAGGGTTGATTTTCCAGAACCACTTGGTCCCATGATAGATACAAACTCCCCTTCTTCCATGGAGAAGTTCACGTTCTGAAGAACGTTATTGCTATATTCATCTATTATGTAGGTCTTGCACAGATCCTTTACATCTAAAACCTTATTACTCATTTCTAATCCTCCAAATCTCGATATTTCTTATCTTTCTAAGAACGAATACCAAAACAAATGAAATAAACACTGTTATAAAAACTACCCATACAAATGTTATAGGCAGGCCTCTTGTGAAACCGAAACCTGTAATTCCCAGCATTGCACAGAATAGACTGGCTAGTGCCTTTGCTCCTACTGTTGGTGCAAGGACTATAGATATCACAAGTCCAGTTACAAAAAGGATCATCATTCTTCTAAACTGCCAGCCCTTGGTACTCTTATCATCGAAACCTGAACTCGAGAGAAGCGCGATCTCTGATTCTTCATCTTTCATAAATATGGTCTGATACATAACCACAAGGAAACCAAGTACTCCAGCAACAACAACAAACATCAGATTACGCATAAATTCAAAGAGAACCTTATACATACCAAGCATTGTAGATACTCCATCCTCTACTGTCATACACTGACCAGGCATAGCTTCGAAAAGTTTAGCGCGTTCTGCATCTTTCTCAGATTCTGGAACATTAAGTGTAAATCCAACCACATCAAATCCCTGAGACTGAGCATCATTAAACTCCTTGGACATGATAACGGATCTTGAATTAAACTTAGACAGTCTGTCCACAAAACCTGTTATAACAAATTCTTCTTCTGTCTCATAAGTTGAAAGTCTATCCTCTGTGTACTTATCATACTTTATTGTTACAGAATCACCGATTTCCAAGTCATGCTGCGTTGCCGTATAGTAATCCATGAGAATTTCATTTTTTAGTTTCGGATATGCTCCTCCATCTCTAATTACCATTCCTTCAGGATCAAAACCAAAATTTAGCCTAATTATCTCCGCCGATTCTCCAAAAATCATCTGAGCATTCTGCGAATCATCTAATTCTAAAGTTGCATCAATATCATGTTCCTTCATAAAGTTATCAAAGTTTTTGAGGAAAATAGTGGAACTATTAGATCCACCAGATAACTCATCATAAGTCGAACCACTCCAATTGGTTATAGCATCCACATGTTTATAATCATAAAATTTATAAAAGAAATCTGTACTAATAACTGAATCTTTTACCATGATATTCATGATCACAACACTGCTTCCAAGAGTAAATGCAATCAGAAGAAGTACATATCTCTTAAAGTTGCCAAAGATATCTGTAAGGGCCAGAAATAATGGAATAGGCATCTTTCCTCTTTTGTTCAACTGGAACCTATCACTATGCTTAATTCTTTCAGATCTTGCTTCTCCATGAAGAACATCCATAACAGATATCTTATTTATTCTTCTCATTGATAGGAGTATGAAAAGAACAACAAGCAATATGATCACAAGTGCAGCTATAATAGCCACTACATAATCAACCACAGATAAGCTGTAAGATATATTGTAGTAGAACTTTCCTATAAGCTTATCTCCAAGAAAAACACCAGCAAATACACCGATGAATCCACCGATTACTGCAAATGCAATATACTTCGCCGCAACCAGCCATCTGAAGGATACCGAATCAGCACCAAGAGCCTTCATTATTCCAAGTTCTCTCTCCTCTTTTCTGATAACTGACCTGATGGTAAATCGTATCGTAAAGAAGATTACCAGGAACATAAAAGCTGCAGTTATAGAAAGGAAAACTGTAACAAGTACGGAAACAAGTGCTGCATTACTAGTGGTATGTCCATCAGGCAGAGCATATCTAAAATAGTCTCCAAAATCAGGTTCCTTGCTTATAAGAGAGTTAAGTAAATTCAGATCATCCATTGTAAAATCATCATTTATCATCACTCCGATAAATCCTGCTTTTTCAGGACATTCCCTACTCATAAATTCATAGTCCTGATCAGAAATAATGAATCTTTTCATCTGATCATGAATTGGATCTCTTGTTATATGCGATATCTCAAAGCCGTATTTTCTTCCATTTGGAGCTGTGATATAAAACATATCGCCGACCCCAAGTCCGGTAGAACTGGCAAAGGAATAAGGTATTGCCATGTGCCCATTTTCTACATAGAATGGTTTATTATTCATGTCATAAACCAGATTATAATCACGAGGCTGTTTCATCAGATAGTACCAGCCAAATGTAAATGACTGAGCCACATCATTATAATCAACACCATCATAGTAGATGTTCGTATTCATAAACTGTATTCCCTCGAAATAACTAAATTCCGCATTGGGATGCTTTTCTTTTATTACATTTTCAACCTGTTCTCTCTGCTCCTCTTTTTTATCGAGCACTTGATTATAGATGACCACTCCATCATATGGCTTGCATCTTTCCTGAGAAACCTTTACTCCTCTCGTATTAGCAAAGAGGAGAAGAGAACTTGCTGCCACCAGAGTTGTAACCAGCGTCATAAAAAAAAGTATTATGACATTTAGTCCCTTACTCTCCTTCAAATCATTTTTTATCATTCTAAAAAACATAAGTTTTCTCCTGTAACTTCAAGTTAAATCACCTAAAGTTTCTTTACTTTTTATCTGAGCTCGATATAAATATATCCTAAAACTTTTTAAAAAGTACTTAAAAAAATTATATTTTTTTCTTTTTCTTGTAGCAACAAAAAAAAGTGACAGCCGAGTTTCCTCAACTGTCACATATCTGCCGACGAGAACCGTCCCCACTGGCAGGTTACTCAATCTCGAAGGTGAACTTTCCTTCACTTGCTTCACCATCAGTTTCAATTATTATATTGACCTCTCCTTTTTCCAGGCCTTCTAATGATGAATCAACATTCTCTCCTGCACCAATAGTGAAAAGCTCTTTCTTTCCGCCACCATTGTCGTAATACACAGTAACATTTCCTTTATCAAGTGCACCTGTATATTTCATCTTATCTCCTGAAGACGCCTTAATCTTAAGCACCTTCGTACCATCAAATGTACTGAAGTTGAAGTAAGCATCATCTGAATCATTATGCTCTACCAACATAGTTCCATTTCCATGACTGGTGTATGTACTGCATCCAGTAAGTGTAAAGCCGATTGTCATCATCATAAGAACTGCTAATAGTTTAAATCTCTTTCTCATTTCCCAGAACTCCTCTCTCTAGCAAGATTATAGTTTATCTCTTTCTTAGTCAAGAATATAATCCATTTCTTATTAAGAAGTCCTTAAGAAGAATAAATAGAAATCCACGTATTATTTTTTTTCATGAATGATAGTTCCCTCAGTTAGTTTCCTTCCCATGTCGTGACTCAGTTTTCTGTTCTCTACTGAATCAAAGATGATTGAAAAGTCATAATCTTCAGGATAAAGCTCCTCCGCACGCACATGCAGCTTCACTCGCTTATGATTGATGTATATCTTCTTTCCAGCCACCTGCACTCTGAGCACCCCCTTCTTATCCACAGGCTCGCACACAATACCAATCTTCTTATCAGGGTATACCATCACACTGTCGCCAATATTATAAAGAGTCATAACATTTGTATTCGTACGCTTCTTCTGAATCTTGTTTATCTTTGGCGAAGCTTCCTTCTTATTTCTGCTTCTTTCTTCATCCTCGCTCTTTTCACTGAACTCGTAGCTTCCAGCCGCATCCTTTCCATATGCCGCCTCAATTGCGGTTGATAGCATATCACGGGACATCCCCAGCCTGTCAGCTATATAAAAAGCACAGCTTTCTCCTGCCTCACCAATAACCATCTTATATGTAGGTCTCAAAGTTTCCTTGTCAAATGTCATCCTCGCATTTACTATTCCCGAAGTTTTCTCTGCATAGTCCTTTACCTCAGGATAATGAGTTGTAACCAGGAAGTTAGCTCCGCTCTTCTTCAGTTCCTCCAGGATTGCAACTGCAATTCCCATACCTTCAGTAGGATCTGTTCCAGAGCCCAGCTCATCCATGATAACAAAGCTTTCTCTATTTACCTTCTTCAATATATCCAGCACGTTTTTAATATGCGCTGAAAATGTTGAAAGATTCTCCGAAAGGTTCTGGCCATCTCCAATATCACACAGGTAATTGCTGTTCATACATACATCAGCTTCCTTAGCTGTAACATGAAGACCACACTGAGCCATATAGCAGGCCAGCATTGCTGTCTTAATTGCTACAGTTTTTCCACCAGTATTAGGTCCAGTTATCACAACACCTCTGATCTTCTCCGCTTCTCCTGTATCTTCATCTGATTCTCCCAAAGAAAAATCAAGAGGAACATTTACTGCTTTATCCATCAGCGGATGTCTTGCTTCCTTTAGCTTAATTCTTCTATCCAGATTAATATGAGGTTCGGTGCAGTCCAGATCAATACTCAGCTTACCCTTCGAGAATATATAATCCAGCTTCTCCATCATTCTCATATTCTCTTTCAGTGCTTCTGTGGAATCAGCAACCATAGCGGTAAGAGTATAAAGAATCTTATAAACCTCATTCTCTTCGTCTATCTTTAGGAGTTCCATTTCTTCAAAATATCTTGAAACTCCTTCTGGCTCAACAAAGAGTGTACTACCCGAAGCTGACTTATCTATTACGCTTCCTGGCACCTTAAACTTGTATTCCTTCTTTACTGGAACACACACGCGTCCACTTCTCAGCGAGTAGAAGCTGTCTGCCATACAGTCCTTATGACTTCTTATGATCTGCTCCGCCTTCTGCTTCATCTTATTCTCAGCTTCGATCATACTTGTTCTGATTTCGAACAGTTCCTTTGTAGCCCTGTCATCCACCATCTCATTTCGAATCTGACGTACTATCTCATCTCTTAGATAATCCATAGAATCTAAGTTCTCATCATAGTAAGCCAATGGATTATTATACTGCTTTCCTCTGGAAAGATAGCTTCGAAGTCGTTCGATAACAACAAGTACATTTTCTACTCTCTCCAGCTGGTAAGGAGTCAGACAGTCGCCTTTCTCAACAACAGTGATCACTTCACTAAGTTCATTTACATTCTGAAGAGGAGGTGTACCAAGCTTCTCAACCATATCACGGGCATCTGTTGTATCACGAAGTTCTTTCCTAAGTTCCTTCTCATCAAGGATAACCTTTACTTCCCTTATACGTTCCTTTGCAGAATCTGTTGCAGCAAGTTCTGCCCACATATCCTGTATCTTATTAAATTCTATCTGAAATTCAGTATTCATTTCTCTTTTGTCTCCTTATTACTAGTCCTACGAAAGAGAGATAATCTCCTAAACCTCTATCGAAGAACTCCTTATCTTTTATTCCATATTTGTGACCTGACTCAAACCAGTCATTCCATGCCTCGTCAAAGCAGTCCAGGTCAAAATCCATTACAACCTCGTAACCCTTATTCTCTCCCAGGATTTCCAACCACTGTTCTCTGGTATGGAAAAGATTCATCTCACTTTCATCTCCTTCAAACCACTCAAGCAAGAGTTCTGGAATAGGTCCCTCTATCTCCTTCTTAAGACTAGGCATTGCTATAATAGCAACACCGTCTTCCTTAAGATATGGCATAATCTTATCCTGGAAATAATTCTTCTCATTTCCAAAATAATGAAATGCATCTATACTCACTATAACGTCGAAGTAATCCTGGGCAAATGGCATATCATTTGCATCGACCTTCATAGGAATAACACGGTCTGCAATTCCCCACTTCTCAAAGTCTTTAGCATTTTCAGTAGGTGATATCCATAGCTCGGCTGCAAAGACATCCGCCTTTGCTTCTTTCGCAATGAACATACTTGTTATTCCGCGTCCAGCTCCTAGATCAAGAACTCGTCCGCCTTCCTTAAGTGGATACTTAGTCAGCATTTCATCCAATAACTGCAGACTGTTAGGTCCCATCAGATATTCTTTACTAAAGAATTCCCTGTAATTTTCACATCTCTTATTTTTCATATTACTATTCATTTCTTTACTCATTTTGTTATTCTCCTTATTTCAAATCTTTTTCTATCGAATCGAAAACTCACCTTAACCATTCAATACATACAAAAAGACCATGATATTCACGCAAGCGATATCATGGTCTCATTAACTTTTATTATATATAGATCTAATAAGCCTGTAGTTCGTTATACATAATAATAACTACAAGTATTAAACCTCAAAAAAGACATAATAAAAACGAGGTGTCCATCTGCCGAAAAATCAGCATCCATAATATTAAGCGTAGCAAAAATAGATCAGTGGCTTTCGCCACTAACCTGAAGGTAAATCTCGACTCACTTAATCGAATTAAACCTTGCATATTAAGTTGCAATGGTTACATAACCACGCTTAACATAAATTGTCCTCGTTTAAAAATATTCTACGTAGCTCTATCTGCTACCTGAGCATAAACTATCATAACTCTATTCATCCTGTCAATATATTTATAATATAACTTCATTTTTTCTAGGTTTCTTGGAAGGTTTACTCAGCATAAGAATCATTAATATCACCGCTGGTATCGGTAAGATGATCATATTAATCCCTGCTAAAACACATGCTGTTAAAGTACTTCCAGCCATAAAAAGTGTGAAGTATGCTCCGTATAAGTTAAAGAGCATATGAAGCACCATACAAGGCCACAGCTTTCCAGTCTTTATCCTTACATAAGCCCATACAACACCTAGAACAAAAGTGCCGAACATCTGTGGAACTCCCTGGGAATATGCATGAGGCAGTCCAAAGAAAGCAGCTGATATAAAGATAGCTGGCACTTCACCTAGAACCAATAATTTATCCAGCGCCAGCTTCCTGAAAAGCACTTCTTCCATTATAGGATTAAAAATCAGTAACAATACTATATAGAAAACAGCGTGCTCTCCAAAGATTTCTTCACTACTCATTCCACCAAAAGGAAGTCCCAGTATCTTCAGAATCATATTCCCGATCATAATAACTGGCATACTGATTCCCATCTGAATAAGGAGTGCTTTGATGAGTAGTCCTGGAGTTATACTTAGTTGTGGATTACTACTATCTCTTTCCACTGGCATGCCACGTAATATCAGATATGAAGCACCAAGACCCAATGTATAAGGAACCACCATCCTGCTTAGTATCATACGTATACTATCTGACGCGTGCCCCTCTAATAACGGATCAATAAATATCCCGTAGCATTTATAGATAACAAACCAGGCAACTAAAGCCACAAAAACTCTAAGTACTGTTAATATATTATTCTTCTTCATCCCATGAATGCTCCTTTTGAAAACTCTCCAGAGCATCATTCATAAGATCTGTCTTTGCTTTCTCAATAATATATCCGACCAACTGTCTTACCGTAAAGGTCACAAGGAATATCACTGCATAAACTAGTACAAGATACGGTCTTGCCATTATCTCCTGCATTCCCACAATACTCATTGCCATAATAAGAGTTACAACGAGGTACAGCGGCAGAAAGATTATATTCTTTACAAAGAATGGTTTACTCTTTGCCCACTGGGTATCATCTATCATAATTCTGAAAAATGTTATTCCACCAAGTATAAAGAAAGTCAGCCATATCTTTACCAGTTCCATCCCCTCAACGCTGAAGCTAGTAACTGCGCAAAAGACGCCTATGAATAAAATGCTCATTGAAAAACATACTGCAACTATTGAAAATGCCTTTGTAAGGGCAGCCTTAACTTGTATAACTCTCTTCATGTCCATAACTTAAGCCTCCTTCATTCCAATTCCACGTTTGAAGTCACTAACATAGTTCCTGGATACAATCACCCATTCCCCATTTCTTAGAAGCAGCTTCAGTCTTCTTCCATCCTCCGGAGAAACCTTCTTCACCGCTTTAAGATTAACAACCAACGCCTTGGAAATTCGAACAAAATGTCTCTCCACCAGTTCTTCTTCGAGATCATACAATGTCCGCCTTACTCTGTAATAGTCTGACGTAGTGTAAGCGAATACATTTCGGTCTACAGCTTCGAAGTACAGGACCTTAGAGATAGTAACCGGTATTTTATCCCCATTTTCCTTTTCCCCCATCAGGGTTTCTTCAAGGCTTTTGATAGAATCTATGATTCCCTCAACCTCAGCGTCACGTTCTCTGCATCTGATCTCAACCTCGGTCTCTGTGAGACTTAATTTGTCCTTTACAAATATTTTCAATACTTGCTCCTCAACCTGTGCAAGACATCATCTGTCCTGACACATTTTCTTTATACTTTAGTTTTAGTTTCTGTTCAATAAATCTGGAATAAGAGGTACAAACCTCCGAATAACATGCCAAAATTATACCATAAAAAAAGCAGTTCCCGAAATGATATGTACCCTCTTTACTGGACAAACTGAGGTGACCCCAAAAAGTTAGACTTTTTAAGCGTAGCAGTTTTATGGCTGCTACGCTATTTTTATGCAGCCAAGAGGCGAAGCCTGTATTGTACAGGGCTTAACCATCCTAGTTTTTCTTTAATTCTTTGTTCATTGTAATACTTTATATATCGCTCAATTTCTGATTTTAATTCTTCATAACTGTAATAAACAACTCCGTAATAAATTTCCTGCTTAAGAAGACCAAAGAAGTTCTCCATAACTGAGTTGTCGTGACAGTTTCCTTTTCTGGACATACTCTGAAATATTCTTTCTTCCTTAAGACGATGAGAATAAGTTTTCATCTGATATGCCCAACCTTGATCCGAGTGAAAAGTTCTGCGATATGGACAATCAGATGTTACATCTATAGCCTGTTCTAACGCATCCATCACATTTTGAGCAGACGGGTGTTTTGATATTGCATAACTGATAATCTCACCATTACACATATCCATAAATGGATCCAGGTAGAGCTTCTGCATAGTCATATGACCTTTAACATCAATCTCATAATACTTAAATTCAGTTGTATCAGTCGTAATCTTTTGGTGAGGTATGTGTGTGTTAAATCGGCGTCGGATTCTATTAGGGGCAATAGTTCCAACTTTACCCTTATAAGAGCTATATTTACGGCTTTTTCGAGTAAATGATGTAACCTGCAAATCAAGTTTTTGCATAATTCTTTGTACTTTCTTTTTATTGATACAGTACCCTTGATTTTTTAGTTCTCCTAACATTCTACGATAACCGTAATCTTTATTTATCTTTCGAATCGCAAGCATCTTTTCTTCGATTTCTTTGTCCGGATTTTCTCTATCAAATCTTTTTTGCCAATACATATACGTTGCTTTAGGCATTCCGGTATAAGAGAGAAGGTCTTTTAGTCTGAAGTCTCCTCGGAGGCTGTTGATGACGAGCGCCGTTCTCTCATTTTTTCCTCGTCCTCTAAACGCAGTCTCCTCAGTTCTTTTAAAAAGGCATTCTCGATTCTTAATTTAAGGAGTTCTTCCTCTAGTTCTTTTACATGTTCAGCACTAGTATCAACAATGTGTTCTTCTGATTTTATAGATTTACAATCTATCTTAGATTTATCCAAAGTTTTATTCTTACCTTTCTTTTGAGGTCTCAATGCATCAGGACCAGCGATACGGTATCGATTAACCCACGCAGCAATAACAGAAGGATTTTTGATTCCTTCCTGAAGAGCTATTTCCTGATAAGAGAGCTCGCTTGATAGATATAATTCTACAATATCTAATTTCTTTTTAAAAGAATACACTGTCTTCTTTCGTGAGCGAAATAAACCACTATCACCATATTTTTTATAGTTAGCAACCCATTGTCGAACCAATCTCCTATCTGACACGGAATATTTTGCCGTAATGTACCTGTACCCACCTTCATTATTAAGATAATCATTGACGACTTGCTTTTTAAATTCGTAGGTATACTTGCTTTTACCCATAAAAAACGACCTCCAAAAGTTAGATTTTATAGGTCTAACTTTTGGGGGTCGGTTCAAACCAGTAAGGAGGGTCTTTTTATGCGTTATAGTTATGAATACAAAAGAAAAGCCATAGAATTGTATCGCAAAGGGCTGTGGCCCGATACACCGGAGGGCATATACCCAAAGAGTTTTCACGATATGATTCGTAGATGGGTTCGGATTGAGGATGCCTGTGGATCTAATGCATTGAAGCACAAGAAAAATAAAGAGTGGACTCCGGAGGAAAGATATGCATTGGTTATACGTGTTTTGACCGGAGAATCCAATAAGTCTGTTGCTATTTCAGCCGGCATTAATGATGCTCTACTTTGTCGATGGGTTCGCAAATATAAAAAATACGGTTATAATGGTCTTATACTAAAGAAAGGTCGTAAAGCAAAGAATCCAGATATGAAGAAAATAGGAACCAGAAAACCTCCCAAACCTAATGAATCTGAATATGAGGAACTAATTCGATTAAGAGCTGAAAATGAATACATGCGTGCAGAAATCGAAGTAATAAAAAAAGAGATCGCCTTGAGAGAAGAAAAGGAAGCTGCGCGACTCAAGGCGAAAAAGCAGCAATCATCAAAGAACTCAGAGAAGAAGGACACCAACTAAAGTATCTTCTTAAAGCTATGTCGATGGCTAAATCAACCTACTATTTTGAAATTAGTAAGGAAGACGTTGTTGCTATACGTAATCAAAAAATACTAGATGAAATAATAAGTATTTTCGAATTGAACAAGCGAAGGTATGGCGTAAGACGAGTCTATCAGGAATTAATAAATCGAGGATATCAAGTGAATCATAAACGTGTTCAACGTCTTATGCATGAAGCCGGATTAATAGGCAAACGTCCAAAGGAGAAATATCACTCATATAAGGGTGAAGTAGGAAAGATTGCTGACAACATAATAGATAGAGATTTCAGTACGACTGCTCCTTTACAAAAATGGACTACAGATGTATCTCAGTTCAATTTTTCATGGGGAAAGTGTTATATATCACCAGTGTTAGATATGAATACAAATGAAATCATTTCATATGATCTATCTATGAGTCCAAATCTCGATCAGATAAAGAGAATGTTAAATAAGGCTTTTGATAAATTTCCATCAGTTGAAGGTCTAATATTCCATTCTGATCAAGGCTGGCAGTATCAACATGCTTACTTTAGAAATGTATTAAAAGAACATGGTATTATTCAATCCATGTCACGAAAAGGTAACTGCTATGATAATTGTATTATGGAGACATTCTTTGGGAGATTAAAAAATGAAATGTATTACGGCTATGAGAAAGAATACTCTTCTTTCGAAGAGTTCTCAAAAGCTGTTGAAGAATATATAGATTACTACAATAACAAAAGAATTCAAGCAAAAACAAAATGGATGCCACCTGCAAAATACAGGATAGCATCCATGTGTTCAGCCTAATTCATAAATATGTGTCCAGGATTCTGGGTACATATCAAAACGAGAACTGCTTTATAAATCTTTATACTTTGACTTTGTTTTCGGTCTACCGATTACTCTTCAGTATCCTCCCAAACATCGTCATCAGGCTCATAACCCTTCTTTGCCAGATTCTTTTCAACAACCTTTACGATAAGTCCACTGAATAAGCAAAGTGCGAGGATTACCCATCCACCAATTATATTAGATGCAAGAGAATATCCATCTCCTGCTCCGTAGATACCACCTGCTTTGAAAAGTGATACCAGATTCCAGATAAAGAATCCTGTAAGTGCAATAGGTGTAAGAACCTTGATTGAGCTGATGAACCACCATTCAGGCATCTTAAAGCCCTTTGTATTGCGGTTTACTTCCTTAAGAACCTTTTTAGGATCAAAGAGCCAGCCTATTGTAATAGCCTCAAGAATACCAACTAAGATAAGACTGTATGCATTACACCAGTTATCAACGATATCCAGCCAAGCAAGACCAGCACCTGTAATGAACCACAGAGAAAGGATACTTGCTATGATACAAAGAACAAGTGTTGTCTTCTTGTGTGACAGATGGAACTTGTCAGATATTGCAGTTGATACACCTTCGATAATTGAAAATGCACTATCGATAGCAAGTGTACAAAGGCAGAAGTAGAAAACAAATGCGAATATTGCATTAGCCACACCATTGTTTGTTAAAAGTACAATAGACTGTGGATATACTATAAATGCTGTTGCGATACCAGAAGCTGTCATGTTATCAAGCTGACCTGTACCACTCATTGTTGTAAAGAGTACGATACCTGAAAGAACACTGATTGCAAAATCTGAGAATGCAATGATCATTGCATCCTTTGCAATGTTACTGTCTTCCGGAAGGAATGAACCGTAAGCAACCATGATAGCCATCATGATTGACAGTGAATAGAATACCTGTCCTATAGCATCAATCCAGATATCAGCACTTGAAAGTGATAAAAAATCAGGAACAAAAAACTTTGTAAGTCCTGCCATTGCCCCCGGCATAAGAATACCCTTTATGGCAAGAATAAGAAGGCAGATGACTGGAAGGAATACCGTATATTTAACAACCTTACCAACAGTACCAGGACCGTTACGGATACAAGCATAAATCAGTACCCAGGCAATAACCAGACATCCAAGAACAGGAAGTGATATAGTACCATATCCTGATGTAGTTCCAGTTGTCTTGATCATACCAGCCCATAAACCTGCAGCAGATTCACCATCACCTGTAAAGCTTGCAAACTTATAACTTGCAAATGCCATCATGATAACCCATGCAAATACTACTGCATAATAAACTGAAATAACGAATGCATTTGAAACTGCAAACCAGCCAACAGGCTCAGTCTGCTTTTTTATAGCTCGAAGTGCACCTGGTACACCACGATGCATCTTACGTCCTATAGAGATCTCCATCATGAGAAATGGAATTCCGATAACAAGCATAGCAAGAAGATAAACCATCAGGAATGCTCCACCACCATGCTTTGCTGCAAGACCAGGGAAACGCCATGCATTACCTAATCCTACTGCTGATCCGATTGAAGCGAGAATAAACTGAGAGCGCGAACCCCAGCTGTCACGTTTTTCTTTACTCATACTATCCCTCTTTCTATATTTTTTTATATTGGATAAAAACAACATCTAATACTTTATCACAAATATAAAAAAATACAATCCTCTATTGATATGTCAGCAACATGAACATAACACCAAAGGAATTTATAAGGATATGTATAACTATTGGGATACATATATTTTTTGTTTTTGAGTATAAGTTCATAAACTGAGTTACATCGCCACCAAGAGATATTACATTCAGCTCTGAATCAACAACCATGGCGCTACCGCCATCCTTTATATACTCTGCTATAAGTATCTTCAAAATTTCTTACCTCTGTTCCAGAGCCTTGTTCATTCGATCGGCCAGATTCTTATTATACTTGAGGAAACATCCCCAGATAATAAGTCCCACAACTATTACTCCTACTATTGTGCAAACACTGGCAACTGTTCCCGCCTGCTTAGGAATCCATCCAACCTGGGATGCAACAAAGAAGTAAACTGTAAAGCCAATTCCTAAGTGTATTATAGATGCTAAAAACATTGGAATATTTTCCATGCTATAAAGAAATGTTGGGACTCCGAAGCCTAGTCCTGTAAAAACACAGGCAAGCACCATCTTTGTAAATCCGTAGTTACTTGTTGTGAAGGTTCCCTTCCCAATCTGATCAAAAATCACTCCAACAATGACGAAAATAAATGTACTCATCAGAATACTGATCACTGTTGATTTTACTATATCTATAACAATCGTACTTGATTTCATAGTATTTCTCCTTATCTATAGTTCTATTAATAACGAATAATTAAATTCCCAGATACTTCTTAAGGGCTGGTACATATTTACGAGAGATATACTCTTTTTCCCCATCCTTAAGATTAAGAACCATCACTCCATTAAAATATGGTTCTACACTCTTCAGGAACTTCAGGTTGATACTAGCTGACTTTGACACCTGCATAAAATCTTTGCCTAGCATATCCAATAATTCATACATTCTCTTATTCACTCTATAAGATGTTCCATCAGATACAACATAAACCTTCTCGTTATCTACACGAATCACGCTTATTGTATCTGCCTCAAGAACGATCATACGGTCATCTACATTTCCTATGAGCCGTCCACCTGACGAACTAGCTGACATTTCAGAGATACTATTCGCCAGATCTGATATTTCATTTGTCATTTCATTTGTATGAATAACCACGTAAGGTTCCTTCACTTCTTTTGATATATTTATATCAACCTTCAAAATTTTCCCTCCAAAAGATTCTTCCAGATACCATTATATAGAAAACACTTTCAAACATCCACACCTGGTTATTTCTTTTTCATAAATATCCATAGCTCTATTCCAAGCATGAATAATGTAGAAACCAGGAATCCTATCATTAGTATTCTCTGTGTCACTGCGAAGAATATGATGTACGCTATTATAGCCACCATATAAAATGCTGCGAACAGATGCCACCACTTACTTTGCAGAAATCTTGATACCATATTCATTTACCTCCTTTGTATTTGGTAAGGCTAAGATAACAAAAAACGCCCATGTCTGTATCGACATAGGCGGTAAGTGGTAGAAACTAGACGGTAAGATGCGGTCATGCGGTCATGCATTCTCATTAATCACAAAAAATAAAGGACGCTGAGTTATCCGCGTCCTTTATTTTCACACTATTTACACTATTTGTTTCAAAAGAGAATTTATTCACTTGTTGAACTTGTATACACTTTAACATAGGTTGTAAAGATAGTGTTTAAGATATCGTAAAAAAGTAATTAATATGTCGTAAAGAAATTATGAACAAGTTGTAAATGCCCTATTTGTGCGGCTTCAGCTTAGATGCCTTATGATTGACTATGCTTTTTTAAGTTCTAGAATAATCTCAAATGTATTCTCCTCCTGAGCTGCAGCGATGGTGCCTCCCATTCGTTCCACAAATTCCTTACAGATGTATAGGCCCAGTCCTGCCCCTCCTTTAGTTCTGGAGGAATCCTTCTGATAAAATCTGTCAAATATCTTGTCAGTATCCACATCTTCAGAAGAGTCAGTCTGAATCTTTATAGTAACTGTTTCCATATTACCATTTTCTATATAAAAATCCAGTCTATCATTCGAATATTTTACAGCATTGGATATGAGATTTTGAATTACCCTGACAAGCTTCTGTCTATCAGCATTTACAAAGATATTCTCTTCAGCCTGAGGGAATTTAGGCTCGATTCCCTTCTTATCTATCTCAGGACTTTCAGCAAGTATCTCTTCACATATAAGCTCACACATATTCACTTTTTCTAGAATTATGTCAACCTGATCAGACTCTATAAGTGATATTTCAAAGAAGTCATTTACTAGATTATTAAGGTATCTTGCTCTATCCAAAGCTATATCAATATCGAAATCTTTTTCTTTACTATCTTCGGTTTTTTTCGCAACCTGCAGGTAACCAATTATAGAAGTAAGTGGAGTTCTCATATCATGTGATATCAAAGCGATTGATTCTTTTATCTTTTTCTCATCTTTCTTACTATCCGCTTTTATCCGCATTATATGATCATACAGATTATTAACTTCCACAATCATATTCTGAAGATCCGCATCTATAAAATCACAATTCATATTATTCTTATCCGGATTATTCCTCATCTCCCAAATGACTCGTTTCATTTCTCTCTTTAGTACTAAGAGCCTAACAAGCAAAAAGAGGACTATTATGCTAAGTATTATTATTACATATAACATAACAGTCCTCCTTATTATTTCTAATTAAATCAAGCTAAATGCCGCTTGCTTCTAGTTTAAAACATCCTTCTTATTGAAATATATGCAGGTTGCACCAACAAAAATTATAATGGCTATTATCGCACATATTGCACAAGGTATCAAATCTGAAGCTGATGCACTCTTTGCGAAGCAGAAAAATGAATGCTCATATATAGTATTTCCTACGAATACATTTCTAAGTGTATTTCCACCGATGGCAGCTATGATAACACAGGCAAAAAGAGCTGTATACACATTTCCACATATTACAGTTATCAGTGTATAGAATGCATTTTCAGCAATAAGCTGAAGAGCTACTACACCAAGCCATACAAGATCTTGCCTACAGAATCCTTCAAGTGAATAACCACAGGTCTTTCCAAAGGTAACTATCTGAGAGCCTATAAGGAATAAATGGAATATAAAAGTCATAAGGCTAGTGGCCATAATTCTGGTTGCAATAACCATCCATCTCTTACCACCTGTAACTATAGATCTATGCACAGTTCTATTGGTAAAGTCCAAACCTGTATACCAAGCTATCAACATACTAATGACAAATGCAAATGAACAATCCTGCACTGAATCAACAAAGCCGTCATGCATTATACCAATGCCATAGTAATTTATATAATTTTGTGATAATCCACGAACTGCGCCCACTATTCCAAGAATAACCAACATAGCAAGACAGAAATAAAAAGGTTTAAATCTTCTAAACTTGTATCCTTCAATTCTAAGTAAATTAAGCATTTGCCTCACCTCCCATAATACTTACAAAATATTCCTCAAGTGACAGTTCCTTGTTAGATAGCTCATATACTACTATTCCAGCCTCCATCAAGTATCTGGAAAGATCAGACATGATTTCAGTCTTTCCATGTACTTTAACAGTATCATCTGCCACCACTTTATATGTAATATCTGGGAAGTATTTATCAAGAATTGTAACTGTTTCAGGAATGTTGTTAGTCTTAACCTGAATGTACTGACTACACTTTTCTTCTAACTCCTCATGGGTTGAAGTTTCAACTATAGAACCCTTATGTATAAATATGAAGTCAGTTGCAAGAAGATATAGCTCACTGAGGATGTGACTTGATACAAAGATTGTACATTCCTGCTCCTCATTTATCTTCTTCAGCATATTTCTGAGAGTTATGATATTTATAGGATCAAGACCGTTAATTGGTTCATCTAAGATAAGAAATCTTGGATTTCCCACTAGCGCCATAGCTACACCCAGTCTCTGCTTCATACCCATGGAAAGCTTCTTGGCCTTCTTCTTCGCATGATCTGTAAGATCAACCAGTTCGATTACTCTGTCTGTTGCAGATTTATCAGGATTTCCTACAAGCAATCTCTGGATCTCAACATTTTGCCATAATGTATAGTTACCATAGAGGTATGGGCCTTCGATCATTGTACCCAAACTCTTACGTTTTCTAGCAAGACCACTCGCGCTGCTTTCTCCCATCAGGGTTATATCTCCTGAGGTAGGAAATGAAAGCCCTGCGATTATCTTCATAAATGTACTCTTACCTGCACCATTTTCCCCGATGAATCCATATATACGATTCTTCTCAAGTTTTATACTTACGTCATTTAACGCTAAATTTTGGTGAAATCTTTTTGTAAGATGATTTGTCTCGAGTATAATATCACTCATTGTTTTTTCCCCTTTCGTTTTCCTTTTGATGATGCCATATTAAACTACCTATATAAGGAAATGATTCATCAATCCTAAAGAAAAACTAAAGATTACTTCGAAAGGCGATACCCCATTCCATAGACTGTATCTATATAAGGTTCGTCGGTTGCCTTCGCAATCTTCTTACGGAGATTACTCATATGAACGTTCATAGTGTTATCATCGCTAAGGTATTCATCGCCGGTAACACTCTCAAAAAGATTACGTTTTGAAAAAACCTTGTTAGGATTCTCAAGCATAAGCTCAAGAATACTATACTCCATAACCGTACAAGTGATTTCCTCTTCTTCTATGAAGACTCTTTTTGCCTCTTTATCCAGTCTCATCTTCTTATACTCAAGAGTTGAAGGAGCCGTCATACTTCCAGTACGTCTTAGTACTGCTTCAATACGAAGTATTACCTCATCCACATCGAAAGGCTTGCTGATATAATCATCCGCTCCAAGTCTTAATAGCTCAATACGATTGATTACTTCATTCTTTGCAGAAAGCACAATGGCTGGAGTATTCTTGGTCTTTCTAAGCTCAGCAAGGACCTCTTCGCCAGTCTTCTTAGGAAGCATGAGATCCAGGAGTACCATTTCATATTCTTTTTCCAGTGCTTTTGTAAGTCCTATCTCCCCATCAAGAGCGCTGTCTGTTTCGTAGCCATTATCATTCAGAACTTTACACAGCAGATTATTGATCATTACATCATCTTCAATAACAAGTATCATACTTTTCACCTACTAATAATTCTTATTTCCTGCCTGTCAGATAGTAAACAGCAAGCGCTGTTCTATGAGACAGATTCTCCTTCGAAAGGATATTCGTAATATAATTCTTTACTGTTCCTTCAGATATAAAAAGCTTAGCCGCAATCTCTTTGTTTGAAAGACCTTCAGCTACAGCCTTCACTATATCCAGTTCTCTATCAGAATAACCAGTTGCATCAAATCCTGCTCCTGCTGCCATACCGCTGTCCTGTCCTTCCGGCTGTCCCCCAAGAGAAGCACCTGAAGCTAGGTTTTCAAGTATACTTCCTTCCATTACGCCAGTTCCGTTATAAACTGACTTTATCATCTGCTTTAAATGATCCGGAGTATGATTCTTTATAAGATAACCCTTTGCTCCAGACTGTAAAGCCTGCTTTACCAGGTCATCATCGTCAAATGTGGTCAGGATCAGAACCTTTCCCAGGTCATGCTCCACAATATACTTTGTTGCCTCTATACCATCCATCTCCGGCATCTGTATATCCATAAGGAACACATCCGGCTTCTCTTTCTCAGCCAGTTCTATAGCCTCGCGGCCATTGGCAGCTGAACCAAGAACCTCAAAGTCATCATCCACATCCAGGATTATCTTCATTCCATCACGAACAAAGTCGGAGTCATCTGCAATTATAACCTTAATCTTTTCCATACTATATTTCCTTTTATATTTCTTTAAGTGAAACTAAAGTGGGAGGAGCATGTTGACCTTGAAGCCCTTCTGGGTTCCAGATTCATTTTTACTTTCAAAGTCGATTGTGCCGCCTGCCTCACGTATTCTCTTACGCATTCCAGAGAGACCCATACCATCTTCAATCTTATCACAGCCAACGCCGTCATCCTTGATGGTGCATCTCACCATTTTATTCATTACTACTATACCAATATTTATATGTTCACAGCTGGAATACTTCATAGAATTGGTAACCGCTTCAAATGCATTATCCAGAATCACTTCCCATAAGTGATCTGGTACCTTTGAAAGATCGCCATCACTTTCAAACTCAGCCTCAACACCTTTATTGTTACAGTCCTCACAGAGCTCATAAAGCTGAAGGAGTGCCATTTGCTTTTTCTCAGGTCTCTCTTTTCTAAGTATTGCACGGATCTCATCCATACCAGTTCGAAGCTGATCTATAACCGCCTGAGTCATAGAGCGTGCCTTATCTGGATCTTTATCCATTATAACCTTTATCGCCTCAAGCTGGTATATAGAACCATTTATGTTGTGACCCAGCTTATCATGAAGGGTCTGTGAAAGCGCTGCTCTTTCTTCCAGAACTTTATTCTCAGACATAAGAATGTTCTTCTTCATCTGCTCTCTTGCAGTGGTCTCCTGAATTCGCATATCTCTTTTCAGACTCTGCTGAGTTATAGTATCTTGCATCATCTGCTTTTCGTAGTCAGTAACTACAAATTCATGCTGCATATAAAAGACAAGCATAAATGTGAGAATGATTATCTGTGTGATCACATCCAGAGGCATCTCTTCAATAATACTAACCAAGATGTACTTCTCTATGAATATGGTCATATATATCAGATAATACCAGATTCTTCTGGCCCTTATACAAAGTAGAATCTCGTAATAAAGAAAGGCTCCCAGGAATATATATCCAGCCCCGCCCATGTACAAAACAGAGATAATATCTATTGCAGCTACTACAAGGAAAACTGCTTTCTTCCTGCCATCAACAAACTCTTTCAGACAGACCATAGATATATATAACGAAATAAGCAGGAGTATCTCTGCAGATACTCCTGTCTTCTCTTCATTTATCATCACTCCATATCCGCTGAAAAGCAACATGATGATGATACGTACTATTAAAAAGTATTTTTCTTTTAAATTGTCGCTTACGACTCTCCCCACTCTTCACTCCTTCTAACCTTAAGGCCAATACCGCCGAGGCTAAGGATTACTGCTAAATATGCTACTGTTATACATATTAACATACCGTAAGCCTTGTTGTCTCCAACAAATATCATTTCAGTACCCTGAAGGAACCATTTCTGAGGCATCAGAGCAGATATAACCTTGATTGCCTTAGATGCTGAATCCAGAGGAAAGTAAGAACCACTAAAGAGTGATGACATACACCAGAGTGTAAATGTTGCTACACTGGCACCAAATACATCATTCATCATAATTCCCATAAACATACTGAGTGAGCTAAAGATAAGACCCATCATAAAGATTATTAAAACAAATACTGGTCTGCTCATTCCAACATCATTCATATCAATCATCAGACTGCATACAGCAACAACTCCTGTCATAAGAACTGATACAAGAAATACTGTTACAAATTTGGAAGCAAAATATGTAAGCACGTTTGTCTTAGAAAGAGAAACTCTTGTAAAGACACCATTTTTCTGTTCCTTGATTGCTCCGTTAGCTACAAAGAATCCTGCAAATACAAAACCAAGTGTAAGGAATGAGAATGCATATCCCATCTGAGCCTTCTGATCAGACTGTTCCTGAGTCAGGTTATTTCCTGAACCTGCAACTGCAGTCACTTCCTTTTCAGGTGTCATATCATCAACAGACTTAAGGTTTTCTACTATTTCCTCAGCTTCTGAGTCAGCTTCTACTATATAATCTTTTGCAGTATCTATTCTTGAAAGCTGCAGTGTTAGCTCATTTTCAAGCGCATCTGTTCTTGAATCATCTGAAAGAACATACATTGTAAGGGCTTCATCCATCTTACCTTCCAGCATCTTTTCATCAAAATCAGCTGGTATATAAAGAGCTGAACCCATACGATCTTCATATGCATCAAACTCTATACGGTCTTTAATAAACTCATCTGTAACTTCCTTCTCAGAAATATCTGCTCTACATATAGTAAACAGTCCGCTGTTTCCAAGTCTATCTAAAAGATAATTAGAAAGCTCTGTATTTGAGGCATCATATACTTTAACTATATACTCTCCATTTGCACCATAATATGCAACCTTTTCATCTGCTGAATCAAGTTCAACTACCAGCTCATCTTCTTCTACAAAAGCTGTATAGTGTGTATTACCCTTTAACAAAAGAGTTGATAATATTGGCATAAAAACAATGAAAAGCCATATAATCTTTGTTCTCACCAGAAGTTTCATACTCATTTTGATTAAGGTTTTCATGCTCTTCCTCCCTTTCTGATCTTGCCAGCTATTACTGCAAGAAGTGAACAAACTACTATGATTCCACCTGTATATATGAATGAACTATTTACAAAGTCACTGCTGCCCATACAGGATAATTCTGTAAGTGCCCTGTTAATATGATATATAGGCGACAGGTTCTTAAGAATCATTGGATGAGATGAGAAGAGATATGTCTCAAATGCTCCTCCGAAGAATCCCATGATCCAAACTACTGTAAAACAAATGATGATTGTTGCTATCATGTTATCTGTAATGTTATAGATCATTACTCCAAACGCTGAAGCAGCTGCAACTGATAAAACAACGATCAGTAATGATAGAGGAATATTTCCCCAATGTACTCCCAAAAGAACTACTGTAAGTATTGCAGCAACAACTGTTCCAACTGAAGCAACTATTGCTAAAGGAATAAACTTTCCAAGATACTCATTAAATGATGACAGGTTTGCAACCTGATATCTCTTTCTGATCTTATATTTCTTTTCATTCATAAAGATACCAGCACCTGCAACTATGGCACACCAGCCGAAATATATTATCTCAACGATTCCGTAGTAATCCTTGGAATCAATAGCAGGCTTGAAGTCAGGATGCTCTACTGCAAGCTTTGCAGAGTCAGTATCAACTCCCATGGCCGATGCAGTTACATTTTCATAAAATGCATTCACAAAATACTCAATAACCTTTCCTAGTTCGGCCGCTTCTTTATCTTCATATACTGTATACGTATCTTCTTCAAATATGATAAAACCACTAAGTTCATTTTTCTTGATCAGTTCCTCTGGATCTCCAGTAGTATACTCTTCAAGAGTAATATCGTTCTCTTCTGCCACTTCACACATGGCTTCTATCATCTCATCGGTGACTCCATCACCCTCTACTCTGTAGCCTGCTGTAATCTCGGCGTCGTCATATTTCTTCATCAGACTGTCAAATGCACTTGAAAGACATACTACAAGGATGACAGGCATTATTACGAATAGAAGAATGTTGACCCAGCTTCGACACATCAGCTTTATATTGTTTTTAATAATATATCTGTTCATTATCTTGTCCTCTTAATAATCTCTAAGTTTCTTTCCTGTAAGTGTGAGGAATACTTCCTCAAGAGTGATAGTAGAGGTATCTTCAACAACCATCTTCTTAAGCTCTTCACTTGTTCCGGTTGCGATAACCTTACCGTTATCCATGATTGCGATTCTTGTACAGATTGCCTCAACCTCTTCCATATAGTGGCTGGTGTAAATAACTGTTGCACCATTCTTATTGGATTCCTTGATCTTCTCAAGGATGAAGTTTCTTGACTGTGGATCGATACCAACTGTTGGCTCATCGAAGATAAGAAGCTTTGGATGATGACCTATGGCACATGCGATATTAAGTCGTCTCTTCATACCACCGGAAAATGTCTTCGCGAAATCATTTCTTCTATCAAGCAGACCAACATATTCAAGGGATTCATCAATTCTCTTCTTAAGTTCCACTCCCTTTATTCCATAAAGTGAAGTAAAGAGCTCAACATTTTCCCACGCCTTCAGGTTACCATGTATTGCCAGATCCTGTGGAATGTATCCCAGCTTATCAACCAGCTCCTTGCGGTTCTTCTGGAAGTCTTTACCGAAGAACTCCACATTTCCAAGAGTAGGTTTTACTAAGTCGCAGACCATATTCATTGTGGTACTCTTACCAGCTCCGTTAGGACCAAGAAGTCCGAAAACCTCACCTTCCTGAATTTCGATATTTACATTATCGACAACAACCTTGTTGCCGTACTTCTTTGTTAAGTCGTTTAGCTTTAATATTGTTCCCATATTTTTCTCTCCATATTTCTAACAGTTTAAAAGCGTGTCACCGAAGATATCTGTCTATCTCCATCTGACACGCTCATTATATAATCTGTGTATTTTGTTTTGTAGTGAAGAAAGATATATTCTCAATATGACTTTAGTCACATATTGAAAAATTCCCTAAATTACTTTAGTCCTCGATACCATACTGAGACTTCAGCTCGTCACTAAGATCTGTACCACCAGTAATCGTCTGTGCCTTTTCAATAAGTTCCTCTACTGTGTACCTGTGATAGTATCCAAGTCTCATTCTGTGATCTTTTTCATAGGACTCAGTTACAAATATATCTGTACCCATATGGTGACCATAGCAGTTGCTAACATGTGCAAACTGCACTCCGCTCTCCATATCCACCATATCTGTCAGCTTATCAATCTGAATAAACATGATGCCCTGATTTGTATCATACTCAAAATGAACATCATTTGTACTATAGTAAGAATAAACCCAGGATTTCTTCTTAAAGATTCCAGCCTTTGAATACCAGTAAAGACTGCCATCACTATATAAAACCACCAGATCACCATCTGGGTTAAATGACATTCCCACCGGTGAGTTTCCTGGGCAGTCTATCTTGACCGAAACTTCTCCATTTTTATCCAGAAGAACGATTCTTTTCCCATCTGATACAGCAACACGAGAACCATCACTGTTCTCAGATATGCAGTCTGTACCTATCCACTGGTCAGGAGTCTGAACCTCTTTCTCAGTTCCGTCCTTAATATCAATGATATACTCCTTATCACCTAGATAATAGATAGCATTTGCATCTGGGAAATAAAGAGGTGCATTCTTTGGAAATCCTGCATCCTCAGGAAGCTTTATAGAACTGGTTTTTTTAAGTCCCAGATCATACAGGCCAAGCATAAACTGCTGATCATCGTCCTTAAATGTATATGCAAACTTGCCTGACTCATTCATTCGACAGCTAAAATTGGAAACATAGTTTTCACATACGGTCTTAGTTTCCATCTCTCCAGTGAAAATATCCACTTCAGTTAAAACATATGTTAAGTCTGATAAATGCCCTAGATAAACCTTCTTCTCATCTATTCCCAATATGGTATAGCTGTAAGAACTTTTATCCTCCAGTTCAACCTGAATAGTTTTATAATTGTCTCCAAGACCACATATAGTAAGGAATGGATTATCATCTTCCGTTGTAACTATAGCCAAAGCATTTTCATTCATATAATGATCATGTGTCACGCTGGATACAGTCACATCATCTGAAAGAGACTTCCATTCTTCATCATAGATACCAAAGTTATAGTAGATTATTTCAAACCCTTTATTCTGTCTGACATATACACCACTATTAACCTCTGCCTGTCTTAGTTCATCAGCAAAATATTTTGTATGCATTACTGACTTATCACTGATATTCGGCGCAGGATAGCTAAAGCCTCCCTCCTCCGAAATATATATAGGACTTCCGTCACCATCCCTGTCACTAACATCGATTATAGAGCTATTGACATTATGACTATATTTCACTTTTCCATCTTTAACATCATATGTTGCAGCCACATTTCCAGCATAATATACAACCGAATCTACGACTGGAAGAGATAGAAAGCCATCGGAAATATCTACTCCTGTACATACAAAATCAGCTGTCCACTTCTCACTCAGATCAGAAGAAGCTGCGCAGATAATAGTACTCTTGTCCTCAGTATAAAGATCTAAGTTGCCCAGAGACATACTTCCATCAAAACCAACATATAAAGTTGCTACCACGATAGTATTATCATCAATCCACTCTATATTTTTTACTGTCTCTTCAGTTGGTTTTGAGGTCTCTATCTTACCAGAATCCAGATCAAGTACACCATAAATATTTTGGTCCCATCCTACGGATCCACAAAAAAGCACTTTTTTCCCATCTGGGGAAAGCTTACATTTAGATGGAACAAAATCAGAATCACCAGACGAAACATTTATCTGAGTCTCTTTCTTTATCTTTCCAGAACCAGATTCAATCTCTATACACTTCTGATTCTCTGTAACTATTACAAGACTACCATCTCCTACCATCATGTTTGCCTGAGTCTGAAAATAGTCTTCTTTTAGATTATATTCCCAAAGCTTTTCACCTGTAACGGTATCGTAGCAGATCATAGTATCAGCAGACCAAAAAGCAAAAGTTTTCTCAGAGAGATAACTCATTCCTTTTATTTCTGAACCGATCTTATCCAGATATAGGACCTGATCATGAGTCTTTGTATTCCATATGCCAAGAACATTTTCATTATCACGAATAGCTATAGTAGAAGAATCTGAAGAAACCTTAAAATCCTCAATCACATTTGGCATCGAATAATTCCAGACAGCGTGAATATTGACTCCATCATTTGACTCATACGCAAGAGTACCTTCAGTAAGAGCGCTTATTGCCTCAGGGGTAATTGGTCTCTTATCGTCATCATCTTTAGGCAAGGCTTCAAGAACAAGCTGTAAAGCTGTAATACGCTTTTCATTCTTAAGCAAATTTTCCGCTTCATTAGCCAGATATTTGGATTGATTTCTGAGAGATTCAATATAATTCTTATTAATAGCTCTATTACTGGATATCATATATAAACTAAATGCAATGCTAAGTGTTAATACAGCAGCGCAGCCCAGCATCGCACGCCTCAATGTGTACTGTCTGCGGCGATTCATAAGTTCATCGTACGAACAGCCTATAAGTCCACAGGCAAGGCGAGGAAGTTCATGTTTATCAGCCTTCCTGATCGGCATTCTATAGTCACATGAAAGTGGTTCTATAGGCATACGAATAGTTTGCTGCTGCCCAAGATCATTAACCACAAGATGGTCCTCGTACTGAAGAACTTCAGGAATAACATCCTGTGGTTCTCCATCTACCAGAACCGTGAAAATCTGCTTCTTTGTATGACTTCTTAAAAAGTACTCTATCTCTCGCTTAACCCACTCTGATTCCTTCGTGCGCGTTGAGCATATTACGATCAGATAATCAGAAGAATTCAGCGCACTTGCTATGGTATCTGTAAGATCACTGGTTATAGGAAGCTCATCCTTATCACGAAAGATTCTCTCAATCTTTTTTATACCAGTCTTCTTCTGAATCTTTGCTGGAATATGGAAATGTTCCAACCCGCGCTGCACAGCTTCTGCAACTCTGATATCCTCAGGGGCATGCTTATAAGAGATAAATGCATTATAATGATTTATCACTTTACTCTTCTACCTCCTTATATAACTGATCGAAGAGTCTTCCATTTATAATGTAAGTATCGTAAGGGTCATCCTCTCTGACTGCGATATAATCTCCTGGAATTCCTGAATAGTACTTATCTTCATCCCACATAGTAAAGAGCTTAATATATGTATCAAGAGGCTTTGCATATATTCTGGTCTTACCAGTTCCGATTATAGATTTTGCATACTCAAGAACATTTTTCCTCTCGCCCGTTATGCTGTCTTTAATACTAGGCTCGTACTCAAAATCAGGCGCATAAGGAATATCTACCATCTTATAACTGTTATCCAGCTTTTCTTTTTGAATAGGATAAATCTCTCCCTCGATTCCGATCATCAGATATTTATCCTCATCAATTCGAATATTTACATCTCCCTCCAGAGTTCTGATCTCAACCAGAGTATTAACAGGGAATATATCTGTAAGTTTCACAAATCCACGAAGCTGAGGAAGCTTCTCATACTTCTTCATTCCTGTTGTATCTATACGTGTTTCCTTAGCGTATATTATCTCAAAGGAATTAAAATACTTATCTATCCTCTTCTGGAATTCCTGACTGACAGCATCCTCTAGAGTCATGTCCTTATAGTTTTCTAGTTTACATAATTCTTTTGGCCATATGATTCCACCAGCCTTAGTGATGTGGCCACCACCACCGCCTATACCATCAGCAATAAAACGTGCAAGCTCATTGGCATGAACCTCCTTCACACAGCTTCTGATAGAAAATCTTATCTCTTCGGAACTTACATAATAAGATAGACAAACATTTACATCTGTTGTCTCCATAGAAAAATCACTGATCACAGCAAGGATTATTGGATCACACTGATCAGCTTTTATCATAAGATATTTATGCTTTATAAAATAATGATAATCAAGGATAGCCTTTCCAGTAAGCTTTAATTCATCCAGGGATATATTGGATGTGCTCATCTCCAGAATTATACTTCTGCTGATATTCAGCGAATCTCTCATATCTCTGTCAAGAGGATGAGCAATCTCAGACATCTTATTGGTATCAGTATAAAGGCCATAATACATGGCAGTAGAAAGGAGCAGATTCTCGTCTATACTAAGTCTCTCCTCGTTGATCATATCCCACAGTATTGTAGCGCAGCTTCCAATATTACTTCTTACCTCTGAAAGCTCAGGAAGCTCAACTGTTACCTGATGATGATCGATGGTTGCAATAGTCTTTGCCTCTGTTTTCGTAACATTTGACTGACCATACTGGCAATCCACTGTAACAAGAAGCTCCGGAACCTCATCGAAGTCCGGTTCGTAGCTGACAGGAACCTCCAGCTTTTCCAGCATGATAAGAAGATTACTCTTATCTATCTGCTTTGGTCCTCGATATATAAATCTTGGATTTTTCCCCATCTTTGTCAGATACCAGTGTAACGCATACCCCGATGACAGTGCATCAGCATCAGGATTATCATGGCACTGAATTACTATATCATCATACTCAAGCAGTTCATAAAGCTTCATACTACTACCCCTTTATATTTCATTTACTTTTCTGAATTATATCTTTTTAATGCTTCCTGCATCCTGTTATTCTCCATACGTTCCTTGGCAAATGTGATCATCACACTCACGATCAGACTAAGCATGTATGATACCGCAAATCCGATCCATGCCGTAGGAAGGTCAACAGGGAACCAACCGAATGCGAAGATCATTATTATGATAAATATCGTAACCGCAATCAGATATAATGTGGTTCTAAGTGGAACTCTCATATTCTTTATAATGCTGTCTGACATAAATATAAAATATGCAACCGTTATTAGAAAAGCAAGCAGGAGAAGCTCTCCAAGTGTTGCAGCAGATAGTCCCTGCTTTCCATACTTAAAGAGAGTTGAATATTCCGACGCTCCCTCTCCAACAAACAAGTTTACAGCCATAAAGATCAGAACCAATATTCCATACGTCTCAAATAAGCGACCTATATAATAAAATAAACCTTTTTTATCTTCCATCATTTTAACCCCAGCTTTCTTCTAAGTTCATCAGAATACATTCTCGAAACAACAATCTGTTCACCGTTCTTCAGAGTCACTCTTATCTTCCTGTTTATATCAGCCTTCAGACTCTTTATCTTTCTGAGATTAACAATGCTTTGTTTACTTATCCTGAGAAAATCGTGTTCAAGAAGCTGCTGCTCTATCTCGTAAAGCTTAAGCTCCGACTCATACATTTCTTCCTCAGTATATAGAAATGTCTTTCGCTCAACAGCTTCAATATAGAGTATCTTATTGGCATCCAGGAGGTATGTCTCTCCATCTCTGGATACACCAATCTGCATATCAATCATGCGCATAAGCGCCACAAGCTTCTCAATGTCCTGAGAAAGCTTTGGCGCTCTGATCGCAACTTCAGTATCACTATACTTTTCATCAATATCTATCTCGATCTTCATATCCTAATGTTCCTTATCTTATAAGAACTGTTGCATCATACTTTATTCAAGTCCCTTTTTTCTGAAAAGAATAAAGAATGAAGCGATTACAACGATCATATTCACAACTACTATTATAACACTTTCCCTAGTAATAGAGTCAAATGACATCTCATCGAGAATTGTTCGAATCTGCTGTGTATAGAAGAACTTTGCTATACTCTTAATCTTCTCATTGAAAAGTGCAAGCATAGGCAGAAAACCAAGTATCATCATTAGTGGCATCGCAAGAGATGTTGCAGACATCTGATTCTTTGCGTAGATTCCAACGCATGCTCCAGCTAATATAGATAACATATATCCAACGCCCATTATTCCAAGATAAAATACTACATCTTCAGAATCAACACATGTGGCCATGAGTCCCGCTCCCACCATACAGATAGTCCATACGTATATACCTATTCCCATAAGGTATTCCCAAGGCTTAACATTTGACATCATCAAAACTCTGAGTGTATTCTTCTCTTTTTCTTCTGATATGATTACTGCAACGGATGTTGTACTCATACCGATAGCCATTACAGAAAAGAGCTTTACGAAATACTGTGATGGCATATCTTCTATATCTATTGCATTTTCCATAAAAAGTGTAAGTATAGGGAAGATAAAAAACTGTATAAGCACAGCTGTATTCTTCATTGTATCTTTGATCTGTTTCTTTATGATTATTCCAATATTCTTCATGCTATTCCTCTTTCTATATTATTTACTCAAACTAATTTATTCAGCCTCAAGTTTTCTTCCTGTCAGTTCCAAAAATACTGTTTCAAGATTTGGCTCCGAGGAGTGAATAGTTTCAATCATTCCATCCTTCATAAGATTATAGATTTCATCCGCCGACGCCTTTGTCTGTGGAAGTTCCAGATCATCTCCAGTATTTAAATGAAGAATAATCTTCTTCTGATGATTATATCTTCTGCATGTTTCTTCTGGCGAACCACTATCTACAATTACTCCCTCATTCAGAAGAGCTACAGTGTCACAAAGCTTAGCAGCCTCTTCCATATTGTGAGTTGTTAAGAAAATGGTACATCCCTGTTTCTTCTTTTCTAAGATTAGTTTATGTATCTGTTTCTGTGTCATAGGATCAAGACCACTAGTTGGCTCATCCAAGAATATGATCTTAGGCGAATGCATGAATACACGTGCAAGCTGTAGTCTTGCTCTCATTCCCTTTGATAGATTTGATGCAGGCTTCTTACCTGCTGCTCCAAGTCCAACCTCACCGAGTATTTCTTTTACTCTGCCATGAGGAACATCATAAATATCTGCGAATACCTTTAGATTATCTATGCATGACAGTCTCTCATATACGCCGAACTGATCCATCATTATTCCTATCTGCTTTTTATCCTCACCGCTAAGATCCTGGACATCCTTATTCATTACACTTACCATTCCAGCATCATAATCCAGCTGTCCAGTCAGTATCTTTATCAAGGTTGTCTTACCAGCTCCAGAAGGACCAAGAAGACCAAATATCTCTCCCTTACCTATATCAAGATTAACTCCTGATATAACTTCATTTCCCGAAAAGCTTTTTACCAGATTTTTACATTTGATCATGTTTCTTCTCCTTATTTTCTTACTTCAAAATTACTTTGTTTTCCTTGTCTGAGCTGAAGATATCAAAAAAAATCAGGCCCTACAACAGCCTGCGACATGAGTTGCCATATCCCCTACACAAGATGCCAAAAAACTAATATATATTTATTCTTTCGTAGGTTTTTCATTTATGCTATACTTGGTCATAATAATCAGGGGAGTAGAAAAATCTAGTGAAGGATAATAAACAGATAACAAAATTTCAGTATTACAACAGACTGGTCTACAGTCTGTTTATTGTGCTCTGGGTGTATATTCTTCTTTATATAGTAGTTTTCCGACATCAAGCTTCTATCTACGGCGGAGATGTTACTGATTATTCAGAAAAATGGTATTACACAAACGGCAAGATAGTCGACTTCGATGATTTCCAACTTAAAGAATATACTGAGATTCAGAAGACTGTAAGACCCGAGGATATAAAAACCCAGGATCTTTGCTTCTATACCAAAAACATCTATTTCACCGTTCTGGTAAATAACACCCCTGTATATGATTTCCATCCAAATTCTTCACCACTATTTGGAAAAGCTTATGGAGTATATCCTCACACCATTAGTCTTCCCGTTACAGATGGAGAAAGAGCGGTCAGGATTAAGATAGATAATGTCTATCCAGGTAAACCTGGTATTATAAAATCCGTATCCCTTGCTGATGGTAATCAGTTTCTTATCGAATTCCTTCTAAAAACTGAATTTATGTTTATTTTATGCATCATAGGATTTGTTTTTGGATTTATACTTCTTATCATTGGCATGATCGGTAAATTCCTGGGTGAGAAACAATTTGAGATCATAAGTCTGGCTGCATTTTCGATGATCACCTCACTTTGGATAATGAGTGAAACAGGAATGCTTTCCGTTCTTACAGGTGTTCCGTTGGAGGTCCATTTTGCTGACTATATGGCACTTGATCTGATACCTCTCACTGGTCTACTCTATGTTGTCACAGCAACAGGCTTCAAGAAAAAGTTTGTCATTACAATAAGCATGATATCAACTATATCTGTTATTGTTTATTCGATAGCTTCTACTTTATCAGACCAGAAGGATTATCATGAACTGATATGGATCACCCATATTAATATGGCCTGTATAGCTCTAATGATGTTCGCTATTCTCGTATATAGCATTGTTAGTAAGAAACTGAACAAGAGGTTTGTAATCCTGCTGCTTACTGCAGTATTTATATCCCTGTTCACGGGAATAATTGATATCGTCAGATATAATCTCTTTCCTTCTGATTTTGCAGAAACATCTTACTTTAAGTATTCCATATTTGCATTTATTGCTCTCAGCGGAATATATGAGTTTATCGATATCACAGAAATGAGCCGACGCGGTCAGTACGCAGAGATCATGGAAAAACTGGCATATACAGACGGTCTCACCAATCTCCAGAATCGTAAGGCCTTCAATAGAGATATAGATGCTGCTGCAGAAGGAACAGAAGCCTGCACCTTCATAATGATAGATATGAATTATCTTAAAAAGGCAAATGACGAGCTTGGACATCAGATTGGCGATCTCTTTATAAAGAAGATAGCCGACGTTATCGAAGAGGTCTTCACTAATGGAGAAAAGAATTATCGAATAGGCGGCGACGAATTCTTTGTTCTTGCCAACTATAAGATATCAGATCCAAAATTTAAAGAAACTATAGATCTTCTGTATAAAACTTTAGACGAGTTCAATGAAAAGAACAAATACGCTATTCCACTCAGTGTTGCCTACGGCGCTACAGAGTTTAATCCAAAGGAGGATAACGTAGAAAAGAAGATTCAGGAATCTGATGAAAAGATGTATGAAATGAAGCTTGAGATGAAAGCTGCTAGAACCTAGTTTTTCAAAGTGCTTTCTTTGGACAATTTCGAACACATTCATTGCACAGAATACACTCTGTTCCATTTAATCTCTTTCTTGAATTGTCTGTTACATCCACATTCATTGGACATACCTGCTTACATTTACCGCAGGATACACATTTATCCTTATCACACTTTATTCTAATCACAGAAAAGTAGCTCATCGGTTTTAAGAATACAGTTATTGGACAGATATATTTACAAAATGCTCTGTTATCTTTAAATGCAAAAGCTAGTGCTATACCTACTGCATAGTATACGATATTACCGATAACAAATGCCCAAAACATTATACGTTCTATATTTCCAACTTTTGCAAGAAATAGAGCCAATACAAATATCAGTGATGCAGCAAAAGTGATATATCTGATCCAACCTATTTTTTTCCTTGGTGCCCTTGGTACCTTATACGGAAGGAAATCCAACACCATGGCTGTCCAGCATGCATATCCGCACCATCCTCGTCCGAAGATGAGTGGTCCAAAGATTTTTGCAACAGCATAATGTATGGTTGCTGCTTCAAAGACTCCTGTAAATAGATAATACCAAAAGCCCTCTATCTGCATGTTTTCCTGACAAATAAGGCCAAGATAGATCAGCATATATAGGCCGACCAGCAGCTGTACAATACGACGAGCATGCTTATATTTCTTTATGAACAGAAATACTCCAAATGATATTGATAAACCTATGTAACTGAAATTGAAAAGATAGAATATGTTATCTTTTGTGAGCCATAAGCTTATAGCAACAGCCTCAAATATAGCCAGCATTATGATTGGAAGTCTATATTGTTTCATAAACAATCCTCCTTATTCGTCACTCTACTATTCACTGTTTTCTTTACTTGACCCATACTATCAAATAAATTCTAGCCATACAATAGCCTAACACATAAATTGCCATATCCACTACACAAGATGCCAGAATAATGAGAGGCGTGGGACTCACGCCTCTCACTTTTTAGTTAATCGTAATAGTACCGCCATCTTCACCCAGGAAGAGGATGTATCCTCCGGCTGGAAGTGGGATATCATTATCTATATGCATATGGGTTGAATAGACCATCTCGTTATATTTGTTATATACATAAATGTTAGAGTTCTCCGGTCTTTCAACACTGAGAGTTCCACCTGCTATATCATCACCGATCTTAAACCAGGATGCTTCTTCGGTATAGAGCTCAACTGTCTTTACACTGTTATCCAGTGTCGGAAGCTCGCTGACCATACGATATTTTCTTCCTGTCGTTACCTTTATGCTTGTTATTTCATTTCCCGATTTTAGTTTTTCTTTCTCGACAGATATATCATAGATATCACGGCTCGCAGAGGATTCAATAGTTGAAAACGCAACAGCCTTAGTACCAGTCTCTATCTTTAGTAAGTCTCCAAATGCACCAGGAGCGCCGAAATTTATATAACCCATCAAATCATCTGACGCAGATATTATCTGGAACGGATTGTCATATTCATCAGAAGAATACTTATCATTATATAAAACTGCACGTTCATCATTTAGCTTACACCAGGTTTCAGAAGTTTCATCACTTACTTCATTCAGTGAAAGCTTCTCTCCACAATTCAGATGATAGACATCCTTGCCGAGACCGACTGAGTCTACCTCTGCATCTGCTTTTAAATATACCCCGCCATCTATTTCTTCGAAGTAAAGAGTCTGTGGTTCTGCACTTAGCTCTCCATCCTCATCTACTCTTTCAAAATTATCTTCTTCTGTATATTTATAATAATCAAGCTTATTATTCAGGTATAAATGTTTTATAAGCATAGTATCTTCTTCAAATGATATATAGACTATTTCATTTCCATCATTAGTGTACATTTTATAGTAGCCTTCATAGTCCTTATACTCCTCTGGAATAGTATCTACAATGGTTATATCCTTTGCTTCTGGTTCGTCTACAGGCTTTCCCATATCCTCTAAGATTACTTCAGTTAATGCATTAGCAAGTACTCTGTTAGTACTACTAGTACCGCCTGCTGAAAGAACAGCCACAGATATCTCTTCATCAGGGACAACTGAAAGCCAGGCATGTTGCAAGGTTATATCTCCTCCCTTGGAGATAACCTTTACATCCTCTCCACCGCATTTCCAAGTTTCTACATAATCCCAGCCAAGTCCGTTATCATCTGTATAGATGTCGGTATTTTCGCCATCCTCATTCCAGCGTGTTGCCATTTCGCTCTTGGATTCTTCTGATAGAAGTGTATTATCACCAGTGAAAAATGTACTGCCAAATCTTGCAACTTCAATAGCAGTAGACTCGATTCCTCCACTTCCCAAAGCCATACAATAATTATAATCAACAGGAATATTGCCACCTACTATAACCTCAGTCTGCATAGGATCACGGAATAGATTTTCAGGAGTTCCTGTATGCTCTGCACCTATTTTCACAGATATGTTCTTATCCACATATTCTGTATAGCTCATACCGCTGACCTCTTCCACTATCAGTTCAAGAAGTGTAAAACCATCGTTACAGTAGGCAGAATACTTACCCGGATCCGCCTTTAATCTTTGTGTAGAAAGCGACCTCAGAATATTATCATGACACGACATATCGTTATCGTCATATAGCATCATATTAGTCCAGCTTGAACCCATAATTCCTGAAGTATGATTCATCAGCATACGAACGGTAATATCTTTATATCTCTCATCTGCCATGGTAAAGCCTGGGATATACTCTGTTATGGGTGCATCAAGTTCAACCTTGCCCTGATCCACCAGCTGCATAACTGCTGTAGTTACATAGACCTTGCTGACAGAACCGATACCGTAGATTTTTTCTTCTGCGTCTGTTAATGACTCTGAATTATCATCTAACTTTTCTTCTGTTGACACTGAAGCCGCATAGACTTTGTCGTTTTGAGATACCACATCAAATTTAGGAGTCAGACTATATGCTGTAAATGTGGCTATACCAAGAAGGCTTGTTAGTCCTAATATCTTATATTTTTTATTCATTTTTTGAATTCCTTTTTTATACTTAATCAATAGCTTTATAGATAGCCCTTAGGGGAAGGTTTTATTCTGTGATAAGTTCTGTTACTGATATCTTTCTTATCTTTCCTGCACCGATATAGGTCACTATGTAGCAGAATACAACCATTGCTACTGCTGAGATTATTACAAGGCCAGTACTGGTATGCATATCAGCACCCCACATATTAAGCCAGAACAGCTTATTAATAATCACTCCCAGATAGCAGGATATCCCAGTTGATACTATCGTAACCGGAATGATACCAACCGCCACCTGTGTCATCAGATCCTTCGATGAGTAACCAAGTCCCTTCATTATTCCAAGTTCCTTGCTTCTTCTCTTAACATTTGATGCTGCAATTATCCCAAGAATCAGTGCAACAATTAAAGCTACAGCAATTACAATAACAAAAGCAAAAGCTTTTGATATTCTGGCAATCATTCCTGTCTGAGATTCACTTAAATACTTAAACTCCAATATGCTCTTGATAACAAACTGCCTGCTGTTTCCTGTATAAACTTTATCACCAATCTGAACAGCCCAGTCAAGATCAGTCACTCCATACCTTGATATCAGAGTAGCTATCTTTTCTTTTGCAGCATCACTTAAATGTTCTTCCAGAGTATCACCCGTATCACCAAATTCTGAATCAGCACTCTGACCAAATTCTGATGTAAGCTTCTTATGGAACTCATCTAAATCAACACCATCATTCAAATAAACATTTACAACATCAGCCTTTGAACCACCATTTATTTTTCTATATCCGTCAGATGTCAGATAGATACAGTTACTACCATTTCCCATATTTCCGACTACTCCGGTTATGATATAACTTACCTCTATCCCATTACTCTTTACGACTATGCTGTCATCTACTCCTAAGTTTTCCCTTTTACTTCTTTGAAGGGAAATCATCGCTTCATTATCGTGAACCGGATATCTTCCTTCGGATAAAAAGATATTCTCAGTCTCAGTAAAATCATCATAAACTATTGCAGATGCATCATAATCTGAACCCTTTATGTTATAGTAAAGCCAATCATATGTTACCTGTGTCTTTCTAACTTCAGGCATTTCTAGCATTTCATCGCTAAACTTATAAGCATCAACCCCTGAATTAAGGGTTATCACAAGGTCAGGTTCTTCCATACCAACTATAGATGAAAATGCCATTGCCCCTACTTTGAAGAAATCATAATTTAGAACTCCAAATACCAGAGCTATACCGGATAGTACTATACATACACCAACTCCTATCTGAGTTTTTATATTTCTTAGACTTTCTTTAAATGCAATTCTGACATTCACATTCCCTTTCAGCTTATCCATCGGAAGAACATTTTTCTTAAAACTATGAGTTTTTATACCCTTACGAAATGCTATAACCGGTGGATACTTCTTTACTTTTCTTGCCTTTGCAAGTGCAAAAAGTAAAATGACAGCAAGTACAAACAGTGCCACAGGGATAATTAATAATAAATCTCCGCTTGAAGTTACTTCTCTACCAAGCATTACACTTATCGCAGTATTTGCTAGCGGAGTTATTATCGCAGCAATCACTCCACCAAGAATAGTTCCTATACCAGCCGAGATTATATATTCACCCACATAGCTAAGAGATATCTCTCCACCTTTATAACCCAGAGCCTCCAGGACACCTATCTGCTGCAACTGATCATCGATATCATTTGATATCTTATTTCTGATCATAAAGATCGACGCTATAAATGTTATAAGTGATACACTAACCCCTATATAGAGAAACATAATCAGAAACTGACTGTCATTAGCACTGCACCCTTCTTTAGTTTCTCCAGTAACGGATTTTATATCTTCACCTGACTCAGCACGACATTTATCTGAATATTCTTGAAAGTCATAATCCGAATCACTGTCAAAAGCCAGAAGAACATATGTATTAGTTATCTCAGCTAATTTCTTATAATCACTTTTTGTTACAACACACTTGGGTTCGGAATTATTCATAAATCCCGAATTATAGAAGCCCGCTATAGTGAATGGATACTCCTTCCCAAGGTATTCCATATCAAATGATTCTCCGAGCTTATATCCCAGGTTATATTTACAATATCCTGGAAGCCATATTGGATGTTCTAATCCGTTTGTCTCACTATCTGATAAAGACTCAATCATTTCATAGTCTTCTATCTTCTTATCATTTTCCTCAGTAATAAACCATAAACCATAACTTATCTTTTCACCATTTCTAATAACATTAATTCCAAAAACAAATTGAAGCCTGGTTTCTTCTAAGTTCAGAGCCTTATAATTTTCTTTCAGAACTGTCCTATATGCGTCTCTATATTCTTTTTCTTCTAAATAAACTATAGAATTCTTGCTTCCACTTTCCTCAAAGCTTGTATCAAATGCAGAATTGATTCTTGATGTATTGGCAAAGAACAGACCAAGCATCATTGTGGATACAAGGGTAAGAAGCATAATGGCGACAGCTTCTTTCTTGTTCTTTTTTAAATTGAATAATGATAATCTAAATATTTTCATTGTTAACCTCCAGGGTGCCCTTTACCATCCCATTTCGTCAAGGAACTTCTGCAGTCCTGCGCGACGCTCTTTAATATCATCTGTACCGTAAATTGGCATTCTGTATTCTCCGTCGATTCCGCCGTCTCTAAGGAAGATTACTCTTGTTCCTCTAAGGGCTGTCTTTAGATCGTGGGTTACCATTACAATTGACTGACCTTTCTTATGTACCTCAGAAAAAATATCGAGAACATCCTGTCCTGATGCTGAGTTTAGCTGTCCAGTCGGCTCATCTGCAAAGAGTATCTTCGGATCATTGATGACCGCTCTTACGATACCTACTCGCTGTGCCTCACCACCAGATAACTGGTTGGGATATTTATTCCACATATCGCTCTTAATACCAACTTTATCAAGAAGGTTCTTTGCTTTCTTAACAAGCTCAGGTGAATTCTTCTGAACTATGAGTGCCCCTGTCAGTACATTATCCAGAATTGTCTGATTCTCAAGGAGATATACACTCTGGAATACGAAGCCACAATTACCTCTACGAAATACTGCAAGCTCATCATTTGTGTAGTCCTGAATCTCTGTATCTCCAAAGAGAACCTTTCCCATTGAAGGCTTGTCCATTCCTGAAAGCGCATAAAGAAGTGTAGACTTTCCAGATCCTGACGCTCCCATTATAACTGTGAAGTCGCCTTCGATTATTTCCATATCTAAGTTCTTAATTACATGCTGCTGTCTGCCACCATTTGAAAATGACTTGCAGAGTTTTTCTGTTTTTAAAATAGAAGAAGCCATATATACTATTTCCTTTCTTTTTTCATCATCTGAAAGTAGTATATATGACTTCTAAATTATGTTCCTTAAAACGATGTTGTAAAATTGTTAAAAAATTCTAAAATAATATTATGTTAACTAAGTGGGATTATTAATGTAATCGATAGACCTTCTCCATCTGACTCAGCCAAAAGATCTCCGTTCATTTTCTGCATAAGTGTCTTGGCTATATAGAGACCAAGGCCATTTCCATCTTTATCAGTGTCCTGCCAATTCTTGCCTCGGTAGAACTTATTTGTAATAAGATCTAGTTCTTCAGAAGGAACTCCCGGCCCGTAGTCTTTTATCTCCATTTCTAGATACCCTTCTGAAAGTCTGTATGATATATCTATCTTTGTATCTGCATACTTATAAGAGTTGGAAATGATATTTCCTATAACCTGTCCCATCCTGTTTTTATCTATACTTAGCACTACCTTTGGAATCTCTTCAGTAGTAACAAGCTTTCTATTATCGTAGCTTTCTACCAAGCTAGAAATAACCGATGAATCTTCATCATTTACTGAAACCTTGAACTCTCCAAGATCATATAGAGTTGAAGCAAAGAGGTCACTCACAAGGGCATCTATCTGCTCAGCCTTCTGGAGGATCCCCTCAGCATCTGTCGATAAAAGTTCTATGTTTTCTTCATTCTTTACAGAAAGACGCATCTGCATCAGTTCTGCTGTCAGCTTTATTCCAGTAACTGGGGTTTTGAGATCGTGACTAAGGGACGCAACAAGTTCCCTCTCTTTTTTCTGAAGCTCGAGTTCTCTCTTTCTGGACTGAGCCAACTCCTCTCTCATTATGTCGAAGCTTTCGGAAAAGGCTCCAAACATATTGCCCCTGTCCATCGCAAGTGGTTCATCCAGGTTTCCCTGTGCCACCTTTCCGGCAAAGTCCTTCATATTCTTAAATGGTGCAATTACATTTTGATTGATATATAATCCAAATCCCGCCATAGCCAGTATTATCACGAGACCCGCTAAGCTTATTCCAATAATAAATCTTTTTCGTATCCTTCTGACACTACTCAGTCCATCATCAAGCTCGATAAGGCATCCCCAGATTTTATCTCCACTTTTTAGGTATATATATGGATAGCGGTTCTGTATGGCAGTTTCTACTGTTATTTTTTCCTGGCTTAAATCTCTAGCGGAACTGGCGTACAGGATATTCTGTGTCATATCCACTATTACATAATCAAAGCTATAGCTATATTCATCCAGGACAGATAGATCAGACTGGTTAGATTCAGCTGTTCTAGCGATATCATTTAACGCTGATACTTCGCCCTTTGTGCCATTATTTCCAGAGGTCAGATTACCTGTAACTATAATAAGAAGGATTACGCCGATTAGATATACTGATGCTACCACTATTACTATCTTGATATAGCTTTTCATATTATCCTCTATTCTTTAGTTATGTCCTTCTCAACTACATATCCGACGCCCCAGACAGTTTTAATTATCTCAGGATTCTTTGGATCAACCTCTATCTTCTCACGGATATGACGTATATGAACGGTGATTGTTCCATCACAAGTATTATCATCACCCCATACGTTATCGAAGAGCTCGTCTCTGGTTATGACTCTTCCAGAGTTTTCCAGAAGATAGAGAAGGAGCTTATACTCCATAGCTCTTAGTTCTTCTGATTTCCCGTCTATCTCAAGCTTATGGAGGGCTGTATCAAGATATACTCCGTCTCGTAGAGTTATCCTGCCACTTACAATTCCCGATTCAGACGCACCAGATACATTCATGTTGGCCGCATTCTTTGCAACATTTGCGGCATCCTCTTTTGCTTTATCATATCTCGCAAGAACTGCCTTAACCTTAGCCAGAAGAATATTCAGCGTATATGGCTTCTTTATATAATCATCTCCACCGATGTTAAGAGCTATCAGAACATCGTCATCACTGGTCCGGGCACTGATAAAGAATATAGGCATATCGTAAGATTCACGTACCTTCCTGCAAAGCTCAAAGCCTGACTTATCTCCCAGATTTATATCCAGCAGAAGAAGTGACACTTCCGTTTTTTCCAGGAATTCTATTGCCGCATCAAAGCTTGTGACGTAAGCTGTCTTTACTCCTACTATATTAAAATAATCTGATGTAGAACGTGCAATCAGCTCATCATCATCTACCATAAGAACCTTGTAATCCATCAATTTCTCCAATCTATTCATCCATTAAATCAAATAAACTCATCTGTGGATATTTATCTGGTATTTCATTTATATAATTAAAACAGTCATACGGATTCCACATCATACCGTGTTCCTTGCAGTATGTTTGCAACAGTTTTAACAGCTTATCACTGTTCGGACTAGGAAGCTCATATGAATTTCCATAGGTCTTTATATATCTCATCTTCATTCCAGGGAAATGCTTATCCAGCGCAGCATAGTAATACTCTCTATCACCTTCCCTAAGGGTAAGTCCCATACCAAAATCGATAATACCCTTCACGCCAACTCTGGAGCATTCTTTAAGAATTGCCAGAACATTTTCTTCTGTATCATTGATGAAAGGAAGTATTGGAGTCAGCCATACAATAGTAGGTATGCCTCTCTCCTGCATCTTTTCCAACACCTCGATACGACGTTTCGTATTACACACATTCGATTCAAGCTTCTTACACAGATCATCATCGAAGGTCGTGAGTGTCATCTGAACAACCGCCTTAGATGACTTATTTATCTCGTCGAGTAAATCAATATCCTCGAGTATCCGGTCTGACTTAGTCTGAATTGCCACACCAAACTCGTACTTCCGTATGACCTCTAGACATTTACGAGTGAGACGAAGCATCTCCTCGCAATGCATATATGGATCTGACATAGCGCCAGTTCCTATCATACACTTTTTCTTCTTTGACCGAAGCGTCTTCTCCAGAAGCTCAGGAGCGTTCTGCTTCACTTCGATATCTTCAAAAGGATGAGTGAAATGATATACCTTACTTCGACTGTCACAGTAGATACATCCATGCGTGCATCCTCTATATATATTCATTCCAGTAAGACCATTGTTACTGGTCAGAATTCCTTTTGCATCAACAAAATGCATTCGCTATTCTCCTGTCTTAAGCTTCAAAACTATAATAACATAAAACCTAGACAATAGTATATCATGTTATATAAAAAAGCCCTGTAGATGTTTAATCTACAGGACTTCTGAAATCCGTCTTATTCCTTCAGTTATAGTTGCTTCGTCACAGTTTGTATAGTTGAGTCTAAGAGTATTTGCTTTTCTCCCATCAACATAGAAAGGATCTCCGGGTACGAATACTACATTTTTCTCCCTGGTTTTTTCAAAGAGACTAACAGCCTTCATATTTTCCGGTAGAGTTACCCAGATAAACATTCCGCCCTCTGGTCTGGTAAAGCTTACGTCAGAAGGGAACATATCTTCCATGGCTTTTATCATTGCATCGCTTTGTCCCTTATATAGACTTCTGATTCTGGCTATATGCTGAGTTATATCATTATTCTTAAGATAATCCAGCAGAATAAACTGTGAGAAAACATTTGAATGGAGATCCGCCGCTTCCTTCGCTGTATTAATCCTGAATCTTAACTCAGCATCGCGGATTACCATATACCCCAGTCTCATACCTGGTGTTACAGTTTTCGAAAATGTACCAAGAAGAATACTTCCAGCAAACTCAGATTTACTAATATAACCATAAGGTTCTCCCTCAAACTTAAGATCTCCATATGGATCATCCTCTATCAGAATCGTATTATACTTTCTTGATAGTCTGTGGAGTTCCTCTCTTTTTTCCTTTGAATAGGTTAAACCACTAGGGTTCTGAAAATTTGGAACTGTATATATAAACTTTGGATTCTTCTCCTTTAGTTTTTCTTCAAGTATATCCATATTCATGCCATCATTCTCAAGTGGGATAGCCATAAACTCTGGCATATACTGACTAAAGGCCTGAATAGCTCCAAGATATGATGGTTCTTCCAGGATTACACAGTCACCAGGATTGATAAGAACCTTACCTATCATATCCAGAGCCTGCTGAGAACCTGTTGTGATTATTATCTCATCACCCTTTACATCCATCCCCTGCTTCTCTTTTAACTGAGCCGCGATCAGTTCTCGGAGTTCAGGAAGTCCTGCAGTAAGCGAATACTGGAAAACCTTGCTCCCATATTCATCTATTACTCTATTGGTGGACTCTTTTAATTCTTCACTTGGAAATGATATCGGATTAGGAAGTCCTCCTGCAAAGGATATGACATCCTCTCTTTCAGTTGTTTTTAATATTTCACGGATAAATGACGACGGGGTAGCTTTGCTTAATTCGGATATTTTCTCTTCAAACATTCCATTTTCCTCCTCTTCGAAATCTTTATCCAAATCTATCATTGCAATTAGATGAATACAATATTAAAATTGTCTTCAAGACAATATTCTTTAGATTTATAGTTAGGATACGTTAAGGAGAATACTATGCCTGTTAATTCTTTTGATGATTACCCAATGAGCTGGAAACCTGTTCTTGATAAAGAAAGCAACACGCCTCTTTATATTGAACTTGCTGACATATTAAAGACTGATATTCTGGAGGGACGTCTTACTCCAGGTACCAAGCTCCCACCACAGCGAGAATTAGCCGATTATCTGGATATACACCTGAGTACTATAACCCGCGCTTTCAAACTATGCGAGCAGCGCGGTCTTATTTGTAGTGTTGTGGGAAGAGGAACATTTATCTCCTCAGATGCAGCAGCCCTGGGCATGCTCCCCCTACACCAGGCTTTAGATAAGGTAATAGAAATGGGCGCAATTCTCCCGGATCCTGACATCGAGCTTCAGGTTACTGACTACTTAAAAGAAATAACTAACGAGCCAGATTTTTATAAGCTGCTTCAGTATGCCCCTCCAACATATGACAGTCTCCTAATAAAGGCAGCAGTCAAATGGTTTAGCTACTATGGAGTCGCATCAAGCAGAGATAATATACTTTTTTCTTCTGGAAGCCAGAATGCTATATATGCCATACTTTCCGCACTTTTCCAGCCAGGTGATAAGATAGCCACTTCATATGTGACCTACCCTGGTCTTAAGGTTGCTGCAAATTCTCTTGGAATCCAGGTAATCCCACTTCCACTTTTTGATTCTACAATCACTGCAAAATCACTTGACTATGTTGTAAAGAATCATGATGTAAAAGGTTTCTATCTGATTCCTGATTTCAACAATCCATCTTCAGAACTGATGAATACTAATACACGAAAAGAGATTGCTGCTTTCTACACCGAAAGAAAGATTCCTTTTATAGAGGACTGTATATATTCTCTTTTTATTCCTAAGCCTCTTCCACCAATTTCATCTTATGCACCTGAATATGGAATAGTTATTGGCAGTACATCTAAGATACTATCCCCTGGACTCCGTCTTGCGGTAATCCATACCCCTGTCCAGTATTATTCACAGATATCTAATACTTTATATTCTATTATCATCACTCCTCCTGCACTTATGATGCAGTTATTCGCAAGGATTGTTAACAATGGAAGATTCGATAGGATTCGTGAGCTTAAGATTAAAGATGTTGAACAAAGAAATAAGCTTTTTGATTCTTTGTGCAAAGATATCCAATCCACTGGAAATAAACACTGTCCGATCAGATGGATATCTCTTTCAAGCAAAAAAAATCTGAATCCCTCTGAAGCAGAGGAAGATCTGCTAAACAAAGGAATTCAGGTTTTTTCAGCCCCGAGATTTGTTGTTGGAAACAGCGAAATCCCTAAGGCAATCCGCATCTCTCTTATATCAGAGCATAACACGGAGTCATATAAAAAAGGATTAATGCTTCTAAATGATTATATCAGTCAACTTTAATAAGGTTTTTACCTGTAACGCTACTTACTTCATCAGTAGAAATAAGCCAAGAAACTGCAACGTAATCCTCTCCATAATATAAGGCATAAGTTATCCATGAACAGTCTATAGATTCTCCATCTACATTTTCTGCTTCATAGTACTCAACACGATCAGGTTCACCAAGTCCAAACTTTTCTTTTACGAAATTCTTTACAGTTTCTTCTCCCTGAGGAAGATAAGCCTGCGCATCTTCCCAAGAGAAATCCTCGCACTCTGCAAAGACTTCCATGCCGCATACATTTATTGAAAATAGGCCATCAGAGCTCTTAGGTATTGTTATCTGGTAAGTCTTTGCATTTGGTGCATCACTTTCACACCAGGTTACTTCATATCCATCCTCGGACTCATCAAACCCTTCCATACCAGACCAGTCCATTTCATAGACGTCGTAGTTCCAAGAGTCATCTACCTCTTCGCCAAAGATATCATATATCAGTTCTTTTGTCTGCTGCTTAAAATGTTCTTCATCTTCTGCTGATACTTCAAGAGTTATTGTATCAAACTTCTCTTCTAATTCTTTAGTCTGCTCATCAACCTCTTCAGCTTCAGCAGTACTAGCCTCCTCAGCATTTTCCTCGATGGTATGCATATATTTAGCCTCGTGATCGATATACTGAAGGATCTGTTCATCTGACATCTCACCTTCTGGAAGATGAATCTTATTATCCTCTTCAACATATGCAAGCATATCTGGGGTAAGCTCACTAAGAGTATCAAGGAAGGCCATATTCTCTTCTGGGAATACTCCATCCTTATAATATGCATCCTGAAGTTCTACATACCTTAACTTCTCTGCCGGAGTTAAACTTCTTGATAAAGCCTCATCACCAGCATTGTATACGTCATTTTTTAACTCTTCAGCATATTCCTGCTGCTCTTCCTGTGGCATATTCTCTACACGATTCTTGTAGCTTAAATATGCTGCACTGGCACTTCCACCACTAACGATCAGTACTCCGGCAACACATAATGCTGTTAAAGCTGTGGAATATCTAAATCTTTTATCTTTTGATCTCTTACCGCTTTTTACATCCTGAATGAGACTCTCTCTCATCTCATCAGACATTTCAATATTACTAACAAGATTTCTATCTATATCATGTTCTCTCATAAACTAATTCTCCTTCTACATTCGTGAGCATTCTCAGTTCTTTTCTGGCTCTCTCAAGTCTCTTCTTAACAGCCGACTCGGATATTTCCATTATCTGAGAAATCTCTTTTATACTGTAGCCTTCTATGTAGTAAAGGATAACTACCGATTTAAGCTTATACTTCAGATTCCATATAAGACTCAACATTTCTATTGAATATGTATCCATCCCGTTTGTAACACTTATGCTTTCCTCCACCTCATCAAGAGGGACTGCGGCATGTCTTTTGTGAAATCTCAGGAATTCCCTACACTTATTCTGGGATACCTTTATCAACCATGCTTTCTTATGCTCCTCAGACTTAAAATCAGGCGCTTTAGTCATATACTTTATAAATGTTTCCTGCAATACATCCTTAACATCATTTTCATCCTTAAGGATCAGAAAACATATCTTAAATAAAGTGTCACTATATTCATTTATGGTCTGTTCTAAGTCTGTATCTGTGACCTTTTCACTCATATATTAGTCTCCTTCACTTTTTTAGGTGCGTCGCGATACGGAAGGTCTTCCTCGCCCCTTCACCTTATATATGACTAAACATCATAAAAAGTGACAAAAATCTTTCTCACAATATAACATATTGCTCATTCTACTAAAAGAAGCTATCAAAATGGCATTTAAAACTCTATATTTGCGGCTATATTTACACAATAAAATAACTCATTCACAGATGTTCTTAGTGTAATATCACGAAATATTTTTTGGGTGGTTCACATCCCCTTTTTATTGTGTATAATATCAATGAAATTGCGAGTTCATACCCCAATATAATTCGCAACAAATAAAATATCACAAGAGAGGAAAAAGTATGAATCACGATGTAATCACCGATGAGTATCTTGAGAAGATGGATGCGTACTGGCGTGCTACAAATTATCTCGCTGCAGCTCAGCTGTATCTGCTTGATAATCCACTCCTTCGCGAGCCACTTCAGAAAGAGCACATTAAGAAGAAGATAGTTGGTCACTGGGGAACAGTTCCAGGACAGAACTTTATCTATGTTCATCTTAACCGTGTAATTAACAAATATGATCAGGACATGATCCTTCTTTCAGGACCAGGTCATGGCGGAAACTTCTTTGTTTCTAACGCATATCTTGAGGGTTCTTACAGCGAAGTATATCCTAACATCAGCAGAGATATGGACGGACTTCAGAAACTCTGCAAGCAGTTCTCATTCCCAGGCGGTATCTCAAGCCACGTTGCTCCTGAGACACCTGGTTCAATCCACGAAGGTGGTGAGCTTGGTTATTCAATCGCACACGCATTTGGTGCAGTATTTGATAACCCAGATCTTATCGCTGCATGTGTAGTTGGTGATGGTGAGGCTGAGACAGGCCCACTTGCTACTTCATGGCAGTCAAACAAGTTCCTTAATCCAGTATCTGATGGTGCAGTTCTTCCAATTCTTCACCTCAATGGATTTAAGATTTCTAACCCAACAATTCTTGCTCGTCTTTCACATGAGGAGCTTGAGGCATTCTTCAAGGGTAATGGTTGGAAGCCATACTTTGTAGAAGGCTCAGATCCAAAGGAAATGCATAAGAAGATGGCTGAGACTCTTGATACAGTTGTTGATGAGATCAAGGCTATCCAGAAGCATGCTAGAGAGACAGGCGATACAACTAGACCAGTATGGCCAATGATCGTTCTTCGTACACCAAAGGGATGGACAGGACCAAAGGTAGTAGACGGAAACAAGATCGAAGGTTCATTCCAGGCACATCAGGTTCCTGTAATGATGGACAAGCCAGAGCATATGCAGATCCTTCAGGATTGGCTTGAGAGCTATCATGCAGAAGAGCTCTTCGATGAGAATGGTGCTCTTATTCCTGAGCTTCAGGAGCTCGCTCCAAAGGGCGACAGAAGAATCGCTTCTAACCCACACGCAAACGGTGGTAAGCTTCTTCACGATCTTAGACTTCCTGATTTCCGCGACTATGCTGTTGACGTACCAACACCTGGTTCAGTTGAGAAGCAGGATATGATCGAGCTCGGCGGATACATCAGAGACGTATTCAAGCTCAACGATGATCAGAAGAACTTCCGTATCTTTGGACCAGATGAGACAATGTCAAACCGTCTCAACAAGGTATTCGAAGTTACTAACCGTGATTGGAACAACCCTATCGAAGAGGGAACAGATCAGTTCCTTGCTGCAGATGGACGTGTTATGGACTCAATGCTTTCAGAGCATATGTGCGAAGGATGGCTTGAAGGATATATCCTTACAGGTAGACATGGTTTCTTCGCAAGTTATGAAGCATTCATCCGTATTATAGATTCAATGGCAGCTCAGCATGCTAAGTGGCTTAAGGTATGTAATGGTCTCTCATGGAGACAGCCAATTGCATCACTTAACCTCCTTCTTACATCAAATGTATGGCAGCAGGATCACAACGGATTCACACATCAGGATCCAGGATTCCTTGATCATATCTCTAACAAGAAGGCAGACGTGGTAAGAATCTATCTTCCACCAGATGCTAACTGCTTACTCTCAACAATGGATCACTGTTTGAAGAGTAAGAACTATGTAAATGCTATCGTAGCTAGTAAGCACCCAAGACCACAGTGGCTCACAATGGAGCAGGCTGTTAAGCACTGTACACAGGGTATCGGTATCTGGGATTGGGCATCAACAGACAATGGTGATGATCCAGATGTTGTACTTGCTTGTTGTGGTGACACACCTACACTTGAGGCACTTGCAGCAGTTGATATCATGCATAAGGAAATGCCAGATGTTAAGGTTCGTTTCGTAAACGTTGTTGACCTTATGAGACTTGAGCCAAAGGATAGACATCCACACGGACTTTCAGATGTAGATTACGATACAATCTTTACAAAGGATAAGCCAATCGTATTCGCATTCCACGGATATCCAACACTTATTCATGAGCTTACATACACAAGAAATAACCGCAATATCCACGTTCATGGTTATCATGAGGAAGGTACAATCACAACTCCATTCGATATGAGAGTTCAGAATAAGATTGACCGTTTCAACCTTGTAATCGCTATGATCAACCACCTTCCATCACTTGGAAACAAGGGAGCATTCCTTGTACAGAAGATGAAGGATAAGCTTGTTGAGCATAAGACATACATCCATGATGTAGGTATCGATATGCCAGAAGTTGCTGAGTGGCAGTGGACAGGACTTAAATAAGTTACACGCTTATAATTAAGTAACATATAAAAAATACCTTGCAAGATATTCTTGCAAGGTATTTTTCTATTATGAACGCATCTTACCCTCAGATTTTTACCACTTACCGTTTTTTCTAACAAAAATCCCTCCGTTTTCATTATTATTGGATCATCCAAAAACGAAACGGAGGAATTCTTAATGAATACATTACTTATAAAAAAACTTGAGTTTAATAATAAAAAGGCCTGCGGTTTATGGCTTATACTTGTAGGCTCAGTACTAGGAATATCTCTCATCTTTGGAGGAAAGTTTATAGCTAATCCCATAATCTTTCTGGCAGGCTATTATGCAAGCTTCTATATTGCAAATGTTAATAAAAAGATCCGAGCAAAGCTTTCAGATGGACCAGCAAGTCCATTTCAGATAAAGATGGTATTCGCAAGTATTGCACTTCTCTTTATACTAATGTTCATTATAGCAGGTCCCTTCATTCCAAAATGGAATTGGAAAATGATATGGCTTGGAGTAAGCCTCGCTACAGGATTACATTTCTTTCCATTCTACTTCGTACATGGACGCTCCATGATAATACTCGGAGTTGTATGTACCATGCTCTCCATTTGTGGATATGTATTCACCTCAATACCAACAGTATCATTTCTGGCTGCTGACAGCCTGGTAAAGCTTTGCTTTGGAATATGGATGCTATTCTTCTCTAACCCAACACATTCTTAGATTCTACTATCTTTTTCTGCTTACTATTACTCTTCCCCATTCTTTTTTTGTGATATTGTAACAGCGAAAGCATAACATAAGCGCAACAAATTCAAAAAAAACCGAGTATGAAATATATCATACTCGGCATTTTTTTACTCTTCCCAATATCCACTGGCATTGAACCAATATCTATAACCATCTATCCATAACCACTGGTTTGAAGGATAACCCCTAAACATATAAATAAGAAAGTTGCACTACCTAAAGCTCTTTAGGTATTCCTTATGCTCATCAGTTACTCTATAACTCTCCACAGCCTTCTGAATGGCTTTCTTGTGTACCCATTCATCCAGTTTTCGTCCTTCAATATATTTTACAGCCTCATCATATTGCTTTGCAAGAGCTGTAGCAAAATACCAGGCAACCATCATTTTTAGATAATAATCATCGCCCTTTTTCGAGGCCACAAGCTTCAGGTATTCCTTCTTAAAATCATCGCCCAGATATTCATTCATCAGCATACGAATTCCAAAACGTGCTGTATAAACATGATCGGATGCTATCCATTTCTTAATGTAAGGAAGCAGTCTTTCATGATTCTTCTTGAATGACTTTGGAGTTGCCTGATCCGATACTGGCCAGCAATCCACATATGGAAGAAACTCTTCTACTTTCTCAACACAAGCATCAAAATCTTTTATCATTGCTAAGATGAAAAAATGGACCAGATTCTCTTCATAATACTTATGAGGAAGCTCCGAAAGAAACACATCCCTCTCATCACTTGCAAAAACTTCTTTTGCTATCCTTCTCATCTCTGGTGTTCTTACACCTATAATAAGATCTGGTGAAATATTCGGAACAAGTTTTGCTTGAAACTCTTTATACTGTTCATCCTTTACTTCTAATAGTCTATCAATAACCATGTTATTCATTCCCCTTTTATACTTTTATATACAATCTATCTTATCTTTTATATCCCCATTGCCGCACTGAATAATATATCAAGGAAAATCAGCCCAATTAAATTAATAACCAAGAGGACCCAGAATATAATTTTTTCTCTTTTAGCAGGCTTATCTATTTTTAGAAAAATAATATACAAAACTGTAAGAACAAGAAAAACTATATCCGGAATGTAATATATTCTTAAACTGATGAGGCCGGAAAAAAGCTTATTGCTTAGAACCCCCATCGTAAATGATTCTATTACCATAACCCAAAAAGGTGAAAACAAAACTATACTTAAAATATATAGTACTCGAATCACTTTAATTTTTCTAGAACTTTCAGCCATCTAGCGCATCTCCTAAGGTTATTTTTATATGTTCTCACAAAACGAATCAATCTTCTTATCGTTTTCAGCATTCATTCTCGTCTTCGGATCAATAAGAATTAGTGTCCCCGCGAAAGCATCTATACCAATCATATTCCTTACTCTTTCAAAAGCCTTCTCAGCACCATTACCACTCTGGCATGCAAATACAGCTATCTTCTTTCCTATCAGTTTACTCTTCTGTTCACTAAGGAAAGTACAGATTGGTGGAGCTGGACGACTCGCCCAAACAGGAAATCCAAGAATAACACAATCATATTTATCGGCATCAAATTCATAAGGCTTTAACACTGGCTGCTCACCCATCACCGCACTCTTTCCACCCCATATGAATTTCTTTGCACCCTTGTCAGGATATGCCTTGTCAGGTTCAATCCTGATTACATCCGCACCAAGCCTTGCAGCAATCTTCTCTGCCACCATCTCGCTATTTCCATGCATAGAATAATATACTATAGCAGTACTCATATTATTTCTCCTTCAAAATCTTCTTTGCCTTATTAGCCCATCTAAGATATGCCTCATAAGTCTCTATCCCAAATGTAACTGTTAGATAAAAATGAATATGATCTTCCTGATTCAGAGCCTTCTCTAGATTTTCCTTGTATATCTTAAGAACTTCCAGATTACCTTTTATTTCTTCCTCAAATATTTCTATATTTCGGATTGTCACACTTCTATCCTCTGAACCACCAAAATATAGTTTAAGAAGTGTTTCATATTTAAGGTCATTCGTTACCTTCTCTTCATTTAACCACGACTTAAGTGTATCATTGCCCTTCCTTGTTATCTGATAAACAATCTTCTCACGACCACTGGAAGAATCTGCTTTCTTTCTCTTTACAAGCCCCTGCTTTTCCATATCACTAAGTGCAGGATATATACTTCCGAAACTTCCCTTCCAGAAAAAGCTGATTGCACCATCAATACGCTTTTTAATATCATATCCTGTAAGATCCTCATGTGCGAGGAGACCAAGTATCACAACATCTATCTTTCTGTCTTTTGCCATTCTTTTCACCTTTTCCAAGTCCATTTATATTTTAAAGCCTTCTTAGGGCAACCATCCACACAGGCTCCACACTGTATACATTCAGTACATTTATAAATGCTATTATCAGCCACCATCTGCTTTACATCAAGCCCCATCGAACAGGCCTTATTACACATTCCACAGCCAACACATTTATCCTTTTCAACCTCTATATGAAGCTGAGGCAGATGCAGCAATCTTCCAATCGTGCTTCCAATAACCATAAATGGCGCCATCCAACAAATATAATGACATGCTGACCTTCGACCATGAATTAATGCTGGAACAACTAACAGCATTACTACTCCGTAGTATATCACATAGTTATAAATGCCCGAAACAGAAATACCATGATCGGTCATATAAAACGGATTGATAGTAACATCATTTTTACCACAGATAAATGTTACTATCACTGCAATTATCCAAAGTGTCCAGATTACATATTTTATTTTATCTCTCTTTCCCTGTTTTGCAGGATCATCCTTAACTCTCATAGCACATTCCTGAAGTCCACCCGCAGGACAAATATATCCGCACCACGCTCTTCCCAAAAACATAGAAAGAATAAGCATCAAACAGAAAACAATAAAGCTTCCATTAATGATATGCTCCATAGCAGCATTGATTATTAGATATGGAGAGAAATACCAGATAGTAATAGGAAAAGCCAAAAACGAAATAAGGAGTAAACCTTTTCTAACTTTTTGTCTCATGAATCAACCGCTCCTTTTAATGTATCATTTTGATATATATCATTTTGATACATTATATGTAGGATTGATTCATTTGTCAATAATAAAATCAACAAAAAAAGTCCCGCAGGCATTACTGTCTACGGGACTTTAAAAATCATATAATCAATTCTTATATTTATCGATTAGCAAACGCCCTGAGCGATCATTGCTTCAACAACCTTCTTGAATCCGGCAATGTTAGCACCTGCAACATAGTTGCCTTCCATACCGTACTCCTTAGCAGCATCATCGATGTTGTGATAGATACCAACCATGATGTTCTTAAGCTTAGCATCAACCTCTTCGAAACTCCATGAAAGTCTCTCTGAGTTCTGGCTCATCTCAAGTGCTGATGTTGCAACACCACCTGCGTTAGCAGCCTTACCACCAACGAATGGTACGTTATTTGCCTGGAAGTACTCTGTAGCTTCGATTGTTGTAGGCATGTTAGCACCCTCTGCTACGTACTGAACGCCGTTAGCAACGAGCATCTTAGCATCCTCGATATCAAGCTCGTTCTGTGTAGCACATGGAAGAGCGATATCTACCTTGTACTGCCATACACCGTGCTCACCATTCTCTTTAGCATGATACTCAGCTGATGAACGAGCTGCTGCATACTCAGTAAGACGTGCACGCTTAACTTCCTTAACTTCCTTAAGAAGTGCTACATCGATTCCTTCTGGATCATAAATCCAACCTGTTGAATCTGAAACTGTAACAACCTTAGCGCCAAGCTGCTGAGCCTTCTCTGTAGCATAGATAGCAACGTTACCTGAACCTGAAATTGCTACTGTCTTACCCTCAAGCTTATCGCCATGGCACTTAACCATTTCCTCTGTAAGGTAAAGAAGACCATAACCTGTAGCCTCTGTACGAGCAAGTGATCCACCGTATGTAAGACCCTTACCTGTAAGAACTCCTTCATAGAGTCCCTTAATTCTCTTATACTGACCAAACATGAAACCGATTTCACGAGCTCCTGTTCCGATATCACCAGCAGGAACGTCTTCATCAGCTCCGATATATTTTGAAAGCTCTGTCATAAAGCTCTGGCAGAACTTCATGATCTCGTTGTCTGACTTACCCTTAGGATCAAAGTCAGAACCACCCTTACCACCACCGATAGGAAGTGTTGTAAGACTGTTCTTGAAAATCTGCTCAAAACCGAGGAACTTGATGATACCAAGGTTTACTGATGGGTGAAGTCTAAGACCACCCTTGTAAGGTCCGATAGCATTGTTGAACTGTACACGGAAACCTCTGTTAACCTGTACATTTCCGTTATCATCTACCCATGGAACTCTGAACATGATCTGACGATCTGGCTCTGTAATTCTCTCAAGGATAGCAAGCTTACGATATTTTTCCTCATCCTGTTCAATAACTGGGCGAAGTGTGCTAAGCACCTCTGTTACTGCCTGAATGAACTCAGGCTGATCTGCGTCTCTTGTCTTTACTTTCTCAAGTACCTCATCAACATATGACATAGTTTTTTCTCCTTTATATATTATTTTCATTTTCTATTAGGTAATACTTTACCTCACTAAAGCAGAATTATATAACACATCGCTTTTCTTGTAAATAAGAAAATTAAGTTTTTTTGTTTTTTTATTATTTTTTTAATGTTTACTTGACATAAAGTTATGTTTATTCCGTTTTTTATACTAAAAAGAGGCATTATGGTTAACATAACACCTCTCAATATCTTAAAGACTTAATTTTATTAATCAAATACTATTCTTATCCTTGTTCCAATCTCTTTACGCGAAAGAATCTCAAAATGTCCATTGTGCTTATCAACAATCCACTTTGCAATCGATAAACCAAGTCCTGTACCCTGAACCTTTCTTGTATCATCAGCTCTGTAGAATCGTTCGAACATATGCTTCACATCCACTTCCGCCATACCGATTCCATTATCCTGTACCTGTATATATGGACGATTATCATCTTGGGCGAGTCCTACTGAAAGGGCTATCTCATCTCCCTGAGCAGTATACTTAGCTGCGTTATCCACAAGTATTCTCATTGCCTGCTTTATCATGGAGGCATCCGCATTCATATATACATTAGAAGCTGTTTCAGAAAACTTGTATATATGATTCTCGTCTATCATAAGTGATTCTTCGTATATTTCACGCATTATATCATTAAGACATACATTTTCAAATGTCATAGTATTCCTGCCTGCATCACCACGAGCCAGGAAAAGCAGCTGTTCCACCAGATGGTTCATATGATCTGATTCATTTTTAATTGCTGATATAGATTCGTCAAGAATCTCTTCATCTTCTTTGCCCCAGCGATCCAGCATATTGGCGTAACCCTGAATAACTGAAATTGGAGTTCGAAGCTCATGAGACGCATCGTTAACGAATCGTGCCTGCTGAAGATATGTATCATGCATACGACTCAGCATGTTGTTCATTGCTGCCTCAATACCTTGAAGATCCGCATCTCCTAAGGACATTTCCGTCGTTTGTTCAGGTGAGATATGTTCGATAGCATTTTCTATTGTATGGAACTTTGCTTCGTCGAAGGACATGCGGCTCATCTCATCAGCACGTATCGCCATCTCATTTATTGGATTAAGTGTCTTCTTAATTCTCCTATATTCGCCGTAGTAAGCAGCCATAATATTAATGAACTGGAAGAATACTGCTATGCAAATAAGTGCTATTACCAGATTAAACTGATCGAATATATTCTTATTGATCAGTACATCTTTTCCCGACTTTACCACATAAGTAAGATTTCGGATTCCTTCTCCTCTAGTTGTAATATTTCTTGTTACTTCTCCATTTACATTATCAACCAGACTCTGTACGAAGTCGGATCCGAAATACTCTATATCTATCTGAAATAAACATACTAGCGACGTCGCAAAAAATAAGAAAAGATTTGCACTAAAAAAGAGCCCTAGCTTGGTTCTAACAAGCTGGCCATGAAGGCGTAGGGCTATTGAAGACATGTTTTTTTGTTCTGTTCCTTTTTTACTCATATTATTCTGACTTTATCACGTAGCCAACGCCACGCACTGTCTGTATCATCTTTATATTATAAACTTCATCTATCTTTGAACGAAGATAACGTACATAAACATCTATTACATTTGTTTCGCCCAGATAATCATATCCGCAAACTTTCTCAAGAAGGGTATCGCGTGATAAAACTATATCCATATTTTCCAGGAGGACTCTCAGCATTATAAATTCTCTGTTTGTGAGATCCACGCTATGCCCATCATATGTAACACTATGCTTTGGAATATCCATAGAAAGCTTCTTCCACTGATAGTGATCTTCATCAATTTTTCCAGCGAACTCATCATTCGCTGAGACTGCATTTGCCGAGCCTGTGTCTCCACCTGCTGCTGATACTACTCCGGCACCTGAACTCGCATTATGAAGCTTTAGAGCAACACGAATACGAGCAAGAAGCTCTTCGATGGCAAATGGCTTTGTTATATAATCTACTGCTCCGGCATCAAGTCCTGATACCTTATCCATAACTGCATCACGTGCAGTAAGGAGGATCACAGGCGTATCTTTCTCTCTTTTAAGACGTCTTAGAACCTCCATACCACTTAACTCAGGAAGCATTATATCTAGCAGTATCAGGTCATAGTCCTTTTCCAGAGCCATATCAAGCGCTGTTCTACCGTCCAGGGCCTTCTCAACCTTATAGCCCTCGTGCTTCAGTTCCAGCTCTACGAATCTGGCTAACTTTTCCTCATCTTCTACTACTAAGATATATGCATCCATCCTATATTCAAATCCTCCTATACTCTCTGTAAAGAACTTAGTTCTCAGGAGTATCTTCTACTGTACCCTCAACTGGGCCTTCTACTGTACTCTCAGCTGCAGCTTCATTTGATGCTGTTTCTACACTCGCCTCTGCATTGTTGTTAAAGCTCTCATTCCAGCTTTCCTTTACCTTACCTGCAAAAACTGAAGCCTGATCTACAACCTTATTAAACTCATTCGCGTTATCCTTACCAACGACTGAATATCTGCAGTCAAAGAAGAGAGATACGATGATAACAATTAACAGAAGCTCCCATGCACAAAGCATAGCGATTATTGAAATCCAAAGAGGAAGCTTGATAATCTCTACATCATTTCTTACTACTCTTACTGAATTATCAACTGTATACTTGAAGCCTCTCTTAATTGCTGCTCCAAGATCCTTAAAGAAGCTCTTTCCTTCTGTCTTGTTTGTCTCATCAACTACTGCAGGAACATCTCTGTATGGTGAAGCATCTGCTGAAGTTGTGGATGAGTAACTGCTTGTCTGACTCTTTACTTTTCCTTCCTTTTCAAGAGCAATGATTGCATCAAGCATGTCGCCATTAGCTGCCTCAAGTGCATTCTTTGCATCCTCATATGATACGTTTGCCTTCTGTACTAACTTTTCAACCTTTTCAAAATCTACCATTTTATTTACCTTACCTTTCTTAAATGTGTTTATTTATTATTCGGTTCGTATTCGTTTTTGTGAACCGTATTTCCTTTTGACAGTTCACATTCTAACCTTAATAAATGAAACAGTCCTTTAAGAAAGATTAAAAATAGATTAAAAGAAATTTTTTAATAATTAATTCGAAAATGAAATATTAATCGTGATCTATATCTAATATCTCAGCTATTGTCTCATAATCGGTATAATAGGTAATACTTACTACTCTATTAGAAGTCTTATTAACTGTAAGCGCGAGACAATCATTGTCCTTCTCATTAAAGTAGTAGAAAGTATTAGCCTGTCCTGAAGTAAGATCAACTACTGACTGTTCTGATTTTTCATAAGCATAACGCATAGAATCCAGAGCCTTTATCTCAGACTGGCCAACTCCAACTCCAAAGAATAAATAATCGGCGCTATCTGTATTTACACCTACCTGCTCATCTTTTACATAGATAATATTAACTGATCCATCTGAATGAACACTTACGCTATTTCCTTTAAGTCCAGGAACCTTAGCTGTAGCAAGTGACACTTCTTTAAACTCGGTATCTAATTCTTTAGCTATCATAGCTTCCGGATAAGCAACAAGCTGAGATATCTCTTTTCCTGTATTATTAGATACTGAATTGAAACCTCGACTTATAAAAAAGAAAATAAGTAACAGAATAACAACACCAGCAACTCTTGATACAACAGAGTTCATTAAAGAAGCCGCTCTAGTAACATCCTTCTCTGATGCAGCATCCAGATCATTAATTCCTGCTTTATCAAAGAGTGATTTAAAGTTAACATTTCTCAGTTTATATGCCGCTACTATTAATACTACAACTGCAACAATAACTGCTGCGATCATGTTATATTCAACTATAAATAACTGAATTACAGATATTACAACAAGAAAGGCCTGAATCGAGTACTTGACAACTTTCATAAGAACATGTGCAACACTTCCACTGAAATTAATATCATTTACTCTCGTCAGTATAAATCGTGAGATGCCATTTATTATCTCGCTGACTACAATAAAAACAAGAAAAGCGATAATTACCTTAAGGACATAATCCATTATAGATGGACTCTTATAATGTAACCATCTATAAACATCATCATATGTCATGATCCTTATCTTAGAGGCAATCTTAGTATGTTCAGTAAATACCCACTGAACAATAATAAGACATAGAAAGAATGTGTCCAGACTGTATTCAATAGGTTTTATAATTAACGCGACTGTCCTCTTATCTCTGGCTTTCTTTTCAAGATTGTCCTGAAGCTTTGCAAAAATCTTTTTTAAACAAAAACAGATTAGGAAATAGATCAGTACGGCTATAAAAAACTTTCCAAATTTTTCATAGATCGTCGAACTTCTGGTATGAAACCACTGAGTCACACTCATATCTCCTGATAAAGAAACGATTTGATTAAATAAAACACTACTCTTCATTTTCTTATACTCTTATTTCCCCTTCACATTCTAGAAAATTACTTTCCAGCTCATATAGTACCACAAACTGAGATAAATCTCTACCTTGTTGAAAGATAAGTCAAATGCTATACTAAATGCTATGGAAAATTATAAGGAAAACAACCGAATATTTACTATTTATAAGGTAAGTTGGGACAGAATCTGGATCTCATTTTTTATAAAAGAAGTTCCTGCTGATGCCATAGTCACCATTACAAGTATTAATGATGGCCCGTCTTTTGATTTAAAAAAAGGAGAAGCCAGTGATGAATTCATGCTTAACATTACAAACCCAGGTGACTGCAAGATGCTTCCAACAGGTATTTATAAGCTGGTTATTCACTCTGATTCATTCTCTGATAACAGTTCAGCCAGCTCAAATATATACGTAAAAGAATTACATCTCGACAATTCGATCAACACGAGAAATATTGCCCGTCAGTTTATCTATTTCCATAACGAACGGGCTTACCGTGTTCAATTTTCTTCTAAAAATGGCTTCAAGATCAAATCTTCAGACATCGAACTTCCAGGTCTTAGTATCAAACAGAAACTATCTTCTTTAATTAGGAGAAGCAGACATAACCTTGCAAAAGCCATTCTCAGAACTATTTATAATACCGAATATCTTCTTTTCCACAGAAAAGGAACCAAGGATATCCATAAAATTAAGAACCCGAATATCCTTCTTATGTCAGATCAAAGTGAGGAAATGGGATCTAACATGGCAGCTTTTAAAGAAGCACTGATCCGTGAGGGCTTTAAGCCTCATGAATCTCTCCGTGCTATAACAACTAAGCACTACAGCATATCCCACTGGATACTAACTTTAAAGAAGATAGCTGCTGCTGATTTTATTTTCTTAGATGACCATAGTCAGACTACAGACTGGCTCACTATACGAGGCGCTATCATAACTCAGCTGTGGCACGCTGGAGCCGGATTTAAATCAACAGGTTACAGCCGTTTTGGAATGCCTGCCAGTCCTGCACCAAAGTCAGGACACAGACAGTATACTTATGGCGTTGCCGGTTCAAAAAAGATTCGTCATTTCTTCTCTGAGGTATGGGGAATAAATGATGACCAAGTTCTCCCTGCAGGAATGCCAAGACTTGACGAATTCCTGGATGAGAACTATATCAAAAAAACTAAATTAAATCTATTAGAAAACTATAGGATTTTATGTAAACCAGAGTGTGAGGGGAATTCTCTCGAAAAAAGAAACAACATCATTCTCTTCGCTCCTACATATCGTGGTGAAAATAAGCGTACCGCCTATTTCCCATATGACAGATTAGATATGGATCAAATATATAAACTTTGTCAGGATATAGATGCTGTATTCCTTTTTAAAATGCATCCTTTTGTTGAAGAAAAGGTTCCTATACCTGAAAAATATAGCAATCGACTGGCAGATTTCACTGCTTATCCAAATATCAACGATCTATTCTATGTTACTGATTTACTAATAACCGATTATTCTTCAAGCATATATGAGTTTTCACTTATGAAAAAGCCTATGCTCTTCTATGCCTTCGATATAGATCAGTATACAAAAGAAAGAGGTTTCCACAGAGATTACCGAGAAAATGTTCCCGGCAAAATTGTAGAAACCTTCGATGACATGCTAACAGCTATACGCTCTTCTGATTACGAGTTTCCTAAAGTCGAGAAGTATCTTGAGAATAACTTCGACCATATCGATACTCACGCTTCAGAGCGTATCATAGATTGGGTAATACGTGGTAAAGCTCATTAGGTTAATAAATTAACCTAATATGTTCGTTTCATGTTATTTACAACATTTCGATAGTGATTAAGGAGGTCCTGGTATTCACCAACTGCCTTTCCCTTAAGCTTTCCACTAGCTCTCTTTTCTTCGATGAGATCCTCCAGCCACTTGATATTTTCAAGTGCGCTGGACTTGTAATTGTTGCTAATATCAACCTGAATCTGATTAGCGACCGCATCTAATTCTTTGTCTTTCTTACTGAATAATCCCATAATGTCTACCTCTTTGATTAGTATTTGATAAGTATTTGATAAATTGATAAGTGTGTATTTTATAAAAATGATAAGTGTGTATTTTTATAACGTCAACACCAGTCGAAGCTGCGACCAACAGCTTTCTGCCAACCGGCAAGACGTTCATTTCTCTCTTCTTCAGTTATCTCAGGTTTATAAACCCTATCTATGCTGATAACTGTCCTTAGTTCATCTCTTGAACTCCAGTATCCTGTACTAAGCCCGGCAAGAAATGCCGCTCCCATCGCTGTACTTTCGAGACAGCTCGGACGAGCTACTGTAGCATTTATAATATCCGCCTGGGTCTGCATCAGGAAGTTATTTGCAGAGGCTCCTCCATCGACCTTAAGCTCGTTAAGTCGAACCCCTGAATCCTTTTCCATAGCCGAAAGCACATCGCTTGTCTCATAAGCTATAGACTCAAGAGTAGCCCTGATAATATGATACTTGTTTACCCCTCTGGTAATGCCTACAATAGTGCCTCTTGCATACTGATTCCAATATGGAGCACCAAGTCCTGTAAAAGCAGGAACAACGTAACATCCGTTGGTATCCTTTACCTTGGTTGCCATATACTCTGAATCTTCAGCACTATCAATAAGTCGCATCTCATCTCTTAGCCATTGAACTGAGGCTCCTGCAATAAATACAGATCCCTCAAGTGCATATGTTACTTTACCATCTATTCCCCATGCCAGTGTGGTAACAAGTCCATTCTTTGAGTAAACCGGTGCATCACCTGTATTCATAAGAAGGAAACAACCTGTTCCATAGGTATTCTTTGCATTTCCCTTCTCCCAGCACTGCTGTCCAAAAAGTGCAGCCTGCTGATCACCAGCGATTCCGGCTATCGGTACTTCACGACCTAATATGTGTTTGCTGGCATTTCCGTAAAGACAGCTACTGTCCTTTACTTCTGGCAGCATTGACTTCGGAATATTTAATTCCTTTAATATATCGTCATCCCATTTCAGTTCATTTATGTTATACATCATGGTTCGTGATGCATTTGAATAATCTGTTACATGAACTCTTCCATGTGTAAGCTTCCAGATAAGCCACGTATCAACAGTACCAAAAAGAAGTTCTCCTCTTTCAGCTCTCTCTCTTACGCCTTCCACATTTTCCAGGATCCATCTTAACTTTGTCGCAGAAAAATACGCATCAATTACAAGTCCTGTCTTGGATCTTATAGTATCCTCAAGCCCCTTTTCTTTAAGGCTGTCACAATACTCAGCTGTTCTACGACATTGCCAAACTATCGCATTATATACAGGTTCTCCTGTGTCCTTATCCCAAACGATCGTTGTTTCACGCTGGTTAGTAATTCCAATACCTGCCACATCTTCGGCAGATATTCCTGCTTTAGCCATAGTCTCAACTGCAACTCCCAGCATTGTGGACCAGATCTCGTTTGCATCGTGCTCAACCCACCCAGGCTTTGGGTATATCTGAGTAAACTCACGCTGAGCAACTGAAACTATCTTTCCATCATGATTAAAAAGAATCGCTCTGTTACTTGTAGTACCGGCATCCAATGCCATAATATACTTGCTCACTATTATCTCCTTATTAACTCTTTTTTATGCATCTACTTTAGAAAAGAACCTTTTAAGTTCAATTATCGGTATAGGCCTCGAATACTTATATCCCTGAAGATACGATGCACTCATTCTTATACATCTGTCTTCATCTACTTCCGTTTCAACGCCTTCATAAAGAACTGAATAATTCAGATTACTAAACATACTCGCAAGACTTTCTACCATCTTCTTAGCTCTGATATCAGCATCACTTGCAATCACCAGTGATCTGTCAAACTTGATAATGTCAAATGGTAGTTCCAAAATCCTTTCCATATTGGAATAACCTGTTCCAAAATCATCCAGATAGAACTTAATTCCTTTCTCCTTTAATTTATTTATAATGCTCTTCATTACAATGAAGTCATTCTCTGTCTGTGACTCGGTAATCTCTATAGCTACCTTCTCATTAGGAATATCGTTATTATCTATAATCTTTCCTATATCCTCAGAAAAAGCCAAATCCTTCATTTCAAGGACCGATACGTTTATGGATATTCTTTTTACATCATAGCCTTCATTTATTAAGTACTTAATCTCATCGCAGGTTTTCTGAAGTATGATTTCTGTAAGAACATGAATATATCCATTTTCTTCAGCGAGTGGTATAAACTGATCTGGGTAAACAAGTCCTATATCCTGAAGCTTTAATCTCATTAACGCCTCAGCTGTATCATATTTTCCAGTTTCTATGTTGTAAACCGGCTGACAATATGCCAGAACTCTTGAATCCCTAAGATCATGCCGCCTATATATATCCCCTAATTCAGATAGGATATATTCATATTTATTAAACTCTTCAACGTCTTCATAATCAACCATATGAACTGTATTCATCTTCATATGGCGATGAATATTTCTTATGAAGCTTATATATTCATTTTTTCTACTTATTTCCTCAATGGAAACTCCCGCTATAATCTTATAATCAAACTTAAACTTTTCATATTCCGCTTCAAATGCATTCAGTAGCTTATTAATCCTGTTTTCATAATCAGAATTCATTTTTTTCCTAGCCATAAGAACCACATGTCCATTACTTATCTGGAAAAGAACTGCCCCCCTAAAAAACTCACTGGCAAATTTTCTAATAACTTTCTGAATCTCCTTAGGAAATGACTTTCCCTCCATATCAAAATCAGGAATCAACAGGCTCATATATATAAGATCATTCTTCCTGTTATAGTTATATCTGACCAGATCCTCTAAAGCTTTAGCATTTATAGCACCAATCTCGATATCGTATGGTGTACTATGAACAAGATAAAGCATTGCTATTGTTGGGAATAAAAAAGATGCAACCGTATATGAAGACTGACCATGTTTTCCCTGTAAATAAAGAAGTAAAAATGAAACTACTACCGATCCATAAAAGCCTCTCATAATCTGTTTATATAAACGATTTCTGAAACCAATCATGAGGAAAAGACAGATTGCCGCGAATATAAGATATCCGATCAAAAAAATGTTAACTCCGCTTATCTCAGTGCCATCTTTATTAAGGTTGAAACCCTTTCCATTTACCGTAGTTACTATATCTATAACAATTACAACCACGTAAACAACAACCGATAATCTCATTACCGGTTTTTTTATTTCAATCTCTATTTGCATTAACGTGAGTATATATACGACGTATAATAAAAGATTTGTAAAAAGAAATGCATGATATAACACTCGGACAACATATACCCCAGTATAGTTACCGTCAGTAACGTGGGTGTACCAATCATGACAAATGACATCAGAAAAAGCAGCTAGCATAAGCCAGCCTACTATCGCTAGAAAAACTCCAAACGCCTTAGTTTTGGGAACGTACGATGTTGTCACCAATACAATGATAACAAAACAAGTCGCAATAACCACCATATCAGCTGTTGGAGAATAATCATCGAAATATAGATTCTGCCCCACTTGGTTCATAATAATCACCCCAACATTAAGTATCCCCAAAATACCTAACCCTGATATTATTATAACCCATTTCTATAAGATTTCCAATGTTTTCCTAGCTTTTCCTCGTTGAGTCCCTCTCCAATAATTATAAATAATTCCTGACCTTCCGAGATTGATTCTATGCTTATTCCCTGCTTCGTAGCATTTACCTCAAGCCACCCATCAGGAGAATTAATAAATCCTTTTAATCTAACAACATTTCCAGCTTCTGAATCCTGAAATATCCCAGAAATAGTTTCTTCAAGCTTATCTATATCTGTTTCAACATGGAAAAAGAATAAGGAATCAAAACTTTTTTCAGACTCTGGATTACTGATCATCTCAGCAGACGCATATCTGCTACAAGATATACGTTTAAAATCCTCATCAGTAATCATCCCCTGTCTCCAAACATATAAATCCTCAAATCTCCTTGAACATTTATAATCCTCAAGACCCCTATTAATATAATCAATAACAGATTCTGAAATAGTATCATCATCCACTTTACTTAGAACAATTGTGCCCGCCTTAGATACTTCTGAAATCAACATATATCTTGCGGCTTCTGACATACCAGTATCAATTCCAGCCTCAACTATAGCGATTATACTTCCCATCTCAAAAAAACGGTCAAGCGGTTCTTCATATAACATATCAAGAAAATCATCAACATCAAAGATTCCTGATGGTTCTATAATAATGCGAGAATAATTCTGCATTGCCATGGCAATAAGCTTTGTCTTAAGTCGTCTTCTGGCACAGTCCTTATCACCACCAATAACCATCTCCAAGTGACAGCTTTCCCCCAGAGATGCGCCAAGAAGCAGCCTGTCAACATTAATCGCTCCATAATCATTGACGATTATTGCTACCCTCTCACCACATCTCACAAGGTACTCAGCATATTCTTTAATAAATGTTGTCTTTCCTGAACCAAGAAAGCCAGTTACAAGATCAATCTTCTTCATTATGTATTTCTTATCCTAAATAACCTATTGCTCCACCGGTATGCAGCATTATAAGTACTCCTGCAACTAGTAGAACCGCACCTATTGCTCTAAACACTGGAGCTGAATCCTTTCTACAGATCATATAAATCCCTACCATTGGCATAAAGAATAGAATTGCCATAACAAAAAGCAGTAGTGAAAGAATCCTCGCCTCATTTAAACCATTTCTTCTCATATTTAGTACCTCCTGTAATCTTTGTTATGATAGGAGTTTACCAAATATCGAGTCCCATAAATGACACACCTGGGATTAAAAAAACCAAGAACAATTGTTCTTGGTTTTTTAAGCTTATTAAAACAAATCTTTACTCAGCACCTGACATCTTTACAAGAGCATCAAGTGATCTCTGGTAATATGTTGACTCATCTGTACGATTATAATCATAATCATCGATATGAACTGTTGATGGATAAGAAACCTTACCTTCCTCAACAACGTCATCACCAATCTTGATTTCACTATTGTTCTTTGTTACATGGAAAATAATTCTAACATGTGAATCAGTATGAGTAACCATACTATCATCATTTGTTTCATTTGGCCAAGATACTGTAGTCTTGTATCCATCACAGAATACATCATACATACCATTTCCAGCATCATCTACAGATATCTTCTGTATAGTCCAAGCTGGGCTATCAGTACAACTCATCATCTGATCAAATGTAACCTTCTTATGCTTTGGTACTGAAGAGTTCTTAACCGCATCTACAATTACTGCATAATTCGTATTAGTTTCATTCTGAAGCTTTGCCTTAAGTGGGAACTTTAAGTTTCCCGGCAGAACCATGAATATAACTACTGCAAGAGCACAAATAATAATGATACCTATTATAATTCTTCCAAGTTTATTAGCCATTTTTTTACTCCTTTTGCTAATTAAAAAATATTTTTTATATCTTTAAAAGATTTCTTTTTCTAATTGATAAATATATCCTTCAATTAGCTGCATTCTCTTTGAGTATTCGGTTCTCGCCGTTTCAGTCTTGCAACATCTTACAAGTGGTTTATATTGTCTGTAGAACTCTTTAACTCTGTAATATGCTTTTTTATAACTAGCATCACCTTCAAGAGCTGTTGTCATGCAGTCCTTCATAATTCCAACTGCGCCAACCTCATCAAGAAGATCTGCATCCATAACAATGCGGCACTCCAAAGACAGATCTTTATCACTATCTTTATCTGGACACATCATTATTATCTCACCAACTTTAACGATTATCTCAGGATTTACCCCGATACTATCCATATATTCAACAGCCACCTCGGCGCTGACTTCATTACAAGGTCTATCAGCTTCCCAACCAATATCATGAAGCAGTGCAGCCAGGACAATGACATCCAAATCGCCTCCAAGCTTGGCCTGAAGTCGTATAGCCCACCGATAAACTCTCATGGTGTGATCATAGCTGTTCCTAAATGGATATTGTTCAGATCTATTATTTTCAGAAGTCGTCTTCTTGACAAACTCTATTACTTCTGAGTAATCCATTCCTTATACCCCTAACATTATAAGTAGTCGCAAAAACACATCTATTATCATAGCACTTTTTAACGAATTTTGCCACATTTTTTTAAAGCCGCGCGACCAGCTTTGCAAAGCCCAAACGAGCGTTACCTTAGCAGCCTACTCAACCCAGGCAACCTCACGGCGCACAGAGAGGTCCTACTTAGTGCTGCTTTGTTCCCAACCTGACACGGTTCATAGGTTCCTGTCGCGTAAGACCTGAATATCAACGTCACTTACTAAGGGCAGCCTCGCAAGAAACAGTTCGAGGCCGGCCATCACCCCTGCTATAGCGGATTGCAGGTACAGGGCACCGCTATCTCCCCGGCTGCGCGGAAATTTTATAACTATTTAAGTATACATAATCTACCTATATCAGTCAAGTCCTCTCATTTTTTTCGTCCTTTGACTGCTGTCTAAGCTGTTTAAAGAAGGTCTTTAACAGTTCTGAACACTCCGTTTCCAGCACTCCTTTTACAGTTTCAACCTGATGATTGAATTCCTTTATATCCAATAGATTAAGTATAGAGCCAGCACATCCTGCCTTAGGATTCATACATCCCATAACTACTTTGGGTATCCTTGCTTGAACTATTGCGCCAGCACACATTTGACATGGTTCCAGAGTTACATACATGGTGCATTCCTCCAGCCTCCAGTCACCAAGGACCTTTGAAGCTTTACGAATAGCCATAAGCTCTGCATGAGCCAAAACCTGTCCATCTTTATTACGTCTGTTATAACCTCGGGCTATAACTTTTCCTTCATGGACAATCACACAACCTATGGGAACATCCCCATTGTCATATGCTTTTTGAGCCAGTTTAATGGCCTGCTTCATGTACTTCTCGTCTTCTGTCATATCATATATCTCTATTATTTTTGATTATCCAGTTCATCGGACAGGGCCGCAAACTGTTCCAAAGTCAGCGCCTCTCCTCTTACCCTGGTATCTAATCCTAAAGCTACAAGAGCTGCCTCAACATTTTCTCTGCTAAAGGCAACACCATCATAATTACCAACAGCATTTGCCAAAGTCTTTCTCCTCTGATTAAAGGCACCTCTGATCAGTTTAAACATCTGCTCAGGATCCTTTACAGATACAGGAGGAGTCTCCAGTCTCTTTAGATTGATCACAGCTGAGCCTACATTTGGCCTTGGCATAAAACAATTTGGAGGTACGTTTGCCGCAAGATATGGTTCAGAATAATACTGAACAGCAAGCGACAGTGCTCCGTAGTCCTTACTTCCTGGAGACGCCTGCATTCTTTCAGCAACCTCTTTCTGGATCATTACAGTTATAGACTCCGCAGGAACTCCCGACTCCAGTAGATTCATAATGATTGGAGTGGTTATGTAATACGGAAGATTAGCCACAATTTTAAATGGAGCTCCTCCGAATATCTTTTCTGTATCCTGTTTTAAAATATCCCCATGAATAACTTTAACGTTATCATACTCAGCAAGAGTCTTACTAAGTATAGGTATCAGCTTATCGTCTATTTCGACTGCGACAACCTCACCTGCTGCTTCTGCAAGATACTGGGTTAACGTACCAATTCCAGGGCCTATTTCTAGAACCCTGGAATTTTTGTCTAAATCAGCCACAGAAATAATCTTATCAATCACGTGTGAATCAATAAGAAAATTCTGCCCATATTTTTTATGAAAAGTAAATCCATTTTCCTGTATAACCTTGATGGTCTCCTGCGGATTACTTAGCATTTTATTCTTATCCATATATCGTCCACTAATTATTTAGATGATTTACATCTCATCTTCTTTCTTTGAGATAATGAGTTCATAACTGATGTCTATATCCATAACATCATCGAGCCCAGCCTCTCTAAACTTTTTCTTTATTCGGCTGCTCATCTTATCAATATATTCCTCGTTCATCTTTGGAAGAAGAAGGAAGAACTGATTACTTCTACTCTGGAATACAACATCACTACGTCTAAGAGCGGAAACAACAACCTTTCCAAACTCCTTAACTATCTGATGGAAATGTTCCTCACCTATATTGTCAGCTGTAAGATCAAGAGTAATAAGCATCTTAGCAGCATCCTCGCCATAGGTACTCAGATATCTTCTTATGTATCTGTAAACGATTCCAAAATATACGCTATCAAGCCACATAGCTCCACGAAGCTCACTGTCCTCATCAAGCTTCTCGGTAATCTTACCGATATCATATACCATTTCCCTATCTCTAGGTGATGGCTCATAGAATGAACATCCATGATTACCTATCTGCTTAGCAGTTGCCAGTGCTTTATCAGCCTTGTGGAAAAGGTCCTCATAGCTGTCACCATACTCTGGTACAAATACCGCTCCTGTAGATACTCCAAGAGATACTGTGTTGTCAGCACCTACAAGATCAGTAATATAATAAGCAAGCTTCTCATTGATATATGCTGTCATGGCAATAAGCTCGCCCTTATCCTTAAGGTTCTTAGCAAATACCACAAACTCATCTCCACCGAGACTTGCCTTGATATCATCCCCCTCAGTAACCTTATCAATTACCTGAATGCATTTCTGGATTACTTTGTCTCCACATTCCATTCCATAAATGTCGTTAAACAGAGCAAAGTTGTCCACATTTATAAGTGCTAAAACTCCACTATCAGTCTTACAAGCCTTTGTTAAGCTTTCAATTACAGCGTTCATATCCTACCCCTTTCGATATCTTATAAAACCCCAAATACTTTTATAAAAACACCACTTTAATTATATTATGAGCGTCAAAATATGTAAAGAAAAAACTACATTGTTCGCACCTTATATCCTATACAGTTTAAGCGCATTCTGGTATACCGTTTCAGCCACCTCTTCAGGGGGAATATTCTTGATTTTTGCTATCTCATGAATAACATACGGCAGATATCTTGAATCATTTCTCTTTCCTCTATTGGGAGAAGGAGTAAGGTATGGACTATCTGTCTCCAGAACTATGGATTCAAGTGGAATACTTGCCACAGCCCTGCGTAGCTTCTTAGAGTTTTTAAATGTTATCACGCCTCCAATTCCAAAGAAGAATCCCATCTTCAAAAACTCTCGACTTATCTCCTCAGAATACGAATAGCAATGTACAACTCCACCTATCTCAGAAGCTTTGGCAGCCTTCATTAATTCCACAGTATCCTGAGCTGCCTCCCTGCTATGAATAACTATCGGAAGTCCCAGTTCCCTGGCAAGTTCCATCTGCCTGACAAACCATACTTTCTGAAGATTTCTGGCCGGCTCATTATAGTAGTAATCCAATCCTATCTCACCTATAGCTACTACCTTATTATTCTCTTTTGCCAAGTTGCGAAGTGTATCAATATCCTCTTCTGTCATGCCATCCACATGATGAGGAATAACACCTACAACTGAATACATATAATCATACTTCTTGGACATTTCAGATGAGGTTATGGAAGACTTAATACTACAGCCAATGTTGACCACATTTGACACCTTGTATTTTTTCTCCTCTAACTTACCATCCGCAGTCTCATATTCAAGATTTAGTTCCTGAAGGAGAGCTCCATCCAGAAGTTCATCTCTATCTTCATCAAATGCCTTATCATCATAGTGTGCATGTGTATCGAAAACTTGCATAAAAACACGTACCTTTCTAGTATCATAATCTATCATATTTATATAGCAATTTTCTTGTATTATTAAAACAAATCGGCTATAATATTTTACTGTGTTTTTTAATATATCATAGTTTAATTGTCCTTTAAACAGGATATTTTTCAGGAGGTAATTATGGTATCAGAATTCTATAAGGAAATGACTGGTAAGGAATCAGTCATCCGTCAGTTTTTTGATTTTGCTCGTGCCAGAGCAGCAGAAAAAGGACCAGATAGCGTATTCAACTTCTCTATTGGAAATCCATCTGTTCCTACAACAGAAAGCTTTACTCAGGCACTTATCGATATAGTAAAGGAAGGCGATCCAGTAAAGCTTCATGGTTACAGTCCAACACTTGGTCAGGATTCAACCAAGAAGGCTATTGCTGATTCATTAAATCGTCGTTTCGGTATGAACTATACTGCAGCTCATATTTTCCCAACCTCAGGTGCAGCAGGTGCTCTTTCACATGCACTTAGATGTGTTGCCGGAGAAGGCGATATAGTTCTTACTTTTGCACCATATTTCCCAGAGTACAATCCATATGTCAGCGGAACAGGTGCTACACTCAAGGTTGTACCTGCAGACTACGACACATTCCAGATCAACTTTGAAAAGTTTGAAGAGATGTGTGACGAGAAGGTTGCTGCAGTTCTTATCAACTCACCTAATAACCCTTCGGGTATTGTATATACTACTGAAACTATTGAGAGACTTGCTTCTATTCTTACCAAGAAGCAGGAAGAATTCGGTCACGAGATATTCCTTCTCACCGATGAGCCTTATAGAGAGATTGTTTTTGAAGGTGTGGATAGTCCATTTCCTTCTAAATTCTATAATAACTCTATCTGCTGCTATTCTTTCAGTAAGTCACTCTCACTTCCTGGTGAACGTATCGGATATATGGCAGTTAACCCAGCAGCTAAGGATGCGGATCTTATCGTTCCTATGGCTGGACAGGTTTCACGATTCACAGGTCATAATTGTCCAACAGCTTTGATGCAGTTTGCCATTGAAAGAGTAATCGATGAGACAAGTGATCTTAGCATTTATGAAAAGAACGCTAATCTTCTCTACAATGCACTTACCCAGATTGGTTATAAGGTTGTTAAACCTATGGGAACCTTCTATATGATGCCTCGTGTTCCATCATCAGACGGAGACGCAAACGAATGGTGTTGGAAGGCAGCTCGTGAACTTGGTCTTATCACGGTACCTGGTGACAGCTTCCAGTGTCCTGGACACTTCCGAATCTCATACTGTGTACCAACCGAAATGATTGAGAAGGCTATACCTCTCTTTGAGCAGGCTTTCAAGTTCTAGCAAGAAACATATAAGGTTTAAAAAGTAATATATAGGGGAAATATTACTTTGGAGGAAAAATTACAACATGAATAGTGACAATACAGCGAGTATGGATATTGATATTACTGCCAGCGTAGACATGGGGCCTGAGAGACTGGCAGGAATACTTCTCCATCCAACTTCATTTCCAGGTCCTTATGGGATTGGTGATCTTGGTAAAGAAGCATTTGAATTCATCGACTTTATGGCTCGTTCAGGAATGAAACTCTGGCAGGTACTCCCTCTAGGACATACAGGTTTTGGCGACTCGCCATATCAGCCATTTTCTTCATTTGCCGGACAGCCACTTATAATAAGTCTTGATCACTTAAGAGAGCTTAATCTTCTTTGTGATGATGATTTTAAAGATATGCCACAGTGGAATCCAGAGGATATCTGCTACGGTGATGTTATTCAGTTCAAAACAGAGCTATACAAAAAAGCATATGCGCGTTTTCTGGACGAGGATATCCTCGATGGCTTCTCTTCCAGTGAAGAGCTTATGCAGGCTTATGCAGATTTTAAAGAGAATAACAAAGACTGGCTTGATGATTATGCACTCTTTATGGCTGGAAAGGATTATCATAACGGTGAGCCTTGGTATATGTGGAAGGATTCATTAAAGAATCCTAACGAAGCCCAGAGGAAAAAATGGGAAAAGAAGCTTGAGAAAGAAATAGGTTACTATGAATTCCTTCAGTTCTTCTTTGACTATGAATGGGCAAGACTTAAGAAGTATGCAAACGATAAAGGCATAAGAATTGTTGGCGACATCCCTATCTTTGTTGCTTGGGACAGTGTTGATGTGTGGGTAAACAAAAAGCTCTTCAGTCTGGATACCAAAGGCTATCCAACTGTTGTTGCAGGTGTACCACCTGATTATTTCTCAGCAACCGGCCAGCTTTGGGGAAATCCACTATATAAGTGGTCCGAGCACAAAAAGACAGGTTATGAATGGTGGTTCTCTCGCATTAGGCACCAGCTTCAGTATACAGACTATCTGAGAATAGATCACTTCAGAGGATTCGATAAATACTGGGCAGTACCATATGGAGAAGAAACTGCAATAAATGGTAAGTGGATGAAAGCACCAGGTGAAAATTTCTTTACCATGCTGGAATCAACTCTTGGTTATCATATGCCTATCATAGCCGAGGATCTTGGAGAGATAGACCACTCTGTAGTACAGCTTAGAGATAAGTTTGGTTTCCCTGGTATGAAGATACTTCAGTTTGCGTTTGAAAATCCAAATGAGAACAACTTCCTGCCACATAACCACGTAAGAAACTGTGTTTGCTACACTGGTACTCACGATAATGACACAACGCTTGGCTGGTATAAGAACTGTTTTGAACAGTCACGAGACAAATTAAGAAGATACTTTAGTACCGATGCCAGTGATATCTGCTGGGTAATGATCCGAGCATGCTTCGGTTCTGTAGCCACTATGGCTATTGTACCTATGCAGGATGTCCTCGAACTCGATTCCTGGGCTAGATTCAACACCCCAGGTATAGGCGAAGGCAACTGGTCCTGGAGATATAAGAAAGAGGCGCTTACCGAACACCTTTCAAAACGTCTTTATGAAACCGCTAAGATGTTCGGCCGTTAGTTTTTTAGGAGGCACAAATGATCAGACTCATATTTGCTGCTATATATGCTTTTCTTTCAGTCGTACTACTCTATCCTTATCACATCTATCTCTGGCTTCTGTCAAAGAAAGATCAGCAAAAAGGATGGAACAAAAGCTGGAAGATAGTCAGGAGCTTCTTTAAGGGAGTCCTGAATATTGCAGGTACAAAGGTTGAGGTTCGTGGAGCTGAAAACCTTGAAAAGATCCCAAAAGAACAGGGAGTACTTTTCATCGGAAATCATCGTAGTTTTTTTGATGTTATCATCCTCCAGACAATAGTAGACAGACCTATGGGCTTTATCGCCAAGAGCGATTTCAAAAAGGTTCCACTTTTCAGTAGATGGGTCATGGATATCGGTTCTATCTTTATGGATAGAAAAGATGTACGCGCTGGACTTGAGAGTATTAAAACTGGTACAGAATATATGAGCAAGGGATTATCCCTTGGTCTTTATCCAGAAGGTACAAGAAGTCATACAAAGGAACTTCTTCCTTTCAAAAAAGGCGGTTACCGTATGGCTAAAAACTCTAAGAGTCCAATAGTCCTGGTTGCTGCAACTGGTACTGATGATGTTTTCGAAAACAACAAACCTATAGCGCTCAAAAAGAAGACAGTTATCTTCGAGTTTAGCGCACCTGTTTATCCACATGAGATGGATAAGGATACATGTAACGAGTTCTATGAGGACATTCCAAACAGACTCCGTACAATGTTAGATAAACACTAAAAAATATACCTCTTTATATGAGACGTATTTAAAAGGAGAAACTTTATGATATTAATTAGTACACCATTAATCATTGCTATCATTGTAGCCGTTGTTTTAGTAGGTGCAATGATCGCGCTCTATTTCGTTGGTAACAACATGCAGAAAAAGCAAATGGAGCAAAGAGAACAGATTGATGCGGCATCACAGCCTGCAACCCTGTTCATCATTGATAAAAAGATCATGCCAATGAAGGATGCCAAGCTTCCTAAGGCTGTTATGGATCAGGCTCCTAAGCGTTATCAGAAAGCCAAGCTTCCAGTAGTTAAGGCTAAGGTTGGTCCTCAGATTATGACTCTTATCTGTGACGAAGCAATATTCGACGATGTTCCACAGCACGGAGAAGTTAAAGTTATGCTTAGTGGTATCTATATCACAAGCGTTAAGACTCTTCACAAGAAAACAAAGCAGCTTCAGCAGCAGGAAGCTGAAAACGGAAAGAAGCGTAAGTTAACACTTCGCGAAAAGATTCTCCGTAAGCAGGCTGATTATCAGAAGCAGCTTGATTATGAGATGGAAGCTAAGAAGAGTAAAGAAGAGATTAAGAAACAAAAGGCTGAAGAAAAGAAGAAACGTGACCGTGAAAAGAAAATTACCATATAATATATTTAATCTTATCAAAGCCCTGAGCATACTTCCTATTATAGTAGCAATCTATGTCATAGCATATTTCGCCGCATTTGCTGTCACAGTAATAACTGGCGGAGTAAATGTCTTAGACTCAGATACGGCCATAGTTAACGAAGGACTCTATAACTTCCTTCGTTTCGTATTAACACTTATAGCGCTAGGCTGGATCTACATCAAAGATTTTTACAGATATGATGACAAGAAACACGAAGAGGAAGTAATTCAGAGAAAACTCTCTGTAAAGAAATCATTGAAATACACATTTCGGCCAACCAGCATAATAATTATGCTGCTGGCCGGATTTTGTATACAACTTGGAACTGATGGCATACTTTTTATACTAGGTACACTGTATCCAACCACATTTGCCTCTTATAAGCATATGATGGAAACCTTTACAGGAAGTTTGTCCCCACTGTTTATCATAACAACTATCACCATAGGCCCTGTTGCTGAGGAACTTGCCTTTAGAGGTCTGATCCTCAGATATCTGAACAGAGTACTGGGAAACAAAAAAAGAGCCCTGATAATAGCTTGTACTATCCAGGCTCTCCTCTTTGGTATATATCATATCAACATTGTTCAGTTATGTTATGCTTTCATATTTGGCATGCTCTTCGGCCTGCTTGCCATCCGCTTCAAATCACTTGTTCCGTCTATTTTTCTACATATGATAGTAAACGGAAGCCTTTATGTAATACCTGAAGCATTTTATGGAAATGTATATCACGCTGCTCTAGTTGCAGTTATTTCCTTTATCTTACTGGCCGCAAGCCTAATAATCTTTATTATGCGTGCCTCTGAAAAGCCATCTGAATAAGCTCTTCAACATACTCCTTCATAGTATGTCCTGCCTTCTCCATAAGCATAGGATACATGCTTATGGCAGTATGTCCAGGAATAGTATTGATCTCATTAAATACAACTCTATCTGTTCCTTTTTCAAGGAAGAAATCAACTCTAGAGAAACCAAATCCATCACAGGCTCTGTAGATTTCTACAGCCTTCTTTCTAATTTCCTCTCTCTTATCTTCTGGAATATCAGGATCCACTACTGTAAGAGAATCAGCATTATTATACTTAGCATCAAAATCATAGAACTCTGCTGCAGCAACGATTTCTCCAACCCCTGTTGCATAGGTGTTATCACCATAACCAAATACAGCACATTCTATCTCTCTTCCATCAATAGATTCCTCAACAAGAATCTTGCTATCATGCTGAGCCGCAAGTTTTAGTCCCTTGATCAACTCATCTCGATCATGAGCCTTTGTAATACCTACAGATGATCCAGCACAAGAAGGCTTTATGAACATAGGATATTCTCTCTTTGCCTCAACTCTCTTAACCGTCTCATCTATATAAGAATCTGCAGTCTCGTAGCTTCTTACTCCAACGTAATCTGCCTGAGCCACACCGATAGAATCTGCTATTACCTTTGTGAAAAATTTATCCATAGTGATTGCTGATGCAAGATGTCCACAACCAACATATGGAATATGCGCCATCTCAAAGAGTCCCTGAATAGTACCATCTTCTCCAAAAAGACCATGGAGCATAGGAAATGCTATATCCACCTTTCTCTCTTCGAAGGACGCCTCGCCATTCTCAGAAACTCTCTTTATAACAAGATTATGACTTGTATCAGGTGTAAGAATTGCTGATACATTTCCGTTCTCCCAGCTTCGATCAGCTATAGTATTCACATCCTCAACAAGAAGCCATTTGCCTTCTTTTGTAATTCCTATATATGTCACATCATACTTCTCAGAGTCTAAAACTCCCGCAACTGTTGCCGCAGAAACGCATGACACATCATGTTCGCTGGACATACCACCAAAAAACAATGCTAATCTTAATTTTTCCATCCTTTTTTACCTCTTATGTTTCACTATGTTTGCTAAATATTCTAATAACCCTCACCTATTGCAACGCTGGTGTAGAATACCTTATCAACGCCTGCATCCATCAAAGCTTGGGTACAGGCTTCAATAGTCGCGCCAGTTGTATAGATATCATCTACAAGCAATACTGTCCTGATATCGGTTTTCCTCACAGCCGCAAAAGCACTATGAAGGTTATGTTCTCGTTGTTCAGGAGTCAGCCCTTTCTGAGCCTTTGTATCCGAAACCCTGTCTATTATATCACTCTTTACTGGGATATTCATCTTCTTTCCCAGAAAGCCAGCTATAAGCTCAGCCTGGTTGTAACCACGAGTAATAAGCTTACTCTTATTAATCGGAACTGGCACCAAGGCGTCTATATCCATCTTGCCAAATGTCATCTTATATCTTTCATATATGGTATCAGCAAAAAATTCAGCATATTCTTTCTTTCCTGCATATTTTAACGCCATAATAGAATCTGTAAGTGGAGGCACATATTTATATACAGGAAAACCCTTCACATATGACCGAGGACGCTTCATGCAGTCATCGCAGTACTCTACGCTTTCATTTGCTACCTCTTTCCCACACTTATAGCATGTAGGACCCTGGATTAACTTTAAGCTTGAACGGCATTTACTACATATATGTCCGCTTCCAGTAATTAAAACCTCGTCACATATAGCACATCTAGGCGGAAAGAAAATGTCCAAAAACTTTTCTTTCACCTCTGAAGATAGTACTTTACTATTACTCATCCCTTAATCCATCCCACTCCACATCTTCATCAAAGAGTGACATATACTCCTGATCTTCCGATTCAGAAGCAAGTTCCATAATTCTTGTTTTAAATGTAGTATATCTTCTCTGTTCATAGGTATTATCAATCATCCTATTGATAACACCCAGATTTCCAACAATTACAACAAGCTGTTTTGCACGTGTTACAGCCGTATAGATAAGATTCCTTGTGAGAAGCTTCTCTGTTGCTTTAAATGCAGGAATTACAACTGCTGGATACTCAGAGCCCTGAGATTTATGAATTGTTATGGCAAAGGAATGCTCCAGCTCATCCAGCTGATTATACGCATATATTACTATCCTACCATCATCAAAGGTAACCTCAACCTCCTCATCGAAATCATTTACCTTTGTCAGGATACCCATGTCTCCGTTAAAGACTCCTATACCCTCATCAAGTACGACATCACGCTTCTTTCCAGTATAAATCTTCCACTCCAACTTATAGTTATTACGTATCTGCATAACCTTATCGCCTTCACGGAATACAACATCACCACGCACCTTTTCTCTCTTATTTGGAGCAGGTGGATTGATAGTTGCCTGAAGTTTCTTATTGAGGGCTTCTACTCCAAGCTCATATTGTCTGGTAGGTGTCAGAACTTCTATATCCAGAGGAGATACATTTAAATAATTAGATAGGTCGTGACTTACCAGAAGAGCACACTCATCAGCTATCTCTCTATTAGTGTTATGTGCAATAAAGAAGAAATCCTTGGAATCATTCTTTATTTCAAGATGTTCTCCCTTCTTTATCTTATGAGCATTCTCTATAATCCTACTGTCATCCGACTGACGAAAGTTCTTATCCAGTGTCGTAACAGGGAAACAGTTACTGTCGATAATATCATGAAGTACATTTCCTGCTCCAACTGATGGAAGCTGATCTGTATCTCCAACAAGTACAAGTCGCATACCCTGAGTCAGTGCTTTTAACAAAGAATAAAACAGTGATGAATCAAGCATAGACGCTTCATCTATTATAACCACATCTGAATCCAACGGATTAGTGGTATTTCTCTGGAATCCGGCAGAACGATTAGCCCCATCCTCCGCAAGTTCACCAGAAAACTCCAGCAATCTATGGATTGTCTGTGCCTTATAACCCGTTGACTCTGTAATACGCTTTGCCGCTCTTCCTGTAGGTGCAGCAAGGTCTATCTTATCTGCCCTATTCTCATAATACTTTATGATTGCATTTATGATTGTCGTCTTTCCAGTTCCAGGTCCACCAGTTATAACCGATACACCTGAGCACACTGCATTATATACAGCATCTCTCTGTTCTGCAGCAAGTTCAAGTTCAAGCTCTTTCTCAACATTTTTTATAGCCGCCTTTACCTCAGACTCTTTCACATCATAATCCAGTTTAAGACCAAGGAGACGTCTCGCACTGTCAAGCTCCATGTAATAATTCCATTTTGCATAGACAATACGAATAGTTTCAGAACTCTCTGTTTCCAGATTCTTTATAATAATAGAGCCGTCCTTTTCCATCTTGAAAATGATGATATCAAGACGCTCTTCAAATTCATCATAAGACGCTTCGGGAGAAATGAGTTCATACACATTACGCTTCAGCTCATTTTCCGGAAGATATATATGGCCAAAACTCATTATATGGTTCATCTCAAAAAGAATAGCCGCAAAGATTCTTTCATCAGAATCCTCTGATAGACCAGCATTAAGCGCCAACTTATCCACAGTTTTAAAGCCGATTCCTGATACACGTTCAGCTATCTCATAAGGATTTCTACGAACAACCTCATAAATCTCTTCGCCAAATTCGGAGTAAATCTTCATAGCCATATTTACTCCTATTCCGTACTTACCAAGATACATAATGACACCGCGGTATGACTTATTCTCGATATAGCTGACCGCAATCTTATTAGCAATCCTTTCAGATATACCGCTAACCTCAGCCAGACGCTCTGGTTCCATCTCAATAATATGAAGGGTATCTTCACCGAATTTCTTTACTATTCTTTTAGCCAGAACCTCGCCTATGCCCTTAATGATTCCCGACCCCAGAAAGGTGGCTATACCTTCGATATCTGAAGGCATACTAAGCTCACTGGATGTAATCTTAAACTGCAGGTCGTACTGAGGATGATGAACATATTCGCCTTCAGCCTGAATATACATTCCTTCAGCTATTCCAGGAACATATCCAACAGCCACTTCATCTCCATCACTTTGTTCCACCACGAACACAGCATAAGCTGAATCTTCTGAGCTGTAGATTATTTTAGTTATATAACCCTCTAAAACCAAATGTTTTCCCTCATAAATCAGAGTAGGAGTGGTTTTATCCACTCCTAACTTTTTCACTATAATAAATCTTGTTCAGCCAGGTAATCTATATACTTACCTGTACCTACTGCAACAACAGACATTGGATCCTCTGCTGTAACAGTTGTAATTCCAGTCTTTTCTTCCACTAACTGCTCAAGTCCATGAAGCAGCGAACCACCACCTGTGAGTACAATGCCTCTATCTGCTATATCTGCAGCAAGTTCAGGAGGTGTCTTTTCAAGCACTGCATGGATTGCTTCAACAACCTGACCTGTTGGTTCTCTCAGAGCTTCTTCTGTCTCATCTGAAGTGATTGTAACAGTCTTAGGAAGTCCTGTAACAAGATTACGACCACGAACATCCATAGAAATATTCTCAGGTCTCTTGTAGCTTGTACCAATGTTTATCTTAACATCCTCAGCACTTCTTTCACCGATAAGAAGGCTGTGTCTCTTTCGAACATATTTGATGATTGCATCATCGAAATCATCACCGGCAACCTTAATAGAAGAAGTTACAACTGCTCCACCCATTGATATTACTGCTATATCTGTGGTACCACCACCGATATCAACGATCATATTACCTACAGGTCTCACAATATCGATTCCTGCTCCTATGGCAGCTGCTATAGGTTCTTCAACTATATTAACGAATCTTGCACCAGCATTATAAGTAGCCGTCTCAACAGCACGTTTCTCAACCTCTGTAGCTCCTGATGGAACACATATCGAGATTCTAGGACGTCTTCCAAAGAAGTTACGACCAATAGCTTTCTTGATAAAGTACTTGATCATCTCCTCTGCCTTTGTATAATCAGAGATAACACCGTGCTTCAGTGGTCTTACTGCTATAAGATTGCCAGGAGTTCTTCCAAGCATAAGTCTTGCTTCTTCACCTATCTCAACAATCTTCTCTGAATCCTTATCATAGGCTATAACTGTTGGCTCACTAAGTACAACTCCTCTGCCACGTACATACACAAGGATGTTTGATGTACCTAAGTCAATTCCAATATCAAGATTTGCCATGTTAATTCCTCTCTATCTAAAGTCCTTAAATAACTAGAACTAATTACTCTATGATTCTGGTGTAAGAATAAGAATCTCCACCTTTTCCAGATTTTTCCATCTCATGTTAAACTGCGCAACCTTAAAGTTAGCACCTAACATATCAATATATCTGGTAAATAATTCTTTATCGACTCCTAAAGGAAGAGCCTGTGTTGTTCGAATATCTTCCAGCCCTTCTCTCGTATTAGGAATAAGTCTGTAACTATTCTGACCAATCATATCAGAACCCAATTTATTCTTAAGGGCTGAATTCATATAAATTACTGTTCCATCTATTCTTCTGCGAACAAATATGTATTCCGGAAGAATATCAAAAAGCTCAGTGAATAGCTTTATATTCTTATTGCCTCTATATAAGCGCATCTGAATTGCAGTAGCTCTTGCCAGCATGCTGGTAAGCTCCCTGCCAAATGCTATCTCACACTCTGTCCAAACTCTTTCTTTTGTATTCTCAATAAATATCAAGCGCCCCTGATACTGATCACGAATATACACAGGAAAAACCATGATAGCTTTAACATTTCCCTGAAAGACCTCAACTCTCATCTTGTTGGTCATGTTGCTCTTATCAACAACGAGGCAGTCTTTCTTAATCTTATTCTGAATCTCTATATCATAGTGGTCACTATCCCAGGCAAATTTTGATTCAGCTTCTTTGCCTTTGCCATTTTTAGCCCAATAATCAACAAGTTTCATATATCCTGGTCTATCTGTATCTATAGCATAATAAACCATATAATCAACATCAAGGAGTTCACCCACCTGATCATATAACTTAAATATACTTGACCTGTCGCCACTGTATATAGCATCAAGAGCATTGTTCATAATGTCCTTGGCACCATGCTCGAACACATATTCAGTCTTTATTTCTTCTTCTTCACCTGCAATAATAGAATCTTCATAAAGCCTGGTAATAACATCAGATAAAGACTTTGCAACGCTGGACATATGATCAAAAGTCTTAAACAATCTCTGATTCTGAGATTTATTATGGGCATAGAGAATCCAGGTTGCATAAAAGGTTCCTTTTACAAAGATTGGTGCAGCCGCAAAACGGCTATCAGGATTCCCATCATCTATCTCAGAATACATTGCCTGTTTGGAATCTATAAGACAATTTACTGTGTCTGCATACAGCTTTGAATACTTTGGATTAAGTATTATCTCGTGAAACTCACCCAAATATGTGGCAGGACCTGTAGGCTCAACAAGAGTATGACCATTAATATCGACGACAACGCTGTAAAGCTCGCTTACACCAGCAAAGCTGTTAACTATCTCATCGACATGGTTCTTCATAAGAAAATCTTTTGATATCTGACTATTTCTTATGCTTTCCTTCAACCGTCAGCCCTCCTTTATAAGTTTATGCAACACACATAATCGGGTAGCTATCCATTACTCCAGCCAGCTACCCGATCTATCTTTCATATATTATTAACGTATATATTAATCGTTTGCATCATTAATTGATGAACTGCTGCTTAAATCTGAAAAAGCACTGTCTGTGATCTTCTTAGTTTCATCAACAGCAAGATTAACATCTGAAAGAGCAGCCTGAAGCTGTGCCATAAATCCACCGATAGAATCAAATTCTCTCTTTACGATAGTTCTATTCTGACGAATTTCTTCTCTTGCTTCAGCCTTCTGTCTCTCACACTCAGCTATAGTATCTTCCTTAAGTCTCTCGCAAGCTGCCTCTGTCTGGTTCTTCAGATTTTCACAAGCTGCTTCTGTCTGAGTCTTCAGAGTCTCACATCTTGTTTCTGTCTCATAGCTAAGCTGATCTGTCTCTTCCTTAGTCTTTCTCTTAAGACTTTCACACTCAGCGTATGTAGTCTCCTGCTTCTCCTGACAGCTGCTCTGTGTCTGTGAAAGAAGGCGATCACACTCCTGCTCTGTAGCTGACTTAAGCTGATCACAACGAGCATTTGTCTCCTCGATCATGCTCTTGCACTGAGCTGTTGTCTCAGCCATCTTAGCCTCACAATCAGCTGTAGTCTTCTGAGTAAGTGCATCAGCACTCTCTCTAGCTGAAAGAAGTGTTCTTGAGATAGATTCGTATCTAGAAGCAGACTCCATCTCTCTTGTCTTATATGCATCAAGATCAGCTTTTAACTGTTCAACTTCACTCTGAAGCTGCTCATTTACTGTCTTTAGATTATCTATTGTACTCTTAGACTCTGTCATGTTAGCTTCACGCATCTGCTGAAGTCCCTTAACAGCTTCACTAAGCTTTGTTGCATCATCCTTAAGCTTAGCAATCTCGTCCTCATACTTCTTTTTCTGCTCTGAAACATAAGTCTCAGTTGCATTTTTATCATATCCGCCGAAGGACACGGTTTTTATATCTAATGCCATATCTAGATACCCCTTTCACATAAAAATCCTAAAGTGTAGTATAACATACGTCTGTTTATTATGCACATTATTTTTTCAAAAAAACTTATACCAAATGACCCTTTTCTTCGATCACTTTTATGACTGAATCAACATACTTTTCGCACACTTCATCAGTCTCTGCTTCTACCATAACTCGTATAACTGGCTCGGTTCCTGATTCACGTACAAGGATGCGTCCACTATCTCCTAATTCCTCAGCAGCCTTAGCAACTGCAGCCTGTACATCAGGGTCATTCTGTGCCTCAGGTTTACTCTTAACTCTTACATTTTTAAGAACCTGTGGATAGATCACAAGTGGTTCTGCCAGCTCAGACATCGACTTCTCTTTAGCCAGCATTACCTCCATCATCTTAAGACTTGTAAGAATTCCATCTCCAGTAGTTGCATACTTTGTAAAAATGATATGTCCTGACTGTTCTCCGCCTATACGATTTCCAGTCTTCTGCATGTTTTCATAAACATACTTATCACCAACGTCAGTCTTATCATACTCTATACCAACTTTATCAAGAGCCTTGTAAAGACCAAAGTTACTCATAACAGTAGTAACGATCTTATTGTTGAGAAGCTTACCTCTCTCTTTCATGTATGTACCATAGATGTAGAGTATATGATCACCTGAAAGAACATTACCCTTCTCATCTACTGCAAGACATCTGTCAGCATCGCCATCATATGCGAAACCAACATCAAGACCCTTCTCAACCACAAACTTCTGAAGATGCTCTATGTGTGTAGAACCGCAGTCTGTATTAATATTATAGCCGTCAGGACTATCATTTATCACATATGTCTTAGCACCAAGTGCATCAAAAACGCCCTTAGCCACCTGCCATGCAGCTCCGTTGGCTACATCAAGTCCTACCTTAACATCCTTAAAGCTATACTTAGTCATAGAGATCAGATAACCGATGTAACGATTACGTCCTGCTACATAGTCAACTGTACGACCGATATCATCTCTCTCAGCGATTGGAACTTCAATCTTTCCATCAAGATATTCCTCGACTTTAAGGATTGTCTCCTCATCCATCTTCTCACCATTTCCGTTAAGAAGCTTGATACCATTATCGTAATATGGATTGTGAGAAGCAGATATCATGATTCCGCAGTCAAAGTCATCAACTCTTGCTATATATGCTACAGAAGGAGTTGTTGTTACATGCATGATATATGCATCTGCACCACTGGCCATAAGACCTGTACAGAGAGCATACTCAAACATGTATGAGCTTCTTCTTGTATCCTTACCAATAACAATCTTGGCCTTCTTGTTCTGTCTCTTTCCGTAGTACCAACCAAGGAAACGTCCGATTTTTACGGCATGTTCAAATGACAGGTCTTTATTAGCCTCTCCTCTGAAACCATCCGTTCCAAAATATTTACCCATTTTAATTAATCCTCCTTATGAATCACTATTCCACTATCTTTCCAAATGGAATTCTCAGGAACAACGCCTCTTACGCAGGAGGTTGGATAAACATTTGAATGTCTTCCTATAACTGTTCCCGGATTGCAGACTGCATTACAGCCTACCTCTACATAATCACCCAGCATAGCTCCGAATTTCTTAACGCCAGTGTCGATATGGTCTGAACCATCATGTACCACAACCAGCTTCTTATCACTCTTAACATTGCTGGTAATACTTCCAGCACCCATATGACTGAAGTATCCAAGTATTGAATCACCTACATAATTATAATGTGGAGTCTGAACATGATCGAAAAGAATTACATTTTTAAGTTCCACGCTATTTCCAACAACGCAGTCAGCGCCTACAAGTGCTGAACCACGAATAAATGCACAATGTCTAACCTCTGTGTTTGGTCCAATAATACATGGAGCTCCAAGATATGCTGATGGAAAAACTGTAGCAGTCTTATGAACCCATACATGTTCTTCTCTTTCCTCATATTCATCGCCCAGTGTTGGTCCAAGTTCTAATATAAAATCTTTTATTCCCTTTAAAGCTTCCCATGGATAGGTAAACTGGGAAAGATAATCCTTTGCTAAGGTATGATCAAGATCGTATAAATCTTTTATCGTATACATATCTTCTATCTCCTTTTAATTATTCAACCGTAACAGACTTTGCAAGATTACGAGGCTTATCAACATCAAGTCCCTTTGCATCAGATGTATAGTAAGCTATAAGCTGAAGTATTACAGCAGTTGCAAATACGCCAAAGGTACTATCAACCTGAGGGATATAAATCTGCTTGTCGCATACTTCTTTGCTCTCCTGCTTTCCTTCCTGGCTGATAAGAATTACATATGCTCCTCTTGATTTTACCTCTCTTACATTTGAGATAACCTTTGCATATACATGCTCTTCAGTTGCTATAGCAATAACAGGAACATTTTCTGAAATGAGAGCTATGGTTCCATGCTTAAGCTCACCTGCTGCATATGCCTCTGAATGAATATATGAAATCTCCTTCAGCTTAAGGGATGCCTCAAGACTGAGGGTATAATCGATACCACGTCCGATATAGAACACATCTGGTGCAGTCTTTATATGATTTGCAATACGTCTGATATCATTTGATGCCTCTATGGTCTTCTCCATGATTGCACCAACACCAGAAAGCTTTGTCATAAACTCTCTCGCTTCTTCTTCAGAAAGCACGCCTTTTACAAGTCCAAGTCTTGCTGCAAATATATAGAGAGCTGCAATCTGTACTGTATATGCCTTTGTGCTGGCAACTGCAATCTCAGGGCCAGCATGTGTATAAAGCACATAGTCGCTTTCTCTTGCTATAGTTGAGCCCTTAACATTTACGATTGAAAGTACCTTGCTGCCCTTCTGCTTCGCAAGACGAAGAGCCTCAAGTGTATCTATGGTTTCACCTGACTGAGAAACAACTATGGTAAGTGTCTTCTCATCAATAATAGGATCCTTATATCTGAACTCAGATGCTATCTCAACTGTTACAGGCACACGAAGCTTTGTCTCAATAAGTGACTTACCAACCATACCAGCGTGCATAGCTGTACCGCAGGCAATTATCACTATATTCTGAAGGCTCTTCAGAATATCATCATCGATTCCATCATCAGCGAGGAATGGTAGTCCATCCTGAACTCTTGGTGCAACTGTTCTTTCAAGCGCCTCAGGCTGCTCATTTATTTCCTTAAGCATGTAGTGTGGATATCCGCCCTTCTGAGCTGATTTAATATCCCAGTTAACTTCAAGCATTTCAGGTTCAACAGCACGTCCCTTAAGATCACGCACAACAATACCGTCCTGTGATAACTCAAGGACGTGATACTCTGGCACTACAAAATATTTCTTGGAATAATTAATGACTGCTGTAAGATCTGATGCGATGATCGAACCACCTTCGAAAGAAGCAGCAACCATAGGGCTGACATTTCTAATTGCGAATATCTTGCCTGGCTGATCATCGAACATAATGCAAAGAGCGAAGGAACCAGCTAAAAGATCAACCGTCTTCTTTATAGCTTTAAATGGATCTCCCTCATACATCTTATCTAGAAGAGCGGCTACAACTTCTGTATCCGTCTCAGATTTAAGCTGATTTTTAAGACCGAACTCTGTAGTGAGTTCTTTATAATTTTCAATAATACCGTTATGACAAAGAGTTACAGAACCCTGTCTGTGAGGATGCGCATTAGTCTCTGTTACACCACCGTGGGTTGCCCATCTTGTGTGACCAATACCGCAGGTAGCATCGGTCTTATCTTCCTCTGCCGCCTTCTTAAGCTCCTCTACCTTGCCTGTTCTCTTTTTTAATATAATACCTGTCTTAGGATCCAGCACTGCTATACCAGCACTATCATATCCTCTATATTCAAGCTGTTGTAAGCCCGAAATAAGTACATCCTTTGCAGGTTCATTACCTGTAAATCCAATAATTCCGCACATATCATATTCTCCTTTCGTGCACGATAAAATAACCTCGAAACCGAGATATCTACACGACTCAAAACGAGACGCATAAAAAAGTGCACGCTCTACATCCCTCTGTTCTACAGTTGCCTGCAGTTTTTAAAGATATAGATCACGAATGTGCATGTCCGAAGGAGCATCCGCCGAGTTTTTTCGATCACGATAGAACGTGTCGTTTCGATAACTCCTTACCTCGTCGGTGCTTAAGTTACAAGTTTTCAAACACAGTGTACGCCGCCTGCCCGTCAAGGCACCCATGTGCCTTAAAGGCACTGCGGCTTACTACGAAAAATGCTTCGCATTTTTCTACTGTGCTTGATTACTACGTAATCAAGCACTGTGGCGCTAAGCTTTCTGAAGCTTTCCAAAGCTGTTTCCCCTTTTACAAAACAGCCGTGGCTATTATACCACATATTGTGCATCAATATCAAATCAAAAGGGTGTTACCCCAAAATAGCAACACCCTTGAATATTTTTATTAACTTTTAGTCCTGTGTAGCATCAGCCGGACTTGCATCTCCCAAAGTAGCATCTGGGATTGCATTTTCTGATGGTTTTGTCAGAATAATGTATTTATCAATGTTTACAAAATCTTCACTGCCGATGTAATAGGTATCCTCAGTTGTAATGATTCTCACCTTTACAGTCTCAGGAGTTGAGTAATCTATATCCTCAACCGCTCCAGCAAGAATTCCTATGATACCACTGGCAAACTCGTACTCATACTCTTCTTTTGTGTAATCATTATAATCGCCATTAGCAAGAGCCTGATTGAATCCCTCCACATAGGCGGCCACATCAGAGTTTGTCTGATTGATGATATTTATTGGATATATAGTTACATCAACATAATTGATATTGTTATCTTTGTAAGGTGTTCCAACATCAAACTTTGCTTTACTATATATCTGTTTCGCCAGATCAACCATGGCTGGTGCCAGCTCTGGATCAGCAGAAATATCAAGGTTATAGTACATTGACAGGTTATCTGCAAGTCGAGTTACATTCTGCAGATAAGTTGATTCTGCGTCTTCCTCGTTAGCTCCAGTAAGTCTGACATACTCATCAGTTACTCCCAGATAATTTGAAGTTATAACACTTTTTACATACGCCTGATAGTTTGATGTATTTGCTCCACATCCTGTTAAGCTTAGTAGCAAAACGACACAAACTAACAGACTATGTATCTTTTTTACTTTCATTTAAATCTTTCCTTTTAGCCTTTTTCAGATAAGAAATACGATTAGCTGATCATTGAGCCTGCAGGAACATCTTTATCTGCAGTAAGGAGAGCAAGATTGCCTTCGTCATCCTCAGCACAAAGAAGCATTCCTTCTGATAAAACACCAGCCAGCTTAGCTGGTGCAAGGTTAGTAATAACAACAACCTTCTTACCTACCATATCTTCAGGCTTATAGTAATTCTTTATTCCAGATACGATCTGAAGAACCTTTCCAGCAACCTGAACCTGAGAGCAAAGAAGTTTCTTTGACTTTGGAACTTCCTCACAGGAAAGAACCTCTCCTATCTGAAGCTGCATCTTATCAAAATCATCTATTGTAAGAATAGCTTTCTGAACAGCTTCAACCTTAACAGGTTCTGTTCTATCTTCCTTAGCTTTCTTTTCCGCCTTCTTCTTTTCTGCTTCTGCCTCAGCCTTTTCATCTTCAACAGGCTTTGATGGGAAACGCTTCTCTATCTCAGCAAGCATAGCCTCTGTATCTATTCTAGCAAAGAGAATCTCAGGCTCACTTGTAACCTTATTACCATTTGGATAAAGACCAAACTGTCCCATCTCTGTTACAGTTCTCTTCTCAACTGAAAGCTGTCTCAAGATAGATGCTGAAGTATCAGGCATAAATGGTTCAAGAAGTGATGCACCCATAGTGATACTCTCAATAAGGTTATAGAGAACAGTATTAAGTCTTCCCTTCTTATCCTCTTCCTTAGCAAGAGCCCATGGCATAGTCTCATCAATGTATTTATTACATCTCTTAAAGAGATTCCATACCTCTGTCATAGCATCAGCAACACGAAGCTTATCCATGCAGATATTTACTCTGAGTCTTGTATCAAGAGCAACTCTCTTAAGATCATCATCTACTTCTTCGTTGATTCCAGTATTGGTTACAACGCCGCCGAAGTACTTATTAGACATAGATATTGTTCTATTAACCAGATTGCCAAGTACATTGGCAAGATCTGAATTAACACGCTCGATAAGAAGCTCCCATGAAACAACACCATCGTTTTCAAATGGCATCTCATGAAGCAGGAAGTATCTTACGGCATCAACTCCGAAAAGATCAACCATATCATCTGCGTATAATACATTACCACGTGATTTACTCATTTTGCCATCAGACTGGAGTAACCATGGATGTCCAAAGATCTGCTTTGGAAGTGGTTCACCCAGTGCCATAAGCATGATTGGCCAATAGATTGTATGGAATCTAAGGATATCCTTACCGATCAGATGAAGATCAGCTGGCCAATACTTCTTATACAGTTCATCACTGTTACCATCCACATCATAGCCAAGACCTGTGATGTAGTTTGAAAGTGCGTCTATCCAAACATAAACAACGTGCTTCGGATCAAAGTCAACTGGGATGCCCCATTTGAATGAAGTTCTTGATACACAAAGATCCTGAAGACCTGGCTTAAGGAATGTGTTAACCATCTCATTCTTACGAGATTCAGGCTGAATGAACTCTGGATGCTCATCGATATACTTGATAAGCTTTGGAGCATACTTGCTCATCTTGAAGAAGTAAGCCTCTTCTGAAGCCTCCTTAACTGGTCTTCCACAGTCAGGACAGCAGCCATCTACAAGCTGTGACTTTGTCCAGAATGACTCACAAGGTGTACAGTAGAGTCCATCATAAGAACCCTTATAAATATCGCCCTGATCATAGAGCTTCTTAAAAATCTTCTGTATCTGTTTCTCATGATAATCATCTGTTGTTCTGATGAATTTATCATATGAGGTATTCATCAGATCCCAGATACGCTTTATCTCATTAGCCTTCTCATCTACAAACTCCTTTGGAGTACTGAGTGATTCAAAAGCTTTAGTTTCAATCTTCTGTCCGTGCTCATCGGTACCAGTCTGAAAACGAACATCATAACCGATGAATCTCTTGTATCTTGCGATACTGTCTGCTAATACAATCTCATAGGTATTGCCGATATGAGGCTTACCTGATGCATAAGCTATGGCAGTTGTAATGTAATAAGGTTTTTTTGCCATGTCTTTAATCCTCCCTTGCGTTTTTAGTCTAATGGAAACGAAACGCTAGAGGTTATTTTAACATAGATAGGGGCATTATGAAAGAAAAATGTAATCTCCCCCAAACAAAAAATGCGTCACAGAATTGATTTCTGTGACACACTTTTTTATCTCTAGAAGTTGCTGGCAAGTTCCAGCTTAGCCTTCTGAATTTCCTGTTCAGTTTCAACAGTCTTCATCATTCCACCGAGAGCGGTAACCTTATCAGCGAAATCCTCATAGCCTCGCTTGATATACTTAATATCTTCTATAGTGCTGACTCCATTTGCTGAAAGAGCTGCGATAACAAGTGCTGCACCAGCTCTCAGGTCTGTAGCTCTGAGCACTGCACCATTATAACTCTTAACGCCTGTTATGATGGCTGAGTTTCCTTCAACTCTTATCTTAGCACCCATACGTGTAAGATCAGCAACATATCTAAATCGATTCTCGAAGATACTTTCTGTTACGATACTTGTTCCATCTGAGAGTCCCAGGATTGCTGACATCTGAGCCTGCATATCTGTTGGGAAACCAGGATATGGAAGTGTCTTAATCTGAGTAGATTTAAGAGCACCATCTGCCATAACTCTTACGGAATCATCGTACTCAATCACATGTGCTCCCATCTCTACAAGCTTTGAGGATATAGCCTCAAGGTGCTTAGGGATTACATTCTTGATAAGTACATTTCCACGTGTAGCTACTGTCATTGCCATAAATGTTCCAGCCTCAATCTGATCTGGAATTATGGAATACTCAGCTCCATGAAGCTTTTCAACTCCACGAACACGAATAACATCAGTACCTGCACCCTTTATATTAGCGCCCATAGTGTTGAGGAAGTTTGCTACATCAACTATATGTGGCTCTTTTGCTGCGTTTTCGATAGTAGTCTTTCCTGGAGAAAGTGCTGCAGCCATCATGATATTGATGGTAGCTCCTACTGATACAGTATCAAGATAGATGTGTGCACCGTGAAGCTCTGTAGCTTCTGCGATGATGCTTCCACCTGCAACTATCTCTGTCTTTGCTCCCAGTTTTTCGAATCCCTTTATGTGAAGATCTATAGGACGAGATCCTATATCACATCCACCTGGAAGAGCAACATTTGCGTACTTATGCTTACCAAGAAGAGCTCCTATAAGATAATAGGAAGCACGAATCTTTCTGATGTATTCATCATCAACTGGCTGTCTCTCTCTTATGCCTTTTCCACAAATAACTACTGTATGTTTATCTTTATATTCTACCGTAGCTCCGATATTCTCAATAGCCTTGAGAAGTGTTCTTGTATCGGAAACATATGGTACATTTTCTATTGTTACTTTGTCGTCAGTCATTACAGCTGCGGCAAGTATACCAAGAGCGGCATTCTTTGCACCCGCGATAACAACTTCTCCTTCAAGGCGTTTACCGCCTCTAATGACGTATTGTTCTTCACTATGTCCCATGATTAAATGGTCATCCTTTTGATTGGTTTTTTGAAGTATCATGTGATTTACATAATATTTCATACTAAAACTATTATATTATATACATAAAATGCTTTTTTGTAAAGTTTTTTTAACATTTTGTGCTTTTTGTAATATCTTCGTAATTGTTTTAATGCTTTTTTGATGCTTTTTTTGATGGCATTTTCTAGTGTATCAACTCATTTTTTCCATATTTGCAATTATAGTTATCTTCCCTTTTATTACAAGTCTAAGGGCTACAACAGCAAGTATCATAAAGATGATCAAATGGAATGCAACTATCGGCATCTTTAGAAGCTCGTATATAAGAAGCCCCAGTCCAACTATCACCATGGAAAGAACCATCATTATTGCCATATTGAAGAAAGTATTTAGATTTCCTCTTAGCGCACTATATTCATCATCCCACTCAACATATGGTGAGGAGCTGTCCATCAGCATACCTATTACCATAGATATTATATGTGCAAGCAGCATTTGAATTGCATAATAAATGCACATATAGAATGGAACCTTCATATATAGACATATCATAATATCTGAAAGAAGAAGCATCGGATATGTAAACATCAGACTTACAGTTGCCTTTGCATACGCCTGAATCTCATATGGCACCGGAATAAACTTAATAAGTGCCAGATGCTGTCCTTCTCTTGTAAATGCAGTGGATGCAAGTGAATTAAGAGCTGTGGCGATAAATGCAATCGAGATCATCACCATTAGAAGAATCATTTCTGCTCTTTCCCTACCCATCTGGTACATCTCAATAAACGCAGCAAGGAATCCCTTATTCCTTGTGAAGTGGAACAGAAGGAATACTCCAACCGGCCAAAGAATATTGATATATGCACAGTTACCGGAAAATGCCTTCGTCCTAAGAATTACTCGAAGCTCCTTCTGAAGACTTGCCGTAAACTGCGAGCTACTGGATATATCCTTTGCTTTAATCTCAGCCTTTTTAGACGATCCCAGGCTTGCCGCTGTATAAAGTCCCTTTTGATACAATGCCTTTCCAAGGAAATACAGGATCAGAAGAAGAACTGCATTACCTGCAAGGCTGGCCAGTAACCATAGAATACTTCCCTCTGAGATAGCATTTGACAGCCATGGTACAGGGAAGAATATTATATTGAGCGATCTAAGAAGTATGTTGCTTCCACTTCCCAGAGACTCAACATAGTTTTCCATATTTACATCACCAATTCCTCTTAAAGATAAAAGGAACAGCCCCGCAAAAAGAAGCAGAAATATGGTAGACATTCGATAGAAAATCTTTGCAGTCTTCACACGGCTCAGTGCTGCCATAAGTATAAGACTGAATATTGCGCAGTAGATCATTGGAACAAGCGGTATAAGAAATACACCGATAAGTGATGCGATAAGTGAAACCGGATGAAGGGCAGCTTTTATACCCACATTTCGTCCAATCGCTATAGCATAACCAATAAATACAGCAAGAAGCACCATGAATTCCATAACACTCTCTGCCATATATGCATAGAAAAACTTTGCCATCATAAGATGGTGACTTGGTATTGGAAGCGTCACAAAATGTTCTCTATCAGATGAAAAGAACATCACGCTGAAAATAACAAGAATACCAAATATCATAGAAAAGGCCGACAGAATCTGCATCTCGAAAAGCATACCGCCACCAGGGCTTCCCGCCTCATACAGAGCTTCTGTCATAACAAAACTAATAAATCCCACAATAAGTGTACACGGAATCATGATGCCAAGTGCAGCGATAAGCGCCAGTACCCTATAAAGCGTACGGTCTGGCAATTTCATTTCCGAGTTCTTACTAAGAATCTTGATAAGTGATCTAACACCAACTGTATTCATACAAACTACTCCGTGATTTCTCCGATCATCTTGATAAAGATAGCTTCAAGGTCTTCACCAGGATGCTTTGCCTTAAGGTCATCCACTGTTCCCTGATATAGATTATGGCCATGATTTATTATCATGATTCGGTCACACAACTTCTCAGCAACTTCAAGAACATGTGTTGAGAAAAGGACCGCATTTCCCTTCTCGGCATGTTCCTTCATCATCTGTTTAAGTTCAAATGCAGCTGTTGGGTCAAGTCCTGTCATAGGCTCATCCAGAATCCATGCAGGAGGATTATGAATAAGAGCTGCGATTACCATGGTCTTCTGACGCATACCATGGGAGTATTCTTTCATAGGACGTCCAAGACTGTCCTTTATGCCAAATCTCTCAGCCAGCTCATTTATACGTTCCTCACGAGTCTCGAGCGGAACCTTATATAGGTTAGCGATATAATTAATATATTCTATACCTGTAAGCTGAAGCAGAATGTCAGGATTGTCTGCAACGTATGCAAAACTCTCCTTTGCTTTTATAGGTTCCTTAACGATATCAAAGCCATTGATCACAGCGCTTCCCTGTGTAGGCTTCAGTATTCCAGTAAGCATTTTAATAGCGGTGGTTTTTCCCGCTCCGTTAGGTCCGGCAAATCCAACTATCTCACCAGGCTTAATCTCAAAGGACAGGTCATCCACCGCCTTAAAATCTTTCCCGTACACCATTGAAAGATTATTTGCTTTTATCATATTGGCACTCCTTTATGGTCGAGCACTGTCTTCACAGTATATGCATCTATATATTCTTCGTTTCTCATCTGTCAGATTGAAGATGTGAGGAATATTTGGCTCTATAGCTGTGATACATCTTGGATTCTTACACTTCTGGATGTTTATAAGCTTCTTTGGAAGATCAACTTTCTTCTTCTCAATGGTAACTCCATCCTTAATGATACATACTGTTACTCCGGGATCGATATATCCGATAACATCCAGATCAATATCATATTCATCCTTATCAACCTTGATGATATCCTTCTTTCCCATCTTTCCTGATTTCACATTCTGCATCATAGCAACGCTGCAGTCCAGCTTGTCGAGACCAAGATCATAGTAAAGACGCATAGCATTTCCTGCAGTAATATGATCTAGAACTATTCCATTTTGTATACTATCTATCTTCATAGCATTTCCTTTCTTATTTAAGTTCAAGAAGTTTGCTGATAAGAGCCATACGAACGAACTTACCGTACTTAACCTGTCGGAAGTAGCAGGCTCTTGGATCATCATCTACAGATGGCGAGATCTCATTTACTCTTGGAAGTGGATGAAGGATTATCATGTCATCCTTTGCCAGTTTCATCTTCTTCTTATCCAGAATGTATGTATCCTTCAAACGAACATAGTCAGCTTCGTTGAAGAAACGTTCTCTCTGAACTCTTGTCATATATAGAATATCCAATTTACCGATATTATCTTCGAGGGATTCTACCTCCTCATATGAAAGACCAGCAGGCTCTATAACATCTGAGATTATATAGTCAGGAACTCGAAGTTCCTTTGGTGATATAAGTACAAACTTAACCCCTGCATATCTGGACATAGCCTTTATAAGACTGTGAACTGTACGACCGAACTTAAGGTCACCACAGAGACCAATAGTCATATGATCAAGCTTACCCTTTTCTCTTCTGATAGTAAGCAGATCTGTAAGAGTCTGTGTAGGATGATTGTGACCACCATCTCCCGCATTAATTATAGGAACTGGTGATACCATAGATGCAAGCTTTGGTGCACCTTCGTTAGGATGTCTCATGGCGATAACATCTGCAAAGCATCCTACAGTTCTAACTGTATCTTCTACTGATTCTCCTTTTGAAACAGACGAGTCATTCGCTGAAGAAAAACCAATTACATTTCCTCCCAGATCAAGCATTGCTGACTCAAAGCTGAGACGAGTTCTTGTAGATGGTTCATAGAAAAGAGTTGCAATTTTTTTACCCTTTGCAAGTTCTGCATACTTCTCTGGATGAGTATACATTTCTTCTCCAAGTTCCAGAATTTCATCCAACTCTTCAACCGATAAGTCCATAGGATCAATTAAGTGTTTCATTTGATTCTCCTTACAAAAATGAGTCATCCTGACAGATGCAGGTGACTCATTTTTTAGTTTGTATTATATTAACATTTTTTTAGCAAATAGTACATAACAGCTTTTTCAGCATGACGTCTATTTTCTGCTTCATCAAGTATTGTTTCCATGTGTTTTTTCTCAACACTTTCAGAAATCTCAAAACCAACATGCATAGGCATGTCATGGAATACTAATGCATCGCTGCCCTCAAGGAATTCATCATTGATCTGATAAGGCATCATCTTAGCTAAGGTTTCTTCCTTCTGCTGCTGATATGCAGGATTATTAAAGAACTCCATATCTACCCAGGTATCTGTGTAAACAACATTCATCTTCTTTGCATAATCCTTAGCCTCTTCCATAGACATTGTAGGATCAAGCTCAACATAGTAGCCTGTTGCCTTTGCTGCCTCATAGAAATCATCACCACAAGCAGTGTTGTTTACCAGTGGAGTGAGACCATAAATCTTACCCTTCTGCATCTTAGCAAAAAACTCAACAAGTGAATTGAAGACATTATTCTTTGCACCAATATACATAAAGTTAATATCAAGTGTGCCGAACTTCTCAATAATAGTAAGAGCATCTGCAAGAATCTGACATGGATGATAAGAACTATCGCATCCATTAATAAATGGAACTGTAACATTCTCACCAAAAAGCTCTACTGTCTCATTCTTAACAAGACGTGCCATAATGATATCTACATTTCTGCAAACATACTTAATCTCAGAAACTGGCTCTCCGAGAACAAAGTTTGAATCCTCCCAGAGCTGATTGAAGTAAGTTCCTCCAAGTTCTGTGATACCTGTTGCAAAAGAAAGAAATGTTCTTGTTGATGTCTTCTCAAAAAGAGAATAAAGTTTCTTTCCCTTTAAGCTGTCAGCATACTTTTCAGGATTCTTCTTCATATCCTGTGCTATATCTAAAATCTCCATTAACTCCTCAGCAGAGAAGTTGCTGAAGTTCAGCATATTCTTCATAATACGTACCTCTTTTAGGTTTATAAGTAAGAAGCAAGCTTCTCAGCCATATCTGTATGTTCCCAAGGAACATCGATATCTGTACGACCAAAGTGTCCGTAAGCAGCTGTCTGCTTGTAGATAGGACGACGAAGATCAAGCATCTTAATGATTCCAGCTGGTCTAAGATCAAAGTTCTCACGAACGATCTCAGTAATCTTCTCATCTGAAAGCTTTCCTGTACCAAATGTATCTATCATGATTGAAGTAGGTCTTGCAACACCGATAGCATATGAGAGCTGAATCTCACACTTATCAGCAAGTCCTGCTGCAACAATATTCTTAGCAACGTATCTAGCTGCATATGATGCAGATCTATCTACCTTTGTTGGATCCTTACCTGAGAATGCTCCACCACCGTGACGAGCATATCCACCGTAAGTATCAACAATGATCTTACGTCCTGTAAGACCTGAATCTCCGTGAGGACCACCAATTACGAAACGTCCTGTAGGATTGATGAAGTACTTTGTGTTCTCATCGATCATGTCCTTTGGAAGAACTGGATCAAATACATACTTCTTGATATCCTCATGAATCTGTTCCTGAGATACCTCAGCACTGTGCTGTGTAGAAAGAACTACAGCATCAAGTCTAACTGGCTTTCCAGCCTCATCATACTCTACTGTTACCTGTGTCTTTCCGTCTGGTCTAAGATATGAAAGTGTTCCATTCTTACGAACCTCTGTAAGCTTGAGTGCAAGCTTGTGAGCCATAGAGATAGGATATGGCATAAGCTCTGGTGTCTCATTTGTAGCATATCCGAACATAAGTCCCTGATCGCCGGCACCGATTGCCTCAATCTCCTCATCGCTCATCTGATTTTCCTTTGCCTCAAGAGCCTTATCAACTCCAAGTGCAATATCCTGTGACTGCTCATCAAGTGCAACCATTACACCACATGTATCACAGTCAAAACCATACTTTGCTCTGTCATAACCGATTTCTCTTACAGTATTTCTTACAATTCTCTGGAAGTCTACATTTGCGTTTGTTGTAATCTCACCCATAACCAGGACAAGTCCTGTTGTACAGCTTGTCTCACAAGCTACACGGCTGTTTGGGTCCTGACGAAGAAGTTCGTCGAGAACTGCATCAGAAATCTGATCACAGATTTTATCCGGATGTCCTTCTGTAACGGACTCGGATGTAAAAAACCTACGCTCCATTTTTTTAATCTCCCCTTAAAAAAATAATTTATAGTACTACGCGTGGCCAGACGCCACAATATAATATTATATAAGATTTTTAGGCTTTTGTCACCTAAAACTATTTGATAACGCTATAAATATGTTGTCTTACAGTCTTGGCCTTGCCAGGAGCAAGCTCCTCATATCCAGATTCCTCTCCAGGAAGTGGAAGGTTTGGTGCATCGATCATCCAAGTAGATGGCTCTGGACAGAAGTATCCCTTCTCACCACCGTCATTCCAGATAACCCAAAATCTAAAGTTATCATCTACCTCATAGCGGATTTCATTTCCTGTTGCTACGTCTGTTGCTATAGCACCTCTGAAAGGAAGTCCGTCCACCTCATAGGTCTCACAGTTATAAACATCATTATTGATCACATGCTTAACAGGGATCATTGAACCTGTAAGATACTGTCTGTCATGATTATCAAGAGATATGAAATCACAAGTTGGCAGATTTCTCTGATTAAGTGGCCACTTATCTCCAATAGTTACAAAAAGACGAGTTCCAAGTGGTTCTCCGTTTGATGTAAATGGTCCATTCATTGTTGTATGATTGCAGACACCATATGGAAGCTGTTTATCAGACATATTAGTTACTGTGAACTCATAATGCATTCCTTCATCTGAAAGTTTAAATGTAAATTCTGCTTTAAACTTAACTGGGAATGTCTCAAAGAAAGGATCCTTTTCATCATATAGATATTCAGTCTTGGCAATTGCTGTATCGCCAACCACTCTCATATCAACTACACTATGTTCTCTTTTATGAAGAAAACCATGAAGTGCATTATGTCCTTCTATATCTACAATAGGAAATGTGTACTCAGCATCGCTTGTCTTAAGGATTCCATCCTTAAGTCTGTTAGGATACAGAAGTGTTGGGAAACCATAAACCTCCGCACTGTTCTTAAGCTCTTCTATACTAAGACTTTCGTCCTTTCTAAAAAAGTTGATATCATTTTCCACATCAACCATTGAGATTATATTACTGCCAAGAAATGGCGCAATAGTTGCTGTATATCTTCCAGCCTTCAGCTGAATCACATCTTTATCTTTATACTTCTTAAGTTCTGATGTATATGCCATATTATTTCTCCTAAATACTTTTCTTTAGCAGGAACCCCTCTACAGTCTTTCTGAAACCTTCTTTGCGAAAGCCGCCTGCTCGTCAGCATCTGGCTCATTCTGTGGCCATCCTATCTTAAAGTCATCGCTGTCATATCTTGGAATAACATGTACATGAAAATGGAATACAGTCTGTCCAGCAGACTCTCCGTTATTCTGTACCACATTTATACCATCACAATTCAATTCATCTTTAAGAGCAGTTGCTATCTTCTTTGCAAGAGGCATAACCTTTGCACTAACAGCGTCATCAATCTCAAAGAGATTTGCAAAGTGCTGCTTAGGCAGGATCAGCGCATGTCCCTTATTTGCAGGAGCTGCATCAAGTATTACTGTAAAGTCATCATCCTCATAAATCTTATTAGTAGGAAAAACTCCATTTGCGAGTTTGCAGAATATACAATCATCCTTAATCATAACTATTCTCCTTTTAACCTTGGGTTTATTCTGTAAATATTTCTAGGAACTAAAATTATATATCACGCTTCTATAAATGTAAACTACAATTCAACAGTGGCATCCAGTCCAGGCTTCATATTTATTAGTCTGAGTTTACCGCCCATCTTTTGAACAAGTTCATTCACTATGTAAAGGCCCAGGCCAGATCCTGGCTCACCCCCAACATTCTTTCCTCTATAGAACTTTCCAGTGATAAATGGAATCTCCTCCTCTGGAATTCCAGAACCGAAGTCACGGAAATGAATCCTTATATGTTGATCAGTTGAACTGTTCTCTTCTTCTGATAATAGCTCGAGTTTTATCTCAACACGAGTCTTTGCATATTTGTCAGCGTTGTTCTTCAGGTTCTCCATAACCTGCAGGAGTCTCTTGGAATCAGCATGAATCATTACTCGGCTGTCTTCACCGAGGGAATCTCTATCAGGAAGAATTATGTCAACCTCTTCATCCTCTACAAAAAGCTTTCTTACGTCCTTTCTCATAAAGTCTATAACATCGAAGGTCTCATCTTTTACCTCCAGTCTGTTCATCTCTGAGATGGAATGTAAGAACAGATCATTAGTGAGTCTTGAGACTTCATCGCACTTTTCCATAAGTATGGAAAGATATTTCTGTCTCTTCTCAGGTGTAGAATCCATATTTGCCTCAAAGGCCTCAGCATACGCCCTGATCGAAGCAACCGGAGTCTTGATATCATGGGAAAGTGTGGCTATTACAGTCTTATTATTCTCTATAGCAGTCTTCTCAGCATTTCTGGACTTTGATATCTCTTTACGCATATTATCAAATGCCCAGGTGAAATCGCCAAAGAAGTTTCCTCTATCCATCTTTAGACTTGCATCCAGATTTCCCTTGGAGATTTCATTTGCAAATGACTTCATATCATCAAATGGCTTCAGAACTCTGTAGTTTACATAACACGCCATAATGATGATACCAACCACATTTACACCAACAAATATCCAGATCATCTGGATTCCTTTATATGATGCTCCTCCAGCCTCCCTGGCAAGACCTGATACCTCATCACACTTTTGCTTTGCCGCATCCAGGTCCCCGCTTAATATAAGGTTTTCCACCTCATTCATTTCCACAGAAATAGTGCCAGCCATGCTGCCATCTCCGGTAAATTCCTTCATATCTCCGCTAATACGGGAGATCACAAATCCTGCAACTATCAAAAGTATTATGGAATATACAAATACAAATAGTAGAAGCTTTTTATTCATCCAAAACATACCCCACTTTAAATACTGTCTTAATGTGTTCTGGCTTCGAAGGATCATTCTCCAGTTTTTCTCTCAGCCATCTTATATGCACGGTAAGTGTTGATGCATCCACTTCACTGAACGCTCCCCACACCTCAGAAATCAGCTTATCCTTTTCCACAGGCGTTCCCATATTCCGGCATAGATAAGCCAGTAGATCAAACTCCTTAAGAGAAAGATTTATAGTCTTCTCCCCCTTCTTCACACTTCTTGAAGAGAGATCAACTTCAACATCGCCAAATGTTATCTTCTCCTGTTTTTCTTCGAAGCCATAGGTCCTCCTGATAAGGGCATTTACTCTCACAAGAAGTTCTTTCATAGAGTAAGGCTTTGGAAGATAGTCATCACCGCCTATTTCAAAACCTGTAACCCTGTCATCCACATTTGTCCTTGCGCTGGCGAAAATAACAGGCACAGTAGAAACCTTTCTCAGTTCCTGACAAATCTCATAGCCTTCTCCGTCCGGAAGATTAATATCTAAAAGTATCAGATCAAACTTTCTATCAGTTAGCATATCAAAGGCCTCTTCAATTGAAAAAGCTTGTTCTACCCCATATTCATAGTTTTCCAGCATTTCTTTTGTAATATCCGAAAGAGCAATATCATCGTCGACAATAAGTATCTTTCTCATAAGCTTATTCTCCCAAAACAATATAAGTCAGCGGGGCAAAGCCCACTGACTTATTATAACATAAACTCTCTAGTTATTCTGTTATTAGTTCACGCGCGCTCAGCTTCTTTACCTTACGTGAAGCAATGTATCCAAAGACATAATAGCCAGCAATGAAAAGCAGGCAAGGCTTAAAGAAGAACCAGAAATCATATTCTAATTCAACATGTGATACACCGAACATAGCGAACAGCGACGATAGCATATCCGCCGAAAATAGACGTCCAAGAACCGCTCCTATTACAGAACTAATCATACAAACAATCATAAATCTGCAAGCGAACTGTCTTCTCACCTTGCTTACGCTAAACCCTGTAGCTCTATAGATTCCAAGATCTGTTCTTTCCTGAATAAATGCCTTAGCAGATACCATGATTACAGTAATGAGCGCAAAGATAAAAGACAATGTATATATAGTGTATTCTGAAGCCATAGATGCAACATAGAACATATCCAGAAATTCGTTGGCATCTTTCTCGAAGTCATGAGCTTCTATATCTATATCATCACCATACTTTTCCTTTACCTCTTCGACAACCTTTTCTCCAACTGTGGCATCTTCCACAACCATTCCATACATTCCCAGCTGATTAATATTATACTTGTCAGTTGGATCCTCTTTAAGTCTGCTAAGACCATCCAACGACATACTGATAGCCTTTCCAGTATCGTTCATAGTCTGATAGATACCAACAACCATATACTCAGCTGTATAATCATTTCTACTTATTGTTACTTCGTCTCCAATATCAATATCAAGAAGATTCTTTACCTGATCAGTAATGACTATCTCATTGTCATACTTCACATCACGTCCCTTAACAAGTGATGAAAGTTCCTCTGGGTAGGCCTTAACCTGAGCCTGAATGTTTTCACCATTGACAGAAACATATATATGAGACTTATAAACTCTTCCTTTAATATCGGTATACTTTTCTACTATATCCTCTATATCCTTTACCGTACATTCTGGTTCCGCACCATTAAAAGCAAATTCTATATCCAGAAAAGGTTCTCCCATGGACTGAAGCGCATTCCTCGACTTTATAAAGCCACTCATCAGCTCCACAGTAATAATAGTAAAAACAAGAAGAGATGTTACAATAACAACACTAATATATCTCTTTGGTGCGGATGTAATCTGTCTGAGTCCCAGCCAGAATCCCATAAGTCCTTTTCTTACAGGCGCATTAAGTCGACTATCGAAGTAGAAATCTTCCCTTCCGTTGGATATTGCCTTTACTGGTGAAGTTCTTGAAACCTTTCTTGTAAAGATATAAATAAAGCAAAATGTTATCACAAACAGAAGTGCAGAAAAGAGAAGGATCTCCGCCACAGGTACACTCTTCCCAGGAAGTATAGCCGTAAGACTGAAGAACACACGACTAAGATACCTTTCTAATGGGATAGATATTATTACACCTAAGATAATTCCAAATAATTCAACAGCCAGATACTCAAGTACATATATATATCTGATGGTCCTATCAGTAAAGCCCTGACTCTTGAGTATTCCTATATTTTTATAATCTATCTCCATCTCAGTGCTGATATTATGAGCAGCAACTATAAGGAAGACTACGAACAAAAGCACAGCAAATCCAGTAATTGCGGCAAGCATAATATTTATAAAGATACCTGTATAATGTTCAGAGGTTTCTCTCGTAATAACCATCTGACCTTTATCATTAAACTTAGTATCTAAGGTCAGTTCACGCAGGAATTTATCTGATGACTTATCTGCCTTTTCAGATGGATGAACAAAGACAGTTTTTCCATAGGCCCATTTATCATTATCCGGATCCTTAAAATTATCCAAAACCGAAGAATATATTTCATCAAAATCCTCATCACTAATATAAACAAACTTATAGCCTATTATGGATGAGCCCATAAATGCTTCCTGAACATAACCCTTAATGGTAAACTCCTTACCAGGCTGTCCAAGAAAATCCATAGTTATCTTGTCTCCAATATCCGCTGAAAGCTTATTTTGAAGACCATAAGGGACGTATATCTCCCCCTTCTGAAGCTTTAATTTAGAATACTCCTCACTACCTGGCATATATAAAGAATCAACCTTATCATTAAAGATAGGGAGCGTATCCATCATCTTACTAACAACGAATCCATTTCCATCTGTCTCATCGCCTACAGCAATATTCACTCCACAAAGAGCGTCATAGCATTCAATAAAATCAACTGTATCCTCTGCTAAAACCTTATCCTTTAATTCGTCAGAGAAAGAATCATACTTAAAATAACTTGCAATAACACCTTTATCTTCTATCTCAAACGCTTTTTCCTTTGCAGATTCGTAGTTCTTCCTGACACCGATCATAGAAATGACGCTGACAACGATCAGTATAGTAAGAAGCATAAAGCCGATCATTATACCTTTTCTATTTCTAATCCCTGCTTTAACAAGTGTGATAATTTCCATAGCAGCCACCTACCAGTCCAGAGACTCAAGCCAGGCATTTACCTGTGCCTCTCGAGCCTTCTTATCCTGAAGCAGATTTCCTTCAGAATCCTTCTCGCCGTAACGAGAAAGCTCCAGCTCACCAACTATATTACCGTCATCCAGGTAAAGTATCCTATTACCATGAAGGGCTGCTTTTATATCATGAGTGACCATTACAATGCTCTGTCCATTATTATTCAGTTCAGTCAAAAGATCTAAAACCTCTTTTGTGTTTCTTCTATTAAGAGCACCTGTTGGCTCATCAGCAAAAAGAATAGCAGGCTCATTTATCACCGCTCTTGCAATAGCACATCTCTGCTGCTCACCCCCTGATACACGGGATGGAATATGAGTCTTAACATCTGAAAGTCCCATACGTTCTAGAAGTTCTTCGGCTCTCTTCTTTGTATCAGCCGCATTTCTTTCCTTATTTAAGTAACCTGTGACAGCCACATTTTCCAGTAAAGAAAGATTGCTTACCAGATGCATCTGCTGAAATACAAAGCCAAAATCCTTCACTCTTATATCACTCATCTTTTTCTCTTTTAAAGAAGTTATGTTAACTTCTTTTTCACCATGCTTATCCTTCTTACTAGCTGGTCTGGTATATATCACCTCTCCTGCAGTAGCCTTATCCATTCCAGAAAGTGCATATAACAGTGTTGATTTTCCAGAACCTGACGAACCCATGATAACAGTGAAATCTCCATCATAAACTTCCATATTTACATTTGTAAGAACTGATGTGATCTCACCATTATTTGCAAATGACTTCTGAACATCCTTTGCTGACAGAATAGTAGTTTTCATTTCTCTCTCCTTAGTCTTATTTGGTTCCAAATATCTTTCGTTTATAGCACTGTTATACCACTGGACTTATTAAGAAGTCCTTAAGCATAGACATGATATCAAAACATGTAGCAGATACTTTTTATTGTTTTTTACCCCTATCTATAATATAATCATTTTATCTGCGGCGCTAAATGTAATCAATACTAAAATCGCTTACAAGTGACGTCGCAACACTTATCATTTTTTAAGAAAGGGAAGGTGCTAACGCATGAAATTCGGTTACTTTGATGACTCTAAAAGAGAATACGTCATCACATCCCCAAGAACTCCTTATCCTTGGATCAACTACCTTGGAACAGAAGGATTCTTCTCACTTATTTCCAACACAGCAGGAGGATATCATTTCTATAAAGATGCACGTCTTCGTAGAATAACACGTTATCGTTATAACAATATCCCTGTAGATATGGGGGGACGTTATTTCTATATTAATGATGATGATACAGTATGGAATCCAGGCTGGTCTCCAGTAAAGACTGAGCTTGACTTCTATCAGTGCCGTCATGGTATGGGATATACAATAATTACTGGTAAAAAGAAAGAGCTTAAGGCTGAGGTTACATTCTTCGTACCTCAGGGCGAAAATGCAGAAATCCAGAAGGTTGTTCTCAAGAACGAAGGAACTGCTCCAAAGAGCTTCACACTCTTCTCATTCCTTGAGTGGTGTCTGTGGAACGCTGAGGACGATTCAACAAACTTCCAGAGAAACTTCAATACTGGTGAGGTTGAGGTTGAGGGATCAACACTCTTCCATAAGACAGAGTACAAAGAGCGTCGTGATCACTTCGCATTCTACACAGTAAATGCTGATATCGACGGCTATGATTGTGATAAAGAGAGCTTTATGGGTCTCTACAACGGATTCGACAGACCTGATGCTGTATTTGCAAATGCTTCAAATAATTCAAAGGCTGACGGTTGGTCACCAATCGCTTCTCACTCACTCAAGATCACACTTGCTCCTGGTGAGGAGAAGGTTCTCGTATTTATGCTTGGTTATGTTGAAAATGGTGCTGACAAGTGGAACGCTGACGGCAGCATGAACAAGTCTAAAGCATATGCAATGATTGAAAAGTACAACACTGCAGAGAAGGTTGACGCTGCATTCGCTGAGAATGTAAAGATGTGGGATGATCTTCTTTCTAAGTATACAGTTAAGACTCCAGACGAAAAGGTTGATCGTATGGTTAACATCTGGAATCAGTATCAGTGTATGGTTACATTCAACATGTCAAGAAGTGCTTCATACTTCGAGTCAGGTATCGGACGTGGTATGGGCTTCCGTGATTCTAACCAGGATCTTCTTGGATTTGTTCATCAGATTCCTGACAGAGCTCGTGAAAGAATTCTTGATCTCGCTGCTACACAGTTCGAAGACGGTGGATGCTTCCATCAGTATCAGCCACTTACTAAGAAGGGAAATGATACTCTCGGCGGTAACTTCTCTGATGATCCAATGTGGATGATCATGTCAACAGCTGCTTATATCAAGGAGACAGGTGATTACACAATCCTTGATGAGCAGGTTCCATATAGAAATGATGAATCACTTGCTCAGCCAATGATGCATCACTTAAAACAGTCCTTCTACAAGGTTGTTAAGGAAGTTGGTCCTCACGGACTTCCACTTTCAATGAGAGCTGACTGGAACGACTGTCTGAACCTTTCATGCTGGTCTGATACACCAGGTGAATCTTTCCAGACATACACATCACCTAAGTATGGTGATAAGGGATTCTCAGATGTAGCTGAGTCAATCTTTGTTGCTACACTCTTCACTTATACAGGTCCTGAGTATGTTGCTCTTTGCAAGTACAAGGGTGATGAGGAAGAAGCTGCTAAGGCACAGGCTGAGATCGATAAGATGAAGGAAACAATCAAGAAGTTTGGTTGGGACGGCGACTGGTTCATCAGAGCTTACGACGACCTTGGACGTAAGGTTGGTTCTAAGGAATGTGAAGAAGGAAAGATCTTCATCGAGCCACAGGGCTTCGGTATCATGTCAGACATCGGTAAGGAAGATGGTTGGGACAAGAAGGTTATCGATGCAGTTGAAGAAAGACTTGGCTGCAAGTATGGTCTTGTTCTTAACAACCCTGCATTTACAAAGTACTATATAGAGTATGGTGAGATTTCAACATACCCTGCTGGATATAAAGAGAACGCTGGTGTATTCTGCCACAACAATGCATGGATGATCTGTGCTGCTGCTTATGCAGGACAGGGCGACAAGGCATTTGACTGGTATTCACGTATCGCTCCTGCTTTCCTTGAGGATATCTCAGATCTTCATAGAACAGAGCCATATGTATATGCTCAGATGGTTGCTGGTAAGGATGCTGGACGTCAGGGTGAGGCTAAGAACTCATGGCTTACAGGTACAGCTGCTTGGAACTTTGTAGCTATCAGCCAGTACATCCTCGGTATCACACCTGATTGGGATGGTCTTAAGGTTGATCCATCTATCCCAGCAGCTTGGGACGGATTCAATGCTACTCGTCAGTTCCGTGGCGACACATATGAGATTGAAGTTAAGAATCCGAGCCACGTACAGAAGGGTGTTGCTACACTTACAATCGACGGCAAGGCTGTTGATGGTTGTATAATCCCATTTGTTGGTGACGGTGCTACTCACAAGGTTGAGGTAGTTCTTGGCTAATCAACAAGATAATTAATTGCAAACTAAAAGAGTGTTTTCATAAATTTGAAAACACTCTTTTTTCTTACCATTCAATATAAATAAGTACTAACTAAATATAGAACTCTGTAGTAAGTTTTCTGTTCCCCTCTTCATCGTTCAGAATAACAAGAATCCTTCCTTCTTCACGATAAATATAAGGCTTTATCACATCCCCCAGCACAGACTGCATCTTTATTTCTGCTCTGAAATGCTTTACATCAATTTCTTCTGGTATTACAGACTTAGCCAGAGCTACATACTGTCCATTATTAACATGGTGATTGGTATCCAGGTTATCAGCTGTTACGACTATAGGAGTCTCCTCCTGCATCTCGCTTACATCAGGAGCCTGTATTCTTCCCTTAAGAACCGCTAAATCAGAATTATCATTTACATACTCATCAAGGCCAAACTCTTCAAAACGTTCCTCTATTGGAGTAATAAGTCCGTATACTTCTATCTCCTTCTCAGGAACATTCTTCTCAGGAAGGTTCTTAATAACATTTACATAAGCCCATTCAGACATTGCATAAACCAGAACATCTCCATCAGAGCCATCGCTATTCACAGTTCTTATAGTAAAACTTCTTTTTCCGACAAAATACTTAAAACCGCATGCCCAGGTTGTCACCTTAATCTGCTCACAGTACTTTGGTCTTCTCACAACATGGATCTGCCAGCCTGTAAGCATCCAGGCTGTATTATGCTCCTTAAGCCATTTTAGTCCTATTCCACCATCCTCAGCCTCAAAGGTACAACAATCCTGAAAATAATTAATTATAGATACAAGACTGGCCTTCTTATCCTCAGCTAACTCACTATATCTTACTCTGGTATTATATGAATACATAACTCTCCTTAAACTAGTAACACGTGTAAATCTACCATTTTTTCACAAAAAATGTGACAAAGCGCGGACAGCACCTTGTCACGTTTAAATCCTTAGTAATCTTCTTACTCTTCTACGCCAAGCTCTTTGAGAATACGGATAAGATCCTCTATGGTCTCAATCTCTGCTTCTCGCTCTGTTGGCATCTCAATGTTGAACTCATCCTCCAGCGCCATAACCAGGTCATACAAATCAAGTGAATCCAGGGCCAGATCGTCTTTAAATGAAGTCTCAGGAGTTATATCCTGTGGCTGTACTGAAAGCTGATCCATCATAATCTCTACAAGTTTATCAAATATCATAATACTTCACTCCTTATTCAAATAAACTAATGATGGTATATAGTTCTTTTCAGAACCATATATAACTTCATGTTATAAAATAAATCAGTGGCTGAATCGTTCCAGCCACTGATAACATACAATAACGTATTACATATGTCAACACTTACTCGTAACGAAGTGCATCGATTGGTGAAAGTCTTGCAGCTCTTCTCGCTGGGTAAAGTCCAAAGACAATACCTACAAGAGTTGAGAATACAAATGACACCACGATCATCATTATTGGAGGATCAACACTCACCGAAAGGAATGCATAATTCTCATTATTTGCAATAATCGCCTTTGCAACAAGAGCAATTACTCCACCATTCAGAAGTCCAAGAAGAATTCCTAAAATTCCACCAATAGCACATATTAGTACTGACTCTACTAAGAACTGAGACTCAATTGTTTTATTCTTAGCACCAAGAGCCTTTCGAATACCAATTTCCTTAGTTCTTTCTACAACCGATACCAGCATAATATTCATAACGCCAATACCACCAACAATAAGTGAAATAGCTGATATAATTGAAATAATTACTGTAATAATATCTAGTGCATTACTTATAGTTTTCAGCATCTCATCAAGACTTTCAGAATACAGATAATATTCACTGTCTTTATCCTTTTGCGATTCGAAATAATCAATTATTCCCTGTTTAAGTGTTGTACTATCTACTCCAGGAGCACTATTAATAATTAATGAGTATCCATTTCTTTTATTTTCAGCTACATCATTTAAATCCCAAGCATAACTTACAGGAATGATCATATCCGTAAGCATATCTTTTTCTGGTTGTTTTACCTGACCAGTAAGACTAGTCTGCTTTTTATTAACCTCATATACACCAATAATATAAGCTGTTATAACAGTACCATCAAGTGTCTCAACTTCTATCTTTTCTCCGATAGGATCTTCCATATCATTGAGTGCATATTTTACAAAGTTATCTGAAACAACACAAACCTTCCTATTATCAAAACTATCCTGGTATTCTAAGTCTCTACCCATGATAATCTTGGTGTTGTTCATCTCACAATATCCTTCAGAATAGCCAGTAACAGATACTGTTTTCTTATTATCACCAAAAGGATTTCTATCATCCCCATAGAAATAATTAGCTCCGCCAACGCCTTCCGTGAGCATTACAGAAGTAATCTGACCATCAAAGGCCTTTTTAAATTCATATGTATTCTCAAGACTAAACTCTACAGGAACTTCTGGAGCAACGTCCTCTTCACCCGTATAAATCCATTGAAATCCCATAAGTGTTGTTGATTGAATATCATTAAATGTCTTCGACATTGTTTCCTTTAGTGAAGAGCCAAGTGTAGATATGGTTATAACTGCGCTGATACCTATAATAATACCAAGCATGGTAAGTATAGAACGCATCTTGTTAGACTTAACGCAAGACCACGCAAGTCGGAGGTTTTCTGCAAATGACATTAGTTTTCTCCTCCTTCCTGTGAACTCGTCTCAAGACTCATCTTATCCGCATCAGGATCCATCTTACGAGCAGCTCTTCTCATCTCGAAAAGTTCATTCACTGCATCCTTCATTATATATCCATCGCTGATGGTTATAACACGCTGTGTTTCTGCCGCAAGCTCCTTACTATGAGTAATTAGAACAATTGTCTTCTTTTGCTCATCATGTAACTTATGGAATATATCCATAATCAGGTGTCCAGTTTTGGAATCCAGAGCTCCAGTAGGCTCATCGGCTAGTATGATGGAAGGATCACATGCAAGTGCACGAGCTATAGCAACTCTCTGATTCTGACCACCAGAAAGCTCATTTGCCTTGTGCTTATATCTTGCACCCATACCAACCATCTCCAGGAGGTACATAGCCTTATCTCTTCTTTCTGCTCTGGACATTCCTGCATACATAAGTGGAACCTCAACATTCTCTACGGCAGAGATACGAGGAATCATATATGCACTCTGGAACACAAATCCAATCTGTTTATTTCTAATCTCGCTAAGTCGATCATCATCCATTTCAGAGATATCTTCACCAGCAAGAAAGTACTGACCTGATGTAGGTCGATCAAGTGCTCCGATGATATTCATCATAGTTGATTTACCGGAACCGGACTCACCAACCAATGCAACGAACTCGCCATCATGCACTGTAAGATCTATATCATGAAGTATATGCAGCTCATTTTCCATACCTTCATAGTATTTCTTATTGATGTGCTGCATTTCAATTACTTTATTCATTATGCACACATCCTTTATTTATCTTCTGTTGTTTCTTCTTCTGTATCTTTATCTTCGACTACGCTTCCATCCTTAGAATCAGCGTCCTTTTCCTTAATACTTACAATTCCGCCCTCTGTTACTGTCATTGGATAAACAATAACTTTATCGCCAGGCTCAAGCTCACCACCAGTTACCTGAACATAATAATCTCCGCTCATTCCTTTTGTTATAGTCTTCTTTACAACTGTATACATTCCATTTCCAGCTTCCTCAGCAACATATACGTAATCACCTTCGGCACTTGCAGAAATAGCTGTATATGGAACAGCATTTGTTTTCATCTCTTCACCAGTTGAGATTCTTGCTTTAACCTTCATACCAAGAAGCATATCAGTATAATCTGTAACAACAAGCTTTGCTTTAAATGCATTGTCAACTGCAGCTGCAGCAGTCTGTGATGATGAACTAGCTGAGACAGCCGTACTTGGTGCAGCGAAATCATTTATTGATTCAACCTTACCTGTACCAGTCACATTTTCAAGTGCACTGTTAGAAAACTCAACTTCCATGCCTTCATTTACAAGGAAGATATCTTTCTCTTTAATCTCAACATTAAGCTCCAGGTTCTTATCATCCATAATAGTCATGAGCTGACCTGTTGCTACAGCGCCCTCAGCTGCCTGAATATTTGTAACAATACCATCGATAGGTGCTATTACAACTGTCTTATTCTTCATGTCATAGTAAGATGCAAGCTGAGATGCTGTTGCAGAATATGAAGATGTATTGTTAATAATTGTAAGATCAGCACTATCCTTAGCTGTAGTATAGCTTTCTGATGCAGCAGCTGCTGTATCACTATAAGAATCTGTTGCTGAATAATATGCATACTGCTTTGCATACCATGTATCACTTGCAGTATCAAGAGCGGCCTTTGCTGCCTTAACAGACGCATTATTCTCTATAGCATCTGTGCTTGTTGCAACCTTTGCTGCCTTTTCATACTCTGAATTATATGTTGCAAGCTTTTCATAATAATCTGTATCAGCATCATCAAATGCTTTCTTTGCTTCACTTATCCCCTGATTTGCACTATCAAGTGTTCTGCTATTAGAAGAAGCAGTATTACTAAGTGTATGATTAGCCTGCTCAATCTGCTTAGCTGCAACTCTGTCGGCGTCTGAAGCCTGCGCCTCAAGATCAGAGATCTTTGTCTCAATCTCAGTATCATCTATTATGCAGACAACATCGCCCTTCTTTACATGATCACCAACACTGACCTTAATCTCCTCAACAGGATACTGAAGAGTTGTATATACTGTCTCTGTGTTCTGACTTTCTACTGTTCCAGTTGTATCTACATAAGTAGACATATCCTTTTCACCATAGGCTTCAACAAGGGTTCCATCTCCAAGAAGTGTATCCTGTGCTGTCTGAACAGCTGATTTTACCTTAATAAAACCATAGACAATAACACCTACAACAACAGCTGCAATAGCAAGACCAATAATAAGTCCTTTCTTGCCCTTCTTCTTGCCGTTTTTCTTGCCATACTGTTCGTTCCAATTTACCTTCTTTGGAGCTTCAGTAGAAGTTTGATTAGTTGTCTGTTCGCTCATTTTAAATTCCTTCAACCTTTCTTTTGCATTTTAGTTTTCTTACATAAACATAAAAATATTTACGAAACTTAAAAACTTCGTAAATAGTATCACATCTAGCAAAATCATTCTATATGCAAATCTTAAATTTTTCCTTAAGATTACCTTAATTTAGCAACATATTGACGAATAATGTCGTAAACCGTCAATATATTGTTGTAAATGGAAAGTGCAGTGGGGACAGACCCCACTGCACGTCAGGTTGTCCCCGTCTACACTTCAATCTCCGCAGAGATAACTATTTCAGGAGTCTCCCCCTGTTTTATTCCTTTAATTATAATCTTTGAAAGAGTCTGTTTATCAGGAGTATAGCATGCTTCAAAAGCGTACTGATCTACCATTTGCTCCTTCATAAGGGCCTCTACCATATTGTCGTAATAATCTTTAAGCTCCTTAACCTCCGGAGTAAGAGCAATATACTCAGTGTTTTGATCAGAAAATGCTATCGGCACCGTTCTTGTTTCGATGTATTCTTCTCTCTTCCGACCCTTGCTAATCTTACGCTTATAAGAGTATTCTTCCTCAAAATCCCAAGGACTAAAGCTTCCTATCAATGGATATACATTTACTAGTACATTATTCTTGATAACCCAGCAGAGAATTACTCTTGGCTCCACATCCGTATATCTATCCGCCATACCTTTATGAGCTCCTGTTACATCTGCTGTAACAGTATAAGCTATTACCTCTTCATCTTTTGGCGGGAATATCTCTATAACAAATGGATTAAGAGCCTCCTTTATATCTCTGTCTAGAGAGACACGATCCAGTTCTAGAAGAGACTCTATCTTTTGGATCAACTCATCATGAATCAGTTCTTCAGTACCATCAAAAGAGTTAAGACATTTGCTTACATAAGCATCATCCACATCCTTCTTTACTTGTACTGATAATTCTTTATCATAGGTTTTCGAATAATGCTTTCCTTTATCCAGACTAGTATTGCCTCGTCCTTCATTACCTGTATCAAGAAAAGTCTTATATCTTTCATCTAATACCTTAGCCAGTTTCTCAAATGTCCCCCAGGAAAAAGCATGACAGAATTTTACAGGAATACCCTTTTCATCTCTTTGAGTAACATATCTATAGTAATCAAATACATATTTATTTCTATTAATATCCGCTTCCCGCCTAAGTATCATATTCTTAGCAGGGTGCGTAAAGCTAAGGGCTTTTGAATCAGGAATAGTAAGATACCAATCCAAAAATGGCTGAACGCTTGGAACAACATCAGATTTTCTTAAATTATTTTTTAGATACGTTTTTACAAATGTTGTTGGAGACGATCCCCATTTATCTTTATCGAAATGCTTTTCTATAAGTGTCATATCATTATTGAAACGCTTTTTGAAATATGCACTTGTATATCCACGAGTCACGAGCCATGTAATAAAGTAAGTCACCTCATTTGCAGCATATTCTTCGATCAACTTTTTATCTTCACCACCAAGCTGCTCAGGAGTTTTGCTCTTCAGATATAGATACTCTTCTGTAGCTTTTTTACGGAGACTCTCCATATCAAAACCATGAAACTTAAGCTGCAAGTTATTATTCCTCTGCCGTTCACTTCTAACTGCATCACCTGAAGTTCCTAATGACCTACCAGCACATTTGAAAATAAGAACGATCATAGCAAAGATAAAGATTGCCAAACCAAAGAAAGTATAATATGCAGAGTGAGGAACATCTTCTTTAGTTAATAGCACTCCGATAAATACACAGAATATAGCTATCTTCATAAGAAGTCCCGTAAGCAGAACAGGTTTTTTCTTCTTCGCGGTTCTTACCATACCACCGATTGTTGTTGAAAGAAATAATATATCTGAAATGCCTAAATCATACATTCGAACTATATCATTTCTATTCGCTTCGGAAATGTTATTCCCTGTATAGAAATAAACTAAACTACAAATAAACGTGACAAGCACAACCCCTTCCGGAATCAGACAGATTCCCAGAAAGATGTACCTTGTCACGTCAGCAGGTGTTAGTTTTTCTTTTTTCTTCTTTTTATTATTTCCCATTAATCTAACTGCATTACAATATTACGATTAAGTCTCTTGTAGAAATAGAATGATATTGCAAATGACATTCCTTCTGCTATAGGAAAAGCCCACCACACATTCTGAACATTTCCAGTTTTAGAAAGAAACCATGCTACAGGTATTAAAACTACAAGCTGTCTACCAATAGATACTATAAGTGAATACTTACTCTTTGAAAATGCCTGGAACATAGATCCCATAGCAATACATAGGGCTGCTATAGGAAATGACAGACTAATGATTCTAAGAGCTGGAATTCCAATCTGAAGCATATGAGCTGTTGGCTTAAAAAAACTAAATAACTGTTTTGGAATTGCCCAGAAGATAATAGTTCCAACAGCCATAATAGATATGGCAAGCACCATTCCAAAGTGTACTGACTCCTTTATTCTCGCCTTACTTTTAGCGCCATAATTATATGCAAGGACTGGAATAAGTCCGTTATTAAGTCCAAAAACAGGCATAAATATAAAACTCTGGAGCTTAAAGTAAACACCAAACACAGCAACAGCTGTAGTTGAAAAGACAACAAGTATCTTGTTCATACTATAGGACATAACAGATCCAATTGCCATCATAAGTATAGAAGGAATACCAACTGCATATATCTTTCCAATCGTCTTCCAGGATGGCTTAAACATCTTCTTTACAGAAAGCTGAATATCAACATTATACTTAACATTAAGTATAAGTCCAATAATTGCTGCTACTGTCTGTCCCAGTACAGTTGCAAATGCTGCACCAATAACACCAAATGCAGGAATACCAGCAAAACCAAATATAAAGATAGGATCAAAGATAATATTGATTATCGCTCCAGCCATCTGTGAGATCATACTAAGATGAGTACGTCCTGTTGACTGCAGGAGTCTTTCAAATGTCATCTGAAAGAATACTCCCAATGAAAGAGTACAACATGTATACAGGTAACCTGCACCCATATTGATAATAATACTGTCATCAGTCTGAGACGCGATAAATGGCTCTGCAACAAATATACCTACAGCAATAAAAACTATAAAACTGAGGAGTGTTAATAGCAGTCCGTTGTTTGCCGCTTTGTTCGCACTCTTCTGTTTCTTCTCTCCTAATGCCTTTGAAAGCAAAGCATTTATACCAACACCTGTACCACTACCAACCGAGATGATCATCATCTGAAGTGGAAATGCCATAGTAACAGCTGTAAGAGCATGCTCACTTAGCTGTGATACGAAAATACTATCTACTATATTATAAAGGGCCTGTACCAGCATAGATATCATCATTGGAAGGGACATGGAAACTATAAGCTTCTTCACAGGAAGGGTTCCCATCTTATTATCTTTAGCCGGTTCCTCTTCTTCACCATCAATATCTGTTCTTTTGTCTAAATATGTTTCATCTAAATTTTCCATCTTAAAACTCTAATCTTTCTCTAATTTCATTTCTTTCTTTTATCAAAACATATTCATTTATAAACTGTTACAGTAGGTTTGTCAATTGACCATAACATAGAAAAAAAAGACAAGCAGCCGTCGGCCACTTGTCCTTTTTTACAATATATCACATTTAATTTATTATAGATCTTTAAAATGGAACTGACTCTTACCAGTTGCATAATCACCAACTATCTGTCCATGTCCAACGATCTTATACTTATAAGTCACAAGACCTTCAAGACCAACTGGTCCTCTGGCATGAATCTTACTTGTACTGATTCCAACCTCGGCACCAAATCCATAACGGAATCCATCAGCAAATCTTGTTGAACAGTTCTGGTAAACTCCAGCAGAATCAACCAGCTGCATAAACTTCTCAGCTGTTTCTGCGTCCTCAGTGATGATAGCATCCGTATGATGAGAACCATGAAGATTGATATGATCTATAGCCTCATCCACATTATCTACAAACTTAGCCGAAACGATAAGTGCAAGATATTCCTTAAACTCAGACTCATCTACAGATTCATACTCAAGGTTTGTATCTGTAACAAGATCTGTCACTTCCTTAGTTCCGCGAAGCTTGATACCTGATTCCGCAAGAGCAGCAACAAGCTTTGGAACGAACTCATTCTTAATCTTATCATCTCTATGAAGAAGTAATGTCTCAACCGCATTACAAGCAGCTGTATACTGAGTCTTTGCGTCAATGATGATCTTTATAGCCTTATCAAAATCTGCATATTCATCAACATATATATGACATATTCCATCGGCATGACCCATTACTGGAATATGAGTATTATCCATAATATATCTTACAAATGCATTTGATCCACGTGGTATAAGAAGATCAACAAGGCCATCGCACTTAAGCAGCTCATCTATCTCATTATGCTGCTCAACCTGGAGCATGCATCCTTCTGGGAATCCTGCCTCAAGAACAGCATCATAAATAATGCCGAAAAGAATTCTGTTAGAAAATGTAGTCTCTTTTCCACCCTTAAGAACTGGACAGTTACCACTTCTTATACAAAGTGATGATATCTGAACCAATGCATCAGGTCTTGCCTCGAAGATTACACCGATAACACCAATAGGACAAGTGATACGTGTAAGTCTAAGCCCATCGTCCATCTCTCTATCAAGAGTAACCTTTCCGATAGGATCCTCAAGTGTTATTAGCTGATTAATACCTGCTACAACATCACGAAGCTTTCCCTCGTCGAACTTAAGTCTCTTAACTATAGCATCTGCAACTCCATTTTCTGCTGCAGCAGCAAGATCCTTCTTATTCTCAGCAAATATCTCATCCTGTCTTTCCACCAGCTTTTCAGCAATCTTAGCGAGAGCTGCGCATCTAGCCTCATTACTAAGTGCTGCTACAAGTGGAGCAACCAGTTTCATCTTTCTTACTTCATCTCTAACAACCATAATATCAATTCCTCTTAATCTATTACTTCAATGTTTTCTATATTATAATGTTTTAACACCTTTAATACATTTTCGTCAATCACTTCTCCAGCAACCACTGGCGCAACCGCCGGAGGACAACCGACCATAGTGTCTGCAGCAACCTTACCCATAAGCACGTAACTCACTCTTTCAGTATGATGAGACATATACATTATCTCATGAGGCTGGTACCTCACCTCTGGGAGTCCAAATGACATCTCGAAGGCGTGTCCCTTCTTTCGAAGTTCCTGGGCAGGTAAAACCTGTATTGCAAGTCTTCCCATTATTTTAGAAAATCTATCATAATCCCCAGGGTAATCATTATATGGAGACCACATAGTTACAAGATATTCAGGATCTGCATATTCACACTCAATGCCTTCCTTACTTAGTATCGATAGAATACTAAGTCCTTCAGCATTTGACTCACTAAAATCTATAGTAAGCTTTAATGGTTCGTCACCATAAAGACTATATCCCATAGAAGAAATATCCTTCTTTAATGAATCGACCCTTTTTACAGTCTCCTGATACTCCTCCCTGTTGATTCTGGTTAAAGCCTGATCCAGGGATTCAAGAATCTTATAGGACGGACTGGTTGAGCCAAACATAAGAAGAGCTTTCCTGACAGTCTCTTCTGAAAACAGTTCTTCTCTAAGATGTAGATATGCTCCACCTGTAAGTACAGGCAAGGTCTTATGCGCCGAATCTGAGACTAGATCAGCCCCAAGGGTTATCGGATGTAAATCCTTTCCATCGCTATCCTGCATTAGTTTTAAATACGCACCATGAGCATTATCAACCAAAAGAGGCAGATCATATTCATGAGTTATATCAGCCAGACCTTTAATATCAAGGATATTTCCCAGATAATCCGGAGAAGTTATGTAAACTGCAATTATATTTGAATCACTCTCCTGCTGTAATAAGCTTTTCAGTTCCTCTGGCAGGATTTCACATTTACAAAGTGAATAAGTCTTTCTTTCAGGGAGAATCCATTTGATATCAAAGCCTAAAAGCATGGATGCATAGATAAAGGATTTATGCGCATTTCTTGTAGCCAAAATAACTGGTCTTATCTTTTCTCCGTCATGCATTGAGTAATAGTTCTTTATCGCAAGATAGCACATAGCCTTTACCATTTGCGAAGATCCTTCAGTTCCATAAAAGGTTCTCCACGTACCAAAAAGCTGTGCAGCCCGACTCTCACTCTCAGCAATGATACCCGATGCCTCATAAAGGCTATCGGCACCAGTTACCTCTGTAATATCCCCATCATAACCAAAGGCGCCTTTATGCCCAGGCATATGAAGGCGCACTTTGTTACTTTGCGAATAGTCCTCAATGAAATCTTTCACAGGACCCACTATAAAGTTTTTATCTTTATTTTCTAACATATTAATTATTGTTCTGCTGCTTTGGTCTCTTATCAACCTGCTTACGAACGAAGTTATCGAAGTAATTCGTAAGCCTGAAGCTTCCCTTTACAACAAAGTCAGAAGCCTTAGTTCCTTTGTGAACACTGACAGTTTTGCCCTTCATAGAAAATGCAACGACCAGTGCCGCTATGATAGCAACCACTCCTGTTCCAATAACTCCTTTAGCTGCAAAATTACCTGTTGCCGCCATAATACCAAGCAATATTCCCCAAACAACTGCAAGAACTCCGAAAAGAACACCAAAGAACTTGCCCTTACTATAAGGAACATCTCCAACTAGCTTACCAGTCTGGCCATTCATGGCAAACACATATTTATTTCCATTCCATACTGTATTCAGAATCCATACTGGATACAGTGCATACTTGTAATATCCATTATATTTATAGAAGTTTCCGGCAGTCTCACGAACTGAATTATATCCCTTAACTTCATTCTTTAACAAATCCTTTGCAGTCTGCTGCATTCTCTCATCAGCTCTCACCTGACACTCTGCTGGTGATACATCATACTTGTTTGCCATATATCCAGCCATATATGCTGAACTATATGGAACTGCAGCGCTTACATCATAAGGCTCGATAGAATCCATAAGGTTATCATCCATCTGCTTAGATGCATCAGCTGGTACATTTGCGAATACCATATCTCCTTCACGAAGAAGATCATAATATTCTGTCTCAGTGTAATCATAGCTGGCGTCTGATGACTTATGAACCTTGGTAGCTTCGAAACGTGCACTTGCATGACACTGTGCATCAAAAAGCCAGAATGGAACATATATTCCCTTCAATTCCTTAATATGATTTCCAGACTTAAATGCTGCAGGTGCAAGCTTGATACTATTAACATGATTACGAAGCTTCTGCTCTGCCGCTTTTCTATCAAGTTTAAATGGAATCACTAGATCAGGTTTTAACGAACCTTCGAACTTACTTGAAATTACGATAGGATTATCGCAGTAAGGACACTTAGTTGAAGCCATAGTCTGGTCTCCTACTACCTCACCACCACAGTTCTTACATTCATAGACAACAAGCCCTTCACCCTGAACATCCCAGGTATCAGTCTTTGCCTGATACTGCTGTTCTCCAGAAATAGCTGCTGCCTGTTCAAACTGTGCTACAGCAAACTCAGATCCACAAGATGTACAAACCATCATCTGCTTCTGAGAGCTAAATTGTAGCATACCCCCGCAGTTACTACATTTGTAATTATTGATTTCCGCCATACCAAAACCTTCCTTTCTCTTTGGTGACAGGGGAGACTGTCATACACTCCTATTTTACATGAAACCAGTAATGAAATAAAGAAAAATCTTGTATAAATGGAAGATTTTTGATATAGTGTCTACAGGTGTGTGCCGTGAGCGCACAGGCTACATAATGAATCACTTTTTTTTATCAAAGGGAGGATGGTTAATATGTTAAATCTACTTACAACTTTTGCTTCTCTTGGTGACTATGGTTATGGTCAGCAGGAAATGAGCGCTGGAATGATTATCGGCGAGTTAATCTTCTACGCTATCGTATATGTAGTTGAGGCTCTTGCACTTATGAAGATGTTCGAGAAGGCTGGCGTTACTTCATGGTACGCTTGGGTTCCTTTCCTCAACGTTTATTGGTTAACAAAGATTGCTACAGGTAATGGTTGGTTATTCCTTCTTATCCTTATCCCATGTGTAGGTTCACTTATTTGGGCAATCCTTATTGCTATTAAGCTTGCAGCTGCATTTGGTCAGGGCGGCGGAATGATCGCACTTCTTATCCTTTTACCACTTATCGGTTATCTTGTACTTGGCTTCGGTGGAGCTCAGTATCAGGGACCACAGTAGTATATATATACTAAATAAAATTTATTTATCCTATTTTAGGAATTAGGTAATAGAATCATTATGTAGAAAACAAAAAGTGACAAACAGCATTTGCTGTTTGTCACTTTCTTTATTTGTTCTTTAATTAATTTGCAACGATTACTGAGGCTGTACGAATAACCTTTCCCTTATAAACATAACCGGTCTGCATTACCTGCTTAACCGTATTCTCAGGAAGATCCACATCAGCTATATGAGCTACAGCATTCTGAAGGTTAAAGTCAAAAGGCTCGCCCTCTCCCTTGATCATGGTGATTCCATTTTCTTCCAGTATCTTTACAGCATTCTCATAGCTTTGAATAATACCCTTAGTATATGGATTGTCTGGATCCTGTGCAAACTTAGAAGCATACTCCAGGTTATCAATTATAGGAAGAATCTTCTCAACAAACTCAGCTATTGATTCCTCTTTTGCTCCGCTATCAGCCGCATCATCGCCTGTACCAATAGGAAGCTCAATATACTTTTCACTATCCATCTGCTGAATAAGCAGAGTCATGGCACGATGCTCATCTGCTCCAATACCAACCCATACAGACTTTTTATAGTAATCCGAGAGGTTATCCTTTGGAACATTCAAACCTCCTATCTTAATAAGTCTATCCTGTTTCTTCTCATAAACTGTAAATGCTTCTGAAGATCCAGCCGACTCAGGAAGCTTCTTTATCTCAAGACCTGAATTTCTCGAAAGTGAAGTTTCAGGCTTAACCGCGGAAAATATCTCCCCATTTATTCCAACATATAATTCATAAGGTGAAATGTTATCTGAAACACCAAGCCCAGCGAAGGCATCTCTTCCTTCCAGCTTACCACAGATATAGCCAAGTCCCTCTATGATATCATCACTACTCTTCATCTTAAATTCAATCTCTGAATTAACGAAGGTTCCTTCCTTGATATAAGATTTAAGAGACTGTTCCATAGAGATGCATGCATTCATACTTCCGGCGCCGAAAACTATTCCAGCCTCAGTTGCATCAAAAAGGCCCTGTGAATAGCTATGAAGGAATGGAGCTCTTGCTATAGAAGCACCTGTCCATCTTCCTGCAATGTATGTACATATCTTCTCAACACCCTTATCACTAAAATCATATTCAGATATTGAAAGTCTTCCCTCAGCAATAACTGCTGCAAGCATTCTTCCGTCGAAATCATACTCTCCATAAAGATGAAGCGCGAAAGCAAGAGTTTCATCTACAACCTTGAGAATCTCTATACCACACTGACTTCCCACTTCATAAATCCTACGAATCTCCTCGATTCCAAATTGATCAGGTACACATACAGCAAGACCAAAATCATATATATTCAGTTTCTCCTTGAGATATTCGCGAATTGCTTTAAGAACTCCCGTGAGTGCAAATTCCTGTTCCAGGATGTCATCACGTCTAAGATCTGCCGGAAGATTAAAGGAAGCTGTACTTATCGACTCTTCCTCACACCAACATAAGAAAACTTTTTTATCCCAAAAATGAACGCCTATTACACTTTTCATTTTATATACCCCCGTATTTTTTCAAGGTTCCTTGAACCCCAATATGGATATTCTACCACATATAACGCATTATGTCACACGCAAGTCTCTAATTAGCATCACCAGGATAGATGATGTAGATTGCCCTCAGATTCCAGATTTAGGAAATCCAACTGACGAAGAGCCTCGTAAAGAATTATAGCCGCGCTATTTGAAAGATTGAGGGAGCGTTCCTCTGGAAGCATTGGTATTCGAATGCAGTCCTCTGGATGCTGTACCAGAATTTCTTCAGGAATTCCAGCACTCTCCCTGCCAAACATTATATAATCGCCATCATGAAACTCAACATCAGTATAGCGATGCTTTGCCTTAGTTGTGGCATAGTATATCCTTGGTCGTGATTCACTCTCCTCAGCCACGAACTGATAGAAGGCTTCTACGTTATCATGCTCAATCACATCCAGCTTTGACCAGTAATCAAGCCCAGCTCTTTTTATCATTTTATCATTCAAAAAGAAGCCGTATGGTCTGATAAGATGCAAACGGCTTCCTGTAATCACACAGGTTCTTCCAATATTTCCTGTGTTATATGGTATCTCAGGTTCATGTAATACTATGTTGATCATTTTATATCCTTTATATATCCTCTTCAGTCTATATTATAGTCGACCTTATCTAATTAGTTTGTTGGAGCATCAACCACTTCAAATGAAGCATTCACAAGATGGATATATTCATATACATCATCTGGATTATCCTTATAAGTTTCAAAGGTTCCAGAAACCACCGCCTCTGTTCCATCCTCTGGATACTCATCTGGAAACTTATGTGTTCCATCACCCCAGACAAACTCCAGTCCCTGCTGACAGCACGCAGTTGCATCCTTCACTATTATATAGAAATATCTGGTGTCAGTTGTTTCATCATAGGTGGAATAATAAGACCCCTTCATACGAACTGTCTTTCCAACATAGCTCGGTGCATCAGCCATCATCTGATATACAGTTGAATAAACCATATTACTGTTCATCACTGTAAGGTCTACATCCACATCTGTCTTTGCATCTTCTATCGATGTTGCTCCAGATTCAGTTGTAGCTTCAGTAGTAGCTTTAGGATCGTAATCATTTCCCTTTCCAAAAAGCTCCTCTGCAGCGGCTTCATCTATCTTCTCTACGCCACCCTGCTCCGAAGAGGATTCAGTTGGAGGAACCACCAAGGTCTCAGGAAGTTCCTCAGTAGTTTTAGCAGCATCTTCTTTTTCCATCTGCTGATTCATAGCTTCCTCTACGCTATTTCCATTTTGTAACTTACTGGCACTATCGGTATTGCTATCACACGCTACAAACGAAAGGATCATCACGCATGACAAAACTCCGGCTAATACCTTTTTAGCAATTCTTTTTTTCAATAGTCTCAACCTTCTTCCAATATATATTTGTTCTCTACAAATGTTTCTTAATCAAGTTTTATAATGAAGCGACCTACAAGCCAGGATATTATGAAACAAAGAAGATCCATAGCAACTATAGTAGCCCCAACTGGTGTTGATGCAACCATAGATATCAGCATACCAACAAATGAACATATTACTGAAAAGATTACTGATAAAATTACTACACCTTTAAAGGTTCCGCTTACTCTCATAGCAGCAAGCGATGGAAATACAATTAGAGCAGATATAAGAAGACTTCCTACGAGATTCATTCCAAGTACAATTATTATGGCAATAATAACTGCAATAAGGAAATTATATCTGGAAGCAGGAACTCCTGTAGCTCTGCAGAATGTTTCGTCAAATGTAACTGCAAATATCTTATTATATAAGAACACGTATGTAGCAATAACAATAACGGACAGTACTATGCATACCATAACCTCTGTATGATCAAGCGTAAGTATGGACAGTGAACCAAACAGTGTACTACATACATCACCTGATACATTTGCAGATGTCGGCAGTTTATTCATAAGCATATAACCGAAAGCAAGTGATGTAACAGAGAGCATTGCTATAGCCGCATCGCCCTTTAGCATGGCTTTGCTTCCATTTCTTAGAAGCAATACCGCAACAAGGATCGTTACTGGCATTACTATAATATTTGTGCTTGTTATCTTTAAAACAGCCGCTACGGCCATGGCACCAAATGCTACGTGAGAGAGTCCATCACCAATAAAGGAATATCTCTTCAATACAAGCGTAACACCAAGGAGTGATGCACATAGTGCAATAAGTACACCAACTATAAGCGCATATATTACAAAGTTATACTGGAAGTAAGTTTGAAGATTACTCATTTTCATTACCTCCTGTCTCACTTTTTATTTCATTTGTCTCTGTATCATCCTTTTCTTCTACATCTACTGTAGAAAAGAATTTATATGCCTCACTCTTCTGATATCCTTCTGTATCACCGAAATAAAGCTGCTTATGACCTAAATGGAGTATATGACTTGAATACTTTACAGCCGTGCTTATATCATGAGATATCATGATTATCGTTACTCCATCCTTATTCAGGGTCTTTACTATGTTATAAAGTTCTTCTGTAACTTTAGGATCAAGACCACTAACCGGTTCATCCAGAAGGATAAGCTTTGATGTTGCACATAAAGCTCTTGCCAGAAGCACACGCTGCTGCTGACCACCTGAAAGATTTCTAAATGTCTTCTTACGAAGATCCCATGCATCGAGTCTATGTAACGCCTCCATAGCTCGCTTCTTTTCTTCTTTATTATAGAAAGGTCGAAGACCAGACTTGGCAAGATTTCCCGAAAGAACTATCTCCCACACACTAGCTGGGAAATCTCTCTGAACTACAGTTGACTGAGGCAGATAACCTATATCCGTTTTTCCCAGTTCATCACTATATACAATCTCTCCCTTTACAGGCGGAACAAGTCTGAGAAGAGTCTTCATAAGAGTACTCTTCCCGGCTCCATTTTCACCTACGATTGAGAGGTAGTCTCCCTTCTCTACTACAAAGTTTATATGCTTTGTGAGCGGGATTCCATCATATCCAGTTGTGATATCTTTGACCTCTATATAATTCATTTTATCCTCTATTCTACGCCAAGGGCTTGTTTTAATACTGACAGATTGTCATTCATTTTTTTAAGATATACTTCTCCCGCCGCTACATCTGAAGAAGTCACAGACTGAAGTGAGTCAAACGTCAGTATTTCCTGATCCTGTGACTTTGTATTCTGCTTCACAGTTTCAGCAATCTTCTGATCACTTTTCTCGATAGTGCAAATAGCAGGAAGTCCAAGCTCATCAACTTTTCCTGCAAGGAAGATAACTGTCTCAAAGCTTGCTTCTGTTTCTGCAGAACAACCTACAAAAGCCGCATAGTAATTGATTCCATAATCATCAACCATATATCTAAATGGGAATCTATCTCCGAAAAGAATAGTGTCCACCTTTGCATCATCTACTGCCTTCTGATAGTCTGCATCCAGTGCAGAAAGCTTCTCGTTATAAGCAGTAACATTTGCCTTGTATGCTTCAGCATTTTCAGCATCAACAGATGAAAGCTTGTCAGCAATATCCTGAGTAAGAATCTGTGCATTCTTCAGTGAAAGCCATACATGCTCATCATACTCTATCTCACCTTCCTCATGATGATGTCCATCTTCTTCAGATGCATCTTCCTCTGACGCATCTTCCTCTGATGCCTCATGCTCATGCTCTTCTTCCTCTTCTTCCTCGGCTTCCATACCTTCAACTACTTCCTCTTCTTTTACTGTATCACCAAGAACATCAAGAAGATTAATAACAACCATATCTTTATTGGTTGCCTCCTTAAGCGCGTCATCTACCCAATCATCTGATTCTCCACCAACATAGATGAAAACATCACAAGTAGAAATCTTCGCAATATCTGCTGCTGTTGGCTGATAACTATGAAGATCCACTCCATTGTCCAGAAGCATTGATATCTCAACCTTATCAGCTGCACTCTTATCAACACAATTCTCGCCCTGTCCAACAACTTCCCTTACCCAGTCATATTCTGGGAAGATAGTTGTAACAACCTGAAGCTTATCACCAGAAGACGCATTTGCATCCGGTGTATCACTTCCACATGCAGACAGTCCCAGCGCCATAGCACCGATCATAGCAAATGAAATTCCTCTTTTAATATTTGATATAAATAAACTTTTCTTAAAATTACTCTTTCTCATAATAATCCGCATTTATTTCCTTATGCCTCCGCCTTCCTGCAATCATCACATAAACCATAAAGCACTGTTCTTCGAGGATTGATCATAAATCTATGACTCTTCTCAATATGCTTCATCAGTTCTTCAATCTCCTCACAGCGAAGATGAATGAGCTTGCCACACTTATCACACTTGCAGTGATAGCAATTAGAACCCTCATGAGTATGATCGGCATCAATGTACTCATAGCAGGCTGAGCTTCCATTATCAAGGTTATACTTATTGATAATGCCCTCATCCACCAGTTTATCCAAATGGCGGTAAACTGTTGTAAGTCCTATTGGTTTCTCCGTCTTCTCGAAGTGCTTTACTATATCATTTACAGTAACATGCTCGCCCTGTGTAGCCATAAGATATGCTGTAATCTCGGCACGCTGCCAGGTCTTATACTGAGATCTATTTTGAGTTTTTGATTTTGGATCTAACGTCAAAGCTTTTCCCTCTATAAACAAAAATGAAAACCATTTTCAAATTCAATTTGAAAACGATTTTCATTTTATACTTCATATATATATTTGTCAAGGAAAATGAAAATGATTTTCATTTTCATTCATTAATAGCATAAAGCATCTTCAGAGCACGCACATTCTTCTCAACGTCGTGGACACGAACCATGTTACAGCCTGCCTCTGCGCCAAGGATTGTAGTTACGATAGTACCTTCCTCTCGCTGATCCACTGGAAGATCAAGTGCATTACCGATCATTGATTTACGAGAAGTAGCAAGAAGCATTGGATAACCAACCTTACCTACGATCTTCTTAAGGTACTTCATGGTAAGAAGATTCTCCTTCTGAGTTTTAGCAAATCCAATACCTGGATCCACGATAATACTATCCTTCTTTATGCCAGCTCTATGAGCAATGCGGATGCTCTCTCTTAGTCCCCATACAATTCGGTCGGCTACATTTTCTTCCTTAACACTGTTGAGAAGCTCTACAGCGCTTCGCTCCTGATTTGCTTCTAAGAATCTGGTAATAGTCTTTTCATCTCGAGAATTTATATCTCTGCCAAGATTATCATTATACATAAGGATTACAGGGATCTTAGCTTCAGCTGCGATCTTAGCAATCTCCGGCACCTCATGTTTCTTGCGGATTTCAGCGTCCTCTTCATTAAACCTCTCATACCTGAAGCCCCAGATATCATTTAACACATCAGCACCTGCATCGATTGCAGCTCTGGCAACAGGAGCCTTATACGTATCAATAGATACTGGAATATCAAAATGAGATTTCACCTGTGATATAACATCGGAGACCCTGGCCGACTCTTCCTCAGCACTGATCTGCTGATGTCCAGGACGAGTACTCTCCCCTCCAACATCTATTATGTCTGCGCCTTCCTTTATCATCTGCTCAACATGTTTTAAAGCAGCATCGATATTATTAAACTCCCCTCCGTCAGAAAACGAATCAGGAGTAACATTTAAGATTCCCATCACATATACGCGATGGGAATCAAAATCAAATTCTTTATTTCCTATATTCATGTCTCTTCCTTACCAAAAAGCTTCTTATGATTAATCACAAAGATTTTAGAAAGCAAAATGTAATATAAGGGCAACAATGATTCCAAGAATACTTCCCATAACAACCTGAAGAGGTGTATGTCCTACAAACTCCTTCAGTTTTTCCTCATTAGATAACTCAGTTCCACTTAACTTCTCAAGAAACTCAGTCATCTCATTTATTGCCTTAGCCTGCTTTCCTGTCTCCAGTCTAACGCCCATAGCATCATGCATAACAACGATAGCCATAATAAATGCTACTGCAAATATAGGAGAACCAAAACCACATTCATAACCTGTAAGTAACGCTACTGCAGAAACGGTTGCCGAATGTCCACTTGGCATACCACCATCTCCGAAGAGACGTTCCAGCTGCAGTTTCTTATTAACTAAAAGAAAAATAATTGTCTTAAGTATCTGTGCAGAGGCCCATCCAATCAGACCTCCAATCAATATTCTATTTGTAAAAAACGCCTGTACATACTCCATTAATTAGTACCGAGTCCTGTCTTCCTATTCTAGTTTCTCCACACAAGGAAGTCTTCCAGCTTAAGTGGCTTAGCATAGTAGTAACCTTGGAAACTCTTTACAGGATAATTCTTCAGGATACTCTTCATCCCTTCTGTTTCAATACCTTCAACACAAACTTTAGCGCCAAAGGTTGCGGCAAGGTTTACGAAATGCTCTATCAGCTCTTTCTCCTTGTCGTCTTCTTCTATTCTCATAACAAAGCTTCTGTCAATCTTGATGGTGTCAAATGGAAGATTCTTTACTATACCTACCGAAGAGAATCCTGTTCCAAAATCATCAAGTGCTATCTGTATGCCATGTCCTCTAAGATTTACTACAACATTCTTTAGAAGTTCAAGATCCAGCAATCTGCATCGCTCTGTTATCTCAAGACATAAATGTTCTGCCGGATAATCACACTCTTCAACAGCATTTATAACCATTTCAACAAAGTCTGGCTTTTCAAGCTGCGTATATGACAGATTGACATTGATCACGAAATCCGGATACTTCTTCAATATTTCCTTTGAATCAGTAAGAGCCTTCTTCAAAATCCATTCACCCAGTTCTGGGAACAACGGATCCTTCTCTAATAAAGGAATAAACTCATCTGGTGGAACCAATCCATACTTCTCATTCTTCCATCTAAGAAGCGCTTCAGCTCCAATAAGTTCCTCGCTTTCCGAATCTACCACTGGCTGATATACCAGATAGAAGCCACTAAAGTTCTGCATGATAGATCCACGGATTGCATGAAACTTCTCCAGACGAAATCTGTTATCATCTGTCAGTTCATCAGCAAAGAATACCATATCGCCCTGCCTACGTTGTTTGCTCTCGCTGTAAGCATAATTGGCACATGAATATACTGTCTGATAATCAATATCAAAATTATTAATAAGAAGATGTCCTGCATTAAGATCAAGGATTATATCCTTATCCTCAACTTTAAATCCTTTTCTGAAATGACTTCGGGCCATCTCATAATAGTTTCTAATACCTTCAGCTGTTCCTTCCATGCTGATAACAGCAAACTTAGTACCATCAAGTCGATACACGCTTCCAGTATTTCCAATCTTATCATATAAATATCTGGCAAAGTTCTGAAGAATCTTATTACCAAAATGATATCCATACACTTCATTAAATTCTGAGAAGTGACTGATACCAACCATGGTAAATCTCATCTCTGTATGATTTGATATATTATACTGAAGATCCTCCATCATTCCATACTGATTACGAAGACCAGTAAGCGTATCAACATGACTTTGAATACCATGATTACGAATAACCCCAACAAAATAATTAGGTTCATCATTATCATCTAGAAGAACCGTACCTCTACAGGTACAAACATCATATGTGCCATTTATATTAAGGGCACGATACTGCATATCATGTCCAAAAGACTTACCTTCAAAAATATCTCCAATACCCTTGCGGTATACTTCCTTATCGTCAGGGTGTATCTTTTCTTCCCAGATTTCTCCAGCCGCATACATGTATTCGCCTGGAAGGCCAAATGCCACAACAGCAGAAGTAGACCATCTGGACACATCATAGCGCATATCACATATATAAACATATGTACCTTCTGCAACTATAGAAAACGCCTCAAACAGTCTATCGAGCTTTTTTATCCTTCTATCGGGCATTTTGCTCAGCACATCATTATTCCCCATATAAGCACCCCACTTAAATAATGATACTTAATTGTACCATAAAATGCCTCTTATTTACATTCTTTTTTATTAATTTCGTGGCTTATTTTAGTCATTTACAGCATTTTTTATCTTCAAAACTACGATTTCTGGATAATCATTAATTCTCACCGGAAGAACACTGTTTCCAAGACCTCTGCTCACTATCATTGTAGAATTATCTGATGTATATTCACCCCCATAAAATTCAGGAAAGAAACCAAAATCTGGAGAAAGAAGTCCACCCTTTCCTGGAATGATCACCTGTCCACCATGAACATGTCCCGCCAGAATAATATCTGCTCCTGTATTCTTGTAATTCGTATAATTCGAAGGCTCGTGTGCAAGCAGAAGTTTAAGTTTTGTTTCATCTTCCCAGTTATATTCTCTCACTTCTCTACCATCCACTGTTCCAGCCAGTATCATGTTATCAAGAGCCGCTGTTTCCCCGTCTAAAAATGTCACTCCCATAGCCTCTATATCTTCTAGGAAAGCATCAAACTTTTCACCATACAACCACACTTCGTGATTCCCAGTTATATAATATACTGGTGCTATCTTTACCGCGCCTTCAAAGAACTGCTTTGCAAGGCCATAGTTGGTATGAGAAACATCTATAACATCACCTGTAACAACAATAATATCCGGATCAGCATTTTTTATTTCATCTAAAAGTGCCTTCTGACCCACTCCAAAAAACTGATTATGCAGGTCCGAAATCTGAACTATAGTACAATCAAAATCCGACTCATACTCATATTCCGTCACAACAAGATGATAATTCTGATACAAAGAGAATATACAAAAGACAGTCCATAAAATAAGAAACAACGGAACACAAATCTTAAACTTAGGCTTCCTGGTTTTATGGTGAAATGTGATCATCCCGATAAGTGCACCAAGCGCACCGCCCAGAACCGCCATAAAAATTAGAAAGGCCTCAGATATTCTGTACTTCTGCTTCTCGGCTTTTTTCTTATCTATTCCATAAAATATAAAAGTCAGTATATTTATAATTATCAGATAATAAACAAGTATCATTATTTTCCTGCCCTCACAATAAGAAAATCTGGCTTGTGCAGATTATCATCATAATCCGGATACTTTTCAAGAATTTCTTCAGTTGGAACCGGTTCGATCATCTTTTCAATCATAAAGCCTGCATCTACAAGTGTATTCACAACAGTAGAAAACATTCTATGGTACTTCTTCACGTTATCAATGAACCACTCAGATTCTTTTTCGCCCTCAATACAATAATTCTTAAAATTCACATGAAGCTTCTTTCCCGCTTCATCCCTTGTCCATCTCTCTCCTTTTTCATGACAAGTATTGATCGGACTCTCCTGAGAAAATATCAGCTTTCCTCCCGGATTCATAAGAGCATATATATTCTTCAACACACCAGAAAAATCTTCAACATAATGAAATGCCAGAGAACTGATCACTACATCAAACTTTCCCTCTAGTTCTCCTAAATCCTCCATAGCCATATGGAGATATGTTATCTTAGGATCACTGTTTTCTTTCCTTGCAACCTCCAGCATTTTCTCAGAAATATCAATACCAACAACCTTAGCTGCACCTCTATTCACATACTCCTTACAGTGTTCTCCAAATCCACATCCAAGATCAAGAACGCATTTCCCTTCCATATCTGGAAGCAGTGAAAAAAGCGCCGGCATCTCAAAAAGAATGTTAGCATTCACCTCTTTATCTCTTATCTTTTTGTAACCCTCAAAAAATGTCTCATTATCATAAACGTTCTGCTTAGCCATAATTACCCCCTTTATCCTTAATCTTCACAACTTTTAATCAACTATACGATTATACTATAAAGTTAGATTTCAGTCATTAACCCCATGGTATAAAAACTATCGTCACCTTGTTATAAAAAAACTATCGTTAGTAGTTTTTTAGTACTAACGATAGTCCATATTATTCCATATATTTCGAATGTTGTTCAACCGTCTTACAGGTTAAGTCCTTTTGCTTCATCACAGCCAAGAACTATATTCATGCACTGCATTGCAGCTCCAGAAGCTCCCTTACCAAGATTATCGAAACGGCTGGCAACAACGATTCTCTCCTCATTACCAGTTACAAATATTTCCATTCCATCCCATCCTGCACATGCGTCAGAATAAAGAACACCACCAGCTTCTACTTCCGCTCCAAATGGCATTACCTTGATGAACTTTTCTCCATTATAATAATCAGCCAGATAATCTCTGATTTCTTCAGGAGTTTTCTTTTCAGATAACATTTCTGTATAAAGTGGAAGCTGAACGATCATTCCACTGTTATAGTTTGTTGTCATAGGGCAGAAAAGAGGTTCTCTGTTAAGACCTGTAATAATCTTCATCTCTTTAAGATGCTTGTGAGACTGGCTCCATGCATACATACGAGCAGAGTCAAACTTAGCATCGCGTCCCTCTTCCTCATAGCTGGCAATCAGCTTCTTTCCACCTCCACTGTAACCTGAAACAGCAAAAACAGATACAGGATAATCAGCTGGAAGGATGCCACCCTTTACCAGTGGGTATGCAAGTCCTATAAATCCGCTGGCATAACAACCAGGAACAGCAATTCTTTTTCCATTCTTAATCTTATCTCTATGTTCTTTAGATAATTCAGGAAAACCATAAGCCCAATCCGGCAGAGTTCTATGTGCAGTTGATGCATCAATAATAACTGTGTTCTCATTATCTACCAATGTTGCAGACTCTATAGCTGCTGCATCAGGAAGACAAAGAAATGTTATATCAGAAGCATTTATCAGACGTCTTCGCTCCTCAGGATCCTTTCTTAGTTCAGGACTGATAGTCAGAATCTCTATATCATCCCTCTTAGAAAATCTCTCATGAATACGAAGTCCAGTTGTTCCTTCACTTCCATCGATAAATACTTTAGTTTTCATAGTATTACTCCTTAATTTGCTTTAATAAAAAACACGAACATAATAACACTATGTAACATTTGGTGCAACACATTTACTCCTGGTTTATTAATTCTCTTTTTCCAAATCCTTTAAATAAATATACACCAAGCACTGCATTGAAACCAACAGCTGCAAAAGTACTAAATCTTTCAAACACACCAAAGTACTGAGGGGGAAATGCCATCATCCCGATAGGTCCCATAAACATCATTCCAAGAGCTATCGCAGCCCAGACACCTACTCCTTTCATTTCTTTGTCCTTACATCCAGCAATAATAAGGATTACCAGCGACACTATAGACAGCAGAACGACAAACGCTGTAACAACCATATGCATCACTTCCTGAAAACCTCCTATATCCTTACCAGCGTCAGAAAGTGCAAACATCTGATATCCAACCTTTGATATCCAGTTCATGATCACAAAAAGATAAATACCCACCCTAAACATCTTAGTAGATATCTTCTTTTCTGATATATAGATTGCAACACAGGTAGCACACACCACACTGCCTGAATCATAAAAAGCCGATAACTGAGTCCAAAGTAATTTAGAAGGAGCGTTCGTAGCCGAAAGGTCACTGGCAGCCTGTTCCATCCAGTTATAACCTGGAAATGCTAACGGTGAAAAAACAAGTGCCGCTATATAAGAAAGCAGCTGAACAATCCCCAAAAGCCCAAGCCAGTTAATAAGCTTTTTCTTCATATTTTTATTCATAGGTTTCCTCCTAATTAAGTGAAAAGGTTCCACTAAACCATTTAACAAATTCTATAATCTTAAGGGGTATCGGACTATCTCCGTCCCCAAAGCCTTCTACATCACCTGCAGTGATCATATCCATTCTGTAATCTATAAGTGAGTGAATAGTAAGGGAATACGTCATAGCTGCCATATCTGCATCTTGATTTTTGATCTTGCCATGAACAGCCAATGCATAAAAAAGATTCCTGGACTGAGAAAGCATACGCTCAGTCTCTTCAACCATGATTTTTGCAGCAGTAGGATTAGTTGATCTTTCAGAATATAGGACCTTGAAAAACTGCAGCATATTCTTATCGGATATAAGCCCTATATAAGCAGAAAGAGAACCCATCAGTACATCTTCCAGACTTTTTTTCGAAAGGCTTTCAGCGAAATCAACAGGTTGCTGACCATTACTTTTCTGAGCGTTCTCTCTTAAAAATCTGTACATCTCCTGAATAATCTCATCTTTAGATTTAAAGTGATTGTAGAGAGAGGGGGCTTTAATCCCCACCTTATCGGCAATCTGTGACATCGAAACCCCCTGCATTCCTTTAGCAGAAGCAAGCTCCAATGTGGCATATATAATCTCTTCTTTTCTACTCATTTAGTTTCTCCTCTTTAAATATCCGAATATTTGTTAGTCATTATACTAACGACCATTAGTTTTGTCAAGAATAAAAATAGAGAACCTGACAAAGCAGGTTCCCTATGAATAATTAATCTTCTTCTCTTTGAAATCTCTGCAGATCCTCATTTAACTTTTGGGATATAGATAACTCAAAAAGATACTCCACAACAAGTGATAAAACAAAGATTATGGCTACACCAACTGCTATTCCTATAACCACTTCGCTTCGGTAGGTATCAATGTTTTTACCCCAAAATGCTATTCCCAGCATAGCTGCTTCTACCATAATCAGCTGAATAAGCCTTTGTACTACCAGCCCCTTCATAGTGACTTCCTTATCGCCATTAAAGAAGAAAACCGGTATCACACCGATAGCCGCATAAATAAGGGGTGAAAGAAAGGCCTCATAACTGAACGTCCTGTCTCCATCAAGTAGCATTCCCAGTATCAAAAGAAGTATAGTTATCAAGGTAACTAATATGAAATATAGTCTAAATGCTTCACCAATTTTCTCTTTTAATTTCATATTTAATCACCACCCTTCAGGGTACTTTTCAGATCTGCTACATATTTACGAGAGATCACTACTTCTTCTCCATTTTTAAGAAGTGCCGTATATCTACCACTTAGCGCAGGTTTAATAGACTTCACCTTCATAAGGTTCAGAATAAGTCCCTTCTGAACTCTAAGGAACTTTTTATCCTTCATCATCTCTTCAAGTTCATAGATTTTTAAACGAACCTCATAACAATCCTTTGATGTATATAGAAAAACCTTGTTATCCACTGCTTCTGCATAGAATACATCTATCACAGGAATCTCAACATTCTGTCCGTCCTTCTCAGCACTAAGCTGGCCCTGTCTTGATTTTACAAAAGATATAATCTCCTTCACATCGTCAGTGACCTTATGACATCTTATCTCTAAGACTTCCGGTTCATCTATAGGTACCCGCTTTACTTTTAGTTCCATATACTGTCTCTCTTATCTTTACTAATAATATAGCCATTATTCAATAAATCATGGAGTAAGATGCATTTTTAGTGGGCAAGATGCATATTAGTCTTCATTCCACTCTGATCTTAGTATGGAATACCAGCTGGCATCGACTATACCCTGATTATTTCTATCCGAACCCCTGAGCGTACCGTCATATTTCATACCACATTTTTTCATAACCATACCTGAATGTGGATTATTGGGATCATGATATGAACTGATCGAGTTTGCTTCCACTACATTAAAGAAAAAATCTATTATAGCCTTAAGAGCCTCAGACATAATACCCATATGCCAATAATCTCTTCCTAAACAATAACCCACACGAATGGATTCTGTATCATCATTCACCAACCCATGGATTGTTCCAACCGGTTCATCTCCCTTTTCCTTTAGCGTAATTGCCCAGTGATAATAGCTATCCTTTTCATATAAAGGCATCCAGCTTTCAAGAGTAGATTTACTAATTTCAACGTTCGTATGCGTTGGCCATGTAAGAAACTTTGTTACCTCATCATCGGATGCCCAGTTTTTATATACAGCTTCTGTGTCTGATATCCTAAGCCTCCTAAGTATGAGTCTTTCAGTTTCTAAAACAAGTGTTCCACAATGATTCATAAGTCTCCTTATTATAAACTCTTCTCATATAGATGATCTGACTGACCACCATAATTAGTTATATCTCGCACATAAGAATACCCATAACGCTCATAAAGCCCCACTTGATCAGATGGAATGTAGCTTTTCTTAAATCCCAGATTTCGTAAGTACTGATTAGCATGATCAATTAAGCTGCCACTCACTCTCTGTCCACGGTAAGCTTCATCTACAAACACACTTGATACCCAAGGATAAGTTTCTGGCAAAGGATAATAATCTTCTTTCATAACTGAAGCCATTCCAATTATCTTTCCGTCAGCCTTCGCGACAAACATAGTCTCCCAATCAGTAAACTTCCACTCTCTTATCATTTCTGCCATATGTTCTTTCACATCGTTCCAAGAGAAGTTCTCTATAAACGTTAGGAGCTCATCAGCCAGTTCAATTCCTTTTTGAACCTTTTGAATGGAAAAATCATTAAGTAGTCGCCACCCAAAATGCTTTTCAACTAAAGCTGCTGTATCTTCTACACTACGATTATTATCTCGTTCAACCCAGAAATAATCACTATTCTTAATGAAATTATAGGCATCAGTATTTAACTCCGTCAGTGTCTGTTCACATACGTCTTTAGCCTTCTCATAATCTGTAGCACTATGAATAAAAGCATTAAAAGGCTGATGATCAGGGCGATTACAGTATGTATCCACTATGTTTTCAGGCTTCGAGATCATAAATGCAATTCTTGAAGGATCAGTAATCTTATCTGCCTCCTCAACTACAATATGAAGATCACATAGAATAACCTGGTCTCTTGAAAGCTTTATCAGATCAAGTAACACAAAATCAAGCTGTTCTCTTTTATTTCCAAGAAGCCAATTCTTATACTCTTCTACAGTTCTTCCAAAGAATTCATCTGCATCTCTAAATGCAGTATTCATAGTAGGCTGATGCTCTTTATCCGACATAAGCTGATGAATCGTAAACTGATCATCAATCACATAGATAGGTATACCATACTTTTCTCCAAGAGCCTTCGTCACTGTAGTTTTTCCACCACAGGCTGTGCCCGAAATAAAATAAACGTTACGTAAATATTCTTTAATTATATTGTCTTGAAATATCATAATACTAATCTCCTTAATTTAAATAGTTTTAAAGCAATCATTTGAAAGCATGAAACTACTTAGTTAAGGTTTCATGCTTATTAGATATTTCTTAATCTTCTGAACATTAACATTTTCATATCCTCCTTAGAATAATATATATTATATTCCTTTTTTTCGAATAACTAAATGATGAAAGAACGCTATATCTACAAAGTCATCCAATTCAGAAACTCTTAGTTCCAGATTCATCATTTTTTCTTGCCACTCTTCATCAGAATGTTTCTCCTGGTTCTGCTGCAGATCCCAGAATGTTCGGATTCCATATGTCTTTTCAATAAACAGATCAGAGCTCCATGTTTCTATCTGAGAATCCTCATAGTACCTTATTGCTCCAAACTTTGATGCCGTGCTGTTTTCACCATCAAGCAACGCATTAGCTTTATCAAAGTCATCTAAAAGAACAGCCATCTGCATAACCCTTCCATTTCGATTATGCTTCACAAGCGATATAAAACCATCCGGTTTTAAAACCCTATCTAGTTCCCTTATTACATTTTCCTTATCATCAATATATTCAAGAACATTATGACAGATAATAATATCAAAACTATTATCATCAAATTCTTTTAGCGAATCAATATCACCAACAATCTGCCTATACTCATTATCAGTCCAGGCATCCTTCAGCATATCTTCCCAAGGTTCTACAGCAACCACCTGGTTTTTCTCCGCAAAATGATCAGCTGTTATCCCTTCACCACTTCCAAAATCAAGAATGTACTTATCTTTTATATCTCCAAGCTGCTTCCAGACTATCTTCTTAAAAAGTCGTTCCCATGCAGGCAAATCTTTTATATCCCTCACTATAATCTTATCCCCCTATTAATTCTTCCCACTCATCCCGCGATATAGCATACGCATACGATATTTTATTCTTTGGATCAGGATATTCCTTTACTTTTTTCATACCATTTGCTATCGCAGTTGAATAAGAACCTACATTTGTATACTTCATATACGAATATATCGTATCATAATCTGTATTGCTAAATACCCAGTCTCGGCAGGCACGAGCCGCTTCTTTTGCAAACCCTTGTCTCCAGTATTTCTTGTTGATATGATATCCTATCTCTGGCAACAGTTCTCCATCAATATTCTGAATAGTAATACCGCAGTCTCCTATAAATTCTCCTGTTTCTTTAAGGGTGACAGCCCAAAGACCAAATCCATATGTTTTATAATTATCAAGATTCCAGGTTATCCATTCAACAGTTCTCTCTTTATCGAAGGGAGCCGGATAATGCTGCATTGTCTCTGGATCTGACATTATCTCATATAATGCATCAAAATCATCTAGTGTATATTCTCTTAGTATTAATCTATCTGTTTCTATTATCATTTTTATATTCCTTAATCCTGAGTTGTTTCATCCGGATAATCCCAGAATCCACCCTTATGGAAGTTTTCATTTTCCAAAGGAATTGCTGTCAGCTTAAATATTACGCATCCATCAGGGCACACAATTGTTTTAGAGTATTTGCCGTCACCACCAAGGTTCTCCAAATCTCCACCGCTCCTTACCGCTTCCATTAATGGATATAACATCATCATAAGTTTGGAACAGATTCCATAGCCCTCCTGATTTACTGGACATCCATATGTGCATGTATATTTATCACCAATTTCTTCTCCGTTACGACAATATCTCTCAGTATGATCTCCGTGAACGAAACCAATAACCTCAATAGTGAATTCATATTCCTCGTCATACCACTTCTTCATTTGTCACCCTCCATTATATATTTATAATCTTATAACTTTCCCTTTATTCTGAGACTCGCCTCTATATGCATAATCCAGTGTCTTGAAAACGGTATCTGTATAAGCCCTCGGATATCCTTTCCACACCAGTAGTCTATCAGCCAATATGCCTCTTCATCCGTACTTACTACATTCTGTGATATGAGACTGTTCTTTCTATCCACTGATACCTTCTGTTTCAGCATATCATAGGATAGCCCTCTGACGATCTCCTCCGTACTCTTCTTTACCTCCTGAATATAAGCATATAATTCATCTATATCCAACTGCTTTGTAAAATCTGATATCTGCTCTTTTATAAGCTCATTACCGGTTGTAATAATTGGAGACTTTATTCTTCTCTGAAATCCTCCTGCAAAGAATACCTGCTCATCACCGGCAACCAGCGTGTGAGCTACGATATCCTCGATTCGGAAAATATGCCATATAGAATACGCAATATTCTTACTATGATAACCATCTGCATTGATATACGGCAAAGCATCAAAATCTTCTCTTGTCAGCTCATCTTTAAAAGAAAGCAGCGTATCCATAAGCTGATTCCTTAAGCTAATTAATGTATCAACTCCATCCAGCCAGGTATCCTTCTTCTTAATCTGAGCCTGCATAGTCTTATTCAGTTCTGACCATTCTTTATTCATCCCGCTCCCCTATTTTTTCTCTTATTTTATTTTTTTCTTATTTCTCACTATGAACCCTTCACCCTGATATAGTCGGAGAGCCCCCTGATTCCACGCTGCCACATGGAGTGTTATGGGTTCATCACTTTTATCTCGTATATAATTCATCCCCCATAACAGAAGCTCTCTTCCATAACCTTTTCCTTGTTCAGAAGCTTTTACAAACAGGTCATCAATTTCATTTCCATAACAAGCTACTGCACCAATCAGCTTACCATCCTTAATTAATATATAAGTATCATCAGCCTTCTCTAATACTGCACTCTCCTCCGAGTACCAGTTAAAAGGCTCAATATCAAGAGCCTTTCTCATTGGGTAAAAAGCCTCGTTATAGCTTGCCATATAATCCTTAATATACAACCTATCAAAACTGATACATTCAATACTTGTTTCAGGCACATCTGTCCTGTCATAAATCATCTCATATGCATAATATATTTCATTTTCATTCATTATTTCATTCCTGCTATCTTAAATATCAAATCCGGTATAACAACACTTCTAGTGTAACCATATTTTTCTGCCAACTCTTCTCCTCTTCCCAGAAGTGGTACTCCTGTTGCAGAGTTGTCTGATACAGCAAGTAGTGCAATCGACGGTACCTCAAACAGATCCATCAATGTATAAAATGTACTGGTTTCCATTTCAATCAGTTCTGCCCCTGACTCTTTTATCTCATCAAGATGAGAATACTCAAGCGATATGGAATCCGTACAAAACACCTTTGCATGCTTCAGATCATATCCAGATGTTTCTATAAGTCTTTCAATATCCTCAGTATATTCTTTATTAGGATATATCTTTTCAAATGGTGTAAAATCCGGAAGCTTCTCATCCAGATAATGATTCATGTATACACCGGAAATGCATTCAGATGGTGTACATAGATCGCCAATCTGATAATCTTCTGTCAATCCTCCCACCGCTCCAACAAATACACATTTTCCAAAATTCATATCAGCACAGATGATAACATTATCTAGCAGATTACAAGCTCCCGAAGCTGTCTGAGCCCATGCCACCTTAAAGCCATCCTTCTCAACAAGATATCCTGAAAAGTATGAATGCTGTTCAAGTAAAGTAACTTTATACGCAGGATCTCTTATTATCTTCGTTGGCTTCCATCCCGGAGCTACAACCAAAACATCATAAAAAGTATCCGGATCGAATCCAAAAATCTCCTGATACATTACCCCAGTGTTATACTTTTTCATATTGTCTAGTACATGAACTAATCTTTGTTTCATAAACAAATCCTCTGCTATACCGCCTTTATCATAATCATTTCCATCGGTTGCTCAAATCCCGGTACATCTACTATAAATCCTCCCGCATCCTTATATCCAAGCTTACGATAGAAGTGCTGTGCATCTTCATCAACCTGTGTAGATGTCATCAGCATACCATAGCCCTGAGCTTTCATATCCTGCTCCCAGTGTTCCATCATCTGTCTGCCATATCCTTTACTACGATAGCTGTCCTCAATAAAAAGCATGGTACAGAAAGGCGTATTATCCCAAAAGAGATTGTATCGGAGGATCCCAATTATCTTTTCGTCCTCAACTAATACATATCCCCGCTTGGTTCTAACCTTTTCATCAAAAACATTTTCAGGCAAATGGCGGTCTAAGTCATACCATTCTTTTTTATCATTTATTTCAACATATCTAATCATTTATTTAGCTCCATCGTAAATATATCTGTTTAAAGAATTTTGTAACTTCTGAGCAAGCCCTAAATTTCTTTTTCCATATAACCTGCAGTAAAAGAGAAGAAATCAAATTTACGAGTTTCAGTATGAATAAATCCATGTTTTTCATACCACTCTCTAAGGACAGTATTCTCCTCAACAATACTAAGTTTCATAACATTACAGCCTAATTCTTTCGCCCTGGAGATTGAATCATCAAGAAGAATCTCACCTATACCTTTATGCCTATATTCCGGTAATACACATAGGCTACCCAATTCACACTCTTCCTCCCCTGGAAAAAACAGATTATAATATCCAACTAATTTATCATTATCAAAATATCCATACATTGGACGATGTTGTTCATGCATCCATGTGTGAATCCTGTTCTCATCAGTTGCAAATGCCGTAAAATAAGGTGAATTTTCTACCGTTATATTATACTGTTTTGCAACAGTCATAAAACTCTCACGTATTACTCTGACACAGCTTTCAACATCATTTTCATCAATCGCTCTAATCATATAAGTATCACCTCCATAGTCATTAGAATACTCTAAATCGAAAAAATTTACACCCGACATTCTGTGCGCTCTTTGTCGTATATCATATTGCATCGGCCCCAGGATTCATCTTTATAAGTGAATGCATTAGGCGTGAGATTCCTCTCTACAAATCCTGCTTTTTCATAACATCTCTTAGCCCTTAGATTTTCTGGGAATACATTTAACTGAACAATAGTTGCTTCAGGATTTTCAAATGCCTGTCTAACAGCAAGGCCCAGCATCTCTCTTGCTATTCCCTTACCTCTTGATTCTGGATCAACAACCACAAACTTTAGCATACCTTCCTTTGTTTCATTATTAAATGAATAGCAAAAGAAACCTCCTACCTTGCCATCGTCAGATATAGCAACATAAGGAACATCTCCAAATCTATCAGCAATTACTTTTAAAGTTTCCGCTAAATTATTCTTACTAAGAGGATACTTTATGAGATTTGCACACCACATGGCATGTGTCCTCTCATCAGTAACCCATTCCTTCATTTCTTCAAAATCACTATCTATTTCAAATTTTCTTAACTGCATAAACACTCTCCCATTCTAAATCACATTCTAAATCACATGATAACATCTTTAATTATATCTGTCATTTAACTAATAATATAAAAATATTTAGAAGTATTACTATATACAAAACAAAAAGCTCGCGAGAAAAACTTAATTAAACTTTTCTGCGAGCTAAGCGCTATATTGAATTATGTAAACCACGAATATCTTCATCATTATATTTCTTTGAAGTAAAAATAGTATACTTTCCTTCAAAGACTTCTTCACAAATCCTTAGTTCCAGTTCCTGACGATGTATAAAATGATTGATCAAGTCTTCTTCCCCACTCAGTCCTCTTTCTTTTGAATATGGACATTCATTAAAGAATCCCATCATAAGCGGGAACCATAGTTCATTTCCTTGATCATCTGATCGTTCCTTTCGGATAACATCAAGATTCCCTCTTACATCATCTGCCTTTAGATAAACTATATGATAGTCCTTTCCATCAAGTGCTTTTCTTACCTCTTTATAGAACTCTATTATTTCATCATCCGACATAACCTTAAAAAGAATCATATCTTCAACTATGTTTTGAAAAAGTGAACATTCGAAAATCTGTTTATCCTTGTTCCAAGACTTAAAACGACTAAGAATAATATCCTTCATTTCATTAAGCGAAACTCTGTTATTATAGATTTCATACCGTTCTAAATCCTTATGAAAACCTGGAATATCAGTAAGAATCTGAGTATAACAAATGATTCTCTTACCATTCTCACGAAAAGACTTTTCTTCTATTAATCCTCGAATCTCTTTATACTTTTCAAGTATCTCCTGATATTTTTCTTCATCAACATATGCACACCATGCAAGTTCAATAGGAGAATAATCCCCTTCTCGAATTGCTGTATAATCCGAATTGAACTCTGAGAGTTTCTGTACCATAGTACTCTTTCCACTCCCCTGAAGTCCCTCTACAAAATAATTCATAACAATCCTTTCGAATCCCAAATTAATCCATGTAGATTATCATCTAGTTAAACCACCATGAAATACACACTCATATACTAGTATGTCATTCCAGTATATTTCCTCATATCCCTGGAACCAGGTGAAATCTCCTGTCACGTTGCATCTATATGTATATTCTCCTGACTGATAGATTTCCGGCCCTCTATATGGCATCCCCTTATCTGCAGCCCGAAGTGCTTCTTTTAGAAAGTCTCCACTAAACCTATCATCAAGTACACGCCCCATATAATTCATAGCATATACAGTAACCCCCTTCTTCCAGATAGCTTCTTCACCTGCAAATTCTTCTCCACCAACATAGGTGTCATGATACATATAGTCTCCACTCTCATACCTAAAATCATGTGAAGCTGGTCTTGTGGCATCCACTTCATTCATATATGCAGCATATGTATTTACATTTGCCTCTAATCTGAACTCGATCAACTCATCAATATCCGTTTTCTGCTGCGGAGATATATTCACTGAACAATCCTGATCTTTAACCAGATAATCAACGCTGACATTCATCATATTGCTGATCTGGATAAGATTATAGATGTCAGGATACACCTGACCTGATTCCCACTTGGCGACCGCCTGCCTGGACACACCGAGTTTCTCTGCAAGCTCCTCCTGCGTAAGCCCCTTGTTCTTTCTTAGTATCTGTAATTTTTCGGAAAATATCATTTTCATCACCTCCGAAATAACTATACAAAGAATCAGCAAATAATAACAGTAACCAGTAGTTTCATTTTTGCCACTTTCATTATACATCTATTTCATCTCTGCTATCTTAAATATCAAATCCGGTATTTTGTGTTACCCGGTTTAGAATAATATTCCATTTTATCCTTATACATCATTTCATCCGACTCTTTAAGCATGTCATCTATATCCTTATCTCCGTTCGAACTGTAACTGTATCCGATTGCACAATGGTATTTAGTTTCAGAAACCTTATTTTGAATACGCTCGATAAGATTCCGAACATCTTCTTCAGAAACTTTTCTACAAACTATTACAAATTCATCTCCTCCGAGTCTGTAAACAGAATCCTTTGCCGAAGCTGCCTGCAAAAAACAAAACGCAAGGGTTGCCAATGCCATATCTCCTGCCGCATGACCTTCCTGATCATTTAATGCTTTCAACCCATTCATATCAATCGAAACTAAGGCATTTACGTCCTTTTTATTATTACCTGTCGAAGCATAAAATGACTGACGATTCAAAACCCCTGTAAGTGCATCCTTTTCTGATAGCTGGAGGATCATAAATACATAATATACAAAAAGCGCTATGATAAGTGTCACACAAAAAATCTTTGAGTATTCCTTTCCAAGTATAAACGGAAGAATCAGGCCTGATGATAAAGCAAGACATAGAAATGCTATCGGAAAAATCTCTGAATGCCGTTTATTACTTCGTTTATACAGCAGATTCACAAGCAATACAGAATATACGCCTACCATTATATAAGGAAGATAGCCCAACAAACCACGATGAAGCTTTCCTTCATTGTCCAGAGAGAAAACAATTCCTGTAAAGATTGATATTATATCTATGATAGCCAGTATTATAGCCGGAATAAACACCCTCCAATGCACATTTTTAGCGAGGGTAAAAATAATAAATGCAATAATTAATGGTGTTGCACTGTATCGTACAGACATCAGAACGAGTCTAACATTCGGCAACTCACCCTTTTCTTCCAGCGCAAACTCCAAAAAGACTATCATAGAAAAAATGAATAATGAAAGAATTAATGCATATAATCGTAGTATTGTCCTCTTTTCCAAAAACACTGTTGTCCTGAGCAAAATTGCAAAAGCTACAAGAACTAATACATTTGCCCAGTTCTGAATAATTAATTCTCTAATCATACACAGAATTCCTTTATATAAAAAATCATCGGAGGTATGGCACAAATGCCACACCTCGATGTATGTTGTCATATGAAATTTCGAAAAACTTTTACGGATTACTGGTCATAGGTTCCATACCCTTTAACCGCTTCATCTATGGACAGTTTTCCTGTTGAAAATCCGTAAACCGCCATCCTTAACTGAATTACTGCATCATCAGTAATACCAAATTCTTCCGGTGAGAGAATCCTGGACTCCGGAATGTCTCCAAATGCGGAATACATACTATTAAAGGACAGGTCCTTAGTCGGCGACATCAGCCCTTTGTTCTGGGCCATCTCATTTAGTTCCTGTGATGTAACAAGAAAACGCATAAATTCATTTGCAATATCTATATTCTTGCTATCTTTATTAACGGAGAACTGCAGGTTTGGTATATCAATAAAGAAAGAGCCATCATCCGCAATAGGAATAGGTACAAATGTATACGAAAATGGATTTGCGGTGAAGCTCTCAGAAATACTTTCACGTTTTTTTGTTCCGGATACAGTATCTCCTGAGCAGGTCATCATAGGAACATCTCCCTCAAAGAAACGCAGTATTACAGCTTCATAGTTATTCTCAATAGCTGCACATGCATCAGGATCCATTAAGCCATCATTTATAAACTGTTCCATCCTTTCAAGAGTCGGTCTCATATATTCTCCGGCAGATGGATCAAGAGCATTCAGTTTTTCGACAGCTTCAGCATCGCCAGCCACCGTAGAACAGAAAAAAGGATAACTTACTAATGTGTAAATCGATGTTTTCTCCTCAACAGAGTACCCCATCATAGGACTTGTATATCCCTTATCACTAAAGGCTTTACACACAGATACCAGTTCTTGATATGTAGTAGGAACACTAAGTCCTTCCTTTTCAAACAGATCCTTATTTACTAGCATTCCATAGGTACTTGAAAAAACAGGAACCATCGGAAGAGTTCCATCATCCGTCTTCAGAAGGATATTGCTGCGGATGCAATCCAGATCGAGTCCCAGCGCAGGATCCGCCAGATTTTCAGCATGCTCTATAGAATCTTTATACTGCTCACGACCATACATCCATGAATTATTTACATAGATGTCAGGTGCATCATTTCCGTTCAGTACCGTTCCTATCATGTTGTTGTAGTCATCAATTTTTGTATAAACAAGCTCCACATTCGGATATATCTCATTAAATCGATCAAATTCTGTTTCCAAGGCTTCAAAGTTATCGTATCCACCAGCCACATTAATACTCGCCTTAAGTGAAGTATCCAGAGCAGGTTTGAAACCCTTCTCCTTCTCCGTCTCTGCCTCCTTCTTCTTAGAACCACATGCAGCGAGACTCAGAAGCATCATCATCGATAATAAAACACAACATAGTTTCTTTTTCATAATCGTTCACCCCCCTGTCACTATTTTGATCTATATCTGATTCTTCGAATCTCCTTGATAACCAGTTTGATATCTATTGGCTTTGCAATATGTCCGTTCATTCCTACGTTCATGCACTCCGTAACATTTTCAGAGAATGCATCAGCCGTCATTGCGATTATAGGTATAGAGTTTGCCCAGGAATTTTCCAGCTTACGAATCTCTCTGGTCGCATCCAGTCCATTCATCTCAGGCATCTGTATATCCATGAATATTAGCTCATAGCTGCCTTCAGCGGCTGATTTCATCATATCCACGCAGACACGTCCATTTTCTGCTCGGTCACAAGTGATACCAAACATGCTGAGCATATTTGATATGATTTCCCAGTTTATGTCTATATCTTCTGCAATAAGAATATGCATTCCTTCAATATCGGAATAATCATCTTCAGGTTCGAAGGATTGGGTTTCCTCACCAATAAGCTCATTAATCTTGTTATAGAGAGTAGAACGGAAGATAGGCTTACTTACAAATCCATTTGCCCCAGCTTCTTTCGCCTTATCCTCGATGTCTGACCAATCATATGCAGAGATCAAAAGTATTGGGATTTCCGAGTTAAATTCCTCACGTATTCTGCGGATTGTTTCAACACCATCCATGTCCGGCATTTTCCAGTCTATGATCACAATACTATAATCGCGTTCACTGTTATGCCTGCTTTTAATCATTTCTATTGCTTCATCACCACTTTGTGCCAGCTCTACTGATGCGCCTATAGATTCAAGTTCATCTTCTAAGGTTTCCAGCATGATTTCATCATCGTCAACGATCAGAACATCAACATCCTCAAGCCGAAGTTCTTCCCGCTGTCTTTCAGCTTCGGAAACATCAAGGATAACTGTAAATGTAGTACCCTTGCCCGGTTCACTCTGACATTCAATCGTTCCACCCATCAGTTCAACCATCTGTTTGGTAATAGCCAAACCAAGCCCAGTTCCCTGAATGCTGCTGACACGGCTGTCTGTCTGACGAGAGAATGGCTGATACATTGTCTCCATATATTCCGGACTCATACCTATTCCTGTATCTGCCACAACATATTTTAGTCGAACACAACCCGGAACTTCACTCTTCTCCTCGCTCAGATCTACATTGACACATCCTCCAGGCTCAGTATATTTGATGGCATTTGAAAGTATATTTATATAAATCTGATTCAGACGGAGCTGATCTGCAAATAGGTATTCCTTCTCAATCTGATTGATATGGATTCTAAATTCGATATTTTTTTCTTTGATCATCGGTTGTGAGATATTCACCAGATTTTCCATCGTCTCCACTAAGGAAAATGTCAGAGGATTTAGTTTCAGCTTTCCGCTTTCAACCTTAGAAATATCCAGTATATCATTTATCAGTGTAAGCAGATGATTGCTTGCAAGATTGATTTTACGAAGATTCTCTCTTGTAGACTCCACATCTCCAAGATTCTTTTCAGTAATGGTTGTCAGGCCTATAATGGCATTCATAGGAGTGCGAATATCATGAGACATCGTTGAAAGAAAATCTGTCTTTGCCTTACTTGCAGACTTCGCTTCTCTTGCCGTAATCTGAAGTCTCTTATTTAAGGAAAGCATATAAAACAGATCGCAAAGGAACAAAATGAGTAATCCGACAGAAACAAATCCAAATAACAGCCAGTTATTTCTTTCTACGTGAAGATCCTTGGCAGGTATAAGACCCAGCATAGTCCATCCGGCAGATGCTGAAACGGGAGTAAATGCAAGAATACATTCCTGTCCATGGGAATTAAGCATTGATACGGATCCTGTCGATGATGTTATACTGTCAAACAATTGAACAGTCGATTCATTATCAGTTTGATTGTAAGATTTATAAAATTCAAAAAAACTGGAATTCTTAAAGCTGTTCCCTTTCAGAATATAATCACCACTTGCATCAATCATGGATAGTTCGGCATTCTCCAATTCAGTCTGTGGAAAAACCCATTTCTGTTCAAGATCAGAGATTGGAATCACTCTCAGAAGGATTGCATCTATGGTGCCACCATTTTCAGGATCGACAAGTGTAACCCGATTACAAAAAGCAAGTGATTGTTCACCATTCATTGGATTAGTATAAGCACGAGTAATATTGATCGACTCACCTATATCATTAATCCAACTGGTATCCTCCAACAGATCCACCCTTTTATATGATACTGCAAAGTCATCTGTCGTATTCTGCTTTGGGCGCGTTGAAAGACCCTCGAGTGTATCAAGGGTAATTATATGTCCCGAAGTATTTCCTAACACATGAGAGTTTCGGATAAACTCTATTGCCTCCTCCATGGTCATGCTGCTCATATTGATATAGCGCGACCATACATCACATATCCTTTGCTCTCCTTCCAGATAATTCTCCGTCACACGTTCCATGGAAACCGTTGTGTTTTCAAAATACTCTATCTGTCTCAGATAAGAAGCCTTGCTTTCATATCCGGAGTAAAAAACAACGAAAACCAATATAACAGCCATGATTATAATATTAACTAAGATAATCAGAATCTTTCTCATATATTCCCTTTTCGTCCATTTACTACCATAACCAAAGTATTGGATGACATTTTTTCACTTGACTATCAAGTTGATTTTAGCATATATACCATCATGTGCATAGGCAAAAAAAGCAGGCATTCAATCAAATGCCTGCTTTCAACAATTCGTTTTCACCTGCAAACCACCCGGACTATAGGAGTTCGATTGCTATTATCGAATCTGTCATATAATTGTATTTCTGTTCATCCTATTTTAAGGCTCTTGTAATCATATTTTAAAATATGTTTTGTGGCTCTCAGATTTTTTAGAGCCAGAATAGAACCATGGCCACTTTACCATCATCATAGAATTCTCAATTTAGCGCAATTGTAAAACCAGCCGCAAAAGAAGAGCATCTACTATCGGATAATAGAGTTCTTTGTTATCCGACTTTGATAATGATTAGTACTTACAGACATTGACATATTTACTAAAAGATAAATGGCAATCGCCAAATAAATTACTATTGATACAATGTTTATAATAGAATAATCATTAATAGCATCAATTACTGTCTTACCACTGAGAATACCACTATGGAGAAAACTACATCCATCAACAAATCCATGGATAAGTACACATGGCCATATATTCTTTCCACTGTTACAGTACACTGCACCAAATATGATTCCAGCTGCGATTGCAGACAACGCCTGAATTGTTACAGAAAGAATACTTCCTCCGGATATTAGATTGAAGAAATGACATAATCCAAAGATCGTAGAAGCTACAACTATTGCTTTTATGACATTTTTCTTGTTATCTTCGCCGAAGAACTCATGAAATGCATTTTGGAAAATACCTCTAAAAAGCACTTCCTCATATATACCAATCAAAATAGTAAATATTCCAAAAAGAACTATATCAAGTCCTGAAGCAGTAATAGGATCATGATTAAATATAAATGTAAGAAGCAGTAATCCACTTAAAACAAGCATTACCGCACCGGTCTTAAATCCTTCCTTAAAGCCTTCCAGCTTAAACTCAAGAACGGACTTCTTCTTTAGTATTAGTAGGCCAATTATCGCTGTGACAGCACCTATAAGTTCTTTTAGGAAATCCACTTTAATTTCAGAAAGACTATTTGAAGGTAAGAAATTTTTAAATAATATTCCCGTTCCCTTATAAAGAGCAAAGCAAATAGCGACAATTAAAATGTTAATAATAAGTTTTTTGAGTTTCATTATAGTATCCACCTTTCATATTCTCTCGCCTGTTTTCTCAGGTCTGGTTGAAAGGTAATATATTTTCTCAAAAAATTACACGACATGACGCGACAATTTAGGATTTTTCTCCTTTAGACAAGCTTGTCCATGCCTGGGAAGCCGCATAAATAGTACATCTTTCTAAACTGAGCCAATCAGTAAAAATGTTGCAATATTTACCAGAATAAATAAAGCACCTAACAAAATTAGAGCAAAAAGAAGCTTTCTTTTTAGCGATATGCCCTTTCTTCTTTCTATTTTTTTCTCCAATCTGCCACTAGTAAATGAAATACTATATACAATTGAGCTATATGCAAAGAATAACAGGACCATTTCGATTAAATCCTTTATCAGCCCCTGCGAGATAAAATCATATCTACTTACTATGACATAGGCTAACAAACATATAAGGCCAACTATAGAGCTAACCATTACTTTTTTTGACAATTGAGTATTCTCTCCATTTGCATACTCAATTATCTTTGACACTGTCTCTTCCTCAGGAACAGGCTCATTCTTACGTTCTCCGTCTATCAACTCTCTTATATCTATCTCATAAAAGTCCGCTATTTCAGATACTATGCTGATATCCGGCATATTTGAACCGGTCTCCCACCTGGAAACAGTCCTTCCTGAGACATTGAACTCCTCTGCCAGTTGTTCCTGTGTTAATCCTTTTTCCTTTCGTAGAGTTCTTAAAAACTCTCCGATTTTCTTCTGATCCATAAAACTTTCCCCTCAGTAAATATTTACTTCTTTATCTTAGCATAGACAACGAAAAACCTCTATAATTATAAAGCAAAACAGCGCCTACGAGTAATTCTACTCGTAGGCGTCGTATCGTTGATATTTGTACCTTATCTTAAAGCATTATTCCTTCTAAGTCTTGAATATTTTAAAGCCTTACCAAAAGCAAGACCAAGATTAAACAGAGCAAGAAATCCATCAACATATAAACTGGTTCTACCTGTGTCATATGTAACAACAGAATGATAACTCATTACCGCACATAAACTCCAAACTACAGCTGCCAAAAAGTATAGTAATGCACTCATCTTTGGATTATCGTCTCTAAACATTTCCTGTAACTTTGATTCCTTCTTTACATTAATTTCCTTTGTCATTTTTGTATCCTCCACTAATCTTTATTATTCTTCGATTACTTCGCAATCGGTAGCTTCGATGATTGGATAATACAACAAGCTGAGGATACATATTTCAAATCTGTTGCGAATGGAAAAAAATAAGTCGTAAATGGAAATATTGACTTTACATATGCCAAGAGAAACTGTCGGTTTAAAATCTTCATCTTATTAATCCCAAAAAACAGGAAGTCCCTATTTTAGGGGCTTCCCGTAGTATTTTCATTATAGGAGTTCGCAGAATGATTTTTTATTCCACGTCTTTTTAATTCATTTCCTAAACTATTTTGTTTAGTTTTCGTCCTTGTTTACACATATTCCATATCGTTTCAATAATTTCTAGTACCGTTTTAGTACCGGTGGGTGAAATTCCTTATTGTATGAAGTCCGAGTGGTTTTGAAGCAAATACTATTTTTTCTTCACGCGTGTTGTCCAATCATCAAATTGTACAAATCTAGTTTTATTCATCAAATCACCAAATATCTTAACTGGCATAGCTCCATATACCAACACCACTTCAGGCTCAAGTTCATCAAGCATCGCTATCAAACCTTCTCTAAAATATCTTTTTGATTCTGCTGATTTTATCTGACCATACGTACCAATAGAAACTATACTATGTTTATCTACTCCTTGAAAAGCGATTTTTTCGCCAAATAACTCATCGGTATATGTTCTCTCATCTCCCCATCGAATATTTGGAACAGTATAAATCCCCTGCTTAGAAAGATAATAGCCAACTGCCCTATTTAAATATACACCTGCAATCTGAACACAAAGTGGTGCATCTATATATAAAGAACAATCTGGTGTAATTATACCTGGAAACCGCTTTAAATCGTCCACATATTGTTCCGTATCTGTTAAAATATTTCTAAATTTGATGTCATGTTCATAAAAGCAGACAAAATCTTTATATTCCCGGCTCCGTTCTCTAACAGAGAACGGAACCATTCCATCTGGAATAATAATTTCAGATGGAGCATTAATGTGAGGAATTTCAAAACAACCATCAAAGAACGCATCAACCACAAGATCAATCCTAAATCCCTCATCCACAAGATTGCTAACTTTCTTTGCCATCATTTTCCTCCTCTCGGAGTGCAGCTTCAGCATATTCTATACTCCCTGCTATATTATACTTACTGCATTCCTCTGGATACTTTGTCATTAAAGATTTATAGCAAACAATAAAATCTCTATTATTTGTTTTTTCAGCAATATCTTCAATCACTTCACTTATCCATGAATATTCATCAGCTGTGCAATCATTCTGTAAAAAAAGAATTGATGATGGTATGTCTTCAGTAAGAATCTCTATTTCCTGCTTCCAGCAGTTTTCTATTCCGTAATCCCATTCATCATTACATTCTACAGATATTCTAATTCTTTCTTTTATTATTTCTCTAAATTTCTCTATATTCATTTTTTCTTACCTCTTTTCTTATTCCTACTTTTTTCTTTATTTGGCTGTTTTGAATCAGGAAATATAGTACCTATCTTACCGTTTGTCCTTATCACTCCAACACGGACGCCTTTCCACATTCCAAATACTGGAACACCATCCTTAACATGTCTATTTCCTTTTAAATTTGCAACATGTTCTCCTGCATGCTTAATATCTTTACTTGTCCATGTCTTAGGAAACCAAGCCTGACCAGTTCCAGTTTGCTTCATTTTATTCTTATGCGTAGGAATATAACCTACCCGAACGCCATTCGAATATGTTTTGACAATATGATACTCTATTCCGTATTTATCAAGTTCGTTCATTCCCGCCTGTCCATGACCACCACTTTTTAATCGAATTTTATTTCCATTCTGTGGTTTTGTGTATGCACCTTCATTAGAATGAACGACAGAAAATTGACTGGCAACTCCTGATGCGCCTTTTGTATTTAATACTCTTCCTGTTTTAGTTGTTCCCATTACAGTTCCCTCCTGTCTCATAAGACAGACAAGGGAAAAATTTATTATTTTTAGTAATCAATTTTAAATCCTCGTCTTTCCGCTAGAGCATTCTAGCTATTTAATATTTTGAAATTAAATATTTAGTTGCTCTCTTGGAAAGATTATAGTAAAATATCATTCAACCAATTAGAGAGATTTACTATTAATCTTTCTTCAAGAGAACGTGTAGCTATTGCCGTAGTTACACGTTTTTCTTACTTATAAATGCAATCATAAGCATATACCTCCTTAAATTATTATATTATAATAAGCGATCAAATCCTTTTCATACTGCTTCATTTTTCCGGAATACATCGACCAGTTCATATAGCGTTTAAAACAGTTATAACCACAATCTATAGATACTTCAAAAACATCTATAATATCTATAAAGGATGAACACTTATAAATTTTAGGTAATGGTGAAGGAACAAGGGAATAGGCAGCGTAATAATTTGCCACCATTTCAGCCAACTGACTATCACCCTTATGTCCCATTCTTATGTGACCTATTTCATGCATAATAGTAAAATTATCATGTTCCTCATAAAATGTATCAATATCATTCACCCATATCACATAAGTATTTATTTTATTATCATAATATGAAAGACCATCTCTTCTTTTTCCATCACTACCAATTCTAAGTTTATCTATATCAACATCTCCACCTAATAGATCAGAAAACTTTCTAACAATAAATCCCAATTTGCCAGCTACATCCATAGGTTTTACAGGAATTGTCAAATTCAACTCAATATGAAGCTTAACAACATCTTCCTCTATCTTATCATATAAATTTTTAGGAAGTGACAGTCTAATCTCATCATTGTTTTCCATTATTCAGTAACACCTTTATTAATTCTGTTTTCTCATCATCTGTCATAGTTGATGTACCTCTAGCAACCAATCTATATGTTTCCTCAAAGGATTGCTTATCATCCTTTCCAGTTAGAAGATAATCCGTTGTAGTATTTAACGCAGTAGCAATATTTGCTATAACTTCCATTTTAGGTTCACGCTCATCTCTTAAGTATCTAGATAATGCGGCTTCAGACACCCCAATCATTGTTGCAAATTCTCGTTGTGTATATCCTATTTCCTCTAGTAATAATAGCACTCTTTCTCCAAATCCCTTCATATTGTATCACCTCCTTGCCTAACCCACTATATCTTGATTTTGCCATTTTGTCAAGTAAATTTTCCCGAATATAAAAGGCTGTCAAATGACTTAACAGTTTTTTTTACTTAAAACAAAAAGCTCGCAAGATGGCCTGTTTGGGGCTTCTGCGAGCTTTAATAATTTCAGCTTTTTAATTAACCTTACAGGAGTTCAATAGTTCCTGGTGGTTTTGAAGTCAGATCGTAAAGTACTCTGTTTACTCCCTTTACTTCGTTTATAATTCTTGTCATGCACTTCTGAAGTACTTCAAATGGAATCTCACAGCAGTCTGCTGTCATGAAGTCTGATGTGTTAACTGCACGAAGCACAACCGCATAATCGAATGTTCTGAAGTCTCCCATTACTCCAACTGAGCGCATGTTTGAAAGCGCTGCAAAATACTGGTTTGGTGGATTCTTAATCTTTCCTTCTTTAACAGCTGCATCAACTTCTTCTCTATAGATAGCATCTGCATCCTGTACGATACGAACCTTCTCAGCTGTGATCTCATCTATGATACGAACACCAAGTCCTGGGCCTGGGAATGGCTGACGGAATACAAGGTATTCTGGAATTCCAAGCTCAAGTCCACACTTACGAACCTCATCTTTGAAGAGCATTCTAAGTGGCTCAACGATTTCTTTGAAATCAACATAGTCCGGAAGACCACCTACGTTGTGGTGTGACTTAATAACTGCAGAATCACCTAGTCCTGACTCGATAACGTCAGGATAGATTGTTCCCTGTGCCAGGAAGTCTACTGCACCAATCTTCTTAGCCTCTTCCTCAAATACACGGATGAATTCCTCTCCGATAATCTTTCTCTTTCTTTCAGGATCAGTCTCTCCTGCAAGCTTTTCATAGAATCTTTCCTGAGCATTAACTCTGATAAAGTTCAGCTCATAATTACCCTTTGGTCCAAAGATTTCTTCTACTTCATCACCTTCATTCTTACGAAGAAGACCATGATCTACAAATACACAGGTGAGCTGCTTTCCAACTGCCTTTGAAAGAAGAACAGCTGCAACTGATGAATCAACTCCACCTGACAGTGCACAAAGTACACGACCATTTCCAATCTTTTCACGAAGTGCTGCTACTGTAGATTCTACAAATGAATCCATCTTCCAATCACCCTTGCATCCGCAGATATCAAGAACGAAGTTACGAAGAATTTCCTGACCATACTCTGTATGCATTACTTCTGGATGGAACTGAGTAGCATAGAAGCCCTTTTCCTCATTCTCCATTGCAGCAGTAGGACAATCCTTTGTAAATGCTGATCTCTTAAATCCTGCTGGAACCTCTGCGATATAATCTGTATGACTCATCCATACAGCTATATTCTTTGGAACGTCTTTAAAGAGTTTAGACTGAGTTTCACTTATTTCCACATCAGTATGACCATATTCACTTACTGGTGCTGTCGCAACCTTTCCACCTAGAAGATGAGCCATAAGCTGTGATCCATAGCAGATTCCAAGTACTGGAACGCCAAGATCAAAGATTTCTTTTGTATATGTTGGAGATGTCTCCAGATATACACTGTTAGGACCACCAGTGAAGATGATTCCCTTAGGATTCAGAGCCTTGATTTCTTCCAGTGACTTTGTATATGGATGAACCTCTGCATATACATTGCACTCTCTGACTCTTCTAGCAATAAGCTGATTATACTGTCCTCCAAAATCAAGGACCACTATTAATTCGCGATTCATATATTTCTCCATTTAATCTAATGTATCGATAGCTTTCTGAAGCTGATTATCTTCATCATGTTCTATAGTAACCTGATGCTTAAGATCCTCATTAAGTTCCTCAACCACATCTGGTTCAATACCAACCTTATGAACCACTTCACCAGAAGGTCTGAAATACTGTGCGATAGTAAGCTTTATAGCAGAACCATCAGAAAGCTTGATGATTGACTGAACAATACCTTTACCATAAGATGTTGTACCAACAACTTCTCCAAGATTATAGTCCTGGAAAGCACCAGCAAAAATCTCAGATGCACTGGCACTATTACCATTAATTATAACAGTCATAGGAATATTAACGCTGTGACCATCCTCGCAACTATAGGTCTCAAGAACATTATCATCTTTGTCCTTGGTCTGAAGAAGAAGACCCTTTGATTCTGCTCCATCAGCAAGTGCTTCATCATCAACTATGTAGTCAAGCATCTCTATAACAGCTTTAACAAGACCACCAGGATTATCACGAAGATCAATTACTATTCCCTTAGCTCCCTGGCCCTGCAGATCATCTACAGCTTCCTTAAAGAGCTTTGGTGTATTCTCTATAAACTGCTCAACCTGGATATAACCTATATTATTATCCAGCATCTCATAAGCAACAGTCTTTGTTTCAATCTTATCTCTGGTAACAGTAAATGTAAGAAAATCAGGTTCACCTTCTCGATAAACCTCTATCTCTACATCTGTACCCTTCTCACCACGAATATGCTCAACAACAAAATCAAGCTCCATCTCAGTGGTAAGTTCCATATCATCAACACGAACTATTACATCTCCAGGAAGAAGTCCAGCTTTCTCAGCAGGGCTGTCCTCAAGTGGCTTTACAACATAGATGGTACCATCATCCATATTCTTTGATACAGTAGCGCCGATACCCTCGAACTCACCTGAGTCGTCTTCCATTAACTTCTCATACTCATCCTTTGTGTAATAAACCGAGTATCTGTCATCCAGTCCTTCCATGATGCCGTCATAATAGCTTTCTTCACGCTTTTCATCGTCTACATCAAAGTAGTAGAGTTGTTCAATATACTCTTCAATCTCAGCTGTCTTTTTCTTTACATCCTTTGAATTTTCGTCAAATCCTCCACCACTAGCATCAGAGGTACTTGTTGGTTCTCTGTCAGAACTTGACGAATCATTTACATTACTTCCAGAACCGCATCCCGCAGTCATTAACATCGCCGCAGCAAGTCCGAGACATAGTAACTTTTTCTTCTTTCTTGTATTCACAAGAATATTGCGTTTCATTTTATCATTTTCTCCTCTATATTCACCTAAGATTTATCTTAGTAAAATACTTTTATTATTCACCTTCTGTGTTGGAAACATTTCCTTTATCCGGAATCGATGAATAGTACTTAAGTGGGTTTACGTATGTACCATTCTCACGTACGGCAAAATGCAGATGTGGACCTGTGGAAACACCTGTATTACCGGAATAACAGATTGTCTGTCCAGCGGTAACTTTATCACCAACAGAACAATTATAAGTAGAAAGATGGAAATAACAAGTTGAGATACCACTTCCATGATCAACAATAACACAATTTCCACCACTTCCAAGATATCCTGTATATATAACAGTTCCATCAGCTACCACAATAACATCACTTCCAAGATTACAAGGTATATCTATTCCCTTATGATCCGTTGTAGCTCCAGCAGTTGGTTGTGCTCTTGAACCATAATAAGATGATATAGTTGTAGATGAAGGGCAAGGCCACAGGAACGCCGCTCCTGTATATACAGCACTTCCTGTACTTCCTGTTGTTGTTCCATTTGAAAAAGAAACAGAAGCCTCAGCACTGGATATCTTAGCCTGCATCTCAGCCTGTATAGCCTCTAGAGATTTAACTTTTGAAGACATGGTATCAATCGAAGATTGATAGCTGTTTATCTGAGATTCCTTTTCATCAGAAAGAATCTGAAGGGAATCCTGTTCAGCCTGATAAGCCTCCGCCATGGTATCCATATTTGAAGTCAGTGTAGTTAAAAGCGCATTCTTATCAGCTAATGTCTGCTTTGCATGGGTATAATCATCAAGAAGCTTTTCATCATAAGCCTCTATCGCCTGAACATACTCTGCCTTGCTGACAACATCCATATAATCTTCAGAATTGAATAAAGCATCCAAGAATGAATACGAACCATTTTCATATTCTTCTTTTATATGAGACTTCATTAATTCATACTGAGCATCCTGATTTGCCTGCGCCTCTTCTATCTCTCCACTTAACTGAACCATAGTGACCTGAGCAGCATTTGTTCTCTCAGATATTTCATCCAACTTATCCTGGTACTCAAGTATCATATCATCAAGTTCATTCAACTTAGCTATAAAATCATTTTGACTGGAAAGAAGCTGATTAAGTGTTGTCTGCAACTCATTTTTCTGCTGAATTGTAGAAGAAAGCTGCGCTGTATATGCAGCAATCTCTTCTGAAGAAAGACCGGTACCTGAACTTTCAGTAGTCGACTCAGTTGTTCCCCCTTCAGGTGTTACAGTAGATTCTTCAGTCGCATCTGTTTCAGTCGCATCTGCATGAACATCATAAGCGACGCCTCCACGAAGAGTCGCCATACAGGTACCAACCATCAAAAGAAGCATAACTACTGCAAGTATTATATTGTCTCTTATATATTTTTTATTCATGCCTTTCACTTCTTTATTAGAACATTTTAGGACCCACGGGATACGCAGGTCCTGAAAATTATATCTCTAAGTGTTTCTTTGTTGTTATAAGACTTCCAAAGAAGCCGATTCCAATTCCGATTAAAAGTGTAATTGGAACAAGTGTTTTAAACATTGTAAGTGGAGGTGTAAAATCAAACAGATTATTAAGGATTGAGAACTTACCTACAATGTAGTTAATAACAAGATCATAAAGGTAAAACAGCAGTATTAAAGGTACTATTGAACCAATCAATCCTATAATTACACCTTCTATAATGAATGGAGCTCTGATGAATCCATTTGTTGCTCCAATCAGTTTCATAATTCTGATTTCTTCACGTCTTACAGTAATACCGATTGTTATAGTATTATTGATCAGGAAGATTGATACCAGAAGAAGAATGAAGATAATACCAAATGAAGCATATCCAACAAACGCATTTATAGCAGATACACTATCAGCTGTATCTCCTGAACTGCTGACCTTTCTTACTCCTTCAATACTATTAAGGAACTGTACAAAGTCAGCCTGCTTGCTGGAATCATTCAGTGTGATCATGTATGATGCTGACTGTGCAAGAGGATTATCCGCACCAAATGCAGCTCTGGCCGCTTCAGGATCATCATAGGTTTGTTCTGAGAATTCTTCCCAAGCCTGTTCTGGTGATATATACTCTATCGTATTAACTTCTTTTCTAGTCTTTATCTGCTCGCCTATAAGGTTGATTGCCTCGGCGGATAAATCTTCATTGAAGAATACTGCGATGGAGATACTACTTTCAATCTTGTGAATAGCACCTCTAAAGTTAACAAGAACACAGTAGAAAAGGCCGAAGACGAACAAACAAGCTATAATAGTTCCAGTAGATGCAAGTGAGAACAAAAGATTTCTTCTTATGTTCTTAAAACCCTGTCTTACACTATAACCAAAAGAACTAATCTTCATCGATATAACCTCCCTTCTGGACATCGCTTACAACGACACCCTTATTGAGGGTTATAACCCTTTTCTTCATAACATTTACTATCTCTTTATTATGAGTAACTACAACAACGGTAGTACCCTTGGCATTAATCTCATCCAGGAGATTCATAACATCCCATGAATGCTTTGGATCCAAGTTTCCAGTAGGCTCATCAGCCAGAATTATCTCAGGCTTATTTACAAGTGCTCTTGCAAGCGCTACTCTCTGCTGTTCACCACCTGAAAGCTGTCTTGGATAAGACTTATACTTATCTTCCAGTCCAACAAGTGCAAGTACTGCAGGTACCTGTCTCTTAATATATCTTGATGGAGTTTCTATAACTCTCTGTGCAAAAGCAACATTTTCATATACAGTACGATCCTTAAGAAGTCGGAAGTTCTGGAAAACAACGCCTATCTTGCGTCTTACTTTATGAATTCTGTTCTTTTTAAGTCTTGCCAGGTCTATGCCTGCAACCTCAATACGTCCCTTAGTTGGAACTAGTTCTCTAAGTAGGAGCTCGATAAATGTGGTCTTACCTGATCCAGTAGATCCAACTACAAAGACGAACTCACCTTTCTCTATCTCAATGTTAACATCCTTAAGCGCAACTGTGCCAGTTGGATATTTCATTGTGACATTTTCCATCTTAATAACTGACATAATCTTCCTCTTGTCAACCTTTCATCCTGATTTTATTAGAAATCAAGGCTTTCCATATACTTCATATATTTTACAACCATAAGTGCAATCTTAAATGTTATCGCATCTTCAAAGACTCTAAGGTCAAGACCTGTTGACTTTTCAATCTTATCCAGACGATAAACAAGAGTATTTCTATGAATATACAGCTGACGTGAGGTTTCTGAAACATTCAGGCTGTTCTCAAAGAACTTATTGATTGTGGTAAGTGTTTCCTCGTCAAACTCATCAGGTGACTTACCATCAAAGATTTCCTTTATGAACATACGGCATAGAGGAATTGGAAGCTGATAGATAAGACGTCCGATTCCAAGATTGCTGTATGCGATGATATTCTTATCACTGTAGAAGATTTTTCCTACATCAAGAGCCATCTTAGCTTCCTTGTAAGAACGAGATACTTCTTTGATTTCATTTACTATTGTACCGAATGCTACATGTACTGAGATCATAGCTTCAGTGTTCAGCATATCTACTATGATGCTGGCTGTCTTATTCAGATCCTCATAAGTATCTGTTGACTTAACCTCTTTTACTAAAATGATATTCTTCTCATCAACTGCTGTGATGAAATCGTGAGTTTTTACTGAGAAGATATTTCTTACTGTTTCAAGAGCGTTGTTGTCCTTCTCGGACTTTGTCTCTATGATGAATACACATCTCTTTACATCTGTATCAATGTGAAGCTTCTTTGCTCTGTTATAAATATCAACAAGCAGCAGATTATCAAGCAGCAGGTTCTTAATAAAGTTATCCTTATCAGATCTCTCCTTATAAGCTACCAGAAGACTCTGTATCTGGAAGGATGCCATCTTACCTACCATGTAAGTACTATCTGAATCACCCTTTGCGAGGATAATATATTCAAGCTGCTTATCATCCATTACCTTAAAAAACTGATACCCCAGAAGACTCTGGCTCTCTGCCTGTGACTCTGCAAATGCTATTACAGCATCTTCATAATCAAGAGGACCATCTTCAACAGTTTTTGCGAGGAGTCTACCCTCAACATCCATTACTATGAGATCGACTTTTGTAATAGCCTGAATCCCTTCAAGTGTTTCTTGTAAAATCTGATTTGAAATCATTTTCTCACTCCTGTTCTCTTTATAACCCCTGAATTATTTTAAACAAATAATGCATAAAAAAAGTATCTATTCACGCACAGAGTCATTATACCAAAATTCGAGCACATAAAAAAGAGGAAATGTAGAATTTTCTACATTTCCTCAATGATTCAAAGTTTACGACACTGTCGTCGATTAGCTACGCAAATCGATGACTAGTTTACAATGATCTCCTCTGATTCCTTATCGAAGATATGGATCTTTGAAAGGTCAAATGCGAACTGTACTGTATCGCCAGGTCTAGCTGTTGTACGAGCATTAACTCTAGCTGTGATATCGAACTGATCGATTGTGAAGTACAGATAAACTTCAGCACCGAGCATTTCGTAGATATTGATACGAGCGTCAATAACTGACTCAGGTGATGACTCGATGAAGAGCTGCTCATCATGGATATCCTCAGGACGGATACCAAGAACAACGTCCTTATCAATGAATCCACCAGCGATAAGCTTGTTAGCCTTAGCTTCTGGAACCTTGATTGAGTGTGAACCGAACATAAGAAGTACGTCAGCTCCTGACTTAACAACCTTGCAGTCGATGAAGTTCATAGGTGGCATACCCATGAAACCAGCAACGAAGAGGTTGCATGGATGATCATAAAGATTCTGAGGTGTATCAACCTGCTGGATGATACCATCCTTCATAACTACGATACGAGTACCAAGAGTCATAGCCTCTGTCTGGTCATGTGTAACGTAGATAATTGTTGTCTGAAGTCTCTGATGAAGCTTAGAGATCTCTACACGCATCTGAACACGGAGCTTAGCATCGAGGTTTGAAAGAGGCTCATCCATAAGGAATACCTTTGGCTCACGGACGATAGCACGTCCCATGGCAACTCTCTGTCTCTGACCTCCTGAAAGAGCCTTTGGCTTACGATCAAGAAGGTGCTCGATTTCAAGGATCTTAGCAGCTTCATGAACCTGCTTGTCGATTTTCTCCTTTGGAACCTTTCTAAGCTTAAGTCCAAATGCCATGTTATCATAAACTGACATATGTGGATACAGAGCATAGTTCTGGAAAACCATCGCGATATCTCTGTCCTTAGGCTCTACATCGTTACAAAGCTTGTCGCCGATCCAGAGCTCACCGGAGCTGATATCCTCAAGTCCAGCGATCATTCTAAGTGTTGTTGATTTACCACAACCTGAAGGACCAACGAAGATGATGAATTCCTTATCTTCGATGTCAAGATTGAAGTCCTTAACAGCGTTGAAGCCATTTGGGTAAATCTTGTAGATGTTCTTTAACTGTAATCCTGCCATTTTAATTATCCTCCTAAATAGCTTTTACAATTTACGTTTAATTTCAAACTTCATATATAATACCGCGTTTCATTTTATTAAACTATGTATTTGTTGCATAAAGAATTTTGAAAACTTTTGTTAATATTGCATATTGATTTAGTATTTCTATCACTTTTTAACAAAAATACAAGTTTTTTTCGCGACATTTCTTTAGTTATTTTGTTAGAAAATCACCAAATATATTACAAAACTATTAACAAAATTACTATATATAGTGGTTATTTGGTCATTTTTTACATTACTGGGCTAATATATTGTCACTTCCTCCAATTATCACGTATGCCACTACACCTTCACTGGATACATCACATGGCACATCTTCCGAAGTTCCAACCTCAAAAGTAGCATTTGTCACAAGACCTTGGATCGTATCAGCTGATAACTCCTCTGAGAGCATTACGATCTTTGAAGTATCTAATGTACCCCCAGTATAATTTCCAGTCTGAAGATTGGTAAAACCAGCCTCAGTAAGCTTGTCTCTCCACGCCGCTGCAAGCCCCGCAGTTTCTGTTGCATTTAGCACAACTATAGAAGCATCCATAGCTATTTCTGACTTTATTACCGCCGCTGCTTCTCCACCAGCTGCATCATCCTCAAAAAGAACAGCATCATCCGAAGTCGCCTCAGCAGTGAGTAATTCATCATTCTGATCATCCTCGAAAGCATCGCCTTCTGAGATTTCATCAGATTCTGACTGTTTAGTAGAAATAACAGCCTTTATCAGAAATGCACTCATAGCAAGGATAACAAGTCCAAGTATTATAACAATGGCTTTAAGAAAAAATGAGAAAAACAGACCGACAGCGGTTTGCTTTTTCTTACGCTTAGCCATATATTTTCCTCCTTTATACCTAATATACAGGTTAAACATTTTTAGTCATTTTCAATGGCTAAGTATAGCAAAAAGAGGTTTCTATTTCAAGATTATATGCTAAAATAGAAGTAGCAATAGTTACTATAAACACGTGGCAAATATAAGGATATAATATGAAGATAATCATAACCGGAGCGTCCCGTGGCATTGGTAAAGCCATAGCACTGGGCGCAGCAAGAACTCACAAATATAAACATATGTATCTGACCTGCAGGAATTCAATCCAAAATCTCGAAGAGATCAGAGCAGAGATAGGGGAAATAGACCCAGAAATCATTGTCTCAATTGCCAGCGGTTCAGTTAGCTCTCTAGCTGACGCCGAAAAAGTCATTAACGATATAGGACCAGTTGACGTTATCATCAATAACGCCGCAGTTTCTTACACAGGCCCTCTCATCGATATGACTGAAGAAATGTGGGACGATACCATTTCTACGAATCTTTCCTCTATTTTTTATTATTGTAAAGCTATTCTGCCAGGTATGATTAAGAGTCATTCAGGAAAGATAATCAATATATCCTCAGTATGGGGAAATGTAGGTGCTTCCTGCGAGACAATATACAGTGCATCCAAGGGAGCTGTTAACTCTTTCACCAAAGCTTTGGCCAAGGAGCTAGCTCCTTCGGGAATCCAGGTAAATGCAGTTGCATTTGGAATGGTTGATACCGATATGAACGGTCATCTTTCTGATGAGGATATCGAAGCACTTAGGGAAGAGATTCCAACAGGTAATATTATGACACCTGAAATTGCTGCCGAAGCAGTATTAAAGGTCCTGGAGATGCCAGGTGAGATGACGGGGCAAATCATCACCGTAGATGGCGCATGGACCTAGATCAACTTACATATAATAGATTTATTTATGGGGGTTTAACTTATGGGAGATATTTATGTAGAGTTTTTCTCGGATGAGGCACTGGAAAATGTTATGTGTCTTCTCCAGTATAAACCAGAAAGGGTGGTTTATCTGGGACACAAATCTACAATGCTTACCAGAAAGATTGACAGTCTTAGGGATTTTGCCGAGCTTAAGTCGCCAAAGACAAAGCTTGAATTCATCGAAGTTCCTAGAGACAACCTAGAAGAATGCATCAAGGCTTTGGAGGACGTTTCTGACAGATATCCAGAGGCATTCTACGAACTTACCGGTGGCGGTGAAATGATACTCATCGCATTCGGCTATCTAAGTGCCACCAAAAAGCTCAAAACGCTTCGAATCGATCCATACACAGGAATCGAAGTAAATATGGTTCCAGGGGCAGTTCCAACTCAGCATCGAGACAACCTGTCCATTACTGTAAAGGAGAATATAATCCTTCACGGTGGAACCCTTACGCGTCAGACAGGAAGCTTTTCAACCTGGAACTTCACAGATACATTTAAAGAAGATATCCGAACTATATGGGATATAGCTCGTGGTCTCCAGCACAAATGGAATTCCTACTGTTCTATTATCGAGGATGTGATCAAAGCCAATCCTGGCGATGAATATGGTCACTTCTCTCTCCCAAAATCTCAGCTTAGAGATTCAGCAATTCTTTTCTATAAATTAAATTCTAAAGGAATGCTCAGAGACTATCACGAAGATAATAAGCGTATCCGTTTTAGTTTTAAGACCGACGCTATACGTCATATCGTTACAAAAACCGGAAATATACTCGAGCTACACGTATATGAAGTAGCTTCCCGAAGACCTGATATCTTCACCGATGAGATAATCGGCGCTATGATTGACTGGAACGGGGATAAAGACGAAGAAGAAAAAAGAGAGTTTGCTTCAAACTATGAGAAATATATGAATGCAAGCTACGATACAATAAATGAGATCGATGTTATACTAATGCAGGCCTGTGTACCGATCTTCATTTCCTGCAAGAGCGGTAAAGCCACCAGCAACTCACTGCACGAGCTTGAGACGGTAACCCACCGTTTTGGCGGAAAATACGCAAGGAAGGCACTTGTTATGGCACTCCCTTGCGATGCTACCTCCAGTGGTTCCTCCTTCTTTAAACAACGTGCGAAGGAGATGCACATCTGGGTTATTGATAATCTTTACGCTATGACTGATGAGCAGCTCCTGAAGAAGCTGATGCAGCTTCATAACTGATATTTGCAAACTTGGTGTATTTACCAATCCATGCAAGCTCAGCTGTACCAGTTGAACCATTACGCTGCTTAGCAACAATGATCTCAGCTACACCTGGTTTTTCTGATTCTTTATTATACTCATCATCTCTATAAATAAACATTACGACATCGGCATCCTGCTCTATGGCTCCCGACTCACGAAGGTCGGCAAGCGTAGGGCGGTGATCCTGTCTTGTATCAACAGCTCTGTTCAACTGAGAAAGAGCTATAATAGGTACATTTAATTCCTTAGCCAGACTCTTGAGGGCACGAGATACCTCGGCGATAAAGAGCTGACGTGACTCAACCTTTCCCGTAGAATTCATCAACTGCAAATAGTCGATAACTATAAGGCCAATATTCTTGGTCTGCTTCAGTTTTCTACACTTTGTTCTAAGCTCTGCTATAGTAATAGAAGAATTATCATCTATATATAGTGGAGCTGTATTCAGATTCTGGGTTGATTCAAGGAGTTTTCCCCACTCTGAATCACTGATATCACCCGTCTTCATATGGCCAGACTCAACCATAGAGTCTACAGCCATAAGTCTTGTAACCAGCTGTTCAGCGGTCATCTCCAAGTTAAAGATAGCAACACCAGTCTTCTCTCGTATAGCTATATGGTGAGCTATATTAAGGACAAATGCGGTCTTACCCATACCAGGTCGAGCAGCGATGATTATAAGCTCACCACCATGAAGACCAGTCAGCATGTAGTCCAGGTTCTTAAATCCCGTACGAAGACCGTTGATCTCACCCTTCTTTCTTGTAGCCTGTTCAATCTCTATGATAACATTTGACACCAGCTCTTCCATATTCTTCTGCTCACCAGAACTGCTCTTCTGCTGCATCAGACTGAATATGTCAGCTTCCGCCTTATCCATGATAGCATCTACGCTGTCTCTGGCTTCATAAGCGTTAGCTGTAACTCTGTCAGAAAACTTAATAAGCTTTCTAAGATAAGCCTTGTCCTTTACGATATTGGCATAATCAAGAGCGAAGGCTGCAGTTGCATTGCTGGCAAGGATCTCACCCAGAAATCCCAGATTGCTTACAGATTCTGGTGCCCCCATCTCTCTAAGCTTATCTCCCAGCACTACATCATCTACAGGACGGCCTTCATTATATAATTTAACGATTGCATCAAAAATGAGACCATACTGCGGATTGTAGAAATCCTCATTTAGCAGTATGGCACTTACTTCAGATATTGCATCCTTGTCAGTCAGCATGGAGCTGATGACACTCTTCTCCGCGTCACTATCATGAGGCGGAATCTTTTTAATAATATTTTCTTCTGCCATATTATTTCTTCTCTACTACGTCAAGAAGGATCTCAGCAGTCACCTGTGGGTGAAGCTTAAGACCAACTGTATAACCTCCCAGAGCCTTTACAGCATCTGCCATAACTATCTTCTTCTTATCAACATCGATTCCAAGCTGTGCCTTGATCAGTTCTGCAATCTCCTTTGTTGATACAGAACCAAATACCTTGCCGTTATCTCCAACCTTAACACTGGCTACAACCTTCTTATCCTTAAGGTCAGCTGCCAGCTTCTGTGCTGCTGCAAGATTTTCAGCTGCAATCTTTTCATCATTCTGATTCTTGAGCTTAAGATTGTTGAGATTTTCTGGGGTAGCCTCAACGCCAAGCTTCTTTGGGAGCACAAAGTTACGTGCATATCCCTGATTTACTTCTACTATCTCACCCTTCTTTCCAAGGGATTTAACATCCTGTGTTAATATAACTTTCATAATTTCCTCCTATTAGTAATACACATTGGAGACTTTATATCTCTCCAGCCGCAGTCATTTCCTTAAGTACAGACTTAAGTTCATCGAAGAACTCTTCCTTCGTTTTACCCTCAAGCTGAGCTCCTGCTATATTAGCATGACCACCGCCGTTAAATCTTTCCATTATAATCTGAACATTTATATCACCTATAGATCTAGCTGACACATAGAGTATTCCGTTCTCTGCTACTGTAACGACAAATGACGCATCAATATTTTCAACATTAAGAAGCTCGTTTGCAGCCTTGGCAACCGGAACAGTTGGAGCCTCCTTTGAGCTTTCATCAGCATCAACATAAGAAAGAGCAAAATGCCCCATGAATATCTCTGCATTACTGATACCCTGTGCTCTCTCCTTAAGTTCCGTCATAGAACTACGGAACATCTTTCGAACCCTGACAACATCGGCTCCATTTTTCCTTAGGAAAGATGCTGCTTCAAATGTTCTCACACCGGTTTTGTTAAGGAAGTTATCAGTATCTATCAGAATACCTGCATACATTGCATCAGCCTCCTGACTCTTTAGTTTTGGAGACTTAGACATATACTGGTACATCTCTGCTATCATCTCGCAGGCTGAAGAAGCAAAAGGTTCGATATATGAAAGGGTTGCACCCTTGATTGCTTCGTTGGTCTGTCTATGATGATCAAATACAACTACTGTTGGAACAAGAGTAAGAAGTTCCTCACATTCTGTCATACTTGGTCTGTTAACATCGCAAACAACAACTACTGTATTCTGATCAACCTGAGCCACAGCCTCAGTACTAGTAAGGAATACGCCATCATACATGTTGGCTGCTTTAAATGAGCTGACCAGAGGCCTGATGGCATCTGTCACTTCATTCAGAACAATATATGCCTTCTTATTCATAGCTGATACAAGTCTGAATATACCTACTGCAGATCCAAATGCATCTGCATCTGGTCTCTTATGAGCCATGATAATAACTTTTTCCTTTGCAAGAAGAAGTTCTTCAAAGGCCTGAGCCTTAACTCTCGCCTTAACTCGAGTTGTTTTCTCGGTTCCTGCGCTCTTACCACCGTAGTAAGTTACCTGCTCTCCCAGCTTAACTGCTGCCTGGTCACCACCACGTCCCATAGCCATACCGATAGCGGTTCTGGCATTCTCATAGGCGCTCATGTAACCATTGTTATCAGAATCAAGATCAGCGCCGATTCCGATACTGAGAGTCATAGCGATATCATTTCCCACGTTAATGTTTTTAACATCATCAAGGATTGAGAAACGGTCATTTCTCAAAGTCTGCATATACTTCTGCTTAAATACAAAGAAGTACTTATCATTCTCAATATGCTTTACTATCGCATCGATATTAGAAAGGTACATATTAATCTTTCGCTCAACAAGAGCTGTAAGGATACTGTGCTTTACATCCTCAAGATTATCCATTACCTCATCGTAGTTATCCAGATAAAGAAGTCCTGCATAAAGCTTCTGATCTATAGTCTCCTGCTCCAACTTACGAAGATTTGTCTCATCAAAAAGATAGAGAGCCAGAACTATATCATCGCCTTTATCCTCGTTCTTATCCTCTTCGAAAACCTTAGACATGTCGATACGTTTTATAGAAGCCTTGTACTTTCTGTCATTGTAATCCACATTTATATCTACGGACTCAGAGCCATCAATTATCTCTGGAAGCAGCTCTGAAAAATAAGAATCTACCGGCTTCTTAATACGTTTATTATGTGCAACTCCTATGGTGTCATGAAACATGTTGTTAGCCCACATAATGTGACCATCCGTATCAAGGATCGCATAAGGAATCTCCAATTCATGAAGAAGCTCCTTCTGTATCTTTCCCTGTTCCAGAGAATAATCCACCAATACTGAACTAAGCTCTGGAAGCAGTGTAAAGTACATAATAAGAATAGCGACAATAAACAGTATAAGAAGAGCCACCGCAATAACGCCCATCTGGGAACTAATTCCATTTAAATATATGGTAGCCCCCAGCAGACCAAGTGCCAAAACAATCGGCAGAAGTATGATCAACTGCACTCTTCTTTTTAACTTATTTCCGTTGTTCATATCATTTCCTATCTTGCGTTAAAACAGGGACAAATATCAGTTCGTATCCCTATTATTTCAGTGAGTCAATACGTTCAAGTACCTGAGCATAAGTTTCCTTATACTTAGCAAGTTTCTCCTTCTCAGCATTTACCTTAGCTTCAGGAGCCTTATTTACAAAGTTAGGATTTGAGAGCATTCCCTCTCCACGCTTAATCTCGCCTTCAAGACGTTCTTTTTCCTTATTAAGTCTCTCCAGCTCCTTATCAACATCTACAAGATCTGCAAATGGAATATAGATCACAGCGTTATGAATAACTGCAGATACTGCATCATCAGCAATTCCAGTCTTATCAGCCTGTACCTTTACCTCGCTGGCATAGCCAAGAGTTCCAAAGAATGCTGAACTGTCATCAAATACCTTACGGATATCTTCCTTATCTGATACTACATAAACAGCAGCCTTTCTTGAAGGTGGTACATTCATATCTGTTCTTACTGTTCTGATTCCACGAACCGCATCCTTGATTATATCAACGTTCTTAGCTTCCGTCTCAAAGTCACGAGCCTCGTCAGCTACTGGCCATGGAGCTATCATGATAGACTCATCGCCTGTAAGTGTACAGTAAATCTCTTCAGTAACAAATGGCATATATGGATGAAGTAACTTAAGACCGATTGAAAGAACCTCGCGGAGTGTCCAAAGAGCTGCAGCCTTTGTTGTGTCATTATCATCCCAAAGTCTTGGCTTAACCATCTCGATATACCAGTCACAGAACTCATCCCAAAGGAAGTCATGAATCTTATCAGCTGCAACACCAAGCTCGAACTTCTCCATGTTGTCTGTAACGTCACGTACCAGCTGGTTAGCCTTTGCAACTATCCACTTATCTGCCATAGTAAGGTCATCAAGGGTAACTGCATTAATTGCCTCATCTGTGATTCCAGCTTCTTTAGCAGAATCCATATTTATCATGATAAATCTTGAAGCATTCCATATTTTATTAGCAAAGTTACGGCTTGCTGTAAGTCTATCCCAGATGAATCTCATATCATTACCAGGAGCATTTCCTGTAATAAGCATAAATCTAAGGGCATCTGCACCGTACTGATCGATAATCTCCAGTGGGTCGATACCATTTCCCAGAGACTTACTCATCTTACGCCCCTGTTCATCCCTTACAAGTCCGTGGAAAAGAACTGTGTGGAATGGAATCTTATCAGTCTGCTCAAGTGATGAGAAGATCATTCTGATAACCCAGAAGAATATGATGTCATAACCAGTTACAAGCACATCTGTTGGGAAGAAGTACTTATAATCCTCAGACTCTGTATCAGGCCAGCCAACTGTTGAAAATGGCCAGAGAGCTGATGAGAACCAGGTATCAAGTGTATCTGGATCCTGCTGAAGATTCTTGCTCTTACATTTTGGACATTCACATGGTGCTTCCATCTCTACGATAGTCTCACCACAATCCTGACAATACCATGCAGGAATTCTATGTCCCCACCAAAGCTGTCTTGATATACACCAGTCACGCATATTATCAATCCAGTTGTAGTAGATCTTGTTCATTCTTTCAGGAACAAGCTTTACTTCACCAGTCTCAACAACCTTACGGGCACGAGCAGCCATATCGCTCATCTTTACAAACCACTGAGGCTTTACAAGAGGCTCAACTGTTGTACCACATCTGTCGTGAGTACCTACCATGTGAGTATGAGGAACAACCTTTACCATAAGACCTGCCTTCTCAAGATCCTCAAGAACAGCCTTACGTGCCTCATATCTATCCATGCCATCATATCTTGTGCCAGGGCACTTAATAGTAGCATCGTCATTCATAATATTTATCTCTTCAAGGTCATGACGCTTTCCAACCTCAAAGTCGTTAGGGTCGTGAGCAGGTGTAATCTTAACGCAACCTGTTCCGAACTCCTTATCTACATATGAATCTGCAACAACAGGAATCTCTCTGTTAACAAGTGGAAGAAGAAGAGTCTTTCCAACGATATCAGCATATCTTTCATCATCTGGGTTAACAGCAACAGCTGTATCACCGAGAAGAGTCTCAGGACGAGTTGTAGCAATCTCTACAAATCTACCTTCTTCTCCTACTACAGGATAATTGATGTGCCAGAAATGGCCTTCCTGCTCTTCATGAATAACCTCTGCATCAGATATAGAAGTCTGACAAACAGGACACCAGTTAACTATACGTGAACCCTTATAGATCCAGCCCTTATCATAGAGCTTCTTGAAAACTGTATTAACTGCCTTGTTGTTGCCTTCATCCATTGTGAAACGCTCGCGGTCCCAGTCTGCAGAAGAACCAAGTCTCTTCAGCTGGTTTACGATACGTCCGCCATATTCTTCACGCCACTCCCAGGCTCTCTTCAGGAAGCCTTCTCTTCCAAGATCTTCCTTATCTATTCCCTGCTCCTTAAGAGCAGCGATAATCTTAACCTCAGTAGCAATAGCTGCGTGGTCAGTACCTGGTTGCCACAGAGCATTATAGCCCTGCATTCTCTTCATACGAATAAGAATATCCTGCATTGTATTATCAAGGGCATGTCCCATGTGGAGCTGACCTGTGATATTTGGAGGTGGCATAACGATGGTAAATGGCTTCTTGCTGCGATCAACATCAGCATGGAAGTAACCATTATCCAACCACTTCCTATATAATCTGCCCTCTATCTGTTCAGGGCTGTAATTTTTCTCCAGTTCCTTACTCATTTTTTCCTCCAAGAATTTAATTTAACAAGATTATTTAATCTTGATCTTTATTATATTGCCTGTTCCCTGAAGTCATCCTTCAGTTCACTAAGAATGATATCCATTCGCTTATCATAATCGGTCATATCTTTATTCATCTTGTTGTATGCCGCACGCTGAAGCATGGCGAAGATCGTCATCTCACGAACGTCATCCTTTGACTCACCGATTTCTGTCATAATCTCTTCAAGATACTCATCTGGGAGACCCATATTTCGTATCTCATTACGAAGCGATGAGGTATCACCTGTAATTGCTACAATATAGAAGTAACTCTTAAGTGAATCAGGGTTATCATTCAGCTCATACGCCTTCATAAAGAAGGTCTTAGCTTCCTCAAGATCCATATTGTTAGCTGCAGCAACCGCACGGTTATGATATATGTTTCCAAGGAATACAGGATCTGTCTTATCATCTGTGATCTGGATTATATCATCGTAAAATGTAGCCGCCTTGATGTACCTTCTATAAGCGAGGTATCCATCAGCCTTAAGCTTCGCCTTCTGGAGTTTATCCAGCTTGCGATACTTGTGCCAAGCTTCGGTATAGTCCTTGATTTCCTCAACAGTGTAATAATTTCCTGCACTGAGGATTTCAATCAGTATATCCTGGGCATATGCAGTCTTGTTGGTAAGTCCCACAAGTCTGTCTGCCAGATCTTCCATACCAAGTTCTGTTCTGATCCACTCAAAAAGCTTATCAGAAAGAGCCGACTTACTTATCAGCACCGTATTGTTATAAATATAGAAGCAAAGCTCCTCATAAGTATATATCTCAACCTTTGTATTGAGAAATGTAAAAGGAGTCTCTGCAATCTTCGAAGAACATAGAATTAACTGTGCCATTAGATAGTAAACTCCTTTCTATATATTTTGTTGGTAGTTGGATACAGCTTGCCGAATCCAAGGTCACGGACTATGACCGCTCCCTCACTAGGACTGTCAAACTCAACCTCAAGACTCACCTTAGTAGTCTTGTTAGGACGCTTTGGAAGTCCGTGGATCCTCACAGTCTCACGTTTTTCTTCGCCTGTTCTGTGATCCTTATAGACAATTGCAATCACATCTGTATCATCTAAGATAACATTTATCTTTCCGTGTGTATTGTACCACTGCTTTCCGCCTGTGATTATAGGGACAAATGTATCTGCCTCATCTCCAAGAGATATTCCAATATCGGAGAGCACATTCTCCTTGGTCTCCACGAAGAACTCATCATAGAAGCCGCGATACTCGCCCCCCACTGCACGGTAGCAGGCACCCTTTGTATAAATATTCTGACCAACAAAGACTCGTCTTCCCTGACAAAGCACGTTGGTTGACTTCTTCATCCACTTATTAGAGAAGCCGACGCCTGTCAGGAATACAGCCGAGATGTAGGCCTTCTTACCTTCATACTCTGCTATCTTTGCAAAATCCATATCCATCTGATATGTATCATTTCCGAACTTAGAAAGTGACATCTGCTGAGTGTAATCCTCATGGATAACATTTATCACCTTAGGTTCCTTATTTCTACCAATATCGATGCGGTAGTAATTCAGACCATCTGCACTGTAATCATAGAGCGCCACGCTGTTGTTCCACAGCTCTGTAGGCTGATTGAATATATAATAGAGACCGCTGTCCAGGTGGGATGTAATCTCAATACACTCCCGGTCTATACCCATTTCCTGATAAAGACCACTGAGGAGATTAAATATCTCCGGATCATAGGTCTCCACAGAAATAACAAGCTTTTTGATTTCTGCCGCCTCATATCGATACAGGAAGGAATCTATATGAAGCTTCACCATCATCATGAAAAGCTCCTGATAGGAATATTCCCTACCAGCAATTTCCAGCTTGCCATCATTTCTGATATTTTCGAAAATGCCATCGACGACTGTTCCATTTTCATTGAAACGCGCCTCAGATGCCTCGCCACCTACGTACCAATGTTCCGTATCAGTACTATAGAAAAGGATGTTTGGCATCAGATAGGTATCTTTATTATTCAATTGGCTGACTGACTCAGGCTCACGCTTGATGTCATTATAGAAGGATAGCTGTGTGAAATCTGAACACAGATCCATTCCTATGTAAAAAACATCTGCCATGTCTATCTACCTTTCTTACAAAATCTTCAGAGTTTCTTCAAAGAGGTGAACTGTATTGATGTAAACATCCAGATCCTCAAGAAGTTCCTTATCCTTACGCATTTCCTGCTTAACCAGCATAGAGTTGATTCTTTCGAAACGACTGAGACTCTTTCCCGAGAAGGACCTCTTCTTCAGAACCTCACTCTCGACAATCTTAGCATTTCCGTTAGGATCATCTTCAATAGAATAAACCAGTCTCTCGCCGTGGAATACTACGAACTCAAGCACGTATACTCCGCTGACAACTTCTTCAAGTCGGCGTCGTTCAGTCTTCTGTTTACTTCTTGTTCCAGTGTCAAAACTGTACTTAACATATACCTGACGCTGCTTATCCGACTTGTAGATAAGATAAGTCTTAAGGAATATATCCTGCGGAAGTCTGATGAATGATGCAAAGTTCTTGAAGAACGGAAGTATCTTACCAGCATCCACGAATTTCTCTACGTTATCAACTATCCAGTTTCTCTGAATATCAGTGAAACGTTCCAGCTTACTGAAGTATAGCAGCAGAGACATGATAGATATCTCATCATCTATGTTGCCCTTCACAACCTCCTGGAACAACGCATCAAAGATAAAGCTTGGAACCTGATCATCTCTGACGAGATAGTTATGCGCCGACAGTCTTGCGAATGCCTTTACAACCAGACCTCTGCTTCTTCCACTATAATATGTAAGGAATACATCATATATGTATTCGATATATGTATCTGAGAACATCATCTGTGCCAAAGTATTCTCAGCAAGTGGTCCAACGTCTGCTACCCTGTCCTTTGAAAGCTTGAAGAGATCTGCAAGTTCTTCAATACTTCCCTTGAAGTTGGATACAAGGTAACCCAGGATATTGGAATTAACTGTACCAGTCTTATAAAGGTTTATACAGATTGACATCAGATCTTCGTTCAGGAAGCCTTCTGAATCAGTAACACCGTAGTCTGCCAGACGATAAAGCTCGTTTACATCCAGCTCGTTAAATCCATAGAGCTTAACTGCCTGGAATGCTTTATCAAACATGTTCATATCAATAAGATATGTGATGACTGTTCTTGCATTTGCATGTGACAGGAACTCAATATCAAGCTTGCTCAGATATTTTATAAGAACGTCTGTATCCAGGTTCTCATGATAGTACTCTATGATATTGAGACAAGCCTGCTGCTTGTAATCATAGGATACTTCATCACACTGGATGATCTCTCTAGCCGCATTTACTTCCTTAGCATTCTTATAAGTAAACTGACCTATACTCTCATAGTTGAAGAGAAGCACTCGGTAGTCGCGAGGACTATATTCGCGGCAGATTGGCATATAAGCCTTCTCATCAACGATTCTTTCAAAATGATATGGAATAGAACCAGCATAGCGGTTACCATTCTTATCCTCGAATATGATCGAAGCATTATCGGAAAGAATCTCCACATAAGCCTCGCCATTCACAAGAGGAATTCTCTGAACTGCCTGCAGCTCCTCGTGACTCACAATTACTGCAGCCACATTTTTGTTGTTACAAACTATCTTACGACGGAAAATGATATTTATAAGTTTACCTGCATAAAGAGAACTTACATTCTCTGGCTCCAGGAACTCATCATATATAACAGTCAGATCATCATTTACCTTACCTCTGATGATCATATTCTCCATGAAGTCTTCCATAGTTGGAGCATACTCATGATATATCTTCATATGCTCTGACTTATTGAAGATAACATTTGCATACAGATATGCAAGTTCATCCTCAGTAAGTGTATTCTTATAATTGAGGTACATAAGAACCGAAGTAGGGATCAGGTCATACTTATCACGATTCATACTTCTGATGTAGCACTCATTAAGTCCGATAAACTTAAGGCTCTTAAGTACAGCAGCCTTGTAGAAACGATGATACTTATGATCCAGCATATTAGCAGAAATGAGCATGGAACAGATACTGGACAGAACCTCCAGGTTCTCATTCTCTCTACGAGTCAGCTTTTCAGCTGCATCCGCACGGATTGCTGCATCTATCTTGCTGTCAGTAGAACTGATATCAGCTATATCATCAGATGAGCTATCTTCTAATTCCTCATCTAATTCTTCATCGTCATCATCTTCGTCTTCATCATCGGAATAATCAGGTTCTCCATTTATGAAGAAGTCTTCCAGATCATCGTCATCGTCGTCCGCATCATAATCAACGCTTCCGAGCTCTGAATCGCCATACTTTCCAAACTCAAATGACATATCCTCCAGGGATTCATCGTCATACTCATGTATCGAAGTAAGATGTGACTTGGTAGTCATTGTAACAGGCATCGAATCATAGAGCTCGCTATCTTCAATGCCTCTCTCTTCAAGCACCTTTCGACGTTCAGCTCTGAGTTCCATCTCATTCTTATCATAGATTTCTTTCAGGACATCGAATATCTGCTTGTTAAACTCTTTATTCTTTCCAGCCAGCTTAACGAACTCAAGAAGAACCTCGTCCGAAATGAACTTATGGCGGAGACCCCATTTGATTGAAATAATCTCCAGCTCGGTGAGCTTCTTAAGAAGCATTGGGTTAGAATTAAAGAGATTACACATCTCAAAATAAATGATAGGACTGTTCTCACCCTCTTCAAACATCTGTGACAGTTCACGATAAAGGGCCGACTTATCCTCATTATATGTAGCATCCACAAACAGAAGCAGCCAGAAGTAGAACATCTTTGGCTCCTGTGTGCGGTAGTTTCTTCTTATTAAGTGCGCAGTCTTCTCAGTAACCTCATCGTCCTTCAGCATCATAGCTCTCAGGTAATTGTAGTAGCAGAGCTGCATCTTGCCCATGCTCTCCTTATCTACATCAGCCTCAATACGAAGGAACTCTTGCTCAACCTTTGAATACTCGCCAGCAAGGATATTCATATGCATGATAGCAAGACGATACATATCCTCTTCTGGCTCAATCTCATTCAAAGTCTTGAGCGCTTCAAGGTTCTTTGAAATATACTCATCCAATGTCATACGATCCATACGGAAATCCAGATATGTTCTGGTAAGCATAGTTCTGCTTCTCTTATAATCTCTGTTGCGTCGGCGAATGTCCTGATTTGGTCGAGCCGTCAGCGGCTTAGCAAGATGGATATCCACCTCAATTCTCTGATAAATATTCTCGATAATAAGCTTTCCAGAGTTTTCACCCTCTGGTACGTGCTCAGGAGAAATGAAAACCTTCAGAGAACAAGTGTTTCCATTAAAGTCCTTTGCAGAGATTGTCTTCTTTGAAGGGATTATAAACTCTGAATCACTTCGAATCTCAGAAAATGTATAACCCCAGGTATTTTTTGAAATATCTATACTGATACTCTCTGTCTCAGTTGGCATGGCAATATCAATCTTTGCCTTTGGAACAGAAAGAGTAACAGTTCTCTTCTTTGATACAAGAACAAGAAACTCCTCCATAGCCTGATTAACAGAACGGCTTTCCAGAAGACTTTCATAGGTCTTCTTAAGGATGATCTCCTTATCAATAAATGTTCTTCTAAAATCATCATTTACAAAAAGACGAGCTGCATCATTCCAGTTTCTTTCTGCAAGGGAGGCAAATTTAAAGAGGTCATCGATCTTCTCATCGTGATGCTTAACACAAGGCTGAACAATAGATATATCATAAGGGAGCCTAAACTCACCACCATCTGTGATAACATTTATATGTCCTCGGAAATTCTGTCCAGCCTCAAGGCAAGTAGCGTCAAAAGAATACTTCACTGTGAAGTTCCTGCTTATAAAGCTGTGATCTTCAAAGCGAAGTACATATCGGCTATCATAAACCATTCCTTTTATAGGATAGTCGTTCTGGCTTTCAACCTGGAACTGACCCTCATAAATGGTTCCCGCCTCAATATTAATGCTAAATTCATTTTCTGAGATATAAACCAAAGGTCGGTCAACCTTAAACTGACCTTTTGCATATTGTTCAACTATTGCCTTCATTGTTAGAAACCCCTTGCAACTTTTGTCTCAACTGTTGTAAAATAAATGTTATAAAACAACAAAAAATAACAACAATAAATCAACTTATTATATCAAAAAAGTTTTTGTTTTAAAAGGAAAAAGTATTATGAATACTTCTCAGCTTAGAATCGCTCAATATGAGACTGTTCTCTTCAATGCAAATCTTAATCCAAAAGGAATTCCTAATTCTGTAAGGAATGCCATCAAGGAAAATATCGATACAATAGTCAAATATCCCGATATTTATTATACAAAGTTAAAAACAGCGGTTTCATCCTATGTTGATGCTCCGCTGGAGAATATTATTATGGGAAATGGCTCAACTGACCTTCTAAAGCTTTATGCAACACTGCTTTCACCAAAGAAGGTCATGGTAATATCTCCAGGACCAAGTGAGTATGCCAATGTACTCTCCGCCTACGATACTGAGATGGTATATTTCAATCTTCTTGAGGAAGAAGAATTCACATTAGATGTTCATAAGCTTTCAGCCGCACTTACAGATGATCTGGATATGCTGATAATAGCCAATCCTAACAACCCAACATCTAAAAAGATTACTCACGCCGACATGAAGTCACTGGCTGAGGTTTGTGAAGCCAAGGACATCTTCCTCATAATTGATGAGATGTATATCGAATTCATTGATGATTATCTTGATTACACCGCTGTTCCACTCACAAAAGAGTATGAGAATCTGGCTGTAATCCGAAGCGTATCAAAGTTCTTTGCAGTACCTGGTCTCAGATTTGCCTACGCTGTAATGAACAACCCTTCTTACAAAGATACCATCGATCGAATCACAACTAAGAATAACATTGCATCTCTTACCGCTATTGCAATTACCGAAATGTTTAAGGATCAGGACTATATCGAAGAGTCCCAGTCTATTGTTCATACCGAAAGATCACTTGTTTACCTTGCAATGTCCACCAGCAAAACCATTAAGCTGATAAAGCCTGATGCAAACTTCATGCTGGTAAAGCTTCTAAAGGACGATATCACATCATCAGATGTGGCAGCACATTGCAATCAGCGAGGTATCATCATCCGCAAATGCGATGACATTCGCGGACTTTCAAACAAGTATATCCGTATCTGCTTTATGAATCCAAAGCAGAATGACCTGATGGTTAATACCATCCTGGAAATAGTTTAAATATATTCGCTTTAATAAAATCATTTAACTACAAAAAAATCACTTCCCATTACAGGAAGTGATTTTTTTGTATTATGTAAACCTTTAGTAACCACCATATGTATTTGGCATCATCGCTTTTATAAGATCAATATACCAATTAACAAGCTGCTCACCCACAAGAACTGCAGCTACCAGTCCTATACAAAGTGAAGGGCCAAATGGTATATGTTCCCTTCCACCTTTCTTTCTTCTTGCGATCAGAACAATTCCTACACCAGCTCCGATAAAGAGACCAATCAAGAATCCTATAAGAACACCTTTCCAACCAAGAAGTACACCAGCAGCAGCCATCAGTTTAATATCGCCACCACCAAAAGCTCCCTTTACAATAAGTGTCACTATAAGGAGAAATCCACTGACACACACCGCTCCGATAAGACGGTCAATTATAGTTACATCTGACTTCTGCACACCTGTGAGTGTAAGGACCATCGAGATAATTCCTAGACCTAAAATGATCACATTTAGACTTGGAGGAATCTCCATCGTATCCATATCGATAAATGCTATCACTGCCAGAACTCCAAAGAAGATAAAGTATATTACTGTATCAACTGAGAGTCCAAAGAAGAATCCCGCCAGGCCTCCAAGCACAGCACCAAGCAGTGCCATAATATAGAAACGTTTGCCATACTCAGCCTTAACCTCTCCGAAGTCGATCTTCAGCTTTCCAGCCTCAACCTCCTTCGATTCCTCAAAGGCCTTCTTTTCGGCATCGGTCATCTTGCCATCTACATCTTCATCGTAATCCTCACGACTACGGACGCCTGCAACCATACGCCTTATAACTACATTTAGAAATAAGTAACTAACAAACCCAAGTATTGCCAGAACTATAGTAATACCTATTTTCATACATTAACCCCATCAATAAAATAATTGGTGCAATTATCTTTATTCTTCTTCAGATACGATAGCAATGTGAAGCTCGTCAAGCTGTGACTGTTCAACAGCTGATGGAGCATCCATCATGATATCCTGAGCATTCTTATTCATTGGGAATGCAATAATCTCACGAATTGACTCCTCGCCAGCAAGAAGCATGATCATTCTATCTACACCAGGAGCGATACCAGCATGTGGAGGTGCTCCATAAGTAAATGCATTATACATAGCTGGGAACTTAGCCTTAACCTCATCCTCACCGAGACGTACCATTTCAAACGCCTTAACCATAACCTCAGGATCATGATTTCTTACAGCACCTGATGAAAGCTCGATTCCGTTACATACAAGGTCATACTGATCAGCCATAATACTGAGCGGATCAACCTCTCCGTTCTTTGCCTTCTCAAGTATTTCCTTGCCACCGATTGGCATAGAGAATGGGTTGTGGCAGAACTCAAGAAGTCCTGACTCCTCACCGATCTCATACATAGGGAAGTCTACTATCCAGCAGAACTCATATCTTTCTTTATCCATATGACCTTCGCACTCTGCACCAAGCATCTTTACTGCAACGCCTGATATCTTCTGTGCAAGTGTCTTCTTTCCAGCACCAACTACAACAAGTGTGTTTGGAGCAAGATTAAGCTTCTTAGTGATTGCCTCAGCTGTAGCAGGATCACCATTAACAAACTTAGCGATTCCACCAGCGATAGCTCCTGTCTCATCAGTCTTGAACCAATATGCCTTAGCACCAGCCTGAACTTCAATATCAGCACAGATCTTATCTATCTGCTTTCTTGTAAGTTTGCATTCTGATACAGGAACAGCTTTGATAACATTTCCCTTGAATGGCTCAAATCCACAATTCTCTAACTCGTCAGTTACATCTGTAACTCTAAGATCTATACGAAGGTCCGGCTTATCTGTACCGAACTCATCCATTGCCTGGAGATATGGAATTCTCTGGAATGGTGCTGTTGATGCAATGTTGTACTTACCATACTTAGCAAAGATTGGAGGAAGAACATCCTCGATAATTTCAAATACATCGTCTTTAGATGCAAATGCCATCTCCATATCCATCTGATAGAACTCTCCAGGTGAACGGTCTCCACGTGCATCCTCATCTCTGAAGCAAGGAGCAATCTGGAAATATCTATCAAAACCAGCCGTCATAAGAAGCTGCTTAAACTGCTGTGGAGCCTGTGGAAGTGCATAGAACTTACCTGGGTGCTTTCTTGCAGGAACAAGGTAATCTCTAGCTCCCTCTGGTGATGAAGCTGTAAGAATAGGAGTTGTGATCTCCAGGAAGTCATGAGCGATCATAGCACTTCTCAGAGCAGCAACAACGTTACATCTCATCACAATATTGTTCTTAACCTCTGGATTACGAAGGTCCAGATAACGATGCTTAAGACGGAATGTCTCATCAGCCTCTCTTGAATGATTAATTTCAAATGGAAGCTCTGCGTGATAGTTCTTTCCAAGTACCTCGATTGAATCTGGCACGATTTCAATCTCACCTGTAGGAATCTTGTTATTCACACTACTTCTCTCGCGAACTGTACCTGTTATCTTGAGAGTTGACTCCTTATTGATTGGCTTGATGACAGACATCATTTCCTCTGTCTCAACAACCACCTGAGTAGTACCATAGAAATCACGCATTACAACGAATGCAAGGTTTCCACCGACTTCTCTGACATTCTCCATCCATCCGACGATAGTTACCTTCTCGCCGACATTCTCTTTTCTTAACTCACCGCAAGTATGCGTTCTTGACTGCATTTTCTTTCCTCCAAACCTATATCAATTTGTTTCATTTCCTATAATATTAGAAGTCGCGATCCGCGAAGAACTCTACAAACTCAGTATAGCCTTCCTCCTGCATCTTCTCCTTCTGGAACTTCTTGTTCTTCTTCATTATTGAAACATTTACGATAACGCCCTTATCTCTTTCTTCCTTTGCAAGAGCCATTATCTTCTGCATCTTATCTGCAGGCATGTTCTTTTCTATAAGATATGCTTTTCTCTCGCCTGTTCCAGGTACCTGGAAGTTGCTCTCAAGAAGAAGCATAACAATTCTTTCAAAGCCAATAGAGAATCCAACCGCTGGAGTTGGCTGTCCTGTGAACTTGCCGATCATCTCGTCATAACGTCCACCACCACCAACTGATCCGCCATACTCATCCATTGAAATCTCGAATATAGGACCAGTATAATATGACATTCCACGTACAAGAGTTGGGTCAAAGCTGATACCAAAGTCAGCTGCCTTAGCTCCCTCAACGCTGGAAATAATAGTTGAAAGATTCTCTGATACTTCATCATCCAGGAAGTCACCAAGTGTATCCTTAACCAGCTTGATATTTTCTATACTAACATTTGCTTTTTCACTAGCAGCTACCACAGATGCGCCTTCAGCATCTCCTCCAACCAGTTTCTCATAAAGTCCAAGGTACTTCTCAACCTTATCAGCTGCATAACCTTCCTTAAGAAGTTCCTCCTTAACTCCATCAAGACCGATCTTATCCATCTTATCAAGGATAATAAATACTGTATCATAATCCTCCTCAGCAAAACCGCTGTAAGCAGCCATAGCCTTAAGGATTCTTCTATCATTAATTCTAATTGTAAAGTTCTTAAAATCTAACTTTCCAAGAAGCGTTGTTGTAGCAAGAATCAGCTCAATCTCAGCAATGATGCTCTGTTCTCCAAGAATATCAATATCACACTGCATAAACTGACGGAAGCGGCCTCTCTGAGGTTTATCAGCACGCCAAACATTTCCCATCTGAAGAGCCTTAAATGGTGAAGGCAGATCATTTGCATTATTCGAATAATATCTTGAAAGTGGAAGTGTAAGATCATATCTAAGTCCTGAATCAGATAATCCACCTATAGCATCTCTATCAGCACCAGCCTCAACAAGCTTTGATGCTGCAGCTGTAAGCTTATCACCACGCTTCATTACCTTAAAGATAAGCTTTTCATTTTCTCCGCCCTGATTACTTGAAAGATTTTCTATATGTTCAACCGCTGGAGTCTCAACTGATGTAAAGCCAAATGTCTTATAAGTTTCCTTTATAAGACCGATGGCATAGTCCCTGATCTCCATCTCTCTTGGGAGTATGTCTTTCATTCCCGTAACGGGCTTTTTCTTCATTGCCAATTCTTTTTCCTCCTAAATTTGGTGCAGTGGGGACGGACCCCGTTGCACTATATTATGTTAACAACCTCGATGCAACACCAGCGTTCTTACGCTCCAGCATTTCATCGATACGTGACATATATTCATCAACATTCTTGCAGTTTTCTACACGGTCAACGCGAGTCACTTTTCCATTCTCAGTGGTAAGAAGTCTTGTAACCGCTCCCGCTCCCGCAGCAAATGTATCAACGCTTTCTTCCATTATAAGGACATTATATATACACTCAAGCCCAGGCTTTGTGTAACCCACATTCTCAAGATTACCTGCTATATTCTTCTGACGATAGAGATAGTATGGCTCGAGGCCATCCCGCTTTGCACGCATAGCCACGAGAGATAACATTTTATCTGTATCATGATTAATGTCGTTCTCAAATTCCTCGAAGCGTTCATTCAGATTCGCCGCACGCTTAATCGCAAGGCTGTGAACCGTAAGTGATTCAGGCGCCATCTCAGCAATCTGATCAAGGGTATATTCCATCTCAGTCAGAGTCTCGCCAGGAAGTCCTGCGATAATATCCATATTGATATTCTTGAAGCCAATCTTACGAGCATCACGCATTGCCTGCATAATATCCGCTGGCGTATGTGCTCTTCCAATCTTTCTCAGAGTGTCCGCATTCATTGTCTGCGGATTAATACTTATACGAGTAACGCCATGCTTCTTCAACATCTCAAGCTTCTCACGAGTAATACTGTCCGGACGACCAGCCTCAACTGTGAACTCACGAAGCCCCGATATATCAAAGGTCTCGCGTACACATTGAATGATACTGCCCAGCTCAGTCGAATTCAGCGAAGTAGGTGTTCCACCGCCCATATATACTGCAACCAAGTTTCTATTCCTATTGGTAAATGCAATATGCTGCAGTTCCTGTTTCAAGCAGTCTATATACTCTCCTATCCGTCTGTCGTACTCCATGATTGGATACGCCGCGAAGGAGCAATAAAGACATTTGGTCGGGCAAAATGGAATATTTATATAGAGGCAGTAATCTGTAAGCGGATTAACCGACTCCAGTATAGGCTTTTCCTTAAGCGCCACATTCGTGGCAAGCTCTGCTTTTTCAAGTGAAGCATCATAGGTATAGTTGTAATAGTCAACTATCTCCTCCTTCGATTTACCCTTAGCCAGAGCCTGACTGGCAATCTTCGTAGGACGCATTCCAGTAAGGCTGCCCCAAGGAAGTTCTCGCTTAGTATATTCCGAAAGAAGTCTGTATATTGCAAGCTTCAGTTTGTTGCGATACCTCTTACGATTCTTATAATCTCCATAAATGTAAGCCGAATAAAGAACATGTCCCTTCTCTTCCAGCCTGAGACTCGCGTTCTTCTCATCAAAAAGAGCTGTGATCATGAAGCCGAATCTACCGAAGCGTTCCTTCTCGAATGAAGCCACTTCAGCCGGAGTAGAAACCTTTATTTTCTCACCCAAAAAGAAGGCAGATATCATCTCCCTCAGGTCAGTTTCATACTCTTTATCATTTTGCACTAGAAGTATCATATCACACCCTCCAGTTCACTTCACTAAACTACTATTATATATAGACTTCCCGCTCTTTTCAACTGTAAAAAACCAACTTAGAAACCACTGAACACCCTATCGTAATAAGCCACCATATATTTATACCCAGGTGTTTTCTCAGTCTTCACCCTGCACTCCTGAACAAGAAGATCATCAACTCTCACCCCAAGCATCCTGCTGATAATAAATAAATGGTCCACTGTCGGAAGCGCAGTTCCTGCAAACCAGCGATATATAGACTGTGGACAAGCAAGCCCAAGAGCACGCTGCACATCAGTAACGCCATACCCTGCCGCATAAAGCATTCTTCTTATCTTGATACCTGTTCTTCTGACACTGATAACGTTACTTGATGCTTCCTTATTTGTATTTTCAAAGAAATAATTCATACCAGCCCTCCTTTATAATATATTGGAATCGCTATAATTATGAATATTTTAACATTAGGATTATTGGTTGTCATTGAACTTGTCGTTCAAAAATACGTTTCTTTTTTCCAATAATCACGATACACACAAGAATGACCAGTGATATAACAGATAATATATAAGGTTTAAATGAATAACTTGTTTTCTTCACAAGTTCTATATCATGTTTACCTGACGAAACCTTAACACCTATTCCACTTAGCACAGTTTCTCTCTCAACAACACGCCCATCAACCTTAATATCCCAGCCATCTGTTGAAGGAATCGGAATATAAACATAACCTTCTTCATCTAAGTCGATATCTCCAGCTATTTTATACCCGTCTACAACTACATTAGCCATAGAATGTTCCGCAAAATAAGTCGATAACGCCTCAAGAGTATCAACATTTAATCTTGCAACCCTGATATTATCAAGAACTTCAGGAGACATGATAACTCTCTTCTCATCCGACGTAAGTCTAAATGCCGTATTATAAAGAGGCTCTTCGCCATCAGTATTTCCCATATATACAATACGGTTACAATACGCAGCAAAATAATCCCCAGAGAGATCTTCGCTATAAATATCTAGACTTATGCTTCCTTCATCCTCAGAAACAAAGGCCTCGTACTCAGCAGGATCAATAATCTCATATAGTGTTTTACCCACTAATTCCTCAGCAAATTCATTTTGAAATTCAAATAAATTCTCACATTTTCTAAAATCCATATCCTTCGTTGAAACCGGAACAACTATTCCAACTCCCGTTCCATATGGGTTCTCATATAATGATACAAAGCTTTTCGAATCAATCTTTCTTAAATACGTAGGTATTACACCCTCCATATAATTACTATTAATAAAGAAATATCGGTTATTCAGTATAATATCTGACAACGGATTACCTATTCCATATATCAGATAATTAACTCCCTGCTCCATACCCCAATTGTTCGCAAGATCAATCTGCTCAGCCTGAAGCGTCGAAGTAAAAATATTTGTAGTATTGTAACCTGAGACACACGCCAGATTACTTAAGTCCTTATCCAGCAGTGACGCCCTCACAAGATTACCATTCTTCATACCATGTTCATTCGCAAGCTCACTTGAAAAGCCCGAAGACTTCTGAAGATATGTAAATCCTTTAAATGCGCCCTTAGCAGTATTTACACCGGATATCATCAATTCAAAACTAAGAATAAGTAATAACATTTTCGTAAAATGATAATGCCTCTTGGTTTTATATCCCATCAATATAGCCACAGAATATCCTGCAATAAATGCCATCGAAACAAGTCTGCCCCCCATCGAGGACATACTTTTATAATAAATAGTAAGAAGAATACACGCCGAGAAGATAAGATACGCAATCACACTCTTCTTCTCAAATATCACACGATAATTACATACAACGTCATAAAAACTTATCACCAGCAAGAATATAAAGAAGAGTGAAAATCTATTAGGAACCATAGACTGGAAATGGAATCCATGAAATACATAATTAAGAAGGTCGTTTCCATAAGCAAAATATAGTAATGCAAGTATCGCCACTCTTCTAATACGTAAAGATAAACTATAGTTTTTAATCATCAAATATACGGGTATCACCAAAACAAGTAATAAACCTGCATATGTATTAGCAACATTTGATTTTATCGTCGCCTGACTAATCCTATGAAGAACCTCAAAATCAGTAACATTTCCAAGTAGATTCTGAGTTAGAACATTAATAGAAGAATTATTAGTCGTATCCTGATCTATGTATCCAGAATTCGTAACCGCCCCATAAAACGATAACAAAGTAAATGACGCAAGCCCTGCAGATAATATCGAAAAAAGAGCAAATCTGATTCCATTTTTCACGAGTTCCTTAAAACCTTTATGATCTAACACAAAGAAATAAAGAACCAGGAATATGCATAGAATAAATGCAAAATAGGTACTTAGAACTATAAAGTACGCAAGTATAAGTGTATAAAACAGATACTTCTTCTCGTATATAAGCCTATCTACTGCCAGCATTATAAGCGGAAGAATCAGAGCAAATTCCAAAAATCCAGCATACGAATAATAGCAGAGAACAAAAGATGACAGATTATAGCACATTGCTATCGGTATAAGCTTAAGTTCCTGTTTTTTCAGTTTTCCACCATGAGGTCTATGTATAAGATATATCAGCATAGTCTGTCCCGTAAGAACAAACAGGCATGCATAATACACATTAAAGGCCAGTAACAGCTTACTATCCGAAAATAGTAGCATTACCAATCTTATAGGATCCATAAAATACTGGTATGATGCGAAGCCAACGCCACCTCGTTCAAATCCGATAGAATAATCCACAACTGAAAATCTAAAGTGTTTTAGGCTATCAACCAGACTCATTGTGGTTGGATAATCCTCAATAAATCCATCAGATACAACTGATGTTGATGTGCCAAATGGAACGCACGAATTGACCATTACAATCACCAGCCACATAGCCACTGAAAGCAGTAATGTATATAGATACACACGATTAGATTCAATAAAGCGTTCTACTCTTCCTAATTTATGCTCTTTCTTATTTTTTATGCACCTTGAAATCACATATGCCATAAGCAGAACGAACAAAGATATAAGACTGATTATTGCACCTTTAATTAAGTTAAAAGGTTTATAGGAAAATGATATCTCCCCGTCGTTTCCTTCGACGTAAGTCACTCCTTCGCCAAAAACTTCGCCTGTTCTAACTGTCATATCTCCAGAATCCGAAGATGCGTTAAAACATTTAGACATATCATATGGCACAAGCATGACTCTTTCTTCAGCTAGGTTATCGTTAGATGAAGCCATTCCATTATTTATAGCATCAATCAATCTAGTGAAAGACTCTTCATCATATCTAACAGTCTCCCTAGTTAAAATGCTATCTCTCATCTCCTCTGCCGAAAGATGATATGTTCTTAAGCTTTCTTCCCCTGAATCAAGAGAACCAAGATAAGCCACGCCTTGGTAGTTTACATAATATTCGCCAGGCTCATCAAATGAATATATAAGATTCGTCGTCTTATACGTTTTATCCGTAAGATCTGGCAAAACCTGGATATTATCAGTTGTTACTTCAAAAATATCCCCAATGCCCAAAGCATTTGAAAACTCATTGCAAGAAGCAAACACATACTCTAAATCAGACTCCCAGTTCAGAATTCTGCTATCAACAAATTTATTATCTGGCGTTGCATCTGGATTATAATAGATTGAAAGACCTTCACATTCCCCCATATACTCAAGATGGCTATCCATCATATCACTCTTATCAAGCTGAACAATATAGTTATACCCCAGCAGAAGATTTGAAACAGGAGTTACTACACTATCCTCAGAAGAATACAGCAGTATTTTTGCATTTTCATAATTTTCATGAATATAGTCAACGCATTTCGAAGCTTTATAAGTCTCAGTATTTTCATACGATACAGATTTTCGTCCAGCTATAGCAAGATATATACATCCCACGCATACAACCTCTACCATTATCAGTATAGGCGCTACCTTTACGAATTTTTTTCCAATCTTTTTTATTTTTTCATACTTATCATTACCATCATTCTTTAGATTCAGATTAGTAAGTGCTTCAAAGCTGAGCAATAATACCAGAAATACAAATCCTACAGAAGTTTTACCCGCTAAAGACTTGGTTAATCCACTTATCAGATAATTTGGTGTAGAAACGAAACCTGACATAAGCAGGAATAAGCCAAATAGTCCAAATCTGAGTCTCTTCCAAAATGAAATCTTCGAATTAACAAAAAACAAAAGAGCTAGAATCAGAACAATAACACCCACATACTGATCAACAAATAAACTCTTTATGATTTCAGTTCCCGATTTAAGCATTCTCAGCTCAGGAAAATATAGACTATAGTCATTTCTAAAGAAAGAACTAGATAGATTATTGATTATCACAACTGAACCAATCCCAGCCACGATAATATCAGAGAATAGCTTGGAAATAGCGACCGAAACAAAATGTTTCACATCCGAAAATCCCAGAGAAACCGAATACATTATGGTGAACAACCAAACAACAACAGCTAATCTAAAGCTGCAGAAAACACATACAGACATGAAGCCTATATAAGCAAATGGCTTCTCACCCCTATGCAGTTTTTCAAGTCCAACCATAACTAATGGGAATAACATAAAGACTGAGGTTACAGTAATATCCAGCCCGCAACCTAATGCACATCCAGATAATGCATATGCAACTGATAAAGCGAGTTTCAGAACCTCATTACCATCCTCACCCCGTTTAGATAAATATAGATAAAAGAAAGTACCAGACAAACATGCCTTAAAAGCGAAAAGAATATTTAGAACAGGAAGAATCATAGACTTAGGAAACAACATAACCACCATGTTGATTGGATCTGACAGATAATATGTAATCACAGTTGAAAAGTCATACCCACTTCCAGTCTTTGAACTAAAAAAGAAAAGATGTCCAGAATGAAAAGCATCCCACATCTCATAATAGTATGGAATCATGGATTCGTTACCGCTGGCAGTAAGAATATCTTTTAATCCAAACGGTAAAAAGCCCCCGAAACACAAACCCAGACCAATTACTATTAAAGGTACTATAAACGAAAATATAACATATCTATTAAGCTTCGTATTCTTCGACATGTAAGCTCCACTGTTCCTTTTTATAATATAGATCTATTATATCACAAACAAAAAAATAACTCGTCGGAAAATCCGACGAGTTATTAAAAATAATCTATATAGCGTCCATTATCAAATCAACTACAATCCTTTTACTGGAATGGTGTTTCAATAGTCCATGTTGAACCATCAAACTTCATAGTACCAGTCTTTCCATCCTGTGACTTAAATGTAACAGACTCAACTGTCTTAATTGTAAATGCACTATGGCTTTCAGTACCAGCTGCTGTAACTGAGATAGATGAAACCTTTGTAGGATCAACAATCTTATTAATATAATCAACTAATTTCTGTTTATCAGTTCCTGCACCATTCTCAAAAGCACCACCACTCTTTGCATACTGCTCTGTCTCATATCCCTGAGCAGCTACAAGAATAGAATGAGCTTCCTCTGCGTACTGACCCTCACGAGCCTTGTCAATATATCCAAGAAGTGCTGGAACAAGAATCGCAGCAAGGATTGCCAAAATAACTAATACAACAATGAGTTCAACGAGTGTAAAACCTTTATTATTCTTCTTCATAAGCTAAGTCCTCCTTTATTTTTTCTTTGGTGTAACGACCCCCCGCTACACCGCTCTCATGAATAAGTTAATGTAATTTTATCAAGCAAAATATGGTTTTGCAAGTAGTTATGTTAACCCCATCACCATTTCCACTTAATTAACAATGGTTCACAAATTGAATTGTGCATTTTGCATAAAACACGAGTTTTTTTAGCGTCTTTCGGTCATTTTCATTCATTTATAGTCAATTATATTCATTTTTGTATTGTCACTTCGTAACACTTTCGTAACATTTAAGTGTTTTTCCGTAATTTTGTTGTGTTTTTTCACATATTTTTCACAAAAAATCCAATCTTTTTATGCGAAATATATGACAAAAATATAAATTCCCTGGCAGACGGATCTACCAGGGAAAAATTTTTAATCGTAATATGCAACCTTTACCATTTCTTCTACAGTTGTAAGTCCCTGTTCGATCAGTTCCATACAGCTCTCTTTCAGCGTAAGCATTCCAAGTTCCTTACGAGCATATTCCTTAATCTCCTCTGCTGTCCTCTCATCAGAGATCATTTTACGTACAGGTTTATCGATTGGAAGTATCTCATGGATAGAGATTCGACCACGGTATCCCGTTCCGTTACATTTCTTGCAGCCAACCTTATGCATTACACGAGGAAGTGGACGACCAACAATTCTCTGTTCTTCAGCTGTCATCTCACCCCACTGACCACAATCAGGACAAACCTTACGAACAAGTCGCTGAGCAATAATTCCAACAAGAGAGTTAGCCAGCATATATGGCTCAATTCCCATATCTATAAGACGGGTAACTGATGAAGCCGCATCATTCGTATGTAGTGTCGACAGAACCAAGTGACCTGTAATAGCTGCACGAACTGATATCGACGCAGTCTCAGCATCTCGAGTCTCACCAAGCATGATAATATCTGGATCCTGACGAAGCAGAGCACGAAGACCAATCTCAAATGTCAGTCCCGCCGTGTTATTAACCTGCATCTGATTCAGCTTTGGCAGATTCTTCTCAACAGGATCTTCAATAGTCGATATATTAACCGCACGCTGAGAAAGCTCAGAAAGAATCATATAAAGAGTTGTAGACTTACCAGATCCAGTAGGTCCAGTAACATATACAATACCGTTAGGTGACTGAAGCATCTGACTTACTATCTGATAGTTACGTTCATTCATACCGAAGGAGCCAGCATGATCTATAGTCGCCGCCGAAGCAAGAAGTCTTAAAACTGCCTTCTCACCAAATACCGTTGGAATAACAGAAACTCTGACATTTATAGGCGTACCTTCTACATTAGTCTTAAAGTGTCCATCCTGTGGAATACGTCTTTCGGCAATATCCAGATCACCGATGATCTTAACACGAGCAATCAGCGAGTTATGAATATTCTTTGGAAGTGTCATGAAATCTACGATAACACCGTCCATACGCATACGAACTGATGTATGCTTTTCAAATGGTTCAATATGAATATCTGATACATTTGAATTATAGGCACGAACTACAAGAGAATTAAGCAGGTTGATAATAGGAGTATCATCATCCGCATCCTCCACATTAACTTCGATAATATCATCTTCTGCAAGTGAAGACTTCGCTGCTTTATCCGCAGCCTTCTTAGCAGCAACCTCTGAGTAATAATACTGAATTGCATTATCAAGTGGCTGTTTTTCTGTAAGCTCAATAATAAGATCCGTTCCTGTTACCTGACGGATATCCTCAAGCCCATAGAAATTAAGTGGATCATTAGTGAGAAGATAAAGCAGACCATCTTCAATCTTATAGGCCATCATGCCATATTTTTCAGCAAGGGGCTGCGGGATTGTCTCAACCGCATTAATATCAACCGCCAGGTCAGATATATTTACAACATTATACTGAAGTCTTCGTCCCAGAGCCTCAAGCATCTGCTTCTCAGTAATAATATTCATCTCAATAAGAGCACCACCGAGACGCACACCCTCATGTGTCTTGGAGTATTCAAGAGCAGCACTGATATCATCTTCAGTAACGTATCCGAATTCCTTAAGGACATCTCCTATTCGAATGTTTTTATTAGATCTCATTTCCATATGTTGTTCCCCAATTCTAGTAACTTACCCTCTATTCTTCTGTAGTTCCAGCATCTGTTGCAGTAGCAACATCTGAAGTATCACACATGTAAATCTCCAAACGAACTGTAAGCGACTTACGAGTAATTACTTCAACAGTTGTATCAGAAGAATCAGTTTCTTCTGAAGTCACATTATCATTAGATATAACATTGCCTTCTGAATCTCGACGCACTACATCTCTAAATTCACCCCATGTATAACCAACAAGAAGTACACGCTTATCGAGATTGTTTATTTCATCAATAAACTGTTCCAGATCATAGAGATCTCCACCAACTGTGATTGTTACAGGAACAGCATAAATATCTGTATTAGGCTGATAGCCACCTTCTTCACCACCCATAACCTGTGACATAAGCTCCTCACTTGTAATAGTTGGTGTTGTGGCGGCGGAACTATCATCTTCATCCTCATCATCAGAACCTGACACCTCAGAAAGTAAATCATCATCTGAGGATGGCTCATCTGGTGTATAATCAGCCATAGCCTGAAGCTGCCAGGTATATAGATCCGAATTCTGATATGCAAGTCGTCCTGTAGGACTAGTTGGCATATTAAAGCTGAGATCATAGATATTAAGCCCGTGACCAACAGCCATCTGAGTCATCATCCTATCAATCTCTGAACTAGTCATTATAGGATAGAATTCATCTCTTCTCTCAGCAATTTGCTGTTCATAATTGTCTGCCTGTATTTCAAGCGCTCCAACATTAAGAAGCTTCTGCTTATTAATCTCCTTCGCAGCCTCTTCTTTTTCTATCTTAGATGCAAGTGCTCTATACTGCTTAACCTGAGGAAGAATTCCCCAGTATCCTATAGCTACAATAATAACTCCTATAAACATTCCAACGAGGAGTTTCTTATCGCGCGCTGTCATATTACTCTTCATATGAACCCCTCCTTAGTCTTGATCTCTACCAACCGATTCAGCCAAAGTACACTGTACATGAATATCATATAGACCTGTACTATCATCATATGTATAACCAGTATGGTCCACCTTCATAAAGATTGACTGATTCAGAAGCTGATCAATATATTTATAGATATCATTTACATCATCAGACTTCGCGCTAAATGTAATCGCGCCCTGCTCTGCATCGAAGCTGATAATTTCAATACTTGCATATCCACGAGCTGTCTCTTCTATCTTGTCGATAACCTCATCGTTACAAACAGGATATGATTCAATAGTATCCACTACCGTATTAATGGAATTGTACTTATTAAGCATGGAATCTCGTCTTTCAACCTGATAGTCATACTCCGATGTTCCCATAATAACGTCAGGCTTTCGGTTATACGCCTTAGCCTCTTCATACTTTGAATCACGAACAAGCCTCATAGTAAGTGCAACTCCGAAAAGAATAAGCATCACTATCAAGGTTGTAATAACAGAAATAATATATTTCTTTGAAGTCGAATCCAGCTTTTTCTCAGAGTCATCCTTCAAACTGAAGTTAGTAAGGAAATTACTTTCAACTCCCTGATCAAAAAGTCCACTGACCGCAAAAAGAGCTGTCTGGGATTCATGAAGAAGTCTAGGATCTGATGAAAGACCTGTATTTATAAGTTCAGGAGACGAATCAACGCCATGTTCACGCACAACCTGATCATAAGCATTCAGATTATCTTTATCGGTTCCAGCAACAAAGATTCTTTCAACCTTTGACTGAATCTTTTCAGCAGTCATAAACTGTTCGAGCTGATTAAGTGAACGAGCCAGGTCATCAAGATACTCAGCTGTACCAGGTTCATTAAAACAACGAACTGAGTTGTAGTATCTAAAAAGCCCATCAACAAAGAGGACATTTGATACCAGGTTTCCATTGATTATCTGTAAGATAAATGTCTTCGCACTTTTTGTAAGCGTCTGCTGAGCATATCCGATAATACTTCCCTCTCCAGAAATAATACCTTTAAGAGAGATACCCATACCAGAAAAGATATACATGAATTCACGAAGCTGTTCCTTAGGAGCCATCTCCGCATAGAGTCGTCTTACCTTAGTCTTCTTATCAACACCAATAGGCGTGTAGGCTATAGTATTCTCTTCATCCTCACGCTGCATATCAGCAAACTCTCGCATTATAAACTTGAGAGTTTTCTTCTTATTCATGTTTGGAACTTCTAAATTCTTACCAGCGATCTTGTTGCTGTTAACAACCAGATAAACATCCTTCTTTGGAATATTGTTGGACTCCCAAAAGCTCTTGATATGCGCACCTAAAGAATCAGCATCCATTACGATACCATTTATAATGCTGCCTTCTGGAGCCATGGTGGTAAATACCTGCTTCAGGCTTCCCTTCTTTCCTCTGGTACCAACAGCAATCTGCACTATCTGGTTTGAGAAATAAACACTTACGCTCATAGTTTCTTTCCTTTTGATATAGTTCCTTAGTTTTGCTTAGGAAAACATTTATTTCGACTGATCAGCAATAGATTGATAAGAACCATAGATAGGCTGAATAACAGCTATCATAATAAATCCAACGATAGTTGCCATTACAACGATCATTATAGGCTCAACCATTGCAACCAGTTTCTCAATAGCGATCTCGCTATCATAATCCATCTGATCTGCGATAGATACCAGCATCTGATCAAGTGCACCAGTCTCCTCTCCAACCGCAACGGATGATGGTAGTTTCCTTACAAAACCATCAATCTGCGCAATGCCTTCAGAAAGAGACTTACCAGCACGAATCTCAGCTATCATATCATCGAACTGACTCTCAATATACGTATTACCAATCGTTGTCTTAGCAATCTGAAGACATGTTACGATTGGAATACCAGCACTATACATACTTGCAAGTGTTCTTGAAAATCTTGCAGTATATATAATCTTTCTAAGACCGCCTATCTTAGGTATATGAATCTCAATCTTGTCCACCAATAATTTTACAGAAGGCATAGACATGAGTATTTTATATACCATAAAGAGTATTACACCCATAAAAATGAGAATATACCACTTAGTAGATACAAAATCACTAATAGCCATAAGAAGCCTTGTTGTAGGTGGTAATGTATCCATTTGTGAGAATAAACCATCGAACTGCGGAAGGACGAAGCCCATAAGGACAATTACAACAATCACGATAAGCACACCCAGAATCTTTGGGTATGTAGTAGAACTTTTGATTTTCTGCTGCAGACGGTACTCTTTACTATAGTACTCAGCCATATTACCAGCAGTCTGATCCATGTTTCCGCCTGACTCAGCGGATCTGATCATGTTAACAAACAGCGCAGGAAAAACACCGCCCTGTTCATCAAGAGCATCAGAAAGAGTCATGCCAGAACGAACCTGTCTCAATACCTCTTGGTATATCTTTCGTTCACTCTCTTTGATTGACTCATCTTCAGCAATAATTCTTAGCGCTCTTACAAGTGTAACGCCCGCTCCAAGAAGCTTAGAAAGATTACGCGAAAAATCAGCAATCCTATCATACTTTAATTTCTTATGAATAGTCTTGCTCTTCTCGATTTCCTTCGCTTCCATCAGAAGCATTCCATCGGCTTTCAGCTTGCTATGTAATTCATCTTCAGTGTTGGCCTTCAGTTCTCCAGATACAATCTTGCCATCGGAGTTCTGAGCCCTATACCTGTAGCTTACTGCCATATTTTATCTTCACTCCCACAAATAAAATAAACAAAATACCAACTTATATTTTAAAGGTTTTCGTGACTTATGTCAACTATCCTTATTCTTTGCTTTATCATACAAAATATATGCTGCCACTGTCACCACACCACTAATGAGAAATGATATCAGCGCCCATATATTTATCCCAAAAACTAATGTGCAAACCACTGCCGAAACGCCACCAATCGACTCCACTATCGTATACCTTGCCGATATAGGTTCTCCGCAGTAACGACATTTCCCTTTTAGTTTCACCCAAGAAATTATCGGTATTAGATCATTTGGTGCAAGGCTGTGTCCACAGCTGGTACACATAGATTTTCCAAAGGAAAACTGAATGTGTCTCGGAAGCCTGTAAATAACCACATTTAAGAAAGAAAAGATACTCGCACCAATCGCAAAGAATATCAGTTCTATCAATGTCCTTGCCAATATTATTGCTATCTCTAGCATTATATATGTCATACTCATTCTGTTATCACATCCGACTCATCAAAATGGTATATATTCATCAACAGGTCAACATCCCACGTAATGTCATCTCCCTCTTTCGAGAAATAAACAATATAGTTCCCCTGACGATATGTCATTCCAGTTAACTCATGAGTTTTTGAATCATACCTTGTAATGCTATATGTACCCTTTGCATCTGCAAGCAAATCAACCTTTGCTTTTACCCCATCTTCAAGTCCATTCTTCTTCGATGGATTGTAAATAGTTTTTCCTTGAGCATACATTTCTATATCAGCAGACCTTAGAGACATCCTAACATTCTTTGCATTCCTTAATGCCGAATCAGCATCTATTCGAATCTTTGAAAACATAAAAAGACAGGCTCCCACAAAAAGAACCACTAATACTATTAATATAATTTTCAGTACACTACCAACAGTGATTCGCGTAGTTCCTCGACTCATACCTTCTCATCCCCATAATATAATCAATAAACTATCTTAATAAAGTCACCCCAATTGCTATGGTTCCAAATTATTTGGCCACACATAATTATCCGGAACATTATACATTTTTACAAATCTATATGTATAATACTCTTCATATCTTGGATGTTTCATATGTAGAAATATCACAAGCACATTTGATGGATAAGCATCAGCTCCAGGTTTTGTTAACCCGTAATCGCTGAGTTTAAATGAACTCGTTTCTGTTAGGCTAGCAAGCTGATCAGCTCTTACGATTTTCATATCTTCAATCTGAAATCCATAATACACTGACTCATCAAATGTCCATACCGTTCCTTCTCTATTTTCACTAGTTTCCTGTCTGTTAATAGGATAATAATTTATCTTAATCTCCCCTTTACCAGACTCATCTTTTTCAAAATACACCTTAACGTGTGTATCCGTTTTATCATATACATCGATATAAGAGTAATCAGCAGCAATTCTAGGATCACTAATGGATGCATCCCCATATTCTGCTCCATCTATCTCTGACGCTACCTTTTCTAGTATAATGTCAGAAACCTGCCTAGAATATGTTTCACCTTTCATTCTATAGAAAAGATCCGCAATATTAGTAATAAACATCGACGCAGCTATCAAAAAGATTCCAAGCAAAACAAAACAGACGAGCATCTCAACCAAAGTTGTTCCTCGATTATCCAGAATCACCTTATTAAGTTTCTGATGCACCTTTTTAATCATCGCCCGCTGTTTCCTTCTTTACAAATGGACCATCATAATATCTAAACTTTAATAACTTAGGCGTCACAATACTCTCACCGTTAGTATCAGTCATAGGATCGCAGCTAACATAACCCGTAGCATCTATTCTCGATAACGTTAATGGTTTAGACATATCAATCTCATTAGCCCCAAACTGATAGTTCGTTTCATCAGTTGTCACTCCATCAAAAACCAGCATAAATGCCGTATACTGATCCTTATTCGAAATACCTTCGTAATCATAATGCTTAATATTATATACGGACTCAGAATCATCACGATCAACATCCGTCATATAATAATTCTGATTAAACGAATTTCTTACATTGGCAGTATCAATAGCACGCATCCTTAACTGAGACGAAAATGTCACCATCCTAAAAAGCGAAAGAAGCACAATAGTAAGCACAACAAAAGCTATAACAGTTTCAAGAATTGTAGATCCTTTATCATCCAGCTTATTCAATTTTAATAACCGAATAATTCTCTTCATATATTACCTTTTCTTATATTTAGTCACCATATACAGGAGTCCAAGACCACTTTTCATTAAAGAAGATATCCTGTTGAACTTTCCCATACGGATTAATAGACTTATCACCCATAACTGAACTACCAAATAATACTCCTTGAACCCCAGCTTCTTTATTAGAATATGTGGATTTTTCAAGAACATATTTTTGTTTTACAGTATATGACTGGTTAGCTGATTCACTAGTCACCTCAACGAATAGTCTTACCCCATTATGATTAAGATCTGAAACTTCACTAAATTTCTTCGTAATACCAGAATTTTCCATGTAATACTGTGATTCATCAGGAAGCATCCAATACATACAAACCTTTATACTTCCAGGAAAACCTTCTACAGATGAGTATCCTCCATGGGTAGAATCGTTAGCATTGTACTTCAAACTAAAATATCTAAATGCCTCCGCTTCATTGTTCCCAGTATAATTTGGCCATGTTTCTTGGCATATATTATATCTAACATATTGATATAAATGGCTCCTAAGCGCTGCATTTTCATCATTTAATTCATCTTTTAAAGCAATACTGAGTGTATTGGCTGATTCAGAACACTTCATACTAGCTATATTTTTTGTTTGCGAAGAATATAAGGTATAAGCCACCAGCATCAAGGAAAAAGTAAACACAATAAGGATGCCCATGATAATAATCGCTACTATCATGGCAGCACCCTTACGATTTTTAATTTTCAAACTGTTAAGCTTTTTAATCACCATTTGTATAACCATATTTGCTCTGAATAAACTTAATGTAATTTGAATCAACATCTGTATACATTGTATACCTTACAATTGGATCTTCAGCATCAAGCGAATAAGATACATTATCATCCCAGTAAGCACTAGAATATGGATCTGTGCTGATTTCATTCATTCCAGTACCCTCTTCATGTAACATCAACTGATACTTCGCGCTGTTTGTCGGCATCTGCTGCGAGTAGAAGTAGTCTTCACCATTCGCAGGAGTAACAGCTGTATTACCAACCGATTCCTGTCCGATATTGGTCCAAGCAAATGATTTCACACCTACAACCGAACCAGTAGACTGATCCTGATGTATAATCACCTTAATATTTGCAATCTTCAAAGCATCAAATCCATTCTGATAGTAAGAATTTGATCCATCATTCATCTGTTGATTATTAATATATAACTTGCCATTCTCGAACTTATAAGTATCGACAGCATCATCCGCCTTAATGCCTGATCTGGTTATTCCAGCAGTACTTACTTTCTTCCCATCAATATCTGTAAGAATCAATCTATACTCAACTTGTACTCCAGAATCAGTCATTAGTTTATAATTATAATTTCCATACTTATCTATATTCTGATACAACAGCTGTATGTAGAAACTATATCTTTCAGCATCTGTTGACAGATTCTCTAATTCTGCCGTTCTATCATTTACCATATAGCAGTATGTACTGAACGCATACTTTGAATAGAAATCATAAAGATCTTTGTGTTCTGTGCCAGACTGACATTCAGGGAACATGCCTACACTGTATCCTGAACTAGTATTATCGTCATATATATTCGAATATCTCGCAAGATATTTACTTATAGGAACACTGTTACTGTTAAATGTAAATGTCGATACCCCCATAATAGACTGTGCCATGGAACCAGTTTTCAGTTCCTGAGCCGCAACGGTAAGATAAGACTGATCAACGTACGAAGCATATACACTAAGAACCTCCGGATACTCATTATTTACATTCTTCTCATATTTATAAATATCCGCAGAATTATATGCTCCACTTCCATTACCAGCAAGCTTTTCGTACAGAAGCTGAATATATCTGTTTCTTACCTCTTGATTCGTCCAAGAATCTTTATTTGTCAGGTATTCCTGATCCTCATAAAGCATATAACCTAAAACTGCCTTTGCATATCGTGGTCCCCAATAAGTAAAGTCATATAATACATTATCATTACCAACATTACTCTTGTTAAAGTAATTTTGTCCATCGCTTATATCATAACCTAAAGAGATAGCACTGGCATTTGAATTAAATTCCTGAGATGCCACTTCCTCATATGATCTAAAATCACTAGTTGAAGAATCTCCTACAAACGATGAAATCAATGACGCATAATTACTTCTTTCGTTATAGTAGCTATAGTAATCACTATTTAATATAGGATTTCCCCATGTTATTGAAAACTTATTTATATCCGCACTAATGTCAGGAGTGGATCCATCAACGCTAGCAGATTCAATCTCAAAAGTTAAGAATTTATCCGAATCACTATCAGTAGGATGAATCGACCATGTATTAGCATAAGCAGAAGATCCTGTAAACATATTATTGATACTTGTTTTTGCAGAACATGCTGTTATGCTAGCGATTGGTTCCCAGAAATGACCTACTGGATCTCCCCAGCCACCCCATTCTGGATGAACTGAAACAAACTCATTTGAATAATATGCTGAAGCTGTAAAATAACTAGTTGATGTAGAACCATTTGGCCCAATATAGTAATTATTCTGCTTAGTTCCGCCTTCAGCAATAGTTCCAATATGATTTGATGCATTTGTCGCATCAAAATTATAAAGGAGTGCTTTTGCAGATTTTCCTGTAATACCGTTAGCATTTGCAAGACCAGTTCCATAGTTTCTACAAAGTGTTACAGAGCCAAGATTCTTTGAATCATATACTATACCAGCTCTTGCATCCACATCAGGAGTAGTTCCCGAATAAGAAATCAGACCTGTATTAACATTGTTTGATAACGCAACTTCCTGTCCATCTGATAAAGTCACGCCATCCATCACGTCACAAACTATTCCACCAGCACTACCAGTAACTGTAATATCTCCATGATTGAAGCATCCCGTTATCTTTGATGGACCACCTATAGTTGCAGCAATGCCACCAACATTTTTACAAGATAGCTTCGCAACATTCGAACAATACTTTATAACACCACTATCTATGCCATCTGTAAGCTTTGTACCGTTTACACCGACAAATGCACCTATACCGCCTGTAGAATAAGAATAATATGTCTTATTAATCAGTATAGTATTTCTATCGACACCCATCACGGTACCTGCATTTACTTCAGCCAATCCACCGAGATAAGATGCATTTGAAACAAGGCCTCCTTCATTAGTACAATTCTTGATTGTCATACCAACCGGTATACGACCAATAATTCCGCCCATGTAGGAATACGTTACATTATTATTAAAGCTTTCTGATACAGAAACTCCTACAGAAGAAGTTGTTTTCTCAGTCCTTATACCGCCTTTATTCTTAAAGCCAGATATTGTTACATCCATTCCATCAGGACTATATCCAAACAATCCACCCGCATAAAGATCCGATGTAACAGTCACATCAGATTCATAAAGGTTACCTTGATCTAAGAAGTTAACTGTACCACTTTCTGCATAGATATTATTAATGCCTTTATCCGAATCTTCTGGATCTGGAGTTACAATATTTTTATATACTGTCTTGTTATCAAGAACCTTTCCATCTTCATCAAAGAGGTTATTTATTGCAAGAAGATAGCTATAACCACTTGGATTTTCAAACGCATTATTCTTTGCACTTCTATAGCAGAAATACATTTCATTTCCAGCATAAGCTGTGTATAATCCTGCCAACCCACCAGCAAAAAGCTCAGAATCAACAGTTATATCACCCATAGTAAATTTCTTATTAACTAAATTAGCGAAATTTGAATATTTTTTGTTACTAATTGCTGCTCCAAGGAATCCACCAGTAAAGTATTTTCCATAAACATTAACACCCGAAACAGAACCAGCTATATACGCGCCATAATACAGTCCAGACTCCTGAGCTCTTGATTCGCATATACCAGCAACTCCGCCTGTATAAGCTATACCATTTACCTCTATCTTTTCCGAAGAAGTTTTAGGAATAGTTACTTTTACGTTTGTATATTTATTAATATTACTATTAAGGATTCCAGAAACACCACCGGTCGCAATTCGTCCATATACGCAATATGGTTGATCTATATCTTTTTTAATCAGATTATTGTCATTATCTAGAGAGAAATTGGAATTAAGTCGATACGCCTCATATCCCATAATTCCTCCAACACCATCTCGACCGATAACTACCATGTGCGCAAGTTTTGACTGACTATCAAGAATGCTATCGATTCCCTTTTCACCTGTGAATATATTATAGCAGTCAGTATCATTCCTATTTATTCCATCATCACCTATCTGGTTGCCTATACCGCCTCCAACATAATCCTGACCAAAAACAATCGCATTAATAATTGAATCAGCCTTCTCACCAGAGTTAGTCGCCCTATTCAGCACTCCGTACGTAAATTGCTTACCAATTATTCCACCTACAGAATTTCCACCATAATTGGAATCAGCTAATACAGTCTGAACATCAGAAGCAGTAAGATCATTAAAGTTGTTTATCTGGTCTTCTGAAAAACCAATCAATTCAAGCATGTATTTTTTAGTTGCTACAGACTGAATATTATCGCATTTACTAATATTTGTTCTTATTGCACCAACAACACCACCTATGCATCCTGAACCAAGACATTCATTATTAGCAGGTTTTGAAGTTCCTTCATCAAGCTTATACTGTCCCGCTTTATCTTCAGTAAGTACAAGATGCCAGTTGTTTTTAATTCCAAGAACGATACCATTGTTAAGCAAATATTCTCCTGCAATAGCGTCATTAAAGTTGGCTGTTCCCAGCTGTGATGGCTGACTAGCATTGTTAAGTGATGGATTTCTGTAACTAAAATTATGCTGAGAAACATCGCCAATACCAACACATCCAGCAACTCCGCCTACATACGTCTCACCTATTACAAGATTATAATTAGTAGCTGAATACTCTTCTCCATCAGCCTTGCTAAAATAACACTCCTCCGCACAACCAATAAGTCCACCAACGTATCTTTCACCAGACACAAATGGAACCAACGCATTATCACTGGATGCAAGATATTCTGTAGTACTTCCAGCTTCCTTATTATTATTACATCCTTCAATATGAGTCAGTCTGGAATAACCTATCAGACCACCAACATAATTATCCTTATTTTTTGTTACATAGTTCTTATTTTTCTGATTAGATGATAAAACGCAGATATTATTACTAATTGCTTTTATCTCATCCTTTGTATAAAGCATGAAACTATCACAATTCTTTACTTCCATAAAGTTAAACTGACCTGTAAAGAACCCCGAATCCTTATAAATATCTATCAGGTATTTTTGTGTTCCCTTTCCATATTTAAACCATAAATCTCTATCGGTGTAATAATATCCATCTTGAGTTGTTCCAGCTATTCCACCAATAAAAGCGCAGTGACGATTAGTAGCCGCTACACCATCTAATAAGAGCGACGCATCATACAAATATGCATCTCCAGAAACCCTTCCTCTATTAGAACAGTTTTGAATCGAAACGCTTCTCGCTCTACTTACATCAACTCCAGACATAGACTTAAAAGTTTCTGAAGTATAACAGCCATCACTTGCAAAGTTGTACATTCTAAGATTAGTCTCATCTATCTTAATGTTATCTCCCTCGCCTGTTAGCGCTATATTGATCTGAGTAGGGTTATAGCTCATTATTTTCTTGTATACATCAAACGCTGTATTATCATCGCCAAAATAATGTACATAAGCACGGCCCACGATACCACCAACATTTTCTAAGCCAGAAACCTGACTATAGTTCTTCATATTGGCTATAACAATATCTTTATCATCCTTATTGGTATCTGGATTCAAATGATAATCAGTCTTTTTAACAACATAAGACTCACGTCCGATGATTCCGCCAACATCAGTATGTCCATTAACTTTTGACTTATTGCCACCATAATAAGAGATAAAGTTTCCTTTATTATCATACTTTGAATCAAGCAAAGTAAGGTTACTTATAGTACCTATATTATCTCCAGCGAATCCACCAACCATGTTGGTATATACTAATGTATTACCAAAAGGCTCCAGTCCGATTACCTTATGATTGTCTAATGTAATGTTAGAAATATCACCTAGATTTTCAGCAAAAAGTCCAAGAGGAAGAAGACCAGCTCTTGCCTTGTTATATCCTGTATAATCCTTAATATTCTTTTCTAAAGTTCCTGGTACATCAACTCCAAGAACCGAAGCACAGGTATAACTTTTGCTTGTTGTATCATAGCATTCTTCCTTAGTATCTAAACCATATACGCCATAGATTACATTTCCTACAAAAGAAATATTAAGACCCTTAATCACATAACTATCTTCTTTGCCGAATTCATTCTGCTGTGTAAATGAATCGCCAGCACTAAGACATCTAAAGCCAGGGAATGGATATTCTGGTATCGAATCATAAGTCTTATCAGCAGTTACAATACCATCGAAATCTATTCCAGCAGTTACATTTTCATTATCATTCTGTTTGTAAGAGTTCAAACAATAACACACAATTATTGTTGTTTCAGACTCATTTTCGCCTTCGGAATTATTCTCGCCTTCGGAATTGTTCTCGTCATTCGAAACAACTATCTTAGCGTTAACAAACTGTTCCCAATCAATATCCGACTTTAAGATAAAGGATTTATCAGTATCTCCAACAACCTTATAATCGGTTTCAAATCTCATATTATAAAAATGTCTAGCATTCTTTATATTATAGTCATAGCCTGATGGATCATCTTTATATTCGTCAGCAGTCAATGTCACTGGAACATTAGCAAAAGTAGTTCTCTCGCCATCTCCAGCCTCCTCATAATAATGAACTGGAAGTTCTCCTTTTCGAGAGCTCTTTGAAATAAGGCTAGTTCCTTCGACATATTTTTTATGCAATAACTCTGCCCTAATATAATTTACATTATCAAATCCAAATCTATAAAAACTAAAGGTATTAGCAAATGCAGTCTTTGCATCTTCAATAGCTTTATCTTTCTTTGTTCCAGTTAGATCATCAGGATAATCAATAAGACCATGCATATTAGCATATGTAACAGATTGAGCCTGTATGTCTACTGCATCAAGAATAACATGATATCCCTCAGAATCTACCCACATAGGAATTCTGAATGTAACAGGTTTTCCATTTTTATTATAGTTTTCTCCTGCCGGATCATTGTAAACGCCAGAAAACATTGTGGCAGTTACAAATACTGGATTTTTTCCAGCGCTCGTAAAATCAGTAGACTGAATATCACTAACTTTCACCGCGAAAGTCATTAATTTGTCATAACCACCATAACAAGATTCTGCACCCATAATAGTGAAAGTAAATGTATCATTAGAATTAATTGTTGCATCTGGTTTATTCTTACTTACTAAAAGGGTAAGGAAATTGCCATTATCAATCTCAATCTTATAGTCAGGATCAGCTTCGCTTCTACCGCGTATCTTAGCATTTAAAGTATCAACACCATAATAGCCAAGCATATTATCCTGTCTATCCTGGAGATTTCTATTTAAGATATTCAACGCATTTGCAGGTGCACTCTCACCATCCTCATATGTAAATGCATCAACTTTGTCAGAATAACAAACTGCAAATACCTGTGCAGCCTCAGGCGAAAACTCTATCGCTATAGAACCATCAAGAACAGATTTATCAGCAATATATGGCGCTATCAGATCAAAGATAAGACGAGTTCCAGCTCCTACGCTATCACGATTCTCTAAATACTTTGTGTAATCACCATTTGCAGCAGTAAGTCTAATTATGCTTCTTGACTCAAGCTCAACATTTTGATCAACCCATATATTTTTCCATACATAAGAATTACCACTAGAGTCTTTCATCTTCGACAGGTACTTGTTATATGAATCGGTCTCCTTACCCTTGGCAAGCAGATACTTTGCTTCATACGCAGCAACTGTATTTTCGGATGCTAAAAGCTTACTTTGAACTCGCGTATACAGGCTGTTACTAGAATCTAGTTCCGTCAACTGATTTTGAGCAGCATAAAAGATATCCTCTGCCGTCGCCTCTTCTGACCTAAAAGTTGCCCAATCAATCCAGCCAAGCAAGCCAAATGTAGTCACGCTAAGAAGTATTGCCAAAAGCAATAAAACTACGACAAGTTCAACAAGAGTAAATCCCTTGTTAGATATTAAGTTTTTACGTTTCCTCTTTAATGTCATATAAAATAATTCCTTATAAAGAAATACTTACCTAACTTTATTCATCATCATTAATACCACTACTCCGATACGGTAAAGTATCCAGGATTTGATGTTCCACCATCAATATGAGCGTAATTTCCATTTTGTGATGAATAAGTTGTTCCCAATCCTCCAACAAGTTTTTTACAATTTTTAAACATAGCACTAGAATCTTTCACAGATGTACAATTAAAGTTGTCATCTGAACTTACATAAATTGTTTCTAAAGAAGTACAACCCTCAAACATATTAGTAGTATTTTCTAAATTATTTGTAGAAAAACTTGATAAATCTATAGTAGTTAGATTAGAACAATTATAAAACATCTTTCTTGTTGATTTAGCACCCGAGGTATCTATATCTAAGAATTCAACACTTGTAAGGGACGAACATCCATCAAACATATTATTAAATGTTTTTACACTTGATGTTATCGAAAGCCCCGTCACACTTTGCAAATTAGTATCACCCTTATACATTCCTTCCAAAGTCTCCACTCCATCTATAACAAGCCCCGTCATATCTATAGAAGTCGCGTTTGTCCAACCAGAAAACAGTATTTGGCCTGTCTCTTCTACTTTGGAATAATTACCCGCTTGGAATATAACCTTATCAGCCTCTGACCACCAATAAATATAATTACCTTGTCCCGAATTAACTACCCAAAAATACGTACTATACGTATTACCATCATTTAAATCCGAATAATTAGTATCAGTAGCATCTTTATACACATAATTATTATCATTAAGGTATTTTAACAAGTCATCTTTAGTCTTAATCGAAGGATCATTAAATCTAGAAAATCCAATGATAGAGGCTTTTGCTTGTTTTTTTTCTTTATTATATTCTTCTGTCTTAATCAATCCGAGATTATTACCAGTATTAAGCGGCCAGTCATTTGACATACCTGTTGTTTTTGCAAATGTATCATATAGAGGTTTTTCAGTAAAATATCCCTGAGTATCTCCACCCTCCGAACGAGGTTTTCCATCAATCCAAGCATAGTAAGAATAATTCTTCTTACCTCTATTAGCAGCATTTGCCATAGTGGTTGGACTTGCGCTATTTCCTCCCACAAGGTTTGTCAGACCATCACCAAACATTGGTTTACTCGAAGCTGTAGAATCAACGACAAAACTCTCTGTAGCATAAATTGTCTTAATTTTACTAGTCTTTCCGCTTGATGTACCGAACATATTTTCCATTCTCTTATCGGCTTGATCTGTATCATTTGCGCCATCTCTCTCTTTTTGATTTTTTACATTGTGCGTGTCAAATGTTGAAAGATCAAGAACGCCGTACTCCTGATTTTTTCCTCGTCCAATGTTTAAACAATCATAGAACATGTATCTCATATTCTTACAATTTGATGTTTCAAACCCTGTTAGGTCAACGTTTCTCAAATTTTCACAATAAGCAAACATACTATTAAAATCTACCCAGAACTCAGCACTTTCGCCCTTTGTGGAGATATATCCTGGTTGACCCATATTACCAAATTCAATTGTTTCAAGACTCGTACAACCCCTGAACCAAAAACTGAAATTCCATAATTTAGGCGCATCAAAGCCACCGTTTGATCCAGCAAAAGAAACCTTCTTTAATCTAGCACAATTCATGAAGAAACCTTTAGCTCTTCCTAAATGTGGCACTTTAAAGTTATCGAAAGTAATAGATTCAAGATACTTAAATCCCAAGTTTGGATTAGGCGCTTTATCCGTACTACCATTATCTCCTCCAAACACATAATCCAGTCCATATGTATTAGGTAATGAAACATTCTGAATAGTAATTGAACTCGCTGAAGTTCTCGCAGACTCAAAGAAATAGTAAGCCCCATTTGCAGTGTTGTAATTTGTTTTATCTCCTCTGCTTAAACTATTGTAAGACTTTCCTCTAAAGTTCATATTAGGGAAACTAATATTCTTTAAAGTAATTGATAATGTATTATCATCGTTTCCTGGAACACCGGCGCCTTTAAATGTATCTGTATAATTAGCCTTTGTATTATTCAGTTTTCCTTCTGTACTAATGCTATCACCACAAAGAACAATATCCTTAAGCGTATTACAGTTATTAAACATTCCAGCAATATTTGTTGCATTATCTATACGAATGTCACCTGTAGATTCATTTGTTGGAGATGTACACGAAGCAAACATATAAGACATATTGCTTACATGCTGAGTATCTAATCCATCCAAATTTGACGGAGTTTTTATCAAAGCTGAAATATTAAGAGCAGTACAGCCTTGGAACATTCTGCTCATGTTAGTTATTCCTGTATAATCTGAATTCTTAAAATATACATTTGTTAATGCTGTAAAGTTCTTGAAAACACTAGCCATAGACTTAATGCCATTAAAGTTTACGTTTTCAAATGTTACAGCCTTAGCATTTGATATCGAAGAAGCCAGAAGTCTTTCATAACCAGTACCACTGTTAACATCAGCTGCAGCAGCAAAATTCGTGAAATATATATTCTTAATAACTATATTAACTTCTCTCTTTTCTTCAGTACCAACACCTGCACCCTTAAAGGTATCTTTCATTGCATCTGCACTATTAGCTATTGGACAACCAGATGCAGTTGCATTTGAAGTTCCGGTAAGTGTTGCTGTAGCAAGTGAAGTACAGTTCTCGAATAAACTTGATATATTCGTAGCTTTATCTATATGTACTTCAGCTGTATTCATTCCAGTACAATTCTTAAACATACTAGACAGATTCTCAGCTGTAAGTGTTGATACACCTGTTTCAGCACTAGTAAGTCCAGTGCATCCAATAAACATTGAACTCATATTCTTTGCAGCGGTAACGTCCATTCCATCAACTATAGGAGAAGAACCTGTAGAATTTTTAAGTCCAGTACAACCGCTGAACATAGAACTCATATCAACAACATTCTTTGTACTAGCCGCATCGAATGACGCATTCTTAAGCTGTGTGCAATCAGCAAAAAGACCACTAAGTGATGTTCCATCACCACACTTGGATCCATTTATAAAATATGCATGTTCAAGCTTACCATCATTTTTATATATTCCTTGTAGTCCAGACATCTGAGCAAAGTTAGCATTGTCCAAAGTAATATTCTTCAGTTTGTTACATTCAGAATACATATTAACAGGGAATGATGTAACCTGAGAAGGTTCACCCTTTGTGGTAAATCTCGCATTCTCAAGGACTTTACATTTTGCAAACATATTTTCAAAATTCGAACCATTTTGAATATTGATGGCGTATCCACCATTTGTTCCAATGCCAGTTAAAACATAGCATCCATAGAAATAGTTCTGGAATATATTTACATGATTTGTATTAAATTTATCCATATTTAGCGAGGTGAGTTTATTACAATCGTAAAACATTCCTCTAACGGTAGTAAGAACTGGTGCCTCTTCAAACCCCAAAGTAATACTTTCAAGTTTTTTACAACCACTGAACATTCCTCTTGCCACATACAGATTATCTGCTCTGAAATTACTTAAATCTATAGTCTCAAGAGCATTACAAGCATTCAACATATCAAATGTACTTGTAACATCTGTCGTATCGAGACTGCTAAGGAAAGTATTAGTTGTCATCTTGCTAAATTTATTATGAATATGACGAATACTACCCTCAGCCTTTATATTTGTATTATCCTGAGTAAATACGTATATATCATATCCAGCTGTACTGTCACCAACACTATAAGCAATCGTATATCCCGGATAATCAGGATCAAGATTATCACCTGTTGATGGTGCACTTTGATCAGCAATTACCAACTGTAAGAAATCTGCACTAGCAATATCATCAGGCTTAGTAGTTGAAATACATACCTGACTCGTCTTTCCAGCATAATTGTTCTCTTCCAGCGATTCTTTTGTATAATCAATATAATTAATCGAATTGATCAATGTCTCTTTGCCACCAGCCACAGATACAAATAATGCACGAACAGGAGAATCCTTTGCATTTACATCGTCCGCATGATCATCCACGCCGTTGTTAATATCTGCAACTCTAAGAAGTCTGGTAGTTAATTCTGAAGCATCAACTTCAGCCAGTTCCCAATAATTTGTATAATCAGCAGCATATAAGCTGTCTAATATCTCTTTAGTGCAATCCTTCTCTCTGGTTTTATCCAGTTCGATTGGATTACCATTTCCATCAACATTCTTCTCAGCATCTTCATCACAATCAAATATACGCCATAACTTCATTTTATTTGGAGAAACAAGCTTTACCTCAACAGAGCCATCAGCCATTCCACCAACCTTATCTAGAAGTTCTGTATTCTTAAAGATTGAATAATCATCATTTACCTCTACCCTAGTTCCGTCATTTTCTCCGCGAAGCTCATATCTCTTATGATCATATTCATACTCAGAAAATGTCACTTCAACAGAATCAGTATCGTTAAGTGTCATTTTAGGACTAGACGTAGTATTTCCAGTTGATTCACTACTTTCAGTTTCATTTACAACAGAAAGAAATGCTGTCTTACAAATATCTGCAGGTGCTGCAAATGTAACACTGGCCTCACTATCCTTATTCAGCTTAGATGCTTCAACCTGTGTCTTTGCCCAATTTTCTGTCCAATCTTTAAGTGAGGTATCTACTTTTTCATAACTAGAAGAACTGCCAGAATCATTTTTAAATATCCACTCATCGTTGAATCTTACAACATCTTCTCTCTGTTCCTCGCTAAGCACCTTTAAAGAATCTTCGTTTTCATTTGGTGATACATCTATCTGTGTAGGGAATCCTTCAACAGTTTCTGAAACCTCATTGTAAAGAACAGAAACTTTTCCACCAGTTCTTCCATCATCTTTCTGTACAGTTTCAGCATCTGACACAGATACCTTCTGCTTAGTTGTATATGGCATAAAGTATATGTCTATAGGAATGCGATTAGGATCTATGCTTGCATAAAAACTAACTGATTTCCCAACTTCCTCAGAACCACTCTCAGCTGTGCTAAGCGTAGAAGCCAGGTTCTTCAAATAATTAACAATTCCATCTGATTCACCTGTTATTGAACCATATGTATCTTCACTTGTTAAACTGCCAAGATGCCACAGTAACGAAGTACCATCATACTTATTACCAAAATCTAAAGAGTATTCACGTTCTTCTGCAGAAGTAATAGTGGTATCTCCTACTGCAGTTTTAAAACTCGAACTATCAGCTGAATACTCCAAATGAACTGTGTTATTATCAGCAATAGGATTAAATCCTAGTCCCTGATTTTTGCCAGGAACTATGAGGTATACATCAATAACAAAGTCATTACTTACATTTGTTTCAACTTCTTCTGGAAGACCGCCTTCTTCCGAATCATCTTTATAATCATTTGTTGCTATATCAACATAATCTTCAGGATTAAGCTTATTTGCTCCATTTGCAGAATCCTTTGCATATAAGCTATCATCGCAAGGCCACACATATATAATATTGGTTTTGCTTATACTATCATTCGATGAGTCAGTTCTTGAAACAACCGACTGAATATCATCATCGTCGTCGTCATATACAGTCCAATCCACGCCATCATAATATACGTAATGTCCATCGCCAGTTGTATATAAAGCTTCTAAAACTGTATAACAAGCCGATGATTTATATGTTCCATCTGCAAATGAAAAATGCTTAGCTGTCCAAACAACAAAAGCGGTATCATCACCAGCCTGAGCGGTATCCTGTGCTTTTAGTCTTAGTGTTTTAGGAAGGGAAGTCATTCCATCAGTATAAGCATCAGAAAGAATGCCCTGTGTAGCAGTAAGAGCAGCCTTCGCATCTATTATAGCTTGTTTTTCCTTGGCTTTATCTATGAAGCCCATAGATATAGGAATTGCCAAGCCCGCTAGGATAGCAATAACAACAAGCACGACAATAAGCTCCACAAGCGTGAATCCTTTCTTAGAATTCTTCTGGGAGCTTCGATATCCATTTATTCTGTTAACAGAACCGCAACTAGTTCTGTCCCCATCTCTCAAGTCTAATACTTTAAAAACCATCCCAAGAGTTTTCTTGTTAATCATAAGCCTTCTTCCTCCCTATGATTTATCCAGTGACCAACCTTCACTGAACATGCCTACTCTGGGTTATTACCTCTCGAACGCACCCTTAACTACTACCCCACAGGGCGCATTTCTACGAGATTAGTTTACCATAAAAAAAGAAGCCCCGCAACTCTATTACGGGGCATGTTCATGCAATATTCATATTGTGGTATGACATTTCTCTGCATATCAATCCTTTTGTATTTGGATGGTATAAGACCATTAAAAATACGGATTATTTGACTTTTCCCAACCGATAGTAGTTTCCGAGTCATGTCCCGGAAAAACCCGTGTATCTGAAGGTAGTACGAACAGCTTTGTCGCGATATTCTCGATCAATGCGTCGCCATCACCTGTTGGAAAATCTGACCGTCCTATGCTACCATGGAACAACGTATCACCGTCGAATAACGAGGTGAGGTCTGGCATGTAGTAGCACATTCCACCGATTGTATGTCCCGGAACCTCGATACATTTGATTCGGATTCCTATCAGTTCAAGCTCTTCGCCGTCACTAACGGTTCGATCAGCCTTGACTGATACTGGTTCGCCCATAAAGCCGTAAGACAGATTGAGCGAAGGATTTTCGAGAAGTGGAGCGTCATTTTCGCCTATTATCACTTCTATATCTGGATACTGGGCGCGTACAGCGTCTGTCGCATCCATATGATCAAAATGTGCATGGGTAAGCAGGAGCGCTACCGGTTTTGCACCTGCTTCTTTTACGGCCGCTAGAAGTCGTTCTGGATTGCCTGATACGTCTATCAGGATTGCTTCCTTTGACTCCTCATTAATTATTGTGTAACAGTTAGTCGCCACAGGACCAATTGTTACTGAACTCATCTTGTACATGTTCTTATCCTTATAATCGTTTTGATCAGCTTAGCTGATTCTGATTAACCTTGTGTACGCTCTATATCTATAATACCCTCTATACTGCGGATTTTAGATATCAGTGCATTCATATCACCCTTTGACTTAACGCCAAATTGCACATTTACGGTGGATTTACCCTGTTTGTTTACACGACCTTCAATCTTTTTGATAGGTATCTCTGCTTCCATAAAGACTTTCGAGATATCATGTATCAGGGCGTTACGGTCCATAGCGTATACATTAATATCAGCTATGAACTCAGCACTTCGGTCTTCTGCTTCTTCTACCCACTCAGCATCGATAAGTCGTTCCCTCTCATCTTCGCTCATGGTAAGCAGATTCTCACAGTCTGTTCTGTGAATAGATATACCACGTCCCCTAGTGACAAATCCTATGATTTCATCACCTGGAACCGGAGAACAACATTTGGAGAAACGTACCGCGATATCGTGGACTCCGTGCACCTGAATGCTGCCCTTTGGTATATCAAACGAGCGGCTCTTGCGGTTTATCTCTTCTGCAAGGTCTGTATCGGATATATTCTGTTCCGTAAGCCTTCTGTGTTCCTCAATGAGTCGATTTACTATCTGACCCTCTTTGAGGCCGCCATGTCCTATAGCCGCCATAAGGGAATCCCAATCAGCAAAATTATAACGCTTTAAAGTAGCCGCGACATATTCTGGCTTCATAAGGTCTGCCAGAGGGATATTCTTGGTCTTACAGTAGTTATCTACTGCAGCCTTACCCTTAACAATGTTCTCATCCTTTAGCTCCTGTCGGAACCATTGGTTGATCTTGGTCTTGGCCTGTGTACTCTTGACTATGTTGAGCCAATCCATACTAGGTCCTTTGGTATTAGTAGAGGTGATAATCTCTACTCGGTTACCACTGTGAAGCTGTGTCTCTATTGGCACCTGACGTCCATTGACACGTGCTCCCACCATTCTATTACCGACTGCAGTATGAATAGCATACGCGAAGTCGATTGTATTCGAACCCCTTGGTAACGTTATAACGTCACCTTGTGGAGTGAATACATAAACCTGATCCTGGAACATATCCAGGTCGGTTTTAACCGCATTTATAAACTCTTTATTATCTTTCGTGTCATTTTGCCACTCAAGAATCTCGTTCAGCCAGTTCATCTTCTCTTCCTGAGAAACCTTCTGAACTCCTGTTTCTTTATACTTCCAGTGAGCAGCGATACCATATTCAGCTGTACGATGCATGTCATAGGTACGGATCTGAATTTCAAATGGCCTTCCCCCGTGACCTATCAAAGTGGTATGCAGTGACTGATACATGTTAGGCTTTGGCATAGCAATATAATCTTTGAAACGACCTGGAATAGGCTTATATTTCTCATGAATGATACCAAGAGCTGCGTAACAGTCTCTCACCGACTCGACCTTGATTCGAAGTGCGAACAGGTCATATATCTGATCCAGAGTCTTACCCTGAGTCTTCATCTTCTTATAAATACTGAAGAGGTGTTTTACTCTTCCTTCTATCTCCGCCTCTATCTCTGCTTCTTTGATATACTCTGTGACCTCATTTACCATGTCATTGATAAACTCTTCACGGTCAATGATGATCTCGTCTATCTGAGATCTGAGATCTGCATATACCTCAGGTTCAAGGTACTGCATACAGAGGTCATCCATCTCAACCTGGATACGAGAAATACCGAGACGATTAGCGATCGGCGCATAGATATCCATGGTCTCACGAGCCTTCTCAATCTGCTTCGCAGCAGTCTGATACTGAAGTGTTCTGAGGTTATGAAGTCTATCAGCCAACTTAATGATAATAACTCGGATATCCTTTGCCATAGCAAGGAACATCTTACGAAGATTCTCTGCCTGAATCTCTATCTTATCCTGAGACAGATTCAACTGAGTCAGCTTTGTAACGCCATCAACAAGACCTGCGATCTCTGGCGAAAATTCGCGAGAAAGATCTTCCTTTGTATACTCAGTATCCTCGATGACATCATGAAGAAGACCAGCTATAATAGTCTCCTTATCCATCTCCAGCTCCGCAAGAATGATCGCTACACAGAGAGGATGAATAATATAAGGCTCTCCCGACTTTCTCTTCTGATTCTTATGAGCATCATCAGCTATATGATATGCCTTTTCAATCAGGGTAAAATCATCGGATGGATGATAAGTCTTGATCTTCTCGATCATCACCTTATAGATTTCATCTGGATCTGTAAAATCCTCAGGAGTTGCAAGTTCGCCAGTTCGAGCACTGTCATTAATTATCTTCTTAATTGGAAGACGATCGTCGTATTCATTTGTAAGATCAGTTTTAGTTATATCAGACATATTGCTCCTACTTACCTGGATACTTTACTACTGATGCTACATCGTAACCCTCAAGCTTTGCACGTCCGTTGAGACCTTCAAGCTCGATAAGGAACAGCATCTTTACTACTTCTCCACCAAGTTCCTGAATAAGGTCTGCTGCAGCCTTCATGGTTCCGCCTGTTGCGATAAGGTCATCAACAAGAATAACCTTCTGACCCGGCTTTATAGCATCCTTATGTATTTCTATAGTTGCAGTGCCATACTCGAGATCATAAGTCTTTTCAACTGTCTCTCTAGGCAGCTTGCCCTTCTTTCTAACTGGTATAAATGGCTTGTTAGCCTTATATGCAAGTGGCATACCGAAAAGGAAACCTCTTGCCTCTGCTCCAGCAATCACATCATAGTCTACACCCTGAAGAAGCTTGTAGAGCTCATCAATCGCCATCTGCAGTCCTTCTGCGCTATCTAGTACACCAGTAACATCTCTGAACATAATTCCTGGTTCTGGGAAATCTGGGATTGTTACAATGTAATCCTCTATTGTCTTCATCTAACCCACCTCCATGTAATATCATTTCGATATTTCTTTCATAAAAATCTAAAATGTGACAAATGCCACGTACAACACTGTCACATCTCATCAATATACGGTGTATTGTACCACAAATATATCCCTCGGGCAACTCATCTCACCAACCCTTCACATAAAGAAATGAGTCGATCGGCGAGAGGGCCAAATCGACTCATTTATACATTTCATATTAGTCTTTATGTTATTTCTTTGCTGTCTTCTTAGATGCTTCGGCAGTCTCTTCCTTAACACCAATCTTCTTACGAAGCCACAGCCACAGTGGTGCTGTGATGCAGATTGAAGAATATGTACCAGCAACAACACCGACCATTAGTGTAAGTGTGAATTCCTTAAGTGAAGCAACACCGAGAATGTAAAGCATCAGGATAGTTACAAATGTTGTTAAGTTGGTGTAGATATTACGCGTGAATGTCTGTGAAATACTTGTATTAACTATCTTGTCATAGCCATCCTTCTCAACACTCATTGACTTCAGGTTCTCACGGATACGGTCGAAGATGATGATTGATGAGTTGATTGAGTAACCGACTATAGTAAGCATACATGCGATGAATGTACCACCTACTGAGAGGTACATAGCTGTATATGCGAAGAATACAAACATTACATCGTGGATCAGTGCAAGTACGGCACTGACACCGAAACGAGCATCACTAAATCTAAATGCTATATAAACCAGCATGAGAAGTGAAGCGATCACAACTGCGAGAACAGCATCTCTCTGTGTCTCACCACTGATTGTGCTTGAAATATTCTGTGAATCGATCTTATCATCTGTAAGCTCGAACTTTTCCTTAAGTGAATCAGCAAGCTGAGTACGCATTTCCTCATCAAGAAGTCCTGACTTGAATACAACCTGATTTGTTCCATCAACTGTCTGGATCTGAACACCTTCGATACCAAGATCAGAGAATACAGGAAGCACATCTGATTCAGCCCTCTGAAGACTATACTCTTCATTAAATGTTACAGAAGTTGAAGTACCGCCACTGAACTCAAGTGAGAAGTTCATTGCATTTCCACGAGTACCAATGTTCTTGTTTACGAAGAGGAAAGCGAGTCCTGCAATAATAACGATTGCAGAGAAGCTGACAGCGAACTTGAAACGACCTGCATAATTTGAAATCTTTGGCTCCTTAGCTGCTCCGTACATTTTCTTGTTTGTTACGCCAAGAGCTACGAAGATATTTAACAGGAGTCTTGTAACAACAAGTGCTGTAAACATTGAAAGTACGATACCAAGAATAAGTGTACGAGCAAAGCCCTTAACAGTACCTGTACCCATAACAAGAAGTACAACACCAGCAATGATTGTTGTGATATTTCCATCAAGGATAGCTGACATAGCCTTATCGAAACCAGACTTAACAGCCGTCTTTACTGTCTTTCCAGCACCCAGTTCTTCTTTAATACGGGTGAATATGATGACATTTGCATCGACCGCCATACCAATCGATAAGATGATACCGGCAATACCAGGAAGTGTCAGTGTAATGTGAAGAGCGTTCAGGAAGAACAGCTCAAGTATTGTATAAAGTGTAAGTGCAATAGCTGACAGGAATCCAGGGAATCTGAAGATGATGATCATCAAAAGGAAAATGATGCAAAGACCAATAGCACCTGCAATAAGTGATGTTCTAAGTGCATCTGAACCAAGCTTTGGTCCAACTACCTGTGATGATAACTCCTTCAGTGTAAGTGGAAGGGCACCTATCTTGATTGTACTTGCAAGATTTGAAGCCTCTTCGAAGTCTTCCATTCCATCAATCTGAGCGCTTCCACCTGAAATCTGCTCACGTACAGTTGGTGCGCTCTGAACTTCATTATCATATATAATATAGATAGGCTGACCAATATTTGCAGCAGTTACATCGCTGAACTTCTGAGCTCCATCATCAGTGAACTGGAGTGAAACGATATACTCATCTGCACCTGTGGTCTGATCCTGAACACGTCCACCCTCAGCATTCTTTACATCAGAACCTGTAAGTGATGGCTCATATTCCTGACCCTGGGCAAAAAGGTTGTAGTTTGTAGTATCGAGGAACTCAAGCTTTCCTGGACGTCCAAGCATATCGAGGATCTCATTTGGATCGTACTTGCTTGTATCCAGAGGTATCTCAACTGTGATACGCTTATTTCCCTGTCTATAAACCTCTGCATCAGGACTGTAGTTATCTACTCTTCGCTGCAGCTTATCAATAGTTGCATTGATATCTTCGTCTGATGCGTTGTCCTCCTCAATCTCGTAGGTAACGCTGACACCACCCTGAAGATCAAGTCCAAGTGGGATGTCCTTCGCAAGTCCTACTCTATCGCTTCCAAGTCCTGCCACAACTGCATATGCAGCACCAGCAGCAACCAACAGGAATGCGATCAGTCCGAGGATTGCATTTCTCTTTGCCTTCTTCATGTTACTTTGTCTCCTTGTTAATAGTTTCTATATGTTACTGGGATACCCAGTAGCCCCCTGTATTGAAGGTGTATTCTTTGTCGTCAATCTTTACTGTCTCACCCTTTGGATACCAGCCAAGGCTGTCTTCATACCACCAGCCAGTACCATCCTGCTTCCACTTAGCTACGCCAGAATATGTCCAAGCGCCGCCTGCAGACAGCCAGTAGCCGCCTACCCATTCGCTTTCAGCCATCTTTCCGTCTTTTTTGAAGTAGTACCAAGTACTACCCACCTGTTTCCAACTATTTCTGGCATTATAGCCATTGCTACCAAAATAGTACCAATCGCCTTCTATCTTAACCCACTCATTCTTTGGATACCAACCTGATGTATCCTCGAACCAGTAGCCTGTATTATCATGCTTCCACTCACCAGTGTACTCATAAGTACTCTTTCCATCAGCACCATACCATCTACCGTTATGCCACTCGTTATAATGCGATTTTCCAGTTACTGTAATACTCACTGAACCCGTCACACCATTTGGTGCCTTAGCAACTATTCCAACCTGACCTTCATTTAAAAGTGCAACATTTCCATTTTCGACTATAGCAACATCTCCATTTGTCGATATCCATGTCATTGGAACAGAAACCGAAACCTCAGGAGTTACTTTTGTTGAAAGAGATATAAATTCCCCCTCATTGCCTGTCAATTTTTCACCAACTATCTCAACCTTCGTAATTCCGTTAATCGCTTTATGAACATCAACTATCTTATTCCTTGTAGTGGCATCACAAACACCTGATGCTGTAATACCAAACTTGGTTTGAAAATTCTTTACCGCAGTCTCAGAGAGACGTCCGAAAGATCCATCCACAGTAAGACCAGCATTATCAACCTTATTTAAAGCTGTCTGAAGCCACATAGTATCATTTGACTTACTTCCAAATGACACGTCAACTCCTGGAATAGCATAAGGAGAGCCCGGATTATCCTTATCCTCTACCTTAGTTGCATTGTTATTTGCGTTATTATTATTGTTATTGTTTGCATTCTGATCAATAGGGGTATTGAGATTAGTCGCATTTACGCCGCCCCACTTTGTGTAGTCGATACGAATGATTGCAACAATCGCAGAAGAATAATCATCAAGATCAACTTCTCTTACCTCATTGATTGCAGAGTTAGTCTGATGGATCATGTGACCGCTATCTGTTCCGATACCTACATGTCCACCATTATTTGTTATTACAAGATCTCCGTTACGGATATCAGCCTTATTGGTAGATCCTATATTAACTGCATGAATCTTTTCTGGAGAACCAAGCATATCCCATGTACTTCTAACACCTTGGGATACAAGATCAACACCCAGCAAGCGATAGATTGCACATACAAAACCTGAGCAATCAACTCCTACTGAGAGATCCATTCCTCCAGAAATATAAGTCATATGGCCGATATAGTTACGAGCCATATCTACTACAGCCGCTCCAGTAACCTGGCCAGCCGCCTGTACATTTGAAATATTTTTTACATCTTTAAGGGTTTGATATCTTTCGTTAGGGATAATAGATAAAACCATCACCAACACTAATATCAATGCAATCTTTTTCTTCAAAACTATACTCCTAAATAAACACTTAGACCCCATAAGCGCAAAGTACATTATACCTCAAGGTATCAAGTCAAGTAAACCCCTAATTTAAAATAGCTCAGTTATTTCATAAGCATTGTCGTAGATTTTATCAGCATATTCCCTCACGGCGTCATCAGGAGGGATAAGATCAACCACCATTACTGTAAAGAGTCCGCCACGAGATGATGAAAGAACGCCATTTCGAGAATCTTCTACTCCAATAGTCTCTGCAGGCTCTGTTCCCAGCTGTTTACAAGCCGCAAGATAGATATCAGGATTTGGCTTACCACGACCAGGTGGAATGATATCTCCAAAGACCATGGCATCGAAGTATGGAAGCAGTCCATGTGGTTCAAGAAACCTTGTAGCTCTATCCTTATCAGTTGAAGTTGCAAGAGCTATCTTAATCCCACGATCCTTTAAAAAATCAAAAAGTTCTTTTATACCAGGCTTCACTTCATATCCATGTTCTGTCGCATAAGCTTCTACTCCTGCCGATACAACATCACGGTATTCCATGTAATCTATATCAGTATTAAAGAACTCCTGAAACACAACTTTGTTCGTATGCTTTGTTCCGCCTGCTATCCTGTTACAGAACTCTTCTATATTATCCATAGGAAGCCCATACTTCTCAGCAGCAACATACTCATACTTTCTATATATTTTCTCAGAGTCAAGTATGACTCCATCCATATCAAACACTATACCTTTAAACTCACTCATAAATAATTTCCTTTAGTTTTTTCCATCAAGACGACTTATTCATTTTACCATTTAACCACTTCTTTATCCACCAAAAAAAATGAGCCACCCGGTTCAACCGAGTGACTCATTATATAGTTTAGATCTTAATAAGCATTATCACGTCTACGCTTAATTATTACAAGAAGTATTGCCAGAAGAAGTATTGCTGCGCCAGCGATAATAGCAATCAGTTTGATATTCATCTGCTTACCAAAGCTGAACTCAATCTCTGTTGAAGAAGTATTTCCTGCCTCATCATGAGCTGTAGCATTTATTCTGTACTTACCCTTTGAATTAATTGTAAGTGTTGCTTTGTTATCTGTAACAGTTACAGACTTATCATTCAGTGATACTGTATCAAGAACATCCTCATCAATCTCAACTGTTACTGTGACGTCTGTTGACTCAAGAAGTCTGTCGCCATCTTCAACATTTGAAATGATAATGTTAGGAGCCTTTGTATCAAGTACAAATGTAACTTCCTTAAATGACTTATGTCCAAGCTCATCAACAGCCTCAACTCTCAGAACGTGTGATCCATCAGAAATCTCTGATGTTCCGTCATAAAGTGAACCATCCATGTATACTGAGATATCGCAAACTGTAAGATCCTTTACAAGATCATCAAGGTCGATATCCCATTCAAACTTGTTTGTCTTTACTCCATCATACTTTGAAAGATCACCGATTTCAGGATCTGTAGTATCGATTGTGAAATGAAGTGACTTAGATGAAGTATTTCCTGCCTTATCTGTTGAAGTAACAGTGATATCATAGATACCATCTTCTTCAAAGAGCTGTTCAAGGTTAGATATCTTTGTGCGGTTGGTAACAAACTGATTGAAATCAATATTTGTCTTCTTTCCGTCTATATCTGTTCTTGTACCTGTAAGAGTAACCTTATTACTTGAGTAGAATGCCTCATCTACCGAAATATTCAGTGTTACATTCTTATCAGTCTTATCGTAGTTGCTTACACCTGACAGCATGATTACAGGAGCAGTACCATCCTTGATGAGTGTACCCTTCATCTCTGTCTTGTTGCCGCACTTATCTTCAGCACTGAACTCAAATCTGTACTCAGCATCATCTGTAATTGTATAACTCTGGCTATCATTTGCACTTCTAGGAGTGAAATCAACAGTCTTCTCAAGAGCTTCCGCTGTACCCTCAGCCTTCTTGTAGATTGAGTACTTAGCACTTGTCATATCCCAGTAGAATGCTTCTTTAATGCCAAATGATACTGCAACCGACTTTGCTGTCGAAGTTCCGTCACCAGTGATTGAAAGCTGCGGTGGAGTCTTATCAACTCGGAACTGTACGTTTCTTGTAGCACTCTTGTTACCCGCAAGGTCTGTAGCTACATAAGTTACTTCGTAATCAGCTTCTGTTGAGTAGTTCTCAGTTGTTTCACCAATATTGTCTGTCTGTGATGATGATGAACCACCTGGAGGAGTCATCTTACTTGTTCTAACAAGATCAGTTGAATCCTTGTTTGCATCGTTTACAGAAACCGATACGCTTGCATTTGTATTAAGATATCTTACACCAGAACCCTCTGTATAGAGCGAACTGTTAACATATGTTGTTATACTTGGTGATGTCTTATCAACGTAAAGTCTTACCTTCTGACCAACCTCTGTATCTTCTGTTTCATTTCCAGAAAGATCCTTTGACCACATCTTTAGTTCATGGTAACCTTCAGAAGAAAGTGTTACAACAGCCTTTCCATAAGCACCATCCCATGTCCAGTTTGGTGTAATCTCAGCTCCATTATCTGTAACATATACCCAATCAAGGTTATAATCAAATACATTTAATTCAACGCTGACGTCACTACCATAATACTGTCCATACTCATATGACTCCTGTGAAGGCCTTGAATCAAAAACACCTACAGGATTATTATAATTATTCTTATAACTACTGAACTTAGGTGGATTATCAGACAATACATACATGTTATGTACTGGAGAATCCGTATCAACAGTGAAACCATATGAAAACGTTGACGAGTTTCCAGCTTTATCTGTAGCGGTATATATTATTGTATAAAATCCATCCTGAGTATACTGGATACCGTATTGACCTGAATAGAATGTTGTTTCTGTACTACCATCTGGTAATTCTCTTATTGCAGTAATATGGAAATCATCCTCATCCATATTTTCATCTACAACTACAGCCTCGCCTAGTGCAGAATACGTGTACGCTGTCATACTTGTATACACTTCTCCATTAAGGTAAGGATTTATAACAGGTTCAGTCTTATCAATAGTAAAGTATACCGCTGAAAAGCCTGAATCCGTAACTGTATTACCAGACTTATCAGTAGATGACATCTTTATTTCATGGTAACCCTCGCTTGAAATAGCGATTGTACCTCTACCATATCCACCATCTGTACTCCAGTTTACAGCAACAGGAATATCATTATCATAAACTGTTACAGATGAAATGTTGTAATCAAAGTACGCTACATCCAAGAATACATCTGTGTTGAAATACTTTCCATACGTATATTCCTCATTTTCGAACTTTCCAACTTTATTACTATACTCATTACAATACTTAGCCGTCTTAGCTGCACCTGTTGTAACATAAATGTTATGTACAGGCTTTGCACCGTCAACGGTAAAGCTGATCACCTTACTAGCTGGGTTACCAGCCTTATCAATTGCTTCATATGTAAGTGTATAAACACCATCTTCAGCAAATGTGAAAGGTCCAGCACCATTCTTTACTTCTGTCTTAGTCTCTCCAGCTGGAGTTACAAGCTTAATCGTTACTCTCTCATCAGCCTCATCTCTACCGTAATCATCAGTTACAACCATCTTAGATGTTGCAGAAGAAAGCTTATAAGCATCTGTACCACTATACTCTTCATCATCAAGGAAAGTCTTGATTACAGGAGCTTCCGCATCAATAACAAATGTATTCGTAGCAAATTCAGGATCTGGAGTATTCTTTGATGTATCCTTAGCAGTAAGTTTGATTGTATGCGATCCTGGAGTAGTTGCTGTATAATATCCAACCCACTCTGATGGATTAGAAGTATCCCAAGAAATAGTTATAGGATCTTCATTATCATAAACCTGCACGGTAGTTCCATCAATGTTGGTATCCTTAATAGTAAGCTTTACCTCAACATCCTTATTGTAATAAGGATTAATACCCTTTGTAGGTGCAGTAGGATCATCAACTACTACAGATACAACAGGTGGAGCATTGTCAACCTTAATATTTTTAGTTGTTGTATTGCTATTTCCTGCCTGATCTTCTACATATACAGTAATTGTATACACCTTATCATCAGTTATTGTAAAATAATCCGACAGTGAAGTCTCAGTTGCATTAAGTGTTAATGTTGTCGTACCATCAGTTATTTCAGCCTTTGTTTTTGCCGAATTAATACCACTTGGAGTATCTGATGGAGAATACTTAATTGTTGGTACCTTCTGAATACAAACCACAGAATTATCTACAGCACCATCCTCGACAGTTACATCAGATATTGTTAAACCAGTTAATGGTTTTGTCTGATCAACAAAGAATGTACTAGTCCAAGGAGTATTTACCACATTTCCAGCTTTATCATAAGCAGTAAAACTTACAGCTGTACCTGAAGCATCAGGAGACTGCTGAACTACTGCATTAAACTTATTATTTGAATCAAATTCAGTGTACTTCGTCTTATCAGTTCCTGTCGCCTCAACATAATCAACCCCTGAAGAATAAGTACCATCAGGAATAGATACTGATAATTCAAGAGCATTAACCCATGCAGCATTTGTTGGAGCTGATATAGTAGGTCTATCAATATCAACACTTCTTACTTCAGTTTCATGTTCACTTTCATGTCCATGAATATTCTTTACAACAAGCTTAAGATGATAATCCGACATAGAAGCACTTGGATAATCATAAGTCAAAATATACATATATTTGTAACCAGCTTTATCCGAAGTTGCTCTAGCACCTATATTTTTTAACTCTACTCGAGTTGCCGTTGTAGTAGCAGTAGAGGTTAACATAATATGTGGCTTATTAGTAGCGTTTGTTGTATCAAGATCAACATTTGTATATACAGTATAAGTTACCGTTGCTGTTCTGTTATTATTTGTCCAATGGAAATAATTATTTGTCGCATCTATAGGCGCCTCATTAAATGCTTCAAAAATAGATGCTCTCTCATCAACAAAATCTAAAACAACCTTGTAAGTTTTTGCATTTCCTGCATAGTCAGTCACTACAACGCTTAATTCTTCATCAGTTCCACTTAGTCTTGAATCCGTTAAGTCAGCATACGCAGCAGATGAATATGTTACTTTTCCACTTGTTACAGTATATGGTGTACCATTAATTGTAACTGAAGCAATTCCACTAGTAACATCGCTATCATGTGCATCACTAACAGGAATACTTACTGTTGTAGCATAATATGCAGATACTTCCGCTGTATAAGTAAGCGTAGATTCATCAAATGATGTTGCCACAGGTGTTGATGATGAACTTACAGTTAACTTACTTGAAGAAGTATTTACAATATATGGAGCATCAGGATCATATAATACATTAACTGAGGCTGCATCAGAAGCAATTGCATAACCACTTGTGGCAATAATTGAAACAGTATTATTACCTCTTGCAAGACTAACCTCTCCGGTTATTGCACCAGAACTAAGAGTAGCAGCCACTCCATTTATAGTAGCACTAGCAATTGTAGCATCTGTAGCTTTAGGATCCGCTATTGAGGCTGTAGCTGAAACAGCAGCCTTAGCTTCACTATTTGTTACATAATATATATCATTATTTGATGGATCCTTCTGAACGCCTTTATTATCAACAGTAATATCTGATACCGTAGGCTTACCGTTATAATAGTTTATAACAACTGTATAATCCTTAGTAAGATCATCTGTTGTAACATCTGTTGTTCCATTATTATCGGTTAATGTAACCGTGTATGTCACGCTACCAGCATCATCTGAAGCACCTGTTATACCAAAAGAAAGACCTGTAGCAGTTTGAGCCTTATCACTAATGATTGTTGCAACATTTGTAACATCTGTCGTTCCCTTCTTAACAACGAACGATGTATAGTTATCAACCTGAATATCTACACCAATTTTAGAACCTGGCACAAGATAACCTGTAGCAGGAACTGTAACAGAATCAACTCCATCAGGAGCAGATACTTCAGCACCAGCTAACCCAGCTTTAAAGGAACTTTTAAAAATACCTTTATTTACAACTCCAGAAACAGTCTTGGTAAAAATATCTTTTGCGTTAGTTCTATCTTTTATTGTCTTCGTGATAGAATACTTACCCTCTGAACTAACCCCATTATTAAATAACGCATTAATCTCAGCTAATGAAGCAGATGTTGACGCGCCACTATCCTTAGAATATGTGTATGATACATTTCCATAATAAAATGTTGAAGTATCACCTGTTACATTAACATCTGTCACTGCAACTGTAGATGATGCAGTATCAAATGTAAATGAAGACGGATCATATGTCTGCACTGTAACTGTTCCGCTCGCCAATTCTCCATAAGGAAGAGTTACATCCACAATTGGGACAGCATCCACAGTTGAATTCAAAGTATATCTTTCATTAGTTTTGTATAAATAAAAAACTATTGCAGAATCGCCAGTCGTTACACTTGTAGGCATAGCAAATTCTGTTGAACTAGGATCTGTAGATGAAATAGTTTCCTTACTGCTCATTAACAACATATATTCATATGCAAGTGTTGCAGTAAGTTCCTCAGTTCCATCTGGAAAAGATACCCCTGTTGGGAGTGTGGCATCAGATTTATAATAATTATTATCTGATGCTTTTTTTATCTTAAGCGTACTATTACTATCAAAAGTAGTTGATGTATTCTGTGTCGGAGTACTAAATGTAATACCCTTTGCTGGAACATTTACAACTATGTTCTTTCCAGAAATCTGGCTAGGTAACACCTGAGTATTGGTATCACTACCGCTACATATATACTTTAAATAGTTATCATCTGTTATCCCCGAAACCGTAGGTGTTTCCGCCTCAACCTTGTTGCGACGGTTGTTGATGTATAGAACCGAGAGCACCATAGCAATAGCCATCAGTATCGCAATAGCACGAACTGGCAGTGGGCGGCGAGTATGCTCTTTTCCTTTCGAATGTTTATTTATCATATTTTCATCCTTTCTTATTTCAAAGTATGAGTTATAGAATTATAAACTCTCTTCAGTGTGAACTATTGTCTCACTGTAGATGACAGTTATGCCAGGAAGGTTTTCGCCCTTACTGCTTCGTACTGAATGCTCACCGGGTGCCATGTCACTTCTCAGTACCGCTGTCATCTCTGGGTTGTAGGTTCCGTATATATCGTCACTCGTAAGACCGGCTTCGTCCACTGTAAGTACGTCGGTCTTGTCAACCTCAGGATTGTATTCCTCATCGAGGTCATCATCATAGAGTTCTTCATCAGGTATATGTCTGAGAAGTGCGGTTGCATCTCCGTCATCTTCATCAACCTTGGTGTTAACTCTGAGTAGATCGGTTTCTTCAGCATCATACTCTTCATTGAGTCGAGCTTTCAGTTCACCGGTAAGTACGTCAGTTTCAGCATCGCCTTCTTCGTCATACATTTCTTCGCCTGCCATAAGTATGTCTGTGGCTTGTTCCATTTCAAGAACTGATGTAGTATCTTCACTGCCGTCCTTATTTTTCATTTCCTGATATGTGAGGATTTCTGTATCTTCCTCTTCCAAAGCACTAACTGCTTTCTTCTTATCTCTAGCAGAGGTAGCCTTTGCATCCTCAGCTGCCTTTCTGGCAACTTCTGCAGCCGCATCATTCATGCGCTGTTTTTCTTTCTCCAGTCTTTCCTTCTCAAGTCTCTCTTTTTCCAGAGAACCTGATACGTCTTCGAATTTCTTCTTTCTTGAAAGAAGTCCAGATGTTCTTTCTTTTCCAAGGATTCCAGAAGTTTTATCTTTTCTAAGAAGTCCTGAAGTTCTGGATGACACATCTACATCTCTTGCCTGGATATTTCCAAGGTTCAATCTGTTTCTCTTTGACTTAGTCGAGGAAGCAGCGCCTCCAGATCTTATCTCTTCTATAGCTTTTCGCTGAGTCTTACCAGTTACAACGCCAAATGCCTTTGGAACATCTAGTACAAAGAAGAGTATCACTGATAAAATCAGGAAGATTATTGCAAGGACTAAGCCTCCAAAAAATAATGCATTATATAATCCCATAGCTTACTCCTCCCCATTATCTGTATTGTCTTCGCTAGTATCTTCTGAGGTTTCTTCTGAAGAAGATTCTGTAGGAGTTTCTTCCTTTTTCTCAATAGAACCGTCGCTAAGACCTTCCATAGTTGAGGAACGCTTGATCCAGTTAGGATTACTGCTGATTCCGTCAAGTTTATTTCCAGCTTCATATACTTCAAGTATTTCTGACTTCTGAACGCCAGTCCATTTGCCAGGATCCTGCTGAGTTGCTTCAAAATAAGTATATAAGTAATTCAGGTGTTCTGAATATACCTTAACCGCATTTGAATTTCCTGCTCCAAGAGCATCCTCAGCAGCCTTGTAAGTAGCTACTGCATTGTCATGGTCGCCAAGCTTTCCGTAAATGTCAGCCATACGACACATGTTATTGATATAAGACTGAACGTAAGCCTTTACAGAAGCACTGTCTGATGTATCTGATACATTTACTTTACCCTGTATCTGGTCTATAACTTCCTGATAGTAGTTAAGCGCCAGCTTATAATCAGCCTCATCTATTTCTTCCTTATTAATCGCAAGTGTGTAGTAGATTTCTGCAAGGTTATTATTATAATTATAGAAGAAATCCGCTGCATCCTCGCCTGTGTAACTCTCAAGATCCTTAACTGCTGTACTCATTATCGACTCAGCCTGTTCTGGAACTCCAGGTACACTTAAATATGTAACATAAATCTTTCCTACCGTCTGATAGTTTTCGAACTTCTGTCTATTGTCATTTGTAAGGCTCGTAGAATTATAGGACGCGAAGCCATTTACCTTGTCAATCAGCTCGTTAACATTAACGTTGGTGCTTGAAAGGATAAGCGCGATGCTTCCATAGTAATCTGCAAGTTCGCCGTAATCTTCATCCTTTGCGTCAACCATACCGAAGTACTTAGCTGCTGCATTATAATCGCCAACTTCGTTAAAGTATGTGAGACCCATCTTATAAAGAACTTCACCGTTCTGGTCAACCTTTGAATATCCATTCTTGATACGGTTTGCGACTACGTTAAGTCCATCTTCAAGAACCATGTCATCAGAACTATCAATGTCGTTATTCTCGTCGATGTATGTATCAATGTACTTAGTATATGCTTCCGCATCTTCTCCATTTAACTCGAATGCCTCTCTGTACTTTGAAGCAGCCTGTGAATAGAGACCTTCTGTCTTGAAATCATTACCCTGCTCGATGTAAGCAGCGTAATTTTCAGCATTTATCTTGTTCCTGCCCGCATTACCTACGAGAGCAAGGACTGCACAGACAACTGTAAGACCTACGGACGCTGTGAACATAGTAAGCTTACGCTTATGCTCTGCAATGTAGCTCTCATCCAGCTCTGTATAATGCTCCAGAGCATAGATAAGCTCTGAACAGGACTGATATCTTTCATTTGGGTTAGCCTTTGTACACTTCAAAATGATCTGTTCAAGACCAGTTGAAAGCATTGGGTTAACCTGTCTAATAGGCACCATCTCATAAGGTGGTTCCTGAGGATTTTTACCTGTAACGATATGATAGAGTGTAGCACCCAGATTGTAGATATCGGTACGTGCATCTGTCTTGTAGATACCACGACCCTGAGCATCACCAAACTGCTCCGGTGCTGCATATCCTCTGGTACCGAGAGCTGTTGTATCAGCATTGTTCTCGATATCATAAGTCTTTGCTGTACCGAAGTCGATAAGCTTAACTCCACCGTCAGGCTTAAGCATAACGTTGGATGGCTTCATATCACGGTATATTATAGGTGGATTCATAGAATGTAGATAATCAAGAGCAGACGCGAGCTCGAGACCCCATTCAATAACCTGATCCTGAGAGAAGCTTCCAACTTCCTTCAGTTTATCAGCCAGGTTCTCACCTTCTACGAAGTCCATTACTACGCAGATTGTCGAGCCATGCTTTACAATATCTATGATACGAGGGATAACTGGGTGATCCACGTCCTTAAGAATGTTAGCCTCTCGTTCAAGACCCTTCAGAAGTATCTCTGTACTCTTTGAGCCATCATTTTTGATCTCCTTTACGGCAAGCTGCATGTTCATGCGGTTATTACGCGCAAGATATACAGTAGACATACCGCCTTCGCCGATTCGTCTCAGGATCTCATATTTTTCATCTAAGACTGTGCCTTCTTTTAACATTTCCTAAACCCCATTATTTTGTCTTTATAGCTGCAACTGTTATGTTATCTGATTCTTTACGGTTCTTATCGAGCTCTGTAAGGTATACACATCCATACTTAAACTCTTCCATGCTGTTGACATTGTTCGGTCCAAGTTTCTCCATAATCTCCTGGTCGGAAATCTGATGTCTGAAACCATCGGAGCAGACAAAGTAGACTGCATTTTTCTGAACCTTACCTTTTAGAAAATCAGGAGTTACCTTCGCTGATGCGCCAACGCACTGAAGAAGTACGCTTCGTCTTGGATCGACCTTAGCCTCATCAGGAGTCATTCTGCCTGCCGCCACTTCTCTCGCAACAAATGTCTGATCCTTTGTAAGGATACGAACCTTGTTGTCGTGAAGCTCATATACACGGCTATCTCCTACATGGACGATGTAGAACTCATCTCTATACATCAATATCGCCGAAACTGTAGTTCCAAGCATTATGTTGTTATCTGATCCATAAATACCTAAAAGTCTGTTTTCAGTCTGAATGATGCTGTTCCAATCATCCCTTAGTCTGAGCGCTGTAAAGCTCTGTTCCACTACCTGCGATGTAAACTCTTCATCGAACCACCTGCAAAATGATGTTATAACCTCCTTGGAAGCCAGCTCCCCCTTTGCCAGTCCTCCCATTCCATCACAGACAATCGCAAATGCAACTTGCCCATCAGGTGTATCGATAATTCTTATTGCAACCGAATCCTGGTTTGTGCTTTTTCTAATACCTATATCGGTATTATAAGTAGCAGTATATTCCATAACTACAATGTTTCCCTTCTCAGTTTACTCATCTCTTAATAAAAATGTGAAGTCTTCGTCTCCGAATTTAACCCTCATATCATTTTTCAGAAGAACCTCTCTGCCTGGCTCAAGTCTCTCGCCATCAACATAGGTTCCATTAGTTGAGTTATTATCCTTCAGATAGTTAACGCCATTTCTACGAATAACGATAACATGTACACGGCTTATTGCTGTGTTCTTCTCAATCGAATAGTCGCTATGGATTCTTGACTTTCCGATCTTAAATTCATCTTTATCAATGTATATCTTTTCGCCAGTTTTCTCTCTAACGAAATGTGGTTTGATCAAATCTGCAAATGAAGCATCAACCGCTGGAACTTTTGGAGCAGGTGTTTCCTGTGCTGGTGCCTCTGGAGCAGGTGTTTCTGCTTTTTTAGCTTCTTCTTCAGGTGCCATATTCATGAGATCGTCGATATTGAACATCTCATCATTCATCTCACCATCAGGTCTCTGAGGTGGCTGTACTGGCTGTTTAGGCTCTTCCTGTACTGGTTCCTGTGGTACTTCTGGTGCAACCGGCTCCTGTGGTGTTTCTGGAGCAGCCTGATTCTTTAGTTCATCCGTGAACAGATCATCTGGGAATACAGATTCCTGTGGTGCTTCCGGTACCTCAGGCGCCACTGACTCCTGTGGTACTTCTGGAGCAACTGGTTGCTGTGGCGCTACTGGCTCCTGTGGCGTCATCGGACCACTCGCGAACATTCCATCTGTAAAAATCGGTCCTTGTGGCGCTACCGGTTCCTGCGGAGCTACTGGCTCTTGTGGTGTCATTGGACCACTTGCAAACATTCCATCTGTGAAGATTGGTTCCTGTGGCGCTACTGGCTCCTGTGGTACATCCGCAAGAGGCATACCTGTCATTGGGTCAAATCTCTTCACAGGTTCCTGAACAGGTTGCTGTGCTACATCATCTGTAAGAGGCATGCCTGTCATTGGGTCAAATCTTTTTACAGGCTCCTGAACAGGCTGCTGTACCACATCATCTGTAAGTGGCATACCTGTCATTGGATCAAATCTCTTTACAGGAGTCTCTGGAACTACTGGTTCCTGTGGTACTTCTGGAGTTACCGGCTCTTCAACCGTCTGTGGCATCTCTGGTGCTACCGGCTCCTGTGGAATATTTTCTTCTATACTTTCAACAACTGACTCTGTAGTATTCTCTACACTTTCAGTTACATTTTCAGCTACGTTTTCTGCTGCATTTTCAGCATTTTCTGTAACTGTACCCGCTGCTTCTTCTATCTTATCTTCGATCTTCTCTTCAACATTTTCAGCCTGTTCCACTGCATCCTGAACCTGTTCGGCAACTTCAGGAGCAACTGGTTCTTCAGCTGCCTGTGGCATCTCTGGCGCTACTGGCTCTTCAACCGCCTGCGGCATTTCCGGTGCCACTGGCTCTTCAACCGCCTGCGGCATCTCTGGTGCTACTGGCTCTTCTATAGGAAGGCCTGTCATTGGATCAAATCTCTTTACAGGTTCCTGCACTGGCTGCTGCTGTGCATCAGCCTGTGGCTGATCAAATAACTGTGCTGGATCGAACTGCTGCGATGGATCAAACTGCTGAGGCTGTGGCTGTTCATACTGCTGCGCCTGCATGTTTGGATCCATGTATGGCTGCTGTGGCTGTCCGCCAAACTGCTGTGCCTGCAGACTAGGATCCATGTATGGTTGCTGTGGCTGTCCACCAAACTGCTGTGCCTGCAGACTAGGATCCATGTATGGCTGCTGTGGCTGTCCACCAAACTGCTGTGCCTGCAGACTAGGATCCATGTATGGCTGCTGTGGCTGTCCACCAAACTGCTGTGCCTGCAGACTAGGATCCATGTATGGCTGCTGTGGCTGTCCGCCAAACTGCTGTGCCTGCAGACTAGGATCCATGTATGGTTGCTGTGGCTGTCCGCCGTACTGCTGCAGCCCCTGATCCATATATGGCTGCTGTGGCTGTCCGCCAAATTGCTGTGCCTGCATGTTTGGATCAAACTGCTGAACTGGCTGAGGTGTTGGAGGAACGACTCTGTTTCTCATAACACCAAGCTTATCAACTCTGGCCATACCCTGAGGCTGTTCTGGCTGCATAGCATCACCAACCTCGAGGATCATCTCGCTGACCATAACATTTATATCATTTAATGAAAATCTTTCGGAATTAATACAGGTCAGAATCTTTGCCACATAATTGTCAGTATCTTCATCACTGAACTTCATGTATGAAACGACAGTTCTTAGGAAGTCAGGAATCTCTGACACTTCCATAACCTGACCTTTTATTGGGATCATAAAGGAGAATGTCTTAAGTGACTGTTCTTCGATATAAACGAAGTCTAGATCCTTTACTACATAGCTTACTGGAATGCTGTACTTTCCAATGTCCATGCTTGTAATCAAGCTTTTCAGAATTGTGAGAACCTCAACCTTTGTAAGCTGTTTCTTCAGAAATGCTGATAACTGAACTGATGAAGGTATATACGCATAGCAGATTCTTCTAGCATCAACTTCTGAATACTGAGTCATGGCAATGCCATCTGGGATGTTAGTCTTCAGTCTTTCAAGCGCTGCATCATCAAGTTCATCTGTAGGAAGCATGTCATATCTCATGGCAATGCTTGCGCCGTTGTTCTCAAAATAAATGTTCTTCTTCTCCATTTTTACCCCCAAAATCTATATTTCCTAAAAACGACAGGAAGTCCAGAGCCAAAAATGGTCCTGAACTACCCTGAAATATTATCCTAACTTAAATGTGAAGTCCTCATCACCAAGTGTAATGGTTGATCCATCCTTAAGAAGTACTTCTTCATCAGTTGGAACCTGCTGTCCGTCCACATAAGTTTTGTTAGTTGACTTGTTATCCTTTATATAATAACTGTCACCCTTATGAAGAATGATAGCATGCTGACGACTTATTGCGCCGTTACCACTTACATGGAAATCAACACCTCTACTAGCCTTACCAATCTTGAATACAGGCTTGTTGATCATGATGATCTCATCTGTGTTGATTCTCTTAAGATAAGGATTGATAACATAAGCACCTTCACTACCAAGGATAGTGTTTTCAACTATCTCTGCACCCTTCTGGGTTATATTACTAAGAAGACCGCCTTCCTTCTTAGGTTCTGCAGCTTCTGCAGTTTCTTCATTCTTAGCCTTCTTATCTTTCTTATTCTTTGTTTCTGCAGCTTCCTTCTTGGAATCTCCTTCTTCCTCAGTCTCATGCTCAGCCGCCGCCTCAGCTGCCGCTCTCAGCATAGCTGCCTTGCTGACCTTAACAGGCTCTGTTATTGTGATTCCAGTTCCGTCCTCGTGAATAACTTCCTCTTCCTCTTCGTCATCATCAACAACAGGTGTTGGTACAGGATTAGGTATTGGTTCAGGAGCAGGTTCAGCCTTTGGTGTTGGAACTTCTTCAAGTTCAATCTCCTCTGGCATTTCCTCAACCTCTTCCTCTTCTTCCTCATCATCACCGATTTCTGGAAGATCCTCAGCAGCTGCTTCCTGAAGTTCACTCATAATGTCCTTCTTCTCTTCTGCTGCGAGAACTGCTGGATCAACGCTATCAACCACCTCAGATCCATCATCAGTTGAGATATCTTCTGTTTCTCCAAAGCTGATTCCTGAATCTTGCATCAGGGCTTCAGTAAGACCTATAAGTCCTCTAAGATTGAAGCTATCTCCGTTGATATATGTAAGAAGCTGACCAACATATGAAAGATCCTCTTCTACGTTAAAACGCATTCCAGCTACAAGCTGTCTTGCAAAGCCCTTAAACTCTGCCGCAACAGAAGCATCACCTTCCACTGGCAGATAAAGGAACTGAATATTTAATGTGTCAGGATTAATATACATAAATCCTTTATTAAGGATAATGTAGGAAAGCGGAATTGCACATTCCTTGATGCTGATCATTCCAAGGGAAATGTTTCTGAGCATCTTTAGTACAACCTCTTTGTTTATTACCTCTCCTGTGAATTTCTCAAGTGTCATGAGACCTGTGATATCGTAGGTAAGGTAATCAAAATCATCATCCTCTTCATACAATATTTCCACAATCTGTGGCATCTCATTTTCTTCGCAATAATCAAGAGCATCCTCGTCAAGTTCTGTACCCTCGCCCATAATATAGGTAAGATACCTATCTTTTCCGACGTTCTTTGCAGTAAAGTAAAAGCTTCTCATGGTATTGCCATACCCTCCTTTAGGTTCCGTATTCTAGTCGTCTGATTGATCACTCCATACATTAATCATCCGAGGAACTGTTATCCTGGACACTTTCACCTGGTTCTAAATCAGGTTTTCCGTCTCCGTTTGTATCAGTACCACCGATCATTGCATTGTAGTGATCATCCAGTGTCTCCGAAAAGACATGCTCACCCTTCTCCTCGTCAACGAGATAGAAGTAATAGTAATTCGTTTCATCTGGGTTAAGAACCGCTGTGATACATGCGAGTCCTGGATTACAGATTGGTCCTGCTGGCATTCCCTTATAAACGTATGTGTTATAAGGAGAATCGAACGAAAGATCTTCTGATGTAAGTTCTTCAACATCATATCTTCCGTCAGTTACAGCATAAAATACTGAGGAGTCAACCTGGAACAGCATATCCGCATTAATACGGTTATACAGAACCGACGCAATCTTTGGTCTCTCTTCATCGAGCTTGGCCTCACGCTCTACAATAGATGCAAGTGTAAGAACCTGAAACGAATTAAGTCCCCTTTCTGTTGCTTTATCCTTCATCTCGGCTGTGTAATAGGCTTCAAATGCATTAAGCATCTGTCTAACCAGATCACTAGCCGTTGTATTCTTTGTAATATCGTAAGTAGCTGGGAACAGATAACCTTCCAGCTTGTATCTTACGTTCTGTCCACTAGGGACATCGTTCAGATATTCAAAATCTGAAGCTGTAATTGATTTTACCGCATTGACAAATTCTGTCTTTGAACAGATACCCTCTTCCTGACACTTGATAGCAATCATATCAACTGTATATCCCTCTGGAATAACCAGTTGCTTAAGAACCTTTGAATCCTCGTCCTCGGAAGCCATGATTTCCATCATCTCAAGAGTATTCATTCCCTTATGTAGCTTGAAAGTTCCACTCTTAAGTTTTCCTCTATACTGAGAGTCCTGCAGACGCTTTACAAACGCTCTCTCATACTTGATGAGTCCATTTTCATGTAGTATGGCGGCTATATCTTTTACTGACGAATCTTTTGGTATCTCTACCTCCACTTCCTCGCCATCCTGACTCTCTGTGCTGGTGAGTTCTTCGTTATAAGCATCCTTGTAATCATCTATATATTCGTCAACAACGACGAACAGCAGAAATGCGGCCGCAAGGCCGATAAGTATTTTAGTTATTTTTATCATATTGATGTACTTTTCCTCTTCAACTTTTAGGGTTACGTATAGTTACCCACTTTTACCTGTATAGTCTATCATTTTTCCATCAAAATCGCAACTAAAATAATGTTATGTAAATGTGTTTTTATTGTGGCTTAAAGGTAGTTATTTAGCCAGAATTGCAACTGCTCTTTTGATTCCCTCTGTTATATCAACTCTGGCCTTCCAGCCCAGCGCTTCCAGTCTGTCTGAATTCATTATTTCAGGCGTCTGTTTTGTATAGTCTATCTCAGGTTCTGCCCTGTCTTCAGGATTAGCAAAGCTCAGTGATAACTGCTTCTCCGGAAAAGCTTCTACAGCCTTCCTTGCAAAGCCGCGTATCGTAACATTTCCTATCTTGCTTGAAATGTTATATGGCTGCATCACTTCTCCTTCGAGAAGAACCTTGAATATTGCTCTGGCAGTGTCTGTCACATAGCAAAATGATCTGTATGGTGCCCCCGCACTCTTCAGTAAAATGTTTTCTCCACGAACCACATTTGCAATGAACTGAGCCCACACTCTGTCATCATCCAGACTTGCCGCGCCGTAGATATAGCTTGGGCGCACGATCTTGATATCCATATCATACTGCTTAGCATAGCTGGCAGCCAGCGTCTCAGACGCACGCTTGCCCATAGCATAGCAGTTCTTATATGAATCGATGTCCACATAGCCCTGAGTTTCTTCGAGAAGCTCACGAGAACCATCAGTTACATTTCCGTAGGTTTTGAGACTTGATACAATCAAAGATACAGTCTTATTTGCGCCTGTTTCAGCTGCAGCATCACACTGCTTCTTAGCAAATTCAAGGGCATTTGTCGTGCCCACAAGATTTGCATTTATAGTACCTACAGGATCATTTTCAAAATGCCATGCTGAAGCCTGGCTTGCAGCATGAACCACGTAATCCACCCTACCTTCAATGTTAAATGGCTGGCAAACATCCTGTTCAACAAGTTCAAAATCTGGTCTTTGGGCAAGAGCTCCGTACTTTGCCTTAGCTCTCTCCAGATTTCTCACCATACCAACAATACGAATCGAACCAGAACCGCTTTCAGTAACGTTGATATCATTCCAAAGGAGCATAGCCGTTACCATATGATAAGCAATGAAGCCGGCTGCGCCGGTTATCAGAATGCGTCTGCCAGCAAGGCGGCTCCAGTCAATATCGTCCTCAGCTATCTCGAGTATATCCTCGAAAAGTCTGCCCTTGATCACATTTTCTACTCTTAACTCTTCTCTCATATCTTCACCTCGATGTATTAATACTTACAGCTACTCAATAAGATCAAATGTCATTGCGAGCGAATTCTTCTTCAGCAAACGCTTTGAAATGCTTGTAGAAGAAGCTTGCTCTAAGAGTATCCATATCCTCTGGCGTAGTTACCTTGATATTGGTACGTTCGCCCTGGAATAGTCTTACATCATGTCCAAGCTCAATAAAGAGTTCGCTTGAGGATACCGGATTGGTGATTCCTCTTTTTTCTGCTTCGTTATGAGCCCAAAGGATTTTCTCCATGGTGTAGCCCTGAGGTGCCTGTGTTACATACATAGAGCTACGCTTGTAACTCTTTCCACAGGTTTCACCATCCTCACTGTAAAGCAGAGAATCAATACTTGGCGTAACAGGAACTGCGGTTCCACACTCTTTTGTTATGCGAATACAGTTGGAGATAAGTTCCTCCGAAAGCATAGGGCGGACGCCATCACATATCAGTATGATATCATCTGGTTTAGTTGCCACCTTAGCTGTTTCAAGAACGCCATTATGAATAGACTGATAGCCATTTTCGCCACCAGGAATCACTGCACGCACCTTCTTAATTCCGTACTCTTCAATTAATCCATTTAGATAATCAATCCAGTCTTCCTTGCAGGCTATTACAATATCATCCACTTCGGGATGCTTTTCGAAATGACCGATAGTACGAATGATTATCGGCTTTCCTGCAACCTTCAAAAACTGTTTTGGCAGGTCGTCGGATTTCATTCTACTTCCAACGCCACCCGCAAATAACATTGCTGTTACCATATTCTATCTCCTATAAATCTGCCAGTGAGAACCGTCCCCAGTGGCCGATTAATCTGCCTGGCGATAGTCTGCGAGGAAGTCTTTAAGCTGAGTTGCTGCCTCCTCAAGGATACGCTTCTCTGGCAGGTAAACGATACGGAAGTGATCAGGCTGTTCCCAATGGAAGCCTCCGCCATGCGTAAAGAGTATCTTCTTCTTTCTCAGCACATCCAATGCAAATCTTTCGTCATCATGAATGTTGAAACGCTTGATATCAAGTTTAGGGAAGCAGTAGAATGCAGCTTCGGGCTTTACAACAGAAACGCCTGGAATATCATTTAGCAGATTGACTATACATTCACGCTGTTCGTAAACTCTTCCTCCTGGTTCAACCAGGGCTTTAGTCTCATCCATCATCTTGAGTGCTGGTGCAATAAGTGACTGAGCAGGAACGTTGGAGCAAAGTCGCATTGATGACAGCAGCTTGATTCCCTCGATGTAACCAGTTGCATTTGACTTGTTACCTGAGATTGACATCCAGCCAACTCGGTAACCAGCAATAAGATGGGACTTGGAAAGTCCGTTAAATGTTATGCAAAGACATTCTGGTGCGAGGCTGGCTATAGAAGTATGCTTCTTGCCATCCATGATCAGACGGTCATAGATTTCATCTGCAAAGATGATCAGGTCATGCTTTTCTGCAAGACTTACTATCTCCTTCAGAAGGCTCTCTGGATAGAGGGCACCTGTAGGATTGTTTGGATTGATGATAACCACACCCTTTGTTCGAGGAGTGATCTTTCTCTCGATATCCTTAACATCTGGATACCAGCCAGCATCCTCATCGCATATATAGTGAACTGCAGTTCCACCTGCAAGTGTGACTGATGCAGTCCACAGAGGATAGTCTGGGCTTGGCACAAGGATTTCATCACCGTAATCCAGAAGGCCCTGCATGGAAAGAGTGATCAGTTCGCTGACACCATTTCCTGTGTAGATATCGTCGATATCAACGTTAGGAATATTCTTAGTCTTATCATACTCCAGAATTGCCTGACGTGCAGATACAAGACCCTTGGAATCTGAATAACCCTCGGTGCTTGTAAGGTTATCTGACATATCCCTGATAAGTTCATCAGGAGCCTTAAAGCCAAATGGAGCCGGATTGCCGATATTGAGTTTAAGTATCTCTTCACCAGCCGCCACCATACGGTTTGCCTCGTCCATTACTGGACCTCTGATGTCATAACACACATTATTTAACTTTACTGATTTTTCAAATTTTCGCAAAACATTCGCCTCTTCTCTATATATTATATATTCATAGTTTTCTCTATAAATCTCGAAATAGCATATCTCCGCCGAAAACAAAGCCGGCGAAAATATGCTAATCAATTCCTCGTTATTCTGTTATAGAACAGCAGTTTCTAGTTGGAAGTCTCGCTCATCTCAAGCTTCACCTTGATGATTCTGGCAAGAGACTCATTTAATCTCTCTTCAGATATCTCGCCTGACTTTGCAGCCTTGAGCACTCCGCTATACGCAAGATCAAAATCCTCAGGCATCAGTATCATATCTACTCCCGCCTGAATAGCCATAACTGCAGCCTCATCAGACTTATACTTTGACGAGATAGCTCCCATCTCCATAGCATCGGTTACAACAATTCCATCAAATCCCATATCTTCTCTAAGGAGTTCAGTAACAAGTTCCTCAGAAAGGGATGCAGGTGTATCGTGACCTGTAATATTAGGCGCTGAAATATGTGAAACCATGATAAGCTTAGCGCCATCATCTATTGCATTCTGGAATGGAACAAGTTCCTCTTCCTTTAGTTCTTCAATAGTCTTTGTAGTAAATGCTGCTCCAAGGTGAGTATCGCCTGCTGTTGCTCCATGTCCAGGGAAGTGCTTATATGTTGCAGTGATTCCTTTGGACTCAAGTCCCTCAGCTACAGCAATAGACATTCTTGATACTGTGTCAACATCGCTACCAAAGGATCTATACTTAACGATAGAGTTCTCTGGATTTGTCAGAACATCAGCAACAGGTGCAAAGTCTATATTGAAACCAAAGTCCGAAAGGTAGGTACCTATAGTGACACCTGCCTTTTTTGCATCCTCAACAGTTCCATTAGCACCTATCTCAGACATATTGCCAACATTTTCTACACAGAAGCGTCCGCAGCCCGCAACTCTTGATACTGTACCACCTTCCTCGTCAACGCAGAGAAACATAGGAAGGCCTACTCTCTCTTCGCTATAGGTATTGGTGTTTGCCAGCATTTCCCTAACCTGTGTAGGTGTCTGAAGGTTATCTCCCATGTAAATGACACCGCCAATTGGCGTTTCGTCGATAGCTTGCTTAGTCGCATCACCCGCCATTGTAACTGCAGTATTATCTGTCAGTGCATCTGGAGTAATAATGAACAGCTGAGCAACCTTTTCCTCAATGGTCATGCCATCAATAATATCGAGCACCGCTTTATCAGCTTCAGGTATTTTTTCATTTTCTGTTGTTTCTTCAGGTTCCTCAGCGTCAGTTGCGGAAGCATCATCTGACGGTGTTTCTAAAGGGTCGCCAAATGTATTCGCTTCAGGAACTTCGGTCGAAAGATCACCGACCACCGTTTCCTCAGTAACGCTGGCCGCATCCGCAGAAAGAACCTCATTCTTATTGACCTGACTTATGCCGCCTTCACCTAATACAGCACATAGGCCTACCATTACCAGGCCCGTCAGGACAAAGATAAAATTTCTTAGTTTTTTATTCACTCTGTTTTTCCCCGTTAAAAAGTTCTGAAACAAGTCCAGAACTAGTTTACAGAACATAATCAGGGTTATTTTACCATCATATTATAAAAAAAGCCACTATATTTTGTGGCTTTTTTTTATTTTCTCTATATTTTGATACAAAATGTTTTAATCAACATCCACCGAGGAGGCAAAATAACGCGCTCCCTCACGACGAACTTCTGTGTCACGGATGCTGTAGATATCATCATAGTTTCTAATAAGAAGCTCTACGATATATCCTGACATTGCACCAGTCTCAACATACTCAGTAAGAGTCCTGATAACCTCTTCCTTTGACATACCAGCGCGGTAAGATCTAATCTCCGCAACAGCCGAGAATATATCAGCAATAGCAATGATTCGAGCTCCCATAGGGATATCGTCAGCCTTCAGTCTGAAAGGATAACCATAGCCGTTTAGTTTCTCGTGATGAAGGGAAGCCCATTTACCTATCTGTTCAAAGCCTTCCACATCCTTAAGCAGCAGATGAGTATAATATGCATATTCCTTTACGATATTAAACTCCTCATCAGTCAGCTTATCATTCTTCTCCAGAACTGATTTTGGAACCTTAAGCTTTCCAACATCGTGAAGATATCCAGCAATCATCATCATCTTGCACTCATCTTCAGACATACCCATGATCTCAGCAAGACGCACAGCGGTTGCAGCAACTCCCGAGGAGTGCATAGCTGTATATGAGCTTCTGAAATCGATGATACGTGACATGAATCTTGCCAGCTCGATTCCTTCATCCAATGTAACTACTGTTTCATCGGAAATGTAATTCAGGAATATCTCAGGTTGATGAAGAACCTCCATCCATACATATTCCTTCTCAGCAAATCTGAGGAACGCCTCCACAACCTGTGGACTCAATTCCTCACCTGCAAGATCTGATATAGAATCACAGATATCCTGAACCTGATTAAGTGCCGCATCTTTAGGATCAAGCATTGATGCAACTCTGTCAGATACATCGATTATCTCAGCAAAATCCTTATATTTATCGTAGCCATAAACGCTATCATCAGTTTCACTTTCAGGATCCATAATACGGATAATCTCGCATGCAGTTTTAAGTCTTTGAACATCACCAATTATTCCAAGACCCGTTGTAGCCACATCTTTAAAGTAATATCTTTCCTGATCCGCTGATCTTTCAGGCATCATGCCTACGCCCACATCATAAAGAAGACTGGCATTGAGGAGTTCTTTCTTATCAGGTTCCCCATAATCCATCTCGTCAGCTATGTTATAAGCTAGATAAGCGACTCTCTGATGAAGCTTCTCAGTCTCTGGTCTCAGCAAATTCATAGCATTCGCAAAGCTAGATGCTATATCCCTCATATTAGTAAATTTCTTCTCCAAAATATGTAACCTCCCGCCTTTAGATTTCTGCCCCAATTAGTTTCAACTAAAAACTTAAAAAATTACAAACCCAATACAAAGTAATTATAACATCTAATCAAGTATTTTCATACTTTTTTATGCTTTTTTATTATTTCATCGATCATATCGCTCTTTTCTTTATAATAAGGCGATTTTTTAAAGACCTTCAGACGCTTTCTGGTATCACAATGACCCGAGCAGGAGCCATGATCAGGACATCCGCCGCAGGTTCCATTTTTATAGAGATAAAAGGAAGCCAAAGCGAAAAGGATCATTACGACCAATATTGCGATTATCGTGGATATATTCATATACAATCTCCGTATAGTTAGATATAGTTAGTTTCATTTAACTTTTGACCTATGATACACTCCACGATAAGCGGTGTCAACAACAAAGAAAACAACTTGCATAACAGGTTAAATTATGCTAACATAGATTAAGTTTTATGACAATATTTAATAGGGCTTAACATTTTTTAGACAATTGGGAGGTTTTATACTTACTATGGAGATACATCAGTCTGCCGAGGATTACCTCGAGGCAATACTTATGATCAAAGAAAAGAAAGGCTACGTTCGTTCAATCGACGTTGCTAATCAGCTGGGAGTTTCTAAGCCTAGCGTTAGTTATGCAACTAAAAGACTTAGAGAAAATGGTTATATTTCATTTAACGAAGACGGTATGATTTCTCTTACCGATTCAGGAATGGAAATAGCACAGAAGATTTACACTCGTCACAAGGTACTTACTAATCTTTTCAAATATCTGGGTGTTTCCGAAGAAATCGCCGCTGAGGACGCTTGCAAGATTGAGCATGACCTTAGCCCCGAAACCTTCGATGCTGTATGTAAGTATATAAAGGATAAGGGACTCGCCCTTGATTAATTAATATATTATTGCAAAAACCAAAAGCGTCACATCTTAATGATGTGACGCTTTTTATTATGCTTACGCTGTAAGTCCTGTATATAACTGATAATACTTACCCTTCTGTTCAAGAAGTTCATCGTGTGTACCACTTTCAATAACACGACCCTGTTCAAGAACCATGATACAATCGCTGTTCTTAACTGTTGAAAGTCTATGCGCGATAACGAACGTTGTTCTGTTAGCCATGAGCTTATCCATACCCTCCTGAACCTCACGCTCAGTACGAGTATCGATAGATGATGTAGCCTCATCCAGAATGAGCGCTGGCGGATCCGCAACAGCTGCACGTGCAATAGCAAGAAGCTGTCTCTGTCCCTGGCTAAGATTTCCACCGTCACCTGTCAGCATGGTGTTATAACCATCTGGCAGCTGTCTGATGAAATGATCTGCATTAGCAAGTCTTGCAGCAGCTTTACACTCTTCATCTGTGGCATCCAGTCTTCCGTAACGGATATTCTCCATAACAGTTGCTGTAAACAGATGTGTATCCTGAAGTACCAGACCTAGAGAACGTCTTAGATCACCCTTCTTGATCTTATTAACATTTATGTTGTCAAAACGGATCTTTCCGTCCTGAATATCATAGAAACGATTTATCAGGTTAGTGATAGTTGTCTTACCAGCACCAGTAGAACCGACAAATGCAATCTTCTGACCTGGTTTTGCGTCGAGAGATACATTGTGAAGTACCATTTTTTCTGGAACATAACCGAAATCCACATCGTCCATGAATATGGCACCTTCAAGCTTCTGATAAGTGATGGAACCATCTGCCTGATGCTGATGTTTCCAAGCCCAAAGGCCTGTTCTCTCAGTTGTCTCTGTAAGATTACCGTCAGCATCTTCCTTTGCATTTACAAGTGTTACGTAGCCATCATCAGCTTCAGACTCCTCGTCCAGGAGCTTAAATACTCTGTCAGCACCTGCCAGTGCCATGATGATCGAGTTAAACTGCATGGACACCTGATTGATCGGCATATTGAAACTCTTATTGAAAGTAAGAAATGATACAAGTCCACCAACTGTAAGTGGTGCAATACCATCAAATGGAGCTCCCTTCACACCAAATGCTGTAAGGATCAGAACCGCTCCCACAACGGTACAAAGAACATAGCTGAGGTTACCGATCTGAGCCACAGATGGCATCAGGATATTCGCATACTTGTTTGCGTTATATGCACTATCAAAAAGTTCATCATTTAACTTATTGAAGTCATTGATACTATCCTTCTCGTGGCAGAATACCTTAACAACCTTCTGGCCAGTTATCATTTCCTCAATGAAACCATTTTCGCGTCCCAGATTCTTCTGCTGCTTTACGAAATACTCACCACTCTTCTTTGAAAGACCCATGGTAACTCTAAGCATGAATCCAACCATGATAAATGAAAGAATAGTAAGCGGTACATTACGAATGATCATACAAACGATTACACCGATAACTGTAAATCCACTCTGAACAAGAGAAGGTAAACTCTGGCTTACAACCTGTCTAAGAGTATCGACGTCATTGGTGTAGACCGACATGATATCGCCGTGAGTGTTGGTATCAAAATACCTGATAGGAAGTGACTGCATGTGTTCAAACAGACTGTCACGGATTCGACGAAGTGTACCCTGAGATACATTTACCATGATCCTGTTGTATGAGTATGTTGAAACAACACCAACCGCATAGAAACAAGCTGTCTTAATAATTGCATGAAGGAGTGGTGTAAAGCTTGGATCACCGCCCGCTTCTACTGTTTCAATCATAGGTTTTATATAATCATCGATCAGGGTCTTCATAAACATAGTTCCCTGAAGATTTGCAAGTACACTAATTAAAATAAGCGCAAACACGATGATCATTTGAACACCATAATATTCAAATACATATCCCATGAGGCGCTTCATGATCTTGCCCGGGTTTTCAACCGTAGGCTTCATGCCTCTTGGAGTTCGTCCCTTAGGACCTCTTGCTGCTGCCATATCATTCTCCTATTCTTATTATTGTTGCAGGCCTTGGAAGTCACTCGGAACGTCCGCATCTTCGATGCTCTATCGTCTGCTTCGCAGACACCTTCCTCGTGTCATCCAAGGTCGCCTGTTCCAGGCACCTCGGAGATAATATAGTCTCTTAACGCATAAATGCGTCAGAGCCTATATTATCTTCGAGCCCTGCAACCTCAACACTATTCTTTGTCAAAATCGCCCGAACCACCCTGCTGTGACTCGTAGACGTCGCGGTATATCTCATTTGTTGCCAGAAGTTCTTCGTGTGTTCCGAAGCCATTTACACGACCAGCATCCATTACAATTATCTTATCTGAGTCCATAACACTGGATATACGCTGAGCGATTATCAGCTTTGTTGTCTCAGGTATGAACTTCTTAAAGGACTCTCTTATCCTTGCATCTGTTGCTGTATCGACAGCACTAGTTGAATCATCAAGAATAAGAACCTTTGGCTTCTTAAGAAGAGCACGAGCTATACAAATACGCTGCTTCTGGCCACCAGAAACATTTGAACCGCCCTGCTCTATCTTTGTATTATATCCATCAGGGAAGCCCTCTATGAAGTCATCTGCACAGGCAAGCTTTGCAGCCTCCTGACATTCCTCATCAGTTGCTTCCTTGTTACCCCAACGCAGGTTCTCGTAAATGGTACCGGAGAAGAGGACATTTTTCTGAAGAACTACCGCCACATTGTTACGGAGTGTCTCCATATCATATTCACGAACATCCTTTCCACCAACCTTAACCGAACCCTCAGACACGTCGTAGAGACGGCTGATCAGATTAACCAGACTGGTCTTGGAACTACCAGTTCCACCGATTATACCTATAGTCTGTCCTGATTCAATATGAAGATTAATATCATCAAGAACTGGAGCCTCAGCGTTTTCATCGTATCTAAATGTAACGCCTTCGAAATCTATACTTCCGTCTGCAATCTCAAATACAGGTCTTTCAGGATTCTTCAGAGTGCTCTCCTCTTCCAGAACCTCAGCAACACGCTGACCGCTGGCAGCAGACATTGTGATCATAACAATAACCACTGTGAGCATCATGAGACTCATCAGAATCTGCATACAATATGCAAGAAGTGTAGAAAGATTACCAGTTGTAAGTGCTCCATCTATACCAACGCCGTCTATAATGAGCTTAGCTCCAACCCAGCTGACCATCAGAATACAGAAGTAGATAGTCGACTGCATAAGAGGCATGGTAAATGCCATAATACACTCTGCTTTCTTGAAGAGCTCATAGATCATTCCACTAGCCTTCTTGAAGCGCTTTGTTTCGTAATCCTCACGAACAAATCCTTTAACAACTCGAATGGCAGTTACATTTTCCTGTACACTCTCATTCATCTCGTCATACTTTGGAAATGCCTGAGAGAAATACTTGGTAACATGCTTAACAAGAGTTCCACCAACTACTGAAAGGAAGATAACCGCGCCAAGATAAACTACAGCTACCTTAGGACTAATGGTAAATGCAGCCACCATAGCAACAATAAGGTTGATAGGTGCTCTTGTCATCATTCTAAGAACCATCTGATAAGCATTCTGAATATTTGTGACATCTGTTGTAAGTCTTGTTACAAGACTTGCAGATGAGAATCTATCGATATTAGCAAATGAGAAATCCTGGATACGCGCATACATATCACGACGAAGATTCTTAGCAAGACCTGCTGATGCAAGGGCGCCGTACTTACCACCCATAACACCTGTAAAGAGAGCTCCAAGAGCAAGCAGTATCATGACGCCTCCATATAACAGGATTTTTCCCATATCAATAGAACCTTCAGATACCGCAGTTTCCACCGCCTCTCCTACAGCCTCAGCCTCTCCATTAGACATATCGATGATCTTACCCATTACGATAGGAATAAGAGTCTCGAAGATAACCTCGAGAACCATGAAAAAAGGAGTAAGGAATGATGCAGCCTTAAACTCCTGAACTTCTTTTAAAATAGTTTTTACCGTCTTCAATATCTTTTCCTCTATTTATAGTTCTTTTCCATTAGATGAACAGCACCAATTTTAGCACTATTTTGATTTCTTTACAACACACCCGTTTTGACTTATAATGTGATTTGCTGAGTTCATGCATCCATGAATATCCATAGGGGCTGAAAGCTCGCTTTCAAAGCCCCCTGTGGATATTCATGGATATAAGAGGCGAAGCCTCGTCATCGCAGAACGAAACGTTCTGCGATTGCATGAACGTTATGTTCTACTGAACGTTTCGTTCTGCGATTGCATGAACGTTATGTTCGTTACACTATAACCCAAGGAGAAAACAATGATTGAATACAATATAGGCATCATGGGCGCTGGCTACATCGCTGGTGTCATCGCTAAAGTCCTTAAGGACATGAACGGCTTCTGCCCATACGCTATCGCAGCCCGCGATGAAGAGAAGGCAAAGAAGTTCGCTGAAGAATACGAAATCGAGAAGGCATACGGCTCATACGAAGCTATGCTTGAAGATCCAGATGTTGAGATGGTTTATATCGCAACAGTCAACTCAAACCACGTTGAACTTGCAAAGAAATGTATCGACGCTGGAAAGCCAGTATTTGTAGAGAAGCCAATCTCTTACAACGCTAAGACAGCTGCAGATCTTATGAAGTACGCAACTGATAAGGGTATTTTCTGCGGCGAGGCTATGTGGCTTAGATATAATCCACTTATGAACCTCGTAGTTGATAATCTTAAGAAGAATATCATCGGTGATATCAGAAGTATCACTGCAAATATCGGATATAATCTCGGAGGAAGAGAAAGACTTCTTAAGCCTGAACTTGCAGGTGGTGCACTCCTCGACATCGGTGTATATCCTATCACAGCAGTATTTATGATAATGGGAGGCGGTCCTGTAAACGTTGTTGCTGAGCCAATCATCACAACAACAGGAGTTGACGCTTACTCTTCTATCTATATGAGATATCCACAGGGACGTTCAGCATACGTTACTGTATCAATGACAACAAGTCTTGATAAGAGATGTATCATCTATGGTACACACGGAAGAATCGAGATTGATAATGTAAATAACCCATCACTGGTTACAATCTATGGTTCAGACGGAAAGTCCAGAGGCGAACTTAAGCCAGCAGATGATGCTAAGACAGGATATGAATATGAGTTTAAGGCTGCAAGAAAGGCTGCTATCGCAGGTAACAAAGAAACAGCCGAAGCTTCTATTAAGGATACTATAGAGATCTACAGATTTATCGACGCTATCCGTTATACATGGAATCTTCCTTTCCCTCTTCCAGAGGAGCCAGAGAAGAAGCCTATGACAGTTGAGAATCTTGATCCTAATAAGAGAAATGCTTAAGTAAAATAAAAGGCAAACCGCTTAACGGTTTGCCTTATTATTTATTGTTTTGCCATAATAGCTATTAAATCTTTTGCTTCAATCTGTCCTGGTGCACTGGATGCTCCAGCCACAGTTGCAAAGGTAAGTGCCGCTCCGGATTCTTTACCGTGTGTACGGGATGGTATTCCGTGAGCTCCCATAGCGATAAGTGCTACAGGCTTTGTTCGTTCGATCACCATACGCTGATTCATTTCCATGATACGTCTTGTATCAAACTGATTCTTTGGCATCATAGCCATCTTCAGAATATCTCCGCCTAGGATATCCATTTGGCGAAGCTTCTCTTCTATCTCTGCATCATGAGGCGTATTCTCAAAGTCGTGATACGAAAGTACAACCTTTACACCACCTTCATGAAGTCTTGTAGTTGCACGGGCAATGTTGTAATTACCTACAACAGCCTCCACATCCACCATATCAACCATTCTGGATGAGACCACATTTCTCATGATATCTTCCATGCCCATATGAACACGGTCGTTTCTTATCTCGCCACCCTGTTCCTCACTTCTAAATGTGAACAGCACAAGGCGGTCTGAAAAAAGTGCTCTTAGATGTCTCAGAATATTGAAGACATTTGTAGTCTCAGCAATGTTTGTATAGTAATCAGCACGCCACTCAATAACCGCGATCCTTAGGTCAGGACGATCAGAATAGAGTGCATCGAGCCTATCAATCTCCATTCGGATTATTTTTGCCATAGCAAATATCTCCTCACCTGTGCGTCCTATCAAAGGAATGCATATGCGTGGAGTTCCATCACCGAATGTAAAATCTTTAATTGTAAGAGTTTTAGATTCCAGACTCATATCGACCACTATTATAAACCAAACTTCTTTATAATTAAAGTTGTTATTATCACAAATACCACTTCAAGTCCTGCAAAGAACAAGGAAATGTATGGCACCTTCCATCCCATATTTTTTCTAAGCTGATCATGGAATGGAAAACGAATATTCTTAAAAAGATTCAGCTTTGACTTTGTAACTCTCAGCAGCGCCAGCTTCAGAAGTCCAAGTCCGCCATCAAAGATGAACACGAGAGACAGAATAAGGAAGCTGAACGGATGTCTGGACATCATAGCAAGTATTGCAAGCCAAAAACCTATAGTTCTCGAACCAGCGTCGCCCATCAGTACCTTACTTGGATTCCAGTTGTACGCAAGATATGCAACGAGTACAAATGCAAATACCAGTCCTGCGGCTGAAAAGTAAGTTCTCCTGAATATATAAGCATAGCCTACAAACTCGATGGCTGAAACTGATCCACAAAGTCCATCAACACCATCGGAACAGTTAGTAACATTTATGGATGCCCATATAAGCGCTGTCGCCAACGCAACATAGACAACTATAGGAATGTGAATAACATTTCCAAAGAACACAACATCAGTTGAGTTGAAAAGGACAAATGTTACTGCTGCTGTTACAGCCATTACAAGGTCCAGTATACCTTTGATCAACTCTCCCCAAGGCGCCTTTGCTGAATCATCCAGATAACCTGTCATCATCATAAGGAATGAAAGACAGAGGAAGAATGCAAAACCACCTGACTCTTTATGTCCTTCCATAGTAAAGCTAACAGGGAAAACCAGGAATATGGACAGCAGCCATACGATCACAAGAACGATTCCTACACCTGTAACCTTTCCATTAGAACCCTTATTGACTTCAACCTTGTTTCCATCCTTATCGATAACAAACTTCCCGCCATCTCTTGGAAGGAATCCAAATGGTTTTATCAACAGTACAAATGTCAGAACAAATGCAAGCACAGCCGCCAGCACTACTATCTTATTTTCACCTAGCTTACCACTAAGTATATTATAAAGCATATATATCTAATATCTCTTTCTAATATGATAGCTCGCTCTAGTACTCACGAGCCTCTTCTTCGCCGTTCATAACGCGAAGTGCACCCTGAGCAAGTGCAAGAAGTTCATCCTCACCAGGATAGATAGTTACAGGAGCGATGAATCCAACTCTTTCCTTGATGTCAGCTGTAACCTGCTCGCCATAAGCGATACCACCAGTAAGAATTATCTGATCAACCTTACCCTTAAGTACTGTTGACATAGCTCCGATATCCTTACTTACCTGATAGATAAATGCATCGAAAACAAGCTTCACATCTGGATCTGTAAGACTTCTCTTGTAAACTTCCTGAGCGTTGTTTGTACCAACAAGAGCGTTGTAGCCACCATTTCCAATAAGCTTCTTCTTGATCTCATCCTTTGTATACTTTCCTGAGAAGCACATTTCAACAAGAGCAGCAGGTGCAACACCACCAGCTCTCTCAGGAGAAAATGCACCTTCACCTGAAAGCGCGTTGAAGACATCAACGATTCTTCCACCAGTATGAGCACCAACTGATACTCCACCACCCATGTGTACAACGATAAGGTTAAGATCCTCGTAAGCCTTTCCAACTTCCTTAGCATATCTCTTAGCTACTGCCTTCTGATTGAGAGCATGGAAGATAGAAACTCTAGGAAGCTCTGGAACACCAGAGATTCTCGCTACTGGCTCCAGCTCGTCAACAACAACAGGGTCAACGATGTAAGAAGGAACACCAACCTGATCAGCAAGTGCCTTTGCAAGGATACCACCAAGATTTGATGCATGCTCACCGCCAACACCGATCTTAAGATCCTCGATAAGCTTATCTGTTACTGCATATGTTCCACTTGGAATTGGCTTAAGGAGTCCGCCACGTCCAACGATAACGTTGAAGCTTGCAAGGTCCTCGCCCTTTTCCTGTAAGAAGTTGAGTATCATTTCCTTACGGAAATCAACCTGATCTACTATCTTTTCGAACTGAGCAATCTCCTCAGTTGTATGTCTCAGAGTCTCCTCTGAAATAAGTGTTTCATCTTCAAATATTCCAAGCTTAGTTGAAGTTGAGCCTGGATTTATAATAAGTGACTTTATCATAGTTCCTCCAAATTATTTGTTCTTCTTAAGTGAGTCTGCAACAAGTGCGCCGAGAGCAAGTGAATTAACCTTTACTTCGAAGCTGTCTGAACGTGATGTAAGAATAACTGGTGCAGCTGTACCTGTAATAAGGTTACCATTCTTAGCCTTAGCAAAATGTACCAGACCCTTGTAAAGAATGTTACCAGCGTGAATATCTGGGAACAGAAGTACGTCTGCATCACCAACTATCTTACGTCCTGTAGCACCCTTATGCTGTGCAGCCTCTGGGCATGTTGCGAGGTCCATAGAAAGTGGTCCGTCTACGATACATCCTGTGATCTCGCCTCTCTCATTCATCTGGCGAAGCTCATCTGCCTCAACAGTCTCAGGCATCTTAGGGTTAACAACCTCAACTGCTGCAAGTGGAGCAACCTTAGGATTATCAATTCCGCACGCATTACAGATTTCAACTGTGTTCTTAATGATGCTTGCCTTATCCTCAAGTGTTGGATAAGGAACAAATGCTACGTCTGTAAGGAAAAGAAGATGATCAACACCCTCTATCTCGAATACACATACGTGGCTGAGTGGCTTTCCTGTACGAAGACCAACTTCCTTATCAAGAACTGAACGAAGGAAGTCCTTAGTATCGATAAGACCCTTCATGTACATATCAGCCTTGCCATCATGTACAAGCTTTACAGCCTCATGTGCTGCCTCGATCTTATCCTTTACATCTACAACCTCGTAATCATCAAGGTTCATTCCGATCTCATCAGCGATAGGCTTGATAAGATCAACATCACCTACAAGGATAGAATCTGCGATTCCTCTCTCCTTTGCCGCCTTTACGGCAAGAAGTACTTCATCGTCCTGCGCAACTGCAACAGAAACCTTCTTCTTCTCGACCTGGGAAAGTCGATTAAGAAGATCATCAAAACTTTTACTCATATATTTTTCCTCTCTATTCTATGAGTCGATTTGGCTCTCAAGCCTTTTGACTCATTTTTTATCTTTATCTTGTAAATCCACAATGAACTGAACGACAAATGGGGCAACCGTCAGCAGCACTGCTATAAGCGCGAGACTCTTCTCAGAATTTCCTTTTCTGAGAGCCTTCATATATGCGGACTTAATATCCTTACGTTCGCGTTTTTCAGCCTTCTTAGCAGCCTTCTTCTCCTGCTTACGGATTTTCTTTACATTTTTCTTTGCCAGATTCACTGCCTTCTTAGCTTTTGTAACACCATTAACTTCCATATAGTTTTCCCCGATTTATTCTTCTACCGCTTCCTCTTCATCATCTTCTGGGAATTTGTAGTCTTTACCCGGAAGGATTGCATTTAGAAGGATACCAGCCAGTGATCCAACCGCAAGACCTGAAAGTGATATAGTCATCTGTGCGAAGCTGAAATATATATTTATGGCACCTTCAGAACTATACTTGATACCAATTGAAAGTACAAGAATAATAGCTGCAATAATAATATTTCTAGACTTACTGAAATCAACCTTATTCTCAACCAGGTTGCGGACACCAACTGCAGAGATCATTCCATAAAGCACCAGTGAAATACCACCGATTACTGAAGTAGGAATAGCAGAGATGCATGCTGCAACTTTAGGTGAAAATGAAAATACTATAGCGAAACCAGCAGCAAGTCGGATAACCTTAGGATCATAAACCTTTGAAAGTGAAAGCACACCTGTGTTCTCACCATAAGTTGTATTAGCAGGAGCACCGAAAAGAGATGCAATAGTTGTTGCAAGTCCGTCTCCTGTAAGTGTTCTGTGAAGTCCTGGATCCTTAATGTAATTCTTACCAACAGTTGATGATATAGCAGATATATCACCGATATGCTCAACTATTGTAGCAATAGCGATTGGCATTATTGTGAATACAGCAGAGATCAGAAGCTTGTGATCCGGATTCTCGAAGATTGCAAAAACTGTATCCTGAAAATCGAAAGGAACGCCTACCCAGGCTGCATCCTTAATAGCCTGAATCTTTGCCGCATCGAAAAGAACAAAATTGTCATTATTACCGCCTACCAGAAGTGCCATAAGTGCAGCAATAAATGTTGAGCCCAGCACACCCAGTATTATAGGAACAATCTTGATCATTCCTTTTCCATAAACATTACATATAACAATAATAAGTATTGCGATAATTGCGATAGCCCAGTTGGTAGCGCAGTTCTCAACCGCTGACTGAGACAGTGTCAGACCTATCGCTATAATGATAGGGCCTGTTACAATAGGTGGAAATACACGCATGACCTTGGATGTTCCAAAAAGCTTTATGAGCATCGCAAGGACCAGATACAGAAGTCCAGCACATGCAACACCGAAGCACGCGTATGGGAGAAGTTCACGTTCACCTTGAGGAGCTATAGCAGCATATCCTGCAAGAAATGCGAAGGATGAACCAAGAAATGCAGGTACTTTTCTCTTTGTAATCAAATGGAATAAAAGAGTTCCAATTCCTGCGAAGAAGAGTGTTGCTGAAACACTGAGTCCCGTCAGTGCTGGAACAAGTACTGTTGCACCAAACATGGCGAACATGTGCTGTGCTCCAAGTATAAACATCTTCGTCGGGCCAAGCTTGGTAGCATCATAAACCGGATAGCTTATTGCTTCCTTAATCTTGGGTGTCTTGGTTGCTTCTTTTTTTTCTTTTCCCATAATACTTCGAACCCCACTTTCTTTTATAATTCAGTTTTTGGCCATACCGTGTTATATTGTACCATCAATAGCCTCAAAATAAAAGTCATTATACCCATAAAAAAAGATTCTTCGACATGCGAAGAATCTTCTATCCCCATATATGTGCGAGGTAACTAAGAAGTGCTGCAAGACCAACCATTACAGTAAAAGGAACAACACCAATAATCGTCTCCTTTACACCCTTCTTATGGACTCTGTCATTTCCAATAAATCTATGAACTCCATCTTTCTCAATGAGTTCAACCTCTTCACCCTTTTCATAACAACAGAATATAGGGCTCTGCTTTGCGTAAACTGTGTTTCCATTCTTAGTCTTGATGGTCATCTCGATAACAGCTCTATGAGTAAGTTCATCTTCCATCTTCTCCATAGACTTTATCTTGCCTGTGACTACGTTCCAGCCCTTAATCTTTTTCTTCTTTCTGTGAGCACTTCCAGCAGAAGCAAAGAATAGCCCAACCAGAAAGACTATAACAAATAAGATTGCGACAATATTTTTAAGCATAAAGTATAATCCCTTAATAAATTTAAATGCTATGTTACATCCACTTTCGGACAGCATCCTGTACATTATACGTCATAGATTAAAAAAAATCTACAGCCCAATAATATCCGCATATTCATCAAGGTAGTCCTGAAGATCCTTCATATCTACTTTGATATCTCCATCAAATATATCTAGTCCAATCTTTGCATCAAAGCCATATATTTTTATCGTATCTTTTTCAAAGTTATACTTTACCACCTGCTTTGCCTTTTCATCTATCATCCAGTATTCCACAACGCCTGATTCTTTATACTTCTTTGTTTTTACAAACATGTCCTTACTTCTTGTAGCAGGTGATAATATCTCAAGAACAAAACTTGGAACCCATGGAAGTTCATTTCCATCTTCATCCACCTTATGATCCTTAGAGCATTTTATCAATATGTCAGGTTGAACCACCGTAGTAGGTCCCTCATCAAAATCGAGCCTCACATCATAAGGCGCAGGAAAAGAAAGACATCTCTTCTTTCTTTTTCTCAACTCATTTGAAAGGTAAGTATTCAGGTAGCTTAGTATCGCCTGATGGGATAGAGACGGCGCCGCCAGATTATAAACCACTCCGTCAATCACTTCTACTCTCTCCCCATCCGGAAGTTCCATAGCCATATAATCATCGTATGTATATCCAGACAGCGTATGAAGTGACTCTCCACTTCCTGAGACCATCTTTCCTTTTCCATAGATGTTATATCTTGTAGTTTCAGCAACATAGTAATTCTTATCCTTGTCTGGCAGCTGATACCCGGGATTTTTTCTATCAAAATTATATGTATCTACAGGATTAAATGCTTTATTCAGTTTTTCCAAAGTGCTTTTTCTTGGATTCGGGTTATCAGACCCAAAGATCTTCTGAACCGAACTTATAGAGACTCCAGATTTTATAGCTATCTCTTCATAAGACATATTCTTTTCCGTACGAATACGCTTCATTTCATCGAGTAATAACATACTGTCACCCCCTCCAAAGTACAAAACCATAATAGCAACGCAATATTAAATGATAGTATTTTGCTATCATTATGGTAGCATTTTAAGATAAAAAATACAATAGTTTTGAGGAGAATTATTGTCAAATTTCCACAGTGGAACAATACAACCTTTGATGGTATAATCTCACGAGGGAAAAAGTATTAGTATTAATATCAATATAAGGAGGGAATGATATTATGATAGTTATTACAGTAATAGCAGTCATCCTGCTTCTGATCAGCAACAAATCATTAGGTTATCTGACAAACCCAGGTTTTCTGGCACTGAATGATGTCACACTGAACAAACCTGCATTTCATGAGTCACCTAATCTACAGTCAACCCTAGAGCGAGAAGTTATATGGGAAGGACTTACAGGAGATCTTCAGACTGAATGTAATGGTCTTCCACTTATTCATGGTAACTTCTGGATATACGCTAACAAATGGTTAATGGTTGTAATACTCACAGCGATAATACTTCTTATTCTGAATCGTATACTGGTTCACTTTAACAGAGTTACACATTACTTAATCGATGTACCTGTATACGGATGTGTAATACTTAGTTTTATCGTTTACTACATCACAGCAATTAACTGCGGTCCATTCAAGGTTGAAATGAATACAACCCACACAAGATTCTTCCTGTTAATGGGATATTCAGTCTTCGCTATACTTTATGCAGTCGTACGTCACTACATGACAAAGAAAGCCAGAATGGAAGATCTGGAGTATAAAGAGTTTAAAGCTAAGACAGCTGGTGCATCCGAAGAGGATATCAAAGCATTCCACAAGAAGTTCAGAATTATTTCTACTGTGATCATCACTTTAGAAGTTATCGCATTCTTACCTAGCCTTGTTCTTTGGAACAAAGCATACCAGAGCACAAAGGAACCAGCTCAGGATACAGGTTATATTGAGACAGTTGATACAACTGATGTATGTTACACAGATGTACAGGATGTATACGCTAACATCTAACTAGTTAAACAAATTAAAGTGGCAAACAGCATATGCTGATTGCCACTTTTTTATTGCATAAAAATAGCCGCTCCACTAAGGAGCGGCGCTTTTTGTTTTATTAAGTATGTCTTACAGCTGTGGACCAGCAGCAACGAGTGCCTTACCAGCCTCATTTGTCTCATACTTCTTGAAGTTCTTGATGAATCTCTCAGCAAGATCCTTAGCCTTAGCATCCCACTCTGCAGCATCTGCATATGTGTCTCTAGGATCAAGAATCTCTGTTGAAACTCCTGGAAGCTCTGTTGGAACTTCGAAATCGAAGAAAGGAATCTTCTTTGTAGGAGCCTTCTTGATATCTCCACTAAGGATAGCATCGATGATACCACGTGTATCAGGGATTGAGATACGCTTTCCTGTACCATTCCATCCTGTGTTTACGAGGTAAGCCTTAGCTCCGCTCTTCTCCATCTTCTTAACAAGCTCTTCAGCATACTTTGTTGGGTGAAGCTCAAGGAATGCCTGTCCGAAGCAAGCTGAGAATGTAGGTGTTGGCTCTGTGATTCCTCTCTCTGTACCAGCAAGCTTAGCTGTGAATCCTGAAAGGAAGTAATACTTTGTCTGCTCTGGTGTAAGGATTGATACTGGAGGAAGTACTCCAAATGCATCTGCTGAAAGGAAGATAACATTCTGAGCATCTGGTCCAGAAGACTTTCCATTAACCTTAAGAGCGATGTTGTTGATGTGATCGATTGGATAAGATACACGAGTATTCTCTGTAACTGTCTTATCATCAAAGTCGATCTTTCCAGCTGCATCTACTGTTACGTTCTCAAGAAGAGCATCTCTCTTGATAGCATTGTAGATATCAGGCTCTGAATCCTTATCAAGGCCGATAACCTTAGCATAGCAACCACCTTCGAAGTTGAATACACCGTTGTCATCCCAACCGTGCTCATCATCTCCGATAAGAAGTCTCTTAGGATCTGTTGAAAGAGTTGTCTTACCTGTTCCTGAAAGACCGAAGAAGATTGCTGTGTTCTTTCCGTCCATATCTGTGTTAGCTGAGCAGTGCATTGAAGCCATACCCTTAAGTGGGAGGTAGTAGTTCATCATAGAGAACATACCCTTCTTCATCTCACCACCATACCATGTATTGATGATAACCTGCTCACGGCTTGTGATGTTGAATACTACAGCTGTCTCTGAGTTAAGACCAAGCTCCTTGTAGTTCTCAACCTTAGCCTTTGAAGCGTTATATACTACGAAATCTGGCTCGAACTTCTCAAGCTCGTCTGCTGTTGGCTGGATGAACATGTTCTTGATGAAATGTGCCTGCCAAGCAACTTCCATGATAAAACGTACTGCCATTCTTGTATCTTCATTAGCACCACAGAAAGCATCAACTACGAAAAGCTTCTTGTTTGAAAGCTCCTTCTTAGCGATTTCCTTTACTGCAGCCCATGCTTCCTGAGAAGCTTCATGGTTATCATTTGGATACTCATCTGATGTCCACCATACTGTGTCCTTTGAATTCTCATCCATAACGATGAACTTATCCTTAGGTGAACGGCCTGTATAAATACCTGTCATAACATTAACAGCGCCAAGCTCTGTCTCAACACCCTTCTCATATCCCTCAAGTGATGGATCCATCTCAAACTTGTAAAGATCCTCAAATGATGGGTTATGGATAATCTCTGTAGTTCCAGTGATACCATACTTAGTTAAATCTACGTTTGCCATCTTCAATTTTCCTCCTTGAAACATTTTATCTTTAATAAGATTTTGTACATAAGATAAGGCGTTGAAGCTAGTTAAAATCAACTAACACCAACGCCCTCTAGTATAATTTTTCTTAAGTAATAAGTCAAGCCTCAAATGTAACAATATAAGCCATATTTATCACAAAATAACAGCCTGTTTTATGTTGCTAATTAGCGGTTTTCGCGAATATATTCGTTAACCTTCTTACGAAGGAACTTGTACTGGCAAGGTCCTACATCAAGAATAGCCTTGTGGAACTCTTTCTTGTCGAACTTGCTGCCCAGTTCATCTTCGGCATACTTTCGGAGTTCTTCCATTTCATAGAAACCAGTTGTGTAGCTGAGGTAGGCTCCTGGATCACCAGTAACAGTTGTCATCATATCTTCAGCAACCTCTTCCTCTTTGCCCTCATTTACCTTACCTGTAAGATACTCAACGATTTCGTCCTTGTCCCATCCTTCGTAGTTAACGCCGATATCGATACGACCCATCATGAGATATCCAAGATCTGTATCAACCTGATTCAACTTACCAACAAAATCGTCGTAATCGCTTCCTGTATCAAGTGTCTCTTCCTTAAGGAGGTAGTTACTTGAGTAAACAGCCCATCCCTCGATATATCCAAGGTTAAATGCAAGGCTTCTTGCAGGGTTTGGATCCGTGTTACGGAAGTACCAGAACTGGAACATATGACCAGGGGTACCCTCGTGCGCAAGAGTATTGAAACGATCTGTCTCATAGTTTGGATTTACTACTATCTGGTTAAAGTTTGGATCATCAACAGGACATACCTGATAATAAGCCATAGTAGACTCACTTATCTTTGCAACGCTGTCTGACATGTACTTGATCTCAAATGGAATCTTTCCATCTATTGGATAATTATCCATATAGTTTTCCTGAAGCTCATTTACAAGATCCTCGATGTCCATGTCATCGTACTTAGAAAATGCCTCTTCAGAATTATCTACATACCAGTCATATCCATCAGGATTTGAATAATAGAGACTTGTCATCTCCATCATCTTCTCATCCCAGCGGTCATCCATAAGCTTTGCTTCCTCTTCTGGAGTCTTAGATGAACCAGAATATTTTGGATAGATGTAATCAGCATAGTATTCCTTACCACCATCATAGTAACAAAGACCCTTGTCATTTGTACCAGTACCCTTCAGGTCCTCGAGAGCTGCCTTCAGGTCTTCGTAAGCAGGGATAATGGTGTCGAGGACATTTGACTTGTTCTGCTCCTTGTAGGAAGCCTTCTCGTCATCTGACAGGAAGTCAACTGCATCTATCTTTTCATCGAAGGAAAGAATAAGTACATGATCTTCCTTTTCCTTCATGAACTCATCGCACTGATCGATTACCTTATCAGCAACAGCGTCGCTCATAAAGAAACCAGCCTCTGACTTGTCGTATTCATACTCGATAAGACCGTTAAAGTAATCTCTAACCTGACCTGAGAATGTGATGTAATCATCTACATCCTTCTTGTCGTCAAATGTGTAATCTACGAAGTTGCTTGTAAGATTCTCCTGCTCGCCTCTCATTGGAGAAAATGGCTCGTAGAAGTAGATATTATCGTAGAAGTGCATGCTTCTCTCGTACTCATCCTTAAGAGTTTCAAAAGTGAACATCTCATCTTCTGTCATAGTGACGCCGTCGAACTCCATGAGACGATTATAGAAATCCTCGTCTTTTTCTTTCCCCTCAGCAATTGCTGCCTCATCCATGGAAGGATCTCCAAGAGTTGCCTCTTCCATCTTCTCAGCAGCCTCTGGGAAAGAATCTCTGTTCTTTACAAGAGAATTAAATGAGAGTGTATCTGATGTGATACCGTTAATGAAATACTCATCCAGAAGAGCCTGGAACTCTTCGTTCTCTGTTGTAGCGTACTCAATCTCTTCCTCTGTATCTTCTGGTTCAGAGGTTGTAGCACCTGTTTCTTTCTCAGTTGTCTTTTCTTCTGTAGTCTTTTTCTTTTTACCTTTTCCGCTTGTCTCACCTAAGATAACTTCATGATAGAACTCCTCAGGTGAACGGCATGCTGAAGTTGACATCAGCATTGTTCCTGCCAGCACTGCTGCCAGCAGTCTCTTTAGCTTAAGCTTTGTGTGTTTACTCATAAACTTTCCTTTCCATTCCCTAATCTATAATTATTGCAGATATAGTTCTGCGAGTTTTATATCTTCTGGTGTTGTCACCTTGATGTTTTCGTAACTTCCCTCAATCATTTTTGAATGAATATCCAGATATCTTTCTACCACCATGGTGTCATCAGTAATATCTGTATCACCACTGATACGGAGTCTGTCATAAGCCTCCTCAAGTGTGGCTCTATCAAAGGTCTGCGGAGTCTGTATCTGATACACTGTTCGTCTATCTGGGGTTTCAACTCCGAAGCCATCCTCATCTATAATCTTGATTGTATCCTTAACAGGCATTGCCACAGTACAGGCCTTATAACGCCTTGCTCCAGATATACTGTCAAGGATCATCCTGTTGGTTATACAAGGACGAGCCGCATCATGGATCATGATGATCTTGTTACGTCTGTCACAGGCCTTCAGCCCTTTACTTACTGAGTTGAATCTTTCTTTACCACCTGCAACTATGCGGCGAACCTTATGGAAGCCGTACTTTTCTACAATCTCCGACCTCACATAATCTATGTCGCTGCCACGTGTTACAAGTATTATCTCATCCACCACGCTGGCATCAAATACCTTTAGACTATAGTAGAGAAGAGGTTTTCCCCCTATCTCTATAAACTGTTTCGCAGTATCGGATTTCATCCGACTACCCTTGCCTGCAGCAAGTACTATTGCACTGACCATATATATCTCCTAGAAATGTCTGCTTGAACTTGTATGGCTTCCACCAACCGAACTTGATGAATGGCTGGAATAATGGGATCTGCCAGATGAACTTGACGAGCTATAACTTCTGGTCTCATGAACAACCTTCTTCTTTGTAGTATGTTCACTGATCAGAGTATCACTAACAGGAAATACTCCCTGCTGACCAGTAAGATACTTGTCTGCTCCATAAGCACCGCTTACTGTACTCATTTTAGACTTTGCGATACTGAGAGCAATTCCACCTACTACACTTCCTGCAAGTGCAGCAAGAATAAATCTCCATACCCAGCTGGATGTAGTCTTGCTAACTCGACCAGTCTTCTCCATGTGAGCCACATTTTTCAGGAATATTTCTGCACCTTCAAGATAGTGCTCATAATAAACTTTATTCTGAGTCTGGGAAGTAAGTCTTTCCAGATTGACACTTGTTAACTTATCTACGCCCTTTCCGTAAGCAGTAACATTTGTATGTATACCGTCTTCCGTTATAACTGTAAGCAGGATTCCATCATGCTTATCTCCAAGGCCGTAGCCATTATAATTATAAAATGCATCCGAATAATCATCATCTGTCATTCCATAAGTACGCCTTGTACTGTGGATTACAACATCTATCCCATATTCGTCAGAAATCTTCTTAATCTCATCTGCAAGCTTTGTTTCTTCGCCTTCATTGAAGAAATTTGCATCATCATAAACTCTTGTGATTTCCGAGTCATTTGTTCTTACAAATGAATCTTTATCTTCTGGAAGCCAGTCAGGAGCAAATGGAACCCCCTTTGTATAAAGACTGTAAACACAGTCAATCCACATAAGCACGCCATCAGCGTACTCTCCAGCGCTCATATATTCAAAGAGCTCATCATCCATGTCATTTGCGATTTCTTCAGTGTAAAGATCTTCGCAAACACCAACCGAATCAGCTACCCAGCCACGGTTGTCTGGATCCATATCAATAAAGAGCATCATTCCATCACGAGTTTCACCGATACCATATCCATTCATATCATAGAAGTCGTAGCAGAATCTCTCCCAATCCACTCCGTAGGAAGAATTGTCAGTATAGATTGCAACGTCTTTTCCTGTCTCAGCTGTTACTCCAGCAATCTTCTCTGCGATGGTCTTCTCCTCTTCGTCGCTGAAAAGATCAGCTACGTCAACCACTCTAGGAATCTCGCTGTCATTATAGAACTTAAATGATTCAGGATCATTAGTATACCAGCAAGGCTTATCCTCGTCGTGTTCTCTTATAGGAAGACCGAATTCATTTCGCTCTGTAAAGTCAAAATCAGCGCTTGATGATTCTTTAGTAACTTCTTCTGTAGTTTCATCAGAAGCTTCTTCTGTTGCATCTTCAGAAACATCTTCTAATATCTCATCCTGAGTCTCTTCCTGAGCTTCATCAGAAGTCTCGTCAGAAGTCTCAGTGTCTGCCATCTCAGCAAGAGTCTTTGAACCCTCGCCATAATGCTCTTCCATATAATCTACAGTCACAAGATAGAAGGCATACATAATGCCATAGTAACCGTGCTTCTCATAGAAAGTAGGAACATATTCCACATTTTTATCTATAAAGCCCTGAGAAAACTTATCCTTTCCAGCTCCGACTGTTACAATAACGAATTCCTGAGTATCTTCATCATAGCAGCAAACGATACCATCATGATTCTCGCCATAACCGAAACCGTTATGATCATAGAAAGCCAGTGTTGATTCCTCCAGCGTTCCACTGTAATCCTCTGAATCAGTGATCATCATGACCATATCCAGCTGCCAGGTCTCAACGAATTCACAGCAGCATTCATCCAGAGAATCAATCTCCGCCTGAGAAAGCTGTTCATTACTTGTATATACTCGGTAGATGCTATTATCCCACTCACCTTCAGCATAAACAGGAAATGCTATCATCCCAGTAAGCATTGTAAGTACAACTAATAAAGCCGTCAGTTTTACATATATCTTTTTCATTAGAATGCACCTCCCATCAAGTAAGATATTATGGAGGCCAGCATAATAACTGCCGTAACTATTCCAAATCGTATCAGGAAATATATTCTGGAAGTAGTCTTATCTGTTGGAAGGCTTCCAACAACCTTTCCGGTCTGACCATTCACCGCAAATTCGTACTTCTTCTTTCCATACTTTATCTTAAAGATATACATTGGAAGCAGCACATAGCTTACCCCTATGTCGGTAGCATTTAGGGATGCCGACTTTAATTTCGTGGAATTATACGAAGATAGACTTTTGGCTGCTATTCCCGCCGTAGTTGTACGCATAAGACTTTCTACACGTGACTGCAGGGACTTTCCAGGAACATCAAAACGATCAGCCGCAAAACCCGAGAGATAGCCTGACTGATACGGCACAAGCTCTGACATATTGTAAGGGAGAACTGAATCTGCCAGCTTATCGTTCAGCTTATCACTGGCATCTATAGGAATACCAGCAAAGCCTGCATTTACATCTCTTTCAACATCATAAGTTTTCGTAGTTGTATACTGATAATCTCCACTTGTAGTGGTAGAAACAGAAGTACACTCATAATTGCATCTTCCATAAACTGTACCAGAGAAAAGCCAGAATGGAACATATATTCCTGTAACCTTCTCCATATGAGACTTATTAAAGAAGTTTCTTGGAAGCAGTTTTTTATTTTTATAGAACTTATCTACATGTTTCTTCAGGTCCTTCTGAGCAATCTTAAATGGGATAATTCCATTTGGACGGACATTGCCCGACAGCTTATCTGAAAGAACGATCTTGCTGGCACAATAAGGACATGTTAGTGCTGCCGCTTCTCCAGCCGCCAAAACATCTGCACCGCAGTTTTTGCAGTGGTATACAGGGATGTTCTCGCCTGTTTCAACCTGAGCGCTGTTGTAAAACTGTTGGAAGTCGAATCCACCAATCTGAAACGGATTGTCCTGCACCGGCTGAGTCGCTTGTGGTGCTACCTGTGGAGCTGGCTGTGCAGCTTGTGGCGCTACATTCTGCTGTGCCATATTCTGCATTGCAGGATTTTGATTCAGCATGCCTGCCGCGCTTGGTGTAGCTGTAGTTGGCGCTGTCTGCACCTGATCCTTCGGCACATCGAACTCTGCATCGCAGTACTCGCACACTAGTCTGCCCTTCTCAGGTCTGAACACGAGAGTTCCGCCACAGTCAGGGCATCTATGCATCTTTATAAATTCGCTTCTTTCATTTTCCATACGATATCCCCCAGGATGTTAATCAATTCGTTCCATTATCAAGTTCTATCTTTCTCCGATCTTAAGATTCGGAATAGCATTTAGGTAGAGGTCTGCCCTTCTACCAGCTTTATATTCATGGTAACCAGCCGCTGCGATCATGGCACCATTATCTGTACAATAGATCAGCTCTGGGCAATGGAACCTAAGCCCCTTCGCCTCAGCTCTTTCTTTCATTGTTTCACGAAGCAGAGAGTTTGCCGCAACTCCTCCCGCCAGTGCAACCGTCTTCATATTGTAATCGAGAGCCGCCTGTATAGTGTGATCAGCCAACACATCTATTACAGCCATCTGGAAGGACGCTGCCACATCGGCTTTGTTCACTTCGATACCTTTCATTTCGGCTCCATTTAGATAGTTCAATACTGCCGACTTGATACCACTAAATGAAAAGTCATAAGGAGAATCTCCAACACTTGCTCTTGGGAACTCTATAGCGTTAGGATTTCCTTCTCTCGCCAGCTTATCAACCTTAGGACCACCAGGGTATCCAAGACCGATAGCACGAGCAACCTTGTCAAATGCTTCTCCTGCCGCATCATCGTGTGTACGACCAATTATAGTGTACTCCGTATAGTCATCGACCCTGACAATATGCGAATGACCACCTGATGCAACTAAGCACATATATTTTGGTGCAATGGGGTCCGTCCCCGCTGCACCAAGATAGTTAGCGGAGATGTGGCCTTCTATGTGGTTTACGCCGACAAGTGGAATGTTTTTAGCATAGGCGAGTGCCTTGGCAGTACTTACTCCGATCAGGAGTGGACCTACAAGACCAGGGCCATAGGTTACTGCTATAGCATCAATATCATCCCAGGTTAGTTCTGCATCTTCCAGGGCTTTCTTGATCACCTGATTGATTTTAAGCACATGCTCACGGGATGCGATTTCCGGCACAACACCACCATATAGTGTGTGCGTAGGAATCTGGGTGTAGATTACATTTGACACGACCTCTCTGCCGTCACGAACAACAGCTGCTGCTGTCTCGTCACAGGAGGTCTCAATTCCAAGTATATTTGTACTCATTTCTATATCCTTTTTAGGCGCTGTAAACTTTGCGCCACATCTTATTCTTCAAAATTTAATGTCATCATGCGGCGATCTTTACTGATGACCGTTCGTGGAAAGATTGCCGTTATAGCTTCTGCATACTGTTCAGGTTTTATCATAGATGGTGAATAATGAGTCAGCCACATCTCTTTAGGCTGTGCTTTCTTAGCAATCTCAGCTGCCTCCTGCATAGTCATATGCTTCTTATCTCTGGCCTTAGCGATTGATTCAGCATCATCATCGCCATACATTCCTTCGCAGATAAAAAGATCAGCACCGGTAGCTTCCTCTGTGATCTTATCAGTTGGGCGAGTATCAGTTGTATAAGTAATCTTAAGTCCCTTACGTGCAGGACCCATCACCATATCACTGGTATAGGACTTTCCTTCATACTCGATGATTTCACCATTTTGCAGATGACTCCAATACATAACCGGAAGTCCGAGACTCTTAGCTGCCTCAGCATCAAACTTTCCTGCTCTATCAAGTTCAAAACTATAACCATAGCAAAGCATATTGTGATGAACCTTGAAGGCTTTTATTCTAAGACCTGAAAGTTCCATCACCTCTTCATCCTTTGATTTATCAAGTTCAATAAACTTGATCTCAAATGGAAGTCTTGGAGCAATTACAAGAAGCGACTTCACCACATGTTCAATCCCCTCAGGACCAACTATGGTTACAGGCTCCGTTCTTTCTGCATTTCCCATGGCAAGCAGCATTCCAGGAAGGCCACTTATATGATCCGCATGGAAATGTGTAATCAGTATCACGTCTATAGGATTGAAACTCCAGCCTCTGCGACGTACAGAAATCTGAGTAGCCTCACCACAATCCACCAGGACACTGCTTCCGTTATATCTCATCATTAAAGAAGTAAGCGCTCGGTACGGAAGAGGCATCATGCCACCTGTACCAAGCAAACACACATCGATCATATATAATCTCTCATTCTATCATTTATTTTACAAAATCATCGGGTTTTATTTTACCTTATTCGCCACTCTCTGACAAGTGAACTGGCTATATTAGTAGAGTAAAAACAAAAAAAGGCGACACAATGTGTCACCTTTTATTCTTCTTCAAGATCATAATCGCGAAGTAATCCAAGTGTCTCCATATCATACACGTAGATATGTTCTTTATCATCTTCGGTTTTACCAGCACTACTTGGACTTGCTTCTCCGGGACTGGCATCGCTGTAAGTTGCATTTTCTGCATCTCCTACAGTCTTAATACATAGAACCTTCTTATCCTGGTTGTTGATCGACTGGTAATCTGTGAACATTTCATATTTTACATCAGGAGTCTCTATCTCAATACTATTAAAATGCTGATACTCTCTTAAAAATTTGAGATTTATATCCTTAATATTCATGCTTTTATTTACTGTTATACTGTAAGAACCACATTCAAGATTACCATTCTTAAGACCAGTGTAAACATACTTTTCTACTTCAGTTTCTTTTAAATCTGATGGAAGGACATTTTCTATGGTATGCCAGTAGTTAGCTAAAGATATATCCATCTCATTAAGCTTGCCCTTACTGTCAAGATCATAGTACCCCTTTATGTCAGGATTAATATATATATTTACATCACCATCAGCTAATATATCATCTTCGGAAAAACCTAGACCAGTATAATATAATTTCTTTGCATATTTCTGAGCATCATTGGCATAGGTCGAAAGGTACATAGTCTTACTGGAATCTATATATGCATATTCATATCTGGTTCCATCAACGACAAACTGTCCTTCCATAAGATCCGTAAGAACATATCCGTAGATATCAACATCTCCATCAGTATCTACATATTCAGTTTGAAGGTTATATGATATATCCATAGCTGTAGGATAATTCTTCTGAAACCAGTCATTCACATCACCTGTTACAGCATCAGTCATATCATGATTTTCTTGTGTAGTAAAATGTGACGGCTGACACCCAGTCAGTGATATCAAAAACACCGCAGCAAGAAGCAATCCAAAAATACGCTTTATTTTTTTTAAACTCATCTCTTGATCACCTTATATTCTCCATGGCCCGTAGCAGTGTAATAAACTATATAGTCATCTGATACCCATACGTTATAGAAATATGTGCCATGTTCTGAATCTTCACACTCGTCAAGGACCTGCATATCAGAGCCATCAAGGTTCATACTGCAAAGGCGAGATCTTGACACATAATTCTTTTCGCCATCGTCTGTTTCTTCATAGTATTCCTTATTGTCCACGAAGAAGATTTTATCTTTGTATATATTCATATATGTGGCATTATCTGTTAGTTTATCTGCATTTTCCACAAATAATTCTAAACCGATTTTATCACCTTGATTTTTATCTGCACCATTTTCCTTACGATACAGTACATTATAATGATCTACAGGATCCCCAAGTTCACCGCTCATACTTCTAGTATAATATAGAGCGCCTTTATAAGGCACTTTATAACTTGCTGTAAGCATTCTTTTATTCTCTATAATATCGTAGTTATATAAGAATGCAGATTCCAGCGCTCCTGTCACCCCAACATCTGATACATATATCTCTTTCTCAGACGCCTTATCACTGGAACTCTTTGGAAAACTAAAACGATATATATTATAAGCAAGTGGTTCTTTTTTTGGTGTAAGTTCATTGTGTAGCTTATAGTATAGATAGTCATCTTTTATAGCAAACAAATCTAATCCAATATAGTCACTAAAGTAGTCTTCTGAAAAAATAAGCTCTGTTTCTTCATTTAACAGATCAAACCTATAAACATTGAAGGTTTTAAACTTAGTACCTTGATCAACAACTTTTCCAATAAAAAGGCATGCATTTGATTCATCCGAATAGAAAACCCAATGGTAAGCATCCATCCCCATATCATATTTCTCAACCACTTCTCCTCTTTCATCAACAGTCTCGATTACATGGCCAGTTACAATATATAGATTGTCATTCCAGATGAATCCACCATTATTCTTATTTCCAATAGTATCCTCATCAATGCCCTCAATTTCTCCAGGTCTTGCCTTGTAGAGACCATAGTTAATACTGTAGTCCTTAGACATTTTTATAGCAGAGATAGCATTTTTCCCTGGTAATATTACGAGTACAAGAACCAGGATAACTGCAGTTACTGCAAAGCAGGAATCTTTAAGAGGATCGTCCTTCCTATCATAGAATCCCTCTCTGTTCTTTAAATAAAGCCTTATATGAAAAATCAGCATTGCAAGGAAATAGACAGCAGGAATTATTAAGATAGTATATTTTGCATCTTCGTAGAACCCGCTGGATCTGCTTCCGATCATCGAAATTAAGACATATGCTGGATTTAGCAGAGTAAGATAACCGTATATAGCTATATCTGCAAATGCACCTTCACGTCTTTCCTTCGCAACAAGAATGGTATTAACTAGCAGAACAGCCATAGCAATACCATAAGACATGATCATAAAGACAGCCATCTGCTTCCAGAAGCCGTCCTCAGAATGGAAGATTTCTCTATTCATTATATGATCATAATATGAAAAGAAGAATTCATTGTCTTTCTTTGGAAAATAGATAAGACTAAACAGGCATACGAGAAATGAAACGACACGCCATACGCTATAATTTGAATAAGTGTTTAGAAATTTGTCCTTCTCTGTTAAGTTATTAGTCATTACAATTCAACCTCACTAATGTTTAGTACTCCCAAACGATTAGCGATCCATCTTTTCCACTTACTTCAAGAACAAACAAGTGGTCATTCCCCTCTGAATCTGTATACATGAAACCGTTATTAGGAGTATCCCCAGGAAAATTAAGGCCCGCACAAACAGGCATATCTGGAGTAAGAGTTTCCAGCTTGTATCGCTCTTCATATAGATATTCAATATTGCCATTATCATCAATATTCTTTACAAAGAGCTCAACTATACGGAAATTCTTAACTTCCTTATTAACAGAGAATAATACATGTGTTGTGTACTCATCAGAATTCGGAGTTTCATAGCCATAATAATTTGTAGAATTATCAACTACTCCATCAGCCCAGATAGCCGTTACCTCACAGTTCGTATTCTTCGATGAACTGTCATTACCATAATCGCCTGAAGGAGTATATTCTGTTATCGGAGTCCATTCAAGCATCTTGAATTCATACGCTTCCGATATTGCCCAGAATTCATCACTAGACATAGTCAGTTCTTCCGATTCTGCTGAATCCCACACACCTGAGTTATTATGATAGATTCCCATCTCTCCCGCTTCTTTTTCATCAGTGAAGTAGAAATCATCCCATATAAGAATCTCCCCTTCTTCACTGAGATGGCATTCGCCAAATGAAGTCGACATAGCTCCACCAGAACCTACATAGTAAAAGTGATCATCACCCAGCCAGTAATAGCTGCTACGAGCCCAGCCACCAAGAAACTGAGTAGCTTTTCCATCCTTTAAGGTGTAGCCCTCATAGATAAAACTGGCGTCATCTGTTTCAGAACCATCACTGGAGCCGTTCTTGCCCACAAGAAGTTCAGGGCTGTCATCTCCATTTAGATCCATCAGTATATAGCCCAGACTCTCTGGCTGACCATAAGAAATCTCTTCCATAATTCCGGAAGAAGAATATGTATATTCTCTGTCTTCGTCATACCCATCCACAACCAGACTATATACTTCGTCCAGCATAGGATTGTACGCCTCTACATCTTTATTAGTGTCAGTAGAAGTCTCTTCTGTTTCATCTTTTTTCTCTGTGATTGCTTCTGTCTTCTCCTCTGTTGTCTGTTCTGTAGTCGCTTCAGTTGCCTCAGTGGTAGCCTCGGTGGTTTCTTCCGTAGTCTTACGTGCCTTGTCGCTGTTATCCGACACAGATAAAGAATCGCCGCATGCCGTGAGAGATACACACAGCATTGCGGCAATTATAGACATTGAGATAGCTTTATTTAGCTTTTTCATTTATAGCCCCCTCTTTTTCTTCCTTCACACGTTCCGCCTGAGATTTACGAAGATACTCAGGAGCGAAATCATCAGCATTTACATACTTGCCTTCTTTATAAAGAATTGCTCCATATGTTGCTATAGAAGATGCACGTTGACGGTTCATGTTTGCAGGAGCCATCTTACAAGGCACCTTTGTCTCAAGCCATATAGTTTCCTCATAGATAGGAACACCGTCACCGAGAAATGTTACTGCAGCAGGTTCACCTAATCGAGAAACCCCCGCTTCTCCACTTAGTATTGAATCACTACTAACATTATGTGCCAGCGTATTTATTTTCTCTATTAATTCATGGATATCCATTGGTTCCTGATCCATGATCACATTAACATTTCCCTGTACCTGATAGAGGCCTGTATAGACCTGATTTCTTCTTGCATCAATGATAGGGCACACAAGTCCTTCAGCTCCCCACATGTTAAATGCAAGTCCCTCGCAGGTTTTTACAGGAACGATTGGCTTATCTATTGCAAGAGCAAGTCCCTTCGCTGTTGCAGCACCAATTCTAAGACCTGTAAATGAACCCGGACCAGATGCGATAGCGATAGCATCTAACTCTTCAAGCTTAAACTCAGAAGTCTTTACTATCTCATCAATCATAGGAAGAAGAGTCTCAGAATGAGTCTTCTTGTGATTCATTGTATATTCAGCTATTACTACATCGTCCGAAACTATGGCAACCGATGCCACCATACCCGAACTATCAATTCCTAGTATCTTCATTCTTCCTCCCAATGAGTCACTTTGGCTTTGATCCGAATCGACTCAATATTATGTAAACTGAAGTTGGAAGATGAGCGCATCATCTTCTGGCTCCGTGTAGTAGTTTTCTCTTATAAATATATCAACAAAACCAAACTTTTTATAGAGTGTCACTGCAGATATGTTGTGAGCTCGCACCTCAAGGCTCACCCTTTCAGCACCTGACTCAACCAGTTCATCCAGCATGTTCTGCATCAGTATTGACGCAATGCCGCGACGTCTGTAACTCTTATCTACTGCTATTCTCAGAAGCTCTGCATCTCCCTGAACATCCGAGTAGATCACGTAGCCCACAACCTTGCCATCACGCTTCTCCATCAGAAGATGGTTGTAGTCATACTCAAATGTATCTTCCAGGCTTTTCTCACTCCAAGCGTCTGAGAAGTTATCACTCTCCAGTTTTGCTATATCACTAAATATCGACATATATCCTGCCTTTTGACTTATTCTACAGAAATTGTGCGGTAGTCAAAGCCCTTCTCCACATCCTTTTCGATGAGGATATGCTTCGCTGTCTTTGGAATGATCTCCTCGATCAGCTCAGCCCATTCTATCAGGGCAACGCCATCGCCGCCTACATATTCGTAGAATCCGGTCTCTTCCATTTCATCCACATCACCAACGCGGTATACATCGTAGTGATACAAGGGAAGTCGGCCTTCTGTATATTCCTGGAGTATGGTAAAGGTTGGACTGGACATAGGTTCTGTAATCCCGAGACCTGCACCAAATCCCTGAGCAAAAACTGTCTTTCCAACGCCAAGGTCTCCACTCAGGCAGTACACATCACCTGGCTTTGCCTGCTCTCCAAGTTTCTTTGCATATTCAAATGTATCTTCTCTACTAAAACTCTCAAATTTCTCTGTCATTTTATTCATCTCCAATGAGTCAAAAGGGCGTGAGAGCGAATCGACTCATTTTATATGCTGAGGATAATGTCGCGGCCTGCTGGCTCGTACTTGCGGTACTTGATTCCAGTCATATCGAACATCTTCTTTGATGCGATTGTACTCTCGCTGTCTGCATACTTATCAGACATATAGATTATCTCAGCAATTCCACTCTGAATTATGGCCTTTGCACATTCATTACAAGGGAACAGAGTAACGTACACTCTTGCACCTTTGAGGGTGCCGGTACCGTGATAATTTAAAATGGCATTTAACTCCGCATGACATACGAAGGCATACTTGCTGTCAAGCGCTGCTCCGTCTCTGCCCCAAGGCATATCGTCGTCGTCACAGCCGCGTGGCATGCCATTGTAACCCATAGATAAGATACGGTTATCGCCATCTACGATGCAGGCACCAACCTGTGTACTCGGATCCTTACTTCTTTCCGCTGAGAGCAGTGCAATCCCCATAAAGTACTGATCCCAGTTAATGTAATCCGATCTCTTGTAATCAATTTTCTTGGTCATTTCTTGTAACCCCCTATATAATACTCAATGTAGTTTGGTGCAGCGGGGTCCGTCCCCACTGCACCAAACTGCACATTAATTTTGTACCGTATGATGTGCAGTGATGCTGTTCTCACTGAGTGGCTGGAATGTATATCCGTTAGCCAGTGCCCAAGGAATGAAATCCTCCACAGCATCTATAGTGTAATCCTTAATATCATGACAAAGGATCACGCTCTCATTATGAGTCTTAACTCCATTCTTCAGGTTCTCTAAAATCTTACTGCTATCTGTAGTGTCTCCCGCATCTCCACTAAGAACATTCCAATCATAATATGTGTAGCCCTTCTGAGTTGCCTGAGTAGTAAGGCGTGTCATAACTCCAGAATTGAAAGAACTAACCAGATTAGAGCTTCCTCCTGGGAATCGGAACATATTTGTTCTTGAACCAGTCTGAGCCTCGATAACGCTTTCCATCCTCTCGAAATCACTCCAGTAAGCAGCCTCGCTGGAATAAATCTTCTGATAATTATGTGTATATGTATGAACGCCGATAGAATGTCCAGCATTATATTCAGTACCGATCAGATAGGAATACTCTGGATATGCAGCAGTAACGAAAAATGTAGCCTTGACCCCATTTTTGTCGAGGATATTCAGCAGTCTCTGAGTGTATGGTCCAGGGCCATCATCAAAGGTCAGGTAGATGATCTTATTGTCGCTGATCCATTTACCTTCAGAACTCATAAGATACCAAGCTGAACCATCCCAGATCCAGTCAATGCTCATCTTTCCGTCTGAGTCCATATAGTACCAGTCACCGCCATCTGAAAGCCAGCCTGTGTGAGCACTACCATCCGCATCCAGGTAGTACCAGTCGCGGCCTGACTTCTTCCAGCCAGTTGCTGCAGAACCATCTTCATTGTAGAAATACCATTTGCCGCCTCTCATTACCCAGCCAGTACTGCCAGCTGTTTCTGTCCAGGCGCCAGATGCATCCACATAATAATCGCCAATCCACTTGTCTGCGGCCATCGCACCGCTTGATTCAAAGTAATAATATACTCCGCTGATCTTTCTCCAGCCTGTCACCATGTAACCAGCCGAATCAAAGTAATACCAGCTTCCATCAATCTGCTTCCAGCTTTCTGATGGATATGAGCCGTCCGACTCCTCGTACCACCAGCCAGAAGTATTGCCCTTCCAGCCGACAGCATTCGAATCTATGCTCGGTTCAACCGATAGAGATAAAACAATTGCAAATGTCATTATAACAGCTAAAATCTTCGAAGAAACTTTACCAACCGTCTTAAATCTTTTGTTATTCATTTTTCTTATAGTTTGCCTCCGTAAGCACATAAAAATCTAGTATTCCATGAACCAGCAAATACCGTTATATTTTACTACATTTTCCCAATATTAGAAACACCAAAATATGCAGCGGGGATGCCGCTGCATATCTATCATTCTGAATAGACGAAGAAGCCTAAACCTTCTTCCTCATTGTAGATTCCGTAGTATTTTAAAGTGGTATCCTCACTGATGTCACCCACAACACCGTAAGACCAGCCGATAAAGTCCTCCGAAAGCTCGTAGATTGGTTTACCTGGTGTGTAAAGGTAAAATGTCTTGCCACCTTCCAGTCCATACGCGCCTGTATATACGTATCGGATTCCATCAAGTATCTCTTCTGTTCCTATCTCATCATCGGCAGTATAACTCTCCAGCTTCATCTTATAGGTATGTTCATCAACTTGTTCGATGTCAGTAAACTTGCCACTGAAGTTGCAGACATACACTGTACCGTTAGGATAACCCTCACCAGTATCTCCCATGTCGGAATCATGATAATCTCCAGTAAAGTTTCCGTCAGAATCCATTTCTAGATATGTTCCCCAGCCACCTGCACCGCTGGAAAAACAGAAATTCATACTCTCATCAACTGGAAGTGTAACCTTAAACATCTCTTCAAGATCAACATCAAGCCCTTCGGCGAGTTCATCCTTTGCATCAGAAAGAGAAATGCTACAACAGCCATTCATCGTTACAAGAGTGTCAATATCTTCACCCTCTGAATGCATCAGGAACTTCTCGATCCGATCCTCGCAACCATTTGCAAAGTCATTGAAGTCATCTTCAGATATCTCCACGTCACCTTCATAGTAGGTTACGTTCATTCCTAAATTATCATCCTTTGGATACGCCTCTCTGGAAAATCTGCCTTGAGATTCATACACTCCCGAACTATTCAAAGTAATCTCTTCAAAATTCTCATTTGAACCTTCATCCACTACAGAATAGTAAATAAAGATTCCGGCATGATCCTGCAGCTTTGCAATGTAGAATACGCTTCCGCCTGCCACCTCTGCATCGATAGTCGTATATTCATACAGGCACTTTGCCGCTCCATTCTCAAACCCGTAGATCGTGAAGCCTGCAGCGATTTCATCCTCAGCTTCCATGAAGATAAGTTCTGGAATATCATCTCCATTTAGATCTTCGATAGCGATAGGCTCAGTGTTACCATAGTTGTAACCATACTGCCAGTTGTATCTCTGAATCTTAGCCATATGCTCAGACAAAATATTCAGGTATGCTTCATGAGCCGCCTTGACTATATCCTCGGTAGAAGTGCCATTTGCATCCTCCGTAGTCTGTACTGCTATTTCTTCCGTCGACTCAGTAGTTCTGTCAGGTCTCCTGGATTCATCCTCTTTTCCAAACGCACCATTCACATATGCTATAGCAACACCGATACCCCCAAGTATCAGTACCGTAACACCGATAATAATTCCAATAATCAACCCCATTGGAGTCTGCTTCTGTTCATTCATACATTACACCCTCCACTAACTAACCACGTTGCATTACTCATTAAATATAGCACAAAAAGTGCAGCGGGGACAGACCCCACTGCACCAAGGTCTGTCCCCATCTGCACTTTTTATCTTCTCATACCTGTTGTTGGTTTCTTTGTTGTTTTTACTGCAGCCTGCCTTTCAGCCTGTCTCTCAGCTAGTGTGTTTTTGATAAACCTGTCTACTACTTTGCAGCCGCCTCTACGCCACCAACTTTAATGATGAACTTAGTGCTTGTTTCTGTGTCCTCAGATGCACCACCGAAAGATTTATAATTTCTTGCTGCAGCCTTAACTGAATTAACGCTATCTACGAAATTATCAAGACCATCTTCTGTTTCCTCAAGTTTATCAACCAGAAGGTCTGTTGCATCTTTTAATTCACCTGCACCATCGTTAAGCTTAGAGCTGTTAGCTGTAAGTGTATCAGTTCCTGACTTTAACTCACTGACACCATTCTTAAGCGTTTCTGTTCCACTATAAAGTGTGGCTGAACCTGACTTAAGTTCGCTCATTCCGCTCTGAAGTGTTCCTGCTCCTGTATCCAGCTGAGAAAGTCCGTCTGAAAGTGTTGATGCTCCAGTCGCAAGAGTTCCAGTTCCTTCAGCAAGTGTGCCAGCTCCATTTTTAAGTGAATCAAGTCCTTCTGTAAGTGTAGCTGAACCATCTGCAAGACTCTGTGTACCTGCCTTAAGAGTATCAAGCTTAGTTGAAAATGAACTCATTGTCTCGCCCACTTTACCAAGAGTCACCTGAGCACCGGCTGATGCATAAGCATTTGCTACATTTGTAACAGCACTGCCAAATGAATCTCCCTGGAATGCGGCTGTTACCTGTCCAATATACTTATCGAACTCTGTAAGGTATGTCTGATATTCCGCAGCATAACCTGCACCGTAGCCAACGCAGTATGCCTTTCCATAGCCATCTCCATAGCCTGCCTGATAGACTCCATTTATCATGGCATCAGCTGTTGCAGAAGCTGTAGCCGCTGCCGTTGATTCGTCCATAGGATTTTCTGGATTTGACATGTAAGCAACCTTCAGCGCTGCTGCTATCTGATCCTTTACTGCCGCAAGAGATGCTGCATTTGCAGAACCTGAATAGCTTACTGAACCAGCTGCAGTTGCCGCTGCAGTTGCTGCATTTACTGCCTGGCCTGCGCCTGCATTTTGTGCTGCAGTCTCAACTGCCGAAGCTCCGCCTGTTTTATATGCCATAACCTGGCTAACTGTATCGTTGTTAACCGCTCCACTTACTGCACTTGTCACAGCCGCTCCCACATAAGAAGCAGTGTCAGTTCCAAGTGATGCCTCAGCCTTGTCTTTGATGGCCGCCTTAGTTTCGTCATCTACTGAAGCACTCGCCATGGAACTTACATCTGGAAGAGTTATTGCCTGTACAGCAGTGTTGAGTTCTGCCGCACCATCACTTACCTGCTTAGCACCATCATATGCACTCGATGCACCTGTACTAAGTGCTGCAGCGCCGTCCTTTACTGCTGTTGCGCCACTACTCAGAGTCTGAGAACCTGAGTAAGCAGTATCAAGACTAGTCTTTATTGTGTCTGCACCTGACGCAGCACTTTCGATACCACTCTTAAGGGTTCCAGCTCCTGAATAAAGAGTCTCACTTCCCGAGCTAAGTGTATCAACACCTGATGCAACCTGATCAACGCCGTCTGTGTAGTCTTCAATACCATCAACAAGAGAGTTCATTCCAGTCTGGTACTGGTCCACAAGATCATTAATCTCATCCTCTGCGTCGCTTATATCTATATCATCTTCTCCAAGAGTTTCAACGCTTGCCACTGTAACCGTCATGCCAAGCTTAAAATCGATCGCATCTGCTTCAACCTCGAAGTATTCAGGAAACTCTAGACCAAGATCTGTAAGTGAATCTCCCTTTTCACTCTTTTCATCTTTATCCTCTGACTCATCAGTATCCAGCTCCAGATTATCCAGACCGCTAAGATCAAGACTCTCCTCAAGGCCTGGCATTCCGTATCCCACAACTATATATCTTGAACCATCCGATATCACCTTCGCATTTGTGCCAGTAACATTTGCGAACTTCTCCATATCCAGCGTCATACCTGTTGCCATGACAAATGGGGTATAAACGTCTCCATCTTTCGAATTATTCTCATACTCATATCTGATCTTCACATGACCTGACTTTCCAGCCAGTTCTTCAGGACTTATCTCCTCACCATCAAGATAGTAAGTTACCTTTACAGCAACTGGTGCCTCTTCATCTGAATGTCCCTGATAGTAGATATCCGAGCCACCTGCCTGCCATGTAAGCTTTGTGCTTTCCTGATCAAATGTCTCTTCGCCCTTTACATTTTCGATGTCGTAAAGCTTTGAAACATCCTTCAGCTCATCCTTACCCTCAGGATTCTTCAGCCACTCATCAACTATAGTGTCCTGAACATTTCCTGAAGCATCAGAGATAAGGTAAACAGTTTCTTCCTTATCAATACCATCTGTGGCACCGGAAGTTTTTCCAATACCGATTGAATTAGATATAACCTCTGTCAGCTCCTCAGTATCATCGGAAGCCTGAACTCCCTCTGAATCTATATTATTAGAAGTATCTATATTCTTTATTGCATCTGCAGAAGAACAACCTGCAAGACTACCAATCATCATAACGCTCATCGCAGTGGCGATGGCTCTACGTCTATTTATATAATATGAACTCTTCATAATTCATCTTCCTTTCTCTTTATTCTTTCCCATTAATGTGCAAGTGGGGACGGACCTTGGTGCAGTGGGGTCTGTCCCCCCTGCACCTTTTTAAAACCAAATGTTGTATGAACTACCAGACCATCGAATACACGGAGTACCGCTGGCAGAAGCAGGATAACAACGAACATACTGATGATTGCGCCTCTTGCCATAAGGATACACAGTGAACTGATCATATCTATCTTTGAATATATACCGACGCCAAATGTAGCCGCAAAGAAGGAAAGTGCCGAAACAAAGATTGAATTGATCGAACCCTCTAAAGCTGTGGTTACTGCGCCATCTCTATCCATGCCACCGAGTCTTGCCGTCTTATACTTGTTTGTCATAAGTATCGCGTAATCAACTGTTGAACCCAACTGGATTGTTCCGATTACGATAGAAGCTACAAAAGGAAGTGTAGCTCCGGTGTAATGAGGAATTCCCATATTGATAAAAATCGCGAACTCGATAACTGAAACAAGAAGAATAGGTAGTGAGGCTGACTTAAAGACAAAAATTATTATCAGTCCGACCAGAACGATCGATACCGAGTTGACGATATTAAAGTCGTGGTCAGTTACCTTTATGAGATCCTCAGTACATGGAGCTTCACCAATTAACATTCCCTTAGTATCATACTTATCTATGATGTCATTTATCTCGTCACACTGAGCATTAACCTCATCAGATGCAACCTTGTATTCTGACATAATGAAAAGCAGCTGATACTCTCCGTCATCAAGTATATTAACTATATTTTCTGGCATCATCTCACGTGGAAGTCCTGCTCCCTCCAGAGCCTGGATTCCAAGAGTTGTCTTAACGCCGTCAACCTTGTTAACCTCATCTATAAGTTCTCTAACTTCCTTATCACCGAGATTGGAGTCCAGGAGGATCATATGGGTTGATGCCATATTAAATTCTTTCTCCAGCTTCTCATTTGCCTGAATACTCTGCAGGTCCTTTGGAAGAGAGCTGTCTAAGTTGTAATAAACCTTGTTATGTTTCTGTCCATAGTACGCAGGTACTATAAGAACAAGAAATGCAATTATAAATATGTAATAGTGCTTAACGATCCATGGGCTGATCCTTGAAAAGTCTGGAACCCATGCCTTATGTCTTGTCTTCTCGATTGCTTTATCGAATATAAGTATCATTGAAGGAAGTATTGTGACGCAGCAGATAACTCCGATCACAACACCCTTTGCCATAACGATTCCCATATCAAGTCCCAGGGTAAAACTCATAAACATCAGAGCAACGAATCCTGCAACTGTTGTAATGGAGCTTCCTAAAACGGATACAAAGGTTTTATCTATAGCTACAGCCATAGCATCTTTCTTATCTTCAAATTCCTTCTTTTCATCACAGTAGCTGTGCCAAAGGAATATAGAGTAGTCCATGGTTACTGCTAACTGAAGAACTGCAGCAAGAGCCTTGGTTACATAGGATATTTCACCCATGAAAACATTTGATCCCATATTGTATGCAACTGCACAACCAATACTTGTAAGGAAAAGTATTGGAATAAGAAATGAATCCATGTTTAACTGAAGTACTATGAGGCAAAGCACAACTGCGATGGCCACATATATTGGGACCTCATGATCACTCAGATTCTTAGTGTCGATTACTACTGCAGACATGCCGCCTATAAATACACTTTCTCCTGCCACATCACGGATCTCTTCAACCGCATTTAATGTTTCATCTGCTGAAAGTGTAGTGTCGTAGAATACCATCATGAGCTGTGAATCACCCTGCCTTATGGTATCCTGCAAATCTTCTGGAAGCAGTTCTATCGGAACTGTTCCGTTGGTAGCAGACGCATAAGAAATTACCCTTTCAACATGATCTACTTTTTCAATTTTCTCTGCGAGACTTGCTATATCCTTATCCGGAAGTCCTTCCACGACCACCATGGAAAATGCCCCGGTTCCGAAATCCTCAGCCAGGATATTCTGTCCCTTCATCGTCTCAATATCTTTTGGAAGATATGTGAGAATATCATAATTTGTTCTGGTTTTTAGATAACCGATTACTGCTGGTATAAGCATAAGTGCGGCAAGTATTAGTATCGGTATTCTGAGTGCCACTATCTTCTTACCAAGCTTCATCTTCATCCCTCCTTTAGTCTTTTGGGCAAATAAAAAAGTACCCTTTCTTGTTTCAAAAGAAAGGATACCTCTATTCATTCTTTATGTAATTAGACAAAACCAGACACGTGACAGACTTTACGACACATTTTAGAATCTGTCGTAATTCATGATGTTCTGTTATTAATCATCAAGATTACGGAAATAATATCCAAACAGGTTTCTACTGGACTTCTTATGGATTGCAGCAATCCAGCTTGATGGAAAACCTGATATTGATGAGTTAAATTCATTTGTACACTTGTTATAGGCTACACTTGCCTTAAAAAGTTCTGTACGAGCTACATTGAATTTTTCAAGATGCTGCTTAAACTCTGGATCATCAAGAACTTCTTTATGCTCTTTTAAAAGCTCTCTCAGTGCCACATCCTGTACATCCATTTTCTCTGAATATGTTGCTTGAAGTGTGGCAGACATTCCAAGTCCAAATGTATTTACATCTAATGCTTCAATGCTGTGTTCAATCCCCTTATTGGTAAGTAGAGCAACCAGCTTGCTGAGCTGAAACGCTCTGTCCCAAAGACATCCATCTATCTCCGAGCTTTTATCTCTAGATTTCTGTTCAAGAGAATTAATTCTTACAGTAACATATATGAAGGTTACAGCAACTGCTATAAGAAATACTATTAATAGTACCGAACCTATCTTCAACTTTTTTCCCTCCGCTAAAATACGCTTCGCGTAGTAGTATACCACAAAAACGGTTCAAATAAAACATAAACTGTGATACCATATAAAAAGATGTCATAAGATATCATAGGAGGACGCATAGAATGTCGGAAAATCTTATAACGAAAAGAGCCATCGCAGACGCACTTAAAGAATTGACACGGACGAAGACATTTGACAAGATTTCTGTAAAGGATATCGCTCTTCAGTGCGGGATAAACCGCCAGACCTTCTATTACCATTTTGAAGACAAATTCATCCTGCTGAGATGGATCTACGAGAATGACCTGTTCGAGAAATACATGAATGATGTAAGCTTCGACAACTGGACCACCCGTCTTGAGGAGCTTCTCACCGCCATGACCAAGGAGAAAGCCTTCTACGTAAATACCATCAATCACTCTGAGGCATATGTGCAGCAGTATCTGCTGGTTCAGGCCCAGGATCTTTTTAAACAGGCGATAAATGTTATCGACGAAAGCGCAAATGCCGAAGGAACTAAATCAGTCAGTTCCGAGCAACGTGACTTTATTGCCCGATTCTTTGCTTACGGCTCCTGCGGCATAATAATCGAGTGGGTTTCAAGAGGCATGAACGAGGAACCAGACTACATAACAACCAACATGAAGACCTTGAAAGACCTGTGTGAACGCGCATCCTACGACTTCCTCTCCGACCGCCTCAGCATATAAAGCCACTGGGGACGGTTCTCAGTGGCCGATTTTTCATATTTTTTTGTTGCATTCTGTAAAAGATAATAATATAATGTTTTGGTAAACATAATATTACGCTTATGGTAAACCGTAGTATTATGTTTTTATTTTCCGAAAAAATTACCAAAAGGAACGAAAGTCTGGTGTTTTCAAAACATATTAAAAACAGAAGACTTATTAGTGGAATTCTGACAGGAGCTATGGTCATGGCTTCTGCTTATGGCGTGTCTGGATATATGCCATGTACTATCAACACTGTTCAAGCTGAAGGCAAGAACACGGACACATCAAATAATGATAATTCAAGCTCCGATGAACTAACCGAAGCAAAAAATAAAAAATCAGATGCTGCCCAGAAAAAGAAAGATGCTGAAGCAAAGCTTTCAAGGCTCGAATCTGAAAAAGAAGACATCATGGAGCTTATTGAAGAGCTGGACGGCGAAATCACAGGCTACGAAGAAAAAATATCTGAGCTTAAGGACAGCCGTAATCTTCTGCAGGTTAAATCCTGTATCTCCGAAGACAGTCTGCAGATTGCTTACATAGCTGAGACTAATCAGTACGAAAGCATGAAGGAAAGAATCCAATTCGCTTATGAAAATGGCGACGCTGATTATATAGCTGCACTTATCTCAGTTAAAGACTACGATAAAGTGATTAATCAATCAGAATATGTTTCCCAGGTTTCAGCTTACGATCAGAAGCAGTTAAATGACCTGATGGAGATTGAGCAGACTATCGCAACCTACCAAACAGAAATCACCAGCAATCTGGAAGAGATTGAAGGTCTTAAGACCGAAGCCGAAGGTGAGCAGCAGGCACTGCAGGTTATGCAGGATGGCAAGCAGGCAACCCTTGAGGAATATAACATCCAGATAGCTGACACAGAATATACTATTGAAGAAATGGCACAGATGGAGGCTGAACAGGATTCAGCCATCGCTGCTATCGAAGCCGCCGCTGCTGCTAAGCGTGCCGCTGCTGAGACCGCCGCTGCAAATGCTGCCGCTGAGGAAGCTGCTAAGAAGGATGCCGCCGAAGAAGCTGCTGCAAAAGCCGCTGCTGAGGAAGCTGCTAAGAAGACAGCAACTGCTTCAGCTACTGATGCAACTTCTACTACTCAGACAACAAACACAACTACTACGACAACAACGACCACTACAACAACTACTACGACAACAACCGCTGCACCAACAATGAATTCTTACTCAGGCGGCGGATTTAGATGGCCATGTCCATCATCAACATATATCACTTCAGGGTTCGGTGCCAGAGAGGCTCCAACCGAAGGCGCTACCTATAGTCATATGGGTATTGATATTGGATGTTCATCAGGCGCTTCTATAGTAGCTGCTGCCGATGGAGTTGTATCTTATGTAGGTTATCTTGGAGCTGCTGGTAATGCAGTACTGATAGATCATGGAAATGGTATCACTACCTGTTACTTCCATCTGTCAGGCTTCAATGTAAGTGAGGGTGCAAATGTAGTCGCAGGACAGACCATAGCCTTCGCAGGAAGCACAGGAGTTTCAACAGGACCACATCTACATTTTGCCGTAAGACTTTACGGTTCATACGTAGACCCAATGGGATATCTATAATTATTTGCTGGCATGTTCGCTCAGCCAGCAAATAATTATAACAATAAAAAAAGAACTATGCAGTTTTTGTGGGGACAAAGGTTGATATATCTGCATAGTCCTTTTTTTATTCTCTATTTTAAATTACTCTTCCCATTTATCAAGGAATTCTTTAAGGCGTCCTCTCTCTTTTTCGATGATTCTCTTATCCTGAGAATTAAGAGCAAGTTCAAACTTACGAACCTCGGCATCAAGAACCTCTCGGTCCATACCAAGTGCCTCCTCATACATTCTTTCAGCACGAAGAAGGATAAGTCTGTTCTCTTCCTGATCCCTTGGCGGAATCTTCAGATAAGCCAGCTCCTGAAATCTCTTCTCAATCTCTTCATCAGTCATCTCAGTATACTGACCCTTAATTATCTTTCTATATTTCTTCTCAGTTGAAATAACCTTTACCTCTACCTCAAGGATAGAATTAATATCATATGTATAAGTTACATCAACTGACTCAGCACCTGCCTTGTTACTTGGAACATCTATCTCAAGTACACCCAGTTCCAGGTTATTTCTAGCCATACGGCTCTCTCCCTGAAGAACCTTGATATCGATTCTAGTCTGGTTGTCATGAGTTGTAAAGAATCTGTCTGTACGGCTGGCAGGGATGATGGTATTTCTCTCGATTATTGGACAGTAATGACCACTCTCCTTATATCCATCACCAAAGTCCACCATTACCTCAGTACCCAGGGTAAATGGGCATACATCCGTAAGTACAACTTCGCGGATGGACTCCTTACGTTCCTTCATAGCTGCCTGTATAGCTGCACCCAAGGCTACCGCCTCATCAGGGTTGATACTCGTATCTGGGAATGTATGGAACATCTTGCTAACAAAGCTTCTTACACCAGTAAGTCTTGTTCCTCCACCAACCAGTACTATCTTGTCTATATCTGTAAGCTTAAGCTTAGCATCTGTAAGCGCACGCTTAACAGGAACTCTGATCTTCTCATAAAGACTCTCACAAGCCTTATCATATTCAGCGTAGGCAACATCAAAGCTTACTTCATCCTCGCCTACTTTAACCTTCATGGTTGAATTACCATTTTCCGAAAGATCTATCTTGCATTGTTCTGCAGCTTTATGAATAAGTGCCTTCTCTCTATAAGAAAGCTTCTCCTTATCCACCTCAGAATGTGCCTTATAGAACATATCCTCTAAAACTGCTGTGAAGTCCTCGCCTCCAAGATAGTTATCACCAGCTACGGCTCTAACCTCAAGGATTGGAGCAAAGTAATCAAGAATAGATACATCAAGTGTACCACCACCAAGATCGAATACCAGATTCTTAGCAGGCTTATCGTCATTATAAAGACCATAAGCTATAGCTGCAGCTGTAGGCTCACTGATGATTCTCTCAACCTTGAGTCCAGCAAGCTCACCAGCTCTCTTGGTAGCCTTACGTCTCATATCATTAAAATATGCTGGAACACTGATAACAGCCTCTTCAATCTCTTCACCAAGAAACGCCTCCGCATCCTCTTTCAGTGATCGAAGTACAAAAGATGAAAGCTCCTCAGCAGTAAATTCCTTACCCCCCAGGTTATACTTCTTGTCGCTTCCCATGTCACGCTTAAACACAGCTGCACTGGATTCAGGATACAGACGCATCCTTTCCTGAGCTGTTTTACCTACGTATACATTTTCCTCTTCATCGATACTTACTACAGATGGTGTAAGTCTGTCCCCAAGTCTGTTAGGGACAATCTTTGGACCATCCTCAGTGTAGTATGCTATAAGACTGTTTGTTGTTCCTAAATCAATTCCTACTATCATTACAACATCCTTAAAACAATTCTTATTCTAAATGATGCCTTAATTTGTTGGAACTCTGCCAGCCAGAGTTCTTAGTGCCATATAGATCTCGGCATCATCATTTGTCTTTTCATATGCAAGTCTATAATACTCAATAGCCTTATTAATATCACCAGACATTTCATAGATTCTTGCCAACGTCAAGATTTTATCATAACAATCCCCATATGTACAGAATTCACACTGAGGAATTGTTGCAGCCTTCTCAGCCATCTTGATTGCCTCTGCCTTATCGCCCTTCATATAAACAAGCATAGCCATGTCATTTAGACGAAGCGGAGCAGAACATGGGAAAGACAGGAACTCATTTATATTTCCACTTCCCTTCTCATAACAGTTGATTGCTCTCTCTGCAAGTTCAGCCGCCCAGTCCTTAAGTCCATAGTTAAAACAAGCTATAGCAAAGAACTTATAAAGGTCACCAATATCGAAATAATCTGGATTTTCAAGATTTTCAGGTCTTTCAACATAAGCGCTTGGCTTTGCCTTCTTAAAGAGACCAACCTTCTGAGTTGAATCATCAGCTATGGAACGACCTGGACCCTTAGTACCGGCCTGCATCTTAAATCTCAGTGATTTCTCAAAATACATAATAGCAGTCTTGTACTGTCTCTGATTATTTACATAGAAATCGCCCAGCTGTCTGAAGATATCAGCAGCCACCTTTCTTTCGTTACCAAGTGTAACCTCATCAAGTCCCTTATTGGTATAACCCTGCTCCTTAAGGAAATAATGAAGAACATTGAGTCTATTCTGAGCAAGCTGATCATTGCCAGAAAGATTAGCAACATCAACCATCTTAATAAGATACTTCACAACATATGAAGCATTCCATTTATTCTTAGTTTCCGCCAGCAGCTCTCTATAGTGATTCTGGAACTCGTCATAAATATCCATCGCCTTATCGAACTGCTTGCTCTTCACATAGAGTCTTGCAAGAACATACTGATACTTAATCTGCTTGCCAAAGATCTCCATCACCTTGTTAGTGTATTCGATGGCCTCATCAAAACGTCCCATCTGCTCATAAACCTTAGCAAGATTTGTATATGGTGCAGGAGTCTCATCTCCATCCATAACTTCGATAGCACGCTTGAAGCAGGAAATGGCTTCTTCATAGTTTCTTTTACGAAGCATGCAAAGCCCCAATCCGTTATGTCCGTAGACATTATCATCTTTCTGCTCGATAGCCTTACGCGCATCCTCCTCTGCCTTGTCCAGTTCACATCCGTCCATGAAGAGAAGAAGTCGCTCTACTCTGTAGTACTCATCATCCACAAGTTCAAGCTGTCTGGTAGCATAAGCAACTGCCTTGTCATACTGCTCTTTCTTCTCGCTGTCATTATATCTTCTCTGCCAGATATCCATCAGCTTGTTATTAGCTCTTGGATGATCAGGGTCGATTTCCAGAGCTTTGTTATACATAGCTTCTGCTTCTTCTTCCCTGCGGTCTCTCATGAGATACTCGCCATACTCATAATAAACTATAGCGTCATCAGGATAGTACTTAAGCATTTCATTATAGATATCATCTGCTTTTCTATCAGAGAATTCCTCAACATCTGTTCTCAGCCAGAGCAGTCTCTTATTCTTTTTATCAAACTTAAAGCCCTTCTCAAGGAAAGGAAGTACATCATCAAGTCTTGATCTGTTTCCGTTCTCATCACGAAGGTTAATGAGAAATGCAGCAGCATCCGCATAAAAATCAGGAAGCTCCTTCTCATCAATATCAGAATCTATATTCTCATCCTGAATATTATCATCGATAAGTCTATAAAGCTTCTCGATATCCTCTTCCTTTTCCTTTGGTGACTTCTTGGTTAATACCTCTGTCTTATCTTCGCTATCTGATTCTTCCTCGCGGTCCTTAGTAAACTCAAGATATTTACATCTCATCCAGTTTACATAATCTGACTCGACTCCAGAATTATCAGCATTGTCGATAACATTTTTCACGTCATTAAACTGCTTATAAATAAGGAAAACTCTAGCTGCAAGAGCATAAGCTCTGGAGTAAGCAGGAAAATCCCTGATGATATTGTAGTAATCATCAATTACAAGCTGTGCATCTTTAATGGTATATGCTGTCTGCTGTCTATGAATATATGCAGGAACGCAGTGATCCACTGATTCGATCATGGCATTCCAGATTTCCATAGCATCCTTATATCTCTCTACTCTTTCGTACATCTTACCTAGTGACTCATAGTAGAACAGTTCTTCGTTGATATCATTTCCTTCCTTAGTTGCAATTTCAACAGCCTGAATGTAAAACTTTGCAGCCACGTCTATATTCTCAAGATGATCCTCACACTGAGCATACATGTAATAACAAAAGGCAGCTCTTGAAAGACGGCCCTGGTCCTTCTTATTGAAGACCTCGCCCTCACTTGCTCTTCTTCGCATATCATCCATGGTGTCGGTCCATTTCTTTAGATATGGCTCGGCCTTTTCAAACTCTTCCTTTGCAGCATAACATCTTCCATAAAGATTGTTATATCCGTATCTTATCTCTTCATCAGGCTCTATAGAGTCAAGAATCTCCAGGATTGGATCCGTGTTTTCAAGTCTGAAATAAGCCCATGCAAGCTCCAGTTTCTCAGACTCAGAAATTGCTCCCTCATCTCTCTTAGCCTCATAATAAGCTATAGATTCTCTACTGATATTCTTAAGGATAACGATGGCTTCACAGTTTTTGGGATTCATATCCAGAACTTCAATAATAGTATCTGACGCCTGTTCATAATCCTTCTGAATCAGATAGTAATAACTCTTTGCAGTGATCATCATTGAACTATCCGGAATCTTTTCTGCAACCTCATCTATTACTTCCTTACATGTTGCGAGGATGCTTTCTTTTTCAGATTCCTCAACCTCTTCACCTGCATCAATACGATTCTTCAGATCCTTTAATATAAGATATGCAGCAATAGGTGTTGCGTATCTATGAGTCTCGATGATCTTGTCAGATATAATTGCTCTTGCAATCTTAAGTGCATCATCCATCTGACCGCAGAGTTCAAGTGCACGCATCTCTGCACCAAGCTCGATAGGATGCCATACATCAAATCCCTTTAAATAATTCAGTATACTTACTAATACATCCAGACTCTTCTCCGCATCTGAAGCACTATTATCTTCATCCTGTTCAGCATCAAACTTCTTCTGAATATATTCCTGAACATTTGACTGAGTAAATGATACTGCCTTGATATATGAATCAAGCATTACCTCATAGTCATCAGCTTCGTAGCTTGCTGGTCTGTCAGGAAGCTCTATCTCGAGTAACTCCTGTCCTGCCCTCTTATAAAAATCTTCTCTTGTAAGGAAGGCATCAAAATCTACAAACTCATCATTGTGGATTCTATATACAACAAAACCGATAAAGTCCTCTGGAAACTTTTCCTTCAGAATATCCTTATCTTCTTCAATAGAGAAGGTTTCATCCAGAAGCTGCCATACATTCATCTGAAGATAGAAATGTCTCATTATGTAAACCAGTGTTGCTTCACGCATTAAGTCTGCGGTATCAAGTTCAACACATAGTGGATCTGAAAGCCACTCTCTCCAAACATCCAGGTCTCTTCTCTTGAAGATATCGGAATATATCTCATCCAGTTTATCTATATGACGATCTATATCTGTCTTCTCAGCCTCAGGCTTTTCATTATCATTATCGCCTGCCAGTACATCATCCTCTCTGGCATAATTTATTGCCATCTCAAAGGCTTCTCTAAGACGCATGAAACCGTCCTGATCATCCTCAGGATTAACAGTTACCACCTTTGTTCTATAGGCATTAACTATCTTCTCTTCATCCTTAGTAGGTTCTATTTCCAGAACCTGCCACATCTCTACTGTATTCATACCAACTCTCTCTTTCTATTACTTCTAACCCTTTTCTTAGTATTAATTTACTACTAACTTTCCCTTTTAATATTTGTAACGAAGCATTTCCTCATATACACGCTTGCAGTTGTTATGATCATCATAAGCGAAGAAGTCATCTGCTCTCTTCCTATATTCATCCTTCATAACGGAGCCTTCCTCCATGTAACTGATAAGAAGGTCCACAAGCTCTTCACGCTTCTTAACTATCTCACCGAAGGCCATAGTATCATAATGATATGTACCCTCTTCATAGTGTGCTTCCAGCTCCTCTGGATGATAGTAAACCAACGGCTTTCTCATATATGCGAAGTCGAACTGTATTCCACTGTAATCTGTTACCATGATACTGGATTCTGTGAGCAGCTTCTCATAGCTCATATCACCAACTGCTGGAATGATATCAACGTAATCATTCTTCTGAAAATCATCCTTCTGAGGACTTACGATCGGATGCAGAACATAACTGATTCTGTATCCATGTTCTTCTGCCGCCTTAAGAAGGCGCGTGTCATTTATTAGTGAATTATAAACCTGATAGTAAGGTGTATCCTTAAAGAATGGATTATAATCTCGCTCTACACCTTCATTCTTCGTAACCTGCATAGCCGACTGCATGCGCCAGGTTGGAGATATCATGATCTGCTTCTTTGCTTTATTAACCAGACCGTCGTATCTTGGAACACCTGTAAGCTTCAGTGCATCATAGCCTACATAATCGTAAACAGGCTTCTCCAGATTTTCTAACTCGTACTTGGAGGCACAGAAATAAAGTCTTGTATTGTCCCTGAGTCTCTGCTGAGCCAAGGCAATCTTCTGAACTGAAAGTCCATGCTGAACGCACACAACCTTAAAATCTGCAATTCCCCTGATATATCTGGAATTCTCCAGGTAGTAGTCATTAAATGCAAATACCGTGGAGTTACTTGCTATAAGCATGTGTGCATTGAGGAACACAAGTCGATGCAGGAAGCTTCCTCGCTTCAGGACTTTGTATCCATCCGCTACTAACCTCTGATAGTCAGATGCATTTTTATCAACCAGATAGTAAAGCTTATCCGGCACATTCGGACAGTTATCCAGTGTACCTTTTTCTGCCATCTGTTTCACAGCATATCTGTAAAGATATTCTGAAGAATCTCCGGCCTTATATATCTTATCGAAGAACAGCCAGATATTTTTATTCTTAAAGTATGGTCTTGTCACCACCCAGGCAGCACGAAGCAGGAAGAATCTAAATCTGTGCATCCTGAAGGATGTAAGGAGTTCTACTCCGAAACCTAGCTCCCTGAGTGCCATTTTGCCAAAACTATATCTGGATAAAACCAGACCCGATACTATCTTTCTTACTTCATCTTTTTCATCCACATAGGTATCATGCAGTGCTGTCACAATAAGGTCATCCTTATGCCAGTACGCATTCCAAGGATAGGCGGAAAGCCTGCTGGTATGGGACTTAAACTCAAGTGGAATGATCGTCTTCTGCCCCTTATAATCCACACAGAATCTCAGGATTCCCTTAGGAACCTCAGGGAGCTTTGCATGAAATGGCAGTCTTTTATAGGCGGACATTCCAAAATACTTGGTGAGGCTGTATCTTTCACAGAACTCAACTGGATAGCGCTTATCACCAATCTCAAAATAATACTTGGCAACTCCCAGGTGAACCGTATCAGGAAGAGAACCATCGATTTCCATCATTCCATCATGATAATCGATCAGCTGAATGTTGCTGCGAAGGCGGGACATCTCATAGAACTCAAGAGCATCAAGAGTCTCGTCCTTATACTTAAATCTAAGCAGCATTCGCTTATACTGAAAATCCTTTTTATATACAGGATATTCAAATGTATTCATTATCACATCGTCATCCACGTACTGAAGAGCTTCACCGATCAGATCTTTAAACTGAAGAGCTTCCTCTTCACTGAGGGCGTGACGATTCTTATTATTCTGGTTAGCATCCAGACGACATGCTATGTTATACATGGCGTAGAACTGAACAACGAAAGGAACTGCTGATTTTCCTTCTTCTTTAGATGAATCTTTTGGGGACGAACCTGTCTCATAGCTTTTTAGAAGTGGAATAAGGAACTTCTCCATATTGTCCAGATACCAGGCTTTATCATAAGAGCCAGTGAACTCACGAAGATTTCCATCTCCAGGATCACTCTGAAAATACTCCAGGTCCTGACATATCATATACGAGAACTTATCAATGAGCCTAATCAGGAAATCAGCCTCATAGTTGTAGGTATATTCTGTTCTTAGTCTTATATCTGTCTTTCTGATTTCTTCAACTCTGAAAATGATACCTGCAATTCTATCTGGAAACTGGAACAGCTTTTTAGGTGTAGCAAGAACTGCTTCAGGGTTCTGTTCCATGATGTTTACCAGTTGTTCTGCAAATTTATCTCTTGCCTTTTCACTGGTAGATTCCTTCCTAAATGTATCTGCCTCGCATAAAACCAGAAGATACTTTTCAGAGCCTTTATCCAGGTAATCATTAAACTCTTTTATAAAGTTTTCTCTATCCCTCTTATATAAAATATGAACACCGGGGGTACCCATTTAACTATGTTTCCTTTCGTAGTTTCGAAGATATATCCTCATATCTTCTAAAACAAAGCAGGGCATATGACATATCCATACGCCCCATTATTATACTCTTATTTTGTTAGATTAATATAAACCAGTGGTTTAAACCTCTGCGATTGCTTCCATCTCGATAAGTACATCCTTAGGAAGTCTTGCTACCTCTACACAGCTTCTTGCTGGGAAGTTCTCTGTAAAGTACTTAGCATAGATTTCATTTACCTTTGCGAAATCGTTCATATCCTTGATGAAAACTACTGTCTTTACAACCTTATCAAGTGAAGTGCCTGATGCCTCAAGAAGTGCCTTTACGTTCTCAAGTGCTCTCTCAGCCTGAACTTCGATACCGCCCTCAACAAGTGTGTTTGTAGCAGGATCGATAGGAATCATTCCTGATGTAAAAAGTAAGTTTCCAACCTTAACAGCCTGTGAATATGGGCCAATTGCTGCTGGTGCCTTTTCTGTTGCAATAATCTCTTTCATTTTCATTTCCTCCTTACTATGTATCAAATGAGTCGATTTGGCTCTGAGCCGTTTTGACTCTTTTTATTGTTATACTATCTGGATTAATTGTGATGAGGCCCTGCTTTAACAGCCTGCCTACAGCACGTTTAAATGCATTCTTGCTGATACCGAACTCTTTCTTAATAAGCTCTGCATCTGCTTTATCGTTAAATGGTAATCTGCCACCATAACTCTTTATGATGTCGTATACCATCTCAGCGTCCTTTTCCATCTGCTGTGGAATCTCATCTCTCATAGCAAGATCCAGCTTGCCATCCTCGCGAGCCTTTACCACTCTGCAGGTAACCTCGTCACCCACATAGAGGTTTTCAAAGACTTCACTGCTATGGATCAAGCCCGAATACTTATATCGTGCAATGGGGTCCGTCCCCACTGCACCAAGGTCTGTCCCCTCTGCACCAAGTGGTGAATCCTCCAGGGCTACAAAAACACCGAAATCCTTCTTAACATTGTAGACAACACCCTTAACGTGGTCACCTTTCTTGAATGTGCCATCTGTATCAAGTGAAAGCGCATCTGCTATTCTCATGGAAGCTGCAAGTCTTCCTGTCTTATCAACATAGAGCTTTACCAGATAGGATTTCTCCTGCTGAACCTTCACTGTCTGCTCCTTAAATGGCAGGAACAGATCTCTGCTAAGTCCCCAGTCAAGAAATGCACCAATACTGGCCACTGACTTTACTTTAAGCTTTTTTATCTCGCCCAGGGTGATCAGTGGAGTGTGGGTTGTAGCTATAAGTCTATCTTCAGAATCCCTATATAAGAAAACCTCCACATTATCGCCAATCTCAAGGCCTTCCGGGATCTGTCTGGTTGGAAGAAGAACATCCATATCTTCACCCAGTCCCTTACCGTCAGTAAGATAAGCTCCCACATCTTTAATTCTATCTATTCTAAGTAGATTCCATTCACCTAGTTTCATATCGTATCCGTTCTCTTAATCTTTCTTTTCTATAACATTTAGATTATCAGTTAGTCTCCCGCGAGACCGTACAGTATTGTACCACAAACCCACGAAATATTACAATGTTTCCTATCATTTATGTAGTCTCTTTAACGACCATAGTCTTTTATCTGACCACTTATTATACTTGTTTTATCTTTGTTAATTGAACTAGCAATTCAAATGTTTCACCTTCTAGTTCAAAAATATACTGAATGTATCTTTTTGAGGGAATGAAATGATTTGTTACAAACCTTTCTGGAATACTTTAGCGAAATCGGATGAGTCCACTTATTCTCTCATCCGCAAATATAACATTTCCAGTTCCACCATTCATAAATTACGAACAAATATGCCACTCAACACTACGACCATCAATGACTTGTGTCGTATCCTTGAGTGTTCTATTCAAGATATAGCTGAATATATACCAAGTGATGAAGATCAACCACTATAAAAAACCACGAGGATGAACCGACCCCCAAAAGTTAGACCTATAAAATCTAACTTTTGGAGGTCGTTTTTTATGGGTAAAAGCAAGTATACCTACGAATTTAAAAAGCAAGTCGTCAATGATTATCTTAATAATGAAGGTGGGTACAGGTACATTACGGCAAAATATTCCGTGTCAGATAGGAGATTGGTTCGACAATGGGTTGCTAACTATAAAAAATATGGTGATAGTGGTTTATTTCGCTCACGAAAGAAGACAGTGTATTCTTTTAAAAAGAAATTAGATATTGTAGAATTATATCTATCAAGCGAGCTCTCTTATCAGGAAATAGCTCTTCAGGAAGGAATCAAAAATCCTTCTGTTATTGCTGCGTGGGTTAATCGATACCGTATCGCTGGTCCTGATGCATTGAGACCTCAAAAGAAAGGTAAGAATAAAACTTTGGATAAATCTAAGATAGATTGTAAATCTATAAAATCAGAAGAACACATTGTTGATACTAGTGCTGAACATGTAAAAGAACTAGAGGAAGAACTCCTTAAATTAAGAATCGAGAATGCCTTTTTAAAAGAACTGAGGAGACTGCGTTTAGAGGACGAGGAAAAAATGAGAGAACGGCGCTCGTCATCAACAGCCTCCGAGGAGACTTCAGACTAAAAGACCTTCTCTCTTATACCGGAATGCCTAAAGCAACGTATATGTATTGGCAAAAAAGATTTGATAGAGAAAATCCGGACAAAGAAATCGAAGAAAAGATGCTTGCGATTCGAAAGATAAATAAAGATTACGGTTATCGTAGAATGTTAGGAGAACTAAAAAATCAAGGGTACTGTATCAATAAAAAGAAAGTACAAAGAATTATGCAAAAACTTGATTTGCAGGTTACATCATTTACTCGAAAAAGCCGTAAATATAGCTCTTATAAGGGTAAAGTTGGAACTATTGCCCCTAATAGAATCCGACGCCGATTTAACACACACATACCTCACCAAAAGATTACGACTGATACAACTGAATTTAAGTATTATGAGATTGATGTTAAAGGTCATATGACTATGCAGAAGCTCTACCTGGATCCATTTATGGATATGTGTAATGGTGAGATTATCAGTTATGCAATATCAAAACACCCGTCTGCTCAAAATGTGATGGATGCGTTAGAACAGGCTATAGATGTAACATCTGATTGTCCATATCGCAGAACTTTTCACTCGGATCAAGGTTGGGCATATCAGATGAAAACTTATTCTCATCGTCTTAAGGAAGAAAGAATATTTCAGAGTATGTCCAGAAAAGGAAACTGTCACGACAACTCAGTTATGGAGAACTTCTTTGGTCTTCTTAAGCAGGAAATTTATTACGGAGTTGTTTATTACAGTTATGAAGAATTAAAATCAGAAATTGAGCGATATATAAAGTATTACAATGAACAAAGAATTAAAGAAAAACTAGGATGGTTAAGCCCTGTACAATACAGGCTTCGCCTCTTGGCTGCATAAAAATAGCGTAGCAGCCATAAAACTGCTACGCTTAAAAAGTCTAACTTTTTGGGGTCACCTCAGGATATCCTCGTGGTTTTTTATATCTGCCAAGGAGAACCGTCCCCAATGGCGGATTTAGCTGGCGATGGCGTCCAGTGGTTTTACCCGGGCGGCCCACCTTGCAGGAAAGGCACCTGCTAAAACTGATACTGTTACCGATAGAGCAAAGCAGAGAACTATGAGCCACAGTGGTGTAGCCATTAGCCATGTTCCTTCCTCCAGCCCCATCAATCCAACTAGTTTTTTATTAATTATAAGATCAACAAGGAAAGAAAGACCTATTCCTAAAATTCCGCCGATACCTCCAAGAAGCGCCGACTCAAAAAGAAACATGAAGCTTATATCATCGCTGTCGGCTCCTATCATCTTAAGCAGTCCTATCTCCCTGATACGGTCATAAACAGCGGTCATCATGGTATTGATGATACCGATTATTGCAACGATTCCTGCGATAAGCCCCAGTGCGCCTAGTATCATTTGGACCATTCCTATAGTTCTGTTCACCGATTCCATAGTCTCCAGGTTATTTTCAACATGGAAGCCCAAATTCTCAATTACCTTGGAAACATGCTCCACATCGGCCTTATCCTCAACGTATACATACGCACTACTATAAGCCCACATGCTATATGGATTATCATCCTTGTCCACAGGCTGACCGCTAATTCTGCCATCCGGATACTGTCTCTTCAGATATATCTTCAACGTCTCAATATCCGTATAGATGTTGTAATCATACTTATTTCCTGTCTCACCCACACAACTAAGTTTAACAGCAGTTTCATCTTCACTGGCATCAGTTGACGTAGCCACATTTCCTTTCATATTTCCAGGGATAAAATCCATCTTTTTACCGACAAATGGCTTATCTCCCTTTACTGAATCGGCATAGGACACCCAGGTTTTTTCATTATAGAGAACATGTCCAAAGCCGTTGCCAATAAGAAGTTCCGGGCGAGCTCCATTTGCCTTTGGTATGCTACCTTTATCTGCGCCAAGGGTCTCCAGATATTCAGAAGGTACTCCGACTATGGACATAAATCCATAGTAATTACCTATCTTTTCTTTTCCACCCGCTTCAAGGACAGGGTACACCACATCCACCTTATCCAGCTTTTGCAGTTTAGTGATGGTAGAATCCGTAATAAGCATGTCCTTCCTGGTGGTATCCAGGGAAGTGACAATGATCATTCGTGTATCCCAGGACATTTCAATCTCATCTACAAGCGCGGTCTTGGCTCCCATTCCTGCTGTAAGCATGGTAACAATGGACATTATTCCGATCATAATGCCAAGCACCGTCAGCGCTGTACGGAGTTTTCTCTGTTTTAAGTTGGCTATACTAAGTCTTATTATATATCCCATATTTTACTCAAAATTACGTTCCAGGCGGCGGCGCTTCAGGTAACGCTTCACTGCAAAGAATATTAATATCACAATCACAGCTACGATCACTATGATCAGCTTGTCATTATTTGTCATATGTCGGGAGGTATCTTCCTTTATGGTGATAATGTCTGAATAGTCCTGATCCAGAACATCGATATGCCCATTTCCTGTTCCAAGAAAAACTTCTTCCGAATACTGATTTCCATCTGAATCTTCGTAGGTGATGATAACTCGATTATCATAAGTGCTTGTTGTGGAGATATTTGTAGCCTTGGTTATAATATCAATGTTGGCCTTCTTGCCAGACGCCACATTTCCTACAAAGCAATCGGCTTCTGCAATATTGTCACCTGCTGTTTTGGCATACACCTTATAAACCTCAGCGCCACCCACATTGTTGAAGGTTGAAACAACCTCTATATTATCACCAAGTCTTATCTCTTCTTCTGCGATGTAGGTATCCGAGATCACCACCTCAGTCTTCAGCTTTATAGGAATATATATGATTTCCTTAGCCTCATACTTGCCATTCCAATCTTCATATTCCGTCTTTATGTTCAGCTTGTAGCTCTTCTCACTTAGTTTCGATATGCTACTAAGATTAACCGTGATTTCTGTCTCATTTTCTCCAGGAATTTCATTTATGTATGTTGATCCTATACCGTCAGGAATAAACTCACCATTTTCAGAGCTCACTGTACATAGAAGATTCATCACCTTATTCTTTGATGTATTCTTCAGTTTAAAGGTAACGCTAAATGGGTCTCCCGGATATATGTTTCCCGAAGCATCACTAGCCTTTACCTCATACTCCGAAAGGATTACTCTAGGGGTCAGTGCTTCAGATCTGCTGGTTGGAATCATAACTCCCAGCGCCAGTAAAACCACTGACAGAAGACTGATCCATATCTTATATTTCTTATTATGCATTAACTGTTTCATATTCTATTCCTCTTTGTTATCTCTTTGGTGCAGTGGGGTCCGTCCCCACTGCACCTTACTCACCTGAACGAGTAAGTTCACTGGCAATGTCCAGTCTCATGTCACGGATTACCACATAGTTAGTTCCGCAGAGAACCAGAAGTTCAAGCACCATCGCTAATATGATTGGAATCCATGCAATATAATAATCTGAATAAAGGATGTATTTTATAAGATTCTCATGCATGAAATATCCAACCATCAAACCTCCAATTATTCCAAGTATGGAAGAGATGATCCATACAATTCCGCCTTCCAGAAGAACCGCTTTAAGAAGCGAACGTTTTGTCATTCCGAGGGCACGGAGCTGGGCGAATTCATTTCGCCTGAGCTGCAGATTACTGATACTTGTATTCATTGTGTTAAAAGCACTTACCAGCACGATAACAAGGATCACACCACCCATTATTCCTAATATTTTCATAAAGTATGTATAATCCTGAATATCCAGGAAGAAATGTGATATTTCTGCATCTCCATACAAGTATTCATCGCCAGGCTCTGCATTTCGATAATATGGTTCAAATACAGCTTCTTGAAACGAAGACTTTACTATATCAGGACTAAAAACATTACTTATATGAAACTGAAATCCAGTATAGTCATTCTCTGTCTGTCCTGTAATTTCAAAGTATCTATCAAGAGGAACTATTATGGTTGGTGCTAAAGTATTTCTGTTAGGATCACCTTCAAGAATTCCTTCAACCACATAGGTTTTAGTTTTTCCTTCTTCTGCTAGCTTTTCCCTTGCTGATTCTATGATCCAACTGGATTTAGCGAAGTTATTAGTCATATTTACATACTCTTCATCATTCTCATGGTTGGAATCATACTCCCTGGCCTTCTTCATCTCCTCTTGAACAAGCTTGTACAGCTCCGCAGGATCGACTATTGTAATCTCATCTCCTACCTTTAAATCAGTCATAACAAAATCCTGCTTTTCAGCCAAAACAAAGATATAATCTTCACCTTTATCCTGATAAAACTGTTCGCTCACAGGCTGATGTGACTGATTTATAAGAAGAATTCCATTTTCCGAAAGCTCTGTTGTTCCATCAATTAATTTATCTTCGTATCTTGCATAGTCTTCTGCATCATAGCCATATATATCAAAGCTGCTATCAATAAGATTACTTCCAAAGTAGACCACTTCACCTTTTACATCAGTAAGATCATCACGATTTACATTTAGTGCGTCATAATCCACCAAACCCTTTCCCGAATCACGGTAGGATTTCAGATTATCTCGAAAGTCGTTATATGCAGCGTCCCATGTTTCCTTTCCAAACCTATCCTCAAATGTATAGAATGGTCTGTAAAAATAGTAGTAAGCATAATCGGCCATAACAAGGTAATTCTCATCCAGGTGATCATGTAACCAGCTATTTTCTGAGGTATATATAGTATCGTGATAAATATACTTCATATCCTCAACGCCGCGGGCAGCCTTTATCTTCTTAATGGACTCAGGAGAATTAAGCTGCGCCTTAAGTTCATCAATCGAATCAGTACACATGGTATAAGCCTGTACATACTGCTGGTAGTAACCATATTCCTTACTAGTACTTTTAATGCCCTTGATAAAAAGCACCATAACACTTCCAATTACAACTACAGTTCCAAGGCCAAATGCCATCGCCCCTGTAGTTTTTAAGAAGCGACCTGTATTTCTTCTAATGTTCTTATATGCATAGTCGCCCTCTATTCCGAAGATCTTTCCCCAGATACCACTGTTTCTGCGTCTCAGCTTACGATTTCTGATCCTATAGCTTCCCTTTACTGCCTCAACCGGACTAACAGAAAGAACCTTCTTAACTCCATCTCCTATAGCAAAGTAAAGATCAAAGTTAAATGCGATCACAATAAGCAATACTGGAATAATATGGAATCCAACTGGAAAGCCCTGCGAGATTGCTATTGGTATACTTACGATAAAGCCAAAAATGATTCCAAAGGCAATACCTATACTTTCTAAGATAAATGACTCTCTAAAAACAATAGCTTTTATCTGTTTCTTCGTTGCACCGATACATCTAAGATTTCCATAATCTTTAATTCTCTCAAGAGCAGAAATCTGTATACTGTTACGGATGATTCCAATTCCGATTATTGCGAAGATATATGCAATAAAGAGTCCACCTGCAATAAGCAGGAATCCAAGTCCTGAATCGTCCAGACAATAAGTCCAAAGCACCTGCACATTTAGAAGTGTATTAACGTTATAGGTTTCCTGAATATAGGAGTTATACTTCTTAACTAGAAGTACATTATCAACATTTATATGAAGAGCATTTCCATACTCTTTTTCTTCCTCCTGATAATATTCCTTACCAAAATAAGCCGTCCTGACAAAATCCTCATTTACTATATTCTCCAAAGCATCCTTATCATCTGAAAGGATAACAATCTCGTAGTCCGCCTCTTTCCGTGCTTCCTCTCTAGAAAGAACTATCCAGTCACAAGCTGAGTTCATAAATGCAAAAAGCACAGCTGCAACTATCATGCATCCCAAAACTGTAAGGAGAGAACGTCTTTGATTCTGCGCCAAATATTTATTTCCAAGTTCCTTAAAATTCTCCATTACTGTACAATCTCTCCATCCTTAATCTTAATAATTCGGTCTGCCTCACGAGCAAGATCCATGTTGTGAGTTATAATTACCAGTGTCTGTCCAATGTTGTGAACAGACTTCATAAGGAGATCCATAACCTCTTCACCATTCTTTGAATCGAGAGCTCCTGTAGGCTCATCTGCCAGCACAAGAGTTGGATTATTAGCAAGAGCTCTGGCTATTGCAGTTCTTTGCTGCTGACCACCTGAAAGCTGATTAGGAAGATGCTTTCTTCTATCTGCAAGTCCCAGAAGCTCGATAATATGATCGATATATTCCTTATCCGGTTTTCTATGATCCAGGAGGACAGGCATCTTTATATTCTCTTCAACTGTAAGAACTGGGATAAGGTGATATGCCTGAAAGATAAATCCCACCTTCCTGCGACGGAAGATACTAAGCTCATCATCTTTATACTTAGTTATCTCCTTGCCATCCACATAGACGCTTCCATCCGATGGACTATCAACTCCGCCCATAACATTTAGAAGTGTAGACTTGCCGCTTCCTGATGCACCAACAACAGAAACCACACTTCCCTTCTCTATCTCAAGATTAATGTTATGAAGAGCCAGCACCTGGTTCTCCTTCTCACCATAAATCTTCGTTACATTTTTCATCTCAACAATATTCATAACATTCTCCTTTTTTTAATGAGTCGATTCGCTCTCACGCCCTTTTGACTCATTTTATGATTACATGTTACAACCCTAGTCTTACAGCCTCGTGACAAACAAAAAGGACGTATCTTACAATTTAGTAAGATACGCCCTGTATTTCGTGCAATTGGGGACAGACCTCGGTGCAGTGGGGACGGACCCCGCTGCACCATTATGCCCAAGGGCCTGGCTTTATGCTGCCACCACGCTTAGCTCCGTCTATATCGGTGTCAAATGTTATATCGCTGCCGTCTGGATTTTCGAAGCGCTGTTCTGGCTCGAATGCCATACCTAAAGTATCAGTGCTTATCATTGAAAGTCCTTCTGGAAGGAAGTCACGCACATTAGTTGAAAGCTTCCACTCTCCATCCTCTTCCTTCATATCAACGAAAATCTCATGCTCAGTATCCTCAACATAGTCCTGCTCGATGTCGCAAGGCTTAGCACCGTTGAAGAAAACATTTCCGCCTGTCCATACTGGAAGTGGAATGTAGTATCTGTCGCTTGGCTCGCTACCCATACCACAGTAGCCCTCAAACTCAGCCTTCCACTGTTCCTCTGTCATATAGCCTGAGTAAGGAACTGTACCAACTGTGAAGTTGCCATCCTCCCACTCATTATCTGAGAAGTCTCCCAGCATTCCATCATAGGCTGCACGAAGTGGCTTCTGAACAAAGATATTGTTATAGAATCTCATATCACCATGAAGGATAGACATGAATCCCACAATCTCAGTTCTGTGAGGCACATGGTAAGGTGTATAACGTGTTGACTTCATAGTCTTTGCACCATTGTCAACGCCACGACCAACAGTTGTAAGGGAGCCAGCAAGAAGGTTATGTACCACAGCAACGCCCTGTGTTGGTAGCTTCAGTGAACGTTCTGAAAGAAGCAGATTGTTATCAACCAGCGTTGGTCCATGGCTTACCTCAATAAAGATATCCTCCCCAAGTCCAAGATTCTGCATATTCTCCTTACAGATCAGATAATCATAAGGAATGTTATTGTCATGGAAGACATTCTGCGTAACTCTTGTACCCTGTGCCTGCCAGTCAAGCCAGAGACCTCTGGTACAATGATGGAAATGGTTATTCCTAATTATTACATCTATAGCAGCATGCATCTTGATTCCACCGATCTCAGCTCCTGCAAGATTCTGCTTATTATTTATATGATGAATGTGGTTATTCTCAATAATAGAGAACACACCACCCAGATGACCTACGATACCAGTCTGACCACAGTCGTGAATGTTACAGTTTCTAACGATATGTGATCCGATGGTCTCCTTGCTCCAGCCATCAGTCTGTGCCTGACAGATACAGTCTCTCTCAGTCTGAGTACCGTCCTTGTACTTCGTTTTGAGCCACTTATTATCATTATCCGGCTGAAGATATTTACCCAGAGAGATGCCGCTGCACTTGGACTCAAACACATCACAGTTCTCGATGATCCATCCCTTTGACCAGTGAGGACCGATCATTCCCTCCTGATATGCTGTTGGAGGGGCCCACTGAGTTGCAGCTTTACATACAGTAAAGCCATCAAATGTTATATACCCCACTCCCTCTTTCGAAGGATAGAAACAATTCTCACGAACAGAAATCTCAACTTTAGCATTGCGAGGATCTGTGTCCTGGAAGTTAGCATATATTACAGTAGAATCCCCTTCCTGCTCTGTATACCAAACATATACAGTAAAGTCCTTATCCCATGAACGGTAGTTCACCTTAGGATCACGCACCTCATCCAGGCTAAGCACCTCATACATAGACTTGTCATTTAAGAATACATCACCTGTATGAGCGGTGATAAATGCTACAAACCAGTCACCCGATACAAGGGTATTAAATGGATTATAATCACCGAAGAAAGAATTTTGAACCTTTGTCTTCCACACATGTGGCTCAACCTCTTCCCAGTCATTCATTGGTTCAGCACCAGTAATAACTGCCCCCAGTGGCTTCACTGATCTATAAACGATACGTGCATCTTCTGTACCTGCATTCTTTGGATCAACATACTCTCGGTAGATACCCTCAGAAACAAGCACCTCATCCCCAGCTACAGCTACGTCTGCAGCTTCCTGGATTGTCTTAAATGGAGACTCCTTGGTTCCATTACCAGTTGCTGCCACATTACAATCAACGTAATAAGTCATACTATATACCCCTCTTAATATTTCTCATTTTCCGTCTCTTTACAGAGACCCTACATGTAACAACGTAACATATATCGAAGAAGATAACCACCAAAAAAATGCTTTTTATCTCCTATTTTTTGCTATAAAATATAAACCATGAAGAAAATAACAACAAAGGACTACGTCCTTAAAGAACTGGAACTGAATAGAGAAAGCTTTATCGCAGGCTCCGCACTGGCAGAAAACCTGGGAGTATCGCGAAATGCTATCTGGAAAGCCATAAATGATTTAAGACAGGCTGGCTACGATATTGAGGCCATAAGCAACAAGGGCTACAAGCTGGCAGATAACTCTGATGTTATATCAAGCTCTGGAATCGAAGCTAGTTTAAAAGCCTGCAACAAGCTTTCAAACGTTAGTATCAAAAAACTACTAAGTAGACTTGCCATATATGAGGAACTGCCTTCAACCAACAGAGCTGCCAAGATGAATCTTATCACTGAGGAACTGGACACCCGCATCATTATCGCCAGAACCCAGACCTCTGGAAAAGGACATAGTGGCAGTCGCTTTGATTCCCCAGAAGGCGGAATCTATCTCAGCATCATAATCACTCCTGATGAGCTGAAAAAACAGCCACTTAAAACTGCCGCAATCGGTAAAGCTGTAGGCGATGTTATAACAGATGTAACAGGCAAAGCTATAACCTATGATAAGGAATCCAATAGAATATTCATTGGAAAGAAAAAAGTATCCGGCATTATGACCGAATACTTTGCTGATCTTGAAACTAAGGAAGTAAATGGATACGTAATCGGTATCGGAATTAAGTATCCAAATCTTCCTAAGAATAAAACTATTGCACTTCTCTTAAGTAGTATTTATTCTGAACTACTTAAAGACTGATCACTCTCTTTCCATCTAACAGACAGCAGGGCTATTACCAGGGAGAGCGCCATGCCAACTAGTGTCATATTTTCAACAAAGACACCTGGAAGAGCCATACGGCTTATCAGCTCTCCGAAGTATGTTCCTGCGATTCCAAAAAGTCCACCTACAATAACTGCTGCAACCCATAGAGCTGTTTTAATGCCATGCTTCTTATAGAAAAGAATCGCAATTAGCAGTGGGAATATAACTCCCGGTGTATATACTGAGTAAGCACCTGAAAGAAGTGACATGATATCCCCTCTTCCACTTACAGCAAGTATTGTAGCAAGCGCTCCGAGTACTGCTACAGTAATTCTTATTGCCTTAACACTATCCTTCTTTAGAATATCCTTCACAAATATTGAAGAAGCATTAATTATGCAGGTATCTGTGGATGAAAGAATAGCAGATAATAGACCAAATATCAGTGGCAGTCTAATAAATACAGGTGTCATATTGGCTACATAGAAAAGCACTCTTGAACCTTTCATATCTACAACTGGAATATTATTCTTTGCCCACATTCCAATTAATCCAATAAATATGGAGAAGATGAAAAGACCTATACCAGCCAGCATAGCTGATTTTTTTGCAATACTTTCATCCTTAGAGATAAAATTTCTGGAAATGATATCAGGTCCAAGGAAGAATACTCCTCCAATAACAAAGAGCTGATTAAAATATTTGAGCGGACTATAGCCCTCACTAAAGGTTCCCATATCATCACTAACTCGAGAAGGATCATTTCCCATGACAACGTATATATAAACGATGCAGAGAATAATACCGATCACTATAACAAAAGCCTGCAGCTTATCTGTTCTTACAACAGAAGACTGACCACCAAGCATAGTATAAATAATAACAATGGCTGAGATCAGTATAAAGATCCATTTGTCATTCTTACCAGTCGCAAAAAGAACCAACGAATTTAGTGCCACAAACTGTCCTGCAATAACACCGATCCATGAGATAACAATAACTAACGCAATGATCATCTCTGCTGCTTTTCCAACTGTAATTCTGGCCAGATCAGGAAGTGTATCCGCCTCAGTCTCTCTGACCTTACCTGAAATAAGCAGAGATTGAAGGATCATTCCTATAGCGCCGCATACCATCCACCATATTCCCGAAAGTCCATCCGTATAAACCGTATCAGTTATACCAATTGTTGTTGAAGCTCCCAGCATTGTGGCAAGAAGCGTCATTGTGACAGCAAAGGTTCCCTGGGTACGTCCTGCTACTGCAAAATCAGTGAAATTCTTTACCCCCTTCACATCCCACACACTGATTCCAAGAAAGATCAGAAGATATATACCCAGTGCCACAAAAAATACGATGTTCATATTATGCCTCAATCCTTTTATAAATAAAAATGTGACGCCCACCCTGTTTATCACAGAATGAACCGTCACATAATGTATCATTGTTTAACATGATTGTCAACCATTTTTGAATATCGGGTTGACAATTAACCTCATGCGTTGACAATCTTTTATTCTTTTTATCACTTCTTTTTGTTTCTTGATTTCTTTGAAGACTTTCCTCCAGACTTCTTTGATTTACCAGAAGAACCCTTAGTATTCTTCTTTACAGAATAACCAAACTTACCCAGCTTCTTTCCAAGAGCAAAGTACTCACCATGGGAATATGCCATAAGATTTGTGGCTCTCAGATCAAAGCGCCCCTTCTCATCCATATATTTATCATCTACAGTAACACCCACAACCTCTGCAATAAACATATGATGGGAGCCCAGCTTCTCAATCTTCTTAACCTTACAGTAAATATTTACGGGACTCTCATCTATTGCAGGTGTGTCCATGTATTCAGACTTATATTCTGTAAGCTTCATTTCCTTAAACTTATCATAGTCTCGTCCCGATCTTACGCCGCACCAGTCACAGGCACGTGTTAAGTCAGTTGTAACCAGATTTACAACGAACTCCTTCGTCTCACTGATAATGTCATAGGAATAGCGTTCTGGTCTCACTGATATTGACAGCATTGCTGGATCTGAACAAATTGTTCCAGCCCACGCTACAGTTACTATATTTGCCTTTTCACCAGGTCTCTGACAGCTGACCATTACAGCTGGCACTGGATATAACATATTACCTGGCTTCCAACTTTCCTTACCCATATATCCTCCTAAAACTGAACCTTAAATGTACTTCCTTCACCAAGTTTACTTTCCACCGTGATCTTACCGCCCATTCCTTCAACTATGGACTTAGACAGCGAAAGTCCTATACCTACACTGTTAGGATTAACCTCGCTGGACTCACGGTAAAAACGTTCAAAGATATGCGTCATGGTTTCCTCACTCATTCCCATGCCATTGTCGCTTATATAAATACGAGTGAAGATTGCATTTTGCTCCACCTTGATGCTGATCTGTCCCACTTCTTTTCCAGCCTTCTCAGAGGAATCAACATCCACCCGCTGGGCTGAATAGTCAGACGCATTCTTCACGATATTTATGATAGCCTCTGTCAGCCAAGGGCCGTCAGCCTTCACAGTTATATCCTCTGGACAGTCTATAGTCAGCTTCTGACCACGGGTATCAATGAGGTACTTTACACCTCCTGCTACCTCCGAAAGAACAGCGGCCAGATTTACATCTCCAATGTCAAATGCTATCGCCCCAGCTTCGATTCGAGCCAGCTTCAGCATAGACAGCACCATCCACTCCATGCGGCTCACCTGATTGGAGGCCTCACCCAGGATCATCTTACGCTCATCCTCGCTGCTTATCTTGTCATTTACGATAAGATCAAGGAACACATCCATGGAAGCAAGAGGGGTTTTCAACTGATGTGATATATCAGACATTACATCCTGAAGATACTCTTTCTCACTCTTCTCCTTGCGGCGGCTCTCCTGAAACATATGGATCAGTTTCTCGAAGTTATCATAGAAGATACCCACAGTTCCTTCCTGGAGTTCAGAAGCTTTATACGCCCTTATCATCTCCATTGATTCAGATTTTTCCATTTCCTCATCTGAAAGAACACGGCCTTCATTTTTCTTGCTGTCTTCTATCATAGATGCCATAACATCTGAAGCACTGTTCAGGGATTTATAAGCTCTATCAATATATACCTTAGACAGTAAGAAAAGGATTACCACCAGGACGGTCTCAGATACACCCAGGAGCACAAGAAATGGTCTCTGACTGCTTGTTATACTAAAAGAAACAAAGTATAGCAGCACAAAACTTGTGACCAGGATGATCCCGGCCACAAACCAATAAAGCTTTATAAAGCTGTTTTGTTCATAGTTACTTTTCATATATTTATTCCAATTCTGTATCGAAGCGGTAACCGATTCCCTTCACAGTTTTTATATACTGTGCATCGTCACCTAACTTATCTCTGAGTCGTTTTATATAAACCGACAATGTATTGTCATCGAAGAAAGTATTCTCTGTATCATATAGTCGCTGAAGCATCTGATTTCTTGTTATAACTATGCCCTTATTACGAACAAATTCTCGGAGAAGCCTAAGCTCTGCAGGAGTACAATCCACAGGCTCATCGTTTTTATATAGTCTGTAGCTATCAATATTAAAGCTATGCTGACCAAAGCTAACTGTACTGTCCTCTGCCTGAAGTACGTCGCCAATACTTTCTGATATATCGCCCTGTGCTACGCCCTGTGCCTTCATTACTCTTTCCTGTCTTCTGATAACCGCTGCTATTCGGGAAAGCAGTTCCTTCACACGGTAAGGCTTTGTCACATAGTCATCAGCGCCAAGATCAAGTCCTCTTACGATGTTGGACTCATCTCCAACCGCCGTACAGAAGATCACCGGAATATCTACCCCCTTCTCATTCAACTCCTCAAGAAAAGAAAATCCATCCCCATCCGGCAGCATAACATCCAGCAAAATAACGTGCAGTGGGGACGGACCCCCTTGCACCGAGGTCTGTCCCTCTTGCACCATTTCTCTGGCCTCTGCCAGATTCTTAGCATGAAGTACTTCGTAGCCTTCTGCCTTTAATGTATATGTAGTTCCCATGGCGAGGGCGAAGTCGTCCTCTACAAGTAATACTCTTTTCATACTTAACCTTCTGCAAAAAAAAAAATGACAAGTGGAAAACTCCGCTTGTCATATTATAAACTGTTACTCATTATCTCGCAATAAACTAGAACATTTTTACGTCCTGTCTCTTTGTAGCATCAGCCTCAAAGAATGCCTTCTGAACCTTTCCAAGATTACTTGCTACAATACTACTAGGAAATGCTACGATCAGATTATTGAAAGCAGTAACGTTCGCATTGTAAAGTCTTCTTGCAGCCTGAAGATGCTCCTCAACATCGATTACGCTCTTCTGAAGCTCTGCAAAGTTCTGGCTTGAACGAAGCTCTGGATAATTCTCAGCAAGAACACGAATATCTGAACTTACCTTATCCATATTTCTGCTAGCTTCATTTCTTTCCTGCATTGACATTCCAGCACGAAGATTAATGATCTGCATAAGTGTTTCTCTCTCATATGCCTGATAGTTCTTTACAATATCAAGCATCTTTGTAAGAACATCATATCTCTTTGTGAGAGCAACATCGATTCCTGAAAGAGCCTCAGCAACCTTTATTTCAGCTCTCTTAATATTGTTGGAAGCTGAAACATACCATCCAAAAAATCCTCCAACGATTAATACTAAAACTAAAATTACAACCAATACTGTCGTCATTATTTTCTCCTCCTGTTATTTAAACAAAAAACATATCTATTACTTGTTTGATCTCATCGATATCCCTCTGAACCTTTTCCATTTCCTCTGGATACGATGCTTCTTTTAACCAGTCCTTTTTATCAAACACATCCTTGTTGGGTTCGTTGAATCCAAGGAACAGCTTATTTCCTATAAAATGGATTGCCATGCTTGGATACCTGCGACTCAGCGAATCAAGATATTCCATATACTGAGGTGTTAGCAGATAAAATGCATCATGTGGGCTGGTAGAATAAACATCAAAGTCCTTATTGAACTGAACACTTTCCATCTCAACCTTCTGTATCTTTGGAGTATTCTGAGCTCCACGATACCGATGCTGTGTTGTATATATCCTAGTCGAGCTATTAAACTGTCCAGGAAAATCAAATGCAAACATGCGACCTCTGAAGTAAACCGTGGTGCTGGATGATTTACCATTTGATGTATGGTACTCAACCGTCACATCTGACATCTCAAAGTTGATTTCTCTGTAGGATGCTCTAAGATAATCCTCTGATCTAAAGCGGTTTCCCATAGCACACAGCTGAAAGCTTCGAACTGTTGCCTCATTAAAACCTGACTTCCAATCATAAAACACATTATCAAAATTTGCTCTAAGAGGTTCCTCCGCGAATAGCTGCTTGTAAAGTGCCTGATACTCACGCTTCCTACCATTTGAAAATATCACTCCAGCAACGATCATTCCCATGCCCAGCAGTGATAATACTGCATACTGAACAAACATGGATGACAGAAATACCAGCACGCCTATACCAGCGATTACTACACCTATCTCTGCTTTTCTTCTTACAGCTTCCAAGGCCTCCATCTTTTCATGAAGTCCCACGCGGTTCACCTCCCTTCGTTCTTTTTAAATGATTTTCGTGTGGATTTCATTTGTCTTTATTATATACACGAACATAGAACATGATATTATATTTCCTTCAAAAATGGAATATATACTCTCGTGACATACGAAAAAATATTCCTCTAAAACAGAGAAATAAAAAAGCTGCCAGCGTTCCGCCAGCAGCCTATATTTCTATTAGTTTGACTCACCCAGATTCTGTGTTTCCTTAACAGTAACTGTCTTGTCGTAGCATATAAACATCTCTCCAACCTTTTCCTGATCAGGCTTAGGTGTGATAGCGCTCACGATTGGAACAACGATGAGACCTGCGATCATCATAGCAGCACCAGCATTGATTGGGGATGCAATGATTGGCTTGCCCATCTTTCCAGCGATGATGTTAGCAAGTGTAAAGCCAACACCAACGATGTAACTTGCCCATACAGAAGCCTTTGTGATCTTCTTGCTGTAAAGACCATACATGAAAGGAGCAAGGAATGCACCTGCAAGAGCTCCCCATGAAATACCCATGAGCTGAGCAATGAATGTTGGTGGGTTAAATGCAAGCACAACTGAAAGGATAATGAAGCACATTACGAGAACCTGCATCAGACGAAGCTGTGTCTTCTCCTTCATTTCCTTCTTCATCAGAGGCTTAATAAGATCAAGTGTAAGTGTTGAACTCGATGTAAGAACCAGTGATGAAAGTGTTGACATTGATGCTGAGAAAACAAGTACTACTACAATACCGATAAGAAGATCAGGTAATGTTGAAAGCATTGTTGGAACGATGTTATCGTATGCAACCTTCTCAGTTCCATCTTCAAGTACCTCGACAATACCTTCATATCCTCCGAAGAGACGTCCGAAACCACCGAGGAAGTAGCAGCCACCTGCAATGATGATGGCGAAGAAAGTTGATACAACTGTACCAGTCTTAACTGCCTTCTCATCCTTGATAGCGTAGAACTTCTGAACCATCTGTGGAAGTCCCCATGTACCAAGAGATGTAAGAACAACTACACCGAGAAGTGCAAGCGGATCAGGACCAAAGAAGCTTGCGAAAAGACCCTGTGAACCCTGAAGTGCAGCAGTTGTAACTGTTGGATCTGTCTCGATAAGAGAAAGCTCCTTAACTGCATTTATAAATCCACCCTGACCCATAAGAACTGCAGCGATTACTGCGCAGATACCGATCAGCATGATAATACCCTGAATAAAATCGTTAAGAGCTGTTGCCATGTATCCACCGATAACAACGTATGCACCAGTAAGAAGTGCCATAACGATAACGCAGATACGATAGTCAACTGAGAATGCCATACCGAAAAGTCTTGAAAGACCATTGTATACACCAGCTGTATAAGGAACAAGGAAGATAAATGCTATCATCGAACCTACAACTCGAAGTGCCTTTGAGTTAAATCTCTTTCCGAAATACTCAGGCATTGTCTTTGCATCCAGCTGCTGTGTCATAAGACGTGTACGACGTCCAAGTACGAGCCATGCAAGAAGACTTCCGATAAATGCATTTCCAAGTCCGATCCATGTTGAAGCAAGACCAAACTTCCATCCGAACTGACCAGCATATCCGATGAATACAACTGATGAGAAGTAAGATGTACCAAATGCAAATGCTGAGATCCAAGGACCTACAGTACGTCCACCAAGAACGTAGTCATTTACGTTCTTTGCCTTGTTTCGAGAATAGATTCCTATTCCCATCATTACAGCAAAGAAAACAACTAGTAAGATAACTTTGATAGCCATTATTCTATCTCCTTTGAAGTATATAATATTGGAATAAAATAAAGTGAAAAATAAAAAACACTTCAGCACGCTAACGATTTAACGCGCTAAAGTGTATTATACCCTACTCATGTGAAATGTCAAGACACAGAATTAGCAGATTCTTGGAAGAAGTTCACCACTTGGACGAGACAGCATAGTCTTTGCTCCAACTGCAGTCTCAACAACAACCTTTCCAGGATTCTCCTCTGTTACTTCGCCTATGATACAAGCACCTTCAGAATTTGGCTGACCCTTAAGTGCCTCAACTATTTTTTCTGCTTCAGAAGCAGGTGCAAAGATAACAAGACGTCCCTCACATGCAAGATAAAGTGGTTCAAGTCCAAGCATGCCACAGACACCCTTTACTCCATCATTTACTGGAATACTCTCATAGTTAAGTGAGATTCCCACATTGCTTTCTCCTGCAATCTCATAAAGCACTGTACCAACACCACCACGAGTCGCATCTCTGATAACATGAACATCCTTAGTTGCTTCCAGCATTGTCTCAATGTTCTTGTTGAGTGGTGCGCAGTCACTTGTAATATCTGCATCGATCTTGAAGTCATTTCTCTCAAGAAGGATTGTGCAGCCGTGGCGACCGATATCACCTGTTACTATGATCTTGTCACCAGGTTTTGCAAAAGCACCTGATGTGGATACGCCCTCAAAGATATGACCGAAGCCTGTAGTTGTTATAAATATCTGATCTACCTGTCCTTTTCCTGCAACCTTTGTATCACCAGCTACAAGATATACTCCAGCTTCCTTAGCTGTCTTTGCCATAGCAGCAGCGATCTCATCAAGCTTTGCTACTGGGAAGCCTTCCTCTATTACCATAGCGCAGGTGAGGTACTCCGGCTTAGCTCCCATACATGCGATATCATTTACCGTTCCACAGATTGAGAGCTTACCAATATTTCCACCTGGGAATTCAAATGGAGATACAATGAATCCATCTGTCGACATGGACACTTTGTTAGTAAGCTTGAGGTTGCTGTCAGATTCCTTAACAGTCTTCTCAATATCAAGTACAGCAGCGTCATCAGCTGTAAGATATGGGTTATCAAAATGCTTCTTAAAAATACTGTTTATAAGCTCATTTGTCTGAACACCACCAGAACCATGAGCCAGTGTAATCTTATCTTCCATATAGTGTTTTATCTCCCTTATATATCTAATTTCATATTAATTCAGGTTAATGCTTGGACCGTAATGATAGTAAGCTGCACACGCACCTTCATCAGATACCATGCAGGCACCTACTGGATGTATTGGGTCGCACACCTTACCGAAAAGTGGACAATCGGTTGGCTTGCAGTTACCCTGAAGAACCTCACCACAACGGCATGCTGGATTTGGCTTACCCTGAATATCAGGCACCGAGTATTTCTTACGAGCATCAAAATCTGCATATTCATCTCTCAGCTTCATTCCTGATTTTTCTATCATTCCAAGACCGCGCCACTCTGTATCACAGGACTCCATAACGCTTTCCACAAGCTTCTGGGCAGCTGGGTTTCCTTCGTCCTTTACCACTCTTGGATAACAGTTAACAAAGAAAGGCTTGCCCTTCTTGGATTCCTCTATAATAACAGCCAGAGCTGTCATAAGCTCATTTGCAGTAAAGCCTGCTACAACACCAGATACACCAAGGCTAGTCAGTTCCTTACAAACACTGTTGCCGGCGATTGCATTTACATGTCCTGGGAAAAGAAATGCATCTGCACTTCCTGCCAGCTTCTTATAAGCACTTGGCATAGTCTTATTGGCAGTTAGTATCGAAAAGTTACTAAGTCCGAGACGCTGTGCCTTCTTAACTGCAAGGCATGCTGAAGGTGTTGTTGTCTCAAAACCAACAGCAAGGAACACAACCTGCATATCAGGATTCTCCTTAGCAAGTTCCACCGCGTCATCTGGTGAATATACAGGACGCACATCTGCGCCTTCACTTCTTGCACCAGCCAGACTGCTCTTTGTTCCAGGCACCTTGATCAGGTCGCCAAATGTGGTTATCACGCATCCCTTTTCGAGGGCAAGATAGATTGCCTCATCGATAAAGCCTACAGGTGTAACACAAACCGGACAGCCAGGACCGGATATAAGATCTATATTTTCTGGAAGCAGATTTCTGATTCCCATCTTGAATATCTCGTGAGTATGAGTTCCGCAGACCTCCATGATGCGAAGCTTTGGTCCATCGTAGCTCTGTATTATCTCACGAGCATTTTTTATAACATCACTCATTTTTCTTCCTTCTTTTTATCGATAATATGACATTTTCTTTTTGCAAGTACGCTATGCACGTGAATGAGAAGCAAGGCCAGCCATAACTCCCTCTGACTCTGTCTCATCATCTGATGTGATCTTTGCAATAGCAACTCCAGCATGAACCATTACGTAATCTCCTGGCTCAAGATCCTCAAGAAGCTCTGCACTTACATCTCTCTTTGCACCGCTGGCATCAATGACAGCAGTTCCGTCCTTTACACTTACAACCTTAGCAGCAAGTCCTACACACATAGTTTTATCCTCCGTATGTTATATCTATATTTCATTATGTTTTTATTATTCAAAGGTCTTTCTGAACTCGGTGATATTGTTACCATCCTCTCGTCCATATATGGCAAAGCATATCTCATCGAAGCATTTACCATAGCCTTCATCTACTATTACCTGTTTAAAATACCCGGCAACGTCCTGCGGTTTATTTCCAAATGCACCGCATCCCCAAGCACCCAGCACCAAAGTATTATATCCATACTTCGCAGCTGCAGCCAGCATGATCCGAATCCTTCTTATAAAGGTTTCTTCTATCATTTTGCCTGAAGCAAGAAGGGCTGCACCATATCTATTAGGAGCTGGTACTGTTACAACTCCCATGGTGACAGGATTCTCCATCAGATTAAATCGTTCATCCCTGAATACGATTACATTTGGCGAGATAAGCATATAGTCTGACTCCACACGACTGGCGTGGGTATTATTATACTTATACATTTCCCCTGCCTTCTTGGAAGTAATGGAAGCATATAGTGTACTGCATCTGCAGAGAGCCTCCTCCTGAGCGTTGGCTCCCATCCTGAAGCCGCCTCCAGGGTTATGAGCATTGGCAAAGTTCATAACCAGTGCATTCTCATACTTTCTTCCAGCTGCATAGGAATCTGAGTTAATAACCGTAAGCTTACAGGTTTCCCCCTCGGAGTAAGCGTCCTTCTTATATGGTGTAATATCCATCTTAAGAAGTTCTTCTCCGTCCCTTGGACTAATAACTATAACATCCTCAAAGTCCACTTGTGGAAGTTGAATCTCCTTACCATCCAGAGTGTACTTCCCTTCCTTGCAGATTCTTAGAGTTTCATTTGCTATCTGAATATTATTCATTCTTTAACCCTTGCTAATCCATATAACGCCTGTCCTACTGCGATACCGCCATCGTTTGGTGGAACAAGACTATGAATCAATACCTTTATCCCCTGACTTTCAAGTCTCTCTCTTGTGAAGAAGACCAGCAGCGTATTCTGGAACACTCCACCACTAAGAGCCGCTGTCTTTATTCCAGTTTCTTTAGAATACTTTACTACCTTTTCAGAGATCATATCAGCCAGCTTCATATGGAATACCATAGCCAGTTCGTCTGGATCTGCGTCTTCAATGTATGCCTTTGCTATCTCCTTAACAAGCTGATTTGTATCTTCATATGTATTTCTCATAATGTAGTTAGTAACAATATGTGCCAGCATATCTCCATAGCCAAATCGCTTCAAAAATCGCTGGGCTGAATACATCAGTGCGGTTGCCGCTTCACCTTCAAATGTAGACGCACGCCTGATCCCGAGTATTGCACTAACTGCATCGAAGAGTCTTCCAGCACTTGTAGATATTACACTATTTATTCCATGCTTTGCCATATTCTGGAGCATGCTATATTCCGTCTCTGTGCAAAGATTTAGTTTCTTTACCAGTTCGGATCCTGCATTTTTTTCTGAATTTGATTCAGACTCACTACCGGCAAAGTCCCCAAGGATAGAGGCAGCTATACGCCAGCCCTCCTTTGACGAGAGATCACCGCCGCACTGAACAAATGGTGCTATATGTCCTAGTCGTTCGAAGTCTGACACTGAACACCTGAGATACTCTCCGCCCCATATGGTTCCGTCTGTTCCATAGCCTGTACCATCGAAGGATACTCCGATAACTTCGTCCAGGTAGTCATTCTCTGCCATGCATGAAAGAATATGTGCATAGTGATGCTGAATCTTTACAAGAGGGATGCCATTTGAAGCCGCAATCTCCTCTGCCACAGCAGTGGTATTATACTTCGGATGAAGGTCAGCCACAACTATTTCCGGCTTTGCTTCAAGAAGAGTTTCCATTCTCTCAACCGATTCTGTAAGCGCCTGAACGGTTCTGATATCCGCCATATCGCCCACATAAGCACTTGGATAAAGGAGTGAGTCCTTTGCGATACAGAAGCTGTTCTTCAGCTCGCCACCAATTCCAAGCACACTGCCACGCTGTTCCTGCCCCAGCATAAGTGGAAGAGGCGCATAGCCGCGGGAACGCCGTATCATATAAGGCTTGCCACCCAGGGTATCCATTACTGTATCATCAGCTCTGGTCCTGATGGTTCTGTTATTGGAAAGCACCAGATCAGTGAAGCCTGCTATCTCGCTGATCGTATCCTCATCGGTTCTGCATATCGGTGCACCAGATGCGTTGGCACTGGTCATAACCAGAATGTCCGGTACTTTATATTCATCTTCGTAGTCAAAAATGAGAAGATGTATCGGTGTATATGGAAGCATGACGCCAATACTCAGATTATCTGGTGAAACCGACTCAACCACCTTGGTGTCTTCGTTCTTTTCCAGTAAGACAATCGGCTTTTCATGTCCATTAAGCAGCTCGGTGAAGTAAGATTCCCCTTCTGGAAGTCTGCACTCACGTCTCACCGTATCCAGATCCTTCATCATAACGGCAAATGGCTTCATCGGACGATTCTTCAGCATTCGAAGTCGACTGACTGCCTCTTCGTTTGTTGCATCGCAGCAAAGATGAAAGCCACCGATTCCTTTAATCGCAACTATCTTCCCGTCACATATAGCCTTTCTGGCAGCTGTGATTGCTGTATTTCCTACAGTTCTTTTTGAAGGATTCTTCGGGTCAAATGTATAACAAACCGGTCCGCAATTCGGGCAGCAAACTGGCTGCGCGTCGTACCTTCTTGTTTCCGGATGTGTATATTCGTACTCACATTCAGGACACATATCAAATTCCTTCATGCTGGTACGTTCTCTGTCGTAAGGCATGGAATCCAAGATCGTAAGTCTTGGTCCGCAGTTTGTGCAGTTAATAAAAGGATGCATGTATCTGCGGTTATTCTTGTCAAAAAGCTCCTTCTTACACTCATCGCAGATGGCAATATCAGGAGAAACAAAGATAGCCCCTTCATCCTTTTCACTCTCGATGATATCAAAGGTTTCAAACTCAGGAAGATCCACAGTCTTATCAATGATCTCCAGGATCACAGATCTCGCTGGTGGATTATGCTTTAAAGCATATGTGAGTTTCTCTACATCCCCCTGAGCAAATATCTCTACATAGGAACCCTTATTTGCCACGGTTCCCTTAATGTTACTATCCAGGCATGTACGACTTACAAAAGGACGAAAACCTACGCCCTGTACTATGCCATATACTCTTATTCGATGTGTTATCACGTGGTTTCCTCCTTTCCTTGATTTGGTGCAATTGGGGACAGACCTCGGTGCAGTGGGGACGGACCCCACTGCACTATGAGAAGAACATTACTGAGTCATCGTTCATTCTGCCTGATACTGCGAAGTGTGGGAAATCTACAAACTTTCCTGTATATCCACTAGCAGTAAGAAGTCTTTCAAAATCACTATCTGCTATGATCAGATCATAGTTATTCTTTGCTACTAACTCTGCAAGATCATCTTCACCTGAGAGTCTTAAGTCTCCCTCTTCTGCATAGTCCCTACTTTGCATAAAGAAGGTTGCGCAATCGACCTTTACATTATCTTTATTCGTACGTATCTGATTTCTCATTTCATTTGCAGCAAACTGAGTATGAATTATAAGGACACTTAGTAGTGAATCAATACTATCTGCTACATTTCTTTTTACATCTTCCGGAATAAATGGAAATCCAACTGAATAAGGAATTCCAAATTCTTCTTCAAGATACTTGGCTGTTTTAAGTCCAGCCGGGCTCACAACATAGTTTTCTTTAATGGAACTAATGTTTCTGATAACCTCTAGATCTGAACCCATTCCGTATATTACAGGACTTTCAACTCCTTCTGCCTTTACCATCTCAAGAAGAGGCTCAGCTGTGGCGTATCCAGTTTCCAGCGGTGTGGCTCCGAGCACTCCAATATGAGTCGATTCAGTTTTAGATTCCGCTTTCTCGCCATCTGACGAAGATTTACCAGCGAATTCCTTGAAGAGGTTCAGCCAGGCTTCCTCCTCGCCCTCGTCAAAGTAACGGGTACCGATGGCATTTGCCGTGATACATGGTATTCCCAGCCTTTTCTCAGCCATACGCTTCAAAGCTTTCATATCTGTACCTATAACTGCTGGTACCGGAGTTGCAACTATGGCTGCAAATTCTCCGCCTAGCTGATTGTATGCCTTGGACAGCTTATCGATCAGGCGGTCGTCCCTGCCCATGATAGCGTCCATGTCACGAAGTCCAGCACTGAATACCGCACTCTTCTTAGTAAACCAGCGAGGCTCATCAAAGCCGCATATATTTCCTGCGCAGCCTCCTGCATCACAAATGACGATCAGGCCACCCAGCTCATATAAAACTCCGCAGGCTCCTGACTGATCCGGAGCGAAGGGAGACAAATATTTCAACATCTTTTTCATTTTTTATCCTCGTTTAATGCCGCATCCAGGCGCTCAAATAGTTTGATCACACCGTCAAATCCAAATGGCTGTTCATCGTCGCACCACTCAACATTTGGTACATCCGGATGATAATACATAGCGTCAGAACCGATGCAGACATCAATCTTTTCATCAGACTCTTTACTCTCCAGAAAATACATCATTGATGGTGAAAGGTTGGAATAAACTAAGGTTTCTGGACTAAGCTCAGCCAGTCTCTTCAGGAAACGGAAATTAAGCTCACCCACTGTAGCAAAAATCTCCTTAACCTTAAAGCCCTCTTCCACCAGCATCAGTGCCATTTCGATAGGATCTCCGTTAGTGATCTCTCCAACAGAGAATACTACCTCTCCATGTTTTTTCTTAAAATCATCTATAGTCTTTCGAGCCTTCTCATAATACTGGGAATCATCCAGGTTCGCACCCAGAGCATCTCCAAGAGACTTATACTGATTATGAATCTTATCGATCCTGTAAAGACGAAGGAGCTCGATAAATGGCATCCCAAGTCGCTCCTGCATATTCTGCGCAGCCGCTCTGGCCTCTGGATTCAGCACCAGATTAAAGTTGGCCTTTGACATTTCTTTATACTGGTCAAAGCTTTCGCACCGTGAAAGCTCCCTAATATTCTTAACTCCAAGAGATTTCATAAGAGGATAAATCTCTGACGAATCAAAAAGCGGAGTAAAGTATCCCATGATATTTATATCTGCAGAGTTACGCTTTTCCTGTTTTTCAAGAAGTGAGTAAACACTGGTTCTTACTGCAGCCATAGGTGGAAGACGCTTCTCACGAGTGAGGGCATACATGTAGCATGCCACAGCCGGCACCCCAGTCGTCTCTGTAACCTTGCGGCATACACGCTCCATATCTGTTCCCAGAAGGGCGTCCACACAGGTGATACATATCATTATGGCAGAAGGTCTTTTCTTGTTCTGCTTTTCCAACACTTCCAGAAGCTCCTCACAAGCCTTAGGAATCTTGGTAAGATGACGTCCTGTCACAATATCTGTATCATCCAGAAGCTGGAAGAAAAACTTGTCCTTATATTCTGGAGCAGATCTAAAAAGTGATGTATTTCGCCCACAGCAGCCAGGTGATACAAGCAGCATCACCGACTCAGGAACTGCAAGTCCTGCCCTCTTAACGCCGAAGCCCTTTGCTCCAGGAGAGTTAAAGTAGAGGGTAGCTGGCGAGCTGTAGATAAGATGGTCGCTGGATTTCATTTCACCAGGAAGTCCAGCCAGCCCCAGCTCAGCTAGTTCTTTAGTTGTCTTACAATATGGTTTATTCATTTCCATTATTTATCCTCATCGATAAGAAGCTGGGCAAGTTCCAGGAAGCGCTTGCTGACCTCAAGATCAGGGTTTCCTTCAATTACAGTCTTTCCCATATCCTCGTAATGGATTATGTCGTTTGTTCTAGGAATGTCAGCCACAATATCAAGTCCTGACTTCTCAGCGAAGGCACGAACCTTCTCCTCTTCTCCCTCAACAGCTCGGCGGTTCATTACGATTCCACGCACCTTGGCGTAGCTTCTATCTTCGAAATTCTTCACTGCAGTGTTTATGTTGTTGGCCGCGTAAAGTGCCATTTTTTCTCCAGATGTAACGATCAGCACTTTGTCTGCATATCCCTCTCTGATAGGTGCAGCAAAGCCGCCGCATACAACGTCACCCAGAACGTCGTAAAGCACTGCATCAGGCTGATACTTCTTGTAGAGCTCCAGCTCCTCCAGCAGGGAAAATGTAGTTATGATACCTCGGCCTGCACAGCCAAGACCCGGAGTTGGTCCGCCTGTCTCAATGCAGACAACGCCGCCGTATCCCTCCTTAGTTATCTCGTCAAGGGATGTTGGCTCCTCACCAGTATCTCTCATATAGTTCATAACTGGAGTTACAGGCTCTCCATTCAGCAGGTTCGCAGTGGAATCTGCTTTTGGATCGCAGCCGATCTGTATTACCTTTTTTCCAAGCTTTGCAAGAGCCGCAGAAAGATTGGAAGTCACTGTGGACTTTCCGATTCCGCCCTTGCCATATATTGCAATCTTTATCATAATTATTTCCTCATATAATATATTTAAATGCTAGCCGTCACGAATCTATTGATCTAGAGACTTCGACAAAGCCTCACCCAGAGCAGTCTCCTTAAGAGGTCTTCCAATCAGCTGAACCTCATCCTTCACGAAGCATCTTCCTGAAAAGGCCATATGTGGAAGAGAGATAAATGGCTTCTCCCCACAAATTGGTTTAAACAGCGGATCGCCGATAATTATATCAGACTTCGCTATCTCTGCTTCCAGCTCATCTTCATCATCGCAGGAAACATCATAGTCATCGAATCCATCTCCTACGCTTTCAAGAACTCTGGCTGGAACCTTATATTCAGCATATATTGCATATGCAAGAGAACGGGACATGATGCTTTCGCCGATTACTGCGATACGCGCACCTTCTGGCACCATCATCTTAACGCCCTTAAACTTTGCTCCCTCTGCAAGTGCCATTTTCATATTTATACAAAGAACCGCTGTTGCATCTTCGCATCCAAATGGTGCTCCGATCACATATGGGATTCCATAGGTTTCAAACAAATACTTTGCAAGAGGCAGTCCTGTTGATGCAACCACCAGACTCATATCCGCCTCAGCAAGTCTCTCAATCTGTTCAAGCGAAGTATCCATACCCACAGTTGCATTTACCTGGAAACCATGCTCTGCCAGCCACTTACGCATGCTCTGCACAGTTCCCTCCAGCGGAAAATCCAGTGGTGTAAGGCCCAGTACATTTACAAGTCCTACTCCAGCCTTTTCAGCCGGCTTCGTAAAATGCTTCGCCAGCTCTACAAATGCATTTCCAGCACCTGTAATGTAGCTCTGCATTCCGTTGGTCTTTACATTGAAGCTTGGGATTCCTGTCTCCGACTCGACCTCATAGGCTATAGCCTCTAAATCCACACCTGTCATAGCAGGAAGCGGAGACGCACATATAGCAACAAACTTTGGACTTAGCTCCTTTGCCGCCAACACCAGATCATGGACAAAACGCTCATCATTTCCCATGATAGCGTCCTTCTCTGTAAAGCCTGATATATACATCATGCTGTCCTTGTCGTACCAGCGAGGCTCATCATGGGTTGTGTAAGTCGAGTTACATCCCGATGCGTCGTGGATCACTGTCATTCCTCCATACTCATATAGAGCAGAACAAAATCCCGATGTATCCGCAGCATATATTGAAATTATTCTTGCAGTCTGATTCATATTCTTTCCTTTTACAAACAGCTGGCACAGCCAATTCCCTTGTGGCTGATAAGCTTCTTTGTATCCTTTGGTGTACTAAATGCATCCACCAGTTCTTCCGCCATACGGCGGATTCCATCAAGTCCGTACATTCCGCCACCATCAGCGATATTTACAAAATAAGGTGTATGATTGAAGTAGGCAGCCTTCTGACCAACGGCCAGCTTTTTCTCTCCTGATTCTGCCAAATCAAGTCCATCTTCAAATTCATTATCCGCAAATCTCATAGCTGGATCCATAGTCGGATAAATCTGGATATCCGGTCTCAGCTTCACCAGCTCCTCGTATGCAGCACGTTCTTCCTTCTGGAATACATCAGTATAAATGGTATCAACCCTGAATCCATACTTTGTAAGCAGCAGCGCGAGCCCCAAAGGTCTTGGTGTTGCCGAATAGTCGATTGCGATTGGTGTATCCTTTATAATCTTCTGAGCTTCCTTCAGCGCCTTATCAGCCTGAGACTTCTTCTCAGCTATAAACTCATCTATAGTTTTGGAGTTATGTAAACCAGTTTCGTCTTCTTTAGATTCACCTTCTGATAATAGGAACTCTGCCATCTTCTTTATATTTTCTTCGCACTGGTCAAAGTCGTAACTAAGAGGCAGGTAACTCCACTCAGCGCCGATTCGACCAGCCAGTTTTCTGACACCCACATTTGCCACCGGCAGATATGAGATCAGTTTTGATGCAGCCCCCAACTCCAGATACTGATCATAGGTCTCGCAGGAGTTGATCTCCCACACATCAAAACCAGCCAGCTTTGCTATCTCAAAGATATCCGAAGTTCTGTCAGTCTCTCTGTCACAGCCTACAAGTCCTAGAAGCTTCTCATTCTTTGCAAGAGGTTCCACAGGATCATAGAGACTTGCCTTCATCATGGCGTCAGGAGATATGCTCTTCCTCATAGTCGGCGTCATGTAGCAGTCCACAAATTTAGTTCCCGGAAATCTCTCCGACAGCTCGTCCGCGATCACTCTAAAGTCGCAGCCCTCGAACATATGCATACAGCTGAGATAAACCAGAATGCAGCGAGGTCTGTTCTTCATCTGCTCCACAATATGAGCCACACCCTCGACCACGCGAGACTCCATTTCACCGTTCCACATGTCCTTCTCGCGAAGTGAGACCCAGGACATCCTCTCCATCAGATCCATCTCAGCGGCAGTGAGGATAACGCCTCGAAGGCACCCCTGTGCGCACACATAAACCTGATGAGCCTCAGGGATCAGCATGCCAGTGTGCACAATATTCCACACACCTCTGGCAGGCGGATTATACTGAAGGCCCTCGTAAAATGGCATCTCAAAATCCACGTCTTTAAGCAGAACTGGCTCCGGTATTCTATTATCCTTCGTTCTTAACGCTTCTATCATACTCGTCCTTAATCTAAATCTTTAATCGCAGCTTTAGCTACTGCTCCATCACACGATCAGCCAGCTTCAGCAGTTTCTCTGCCACATCGCTGTCCGGGAACATCTCGATCACAGTCTTTCCAGCAGCCTCCGCCTTCTCAAAGAGAGGGCTTCTTGGAATAACCTCAAGCACGCTGGTATCAAAATCCTTGGCAAGTGTCTCAGCATTTTCGATTTCTTTCTCCACGCCTCGACAGTTGAGAATGATTCCACCCAGCTTTGCATAGTCACGCTTCTTGAAGTTCTCCACCGCCATAGCAATATTTGCCGCAGCATAAATTGCCATCTTCTCACCAGAAGTTACAATATAAACCTTGTCAGCATAGCCCTTACGCATTGGCATGGTAAAGCCGCCGCAAACCACGTCACCCAGCACGTCATAGATTACAACGTCCGGCTTATAAACCTCGTAGGCACCCTTCTGCTCCAGCGACTCCAGAGCATTGATGATTCCACGGCCTGCACAGCCAAGTCCAGGAACCGGACCACCTGCCTCAACACATAGAACCCCTGCAGTGCTTTCCTTAACCATATCTTCAAGGCCAAATGGCTTCCCACTCCTTACAAGGTCGAGGACCGTTGTGATCTTCTCCTTCGGACAGAGAAGTGAAGTCGAATCCGCCTTTGGATCGCAGCCTATCTGCATAACCGTAAGTCCCCTCTTGGCAAGAGCCGCCGAGAGATTCGATGACAGCGTAGACTTTCCTATTCCACCTTTTCCATATATCGCAAACTTAATCATTTATTTCACCTTTTAATCGCGTCCTGATCACCGACACATCTAAGCTTTAAAATCGCCACGGGTAATAGCCACTTTGTAGCCTACAGACTCCACACGTCTTTCAATACATCCCCTGCATTCACTGGACGTGTCGCCCGTACAAATCTTATTATCATAGAGCATATACTTATCTCTCACCTGCACCGGTGAAAGGTTTGGCATGATGACATTTGCCCCTGCCAGAATTCCCTGCTCACGTCCGTTAGGTTTAATAGTTCCTAAAGCCGTAGTTGCTGGAATCAGAGCATGTGGTAGCATAAGTCGACATAGACTTATAAGATAGAGCGTCATCTCATAGGAGCCCTTTGCCTCATCTCTAAATGGTGTATCTGAATGCGGCAGAAATGGACCAAGTCCGATCATCTCTGGTTCAAAATCCTGCATGAACAGCATATCATCCACCAGACACTCCACTGTCTGTCCAGGGGAACCAATCATAACTCCGCAGCCCGTCTGGTATCCCAACGCCTTGAGATCCCTGAGACATCTCATTCGATTCTCCCAGGACATATTCTCCGGATGAAGCTTTCCATAATGCTCTGGGTTTGCAGTCTCATGTCTAAGCAAGAATCTATCCGCTCCCGCCTCACGGTAAGCCTTATACTCGTCAAATGTCTTCTCACCGATTGAAAGTGTTACGGCACATTCTGGGTAATCTGTCTTAAGACGATTTACTATGTCACAGATCATCTCAGTTGTGTAGTAAGGATCCTCCCCACTCTGAAGCACAAAGGTTCTAAAGCCATACTTGTAGCCATCCTCACAGCACTGAAGTATATCCTCCTCACTCAGACGATATCTCTCCAGATTCGCATTTCCTGCACGAAGTCCGCAGTAGTAGCAGTTCTTGTTGCATGTATTGCTGAATTCCACAATGCCTCGGATAAACACATCCTTGCCGTAGATTTCATCACCTACTTTACGAGCCTTCTTCGCCGCATACTGAAGCACTTCTCCATCCTCAAACGCTTTTCCACCAAGAAGAGTTCTCCACTCCTCTCGGGACAACTTGTGCTCCACCTCTAACTTATCAATTAAACTAAACTTCTTGTTACTCATCAAATAAACTCCTAAAACTCCATCGAAGCAGTATTATTCATCAATAAATCAATACTTATAGAAGTATCTCAATTTACTCATCTAACCATATATAGGTGCAATTGTACGGTCCAAGATTCCCTTCATGTATGCTATAGCTATTCCATAGTTTGTAAAAGGAACCCCCAGATCCTCAGCACACTTCATGCGGTATACCATTTCACGGAAACTGAGCATGCATCCGCCACAATGAATTATCAGCTTATATTCCTCAAGATTCTCTGGGAAATCTGCTCCCGAAGAAGTTTCGATCACCAGCTGCTTTCCAGTTCTCTCAGCCAGCCAGTTAGGCATCTTCACAGTTCCGATATCTCCGCACTGTCTATGATGAGTACAGCCCTCGCTGATCAGAACCTTGTCCCCATCCTGCAATTCATCTATGGCTCTCGCTCCCTTAACAGCTGTATCAAGGAAGCCCTTATATCTGGCCATAAGAATTGAGAATGAAGTAAGCGCTATATCCTGAGGCACTATCTTATTTACCTTTTCAAAAGCCTGACTGTCAGTAATTACAAGATCTGGCTTCATGCCAGCGCTGATCATCTTATCAAGCAGCTCCGCAAGCTCCGTCTCCCTTGTAGTAACCGAATACGCTCCGGAATCAAGAATATCTCTGATTGCCTGCTGCTGAGGAAGGATCAGCCTTCCCTTAGGTGCCGCCTTATCAATTGGAATAACCAGAACGATAGTCTGGCCCGGCTCTATCACATCACCCACCAGCTTTATGCCATTATCCCCGCTTGGAACAATGTGGCCAATCAGCTCCTTCAGTTCCTCAATTCCAGTCTTCTCAGTTGCACTCACCAGAATTTCACTTTTATCAGTCGTTTTCCTCGAAGCATCCGGCTCAAAAGTACCATTTGGGCTACTTTCTAGCAGATCTGATTTATTCTTCGCAACAATAAATGGAATCGACTTTTCCTCAAATATTCGAAGCAGCTCCTGCTCAGATTCATCCATGTCTCTGGTGGCATCTGTAACAAGGATTGCTATATCCGTCTTATTGAGCACCTGCTTTGTACGCTTTACTCTCAGCTCGCCAAGAGCGCCTGTATCATCAAAGCCCGGCGTATCTGTTATAACAACCGGCCCCAGCGGAAGCAGTTCCATAGCCTTTGACACTGGATCTGTTGTAGTTCCAAGAGTGTCAGAAACCACAGCCAGCTGCTGATTAGTCACTGCATTCACAAGGCTGGACTTTCCAGCATTTCTCTTTCCAAAAAAACTGATTCTCAGGCGTTCACCTGATGGTGTATCATTCAAACTCATAATAAAACCTCCTAATGAACAATACATTCAATAATGAATCGATAATAACGCGAATATATAAATAAAAGCGCCCCTCCCACATCGGAAAGAGCGCGAAAAAACAAATTAACGCCACTACAGGCATTCATACAAGTTTTCCACGTGCTTCTATCTCAAGCAGAATTCTTAAGCTTCCAGAACAAGTCTTACAAAACTCTTAAAAATTCCGGTTTCGATGTCAGGTTGGTCAACGTCTATTATACTCGAAAGTGTTAAAAAATACACTACAAATATTTCGCCAAATGTATGAAGTTTCTGTACTTTTATAATATTAACTAGTTTTAATCAGACAAAAGAAAGTCAAAATTAGTGATTGGAATAAACCGCCTTGGCTGTGACTCCCTCAATTCGTCCAATTTTTCCTGCAAGGGTATTGATCACATCCTGCTCAGCATCCATAGCAATACTTATCATACTTATGCCCTTCTTACGATAAGGGACACCCATACGTCCTATAATGTATTCTGCATACTCATGAAGCAGTGCATTCAGCGCTTCAACTGATTCACCCTTCTCAACGATTATTGAAATAACTGCCGGTCTTGTTTCACTCATTATTTTTTATCCTTCTTTGATTCTTTTTTACTTGATTCCTTCTTGATTGCTTCCTTCTTAGCTTCTTTGTCCTTCTTAGCTTTATCCTTCGTGGATTTCTTTTCAGCCTTCTCTTTTTCTTTATCAGCCTTCTTGGACTCTTTTTCCACCTTCTTGGCTTCCTTCTTAGACTCTTTCTCTTTGTCCTTCTTGGACTTCTTCTCAGTCTCTGCTGAAGAATCCTCAACCTCTATGGTCTCATTTGCCAGCATTGGTGCGATGTACTTTGTTCGGTAATAGCTTTCCAGCGACAAGTACTCTTCACTGCTCTTGTCCATCAGCACGCCGTGCTTAGCATCCAGGCTCTCATCTCTTGTAAGTCGCTTAATTATCTGACGCGAGATACTCTTAGCATGATTTGAAATCTTCTGGAAGCTGTTTGCTATATCGTAAAGCTTGGTTCCGCCGCTAACTCCGCAGTCACCATCCTGAAGACGCACTATATGATGGGACTCCAGAATTCTCTTCAGGTCATTTACCGTCTTGGCAAGAGGCTGAATCTTCATAGCCTTGCTCATATCCTCGCCATCTGCCGCGTCAAATGTCATTTCCAACATACTTCTTACGGCATCCGCTATAATCCTCAGTTCCTGCTTTCCTTTCTCAGAGAACTGAATCTTCTCCTCATTGCACTCTTCGGCTGTATAGGCAATCCTCATTGAATAGTCGCCGATACGCTCGTAATCACCGATAGTGTTCAGCATAGCTATAAGCATGCTGCGGTTATCTATAGTGAGTCGTTTACGGTCAATTTTTACGATGTATGAAGACAAAGCTGTCTCGCATCTATCGATAAAGCTTTCATTTTCTGTCAGAGTATTGAAAACAGTCTTGTCGTAGTTCTCAAAAAGACCAATTGCAAGAGAATAGTTCTCGTTGATCTTTTCAGCCATAACCTTCATAAGGTTCTTACACTGCATAAGCGCGATTCCTGGAGTCTTGAGAAGCATATCATCAAGATGCTTAAGCTCTTCATCGCCGTATACCTCATCAGAGTCCTTAAGGACCTTGCCAGTAACATTTGCCATCTGCTTTGAAAATGGAAGCAGAACCACACTGATTATGAGGTTGAAACCAAGATGAAGGTTTGCAATATTACCACGGTTTACCACCTTATCGAAGAATGGAAGGCCGATAGTGTAATATAAGCCATAAATTATAAGGGATATTGCTATAGCTCCAAAGATATTGAAGAGAAGGTAGCTAAGGGCAACACGCTTTGCCTTCTTGTTAGCACCGATACTACCGATGATGATGGTCATACATTTTCCGATGTTCTGACCGATTATCATAGGGATTGCTATACCATAGGTAACGCTTCCTGTTGCTGAAAGAGCCTGCAGGATACCTACTGATGCACTGGAGCTCTGAATAACTGCTGTTAGGATCAGGCCAGTCATTATACCGATAAATGGATTGCTGAATGACAGGAAGAAGCTCTGGAAGCTTTCTGACTCCTTAAGAGGGGCGAATACCTCCTCCATCATTGTCATTCCATAGAAAAGTGTTCCAAGTCCTACAAGGATACCTGAAATATCTTTAAGCTTCTGCTTTCTTGTGAATAGATAGATAAATGTTCCGACTGAAAGAAGCATCGGAGCAAAAGAAGAAGGCTTGAGGAGCTGAAGGAACAGATTGCCTGATCCAAGATCTCCCAGCCTTAATATCTGAGCAGTAACTGTACTACCAACATTCGAACCATAAACAACAGGTATCGCCTGAGCCAGTGTCATAATACCTGCATTAACAAAACCAATTAACATTATAGTCGTGGCTGCGGAACTCTGAATAATTCCGGTAACACCAAGACCGAGTCCCCAGCCCTTCAGGGCTCCGACTCCTTTATGCTTACTTGTTGTAAGCGTTGCCAGTATCTTTTCCAAACCTGAGCCAGCCAGCTTCTTAAGCGATGAACCCATGAGATTCATTCCGAAAAGAAAGAGACCAACTCCTCCGAACAATTCTAGTACGTTTATCAATTCTTTTATCTCATCTTTCCTCTTTATTCCTCAAGTCACATTTTATCATTTATCATTTAAATAAGATATAAGAAATTTTTTACATTTTATAGCATTTTTTTATAGTTTTATACCAATAATGAAGGCCTTTTCATACCCACCTGGAATCTGATATTTTTCAAGGTGGGAGCCCTGAACCAGCTTTATATTAAATCCGTGCATTTCCACAACCTTCTTTGCTATAGAAAGACCAAGACCAGTTCCGCCCTTAGAGCTTCTGGATTCATCCCCCATAACAAATGGCTCGAAGATGTGCTCCGCGTTTTCTTTATCAATCTTGTCTCCTGTATCAGCTACAAGAACTCGCACGTAATCATCCTCGCGGTAAAGGTAGAGACCTATATCCGTGCCCTTCTTATTATGTTTAATAGCATTTGTCAGTAAATTCGTGATAACGCGGGACATCTGAAGGCGGTCCATCGGAACTGTGATAACCTCCTCAGGAATATCAACATCGAATCCCATTCCTGCATCTTCCACGTCCTGATAAACAAAGGCGCCTGCCTCTCTTGTCAGCTCAGCAATATCTGTATCCTGCTTCATCAGCTTAAAGCCGTCAGTATCCAGCTTCACATAGTCGAACAGCAGAGTGATCAGGTCATTTACACGTTTCGACTTGGTCTGGATAGCTTCCAGATATTCCTTCATCTTCGCCTCAGGCACCATTCCATCTGCAATAGCTTTAGAATATCCCGAAACTGTGGTCATAGGCGTCCTGAGATCGTGGGCGATATCAGATAGCATCATGTTACGGCGCTGTTCATACTCTCTCTCTTTAGCAAGTTCCGCCGCCTCAATTATCTTTACTTCTCTCACAACCATGCTTGCATAAAGAAGGGCTCCAAGCACGTAAGGAATTATAAGACAAATGGCCATAACCGTAACAAGGAAAAGAAGCTGAGCACGTTCTTTCCCACCCATCTCCTGGAGTATTGTCTCAGCTACATTTGTCTTTCCGCCCTTTGTTTCAATTCCGCTAAGAAGTCGATTTGCTGCAGAACTGATAGGAATCCCCACACTTTCTGGCAAAATAAACTTTAAGAAAGCAAGGATCAGAGTTCCGATAATACCGAAAACAATAGCAGTTACTCCAACCGTGCTTACCGACTCCAGGTCTGCGCCATCAAAATAAGCAACCAGGATAAATGGTACCATAGTGGCTTTGAGCACCTTCCCAACAAAGTACTCAACCAGACCCACAAGCATAATTATCAATATGAATCTTCTGATCAGGAAGATTTGTAATTCTCTATATCTACTCATTTATTTAACATTAAACCCAAATGAAATCATAGTCCCACTATTTATCTAAGCGATAGCCAAGTCCGCGGAGTGTCTTAATATAAGCTGAAGGATCCTCAGAAAGCTTAGCACGGAGCTTACTGATGCAGACCATGATATTGTTGTCAGCAATGAAGAAATCCTCTCCCCAGCCATACTCATAAATCTGCTGCTTTGTGAAAACCTTACCAGGATGTGTCATAAAGAGCTCCATGATTCTGTACTCAATAGATGTAAGCTCTATAGTTTCTCCGTCTTTCTCCAGAGTACATGATTCAGGATCCAGCACAAGATCACGAACAGTTATCTTGTCCTGCTTTACTTCCATCTGCTGTGAACCACTGGTACCAAGAGCATAGAATCTTCTAAGATTAGATTTTATTCTTGCCACAGCCTCAAGTGGGTTAAATGGCTTCGCAATATAATCATCTGCTCCAAGATTGAGACCCAGGATTTTCTCTGAATCCGCATCCTTTGCCGAAAGAAATACTATAGGTACATTGCTGCCTTCTCTTATCTTCTTCAGAGCCTGATATCCATCCATCTCCGGCATCATGATATCCAGAACACACATGTCTGGTTCTTCTTCTTTAAACTTAACGACAGCTTCTGCGCCGTCCTTTGCTTCAATAACTGTATAGCCTTCATTTTCAAGGTAAAGGCCAAGGAGGCTTCTGATCTCCGCCTCATCATCTGCAATCAATATTTTATATCCCATTTTATCCCTCTTTATCTATATTTTACGCAGAAAATGTGCGAGTGGAGTATTCCCCACTTGCACATTACTGCTATTTCTAATTCTTTATTCTTCTGCTGCACCGTAACGAATTGCTTCATAAAGTGCTGCATTTGTTGAGCATCTGTAAGGTGTTACATAGAAGATACCAAGTATTCCACATGTAAATGCTGAAAGAATCTCCCAACCGATGAAGCTAAGATCAAGAACAAATGTTCTCCACTTCTGACCCTTCATAAGTTCCTTACTCTTTGCAAGAACTGTCTTATAATCCATTTCTGGATTCTCAGCTAAGATATAAGGTACAAGTCTGTACTCATATGTTTTGATAACACCAGGGATGATGAAGAGAAGTGTCCAAAGGAAAATGAATAAATCTCTCATAAACATACCCTTAACGATTGACTTATAGTTATGTTCAAAACCATAAACTATATTTGAAAGACTTGCTGGCTCGTCAAGATTCTTGTAGAAAAATCTGTTGCATCCAAGCTCAAGAGGATTGATGATAAATGCATCGAATACAAATGCAAACGCGATGATCACTCCACAAATTATCATTACTACAACTACGATTGCAGCGCCAATAGCAACCGCATCTTCTTCACTCATATCAGTAGAACCCTGAATAGTGAATGAACCATCTGAATTTTCAATGATACCGTCACCATTTGTATCTAAAGATTCATCAAATGTTGCTGATGAATTTTCTTCATCAACTACTGCACTACCATCTTCTTGGTCATCGTCTACTTCATAAACTCCATGACCAGTCATAGCCATATTCTGAGAATATGAACTTCCCATACTCGAAACCCCGCTGCTTCCTCCTGCAATGAATGCCAGGATCACTGCAGCCAGCACACATTTCCAGTATGCTTTTTTAAATGCCGCCTTACCTCTTTCCTTTAATTGTTTTCTTGTCCACATAACCTTTCATCCTTCCTTTCATTTATCTAAGGCCTGATCACTCACTTCCCTTCAAGTGATCTCTCTTTGTTATGTGCACATCTTAACAAACTAACCTTATCATAAAAATCTCTCAACCTTAACCTTCCCTTAACGATGTCTTTGAAACAGATTATCTATCTTAACGATGTCTTTGTATCAGTTTTGATATCTCAACGATTGGAATTATCAGAATAGCGATACCTGCCGCAATACCAAACTCCTTAGCGTCAATATAACTGAAGGAGAACAGGCTTCTAAGGGCTGGAACATAAAGGATTGTAACTGTAAGTACCAATGAAAATACCAGTGTTGCCCAAAGTGTCTTATTCTGCTTCTTAAGACTGAACAGTGATGCACGTCTTGAACGCATATTGAAGCTATGGAAGATTTCCATAAGTGAAAGTGTAAGGAAAGCCATAGTCATTCCATCAGCTGATGTTTCGATAGCCCAGCTGCCACTCTCCAGATAATGGCCCACAGCGTAGGATACAACTGTAAGGATCGCGATAACCGCACCCTGAAGCACTACATCAACACCAAGTCCGCCTGAGAAGATACCATCGGTCTTCTTACGTGGTGGCTGTGTCATAGTGTCTGCCTCTGCCTCTTCCATTCCCAGTCCGATTGCTGGGAAACAGTCTGTGATCAGGTTGATCCACAGAAGATGTGCAGGCTTAAGTATTGTAAAGTTCATTATTGTTGCTATGAAAATGGCAATAACCTCAGCAAGGTTCGAAGAAAGCAGGAACTGTATAGCCTTACGGATATTGTCATAGATTCTACGTCCCTCTGCAACTGCAGCAACGATTGTGGCAAAGTTGTCATCAGTAAGGATCATATCTGCCACGTTCTTTGTAACGTCAGTACCAGTAATACCCATACCAACACCGATATCAGCAGACTTGATCGAAGGCGCATCATTTACACCATCTCCTGTCATGGCAGTAACACGTTCTTTAGCCTTCCATGCATTTACGATACGAACCTTATGTTCTGGCTGAACACGGGCATATACTGAATAGTCCCCAACATGTTCCATGAAGTAGTCTTCTGAAAGCTCCTCAAGCTCAGAACCAGTGATTGCTTCGTAGGTTACTGCATTTCCTTCTTCATCAACACCATCCAGGATGCCCAGCTCTTTAGCTATGGCAACAGCTGTATCACGGTGGTCACCTGTGATCATTACCGGACGGATACCAGCCTTACGGCATTCACCAATAGCAACCTTTACCTCAGGACGTATTGGGTCTATCATACCGCAGAGACCAACATATATAAGTTCGTTTTCAATCTGCTTTGGTGAAAGATCTGACGGAACCTTGTCCATAGTCTTAAAACCAAGGGCAAGTACACGAAGGGCTCTGTCAGCCATTCCCTTGTTGGAAAGCTGAATCTTCTTCAGAACCTCAGGTGTCAGATCATGTATTTCTCCATCCATAAGGTACTTGGTGCAGGCATCCAGCACACAGTCTGGCGCACCCTTAGTAAACTGAATATAGTTACCTTCCGGATCCTTATGGATTGTTGTCATCATTTTACGGAGGGAGTCAAATGGAGCCTCACCAACTCTAGGGTACTTCTCTTTAAGCTGGGCCTTTGGCATACCATTTTTCGCTGCATCTGTAACCAGAGCACACTCTGTAGCCTCTCCTACAGCCTTATCAGTCTCCCACTCAGCATCTGAACAAAGAGCCATGCCAAGGATCAGCTTCTTGCCGTCATCAGAAAGATTGTCGTCAGGAAGAAGCTTTCCTGCCTCATCCTTATCAACTTCAACTTCCCCATCAGTAATAGTTACATGCTCAACAACTGTCATCTTGTTCTGTGTCAGTGTACCAGTCTTATCAGAACAGATGATCTGTGTACATCCCAGAGTCTCAACAGCAGTAAGACGTCTGATGATGGCGTGATTCTTTGACATATGTGTAACGCCGATTGAAAGAAGCACTGTTACAACCGCAGCAAGTCCCTCAGGAATTGCAGCAACTGCAAGAGATATAGCGATCATGAAAGTATTTACGAAGAAATCACCTGATAGGCCGGCGCCTGTCACAAGATTTCTCACGATATTTATTGCAAAGATTACGGCACAGATAACCAGTACCATAATAGAAAGGATCTTAGACAGTTCTGTCAGTTTGATCTGAAGCGGAGTCTCGTCATCAGCTGCTTGTGATAGCTGATCCGCGATCTTTCCCATTTCAGTTCCCATACCAGTCTCAACAACCACTGCCTTGCAGCGTCCGTACTGAACTGAAGAACCCATATAGATCATGTTGGCTCTGTCGCCAAGAGGAATATCAGTTCCACCACCAAGATCCAGAACATCCTCTGTCTTCTCAGATGGAACCGACTCACCAGTGAGGGCCGCCTCTTCTACCTTAAGGGAAGCCGCCTCTAGTATACGGGAGTCTGCTGGTACCGCGTCACCTGCTTCAAGAGAAATGATATCGCCAGGCACCAGTTCTGCCGAAGGAATAACCATAACCTCGCCGTCACGGATTACCTTAGACTGAGCTGCGGCAATCTCCTGCAGGGCTGCGATGGCTGATTCGGCCTTCGACTCCTGATAAACGCCGAGGATAGCATTTACTATTACTACAGTAAGGATAATGAATACATCTGCAAATCCTTCATGAGAGAATACGGCTGTTACTGCGGAGATGATCGCTGCGATAATAAGAACGATGGTCATTGGCTCGCAGATTTCTTTAATGAACTTCTTTACAATGCTCTCTTTTTCCTTCTCCACCAGCTTATTCGGTCCAACCTCAGCAAGGCGTTTCTCTACCTCTGCCTTTTTAAGGCCTGTTTCGGAGGTATTCTTCTCCTTCAAAACACTTTCGACGGTTTCCAGATAATATTTCATTTTTCTCCCCCTTTTAAGGTCCTGAATCATTCAGGAAAACTATTTACGTGGAATCATAATTGATAAAGCGAAGGATGAATCATCTGACTCAGCCTTTACAAGACCATCATAATCCTCCACTGCCATTCTTATATTTCTAAGGCCAAAGCCGTGATGTTCCTTATCCTGCTTAGATGTATAACCTGAAGACATGAAAAGCTTCTCCACATCCACCTGCTGTTCCGCAGCATTAGCAATCTTTATAACAAAGAATTTCTCGGTACGCTTGATATTCATATCAACCCAGGCACCAGTTGGCATCTTGGACGAAGCTTCGATAGCATTATCAAGTGCATTTGCAAAAATACTGCAGACGTCCATAGGTTTCAGATTTAATCCACCATCTGCAACGCCGTCCATTGAGAAACCAATTCCTTTTTCCTTCATCTTGTCAGCCTTCATGGCAACAATACAGTCAAGCATCTCATCACCAGTTATGATAGATGGAGAAAGAGCTCTTACATTTCCCAGCAGCTGCTTAAGATGTTCACTCGCCTCTTCAGTCTTACCTTCTTCCAGCATCATATTGGTCAGAGACAGATTGTTGATAATATCATGGCGGAAAGCTCTGGTCTCCTCCTGCTTACGCTTGTAACGTTCAATATATTCAAGCTCGGCAGCAAGATAGGATTCCTGATATTCGTTCTTCTCTCTTAGATTCTTCTCGGCCACACTCATTACCAGAAGGATTGGAGCAATCATACCAAGAACAGGAATCAAGCTTCCAAAAAGAAGACATAGCATCTTATATTTTTCACTTATTCTTTCCAGTCCAAATGGCATTGCAGGAAATATACTGAAGAAAACAAGCCAGACAATGAAAAGAATACGACTTCTCATTCGTACAACATAGAATTTCTTTTTCTTAAAATATCTAAAATATAAAATTATTAGAAGTATTAAATATACAACAAAATCAGTTATAACAGCTGACATAGTATAAAATGCTGCATCTTTACCATAAGTCGTCATAAGTGCCGCCTGCAGCACTTCCATAGTCGCTCCATTAAAGTAAATATATGAATACTGAACCATGGTATTTATGTAATAATATAACAGGTAAAGAGCTACCGTAGATTCTATCGCACGTAGGAGACGTTTCTCTTTATAAGCAATTAGATAAAATACAAATGCATATAAAAAAACAAATACATTTACAATTAGATTACCTATTAATGAATACATCATCAGTGCATCATAATACTGATTATCAGGTGAAACCCCCTCGAGCATTGACATATTTTGCATGAACTCATATAGTCCTGGGTCGACCGCCTTTATAACAAAATGGGCAACTACAATAAATACAATTCGAAAAGCAGCCACTCCAAGAGTAGCAATAACCATCTTTCTTGTTATTACTATATAACGTCCAAGGAAACACGCTGCAACCAAAACAATAACAAGCATTGCAAGCATAAAATTAAAATCGGACAGTATTGTCATTCCATATTCTAAAACTGATTCCATAATTATCTCACTAGTATATTACTCTTATGTTAGTATTATCTTTAAAACTATATTAGAATGCTGAATTTTCTACGTAAGCATAAAGTGCTTCTTTAAGAGGTTTCACATTTGAACGGCTGACAGGAATATCTATCTCTCCATCAGGAGTTTCCATCAGCACATCACTCTTAACAAGCTTCTTAACCTTCGCAAGAGATACTAAGTAACCTCTATGAACTCTGAAGAAGCCATCACCCTTAAGCTGTTCCTCAAAGTCACCAATATTATAGCGGACCAAATGCTCTCCATCTGTAGCATAGATCATTACATACTGATTCTGTGCCTCCATATATATGATATCTGACACATTCAGAAGCAGTTCCTCACCATCTTCCTTGATCATAAGCTGTTTCTTACTTGTAGACTGATCCATAACGAAGCGAAGCACCTCACGGAGCTTATCCTCCTGAACAGGCTTAGTAAGATATCTGAGAGCATTTACCTCATACCCCTCCAGCGCATATTCCACATGTCCTGTAAGGAATACAATATATATCTTATCACTACGCTCTCTCAGCTTCTTAGCCAGAGTGATTCCATCCATAGCAGGCATCTCTATATCGAGAAATAGCACGTCGTATGGATTTGTATCGAAGGCCTGAAGCAGCTTCCTGCCATCCTCATAAGCATCAACAACCACATCGATACTACCAGCAAGCTTATCGATCATCTCTCTTGCCTGAGTACGGAACTTTTCTTCATCATCACAAACAGCAATTCTCATAATACATCCCCTCTTACTTTCTAAAAAACTCCTAACACGGAGAATTAACTCCAAAAATATAGCACCAAATAGTAATTTTACACTATTTGGTGCTACTTTTCAAAACTCTATTTATAAACAATAAGCTTTATAAAGAAAAGTATCAGCAGATGCGCTGGATAGAATATATAGAAGAACCATTTATGAAAGGCCTTCTTGCTTCCTGATTTTCCACTATACAGGTATGCAAGTATAGGGATTACCAAGAATACTCCGAACTGGAAAAGCTGTGCAGTTGGATAATCTGTAGTAAATGCCATCAAATTACTTGCCAGTGATTCGAACAGTGCTACTGCTGAAAAGGCAACCCATTTAGCCACTGGTCTGTCACGATAGATAAAGAAGAACAGTGCCCAAAGGACATCGAAGAATGCCCAGTCGCCTATTACAGAGAAAACACATAGTACAACTATCGCTGCAATCTTTGCTCCCTTCTTAGCCTCTGACTTATCCCATATGCAGATGGCCAAAAGTCCTAAGAACAGTGAATATATAACTGGAAATGAAATTCCCGGCCAGCTTCCCGTTTCGAAGAGACAGAATGGCGGCCATGAAATAAGTGCAAAGATACCTAAACGTGTAGCATACTTCTTTACATCTCTGGTATGTATATAGCCCTCTGCGATCATAAATGCCATAGTAGGTCCTGTAAGTCGGCCAATCGTATGCATTATCTGTCCAAGCAGCGAAGCGGTAGGTACAAACGCCCACGCTATGTGGTCAATCACCATCGCTATTATTGCGATGTACTTAATATGATTCCTGTTTAAAATCCCTTTCATTCTATTTCCCCTTATCTTGAATTTGGTGCAGTGGGGTCCGTCCCCACTGCACTGAGGTCTGTCCCCTTCTGCACCATATTATATACATAAAAATGTTAAGAAATCTTTAAGACACACTTAAAATACTATAAGGAAGTAAAGCATCAAAAAAAGAAAGAAGTTAGCGAGATAACTCACTAACTTCTAAAAAAAGATTTCTTGTGAAAAAGTTTAACTTAGTAAAATACATGGTTTCCTATCTGAATGTAGTTACCGCTGTCATATACTGACTGTGGTGTGTTCCATGTAGGTCTGAAGCTCATGTAGCCTCCAACGTTGTTAGCACCGTTAAGAGCATCCTGTGCAGCCTGAAGTGATGTTGATGAACCACCTGTTGAAAGTGCTGTTGAGAAAGCTCCTGTATATGCTCCTGAGAACTGGCTTGGTGCATAGATAACACTTGAAAGTGAGCTGCCCCATTTGCCGCTGTATAATCTGTTCATTACTACACTTGCAACTGCAAGCTGTCCTTCGTAAGACTCACCACCTGACTCAGCATAAACGATTGCTGCAAGGAGGTAAAGATCTGATGACTCAACTGGCGCTGCCTCTGTAGCAGCTTCTGTTGGGGCTTCTGTAGGTGCCTCAGTTGGAGCTTCTGTAGTAGGAGCCTGTGTTGTTGCCTCAGTAGTTGCTTCAGTTGTAGGAGCCTGTGTTGTTGTCTGTGTAGGCGCCTCTGTTGTCTGAGCTGTAGTAGTTTCTGCCTTAGCAGTCTCTGTAGAGATTTCTACCTTTCTATCAACTGATGCTACATCAGTCTTTGTATCTTCCTGGCTGTTTGCATCTGCTACAAGTACATCTTTAACTCCGAGTGCTGCTCTGTAGCTAACTCCATCTGCAGCAGCCTTCTCAGCAACCGCAGTAGCCTCATCGCCAGTGATTATATATTCTGTCTTAACATATCCTTCTGTATCAAGATGAGCGATGATTGTCCAATCGCCCTCTGTTCCAACTATATCACCGTAATCACCAGTGTTCAGAACTTTAAGGATATTTCCATCTTCAGAAGCTGAAGCTCTTACGTTAAGTCCCTCTGTTGTAACGATGAACTTGTTTGTCATGTCATACTCAGACTTTGTAAGCTTGTCGATATCATTTGAAGCTGTAAGTACACTGTCATCCTCTAAACGAACATAGAGAGAATCAACTGAATCAGCCTTTACAAGACTTGAATCACTTATATTAATTGCATATGTCTCAGGCTCTGTCTCAACCTCAGCAACCTGTTCAGTTGTTTCAGTTTCAACCGCAACACTTGAAGCAGCATTTGTACCAGCAACCTGTACTGTAAGGTATGCACCGCCAACTACTGTAGCGAGTCCCATAACTGCAAGTGTGTTTCTTACTATATATCTTCCTGAGAATATGTACTTTCTAGCAAAAACTTTAGCATTTTCAAGTTTTATCTGCTGTCTACGATTCATAAAAACCTCAATTTATTAACTGATTTATTAACATTCCGTATGGTTTGTTACATATTATGTAAACAAATGTTACAAATTATGTTAATTTGTTACGAATTTGTTACGTTGCTATACTACCACTTTGTAACATTTCTGTCAAGTAATATCACAATTAAGGGGGACCATCCTCATTGGATAGTCCCCCGTGATATTCCATTTAATTATCTATTGATTCAAAGTATTCGTCGATTCCGTTGGCTATTCCAATGGCAATCTTTTTCTTGTAGTCATCCATGCTAAGTGCTATATCATCATTGTTGTTAGAAAGGAAGCCTACGCTCAGCACTGTAGCTGGCATGTTACAGTAGTTTAGAGACGTAAGATTATCTGTCTCATAAATACCCATTCTTGTAGCTCCCGTCTGTTCACAGGTCGTCTGAAGCACGTCATAGCATAACTCGTAATTCTTCTGATACATCGCTCCTGTGTGGGAGTTAGTTGATGTAGCTATAAATCCCAGGATACCTGAAGCCGATGGATCGTTAGACTTCGGTGCTTCCAGCTTTATATAGATTTCAGCACTGGATGCATTTGCCATCTGTGCACGCTTTGCATTACTGATATTTACATTGTTGGTAGAACGTGAAAGGAAAACTGTGTAACCTCTCTTTACCAACTCAGCGTTTAGATAATTTGCAACTGACATGGTTACATCATACTCGAAGTTACCTGTGTTAACTCCTATGGCACCAGCAGTCATCTTTTTCTTCATACCAGGCATCTGTGCGCTGGTCGCAGTAGCATATTCACCTGAGTCAGTAAGTTCAGGAGCATCCACCTCTGGGCTCATAGGCTCGTAATTAAGATCCTCCGTAATCTGTTTTGCCGGATCAATGAAGACTATATGGCTGACCTTTTCAACGTCCGTCTCGGTGGCCCATTTGATGGTAGTTTCCTCAACGAAGCGTGACTCAACGTAGTAGATGCCACCATTTATCAGTACTCTTGCCCAGCCATCCTTAACTCCAGTTCTGTTAAGATTGACTCCGGCATCCAGAGTAATATAAATCTCGCCTGATGTTTCTGGAGTTTTTCTGACATTAACATCATTCTGCAAAGTAACAACATAGTCCTTTACAGCTCTGAATCCATCGGAATCCAGAAGATTATCGTCCTCTGCAGTAGTCTCAGTTGGTTTATCTGTCTCAACCGTACCGCAGCCTCCAGCCACCATGATAAATGCAAGTATTAATAATAAAGCAAGTTTTTTTCTCATTTTACATCCCATATGTATTTATTAAAACAGACTTCTAAGAGCAGTGAATAGTCCTGCACTTGTAAGTCCCATAATAACGCCAGCACATATAACTCCGCACACTACAGCTATTACACTCTTCTTAAAATCAAGATCCAGAAGACTCGCTGCCAGAGTTCCAACCCATGCCCCAGTTCCAGGACAAGGAATTCCTACAAAAAGGAACAGTGCGATATATGAACTTCTTCCTACCTTCTCGGTAAGCTTCTTTCCGCCCTTCTCTCCTCTTTCAAGACAGAAGTTAAAGAACTTACCAATCCATTTAAGTCCCTTTGGCCAGTTAAATACTGCGCCCCATTCAAGCACCTTTCTCGCAAAAAAGAATATAATAGGTACTGGAATCATATTACCAATTATTGCTATAGCATAAGAAAGGGGAATATTCAGCCCACGACCTATAGCAAAAGGAATGGCAATTCTCAATTCAAGAAGCGGCGCCATAGAAATCAAAAAAACAATCAGATAGTTTATCATACTTTTCCTCTTTATATTAAGACTACAAAAACATAGTCTTTATTATAATCACTTTTGTTATCTATTAATCATCCAATATCATTTTAAAGAAAAATGATATCTCCCTACAACTGATTCGAAAGGAACTCGTTAAGTCTCTGAATCAGCGTATCACTATAGTAGTTCTCGTACATGGCCTTACGCATCTCTGCAGGCTTATTAGTTATGATAGAGTCCACATTCATAAGCATCATGCTTTCAAGTGTTTCAGTATCATCAATAGTCCAGGCGTGAACCTCTTTACCAAGACTATGAGCCTGCTTAACCACGTCATTATTGATATATCTTGCCTTGATGCTGAATCCATCAGCATATTCAAGAGAATAGAAATCACCCATAGCAACCGCCATGGTATAAATAGTCTTAATCCTTGAATCCTTCATCTTAATCTTCTTTATAGATCCATAGTTAAGAGAAGTAACAAAGCAATGATCATAGTAATCATTTTCTTCTATTATATTTACAACAGACTGAACAAACTTCTTATCAGTCTTGGCAGGCTTCAGCTCGATGTTAATGACAGCCTTATCTCCTACCAGGTCTATTACCTCCTGAAGAGTAGGAATCTTCTCGTCAGCATAGAGGTCCTTATCAGCCCCTTTATACTTAGCAGTAGGATGATACTCCAGAAGTTCTTCATAGGTCAGGTTACCAACCTTCTTATTAACTCCGCATGTACGCTTCAGACTCTCATCGTGCATAACAACGATGACGCCGTCTTTAGTCTGTCTTACATCAAGCTCGATGATGTCGGCTCCATTTTCCAACGCCTTACTAAAGGCAGCCAGTGTATTTTCAGGAGCAGCAGATGAATCGCCTCGATGAGCGGTGATAGTAACCTTATCCAGATACTCTGCATTGACCGAGATAATATTATAACGCTTTAGCATATAGAAGCCAACATTTAATATTATAGCGATACATGTGATCATCACTACAACGGTACTGCCTCGATAAACACTTTTTTTAGACTCTTCCTTAGTGTTCTTAATATTCTTCTCATCTTCCTTCTCAGGAATGAGACCATAATACTCATTACATATATAAGAATAAACAACAGGAAGGCCGATAACAACGTATACAAATGAAAGCGAAACCTTTACGCTTTCATAAGCAAGAGTTGCAGCCTTTACCGCAGTCTTTGATGTCAGAACTAAAGACAGAATCGGTCCCGAATAGAAATAATTCAGCACAGCAGGAACACCTACCGTAAGAAGAACCCACGCAATAAGTCCGCCAATTACCTTTACTCGTCTTCCCTTAAGAAGCTCCTTTGTTCTATCCACAGCCTTTCTGAAGCTTACACCCTCTACATTAAAAACGTGAATAATAAATGTATACCTCAGGGAATAGATCACACAGAAGCTATATAATATAGCAACCGCAATGGTGATAACCTTATTAATTGAAACAATATCGATTATGTATGGAGCCCTTATGTTCAAAAGGTCAAACTCTAAGAGCACATTTGATATTATTGGAAGATAACATAGAGTTGTACCAAAAATTGGAAGGTTCCTTGGTCTTAGCACTCTTGCTGAAGATTTCATACCATGAACCAGCAATCTGAATGGTGAAGTTTTCTGCAGATAATGAGCTCTATGATAAGAATAACTTACACCTGACACCTCCACCATGATACACATGGATATGAAAAGGAACATTATGAAAAGAAATGCATATGTAGATGGGGATTTAAAAAATTTCCTTACCGTCTCCTTGGACAAGTAGGAAATTCCCGAAATCTTAACTGCATAGTTTACAAATGTATAATAAAGTGGAATAAGCACAGCAAAAGATACTGTCTTGAGAATCAGCTCAAACAGTATCACATTTACTAAGTTATATTTAAAAAGTTTTATGCTGGCTTTTATATCCTTCATAGTTCTCTTTGATAAATCATTATAGTAGCATCATGGCATCACCAAAGGAGAAGAATCTGTATCTCTCCTTCACTGCTTCCTCATATGCCGCCATAACAGCCCCCCTGTTATAGAATGCCGACACTAACATTATAAGCGTTGACTCTGGCAAATGGAAGTTGGTAATTAAAGAATCTACCACTTTAAATTCATATCCAGGATAGATAAAGATATTTGTCCATCCTGAAGCCGGCTTGATGTCATCCTCTCTGGTAAGATTCTGCAGAGTTCCCACAGTTTCCAAAGTTCTGGTACTTGTAGTACCAACAGAGATGACTCTGCCGCCATTCTTTCTTGTTTCATTTATTATATCAGCTGCTTCCTGAGACAGTTCGTAGTACTCAGTATGCATATGATGATCTTCAATCTTCTCCACCTTTACAGGTCTGAAGGTTCCGAGACCTACATGAAGAGTGAGTCTCGCGATCTTTACACCCTTCTCTTCAATCTCCTTCAGCAGTTCCTCAGTAAAATGGAGTCCCGCCGTAGGTGCAGCAGCGCTGCCCTCATTCCTTGCATATACTGTCTGGTAGCGGGTTTTATCCTGGAGCTTATGAGTTATGTATGGCGGGAGTGGCATTTCTCCCAGCTTATCCAGAACCTCTTCCCAGATTCCATCATACTCAAAGCGGATGATTCGGTTACCCTCTTCTACTGTATCAAGCACCTCAGCACTTAGAAGAGCTTCGCCTGTTTCCTCATTTTTGCCGAATACTACTCTTGCGCCAGGCTTCATTTTCTTTCCTGGTTTAACAAGACATTCCCAGATACGAGTATTCTTGTCAGATTTTTCTCCAGCCGCATCCGCATACTTCTCAGAAGCATCCTTAAGAAGCAGAACCTCTATAGCCGCTCCCGTCTCTTCCTTTTCACCCAGAAGTCGAGCAGGGATAACCTTGGTATCATTGATAACAAGGCAGTCCCCAGGATTTAAATATTCAATTACATCATGAAACTTCCTGTGTTCAATCTCGCCAGTTTCGCGATGAATCACCATAAACCTTGATTCATCACGTTTTTCCAGCGGATCCTGAGCGATAAGCTCCTCAGGAAGATCGTAATAAAAATCTTTAACTTCCATAATATATCTCTCTAGTATTTATGCACGAAGAACGATTCCGTCCTCTGAAAGTGCTTTAAGTACAGCATCAACAGCCTCATTTACCTCATCACCTGAAAGGCTATGATCACTAGCTCTAAATGTCAGCGAATAAGCAACGCTCTTCTTAGCAGCATCCAACTTCTCACCTGTTGGATCCTCGAATACATCGAAGAGTGTCAGATTCTCAAGATATGCTCCAGCATTCTTTCTGATTGTCTTCTCGATATCGCCAACATATACATTTCTATCTGATACAAGTGCAAGGTCACGTGTTGATGCAGGATACTTGGCAATCTCTGTAAACTTGATGTCGAAGTCTGCCATCTCCACAACCTTATCCATGTTGATAACTGCAACGTAGCAGTCACCCTTGATTCCATAGTTCTCAGCAACCATAGGATGAAGCTGACCGATATAACCAACCTCTACACTGTGGTCCTTAGCCTTAACTATACGAGCCTGTCTAAGTGTATGAAGGAATGGATAATCTGTATGATCATACTCAGCAGTTGAAATAAACTCTACTGCATTCTTGTTTGTACCATAGCCCTTGTTTCCACTCATGTTAAGCTTATCAAGAAGCTCCTCGATAACGCCCTTCATTACGAAGAAGTCGCCCTCGCCATACATACCAAGTGTAAGTCTTCTTACCTCATCAAGAGGAAGGTCACTGGTCTTGCCCGCTTCTGTTGGCTTTGCTGGCCATGTCTCATGAGGAAGATAAACTGTTCCAAGCTCATAAAGACGAACGTTCTTGTTACGTCTGCTTGAGTTTGTTCCAAGTGATGTGAGAAGTCCGTTAAGAAGCTGTGTTCTCATCACCTTGAAGTCCTCACCAAGAGGATTGATTATTTCTATAGTACGTCTAAGTGGATTACCCTCTGGGATAAGGAGCTTGTCAAATGCCTTCGCACTTTCGAAGCTGTATGTCATACCCTGTGAGAATCCATTTTCTTCTACGATTCCACGTGCGATTCTGCTGATTGATTCCTCGTAAGAAATACCGCCTATACCACCATTTGTTGTTGGAACAGTTGATGGGATGTTGTCATATCCATGGATACGGGCAATCTCCTCAGCAAGATCAGCCATGCAGTTAAGATCCTGTCTAAATGTAGGAATTGTCAGCATGTTGCTAGCCTTATCATATGTAAGACCAAGTCTTTCGAAGATCTCAAGCTGCTCTTCTACGCTTATATCAACACCCAGGAGGGATGTCATCTTATCTGGTTCAAATGGAAGCTGCTTAGCTGTAACTGGTGAAGGATAAACATCCACAGCACCCTCAAGTACTTCACCACATCCGAACTCCTGAATCAGCTGTACTGCACGAGTGATAGCAAGCTCTGCAAGTTCTGGATCAAGTCCCTTGTTGAACTTAGCTGATGACTCGGTTGATACGCCGTGACGACGCTCTGACTTACGGATGTTGTTACCCTCGAAGCATGCAGCCTCGAAGAGGATGTAAGGAAGCTCCTTTGTCTCAAGAGGGATCATAGAATTCTTACCACCCTTGATACCAGCAAGAGCTACTGGCTTAACAGCGTCACAGATCATCAGTGTATCTGTATCAAGGTTCAGTTCCTCATCATGAAGAGTTGTGAACTTCTCGCCATCCTTTGCACGTCTAACTACGATCTTGCTACCCTCAAGAGTAGAAAGGTCGAAAGCATGCATAGGCTCGCCCAGCTCCTCCATTACATAGTTTGTTATATCTACTATATTGTTGATTGCATTTATACCACGGCTGCGAAGTCTCTTCTGAAGCCAAAGTGGTGATGGGCCGATCTTAACATTACGAACAACACGGCCGATATATCTCTTACAAAGCTCTGGAGCTTCGATCTCTACAGTGATCTTGTCAGAAGACTTCTCATCGTGAACTTCATTTGCTTCCACTGAAGCTTTCATTTTATCAAGATTGAAATCACCTTTTGGGTCAAATGGAACTCCATAAGTTGCAGCTGCCTCGCGAGCCATACCAAGAACCGAGAAGCAGTCAACTCTGTTAGAAGTGATCTCATACTCGATATTTGCATCGTTAAGACCCAGTTTATCTGTAGCATCATCTCCAGCCTTAAGATCCATCATAGCGATCTCGTCTTCTGTGAAGATGTATACTCCGTCCTTATCTCCAGGGTAAAGGTCTGGATCACCACCAATCTCTTCGATGGCGCTCATCATACCTGATGAAGGAACTCCACGGAGCTTACCCTTCTTGATCTTACCTTCCTTTGGACTAAGGTCTTCACCTGTATGTACATTGAACACTGCTGTGCCGCCGTCAAGTACTGTAGGAGTGAGAACCTTTGCATCCCCCTCAGTATATGTATATGGGCAGAGCTTAATAATATTTGGTGCTCCTGTTACGATCTGAACGATGCCGTTCTCATCCTGACCTGCCTCAACTGTATGTCCTACATTTACCTGGCATACTACAAGTCTATCAGCATCTGGATGCTTTGCTACTTCCATAACCTGGCCTACAACTACACGGCTGAGTCTTGCGCCAGTTGGCTTCTTGAAGTACTTTGTTACACGCTCTACGTGTGAACCTGAAAGGGTGATTCTGTCAGCGAACTCATCTACTGCCTTATCGAGACCCTCATACTCAAGAGTTGTCTTGCCTGATTCATCTATATCTACTTCCGGAAATGGAAGATCCGGAACTATCTGCTTTAACCACATTACTGGTGTATCCATATCTTTTCTCCTTTTTATATATCAATTAGAACTGCTCTAAGAAACGAATGTCATTCTCATAGAGGAGACGCATGTCTGCAATCTCATACTTGAGGAGCGCTACACGCTCGAGGCCGATACCGAAGGCGAATCCTGTGTATACTGGCGCATCTGGATTGCTGCTGTCATTGATTCCGCACATTTCCAAAACGTCTGGATGTACCATACCGCATCCAAGGATCTCAATCCATCCTGAACTCTTGCAGGATGTACAAGCACAGTCTACTTCTTTACGAACTAACTTGCCGTCTTCCTTTACCTCTTCTATCTTCTTTACACGACCGGTGCCGTGACATTTGAAGCAGGTTACATCTACCTCAGCTGATGGCTCAGTGAATGGGAAGTGATGTGGACGAAGCTTTGTCTTTGTATCTGGACCGAAGAATTCTTTTGCGAACTGATCCAGTGTTCCCTTAAGGTCTGCCATTGTAACATTTTCGCCGATTACAAGTCCTTCTACCTGATGGAAGGATGGGCTGTGTGTTGCATCCACCTCATCTGAACGGAATACTCGTCCAGGGGAGATAAGCTTGATAGGAAGTGATCTCTCTGGGAAGCCCTTTGATGTCTCCTTAAGCTTTCCGGCTGCAAGCATTACTCTTGCCTGTACTGATGAAGTCTGAGTACGAAGAACGATATCATCTTCTGTTGTCTCGCCCTTATCAGCATCATGTCTCTTTATATAGAAGGTATCCTGCTCGTCCTTTGCAGGATGATCCTCTGGAATGTTGAGGAGCTTGAAGTTCATGCGGTCATACTCAACCTCTGGGCCTTCAACAACTTCATAACCCATTCCGATAAATACTTTCTCAAGATCCTCGAGAGCTATCTGGTTAGGATGCTTATGACCTCTAAGAGTTCTAGTACCTGGACGTGTTACATCCAGCCACTCTGTCTCCATCTTCTTCTCGATAACCTTAGACTTAAGAGCTTTCTTCTGCTCAGCTAAAGCTTCCTCAAGTACATCACGTACAGAGTTCACCATCTGACCAACCTTTGGTCTTTCTTCTGGAGCAACATCCTTCATACCTTTAAGGATCTGTGTAAGTTCTCCCTTCTTACCAAGCACTGCGACTTTTATCTCATCAAGTGCTTCAGGAGAAGTTGCAGCAGCGATCTGCTTCTCGGTCTGCTCTTTGATTTTCTCAAGCATTTCCTTCATTCTTCTTATCCTCCTAATAATCATCTATTCATTCATGCAATCATCAAACTCGTTTACTTCGTAAACTCATTAACACAAGAAAACCGGGTGCAAGCTTTTCGCTTACACCCGGGACGATTCTTTAACCGCGGTACCACCCGACTTCTATAACCGACTCTACATAGCAGCATAAAACTACTAAGTCGGAAATAACTCTCAATAAATAAGACTCCAGTGTGAAGATAACTGCTATATCATTCTTAACAAGGCTTTCAGCCGATGACCTCATCTCTCTGTAAGTGATTATAGAAGCTTTAAGCACCATCATAGTCTTCTAATTCGGTATTCTGTTCATTAATACCCTTGGATTATAGTAACTCAGTCGGGTAAAGTCAAGGGCTTTTTGAAGGAGGGCTTTTAATTTATGCAAAGAGAGTAGTTGCAAGAACACCATATATTTCACGTACAGAATATGTTGGATAGAGCCACCAATCGGTCTTCGCTGGTACTGCGCTATAGGAGAGGCCATTTTTTTCTGCAACCTGTCCAGCACGGAAGATGTGGAACTCATTTGTTGCGATTGCAACATTTGTACCAAGATTCTCACGCTCTAATATTTCAGTTGAAAGTTTTATATTTTCAAGAGTCGATGTAGATTTGTCTTCCTTATAGATTCTGTCTGCATCGATTCCATGTGATACAAGCCAGTTATACATACAATCAGCTTCAGAGATTCCTTCATCGGAGCCCTGTCCACCAGATACTATACATACAGCATCCTCGTGTGCCTCAAGATACTCCTGAGCAACCAAAAGTCTTTCTTCAAGCATTCTGCTTGGTTCCTCGCCATTTACCTTGCATCCAAGAACTATAAGTACATCATCTCCCTGACTGCTCTTCATTGTCGCTGAGAACATCAGAATCGAAATCACTACTCCGACTACCAGTGCGGTGCATCCTGTCAAAAAACATCCTGTCAGGATTGCACGTCCAACCTTTTTTTCAGTCTGACTCTTTATCCAGCTATTTATTGGCTCATAGAATACTGCGTAAAGGATCACAATAACCGAAAGTATCATTCCTGTGATGTTTCCGATATTGATGATTCCTCCGAAATATGGATTACAGAAGAGTCCAAAAAGAACTCCACCAACTCCAGCTAATAAAACTCTTAAAATAGCGCTTAATGTAGATTTTTTATTTATTTTATTCTTATTGTTTTCCTTTCCCATGATATTTCCCCTTTTAATAAACACCAACTCTTCGTTAGTTCAAAAGAACTATGTTTCTTTTTTTCCTAGCATGGGTTCATTTTAGAGGAACAAGTCATCTCACGAGCATAACTTCGGCATATCTTCAGCATCGCCAAAGCATCCAACCGGCATCCAAAAAAAGTGCAGCGGGGACGGACCCCACTGCACCAAGGTCTGTCCCCAACTGCACTTTATATATATTCTTCAAGTTTTGTCATCACATCCTGAAGGGTTTTAATGTCGGTGGCCACATCCCCCGTCTCCAGGGAATGATTACCTCCCTCATAGATATGAAGCGGTATATTAAACCGACTACTCAGTTCTATTATCTTATCAGTCTCTGCCCACGGATCTGAATTACCATGAAATGCGATCCCCACCGACTCTTTAACGAATTTATATGTCTCAGCCAGTGGTGTCAGAAGAATAATCTTTACCTTCGAGGTTAAATACTGCTGTGCATAGCTTGCAGCTACTGCAGTACCAACGCTCTTTCCAACAAGAACTATCTCATCATACTCTTTCCATTCCACGTCAGCCAGCTGCTCTATTGCCTGAGCAAGTGCTGTATCATAGGCAATTTTCATCTGTTCAGGATCCCCGAACACTTTCGCCGGCATATCCGTGTAGGTTATCTGGCGAAGTTCGTAACCCTTACTAAGAGTAAGCTTTCCACTGTAGTAAAGCAGTGGTTTTAGGTTTGTATATCCCATGCCAGGGAAAAGTACGCATATCTTTTTCATACTTAATTTCACCTCTGTATCATTTGATGTATTTCGAGAAAATGCTATGGCATTTCATTTAGCTTTACATCAAGTACGCTATATGGAACGTGGATATCTCTCTTAGCCAGTCGCTGCATGGTCTTCTCTCTTACCCATGAGCATGCCTCAAAGTTCTCTTCTACAGTCTGGGTTCTTATAAAGAAGGAGTAACTGACAAAGGACTCCTTAAAGTTAATATATACCTTAAACTCATTGTCTGTTGTGAGCGGACAATCTCTTATTGCCCCCTTAATCTCCTGTTTGATTATCTCTGCAGTTTCAGGATCTTCAGCATCTCTATAGCTTACAGGAAGCTCAACAATATAACGATTAAGCTGTTCGTATCCTAAAGCCTCATTCTTAAGGAGCGAACAGTCTATCTTTGCATTTGGAACTGTGATCAGAGCATTTGTAGAAAACTCCTTGATGATGGTATGACGAAGTGTGATTTTCTCCAGATAACCAGTATACGTATTTCCATCTATAAGCAGCTGTACTCTGTCCCCCTTTTTCACATGAGATAAAAAGCGGAAAATGAAGCCATGGATAATATTGGAAAGTCCTTCCTGAAGTATAAATGTCGCAATAGCGACGCAAAGTGTTATTACTGCAGCGTTCATAAAATTCTCCTATACGAATGAGTCACTTCGGCTCTCTCGCCAATCGACTCATTTTTGAATCAAAAGGCGGATGTATGCTTCTTCCCAGGTCATGCCATAGATGCATCTTGCACCCTCATCAATGAGAGGCTTTGTTGTACTGTACCTGTAGTCGCCGTCCTTACATGGGAAGATGTAAAATACTATCCCAGCCTCATTACATCTTCGAAGCAGACTCATAGCAGAGCTTGCTCCATCCCCTTCTGTATTTAGTGTGCTGGAGTGGTACATTCCATGAAGGACCGCGCGTACCCCTTCCAGATTTATTCTATCATAGTTTATTCCAACATATGGTCTGATGTATAGCACATCATCCTTTAGTTCAGGAATACCCTTACTCAAATCAATATTGCCACGATCAAGCATCTGTTTATCAGCATTCGCTCTGGCAAACCATTCATCTGACCAGTCAGAAGTCAGTTTATCATATTCTATCATGTCACGGCTAAAGAAATCCTCAGAATAATCTGCGCACTCTTCAAGATGTGTAGCATGATGAACGAAGGATGTACCATCTACATTTCGGTATATCACAAAGACGCCGCCCATCCCTCTGGCACTTAGTTCTGATATGAAACTAACTGACTTAGCAAAATTATCCGGACCGTTACTCTCCGGATCACTAAGTATTCGGTGCGCACTGACCATCATTACAGGACAGCCTGCATCTCTAAAAACAACTCCCATAAGAGCCGCCGTAAGATGCAACGTATCAGTACCGTGAAGGATCATCACTCCCGCATACTGAGTTAAGTCCACCTTCGAAAGAGCATCCAGCAGGATATTCCATTTGGCGATGGTCATATTCTCACTAAGAGTATTTATCGGAGATATGGACTCAAACTCTACCTCCTCTGCTGCATTTGCTTTTAGTGCCACCTGCTGTCTATAAGTTGTCACCAGTTCAAGAGATGCCGACTCAGTACTTAACGCATTGAGTCCATTTGCATTTTTTGCAGAGCATATAGTTCCGCCAGTTAAAACAAGTAATATCTTCATATTTCTACCTGAAATTTCTTTATATATGAAAAAATCACCCTTTGAGTATCCCCAAAGGGTGATCAGCATTCTTTAAAGTTCGATATCCCAGAAGTTATCCAGGGTTGCAAAGTAATCATCCAGTGTCTCAGCACGTCTGATGCATACTACTGAATTATCCTCGCGGAGCAGAAGCTCTGATGACCAGAGACGTCCATTGTAGTTATAACCCATAGCGAATCCGTGAGCTCCAGTATCATGAATGCAAATGTAATCTCCAATGTCAATCTTTGGAAGCTTTCTGTCTATTGCAAACTTGTCGTTGTTCTCACAAAGCGCACCAACAACATCATAAGTTTCTGTCTCAGGAGCATCCTCCTTACCAAGTACAGTCAAATGATGATATGAACCGTACATTGCAGGTCTCATAAGATTTGCTGCACAGGCATCTACACCAATATATTCCTTATATGTATGCTTCTCATGTATAGCCTTTGTAACAAGGTGTCCATATGGAGCAAGCATAAATCTTCCAAGCTCTGTGAAGATTGAAACATCTCCCATTCCAGCAGGAACAAGAACCTCATCAAATACCTTATGAACTCCTTCACCGATAACAGCAATATCGTTAGCAACTCCATCAGGTGTATAAGCTATACCAACACCACCTGAAAGGTTAACGAATGAAAGCTGAACGCCTGCCTTTTCCTTTATCTCAACTGCAAGCTCGAAAAGAATCTTTGCAAGAGCTGGGTAATATTCATTTGAAAGTGTGTTACTAGCAAGGAAACTGTGAATACCAAATTCCTCAACGCCAAGACTCTTAAGTCTCTTGTATGCCTCAATGATCTGATCCTTTGTCATACCATACTTAGCATCTCCAGGATTATCCATTACCTGAACTGCCTCAGTACTCTCACCAACCTTAAATATTCCGCCTGGATTGAATCTACATGACATACGCTTTGGAAGCTTACCGCCTAATGCATTGAGAACGAAATCAATATGTGTTATATCATCAAGGTTGATGATTCCGCCGATCTCAGCGCACTTTACAAACTCTTCAGCTGGAGTCTCATTTGACGAGAACATTACATCATAACCTGTGATTCCTGCTCTTTCAGAAAGAATAAGCTCAGCCATAGATGAACAGTCTGTTCCGCAGCCTTCCTCATGAAGTATCTTAAGTATAGTAGGATTTGGAGTTGCCTTTACTGCAAAGTACTCCTTGAATCCTTTATTCCAGGAAAATGCTGCATTCATTCTGCGAGCATTCTCTCTAATTCCTTTTTCATCATAGATGTGAAATGGGGTCGGATATGTCTTTACAATATCCTCAACTAATTCCTTAGTTACAAATGGTGTCTTCATTCTTTTTTCCTCTTTTGAATCTATATATTAGTAGGAGATGATCTCGTGACCGTCCTCTGTTACAAGAACCTGAATCTCCCACTGAGCTGACAGTGATCCGTCCTCAGTATAAACTGTCCAATCGTTTTCTGAATCAACAAACACCTCAGGCTGACCCATGTTAACCATTGGCTCAATAGTGAACATCATTCCTGGTACCATAAGCATATCTGTACCACGCTTAGTAATATAGCTTACCCATGGATCCTCATGGAACTCAATACCAACTCCGTGTCCACCGATCTCACGAACCACGCTATATCCTGCTGCCTTGCAGTGATCATGCACAGCCTGACCCATATCTCCAAGAAAGCCCCATGGCTTAACCTCTTCAAGACCAAGGTAAATACTTTCACGTACAGTCTCAACAAGCTTCTTGCTCTCTTCAGATACATTTCCCAGCATGAACATACGGGATGAATCTGAGAAATATCCATTCAGAATAGTTGAGCAGTCAACGTTGATTATATCGCCATCCTGCAGGATCTCATCCTCACTAGGAATACCGTGACAAACTGCATCGTTTATAGATGTACAAACACTCTTTGGAAATCCTTCATAATTAAAAGGTGCAGGAATCGCTCCATGCTTTTCACATACCTCATTTACGATACGATTGATATCCTCTGTACTCATACCAACACATATCTTATCCGCAACTACATCAAGGCATTCAACATTAACCTTTGCGCTCTCCTTAATAAGAGCAATCTGTTCTGGAGTTTTAATCATCTTGTGTGTTGGAACAATATGTCCCTGATTTCTGATCATCTCGATCTTACGATCAAACGCCTCGTGACAAACCTTATACTTCTTGCCACTGCCGCACCAACATGGATCATTTCTACCAATCTTTTTAGCCACTTTCTTATCCTCTGTTTTCTATAGATTTAAACTCCCCTGATACTAAAACGTAAACAATTAGTAAGTGTAAAATACACGACTTTTCTTGTCAATATCAAAAAGCCACATTATTACTTCATTTATTATAGTTCTTCCTCTGTCATATCCTTTTCCTTATTAAATGCATCATACAGACAAGGAACAAGAACAAGAGTCAGAATAGTACCGTAAATCATACCACCTACAACAACGATAGCCATAGGCTGTGACAGCTCAGTACCCTTACCCATTCCCACAGCCATAGTTGACATGGAAATGATAGTTGTAAGCGCAGTCATAAGAACAGGACGAAGTCTTGTCTTAGCAGACTCAACTATGGCATCCTTCTTCTGTTTGCCCTCACGTCTCAGCTGATTTACATAGTCAACAAGTACGATACCGTTATTAACGATGATACCTGCCAGCATAACGAATCCGATCATGGCGATAACTGATACAGCCTTACCACCAAGGAACAGAGCCAGGAATCCACCTGTAAATGCAAGTGGGATTGTGAACATGATGATAAATGGTGACTTAAGGCTCTGGAACTGTGCAACCATGATAAGGTAAATGAGAATTACCGCCAGAAGCATCATAAGCATAACCTGATGCATCGCATCATTTATAGTCTGATTCTCGCCCTCAAGAGTTATTGAATAACCCTCAGGAATTCCGATCTTATCAAGATTTGCCTGTGCCTGATTACCAACAAGACCGATATTGTATCCATCTGCAAGAGAACCAGTTACGTTGATATAACGATTCTGGTTATCACGAAGAACCTGTGACAGCTCCTCTTCTTCTGAGAAGGTTACAATCTTTGAAAGAGGAATCTCTTTTGTTTCTCCCTCTTCTTTATCTGTATATTCAAACTTAAGATTCTTTATATCATTTATATCAATTTCAGACTGCTCATCGGTTGCAACATAAACATCATAATCCTTAAGGTCTGTCTCAATAGATGTTGTTGAAGATGTAGAAGCAAGCTTCGAGGATACAGTTGTAAATACCTGAGCAACAGTCATTCCATACTCAGCAGCCTTCTTCTTATCAACAGTGATAACGAAGGTCTTAGTCATGTTATCAAGACCGTTGTCTATATCTATAATACCATCTGTTGCTGCCAGAGCATCAGCTGACTCCTGTGCCAGTTTCTGAAGAACCTGCATATCACGTCCTTTGATCATTACAGAAACTCCACTACCTGTCAGCAGACTCATATCCATAATCTCAGCGCTGGCAACTGTCTCGCAGTCAAGACCTTCAGCAGCCTTATCTATCTTAGCTATGATCTCAGAATTAGTAAGCTTAGAATCCTCACTGAGAAGTACATAGATCGATACATCATCGCCACTGGACATGTTCAGAGCACCCATTGTAGTTCCGTTACCTACCATGGCACCGATGGTTTCAATCTCAGGAATCTCCTGAAGCTTTTCAACAAGCTCATCAGCGTAGCCTGTCATTTCCTCAAATGTACGTTCTTCACCCTTTGGTGCAGACATAGTGATAGTTACCTGATCACTCTGCATCTCAGGCATAAACTCTGTACCTCGTGAAAGAGCCAGTGCAACAGATGCACCAAGCATAAGTAACATTACTACAAATACAAGCGGCTTAAAACGAAGCATAACTCGAAGGAACTTTTCATATCCACGCATGAAGGAGCCTTCGGTACCCTCTTCCTTTTCTTTAACATTTTTCAGCAGCCCCTGTGCCATAGCAGGAACAAGTGTAAGCGCTACAAGCAGTGAAGCTGTAAGGGTAAATGCGATCGTAAGTCCCATATCTACGAAGAGCTGTCTTGTAAGTCCCTCAGTAAATACTATAGGAAGGAATACGCACATAGTTGTAAGTGTTGAAGATGTAATAGCTCCAGCAACCTGACTCGCTCCATATACAGCAGCCTTCTTGATCGTCTCACCCTCTTTACGAAGTCGGTAAATGTTTTCGATAACAACTATGGAGTTATCCACCAACATACCGATACCCAGAGTAAGACCCGACATAGAGATAATGTTCAGTGAAATGCTGGTAAAGTACATCAGTACAACAGCGAAAATAACTGAAAGTGGAATTGCACATGCAATAATAATTGTAGGTCTGATATCACGAAGGAATATGATCAGAACAAGGATAGCAAGACCCGCTCCAAGAAGCATGTTCTGAAGAATTGACTTCACGATCATATCGATATAAACACCCTGATTCATAAGAACAGCAAAATGTAAGTCCTCGTCTTCTGTTCTTTCGAGGCTTTCAAACTTCTCAAGGATGGTATCTGTAACATCTCCTGTTGAGTAACCTGTCTGTTTTTCGAAAGAAACCAGCATACCTGGGCTTCCATTTAACTTTGCATATACTTCTGCAGAGTCATCTACCTGTTCAACATCAGCTACATCCTCAAGACGGATAACGCCAACGCTGTCCATATTCAGATCAATAAGAACAAGCTTTGCGAGTTCATCTGCATCTGCAACATCCTCACCGATCTTAACAAGATACTGACCATCTGCTTTATCTTTACCAGCAGCATAGCCAGCAGGCATCTCAAAGTTCTGCGCCTTAAGAAGATTGTTTAAAACATCTATTGAAAGGATTGTATTTAGATCAGCAGAATCCTTTGTAGTTTCAAGAGTATCATCAAGTGTATCCTCAGCACTCTCAATCGCTGAAAGGCCCTGAGAAAGTGTGGCAGAGGTTTCTGCCAGTGAGATAGACTGCTCGATACCAGTCTTGTTAAGAGCCTCGATAGCCTCACTGGTTGTAGTCTTACCAGCCTCAACCTCTTCTATAGCAGCATCGATAGTCTCGATACCTGTATTTATCTCAACTCGCTTTGCTTCAAGTTCTGAAACAGCAGTAGGAAGATCCTCATATGTATTAACTGTAATTCCATAATCAGAAAGAGCCGATGTATTCTCCTTAATCTGAGCGTTTACTGCATCAAGCTGTGCAGAATATGCTGCCTGAGAAGCTCTAGCTGTATTGATATCCATTCCTGCTGAAGCAGCAAATGTGGTATCGTCCAGAAGTCCCTGATCATAGAGAGATATAACTGAATTCAGACTTTCCAGACCAGATGCAAGAGCGCTTGCACTTTCATAGGTCGTATTAAGTGTATCTATAGTTGTACCTAAAGTATCATAGGTATCCTGATAAGTATCCTTGGATGTCTCCAGCTCATCAGCTGTCTGGTAGAGCTCTATCTGAGTACTCTCAAGTGTAGCCATATTCTCTCCAACAGAGTTTGCAAGAGTTTTCTTTCCAGCAGAAACCTGAGACTGACCACTCTCAATATCTTCCTTATTAGTTTGAAGTTCATCCTTTGCATCCTGGAACTGATCTTCAATCTCAGCCATGATCTTATCGTTGAGTTTGTCGATCTTATCCTGGTTCATGGTAACCTGAACTGTTTCAGTTACTCCACCAGTTGCACTTACAGATGCAACGCCCTCAATACTTTCAAGCTGAGGAAGTATTTCAGATTCAACATAATCCGTAAGCTCTATCGAATCCATATCTGATACATTTGCTGCCGCAACCATAACTGGAAGCATATCTGGATTCAGCTGCATTACGATAGGCGTTCCAACATCATCACCCAGCATTCCTTCTATCTGATCTAGACTCTGTTGAATCTCGATCATGGTCGCATCCATGTTGGAGCTCTGCTCGTACTCCAGAATTACTGTGGAGTAGCTGTTGTAAGACATAGACTGAATATTCTTCAGATTAGACGTTGTTGCAAGGGAGGCTTCTATAGGGGCTGTTACCTCCTTCTCTACTGTCTCAGGGCTTGCGCCCATGTCAGTTGTAATTACAACAACATATGGAAGATTCATGTCCGGCAGTAGATCAGCAGTCATTCGCATCAGAGCCACCACTCCAATAACAATAATCGCTATTACTACCACGAATACCGTATAAGGTCTCTTTACACTAAACTTTGAAATCATAATTTTCCCTTTCCTACATAATTAAAAGTGTCGCTAGCGACACTTTCTGTGTGAGGCGCGTGCTGCCAAAGGCAGCTATCTTCCTTGAGCGCCGAAACACATCCTTAGCGGAGCGTTTTTTATATAATAGGAAACCATGTTTCCTATTATATAAAAAATCATTCTGAACCTTGAGCTCGGCTGTCACCGAGCCGCAAGAGAAGGATCCTAAATACTGCACCAGATTCTTCGTCTGTTCAGAATGACACCTGGTTTTTACCAGGCATATGACATACAGGCTGCCTGCACATCACCATCTTATCCTATTTTTTTCTGGTCAAACTTCAGCTCGTCAATAGGAACCGGTCTGCTGAAGAGATAACCCTGAGACATATCCACGCCGATAGCTTTAATAAACTTAGCCTGGTTTTCTGTCTCAACTCCCTCCATGAGTGTTCTCAGCTTAAGATTCTTTGTCATCTCTATAATAGATTTAACAATTATCTTGGTCTGAGGACTCGTTTCAAGAGTTCTCATAAACTTCATATCTACCTTGATCACGTCGAAGTTGAAATCCTGTAATGAGTTAAGAGATGAGTAGCCGCTTCCAAAGTCATCCAGCCATATCTCAAAACCATAGTCCTTAAGCTCATGCAGCTTATTTCTCAGCTCATCACTATCGTTTTCAAGTGCACTCTCTGTAACCTCGATACGAATGTTATTAACATTTACATTATTAGATGAAACTATATCCTTTATGTTGTCCACCATATCAGTGATCATAAAGTCCAGTCTTGAAAGATTTATAGATACAGGAACATCTCTTCCTGCCATCCTCTTAAGTTCAACCTGATCCTTGCAAACCTGCCCTGCCATAAAGGCATCTATCTTATGAATAAGCTTTGATTCCTCAAGTGGTGGAATAAAGTCGCTTGGAGCAAGGAATCCATGAATAGGATCGATCCATCTCGCAAGTGCCTCAAGCTCCACAACCTGTCCAGTTGACAGATCAATGATAGGCTGATAATAAACTCTGAGATACCCCTTCTCAACAGCCTCATCTATATGAGATATTACATATCTCTGAAGTTTATTCTTATTCTCCAGATTTTCACTGTAGAATTCCAGATACTTCTTTGAATCATGCTTTATACTATCACATGCAAGCTTCGCCTTGTCACAGGTGATACCTACATTTTCACCCTTAGTATATACTGCCACTCCCGCCTTGATCGTCATATGGATATTACCAAAAAGCGGTCTGACCTTCTTTACAACTCTTTTAAATCCATCTTCAACATCAGCCTCATAACAAAGAACAACAAAGTGATCTTCAGAAAATCTGGCTATCAGTCGATTATCGAACACTTCCTTCAGAATATCTGCAATATCACGAAGAAGCTTATCGCCCTTTCTGAATCCATTTTCCTCGTTAAAGAGTTTAAAGTTTCCAAGATTGAAATAAAGTACTGATGGATGTTTTTCAATATTCAAAATATTTCCCAGCATCTCATCAGCTCTAATACGGAAGAACTGCATATTAGGAACGCCGGTTATTTCATCTATAGTATTGATATCACTGGTCCTAGCTACCTCAGATAGAATATCTGTCTGTCTCTTCTGGCTTCTGTCGTATGGATATCCTACAACAGTACCCTTTCCACCATCCATTGCTTCCAGAAGTCTTACATCCGCATGTCTGATAAGCTCGTTCATATCATCATCTGTTACTGGTGTGCCATAAACATACGCTGCTGTACAGGAAGGATGAAATGTCTTATCGCGTATCGTAACTTCTGCAAAGTTTTCTTTTAGTCTACCAAGCTTCTGCTTAAACTCAGATTCACTTGACTTCTCATCCAAAACAAGAATCTCATCACTCTCGAATCTGTAACAGTTTTTCTCACCAAATTCTTTCTTTGCAACCTTACCAAGATATGTTACAAGTTCCTCACCAAAGTCATGACCAAACATATCATTGAAGAACTTAAAGTAATCTATGTTGATTATAGCTGCAAATACCTGTTTATCCACATAAGAAGCAGTATCCAATCTGAGAGCGTACCGGTTTTTCAAACTGGACATCTCATCATGTTGGGCTCGTTTCTCTGAAATAATATAGTTCTCCAGATTATCAAATCTCTCTGCAAGAACAAACATGTCCAGGAAAAAAGCTCCCATAAAAAATCCAACTGAATGAACAAGATCGATGTTAAATACATCAATATTCTTAAACATGTAACCCATTGAAAGGTATACACACATAGATCCTATAAGATACCCTAAATGTCTAAGCGGATTATCAAGAATAAATGGTGGAAGACATATAAGGAGCAGGAAAAATGTAACTGATGCAGTTTTCTTATCAAAAACTGTACCCATCAGAATTCCAAGGATCATAATTGGAACCTGTACAGCATACAGGAACCAGGTACTTCTCTCAGGATGATCTTTTAATACGACCTTCCTGAGAAAATGTGCAAAAACAAAATACGCTAGAAGAATAATATTCCCCCAGTAGGAATTTGTTTTAGTGATCAGCATATTTGCAAGCAAACTCACTGTTGCTATAACCGCGCCTACCATGATAAAGGTTTGGCTCGCGATCACATTTCGCTTAATCACCTCATCTTTATACATATAGTATCTTCTGATACTAAGCCTCTTAAAAAAACTCATACCTTCTGCCTTTAGTTTGTTTTTATAATAAAACTCTACTGACCGTTAAGCATGTCCGCCTTGATAGCTTCTAATTTCTTCTCTGAATCAGCCACACTAGTTCCCTTTACCCCATAATAGAACTTGATCTTTGGCTCTGTACCTGATGGACGTACGCAACACCATGCGTTATCCTCAAGCTCGTAATAAAGAACGTTTGATGAAGGAAGACCTGTTGATGTCTTCTCACCAGTTACAAGATCAACTCTCTCGTCAGCCTTGTAATCTCTTGAAGCAAGAACCTTAAATCCACCAAGCACCTTAGGAGGATTTGTACGGAAGTTCTCCATCTTCTTCTGGATCTCTGCAGCACCATCAACACCCTTAAGCTCAAGTGTTGCAAGACCTTCTCTATAATATCCATACTTCTCATAAAGATCCTGCATAGCATCGCAAAGAGTCTTACCCTGCTTCTTGTAGAATGCAGCAACCTCACAGAGCATCATAACTGCTACGATAGAATCCTTATCTCTTGCATATGTACCAGCAAGACATCCATAAGACTCCTCAAGACCGAATACATAGTTGTTGCATCCTGTCTGCTCGAATATTTTAATCTGCTCACCGATATACTTAAATCCTGTAAGAACCTCTACGCAGCGAGCATTGTAGTTAGCTGCGATAGCCTTAGCAAGATCTGTAGTAACGATTGTTGTAACAAGCGCTGGATTTGCTGGCATAGTACCTGTAGCAAGTCTCTCACTAAAGATGTATTCAGCAATGAGCATACCTGACATATTTCCTGTAAAGCTCATATATTCGCCAGTCTTTGTATCCTTTGCATATACACCAAGTCGATCTGCATCTGGATCAGTTGCGAGAACGATATCTGCATCTACATCCTTTGCAAGCTTAAGAGCAAGCTCCCATGCTGGTGCTGACTCTGGGTTAGGATAAGCAACAGTTGGGAATGATCCATCAGGAATCTTCTGCTGTGGCTCAACAAACACCTGTGTAAATCCAAGATCCTTAAGAACTCGACGAACAGGTACATTTCCTGTACCATGAAGTGGTGTATAAACAATCTTGATATCCTTTGCCATCTCAGGAATGATCTCAGGGTGAATACTCTGAGCCTTAACCTCAGCGATATACTTGTCATCAAAATCTGTTCCAATAATATTGAAGAGGCCAAGTGCTCTGGCATCATCTTCATCCATCGTTTTAACCTGAGCAAAATCTGTAACCTTGGCAACCTCTGCCATAATACCTGTATCATGAGGAGGAGTTACCTGAGCACCATCCTCCCAGTAAACCTTATAGCCGTTATACTCTCTTGGGTTGTGACTGGCTGTTACAACGATACCAGCGATACATCCAAATGTTCTAACTGCATAAGAAAGCTCTGGTGTTGGACGGAGTGACTCGAAAAGATAAGTCTTAATTCCGTTAGCATTGAGACACTTAGCTGCCTCACGTGCAAACTCTGGAGACATGATACGTGAATCATGTGCGATAGCAACGCCCTTCTCCTGTCCGTTATGAGCTACGATATAGTTTGCAAGGCCCTGTGTTGCCTGGCGAACTGTATATATATTCATTCTGTTAGTACCAGCGCCTCTTACACCTCTGAGACCACCAGTTCCAAACTCAAGACTGCGATAAAATCTATCCTCAATTTCCTTCTCGTCATTCTTGATAGATTCAAGCTCTGCTCTAGTCTCCTCATCAAAATATGGATTATCGAGCCAGCTCTTAAAATTCGTCATAAAATCACTCATTTAACTGTCCTCCTGTGTATAAATCATAGATATCCGTATTATACCATTCTTTGAGCCTAAAATGCTATCTTTTTTCTATCATCTATAACAAATATCCGAACAGTACAAGGGACGGTTCAATATGACATGAACCGCCCCCTGTCTATGTAAATACCCCCACTACATTCACTACTAGAAGGAAAATCCCTGTTTTGACTCCTCAAGTGTAGCAATAACCTTGTCACACCACTTATCAAACTCAGGATCCACCACCTGACATTCCGGATGAGAAAGCACATAATCCAATGCTATTCTGACACCCTGATCAAATCTAACCGTTGTTCTCATATCTGGAACAACTCTCTTAAGCTTACTGTTATCGAAAACAACCGAAACAGACTTATCACCTGTAAGGCTGCCTTCAAAATCAAATCCATACTTATCCCCAACCGCGCTCAGATAATCCGAAGATACATGATAAGGCTTCAGTTTTACTCCCAGCGCATCTGCGATGGTCTGATATATCTGATTCCAGGTAAGAGTTTCATCACCTGTAATCTGGAATGCCTCGCCTATAGCATGTCTGTTGCCCATAAGACCTGTATAACCTATGGCAAAATCCTTATTGAAGGTTACCGTCCAAAGGGATGTTCCATCGCCCTGAATAATAACCGGCCTGCCATCCATCATTCGCTTTATGACCTGATAAAAGCCCTTCTTTCCATGAACGCCGAGAGGCACATGTCTCTCGTCATAGGTATGGCTCGGTCTTACAATCGTTACCGGAAACCCTTCCTCACGATACTTCTTCATCAGGAATTCCTCGCACGCGATTTTGTTGCGGGAGTACTCCCAATGTGGATTAGCAAGTGTAGTTCCCTCAGTTATGATATAGTTTGCTGCCGGCTTATTATATGCCGACGCAGAACTGATATACATATACTGCTTTGTCTTATCTTTGAAAAGTCTATAATCTCTTTCAACCTGATCTACAGTGAATCCAATAAACTCACTGACAACGTCAAATGTCATTCCGTCCAGTGCCTTTTCGGCAGCCACCTCATCTGATATATCACATACGATCTGGTGAACCTCCTCAGGCACAACCTCAGATCTGTTGCCTCGGTTCAGGAGCCAGACCTCCCAGCCCAGTTCCTCAGCAAGTCTCTTGACTATTGCGGTACTAATAGTTCCTGTACCACCAATAAATAACGCCTTCATATACCCTCCTTATACCATCATACGATAGATATTTGTGCAGTCCTCTTCGTTAAGTGTTACGAAACCTGAGATAGTTCCATCACGGCCATCACCGCGGCAAAGTACTTCAACAAGCTTTGGAATATCCTCTTCTTTTGCACCAAGTTCTTCGAAATTCTTAGGCATTCCAAGAGATACAAGGAAGTTCTGGAATGCATTGATTCCCTCAAGAGCTGTAACCTCAGGATGATCAAAATCCATCTGGCATCCCCATACACGAGTAGCCACTCTGGCGAATCTCATAATGTCATGATTCATTACATACTTAAATACCGCTGGCATAGTAACAGCAAGACCAGCGCCATGAGCACAGTCATAAAGAGCAGAAAGCTCATGCTCGATGCAGTGACTGTTCCAATCCTGACTACGTCCAACACCACAGATATGATTGTGAGCTACCATTCCTGCCCACATGATATTAGCTCTTGCTTCATAGTTGTTAGGATCAGCAATTACTCTAGGTCCTTCATGCTTCATAGTAAGAAGAAGTCCCTCAATAAGTCTGTCTGTAACTTCAACATCCTTTGTATTTGTAAGATATCTCTCATAGAGATGAGCCATGATATCAGTGACGCCAGCGGCAGTCTGATATGGAGGCAGTGTCTGTGTCAGAGCTGGATTTAGAATACTGAACTTAGGGCGAATAGCATTTCCCGATGCTCCACGCTTAAACATTCCCTCTTCCTTTGTGATAACTGAGTCAGGGCTTCCCTCACTACCGGCAGCTGCGATAGTAAGAATCGTACCAACTGGAAGTGCCTCCTCGATAGGCTTTCCAGTATTGTAATAATCCCAGAAATCTCCATCATATACCACACCTGCAGCTATAGCCTTAGATGAATCTATGGTACTTCCACCGCCAACTGCAAGAACGAAATCCACGCCTTCCTTTTTGCAGAGCTCGATGCCTTCGTAAACCAGTCCACTTCTTGGGTTCGGCTTAACACCACCCAGCATCACATACGAAAGACCTACATTCTTAAGAGATGCTTCTACTCTATCGAGCAGTCCTGACTTCTTTGCGCTGTTTCCGCCATAGTGGATCAGCACCTTTGTACCGCCAAATCTTTTAACAAGCTCTCCAGCCTGATTCTCTGTATCTTTTCCAAAAGCAAAAAATGTTGGTGAATAAAATGTAAAGTTTTCCATATTTTCTCCTTCTCTTTAGTCAAATGTTATCTATGCTTCTTCTGTATCGAGTATCTCTGATGCTTCCTTAAGAAGATCTATGATATGCAGATGCTGAGGACATACACCCTCGCACTGTCCGCATGCTATACAATCTCCTGCCTTACCTGATCTTCCAACGAGACCACGATAGAAGTTCTTAGATCTCCAATCATCAGGATATCTTCGAAGTGTATTTATTGTTCTGAATACATCAGGAATGCTGATCTGCATTGGACATCCTGGTGTACAGTACTTACAAGCTGTACAGCCAATCTGAGGGATGCCAAGGATTTCTTCGGTAACCTCGTCGATGAGTTCCATTTCCCTGTCATTAACTGGCTCAAAGTTTGTAAAGGTTTCTATGTTATCCTTCATTTGTTCTTCGTCAGACATTCCTGAAAGAACTGTCATAACTCCAGGAAGAGAAGCAACATATCTAAGGGCCCAGGATGCCACAGAGTCATCCGGACGCTCAGCCTTATACTTTGCCTCCTGCTCTGGAGAAAGGTTTGCAAGCATTCCGCCACGAATTGGTTCCATAACTATAATAGGTATATTTCTTTCATGAAGAATATTGTAAAGCTCCTCAGATCTCACAACCGGATTAGTACGGTCCAGATAATTAAGCTGAATCTGAACAAACTCTACCTCAGGATGCGCATCGAGGATTTCCTCCAGAAGTTCAGGACTTCCATGGAATGAAAAACCAAAATGCTTTATCTTTTCTTCTTCCTTTTTCTTAACGCCCCATTTGAAGCAGTCATACTTAACATATGTATCGTAGTTATTTCCTTCCTCAATCGAGTGAAGAAGATAGAAATCAAAATAATCAACTCCAGCTCTCTCCAGCTGTTCTTCAAAGATTCTTTCCACATCACTTTCCTGCTTGATCTCCCATGCAGGAAGCTTAGTTGCGATCATAAACTGATCTCTAGGATAACGCTTTACAAGGGCTTCCCTTGCAGCTACCTCGCTGTTTCCGCCATGATATACATAGGCAGTATCGAAGTACCTCTTATCCATCTTCATATACATATCTACCATAGAAGAAACTCGCTCAATATCTACAGCACCGTCCTTCTCCGGAAGTCTCATAAGACCAAATCCAAGCTTTGGCATTTTTGCTAAATCTATTCCCATATGTACCTCCTTAATATCCTATCCCTCTATTCACCGTATCTGTAGATACGCCAGAGTACACATTTACTTTAATGGAATCTCAGTTCAAATAATAGGAAATAATTATTATAAATTGACCGATTTTTGTCAGAATGCTATAATCACCCACGGACGCAAATGGTGCGCCAACGGGAACGATTCTCAGTGGCGCAATTTGAGTATAAGGTGGAAATATGAAAAAGATAATTCTTACCGGCGGTGGTACTGCCGGACACGTAACTCCAAATATTGCAATGATCCCTCGCCTCAAGGAGATGGGCTATGAGATCAGCTATATTGGAACATACAATGGAATAGAAAAGAAGCTTATCGAAGAAATAGGTATTCCTTACTATGGAATATCTTCAGGAAAGTTGAGAAGATATTTTGATCTTAAGAACTTTACAGATCCTTTCAGAGTTAACAAGGGCTTCGGTGACGCAAAGAAGATACTGAAACAGATTAAGCCAGATGTTGTTTTCTCAAAGGGTGGATTTGTTACAGTCCCTGTTGTGCTTATGGCAGCGCATCTGAAGATTCCTGTAGTAATTCATGAATCAGATATGACCCCTGGACTTGCTAACAAGATAGCACTTCCAAAGGCTACAAAGATATGCTGTAACTTCCCTGAGACCAAGGCACTTTTCAGTGACAGAGCAACTGTTACTGGTACTCCTATCAGACAGGAACTGTTTAACGGAAATAAAGAAAAAGCTCGTGAATTCTGCGGGTTCACTGATGATAAACCAGTTGTTATGGTAGTTGGTGGAAGTACAGGAAGTGTCGCTGTAAATAAAGCTATCTGGGGATGTCTGGACGAGCTTCTTGAAACCTTCAACGTGATACATCTCACAGGAAAGGGAAAGACCAATCCTGATATCAAAGATAAAGCTGGATATGTCCAGTATGAATTCATCAAAGAACAGTTAGCTGATATGTTCGCTCTTGCAGATGTTGTTATATCCCGAGCAGGGGCAAATGCAATCTGCGAACTACTTGCTATAAGAAAACCAAATCTTCTCATCCCACTTTCAAAGGCTGCCAGCCGTGGAGACCAGATCCTCAACGCACAGTCCTTCGAAAAAAGTGGTTACAGCTATGTAATCGAAGAAGAGGCAGTTAGTAACGAAACGCTACTAAGTGGTATAAAAGAAGTATATGAAAACAGAGAAAAATATATAGAGGCCATGCAGACTAGTGAGCTTGCAGACTCAATAACCAGCATAACCTCTATAATCGATTCCCTTGTGTAGTGGCCCTTAATCAACGTGCTTAAGGGCTTCATCCATAGGGATTTTCTTGATTCGTCTATAGTCTATGCACATTACAATCAGGTAGGCAATGAATACAAACAGGAACATCTTTACAAAACCAAATGGTGTGATGATAAAATCGAACCATCCTTCCATACTCATAAGATATATCTTAAACACAATTTCCATAAGATAGAAACTTGATATAATTCCCACTATACATGATATGAATACGACAACCGTTGTAGATGTCAGATACAAACCGCTGATCTCCTTATTTTCATATCCTAGAATCTTTACCATGGAGATTGCATTTTCATTCTTCTCTATGATGATCTTTGTAAGCAGGTAAATAAGTACAGCTGAAAGAATGACACATACATACTGGAAGTAGGTCATAATTGAACCCATCGAATGATCCAGCTGTCTTGATATCTTCAATACATCATCCTCAGTAATAGTTGTCGCTATATACTCATCATTTATACCCTCAATTGGATCGTTGGACATAAATCCTGTGAAATAGTCATCCTCCTCATCGAACATTTCTCTATAATTTTCTATAGGCATGAATACTGTAAGTCCGCCTGAATAATCATAGATTCCCGCAACCTTCATAGAATATGAATCATGATCAAACCTTGCATCAAGTGTAAAATTATCGCCTACTTCAAGGTCGTATTTTTCTGAAAATGACTTTGAAATGTATACATCTTTTTCAGCAAGATCACTCGGAATATTGATGTAGCCACTTCCATCTTCAATTCCATATACGGATATGCTCTCTTTATGATCATTCATTTCATACTGAAGTGAGTTCATAGCAAACTTTTCTGCTGATTTCGTTGTTGTTTCTATCGGTTTTTCGTCTTCATCCTCTGTTGATTTAAGAATTGTCTGATATTTTGCGAACATCATGTCAGTTACATTTGCCTTATATGCATCCACAGAATCAGGAAATCCAACTGCCATAGCAAGCATGACCATAACAAAGCTTATACCGATAAGAAGAACCAGATAATTTGGAATGTTCTGCAGCAGAATTCTTGTTCTGAAGCGTGTCAGGAAACTCCACTTTGGAAGTCTTATCGCTTTCTTTCTCGTCTTAGCCTTAAGATCGTGACGCAGGAACTTAAGAGGTGAAAATCTCATCATCCTTACGATAACAAAAAGGTTAATAACGAACATGATTATTACTGGAACAACTGTTGTCTTTACAAATGCATCCGGTGTCCAGAAGGTCTCAGCAACCGGAAGGCTGTACGAACCATAGTACATGCTGAAAACCACTTCTTTAAGCAATGTGTATCCCAAAACATTACCAATAAGTGCTGCTATCAGTGTTACCAAAACAGGCATTGTCATATAATGGCGAATAAGCTCACCCTTTGTATAACCGGAAGCTCTAAGAGTTCCAATTACTGACGACTCTTTCGTGATCGTATTACTGATCGTAATCGCAAAGACAAATGCAAGCACTGCCACTAATATATAAAGCATGATACCGCAAATAGTCTTATCTCCGCCCATATCATTTGTAGCAAAATGGATCGCCTGGTTGGAATAATTTGGAAGGAAACCTTCTATCTTGAAGTCCTCGTTATCACAAGACTCAACTACTGTCTGTGAAACAAGTGAAGCCATAACATTTTCCGATAGAGCCTTTTCTTCTATCTCATCTTCTGGCTTATTCTCATATAGCCATGAATAGTTGTAATGGACATTCTTGTTTACTCTATCAAAGCCTTTATCTGTAACGATAGCAACATCAAAGTATATCGCATCGAACATTGAATCTGTGGACTTTTCAAACAGAGTACTATAGTTAACCATGGCGATAAGGCCCGTAACCTTGAAGTCCTCACCACCTACACTTATTGTATCGCCAATCTTGATACCCACGTTATCTGCGTGCATTCTGTCAATGGCAATTTCATTTTCACTTACAGGAAGCTCGCCCTTATGAATATCATATAAATCTATGTTATCTCTATCTTTAAAAATTCGGATATTGCCGTCTTTTTTACTATCTCCGTCTCTATCTTCCTCGGCATCCTTATAAAAGTTTTCATATATCTTTATAGCTACTGGCTTGTAGTCAGGATCCTCCAGATCGTACTTATCAGCGGCCTTCTCATACTCTTCATCAACTGTCTTTTCTACCTCTTCATAAGCCTCTTTTTTCGCATCCTCAAGAGTATCATCGTATTCATTTTCCATGAACTCATCGTAGGCTTCTTCATAGGCATCGTCATAGTATTCATCAAGAGCAGCCTGAAGATTTTCATCCACGATATCCTGGATCATCTTCTCTTTATCTTCGTCAGAAATCTTGGCTCCCATATCTGCATACTGCTTAATCTGAGCCTCCACTCCCTCAGTAGCCTGTGCTCTGACCTGATCTTCGATTCCTTCCTTGACCGCCTTTTCTATTTCCTCAGGAATGGCTTCATCAACCGCTTTCTTTACTTCTTTATCAGCCTCTTCGTATCCCTTATCAAGAAAGCACTGCTTAACATCTGCCTTCTCTCCTTTTTCAATGGCTTCTATCATTTCGTCCGAAGCTTTATCACTAAGTTCAAATGAGCCATCTTCAAGAATATTTTCAGTCACTTTATTCTCAGCAGTTGTAAGCATACTGTTGTTTGCAACGTACATTCCTGAGATGAATCCTATCATCACTACAAGAAAAAGCGCTATAACCAGATATTTACGCCACTCACCAAGAAGTTCTCTAAGAACCCTCTTCTTTAATGGACTCTTTATCTTACTCATTTTTTCTCTCCCCTCTATAATGTGCAGTGGGGTCCGTCCCCGCTGCACCTAGGTCTGTCCCTCTCTGCACCTTTTTACCAGTCTAGATCTACAGCTGATACTTTGTTTTCGTTGATGTTGTTATGTCTTACTACGCCATCACGAAGCTTTATTACATGATCAGCCATATTCTTTATTGCCTCGTTATGAGTAACCATTATGATTGTATTTCCATACTTCTGATTTACATCTTCGATAAGTTTAAGAATTTCTTTTGATGTGTTGTAATCCAGCGCACCAGTTGGCTCATCGCAAAGAAGTATATCAGGATTCTTTATGATGGCACGTCCGATGGATACACGCTGCTGCTGTCCACCAGACAGCTGATTAGGTAATTTATGACGGTGTTTATATAGACCAAGTGTCTCAAGAAGATCATCTATATCAAGAGGCTTGTCTGAAAGGTAAGCACCAACCTCGATGTTCTCCTTAACATTTAGATTTGGGATAAGATTGTACATCTGGAAAACATATCCAAGATGCTTACGGCGATACTGGGTAAGTCCTTTCTCACCCATATCCTCAAGCTTATCTCCATTAATTGATATATATCCTGAATCTGGACTATCGATTCCTCCGATGATATTTAGTAGTGTTGATTTACCAGAACCAGAAGGACCAAGGAGTACACAGAACTCACCTTTTGCTACAGTGAAGTTCATACCTCTAAGAACCTCCTGTCTCGACTCACCAGAGCCAAATCCCTTCATCAGGTCTACGATTTCAAGAAACTTTCTTTCCTCTTCTGACATTACTCTACCTCCTTCTTTTTGATATATGAACATTCATTCATATATTCACATTTGCATTTATATCACACACAGCGCTGTATGTCAATCATAAATTTATGATTTTATCGACAATGAATTTTGGATTAAAACAACAAAAAAGCGAGACATCATTTGTAGCCACACAACTATCCCACCTGGAATAATTGTATAAGCTACAAATAAGTCTCGCCGATTATTCATATACCGAATTGTTATCGACAAATGTCCTAACAATTGAGATGACGATATAATGAACAGAGATAAAACTCTCTGCCAGCTACTCCCTCATTCGCATGAGCAGTTATTCATATGTTTTAATTCCTGTACAGAGTAACAAACATATTTCTATATGTCAACCCCAATTTTTCAAAATGGAGCAATTTAATGAGTCGATTTGGCTTTGAGCCATTTTGACTCATTTCAGGAGTTCAAGTTCCATAAGGAACATTTCGTAGGCATCATCCTCCCACTGAAGGAGTGGAGCATTTTCTCCACCACCATTGGTACTTCGGCGCATTGCTGCATAGGACGATTCACCAAACTCTATCATATCCATTTCCGACAGGTAGACTCCTACTTCTCTGCTAATCCTGCAAAATTCCGATAAAGGTTTATCCGAATTTCTGGTAGCAAGAAGCTTCTCTCTGAGTCCGCTATCTCTCTTCGCCTTTTCTCTTAACCGTTCTAAAAGTTCACCTGTATCCATGTTACCCTCACAGTTTAAAACCAAGGCCCACAAACTGGGCAATATCTCGACCTGTATTATCTGTTATATCCACATTTATCGTGCAGGTTCTCTTGCCATCTTTCTTCATACTTGCGCGAGCAATAAGCTTGTCCCCCTTAACTGATGAAAGATAATTGATACTTACTTGCTGTGCAACTGTTGGCTGATGTATGTTATTTGAGAGCGCCGCAAATGCAAGATCTGCCAAAGTAAATATGGCACCTCCCATAATCCCTCCATATGCATTCTGATGCACCTCACTGATAGGTACGCTGCATACTGCAAAATCATCTCCGAGTTCATCCAGGACCATTCCGCTAAAGCTTGCGAATTTGTCCTTCTTAAAATGTGCCTGTGCCTCTTCTAAACTACTAAATGTTCCCATTTTCTGTCCTCTATGTTACTTGATATTTTAATACTAGCTTTTTTCTCTAGTTTTAATTTTCTAAATTATACACTACTTTATTCTTGCCAGAATTCTTGCCGTCATAAAGCCTGTCATCTGCAATCTGAATCCATTTATCTATGGACTCTGCCTCTTCTCTTCCCGCAATACCTATGGTAACGGAAACCTTGATCTTTTGAGATTCAAATGATAAGTCTGCTTCGTTGATTGCACGCCTTACTGATTCCATTTGACTCATAGCCTTAGCCTTGTCATAGCCTAATACGAGGAATTCCTCGCCGCCCCATCTTGAAACCAGAGAATTCTCGCACACAGACTTCATAGTCTCAGCCACCGACTTCAGTATGTAGTCGCCAGCGTTATGGCCGTATATATCATTTATCTTCTTAAAATCATCAATATCAACCATGGCAACAAAGAAGTCACTGGACTTGTCCGATGGTGCCTCCAGCTGAGTCAGCATGTAATGACGGTTGTAAAGCCCCGTTAGATTATCTTCCAATGCAATCTTCTTAAGACGGTCCTCAGAATAAACGATGCCTTTGATCATAAGATTTGTATAGAAGATCAGGAATGAAAAAACGATAAGAGAATTAACGATCCAGAACAGAGTATCTGCACCAGTATCAGAAGTATAAATCGGGCCTCTATACACCGGAATCAGAGTTGTAACCAGATAAAATGCAACTATACCAAGGCTGACATAAAGCGCATTATTAATATGTCTCCCATTAAGTCCGCGACCCATATAGCCCGAATAGAAAATGATCGGAATCATGGACATACAGTAGAGATGGAATCCATAACTGTATCCAAGGCAGACAGTCGTAACACCCATATAGAGCGTCAGCCAGCAATAAACCATGACCACGTAGCCATAAAGACGATTCTTTGAGATCAGAATATAACCGATAACATAAACAAGCGCTGTAGGAATACTAAAGTACACTAAAAAAATAGCTTTAATGACATAGAAAAATGCCATCAGCCCGAAAACCATAAGAAGTATCGCTGTGTTAACTATCAAAGCTAATTTTTTTAGATTACTTAGTACCATACCCCAAATATACCACAAAATCAGTTGGATTTATACCAGAGAAAATCGGTACCAACCATATCCGCTCCCTGGGATAAAACCCCCTCTGCTTCCCCTTCTTCATTTATGGTAAAAACATAGATAATAAGATCACTATCCGAAAGTATCTTCGCTGCATCTCCTGTGAAAACACCCTTGTCACAGCTAAGACTTGTTATCCCCTCTTTTTCACAGTATTTAACAAAATCTTCTGGTTCATATATCTCTGTTTCTCTTTTTTCATCCTCATCGAAATAGAGATTGATCAAAGGAAAATCATAAGCCTCACGTGCAGCTTTAACCATCTCAGTGGTCTGTCCCCCAGCTATAATTCTGTCCAGTACTTCTGTCCTATCTCCAGCTGCAACAACCACTCCCTCATAATACTTCTTGGTATCCTCGTAGGATCTTTTCCCAGCATCCAGCATCAGATACATGTCAGTATGAGTTTCCATATAGTCAAGGAGCTCATCAAAGCTTGTAGCTGAATACTTACCCTGAATCTTAAAGGAGTTGAAAGTATCATACGAACAGGTTCTTTTTTCAACATCATAGCCTTCGTCTCTTAGTTTCTGTTCAGCTTCCAAAGACTCACCGGTTGTAATCCCACTAAAACTATCAAGCCACATAAAAGGATACGGCTGTCCCAGTCTCTGCTCCCAGTCATTCTTGGACCACACGTTATCCTCACCGCTGTGAGCACACACCAGAACTTCATCACTGGTAAATGACACATCTGCCTCAAAAACTCTGAAGCCCGCCTGATAAGCCTTATCCAGCACATCCAGGGAATTAATATAGCTGTGGTTATCCTCTCCTCCAAGGGCATGAATAATATAGTCTGACGAATCAACTGCTTTACGGTAATCTTTCAGTAGGTCATTATCTCCGCTATATTTCGAATCCCCACAAGCAGATAGAAATAACCCCAGCACAAGAACCAGTACAAAGCCCCTATACTTATACCTTCTTTTTTCTTTCATGTCACCCCACGCCATCTTTAAATGCATCATAATTTCTAGTATCGTCACGTCTAGTATAAACTGCAAACTCTATAGTTTCAAATGCATATAAATAATCAGAAAGAACAGCTTTGGCCGCCTTTGCCACAACCTCTGGATCATTTCTAAATGCTCCGCAACCAAAAGCTCCCAGAATCACAACTTCACATCCTTCTGCCGCCGCGACATCAAGTATTCTGCGCAGTCTCTTTTCATGAAGCTCTTGAAGAGACTCATCATCGATTGTAACTCTGTCGCCTTCAAATGGATTAAACATGTTGGCTGGCTTCTCTCTTAGGTTTGGAGCCGCACATGTTATTACATCAACATCGTACCAATCCTGCTCTGGCATCAGTTTTGGATAATAAGTATCTGTTTTGAAGACAGTTACTTCCGGTGTATATATGATATCGTCGTTATGAAGGGAGTCATGTGCATTTCTATGTGGTGTATAGAACCCATCCCACATCTCCTTTACATCCAGATTAAAGTAAAGGGTAGAACATCTGCAAAGACATTCCTCCTGAGCAGACGCACCTGTTACTACACCACCACCCGGATTAGATGCAGAAGCGAAGTTAAGAACCGCAACCTTCTTTCCCTTATAAGCAGATGCTGCCTCATAAGTTCTCTTATGAGATACAACTACATTTGCCTTGGAATCATACTTCTTCAGATTGCCAGTCGATTCATTACCAAACATATCCGGATAAATCTCTGAAAGATCTGTCTCCTCAAGGATAAGCTTCTGTCTGTCTCTACTCTTTTTCTGACTCTCTATGAGTCTTGGATTATTCTTACATAGCTTCTTAGTATCCTGAAATACTATAACATTATCTTCTCTTCCCATAATACTATCTCCTATATTTATATTATAACATGCAATTTCTCTTTTTATCATTTTGATAATATCATAACAAGAAAATATATGCAATATACTTTCAGTATAAAATCAAAAAAAGTCCGCCGGGATATCCCGACGGACCTGAAATTCATTACTGAAGCAGAAAGCTTAGAACTTACCAGCCTTAGCAGCCTCTTCGATTGATACAGCAGTTGAAACTGTCATACCAACCATTGGGTTGTTACCAGCACCGATGAGACCCATCATCTCAACGTGAGCAGGAACTGATGAAGAACCAGCGAACTGTGCATCACTGTGCATACGTCCCATAGTATCTGTCATACCATATGAAGCAGGACCTGCAGCCATGTTATCTGGGTGAAGTGTACGTCCTGTACCACCACCTGAAGCTACTGAGAAGTACTTCTTACCAGCCTCTGTACGCTCCTTCTTGTATGTACCTGCAACTGGATGCTGGAATCTTGTAGGGTTTGTTGAGTTACCTGTGATAGATACGTCAACGTTCTCCTTCCACATGATTGCAACACCTTCCTGAACATCGTTAGCGCCGTAGCAGTTAACCTTTGCTCTTGGTGACTCAGGATCCTTTGAGTAGCACTTTCTGAATACTTCCTCAACTTCACCTGTGAAGTAGTTGTACTTTGTCTCTACATATGTGAAACCATTGATACGTGAGATGATCTGAGCAGCATCCTTACCAAGACCGTTAAGGATAACTCTAAGTGGCTTCTGGCGAACCTTGTTAGCCTTCTCAGCGATACCGATAGCACCCTCTGCAGCAGCAAATGACTCGTGACCTGCAAGGAATGCGAAGCACTCTGTATCCTCTTCGAGGAGCATCTTACCAAGGTTACCATGGCCAAGACCAACCTTACGTCTATCAGCAACAGATCCAGGAATACAGAATGCCTGAAGTCCGATACCGATTGCTGCAGCAGCGTCAGCAGCCTTTCTGCAGCCCTTCTTAATAGCTATAGCAGCACCTACAGTGTAAGCCCACTTAGCGTTTTCAAAACAGATTGGCTGGATACCTTCGATGAGGTTATATACATCGATACCAGCTGCATCTGTGATTTCTTTACACTCTTCAATTGATGAGATGCCATACTCCTTAAGTGCAGCAAGGATCTGAGGCTCTCTTCTTTCATATGATTCAAATAATGCCATTTTATTTCCCTCCTTCTTACTGCTTTCTTGGATCTATACATCTAACTGCGTCAGCAACACGACCATACTGTCCAGCTGCCTTCTCGATAGCTGTGTTAGCATCGTCACCAGCCTTGATGAAGTCCATCATCTTACCAAAGTTTATATACTTATATCCGATGATCTCGTCGTTCTCATCAAGAGCGATATCTGTGATGTAACCATCTGTAAGCTCAAGATAACGAGGTCCCTTATCAAGTGTTCCGTATGTTGTACCAACCATTGAACGAGCGCCCTTACCAAGATCCTCAAGACCAGCACCGATCTGAAGACCATCCTCTGAGAATGCACTCTGAGTTCTTCCGTAAACGATCTGAAGGAAAAGCTCTCTCATAGCTGTGTTGATAGCATCACAAACAAGGTCAGTATTAAGTGCTTCCATAACTGTAAGTCCTGGAAGGATTTCAGCAGCCATAGCTGCACTGTGTGTCATACCTGAACAACCAACTGTCTCTACTAATGCTTCCTGGATGATACCATCCTTTACGTTGAGGGAAAGCTTGCAGCATCCCTGCTGAGGTGCACACCAGCCAATACCGTGTGTATAGCCTGATATATCCTCAACCTTTTTTGCCTGTACCCATTTTGCTTCCTCTGGAATAGGGGCAGCACCATGATGTACTCCCTGAGTTACAGGGCACATGTTCTTAACTTCTGTTGAGTAAATCATATGATCCTCCTTATAAAATATTGTGGTAGGGATTAATTTAGTAATTTCTAAATCAACGCTAATCTATATAATAACATATATTATATACAAATAGTAACACTTTTTTTAGCCTTTCGAAGAAGATTTAGGGGTTTGTATCAATACAGGTTCCTATCTTTCTTCTTCTGAAGAAGTGTTGAGGTATCAAGTCCAGTAGACACTGGCTCTTCCTGGGCCTTCTTCTGTTTCTTGGCTTTTTTATTCTTCTTACCTGAAGATTCTTCTGCGGAAACACCTGACATAGCATCTACGCCCTGGTCAGCAGCTTCATTCCAGCCTGAATTTGTTCCCGAATACGATGACTGATACTCACCTGAGACAGCTTCACCAGACTGTGCCGTTCCAGCCATAACTTCCACAGTTTTCGCTGGAACCTTTTTATTTGGTTTCTCTTTAGCCTTACCCATTATATTCACGGAGCCACCTCGCGTCAACAAGCGGCTTAGATCAAATCTTCTGATAACAATATCAATCAGAAGCATAACAATCGAAAGTATAATGATTATATCCGTGATATCTCTCTTGTTCTGGTTAACACCCTTCACCTTGGTGTAGACCTTTGTATCCTGCTCCAGCATGCGACCGTATTGTTCAATAAAGGAAACAAAGTTTGCATTGGAAATGTCACGTCTATACTCGTCGGAGAATTCCAGGGTTTCCAAGGCTGTTGTGGAAGCCACTATGTCATCACCCTCTTTTCGATGGATGTTGATGGTGTAGACTCCCATTTCCTTTGGTTCAAAGCTTGCTGTATAGTTTCCTGGTTCACCAGGCTCGAGCGCCAGTTCTTCAGTAACACCAGATGGTGAAGTATAAACACCCACAACTGAAGTATCTTCTGAATACTCGCTAGCCATGTAGCTTATCTCTACCTTGCCACGTCTCTTATAAACAGACACTGCATCCTTGCCAAGATCATTTTCCATGCTGGTGTAGTCCAGCATTCTCTTCCACATTTCCAGATAATCCTGCTGTGCGGCAAGGGAAGCATCCCAGTCACCAGATACATTGGTCATCCATGCTATGCTGTGGCCCAGACCATACTGCCAGCAGGAAAGAAGTGGATCATCCTCGCTGGTGGTTATAACTTCTCTTGCACCACTCTTTGTTGAAGTCGCAACGTATCCTGTAATATTTGATATTCCGTCCTCATAAAGTCCAGATACCAGATTTGAGTTGCTTGTGTAAAGAGAGAAATCTCCATTCTTATAATATGCAGTTCCTGAAAGATAAACCTCTTCTGCAAAGATCTTAGGAACATCTGTAGACGAATCCGAATAGTAATAACGTCCACCACAATCTTCGGCCAGCCTCTCCAGAAGTGAAGTATCACTGTCGGAGCCGATGGCAATTGTGGACATGGTGATGTTGTTTTCATTTATCAGATCAATAGCATCGTTAAAATCTGTGGTTTCACCTTCACCATCAGTTAGTAGCAAAATGTGCTTAACTCCGGCATCCGCCTTACTAAGGGCCTTTGCAGCATCAATAACCGCCGGCTTAATAACAGTTCCACCCATTATTCCCAGTGTCTCGATCTTAGACTTTATAGCCTCTTTATCCTCAACCTGAACAAGCTTCTGCTTCCATTCGAACTGATCACTGAAGGCAACTACGCCTACATAATCATTTCTACTTAAATTATTTACCGCTTCCTTAGCAGCATCTACTGCAACATCTATCTTCTTTCGACCGCCTGATGCCTGACCAGTTGCAGCATTGTATCCCGCTGAATCCATAGATCCTGAGCAATCGATAACCATTACCATAGCAAGGGATGGTGCTTCATCTATACCCTTAGGAGTCATATCAACTGGAAGAATCTCTTCAAGTACAGTATCCTTGTAACCACCTGGTGCATAGCTTTCCTTGCCACCAGTACAGATCACACCACCGCCATAATCTCTTACAAATGTCTGCAGCAGAGTCGGGAACTCTTCAGGCATATCCTTTATATGACAGTCATCCAGAATTATAGTCTGGTACTTAAGAACACCAGTAATATCTGACGGAGCACTCAGCGCTGAAACTGTTGTCACATCTTTATTAAGAGACTTAAGTATATTTTCAAGACCACTGCTATCCTCAGTCACACCTGACACAATAAGGATCTTCTCAGGTGCATCCACAAGAGCCGCAGTGATCATGCTGTTATTCTCAACTATGGTGTCGCCTTCAGCCTCGATGGTAACAGTCTTCTCCTCGATAGCATCATCGCCTGCGATATCATTTAGCACGAAAGTATTCTCGCCCTTAGTGAGCTTAACCTTGCTCTCCTGATCCAGATTACTGCCCTCCCAGACCGAAAGAGTTGCATTTGTCTCATAGGTGCTATATACCGTAACCTTTATGCTATATGCATCGCCCGTAGCCAGCTTGTCAGGCATATCCACATTCTGAATATATATATCCTGACCATACTCAGTATCGAAAAGAAGTCCGCAGAGCTCCACGTCATTCTTTTCCAGCTTATCTTTCACGAGACTTATATCGCCCACAGTTTCCTTACCGTCTGTAAGCACCACAACTCTTCCAAGGCGATTGTCTGGAATCAGCGAGATAGCGTACTCAGTAGCATCCTCTATATTTGTAGCGGTTCCGTCAGGATTCGTAGCGATTCCGTAGTACTCATTATCCGAATTTACAAACTGATCAGTCACCGCATTACGGCCAAATGTCACGATGCCGTAACTTTCTCCAAGCGGCAGCGCTGAAATCTGTTTCCTAAGGTACTCTTCCTTTTCCTGAAGACTTGATACGTTACTATCTGACATATCCACAAGGAATATAGTCGTAGTCTTATGCTTACGTCCAGGAAGATTAACTCCGATAATAGAAAGTACAACCAGAGAAGTAAGTATTATTCTCCAGGTAAGCTCAAGCTTCTTTGTATGCATCCTTCTTCTTATGTAGATGACCCAATCAAGAACTATAAGAAGGAGTGCGATAACCAGACATATCTTCTTAAGAGAGCCAAACTTAACTCCATAATCAGCCTGCTTGATGTAGCTCATGGACTGAATATCCTGGGTACCATCACCCTCTGAAGATGGAAATCTAGAAACAAAGTATTCTATCTTCCCGCCATCCTCCAGCTTATAAAGACCTGCTACAGATAGATCAGCAGCTCCACCCTGAAGGTTAGTTAGTTTCATATTGCTACTAACCGATGGACTAAGAGAGAGTGACTCCCCTGCCTGAAGATACTTTTCACGAACCAGACTCTCATCTGTAAGATAAGTAAGACTATCAGCAATAAAGATAGGAAATTCAGCCATAAGTGGATATTCTGAATCTCTTATATCAAAACCGAGAACGATACATCGCACACCTTCATTTTCTCCATAGTACGCGACAACCGCCTCATTCTCTGTACCAGAATTAGCGACCATCAGGGGCTCTGCCCACTCTGGACATTCCAGCTCATAAAGATTTGACGCACCAAATGTATAATCTGTCATGTCATTGATCAGATCACCAGTTAATACAGTTACAATGGCGCCCTTTATTTCCTTTGCATCCTTTGGATGATAGGCCTGTACAAGACGGTTCTTGTTCTTAGTTACAAGCTCGCCTTTATCATATATGGCAACATTCTTTTCTGCATCTGGCACATCGGTATCTGATGTAACCTTAACGATAGGTTCACCAGCTACAGCCTGATATGCTTTCTCAAAAAATGTATTTCCTGCTCCAACAAAATATGCAGAAGAAAGACTTGTATCCGTCTTTACCGCATAAGCTATATTATCTCTTAAAAGGCTGTCATCGCTGTAACCAGTAAGCTCAGCCTTTACATAGTCTCCCTTAACATCTTTTCCAAGACTTAGTATTGTGTTGCTACTATCTTCTGCTGCACTTATACTTCTTACATCCAGAAGATTTCCCTCAGAATCATAAATCGAGATATCAAATGCACCACCTGCTACGCCCTTTGTCTGATATCCAACAGCGATATCGTATAGACCCTCAGCGTTTTTCTTCATGGACATCTGGGTGATACCAGCATTTGCTGATGGCTTACCATAAACCTTGATATCAAGCGACATATTAACTGCCATATCCTTAAGATTTGCAGCTCCCGCTCCATCAGTGAATACGATTATATCCTCACATTCAAGAGACTCCATGATGCCCTCTGCATCTCTTATATCTCCTGTTGTATCAGTTGGTTCAATACCAGAAAGCAACCTCTTCAACTTCTGCTTGTCTCGGCTCTTATTTGCCAAAACCTCTACTGTCTCTCCGCAGGTAATGATAGATACTTCGCCAGATGAAGTCTCTACAAAGTCTTTTGCGTCACTGATTGCAGCTTTGAGTCGTGTATCACTTCCTTCATCCTCAAACTGCATACTACCTGTTGTATCGATCACCAGTATCGTCGACTTACTGCTGCCCGATACACTTCTCTTGATGGCAGGTGACATTGCCGCAAACATCAGAAAAAGAAGAGCAAGTATTTCAATGAACATCAGTATGTTCTTGATCAGTTTCTTAGAAAATGTAGTGCTTCGCTCATTACGTTCTGCGTTCTTCCACAGCAAAACAGAGGGCACAACTTTTCGTACCCCCTTAGGTTTAAGTAAATACAGTATTATGATAATCGGAACTCCCACCAGAGCGATCAGTGGGAGCAGACTAGCAAATGTCATATATTTCCTCACTTAGAATGAGTCAAAATGGCTCTCTCGCCAATTGACTCATTTTAGATAAACAGGTCTCGCATTGATTCGAAAAGTAGTTTGTGGACGTTTTCGCCGGTGGAACAAAGAACATACCTGCCCCCTGCCGCCCGGGCCTTTTCCTCAATACTACGCATATAATTATCCAGCGCTTTCTTGTAATCTCTGATTGAATATCTGTCCAGTGTGAGACGAACTTCCTTCGACTCCTCCTCACTGTCGATCAGCTGAAAAGCACCGTCATCGTCTATTTCCAACTCTTCCCGAGACAGTACATGTAAGAGGGTTACCTCCATACCATGATATCCAAAGAGCTTCAGTATATCAGTCTCAGCCTCCAGGAATCCTTCATCCATAAAGTCGGAGATGACAAATGCAATCCCCCCTCTGCCTCGTACGGCCTTCTTAAGTGACTCCTTCAGGTTTATGCTCTTCACCACTTCGCCAGGGTGGATGCTGTCGAGCCATTTCCTTAGGGTGCCTACTCCCTGCTTTCCGGATGGCACCTTAAAGGTGTAGGTTGGATTCGCAAGATCCGTGATGTAGACGCTGTCTCGTCCACTAGAAGCAATATAACTCAGGGATTCTGTAAGCTCCGACATGAGTGTACTCTTCAGCTTCTCACCGAACTCCATAGAACGGCTGGTATCAAGGTAAATGCTGACTCTGCCCTCCTTTTCCTCCATAAACTCTTTGATATAGAGCTTATCGAGACGAGCAAATGCATTCCAGTCCACATATCGCATATCGTCTCCCGGAATATATTCACGATAACCTGAAAATTCCGCAGAACGACCCTTGGCAGAGGAACGTCTAAGTCCCTCTCCCTGAGACATGCTGCGCTTAATGGAAAGCTTCAGCATATTCAGTTTTTCAAGTTCTCGTAAATCAATAGTCTGCATAACATAGTATCCTTAAAGCTGAGCGATAATCTGATCTGGTGTTACTCCATCTGCCACAGCATCAAAGCTTGTGATGATACGATGGCGAAGCACTGCTGGTGCTACGTAATCAATATCTTCAAATGCAACATTAAGGCGGCCCATCATAAAGCTTCTGGCCTTAGCGCAGCGCACAATGTACTGTGCAGCACGAGGGCTGGCACCCTCGCGAATATATTTATTTTCAGCATGTGTATTCATAACCAATGTGAGAGCTCGGTCCATAACAGGCTCCGCAATTGGTATCTGCTGTATCATTTGTCTTATCTCAACAAGTAACTGTGGAGTAATAACAGGCTGTGCCGGCTGAACACCGAAGCCTTCTGTAAGATTTACGATTGCTGCCAGTTCTTCCTTGGTTGGATACTCAACCAGAAGTTTCATAGCAAATCGGTCCAGCTGCGCCTCTGGCAGTGGATATGTTCCCTCCTGCTCTATAGGGTTCTGGGTTGCTATTACGAAGAAAGGATCAGGCAAAGCATAAGTCACATCACCAACAGTTACAGTATGCTCCTGCATCGCCTCAAGCAGCGCAGACTGTGTCTTAGGCGTTGCACGGTTAATCTCATCGGCAAGAACCACATTTGCGAAGATAGGACCTGCCTCAAACTTGAAGCTGCTGCCCTGCTCATTTCGTACCATGATATTAGTACCTGTTATATCTGCAGGCATAAGATCTGGCGTGAACTGAATTCTCTTAAATGACATCTCAAATACATGACTTATAGTCTGCACCAGTCTGGTCTTACCTAGTCCCGGCATACCTTCCAGCAGTACATTACCGCCTGTAAGAAGGGCCATCAGCAAGCTTTCAACTGTTTTCTCCTGGCCAATAATCTCCTTATGAATTTCTGTTCTAACCTGATTTATTACACCTATCGCCTGATTGTAATCCACTGTACTATCCTCCATTTTAATAGCGTCAAATGTTATTCCCGCCATCCACTACTCAGAAAGACCTGAGAAGTATTGCTTTATGACGTCAGACATCGTTCCAGGATACTTACCCTTGTCGATGCCATCATAGGCCTGTTCACTGTACTCATTTACAACTGTATTGTATGGAACCTGAGTTCCCTCCCAGGTAAGTCCGTTCTGCTCGTGAGAATACTGTGATGTGCTGTTCTCACTGTATTCACCTGATATATTTTGATTCACACTGACATAGTCGTGATTATGCTCCATAGAAGTCATACTGCTGTTGCCGCCCTGGCTCTGACCTGAGCCGCCTCCGCCGCCGGATTCTGACTGACCCGATTGGCTCTCACCTTCACCAGACTGTCCTTCGCCCTGGCCCTGACCTTGGCCTTCACCCTCACCGGACTGGCCTTCACCCTCACCAGACTGACCCTGGCCTTCGCCCTCGCCGGATTGGCCTTCGCCTGACTGACCTTGCTCGCCGCTCTGACCCTGTTCACCGTTCTGACCTTGCTCGCCGCTCTGGCCTTGTTCGCCATTCTGGCCCTGTTCGCCATTCTGGCCCTGTTCGCCGTTCTGACCTTGCTCGCCATTCTGGCCCTGTTCGCCGTTCTGTCCTTGTTCACCAGACTGTCCCTGCTGGCCATTCTGGCCATTCTGTCCTTGCTCACCGTTCTGGTTAGACGCCATTTGTTTCTGAGTTTCGTTCTGGTTATTAGCAATCTCTTCTGCAGACTTTAGCTGTTTCTGAACATTTTCTGATTTTCCTGATGCCAGGGAATTCAGCTTTTCTGAAGCCTCTCCCAGCTTGTAATCATATTTATTCTTTGCTTTTTCGAAGTCTTCCATGGAAGAAGCCTGTTTGAAGTCCTGCTGAGACATTTCCAGGGATTCCATCATCTGCTGAAGCTCTGCCAACTCCGCTTCTGAAAGCTCACTCTGATCAATCTCTTCAAGAGCTTCCAGCATTTCCTTAACTTCCTTTTCCGCCTGTTCTGCTTCAACTTTTGCCTCGTGTTTATCAGCCGCAACCTTCTTCGCATTTGTTGGAAGCAGGAACAAGAAAACTGCCAGTATAGCAGTAACAAAACATATACCCAGCTTGAGCCAAGGCATTTCATACTTAACCTGTACCTTGAAGCCCTCCGCTCTAAGATGCGCCTCCGCATCCTCACGCTGCATGAGAATCACCGGATCCTTGTACTTTTCATTTTCCAGTGCTGTGATTATCTTCTCCTTGAAACCAAAGCTATCAATATATACTGCAGCAAATTTATCGTCCACGCGCTTTCTGATCCCCATAAAAATACCCACTGGAACTGAGAGAACCGGTGGGATAATAGCCGCGATTAACACAGCCCTTTCATATATAGGGACAAAAAGACTTATAGTCACAACAAGAAGTCCTAGGAGCACGCCCACCATGAGGGACGCGACCACGGACTTTCTCATGATATTTCTATTCAGTTTAATCCTTATCTTATCGATAAACTGATATATGAATTTCATTTCTTTCTCTTACTAAATCTTTTATTTCTTTCCTGGGCGGATCTTAAGTGTTGCCAGCCATATAAATATAGCAGCAAGTCCAAGCTGGAATACACATGAAATCACGATCCAAACATCAGTTGAAAAGAGCCATTCTATAAAGGCAGGGTAGTTTCCAGAACTAACAGAATACTCCATTAAGTTCTCTCCACTGATCTTGTCATAGAAGAACATAAGGAACTCATGAACTGGATTAATAAGTGTGCAAAGGAATACTGGAACGTAATCATCAATATCACCAACAATACTGATAAATATTGCAGGCATATAAGTCAGTCCATAAATCGCGCCATATATGATATATGACACAATGATTGCAGGTATAGATTTCTTAAATACTGCAGAACAGAAGGTTCCAATACTTCCTGCATATATGGCAAAAACAAATGCTAAGATGATATATTCAAAAAGTGTTGCCCAGCCGATACCACCCATAACGAAGGACACCGCCATAAGAGGTATACTGGCAATTACAAACATCATTACTCGAAGTACAGCCGAAGCGATCTTTCCAATAATTATGCTGTATGGAGGAATAGTTGTAGTTAACAACACATCCATAGTCTGTCTTTCCCTCTCACCAGAGATGGAAGACGCAGTAAATATTGGAACAATAAGGGAAATGATACATAGCTGCGCTACACCGATAACAGGGAAGAACGCCACATATCCCTCGTAAATATCCGTATTCTTATAATTTCCTCTATAGCTGCTTATACCACCTATTACCAACATGGTAAAAATGAAGACAATACCTAGAACTGCAATATAAGCAAACAGCCCCCAGGAATACTTCATACTTCTGGATATAACCTTAAGGTCCTTTTTGACAATCGGGTTGACTCTGATCTTTTCTTTAATACTCATTATGCCGCACCTCCTGTCATATCCATAAATATTCTCTCCAGAGATCTTTCTTCTCTGTGGAAGCCTGATACAACAACTCCGCGATTAATGAGATCAACCACGATCTTGTTAGCAAAAACATCATCAGCCACGCCACTAAGCATAATCTGATTTTCACGGATTGACTCAATTCTGACATAAGGATTCTCAGTGAAGATCTGTGTTGCCTGCTCGATACCAGAGGAAAATGTTATTATCAGTCTACTCATGTCGGTACCGGTCTTCAGAATATCCTCCATCTTTCCAGCTGCGATCAGATTACCACGATTCATTATTCCGATAGCGTTACACATCTCAGAAATATCAGCAAGAATATGAGAACTGATCACTATGGTCTTTCCCATAGACTGAAGATTCATCAGAAGCTCTTTCATCTCTACTCTTGCTACAGGATCAAGTCCTGATGAAGGCTCATCCATTACAAGAAGATTTGGATTATGTAGAAGAGCTCTTGCAACGCAGAGTCTCTGTTTCATACCACGGGATAATGTATCAACATAGAAATCTTTTTTATCCTGAAGATTAACCAGGGCTAAGAGGTCATCAGTTGTTGCGTTTATTTCACGGTAGGACATACCATTTAGCGAACCATAAAACTCAAGGTATTCTGTAACCTTCAGGTTATCATATACACCGAAGAAATCCGGTACATAACCGATATTCTTCTTCAGCTCGCGCATAGCCTTACCTGAAGCAGTCTTGCCCATGCTGTTAACGGCTGTGACGCCATTTACCGTTACACTACCCGATGTTGCCTGCATCAGGCCACAAACGATTCTAATTGTTGTAGTTTTTCCAGCTCCGTTAGGACCTACAAATCCGAAGAGGTCACCCTTAGGTACTCTGAGGGTCAGCCCCTGAACAGCAGGGAAACGGCCATAGGTTTTGTATAAATTATTGATATATAACATCCTTTTCCCTCCTATTCTAATATGCCTGATAATATACGTCCCAGGACTGTTCGTTCTGATCAGTTCTGCTCTTTGACTTGTTCACGCCAAGTACTATGATCTCACCAGACGAGAAATCACGACTCTGTTCTGCCACCTGCATAGCTGCAATCTCAGCAGAAGACTCGTAGTCTTTCTTGTCATAGTACTTTTCTGTATAAAGTCTACTGATATAATCAGTACTAAACGCATATGAAGTATAACTGTAAGTCGACGGATCAAGATCCACATTTATCTTTTCACCATTCTTTACATTCTCCTCAAGCTGCGAACCTGCCTGAGTTACAATAAGAACAAAATCGAAGTCCATCCCTGTATTATTCTCGATTGTTCCTGCTTGTATTCCTGAAACAGAAGATGTTGAATAATAATCATAATCATCATAATCATCATAATCATCATAATCATCGTCATCATTACTACTACCCGTGTCTACTTCTACAACATCTATCTTAAAATCACCATGTCCGCTTTCCTTCGAACAAAGAACTGCACATCTAGTATTAAATGCGCTATCCGGATAGAAGGTTATGTCCTCTCCATCACTTTCCTGCTTAATAGCCATATCAATACTTTCAGCACCGCCATATGAATATGAATCCATTACGCTGGCAAAATCGTGAGGCTCTTTTGATTTAATGCTCCACTTTTCAGGATCTGGAGCATAACCAAAGATATAGCACTCGCTTCTTGAGCTATCAAGGTTGACCACATTTACCGACTTAACAGTAATACCCCTTACTCTAACTCCTAAGCTGATCAGGAAAACGAATAGCACAAAAATCAGAGATAAGGCAGGAATTGCAAGCCATATCTTCTCTCTCATTTTCATAGCTTTAAGTATTAAGTAAGCAATAGGACCAACAAGAACTGTATACAAAATGATCAGCAAGATGAGTAATACAGAAGCTGACTTAGCCGGCTTCTCCATATAACCTTGCAGTGTTTCAAGTGTATAAGTGTTAAGATTGGAATAATTGTTGTTGCTGTATATATCCCTGGTATTTGCGATAGCATTTTGATACATAATATTTATAGCATCAGTCATGCTCTCATCTTCTGGGCTATATTCTGCTAGATCGATACAACATGATACGATAATTCCACTACCTGAGAGTGCGGAATATGATATATAACTGTCAAATGTATAATTGCCGCTGTAATAATCGAAGCTGGCAATCGTAAATGTTTCATCCTCATTATCATAGTAGTCAGTATATGATGAAGAATATTTCATGCCAAGGAAATCCTCGTCGAAGCCTGAGATAACCTCCTCTGCATGTGAGCCTGAACCAAGAAGCAGGATACCACCATTATCTGTCCAAGACTTTATCTTTTCTATAGTTTCTGGAGTAAGTGTGCTGGTATCATAATCATTTATTATAAGACCAGCCAGTGAATCAATATCTTCTGCAAGAGACGCAGCATTCATTGTACTAAGTGCAATATAATAATTCTGACCATTTACACTGATACGGCTTCCGCCCAGATCCATAAATGAAATTGCATCCGGATCATTTGAAAGAACACCAAAATTAAGATCTCCAGAATTCTTACTAAAAATAGACTGGAACTTTTCAGCGTACTCCTTCTTGTCCTTCTGATTAAAGATCTGAACCTCTACAACGCTCACATTTGCCCTTGCCTTAGAAGGAACATTAACCTTATATGTCTTAGTAGAACCACTAGGGATAGAGATATCTACATCGTAGCCTACACTGGTGCTACCGAAATCTACTGCAAGACGAGCCTTTCCAGTAAAGTCCTTACCAGTGTTTTCGATATCCATGCTGACAATATAATATTCAGAATCATTGGAGAGTTCAGAATTAAGCTCAACATTAAACTGATCTCTCGCCGCCTGAGTTTCTGAGCCACTAAAAGTCATAACCATTCCTAAAACTATAAGAATGGTCAGAATCCAAGTTGCCAGTTTTTTCAGGCCCCTAGTTTTCCTAATCATATATACAAATCCTCCACTAAGTTACTATGAGCCACTTTGACTCATATTGACAATTGTTCAAGCTGTGTGGTATATTCCAAGCTGCGAGTAGGACAGATAATCGCGGGACCGCACCTTGCGGTCGTGAGGAAAGTCCGGGCATCACAGGGCAGGATGCTGGATAACGTCCAGTTGAGGTGACTCAAAGGAAAGTGCAACAGAAAGTATACCGCCCCCTTGGGGGTAAGGGTGAAATGGCGAGGTAAGAGCTCACCGCCTGGCTGGTGACAGACAGGGCATTGTAAACCCCATCCGATGCAAGACCAAGCAGAAGCGTTGACGCTGCCCGCCGAGCTTCAGGTAGGTTGCTTGAGCCCTACGGCAACGCAGGGACTAGATAGATGATTATCCTAGACAGAACCCGGCTTACAGTCCCACTCGTTTTTTTATACTTTGAAACAACCGCCACCAATAAATTCACGCATCAGTGATGTCTGTGGCACGTTCTGAACATCTATTCCCAAGAAGTATCCAAGGAACTTAAGCAGGCGCTTAGCCTCGTAATACTCATCTGAATCCTCATCAACTCCATAAAGGAGTGGCTCCGCAAATGTCTTAATAGCTGAAAGCTCATAAATAAGTGCAGAATTGAAGATTGCATCTGCCTCTTCCTGGAATGGGAAGATATACTTTTCTTCGCCACGTCTTACAGAAGGCCACATTTTTATTGTCTTTGTTGCAGAGTGTCCTCTCGTTCTGGCATCTCTGACAATTCTTCTAAGAAGTCTTGTATCAGTTGTTGAGATCTGATTATGCTCATCGATATTTAACTGTGTCAGTGCACTGATATATATCTTGTAGCAGCTATCCTTCGAAAGTGTCTTGGTAGACTCAGGGTTCAGCGCATGAATTCCTTCCATTACGATCACATCATTATCTCCAAGTTTAAGTGTATCACCGTCAAATTTCTTCTTGCCGACAGTGAAGTCGAAGGTTGGCATCTCAACCTCTTCGCCACGAAGCAGTCTCGTCATAGTATCTTCCAGGAGGGCGAGGTCTAATGCTTCAAGGCATTCAAAATCTAAATCACCATTTTCATCTCTAGGTGTTTCATCTCTATTCTTAAAGAAGTTATCCATAGCGATTGGATGTGGATGAATTCCGTAAGCCATCATATGTGCACTAAGTCTGTTAGAAAATGTGGTCTTACCTGAAGAAGAAGGTCCTGCAATAAGAACCAGCTTCTTTCCACCCTCAACTATATCCTTGGCAATGTCACCGATCTGCTTTTCCATCAGTGCTTCCTGAACAAGGATCATGTTGTTCACGCCGCCATTTACGATGACATTATTTACATCACCTACATAACTACAGTTAAGTCTCTGTCCCCAATCCTCGTAGGTTCTGAGTACAGAATATAATTTATTTGGAAACTCATACTTTCCATCAGCTTCCTTAGCAGGAAGTTCACCTGTTGATTTCTGTGGAAGAATAACAACGAATCCGTCATCATATGTCACAAGATCAAAGGTCTTTAGAAATCCTGTTGATGGAACCATGTATCCATAGAAGTAATCCTTGTAACCACCAAGTGAATAAATGTTTATCTTAGAGGACTGTCTGAACTTAAGAAGACTGGCCTTACCCGGCAGATCGCGTCTTGCGAACTCCTCTCTCATCTCAGATGTTGAACAAACCATCTTCTCTATAGGAAGGTCCTGTTCAACTAATTCCTCCATACGAGCCTTGATTTTGCCCACAAGCTCGTCATTCATTTCTTCATCAGTATCAAGAAGTCGGCAGAAGTAGCCCTTTGAGATAGAATACATTACATCTATCTTATAGTCTCCTTCTGGCTTACCTAGTACATCCTTGGCAGCCTTCAGCATGAGAAGAATGATACTTCTCTTGTAAAGATCAAAGCCGATGATACTATTTGTCTTGATAAATTCAACTTCGTCGTCAGGCTTTACGCTTGCGCTGAGCTCACGAAGTCTTCTATTAACAGTGGCCGCAACCACCTCATATTTATTTTCCCCGTATTTCTCTTCATATAACTCTAGTAACGTCATACCCTTACTCCTTTCCAAGAAATGAGTCGATTCGGCTCTGAGCCACTTTGACTCATTTTAGTAGGTCGAGGACTGCTTCGATATCGCGACATTCGCGTGATACCTCAGCCATCCTGTCTACTACTCGGTCACCCGTCTCTTTCGAGAGGCGGCAATAGATACCATTTAACTTCTCGATCCGTTCCGTCAGATACTTCTTCAGCACTGGCGACTTCTTCACGATAAGCTTCTCCCCATAATGATCCCTAAAGTCCGCAGGTACCACACATTCAGTGTCATCCTGCCCCTCATCTGTTGCATTCTGGGGATCAAAAATTGCTTTAATAATATTATAATACTTACCATCTTCCAGCATCATTTGCTCATCAACGATCCGGATGCCATTTTCCCTTAAGAATCGGCGTACTTCCGGTATTTCCGACTGTGGCGACAGGACGAGTTCGTAACCCTCTTCCATCTTTTCCAGGCCACGCCTGAGAATATCAACCACCAGGAGTCCACCCATACCAGCGATTATGGCCGCCTGAGTCTCTCCCACATTTAGCGCTGTCATTCCATCCGAGAGTCTGGTCTCGATTTTCTCTTCAAGGCCAAATGCGATCACATTTGACTTTGCTGATTGAAGCGGTCCTTCTGCCACATCCATGGCAATAACCCCTTCAGCCTTTCTTTTCTCTATTAAATATATAGATGTATAAGCATGATCACAGCCGATATCGGCCACCCTCTTTCCAGGGGTGACCATACCGGCTATACATTTCATTCTACTAGATATTCTTTTCTCGATATCCATTACTCAAGGAACTCCCTCAGCTTACGTGAACGGCTTGGATGTCTAAGCTTTCTGAGCGCCTTAGCTTCGATCTGTCTGATACGCTCACGAGTTACCTTAAACTCCTTACCAACCTCTTCAAGTGTTCTTGCTCTACCATCATCAAGACCAAATCTCAGTCTCAGTACCTTCTGCTCTCTATCTGTAAGTGTTCCAAGAACCTCAACCAGCTGCTCCTTCAGGATTGTTGATGCAGCAGCCTCTGATGGTGCTGGAATATCCTCATCTGGAAGGAAATCTCCAAGGTGGCTGTCTTCCTCCTCACCGATAGGAGTCTCAAGTGATACTGGCTCCTGAGAAATCTTCTGAATCTCTCTAACTCTCTCTACAGGAATCTCCATCTCCTCAGCGATTTCTTCTGGACTTGGCTCACGTCCAAGCTCCTGAAGCAGCTGTCTGGAAACTCTTGTAAGCTTGTTGATAGTTTCAACCATATGAACAGGAATTCTTATAGTTCTTGCCTGGTCAGCGATAGCTCTTGTGATAGCCTGTCTGATCCACCATGTAGCATATGTAGAGAACTTATAACCCTTTCTATAGTCGAACTTCTCAACTGCCTTGATAAGTCCCATGTTACCTTCCTGGATCAGATCAAGGAAGAGCATTCCTCTACCAACATATCTCTTAGCAATGCTGACAACAAGACGGAGGTTAGCCTCTGCCAGTGTCTTCTTTGCATACTCATCGCCTTCTTCCATTCTCTGAGCAAGCTCAATCTCTTCCTCAGCAGTAAGAAGCGAAACCTTACCAATCTCCTTAAGGTACATTCTTACAGGATCCTCAAGGCTGATTCCCTCAGGAACAGACATATCGATCTTCTCAAGATCGATCTCCTCTTCCTCAGCCAGTTCCATCTGCATCTCTTCATCGCTGATATCTGGCTCATCATCGATAACACTGAGAACTTCGACGCCATTTATCTCGAAGAATTCAAGTGCCTTAGCACAGTAATCAGGAATATCCTTAGGATCAAGATCCTTTGTAGCCTTAACTATTTCATCATCGTAAATGACATTATTATGCTTCTTAGCATTTTCGAGGAGTTCCTTAAGTCTAGCCTCGAACATTGCACGTCCCTGTGAAGTCATACCTGCCTCATCGCCTGCATCACCAAATACGAACTGAGCAGACTTGCAAAGATCACTCTCACGGAACATATCATAGAGATCATCCCAGTGTTCAAAATCCTTATCGCCATCACACTGTGCTGAAACCTCAGCAGCTATGCCATCAAAATAGTCCTTGATGTCAGGCACATGATACTCTACATCCTCTGAAGAATCTGCGTTGCTCTTCTTATAATTTCCATCAAAGAACAGGTCGCTATACGCTGTCCAGAATGCATCTGCAAAACTTTCCAGACCCTTTGATTCTACGAAATTGCCAAATGTCTCGTCCTGATCAAAGTAATCGAGGATTGCATCACGGTACTCGATCATGCTTACAACGTTCTTCTTCTTTGGCTTTGGATTCTCATAAAGTCCCTTAAGAATAGAAACTAATACGTCACGGATATAAGTAGTAAGTCTGATGTAATCCTTGCCATTAAAGCTTACTGGAGCCTCAAGCATATCACTCTTTGTACCAGCCCAGTCATTTGTAGTCATTACATCACCATCAGTACCGATAAAGCTGATCACTGCACTATCAGTACCACTTAAGCACTCGCTGACTTCATCCATAAATTCATTTACAGCATAATTATTCTTTACTATGTAGCTGATAACGTCCTTCTCAATTACGTTTACAACCTTCTTGTCCTTGCTTACGTTCAGTTCCTTGAACATATCAGCTATAGCCTTCTTTGTTACCTTCTTAGCCTTAGCTGTCTTTGTTTTCTTCTCTGCAGCTGTCTCCTTCTTAGCTGCAGTCTTCTTAACTGTCTCTTTAACCTCTTTCTCTGCTGATGTTTTCTTCGTTGCCATAATCTTTCCCTCTCTATAAATTAATCCTTAGTTTCTTTACTTTTTCTTTTTCCTGAGCCAGCTGAATACGGTTTGTTACATTTCCAGCCGTCAGTTGTTTATCTATATTATTGGTTTTCACCTTTATAATAAGATCTGTAAGTATTTTTTCCATGGCCGATGGAGTAGTATCAAAGTCGAAATCCGTGGTAAAGATCTTGCTCACCTTCTCCTGTGACTCTAAATCCTCGAAATCGCAAATGATAGATGCCACATCCACCTTTCCTGTGCTGCGATACTGTTCAAACATCAGTCTCGCGACCTCCCCGGTAATACCTTCAGTGAAATCCTTCTCAGAAAGAACATCACTAAGTTTTCCTACCAGTTCTTCATTATTAGCCATGATCGTAAGAAGATACATTTCCTTCTCTTCAGAAGGATTTTCCTCTTTAGTCGCCTTCTTCTCACGCCTTACTCTGTTATCAACTACATCAGGTATATCTGCCGTGTCGTCTGGCATAGTATCCGCCAGATTTCTCTGCGCAAGTCCTGCAAGACCAATCTCCGACACGATACCCTTCAGAACTTCCTTATCCAGATAATACTTCGTCGCAACCTTTTCTATGTAATTGCTCCGCTCCACCTTGTCATCAATACCAGCCAGGAGCTTTCCCGAAGCCTTCATAAACTTGGTCTTTTCTTCAGGATCATCCAGATTGTAGCTGCTGGAGATAAAGTCTATCTCGAAAAGACGTCCATTCAGCGCATTCTTTATTCTTTCCTCAAAGGCCTCTGCACCTTCGGCCTTTATGAATTCATCCGGATCCTTATATGGCTTAAGGTTGATAACCTTCTGGGACATATCGTACTTCCTTAGGATGCTGATAGCCTTCATAGCCGCATTTGTTCCTGCACCATCGCTATCGTAGGCCAGATACACATCCGAAGTGTACTTCTTAACTATTGCAGCCTGCCCTTCGGTAAATGCCGTTCCCAGCGAAGCCGTGGAATTCTGGAAGCCTGCCTGATGCATAGCGATTACATCCATGTAGCCTTCACAGAGGATAATACCCTTCTTACATTTGCTCTTCGCCGTATACATAGCAAAGAGGTTTCGGCTCTTATTGAAAACTTCTGTCTCCCTGGTGTTCAGGTACTTTGGTTTCGCATCTCCTAGTACACGACCGCCAAATGCGATCACATTATTGCTCATATCTGTAATCGGCACTATGACTCGATTCCAGAACATATCTGACGCACCGTACTTCTCATCAAACTTTACAAGACCGGCATCTCTCATCAGTTCATTGGAGTATCCCTTGGACTTAAGGTATTTATAAAGGTCATCTCTATAAACATCCGCATAGCCCAGACCAAAGTTCTTTATGGTCTCATCGGTAATACCTCTTTTTCTGAAGTATTCATAACCCACCTTGCCTCGCTCGGTATTCACCAGCAAGTAATGGAAGTACCCTGCTGCAGTCAGATTAATATCGAAAAGCTTCTCACGCTTAGTGATACGCTTCTTCTCCTCATCCGTAAGCTCCCTTTCAGGCAAGTCGATTCCCACTCGATCCGCCAGATGCTTAACCGCTTCAGGGAAGGTCATATTCTCATATTTCATTAAAAATGTAATAACTCCACCACCGGTCTCACAACCAAAGCATTTGTACCGTTGTCGTTCCCTGCTTACATGGAACGAAGGAGTCTTCTCATTATGGAAGGGACAGCAGCATACGTAGTCGGAACCTGACCTCTTAAGCGCTATATGCTCAGATAAGACGTCTACGATATCATTTCTCGCTACTATCTCGTCCTTTAATTCCTTTGGAATAAACATTCTAACACCTCTTCTTATTAGTATCTTTAATAACTGCTCCAGCTTTGAGGTATGTATATATTCTGGAACTGCTGTACTGCATAATTATCTGTCATACAGGCTATATAATCTGTTACAGCAGTAGAAAGATCCAAATCTTCCTTCTTAAACTCATCAGGAATCTGATCAGGATTATCCATAAACCTTTCATACAGTATCCTAATGATCTCATAGGCCTTTGTTTCTTCTTTTTTAACAACTGGATTGGTATAGAGCATATCAAACATATATTGTCTCAGCTCCATAAGGGCATTCCAGCACTCCTCAGACATCTTGGCTCTAGGAGAATCCGCCGAATTGTCTATAACGTTATGAATCATCATATCCAGCCTGTCTCTTGTAGAATGGCCAAGAATACTCGTTATATTCTTAGGAAGAGTATCCTCCGAAAGAACTCCCGCTCTTATACCATCATCTATATCGTGGCTGATATAGGCAATCTTATCGGATATTCTGACAATATCTCCCTCCAATGTAGCCGGAGTAAGACTTGTCTTATGATTCAGGATTCCATCCTTAACCTCCCATGTCAGATTGAGGCCTTCACCATTTTTCTCTAAGAATTCAACCACTCTTACGCCATGCTCATTATGCTGAAAGTTCTTCCCGCTCACAGAAGAAAGAGCCCTCTCCCCAACATGACCGAAAGGGGTATGGCCAATATCATGAGCCAACGCTATCGCTTCTGTCAGCTCTTCATTACATCTGAGAGCTTTTGCAATAGTTCGTGCGATCTGGGAAACCTCAAGAGTGTGAGTAAGTCTGGTTCTGTAATGATCACCATACGGTGCAAGAAAAACCTGAGTTTTATGTTTCAGACGCCTAAATGACTTAGAATGAATAATACGGTCCCTGTCTCTCTGATAGACCGTTCTCATATCACTCTCTTCCTCAGGAGTAGTTCTACCCTTGGACTCGTCACTAAAGGCTGCGTATTTACTGAGCCTTTGATGCTCTTCCTGTTCATACAATTCACGTAGTAACATATTTTAAAACCCCATCCCCAAAAATAACTTCTTTTCTATTACAAGAAAAGACCGTCCATTTTTATTATTAAACAAAACGGACGGTTTTCCTCTTTTTCTTTTAAATTTTTTTGATTTTCTTTATTTTTTCTTTGCAGCCTTCTTATTTTTCTGCATTTCTTTACTCATTTTCTTCACATTTTTAAGTTCCTGCGCCTCTTCTGCCACCTTTTCAGGATTCTCCAGCTTCTCATAGAACTTCACGAGGAACATAGAACATGTATATGCAAAGACAGACGTAAGAATAAGTGCCCATAGGAACCAGGTATAAACGAAAATCTTAACATTCAGGAAATAAAGCACAACTGGGAATAACCAAATGTAGAACATCTTGAACCAGGTTCCTAGGTTTGTCAGCGCAAATATAAAGGAATTCCTGATCAGAGCCCACACCGTATTCTCATATCTTGCCACCATAGGCCACTGAAGTGGAAAGGCAAATGCAAATACAACAAATTCGAAGCCCAGTATTACGTACAGATACCTTACAGCCTGATTATCATTCAGCACAATATAAGCATACTGAAGATACATAGCATAAATAACAATTAAGTCTATTATCCATATAGCTATACCCTGCTTCAGATTAGCTTTAAACGCCTTAAAATACTCGTCTCTGATTCCGCCTTCTTTATCATTTACCATCTTGTTAGTTACTGAATATAAAGCCGTAAACGCTGCGCCAATAGTAATTATCGGAATACAAGTAACAAAGAAATATATATTCAGTACAAAAAGATCGCCAAATTTATCAAACAAACGGAAGAACTTCTGACCTCGAGAAAGAGGTACAGCTGGCTCATCATCCTCTTCTATAGTACTTACTGGTTCAGTAGACTCATTCTGAATCTCCTGAGCACCCTTAGCTTCTGTGCCTTTCTCTACAACATTCTCAGCGCCAGCTATCTTCTCAGCAATATTCTTATCTTTATTATTCTTATTTTCTTTATTCTTGGACATGAATAAACTCCTAGTCTTTTCTTATAGACAATGAACCACATTATACTTTATTTACTCATATAATGCAAACCACTTGCCCGAAGACTATATAGTTTATTAACAAAAAAAAGAGGACTCGCAAGTTGCGAATCCTCTAAAAATTCATATTGATTTATTAACAGCTTAACCCTTAACGGCTCCGACCGTCATACCAGCAACGATATTCTTAGCCATGAATATATATACAACGATAACCGGTAAGATTGACATTGCAATGAACATATAAACCTGACCCATATCGAACTTCAGAAAGTCAGCTGAACGAAGCATAGCTATAAGGATAGGCAGTGTCTTCTTTGTATCTGACTTAAGTACAAGTGCTGGAGTGAAGTAGTTATTCCAGCTTGATACGAATGTGAAGATAGCCTGTACAGCAATAGCTGGCTTCATAAGCGGGAATGCAATCTTGTTAAATATCAGGAACTCTCCCGCACCATCTATTCGGGCTGATTCCATAAGATCCAGAGGTATGTTAGCCTCCATGTACTGCTTCATATAGAAGAATACCGCAGGTGCAGCAATAGCTGGCACAATAAGTGGTATAAATGAATCCATAAGCTTAATCTTACGAAGTAAGTTCAGGAATCCAAGAGCAGTAACCTGTGTAGGAATCATCATGATTGCAAGAATAAATGTGAACATAAACTTCTTAAGCTTGAAATCATATGCATGGATAGCAAATGCTGTCATTGTTGAGAAGTATGTACTAAGTCCTGCAGTACAAAGTGAAACGATCAAACTGTTAAGAAGTCCTCTAATAATAGGAAGATTACTGTTGTGGAACAGGTTGTAAAGGTTTTTAACCATGTGTGTTCCAGGAATTACAGTAAATCCCTTATTAAGGTCTGACTTAGATCTAGTAGCATTTACAAAAAGTACATAGAACCAGAACAGACACATAATTGTAACTAATATGAGGACTACATACGCAAGTATACGTCTGGCATGAATATTCATACCTTGATTTCTATTATCTTCTATGTGTTCCATGTGTCCCCTCCTTTACTTATCACTCTGCTGGTTAAACTTAAATACTATAAGACTTAAGATACCAGTAATGATGAATAGAATTACTGAAAGGGCACCACCCATACCATAGTTCTTACTATAAAGGTGCTTGTTAAGGAACATAATAAGAGTCATAGTTGTTCTAGTAGGGTTACCTTCACCATTTGTAAGAATCTGAGGTACGTCGAACATCTGAAGACCACCGATAAGTGATGTAATCATTACATAAATCAGGATAGGTCTTAAGATTGGAAGTGTTATCCTAAAGAAGATCTGAGTTGCGGTAGCACCGTCAACCTCAGCTGCCTCGTACAGAGATGTATCTATACCAAGCATACCTGCAAGAAGCAGGATTGTTGTATTACCAAACCACATCAGGAAGTTCATAAATGCAACAAGCCATCTCGCACTTGATGTATGAGAAAGGAACTTATATGGTTCACTAAGGATACCTAAGCTCTGAAGCATTGAGTTAATAGGACCTGAATCTGAGAACAATGTAAAGAATAACATTGCAAATGCAGATGCCATGATAAGGTTTGGAAGATATATAACTGACTGGAAGAATGGACGACCCTTAATACGAAGTGATGGATCTGAGAACCATGCTGCCAGCAGAAGTGCTACAACGATCTGTGGTATGAAGCCCATGATCCACATGATCATTGTATTACCAAAGAATTTAAACACGTCACTACCTGTAAATAGTGACTTGTAATTTTCGAGTCCAATAAATGTTGGTCCAACTTCTGTAAGACCATTCTTAAAGTAATGTTCAAAGAAACTGTTGTAAATTGTAGATACCAGTGGAATAAGCTGGAAAATAATGAAAACTACAACAAAAGGAATCAGAAAAAAGTAGCCCCAACGGTTATAGCGCACAACGTTTCCATTTTTCTTATTATTCATTCTGCAACCTCCGCTATACCTTTTAGAAATGATATGTGTATAAAAGTATAATAAAGTTAATTAAAGCGTGCCTCTTGGGTAATGCCAAGAAGGCACGCTGTAATTTTTTTTAGGTCAAAAACCTTTTAAGCAATAGCTTAGAATGAATCTTAGTATGAAAGCTCTGGATACTTCTCTGTTACAGATGTGTAGAATGCATCAAGTGCCTCTTCATATGTAGCTGTGTTACCTTCGAAGTAATCCTTCATAGCTGCCTGGAATGACTCGTTACAACCCTGATCATACTCTGAAAGGTTTGAAAGATCGATCTTATCAGCACCCTCACAGAACATTGAAAGTGGGTTCTGTCCGCCAAGTACGTCGAATGCATAGCTATCATCTGTAGCTGCTGCTTCCATAGCTGGCTTGTTGTTAACGAAATCGCTATCAGCCTTAACGATACCTGTCATGATATCTTCGTCTGTTGTAAGCTTTCTGATGATATCAGCAACGAGTGCTGGGTTATCTGTTCCGTTAGCTGCACAGATCCATGTACCGCCCCAGTAGAAGCCCTGAGGACCTGTTGTAGCGCCCCAGCCGCCCTGTCCAGCAACTGACTCTGGATCATCAGCGTTCATACAGAAGTTAATTAACCAAGCTGGGCCAAAGTAGCAGAATACCTTACCATCTGGATAGAATCCCTTTGACCAGTCATCTGACCAAAGATCAGCTGTTCCTGTGTAACCAGCATCAACCTGCTCCTTAGACATATCAACCCAAGCCTTGATGTTGTCATCAACCTGGATCTTACCATCAACTACCCATGGAGTTGAAACGTTGTTTGAGAATGTACGATATGTATCGTTAGCTGTTGCAGTAATCTTGTAACCAGCTTCGTTCATATCCTTAGCTGTAGCGTTGAATGTATCCCAGTCCTTAACTGCTTCCTGAACTGTATCAGGATCATCTGAACCAAGAACTTCCTTAGCTGCCTCTCTGTTGTAGATAAGTACACCAGGACATCCCTGCCATGAAACACCCTTAAGGTTTCCATCAGCATCTGTTACGATATCCTTTGTATACTGATACTGATTAGCAAGCTCGCTATCAACATCAATACCAAGATCAGCAACTGGCATACATAAATCAGTATTTACATACTTAAGTGCATAGTCAGCCTCAACGAGGAAAAGGTCAACCTTATCATCATCAGCTGCATCAGCGTTCTCTGGAAGAACAGCATCAAGGTTGTTCTGGTAAGCGTTGTCATCTGAAGGTGTTACTGTGAACTTAACTTCGATGTCACCAATCTTACCACCAGCTGTAGCATCGTCTGGATCGTTAGCTACATAACCTGGATAGTGATCCTTAAGTCTGTTAGCGAACTCATCATTCCAGCACTGGATGTTAAGAACCTTACCATCTCCTGAAAGATCAGCCTCAGCTGCCTCTGTCTGAGATGCCTCTGTTGTGTCTTCGTCAGCCTCTGTTGTGTCTTCGTCAGCCTCTGTAGCTGCCTCTGTTGTCTCTGCCTCTGTTGCCTCTGTTGTGTCTTCAGTACTTCCGCCACAAGCTACAAGTGAAAGACCCATAGCGAGTGCAAGTGAAAGTGCCATTGCCTTTTTGAACTTTTTCACAAAAAAACCCTCCTTTTTTGTATTTGTGTGTGTCCGGATACCTTACTCGACTCCTATCTCACGTCGGTTTAATCAGAAGTTCAAAACCTCTAAATCCACCTCAATTCGATCCTCATCTCGCTCAGTATCAAATTGGCGTTATTGTTAACTTTGCATATATGCGAAATTAACAACCTTTCGACATTGTCACCGTTTCTCCCCAGTGACAAAATGCATTATATGGCAAGTTAGACAATAATGCAAGTACTTTTTTTTATTTTTATACTACAATTTGTACATATTAAACAAGTGTTATCGAATTGTCATGGTTTTGAAAAACATTTGTCATACTTTCATAATATATGCTAAAATGTGAAATTATTAGTAAAAAGTACCAAAAATGCAGATTTTTAATATTTTTCCAAGGAGACTATCATAAATGCGCCATATGACACCCGAACTCGAGGAGAAACCTATCGAGAGAACAATCGATGACCGCCTCGAGATGAAATCCCTTTCACGAAAGGACAGAAGGAAGTATAAAAAAGAAAAATTACGCGAAACTATGGAAGATATGTCCAAGAAAGAGAAGTTCAAATATCTTCTATACTATTATAAAGAAGTGATCATTTTCTCCGCCATAATCCTTGGATTCGGCATATGGCTGGGACGGACCATCTACGAGAACACTCGTCCTCTCACAATATCATATGTAGTAATAAACTGTGGCAACCAGTTTGATTTCAACCTGGACACCATGGAACAATACGCCAAAGATATAGGAAAATTCAAGGGATGCCGCGTAAAAGGCGACACCAACGTAACAATCTCAGGCAAAGAATACGCTGAAGGCTACGAAGGCAACGGAAACAGCCAGATCTACATCAATTTCGCAACCATGGCAACCTCCGACTACTATGACGTAATCTTCGCCGATAAAGACGGTGCAGACGGATGTGCAGCACTGGATATCTACTATCCACTAGACAAATATCTAGACGCTGAGACCTACGCAAAGGTAAAAGACCGTATCGTAACCCTCAAAAACATGGAGGGCAAAGACACCGAGATGGTCATCGATGTATCAGACCTACAGTTTATCAAAGACCTGAACCTCGGCTACGATCAGGTATACATTGGATTCCCTGGCGACCAGCAGGATAACCACGACCGCGTCCAGGACTTCCTGAACTACCTCTTCCCATAATTCCAACTATTCCACGGCAAGCTGGACAAACTTGTGCGACTATGCATCGTTTTAGACAGCTTGCTCGCGAGGTCAGTGGATATACCGAAGAATCGATAGCACAATTTTCGTAAAATATGAAGAGACAACTTCGCTGAGCTACTTAGCGAGCGGTCTTGTCTGAGTAAAAAAACCTTCCTTGTTCCCGACGGTAGTCGGGTCTCATAGGAAGGTTTTTTGCGAGTTTTAGCCGAGCGTTAGTAGCTCCCGAAGTTTTCTCGAAATATTTAGAAAATTGCTTGCGTGATTCGGAGGTATATACCACTGAATCGCGAGCAGATAGTTTCACTAGCTTGCCGCGGGATTTATCAATCTGCGGATGAATCGTAGTTCATTACCTGTCTCTTACGAGCGAGTTCATCGTTCTCGAGGTACTCGTCGTATGTGCACTGCTTGTCGATGAGGCCTGTATCTGTTAGCTCCATGATACGATTTGCAGTAGTCTGGATGAACTGGTGGTCCTGACAAGCAAAGAGTACAACGCCTGGGAACTTGATAAGTCCGTTGTTGAGGGATGTGATTGCCTCCATATCCAGGTGGTTTGTAGGCTCGTCAAGGATGAGAACGTTAGTTCCCATGATCATAAGCTTGGAAAGAAGGCATCTAACCTTCTCACCTCCGGAAAGAACCTTAACCTTCTTGATTCCATCCTCGCCTCTGAAGAGCATTCTTCCAAGGAAGCCACGTACATATGTTGCATCCTTCTCTTCTGAGAACTGTGTAAGCCAGTCAACGATTACAAGATCGTTGTCGAATTCCTTTGTGTTGTCCTTAGGGAAGTAACCCTGAGATGTTGTAACACCCCATTTGTATTCTCCCTCATCTGGCTCTTCTTCGCCAGCAAGTATCTTGAAAAGCATTGTTGTAGCCTGTGTCTTAGGACCTACAAATGCTATCTTATCTTCTCTTCCTACTGTAAATGATACATCGTCAAGGAGCTTAACTCCGTCAACTGTCTTCGAAAGATGTGAAACTGTGAGGACCTCATTTCCGATCTCGCGGTTAGGTCTGAAGTCGATAAATGGATATTTACGGCTTGATGGCTTGATTTCCTCAAGTTCGATCTTCTCAAGTGCCTTCTTACGTGATGTTGCCTGCTTTGACTTTGAAGCATTAGCGGAGAAACGAGCGATGAACTCTTTAAGTTCCTTGATCTGCTCTTCCTTCTTCTTGTTTGCTTCCTTCATCTGACGGATCATCAGCTGACTTGACTCATACCAGAAGTCGTAGTTACCAGCATAGATCTGGATCTTTCCATAGTCGAGATCGGCTGTATGTGTGCAGACCTTGTTAAGGAAGTATCTGTCATGGCTGACAACGATTACAGTATTTTCAAAGTTTATAAGGAACTCCTCGAGCCAGAGGATAGCATCCATATCCAGGTGGTTTGTAGGCTCATCGAGGAGAAGTACGTCTGGATTACCAAAGAGGGCCTTTGCAAGAAGAACCTTGACCTTAAGGCTGTCCTCCAGATCTCCCATAGTCATATAGTGATATTCTGTCTCAACACCGAGACCATTAAGAAGAGTCGCAGCATCTACCTCTGCGTTCCAGCCATCCATCTCAGCGAATTCTGTCTCAAGCTCAGCAGCTCTCTCGCCGTCTGCGTCTGTGAAGTCTTCCTTTGCGTAGATAGCATCCTTTTCCTTCATTATATCGTAAAGTCTTTTGTTACCCATGATTACTGTATCCATTACTGAATACTCATCATACTTGAAGTGGTCCTGCTCAAGCACTGAAAGTCTCTCGCCTGGATCCATAGTTACGTCACCAGTTGTAGACTCAAGTTCGCCAGACAGAATCTTAAGAAATGTAGATTTGCCGGCTCCATTTGCTCCTATAAGACCGTAACAGTTACCTGGGGAAAAGGTAATGTTAACTTCTTCGAACAGGGCTTTCTTACCAAATCTTAGTGATATGTTGTTTGCACTTATCATAATTTTCTCCTTTTGTAGAGTGTCGCAAGCGATACTCTATAATAAATTAGTCGAGTTCGTCAATAAGTTTTTCAATAAGTCGCTTCTTGCTGTATACATCATAACCCAGCATAAATATGTAAAGCATCTTATTAAGACGCTCATCCTCTGACTTTGGAAGCTTTCTATCTGTGATACGAGAGGCTTCGATAACGCTGTCTTCGATATTAAAATATTCTGCCTTTTCCATTTCAAAGGTCTTTTTATAAATATCGTAGAGCTTCTCATCTGTCATATCTTCTGACATAAGGGGTTCCATCATCTTCTGTATGTCACTGATGCTCATCACATTTTTCATGTAATAAATGTAGATGAGGAATATCAGATGCTCACGGGAATATCTCTTCTTTACAGGCGGTGGCATAAGCTTGTTCTTGGTGTAGTTGTTGATCATCGCCTTTGTAAGAGTCTTCTCTTCTTCATTGCGGAGATTGGCCTTCAGGTGCTGCTCCATAAAAGTCGTGACCTGTTCCATAAACATATCGTCTGTAGGAATGTCTTCTGGAACAATAAAGTCAAGCATCAGCTTGTCACGAATCTCTTTCTTCAGTTCCTGTTCCTTCTCCCGCTCCAGTTTCTGATTTATCTTCTTTTCCTGGTTTTTTCTTTCCATAGCCCTCTCCAAAAAGTTCTACTCTCTCAACTCTGTTCTTTTCTACCCTGAGGCACCTCAGCTTCACATCGCCTACCGTAACCTCGTCACCTTCCTCAGGAAGTCTATCCAGCAGCTCTATCATAAGGCCGCCCAGGGAATCATAGTTTTCACTTTCCAGTTCAGTACCTATTGCATCATTTATATCGTCCAGTTTAACTGAACCATCGATTTCAAAGCGTCCATCACCAAGTTCTTCGATGACTTCGTCCTCGTAATCGTCATACTCATCTCTGATCTCGCCAACGATCTCCTCAACCAGGTCTTCCATAGTGATAAGACCGGCTGAAACACCGTACTCATCCAGCACGATACACATTGTAACCGATAAGCCCTTCATATCAGCGAATATCTGAGCAGTACGCTGGTATTCATACACATACGCCGCTTCACGCATAATATCACGGACTATGATATCTTTATTCTGGATATTAGCAATAACAAGATCCTTGATATTCAGAATACCTATGATATGATCTCGGGACTCTTCGTATACAGGGAAACGTGAATAGTTTTCCTCTGCAACAAGTTCCATGATCTCGTCGTAGGTGCTGTTAACATCTACGCACATCATATCAGCACGTGGTATCATGATGTCCTTTGCAACCGCGTCGCCGAAATCCACCACGTTATTTATCATTTCCTTTTCGGAGGTTTCGATTACCCCCTCCTCCGAGCTGACATCTACAATCTTCAGCAGCTCGCTCTCTGTCATCTGGTCTGGGTTCTTGTCTGGATCAACTCTTAGAATAAAGAAGATGCCTCGGCAGATAACATTTAGCACCCAGATTGCAGGAGTCAGGATTATCATCAACACATAGATTGGTCTGGAAAATGCCATCGACATGGATAGGTTGTTAAGGCTCGCCAGCGTCTTAGGTACCACTTCACCGAAAACAAGCACAAGAAGCGTAAGTATTCCGGTAGCAAGACCAACAAATCGACTGCCAAAAAACTTTGTACTAAGTATAGTGGCCAGCGCTGATGCCGATATATTTACCACATTGTTTCCAATCAGAATAGTCGATAAAAGCTTTGAGGAGTTTTCTCTCATCTTAATAACGAGAGCAGCCTTCTTGGCTCTCCTTCCCCCTTCATCTATTACAGTTTTTAGTTTGTTTATGCTCACAGTTGTGAGCGCAGTCTCAGCAGACGAGAAAAAGCCTGATAATACAAGTAAAACAGCTAGTATACATGAGGCCAAAATATCACTCGGGTCCACTTAAGTCATCACCCCTTCTTCTTTTCTATTCCCATTCTTTCGAATATAAAATCACAGCTTCCATTTCCACTGTTAAGGAAGCGGTTTACTCTACTGATGGTTGCAGTTGATGCTCCAGTCTTTTTAGCAATCTCGATATATGTATTGTTCTGATAGAGAAGCTTAGCCACTTCGAAACGCTCTGCGATGGAAAGAATCTCATTTGTCGTGCATATATCTTCAAAAAAGCTATAGAACTCCTCACGATCCTTCAGAGTCATTATTGCATCGAAGAGATCGTCAACTGCCTCTGTTCTTACAGTTTTGCCCATACTTTAATCCTTTCTATCTACTAGGTTCCTTGTGAACCCATACTGATACCGCAGCTCTGTTAACATAGAAGTCACCAAAGCCATATTCATCTATCTTAATGTTGTACTTTGCATTTCCCATTACATCTGAGAAGTGCTTTCCAGCAAAATGCTTTCCAACATACATTCTCTTTGTGCCGCCTTCGCCATCCGAGATTACTACTGCAAGTCCTGAATCCTTATGGTCAGCATCGCCCTCACGGGTCCAGCCTATACAATTAGGATGATCGAAGTAGTCATGCTGCTCTCCGTAAGCCTTTTCCTTGCGGAGCTTCATCAGCTTGTCCAGCATCTGCTTCTTTGACTTGATCTTGCTATGAGGAATACCCTTGTAATCGCCATAGAATACACATGGGTAGCCTTCTCGTCTCAGCAGGATCAGTGCATAAGCCATAGGCTTAAACCAGTCTTCAACGTAGCTTTCCATCAGCTGATCTGGCTGTGTATCATGATTATCTACGAAGGTAACAGCCTTCATAGGATTTGAACTCATCATTGTATTATCAAGTATCGTTCTAAGATCGTAAGCTCCGCCTGCCTTTGAAGCATGGTACAGATTATAATGGAGCGGAACATCGAAGAGTGATGCCTCTGAATGGATCTCATCAAGATAATCTCCTAGCTTCGCTACATCGCCATTCCAGTACTGTCCAACCGCGAACAGTTCCTTCTCTGTCTTCTCTCTGACTGTGTAGAGGAAGTCTCTATAGAAGGAAGCAGGAATGCTCTTTACATCATCCAGTCTAAAGCCATCAATTCCAGTAATATCCACATACCATATAGCCCATCTGACTAATTCTTCAAAAACCTCTCGGTTATCAAAATCAATATCCGAGCCAATCATGTAATCAAATTTATTGTTTTGATCATTGTCATCACGGTTCCAGTTGATACCAGAAAAATGGGACCAGTTCCAGACGAAATCAGAATATTTGTTCTTTCTGCCCGGGAAAGTAAACTTCGTATTTGCGCCGATAGTCTTATTCTCACCAACCATCTGGTATCTATTTACTTCGTTGAATTCCTTAGCCGAAACTTCTTCAACCTCATCAGCGCCCATCCTACGACTCAGCACAACGTCTGCGTATACATTTATTCCGACCTTCTGAAGTGCGGCTATCGCATCCAGGTATTCCTTCTTGGTTCCGTACTTAGTTCTAACGGTACCCTTCTGATCAAACTCGCCCAGATCATACAGATCATAAACTGTGTAGCCTGAATCATCTTTACCTGCTACACCTTTATATGCAGGAGGCAGCCACATTGATGTAACGCCAACCTTGCTAAGCTTTGCTGCATCATTTTTCAACGTGGTCCAAAGGCCTGGTTCAGACTTCATGTACCACTCGAAAGCCTGCATCATTATTCCATTATCGATCATATCCGCCTCCATAGTATTAATACTTCGGTACTTGATAACTTTAACGCGTTAAACTAAATAATAATTATAACAAAACTACAAAAATGAGTCAATTTGGCTCAAAGCCCTTTTGACTCATTCTGTAAACATATTTAAGTATAGCCATACAGTCCGCGGACTGATACTTCCCCACTGGTGATCGGGATTATCTCACCCGCAGAATTCTCCACAAGAAGAGCCCCTGTCTTATCTATACCTCTGGCGATGTAACGAGGTTCAAGCCCGGCCTGAATCTCAGGATTCATAGACGAGAGAATTACCTCCTGATCCTTATTCACCAGCATGTTGTTGTAATCAGGGACAATGAATTCCAGTCCCTTCTCAATCTCGAAGCTTCGCATGAACTCCTTTATGTTATAAATAACACCGAAAGTAAGTTCCTCACGGTCCCAGGTAATTCCTGACTCTCTGTATAGAGATGAAGCATATCTGCATTCTTCGGTATCGAAACTCCTGGTATTAACATTTATCCCGATCCCACAGATCACATAGTTCATTCCAGTGTCTGGATCAGTCACCAGCTCACTTAGGATACCGCAGATTTTCTTCCCATTTATTATGATATCGTTAGGCCACTTGATCTTTGCGTCCACATTGAATATGGATCTTTTCAAAGAGTAGAACTTCACAGTTCTTGCTATTCCCATGGCCGCCAGAAGTGTTACACAGGAGATTTTATCAGCTGGCACATTCGGGTTTGTGAGATACGACATCCATATTCCCGTTTCTGGCGGAGACTGCCAGGAGCGGCCAAGTCGTCCACGTCCTTCGGTCTGCTGATCAGCCAGGAAGATTTCATTTATCCTGTCTGTATTCTTTTTTTCTATAAGCGCCTGAACATACTCCTTTGCTCTCAGGTTAGTGGAGTCAGTCTTTTCATATAGATGAACCTTTACCCCTAGAAACTGCTCCATAGACTCCATCTTTCGTCTACTTGCTTCCGTCACTCTTATCACCTTCTATATCTTCACTTAATTTTTCGGCAATAACTCTGTCGTTCACGTAGGTATATATTGTGTCCGCCACTTCCTTCTTATAGGAAAATGGGATCACGTAATTTTTTTTATCTACGCTGATATGGAGAATACTGTAGATCATCTCGTTCTCAGGAATAACATGGGATATGTCATCCACATCACCATACTTGTGGGTTCTGTCACCCCACTTGGTATGAACCACAAAGTTCTCGTCGTTAAACTCGAAATCCATGTCGTATGCATTTGCCCTGAAGGAATTGATAAAGATATAGATTCCGTAAAGCATCAGGATAAATGCTATGATATTACCGATCTTATAACCACGGCCGTAGCCCATAACAAAAAGCACCACCTGCAGCGCCGAGATCAGTATTATAACTAAGCCAAGGAACCTAAAGGTAAATCTGGTCCTGCCCCTTTTATTCACATGATACCTATACATTCTTAAACCTTTCACGAATGAGTCGATTTGGCTCTGAGCCGTTCTGACTCATTCTAGCACAAATCGAAAGAAAGATAAATATTGGTTGCATATACGAGGGGGTTTAGTAAAATAAATGCCGAAATAAAAGCAAAGGTTTAATAGATGATAAAATTAATCGCCAGTGACATCGACGGAACTCTGGTTCCTGATGGCACATCTGAAATCGACAAAAGAATATTCGACGTTATTCGAAGACTGAAAGAGCACGGAATAACATTTGTCGGTGCCAGCGGCAGACAGTTTGCCAGCATGGCCCGTCTTTTTGCGCCTGTCAGCGAGGATATCTACTATATCACCGAAGGCGGCACTGTTGTCCGTAACACAAAGAAGGTCTACGACAAGCACGTTATCGACCGCAATCTTCTCTTCCAGATGGTTGCAGACGTGAAGAAGCTTAAGGACTGCGATATCATGCTGAGTGGTCTGGACACAGCTTACTGCGAGGACAAAAGTGAGATGTTCTACTGGATGCGCGATTCTTACCGCTTTAACATTGAGGTGGTAGGCGATTTTGAAACTCACATCAAAGAGGACATTGTTAAACTTTCGATCTATCACAAGGATAATGCTGAGGCTATCGTAAACGAGTGGTTCACAGACAAATGGAAGTCCCACTTCAAGATTGCCAGCGCAGGTATCATGTGGATGGATGTTACAGGACTCAACGCTGATAAGGGAAGCTCCCTGAAGTCACTTCAGAAGCAACTCGGAATTACCCGAGAAGAGACTATGGCATTTGGCGACAACCTAAATGACCTTGGCCTGCTTGCTGCTGCCGAAGAGAGCTATGCTATCGGAAGCGCCAGAGACGAGGTGAAGGCAGCCGCTAAGCACATTGCCCCACCACTCAAAGAAAACGGCGAAACCGAAGTCCTGTTAAAACTACTTGAAGAACTTGAAAACGAGTCAAAGTAGCTTTCAGCCCACCGACTCAAAAATGAGTCAAATGGCGAGAGAGCCAAATCGACTCATTGATATATACAAGGAGGAAAAACAGATGGAAAAGATTAAGATGACTACCCCACTAGTCGAGATGGATGGAGACGAGATGACCAGAATCCTCTGGCAGCTTATCAAGGACGAACTTCTGAATCCATTTATCGAACTTAACACTGAGTACTATGATCTTGGCCTCGAGCATCGTAACGAGACTGATGATCAGGTAACAAAGGACTCAGCTTACGCTACAGAGAAATACAAGGTTGCAGTAAAGTGTGCAACAATCACTCCTAACGCTGCTCGTGTTGAGGAGTACAACCTTAAGGAAATGTGGAAGAGCCCTAACGGAACAATCAGAGCAATCCTTGATGGTACAGTTTTCAGAGCACCTATCCAGGTTAAGGGAATCACTCCTTGTGTTAGAAACTGGGAGCAGCCAATCACTATCGCAAGACACGCATACGGCGATGTATATAAGGCTAGCGAGATGAAGATCCCAGGAGCAGGTAAGGTTGAGCTTGTTTACACAGCTGCAGACGGAACTCAGGAGTCAGTACTCGTTCATGAGTTTGACGGACCAGGAGTTGTTCAGGGAATGCACAACCTTTGCCCATCTATCGAAAGCTTTGCTAGAAGCTGCTTCACATATGCACTTGATACAAAGCAGAGCCTCTGGTTTGCTACAAAGGATACAATCTCAAAGAAGTATGATCATACATTTAAGGATATCTTCCAGGAGATATTCGACGCTGAATATAAAGAGAAGTTTGATGCCGCTGGTATCGAGTACTTCTACACACTTATCGATGATGCAGTTGCCCGCGTAATGAAGTCAAAGGGCGGATTCATCTGGGCTTGTAAGAACTACGACGGTGACGTAATGAGTGATATGCTTTCATCAGCATTTGGTTCACTCGCAATGATGACTTCTGTACTAGTTTCACCTAAGGGTGTTTACGAATACGAAGCTGCACACGGAACTGTTCAGAGACATTACTACAAGCATCTTAAGGGTGAAGAGACATCAACAAACCCAGTTGCTACAATCTTCGCTTGGACAGGCGCACTTAGAAAGCGCGGCGAGCTTGATGGAAACAAGGATCTTATGGCATTTGCTGATAAGCTTGAGAAGGCAACAATCGCTACTATCGAGGGCGGTACAATGACTAAAGACCTTGCACTTATCACAGAGCTTGAGAATGTTACAACACTTAACACTCAGGACTTCATCAAAGCTATTCGTACAACACTTGAATCAATGTAAATTCAATATAAATCGAAATGAGTCGAAACAGCTCAAAGCCGTTTCGACTCATTTTTTAATTAACGATCAGTTATTGGTATATAGGATGCGTCCGCTGCCACAGATTTGTAGGCCGGACGAATGATCTTGCTGTCGCAGATCAGTTCCTCGATACGATGTGCACTCCATCCCGCAACACGTGCAATCGCAAACAGAGGTGTAATAAACTCTTCTGGAATTCCCAGCATGTCGTATGCAAATCCACTGTAGAAATCAATGTTCGTACATACACCCTTATAAATCTTACGCTTTTCAGCGATAACCTTAGGCGCCAGCTCCTCTACTGTCTTATAGAGATGAGCCTCATTCTCTCTACCCTTTCTCTCAGCAAGTTCCAAAGTATACTTCTTTAGAATCTTTGCTCTAGGATCAGAGAGTGAATATACTGCATGACCCATTCCATAAATAAGGCCTGAATGGTCAAATGCATCTTTCTCGAGAATTCTCTTAAGGTACGCTGCTATCTCATCATCGTCGTACCAGTCTTTTACATTTGCCTTGATATCCTGGAACATCTTCATAGCCTTGATATTGGCACCACCATGCTTTGGTCCCTTAAGTGAACAAAGAGATGCAGCCATAGCTGAATAAGTATCTGTTCCAGATGAAGTTACTACGTGAGTAGTAAATGTGGAATTATTACCACCACCATGCTCGGCATGAAGCACCAGCGCCATATCCAGTAGCTTTGCCTCTGCCTCATCGTACTTCTTATCCTGTCTAAGCATTCTGAGAAGATTCTCTGCAGTTGAAAGCTCAGGCTTTGGATTATGCAGATAGAGACCTCGTCTCAGCATGTAATGACGATATGAAAGATATGAATACGCTGCGATCATTGGCATAGTCGCAATAAGACTAATGCTCTGACGGAGCACATTTGGTATATCTGTATCATCTGAACGCTTGTCGTATCCATTTAGCGCAAGAACCGCCTGGGACATAGCATTCATAACATCCTTATTAGGATTCTTAAGGATAACATCCTCTACGAAATCTGGTGGAAGCTTTCTGTTATAACCCATCAGCTGATTGAACTTATCCAGCTCAGCCTGATTAGGAAGAGAACCAAAAAGAAGAAGATAAACTATCTCTTCATAGCCATATCTATGACCATTAGTAAATCCTTCAACCAGCTCATTAACATCGATTCCACGGTAACGAAGCTCACCTTCTGTAGGAGTAAGAACTCCATCGATTTCCTTAGAACCAATAACAGTTGAGATTTCTGTAAGTCCAGTAAGGACGCCCTTGCCACTTGGCTCGCGAAGTCCACGCTTAACCTGGTACTTATCATAAAGTGACTGTTCTATATGATTGTTGTCTACACACATCTTTGAGAGTCTCTGTATCTCTCTTGATGCTGTATTTGCTGTAAATTCTGACATAATTTTCTCCATAAATGTGCAGTGGGGACTGACCCCATTGCACCAAGGTCTGTCCCCTTCTGCACTTTTTTTATATTGTTGCTGTTTGTCCAGACATAGCCTGGCTATATTGCATGATGAGCAGGGTCTCACTGCCTGCCACCATCTTATCGGCAATACATACAAGTCTTGCCTCACGTGACTTAGGTACACGTGTTAGATTTAAAGGAAACATATGACAATATATTATCTGAGCTTCCTTTGAACTTATATTAAAATCTCTTCTGGCATTCTGCATAGCACGTTTCGCATGAGTATAACCATGAAGATTATGGTACTCATTCTTTTCATGCCAGTCATAAAGGAAGTAGTCATGTAAGAGAGCACCTCTTACCACACTCCTCATATCCACCTCATGACGATTTCTCACTGCAAGCCACACGCTCATATACGCAACACATAGGGAATGCGCATAAGTTGTGGTAGTTCCATGCTGGATATAATCCTTTTCCTTCTGGAACTTCTCGTTAGCAAGAATATCCGAGCCATATTCATATATAATGTCTACGATCTTCTTGTCGTAGCCAATCTTCACAAGATTCGGCAAAGCCTTATCCTCCTAAATGTAGAATAATAAACCCTAACATTATAATTATAGCAGAGATTAGATACCATTTCCACCGTTCATGTCCTGAGGAATATCGTTTCTGATTTCCGCCTCTCCGATAAATGTATTCTGATTCACTGTATTGGGATCAACATACTGCTGGTTCATCGCATTCGGAGCAACATACTGCTGATTCATCGCATTCGAAGCAACATACTGCTGGTTCACAGCAGTCGGATCAACATACTGTGGATTCACTACATTTGGGTCTACATACTCTGGATTCACATACTCCGGCGTTACATTTTCAACACTTGGAGCCGCCTCAGCCTTAAACAGCTTCTTATCAGCAATACTATAAAGCGCACTGATACCGAAACAGATAAGACCGCTTATAAAGAAGCTGAGCGCATTACCAAGCACGTTATCATACTTAATATCCACCATCACCAGCTTAACCGCAAAGATCATGGTTGTAACGAGGCCGTAAATACGAAGACTCTTCAGCTTCATCTTGAAACCAAGCAAAATAAACAGCGTAGCAAGTACAAAGACAGAAATGCTAATTACATAGTTCACAGCACTGAAGGAATCAAGAACACAGATCAGCAAAACTGTAAACTTAACACCCACATAAACTATCGCAAGATTATTCTCGGTCTTCAGAAGGTTCCTTGAATTGATTATGAAGAGCATGATTGCTATCAGAACAGCTGCAGTTCGAACCCCGTCTCCCGGAGCGTTATACATAATAAGGATAGCCTCGATCATCAGGAACGAATTTATAACATAAGTCGTAATCCTAAAGCCCTTCTCTTCATCCCCAGTCAGCCAGTTCTTGCCAAATGGGGTCTTACATGCTGCGAAGTTGAGAGCACCTGTTATTGCAAGCAGTATAGTTGGTGACACCCAGCCATCCCAGTCTTGTTCAAGAGATACATCCGTATACCACACTGTCAAGCCAATAATAAATGTTATGTAGAAAAGTATCTTAAGTACTCCGTTATACTGATTCCTGTTCACATACATCATCACTGCGAAGAGAGCGAATACAACTATCACATAGAAGAGTCCCGCCCAAGGGGTAATAGAAACCTCAACAGCGAGGATCATATAAAGTGCAAGTGAACTGATCTTCGACTGCTTGTCATCAGCAATAAAGCCATAAGCAAGGAGCGGAATTATAAGTGCGAATACACCTACATATTCATTTATTCCATCATGCTTCATTATGCACACTGCAGAAACAATAAGCAGCATTGCTTCCCAGATGATAACTCCTACGCTCTTACCCGCGCCGATAGGAGCACGCGAACGGAGTTCCAGCTTGTGATAAAGCTCAATACCAATATATAAGATCACAGCGATAATAAGTACCATGATTCTTGCGAACTCTTCTTCAGGAATCGCCGCCTTAATCGAAAGCAGCAACATCGCCGTGAATATAGCTCCAAATACAGGCAGATAGGTGTATCTATCCTCATTGATGAGAATCAGATTCATCACAATCAGCACCATAGTGAAAAGAATCATAACGATACAAGGAAATGCTGTATCATAGATTACATCGAAACAACCAATAACTATGGTAAATGTACCAATGCATGCAGCCACATTTGAAATCACCAGTCCCACATTGTCCTTTAATCTAAAGAGCATGAATGCAAGGATACCTATTGCAAGATATATTGCAAGAACACCAAGCATTATACCGTCGCGATCGTCTACACAAGAAAATGTTCCAAGCATTACCGATATGATGATACCCGAAAGACCGATAATCTCGAAAAGCAGCGGTTTTATCTTTGAAAGATACAGAACGCCAGCTGCCCAGATAAGGAGCAGAATATAAAGTGGTATCTGTTCTATCATTCCAAAGTATATATTACTAACAAAGAGCGATATATAAAGAGCACCAATTCCGCAGGCTCCCAGCGACAGGAAGAAAAGACTCTCCTTCTTTCTAAGCCAGAAGAAAAGGCCTACAGCTGTAAGTCCGCCACTTATGATAAACATAAGTGCCATTTTTATCTCATCCGTAAGTCCTGGAATCAGGTACATTGCAAATAAGATAAAACTGATAAATACCAGAATCGACGCAACGATTCCCATTCCTCGAATACCAACAAGCCACTCAGTATCACGAGCAGGCTTTACGTTAGTTGTCGGATCACTTGGTCCCCAATAGCCATCTGGCTTTGGTCCCTTGTATCCAGGCATCTGCGCCTCCCAATACTTTGGCTTTGGCTGATATTCCTGCACCTGAGTCTGCTGCATGTCTGGCTGTATAGATGGCTGTGCATCTGGCTGGCCCTGCGCTACCACAGGCTGCTGAACTACAGGTTGCTGCTGCACGACTTGCTGCTCCTGTGCCGTAGGTTGGCCCTGTGCTGCAGGCTGCTGTCTATATGGCGATACATATTGTTGAGCCTCCTGCTTAACCTGAGTCTTCTCCTCATCCTTTAACTTAAGGAGTTCCATATGAATAGCGTTAACCTCGTATTGAAGATCATTCAGTTTTTTCTGACTCTCAACGAGTTTCGCTTCAAGTTCTTGTATTTCTGACATAATATCCCCCTTTTTAGATATCATACCGTCAAACTAACTATATAATTATAGCAAATAAAACACCGATAAACCATCAATTATTAATTCTTCACACTTTTATTATTTTTTATGTTTCTTTATTATTTTTTTGCTTTGTTATCAAATAACAAAGCAACCGATGACAGTTTGTCACCGGTCGCCTTATTAATCCCAAAGCATCCAAAAGTACTTTGAAAACAGTTCAAAGAATTCATCCTTACACTTATCCCTGTATTCGTCTATTTTTGCTTCATAATCAAAATATTTATCTTTTATCTCTTTTGCCGTTGGATAACGGTCTGGAAAATCCCAAGGCGAATACATTCTTGATGAGCCCTTCTCCTTTTCCTCAGCAAGTTCCTCAGGAGTCTTGGCCTTCTCACCAAACCAGCCAAGTTCCTTACGGAACTTTCTATTCAGCCCATTATACGCCTTCTCGTAAGGATTCTTCATAGAGCATTTATCTGCATCCATCTCAGTAAGAAGAAAGATCATCCTATCAAGAATTCCTTCCCACTTAGCATTTGCAGCCTCACTCTCCTCAGGTGGAGCATCGAACCCAGACAAAAACGAACCAGGAAAACCATGATGTTTCTTCCTCAGCTGCTTCATCATTGGAAGCATAGTCCTAAGAAACCATGAATCCATGTTCCACACATCTACATCTGCGTAGCCCCTCTTTGCTCGTTGGGCTTTCATTTTATCCTCAAACGCTTCACCCTCTTTAAGGAACTTCACCCTGCCACGAAGATCACTGGCCAACTGTCTCTTTATATCGCTAACAAGAAGTGGATAGTCATACTCAAAATCATCCTTAAACTCCCTCTTAAACTTAGCAGAAGGGTTAGCTTTAAAGACCTTATACCTGTAACAGTCCACTATCAACTTATCAATACTGTCAGTAAGGTCTGTCCTATCCTTAATCTCTTCATATCTTTCCTGAATTGTTTTCATATTTTATCCTCACCCCTCCATTCAGAGATTGTCATATCCTCTCCATCTATACAAACAAAGTAAAGCTCATCAAAGCCTTCCGCCTTCGATGGCATTTCCAGCTTATTAGAGGTCATCACTATGGCTCCATTCGGAACCTTTGCTTTACCCTCTCGTCCTTCATTCCTCTTTATACAGTCCTGAACTCGGGACTGCATAAAGTATCCAACAATCCTATATCCCTCAGCCTTCGCAGAAGGAATGTAACGGGCACGGTCGTCCCTGGTTGGATTTGTATTGTCAACAACGTAGGAAACGCCATTCCTCTGACATTCAGCTATCATAAGCGCCTCTTTATTTCTGGTATGCAGGGTATCCAGATTAACACGCTGAACATCCGAGAGGTACCTTCCGCAGAATGTAGACTTTCCACTACCTTGAATTCCTATCATAACGTATAAAGTTTTTACATTCTCTGTCTTCATAAATTAGATAATAACACCTTGGGGAGATGTTGTCATTGTACCTGTGGTTTACTAATCTTAGGAGAACTTGTGATAAGTTGTGATAAGTTGTGATAAGTTGTGATAAAATTTGCAACTTGTGATAAGTTGTGATAGAAACCTTGAATTACTAGTTCAAAAAAAACAAGTGCGATGGCATTTTCCTGCTATCGCACTTGTTTTTTCTTTCTGTATCTATACGATTTTATCACCTATCGGTTTGCAAACACATCTTCCATCTCATAGTAGAGCTTTGAAAGTCTCTCGGTGGAAAGATCTGTCTCATTCAGGATTGTGTAGCGGTCTGCTCTTGTTGCAGCCGCACTCTGCCATGCACCAACGAAGATTTCTTCGGTGACGTTCCAGCTGGATGGAACAACTGGCAGGTCGTAGTCCTTTATGATGCGGGTGATCTTAGCGATGTTACGCTCCTGGAACTTGCAGGCGCCGTAGCTTCCCATGGCAACTGCAATACCGTGAGGCACATTTACCTTGTCCGCGAAGTTCTCCTCAAGGGCGTGGCAGAACAGATGCTCAGATCCACTACTTGGACGAGATGTTCCCGCAATCTCCATAGCAAGTCCACCCATTACGAGAGCCTGGGTGAGACGCTTGATGAAGTCCACACTCTTCAGCTCCTTCATGTCATTATATGCAATGGAGTTAAATGCCATCTTAGATATCATGTATGCGAAGTCGTCAACGTAGTCCTTTCCAGCAATATGAGCTATCTTCCAGTCGTTGAGGGCTGTGTACTTGCTGACAGTATCACCGATTCCCGCAAGAAGCTGTCTCTCTGGAGCACTCATTATTACTGATGCATCTACGAGGATAGCGTGTGGAATGGTACATTTGAAGCTCTTACGAGCTCTGCCTTCTGTACCAAGTACAGCAACAGGTGATGCAAGACTGTCGTTACTGATAGTTGTTGGCAATGAGATAAGCTTTGCCTTGCTGACAAATGCAGCGAACTTGGCAAGGTCCAGAACTGTACCGCCACCGAATCCGATAACAGTATGAATGTCATTCATTGTTATATACTTTGCAAGAGCTACAGCATTGTCGTAGCTTGCAGCCTGTATCAGGTAGAGCTCACTGTTTGGAAAGCTCTTCTCGATTCCTGCGATTATACTTTCGAAGATTCCCTTCAGGTTCTCTTCTGTTACTATTATAGTTTTCTTCTGATCAAGTCCTGGAAGCACGTCCTCCATAACTGATGGGATTCTTCCAAAGATTCCGTCATCAACGATCAGATGATATGGCAATTTAAACTGATGCATACTCTTCTCCTCTTATCAATACTTTTTCCCCATTTCCCTACAGCGGGGCCTACCTACGAATTATACCATCTAAAAGAAAAAGTTGGCACCCCTTTTATGGAATGCCAACTGATAATTTCATTTGTCTTTATTAACGATAAATGATCTCATGACGACCTGGGCCGTTTGAAATCATTGTGATTGGGAAGCCAATCTCTTTCTCTACGAACTCGATGTAGTTGCGGCAGTTCTCAGGAAGATCCTCATACTTTGTGATGCCGCGGATATCGCACTTCCATCCTGGAAGAACCTTGTTGACTGGCTTAGCCTTCTTAAGCTTTGTTGTTACAGGGAAGTCTGTTGTAACTTCGCCGTCGATCTCGTAACCAACGCATACTGGAATCTCATCAAGGTATCCAAGTGCATCAAGAACTGTAAATGCAACATCTGTTGTACCCTGGAGACGGCAGCCATACTTTGAAGCAACACAGTCGAACCAACCCATACGACGTGGACGACCTGTTGTAGCACCAAACTCACCCTTATCACCACCGTGAGTTCTGAGAAGGTCAGCCTCCTCACCGAAGATCTCACTTACGAACTCGCCTGCGCCAACAGCACTTGAGTATGCCTTGCAGACTGTTACAACTCTCTTTATCTCATATGGAGGGATACCAGCACCGATTGCGCCGTAACCAGCAAGTGTTGATGAAGAAGTTACCATAGGATAGATTCCGTGATCTGGATCCTTCATTGAACCAAGCTGTCCCTCAAGAAGAACGTTCTTGCCTTCCTTCATGGCGTTGTAAAGGAATGCAGAAACATCGCATACATAAGGTGCAACGATCTCTTTATACTCCATAAGTGTTGCGTATACTTCGTCAACAGTAAGGAGTGGCTTATGATACAGGTGCTCGAGGAGAACATTCTTCTGTGCGATTACTCGCTCAATCTTCTCTTTAAGAGTCTTCTCATCCTCGAAAAGCTCTGAAACCTGAAAGCCGATCTTTGCATATTTATCTGAGTAAAATGGAGCAATACCTGACTTTGTTGATCCGAAGGACGCACCAGCAAGTCTCTCCTCCTCATATGAATCAAGGAGTACGTGATATGGCATTACCATCTGCGCTCTATCTGACACGAGGATCTTAGGTGTTGGAACACCGCCTTCCTCAATGCTCTTTATCTCTTTGAAAAGCTTTGGTATATCAAGTGCTACACCATTTCCGATGATACTTGTTGTATGATCATAGAAAACACCTGAAGGAAGTGTGTGCAATGCGAAGCGGCCGTAGTCATTGATGATCGTATGACCAGCGTTTGCTCCTCCCTGAAATCTGATGACGATGTCAGCCTTCTCAGCCAGCATGTCAGTGATTTTTCCTTTTCCTTCGTCTCCCCAGTTTGCACCTACTACTGCAGTAACCATTAATACGCCTCCTACTTTATTTATTAATGGGGGCAAAACCCCGCAATTTGCTATTCTAACACATTGCATATAAGAATAAAAGCGTTTTATACGATAATTTACAATGTGTTCATATTACTAGGTAATAATACGATGTTCCGTGATTATCATCTCTGGTTTCTTATCGCATGGTTCCGTCGGAATACTGTCGATTATCTGACAGTCATAGCCTGCGGCTACAAATGTGACTGGATAGCCTTCCACCTTTTCGACGAAGCGGTCGTAATACCCGCCACCATATCCCAGACGGTTCCTATCGATGTCAAATGCAACTGCCGGCATAATTACTAGAGTCTTCCTGTTCTCACCCAGAAGGTGTTCCAGCTCAGCATCATACATCTTCATGTCACTGGTATTCTTAGGTTCCTTGATTCCGAAGCTACCCTTAGTGAACTTGCCATCGTACAGGTAGAATCGCATTTCCTTCTTATTGATAACCTTTGGAATATAAACACGCTTACCATCTGCCCTTGCCGCGTTGATCAGTTCCTGAAGTCGAACCTCGCTACCTGTGCTCATATAAGCCAGGATCATGTCTGCTTCAGCATAGCTGCGGAGACCACGGATAGTCTCGCATATTGAATGGGAGTATTCCACGATCTGATTTTCTGAGAGATCGTTTCGGATTCCCTTCATAGTCTTTCGAAGCTCAGACTTTCTGTCAACAGTTCGCTCGATCTTAGGAAGTCTCGCCTTGCTCTTCACGTCCTTTACAGCAAGCTCGCTTCCTATCTTAAGGAGTCGCTTAACGCTGGTTGAGAACTCCTGCTGTCGCTCCGGTGCCATACTCTTAAGGGACTTTATTATCTCAGCGATAGTTTTAAGACCACCATCACTCACATCTCGGAGTGTAGTAACACCTGTGGATTCAATCGAGGAGAAAAGCATATCTACAAATGCCGCTCGGTCCTCATCGTTCATTGTAGCGAGCCATTTCATCATAGTCTTATCTATAAGGTGACTGCTCTCACTTCGATGTTCCTCCTCAACGAAACCTGGACCATATACCTGCCAGGTCATTGGGTCGTGCTGATTGATGCCCTTCGCTGAGCTCTTTACGATATGGTTCTCATACTCATTCGAGAGAAGCACACCAACTATGGATTCTTCAGGCAAGATACTTATAACTCTCGGAAGTATTCGCTTGTAGCCGTCCCGAGCCAGTATCTCATCACGGAAGCCTGGACCATCATTTGAATATACAGCCTCTATTCGGTTCTGAATCTCCTCATCACAGAAGGCTCCAGCATAAACTGCAAAGTTGCCGCCCTTGGAATGTCCACCCAGGACAAGCCTCTCGTCAGTGTTACCAAAATAATAATTCACGTACTCCACTGCACGGCGCTGACCTGCTGTCTCATTCATAAAGGTAAGGTTAAAGTCTTCCTTCCAGCCAACGATGGTATTATCGGTGCCTCGAAAAGCTACATAACAGATTCCATTTGGCAGTCGATAGGTCACTGCTGAATACTGTTCCTGGCGGTCGGCACTTATCATATTGATGTACCTGCCTATGGTAGTGCCCTGGAAACGTCTGGACGTTGCCGCCTTTCTCAGCACAAAGGGAGCCAGCTTGAAGAAAGTATCACGAGCTGTTATCTCTTCCTCAGTATGGATGTTAAAGTATATTCCCGCCACCTCTTCGATAGGGAGCTCCTCATCTTGAGTCATTACCCCCTCAAGATCCGTGTAGGAAATCTGCGCAAGTATTAAGTTGTCTACGTCGTTGAAAGGATCAACGTCGAAGGGGATGTCCCCACGCCAATCCAAGTATTCCAAAATATCTGCCATATCATTCTCCTGAAAATGAGTCGATTCGGCTCTCTCGCCCTTTTGATTCATAAAAAGACCTCCGCAGCGCTGGGCTTGCAGAGGTCTTGGTAGTTATACTTTAGTATTGATGACTTTCGGCTTAGTTATCCTTATCCCAGTTCCAGTTGTTGTACTCAATTCTCTGAAGTCCATCCTCAAAGCTAACCTCAAGAACTAACTCATCGAAGCCATACTCATCTATATAGTAATACAGATATACGTATGAGTTATCATAACCCATGTAGATTGTATCGGCATCACCATATGCATCATATATATCCTGGAGTGATGAACCCCATGTAATACCCTTTGAAAGGATCATCTCTGGATAGTTATCTGTATCACAGAAATCTATATCAGCATCAAAATCCTTTACATATGTATCAGCATAAGCAAGTGTGCCGTCTGTTGGGTTACATGTTGAAAGGTAAAGATCGAACCACTCATCATAGTTAGAATTCTCATGCGCATTTGATGATGAATACTCACCTGGCTCAAGTTCCTCATCGTCCTTATAGAAGTAATCTTCATTAAGTACCCAGTCAGAACCAAGATCAGCAAGAGCAAATGGCATTGTAAGTGTCTTTCCTTCGAAGGAGAATGTCATCTCTTTATAATCTTCAGGTACACCCTCAGGTGCTGCAACTACATGACTCTCTGCAGTAGACATATCGATAACTTCAGCTATGCTAGAGATATCTTCATAATCTCCATCCTCGCCGTTTGAGCTTGGATCGCCTTCTTCATCTTCATCAATAGTAGCTGTCTCTGTCTCATCAGCGTCTGTATCTGTTTCAGACTCTTTATCGTCTTCAACATCTTCCTCTTCTTCCTCGAGGACATCTTCAGAGTTATCTTCACAATCGATGATATACCATTTGCCACCGATCTTACCACATGTGAATTCAAACTCTACTTCATCTTCGCTTGTCTCGCCGAAGAATGTAATGCTCATAGTAGCATCAACTACTACTCTGGCTGCATTCTTGAACTTGAAGCTTGTATCGAACTTGTCATTCATTTCCTTAGCTGTAGCCTTAGGATCGATTCTCTCTGACTCAACAATCTCAGGATCCTTAAGTTCGAAACCAAACGACTCCAGAAGTTCCTGCATCTCTTCTGTATCGTCTTCATTAAACTCATAATCGTCATCATCAGCTATCTCATCTGGAACATAAGATCTCATAGTCTCAAAATCCAGATCACTATATGCCTGAACGAATCCAAGTGAAGCCTCTTCAGCACCCTTTATATTCTTTCCACCGAGTGCAAGTATTACCGCAACAATAATACCGATAAGTACAACTGCACCTGCAGCTATACCGATAATAAGACCAGTCTTATTACCGCCGCTCTTTGGAGGCTGAGGTGGCTTAGGACCACCTGATCCAGGTCCGCCAAACTGACCGCCTGGCTGTCCGTATCCGCCTGCTCCACCTGCTGGCTTATCATTGTATACCATACCAGGTGTTGGTGCGCTTGATGCCTGCTGACCATATGGATTTGATCCCTGTGGCTGCTGTGGCTGTCCACCGAACTGGCCACCCTGTGGTGCCTGTTGTGGTGCCCCCTGTGGCTTACCGAACTGACCGCCTTGTGGCTGCTGTGGCTGTCCACCAAACTGGCCTCCTTGTGGTGCCTGCTGCACCTGGCCCTGTGGCTTACCAAACTGACCGCCTTGTGGCTGCTGTGGCTGTCCACCAAACTGGCCTCCCTGTGGTGCCTGCTGTGGTGCCCCCTGTGGCTTACCGAACTGGCCGCCCTGTGGTGCCTGTTGTGGTGCCCCCTGTGGCTTACCGAACTGGCCGCCCTGTGGTGCCTGCTGTGGTGCGCCCTGTGGCTTACCGAACTGACCGCCCTGTGGCTGCTGTACTGGCTGCTGTGGCTGTCCAAACTGGCCGCCCTGTGGTGCCTGTTGTGGTGCGCCCTGTGGCTTACCGAACTGACCGCCCTGTGGCTGCTGTACTGGCTGCTGTGGCTGTCCGAACTGACCGCCCTGTGGCTGCTGTACTGGCTGCTGTGGCTGTCCGAACTGACCGCCCTGTGGCTGCTGTGGCTGTCCAGGCTGCTGTCCAGCAAACATATTAGGATCCGGACCCATCGGATTCATGTTATTTCCATCCATAATAATACTCCCCTTTTCCTTAAACTTTATCCTAGATTATAACATTTTGAAAAAAATAATGAAACAGTTAAATACTTTTTTGACACTACAAATTACGTATAACTTATCAAATCAAGGCGAGGATGTCACACTCATCCTCGATAAAGATGTGACTATAAAAGCCTTCATACTTCTTTCACATAAAGAAACACCTGGGATTTCGAATTCGAATCTCAGGTGTTTCGCTTTTTTATGATCACTTTCTTTGAATTATAAACTAGAAATCAATTTCCTTCAGGTAACGGCTAAGTGCGTCCTGCCATGTAGGTAGTGGCTGGAATCCCATTTCAACAAGCTTTGACTTATCAAGTCTTGAGTTAAATGGTCTTGCTGCTTTCGAAATACCATACTCAGCAGTTGTAACAGGAGCAACCTCTGTTGTGTAGCCTGCCTGCTTATAAATCTCCTTAGTGAAATCATACCAGGAGATGAATCCGCCCTCGTTAGTTGCGTGATAGTAGCCATACTTCTCAGTCTCAGCCATATCAACAAGAAGACGAGCGAGGTCGTATGTATATGTAGGTGTTCCGATCTGATCAGAAACAACCGTTACTCTGTCGTGAGTCTTTCCAACATTCAGCATAGTCTTGATGAAGTTCTTGCCATTAACTCCAAATACCCAAGCGATTCGTACGATGAAGTACTTCTCAAGAGTATTTGCAACTGCAAGCTCGCCGTCCAGCTTTGTCTGTCCATATACACAGAGTGGAGCGTAGTCCTTGCAATCTGGCTGCCAAGGCTCTTCGCCCTGACCATTAAATACATAGTCGGTAGAGATGTAGATCATCTTGCAGCCCAGTTCCTTTGCTACGTCAGCAATATTCTGAGTGCCGTCCACATTTATAGCACGAACCTTTGGCTGGTTCTCCTCATCCTCTGCCGCATCAACTGCAGTCCATGCTGCACAGTGAACGATAACGTCAGGATTCACTTCCTTAATCTTTGCGATAACCGCATCTCTGTCTGTAATATCAAGACTTACATAAGGCATAGTCGTAACTGCTGTGCCATCAGCTGCACAGCTGTACTCAGGCTGAATATCACTTCCCACGCCCTCGTATCCACGAGCTGCCAGATCATTCATAACATCGTGGCCAAGCTGACCACAAACACCTGTCACAAAAAACTTCATAGTTTTCTCCTATTCTATTTAGACGTTTATTTCTGCAGTTAATCCAAGCTCTGCTTTGTTTGCATCAAGTACTGGCTGAATAACTTCGCTGATGTACTCTTCTGTCTGCTGTGGTGCACGACCAACATAGAGTGAAGGCTTCATCAATTCTTTCAACTCATCAAGGGTCTTGCCAAATGCAGGATCTGCAGCGATGAGATCCAGGAGGTTGTTCTCCTTACCCTCTTTCTTTACATTTGCGCCAGCCTGCATAGAGTACTGACGAATCTTCTCGTGAAGCTCCTGTCTGTCGCCACCAGCCTTAGTAGCGTCCATCATGATATTCTCTGTAGCCATAAATGGAATCTCTTCCATGAACTTCTTCTCAATAACCTTGTCATAAACAACAAGTCCGTCTACTACGTTAAGGCAGAGATCAAGGATTCCATCTACTGCAAGGAATGCTTCTGGAACAGAGATTCTCTTGTTAGCTGAATCATCAAGTGTTCTCTCGAACCACTGAGTTGAAGCAACGATTGCTGGGTTCAGTGCATCGCAGATAACGTAGTTAGCCAGTGAAGCGATACGCTCACTTCTCATAGGATTTCTCTTATATGCCATAGCTGATGAACCGATCTGGTTCTTTTCAAATGGCTCCTCGATCTGCTTCAGATGCTGAAGGAGGCGGATATCATTTGAAAATTTATGAGCTGACTGAGCAATACCAGAAAGTACATTGAGAACACGTGAGTCAACCTTACGTGAATATGTCTGACCTGATACTGGGTATACATCGTCAAAGCCCATCTTCTCAGCTATCATTTTGTCAAGTTTCTTTACCTTATCGTGATCTCCGTTGAAGAGCTCAAGGAATGAAGCCTGTGTACCTGTTGTACCCTTTGAACCAAGGAGCTTCTGCTGTGAGATCATGTACTCAACATCCTGAAGATCCATGAAGAACTCGTTCATCCAGAGAGTTGCACGCTTACCAACTGTTGTTGGCTGCGCTGGCTGGAAATGTGTAAATGCAATAGTAGGAAGATCCTTATACTCCATAGCGAACTTTGAAAGCTCATTTATTACATTAAGAAGCTTCTTACGTACAAGTTTAAGACCTTCTGTCATAATAATGACATCAGTGTTATCACCTACGTAGCAGCTTGTAGCGCCAAGGTGGATGATACCTGCTGCCTTAGGACACTTTGCGCCGTATGTATGAACATGAGCCATAACATCGTGACGAACAAGAGTCTCTTCCTTCTTAGCCATCTCGTAATCAATATCTTCAGCATTTGCCTTTAATTCATCTATCATTTCCTGAGTAATACGTGGATTACCATTTTCATCAGGAAGCTCCAGTTCCTTCTCAACCTCTGCAAGAGCGATCCAAAGCTTTCTCCAAGTCTTGAACTTCTTGTCAGGTGAAAAGATATACTGCATCTCCTTGCTGGCATATCTCTGTGAAAGTGGACTTTCGTACTTATCGTAACTCATCATCTATCTCCTTTAATTTATCTAAATATTTTTTCTTTATTTCAACGTAACCACCGAAACAAGTCGGTGTTACTATAATTAACGCTAAGGATGCATAAATTAATCGACCATATGTATCTGCTTCTTTGGTATATGACCTTATTGCATCAACACTTGAATACAGGTTTCCATTATGTAGATATACTTCAACCTTTTCAATAGCCGCTTCTCCATTTTCATATTTCCAATCAGTAGCTTTTCTGTATTGAGCATACTCTTCATTATTTACGCCAATTAATTCATACTCATTACCATCATAATACACAATGACCTTATTATATAACATGTACGGGTTTTTATAATGACCTGTATACTTTTTTACTTGTTCGGCACTACGAACCTGAACTTGAACAGGCTCGTATTCAACTCCCGCCTTACCAATCTGAAAACGGTAATAAACAGCCATAGAAATAACAAAGACTGTCACAAGGACCATAAATATACAAAAGTTACGGAACACCTTCAACCTAAAACGAAGGATATCCTCATAACTCATATTTTCAATATCCATATTATACTTTTTCCCTCATTCGCAAATCGTTTCTAAGTTTAGCACATACAGAGGGCTTTGTCATCGACAAAAACACGAATTAAAAGTAGCAAATTAATGAACGCGGATGATCTGCTCATAGAGACAGATTTCCTTGTCATTAACCTGTTGATTCATATGGTGATGGCCGAAGAACCATCTCTTATATTTTAGCCCCACCTTTATCTCTTCAAGATACTGAGTAAAATAATCCTGGCTGTAACCTCCAGCGCTAATAAGCGCAGTCGTACTGGCCGAGGCGCAGTGAGTGAGAACCCAGTCAACCTCCCAGTTAACCTTATCAAGATTCTTAATGCCCTCTTCAAGTTCCTCTGGTGTCGGAAGCTCCCGCTCCCACCAGCTGACGCCTCTCACCCTGAAAAGCTTAGAATAATCCTGACTCCATTTCTTGATTCTAGGATCATCCGGTTCTAAGATTCCATCGCTGATATCGTGGGACCTGGCACCGCCAAATGTAAATACCCGCAGCCCTTCTATTTCGAAGACCTGTCCTCTCATCAAATGCAGCACAGAAGGTCTTACCTTATGCACCTTTCCGCCGTGCCACTCCTCAACCTCCATCTCATGAAGTCGGTCGTGATTCTCATGATTTCCATCTATAAAAAGCGTAGTGAACGGCTTATCTTCAAGCCAGTCCAGCCAGTACTTCTCGTACTTTGAATCTCCACGCCAGTCCCAGACCATGCCAAAATCCCCAAGGATAATCACGTAATCATCCTTAGTCAATTCCTTCTGTTCAAAGAAGGACTGTCTATTTAAACGACTGATATCAGCGTGAGTATCGCCGGTCATGAAAATCATAGAGCGCCTCCTGTTTTATTGGTGTCTTTTATCATAACACTTCAGGGGATTTGTGTCATTTAACTTGTGATATACTCCCCTTGGATTACTTTTAATAAAAAAGACGAGCATACGCTCGTCTTTATATATATCTTATACAAATGATGTAGAAACAAGAATATCAATCATTTTTGTATTGGTAACCAACATAATCAGAAGCCCAATCACCTTCAATCGAATACCTATCACTTTGGGTTACTAGTTTCTCAACATCATTTACTTCATCAATAGGAATCAGAATATATATACCATGATCTCTTGAAACAATATTATTAAAATCCACTATTATATATTTCAATTCTTCACTATCATAATCATCTAGATTTTCCACAACCGAATCACATTTCTGACTTGTAACCATTAAATATAAAGCAGAACAGCTCCCAATTTCATCACACGGGATAGACCAATAATACATTTCTCCATCAATCTCAATTGTTGTATCCTCATTAATTATAATTGTACTCTCTCTGTCTTCTTTTTCATTAGTCTCAAGATCACTATTCCAAATTCCAATATATTTCTCAATTACTGTATTTTTTACTTCCTCTTGATAACTTTTAAGCGATTTTATATCCCTAATCTTCTTTATACCAAAAAGCGATCCAGCTATTACAATTAGACTTGCGATAAATCCAATTATCATCCCTTTCACTAATTTCTTATTACTTTGATCAACGTACTTCTTAAGAGAATCTGCCGGGACATTTGTAGTCTCAGTTTTCTCTAATATTTTTATCACTCCACGAACAACATCCTGTTCTGCTCCAATCTTAGTCAAATCTTGTCCTTGAAGCATTTTAAATTCTTTTGGAAGATCGCTTGGATCCATATCTGCATAACATGGAACAAGTGTCTTCTCTTTATTTTCTTCACTTAGTTTTATGAATCTTTTCCATTCGTTTTTCACCCATACAGAATTTATGTAATCATATTTTGTACTTACCACTAACATTACTTTAGAAGATTGCAACGCCGAAAAAATGTATGGTTCATAATCAACGCCAAGTTTATTTTCCAATGTAATCCTGGAGAAAAACACTTTAAGTCCTTTTTCAGTTAGCGCATCATATATTTTCTGAGCATAAACACTATCAGCTGTTCTATCTCCCTTCTCATCCGTTTCTTTATAACAGATGAAGACATCGTAAGGATCTTCCTTCGATGCCACTTCGAGAATTCTCTTCTGAATATTATCTATTTCTTTTGCTTCCTGATGATATTGTTTTTCAGCAACAGGATCAGCATTTATTAATGCCCTTTCATAATCAGGATCATCAAATATACTTTTATATATTGTTCTATGACATGTTGGTATTTTTTTCCCTGTCGCAGTATCATCAACATATTCGATACCATATTTACATAGACACTTACCCCAATACGCTTCAGATTCTTGAGGATTCTCAACTAGTATTGTTTCATATAATGCTTCGGCTTTATCAAATTCATTATTTAGTCTCTGTTCATTTGCTCTATTAAATAAATTGACAATTCTTGAATCATCAATTAAACAAACGGTTTGAGTAGTTCCACAATATTCACAGGTAATTAATCTTGTTCCTTCTTGCGGATGGATGTCTCCTCCGCACATTTTGCATTTATATATAGCCATACTGACCCCCGAATTGTTTATAAACTATGCTTTTCTTTTACTATTGTGTGAAACACCTCCGATTTTCTCGTTTCCCACTTGTATTTTTTCTTCTACTTCCTTAACAGAAAAAACAACAATATCATGCTTTTCAAGGGTTTTCTCTCCATAAGAAGTTAACCTTGCCTTCTTAATTGAGTTCTCACTTATTTGTTCATTTAGTTTAGTAATATATCCATAATCTGATAAATATCTATATATTAAAAAACAATTCTCTTTGTTTTTTCCAGGAAAAAGATTCACATCCAAACCATTTGAAACATCCCTTATTAAATGAAGATATTTACACATACGCTTAAATGTACAAGGAGGTTTCTCCGCATCATCTGGTATAAACCACTTAACTTTTTTCTCAGCTTCTAAAATCATACCATCTTTGCATCTATCACGAACCCATCGTGCAGAAACATTCCAGTCTTTTGCAGCTTTTTTTACATCCATAAAACATTCCCTTTCTAATCATACTCAACTAATCCAAATCGTCTTCAAAAAATGTTTCTGCTTCCTGTTCAACGGGCTCAGATAGCACTTCCGTTTCTCCGTTTGATTTGAATCTATATATACCCTTATCTGTTGTTTCTCCTAGGATAACTGATTCACTTCCACCAGTTATAACGTAAAGCTTTCCCTTGCCAGGTATTTCAGTATATAAACAATGATTATTCATATCATATTTAATACTACTAATGCTTTCAGAGCCCTCAATTATTACACCTTTGTTTTCTTCATAATAAGAAATTTTCAAATGTTTTGAAGCCCTTGATATCACCCCTGAATACTTATTTAATCTATCAATATCTTCTTCATAGTTAGTATATTCAATTAACTTATCAAAATAATCCCTTACATAATCTTCAACCACATATTCATCCTCAGATCCGTTAAAGTGTGATCGTATTAATTTCAAAGGATCCTTTGACAAACCAATCAATAAACATTTTTTATCATGAAGTTTTATCAACTCTTCCTTTGGGGAATCATCTACAATATCAATGACTTCCAAGCATCTCTTATCTACTCCATAGAACAAAATATCATCAGAATTCCTTAACTCTGATAAATCATTTTTTACATCATTTACCAGATAATTCTTTATCTGAGTCCTAGTCTCTTCATCATCTACACTAGTTAATTCTTCTATTGCACCTTCATAGTCATCCTCATCAATCTTTTCTATAATTGATTGATATTTCTCATTCAGTTCTTTCTGCAGTTTTTCTTCCGCAGCCGCCTTCTCAGCTGCTTCTTCAGCTGCAACCGCATCAGCTATCGCCTGATTGCACTCATCGATTTTACTTGTTGAATCCTTATAACCATCTAATTCTGTGAAGATTGCAATTGCATCTTCATATTTCTGTTCTGTCATCAATGCACAGGCTTCATCATATTTTTGATTAGGAATTACAACTTTATTCTGATACGTCTTATAACCGAAAACACCAGCAACAATTAGCACCGATGCAACTGCGACAACAATAGATATTAACTTAATAGTCTTCTTAGTTTTTGCCTTCTGTGCATCGAGGATTCTCTGTTGTTCATTTTTTATGTTATCGAGTTTCTTATTACACTCATCCAATAAAGACTGGCTATCTTTATAAACGCCAATCTTATCGAGTTCAGAAATGATACTTCTGCATTCTTGCTCAGTATCAGCCTTAGGAAGTCTTTCAGTTACAGAAACGTAATCTTTCTCCCTTTGAGCTTCAGCTTGAAATCTTGCGTCTATGACTTTCTTTCTAGTATCCTCAAAAAACTGAGCGTATTCATTTGATATCTTTTCAGCTGTCGCTTTATCTTTTTGAGATTCAGACTCTACTAACTGATCAATTGCATCTAAATGCTTCTTCTTGGCAGATGATATTTGACCCAAGAGTTCATCCTTAGCAAGTCTTTCTGCCTTTTTCCAGTCTTTATCCTCATAAACATCTTTTTCTTTATTCAGCCCATCAACAGAAGAACTGTATGTGAGTCTGTACATAAACTGATCCGTGATGTCCTTCTTCTTCAAATACCCTGGAACAGTATTCTCCTCTGCTATCTTTTCTATTTCATCTTCTTTAGGTTTACAAGCTAATAAAGAAGTCTTTGATACAGAAGAGAGCTTCTTAATCTGAGCATCCAAATAAGAATCCAAATCAGTAAAACTTCTCTTTGCAAGGAACAAACCCAAATGTATCTCAGCATTTTCCGGATCAGAATCCATCGCCTGATCAAAATACTGAATAGCCTTTTCCCATTCACCATCTTCTAGAGCAAAATAGCCTCTCTTAACTGTTGCATTACTGTCGCCAGAAGATTTCAATACAGCAGTAGTTTCAACTTGTTTCTTATCTCTTCCAAATATCTTATCGATACCACGAAGAAGATCTTGAGTTGCACCAACCTTGCCCATATCTTGAGCCTGAAGTCGAGCAAACTCTTTCGGCATATCGTAGGCATCGATATCTTTAAAGCACGGAATGAGTGTCTTTTTCTGACCAGATTCCATCAACTGTAGGAACCTACTCCATTCATTCTTTACCCAGACTGCATTATAATAGTCATAACAAGTACCAAATGCTAGCATTACCTTTGCAGAGTTGAGGGCAGCAAAGATGTATGGTTCATATTCCTGTCCTAGCTTATCTTCTAGGGTAATTCTAGAAAAGAATACTCGGTATCCTTTATCGGTTAGTTCTTGATAGACATCCTGTGCAATAACACTATCAATAGTTCTCTGCCCGTCATCAGCTGTCTCTTTATAACAAATAAAGATATCGTAAGGTTCTTCCTTCGAAGACACCTCAACGATACCTTTACGTAATTCTTCAATCTGCTTTGCTTCTTCTCTATAAATACCTCGAGCAACCGTGTCAGAGTTCTCCATAACCAGATCAAAGTTGCTATCATCCATTACGCTATCAAAAGAAGACCTATGACAAGTAGGTATCTTCTTTCCTGTCTTAGGATCATCTACATACTCTATACCATATTTACAAAGAACAAGGCCCCAATACGCTTCTGCTTCTGATTGATACTCGGCAACAATAGACTCATACACACCCGCAGCTTTATCGAACTCATTTTCAAAACGAAGTTTATTAGCACGCTCATATAGTTTAAGACGTTTCTCATCGCCTGTATTTGGAATGGTCTGTTTACTGCCACAATACTCACATTCACATATAGTTGAATCAGGGAGAATCTTTAGTTCTCCACCACACATCTTACACTTAATCACAGCCATACTCTTCCACCACATCCCTTAAATTGTACAAAATATTGTTTATTTCGTTTTTTCCTTTTATATGTTTTTTTAAATACGTATAGTAGTCATTCATATCAGTTTTTAACAGATAGTAACCATCTTCTGTTTGAGATAATAATTTCACTAGAGCTTCCCAACCTTCAAGTTTAAAATCATCTTCCTCTAAAAATAATTCTACATTTTCTCTAATACTATTATGGTGATATTCAATATACAGTCTAATACTAGTATCTGTATCAGGGAACAAATAAACTCTTGTTATTTTATGTTTTAATGCTAGCATAATAAGATTCGTTATTTTATCTTTTGAATCTATAGCATCATCCCACTGCTTATAATCCGGTAGAACAGGAATAAGATATCCATCTTCTTCTTTAAAATGATGTAATAAAAATCTCCCTTCCTGTCTCTTATATCTAATATTATCGAAACTTGTTGAAAATACATTCACATAATCTATAACATAGCTTCTATTAATAACCATATTTGTTGAATCTAGATTAATAGCATTCCCCCATATTACTTCCATTCTTCTACGAACAGTACCTGTTTCCATTCCTTTTAGGTCTTTTTCAATAAAGGAATAAACATATCCTGTTTTATCAAAATTTCCACAACACGCAAAATACAGAGCAACATTTTTATTCACTGTAACATCCAACAAGGGGGATTTCATTCCATAATGCTGCATTACGGCTAATCGTTTTATGCGATTCTTCGGAGTAGCATTAGGATGATCCTCTTTGTCTTCTATTCCACGAAAAACAGATAGAACATCTTTAAAGTGCCTATAGTTATGTAATATTTCTTCATTAACTTTTTTGACCGTATTAGAATCCAACGGCACCCCTCTATATATTGACGGGGTAAATACTTTCATTATTCCAGCTGTTTCTGAAGAATAATCTTTACTTTCGCCTCTATAAACGACTATATCCCTGTTTCCATTTGTATTCATTATTCATTTACCTTTTTGTGAATAAATTCCGGAAATAAATACACCAACATATCTTAGAAGCCATATCTTTTCAGTTCTTATCTCCAGATATGTATTGATTAATCTTATTATCCTTTATTGAGTCTTCTACTTCTTTAATATTTGATTCTATTTGTTTTATATCAGCATCTATTTTTTCAAGTTTTACATTTTCAGAAGAGATTTTTTCATTCTGCTGTTTTCTTTTAACCATTTTTGAAATAGCATAGATGATTACCCCAATACCAATGCATAATACAGACACCCCAAAAAAATTAAGTCCTGGATACTCAAGAGATGCAAATATAAAACCAACTATTGAAATACATATTCCTGCAATTATTCTCCCAACAAAGGTACCGCTTCCAACATCTTTTTCCAAAGATGTAATCCTCTCATTTAGATCATTTCTTTGCTTTACTAAAGATTCTTTCTTATTCTTTAGGTTTTCTCGTTCTTTAGTAAGGTTAGTTATATTCTGAGAATTACTATATAACTTATAGTATTCTTCATCATATTTACCTATTTTCTTTGCATATATATCAATCACATATTGATTACTGTTCTTTTCCGAAAGAAATGGTAGAATGCTATTATGTATTTCTATTCCTTTTTTCCATAAGCTGACGGATTCTTCTGAAAATACGCCTAAATCAAAATTGGAATCAATTAAATTTCCTAATTTATAAAGAATATCTCTGCTAGCTTCAACATTGGTACAATGAGTCTTGAGATCGTTCTCATAGAAATTAGATCTGGATGCCGTTATCAGTAAATCGCATAAATATTTACACTTATCGGAGATTTCTTTAATAGCTTGTCCTAAATCTAATTCATTTTCCAATTGTTGTTTCAATAGCTTTATCACACTATCCAAGCAATTAGTCACACTTTTTGCTGCCATTTGAATATTCATAACTTTTTGTTGTTTTGCTTTAAAATAAACAACATAGAAAGAAGCCTCCCAACTATTTGGATCATATTCCAAAACCTTCTCATAGTAATTGGCTGCATTTTCCGCATTATCTTCTTCTTTTGCACGTCTTGCGATTTGGTAAAGATTTTGAAGTTTATCTTCTGAATCTATTTTTACTGTACCCGTAACTTCTACTTTTCCTTCAACCTCTACCGGGCCTTCTATCATTAGTTTTTTAGCATCTTCAACAGAATATTTCGTCCCACAGTTCTGACAAACGAAAACACCGTCTTGCTTAACCAAGTCATTGCTGCCACACATCTCACAAGCCAATCTTTTCATATCTTTAGTCTCCTTAAAAATATTACAATTTTAAGCTCTTACAAATTTCATTTCTATTCTTTATCAATTGTTTCAAATCACCTAACTCTTTCTCATCTATTATTTTGTTAGAATCAAATATCCTGCGTATATTATCTATTTTCGCTTTTATCTCACTTTCGATTTCGCGCGTTTCATCGGACGAAACCGGGTCACTGTACTTAAACTCTTCAGCAAGTTTCTCCAGTTCTTTCTTAACCTTTTCATCAGTACATTTGCGTACCAGAGAATCTACATCTCGACGAAGTGATTCCATCATCTCTGTGTTAGCTTTTCCCTTAACATCCTGACGCTCTACTATATCGCGCACATTATCTAGCTGAGCCACGCCAATAACAGTCACACCAAGAAGCACGAGACCAGTAATGATTACAACCCAAGAAGGAATCTCAACAAACCAAGCTGATACGATGAAACCTACTGAAAGAATTAACTGTACTATCGTGTAGTAATAACCTAATCTAAAAATCGGAAATCCATATATCTTTGACTTGAGGCTATCTCCCTTATCAAAGGAGAGAAATGTTATTAAAGCACCTGCTATCAGCGAAACACATCCAAAGGCAAATGCTGACCAGGCAGTAGCATTTCTTTCAAATGGAACAACAAAGAATGCAACTACGAATATAACAGTAATAACTGCATAGGTTATAACGACTACATTTTTACTTTTACCGTTCATACCGCATCCTCCTACTCTTCAGGTTTCTTTGTTCCACAGTCTGGGCAGAACTTACTTTTTATTCCAGAGGTTCCACAACTTGGACAAGTCCAGCCGTTATCCTTAACAGGCTGAGGTGTTCCACAATCCGGACAGAACCTGCTTGTAAGACCTCTTGCTCCGCAGTTTGGACAGATCCAGCCATCATTTACCTGACCAGATACTACAGCACCGAAGCCAGCCCCCACCTGAGTTGAGCCCTCCATTATTGGATTCATCGCTTCTCTGGTCATATTCATTACACCGCCCATAGCGCCTAACGTTACACCAAGACCAGCCAAATCTCCTATTCCACTACCGCCACCAGTTCCATTTCCAGTAATGCCATTTTGCATAGCTTCTAAACCAACCTGACGAGCTGTTTCCTGCTGATAGGTGTAGCCCTTTGCCTGCATTTCAGCAGCCTCGGCAAAAGCCTGCATCTTATATGCTTCAGCCTCGGCCTGAGCCTTAATCTTAAGAGCCTCAGCATCGCCCTGTGCACCAACCATCTTGAGCTGTGCTGCTGTCTGAGCTTCAACTATCTTTCTCTTCTGAGCAGCTTCTGCTTCAGCCTGACGTACCTCTTCTTCACGAACCTTAAGCGTTTTGTCTGCAAACTGTTGCTTCAATCTACGGAAGTTCGGATCATCATCAGGAGTTTGAATAACCGTGATGAAGAACTCTGGCATAATCATTCCGTAATCTTCCAGGTTCTCATTTATGGAGTCACGCATAGCTACTGACAGTTCGTCCAAATGCTCATCGACTTCCAAAATATTTATGTTCTGTTCTTTTATGATTCGTGCAAGGTTCGACTTAACCTTGTTCATTATTAGGGATTTAAAGGCGCCAGTTGTGAAACCTACTGCATCTCCATTTTGCACTTCATTCTGAGTAAATCCCTGTGTGGTTCCAACCACCTTTACTAGAAACTTTCTTGAATTAGTTACACGAAGATTAAAGCTACCACAAGCCCCTATCTCTATATGAAGACCTGACGCAGGATCAAAGAGACGCACTTTCGAATCAGTGCCCCATTTGATTCCCATTTGGGTTGTGAGATTAACGAAGTATACCTCCGCATGGAACATAGTCTCAGCATTCGAAGGTAACTTAAAAGACTCCCTAATTATAGGGATATTGTTGGTTTCTAATGTATATCTGCCTGAGCCAAAAAGATCCAGTGCTTTACCATCTTTATAGAAAACCGCTTCCTGCGACTCGTGAACGATAAGTTGAGAACCTGTATTAAAGTCTTCGATTGGATGTTTCCAAGCGAAAACATTGTTTGGCCCCTCGTATTTTATAATGCTAATAACCCCTTCTCTCTTTTCCTGTTTAAACATACCTTTTTCTCCATTTTTTATATATTTTCAACAAAGAAATCCACAAAATTACTATTTATATAGTAACTCTTAACAAGGTATTAGTCAACGAGTAGCTTTTTATATAGTATATGAACTAGCGGTTGAGTTTTTGTGAAAATTAGTCCAATCTGGAGATGTTTCTATGAAGAAAAAGGTTGTTTCAATCAATGATTATGGAAAGATACGAATTACATTAAAGGATGTAATGGATAAGCAGAATATTTCCCGAAACGCCTTGGCTCGAGCAATAGATGCTAGATTTGAAGTTGTCAATAAATGGTACAACGGAAATGTTGAGAAAATAGATGCGGATGTACTCGCTAGGATATGTTTTGTGCTGGAATGTGCTCCTGAGGATATAATCCACTACGAAGCAAATAATTAATATCAATCAAAATAAAAAGACGAGTCTACGCTCGTCTTTTCTTAAATCAAGAATATACTATAACACTCTTTTCTATAAATTCAATATTTTATATCGAACAGATCTAGAAGACTCTTAAATGTATCTTGCCCATCAAGGCATGTATCAATCAACCAGCCTTTTTCATTTTTCCATTCCGTAAGCCCGCGATAATAATACGCCTTCTTTGAATCTTCAATAATAAATGGAATCAAATTGTGATGAAGACATTCTTTTAATGCAACAAGGCGGCCAACTCTACCATTTCCATCCTGGAATGGATGGATATATTCAAACTCCGCATGTAAAGTGATTATATCCTCAATTGTCTTTTTTTCTTTGGTATTATACTCCTCAAGCAAAGCTTTCATTGCTTTGTGAACATCTGCCGGTTTCGTTGTCTTTCTTCCGCCTACAACATTTGCTCGTTTTTTATAATCACCAACAGCAAACCAAGATAGCATCGAATCCTTGGTGTCATGCTTTAGAATGTAATGAAGTTTTTTTACAATTTCTTCGGTTAATTCCTCTTCCGCAACATCGATCACATAATCTATAGCTCTAAAATGATGCACTGTTTCCAATATATCATCTACAGGCACGCCATCTCCAACATCTACTGTATTAGTTTCAAAGATTAATCTCGTTTGATCTTCCGAAAGCTTACTACCTTCTATATGATTTGAATTATATGTCATCCTTACCTGAAGTTCATGATAAAGACCTCCAGACAATCTCACATCCTTTTCATCGCGAAGAATTTGAAGTATTTCATTTTCGCTAATCTCTCGCATAAGTAATTCAGATGGCACTCCAAGATAATTTGATATTCTATTAAGCGTCTTCAAAGATAAAGGTTCCTTTTTTGCAATCTTAGCGACTGTACGAGAAGATAGTCCAAGTTCTTTGGTTAACTCAGTTTTGTTAATACCTTTTTCTTTTAATACTTTTTCAAGATTATCATATGAAATCATAAAAAACCTCCCAAATCTTTACTTATTATGTCATATCAAGACAAAAAAGTAAAGATTTTGAAGGTTTTTGATTGTTATTTCTCCTTCATTATTCTAATTGATTTTATATTAGACTGAGTTGTGATCTTCCTGAAAAGAATATCTTCTTCAACCTCAATTACTTTATATGATAAACCGTTATTTGAAAAGCATTCAATGATGCCGTGATCTATGATGATAGTTGTTGTACCATCAACATTCGCACCTTCAATCACTGTGTCGCCTACTGAAATAGAGTACTCAGTATCGTCAATTATTAAAGCCACCGGACTGCCTTCAAGACTATACTCAAGCGATGTACCAGAATATTCTTGCGCCTTATCAGAGTCGAAACGCTCCCACAGTTCTCTGACAGGGGCAAATGCAATTCTAAGCCCTTCATCTGTTTCGCGAAGACTGAGTTCCATCGGAATGGACATCATCCCACGAAAGCCACATTTGTCATTTTTAGTACGATACCAGGCAACGCTGATAGTTCTCTCTTCCACACCTGCATAAATCTGTGCAGCATAAGGAAGTGTTGTCTCATATGCAGAGAGAACCTCCGACTCAGGAGTGAACTTGTATCCGTCGAAATCGCCGATCATATAGTAACCATCCGCCGACCAGAAAACCCACTTGGTCTTTTCAATATCATCCACGGATCTATTCTGTATTTCTAGTTCAAAAAGTCCTGGGCACTCCCACATCTTATCAGCTGTGAAGCGCTGGCTCTCAGTCCAGTGAATCATATCATCCGAACGGTATATTGCGAATTCATTTCCATCGAGATACAGCACCATTATGTAGGCATCGCTCTTCTCGTGATAAAAAACGAGTGGATCCCGGTTCTCACCAGCTATATGTTCCAGAATAGTACATTTCTTCTCTAAAGTCTCGCCGCCATCAGTTGAGATTGCGAGGCGCTGTACATGCTGACGTGCCATTTCCTTTGACCAGTTGTTTCGGCCACCAGAGGCGGTGTAGAAGTAAAGCAGCGCACCCTTGCCGAAGCCCGCCGCATTCTCCTTGTCGCGTATAGCACAGCCCGAATAAATTGTACCAAACTCGTCCGGCTCCATCGCTAAAGAACGATGCTCCCAGGTGATAAGGTCGCGACTTACTGCATGACCCCAGTGCATGTTACCCCAGTTGATTCCGTAGGGATTCCACTGATAATAGAGGTGATAAACGCCGTCTGCATAGATGAGACCATTCGGATCATTTATCCAGCCCGACTCCGCTGTAAAGTGAAGTCTCGGCCGATACTTGTATTCGATGTTCGGTTTTTCATCATGTAAGCTTATGGCCTTATCAAGCAAGCCAGCAGACTCGCCATCCTTGTCACCGACCGCCCCATCACTAGCCGCCTCACAAATCTCCACCTGTTTACCCATGAATCTTTCAACATCCATGGCGAAGTAGAAGTCCGCGTCGTCTGGGCTAAGTCTTATATCTAGTTCCTGAAACAGTTCGCCGTCCGAATAAAAGGAAAGCTTTCGCTCCGCACATTCACGACCCACAGCAAACCATATATATTTCTTATTTATAATTATTAACATTCTATATTCCTTGATGCAATAACCTGCCACTGAGAACCGTCCCCACTGGCCGATTACTACTCATATAGTGAATTATGATACTCCAGCAGTTCATCCAGGAAAGGCTTCATTGCTTCGATCTCACTTTCCTTTCGAGTCTCAATGTTGAGTATCTTTCCGCTCTCATATTCGACGTAAATATCGACTAGAAGGCCATTTGAATCTATCTCATCAGCATCAGTGCTGGTTGCCCAGCCAAAGTAACCCTCGTCATGTCCATTCAGGCCGTTACTCGAATATCCCCATGTACTGAAGTCGTACTTGATCACCACATCGTATTTATCAAAAATCTCTGTCACTCTGTCATAGTAGTCATCTGGGAAAGTCGCATATTCGAACTCCTCATCACTCGAATCCTGGGTACTATATACGCTTCTGCTGAGCATAAACTTTTTACCGTCCTCTGCTCCATCGTCCTTCACTGACATTTCAACATAGTAATAGCCCGTATCTTCACCATTATATTTTAAACTTAACCTCTGGATCTGCGAGGTCTCTTTCTCAGGATATAGTCTGTCGTCACCCTTCGACGCGAACCACTCCATAAAAATATCGTAGAACTTAGCAGACCAGCCCTCCTGCGGATTATTATTTTCAGTGAAATGTAGTTCCTCTCCCGACTCATAAGTAACCGTGAAGGACTTTTCCTGATATTCAGGTGGAAGTCCTGCCGTCACATCATAGAGTCCATTTCGAGAGACAAGCTTTTCATCATCTATAACATCCTGTAACTTAGTGAGAAGTTCCTCGTCCGCCACTTCACTCATTCCGATATTCGGCTCACTGGCAACAAGCTCTCCATTTTCCTCACTGATCACGAAAGTAAAGTCATGATTCTCTTCTTTATCCCATCGCACATCAGTGTAAAATGACACGTCCATGGCCACTATATCTTTCGAAGCAATCTCCTTAGGCGCATCCGGATCCTGCTTTGTGGTCGTGCCACCACAGATCACATCATCCCCGTCGTTATTATCCTCAGTAGTTTTATCATCAGACACATCACTCACAGGAATCTTACTTCCACAACCTGAGAACAGTCCCAGAATCATGAGCCCCACACATAAAGCTGATATATACTTTCTCATAATAAACCCCATATATCTAACTAACCTACCAACACCACTACTCCTAATATACCAAAAAAGTGCAAAAAGGGACAGACCTCAGTGCAGTGGGGTCTGTCCCCATTGCACCAAGATCTGTCCCTACTAACACCTTATTGATTTACATCTGTGAATTGAACAGTGACTTGATCTTGTAAACGATGTCCTCGCTGTCGGCGTTGATCGTAGCAGCCTCATTTATCTCTGACAGCTTACGCATGGCTTCTGTATCTGCCTCTGATGTATAGCTGATCGTATATACAGGAATCTGTGAATCCTTGAGGGCTGGCTCGATGGTGTTCATGCTGTAACCAACATTCTGATAACCGTCGCTGAGCAGGAAGATCATAGCCTTAGCATCTGGATGATCCTTCTTAGCTTCCTCGATCATGTTCATGGCAACAACTACTGCATCGTAGCTGGCTGTTGAACCGTTGGCTGAAAGTGAATTAATACCACCCTGGAAGTAAGACTTCTGGTTCATATCGAACTTCGCAATTGGAACCTCAATCTGTACATTGTCGCTGTAGCTTACGAGACCAACATAGTTATTCTCGTTAATGTACTGCATACCATTTGAAAGTGACTCCTTCAACTGGTTCATAGGATCGCCGTACATACTACCACTACAGTCTGCAACGAATACAGCGATGATGTCCTTACCGTTGTCCTTGTAAACCTTGTAGCTATCAAGCCCCTGTGAAACCTCAGCACCAGTAAATGCAAGATCTGACTTGTAATCATCATTTGCATTGAAGCCCTTGTTTGTGGCAATCTTCTGCATCTCATCGCTGAGGCAGTAGTCAATAACCATATCGATAGCTGCAAGCTCATCATCAGTCTTTCCTGCCTTATCGCAGATATATGCAGGATTATCGTGTCTCATTCCAAATGGAATAAAGTCATATACGCTCTTTAAGTTCTCATCGTTAATGTATGTCTGATACTCAGTAAGAATTGCGTCCAGCTTTCCGTTAGAAGCGCTGTCTCTCATCTGCTGAGTTGTATATGCAACGTAAGGAATGTTCTGGTTGAACTTTGTGAAGTTATCCTGGCCATCCTTCAGAAGTGTAAGCAGAAGGTTAAGTCCTGTAGCACTTGTCTGTGGGTTTGTATAACCCATGTTAAGCTGGCCATTCTGAACAGCTGATATAACAGAATTAAAATCTGAGTAAGCACCCTTCTTAACAAGGATACCAGCTGTATTACCAACCAGTCTGTCCGTATGGAGTTCAAGGTTACCTCCATTTACTATTGCGTACTCTCCAAAAAGTGTATTACTTGGAGTGTAGATATCAGGAAGATATTTTCCTGAAATGATATAGTCAGCGGCAGTTCCTGAAGGAACGGAACGTACTGTCATCGAAACAGACTGACCGTTGATTTCATTTCCCGCTCTATTGAATCTTTCAGCAACATCTATAAGCCAGCTGTCGTTGTCCTTACCAGCCTTCTCACCTGATGTAAAAATCTCGACATCAAGCTTTCCACTACCCTGAACAGCTACAGGATACTTTGCTATCTCAGGAAGCTCATCATAAAGTGTGTTGTCATCCAGTGATATAGGAGCCTTCACAGGATCCGCCTCGGTCACCTTTATATGCTTCAGCATGGACTCGGTGGTCTTACCACCCGATGAGCCCTTAAATATTGCAAAGATACCGATCATCAACACGATAATAACCGCAAAGATGATACCAACAACAATTGCAGCATTACTCTTCTTCATTTTTATCCCTCCATAAAAACCATACTTTATCTAACAAAGCACTTATCTAGCCAACTTATTCTTGCCCGCATTTTTTAGATCTTCGAGTGCTTCAATCATGTCATCAATTTCTCTAGTATCATATGACATAACATCATCATCAATTGAAACCGAAAGCTCAACCATCTTGTTAAACTTATCTAGCATAGTCTCAGCTTCAGTACAAAGATTTTCAAGATAACTCGAATCTTTTCCTGAGATATAGTCAAATGATTCGAGATACTGTCCTGCATCTAGCAAATATCTCTCCATCTGATTTCGTGCCTGTATGTAGATTTCCTTAACTTTATCATCTCTATCTTTACTAAGGAAATACTCCTCCCTATTTACCATGCTGTCCCATGCATTTACGAGACGGATACGCTCCTTAACAAAAAGCCTCTTATTGCCACTCTTCAGGACACGTCCTCTTGGAGTCGATCTCTCGCGATCTTCTTTTTTACGTTTCTTTCTTTTAGACAATTTAGAGTAAATCTTATATCCTGCCCAGGCAATCGTAATTGAGATAGCGAAAACCGCTATCACAAACCCTTCCGATACATTTTCAGTACACGTTCCTAAGATAATGGAAACGATCCAAATCAGGAATATATAATTATTTCCTTTTTCCTTCAACTTTTTCTCCAAAAACCAAGCTACATCTGAAAACCACTTATCTAGCCAACTTATTCTTGCCAGATTTCTTAAGTTCTTCGAGAGCTTCGATCATGTCGTCCATCTCTCTTGTGTCGTATGACATAACCTCATCATCCACAGAGACAGATAGCTCAACCATCTTGTTAAACTTATCCAGCATGTTCTGTGCTTCTGCACAGGCACCTCTAAGATAGCCTGAGTCCTTACCTGATATATAATCAAAAGACTCCAGATACTCGCAGGAATCTGTTACGTATCTCTCCATCTGGTTACGAGTCAGAATATATAACTCTCGTACCCTCTCATCTCTTTCATCACTGAGGAAGTACTTTTCTCTGGACATCATACTGTCCCACATATTTACAAGATGTGTACGCTCTTTTACAAAGAACTTCTGATTACCAGCTCTCAGAACTCTGGTCCTGATCCCGGCAAGATGTTTCTTCTCTTCGTTCTTATCTTCCTTGATCACTGTCAGATTCGAGAATATAGTGTATCCCGCCCAACCCAGAAGAAGTAGAACAGTGATAAAATTGGTCATCATAGCCATCGATGATTCTGCACTGCTGTGATCATCGAAGAGCATTCCCGTCACCAACTTAAAGACCACAATGAGACCAAGAATCGCAATATTTACAATATTAACTTTTATTAATTTCCTTATATCCATATATGTATCCCAATGAGTCAAAGTGGCTCAAAGCCGAATTGACTCATTTTAGAATTGAAAGCCCCATTTCTTGAAATAAACTAGGAGCGATTTTACGAATCGGTAGATTCCACGAAGGTTTCCTGTGTTATCTCGCTGCCAGTTGTGATAAGCTGTCACATCCGGATAGAAGATAATCTTCTTGCCCTGCGCCCTGACTCTTCTGGAGAGATCCGAATCCTCGCAGTACATAAAGTATCTGTTGCTGAAACCTTTCAGCCTCTTCAGATAAGATGTTCTAGCTCCAAAAAAACAACCTGTACAGAACTCTATCTCTGTTGGCTCGTTCAGGTTCTCCTCCTGACGAGTATAGCGGCGGCGAAGATATTTGAATCCTGGAATCTTGCTTACAAAAACGTATCTCACTGTCGGACAGTACTTTGGCAGAAACTGTTCAGTTCCGTCATTGTTCATGATCCTTGGTGTGATAAGTCCGATGCTCTCGTCCTTCTCCAGCACCTTTGTCAGTTCTTCCACAGTGTTTTCATCCAGATAAATATCAGGATTAATAACAAAATGGTAGTCGCTCTTTACACGCTTTATAATCGCGTTATGTCCTGCGCCGAAGCCCTTGTTCGCATTATCCCTGATAAGCTTTACCTCAGGGTACTTGGACTCGATCAACTCAGGTGTTCCATCAGTCGAACCATTATCATACACATACAGACGAAAATCATAGTCTTTATCTATGTTCATCTTCAACACCGAACTGATGCATCGATCTATAGTTTTTTTGTTGTTATATGTAACTACTCCACCTGTAATCTTCATAATCACTTACCATTAACAAAATGAGTCAACATTCACGTCGGACGTAACAAGTGACTCATTTTTGAGTCACCTTGTACGTCCGACGTGGGGGTGACTCATTTTGACTCATTGATTCGTTTTAGCACCAGATCATCTGAACGATCTTTTTGATGGCGCCATTCTTATATACACCGTACTTCTGGAAGAACTCCAGCTTCTCGCGCTTGCCAGCCATGATGAGTTCAGAATACTCCTTCATCATATCAACGGTCTTCTGGCCGCTTTTTGCACGAATCCTGTCGCCATATCTCTTCAGGATATAGCTGGTCTGTCTGTAGCTGAGATCCATATCCTTAAGGAACTTCTCTCTGCCAAAGCTGAAACGTGCCTTATATTCAGCAGTGCTTCCAGCAGCATGAGCCCCAACTGCATTTTTGCTGTGCTGTCTGTATCTGATAAGTGGCTCATCTACAAATGCTACGTGACCAGTAGCAGCTACAAGTATTGCAGCAAAATGGTCATACATGAGTACCATTTCCGAAGCAGGTGCTTCACGAAGAAGGTCTGCCGCTGCTCTGTTCATCATGACGGTACATCCCGTCACTGTGTTCTGAATTAGTAGTGAACTGATACTATCTCTTACCCCATCCTCACGAGGAAGTTTCTGATAGTCGAAGAAGGATTCTGCAATCTTGCGTCCATCTTCATCCATAAGTGAAAGATCTGTATGAACAAGGATTGGTGTATCCTTTCCATACTTCTCTTCGCATTTCTTCATCTTGGCAAATGTGGTCTCTGTCTTTCTACGGTACCACATATCGTCCTGATCCGAGAACATTACGTAGTCACCTGTTGCTACACTTAGTAGCTTCATGAAACTTTCTGTCGGTGAGCCCGAATGTTTCGTATCATCGAGAATCTTAACTTCCATAGGATTCTCACGTTTTGCCTTATAGTATTCTACTCTCTTCTTTATGATATCAAGAGTTCTATCTGTAGATCCGTCATCTCTGACGATGAGTCTGATCTTCTCACCACTTGATCTGATGAGTCCCTCCTCAGACTGTGTCACAAGAGACTTAATCTGCTTATCAACAAACTGCTCTCCATTGTAAGTTGCGAGCAGAATATCTATTGTTTGTGTCGATGTCATTTTGCTTCCCCCGGGTAAACCTTGTCGTAATACTTTTCGTAACGAGCCTCTGACTCATTAGCAAAGGCCTCTGTTGAATCCTTCTTAAATATAACGATCAGTGTCTGGAATATCATCTTGATATCCATCCACATGGAATATTCCTCTATGTACATTAGGTCAAGAACCAGCTTATCCTTTGGTGAGGTGTTGTACTTACCAGCGATCTGGGCATAGCCAGTGATTCCCGCCTTAACTCTAAGTCGATACTCAAACTCAGGAAGATCATTTGTGTAGTTGAAGATATTTGCCAGCATCTCTGGTCTAGGACCAACTACTGACATATCGCCCTTTATAACATTCAGGAACTGTGGAATCTCATCAATTCTGAATCGTCTAAGAATACGACCAACCTTTGTGATTCTGTCGTCATCTACAACAGACAGATAATTATCCACATTTTCCTTCATGGTACGTAGCTTATAAACTGAGAAGATCTTACCACCTCTTGTAGCACGGTTCTGCTTGAAGAAAACTGCTCCACCATCGTCCAGCTTGATTGCGATTGCAGCAACTAGAACAAGTGGTGATGTGATGATAAGCGCAAGACCCGAGATCACAACATCGAAGAATCTCTTGAGTGCCTTCTGCTCAGCTCTAAGTCCAAGAGATGTAAGCTCAAACAGCGATACATCATCCAGCATAACGTGATGAGATGTTCTCTCCACAACGTCCGCCATCTCAGGATTGATATATACATTTTTCATGTTCTGATAACAGAACTCAACTATCTGTGTTCTTTCCTTTATAGGCACATCGTAAACGAAGATCGTATCGTACTTCTGTATGGTATCGCGAAGATTTTCATTTCGATAATCCATATTTCTGCAAATCTTGTACTGCAGTCTGTACTTACGCACGCTCTTACTGATCTCATCAAGAGACCTCTGAGATGAAGTTACAATGAGACACCGCTCAGGATCATAAATCTTAAAGTATATCCAGTTACCTACATAAACGCCTAGCTCGATGACTATAGCCTGCAGAATAAATATAATGATCAGGAGCCACGGTTGATCCAGCGAGAAGGTTTCATTATTATTCTCGTTTGTATTCATGACGCAGAGCATGATATACGCAACCAGGTCCGTCATAACTGACGCAAGACAAAGGGATATAATGATCGGGCGACTCTTACGCTTTCCAACATCATAACTGCCATAAATGTTAAGAAATAGATAACCCGAAATAAGGTAACTAATGATAGTTACCGCAGAAGTTCTGTTTCGAACAAGCATCTGCCAGTTTTCGATGGCATACAGTCTGTAGAATATCCAGAACACTAAGAAATATACAATTAACTTAAGGAGCAGTACGATAAGATTGATGCACTGCTTCAGTTGCTTTTTCATTTAATCTCCCCTAAACAAAGTAAGCACATAGGTCATATTATTATATCATAAAACTTTGGATAGTAAAAGTGCATCTCCTATCCTGGAAATGCACTCTTGCTTCTTAGTGTAAGTGACACTGCTTTTCTGATATTTGAAACTCTGGTGGTCTTATAACTGCCACCATATTCGCCATCAACTGTCCAAGGAAGTTCCTCAGAACACTGAATCACAACTCGTGATGACTTCCTGGAAATGATCATGTCATCATTCAGGTCATCAACAAGAAGACAGTTAATGATACGCTGAAGCTCCACAGGAGTTTCAGGAGTCTTTATAAGCACTGATTCGAAAAGGCCGTCGGAAAATGACATATCCTTCGGCGCTATATTTTTGAAGCCGCCAATCGATAGAGAATTAGTTACCTGTCCGTATATAAAGTCGCCGCTTACCTCCTCACCATCGAAGAGCACCTTCATACGGTAACTCTTGAGATTGAAAAGTGTCTTGCTGGCTTCCAGCACATATGCTGCATGGCCGAGGGCATTTTTCAAGTTCTGTGGAGTCGAATACGATATATCAGTAAATGCACCAAAGGCAGCAACATAGATGAAAAATGTATTCTCCAGGCGTCCTACATCCACGTGGCAAATTTCACCCTCCACGATGTCACGCGCCGCCTGAACCGGATCCATGCTTATACGAAGGCTTCTTGCATAGTCATTTGTACTTCCACATGGGATGTAGCCCATATGAACACGGCGCTTGATACGTCGCTCCAGTCGCATGATTCCACCCACTGTATTATCCAGGGTTCCATCACCGCCAGCACAGACTACAATATCAAAGCTTTCCGCATTTTCGTAGACATACTTCTCCGTCTCTTCCTGACTCTTAGTTGGATAAACCTCCACCTTGTAGCCAGCATTTGAAAAGACTTCCAGAATATCGATCATTTCTGATTTAATGACAGTTCTGCCCGCCTTCGGATTTACGACAAAAAGCAGTTTCTTCATTGGAAGCTTTTTTAAAGGCTTCTGCTTTATAGATTGTTCATTAATCTGACTTGTCATACTATTCTTCTTTCCAGATATCTATCCAGACCACGTTTTCTTAATTTACAAGCTGGGCAGTTTCCACAGCCATCACCAAGAACGCCGTTGTAGCATGTAAGAGTCTTCTCTCTAACCAGGTCAAAGGCGCCAAGGCTGTCAGCCAGCTCCCATGTTTCTTCCTTATCGATCCACATAAGTGGTGTGATAAGACAGAACTCATATTCCATAGCAAGGTTCAGAGTTGTATTGAGAGACTTGATAAATATGTCTCTGCAGTCAGGGTATCCTGAGAAATCACTCTGAGATACACCAGTAATTATATCTGTAACGCCATGTGTCTTTGCGAATATAGCTGCATATGTAAGGAAGAGCATATTTCTTCCCTCAACAAATGTGTTTGGAGGTCCCTGCTCAGGTGCATCTGTATCAACAGCCATATCCTCTCTTGTAAGAGAATTAGGTGCCAGCTGATTAAGCTCTGAAAGGTCGATTATTGTATGCTCAACTCCAAGCTCTGCTGCGATGCTGGCAGCACACTCCAGCTCCTTCTTATGTCTCTGACCATAGTCAAATGACACTGCGTATACTTTCTCATATATCTTGGTAGCCCATACCAGGCAGGTGGTACTGTCCTGACCACCACTGAATACAACTACCGCTTCCTTCTTATTCTTCATTTCTACTCCTTAATTTCGTGCAGTGGGGTCCGTCCCCATTGCACCAAGGTCTGTCCCCTCTTGCACCTAAATGTCATCTCTGGATAATCTCAGGTCGATGAGTCTCAGAACTCTGTCCTGAAGATCCTTATTCTTTTCAAAAGCTCCTCTAAACGTTGTCGTCAATGTTACAGCTGGAGTATTCTTAATTCCCCTGGCTGTCATACAGCTGTGCTTTCCACTGATGATTACCGCTACGTCTGGAGATAGTGTTGCCTTCTCCATTATCTCAGCGATATCGAAGCCTATCTTCTCCTGAAGCTGTAGTCTCTTTCCTACCATATCAGCAATACGAGCAATCTTGCTGAGTCCGATAACCCTCTCGCGAGGAATGTAGGCTACATTTACCTTCATATCGTACATCAGCGCCATGTGATGCTCACAATAGCTGAATATCTCTATATCTCTAACGAGAACCATATCATTATTTGTTGGGGCATCAAATGTCTTATTGAACATGTTGGCTATCTCATCATTTGTATAGCTAATGCCCTCAAAAATCTCACTGTACATACGAGCAACTCTGTCTGGTGTCTCGCGAAGTCCCTCTCTGTCTGGATCCTCGCCAATCGCCTCCAGGATTCCTCTGATATGCTCTCTAACTTTCTCCTGATCAACTGCCATAATTTCTCTCCATTATCTCACTTATTATCATAATTTAACATCTATTTTACATCACCGATCAAGATTGCATAGCAATCTTTTTATACCCCTCTCGCATCAGGTGGCCATATGAATTTATGCTGCTGCAACTGGTTGGTAACACCATTCATCTTATGTTCGATCATGTACTCCACAATCTCCCGCGGTTCAATCGCCCCAAACACAGGACTTAGATACACGGCACTGCCGCGCTCCACCAGGTTATACTTCTCGATCACCTCACGGGCTCTGTCCAGATCCTCCCGGCTCATCACAACAAACTTCACCGTGTCATACTCACGAAGGTAATCATAGTTCTCCATCAGCATGAACTGCTCCATTCCACTGCCAGGACACTTATAGTCCAGGGTGATGGAAAGCTCATCCCTCAGGGACAGCTTCTTCGCCAGCTCGTAAAAAGGCTTGATGCTGACAGCTCCATTTGTCTCGATCTCCACCCGCTTGTTAAGGGAAATGGTATCTACAACCAAGCTTTCTAAGGAGTCCTGATCCTCACCGCCTGTACTTCCACCAAGATGAAGGAGTGGTTCCCCGCCAGTAATGGTCACATTGTCCACACTGGTGCTGCGCAGGTAGTCCAGAATCTCTTCGCAACTCATCTCCTGATAGCCACCATCCGTTGGAATAGCCCAGGCTGTATCGCAATACGTACAGTTCAGGTTACATCCGCCCAGTCGTAGAAAGACGGCCAGCTCACCAGCCCGCCGACTCTCCCCATTTATACTAATAAACTTTTCCGCTACTCTAAACATTTTTACTCCTCAAAATGAGTCAATTTGGCTTTGAGCCAAATCGACTCGAGCCAAATCGACTCATTTTGTAAACTCGGCACAGTTCTCTGGTGTTTCGAAGACGCGGGCACGTATTACGTGGTAGCCCTTTGCCTCCATCACATCATAGAGATATTTTGCAAGGTTCTCAGCTGTTGGACGGAAGTCCAGCTCTATCATTGAGAAGCCTTCCTCTTCCATAGCTTTCTTGGTTGTCTCTCGAAGACTGCCCTTCTCAAGGAGCAGGGTGTGGTCAAGCTTTGATGCCTCTTCCTTCAGGTCGTCCTTCAGTTTTCCGAAGTCAACTACCATACCACGGTCAGGGCCCTCAGCCTTAACCTCCTCGGAACCAACCTCTACAGTTATTATCCATCTGTGTCCATGGATGTTGGCACATTTACCTTCGTAATCCTTAAGGAAATGTGCGCTGTCGAATTCTGCTTTTGTTCTTAAAATATACATATGTTTTACCTCAAAAAAATATGTCACGAGATATAAATCCCGTGACATACAAAAAAACTCCTTTGATTCACGGCCCTAGTTTTGATCAGCAGGATGGTACCAACGAACTGCTAAATATGGATTACTATTTGCAGTATCAACAGATAATATGTACGTGCCGTGCCTGCTTGCAGGCAAAGACGCGTCCATATTATCTGTTGGAGTTACTGCGAAGCAGGAACCTAAACTGCATGAAATAAGGCCGTCTGCGAAGCAGACAGTTAGCGCGCCAGCGCGTGCCTTATGAATGCATGTTTAAGTACTGCAAAAGCATCTCGATAATCCACATATTATTAAATTATATATTACAGTCTGCAAAGCAAACCGTCTATTTACTCAATCCCAAGAAAGCTCTTTACTACCGCTTCCATCTCTTCCTTCTCACATACTGTCTCGTGCATGATTGGAGCTGTACGGATTTCTTCAACAGCCTGTGGAACCTTTACAGATGAAAGCTTCTCAAGCTCATCTACAAGAGCAAAGTCATCTAAGGAATCAAGTGATACCTTATCACCCTCTGGTGTATCAAGAAGAGCTTCAACAACGCTTCTTGCGAACTTGTATGGACTTGCTGTAGAAGCGATAACTGTTGGAGTATCATCTCCTGTCTCAGCCTTATACTTATCATATACATTAACGGCAACAGCTGTATGTGTATCAAGCACATAGCCATCCTCGTTATATACTGTATGGATTGTAGCAGCAACCTCATCAGTTGTAGCAAAGTTACCATAGAACTTGTACAGGTTCTTCTTCATCTCGTCAGTGATCTGATACTTACCTGTCTCGTTAAGACTCTTCATCAGCTCTGCATTCTTAGCTGCGTCATTTCCTGCAATACGGTAGATAAGACGCTCAAGGTTACTTGAAATAAGAATATCCATAGATGGTGAAGTTGTAAGGATGAACTCACGGTTACGATCATACTCGCCTGTTGAGAAGAAATCATAAAGCACCTTGTTATCATTAGATGCGCAGATGAACTTCTTAACTGGAAGACCCATCTCTGATGCATAGTAAGCTGCAAGGATGTTTCCGAAGTTACCTGTTGGAACAACTACATTTATCTCATCACCAGCCTTGATAACTCCAGCAGCTACAAGTCTTGTGTAAGAATATACATAGTAAACCATCTGTGGAACCAGACGTCCGATATTGATTGAGTTAGCTGAAGAGAACTGGAAGCCCTTCTCGTCAAGGAGCTCAGCAAGCTTCTTGTCTGAGAACATCTTCTTAACACCTGTCTGTGCATCATCGAAGTTACCTGTGATACCAGCCACAAATGTATTTGCGCCCTTCTCTGTAACCATCTGCTTCTCCTGAATTGGGCTTACGCCGTTCTTAGGATAGAATACAGCGATTCTTGTTCCAGGTACATCAGCGAAGCCTGCAAGAGCAGCCTTTCCTGTATCACCTGAAGTTGCTGTAAGAATAACAATCTCCTTATCGATATTGTTCTTCTTAGCAGCTGTAGTCATAAGGTATGGCAGGATTGAAAGAGCCATATCTTTAAATGCTATAGTCTTGCCATGGAACAGTTCAAGAATGTATGAACCATGGTGATACTTTACTGGAGCAATAAGCTCTGTATCGAACTTCTTATCATATGCTCCATTTATACAATACATGAGTTCCTCTTCTGTAAAGTCTGTAAGCATACGACTCATTACCTCATATGCTACGCCCTTGTAGTCCATTTCTGCAAGCTCCTCAAATGGAACGTCCAGCTCTGGAATCTCATCTGGCACGAACAGTCCGCCTTCTTCGGCAAGTCCCTTAAGGATAGCCTCGCTGGCTGTAGCTGTCTCATTTTCATTTCTCGTACTTCTGTAAAGGAAACCCATTTTAATTCTCACTTTCTATAAAATATACCCACTTCAGAACACTACCCGAAGTGACAATGGACACTATAACACTAGTACCACCGCAGGTCAACTGACAAAGTGCCTAAACTTTTGTCCTAAAACTCGTTATTTAACGGCACTCGCCATGGTATCGGCAAAGGCACTGGATCCTTCACCAGTCAGACTAGTACCATCAGAAGAAAAATATTCCGAATGTGCCTGACCTACACTGCACCAGTCGATCAAAGTCACATTACTGTTAGACGAAGCTAGAGACGAGATAGTCGCATTAACCTCCTCATACCCAGAAATTCCTGGCGCATATGAATTAACCCAGTAGATCTTCCTGCTAGTACCTATACAATCAATTAAGTTCTGGCCTTCTGATGACGATAGAGATTCCAGCGCTCCCAGCGCTATAACTACTTTATCACCAAGAGTTCCTGAAACCTTCAAGGAATTAACAATTCCAAGAACATCAGAAGCTGAACGACCTGCCTGAGCATCAACGGACGCTCCTGAAATAGAACTTGATGCTCCAGCCGCAAAAGAATCACCGATTACGGTTATAGAACTACTGCTAGACTCGCTTGAAGAATCACTGGAAGAATCACTTGAGCTTGAAGCGCTTGAGGTCGATGAACTCGACGAAGTATCACTTCCAGTATATAAATATACATCAGCGTATTTCTTACCAAATTGAAGTGCTTCCGCATGTGTATCGAAGTACACATCGATGTGGTTACCCTGAATAGCACCACCTCGGTCCTCTACGGTATAAACCTGACCCAAGATGATCATCTTTGTACCGAAGGAATATCTGCTATCCGCAGCTATGGTGTGATTAGATGTTGCTATCGCTCCACTAGCTGTGACTTTATCTGTCTTTCCACAGCAGATAACACATGGACAATATCCTGTCAGGAGGAACTGACCAAGGTATGTTCCATCAGAATTGTTTGCATACTGTGCTGTTCCACCTGTTGAACCGCTTGAATTGTTGGATATAGTTACAGTTACGCCACTACCTACATTAGTTGTATTATTCAAAGTATATTGGGACCTACGGCGTCTTGCCTCAGATGCCGCCGTGTCATCTCTTGTGTTACTTGCAAGAAGGGACTCCAACGCAAACTTGTTCTTTGCCTGTTCATCAGTCAGTTCCTTAGCGTCACTATATGCACCAACCTCATCTCTGATTCCAACCTGAGTTTCATCAGCACCGGATATACCAGAAGCGTAATATGACATTCTATTGAAAGCTGGCTCATTAATACTGTTTTCGTAAAGTGGGGTTATAGAAATCATCTTTGCCATAACCTCAGTATTGGCCGACCTCTTCTGAATTATTGTCGCAATACAGGCAATTAACATGGCAGCAACTACCACAACCGAACCGATGGTCTTATAATTTTCAGTTATAAATTTCTTAAAGTCCTTCAAAACACATCTCCATCTTATGCATAATATTTCTCTCTATAAACACTAAAAAATAGCAGTGTTATACATCATAGAAATATAACACTGCTATATAAAACGGTCAACTGAACTTTTTGTGACTACTTGTCCTCTTCGAACTTCAAGCCCTTAGCATTAGCAATTCTCTCTGCCTCTGAGCCCTTCTTACCACATATAGTAGACTTGCCAGCATCCATAAATGTTCTGGATGAAATATATGTTACACTTTCAGGTATATGAACCTTTGCATGTGTAGAGTAGAAGTTTCCAGTTCTTATAGAAGTAAGACTATCCGGCAGGAAGATTTCATCTGCATTATCAAGGTATATAGCTGCTCCAGCTTCAATAGATGTAGTTGTTTCAGCTACTGTAATCTTTCCATCCTTTGCACGAGGAATAGCCAGAAGCTCCGTTCCATCCTTATTGTAAAGAAGGCCCTTATAAGAAGCATACTTCTTGTTCTTCTTACTTACACTTACCTTCTTAAGTGATGGTGCCCAGCTGATTGCATTTCCTGATGTAGATCCTACACGAACACCGATATCTGTAAGTGATGAAGGAATCACAATCTCCTCAAGATGTTCATTATCCTCAAAGAGTCCAGCACTAAGAGTCTGTACTCCATCAGGAATCTCAAACTTCTTATCCTTCTTATTAGATGGATAAACCAGCAGTTCCTTCAGGTCGTAGCTGTAAAGAACATCGTCATGTACCTGGAAGGATCTGTTATCCTTACTTACCGTAATATTCTCAAGACTGAACATCATATTAATAGATACAATATTCTTAAGTGACTTTCCGATAGTCAGATCAGTAACACCATAGAGTGACTCACCGTTCAGAGTCTTAACTGAATCAGAAAGCACTAGCTTTGTAACACTATCCTTATTCAGTGACAGGAAGTCATCTGTATAAACGCTGACGATACCATCTGGAATAACCAGCTCACTTGAATCTACAGCAGGTGCAAGAATCAGACCGTCGCCATACTTATTAGTAATGAAGCCCTCCAGGGATCCATAAGTCTCATTATTCTCATCAACCTCGAAGGCCTTAACCTTAAGACCCACGAAAGCCTGCTTACCGATAGTCTTAACATTTGGTCCTATAATAACCTTATCTACTGGAGTTTTATCTCCCATAACGAAAGCGCCAAATGCAAAGTCGCCAATATCTTCTAACGAAGAAGGCAGTGAGAACTCACCACTTATAAAATCAGTAGCGCCGTAGAATGCACCATCATCAATCATTCGAAGACCTTCTGGGAAGGTAACTGACTTGATGTATGGATTCTCTCTAAATGCCTGAGCTCCAACCACCTCAGTCCCCTCAGGGATTACAAAGCTCTCTTCATGGCTGAGGCACTCAATAAGTGTCTTGCCATCAGCAGTATACATAGCACCGTCCTTAAGTATGTAGCTTTCATTTCCTTCAAATGTAACATTTGCCGAACATGGCAGTGCGTCACAACCATAATAAGTAATGGATGTAGGAACAGTTATATCTGTAACATTTTTCGAACTGAAGAATGCGAAGTTATCCAGATTCTGAAGTCCTTCCGGTAGTGTTACGGTGGTCAGCTCATCTATATAACTAAATGCACCCTCGCCGATTCTCTTAACAGTTGAAGGAAGATTTACCTCCGTCAGATGAGTCTGTGCAAAAGCATCTCCATGTATTGTCTCTACTCCTTCAGGAATAATAACACTCTTTAGTTCAGTATTTTTGAAACAGTTCTCATCGATATCTGTAACTGTTTTATCTAAAATAGTTGCTGGAAGCTCCAGCTCTGTATCTGATCCTTCGTATGAATTGAGTCTTGCATGGTCACTATATACAGATGCTTCAATGCTTCCCTTCTCAGTTGTGATAGTTGTCTTAGTTCTAGGATTTCTAGTGAAATCAACGATGTCGGTAGCGTATTTGTTACCCTTTACATCCTTGATAATAATCTGACAAATAAACTGTTCATCCATCTCAGACAGATGCTTCTGTTTGAAACAGAAGTTATCGCCGAGCGCTGTGTAGCTCATATAAAATGTACCATCGCGGTCCCACTCTGTATATGGAAGCATATTTCCCTCTGCATTTGTAACAGGAAGATAGGTTGGTGCATAGTATGCCATATAACCCCAGCCCTCTGGGCTAATATCATTCTTACCTACGATATCATTATCAGAAACTGTATCGAAGCTAAGAATCTCTGGCTCATGTCCGTCCTTAACAGCCACGTTACAAACAACTGACTCAAGAGATGTGCTAGGAAAATCGATGATGGAGCTTATAAGGTACTGTCCATTTGAACGATAAACATCTACACCACCAAAGTTAACATCCACCTGTTTGAAAGGCCAGATTATTTCTTCACCATAAGCATCTGCAACAAATACCTCTGGATCATAAGGAACCTTGAGAGTTCCGTCACTGTCTGGTTTTATTTCTACATCCGTAAGTACTGGTACATATGCGTTATCAAAACTTGATGTTTCATTCTTGTAGAATATTGAATAAGATGCGGATACCATATGAAGCATCTGCTCTTTTGAAAGCTTTACACTAAGTGAATTCTCAGAATAAATATACAGATCACCCTCACCTGCCGCTGGTGCAGTAGGAGTTTCCGTGTTTTCTTCTGAAGGCGTCTCTGTATTTGCCTCAGTACTAGCTTCTGTTGTAGCCTCTGTTGTGGCCTCTGTTGTGGCCTCTGTGCTTGCTTCTGTTGTAGCTTCTGTTGTAGCCTCTGTTGTAGCTTCTGTTGTAGCCTCTGTATTTGCTTCTGTAGGCGCCTCTGTTGCTGGCTCCTCTGAAGTTGCTTCTGTCGACTGCTCCAGTTCTGTATAGAAGGAAGCAATATCCTCACCGCCACTTTCCCAGGCAGTAGCAAATGCTTTCACGAAAGTTGTGTAGTTTTCGGCAACTGAGATAGTATCGATAACATTTGCACCGTAATACTGATAGAACATCTGACTATCATATGGGAAATAGATTGAGATACCACTTGTACCGTCTATGTTTGAACCCTGCTTGATTACGAATTCGTCCACAGCAGCGTCAAGCTTCTCGGCAGATGATGAATACATTCCGTTAAACTCAGTTGCGATGGAGCCGATATCGATCTGATCGATAGCGTCGCTCTTAGAACCGTAGGCTGCAGAACCGCAGTTGATAGTACCATCTCTCGCCTGAACAATCTCACTGTAGTCGCCGCTTCCCAGTCCTTCGTACATGTCGCCGAAGATATCATTTAGCGCCTCATCCACTTCATCAACTTTAGAAAGGTCCATGCATGACAATGTGTACATTGGGTTCTTCATCATGCTTGCATACTGATCGTAGAAAGATGTGAAGGTGTCAATAGCGTTACCGGCAACTGCCTTTGGATCGCTGGTTGTGTTATAGGTACTCAGGAAGCTGTAGTTCCAGCCCATTCCAGGCTCAACTTCCTGTGAAGCAACCATGTATTTAGCATAATCTGAAAACAGGGTTGCATACTCTACTGATGCCATAAGGCATGCATCGAAACCTACGAAATCAAGCTTGTTCTTCTTATTAAAGTCAGATGCTGACATAGCTGCTGCAAGCTCTGCGTAGGTCATAGTATCATTTTTATGAAGCTCATCCAGTCCATAACCGTAAACAGGACCAGAACCGTGATCCCAGAAAATAAGGGAATAATGGTCAGCCTTGTAATTCTTCGTACAGAAATTCAGGAAGCCAAGAAGTGTACCTGGGTCACCCATGTTGTTTATATCTTCAGTCTCGCCATCAAGGTAATATCCCTTGCTGCCCTCAACTCTTACAACATAGTTTTTGTCACTGGACACATCAAACTTCCACTGACTGGCACCACCAGTAAAGATAACGATATTTGTCTTGCTTGTATCAACGCCGCTTCCGATCATCTCAGAAAGATCCATAGATGCTGCACCAGCTTCACTCTCAAGGTTTGAACCTATCATATAGATCATTACCGTATTCTCTGAAGCCACGTTTTTAAGACTATCGTTCTTCTGAATCTGAATAGGCGTAACATTTCCTCCAGAGAATAAGCTGTCCGCATTAGTATTATCCAGAGTCGTATCACCTCTGGAGCCATCTCCTGGAGTCGCTGCATCCTCCTCACTGGAGTACTGAGAAGAATTTGTGTTATCAGTGCCCTTCTTTTTCAGAACGATAAGAATCGCTGTGCCCATCAAAAGAAGAAGCGCAGCGACTGCGATAATAACTATCACTATACTTTTTTTACTTCTATTTTCCTTCATACCATTACCCTTCATAAATGAGCCCTTTTGACTCATTATTACTATATGTTACTTTAGTGTTTTTTTTGCGGCAAAGTGTTGCGCACTTTGTGTTCTTGAGACCCATTATTCCCCAAGATGTTTTATGAGTGTGATAAGTTCTTCAGCACTCTCAATCTCACACACTCGTTTTCTAAGCTTTGCACTATTATAAATGCCTTCAGTGTACCACGCAATATGCTTTCGCATCTCTCTGACACCAATATATTCGCCCTTTTCCTGAAGCATGAGATTAATATGTCTAAGCATCATATCCCTTATCTCATCCAGCTCTGGTCTAGGCGGAACTGCATCCATCCCCTTCTCAAGACCAGTCTTGATTTCACGGAACACCCAAGGATTTCCCTTAGCGGCTCTTGCAACCATAAAGGAGTCGCATCCTGTCTCCTCCTTCATTCGGAGTACATCCTCAGCGGTGCATATATCTCCGTTTCCTATTACAGGAATAGAAACTCTTTCCTTAACTTCTTTTATTATGGACCAGTCTGCTTTTCCTGAATAGTACTGTTCTCTGGTTCTTGCATGAACTGCTACCGCTGCGGCGCCTCCTCTTTCGGCAGCCTCTGCCACATCCGGTGCATTTTTCGTATCAGCCGTGAATCCAGCCCTGATCTTTACTGTAACCGGTACTTCCACTGCATTCACAATCGCCCTGACGATCTGTTCCACCAATTCAGGCTTCTTCATCAGCGCCGAACCCTCGCCGTTATTTACAATCTTTGGAACCGGACATCCCATATTTATATCTATGAAATCGTACCGAGACCTCGCCAAATGTGATTCCCCATCATCACACTTAAGCAGCTTCGCAGCTTCACCAGCCATAATTTCCGGATCACTGCCGAAAAGCTGGATTCCTACAGGACGTTCAAAGTCGTTGGTTGCAAGAAGAATATCGGTCTTAGGGCTGCCATAATAAAGTCCCTTGGCTGATACCATTTCTGTAACCATTACATCTGCGCCCTGCTCTTTGCACAGAATGCGAAAAGGCAGGTCTGTTACGCCTGCCATTGGTCCTAAAAATATTTTATTTTCGAACATCGCTTTATTCATATTACTGTTTGTCGTAGATTATACGGAGGCCATGAAGTGTAAGTTCTGGATCGTATACATCGATAGCGTCCGTTGCTTCAGATATCATTTTGCCTAGACCGCCAGTTGCAACAACCTTTATGTCTGAAAGACCTGACTCCTTCTTCATTGCCTTGATTATATACTCGGTCTGACCGATGTAACCGTAGTAGATACCGGCCTGCATGCTGGAAACTGTATCCTTACCCAGGACTGTATCCACCTTCTGAATAGCAACCTCAGGCAGCTTTGCAGTACCTGTCCAGAGTGCGTTGGCCGCAAGTCTGATACCAGGCGAAGTTACACCAGCGGCAAATGTGCCATCTGCCAGTACAAGATCGTGAGTAGTCGCTGTTCCGAAATCCACTACGATAACTGGTCCGCCATACATCTCATAAGCTGCTACTGCATCTACAAGTCTGTCTGCACCAAGCTCCTTTGGATTTGGGATAGCAAGTCTGATTCCAGACTTGATTCCAGGTGCAACGATAAGTGGCTCACACCCAAAATACTTAATGATTCCACTGGTCAGTGAATGCATGATATTAGGAACAACCGAGGAAATGATAACTGCACTGATCTTTGCATCCTCGATTCCATTTACCTGTAACCACTGTCTCAGGAACACACCGTACTCATCTGAGGTACGGGAAGTCTTTGTGATCATACGGAACTGCTTTACAAGCACATCCTTATCGAAAAGACCTACTGTAATATTTGTATTTCCAACATCAATTGCGAATAACATATCTATTCCTCACATAAAGATAATACTATACTTCTCCACCAGGTTTCATCATTATCAGTAACTCATAGTACTCTTCCAGCTGCTCGAAAAGCTCTCTCTTCTCCATCCTCAGCTGATTAACCTTAAGGCCGCTTCCAATCTCATCATAAAGAAGATCATCTTCCTTGAAATCAGTTGCGATGGAAAGACCGCCTTCATCATCAAAATAAAGGAAGATCTCGCCGCCAATCTCCTCAGTAAAGATCACAAGAGCGATACGGAGCTCGTCCTGAATCTTCTTTGGAAGGTTTGCATATTTAGGATTGAAGTAGAACTTCTGAGTGTACTTAGAAGCACTACAAAGAATCTGTTCTTCTGTCATATCTGTTCTCGACTTTCTAGTTTTACGCTTCGCTCCACAAAATCAGCTTAGCTGATTTTGGTCAGGGTAGCTTCAATAACATTAGACATGTCATACATTCCAGCTGGCTTTCCAGCAAGGAACTTAGCGGCGCTGACAGCACCATTTCCGAAAATGCTACGTGAATATGCAATATGACGAAGCTCAATAACCTCATCCTGTCCAGCAAAGATTACATCGTGTGTTCCAGGAATTGAACCACCACGTACTGCAGAGATTCCAAGTTCCTTAGTTCCTCTCTTCTCTCTGCGGTCGCTTCTGTCATAAACATAATCAAAGCATCCGCCAGCTGCATCATTGATTGCATCTGCAAGTGCAAGTGCTGTACCAGATGGTGCGTCCAGTTTATTGTGATGATGCTGCTCAACAATTTCTACATCGAATCCATTTGGACAGAACACTGATGTTGCTGTCTTCAGCATCTTAATGATTGTATTGATACCAAGGCTCATGTTAGCAGACTTAAGAATTGCCACCTTCTTGCTTGCTTCCTGGATATTTTCCAGCTGCTCTGGACTAAAGCCAGTTGTGCAAAGAACCACAGGAGTGTTAGTCTCCTCAGCATATTTTAAAAGCCCCTCAAGAACCTTTGGTGATGAGAAGTCGATTATCGCATCGGCCTTAACATTCACCTCAGAAATACTCTTATATACAGGATATCCAAGAGTTCCATCGTCGAAAACATCAACGCCCGCAACGATCTCAGCATCCACATCTTCTTTTACTATATCACTGATCACGCGACCCATACGTCCGCTGCAACCACTCATTATTATCTTAGTCATGTCTTTTCCTTTCTAACCTAGTCAACCGGTCTTAATTAGAACTCGATGCCGTACTCGCGCATAGCCTTCTCGAGCTTAGCTGCGTTCTCAGGCTCCATCTCAGTAAGCGGAAGACGAACAACTCCGTTAGTCATTCCCATAAGCTGAGTAGCCTTCTTTACAGGTATAGGATTAACCTCGCAGAAGAGAGCCTTGCAAAGATCGATAGCCTTAAGCTGAAGATCCATAGAACCCTTGATGTCGCCATCAAAGAACTTCTGGCAAAGATCATGAGTATCATCTGGGATGATATTAGCTGTTACAGAAATAACACCGATTCCACCAAGTGAAAGAAGTGGAAGAATCTGATCATCGTTTCCAGAATAAATGTCAATGCAACCGTTAGCAAGGTGTGCGAGCTCTGCAACCTGTGATATGTTGCCTGATGCTTCCTTAATAGCAACTACATTTTCAATCTCCTTAGCCATCTTTACAGCTGTAGCTGGAAGGATGTTGCAGCCTGTTCTACTTGGAACGTTATATACGATAATAGGTGTCTTAACAGCCTCTGAAACCTTTGCATAGTGCTGAACAAGACCGTTTTGTGTACACTTGTTGTAGTAAGGTGTAACCATAAGAAGTCCGTCAACGCCGCACTTCTCAGCTTCTACTGAAAGCTCAATAGCTGTAGCTGTATCGTTAGAACCTGTTCCTGCGATTACAGGAATGCGTCCGTTAGCCTGCTCTGCTACAACTGCGATACACTCAAGATGCTCCTCAACTGTCATAGTTGCTGACTCACCTGATGTTCCACATACGATGATTGCATCTGTCTTATGATCAACATGATAATCTGTAAGCTTTCTTAACTGGTCATAATCTACTGCACCACTTTCCTTAAATGGTGTTACTAATGCTACTCCTGATCCCTTAAAAATTGACATTACCTTGTCCTCCTTAAAATATATGATAGTTTTTCCGTCAGTCCACTATCTTCTAAATTTCATTAATTACTCAGAAAAAAATGGACCGAAGACGGGCGTTCGGTCCATTAGATAATTCATTCATCTCATTCGAATAATCTGTTTAACCGTAGCACTCCATCCTGCATGCAAGATGACAGTCCTTAGACTCTTAATCTAAGTCCCAGATCATATAGCTTCTGGACTATATGTCTTCGGCGAATCTTCCTTTCTCATATCATCATCTGAGCCAGTCTCATCAGATACGTTACTAATAATCTTCGCGTCCTCTACACTTCTCACAAATATAACACCTACACTACCCAGTGTCAATCTCAAAATTATGCCAAATGGCATCTCTCCATAACTCTTTATAGAAAGAGCATGTCAGCCTTCTGAATTCTCTGGCGCAGGAACTCATAAGCCACTATTGTAGCAGATGCCCCGGCATTCAGACTTTCAAGCTCACCCACCATAGGGATTCTTAAAAGCTTGTCTGCTTCAGCAGTGATTTCTTCTGAGAGACCCTGTCCCTCATTTCCGATCATGAAGGCAGATGGTCCCGTGAAGTCCATATCGTACATAGACTTGCCATCAAGATGCATACCATAAACGGTGATGCCTTCTTCCTTCATCCTTCTAATATCACCCAGAAGGTCATAGGTTATAGCTATCTTCTTTCTGAAGATAGAGCCCATAGTTGCACGAACAACCTTTGGACTATATATATCTACTGAGTCATAGCTTACAAGGATTCCGGTTGCTCCGGCGCCTTCTGCAGACCTGATGATGGTTCCCATATTTCCTGGGTCTTGAAGTCTTTCAGCTATGATGATCATAGGAGGTGTATCAGTCTTTTTGAGAAGATCATTCAAGGTATATGTATGCATCTTTACAAGTGCCGCAATACCCTGTGGCTTCTCCGTATTTGTAAGCTTCCTTAGAACCTCTTTAGAAACAATAAAACATTTGCCATTATCAACTGCATAGGAAACAGCTCTCAGAAGCTTGCTGTCAGCATCCACCTCTCGATCATAATAATCCTGAGTCACGAATATCTGATCAATATCCTTAAGCGGAATCTCACGAGTCATGCGAGGTCCCTCAACCAGATACTTTCCGGAGTACTTACGTTCCTTCGGACTACTCATTATCTTTGTAACTCTCTTAACTCTTTCGTTTTTTACTGAAGTAATCTTCTCCATATATTTTCCCCTTAATATACTCAATAAGATTCTTCCACTCGCCCTCAAATGTTACTGCGGGTTTTTATCACGAACAAGCACCTTGTCTGTTCCATATTCCAGCTTAAGCGCTCTCTCCACACCTGAATCAAGATCAACTGTGGTAACAAGCTTCTTCCACTGGTTTTCCTCCAGCAGCTGAACAAAAACTGGCGAGTAACCCTTATGTTCTTTTAATATATCAGTCATTGCAGATGAATGCTTTGTGAAGTCTTCCATGTTATCAAAGCACACCCAAAGCTCCATGTTCTCTGAACGCTGTCTATAAACGATCTCATTCATAGAATAGATATCCGACGCTATGAATCTGCAATCTCTGTCCGATACCTGAGCACGTCCTGAAATAATTATACTATTACCTTCTTCAATGAGCCCGCGATACTTTTCGTAAGTCCTTGAATAAACCACAACTTCAACCACGCCATACAGATCTTCCACCTGAAGTGTGGCCATATTCTCGCCACGTCTAGTGATTATATGCTTCACCTCATCGATGATACCACCCAGAGTATACTGTTTGCCATCCTCAGCTTCAGCCATCTCTGTCTCTTCATCGAGAATGAATTCAGCAGTGGTAATATCGGTCTTCGCATCCAGGATATCTCTATAATCATCCAGCGGATGTCCACTTACGTAAAGACCCAACATCTGCTTCTCGCCACTGAGAAGTATATCTTTTGAAAACTCAGGCACATTTGGAAAATCAATGTTGAACTGTTCCTGATCCTCTTCTCCCATAAAGTCTATAAGAGACATCTGACCAGTTGCATTCTTCTTCTTTTCAGCATTGACGGCATCTGCTATATCGGTAAATGCGGTCATCATCTGCTTGCGATTTGCTCCGAAGCAGTCAAATGCACCCGCCATGATAAAGCTTTCCACGCATCGCTTATTTGCTTCCTTTCCTGACATACGGCTCATGTAATCTCGCATATCCTTGAAAGGACCATTTGCGGCACGTTCGTCCATAATAGCTCTAACAACGCCATCACCTACGGATCTGATTGCCGACATACCATATCGTATAGCATCGCCGGATACAGTAAATCGGTCCTCACTTTCATTGATATCAGGAGTCAGGATCTTGATGCCCATCCTCTTAACTGCTTCTATATAGAACCTGAGCTTTGGCGCCTTATCTCTTACAGATGTAAGAAGGGCTGCCATGTAGTCAAGCGGATAGTACTTCTTCAGATATGCAGTCTGGTAAGTAACTACACAGTAGGCTGCAGCGTGGGACTTGTTAAATGCATAGCTGGCAAAGTCCGTCATCTCATCGAAGATCTTATTCGCAATATCCTCACTGATTCCATTTTTAATACATCCTGGAACGCCTATCTCTTCATTTCCATAAACGAAGTACTCGCGTTCTTTCTCCATAACGCCTGCCTTCTTCTTAGACATGGCACGGCGCACCTCATCAGACTTACCCATGCTGTAGCCGGCCAGAGACATAACAATCTGCATAACCTGCTCCTGGTAAACAATACAGCCATAGGTATTCTCCAGGATTGGCCTCAGTTCAGGGGTATCGTACTGAATATCATCAGCATTATTCTTACCCTTAAGATATTGAGGGATAAAGTCCATAGGACCTGGACGATACAAGGAGATTCCCGCAACCACATCCTCAAGGTTCTGTGGCTTCAGATCCTTCATGAACCTCTGCATTCCCTGAGACTCCAGCTGGAAGATACCAGCGCAGTCGCCAGATGCAATCAGCTCAAACACGGCTGGATCAGCCATGTTGATATTATCAATATCTATATCCTCGCCAGTTCGCTCCTTTATACTTCGAAGCGCCTCAACGATAACTGTCAGATTTCGAAGTCCCAGGAAGTCCATCTTGAGAAGTCCCAGCTGCTCCAGTGTGTCCTTCTCAAACTGAGTCTGAATACCGCCCTCACTTCCGTTACGGGACAGCGGTACATATTCAACGATTGGCTCACGGCCGATAACTACACCCGCCGCATGCTTTGAAGGATGACTAGGAACTCCCTCTAGCTTAACAGCCATATCGATCAGATACTTAACATCTCCGCCCTCATTATAGAACTGGATAAAGTCCGGGCTCTCCTTCAGCGCCTGAGCCAGAGTCATGGTATTGGCTCCGTTCGGAATAGCCTTCGCCACCTTATCAACCTTACTGGCAGGAATTCGATCGGTACCTAGAACACGTCCAACGCTTCTGATAGCATTTCGCGCTGCAAGGGTGCCAAATGAAATTATCTGCACTACCTTTTCGGCACCGTACTTTTCAGAAACATACCGGATCATCTCCTGTCTACCCTCAGGGGCAAAGTCAATATCTATATCGGGCATGCTGACACGTTCAGGATTCAGGAATCTCTCAAAGATAAGTCCATATCTGAACGGATCAATATTTGTAATCTTAAGCGAATAGGAAACCAGACTTCCTGCAGCAGAGCCTCGTCCAGGGCCAACCGCGATGCCGTGACTCTTGGCATAATTCACGTAGTCCCAAACAATCAGGAAATAATCAACGAATCCCATGTCCCTGATGATTCCCAGCTCGTGCTCCATCCTCTTCTCAAGAGTAGGTCTCATATCCTTATATTGTTCAACTGGATATCTTTCATCCAGTCCCGTATGACAAAGATAAGTCAGATACTCCAGCGCGTCCTTGTAGCCCTCAGGAATATCGTACTTTGGCAGCTTCTGCTCGCCAAATGTAATCTTAACATTACATCTTTCTGCAATCTTATGAGTATTCTCCACTGCTTCGGGAGCAAATGGAAACAGCGCTTTCATTTCCTCTTCAGACCTGAGATAATACTCTCCCTCTTTATAGGTCATCTTCCTATCAGGAGAATCCAGTGTCTGCTTGGTCTGCATGCAGATTAGAATATTATGAGCCTCAGAATCCTCAGCTCTTACATAGTGAGAATCATTGGTGCAGACAAGCGGAATTCCTGTTTCTTGAGAAATCCTGTAAATATCTGGATTAACCAGTGCATCCTCTGGCAGTCCATGATTCTGCATCTCCAGGAAGTAATTATTCTCGCCGAATATATCCCTATATTCCAGCGCCGCAGACTTTGCTTCCTCATAGAGTCTGCGTCTAAGGTAAAATGCTACTTCTCCCTGCAGGCATGCCGAAAGACAGATAACACCTTCGCTATACTTTCTAAGTGTCTCCTTATCAACTCGAGGCTTATAGTAGAAGCCGTCGATAAAACCAGTAGAAACAATCTTCGTCAGGTTCTTGTAGCCCGTATCATTTTCGGCCAGAAGAATCAGATGGTAGTATCTCTCATCATTATCGCCAACTTCTCTATCGAAGCGGCTTCCCGGAGATACATAGACCTCACATCCAAGTATCGGTTTAATCCCCTGCTTCTGACACTCTTTATAGAACTCAATAACGCCATACATTACGCCATGATCAGTTATTGCAAGACTATCAAACCCAAGTTCCTTAGCTCTGGAAACCAGATCTGGAATCTTAGCAAAGCCATCCAGAAGGCTGTATACTGTATGCACATGTAAATGAGTAAATGCCATATCTTATCCTTATATCATTTGTTTTGTAGTAACTTAGTAGTGAATTAGTACTAACTATATCAATGTGTGCGACGAATATCGCGCTTTAATCTTCTGTTATACTTTCGAGAAAGCTTCTTCTCCAGCTTATTGGAATACTTCTTCTCCAGTCTCTTCTCAAGACGTTTCTTATACTTCTTACGCTTCAGATACTTTCGGTAACCCTTAACATATCGACGTGCATAGTCAAATGCAACATCTTCGCCTTCTTCAGCGAGAATATTAAGAAGCCTCTCCAGCTGCTTCTTAGTATATGGATGAAGGATATTCTTGCTCTTGCCATTCATATAATATTCAAGGGCAGATCTATCCGTATAATCCTTGCCGCGATAGACCTTACTGGCAGCCACGCGGTCGCAGAACATTTCTACTATATAGTTATCAGGCATCTTCATACCTGTAACACTGCCATCTCTCTTATCCAGGTCATAATCCAGCCAGTACTCTAAATGATGCTTATTGCGCCCCTTATGATGAAGCCACGAAGAGGTATAACCCTTATCCTCACGTTCAGCTTCATTTGGACTTCTGGTACCCTGATAATACTTAGCTCCAACCGAAAACTCTGTCCACGAATACTTCGACAGATCATGAAGTATCCCCTGCAGGTATAGTCCACATCTAAAGCAGTTTTTACCAACAAGCAGCTTATGCTCATTGATAGTTGAGAAGTGCTTATACCACTTCTTATCTTTTATCTCATTTAATAGTCCAAACATTATGACGAGTACCTTATCCTTTTGTATTTCTATCTTTAAACATACATAGTCATTATACCACCTTGGGACGATTCTTTCATTCACTATTTTATGTATCACAAACTCTTTTTGTATGCTTTCAAGCGACAAAAAAGGTGGGCCAGGCTAAGCCCGACCCACCCGAGAGAAAGTTTACTATTATATAATAGTATTACTAACTTGGTAGTGTTGTATATTGACTAATTACCAACAAGCACCATCAGCGCCAACCCAGTAACCATCAATATACTGATTTGTAAGCATGTAACCATCTCCGCCGAAGTAGTACCAATATCCGTCTATCTTCAGCCAGCAGTTTGTTGCATACCAACCTGTTGTGTCTTCGTACCACCATCCGTTAGCATCCTGATGCCATGATCCAGTTGGCTGATATGTCCAAGCGCCATTGGAACCTAACCAATATCCGCCTCTCCACTCATTCTCTGCTCTGTAGCCTGAGCTATCAAAGTAGTACCACTGTCCATCTATCTTCTGCCAACAGTTTGCTGGATACCAGCCGACTTCGTCTTCATACCACCATCCAGTGCTGTTTGACTTCCAGCCACCCTTAGGTCCGTATGTCTGACTTCCATCTGCGTTGTACCAAACTCCGTCAACCCATTCTCCGAAATAAGTTGGCTTAGGTGTTGTAACAGACTTATAAGTTGCTTCTGCTGTTGTAAGTATAGTTACTATTTCCTGACTAATATACTGCTTCTGATCAGCTGAAAGTGCATCATATGCGCTTCTTGCTGCATCTATAGCACTCTTAGAATCTGCTGTTACAGGAGAACCAATTGCATTAATCTTTGTGATAACTGCATTTGCTGCTGCCTGATCTGCTGCCTTCTTAGCTGCTGCTTCTTCTGCCGCCTTCTTAGCTGCTGCTTCTTCCGCTGCCTTCTTAGCTGCTGCTTCCTCTGCTGCCTTCTTAGCTGCTGCTTCCTCTGCTGCCTTCTTAGCTGCCGCTGCAGCCTCTTCTTCTTCCTTTGTTAAAGTAGAATCTGTCTTAACAGAGTTAATTGCCTTCTTTGCAGTTGTAAGTGCATTTGCAACTTCATCAGTTGTCTTCGCTGCGTTAATAGCATTGATACCAGAATTCTTAGCATTTGCAAGTTCTGTCTGCTGTGCTGCACGGTAATCAGACTGATTCTTTGCATCGTATACATCCTCAAGTCTGTCCTTAGCATTTGTCTTAGCATCTTCAAGTGTCTTTGTAGCACTGTTAGCCTGCTGATCGTTCTCAACTGCTGCCAGTCTACTCTTAGCATCTGTAAGAGCCTGCTCAACCTGTTCTTCTGTCTTAACATCAGTACTATTGATAGCATTCTTACCTGCTTCATATGCATCTGTAAGAGCTTCTGCCTGAGCGCCTGTGTAGTTACCAGTTGCCATTAATGTATCATAACTATCCTGGAGACGCTTAAGAGCCTCTTCCTTAGATACTGGTACATCTTCTTCGCCCTTTTCCCAAACTGCGTAAAGGACAATGTTATCTTCAACATTCTTTATACCATATTCTACGCCAGTTGCGACTGGATATGGATATTCTGCAGTTGTAGGATTCTCTGTTTTTGACCATCCAAGGAATGTGTATCCCTTTCTGTATGGTACTCTCAATATTACTTCGTCAAATCCGACTTCAAATGTATCGCCCCATGCTACTTCCTGAGTCTCTGGAAGATTTGTTACATTCTTCTGATCCTCTGACGAGAAGTAAACCTTATACTTACGTGTTGTCTTGTATACTGGATACATTGTTACGTCAGCGTTGTAGTTGTTATAGAGTTTAGCGATAACAACTGCTGAATACTGTCCATTAAGTACAAACTTATCTGGAGTAGTGTATTCTGTCATGCCATCAACCGCTGCAGTATCAGGATTCTGATTATCAACTGAAGTTGTCCAACCAACAACCTCCATATCTGCGTTGTAAGAAAGATTCTTAACAGTCTTTGGCATATTGAACTTCTGACCAAATGTCTGAGTCATTTCATCAATCTTCTCGCCATTCTCTTTGAATACAACCTGGAATGTTACTGGTGTCCACTTAGCTGTAAGTGTTATATCATCAGTAAAGTCAGCGTTCTTAACTGCATTACCAGATGCATCATAGTACATAACTGGAGTTGCATTTTCACCTTCTGGTGTCCAATAGTAACCTTCGAATGTAAATCCAGGTGCACTAGGAATTGTTATGTCGTTAAGTGCCTTTGTATACTTAACAAAGTACTTATGCTTATCATTATCAATTCCTGTAGTCTCAAGAGCAGTTGCACCATCAGTGCCTTCTGCCTTTGTGTAAACCTTATCATCTGCTGCTCTATTCTTTATTGAAACTGAAACCTTGCCCCAGCCATCATTAAAGAATTCTTTATTATCTACAGAATCATCAACAAATTCTTTACCTATTACTTCAAAACTATCATCAAGTGTTACGGTAATTATCTTTTCAGTTTCTACTGCATAAAGATTGAATTCTTTTGTCTGCTCAGTAGCACCAGTTAATAGGTTCTTTATAGTTGCCTTATCTTCAAGTGATAATGTTCCACCAGCCTTAAATGACCAACCTGCAAATTCGTATCCAGGTGTAGCTGTGTACTTATTGGTTACACTCTCCTGTCCTTCTCCAACTTCAGGTGTAAATGACATATCAGCAACTGCTGTAAGAGTGCCATTTGTCTGATCGTAAGCAAACTCCTGCTCGCCAATCTTTGTAGCCTTTGTTGCATCAGCCTTATTAACCTGATAGTAATTAATCTTATAACCATTTGCTTTCCAAACAGCGTAAAGATTTACTACGTTTTCATCACCAACTTCACCAATATATCCAGCCTGCTGTGCTGACGCAATCGCTTCTTTGCTAATACCAAAGCCTGCAGGATTAAACTTACCGGTTGAAGTGCTATCATATACAAACTGTACATTTTCTGGAGTAAGAGTCGCTGCTGTCTCAGCATCCTTAGCAAATGCCCAACCCATAAATGTATATCCAGTTCTGCTTGGAACAGTTTCTTTATCAATTACTACTAAATTATGTCCTTCAACTGGATCTGTAGAATCTTCAACATGATATGCATTCAGATCTATAGGTACGCTTCCTGCTCCGCCATTAAAGTTATAAACAACCTTAAATGTTGAAAGCTTCTGCCATACAGCATATAGAGTTACAGTTGTCTTAGTTGCAACTTCTTTCTGTGCATATTCGCTACCAGCTTCATATATTCCAGTTTCTGGAATATTATCTGTTGCCTTATAAGTTGTTGGATCTATTGACCATCCAATGAACTTATATCCATCTCTTACATATACTGCAGCTGCAGTTGTAACATTTATTTCATCAGCGATTCTTACATACTTCTGATCTGCAGGCGCTGTAGCCTCAGACTTAAGTGTACCGCCGTTTGCTCTGTATGTAACTGTAAGTGGAGTATCCATAGCCCATACAGCATATACGTTAAAGTTCTTCTTATCTTCGCTTGTCATATTCTTAATAGACTGAAGATTCTTGTAAACTACATCACCATCTGCTGTTTCAGCCCAACCCTTGAATACATATCCTGGATAAGTAAACTGAGGTTCAACAAATGATTCATTTTCTGCATCATATGTAAATGTCTGCATGTATGAAGAAGTAGAACCTTCTACCAGTTTTACTTTCTCTGATAATGTAGCATTAAGTGTAGGTAATGTTGCATCTGCTGCTGTCTTATTGATCAAGTCATCATCTGCTGCTGGAGCCTTGTTAGCATTAAATGTTACTGTGTATGTAATTGGTGTCCATACTGCGTACAGAACGTGACTATAAACTGTATCACCTGTAGTAGGTACTGTATATGTATATGCCTCGCCTGCTTTTATAATAGTTGTAGGATTAGCAGCCTTTTCAGACCAACCACCAAATACATAACCTTCTCTTGTAGGCTCTAATGTAATAGTATTTATAGAGTACTTATTCTCTCCAGTAACCCTATCCATAGTAGCCGCATCAGGAATAGGACTGAATGATCCACCATTTGCACTATATGTTAATGTATGTGTTTCTGAATCTCCAAATACAGGATAGAGATTAGTTCCAGATGTTTTAGTAACCAGTATCTGCTCACCCTGTGAATAATTTACATTAGTTCCGTTTACTGTAGTTGTCCAACCAATTAGTCTCTGACCCGCAGGAATATTTGGTTTTACATCATTACCAGCATCATTCTTTCCTATGGTAATGGTCTCTCCATTATTAGTAGTTTTGGTATCATACTCACCACTACCATTTGAATTCTTATAATATCTGAATGTATGCTCTTCTGCTGTCCATATAGCATAATAAGTAACATCATTATATAATGCTACATTAGTTGCTATCTGAGTCTTGCCACCCTTTGTAGCTGCCCATCCTACAAATGTATATCCATCTTTAGTAGGTTTTGTTGTTAATCCACTTACTGCTTCAACTGCCTCTGCTGCTGTTCCGCCGTAAGTTGTATCCTTTGTATCAACAATCTTACCATTCTGGAATTTACCACCATCTGTATCAAAGGATATAGTAACTTTATCGATATCCCAAACAGCATAAAGTGTTATATCTGCATCTGCAATATCCTTAACGTTCTGTCCATCTGTGTAAGTTACCTTCTTAGCAAAGGCATCTTCTTCACTAGTTGCCCATCCAAGGAATGTAGAACTATTAGGTCCTGTAGTTCCAGGGAATGCTACTGCAAATGTCTTTAAAGCAGTTTCAGTTCCAAATGTTAATTCCTGAGTATTAGCATTAGCAGCTGAACCATCTGCCTTTTTAGTTCCATAAAGCTCATTAAATGTAACAGTATAATTCTTTCCAACCCAACCTGCGTAGTAAGTTTTATTTCCTCTTGCATTTGCAGGAATCTGAGTTATCTTAGCTGTATCTGTAGGATTCTTAGCTGCATCTTCTGATGTAAACCATCCAGCAAATGTATACTTAGATGTATCTGCAGCATTAACAAGATTAACTGGAGTACCAGCTGTATACTTCTTAACTGCTGAATCAGGTTCAGAAGCATCGCCATTCAGTAATTTATACTGAACATCGTATTCCTTTGCAACAGCTCCACTTATATCTACATTAAATTTATCATTTGTTATATCTTCAATTCGATATGTATATACTGTAGCACCCTGCTTATCCTCTGCATCAGTATCTTCAACAACTGTTGTAGTTGCAGGCTTATAAACAGTACCGTTAACTTTTACAACAACATTTTCAGCATCATACTTTCCATCTACTTCAACAGACAGAATAACATTTGCTTCATGAGGAATGTCCTTCAGGCTTCCAACGTACTTTCCAGCATAATCGCCTGTGCCCGCTTTCAAAGGAACGCTAATCTTAGCATTCTCTCCATCGCCTTCAAGCTTTGTTATTGCTCCTTCCTTGTTGTATGTACCTGTATAAGAAACTGTATATATATCCTTATCAGCTACAACACTCTGTGTATATGTGTTCTTTGTCCACATTGCTCTAAATACTATATTGCAATCTGGCATTTCGTAACTAAGATTTGTGTTTGTAATGTTTTCACCATCTTTAACACAATATCTAACAGAATCAACCTGTCCATCAGATCTTATAGCCATCCAACCTGCAAATGTATATCCAGGTCTAACTATTAAATCTTTAGAGTGATCTGCATAATTTATTGGATTAACTATGTCAATCAGATTAGCGTTTGTTCCTGCTGCATACTTCTGTGCAGGAATAGCATTTGATCCACTTTCATTTGTTGTGAAAGATCCACTTCCAGCATCATAAGAGATTGTTGGATTAATCTTCCACTGTGCATAGAATACAGTATCTTCATAGATTTTTACTGTAGTTCCAGGAGTGAAGATCTTATCCTTGTTAGTTTCAGTAGCTGACTTAGCCCAACCAAGGAACTTGTATCCTTCTCTTACAGGAGTATATCTAGACTCAATCTTGTAATCTGCGTACTTCTTACCAGCTTCTTCTTTATCAAAGATAACTTCGTCGTCAGCAGATATATAAGATGCAGGTGCATCTAAACTTCCATTTCCGTTAAAGCTGATATCAGCACCATTTGTCTTTACCCATACTGCATAAAGCTCTACTATTTCTCCTGGTGTAGTCGTAAGTCCACCCTGATACTGCTTTCCAGCTTCATAATCAGCCTTCTTAGCATAAGGTTTAGTACTCCATCCAAGGAATGTATAATAATCTGTTACTTTCTTTGCAGGTTCTTCACCTACTGCTTCACTGAGTTTAGGATCATAACCAAGATCATTAAGTGACTGAAGCATAAACTGTCCATACTTGAACTGCTGAGGATTAGTAACTCCAGTCTTGCCTTCATTGATTCTTGAGTTTGCTACATCATCTATAGTAGCATTTTCATCACTTATATTTTTCCAATCGCGATCATAGTAAGCTACCTGATAGTTAGCTGTACCCCATACTGCGTAAAGGGTGATATTTTTTGACTCATCTATATCTGTTGTTGCAGGATCATCTGTTCCTGTAGGACGAGTAGTAACTGATGTCTTTACAAACTCAAATATAGTTGTATCATCAGCAGAAGCCTTATAGATTAGATCAGTTCCATCTGGAGTTGTTGCAAATCCTAGAAGAGCCTGTCCTGGCTTGCTCTGCTTTGCGATTGTAACTGTTTCTGGATATCCGTTAGAGATATCTACATTATTGAGTGTTACATCATTTCCATCACCTGTGTTCTTATCAAACTTGAAGTTGTAAGTATTAGGTGTCCACTGAGCATAAAGTGTTATATCTTCCTGATATACCCATTTTCCACCCTCTACAATCTGTCCATAAAGTTTACTATTAATATTTTGTGATGCAATCTCTCCATTAGCACCTAAAATAAGAGTTCCACCTGTAAGTTCATCTGCAAATCCTGCAAATGTGTAACCTATTCTTGTAGGAAGCTTATCAGTTGTTATCTCAGTTACCGCACCTGCATCAATGCTACTAGGTATATTAGTATATGTATTACTTTCTGCAAAGAAATCGTTCTCTACAGCATCACTAAAGGTAATTACTGAAGTATCGAAATGAGCATAAAGATCAACATCTACATTTCCAGGTACCCATTTACCATTTTGGATGTATCTTTCTGTTTCTGAGTTTTCAACTGGATATCCTGAAGCGTCAAATAATTGAAAGCCACCTGTTTTCTGAGTATAATATCCAAGGAACGTTGATCCAGCCTTTACAGGAATCTCAACAGAAGGGACGTTGCTTCCCTCATCAATGTCTATAGTCTTATCTGGGTTTTGTGCATTTGCAGAATTATAGAACTTTAAAGAAGTTCTTGCTTTACGCCAATCTGCTCGTAATGTTATATCTGTTGTGCCACCGATCCATTTACCATTTTCGTCAATATAACCGTTGTCATTATTCTTAACAATGTTACCTTTCTGATCAAATATCATCTTATCTAATGTAGACACATTATTAACAATCTTCGTTGTATAATATCCATCAAAAGTATATCCATCCTTCTGAGGAATATTTATAGAAGGAACCTTCTTATCAGGTGTAACTAATATTGAATCATCTCCAGAAGCTCCACGCTGTTTATCAAAGGTAACTGTAGCCTGTGTTTTGGTCCACTGAGCATAGAGTGTAACTTTATTAGCATTAGCACCAGTTTCAATAGCTCCAAGATTGTCTGTGATAATCTGATTATTTGAATATTTTACATCTCCATCGCTAGATGTACTCCAACCAGCAAAAGTATATCCTTCTCTTGTAAACTCATTTACTAATAGTTCAGTGTCCCTATCATAATATATCGTCTGTGAATAAGGATTTCCTGTACCGCCATTTGGGTCAAACGTAACTGTGTACGTAACAGGTGTAAAGTCCCAATGTTCATTTTTTGTATCATGAACATTAAAAGTCTTAACGTTCTGCCCTGATTCAAGTTTAGTATCAATGTCAGCTACATAAATAATACCTCCATTAATACCGCAATAAATATAATATCCAGCATTATTCGTAAAAGCTGCACTTGAATACTGAGCTATTTTAAAAGCGCAAGTATCAGATAGATTGGATGGGTTTGCAACTGGATCTATTAATGCAATATTCAAATCATCGTCTAAACCGCTTGCTAAACCTACTACATCCAGTAAGCCACCAGATTTTGCATTGGTTATAGCATATGAATCCTCATATTTATTTTTCCTAATAATCCAGCTCTGGGATTCACTACCATTATAAGTTTCAACGTTCACATTCCCGTTATTATTTCCGCCTACATTAGTCAATGCCAAGTCTGAGTCATATGTTGGAGTAATTTTATAGCGCCCTTCTTCAAGCTCTATAAATTTCCAGGCATCAGCCGCTTCGGACTCGATAACAGCACCGGGGACCATGTTGAATCCCGAAACCACCATCACTGTTGTAAGCATATAACATATTGCTTTTTTCAACAGATTAGATGGTTTGACCGTTTTAGTATTGTCACTCTTCATACTTTCTCTCCTTTCCAATACATTTTTTTGTTCTCCATGTTTTGATAGTAAATAACTTTCTCTCATTGCACCCCATAGGCCATTAAGTCATAATACTAAAAACATAAGTTTAGTATACGCCTGAAAGTTCTCCCTAGTTCTCCAAATGACATCTAAATTCGTTTACATAATTTATATTTTTTAATATTTTTCACTCTTTTTTCATTTATTAATTCAACTCTATCAAAATCATCCAAAAAACACGTTCTTTAACTTCCTTTAAACTTCTGATTTCCAAATATATTCCCTTCTATTTTTCGCCATTTATATTGTACTTTTTTACCAATCTTCTTTAGTGACTTCTTACAAAAAGTTAGCTGATGGACTAATAAATGAAGAAACTGCCAAGTTAGTTATTGAAAATCTTAATCAATAAATTGTCTTGATATACACGGTAAAGGGGCTGTCGAACTAAAAAGTTCGACAGCCCCTTTTTCTCATTTTTCAGTATAGTTTCGGATTAAACCTCAGCCTTCCACAGTCCGTGGAGATTGCAGTACTCATATGCTGCAACAGCCTTGTCTCCATCAACAAGCGCAAATGTAGCAACAGGCTCAGCACCAGGCTTAAGTTCCTTACGCTGTCTGCCCTGCTCTGTCTCAAGAACAACCCACTGGATATAGTGTGCATCCATCATAGGGTGCTCAACTGAGCCAACCTTTACTGTTACGATATTTCCATTGATCTCGATAACAGGAACATGCTTCTCACCTGCTGCATCAGTTGTGTTAGGCACAACCTCTACCATAGTCTCTCCGCAGCACTTAACATCGCAAGCGTCCTTGTTGAGATAAGATATCATATTTCCACATTTGGTACATTTAAAAACCTTCATTTTGATAACCTCCTATAAGTTTTTAACCACATTTAATACGGTAATCTCATTATAACAAAATGAGGTTATTTATCAAGCAAGATAAATAACCTCTACCACATATTTATAATCTTAGGGCTAACACTCGTGACTTTAGTCATGAGATACAGCCCTTTTTACACATATATTTTACTAATCACTATATATCTCGTAAAAAAGTAGTATAATAATACATACAGGAACATCCCATTCCAAGTCTTCAGAAAGGATTAAAATGTATGTATCTTACAGTCAAACAGCAGCTTAAACATCTTTCAAAAAATGATTACCATACCATTAAAGAACTCTGTCATATCGCAAAGAATCTGGCCAACGAAGCTATTTACAACATCCGTCAGTATTATTTTACTGAGGGTGAATATCTTAGATATGAGAAGAATTATGTTCTGTTAAAAAACAGTTCTAACTACAAAGCTCTTAATTCAAATATGTCACAGCAGATACTCAAAGAAGTAGATGGCAGTTTTAAGTCGTTCTTTGGACTGATTAAGCTTGCTAAAAAAAGTAAATATTCTTTTAAAGACTGTAAACTTCCTCATTATCTGCCTAAAGACGGTCATACCACACTGGTCATAGGTTTTGTAAGACTTAATGGCAATAAGCTCATTCTGCCATTCTCGCAGAGTTTTAAGAAAACTCATAAACCTGTTGAAATAACCATACCACCCATACTTACCGATAAGAAGATAAAAGAAATACGTATCATTCCAAAAGCGAATGCCAGGTTCTTTGAAGTTCAATATATTTACGAAGCTGAATGTATTCAAAGGAATCTGAATAAAAACAATGTACTGGCTCTTGATCTTGGAATAAATAATCTCGTAACAGCAGTATCTTCAAACGGAAAAAGCTTCATTATAGATGGACGCAGGCTTAAATCTATAAATCAGTGGTTCAATAAAGAGAACGCTCGTCTTCAGTCTATAAAAGACAAGCAGCATTCCGGTAAAAAAACTACAAACCGTCAAAAGGCTATAGCCAGAGACCGTAACAATAAGGTTAACGACTATATGAACAAAGCAGCCCGTATCATAATTGATTACTGTATCAATAACGATATAGGTATTCTTGTTGTTGGCTATAACGAAACATTTCAGCGTTCTTCTGATATCGGAAAGACCAACAACCAGACCTTTGTTAACATCCCATATGGCAGGTTACGTGAAAAGCTTGAATATCTCTGTGAGCTTAACAGTATCGAATTTGTCAAGCAGGAAGAATCCTATACATCAAAAGCTTCCTTCTGGGATAAAGATGTTATTCCTGAATACAATAATGACAATCCCAAAACATATACTTTCAGTGGCAAACGTGTGTTCAGAGGTCTTTACAGGACATCTGACGGATACACATTTAATGCCGACATAAACGGTGCATTAAACATACTACGCAAAAGTAGCGTTGTGGACTTATCAGTCCTATACAGTAGGGGCGAAGTGGACACGCCCGTAAGAATAAGGGTTGCCTAGCAATAGGTGGAAACTTAAATACCAAACTTCTTAAACGGAGATATATTTCTCCTAGAAGCTCGTCACTTTAGTGATGAGAGGTTCACAAGGCAAGTTTGAGTATAGCTTGGAACTTATCAGCATCCAGTGGAACATAGTGTCCGACAGTGCCATTTCTTGTAGCACGTTTTGCCATAACTTCAAATGATTTCTCATCGATATTTAGTTCTGAAAGACTAGTTGCAATTCCCAGTTCTTTGAAGAAGTCACGGAGCTTATCTGATAGGATAAGTGCTCTCTCTTCTTCTGTATAGTCATAGGAATCTACTCCAAATACTCGATTTGCAAGTAGTGCCAGTCTCCAAGGCTTTTCCTTCGCCATATACTTTGTCCAAGCAACAAAGACTACAGCCATTCCCTCGCCATGAGTTATGCCATACTCAGCTGATAGTTCATGCTCTATTCTGTGTGATCCCCAGTCAGCTGAACGTCCTGCATCCAGGAAGTTGTTGTGTGCTACACTGGCGAGCCACTGAACCTCTGCCTTGGCATTGATATAGTCCTCATTTTCGGCAAGTTCTGCAACTGAATGCTCATTAAGGAGGTTTATGATTCTTCGACCATTTAAGAGAAGCGCTCTTATGGCGCCTTCTATAAGATAGTCTGTTGTATCTGAGTTCTTCACATCTGAGAAGTATCTCTCAAGAAGATGTGCCAGGACATCTGCTATACCAACTGCTGTCTGGTACTTTGGAAGACCTGCTGTATACTTTGGATTCATTATGGCGAACTGTGGAATGATTCTATCATCCTCGAAGCCAAGCTTCCATTCACCACTTGATAGTATAGCTGCATTCGATGTCTCTGATCCACTTGAGGCTGTTGTGGAGATTACTCCGATAGGAAGCACCTTCTCAGGTACAACACCCTTTTCGAAGAAATCCCACACATCGCCTGTATAAGGGATACCTATGGCGACCGCCTTTGCGGTGTCTATGGCGCTACCGCCTCCGACCGCCAAGATAAAATCAACATCTTCTTCTTTTCCCTGCTTTACAAGCTCCCTAGCGAGTTCAATCGTTGGGTTTGGTACAACATTTCCATTTTCCAGGAACTTGATTCCAAGTTCCTCTGTTGCCTCTTTCACTACCTGATATATTCCCAGATCCTTAATGAAGTCACCGCTATATACCAGGAGAAGAGACTTTGCGCCGCTTCTTTCCAGGAGGGCCTTTAACTTATATTCACTTCCGACTCCGAAAATGATCTTCGCCGGATTAAAATATTCAAAACTCTGCATTGTATGTATCCCCTTATACTAACAGCCTGTTTTATTACTGTATTTCTTCTATATATTATCTTAGTAGAGTGGTACTACTGCACCATCATATGTCTCATTGATGTAATCTGCGATAGCCTTGCTCTGAAGAACTGATACAAGTGCCTTAAGCGCCTCGTCATTTTCCTTATCAGCTGATGTTGCAACGATATTGCCATATGTCTTTGCTGCAAGTCCATCATTTGCCTCTACTGCAAGTGCATCCTTAACACTAAGTCCACCCTCTATAGCATAGTTACCGTTGATTACTGCTACGTCTACATCTGGAAGTGCCTGTACAAGCTGCTCTGGTGCGAGCTCCTTAAACTCAATGTTCTTAGGATTATCTACGATATCAGCAACTGTAGCTTCGATACCTGCATCATCCTTAAGTGTGATAATTCCTTCCTGTGCAAGAAGTAGAAGTGCACGTGCTTCGTTAGTTACGTTGTTAGGTACTGCTACTGTAGCTCCATCAGGAAGATCCTTAAGATCTGTTGTCTTTCCAGCATAGATACCAAATGGCTCATAGTGAACTGCACCGATTGATACAAGATCAGATCCGTTCTCTTCGTTGAACTGCTCCAGATATGGAACATGCTGGAAGTAGTTTGCATCAAGGCTTCCCTCGATAACTCCAGTGTTAGGTGTGATTGAATCTTCAATCTGTACAATCTCAAGTGTGATACCCTGCTCTGCAAGGATTGGCTTTGCCTGCTCAAGTACCTCTGAGTGAGGAGTGATGCTTGCTCCAACCTTTATAGTTACAGGATCACCTGTATATACGAATTCGATAGGTGCGTCTGTTGTTGAAGCATCTCCTACTGTGCTAGCAAGCTGATCACTATCAGCAACCTCTGTTACAGGCTCCTCTTCCTTTTCTTCAGAAGCCTCTGTTACCTCTACTACTGCCTCAGCTGTTGTTGTCTCTTCCTCAGCTGAATCTGTTGAACCGCATCCTACTGCTGTAAGTGCAAGTGCAACTGTAAGTCCAAATGTTACTACTCTTTTTAATGTTTTGTTTACCATGATTTTTCCTCCATGTATCCCTATATTTGTTAAAACCTATGGGGTAAATAGGTTTTAACTATGTGCTTACTATAATACTTCTCTTCGTTAAAAACAAATCCTTAATTTCTATACTTACTTATAGGTTGGACCTATATGCAATATAGGTTTGTTATAAGACTGGAACTTACACCTTACGAGAACGCTTAGATAGAAGTACACCAGCCTCCTGAATCAGCATTACCATAATGACCAGTATGGAAACTGTTACCCAAAGAACTGTCTTCTCGTATCTATAATATCCGTACTGAAGTGCTATCGCTCCAAGTCCACCACCACCGATAACACCAGCCATCGCTGAGTATCCGAGTACAGTAGCTATATTTATAGCCGCTCCCAGAAGAAGTGATGGAAATGCTTCTGGAAGTATAAAATGTACTATTATAAAGAGTGGACTTGCGCCCATAGAGTTAGCTGCTTCGATGATGCCCGAAGGTACCTCATTTAGCGAGGACTCCACCATTCTTGCTACGATAGGTATAGCTCCGATAGTAAGTGGAACTATAGTTGCTGTAGTTCCTATAGAAGAACCGACAATAAGTCTGGTAAATGGAATGAGCAGCACCAGTAGTATAAGGAACGGTAGTGATCTGAATACATTCACTATAAGTCCCACCACTGTATTAACTGGTCGATTCTCGAAGAGTCTGCCCTTTGAAGTTACATATAGTGCAACTCCGAGAGGAAGACCTATAAGATATGAAAAGATTGATGAGAGAACTGTCATCTCAAGCGTCTCAAATATTCCTTTTATGATTGCATCCCTTATATAATCAGTCATTTCGTCACCTCCTATACAGCTATAACGCTGAGTCCATTCTTCTTAAAGTATTCTAAAACAATCTCCTGATGTTTCTTTCCCTCAGGCAGTTCCAGAACCATCTGGCCGTAAGCCGTTCCTCCGACACTTTTTGTGTTGGCACTCAGGATATTGACCTTCTCTCCTGTGTCCTCTACAAGTTCGGATATGAATGGTCGTCCAGCAGCCTGACCGTCAAATGCGATTCTTATAACTCGGCTTTCCTCACTGGAAGGTTCAAACTGATTCACGCCGCTAGTTTGAGATGATATATTCTCGAACTCTTCATCTCTTGGAAGCACCAGACGCTTTGCAGCTTCAGACTTCGGATTTGTGAAGACTTCCTGCACTTCTCCTACTTCTACAAGATTTCCATCATCTATTATCGCTACCCTGTCGCAGATTTTTTCAACAACTGACATCTCGTGAGTGATTATAATAACCGTGAGCTTGCGAGTTCTGTTAATCTCCTGCAAGAGATCAAGTATCTCCTCTGTTATTTTAGGATCAAGTGCCGAAGTTGCTTCGTCACAGAGAAGAACCTTTGGATCATTTGTAAGTGCTCTTGCAATAGCTACACGCTGTCTCTGTCCACCAGATAGCTGGGCTGGAAATGATTTCTTCTTATCTTCAAGCCCAACAACCTTCAGCATTTCCAGCGCCTTCTTCTTACGTTCTGATCTGCTGACTCCTGCTATTCGAAGAGGGAGCATAACATTTTCCAGAACTGTCTTCTGCATCAGAAGATTGAAGCCCTGGAATATCATCGAGATAGACTGACGAACATTTCGAAGTTCTCTCGCCTTAAGCGTGCCTAGTTCTTCTCCGTAGAACTTTACTTCGCCCTTGCTTACATCCTCCAGGCGGTTGAGCGTTCTTACGAGAGTTGACTTACCTGCACCACTCATTCCGATGATTCCAAAGATTTCGCCTTCGTAGATATCTAGATTCACGTTCTTAAGTGCGGTAAATTCTTTTCCTTCATTTTTATAGACCTTTGTAACGTCCGTCAGTTCAAAGACCTTTGTTTTCTCTGCCATAGTTCTAACCCTTTATCTTCTGTATTCCTTATATATAAAAAAGGCTGCTAAAAAGTTAGCAGCCCTCTTAGATACTTTGTATTATCATGCCAACTCTAATTATTTGATATTCTCTCTCCAAGTAGCTGGCTTAAACTCATTAATAATTGGAAGAAGTCTCTGATCAACATCTATCTTAAGTACTGAGTTAAAGTTGTTTGTTGCGATCATCTGACCTGCAAAACCAACGATTACTACGATTTCCTGATCTGTCCAGAACTTCTTAAGAGTATCAAATAACTCATCTGAAACTGCTGTAGGATTCTTAACTATCTGCTGTCCAAGTGAAGCAAGTGCCTGCTCCTTCTCATCATACTGAAGGTTTGCTGGATCAAGTCCAAGACCCTTAACGTCACTGATGAAGAACAGTGAGCATAACTGACATGAGTTTGTTGTTGATATTGAATGAGCATAAAGGATTGCGTCCTTCTCGCCGATAACTTCTACAAGACGATTCCATGATGTGTACCAAGCCATATATGCATCGTATGTAGCTGCGTCATTAAGAAGACCTCTCTTCATATTTGTAACTGCATTTCTTCCTGCGAGTTCTTCGTATCTTTCCTTCTCTGCTCCTGTTGTTTCCTCTAATTCTAATAATTTAATTCTTGCCATGATGGTATCTCCTTATCTAATTCTAATTTTTTATGTCTTTTGGGATCCCTTTGATGTGCTTTATATTACCGCTAGACCACGTTACTGTCTAATCCCGAATAATTATAATTCTTTATAGTTTTTACCTATAAGGTTACTAGGTTTTTATCTCGTTCAGAAGGACTCGTTACTTCACTTTTATATTGAGAAAAGTACCAGTTTGTGATATATTAACGCTTGTATGCCTAAGTGGCGCAGTTGGTAGCGCAACTGATTCGTAATCAGTAGGTCGTCGGTTCAAGTCCGATCTTAGGCTTCTTTTTTTTACTCATTATTAGAACTCACGATTTATGTAGGTGGGATATATGGAATATAACTTTTTTGCAACTATATCAAGAATGAAGTATATCGACCGCTGGGCGCTTATGAGAAATTCTCGAAATGAGACGCTAAGCGAACATAGCCTTGAAGTAGCTATGATAGCTCACGCCCTTGCTGTTATCGGAAATGTCAGATATGACAGAAATCTCGATGAGAACAGTGCCGCACTTATCGGTCTATATCACGATTCTTCCGAGATAATCACTGGCGATATGCCAACACCAGTTAAGTACTATAACCCAGAGATTAAAGAAGCTTATAAAGAGGTGGAGAAGATAGCAGAATATAAGCTCCTTCAGAAGCTTCCTTCTGATCTTCGTCCAGCCTTCGAGAAGATATATAAGACAGATAATACTACAGAAGATCATTATCTTAGACGCCTGGTTAAAGCCGCCGATAAGATATCTGCATATATCAAATGTATCGAAGAAGAAAAGGCTGGCAATACAGAGTTTAAGACTGCTAAGGCATCTATTGGAAAATCACTAGACAAGTTATCCGAAGAACTTCCTGAGGTGAAGGACTTCGTAGATGAGTTCCTTCCACCATACGGAAAGACACTCGACGAATTATCATAAATAATAAGGCAAGGCATTTGAGGTTTTCTCAAACACCTTGCCTATTTTTTTACTGAGATTTGTAATCAATATATTCTTCGAGACAGTAGCCAAGGTCCTTCATTTCCTTTGCCGCCTCCTGTCCTACGAATCGGTAATGCCACGGTTCATTGTTGATTCCTGTGATATCTATCTTATCTTCTGGATATCTCTTAATAAATCCATACTTGTATGCATTTTCATTTAACCAGGAATATACAACATCATCCGAACTGATATTACTGTTCGCATTGATATCCACGCTGATTCCCAGCTCATGCTCACTTGTTCCAGGGATCGCAACATATTGCTTAGCCATATCTTCCGCTTCCTCAGCGGTGTAGCCCTGAGCCTCATACTCCTGGATTCTATTATCCATAATACTCTGCTGATCTTCTCTAGTACGGTACCCCTCTCTCACGAAGAGGTCTATTCCGCTATCTCTCGCATCATCGAACATCTTCTGGAGTGCAGGATAGATTCTGGTATCAACCTGCTTACCGTTAGAAAGATCTGTAAGACTGACTGAATAATCATCCGGTACAGGATTATCCTTATTGACCAGAATCAGATTCCACCCCGAGCCATCCACACATTCATCTATCTCTTCAAATGAATACTCTCGCTTGAAGCCTTCGATGTTATAAAGGAATACCTCATGGATTTCTTCCGTATAACCTTCGTAGAAGCCCTTCACCATACCGAGTACAATCTGTGAACCTCTGTTGTAACTGATGAGCATCTGACCACTGGTCTTATCAAAACTGATTCCCTCAACCTCGCCTTGAAGCGTCACATCATCAAGAGTTCTCTCAAGCACTACAGTTGCCGTTGTAGAATCCTCTGCGATTCTAGTCTTATATACATGATCAGGTTCGCCTAGATCTGCTGTTCCGTCATCTGCCGTCATATAGAGGCATCCGTTATAGTATGCAATACCCTGCAGCCACTGAGGTGGACACTGCAAATGAACCTTTCCCTTATAGGATCCATTTTCCAGATCGTACCTATACAGATATCTACCGCTCTCATCACCCGTCCAGGATGTCATCCATATGGAGCCAGAATCCGGATCTACTGCTATACCAGATACCTCTGTCTGTCCGCTTGACTCATCAAAACTATAGGTATCAACTAGCTGATAACTTTCTGCATCGTATACTGCTATCTGAATATTCTTAGACTCTCCGTCCATGAAATATTCTACACCAGCGTATATCTTTCCGTCATAGACATCTATATCTCCGATATGATTCACTTCATTTTCGAATCCTGCAAATGGATCCTCCGCCTCAGAAACTTTATTCCACTCGCTGTCATACCTCGTGAGCGTTGCGCTTCCACTTATATAGTAACATTCATCACCATAAGCAACACCCTGCCTGCCATCAACCTCGTGTACACCCGCTAGGCTATATCTATTCTCAGGAGCAAGGCTCCCTTCCTCCTCAGGTCTACCTTCAACCGTAACTGGAGCAGGCTGAACAACATACTCTTCAGCATCATTTTGAGATGCATCCATAGATGCGTCGTCTGAAGTTGCGATATCAGGCTCTTCAGATATGATCTCCGTCGTACCATCCGCACCGTTTATATCCCCCTGATTTATTCCACATGATGCAAGAGAAAATGCAGCTAGTACACTCGCAAATACTTTAATAGATTTCTTCATAGTAAAATCCTCCAGAGGTTATTATATCATATACTTACATCGTAATCCTTTTAATGTTGTTATTCAAATATTTTTTATCGTTTCTCGATATATTTTTGTTGACATCCAGTTCTTAAAGAGTTATACTCACCTCATCTTAAATGAATCGAGGGAAGTCAAAATGAACTCATGGGCTATCGACGATATCATAACAATAATAATCTTTGTTTTTGTAGCCTTTGTAATTCCAGGGGTACTTATTGTATGGAATATATACAACTGCATAGCTAAGAAACCAAAGCTGGAGAAGCTTATAGCAACTCTGACTATATTAATTGGGGGAGTCTTCTATCTAGGACTCTTTGCTCTGAATTATGAACTGGCTGGTGATTGGGATGTGCAGATTAATTCAATGCAATACCACAATACCCTCTCATCTAAATATTGGTTAATAGACTGTATAATATTCTTAGGTTTTCTTGGATACTTTATTTTACTATATGAACGTGCAGATAGGTTGTCACCACTAGTAGCAGCTGTATCAATCAGCTTCCTTGCTTTGATGAATGTCATTCAGATAGCATATGCTATTCAGATCAGTAAAAATGTAGATGGCGAAGATTATCTACTATACTTATATCATTTTAGTATTCTGCTTCTATCAGCGAGAGTAATCCACAGACATATGAAGGAAGAGGCAGAATTATATAGAGATAGAGCATCTTCAGATAGCGAGAAAAAATGCTTTAATCGTTTCTACAACATTGTAAACAGCTTATCAAAGTATTCTATATTTGTATGTATTGTTCTTTTCTTTGTGATAGCACTAATAGAGATCATATTTGTACTATTGGGACAGGGACTAGACGCACCGATCAAGGCATTCACAGAAACTGCTGACTGGACATTCTCGCAGCAGATTCCGCCACCACCGCTTGAATACGACGGACACTATCTATGTACAGTGGCAGCCGGAGGACATAAAAAAGTAGTAAAACCCCTAAGGCTCGGTACAAGAAGAAATGAAACAATAGTTGTTAATCGTCAGTTATGTATTGCAAATGCATTTGAAGAACTGATTCAAGAGAAAATGCCAAGATTCCACAGAAGAATCAGGTATATATATGATACATACGGCTATCCTATATCGAGAAAGATTACGACTCCGACCAGGGCAGATTTTGTATACATATTGATGAAGCCTTTAGAATGGATGTTCCTTATATTTCTTTATACATTTGACCTTAAACCAGAACAAAGGATTGCAAGACAATATATCTATACTCCATCACGTAAAGTAGATTAACATATAAAAAGAAGCGACAAACGAATTATATCTCGTTTGTCGCTTTTACTATCTCGTTAATTCTATAGATAATGAATTACTCTTCGCTTTCCCAAGGCATCTTAGGCTTTTCTTCTGTAGCTTCAGGTGTCTCATCTGTGCTTTCTGTCTCTACTGGCGCTTCATCTGCACTTTCTACTTCAACATTTGTTTCCTCAACCTTTGCTGATTCAACTGTCTCTGTATCAGTGTTAGGTGCCATATCCTCAGTAAGCTGTTCTGTAACATTATCCACATCTACATCATAGGATTCTTCATCCTTTAGAAGTTCGTTACGCTTTGCCTCAAACTCTGGACTAACATATACTTTATATTTGTCCTTAACCTTGTCCTTAGACTTAGCTGCCTTAGGCTGAGCCTTTTCAGCAGCCTTATCTTCCTTAGCTTTCTTTTTCTTCTGCTTCTTTAGCTTCTCCTTCAGCTTCTCACCAACCTTAAGACCAGCCTTTTCCGCTTTAGTAACTGATTCTGCACCGAGAGCCTTAAGAGCTTCCTTTGACTTCTTTGTAGCACTTGAAACTCTAGTAACATTTGAAGCGCTTCCAGAAGTAAGTGATACAGCCTTATCTATCTGCGGAGCAACACCACCAGTTATCTGGTTGTAGATCTCCATGAATTCCTTACCTGTGATGGTCTCATGATCAATAAGGAATGTAGCAACTGCATCAAGGATTTCAATGTTGTCTGAAAGAAGCTTATATGCTCTAGCATAAGCATTATTGATGATTGTCTTAACTTCTTCATCAACAAGAGTTGCTGTCTCATCTGAACACTCAAGAACTCTTCTTCTATCAAGGTACTCACCAGTGATTCCCTCAAGCTGAACCATACCGAAACGCTCCGACATACCGTACATGGTAACCATGGTTCTTGCGATACGAGTAGCCTGTTCGATATCATTTGACGCACCGTTTGTAACTGATGGGAACTTAAGTGCCTCTGCAGCACGTCCACCAACAGCGATTACGATATCTGCCTCAAGCTCTGCCTTTGTCTCAAGATTCTTCTCTTCCTCAGGCGCCTGCCATACATAACCCAGGGAACCCTTTGTACGAGGAACGATAGTGATCTTCTGAACTGGCATTGTATTCTTCTGCAGTACTGATAGGAGCGCATGTCCTGCCTCATGGAAGGCAACTACACTCTTCTCTTCTGCGGATAAAATGTTATTCTTCTTCTCTTTACCTGCGAAGACAACCTCAATTGACTCAAGGATATCATTCTGACAAACGAAACGTCTTCCCTTACGAACTGCAGTAAGCGCAGCCTCGTTGATGATATTTTCAAGATCAGCACCAACTGATCCAGATGTTACGTTAGCTATCTCATGAAGATCAACTGTCTCATCCAGCTTAACATCCTTGGCATGAACCTTCAGGATATCTTCTCGACCCTTAAGGTCAGGTTTCTCAACGATAACTCGTCTATCGAAACGACCTGGACGAAGTAACGCCTTATCAAGAACCTCAGGTCTGTTAGTAGCTGCAAGGATAATGATACCCTTCTCAGAATCGAAACCGTCCATCTCAGAAAGCAACTGGTTAAGTGTCTGCTCACGCTCTGAATCACCGCCCATATGACGGGTATCACGGCTTCGACCGATAGCATCGATCTCGTCGATGAAGATGATACATGGTGCCTTAGCAGTTGCCTGCTTGAAAAGGTCACGTACACGGGACGCACCGACACCAACATACATTTCTACGAACTCAGAACCAGACATCGAGAAAAATGGAACTCCCGCCTCTCCTGCAACGGCCTTGGCCAGGAGGGTTTTACCTGTTCCTGGAGGACCTACAAGAAGTGCACCCTTTGGAAGTCTGGCACCAATCTCAAGATACTTCTTTGGCTCCTTAAGGAAGTCAACCATCTCAGTAAGAGACTCCTTCGCTTCCTCTTCACCTGCAACATCACTAAATGTTACACCTGTATTCTTTGTCATATCGTAAAGCTTTGCATTAGACTTACCAACGTTCATGATTCCGCCTGAGCTTCCTGCTACACGACGCATGATCAGCATGGTAATGAAATACATAGCAGCGATAAGTATTACGTAGTAAAGAATCTGGCTGAGAATAGCATTTCCACCCTCATCGATCGCTGTGTACTTAACATCGGCTTTGTCAAGTCTTTCGATAAGCTTGTAGTCATCTGTACGAATAACATAGTAGGTGACATTTTCAGTCTTTACATTTTCGCCGATCGGGGTGAACTTGATCTTCTTCTCATAGATTTCTACATCTTTAACATTTCCAGCCTCAAGCATCTCAACGAACTTGTTATAGGAGATTTCTTTTTCCCCTGATGCTTTGTAGTTGTTAAAAGCCATAATGAATACTATGGAAAGGATTATTGCCACCACAATGGCTCCGATCATTCCATTAAAGCCACCCGGTTTTTTCTGATTGTCGTTGTTATTATTTTGATTGTTATTGTTTTCTTCCATATATAAATCCTAATGAGTCACATTTCCTTTTACGGAAAGTGACTCATTTATTAACTCTAAAATTTACTGATAAAGTGGGTACTTGTCTGTAATGCTCTTAACAAGTGCCATAGCTGCATCTGAATCCTTATCAAGGATAGCTGCCTTAAATGCATCTGCGATAGTGAACATATCTTCCTTAACTGCACCACGTGTTGTAACAGCTGGTGTACCAACTCTTACACCACTTGTTACGAATGGTGACTGTGGATCATTAGGAACTGTGTTCTTGTTAACTGTGATACGAACCTCATCGAGAGCCTTCTCAACTTCCTTACCTGTAAGACCAAGACGCTTAAGGTCAACAAGCATAAGATGGTTATCTGTACCACCAGATACGATATCGAAACCTCTGTCCTGAAGAGCACCAGCAAGTGTAGCTGCATTCTCAACAACGCGACCCATGTAATCCTTGTACTCCTGTGAAAGAGCTTCCTTAAAGCATACAGCCTTACCAGCAATTACATGCATAAGTGGGCCACCCTGGATTCCAGGGAAGATAGCCTTGTTGAAGTTGTACTTAGCATTGATCTCTTCGCTGCAAAGAATAAGTCCTCCTCTTGGTCCACGAAGAGTCTTATGTGTTGTAGTTGTTGTAATATGAGCATATGGGATTGGGCTCATGTGATAACCAGCTGCAACAAGACCAGCGATGTGAGCCATATCTACCATAAGGATTGCTCCAACCTCATCAGCGATCTCACGCATCTTCTTGAAATCTATCTCTCTTGCATATGCAGAAGCACCAGCTACGATAAGCTTTGGACGAGCTTCCTTAGCGATTGCAAGTACGTTATCATAATCGATACGTCCCTCATCGTTTACTCCGTAAGGTACGCAGTTGAAATACTTACCAGACATATTTACTGGTGAACCGTGTGTAAGGTGACCGCCGTGGTCAAGGTTCATACCCATAAATGTATCTCCTGGCTGAAGTGTAGCAAAGAATACTGCCATGTTAGCCTGAGCACCTGAGTGTGGCTGTACGTTTGCATACTCAGCACCAAAAAGCTTCTTTGCTCTCTCACGAGCAAGATCTTCTACTACGTCAACATACTGACATCCACCATAGTATCTCTTTCCAGGATATCCCTCAGCATACTTATTTGTCAGGTGGCTTCCCATAGCTGCCATAACAGCCTTAGATGCAATGTTCTCAGAAGCTATAAGCTCAAGATTATCATTCTGACGCTTAAACTCATCGTTCATAGCAGAAGCTACTTCTGGGTCAACTTTTACGATTTCTTCAAAATCAAACATTTGTATTTCCTCCGTGAATAATATTTATATGTTTGTATTAATTTACTACTAACTAATCATATAGGTTTCTTTATAAAACATCTGTTTATTTATTTAAACCTCTATCTTAGAGAGAACCTCTCCAATCTTGTCGTGAATTACGATATCCGCCTGTGAATCACGACCTGTGGAAGCCATATTGAGAACTGCAAGATGCTTACCATTAAAGTAATTAATGAAGCTTGCTGCAGGATACACAACCAGTGACGTTCCACCAATTATCAGCATATCTGCCTTTGAAATGTGTTCGATGGTGCGACTTATTACGAAGTTGTCAAGACCCTCTTCGTAGAGAACTACATCCGGGCGAACAGTTCCACCACACTCATCACACTTTGGAACACCAGGTGCCGCCTGAATATACTTTACACCTGCATACACATCATCATCGGTACTATCAAATCTTTTTCCACATTTGGAGCAGTAATTTCTAAGTACTGATCCGTGAAGTTCAAGAACTTCCTTGCTGCCAGCAGCCTGATGAAGTCCATCAATATTCTGAGTGATGACTGCCTTCAGCTTTCCAGCCTTTTCAAGTTCAGCCAGCTTATAGTGTGCTGCGTTAGGCTTTGCATCTGGCGCTAACATTTTGTCCTTATAAAACTCATAGAACTCTTCTGTCTTATGCACCAGAAATGTATGACTTACTATCTCCTCTGGTGGGTATTTGTATTTCTGATTATATAGGCCGTCCTGACTTCTGAAGTCTGGTATGCCACTCTCAGTAGATACGCCAGCGCCCCCGAAGAATACTATGTAACTCGACTCATTGATTGCCTGCTGGAGTTTCTCAACTCCGCTTGAAGCTATCTCCATACCATGTACCTCCCATAAAAATCCCCTAAGTTATTGTGCCTACACCAAACCCCTTTAAGGCGTAGGCTCAGTTACTTCAATTCTGACCTTATAACTGCCGTTTATTGTATAGTTATCGCCTGCATTGAACTCTATATCAAGATCGTATTTGCCAGGCTGAAGTCCTTCAACATTTACTCTTGGGTCAAGAGACACAACATCGATATCTGTGATATCATCTTCAAATCCCTGAATCTTTATCTTTAAAGGCTGAGGATCTATTATCTCATAGTTCTTCTCGTAAGCTCCTCCCAGGATTTTGATATCTCCAGGATTCAATGTTTTCTCCTGCTCACAGGTCTCTGCAAGTTCTACACTAACTGCAATCTCGTTAGAAGAATTATCTGGAACAAATACTTCAGCTGGAAGATACTCTACAATATCCAGGTTCTTCTCAATGTTTGTTGTCGCATCTGTTACCAGCACATCCTTGATATCAATAGATGATATGGTATCAAGAATCTCTTTATCTCCTGCGATCACAACTGTTGATGGCTCGAAGTTAATACTTCTTATGCCATAACCCTCGTGAACCTTACCTGCTGTTGTTATATTAACAGGAACTTCCTTTGTAGGATAAACAGGAATTGATACCGTAACATCCGAAGATGAAAGCGTCATGTTATCCTTCTCAACTGCAGCACCATATCCATCGATACAGCCTACTCTTACAACTCTGTCCATATCCTCGAAGGCGCCGCTTACATCAACGACAGCTCTTGCCTCAACGATATTAGAAAGAACTGATTCCGGTCCTGAAACAGTGATCATGTTAGGAGTTGGAACAACCGAGCCGATTGCATAGCCATCAGCTGCAGAACCAGTTGTGATAACACGAACCGGAATACTCTTCTCAACTTCCTCCTCGATGCTGAGGATCACATACTGATTTACAGGTGTGATGGAAACCTTCTTAGCTCTGCTTGCTGCAACAGAATTATTCAGCGATACTTTTATCGTTGTAGAATTCGTTACAGACAAATGGGATATATCCGCAACTGCTTCGAAGTTGCTTGCTTCCAGATTCTCTACTGTAGATCTAGGTCCCTTTACGATGACATCCACCGTTTCACCCTCAGTAACATTGTAAAGCTTACCGTTCTGAGTGATGGTATCTCCATTTACTATGTCTACAGGAATATCATAAATCGTTTTAGTAACGACTCCATCCTGAATGTTCATTACTACAAACCAGATAACAAATGAACAAAGAAGTGCAAGGATCTTAAGACCCATATTGTCGAAGAACTTATTCTTCTTTTGTGAATCGTTCTTATGGCCCTCACCAACAAGATTGTCGGTATTGGCATACAGAGTATCCGTCTCATAGAGAGTATCTGTGTCATACAGGGTGTCTGTACCATACAAAGTATCTGTATCTACAGGCAAAGTATCTGTATTCTCTGTGAGATTCTCAGTTTCCGCATCTGACACTGTGTCCTCTTTCAGATTCTCTGTCTCTGCATCTGATACTGTATCTTCTTTCAGATTCTCTGTCTCTGCATCTGATACTGTATCTTCTTTCAGATTCTCTGTCTCTGCGTCTGATACTGTATCTTCCACTTCAGCATTAGTTTCTTCTGTCTTTACTTCTTCTGCCTTAGTTTCTTCTAGATTATCATCCGGCTTATTATTTCTTTTCTTGCTCAAGCTGCAGACCTCCCTTCTTAATTCTCTTTCTGGAAGGCCTATCATCTCTAGACTTCTGGAGCTTAGACAGCTTACGTCTTATGCCATCCTCATCCAGATTCTTATAGAGCTGACCTCTATAGGCAATAGAAACTTCTCCAGTTTCCTCAGAAACGATAATGGTCATACTATCAGTAACCTCACTGATACCAAGACCCGCTCTATGTCTGGTTCCCAGGTTTTTCTCCAGGGATCCATTATCTGTAAGTGGCAAGTAGCAGGTAGCTGCTATTACCCTGTTGTCTTTAATTATTACTGCGCCATCATGAAGCGGAGTATTCTTCTCAAATATATTTCTTAGAAGCTGCTGAGTTACTACAGCATCTATACTGATTCCTGTATTAATATACTCACCAAGTGGAGTATCATGTTCAAGAACTATAAGAGCTCCTGTCTTATCCTTTGAAAGCTGCATGGAGGTCTTAACCAGCTCATAGATAGTCTTATCACTAAGACTCTTCTCCACATTATTCTTTGGATTAATGGATTTAAAAAATCTAGACAGGATATTTCTTCGGCCAAGCTCGTCCAATGCTCTTCTCAGCTCAGGCTGGAACAAAATAACCAGTGCAAGGAGGATAACATTTATCAAGTTCTTGGCGATAAAAAGAATTGTATTAAGCTTACATATAGAGGCAAACGCAAGAAAAACAGCCACGACAAGTATACCCTTGAGCAGAGTCATAGCGCGGCTTGTTTTTATCCATAAAAACAGATGATACAGAATATATGCAATTATAAGGATATCCAGCACATCCGCCCACTTAATATCTGGGAAATAGACACCCTCTAGATATGTCTGGATGAAAGTCCATATAGCCTTCATCTAATGCCCCTCTGTAATTAATTATGCCATCTCATTATCAGTATCTGGTATATCCAAAGTTGGGGTATCAAGAATCTCTCTAACCTTACTTGATACAGCCTCAGAAGGTCTCATCTTTTCTTCTGAACGCTTTATTCCCTTTTCCTTTGCCTTTTCAGAATCAATCTTTGGAACAGCTTTTACATAGTAATAATAGTCATCATCTTCGAACTGCACACGCTCTGTATGCTGATAGTCAAGTACGCCCTGACCAAATCTGATAACCATTGCAATAACTGCACCAATAAGACTTCCTGCAAGTACCAAGCCAGCTGCAACATCTTCACCAACGATGTAACCAGCAAATATTGAACCAATGATATTTACAATAGTACCAGCCGCAATCGCAATATAGATTGCAAATGGATAGCTAAACTTCTTAAGAATTGCAGTAACGAGAATTGTGATTGCAAAGATAATGATTGTTGTATACATATCCTTGTTGCTCATAAGTACTTCAGAAAGCTGTCTGAGTGCTTCAATCTCATTTTCTGCCGACTCAACTGCAAGCAGTCTTGAAACCTCTGCTGCACAAAGAGAAAAATAGTATAGAACGATACCACATATCGAAGGAACAAGTCCTGGGATACCTGCAACCATTGCTATAATTATTGGAGCCGCAAATGGAATGTGTAATACGTAGCAGACTGGAACCAACATTATCGCATAAACGTAATGAGGGAAGAATCTGACAAACACACAATAAATTGCTGTGAATATTACAATGAATACGGCGCCTACTTCAAGTGATACTGAAAAGCTATGAAGCGTTATCAGCACACCAACCATGAAGAACATGAATCCATCTGGAAGCAGCGCTGCAAGTATTGAAAGAAGAATAACTACTTCAATCTTATTAGCCAATGTATTGTAATGGAACAGCTTATTCACTGACATGAATACAATAAGACTCCATACAAATCTGAAAAGAGGAGTAATAATCTCATCCTGCTTTCTGCAGAAATCTCTGATAACATTTTTAATATTTAATATACCTGACATTACTGTGCTCCCCCTTCTTTTGGAAGGTCTAAATCAAAATCATCCATACTTCCTCCGATTTCGGAGTATACTTTAACCTTACCACTCTTGATCATAGACTTTGTTTCGTCTTCATCGTAAAGCTTCACAAGCTTACGAAGCCATTTGTTATACTTCACTATTCCAGGCTTAGCTTTTGCGTACTTATAATTGTAAACCACAAAGGCATACAAATAGAAAACAACCATCACTCCTACATACCCTACCATTAGCCAGGTGATGATCTTGAAATAATCAATATGATTCAGATCTTCCAGCACCTTCTCAAACTTGAGCAGTATGTAGACAGCCACGGTTATCCAGTAGCAAAATGTTGTCGCAACGAGAGTCTTCAGGCAGCCGTACTGCACATAATCCTCTCTGTAATATCGGCTGAGGATCATGTCACCCATCTCCTGATGCTTCTCATAAATGGTGACCTTGGTCATCAGCTTTATCTTTTCTTCATCAAGCATAAAATAAATCTCCTAAATCGGACACTTTTCCAGCGCCCATACCTAGTCAATATTCTATCTTATTCCGCCCCATAAATCAAGAGCGCACATGGTGCACCATGTTTATTATTCTACTGAATCAATAAGCTCTAATGTATGCTCCTCAATCTGCTTCTTGCAGAGTTCTACAAAGTCAGCAAGAGGAACACCGTTCATCTGCTTGTTACCGCGAACGTTAACTGATACTGTTCCTTCCTCAGCCTCTTTGTCACCAAGAATAAGGATGTATGGCTCCTTGAACTTCTTGAAGCCCTTGATCTTTGTCTTCATGTTCTCATCTGAGTAATCAGCCTCTACACGAATACCAGCCTTGCGGAGTGTCTTCTCAACCTGCTTTGCATACTCGTTATGCTCAGGTCTGATAGGAACGATACCAACCTGGAATGGTGACATCCAGAATGGGAATACACCCTTGAAGTTCTCGATAAGGATACCGATAAATCTTTCAAATGAACCGAAGATAGCTCTATGTATCATAACAGGACGCTTCTGTGAGCCGTCAGCTGCTACGTATCTAAGGTCAAAGTTAAGTGGAAGCTGGAAGTCAAGCTGAATTGTACCCATCTGCCACTCACGGCCGATGCAGTCCTTCATCTTAAGGTCGATCTTTGGACCATAGAAAGCTCCATCGCCTTCGTTAATCTCATATCCGCCCTCGCCATACTTCTTATCAAGGATTCTCTTAAGTGAAGCCTCAGCAGCATCCCAAAGCTCTGGTGCACCCATGAAGTCATCAGGTCTTGTTGAAAGCTCAGCCTCATATGTAAGACCAAATGTCTCGTAGATGTACTTTGCGATGTCCATGATATCGCCAATCTCATCCTCGATCATATCCTCTGTAAGGAATGTATGATCATCGTCCTGATGGAACATCTGAACTCTGAAAAGACCATTTAACTCACCACTCTTCTCACGACGGTGAATTACCTGCGTCTCACTATATCTGATTGGCAGCTCCTTATAGCTGTGGAGGCCATTCTTGTATACATTTATTGCGTTAGGACAGTTCATTGGCTTGATAGCATACTGAATGTCTGTATTGATTTCTTCCTCGTCTGTCTTCTCATTTACAGTTGCATTTGTTACGAGGAACATATTCTCTTTGTAGTGTCCCCAGTGACCAGATGTCTCCCAAAGATTCTTGTGGTTGATAACTGGTGCAAGGATCTCCTGATATCCATACTCTTCATGGAGCTTTCTCCAGAAGTCGAGAATAGCGTTGTACATCTTGAATCCACGTGGAAGCCAGTATGGCATACCTGGTGCAGACTCATCAAACATGAAGAGCTCCTGCTCTGGTCCGATCTTCTTGTGATCACGCTCCATAGCTTCCTTAACAAAGTCAAGGTGAGCCTTGAGTGACTGCTTATCTGGGAAGCAGTACATATAGATTCTCTGAAGCTGATCATTATGCTCATCACCTCTCCAGTATGAACCTGAAACCGACTTTACCTTATATGAAACATTCATAAGCTCCTGTGAGTTAGAGATATGAGGTCCACGGCAAAGATCTACAAAGTCATCACCTGTATAATAAACAGTAATCTTCTCACCATCTGGAAGATCATTGATAAGTTCTTCTTTATATTTCTGACCCTTGAATATCTCAAGTGCCTCTTCCTTTGTTACTTCCTTGCATGTCCAGTCTTCACGACGCTTAAGGATCTCACGCATCTTGTCCTCGATAGCCTTATGATCGTCATTTGTAATTGTTCTTGGAAGCATGAAGTCATAGTAGAAGCCATCATCGATCTGAGGACCGATAGCAATCTGGACATTCTCCTTACCGAAGATTTCCATGACAGCCTTAGCCATGACATGTGCCATAGAATGTCTGTAAACGCTCAAGAAGTATTCTTTGTTATCCATTTTTATTTCCTCCATTATTCCCACGGCAATTATGCGCGGAGTCTCAGTTCTTGCTTTCGCAACATAATTGCTCGCGATTTAATTCTGTTTTAAATAAAAATAGTCCCTGTACTATACAATGATAGTACAGGGACGTTAATTACGCGGTTCCACCCTGGTTGCCGTGCATGTTTAGCGCGACCACTCGGTTGATTATAACGGAATCACCGTATCCTTTTCGTAAACTACTGGGGATCCCTCGGAGGTAGTACTCGGATGTTCTAGGTCTAAGGTGCTCTCAGCCGATGGCACCTCTCTCTGTCGACTAGTTCTAACACCGAACATGTCCTCGTCAACGGTTTAACTTTTTTAAATGATTGTTTTTCGATTATACAACCATCCTATATCAATGTAAAGTTTTTTATTCAACCTCGAGCCAATTGTTCCTTAATTTGGAGTTTCGATCCAGTTGCCATTTTCATCGTAGCTACCTGTTTTATCTTCAAGACCTGATGAGTCTACATGGATCCACATGCCAGTCCATTCGTTTCCTGCCTGACCCGGCTCGATCCACTCATCAACTGCCAAGTATCCGTTAGACTTAAAATAGTATTCATTTCCGTTGATTACTACTTTCTCATTACATGGATACCAGCCTGAAGTATCTTCAAACCACCAGCCTGTTGAATTAGATTTCCAGCTTCCTGTATATGGATAGCTCTGTACTCCATCATAGCCTATATAATATCCATCTCTCCAGCATCCACCTTCATAAAGGAAGTTGTCGAAATAATACCAAGAGCCATCTATCTTATACCAGCCATTTGTTGCTGCATAGCCGTTCTCATCAAAGTAGAACCAACCCTTTGAAACATACATCTTTCCCTGTCCCCAAGAACGAGATTCTGTTGCAACTGTTGCAGGATTTCCATTTCCTGTATAATTTTCATACAGCTTATCCATTCTCTGCCAGCAGTTTACTGGATACCAGCCTGATGTATCCTCGTACCACTGCCAGTCGCCTGAGCCCTTCCAAGAGCCCTTAGGAGCATATGTGTTGTTTCCGTTTTCATCAAACCAAAAGCCCTGATACCACTGACCCTTAATATTTGCGCCAATTGTTCCGATAGTAACATCGCCGTAGTTCTCGCCATAGTAAGTTGCCATGTTACCATTCTTCTTAAAATCACTCTTATTAAGAACAAGACTTGAACCATCACATTTTACAAGTCTTTCGTGATTGATTACAAAATATGCCGCATGGAGATATTCATCATGGAATTCATAATAATTTGAATTAATATAAACCTTCTTATTGGTTTCATCCTGGTAGATAAGAGTGTACTCCGAATTATCCATCGGTTTATACTCTATTGTGATATTTCCATTTGCATCGAAATATTCATCAGTAAATACAGCCTCAGGAAACTGGCGATCTGAGTCATCATAAGACTCTCTGATTCCGTAGTCTCCAGTTCTTCCGCCAGCGTTTACGGCGCTAATTCCATTTACCCCGCTGAAGGCAAATGCTATCACAGCAGCTGCTGCGACGAAAAACGCCAAAAGTTTCGTTGCTACACTTTTTTTGCAGTACATAAGCTTTGTACCTCCCCATAAAATATTTGTTTTTTAACCTGCTCCCCCAAGGCACATTTTACCACTTTTCAATGCCTTTTTCCAATATAGAAATCTTTACACTTTGTCCATTTGTTTATGAGATAATTTGTGATAGAATACATGTGTTATTCAAAAATAATAAATCAAGATCACACGTGTGGGAGAATGAAATGAAGGACACATATGCACTGGTTACAGGCGCTAGCAGCGGCCTTGGCTTTGAGTTTGCAAAGCAGTTATCTGAGAGAGGTTACAAGCTGATTCTGGTGGCCAGAAGACGTGACAAACTGGAGACTGTTCAGAAGGCCATAAAGACTGACAGTATCATTATCGCCGCAGACCTCAGTCAGCGCGACGAATGCGTGCGCGTTATAACAGAGACCATCGATCTCAGCATAGACGTGTTCATAAATAATGCAGGTTTCGGCGACTGCGGTCGATTCTACGAAACCGATGCCAACAAGGATCTCTCTATGATAGATGTTAACGTTACCGCTATGCATCTTCTTATGAAAATGGTATTGCAGCGAATGAAGTCTTCGAAGGCAACTGGTGGCTATATCCTGAACGTTGCCTCATCTGCCGGACTTTTCCCAGCTGGCCCATATATGGCAACCTACTACGCAACCAAGGCGTATGTGACAAGTCTGACTCAGGCTGTTGCCAGAGAACTTAAAGAGGAAGGAAGCGAAATCTATGTTGGAGCCCTGTGTCCAGGACCAGTAGATACAGAGTTTAACGATGTAGCAAATGTGGAATTTGCTCTTAAGGGAATCTCCCCTAAATATTGTGTTGACTATGCTTTAAAGCAGATGTTTGACAGGCGTAAGATACTAATAGTTCCTACCCTTAGAATGAAGGCTGCCGTCATCGGTTCAAAGCTCCTACCAAGAGAACAGATAGTCGGAATTACCGCCGGCCAGCAAAAGAAAAAACGCACGTTTTAAAAACGTGCGTTTTGTTTATTTACTCAGCATCTGATGCAGAAGCATCATCATCTGTATCCATATCAAGATACTTAGCAGAAAGTTCTGATACAGTTCCGTTATCAAGCATCTTCTGGATTGAAGCGTTGATCTGGTTAAGAAGCTCTGTGTTACCCTTCTTTACTGCGATAGCATACTCTTCACCTTCAAATGCTGACGCATCCTCAACGATCTTAAGACCTTCGTTATCACCAACAAACTTCTCAGCTGTTGCAGAATCGATTACGACAACATCACATTTACCGTTTACAAGCTCAAGTACAGCCTCTGTACCCTTCTTGAATGCTTCGTATGAATAACCCATGTCCTTTACACATGTCTCACCTGTATAACCCTGGATTACAACGATCTTCTTATCCTTCATATCAGCAGCTGTCTTGATGTCGCTGTCTTCCTTAACGATCATAACCTGAGTTGCTGTGTAGTATGGAGTTGAGAAGTCATAAGCTTCCTTTCTCTCATCAGTTACTGTCATACCTGCGATAACTGCATCAACCTGACCATTATCAAGTGCAAGAAGGAGTGAATCGAACTCCATGTTGTTGATTACAGCTTCTTTACCCATATCCTCGCCAATCTGCTTAGCGATTGCCATATCGATACCGTCATACTCGCCTATAGTACCCTGTGCAGATACATACTCAAATGGTGGGAATTCTGCGTTTGTACCAAAGACAATAGTTTCCTTCTTTGCTGAGTCACCTGTGCTGTCGCCTGTGTTCTCGCTTCCTCCACAAGCAGTAGCTGAAAGCATCATTACTCCTGCAAGTGCAAGTGCTAAAAACTTCTTCATGTTCTTCTTCATAATTCTTTCTCCTTTATGGAATTGATAGTATATATAAGTGAAATATATTAGAGTACTTTACTTAAGAACTCTTTTGTTCTATCATTCTTTGGATTTTCAAAGATTTCTTCTGGCGTACCACGCTCAAGAATCTGACCTTCATCCATAAAAAGAATTCTACTAGCAACCTCACGGGCAAATCCCATCTCGTGGGTTACCACAACCATCGTCATACCACTCTTAGCCAGGTTCTTCATAACCTCAAGAACCTCACCTACCATTTCAGGATCCAGAGCAGATGTTGGCTCATCGAAGAGCATGATTTCTGGTTCCATAGCCAGTGCACGAGCAATAGCAATACGCTGCTGCTGTCCACCTGAAAGTGACTTTGGAAATGCATTAGCCTTTTCTTCGAGCCCAACAATTTTTAAGAGCTCATTTGCCTTTTTATCCGCCTCATCCTTTGTGAACTTCTTAAGCTTCACTGGAGCAAGAGTAATATTCTTCTTTACAGTGAGATGCGGAAAAAGGTTGAAGTGCTGAAATACCATTCCCATCTTTTGACGTACCTGGTTTTTGTTAACGCCGCTTACATTAATCTGCTGATTATCAACCCATATCTCACCTGAATCTGGCTTTTCCAAAAGATTCAGGCATCGTAAGAATGTGCTCTTACCGGAACCCGATGGTCCGATAACAACCACAACCTCGCCTTCATCTATATTTTCATTTATCCCCTTCAGAACCTCATTACCATTAAAGCTCTTATGGAGATCCTTAACCTCTATCATACCATTTCCCCTTATTAACGTTTATCTGATTCACGGAGACTTGACTCCACAGCACCAAGAAGGAGAGTAAGTACCTTAATTATCAGGAAGTATATTATAGCTGTTGCGAGAAGAGGCATAAACGCCTCATAGGTATTACTCTTGATAAAGTCACCGGCCTTCTGAATATCTACAAGACCAACGTAACCAACAATAGCAGTCTCTTTTATAAGAGTTATGAACTCATTACACATGGCTGGGAATATATTCTTCACCGCCTGAGGAACTATGATGCTCATCATAGTCTGAGTTTTGCTAAGACCAAGAGATCTTCCTGCTTCAGTCTGTCCCTTATCGATAGAAAGAATACCTGCACGAATAATCTCAGATACATACGCACCAGAGTTAATGGAAAATGCTATCGCAGCGATAATCCATTTAGGCCAATTCACAGTTGCAAAAACTACAAAGTAGATAAGCATGAGCTGTGTAACTGATGGGGTACCACGGATAATATCCGTATACACCTTTCCAAAAATATTAAGTGCCTTCTTCTTCGAAAGGTTACAAAGCGCAATGAGAAATCCGATAATGAGGCCCATCGCTGCAGCAAGAAGCGCCACCTTTATGGTTACGCCAATACCGCTTAAAAGAAGCTTCCAGCGATCCTCCGTCAAAAAACATTTTTCAAATGTCGCCCACTGCTCCTGAAACCAGGATTGTTCTAATATCATATCATCCACCCAATGAGTCGATTTGGCTCTCTCACCTTTTGACTCATTCTATATTATTTGCAGGCACCGCTTGCATCGACGTAGTAGCCATCGATTGTCTCATTTGTAGCCATGTAGCCGTCGCCCTTGAAATAGTACCATGTACCATTGATCTTCTGCCATGATGAATGTGCATACCAGCCGCTCTCATCACTGAACCACCAGCCTGTGCTGTTAGAGTTCCATGAACCCATGTATGGATAACTCCATGAACCGTCACCGCTGAGCCAGCAACCACCACGCCATTCATTTGTTGCAAGGTAACCACTTCCATCGAAATAGTACCACTTACCATCTATCATCTGCCAGCAGTTTGAAGGATACCAGCCATTGGAATCCTGATACCACCAGCCCTTTGAATTACATTTCCATGCTGCAGTTGCCTGATATGACCAAGCACCGCTGCCATCAAGCCAGTAGCCACTAACCCACTGTGACTTCTTTATCTTTCCTGTTTCATCTGCACAGTACCATGTTGAGCCAGCCTCAAACCAGCCTGTTGCATACTGACCATTACCAGTAATGTAATATGTATCTCCGCCTTTAGTTACCCAGCCTATATGGAGCTTTCCATCATTACCGAAATCATAAGCAACGCCATCAATTTCCTTAACGCCTGTTGCCATGAGACCATCTTCGATATAGTACCAGTCACCATTGCTGTTGTACCAGCCATTGTGGCCCTTACCATCTGCATCAAAGTAGTACCATTTACCATCGATAAGATCCCAGCCTACTACCGGCGAACCCTCAGGCTGATCCCCAGAAGACTTTGTACGAAGATATACTCGACTGCCTTCATAAGTCTGGAAACCATACTGCATAAGACCGTTATCATCAAAGAGATACAGCTTGCCGTTAATTCTCTGCCAGCCAGTTGCATTTGTACCATCAGCATTAATGAATACCCAGTCAAAGGTTGACCAGTTCTTCCACCACTTGTACCAGCGGCCCTGAGTAGCCTTCCAAACCCATGCAGTAGGTGCAGAAACATACTCTATAGATGTATATCTGACAACGCTTGTAACCTCGCTACTAACCTCTGACTCAAAGTAATTTCTGTTAACATCATAGGTAGTTGTCTCTATAATCTCCGGATCAGTAGTTTCATCAGCAGGTACAGTCTTAACTTCCTTTGTCACCTTATAAGCCTTTGTATATCTCTTAGACTGCTTATACTCACTAGTAAGCTGGTACTCTTCCACGCCAGCCTCCAGCTCGTTGATCACAGAAGTCTTGAAACCGAGTGCACCAGTCATATCCTGAACGATTGCCTGCTTACCCTTCTGATCAACTGTTCTATAGATTGTTGTGCCCTTATTCTTCATATAATTATAGAATGGAGAATATGAGCTCAGATCGTTATTTTCTGTCTGGATGATTGCATACTTAGTCTTATATGTATCAATCATTTCCTTACTTGTCGAAGCAGTAAATCCGTGATGTCCAATCTTGATAACTGTTGGATTTCCATGATCTGCTACGATAGCTGCAGCAAGTCTCTGCTCAAGTGAATCATATACATCGATATCTGCAAGAAGAACTGTCTTTGTCCCAGCCTTCTCTACATATGTAACGATTGAGTTAGCATTTTCATCTGTAGATGATCTTGAAACAAGATTATAAAGTGATATGTTGTAATCACCAAACTTGAAGCTAATGTAATCATCTGTTGTATCAGCTGCAGTACCACCATTTGAATAAGTAGCCTGCATCTTATTCATAGCTGCACCGTTAGTCTTATTATCGTTGACCTTAAGCTTTGCAGCCTTGGACATAGCATTTTCTGCTGCCGCGTAGAACTCAGAATTCTTCCAGCCCTTAGCATCTTCTTCAGCATTTGCTGTATATGTCTTATAGATATAAGTTGTATTCTCATCAACGAGAGTGAATCTCTCTTTATTCTCAGTATCAGCAACAGGTTCGCTTACTGTTGGCTCCTGAAGATCATATGCACCTATTGCCTCTGCTATCTTAGCCTTATCATCATCAGTAGTTCCTTCAGGATATGTAAGATTATTATTATCAGTCTCAACAGTGCTTGTTGTAGTTGTTGTCTTTGTTCCGTATACGTTCTCCATCTCCTGAACGATGTCTGGAATACCACCATTATGATCTGAATGACTATGAGTTGTCATTACGAAGTCCAGATGCTCAACACCAAGAGCTTCAAGATAATCAAGAACCACCTTTCCTGAAGCAGATGCTCCGACTGGTGTATGAGGAACCTGAGAAGTATCCCCATTCTTATTTGAAGCATCAATAAGTCCATAGTGGCCATTACTCTCAATGATTATGGCGTCACTGGTATAGTTTCCCTCACCATCATCAAGATTTATATAATGGATTCTGTCTGAGGTTGTATCCTTTGTACCCTCAGCAGTTCTTTCATTCTCCTTTGTATAACCCTTTGCAGGATCGTTATAATCGGTTACAAGAGTCTTCTTAACCTTGCCCTGTTCATCTTTCTCACTGTCAACAGTGTAGATCACCTCTGTTGTAGGTTCAGTAGGATTCTCTGGATCCTTTGTTTCTTCGGACTGTGCGGCTTCGGCACCTTCAAGATCCTCTACATTGTAAGTATTGTCCACACTCATGCCGTGAGAACGGGAATTATCCTGTCCAGCATCTGTACTTGTAGATACAGCCGGCTCATTTACTCCATTTTGCTTATTTCCATTTGTCTTTGCAAATGAATCTACAGGATTCACAAGACTGAGCACCATCAGTGTTGCAAGTACTCCGGAAAATGTTTTTCTCATAATAAAATCTCCATTCTGTTCGTAATATCTAGCCATTAATTTACAACATTAATAATGCGTCCAACCATGTGGTTACCATAATGTGACGCATTTAAAGTTTGATTTTACAATGAAATAGCCAACTTTTCAAGTATTTTCTACTTTTCCCATCTTTGCTATAATCAAGAAAAATGTGACTAAAACTAGGAGAAAATATGAAGGTTGTATTTGCAATTGATTCGATGAAGGGCTCCCTTTCATCTATGGAATGCGGCAAGGCTGCAGCACAAGGGCTGCTCCGTGCCATCCCAGACGCCGAATATGAGGTTCGACCTCTTGCAGATGGCGGCGAGGGTACAGTTCAAGCGGTGACAACAGGATGTGGCGGTACTTTCAGGGAGGCAAATGTAATGAACCCCCTTGGAAAGCGTATAAGAGCCACCTATGGCATCATCGAGAACCCAAACAAAACTGCTATTATTGAGATTTCAGCAGCAGCAGGTCTTACTCTGATTCCTGACGTTGATAGAGATCCATTTAAAACCACCACCTACGGCGTTGGCGAGTTGATCCTCGACGCTATAGAACAGGGATGCAGACATTTTATTATTGGACTTGGCGGAAGCGCCACTAATGATGCCGGTATCGGTATGCTTCAGGCACTTGGAGCTAAGTTCTACGATTCAAGCAGGATACTGACCGGCGATAATGGATATCTCACCGGCGGCGACCTGGAATTCATCAGCAGAATGAGTCCAGACAGCTTCAATCCTATTCTTTCAGAATGTACATTTAGGATTGCCTGTGATGTTGATAATCCATTATTTGGACCAAGAGGGGCATCTAGGATTTTCGGACCACAGAAGGGACTTTTTGATTCCGAGATAGATGCAGCAGACAAATGGATGCGAAACTTCGCAAAGCTTTCGAAGGAATCCCTGCACCGTGACGTGGATCCTGACGTGCCAGGCTGCGGAGCTGCCGGCGGACTCGGCTTTGCATTTAAATACTTCCTGGGCGGAGAACTGGAACCAGGAAATAAGATCGTTATAGATGAAACAAATCTAAAGAACTATATCAGCGATGCCGATATCGTTGTAACTGGTGAAGGAATGCTGGATGCACAGACAGCTATGGGTAAGGCGCCTATCGGAATAGCTCATATAGCTAAGGTATTTAATAAACCTGTCATTGCACTGGTTGGTTCAGTTGCAGCTTCATTTGACGGAGATGCACTTCCAGATGTGGACGCATACTTCCCAATCATGAGACGACCTATATCACTGGAACAGGCTATGGACCCAGCCACTGCCAGAGTCAATATAGCCGCTACCGCAGAGCAGATATTCAGATTACTACAAATCCAAACAAAAATTTAACCAATTATCAAACACAAAAAGAGCACCGCTTATCACGGTGCTCTTTTAATTACCTAAGTAATTATTTTCTTGTTATTACTTCTCGTTTGTAGCCTGACCAGCAAACTTAATTGGGTTAAGTCTGATTCCAGGACCCATTGTTGAAGTAATTGTAACGCTCTTAAGGTATGTACCCTTAGCGCTTGCAGGCTTAGCCTTAACTACAGCATCCATAAGAGCCTTGTAGTTGTCAGCGATCTGCTCAGCTGTGAAAGAAGCCTTTCCAACTGGAACGTGGATGATGTTAGCCTTATCAAGTCTGTACTCGATCTTACCAGCCTTAACATCATTGATAGCCTTAACAACATCAGGTGTAACTGTACCAGCCTTTGGATTTGGCATAAGTCCCTTAGGACCAAGTACACGTCCAAGACGTCCTACAACACCCATCATGTCAGGTGTAGCAATAACTACATCGAAGTCAAGCCAACCTTCATTCTGAATCTTTGGAACAAGTTCCTCACCACCAGCGTAATCTGCGCCGTTAGCAAGTGCTTCGTCAACCTTATCTCCCTTGGCAAATACGAGAACCTTTACTTCCTTACCAGTTCCGTGTGGCAGTACAACCGCACCACGAACCTGCTGATCTGCGTGACGTCCATCTACACCAAGCTTTAAGTGAGCCTCGATTGTCTCATCGAACTTTGAGCTAGCTGTCTTCTTAATTAATTCTGCTGCTTCATCAAGATCATAAAGCTTTGTCTTATCAACAAGCTTTGCAGCTTCTAAATATCTCTTACCTTTTTTCATCTTTATTACCTCCGAACTTAGTCAACTACTTCGATGCCCATTGAGCGAGCTGTACCAGCTATCATGCTCATTGCTGCCTCAAGTGATGCTGCGTTAAGGTCAGGCATCTTTGTGTTAGCGATTTCCTCGACCTGAGCCTTAGTGATCTTACCAACCTTCTTCTTGTTAGGCTCACCAGAAGCCTTTGCAAGACCAGCTGCCTTCTTAATAAGAACTGCTGCAGGTGGTGTCTTAGTAATAAAGCTGAAAGAACTATCAGCATAAACTGTGATAACTACAGGAATAATCATATCACCCTGATTAGCTGTTCTATCGTTAAACTGCTTTGTGAAGTCTACGATATTTACACCATGCTGACCAAGTGCTGGTCCAACAGGTGGTGCTGGAGTTGCCTTTCCTGCAGGTATCTGTAACTTAATGTAACCTTTGACTTTCTTAGCCATTTTGAATTCCTCCTCTCGTGGTAAATCACGGAAACTATAATATTTGTTTCCTTCCACTTACTATAAATGTTCCAGGTTAGGAGAACATCTACAGCATATATTTAACTGCATATAGCAGCAATATACTTTATCTCTAACTACTTAGTAGTAAACCACTACTATTATTTAAGCTTCTGGATTTCAGCCAGATTAATCTCAACATCTGTTGAACGTCCAAAGAGATCAATATCCATAGTAACTGTCTGCTTTGTACGATTGATGGTCTTGATGCTTCCTTCTGATCCTGCCCAAGGTCCTGATATAACCTTGATCTTATCGCCGATTTCAACATCGATCTTGATCTCACTCATCTTGACACCAAGTCTTGCCATCTCTGCGTCTGAAAGTGGAACTGGTTCTGATCCAGGTCCAACGAAGCCTGTAACACCACGGGTATTACGAACTACATACCATGTGACGTCATTTTTAATCATGTGAACAAGAACATATCCAGGGAAAAGCTTCTTGGATATGGTCTTCTTGGTACCCTTCTTGGTTGTTTCAGTAACATCCTGTGTAGGAACCATTACTTCGAACATCTGATCCTCGAGTCTACGGTTCTCGATTGTCTTCATAATGTCCTTCTTAACCTTTTCCTCATAACCAGAATATGTATGAACAACATACCAGTGAGGTTCGTCATCTCCCTGCTGCTTTACATTAGCAGACTTCTGACGTGGTGGTTCCTGAGCAGTCTCTTCGCCTGCAACTTCTTCTGAAACAGATTCCTCTGTTACAGCCTCTTCACTTACAAGCTCTTCAGATACAGCCTCTTCAGAAATGTTTTCTTCTATATCTAAATTCTTTTCTTCTGCCATATCAATCACCGCCTACCATAAAAACTGAAGACCCAGGTTAAGCAAATAGTCTACTACAACTATAATAGAACCAAGAAGTATAGCTGATACAAGTACAACTGTAACTTCCTTGGCAAGCTGCTTCTTTCCAGGCCAGGTTATCTTTGCAAATTCACCCTTTAGTTCCTTAAACCAGCTTTTCTTAAGAGCAGGTGATGTCTCCTTTTTATCTGACATAATATCTACCTCTTAAATAATATACCAAAACCCCTCAACGAGTGAGATTATTTGGTCTCCTTATGTAAAGTGTGCTTTCCACAGAATCTGCAGTACTTCTTTGTTTCAACTCTATCTGGGTGAAGCTTCTTTTCCTTTGTCGTATTGTAGTTACGCTGCTTGCATTCTGTACAAGCGAGAGTTATCTTGACACGCATGACGAGTCACCTCCATAAAAATATCTCTATTATTATAATCTTAATCTCTGCTTCTATACGGACATAGGGTAACTTCTGTGTACCGGCTGGGATCCGCTTTAAAATGCACACAAAAAGAAGTGCGTATAGAAACGCAATGGTTAGAATACCATAGTAAATATTAATTCGTCAAGAGATTTTTTAAGAAATCCTGTTCCGACCAGAAGACTAGCCAGTTACTACTGACTTGATCAAGAAAACAATGATGATAATTGCGCCAAGGCCGATTCGATACCAGCCAAAAAGCTTGAAGTCATTTTTCTTGATGTAACCAATCAGGAACTTGATTACGAGGATAGAAACAACAAATGAAACTACAAGTCCGAATACCATTTCAAAGAACTCAAGAACTGAGTAATGGAATCCAAACTTTATGAGCTTTACAAGGCTCCATCCAAACATGATAGGGATGCTCATGAAAAATGAAAACTCTGTAGCAAGCTTTCTTGAAACACCCATTGTAAGACCACCAACTATTGTAGCACCTGATCTAGATGTTCCAGGTACGATAGCAAGTGACTGGAATAAGCCCAGCTTAAGGGCATCCAGATATGTAAGCTGACCCACCTTAGTAATATGAGGTGTGCGCTTCTCATTTCTCTTCTCAATAAGTATGAAGAGAATACCATAAACTATAAGAGCAACTGCAATAACTGCAGGAGTATGTGCATATGTATCCATCCAGTCATCAAGGAGGATACCGATGATTCCAGCTGGAACTGTAGCAACGATAACCTTAACCCACATCATGATAACAGGTCTTGATACGCCAATACTTCCGATTCTATATTCATTCTTCCACTTAGAATCCTTCTTGGCATGCTTCTTGCTAGCCTTTGTTTCAGGACGTACTATTCTAAATGGCCACAGCTTGCTCCAGTACATATAAACAACTGCGATGATAGCACCAAGCTGTATAACTACGAAAAACATTTCCTTGAACTCAGGATCTGCGTTCAGTTTAAGGAACTCATCCAGAATGAGCATATGACCAGTACTACTGATAGGAAGCCACTCTGTTATTCCTTCTACTATACCTATTAATATAACCTTTAATAATTCAAGAAAAGCCATAATTACCCCCAGTTTTTAGACCGTCACAAATAAAGCTAACAATATAATAACTTTCCAAAAAATCATTCTAGCATACTTTAGAGTATTTACCAACCCTATTTGCCTACCATTTCCTCATAGTGCTTGGTAACCGACTCCACATCACCGCTATCGATAAGCTTACCCTTTTCAAGGATTATTGCCTTGTTGCAAAGCGATCTGACCTGTTCTGTATTATGAGATACAAAAAGAACTGTAACATCCTTTTCAAGAAGAGTTCTAAGTTTTGCTTCACTCTTCTTCTTAAACTTTGCATCACCTACAGAAAGGATCTCATCGAGAATAAGCATGTCAGGCTCTACTATAGTAGCGATAGCAAAACCAAGTCTTGCCTTCATACCAGATGAATAATTCTTAAGTGGAACATCTATAAAATCTTTAAGCTCAGAAAAATCCACGATCTCCTGCAGCTTCTCATCTATAAACTTATGACTATATCCAAGACAGGCTCCATAAAGATAGATATTCTCCAGACCTGTATACTGAGGATCAAATCCCGCTCCCAGCTCGATCAGAGGAGCAAGAACTCCTTCTCTATAGACCTTTCCCTGTGTAGGCTTAAAGACGCCTGCGATAACCTTGAGCAGTGTAGACTTTCCCGCACCATTAAATCCAAGGATACCCAGACGATCCCCCTTCTCTATCTCAAAGGACACATCCTTTAAAGCCCAGAACTCATTCATGATAAGCTGCTTCTTCATAAGGGCAATAAAGTATTCCTTCAGAGAATCATGCTTTTCTTTACTTAGGTTAAAACGCATACTAACATCTTCAACCCTTAGTACTGTTTCGCTCATAACTAAATCTCCAGGATAAACTTATCTTCATTCTTCTTGAAGATGAGGATTCCTACAAGTATTGCAACAACGCTAAATGTAAATGAGTACGCAAGGTACTTGAGGTTCATTGCCTCACCAAATACTGCACTTCTAAAATTCTCTATAACACAGAATAGCGGATTAGCTTTAAGAACAAAGCTCCATCTGCTTCCGAGAAGCTTCTTTGCACGGTAGAATATAGCTGATGTGTACATTATCATCATAAGGCCTACATTCCACAGGTACTCCATATCTCTAAAGAATACTCCAACTGTTGAAAGAATAAGTCCGCATCCAAGGCTGAGTAATAATAGTACAAAAAGACTAACAATTGCCTGGAACAGATACAGAGTTGGGTAAACTCCAAGTACTACTGCCACAAGTGCCAGTACTATAAGTGATATTAAAAATATTACATAGTTGAAAAGAATAGATGATAGAGGGTACAGCATCTTTGGTACGTATACCTTCTTTATTATAGAACTGTTAGCTCTTATGGACTTCAGAGCTGCAGTTGTGGACTGAGAAAAGCAGCTGTAGAGCAGCCTTCCTGATAGTATATAAACAGGGAACTCTCTTGTCTTCTCACCCATCAGTGTTCCAAATACAATAGTAAGAACTATCATAGATAGAAGTGGTTCAAGAAGCGACCAGAGAATTCCTAGATATGATCTACGATATTTAAGACGTATGCCCTTCTTTACAAGCTCCGCAAGTATAAATCTGTTCTGCAGAAACCTTTCCTTCTTACGGGCCTTCTCGTTAGTTGTTAATTCATCCTTGTTCATTCAAAGATCCTATTCGCTTTTTTCTGTAAAGGTTACAGAATCAGCAGACTTAAAGAATTCATTTTTGTACTCGCCGTAAAGCTCCTTATAGCAAGCAAAGTTGATGAGCCAGTACTCATCATCATGATCGTATACACAGCTAAGGTACGAATAATCTGTACCGGATATCTTCTTCTTATAAGTAAAATAAACATAACCCTCACGGCTTTCCACCTTAGGAGAACCAGGGATATTGTTGGCTTTTATATAAGCCTCAGCATAATCAGATGCCGAATTTACTTCAAGACCACTCTTTTCCACATCATCCTTCAGGGATCTTATACCCATCGCTATACTATCAGGACTTGTGTAGTACCAGGTAGCATTTGCAAGAGTTCCCTTCTGATACTCTTTGCTAAGAGTAATCTTCATATCTTCGGACTTAACAGTCTTGGTAGTTTCACCACAGGATGTAAGTCCAGCCAGCATCATACATGCTATCAGTATGATTGATACTTTCTTTACTATAGATAATACATAACTCTTCATAAATAGTTTCTTTCTACATACAATGTATTTTTGATACAGCTATTTACTCGTAACAATAATAATTATTAGCCCTTCTTTTGTCAAGAAAAGCAAAAAATGAGCCAATTCCCCCAAAGGAAAATTGACTCATCAATATCCGAATTATTTGATTACGTGCACCCAACCTTCTGGTCCTTCAATCTTGTGCATCTGAATACCAGTAAGAGTATCATACAGCTTCTGGATTGTAGGTCCTACTGAACCATCCTTGCTGCCTGGGAATACGATCTCATTTCCATGATCATTGATTGCTCTAACAGGTGAGATAACTGCAGCAGTACCGCAAAGACCACACTCATCAAATGAAGCAACCTCATCAAAGAATACTTCTCTCTCTTCAACCTCAAGACCTAAGTAGTCTTTTGCTACTATCTCAAGTGAACGTCTTGTAACTGAAGGAAGAATACTGCTAGACTTTGGAGTAATAAACTTATTACCCTTAATAAAGATAACATTTGCTCCACCAGTCTCTTCTACCTTAGTTCTTGTTGCTGGATCAAGATAGAGGTTCTCATCAAAACCATTCTTGTGTGCATCAACTATAGCATGAAGTGACATAGCATAGTTAAGACCAGCCTTGATATGACCAGTTCCGTGAGGAGCTGCTCTATCGAAATCACTTATTCTTATTGTAATAGCCTTCTGGCCGCCCTTGAAGTAAGGACCAACAGGTGTTGTAAGGATTCTGAACTGATACTCATCAGCTGGCTTAACGCCGATGACTTCATTTGAACCGAACATAAAAGGTCTTATATAAAGTGTTGCGCCACTTCCGAAAGGAGGTACCCAGTCCTCATTTGCAAGAACTACCTTATCAACTGCATCAAGGAATCTCTCCTTAGGGAATACAGCCATCTCAAGTCTCTCGCATGTATCCATCATTCTCTGAGCGTTGAGGTCAGGACGAAATGTAACAATATGTCCATCCTCTGTCTCATATGCCTTAAGTCCTTCGAAGCAGGACTGTGAGTAATGAAGTACGCAAGCACATTCACTCATTGTAATATTATGATCAGGTGTGATCACACCATCATCCCACGCACCATTCTTAAAGTTTGATACGTAGCTAGCATCGGTTTTAACATATCCAAATCCGAGGCTACCCCAGTCGATATCTTTCTTAGCCATAACCTTATCTCCTTCGTTTTTCACAAAATAACTTCTTTAATTTTACCCCTAGCACCTAGAATGTCAAGGGTTTTCGCTGTGGGCACCATTAATTTTTTTAATTTTTATTCACTCTTTAATAAAAAAAAGAAATGTGATAGAATAAACCGGTTAAAAAGATTAAGGAAATTTATTTTGTAAAGGAAGTAAATACCATGTATAAAGTAGATTTTAATAAACCTTGCCACGCACATTTTATTGGCATTGGCGGAGTAAGCATGAGCGGTCTTGCTGAGATCCTTAAAAATGACGGCTTTACCGTATCTGGTTCTGATATGAAGGAATCCGATACAACAAAGAGTCTGGAAGCAGGCGGCATCAAAGTTTTCTACGGACAGGTAGCATCCAACATCTCAGACGATATTGACTTTGTAGTTTATACAGCTGCCATTCATCCTGATAATGAAGAATTTGTTGAGGTTCAGCGTCGAAACATCCCTCTTCTCACAAGAGCTCAGCTTCTTGGACAGCTTATGGATAACTACAAGTACAGCGTTGCAGTAGCTGGTACTCACGGAAAAACCACTACTACTTCAATGATGTCATACATCATGCTGGAGGCTGGAACAGATCCTACTATATCTATAGGAGGACACCTAAATGAGATCAACGGCAACATTCGTGTCGGCAACTCTGACTACTTTGTTACTGAAGCCTGCGAGTACACCAACAGCTACCATGAATTCAGACCATACGCAAGTATCATATTAAATGTAGATAATGATCATCTTGACTTCTTCAAGAACATCGAAAATATAGCAGCTTCATTTGCTACATTTGCTACTAAGACCCGCGAAGGCGGAGCACTTATCGTAAACGGCGACATGAAGTACCGCGACCAGGTTATTGAAGCTGTTTCGAATAAGGACATCAAGGTATTTACATTTGGCAAGAACGAGGGAAATGACTTCGAAGCCCGCAATATTCATCTGAACGAACTGGGAAATGCAGCTTACGAGCTTTACATTAACGGCGAAGATAAGGGAGAAGTTACACTTTCCGTAACCGGCGAGCACAATGCAGTTAATTCACTTTCTGCTATCGCAGCTTCCCTCTATATAGGAATATCTCTAGAGGATATCAAAGAAGGATTAAAGAAATGTCATAGTGCCGACAGACGTTTCCAGTACAAGGGCACTACTGATAACGGCGTTATAGTTATAGATGATTATGCACATCATCCAACAGAGATCAGCGCTTCTCTGGCTGTAGCAAACTCTGTAAAGAAGTCTGAGCTTTGGGTTGCATTCCAGCCTCACACATATTCAAGAACAAAGGCTCATCTTAAAGATTTCGCAAAGGCTCTTTCAGTTTCAGACCACGTTCTTCTGGCAGATATCTACGCTGCAAGAGAGAAGGATGACGGTTCAGTTTCATCCAAGGATCTGGAAAATGAACTGAAAAATCTGGGTTGTGATGCAGTATATCTCGGAAGCTTCGAAGAGATAAAAAAATATTTTGAAAAATTTTCAAAAAACAATGACATGTTAATAACTATGGGTGCCGGAAACATAGATTCCTTGGGAATGGAGCTACTTAAAAAATAGTTATCAACAAAGCCCACAAAATATTTAACTCAGTTATGTAAACTAAATTTGATAATTATCAACAAGTTGTCAGGACATTTTCTTTCGAGGAAATGTCCTGTTTTAGTCAGTTGCAAACTTTGGATCTCACTTTTCAACATTATGAACAATTTCAACACACCCCTTATCTACCACTATACACGCCTCTGGGTGTTTGCAATTGAAATCGACTTTTGTTACAATGCAGAAGCACTAAAAAAAGAGAAAGAATTTAAAGCTAAAAAGAGAAGAAAAAAATAGCTTAAAAAAGGTTGTAATTATTATGGGTGAAATTAGCATAATCTCCGAAAAAGAGGGATTTACAAATATATCAAACGTCTTTATTGAGTACTATATGGCGGATGCTAACGGAGATTTCGTAAAGCTCTATCTGTACCTTGCCATGCTCTGCTCTACAGGGCGTAAGATTCTGATCAGTGACATCGCCGATGCACTCAACTGCACCGAAAAGGATGTGTGCCGTGGAATCAAGTACTGGATCAAAGAAGACGCACTCTCTCTTCGTTATAATGAAGATAAGGAGATTGTGGGTATCGTACTTAAGACTCTCCAGAGTCCAGATCCTGACCTTAGCTCACAGCTTAAGGTTGTAGATCTTAAGTTCGAATCCGGAAGCAGAAAGGCAGCCCGTGAGGAAGCTCAGAAGACAGTTCAGGAAGAACCACAGACTGAGGCAGCCGAAGCACACGAGGAAACTCTTCGTGCCCCAAGAAAGAAGCAGCCAACTCCTGATGCCCTTGTAGGTCTGCAGCGTGATCCTGAGATCAAGAATCTCATCAGTGAAGCTGAAGCATACTGCAACCGTGACCTGGCTCAGAAGGAGCTTAACTCTCTTATTTATATAAAGGATCAGCTGGGATTTTCATTTGACCTTTGTGAGTACCTGCTTGAGTATTGTGCAGGAATTAAGAAGACAAGTTTCAGCTACATTGAAAAGGTTGCAAAGAACTGGTATGAAGAGGGCATCACAAATCGTACTGATGCTGAGGAATATACCGACCGCTTCCTTACACTTTACACCAAGATCCTCAAGACTCTTGGTATCACAAATCGTATATCTCCTGCTCCTGTAGAGAAGCAGTTTATAAACACTTGGACAAATGAGTTTGATTTCTCTGATACAATAATTATTGAGGCTTGTAACAGGGCTATCACTCAGAAGCCAAACGATGCAACATTCCCATATGTTAACGGAATCCTGCAGAGCTGGCATAGAGCAAACGTTCACAGTATCGCTGATATAGCAGCCCAAGATGAAATTCACGCTATGAGAAAGCTTTCTACTGTTGGAGATAAAACATCAAAACAAAATAGTTTAGATCAGCTTAAGACTATCGAAAACATGTATCTCAAGAAAGGTAGCAATCAATGATTTTAAAGGTTCTCGAACAGATAGATACAAAAGAATACTTAAGTCAACGTCGTTTAAATAATGAGCTAACTCATAAAGATCGAATCATAGAAATATATGAGAAGCTTCCTGCTATTAGAGACCTCGATAACCAAATCAGTGATATAGCATTTGCTACGATAAAATCTCGAATTAAAAAAGGTTCAAATGATGATAACTCCACAAAAAAACTGGAACAGGAAGTAGCTAAGCTGTCAAAAGAAAAACTTAAGCTACTCAAAGATAATGGATACCCAGAAGACTATCTCGAACCCATTTTTTCTTGTCCTATTTGTCAAGATTGGGGGGAAGTAGATGGTCATATCTGTTCTTGTGTTGAACAACTTCGAATAAACGAGTTATACAAACGTTCTAATCTACATAACATCCTTCAAACAGAAAACTTTGAAACATTTTCTTATGAATACTATAGTAACGAACCTTTTGGCAACTATGAACTTACCCCCTACGAAAATGTAAAAAGAAACGTCAAAAACGCATTAAAGTTTGTTGAGAATTTTGATTCATCAGATGATAATATTTTAATGACTGGTAATCCCGGACTCGGAAAGACATTTCTCACCAATTGTATCGCTAAAGAACTGCTTGATAACAAACATACAGTTTTATATTTATCAAGCAACGAATTGTTTTCTGAAGTACTTTCAACATATTTGATGTCAAAGAATGAATCCGACAGAGTTCTGGCAAAACCGATATATGATTATATCTATTCCAGTGATTTATTAATTATTGATGATCTTGGAACTGAAGTAATAAATTCATTTATTAGATCTCAATTATTTGAAATAATAAATAAAAGAATACTGAGTAGAAAGTCTACAATAATTTCCACAAATCTAACCTTAGGTGAGTTTATGGAAAAATACAGCGAACGAGTGATGTCACGAATCATTGATAAATTTGTAATCTACCCCTTCTATGGGGATGATATAAGAAAAACGAGATTTATTAAATCTCAGAACTAGGAGCACCTGCTCCCTTTATTTAGGAGGAAATAAAATGCCAGATCAAAGCAAACTCATCACCGTCCCTGATGGAAAGCTGGGAATCATCGCACTCAAGAGCTCAGAGAAGCTGGGTAAGAAGGTAGATGAATACCTGGTAAAATGGCGTAAGGAAAGAGCCGATCTTGACACCAAGAATCTGATGTTCAACGGCTACACAAGAGATTCTTATCTCATTGAAAACGAATGCCCAAGATTCGCATCAGGCGAGGCAAAAGGAACTATCAAGGATTCAGTTCGTGGAACTGACCTCTACATCCTTGCAGACGTAACTAACACAGGTATCGAGTATAACCTCCGTGGTCGTATGGTTCCAATGACCCCAGATGAGCACTATGCAGATATCAAGCGTATCATCGCTGCTTCTGCAGGAAAGGCACATAGAATAAACCTTATTATGCCGTTCCTCTATGAGTCAAGACAGCATAAGCGTACAAGCCGTGAATCACTTGACTGTGCACTTGCACTTCAAGAGTTAGTTTCGATGGGTGTACAGAACATTATTACATTTGACGCTCACGATCCTCGTGTGCAAAATGCTATCCCAACCATCGGTTTCGAGAATCTGATGCCTACATATCAGTTTATCAAGTGCCTGCTTAAGTCTACACCAGACCTTGTACTTGATCCAAAGCACATGATGGTTATCAGCCCTGATGAGGGTGCTATGCATAGAGCTATCTACTTCGCTAACCACCTTGGTGTTGATGTAGGTATGTTCTACAAGAGAAGAGATTACACAAGAGTTGTTAACGGAAAGAACCCTATCGTTGCTCACGAGTTCCTTGGTGACGATGTTGAAGGACAGGATGTAATCATCATCGACGATATGATTGCATCAGGCGAAAGCATGCTTGATGTATGCCGCAAGCTTAAAGAGCGTAAGGCAAAGCGTGTATTCTGCCTCGCTACATTTGGTCTCTTCACAGCTGGTCTTGATGTATTTGATAAGGCATACGAAGAAGGAGTCTTCGATAGAGTTATTTCAACAAATGTTACTTACCAGAACCCAGAGCTTTTCAACAAGCCTTGGTACTGCCAGACTGATCTTAGCAAGTACATTGCTATCATCATCGATCACCTTAACCATGACTCTTCAATCAGCGAGCTGCTTGATCCTGTAACACGTATCCAGTCTCGTATCAAAGAGTACAAAGAGAAGCATACAATTACAGACAACTACGATCGTCCAGCGATCTCATAAAGCAAGAGAAAAGCCATTTGAGTTTATGATTCCAAATGGCTTTTCTCTTGTTTTAAATTGCTTATATTAATTTTGTCGATATCTCAGCTTATCTGAAGAGCAGGTACTCTTCCAGACACTGATCGTTTAATTTCATTTCCATAGCAGCATCAACACCTACATATCTAAGGTGCCATGGCTCATTGCTGATACCAGTATAAGTAACCTTATTCTCTGGATATCTGATTATGAAGCCATACTTGAAGCTGTTTTCAGCAAGCCAGTCCCAAAGTGCATTCTGTGCTTCCTCACCAGCATCTGAGCCTACATCTATAGCAAGTCCAGTCTCATGCTCACTGTAGCCAGGTTTAGCAACTAGCTGAGCCGCCTCAACCTCACACTGCGTCTGTGTCTTACCCTGTTCAAGAAGTTCATTAACCTTGGCATCAAACTGTGCCTGCTGATCCTCTTTACTTCTGTATGAAGATGTAATATATGGTGAATGTCCAGCAGCTCTGGCATCATCAAACATCTGCTGAAGATCAGGATATATACGACTATCTACCTTCTGTTCATTTCTGAGCTCTGTAAACTCAGGAACTGAATATCCATCAGGCAGCGGATTATCATTATTAACTAAGATCAGCATCCAGTCAGTAGCATCTGTAGGAGAAGCATCAGTAGCGCTGGCATCTGTGTAGCTGGCCAGCATTTCTTCTTCCTGTCTCGCTCTTTCCTCTTCCTCCAGCTTTGCCTGTTTTTCTGCTTCAATAGCTGCCGCCTTATTGGCCTTCGCAGTTACTCCCGCACTTATTATAACCGTAACAAATGTGACAGCAATAGCAACTATCCATATAAATCTGAAAAACCTTGAATCACTTACGCTGATCATCTTCCAACGATACTTCAGCCATCCAAGAAAGCTTTTGTTCTCGTTCATTTATTACCCCCCATTATTAAAAACTACTGGTCCTCAGTGCTAACCGATTCGGAGTCGCCACCTTTCAGCATCTCTTCGAGAGTATGCCAGCCAAGAACGGCACATTTAACTCTTGAAGGCATGTGGGAAATGTCTTTAAGCGCACCAGCCTCTTCAAGCATTTCCAGTTCCTCTTCCGTAATCTTATCCTTGATCATCTTAAGAAATGTATCCTTAAGAGACATAGCCTCCTCAACACTTCTTCCGATAACAAGATCCAGCATCATGTCTGCGCTGGCCTGTGAGATAGCGCATCCATCACCAAAGAAAGCGCCATCTGTAATTGTTCCATCTTCAGATACATTTAACTGGAGTGTTATATCATCACCACAAGAAGGATTCACACCACGAAGTGACTTCTGTGGTTCAATCATCTTAGTCTTGTGAATCGGATGAATGTTGTGCTCCGTAAGTATCTCATTATAAAAAGTTCTGCTCTGCATATATACTCCTAATCCGGATAACCCATCATTGGTCTTATTTGTTTCATTACATCGAGGAGTCTCTGCACCTCTTCTTCTGTATTATAGAACATCAGGCTCGCCCTTGTTGTTGAAGGGATACCTATAAAGTGATGAAGTGGTTCTGCGCAGTGATGTCCTGCTCTGACAGCCACATTTGCGTCCGCAATTATTGCAGCTATATCATGTGGATGAACTCCATCAATTTTAAATGTAAGTATGCCGTGATGTTCCTCGGCATCATCTGAACCCAGCACAGTAATGTGTGGGATAGCCTTTATTCCATCAAGTGCCATACGAGTAAGCTCAAGTTCTCTCTCCTCTATAGCATCAAGTCCGATAGATTCCAGATAATCTATTGCTGCAGCAAGTCCTACAGCTCCGCAGGCATTTACTGTTCCCGCCTCAAACTTATGTGGTAGTTCAGCATATGTTATATCATCAAATGTAACATATTCTATCATCTCTCCGCCAGATAAAAATGGAGGCATTTTTTCTAATAACTCCTGTTTTCCATAAAGAACACCGATTCCCATAGGAGCCAGCATCTTATGACCTGAGAATGACAGAAAATCAATATCCAAATCCTGCACATCTGTTTTACTGTGAGGAACACTCTGTGCTCCGTCAGCTACAAAGTATGCACCCACCTCATGTGCTGCAGCAGCAAAGCTCTTCACATCGATAATTCTACCGAAAATATTGGACATTGCTGTCATAGCTACAATCTTTGTCTTATTAGTTAGTAGTGATTTGAAACTATCTAAAGAAAAGCTTCCATCTTTTTCACACTCAAGATACTTTACTGTAGCACCATATCTCTTAGCCGCAAGTCTCCAAGGAAGCATATTGCTGTGGTGCTCCACAACAGTAGTGATTATCTCATCTCCCTCTTTAAGACACATTTCACCAAGTGAATATGCAACTAGATTCAAACTCTCTGATGCATTTCTTGTAAAGATGATTTCCTTATCTGCTCTCGCATTGATAAACTTTGCAACCTTAGTTCTTGCCGCCTCATATCTCTCAGTCGCATCAATAGAGAGATCATAAAGTCCACGGAATGGATTAGAATTATGATAGTATTCATAATCAGCAACCGCCTCAACTACCTGACGTGGTCTCTGAGATGTAGCCGAATTGTCCAGATATGCAAGTGGGGTTCCACCCTCTGCAATCTTCTTTTCCTCCGCAGCAAAAAACGGAAAATCTTTTCTCACTTTTTCTATATCAAAACTCATTACTTCTTATTTCTTTCTATTTATTCTTTTTACCGCTAGCCATTCCGAAGAATAAGCCCAAAGGAAGCGCAAGTAAACTTATCATGAATGTTAAACATCCACATCCACAACAGCCCTTTGGTCTTGGTCCTCTTGGTGGTATTGGTAATGGTCCTCTTGGTGGCATATCTCATACCTCCTTAAAAACACGTTTGTGGGAAATTCCCACCTACACATTAATCATCCGCTAAAAGCAGATTTCTGGTTACCTCATCTGGAATTCTTCCAGCAACCGCATCAATACGTGACTTAGCCATCAGCTCAGTTACCTCAGCTTCAGGAATTCCACGGCTCGCAAAGTAAGTAAGTATTTCGTCTGATATCTTTCCTATAGATGCACCATGTGCACCTTCCACATCCTCCTCAGCACAGAGGATAAGTGGTACAGTGTTATTATGCACACCCTCATCCATCAGAAGAACATCTTCTCTCTCGTCACCAGTTGCCGTCTTGCAGCCCTTGATGAAATCTATAGTTCCTCGGAAAGTCTTATCTGCGTTATCGCGGAGAACACCGCTAACATTTATCTTTGTATCTGTCTTTGCACCTCTATGTCTTGATACATAGTTGATATCAAGCTTATTGTCGCCTGTTACTATATAACCTGTATCAATATCAAGAGTGCTCTTATAGCCATCCAGATCAGCGCAGCAGCTAAGAGCCATATTGCCCTTGCCGGACTTAATCTGAATCAGTTTCAGTCCGCCCTTCTCAAGATATCTTCCACCGATACTATCAACGAAGTTTGAACCTTCTTCAAACTGGAAGATCTCAACAAGTGTAAGCTTTGCAGTCTTGGCAGCCTTGATTCTTATATCATTGGCGCCAAACTTTGGACAGCCCTTAAAAGTCATAACTACTGTAAGCTCTGAAGCCTCACCCAGTACTATAGCTGTACGTGACAGCTTACCGCTTTCGCTCCCATCTTCTGTTCCATAATCGTAGGTGATACGTATAGGTTCTTCAACCTTTACGCCTGCAGGAACTGTAAAGGATGCTCCGCCAGTCTTTGCCTGATGTGATAACTTGCGGAAGTCCTCACCTGCTCCAAGTTCGACATCCCCAAGTGCAATAGATGTAAAATCAACTGCACCCACCTTAACCTCAGCAGGCATGTTGGTTGCCTCACACTCAGCCTTTTCAAACTTATCAGGAACGGCTACTGTATAATCATTTACTTTCAGCCAGGTCCATGTAGGAACCGGCAGTTTGTTAATCTTAATCTCGCTCATTCTTTTCCTCTTCTGTTTTTAGCTTTATTCCTCTATGAACATTTGAATGGAATAATCCGCTTAAAAACGCTTCTTCTGTACAGTTCATCGGATTACCACCACGGTAGTAATTCCAGCTATTTATTATTTTACCAAATAATCCTTTTTCAATTATCTGAAAAAACTGTCTTTTCTCAATATCAAAAACATAACTTCGAATGAATGTAAAACACTGATCAAATGTCATTTTCTTAGCAAGTATAGTCTTTAGATCATAACTATTCTCACTTGTTACTTCACACAGAGCAACCACACAATTTCTCTTAGGTTTCTTTAATAATGTATAATAAGAAAAACCAAACAAGAAAATCTGCAATCTAAGTAATATAGAAAATACAATACCTCTTAGTACAGCAAAAACAACAAAATCAGCAGATACCAATAACATATCTAAGAATATCATCACAAATCGTGCAAATGGAATCGCAACAATAAATGTTATTAGTATATATACAAAACTTGAAATAACATTTAAATTCTTTGAATTTACAAAAATCCTAAAAAACTGAGTTACTATCAAGCCGATGATCAAAAGAAGGATAATTGCTACTAAGGCAAACGCCCACCATGGTAATAACTGGATAAAATCATTACCCAGACGATTTTTTATGCCCTCGAAAAAAGCCACTATATAGGAATCCAGCTGATATTCATCGCCTTTGGAATAAAGATATAAAATCTCACCAAACCCGATAGCAAAACCAAAGCAGAATATAAATAATTCCTTCAAGAATTTTTTCATAAGCAATCACCTATCACAACTAGTCAAATAGGTTCTCACCCCCATCGAATCATTAACCGATGGAGCCCTTCATTTCGAGACGGATGAGGTTGTTCATCTCAACCGCATACTCCAGTGGAAGTTCCTTGGATACGTTATCTGCAAATCCGCTTACTATCATAGCTCGAGCATCTTCTTCAGAAATACCACGGCTCATAAGATAGAAGATAGCCTCATCTGAGATACGTCCAATCTTTGCCTCATGTCCGATATCTACATCATCACATCTTACATCCATAGCTGGAACAGTATCGGATCTGGATATATCGTCCAGCATCAGGGATGAACAGTCAACAGCTGACTTAGCACCCTTTGCCTTTGGTCCGATAACAACAGCACTTCTAAATGTACTAATACCGCCACTCTTTGAGATTGACTTTGTGTTTACAGTTGAAACTGTACGCTGTCCTGTATGAACCACCTTCATACCAGTATCAAGGTTCTGTCCCTCACCAGCAAATGTAATACCAGTGAATTCAACCTTTGCATCGTCACCCTTAAGGATTGTCATAGGGTAAAGATATGAAGTATGAGATCCAAATGAACCAGATACCCATTCCATCTTTCCGCCTTCCTCAACTGTGGCACGCTTAGTATTCAGGTTATACATATTCTTAGACCAGTTCTCAATAGTTGAGTAACGAAGTCTTGCATTCTTTCCAACAAAGAGCTCAACAGCTCCAGCATGAAGGTTTGCAACATTATACTTAGGTGCTGAGCATCCTTCTATGAAGTGAAGATCTGCTCCCTCATCTACGATAATAAGTGTGTGCTCAAACTGTCCTGCACCAGGTGCATTAAGTCTGAAGTATGACTGAAGTGGAATCTCAACTGTTACGCCCTTTGGTACATATACGAAACTACCACCTGACCATACTGCACCATGAAGAGCTGCAAACTTATGATCCTGAGGAGTAATAAGAGTCATAAAATGCTCTTTAATCATATCCCCATACTCGCCATGCATTGCAGACTCTAGGTCAGTATAGATAACTCCCTGTGCAGCAACCTCTTCACGAACGTTATGATAAACAAGCTCTGAATCGTACTGTGCGCCTACTCCCGCAAGAGATTCACGCTCAGCCTGTGGGATTCCAAGTCTTTCAAATGTATCCTTGATTTCCTCTGGAACCTCATCCCAGTCAGCACTCATTTTGTTATCCTTAGGCTTAATATACGTAACGATGTTGTCCATATGAAGACCATCGATAGGTGGGCCCCAAGGCTTCATTTCCATATTATTATATATTTCTAACGATTTAAGACGCAGCTCCAGCATCCACTCTGGATCGTTCTTCTCTTTGGAAATCTGTCTAACGATTTCTGGAGTAAGACCCTCGGCAACCTTATAAACATCCTCATCAACATTTCGGAAGTCATACAGGCTGCGATTCACGTCCTCAACGTATGTCTTTTCTTTATCCGCCATCTTTTTCCTCTAACTAATAATTTATAATTACTGTACGAAACGTTCGAAACCGTTTGCATTAATCTCATCAACGAGTGATGCATCACCAGTTTCAACAATCTTTCCATCTACAAGAATGTGAGTATAATCCACTTTAAGCGCCTCAAGGATTCGAGTACTATGAGTTATGATAATGAGTGAACCATCTCCGCTCTCGTGAAATGCCTTCACACCGTCTGATACTGTACGAACAGCATCAACATCAAGACCAGAATCTGTCTCATCAAGGATTGCAAGGTCTGGCTTCATCATAAGCATCTGAAGAATCTCAGCCTTCTTCTTCTCACCACCGGAGAAGCCTACATTTAGATCTCTGTCTGCGTAAGACTTATCCATAGAAAGAAGCTCCATCTGCTTCTCAAGATTCTTGCGGAAGTCCCAAAGTCTGGCTCTTGTTCCAGTCTTTGTGTCTACTGCATTTCTTATAAAGTTAGAAAGTGAAATACCAGGAACCTCTATTGGATTCTGAAATGAAAGGAAGATTCCTGCCTTTGCTCTATCGGCAGTCTCCTCATCGGTGATATCCTCACCTTTAAAAACGATGCTACCTTTACCAATATCGTAGCTTGGGTTACCCATGATTGCATAGCCAAGGGTAGACTTTCCTGCACCATTTGGACCCATAATAACGTGGGTTTCACCGCGACCAACTTCAAGGTTTACTCCATGAAGTATCTCAGTTTCAGCCACGCTGACATGTAAATCTTTAACTGATAATAATTGTGACATGTTTTCCTCCGTATATTTATTCGAAATGTGCAACCGGGGACAGACCTCGGTGCAGTGGGGACGGACCCCACTGCACGGTGCACATTTATAGTTGAATCAGGTTTGTTGAAACGCCCTTAGATTTGAAGATTGAATCCATTCCCCAGTCATCTGTGAGGATGATGATCTGCTCTTCATCCATATCCATAAGGCAGTCAACCAGAGACTTAACCTCAGATGAATTCTCAAGCATTGTTGTACCATCAATAATAAGTGGCATTCTTTCCTTTGCAAGATACTTAGCGATACTAAGTCTTACTGCAAGATATACCTTACCAGCATCTGCATCTGTAAGTCTCCAAAGAGGTACAAAGCCATAGTCGGCCTTTAAGATAATATCGCCCTTGTCATCAAAGGTAAGTTCACTGAACTCTCCCTGTGAAAGGCTTCCGATATATCTGGACACATTACCAAGAAGATTCTTAAATGCATCCTCACGGAATCTATCTGAAAGAGAGTTTATCTTAGCGATTGCAAGGTCGATAGCATTAATCTCGTCCTCCAGCTCGCTCTTCTTCTTAAATACCATATCGAACTCATGACGAAGCTTGTTTCTTTCGTTACGTCTTTCGATAAGTGCATTTTCCTGTTCTCTAAGTTCAGCCTTCTTCTCCTGATATTCCTTAGCAAAGGACATATCAATATCAAGTTCTTCTTGTTCTTCAGCCTCTTCACGAAGTTCTGTCAGAACCTTCTTGAACTCCTCTTCATCAGGAGTTTCCGACTTTTCTTTATTATCGAAATATCCCTTTGCCTTTAAACCATCAATGATTGTGAATAGTACAAACACACAGGTGAAGACAATGAACAATTTTCTAATTATATCCTCAAATGGAAGTATATATACGATAGCTGATATAAGCAGAATTACGAAAAGACCTGTACCCAGGATAACAGGGATTCGATCGTAAAATGGAATCTCCTTCTTTTCTTCTTTCTCAAGCTCCTTACGCTTCTGCTCTTCTTTATCGACAGTTCTCTTACTAACACCGATATCAGTCTGACGCTCAGTAATTCTATCGATCTTCTCATCCATTTCAGCATCATTTTCGTAGGTTACTGTACCGTCTTCGTTTTCAACCATACGACGTGCAACTCTCTTGCGGCGTTCAGCCTCCATAACGAATTCTTCGTTAAGAGTCTTGATCTCAGCTTCGATTGCAGCTATATCGTCATCGACTGTATCGTACTCAGCTATTCTTTCATCCAGCTCATCAAGTCTTCTGATAAGCGGCTTAGGAATATGAGACTTCTTCTCATTTTCCAGATATCTGATAGCCTTTACCTTATCTATGTTAGATGTTCCGGTAAGTGTGATATTAGTCAGGTAGTCCTGCATATCCTTCTTAACATCGGATTCATCATCCACGGCGATACATTTGGTATCCAGGAAAGTATTCTTATCAGTCTCGCAGATTGTACCGGAAATGGTATCAGCATTATTCAGTCTTACTTCGCGACCAGAACCAACGTCCAGAACGGAAGCCTTTCTTGCTCCTGCAAGGAATGACCTATCCACCAGATAAGTATTATCATCTGTCTGAATGTATGCGCTTCCTGAATAGTTATTTGAATTTTTGGGCTTTCTCAGCTCGTAATTAGAACGAACCTTTGTGATACCCTCACGACGAGGAATGCCATACATAAGTCCTACAAGAAAATCTCTTACTGTGGACTTTCCAGAATCTTCAGTACCGAAAATAATATTGATTCCCGGCGTGAGATCCATACTTTTATTATGAAATTTTCCAAAATCTCTAATTAACAGTTTAGTCAGATACATTTATCTTTCTTCTCCCGCCATAATAAGCGCTTCCATGCCATATCTGAGTGCCTTACTTCTGATACGTTCATCCACGGTATAACTACCGTTGATCTCACGGATAAAGCTTCCCATCATATTTGTCTCATTTTCAACTCGTAACATCTTCTCATCATCATCAGAGATAGTCATATTGAGAATCTCGTAAATGTTATATCTACTCTTGATTCTCTCTAAGTCAAAACTGAGATTGTCCTTCGAAAAGCCTCGAAGAATAATACGGTAAATGTTTTCATTCCCCAGTTTCAGCAGCTTCTCTTCAAGATTCTTTGTTATCTCTTCTGCCTCAAGATCAGGACTCATGGTAATACTGATATCCATGTAGTTCCTGCGAGCGATAGGACACCAGTTAATCTTTGTCCCCTCATCGTTTATCTCACCAAGAACATAGCCGTGACGTCCAGTCTCTGTTGGACCAAGAGGTTCAGGTGAACCAGCATAAGCCATACGATTCTTCAGGATGTGAACAGGTCTTCTGATATAACCCATTGCCACATAGTCAAATCCCTTAGCTGCCAGTTTATCCTTTCTAAATGGCATATGATTCTTATCTCCGCCATGACCGATCAGGATATTAACAGCATCCTTATGTCCAGGATCAATATTTTCAAGAATCCTGTCAGTATATTCTGGCTTACCATAGCTATATCCTGTTACACAGGTGTTTATACCCTTGAGGTAAGCATTTGTTGTCTTCTCAGGCGGAAGCATAACGGTACGGGATCTAAACTTATATGCCGCACTCTCGCTTCCTGGAACTATATAATCATCCGTTCCCGAAAGAATAACTGTTCTTGTCTTCTCCAGTCTCATCAGCTTCTCGTCAATAAATATCAAGTCCTCAACTGAAGGTGAACGATCAAATAGATTTCCTGCAATCAAAAGAAGGTCAATATTCTTCTCGTTACATGCATCAAGTACCTTTTCAAAGGTTTCTTCGATTTCCTGTGGTCTGTTCGCCCCCCACTCAAATTCAGTGTCTGGGGTTGCAAAGAGATGAACATCCGCAATGTGAATAAATCTCATAGTTTTCCCTTTATCTATTCTTTATTTTTACTATATTCCATCCATAAGTCATAGATTTTGACCCAAAAAGCCACTATAACCACCCTATTATACTAGGTTTAATGCAATAATGCAAGATAAGACAGGGGCGTTCCCCTGTCTTATCATCTACTTTAATTTACTATATTTCATTATGATCATCATAACATCCTTAGCAGTCACCTTCTTGCCAGACGCCAGAAGTTCTGAGTACTCCTTCACGATGCTATTGATATTCTTTGTAAGCCCTGTGGCAACCTTTGAATCCAGGAAGTTCTTCACCCATTCCGTGTCAGCCACAGACTTCTGTCCAGTGTAGATCTGTTCGAAGATATAAACGCTGCCTTCACCCAGTGCTGCCACAATAACTCCCGCTACGATTCCATTTAACACATCCCCTGCTATATTAAGGCCGGGAATAGCCTTGATCGCATTAAGGGCAGTCTTGGCCACAATTCCTGCAGTTCCCGCATTTATAATGGTCTGGATCAGTTCTGTATTCTTGTCGAACTCAACGCCGTAAATCTTAGAAAGACTCTTAATCTCTCCAACCTCAAGCGGAGTAAGGATAGTTCCGTCTGGAAATGGAATCGGAACGAGACCTACTGTAAGTCCCGCAAGGGCAGACGCCCCCACAACGCTATGGGCCATGCCGCGCTTCTGCTGCAGATAGAAGTAATTCTTATCCATCAGCGTTGCAGACATACCTTCAGGCAGGTACTTCACAGTCTCTGACAGCAGTTCGCCCAGTCCATCTGGAGTAACATTTATATTCAGATCTGCATCTATCTTATAGGTCGATGCTACAACAGGCACGATGGCCTTTAGATTCTCACTAAGCTTATTGTGACTCTTGAAAGCGTGGTACACCATCCTGATATTCTCCTCACGCTCAGGCTTGGAGTAGGACTTGGTGATTACTACTATGATCGGCACGCTCTTCCACACAGAAGTTGCGCGGGCCAGCATATCAATATTCTTCTTGAACATCTTACGAGAGGTTCCATCGATACAGTACCAGATCATACTTATCTGATGAGTTGGATCCTCATTCTTGATACTATCCCTGGACCATTTACGAAGAGCCGTGATGGCCTTACTCTGATTCAGAACGCCAGGCTCAAAGCCGATGGTATCAATGATCCTGAAGCTGAGTGCATCAGTTTCATACACGCGAAGTTCCTTTGTGGTTGCCTCGCCAATACTGGTCTCAGCCACATAAGTCTGGAACAAAGAGTTGATCAGAGTGGACTTTCCCACACCGGAGTTACCCACTACCACAACATTAGGCTTTTCGATTGTCCCCTCATATACCGGTACCTCAACTGCTTCACCGATAATCTCAGCAGGAGGTGCGAATTCCTGTCTATCCATATTCTCCATACTTAGTACCTCACTATATACAACTATACAGTATCTATTCCCGCGAGCAAGTCTTTATACAAGTCTGGCAGACATGCATTCTCAACTCAGCTCGCGCACAGGCGGAGAACCATTCGCTGGATGGTTCTCCCTAGCGGACGCCTGCTTGATTTCTTCGAAAACAAGCTGCGGCTCGCTAAGCTCTCACTGCGTGCAAGCACTTGTGAATCGCTAAGCGCCGAGACCGCTTATGGTCTCGAATGTAAGTCTGCAAGTTTCGTAGTTATCGACTTGCTCACTTTTTACTTATCAGATTCGTAGGCGATGCGGCCACGACAGATGGTGTAGTGGACGCGTCCAGGAAGTTCCCAACCTGTGAACGGACTGTTCGATGCTTTTGATGCGTAGTCGCCAACTGTCCAGGTTTCGTTCTCACCGAAGATTACAAGATCTGCTGGTGCTCCAACTGTAAGACTGCCTGGAATGAGACGATACAGCTTTGCTGGGTTCGTGCTCATCAGTTCCATCAGTTTTACAAGGGAGATATGACCTGGTTCAACAAGGGATTTGATTCCTAGTCCCAGTGATGTCTCAAGTCCTGTAATTCCACTTGGTGCTTCTGCCAGAGGCTTTGCCTTCTCTTCAGCAGAATGTGGTGCGTGATCTGTTACGATCATATCTATAGTTCCGTCTTTAAGGCCTTCAATTATAGCCTGTCTGTCTGCTTCTTCTCGAAGTGGTGGATTCATACGTGCATTTGTACCATACTTCAGGACTGCCTCTTCTGTCAGTGTGAAGTGATGTGGTGTTGCTTCCGCATGTATATCAGCTCCCAGTCGCTTACCAGCTCGAACAAACTCTACACTGTTGCGTGAGCTGATATGCTGGATGCAAAGTGTAGCTCCTGTATTTACTGCAAGTGCAACATCACGTGCTACCATTACATCTTCGGCTGCACAGCTTGCTCCGCCGTAGCCCAGCTGTTCGGATACAGCTCCCATGTTAACACCTGGCTGTTTGATGAACAGCGGATCTTCTTCGTGAAGACTTACAGGTAGATCTAATTCCTTTGCCTTGTTTAATGCTTCTACCAGTATAGCTTCGTCAAGTATCGGAAGACCATCATCTGTAAAACCTGCTGCTCCTGCATCTGCAAGAGCTTCCATATCTACCAGTTCTTTTCCTGCCATACCTTTTGTGACTGTAGCTGTCTGTATTACATGTATTGGAGTAGTCTCTCCTTTTTCCTGAATGTACTGAAGTGTTTCCAGGTTGTCTACTACAGGCTTTGTGTTGGCCATACAGACAACAGTTGTGAAACCACCTTTTGCCGCAGCAGCTGCACCTGTTATGATGTCTTCTTTATAAGTGAAACCTGGATCTCTGAAATGAACGTGAGTATCTACCAAGCCTGGAGCCACTACAAGTCCCTGGGCATCTATTACCTGAACATCCTGTTCCAGCACATCATAGCGAGCTTTGATTTCCTCTATATCAAGAGCCTTTCCAACTCCAGCTATGAATTCATTTACTATTGCGATGTCAGCCAGCTCATCCATTCCTGTGGAGCCGTCAACAGCGCGAGCATTTTTGATATATAACATATTGTTTCCTCTGTTTCTTTGTATTTTTATATCTAGTATATTTTGAAACTTATATATACATATTTCCACATCACACTATATCACAGATTCACAATAATCTAAAGCAGAGTGTAACAAAAAAGAACGACTGCGAGTCTCGCAATCGTTCCTTTTTGATATTCTGATTAATGTCTTAATTAATCAATTAACTTAGATAAATCTTAGTAATTCTCAGCATTTACCTCGAAGAAGCTCTGTGGATGAGCACATGCTGGGCAAACATCTGGAGCCTTTGTTCCAACAACTATATGACCACAGTTGCGGCACTCCCAAACCTTAACCTCGCTCTTCTCGAATACAGCCTTTGTCTCAACATTGTTGAGAAGTGCTCTATATCTTTCCTCATGATGCTTCTCAATAGCAGCTACAAGACGGAACTTCTCAGCAAGTTCTGGGAATCCCTCAGCCTCAGCTGTCTTAGCGAAACCATCATACATATCTGTCCACTCATAGTTCTCGCCATCTGCAGCAGCAGCAAGGTTAGCAGCTGTATCTCCCAGCTCACCTAACTCCTTGAACCACATCTTAGCGTGTTCCTTCTCATTATCAGCTGTCTTAAGGAAAAGTGCAGCAATCTGCTCATAACCTTCCTTCTTTGCAACTGATGCAAAGTAAGTATATTTATTTCTAGCCTGTGACTCGCCTGCAAATGCAGTCTGAAGATTCTTCTCTGTCTGAGTTCCAGCGTACTTGCTTCCGCCTGCTGGAGCATCCTCGATCAGTTCAAGATTATCGCCATCAACGCCACAAACTGGGCAAACAGCCTTCTCGCCATCAGCTACTTCAAAAACCTCACCACATATCTTACATCTGTACTTAGCCATCTTATTAACCTCCCGTAAAAAAAACTCAAGATACTTATGTATCATGTAAGTAGTAGTATAGCCCAACACATCTTGATTAGTCTACACTAAATGTGGTACAAAACTTCGCCATAGATTCCTCTCGGCAATTCATCAGTCACGCTTAACCTTCTCTTGGATTTTTTTCACCGGTTTGGTGTCTGCTATCTTTTGAATTGGCGCCATCACCATTCCCTTCATCGAGAAGTTCTCACGATATTTTTCAAATACTTCCTTAGGTGATATAGATGAAAGCCTGGAGGAGAAAAAGAAATAGCTTCTCTCCTTTGCCTCTTCTCGAATATCCACTAGCTTACTCTTGTAAGCATTGTACTTTACGACAATCTGATACTCGTCCGCCAGCTTCTTGATCTTGATCATAAGCTGGAAGGAGTAAATGATATCCAGCAGGAAGATTCCGTAGAAGAATCCGATAAAGAAGGAGAACGCCAGGTTTCTAGACAGCCAATCCAGTGCGTCCACAACCTGTGGATGAAGCACAAGATAATAAAACGCTGCAAGTGCATACCAGAAGCAGGAAAACAAAGGACAAATAACGCCCTTGATATTTCCCCAATAGGACGAATAATCCCAAAGCTGCAGATGCAGGTGGTTGATAAAGATCATACCAGTGACAAACTCAAGAAACGTCATACACGCAGCCATGATAACGAAAATAACAAGTTTTTCGAGAATTGGATGTATTGCTCCGATAGACGGAATATGAATATGTCCTAAAAGATATAGAACGATCAGTCCGGAGCCATATATTGGAAGGTATGGCCCGACAAAAAATCCGGGATTGACCCATTTTTTCTTTTTTCTCTCGACAGGATCCAGATATCTTCTAAAGAAAAGCTCGATAACCCATCCGGTCACACTTCCCGCTGAAAACAGGAAGAGCAAAACCAGCAGCTTATTCATTTTATCCTCCTTAATCAAGGCTTAAATACTACCTGTCGCCTCGTATTTTTATATCAACTGAATAATTAATTCCACCAGATAAACAGCCGCGCAGGAAAGAAGTGCAACCACAGTAAGGCTCTTTCCCTTCAGGGCCAGGATCACCGCAACTGCGAAACCTGCCAGCGCAGAGAAAACGCTCTCTGTCGCAGTGAAAATAGCTGGTATAGTCATAGCCGTAAGAACTGCATATGGTATATAGTGCAGGAACGACTTTATAAATCTATTCTGAATCTGGTTCTTCACCAATACAAATGGAATCGCACGGATTAAATAAGTCGAAATGACGATTATCGCCAGATATATAAAGAAGGTACTCAGTGTCATGCCGCACCTCCTTCTGGAAGTTTCTCACCAGATGCATCCTCTGACTCATCAACCGGGAAGAGGATTGCTACAACAACTGCGCTCACGATGGCGCAGATACTGATAGAGATTCCAACCGATACTTTATTAATTACAGGAACATATGTGAACAGTGTACTGAGAACGGCTGCGATAATAACCGCCACAATAACCGCCTTTTCCTTTTTCATTACTGGCACAACTATAGCCACAAACATACCATATAGTGCAAGACCTAATGCACTCATCACACTCGCCGGAAGGATGTTACCCAAGAAGGCCCCAAGAAAGGTACCAAGAGACCAGCCAACCCATGGCAGAGTCGAAAGACCAAACCAGAAGGATCTGGTAATCTTCTCCTCGGTAATTCCCACCGCAAAGATCTCATCTGTAACTAAAAACGCTCCTAGCCAGCGCCAGATTCCACTGAATTTTTTATCCAATTGCTGAGACAGTGCTATGGACATAAAGGAATATCTGACATTTATCGTAAGCTGAGATATCAGCATATCCAGCCAGAGCCCCGGCACCATCATAATCTGTACGCCTGCGAACTGGCCCGCCGAAGTAACTGTAGTCATGGATATCAGAGTCGCCTCCCAGACAGTCAGCCCATATTGCACAGCAAGTATTCCAAATGTAAAAGACACCGACAGGTAACCTAGGGCAATTGGTATGCCCGCCACAAGTCCGCGCCTATAATTCTTCATAGTCTCATTCATAACGAACTCGATTGTACCACCTTTTTTCCTATAATACAATCACCTGCCAATGGGGACGGTTCTCAGTGGCAGGTGAAAAAAATCTAGATTAATGTACGAAGATGAGCAAGGATTGCATCGATTGTTTCGTTATCCAGATCACCGAAGGAACGAAGGGTTCTGATCGGCATATATTCCAGCATAGCCTTTGTCATCTCGTCTATCTTTGCATCCGCTTCATCATCAGTTCCGGAGAACTGAGTCTGCGACTTCGCAAAGGTTTCCATAGTGAATTTTCTCGTCTTATCATAAGCAAGGAGTTCACCAAGCTGAACATCACGGTCAATCTTAGGTGGAATCTGAAAGCTTCCTGTAAGACTTATCTCCTGCTCAAAAACTATATCTCTTGAAGACTTAGCAATCTCGATCACATACTTTCCGTCAGCCGCATACCAGTCACCAATCTCAGTGTTATACCATTGGAAGGATCTGTTATCCAGCTTAAAGCTTACTGTACCAGTTTCTCCTGGCTCCAGTTCGATCTTGGCAAAGCCTTTCAGTTCATGTACAGGTCTGTTAATTGCCCCTGTCTCATCTCGAACATAAAGCTGAACTATTTCCTTACCCTTTACAGAACCGGTATTTGTTACATCAACTAAGATTTCTGCAACTGTACTGTTTTTTGGTGCATCTTTAGAAGCAAGTTCAACCACAGGCACACCGTCCTTCGAATCAGTGACACCTTCATCGAATCTTACATTTGAATACTCAAACTCTGTATATGAAAGGCCATATCCAAATGGGAACAGCACGTCCATCCTCTTTGTATCATAGTATCTATATCCGACAAATACACCCTCTGCATAATTAACCTTATGTCTTGCCACAGGGAAGTTAAGGTAGCTTGGATTATCCTCCAGCTTAACTGGGAATGATTCAGCCAGCTTACCAGAAGGATTAACCTTTCCGTAGAGCACGTTCATCACAGCTTCGCCAACGCCCTCGCCGCCAAGATATGCCTCAACGATTCCTGCAACATAATCAGCCCATGGCATCTCAACAGGAGAACCGTTGTGGAGCACAACAACTACAGGCTTGCCAAGTTCAAGAAGTCTGTCGATCAGCTCATTCTGGCAGTCAGGCAGTCTCATATGCTTTCTGTCATAGCCCTCAGACTCGAAAATATCAGGGAGTCCTGCGAACACAACTATCTTATCTGCATTCTTTGCGATTTCGATTGCCTCAGCAAACTTTGCCTCGTCAGTTATATCTGCGTCATAAGGGAAACCTTCTGCAAAAGAAATGTTATCAGAATACTTATTCATTATCGAAACAGCTGATACAATGTTGTGAGCATTTATATGACTGCTTCCTCCACCCTGGAATCTAGGCGTCTCAGCAAAGCCACCGATAAGCGCAATCTTCTCATCCGGACTAAGTGGGAGTACTGGCTTTTCCACCATGTTTTCACCAACGATCTCACCGTCATCAGTTACTTCGGTAGCACCCTCGATGATGATATCATTTGCCAACAGAACGATACACTCCTCTTCAGCACGAACAGCCTTCTCATGGTCAACATCTCTATCGAAGACTTCTTCCTGACGATGCTCCACGAACTTCTCAACCCACTTCAGGATATTGAGAACAGCCTTGTCCAGATCCTCTTCTGCAAGCTCGCCGCTCTTTACCGCATTTATTATTGCGCTGTCATTTACGTGACGACTGGAAGGCATCTCAAGGTCAAGTCCCGCAGCAACCCCCTTCGGTCTATCTGAAACAGCGCCCCAGTCAGACATAACTACGCCATCAAAGCCCCACTCTGTGCGGAGAACATCGGTGAGAAGCCATTTATTTTCTGAAGCGTAGGTGCCGTTAATTCTGTTGTAGGAAGCCATGAGTGTCCAAGGCTTTGACTCCACAACAGCCTTCTCGAAGCCAGCAAGATAGATTTCTCGAAGAGTTCTTTCATCTATAATACTGTCCGCATACATTCTCTCTGTCTCCTGTGAGTTTGCGGCAAAATGCTTCAGCGACACGCCAACATTTTGAGACTGAACACCATTGATGTAAGCACTTGTAAGTTCACCAGTAAGGAAAGGATCCTCCGAAACATACTCAAAATTTCTTCCACATAAAGGTGAACGCTTTATATTTATAGCAGGACCAAGAATAGTCGAAACATCTTCAGCCTGACACTCCTTACCAAGAGAAACACCAATACCCTCCATAAGATCCCTGTCAAATGAAGACGCAGTTGCACAGGCAGTTGGGAAACATACTGCATCGATGGAATCATATATTCCGGTCTGTCCAGTGGTTTCAGTATCCTGCTTTCTAAGTCCGTGAGGACCATCGCTCATAAAGATACTAGGCACCCCCAGTCTTTCTATAGCTTCAGTAGTCCATGTATCATGTCCTGATAACAGAAGAGCCTTCTCTTCCAGTGTCATCTCGCTTAAAATCTTGTTAACATCCATTTTAGAACCTCCCAAATAAAAAACGCGGCAAAGTGCACCGCGTTAACGCTTAGCACTATGCCACATTTTACCATGAGACATGTTATTCAGGAAATACTACATATCCTATATTTTTGTGAAACCTCACACGACTGAAGTCGCGCGCTTCCCATAAATGTATTTCTACACGTAGTCTCTTTAGAAGACGGGAACTACATTACTACAGATACAACCTAAACTCAGATACTTATACCACAATAGACATAAGCTCCGCATTCAGGTTAATTAGTGTAGATAATGTGCAGGTGCTTCTCCTGGTGACCTGAGGAACTTTTGCCTCAAGTTCCAACCTCTCCTTCGCAGGCAAGGATTTTAATATTTCTCGTACATAATATCTGCTTCCTATGTTATAAGATGCAGATAGATCTGAGTTATATACTTTTCCATTTGAAAATCTGCAAAGACTATAGCATTTAAGCTGTGACTCTTTGCCACGAAGAACTTTTCCACTTCCATCGAATGCCAGTCTGCTCGTTCCCCATGCACATATATGACTTATACGCATTCCATGTCTATGTGCTTTATTCTCTACCATTGACTGAACATACTGACTTCGCCACATATGCAGCCTTTGCTTCTTTGCGCCACGTTTCTTTCCATTACGGTCTAAATGTTCAAAAACGATTATATCAGCATTATAAAGAACTGCAGTTTCTATAATAAAAGCCGCTGTCTTAACTGCTATATCTTTGTTGATTCCTTTTGCTCTGGCCCATAGCTTCGGAGTTTTTCGATTACCTTTTTGCTGTGCCTTCTTTATCTTGTTTATTGAATGATTCAGAGAGTCGTATTCTTTGGGAAGTTTTAGAAAATGCCTTCCTATGACCGTGCCATCTGATTTCATTACTGATATGGTAGCAGCGCTGTTAATTCCAAGATCTACTGCTACTATAGTCTGTTCAAATACTCCAATGTCTGTTAATTCAGTTCTTTCTTCAAAAGGAAAATCCAGAAACCATTTAGAGCCACGTTTTTGAAGTGTCGGGGCACATTTCTTTCTAGATTTACATCTACGATTGATATAATCTACGTCTGATTTACGAAGCTGAACGTATATCCAGTCCCAGGTATTTCTGATATAAACCTTTATCTTTGCCTCATAAGTCCCCGTTTCTTCATACATGACTGTTTTATAAAGACATGGATATACATAGCCCGCTTTAGGATAAGATGGCTTTCTTCCTCGTGTCTTTATATCAGAGTTTTCCCAGTTACAAAGATTACTCTTATACGACGAAACTTTTCCTATGGCTTCGTTGATAGCTCCACGTCTCAGATAACTTGGAAACTTGTAGAATCTTTTGTCAAAGGATATATACCTTACATCAGGATTATCTGCCGTTTTGTGACAAAGACGTTCGATATACTGCTGTTGTTTCAGATTACCTTTTATAGAGGAAATGTCATTCCACTCTTTTAAGCATACATCGATAAGGAAGTCTACAACTTCACGATAAATTTTTACCGTATTTTTGAAGATATGATTATAATGTTTAATCTTTACACTATATGTGGAAAATATCTTCACTTCGTATGCCTCCCTACTTAACTACCAAAATCACTTTGTCTTCTGGTTATCTATATATTTTTTTACTTGTTCAAGTGTCCTGTCACTTACTGTAGCAACAAAATATGATGGGTTCCAAAGATGTCCACCCCAGAGTTTTTTCTTTATCTCCGGATGTGCCAGGAATAACCATCTTGCTGTATTGCCCTTTAATATTTTAATTGCGTCCGACAAACGCAGCTGTGGTTTACAGTCCACAAGAAGATGTATATGATCCGGCATTATCTCCATTGCAATAGGTACCATATCTAAAGATTTAAGTGTTTCAAGAAGATAATTTCTGACATCCTTCTCTATTTCACCTACAAATATGGGTTTTCTATACTTTGTAACCCATACGATATGATACTGCAAAGAGTATATATATCCTCGACCATGCGTAACATCTTTAGGTGTTGATAAATACACTGTTTTATCCATGTTTTAATTATACCATATGATTATACTTTTACAAGAAAAGTGCCGCCTAACTCACGACTAAAGTCACAAGTGTGCGGCGGCTAGTTATCAATTAAGCTGCTACTGTCGAAACATAAATCTCTGTCTTCTCAGCTTCTCTCTTCATGTGATTTCTATAAAGAACGATAACCACTGCTACAACTACTACTGAAACAGCTGCAAGTGCATATCTTGCTACTGAAGGAACACTGATTGGAAGAGCACCGATAAATGTTGATGTAAAGTTATATCCCATATGAAGTGCGATAGTTGTTCTGATAGAACCTGTCTTGCTATATACGTAGCAGAGTACGAAACCAAGGATCATAGCATAGATTATCCAAACGATCTGACCATGTGCAAGTCCGAAAAGAATTGAGCTGATGATTGCTGCAACTACAGTTGGCATACCCTTCTTAAGTCTATCGAAGATAAGACCTCTGAAGATGATCTCTTCAACAATCGGAGCTGCAATAACTGTTGAAAGCATACTCATAACAATGTTCTGATTCATAATGCCACTTGCGCTCTCACCATATCCAGCAATTATGTTATCTGGAAGACTAATAAGTGCAGCTACTGTGATAAAGTTAAGTGCAATACCAACGATAGCACATACACCGATTGACTTAGCGCTTGCCTTATGGAAGTTTATCTTATCACTCATCTTTTCCTTACGGATTGAGAAGAAGATTGCTAAGATAGCTATTGTTATCACTGCAGCGATCACTACCACAGGCCCTGTCATAGATGCACTCTTTTCCACAACCATTTCAGTAACCTTAGCTCTATCTGTGATACCCTGCTGTGCAGCCTTATAACCCATAATAATGCTTAAGACCATTCCTAAGCCGATACCGCCACCAACCTGTCCGACAAGGTATGTAGAGCCATATCCCATCGCTCTAAGTATCGACTTTCCAGCACTAACTTTTTCTGTCTTTGTTTCAACTGTTGTTTCATTAACAACTTGATTTTTTAACTCGTTATTCATTCCCTTCACCTCTGGTTAAAAACCATCCTTCCATTTATTTTACAGAGACCTTTTTGTCTCTCGCTTTATCTTATGGTTGGATGATAACTCAAGGTTTGAGCAAATACCGGAATTCTGTTGTGAGCTGCAAAAAAGTTGTCGCGAGTTGAAATTTGCGTAAAAATATCCACAGGCAAAAGCCCGTGGATATAATTAGATTCTATTAAGTAAATCACATATATCAGCAGGGACGGAAGCAAATGTGGTCGCACCGATGTCTAGTAGAAAGTCCTTATCTCGGAAGCCCCAAAGTACCGAGATACAAGGAAGTCCCGAGTTCACTGCTGTTTGATAATCCACCTCTGAATCTCCAATATAAACCGCCGTATCTTTTGAACTTCCCAGTTCAGTAAGCGCCTGTATCACAGTATCCGGCGCAGGCTTTCTTCTTATCCCATCCTTTTCGCCAATTGCTACATTAACATACTCCGAGAAGAATCTCTCGTTAAGCTCCTTCACCGCTGAATCTATCTTATTAGATACTATAGCCATCTTATAGCCTTTAGATTTCAGTTCCTTCATAAGTTCAAGGATACCAGCATATGGTCCAGTTTTATCAAGACAATGCTCATCGTAATGTTCCTTAAAGACAGGTAACATCTCATCAATCACTTCATCACTGGTTCCGTCTGGAGTCGCAAGTTCTAAGGCTCTTCTTATTCCACTACCAAAAAATAATCTGTATTCCTCCATAGTACGTGGAGGCATGCCAAACTTCTCTAACACGTAGTTCACCGATACCGTAAGATCATCAAGTGTATTCAGTACCGTTCCATCCATATCAAAAATTATTGTATCAATCATCTTTTCCCATATTTCCTTTCTCATAAAAAATAAGACAGAAAACTCTGTCTTATCCTTTTGATTTATCATAGTAATAAAATGTATATCCCACCGCGATACCACCAAGAAGTCCACCAATGTGAGCAGCCACATCAATACCTTCCTTGGATGGAATCATCACAAGTACTATCGCCATCAAAACTCTATACATCGGGAATATCTTTCGAGTTTCTGGATCAATCGCAAGAACAATGAGTGTTCCGATAAGTCCACTAATTGCGCCCGAAGCACCAGCACTTACCGCAAAACTTCCCGTCTTCATATCAACCATCAGACTGAGTAGATTTCCAATGATACCAGCTACAATGTAGATAATAACGTATTTCACTCGTCCGAAATAGTTCTCAACATACTGACCAACCGCAATGAGACAGATCATGTTACTAGCTATATGCTCAACTCCAATATGTACAAACATTGAAGTAATGATACGGTACCACTGAGCATCCTCAAAAATATACGGGGCATAACTTGCCCCGCATTTTAATAGCACATCAATCTTCTCACTACCGCCTGACATAGTTTCCCAGAAGAAAACCAGAACATTTAAACCTATGATGATAAATGTCACGATCGGCTTGTAGTTTTCGATAGATAGTCCATATTTTCTTTTGTCTTCCTGTGTTAAGCCCATAATCTAGCCTTGAAAATCAAAATTTATAAACTACTTATTGTTCTTCTCGCTAGCTGCAAATGCTGCTGTGATAATAGCCATAGAGTAAACCTCCTGAGCTGTACATCCACGAGACAGATCGTTGATAGGTGAGTTAAGTCCAAGAAGGATAGGACCAAATGCCTCAAAGTTACCAATTCTCTGAGCAATCTTGTAACCAATGTTACCAGCGTTGATGTCAGGGAAGATAAATGTATTTGCATGTCCAGCAACCTCTGAACCAGGTGCCTTCTTCTCAGCAACCTTTGGTGAAACAGCTGCATCAAACTGAAGCTCACCATCGATAGGAATGTTAGGAAGAAGAGCTCTTGTCTTCTCAGCTGCGTTACGCATCTTGTCAACGCTATCGCCCTTTCCAGAACCCTTTGTTGAGTAGCTAAGGAATGCAACCTTAGGATCAACTCCGAAGAGCTCAGCACACTTAATTGTCTCTGTAGCGATCTCTACAAGATCATCCTCAGAAGGATCGATTGTGATAGCGCAGTCACCCATAGCGATAACTTCGTTGTCACCTGTAGCTCTAGGACGAACAAGGATGAAACATGATGTAACGATCTTGTTGCCTGGCTTTGTCTTAACAAGCTGAAATGCAGGACGAACTGTATCAGCTGTTGAATATGTAGCACCACCAAGGAGGCAGTCGCCATATCCCATCTTTACAAGCATTGTACCAAAGTAGTTAGCCTGTGAAAGATACTTTACAGCGTCCTCACGTGTAACTCCCTTTGACTTACGAAGCTCAACAAACTCATCAACCATCTTATCGAAATCTTCGAAATTCTGTGGATCAATGATTCTAGCTCCACGAATATTGAAACCGCTCTCATCAGCAATCTTGTGAATCTCATCTGGATTACCAAGAAGGATTGGCTCAAGGAAATTGCTTGTCAGAAGTCTTGATGAAGCCTCAAGGATTCGAGGATCATTTCCCTCTGTAAATACGATTGTCTGGTGGTTTTCTTTAAGTATGTCGATCAACTTACCAAAACCTGAAAATGCCATAACTTTATACCCCGTTTCTAATATAATTTTCTGTGCTTATTTTCTATAAGATGTTATACTATAGAAGTGTTTTTTGACGCACAGATTTTTACTCTAATACAAACAAATATTATACGATTCTGTGCAAACATTTGCAACATGAAAGTAGCGTTGTTTTTATGCAAAATGGGGGACAAAAAAATGGCAGAAAGATTCGATCTCTATGACGTAAACAGAAACTTTACAGGCAAGACTCTGGAACGCGGTAATAAAGTTCCTGAAGGATACTACCGACTGGTAGTACACGTATGTATCTTCGGTCCAGATGGTAGGATGCTTATACAGAAAAGACAGCCATTTAAGAAGGGCTGGTCAGGAATGTGGGACATCACCGCAGGCGGCAGTGCCCAGGCTGGTGATACTAGTCAACAGGCAGCATCCCGCGAACTAAAAGAAGAGGTAGGAATCGACTATGACCTTACAGGAGTCCGTCCTGCCATGACCATCTACTTCGATGGCGGATTCAACGATATCTACACCATCAACATGGACGTAGATATAGACACGCTGGAACTCCAGACTACAGAAGTTGAACAGGTCAAATGGGCCACCGAGGAGGAGATTCTCGAAATGCTCAAAACCAAGGAATTCGTTCTATACAAAACATCGTTCATTTCACTACTCTATTTCCTCCGTAATCACAACGGAGCGTTCACCCATAAAGACCCAACAAAAACGAAGTAACATATAAAAAAGTGCAATGGGGACAGACCCCACTGCACTTTTATTTGTCTAGGAGGCGGGCGACTGAGTCGCTGATTTCCGCCCAGGAGTATTCGATCATGTATTCACCTCTGAAGGAGTTCAGCGCTGTCACGTCACCATTCATCGCATCATAGAGATCACAACTTACCTTCTGCTTGTTGATATATATCTGTCTGTTCTGCTTTATCACTACGCCGTCGTAACCCACCTTCTTCAGATCATCCATAAGACTAATGATGATCTTAGAGATGTTCTTAGATACCTGCTTGTCCAGCTCTACCTCATACACATCCTTAGCGATTTCCCAGGAGGTAATTGGGAATCCAGCGCAGTCGATGAGGTACGCCAGAAGTTCTTTTGATTTTGTTCTAGAAAAATTAAAGACCTTCCCATCTTTTCCATAAACAACAAAGTTTCCAAATGTGGTACAACGCAGCTTTTTCGAATCACTGTTTGTTATACCGCCTTCATCTTTTTGTGGAGTTTCTTCCTGACTATCTACTTTCGCATCAGAATCTTTAACTGGATACTTTAGGTCCTCCAGTTCGTGGCGTATATCTTCATCTGTATATGGCTTCGTTACATATCCACTTGGTCTTGCACGGAAGCTTTCTGTTCCATACTTTGAGTAGCTGGTCACGAAGATAATATTACACTTTGGTGAATATTTCTTGAGCTCTAGTGCAAGTTCGATACCCGTCATCTTTCCAAGCTCGATATCAAGAAATGCCACGTCAATATCTGACTTTTTCTTATATTCCATAAAGTCCTTGACCACTGTGAAGAACACAACTTCCGCATCCGGACACAGCCTGCCCAGAGTTTCTAACATAAGTTTTAAAGCCGGACGCTCATCATCCATAACAAGTATTTTCATACACTTCTCCTAGTTATTAATTCTACTTGTGTTAGTATCATTTTACTACTTACAACTCTTGGGAATTCTTATGGTGCAAACGGTACCTTTACCTATTACACTGTCGAACACCATAGTTCCCTTACATTCCATATCAAGACGGCGCATAACATTTTTCACCCCAATATGCGTGTCATCCATTGTTTTTAGCATGTCTGTATCAAAGCCCGAACCGCTATCTTCAACAACTATTACGTACGTGTTATCATCCTCTTTTGTACTGATCTTCACCGTACCTTTTCCAGTCTCACTCTTCCTGATTCCATGCTTGACCGCATTTTCAACCATAGGCTGAAGGCTGAGAGCAGGCACGAGAAAGTCTTTTTCTCTTATATCATACTCAATGTCCAGGTTGTCCTCGAACCTCAGCTTCTCAAGAGCAAGGTACATTCTGGTATGTTCCAGTTCCTCGACAAATGGAATCATGTCCTTTGTGTTTACTGAATCGAGATTGCTCCTGAGGTACTTCGAGAAGCTGACCAATGCATCCTTTGCCTTTTCTGGATCTTTATCTATATAGTAGATTATCGACGTCAGCGAGTTGTGAAGGAAATGCGGCTGGATCTGATCCATCATCAGTTTCTTCTGAACCGTTTCCATGGCAATTGCATTTTCTATCGAATACTGTGCCCTATAATCCTCGTAAAGTAGGTAGACCAGCAATGCTGCTATGATTAAAAATGTATTGTTAAAGTTTGAACTATTAAAGATCATTTCGAAGGCAAATGCCATCAACGGGATAATTATTACGATGATCAGCAAATCTCTTACGAATTTATCGACTTTCTTAATGGTGAAAAGAATAGCAATTCCTAAAAATAAAAAGATTGCTGCCGAAGTGCCCTGCCATATCCAAAATCCTCGGCCACGGACATAAACATTTGACTCGTTATAGTAATAGAGTAATCCTGTAAATGGTGTTATCGCCAAAAGACCCATACATATAAATTGGCAAATCTGCAGGCTTCTGATTATATATACCATCCACCATTTTTCCAGTTTTTTTGCTATGTATGTTTTTACAAACTGAAGGAACAGCAGGGTGAGAAGCGCGCCCACAATATAATACAAAAATACTGATGCCTTAAAACCAAAAAATCCTATCTTCTGCGTTGCGCCTTCTAAAAGTATGGAGATAATGTAAGTTAAGTTGTATAAAAAGCCCAGAATAAAAAAGGCAAGAATCTCTCTTGTACAGGGAATCGACACATTCTTCTTGCAACGACTTTTTCTATCACGCAGAACACTAACTGATAATGAGAATATCATTATCAGCAGGAACACATTTCCATATGTACTAATTGTGAGCTCCATTAAACTATTATAATCGAACCGATCGAAGATATTAGACATAGTTCACCCCTCAACAACGTCTTTTACCACAATCCTAGCATATCATTTAATGTGCAACAAAAGCGCAACAAAAAAAATGAGTCAATGAATGAGTCAATTGGGCTCAAAGCCCTTTTGACTCATTTGACTTTTCGAAAAAACAAAAATTGATTTACATCTGGTGGCGGACAACTTTGTATTCGTCACCATCCTTGAAGTATGGGCAGTCATTAAAGGAGGACTGCATCAGACGTCCGAAGTCGTCTTCATCCATATTTACATCACAAACATATTCTTCTATCTCATCGTCATACATGTAGTATGCGCAGTATTCACATGACGCACCACTTGCCATATCATTATCCTTCCTTTGTTTCCTTTACTTTCTTTGGTTTCTTACCAAAAAGTTTTTTCTTCTTTGGTTCTTCTTCTGGCTCTTCGCCAAGATTTTTATCTACGCCTTTTTCCTCCAGCTTCTTATATACGTATCTTCTGAAGAGAGCGTAACATACGGATACAAGAGGAATTACAACAACCATTCCCTTTACACCGAAGAGTGTACCACCAACTGTAACGGATACAAGAACCCAGATACCTGGAAGTCCTACGGAGCTTCCAACAACCTTCGGATAGATAAGATTTCCCTCTATCTGCTGGAGCACAAGGAACAGCACCAGGAAGATCAGAGCCTTCACCGGGCTTACAAGCAGAATGAGAAGCACACCGATTCCACATCCGATAAATGCACCAACTATAGGTATCAGTGATAAAGCACCGATCAGCACGCTGATGAGGGATGCATATGGAAGCCCGAAGAGCAGCATGGTAACACCGAACATAAGTCCAAGGATCATTGCTTCAACGCACTGTCCAGAAATGAAGTTGGAAAATGTCTTGCTGGCAAGTTCTGCAACTTCAAGAATTTCTTTTACAAACTTATCATCAAAAAATGCATACAGGATCTTCTTTGCCTGGATACCCAGCTTCTCCTTCTGAACCAGGATATACAGTGAGAAGATAAATCCGATCAGGAAGTTTACAACGCCTGAAACGATACCAGTTACTGCGTTGATACCACCCTCTAGAGCCCCATTTACCGCGGTCTTAATTGATGCAGTAAGACTCTCCAGGATTTCCTGCCATGATTCAGCCAGCTCTTCGATTATCTCCTGGATTACTGGGTACTTGTTGAAGGTATCCTCTGCCCACGAGGAGATGTTTCTGATTCCTGAAGGAATCTGTCTAACCAACTGTGATACTGTGTCTGCCAGCTGTGGAACTACCATGTATATGAGTAGTGCCAGCAGGATGAATGCACCGAATATTGTAATAATCAGCGCCAGCGCACGGCGGAGGCCATTCCATCTACTGCCAGAAAACTTCTCACGGTCCTTAAAGAGTCCGCGTTCGATCCAGCGAAGAGGTACATTTAAGACAAATGCAATCGCTGCGCCGAGGAAGAACGGCATGAACACATTTCCCAGGTGTTTACACACTCCCCAGATCTTCTCAATATGATAGAAGGCGAAAAATGCTATTATCAGCACCAGTCCTGTGAAGACCACCTTCCTTACTTTTTCATCTTTTAAATACTTCATTCGTTCCCCTGTTTAACTTCACTACTGCTCATCAAGTCGAGTATGAAGTCGGGCATACTTGGCCAGCGAATCCTGGTCAGTTACATCACGTCCCGATTCAACATATGTAACATTATATATCATTTCATTCACTTCGTCATCTTTTGATGAATTTACGGTCACTTCCTGGAGGCCAAGAACCTCAGCAAGGTGCTTTACCGTTCCCTCATTTCCATCCACAAGTCCAACCTCTCGAACAGCAGGATCAGAACTCGTAACAGTAGAAAATGCTTTTCTGATAGCGGACTTAAAGTAGTTAAAATGGGTGCACCCCAGAACTACTTCATCGTATTTCGACATATCCAGAACAGCCATCTGTTCCATAAGATACTCATCTACCTCAAGTCCTTCAAATACTCCTGCCTCAGCAAATCTGACAAGACCTGGCATAGGAAGCAGATCCACTATATGATTCTTATCCACTTTCTTCAGAAGATTCTGAAGCTTATTCTCACGGATTGTGATAGGTGTTGCCATGACTAAAACTCGACTGTTAGAAGCTTCAACTGCTGGTTTTACCGCTGGCTCCATGCCAATTATAGGAACGTCGTACTTGATACGAACATACTCAGCAGCCACTGAGGTTGCAGTATTGCAAGCGATGACTATGGCATCTACGCCGCGTCCAACCAGATCCGCCACTATGTTATCTACAAATCCGATAACCTCGTCTGGAGTCTTTACGCCATATGGCACATGGTCCACATCTGCATAAAAAATATATTCTTCGTTAGGAAGGCGTTTCATTGCCTCATGCAGCACGGTAACTCCGCCTATTCCCGAATCAAAAATTCCAATCTTCATGTGTACTCCTTAAAATGTAAAAGCCCAGAAGTCATACCCCACTTGACTTCTGGACTTTTGGAGGAAAAATTATGATAAAACACTAAAATTCTTAAAAAAGGTAGAATGAAAAATATGAAAGAAATTTACTAAATCATGTATCTTTCAACTGAGATTATTCTACCACAGTCTTGTAAAAAATACAACAGAAAATATACAAAATATCCAAAAAATTTTAGTTTTTTTTGATTTTTTATAAATTATGCCCAAGAAATCAGCTATATATCTTATAAACGGCTAAAACAAGCCCTTTGCTATCTTATATAAACCTTCATGCTGGAGCCTGAGCTCTCAACCTTCAGATCCTTGATTCCATAAATGAACTTAGACAGCGTAGCATATCCGAATTCTCGTGCATTAAATGTAGGGAATTCCTCGTGAATTTTCTGTCCAAGATATCCAAGTTCGATTCCCTTTGTTCCATTTTCTGCAACTGTATCGATGGTAAATCTCTTAACTCGTTTCTTCATATCCTTATCAGTATGAAGAGCTACGAACACAGTACTGTCTTTTCTCTTTACATCAAACACAGCAGTTTCATCTATAAATGTAGAAAGTGAACTATATCCGTAATTACGAACATCGAAGTCGGAATACTTCTTCTGAAGTCGGCTTCCAATCTCGCCAAGTCCTGTCTCTTTTCCACGGTTGTCATTTTCTGTGATGATCTCAATAATGTCATTCTCGATAGTTTTGAGAGGGATGACATTTTCCGCCTTCTTTTTGCCCTTAGACTTGCCCTCCTTAGCTACAGCATTATCATCTGTTTGATAAAGCAGAAGCTCAAGATCTGTGAATACGGTACAGGCCGCTCTGAAAGAACGAGGCGTCTTATTCTCACCCATTCCAATGACGTGCATTCCCGACTCACGAAGTCGACTGGCCAGCCTTGTAAAATCACCATCACTAGATACAATGCAGAAGCCATCCACACTATGGGTGTACAGGATGTCCATAGCATCAATGATCAGCGTAGAATCCGTAGCGTTTTTACCCACCGTATTTCTGAACTGCTGAATAGGTGTGATGGAGTTCTCCATCAGCTGAGTCTTCCACTTGTTAGCCTGGGAAGAAGTCCAGTCGCCGTATATTCTCTTATATGTTACAACGCCGTACTTTGTCATCTCGTCAAGAATACTGGAAATGTACTTTGAAGAGATATTATCCGAATCGATTAAGACGGCATATCTTTTATCTTCCATATATCGTTCCTTTCAGTTAAATAAGAGGAATGTCATCCAAAGTATTTTCAATAACAGGTTTTGTAAAGGTACCAGGATTCATAGCCTGGGTCATATTATTCTGAAGTTCCTCAATAAGACGTCTTTCTACTTCTATCTCCGCCTTAGTAGTTTGATTTCCATCTATTCCTATGTCCCAATTATGAAGTCCATCAATAGCCTGATTCAGTGTGATCGAGGCCATCTGAGCCTGTTTAAGAACATAGAACTGATAATAAGCCAGAACCCTTCTACCATTAGGATCCATATCAGCCTCAAGAGTTGGCTTTATCAGGTTATAGATTCTTACCGCATGTGATGCATTATGATTCACATAGGTTGAATAAAACAAGATGTCATAGTAACCAAAATTAGACAAGGTATCATATGTATACTCTGAATTCGCGCCATGCTTTCTAAGCGCAAGATCCAGCTGTCTGACAAGATTATTAAGCGCAGCGAAATTCTTCATCCATAGAGCCTTCTGATAGCAGATATGAAGATAAAGCACTTTATCTTTTCTACTACCTTTTTCATACATACCATCAGGAATAGACATATCCATCTGTTCATATGTCGCCCCGGACATAAGAGCTAAATACTTAGATCTAGTAAAGCTTGCCAAATCCTCTCCCTTAATAAACGTAATATATAACTGTCTTATTAATGATAGTATTCCAGTTCCCAGCACCATGATCGCACTGTTACGAAGAATACGTGGACCAAACCTTGGATTCTTCCAGAAGAAATACAGAATAAAGAAAGAATATATGCCAGCCAGTACTAAATTAACCAGGTACATTGCTATAGTCAGACGTTTATACTTGGCATCAATACCTTCATCCATATCCATATTAAGTACTAGTATAGGAAGAAGAGTAAACTTATCCTTACTCCATGTATAATGATCTTCGCCTTTCTTTTTTCTTCCAGCTTTTCCGAAAATTCGAATAGTACCTATCCAGGAATTAGAAAACAGTGCTACAATAGCTGGCCCGATTGCCATAAAAACTCCTTCAACAATCACGCCCAACCATATTCCAATAAAAGTTGCAATCATACAAATACTCCAAACCCTTTAAGCTTATAATGAGTCACTCCCCTAGACGGGAAATGACTCATTTCTCATACATTAATCATCAACACCAGGAAGCGGAATCTCCTGCAGAGAAGAAACTTTCTCCTTATGTTTTTCTCTGATTGATTCATCCGGTGCTTCCACCTTATTGATTTTATCAACAAGCTCCTCGCCATTCTTTGCGGAAGTGCGCTCGCCGATATTCTTATACTGTCTGTAAACATCGAGAACCGTATCTTCCAGAGACTTATGCATCTGGTAACGTCTAAGTTCTTCATTGTCCCCCAGCAATATACTTCTGACCGCAGATTTATAGACCGCCTTCGCAGCCTCTTCCTCTGTCAGATCATACTTTTCTTTAAGTTCACCCTTAATAATCTTCAGGTATTCTTCAATATATTCAGGTGTATTAGCCATACTTCTTACCTCTTAAAACATATAAAACCATTACTTATCTTCAAAATCAAAATGGTAATCCAACCTGAGAGCATCTCGAATAGATACTATATCCTTCTGCACTCCTTCGCCAACAGGAACACCCTTGTCTTTTCTAAAGAGCCATACATCATACTCTTTCTCACCCGCAGTGTAGATTCTGCTTTCCCCCGGCGCTTTCTTAGAAGCACGAAGTTCGCGGCAGATATCTCCTGCAATTTTCTTGAACTCTTCCTGACCCATGAACGCCTCAGGATCAACAACGAAGAAGAAATGTCCCAGATGGTACATCTGTGGTTTTCCATCAGCACTGACACCAGATAGTGCCTTCATAAACTCACCACCTGAAAGTGCTGCAGAAAGAATCTCAACTACTGTAGCATATCCGTAGCCCTTATAGCCCGCAAGTTCTTCACCGATTCCACCCAGAGGAGCAAGTGCAGCTGTTCCAGATACCAGATCCCTAAGAATCTGCTGACTGTCCGTAAGCGCTTCTCCCTGTTCGGAAATTACCGTTCCAGCAGGAGTAGGTTTTCCCTCTCTCGCATAATACTCTATACGGCCACGCTGAACAATGGATGTAGCACAGTCCAGGCAAAATGGAAATTCTTCGTCTGTTGGTATCGAAAAAGTCAGTGGGTTTGTTCCCAGCATGTTCTCTACTCCAAAGGTTGGAGCAATTGACGGTCTGGCATTTGTTCCTGTAATACCAACCATTCCTTCCTTGCTAGCCATGGAAGTCCAATAGCCTGCAATTCCATAATGAGTAGAATTACGAATGGCTCCACCAGCCATACCGTACATCTTCGCCTTCTCGATAAGCTTCTCCATCATTCTATAGCTGGCCACCATACCCATACCATCATGAGCATCCATGACCACTGTAGTAGGAGTCTCCTTAAGAATCTCTATCTCAGTTACAGGAAGCAGAGTTCCCTTTACGATTCGGTCAATATATATAGGTTTGAATCGATTACATCCATGACTTTCAATACCGCGTCTATCTGACTCCAGAAGAACATCGGCACAGATTTTTGCATCCTCTTCAGGAACTCCATAACCCATGAATGCATCTACCATAAAGCTGTTCATCTGCTCCCAAGGAACAAATGGCCTTGTCTCTATCATTTCTCCCATACGCTTCTCCTTTTACGCCCCGCATCTTCTACATAAAAGCAAGCACCAGCTGTCACTTATCCTGTGACAGCTGGTGCCTGACCTGGGTGTCACTAAAGAACACTCAATTATTCATCTAACTTTGTTAGCTGTGCTGCTGTAGTTTCTTCAACCATATCCTCACGAAGAAGTGTGATAAGGTCGTCATCATTTATATTCTCATCAGCAATAATTCTTGTAGCCTGTCTATCTACGCAACGCTCGAAGTAGTTACGAACGAGACGGGCATTAGCGAAGTTATCAATCTTAGCTTCTGTCATACCTCTCAGATATGCCTCAGCAACATCTGCTGCGCTCTGAGTAAGGATGTAGTCATTAGTCTTACACATATACTTGAAGATTTCCATCAGCTCACCACTGTTGTAATCTGGGAAGTAAATGTACTTATTAAATCTGGACTTCAGACCAGGGTTGGACTCGATGAACTCTGTCATCTCGTTTGTGTAACCTGCAACGATAACGATGAAGTCATCACGATCGTCCTCCATACGCTTCAGGAGTGTATCAATTGCTTCCTGACCATAGTCTCCAGAATCTTTCTTATGAGTAAGTGTATATGCCTCATCGATAAAGAGGATACCACCGATTGCTCTGTTGATAACGTTTGTTGTCTTAAGAGCAGTACCACCGGCGAAGTGGTCAACCAGACCTGATCTATCAACCTCTATGAACTGGCCCTTAGAAACAAGACCCAGTTGCTTATAAATCTTAGCAAGGAGACGAGCAATAGTTGTCTTACCAGTACCAGGGTTACCTGTAAATACAAGGTGGAATGACATCTCAACTCGCTTATAGCCTCTCATCTCACGAAGCTTACGTACTTTGATGATATTGATGAGGTGCATAACGTCTTCCTTAACGGAACCAAGTCCGATAAGTGCTTGCAGGTCATGAACAAGTTCGTCAAGAGACTTATCAATCTCTTCTGACTCATCCTTACGACCTCTTCTACCAACACGGCCCTCTCCACGTTTGAAGACCTTACCTTCATCATCCTCTTCCTTCTTGAAGTTAAGGAACTCGGATACATCAGTAGCAGCCTTCTTCTGGATGTTACGTCCAGATATATTAATAGCTTTCTTAGTTACGAACTCACCAGTCTTCTCATCGAAGGATGTGATTGTCTCAAGTTCAGGATCAGCTGTATTTGAGAATGTTGCTGTACCACCCTTCATATGCTCAGGCATATCGCCAGCTCTCAGAATACTTGTCTGCTGAGATGTTACGATACCTGCACTATTAAGAGTTGCATTCAGAACTCCTACGTAATCCTTAAGTGCCTGCTTTGTAGCATCCTTTGCACCATCGTATGCGATGAAGCCTTCGCCAAGTTTTCTAAACGTATCAACTACGAACTTAGACTTTGCAACGCTGGCATTTGTAGCTCTCATCTCAGGATCTCTATCTGCCTCTATGAAGTATGTAAGTGACTTTGGAGATTCTGTAAGGAACTTAGTGTCGCTGCATTTCTGTTCAACTAATGCAAGGAACTTTTCTTCTGAAAGGATCATACGAAGGTTTGTCTTGATATACTCTATCTGATCCTGGAACTCTTTGTTTCCTGGCTCATAAAGGTATCCAAGAAATACCATCATATCGTATCTCAGAAGGTCCTTAAGTGACATCCTGGCATCAGCAGGATAGATTGATGAATTTTCAGAGATATCATCTGCATAAGTGATACACTCTGCGATCATGTTTTGAATGTTTTTTATCTGCATAGCATTTCCCCACCAAAAGTGTAGTATAGTGTGTAGTATAGCTTCCCCCCGGAAACCAACGTAAAGGTATTATAGCACATAAAAGGCGCTATGTCATCTGTTGAATAGCGCCTTTTTTCATTATTTTTTGTTATGTAAATCTATTAAATTATTCCTTTAGTTTGGACCCATGCCTGGCATCATTCCAGGTCCCATGCCAGGGCCTCCCTGACCTGGTCCACCTTGACCTCCAGGACCCATTCCGAATCCACCTTGGCCGCCCTGACCAAATCCACTCTGGCCGCCCTGACCCATTCCAGGACCGAAAGATCCACCATATGAATCATTAGAACCACCCATCATTGGGCTCTGGCTCTGTCCGTCACGAAGCACCGACAGTGCTGTCATAACGTTCTGCTTTGCGACACTCAGTTCGTTCGAATCAACATCATCCATTGAGATAACATTTGACACCTTATTTAACTCGTTCTTATCAATATCAAGGTTTACGGTGATGTCGCCTTTTCCCGTAAGAACCTGCTGACCTGATTTTGAAAGGCTTGCCTCAACGCTTGCCTCAAGTTCTTCATCGATGGAAGTTACATCAAAATATGCATAAACCTCATCGGTTGCTGATGCAAGTGAAACGCTCCACTCTGAGCTTGATGCAACCTTATCAACACCCTTATTCTTGCTAGCAATCTTTATATCTGTACCATCTGAATCGCCAAATGAAATATCTGCGACAAATGCTCGAACCGAACTCTTGTCCATGTAAACCGTGAAGGTTACATCCTCATCCACACCAGCTTCCATGAGAGATCTGATATCAATGAGCTCGCTCTGCTGGCCATTTCCCTGACCTGGCATCTGTCCACCCTGGCCATTACCCTGGCCCGGCATCATACCATAGCTATCTGAGCCATCCATTCCTGGCATCATACCAAAACCGTATGAATCATCCATTCCTGGCATAGTATCAAAGCTGCCACCCTGACCTGGCATCATATTAGTATTTCCAGCATTGCCCTGCATTCCACCAGCAGGTGCTGAATTAAAGAGCTCCTGCATGAGCTGCAGAACCGAGGATGGGCGGGAACCCTCCTTAACCGCATTCTGGCTATTAGATCCTTTCACGCTTTTATCGCCATTACCACCCTCGCTCTGCTTTGCTTCGGACATTTCGTTCAGCATGCTGTTAATGTCACTAGCCTTCACTACAACTTTATATTTCTTACAATTATACTTTTTAACTCCAGCAGATACTGAACCTGTTCCAGCATCCTCAACCTCTGCATTTCTCCAGAGTCTATCTATTATACCGGCCACCTGGCCGCCATTTCTTTTCTGTCCATTATCTGAACGTTTTGCTTTTTCAGCATTTCCGGTGTTTCCAGCGTTCTCGAACTTTACATATCCATCTGTCACTCCATCAGCACTGAGGTAAGCACCGTCCTCTTCCATAACATAGTCTGCATTTAATACAGTCTTATCGTTTTGGCTTAGTTCGACTACACCGCCTTTTTTCTGCTCCGACGGATCTGTGGTTTCTTTAAGCTTCACATTTATACTGCCACTTGAACCTGATATATCCGCATCAGCCTTGATTGTTCCACCCTTCTGGCCGTACTCCTCCAGAATTGCGATTTCATTTCCGCCGTAGGTGTTCATCAATGCTTTGTAGATTCTCTTCTTCGGGGACATAAAAATGCTGGCTACAAAAACCACGCCTGCAAGAACAACCAAAGCACCGATACCTAAGCCGCCAAAAATAAACTTTTTCTTTTTTGACATTTTAACTTTGCTCATAGTTTTCCCTCCTATCAGACTTTCTGCTAATTTCCCCTTTACGACTTGATTCTATGACAAACCCTCCAAAAATTCTCACACCATCCTGTCAAGAAAATGTCAAAGTTTTGTCAAATGTCCTCAGGTTTGCCGAGTCTCTCTTAGACAAGTTCTTACTTATTGATATATTTTCCTTGACAATATAAGATGGGTAGTGGTATTATAGCATTCGCTGTAAATAAATGCGTTCTTAGCTCAGCTGGATAGAGCGTCTGGCTACGGACCAGAAGGTCGGGGGTTCGAATCCTCTAGGACGCACAACTATTAAAAAACGCTGTAAATCTTTTTTATTCGATTTACAGCGTTTTTTATCAAAATAATAACATTAATTTTCCCAAAAACAGATGTTGCATTATATTTGCATTATTCCCAAATAATGTTATAATATGCTTACCAAGACATCCGAGCGATAGCTGAAACCTATCCGCTCAGTTAATAAGAACTAAGAATAGCACCTTACTTTTCCAGAGCTGAGGTGCTATTTCTTATGGCTGTCACGGTAATCAAGTATATAAACAACAAGAATAGAAAAGGTTAAAAAATCTGTTTTAACTTACAAATGTGAGCGAATAATCCCCACCATCTATTCTATATGTAGAAAAACGGTATTCTTCCATCCGCTTCTTTCGAGTCGTCTGGGCAATTGAGGCGACAAGTTTTTCTGGCGGATTATCCTTCAACTGAATCGACCCTGTACAAACTAATTCAGCAACGCAGTTTTGAACTCTCTCATCCATATCCACATCAAACTTTGGTTCGAATGTATTAAGTGGTACAGAAATCCCAATCCCCAGGCATTTCAAAAAAGCTTCATTGATTGTCCAGATGTCACGGAATCTTTGTTGAGATGATTCTATATCAGCACCATTAAGGATATAGCTCTGCTCTGTCTCCGTGAACATTCGTTTTGTCACCTTAAAATCTTTATCGTTCTTATGCTCTACATCTATTCCCACAGGTGAATCACCTACAGCAAGTACTACATAGTCTCCTGAATGAGACAGATTAGTATAGAAGCTTTCTTTATCATTATCAGAGATTTTTGATTCATAAGCGTCTGCGTATTTATTGGCAAGATGCATTATTGCAGCATGAGTTAATTCCTGTAGCTTGAACCCTTGTTCTTCGCTATCTAAATAGAGCATAGTTCCCACCATAAGGAGCAACCCTGCTGCGATGCTCTGAGCCTTTGCCCCATCGTTCTTTAACTTCAAGGCTTTTTCTTGACGTGATAAAGGAAGGAGTCCCATAAGTTGAGACTCCTCCTTAAATATCTGTTCTCTATCTAATTTTAAGATAAAAATTCTCTGCTTCATATTGATATCATCATTCATTAAAAACTACGACTTAAACCACCTTGATATCTGCAGCGTGGGAATAAGCATCTCCCGGATACTTGTTGGTTATTATCTTAGTTCCACCAAACTCTGAAAACGTTACAGAAGATGAAAGTCCAAACTTACCATGATCTGCCAGGATATATTTGCCGCCAGACTGAGTATTCTCAATAGCCACTCTCTTGATCAGTGCCTCTCGTACATCAGGAGTCGTATATCCAAGTTTAAGATTGACCCCGTTAGTCCCGAAAAAGCCTTTATTAAAATGATACTTCTGAATATGGAGGATTGCATCTGCTCCCACCAGAGTATCTGTATTCTCTTTCAGTTCTCCGCCTACAAGGAACACCTTAAATTGTCTTCTTACGAGGTTTTTTGCGTGGGAGATAGCATTTGTCACATATATCGCACGCTTCTCTGTAAGAAAACCTACCATATATTCAGTAGTTGTTCCCGAGTCAATATAGACGTAGTCGCCAGGTGCAACCAAGGATGCCGCATACTCCGCAATTCGAAGCTTCTCATCCTTGTTGATGGACTCCTTCGCCATGATGGAAAGATCTTCAGGCGTAGGCGGATTCTCCAACGCTACCGCTCCACCATGAACCTTTGTAAGGCGGCCCTCTCGGCTGAGTGTCACAATGTCTCTACGAACCGTGGACTCTGACACCCCAAGAAGCTCCATCAGATCATACACTGACACACTTCTCTTCTCATCAACCTCAGCGAGTATTCTTCTTTTTCTCTCCTCAGTTAACATTCTCCTCAACCTCTCTCTTCATGAAACCAAGAGTGACACATGTTATAGCTGAACCAATAAGCCAAGCTACTATGAAAAGTCCAATATTTCCAACAGAAGCAAGTGTAAAGATACCACCAACTGGAACGGTAATAGTACATTTAAAGAGCATTGATAAAAGTCCTGCAACTCCCGCTCCAAGTACAGAACTGGATATAACACGCAGAGGATCAGCTATTGCATAAGGAATCGAGCCTTCCATAAGCGAAGATATTCCCATGATACCGCTTGGAATAGATGCAGCTCTTTCTTCGGCTGTAAACTTATTACGGAAGATCCAAGTTGAAACTGCAATACCAAAGGATGGAACCATACTTCCCACCATTATGGCAGCCATGATCATGTAGCAGGTCTGCACTTTAGGATCATCGATCTTCACGCCATTCTTCATATATGTTGCTGCTGTTCCCAGCATTCCGATTCCAAATGTATACGCAGCTTTGCTGAAAGCTCCGCCCATATCTACAGCCACCATAGCTCCCAGGAGAAGTCCCAGAACTGAAAGCATTCCCGCCTCAGCAAGTGAAGTTACAGCATCCAGCATACTCTGATTAACAAATGCAGTGACCGGATTAACTATGAAGCACATAACCAGGCTGATCACCACAATTCCTACAATAGGATAAATGATAATAGTTTTTACTGACTCCATAGAATCAGACATATTTTCACAAGCTTTTTTAAGCCCCAGAATAAGGAAGCCCGCAATAAATCCCGCAAGTATTCCACCTAGGAAACCTGATACTGTTACGCCACCTTTTGACTGTTCAAATGCAAATCCAGCAATAAACTGATTAAAAGCACCAAGGTCACTCTTATCGAAAAGTTCCTTTCCTGTAAAGCTCATGGCATCTATAAGTGCATTTCCGGAATATGCAAAGAATCCACCAACGATACCAACAGCCAGAGCCTCTTTTCCAGCAATGGCCTTTGCAATATATCCTGCCAGTATTGGAACCATAAGCGCCATGGACAGCATGCCCATATATTTCAGCAGTGCAGAAGCCGGTAAAATACCTCCTAGTTCAACCTCCGCTGTATTTCCATAACCCGCGATAGTATCTATAAGGAAAGCAAGGAATACAAGGAGTCCACCTCCCATTACAAATGGAAAGCTTGCCTTTTCTCCTTCTAAGAGCCAGGAATAAATCTTCTTTCCCTTCGATTCATCCTGAGGAAGCTCAATCTTTATCGGAGCTGGTTCCTCGATTTTCTCTTCAACCTTTTCTTCAACCTTTTCCTCAAACTTAGTATCCTCTGACTTCTCAGGTTCTTTACTCTCTTCCGAGTTTTCAGGATCTTTACTTTCCTCTTGAGAATTCTCAGATTCCTTATTTTCTTCTTGAGGAGCTTCTGATTCCTTATTCTCTTCTTCTGATTTTTCCGGTTCCTTGTTCTCTTCACTCACATCCGAGAATCCTTCAGATTTCTCTTCAGTCTTTTCTTCAGTTTTCTCTTCAACCAGAACCTGCGTTTCTGCCTCAGAAGTTTCTCCGATCAGAACCTCAGTTTCCATTTCAGAAGTATCCTTCAGGTTTTCAGTACTCATTATAATCCCCCTAATAACTTTTCAACTTCTTCTCTAGTTGCAAAATCAGACGAAAATGCACTGGCTGATCCAGATGCAACTCCCATCTTAAATGCATGCTCATAATTACCAGATTCAATATATCCTGCAAGGAAGCCAGCCACAAGTGAGTCGCCTGCTCCAACAGCATTTATTACCTGGCCCTTTGGAGCCTCCAGAGTCAGGCATTCTCCGTCGGATGTCACCATCAGAGCGCCCTGTCCCGATAATGAGACGATAACATTTGCTGCTCCCATCTCCTGCATCTTTCGAGCATATGGTTCCACCTCTTCAAAGGTTTTCAGTGTTACCCCAAAGATTTCTCCCAGCTCGTGATTATTTGGTTTTACGAAAAATGGCTTGTACTCCAGTGCATTTCGAAGCAGATCACGTGTCGCGTCCACAACGAACTTCACGCCCTTTCCTTCCAACCTCTTCATTATATCACTATAAATCGTAGTGGACATACCTGATGGAAGACTTCCGGCAAGAACCAGAAAGTCGCCTTCAGCGAGGGTGTCCAGCTTCTGGTAAAGCCTTTCGATTCCTTCGTCAGAAATAACAGGGCCCATGCCATTTATCTCCGTTCCCTCTATGGAGCTAAGCTTCACATTGATTCGAGAGCAACCGCCCTCCACCTTTATCTCTTCAGCATTCACACCATCCTCTCGAAGCAGCCTCGTGATCTCGTCGCCTACGAAGCCCGCTGAAAAGTAGAGAGCCGTGTTATCTATGCCAAGATTTCTCAGAACAGTCGAGACATTTATCCCCTTACCTCCAGGGAGCATAAGCTCAGATGTGGTGCGGTTGGTCATGCCCAGGGCGAAGTCCTTCACGTCCACGATATAGTCCAGAGACGGATTAAATGTCACAGTGTAAATCATTTATTTTTCCTTCTTTCAAGTGAATCAATTATTTTAAGTATTTCTTCAAGTATTTGCCAGTATAGGACTTTCTCTTCTTGGCGATTTCCTCAGGCGTACCCACAGCGACCACAGTGCCGCCGCCATTTCCGCCCTCAGGTCCCATATCAATAATATAATCCGCCTGCTTGATAACGTCCATATTGTGTTCGATAACCACAACCGTGTTTCCGCCATCGGCAAAGGTCTGAAGTATCTGAAGCAGCTTCCTAACATCATCAAAATGAAGTCCAGTAGTTGGTTCGTCAAGTATATAAATGGTATTTCCCGTACTACGCTTACTAAGCTCGGTAGCCAGCTTGATACGCTGAGCCTCACCACCAGAAAGCGTAGTGGATGGCTGACCCAGTTTAATATATCCCAGGCCTACATCCTGCAGGGTTTTAATCTTTCTATAAATAGGAGGAACAGCCTCAAAGAATTCACAGGCCTCATCCACCGACATATCAAGAACCTCAAAGATGTTCTTGCCCTTATATCTTACCTCCAGAGTCTCACGGTTATATCTCTTACCGTCGCACACCTCACATGGCACGTAAATATCCGGAAGGAAATGCATCTCTATCTTATTAATACCATCACCCTTGCAGGCCTCGCAACGTCCGCCTGAAACATTAAAGGAAAAGCGGCCCTTATTGTATCCCATGGCCTTTGCATCCTTGGTCTCAGCAAAGATACCTCTTATAAGATCAAAGACTCCAGTATATGTTGCAGGATTTGAACGAGGTGTTCTTCCAATAGGTGACTGGTCAATATCGATTATCTTGTCCAGAGATTCGATACCCTCGATATCATCATGCTTACCAGGCTTTATGCGGGCACGGTTCAGATCTCTTAGAAGACGTTTCTTTAAGATTTCATTTATCAGTGAACTCTTGCCTGAACCTGATACTCCAGTAACAACTGTGAAGACTCCAAGCGGAACTTCAACATCCACATTCTTCAGATTATTTTCTCGGGCGCCTTTTATCTTTATGAAGCCCGTTGGTTCTCTTCGCTTCGCAGGTACAGGAATTATCTCCTCACCGCTCAGGTATTGTCCAGTTATAGAATCCTTGCAGGCGATGATGTCATTGATGGAACCTGTTGCCACCACCTCGCCTCCGTGAATTCCAGCCCTCGGTCCTATATCCACGATGAAGTCTGCCGCACGCATGGTGTCCTCGTCGTGCTCAACAACTATAAGTGTGTTGCCCAGACTCTGAAGTCGCTTCAGTGACGCGATCAGCTTATCATTGTCCCTCTGATGAAGACCGATGGATGGCTCGTCCAAAATGTAGGTAACACCCACAAGTCCAGAACCAATCTGAGTTGCCAGTCTGATACGCTGTGCCTCACCACCTGAAAGTGATGCTGTGGCACGGCTAAGATTCAGATAGCTAAGTCCCACATCCACCATGAAGTTAAGACGGGCTCTGATCTCCTTCAGGATATCTCGACCGATCATCTGCTGGCGCTTTGTAAGCTCCAGATTATTTACATATTCAGCCAGCTCGTCCACTGGCATCTCCGTCATATCATATATATTCTTATCCCCGATGGTCACCGCAAGTGATGAAGGCTTCAGCCTCTTTCCACCACAGACCTTACAAGGGGTAAATGTCATATAAGACTCGTAGTCATTTCGCATTTCCTCGGAGCCTGTATACTTGTAGCGCTCTTCCACATTTGCGATCAGACCCTCGAAAGGATGTGTAAATGTGCTGCGACGAGTTCTCTGGCTCTGATAATGAATCGTAATCCTTCTGCCATGAGTACCATTCATGATCACGTCCTTCACCTCATCCGGAAGATCGCGATAAGGGGTATCCATAGAGAAATTATAGGTCTCAGAAAGCGCCACAAGAAGCGCATGTGTAAAGGACTTTGCATCACCACTGGAAGCCCATCCAGAAACCGCAATAGCACCCTCGTTAAGAGAACGGGACTTGTCTGGGATCATCAGATCCGGGTCCAGCCTTCTCTCCCATCCTATACCTGTACAAGCAGGGCAGGCGCCAAATGGATTATTAAAGGAAAACGATCGAGGCTCGATCTCATCTATGGAAACATTGCAATATGGACAGGAGAAGCTGTCAGAGAAAGTATAAGTTTCACCACCGATAACTTCTATCTTAACTATGCCCTCTGCCTGTTTCAGTGCAACCTCAAGAGAGTCTGCAAGTCTTCTTTCAATCCCTTCCTTTATAACAAGACGGTCTACGATTATATCTATGTTATGCTTTATATTCTTATCCAGGTTAATCTCTTCATCCAGAGTGTACTGATTTCCATCTACCACAACTCTTACGAAACCACTCTTCTTTGCTCTTGCAAGAAGCTTCTCGTGAGTACCCTTACGTCCACGGACCACAGGCGCAAGAATCTGGAACTTAGTTTTTTCTGGAAGCTCCATAACCTGATCCACCATCTGATCCACAGTCTGTCTCTCGATGATACGACCACATTCAGGACAGTGTGGCACACCGATTCTGGCATAAAGAAGTCTTAGATAATCATAGATTTCTGTAACTGTACCAACTGTAGAACGAGGGTTCTTGTTAGTAGATTTCTGATCTATGGAAATAGCAGGAGACAGTCCCTCTATCTTATCAACGTCAGGCTTCTCCGCCTGACCAAGGAACTGCCTCGCATAAGAAGACAGAGACTCCATATATCTTCTCTGTCCTTCTGCATATATAGTGTCAAATGCAAGCGATGATTTTCCAGATCCCGAAAGACCTGTAAATACTATAAATTTATTTCTAGGCAGCGTCACGTCCACACCCTTCAGGTTGTGCTCACGTGCTCCCTGCACTGTTATATACTTAATCTCACCCATGTTAATTCCTTATTTCAGTGTTTTATCAAATTTATTCTATTTATCATAATCCCTGAGCTTTACCTTTAATTCAATAAGCTCATCACGAAGTATAGCCGCAAGCTCAAAGTTCAGCTCCGATGCAGCCTGATTCATCTTCTTTGTCAGGCGATCGATCTCTTTACCAAGTTCCTTCTTATTCATCAGATCAGGATCCTTGCCCACAGTCTTTCTGCGGTCCTTCTCATCCTCCTTGGCCGCCTTGAGACTTGTGGAGATAAGCTCACGGACAGCCTTTCGAATAGTTTGCGGAGTGATGCCATGCTCTTCATTATACTTCTGCTGAATCTCACGTCGACGATTGGTCTCATCTATGGCCTTCTTCATGGAGTCAGTGATGGTATCTGCATACATTACAACGTGGCCATCCACATTTCGGGCCGCACGACCAATAGTCTGTATAAGAGAAGTTTCGGATCTAAGGAAGCCTTCCTTATCCGCATCAAGGATGGCAACCAGAGTTATCTCTGGAATATCCAGACCCTCTCGAAGCAGGTTGATACCAACCAGAACATCAAAGACGCCCAGTCTAAGATCCCTCACTATCTCCATTCTCTCAAGAGTATCAATATCACTGTGGAGATACTTTACTTTTATATCAAGGTTACGAAGATAGCTGGTAAGCTCCTCCGCCATACGCTTGGTAAGGGTTGTGACCAGCACCTTGTTACCCTTCGATACCTCAGCATTGATTTCACTATACAGGTCATCCACCTGTCCCTCAACAGGACGCACATCTATTGGCGGATCCAGCAGTCCCGTAGGTCTGATGATCTGCTCAACTCTTGCCTCCTCATGCTCATCCTCGTAAGGACCAGGAGTTGCTGATACGAAAAGTATCTTATCTATTCTTTGCTCATACTCCTCAAAATTCAGAGGTCTGTTATCCATAGCAGAAGGAAGTCTGAAACCGAAGTCGATCAGAGTCTGCTTACGTGCCTTGTTTCCTCCAAACATTCCTCTTACCTGAGGCAGAGTCTGGTGAGACTCATCCACAATAAGAAGGTAGTCATCACCGAAGAAATCTATCAGTGTATCAGGAGGATCCCCTGGCTTTCCGCCAGCAAGGATACGGGTATAGTTCTCGATTCCTGAACAGAATCCTGTCTCGCGTAACATTTCCATGTCGAACTCAGTACGTTCCTGAATTCGCTGTGCCTCCAGCAGCTTGTCGTGGGACTTAAAATACACGATACGCTCTCTAAGCTCAGCATCAATCTCAGCAAGAGCCTTTTCCATCTTCTCAGGTGCGATAACGTAGTAAGAAGCTGGGAAGATACAGGTAAATGTTATATCACGCTTGATTTCTCCTGTAAGTGGATCAAACTCTGAAAGCCTGTCAATCTCATCCCCGAAGAACTCTATTCGAATAGCCTCTCCATCCTTATTGGCTGGAATGATATCCACCACATCGCCCTTTACACGGAAGGTGCTTCGCTTAAAGTCCATCTCGTTACGAGTGTACTGCATATCCACCAGTTCCTTCAGCAGCACATCACGGTCAAGGGCCATGCCCGGTCGAAGGCCCAACATCATAGACTTATAATCTTCAGGATTACCGATTCCGTAGATACAGGAAACCGACGATACAACGATAACATCATCTCTCTCAATAAGAGCAGATGTGGCGCTGTGTCGCAGCATATCTATTTCATCATTTACAGAGGAATCCTTGGCAATATAAGTATCAGACGAAGGAACATATGCCTCCGGCTGATAATAATCGTAATAAGAAACAAAATACTCCACCGCATTCTCTGGGAAGAAAGCTTTCATCTCCCCGTAGAGCTGTGCAGCAAGAGTCTTGTTATGTGACATTATAAGTGTTTTTTTACCGAGAGCTTTGATGACATTTGCCATGGTAAATGTCTTTCCTGAGCCAGTAACACCAAGCAGCGTCTGATGCTTCCTGCCAGCTTTAAAGCCCTCAACTATAGACTTGATTGCTTCAGGCTGATCGCCTGTAGGCGCATATTCACTATGTAATACAAAATCTGCCATGATAAAATCCTAAAGTTCACGCAAGCCGCGAACCCATTTACTAAAGCTTGCAGGTAAAGATGAGGCAGGAATTCTTTGGCACAACCACAGTCAGCACGTTGTTCTGAACCATGCAGATATGCTCATCCAGAGTATAGCCCTCCTCAGTAGTCATCATTACCCTCTTCATTGTTCTGTTATTATGAACTCCAAGTTCTCTGACATGGAGCTTAATCCTCTTATCAACATAGTCGCTGTTAATAATAACAGCCACCGCCTCCTTATAGTTGAAGCGGCCAAATGCTATCATTCGGTACTCTCCATGAAGGAACTTGAGTGAGCCTGTTCTCAGGCACTGATAAGAGTTATGAATATTTATTATATCCTTATGGAACTGGATCATCTCCTGATCCTCATGTCCCCAAGGATAGGTACGTCTTGAGTCAGGATCAGTCCATCCACAGACACCAGCCTCGTCACCATAGTAGATAGTAGGCGCACCTGGCCAGGTCATCTGAAAAGCTACCGCCATTCGCATGATGCCGCGGCTCACATTTTCATTTGCCGTCTCAGCGCCAACAGTCTGAATACGACCAACTCTGTGATTAGTCCTTGTAAGGAAACGAGAGTGGTCATGATTTGACAGCTCGTTCATTGAAACATAGAGCGAATTGTACATCATGTATGACATGTAATTTCTGATGGTTCCCTTGAAGAAATCTGCATTTCCAAGGAAGTCTCCACGGAACTCATCGCTGTGCTTTTCAACACCTGTCAGGAACCAGGTGATTGGTTCCATAAAGGCACCGTAGTTCATTATGGTATCCCACTGATCGCCGTCCAGCCATTCCTTTGGATTGCCGTAGTGCTCAGCCAGAATGATAGCTTCAGGATTTGCATCCTTTACTGCAGTTCTGAAGTCACGCCAGAACTGGTGATTGTACTCCTCTGAGTAGCCAAGATCTGCCGCTACGTCGAGACGCCATCCATCGCAGTTGTAAGGCGGTGAAACCCATTTGCGTCCGATCTTCATTATATAATCGTGGAGCTTCTGTGACTCCTCGTAATTAAGCTTAGGTAATGTATCATGTCCCCACCAACCGTTATATGAGCCGTTGCAAGGCCATGCATTTTCATCCTGGAATTTGAAAAAGCTTTTATATGGACTGTCTCCTGATACATAAGCACCCTTCTCATAGTCTGGATTCTGATCATAGATTCTTTCCTTATCCAGCCACTTATTGAAGGAACCGCAGTGGTTGAAGACGCCATCCAGGATAACCTTAATTCCTCTCTCATGAGCTTCATTAACCAGCTTAGCAAAAAGACGGTTAGATGCCTTCAGATTCTCCTTGCTGGTAACTCGGCTGATATACTTAGTCGCATTAGTATTGTCATTATCCCACTCCTCGAGTGGCTCACCCTCATCCTTTACGATCTTACCAAAATGAGGATCTATATAATCATAGTCCTGAATATCATACTTATGATTGGATGGGGATACAAAGATAGGATTGAGATAGATTGCCTCTACTCCCAGATCCTTCAGATAATCCAACTTGCTGATAACACCCTGAAGATCACCACCATAGAAGTTTCCAACATCCATAGCATCTGGAGTCTTGTTCCAGTCTTCAATCCTGCGAACATGTTTTCCAACATAGCAATACTCTCCATCAACAACATCGTTGGACTTATCACCATTGCAGAAACGGTCTACAAAGATCTGATAGAACACCGCTCCCTTTGCCCAGTCTGGAGTCTTGAAGCCAGGAACTATCTGGAAATCGTAATCATGATTCGCCTCTCTTAAGATACCAAGGCGGTTATAGATTACACACAGTCTGTCGCTATGTATCTCAAAGTAATATCTCAGCTTATTATATACATGAGGAATCTTAATCGAATAGTAGTCGAAGATGCCTGTCTGCTTTGTCATCTTCATTGGGAAGTGCTCATCATCGATAACGATATCGATGCTATCAACGTTGTTCTTTGCAGTTCTGAACTTAATAGTAATATCATCACCAGGTACAGGTTCTGCAGGCGACACAAAGTTTGGCGTCACGTCCGTAAACAGTGCGCCAAAGTTAAGGATAGTCGTACAATTAAATATGCTGTTGATCATTTTGAGCACGTCTCGATTAGACATATGCATCCTCCAGTCACAAGCAAAATGTGAGCCCAAATGTTCATGAACAATATTCGTCAGTTTTCAGTACCCACAATTATTCGTATTCTACCACGAATTAACGAAAAATTAAAGTGACATTGAACTTGGATGCTATTATAATGTTAGACATGTGATAGGATATAAGAATTCAATTAAAACACTAGGAGTTAAGAGGAAAATCATGGGAAGAAAATCTATAAAAGCAGACAAAAATATCTACTTTAGATCTAGAGAAGAAGCCGGTCTCACACGTGCAGAAGCAAGTGAAGCTATGGTATATGTATCAGAAAGCCGAATTGATAAGATTGAAAATGACAGAACCATCGTTCAACCTTCAGATGTTGTAGCCATGGCTCAGGCCTACAAGAAGCCTAGTCTTTGCAACTACTACTGCACTCATGAGTGTCGCATCGGTCAGGACACAGTAGCCGAGATACATCCTTCAAATCTAGCTGAGCTGTCTCTGGGAATATTTAATTCACTAAATGCACTGAATTCTCAGAAGGAGCGTCTGATGGAGATTGCCGAGGATGGCACCATCCGTGAAGACGAAGCCGAAGACTTCAAAAAGATTCAGGAAAACCTGAACAAGATATCAAATACCATCGAGTCACTGAAGCTGTGGATCAGCCAGTCAGTTGCTGATGGAAAAATCCAACCCCTGGATTAAAAAAGAGTCAAAAGGGCTCTTTTGACTCATTTGATAGTTAATGAATATGTATGAGGATGTCGCGGAACAGTCTGTTCTGCTACGTCCTCTATTTTTTTCACCTGTCCATCTTCTAGGAGCACAGGAACTCCTTCTCTGTTTAAAAAGGCTTTCACATAGTCTTCTATGCTATCTATACGTCTTTCAAACATCATGCCGCCCTTAGGGCCATCATAAAAGAAATGGATATCCGAACCGGCAGACATAGGAACTCCCAGCTTATTAGCATATATATAACCCAGCGCGTTCATGTTAGAACCGTTGGCCGCATTATATATTTCTATTCCATCGCTTATCTGTGGTGTAAGAACGATATCGTCTATATACCATCTCTCGCGGTAAGGATGAGCCTGAACCATGATTCCACCTGCAGCAGAAACCAGGTCATGCAACTCATATCTATTCTTGCTGAGAAGATCAGGATTTGCATTCAGCCATTTCTCATCAACTCCGTATACAAGATACTCATCCCCATTAAAATTGTATTCAATACCGAAGAATACGTCGAAGCGATCTGCCTCTAACCTCTCTGGACTGAGTCCAGCATTATATTCATCTGCAGCCTTCTTCGCCGCCTTATATCCGCTGACATACATGGCAACTCTTTCGTTCCAAGGAAGATCCTTTGGCACTGCGCTATTGCCATTAAAGAAATGATCCGTAACAATGATACCGTTATAGCCCTGTTCTATCATGTACTGGATATAATCACCACCTGAGACCTTTCCGCACTTGCTGGCCTCTGATGTATGTAAATGTGTTTCATATATATATGACATAATTATTCCTCTATGTAGCTTCCGCCACGCATATAACTTGTATAAAAGAAAAGTCACACCCAAGGTGTGACTTTTCAAAGACAATCTTTATGAATCAAACATCAAGCATTTGTTTCAGTTCATGCAACAAGGGTAGCTTCGTCAAGTCCCTCATTAGAATAAACAACTCCAAAACCTCTGTCAAGTGGTACAATCTCGATTGCACTATCAAGATCAGAAAGACCAATATCAGCTGAAGCTGCATTCTTCTGACCTGAGATATCTACAAGAATCTCTGCTTCAAAACGTCTTGAAAGATCGCTCATATTGAGGCTGAGATTATAGAATGTATCAGCACTAAGTGCATATCTAAGTGCGATGATATCAAACTTCTTTCCTCCAGAAACCTGGAAGCGATTAAACCATTTCTTTGCTTTCTCGTTATCTGCGCTCTCACCTGTGCTAAGGATAACCTTGCACTCTGGACATACAGCCTTAACTGCATTGATGATAGCATTGATCATACGAGTCTGCTCTTCAAATCCAAGACTGATCTCTGGATGATCACTAAAAGTTTCTGTATTTATCTGAATAAAATCTGGAGTAGCGGCGTTCTCTGCAAGCTTTGTAAAAAGCTTATGAACATTCTCAAATCCGCCTCTTTCAGCTTTTCTTACGAACATTCTGATGTCGTCGCCAACTTCCTTAAGTACTCCCTCATAGAGAGGCATAACATCAAGTTCAAGACACCATCTAACCCCAAGTGAACTTGCTGAAGCACCAGTTTCAATGATTGAATCTGCATTATCTGCGATTCCCTGTACGATGCTAGCAACGCTCATTATCGTATCAACGCCTTTAGTTCTCAGGATATTAAGTCTATCCTTGGTAACTCCATTTGCTACATTAACCATTCTACATAAGTGATTCATTTTCATACCTCTTTCGCCTTCTACACTGTGACGACCCCGTCACACAACAGTTTTCTTCTACATTACATCTATTAATCAGAACTTTATTCTGATTTACTAAAACTGTCAATTCGTAGAACTTAACGAAAATGATATCCGTTTTTGTAACTTTTTCACCTACCTAGACAAATAATCGATATTTTTATCGCCTGTCTTTTGCTATTAGTCAAAAAACAGGCGATACGCTAAACTTTCTTTATGCAATATTTTACCCTTGCTTGTGGGCTTTCTTCTCTTTGTACATTTCAGCATCGGCATACTTCATATACTCTTCAGAAGCTGCATCTATCTCGGCATCAGTTATTATTCCATCGTTGTCCTCAGGATTTCTGACACAGACTCCCACGCTGACACCCAAAGGATATTCTTTCTTATCCTCCTGAACCTTTGTTTCCATATATTCTCTAAGACGACGTATATAATCCTCTGCCATCTCATATGTATAGCCCTTGGCCAGAACAGCGAACTCATCGCCACCAGTTCTAAGGCATACCTCACCCTGGGTAGCCGCAGCCTTCATTCCATCTGCAATCGTTGTAAGACTGTAATCGCCTTCTGTATGACCATAGTTATCATTTACATATTTAAGGTCATCCATATCGATAACCATTACCGCTATGGAACGTTCCTCTATAACACACTCTCTGAAGAGTCTCTTGAAATGTGCCTCATATCCACGTCTGTTATAAAGACCTGTCAGCATATCTCTCTTGTAAAGGTCTTCAAGTCTGTCTACTGTGTCGTTAAGCTTTTCTCTGATTCGCCAGTTCTCCAGCATGGCGCCCACATTTACCACCCAGGACTTGGCCATAAGCTGATTATAGTTATCAAGTCTTGGAGAAATGATCATGTAGCCCATGTAATACTGAAGGTGATGGATAGAGCAGATGTAATAAGGAAATGGATCGTCCAGCAGGTCAGCTGGAAGAAGATCCTTCTTATCAAACTCCTGAGGCTCCACAGATTTATTTCCCATAAATCCACAGACCAGTTTCATCTTTTCATCAGGCATCGTGGTCTCTGCTGTGATAACTCGCTGAGTATCCCAGCCTGGAGCGATACAAAGAATAAATGTATCAAAGCCAGTATCTGACATGGCATTCTCAGCTATCTCTCTATACGCATCCTCTATAGTAGGAGCATTGGAAATACTTAGGATCATATTCGTAGTAGACTGGGCCAGATATTCCATTTTGCCCATTCTGCTACTATAGAGCTGACGGATTTCCTCAGATCTATTCATATCCAGCGGAACACATCCACATGACTGACTTGGAACAAGTTCACCCGCACAGCGGATCTTCATATCAACCTTTTCACCATTCCAGATTTTCTCCATGGTGTAGATACCATTTTTACCTATCTCATAGAAAGGCTGATTAGAAGTTGTTATGGATGGAAATCCCATTCTGGCTGTTTCTATTCCATCAAAACCTGTAACGATAATATCTCCAGGCACATCAATGCCCCGTTCTCTGCAGGCATCTACAATACCTATCGCAGTATAATCATTGGCACAGACTATTGCATCCGGATACTTGCATCCCTCTTTTTCACACTGACTAAGCACATATTCAAGGCCTGGATCTCCACAGTCACGCCACAGAGTTCCGTAGTATATTCTGTCATCACCAGCTGGATAGCCATACTCCGCCATCACTTCCTTAAAGGAATTTATTCTATCGTAAGTAAAGCTTCTATCTTTTGCTCCAGCAATGTGATAGATATTCTTGCATCCATGTTCTTCAATAACATGTCTGACCACAGCACTAAATGACTGCTTCTCATCATTTACAACACTGATGAATCTGTCATCAGGAACGCCAACGTAAACAACCGGAGTCTTTGTAGAGAGAAGCAGCGGCTCGATTCTCTTAAGATACTCCGGCGAAAATGAGCAGGATACCACAATCACGCCATCGAAATCATCCAGATTTGGCAGCTTGAATGATACGATATCCCCCTCGTCATATTTTACATATTGATCATAAAACTCTTTGCTGAAGCCATCGCTGAAGCTGGCAAAATAGATAAGCTTCACATCTTCTTCAAAAGCAGCTTCATTTAGCCCCTTCTGGATGTCCGTTACCATGGCTCCATACATATTCAGTATTAATACTGCAATCTTTTTTCTCATAAAATGTCCCTATTTAAGAATTATTCTTCCATATATTTTATCCCTCTTCATATCATATTATTGTACTACTACGTTCAACTGCTGACAAGCAAAGTTAATCATTTGCCGCATAGTTAAGAAGATAATCCTCACCATTATCAAAGACTGCTGTAACACACTCCTGAGTAAAAGGAATCTTTTCGTCAAATGGGGTCCTGCCCACATGGTCTGTATAAGTATCGATTGCAATCTCTCCATCCGGAAGAAGATTTGGAACCGCCGAGAAACTAAGGGAACCGAACTCCATACCATGAACCGATGTAACTGCCTGGCATGAGCTGTTACTTTTTGTGAGTCCGATAATTTTCACATTCGGGAAACTTCCCATCATATAGGTCATATCATCGCCGGCACTTACAGTACGTGAATTAACAAGAAGTATAACCTCGCCATCATGCCATAGATCCTCACCTACATAGGATGAAGGAACACCCATCTTGTACTTGCCATTCTCGTCTCTTTCGTAGGTGGCTGTCTCTTCATTTATCACTGCACTGTAGTAGGTAAGATGCTCACCTTCCGGAGCGAACAGCTGAGCGATTCCTTCGACAAAGTAAGGACTGCCGCCTCCATTTGACCTGAGATCGAAGACCAGTTTTTTAACTCCCGATTCTTTAAGACCGAGTATTTCGTCTCTCAGCTTATCTGTCATCTCGGAATAATCTGATCCGGTATAGGTTTGCTCATCATAAGCCATCTCACTTATCCTGAGCATATAGGTTTCTGAATTGATTTCCTGCCAGGTAAGATTAGTCACATTAACTCCATCATATAATTTATTCATGGTGTCATACATTCTTGGTGCATATATTCCAAGGCTCGGAGCTGTAACTGTCTGCTCTTCACCACTTTCATCAATATATGTTATATCAACTGTCGGGTTATCCGTTATTCTTCCCCCAGACTTTGACTCTACATCTTTCCCAGGCACATATGTATCACCGTAGTTCATATCCTTACCCATTCCGGCAACATAGATTGGAAGATCGAACTCTTCATTTTCCTTATCCGGATACGGGCCAACGTAATATGTCACTTCGTCATAGTATTCATCTATAGACTTGCCATTCCACTTTGTGATCACAGTACCATTTTTTATTCCAGCATTCTTCAGCGTCAACCTATTTGCTTCAGCATCTTCAGGCTGTAAACTCCCCTTCACAGTATAGAATTGCAGATCATCGTGTTCAGTACTGTCTATAGAGTAAGAATTATCATAACCTTCCACATTTATCGCAACAAACTCACCACTAGACAGTCTTGCAAGAGAGAGACCATAGTCATTTCCATAAGACTCACAAAACGCCATAAGCACGAGTCCACCGGACGTCATATGATAACCTACGTGACCGTCATAAAATTCACGAGTAAACTGCTGCCATACCTTATAGTTTTCAATATAGTCCTGTTCCCTATCAATCTTCTTAAAGAGAGGATCATACTTTGCATAAAGCTCGTCAAAATCAATACCCTTTTCTTCAGCGAGAACATAATGATTCTTCAGAGTATTAAACGCTTTCTCAAAATCATCATATATAGGAAGCCTGTGATAACCAGGGCAGATTGAGATGATCACCATATGCACTATGATCATTGCCGCTGAAGCTATAGCCAAAGCCCTCTTCTGTTTTACCTTACCTAGTCCAAAGAAGAGCGCAACAATCTGAAGCGCCGCTCCAAGATACAGAGCGAAATGAAAATAGTCAAAGCCATCCAGTATAACAAGTGTTAATGCAAAGAAAGTCGGAGCAGCATATAGAACACGCCACTTATTAGATACCTGCTTCACCGAAAGACCAGCCACTATAAAGAGAAGTATCATTAAACCAAGTTCTATTAAACTAAACGAAAAATCCATAATAAATCCTTTCTTATCTAGCTCAAATCATCACGTCTAAAAAGCGCATATCCCATAAAGAGGTAAAATGCTGTCATCACCAGCGACGCTGTGATAGTTCCAATCACAAGTTCTGGAGTTACTGTACTGACATAAGAGTTATACGTCACTAGTCCCTTAACCGGATCCAGATTGTATATACTCCAGCCATCAAAGGACATAAGAAGCGCCATATTAAATATGCTAATAAATATATTCTTCGAATCTGTAATCAAGGTTTGAAGTAATGAGCATCCCATCATTATGATAAAGCCTGAAGCCATCATCACGTACTGATTCTTAACAAGAAATGTGATCACTGCTAAAAATGCAGCAAGTCTAAGCATCGGGAAGAACAGGAGAAGTATTCTTATAATCACATCACTGAGAACCAGAGCACCGCCCCAGCCATCCACTATTATTCCAACAATTAAAGGAACACTACATAGAATAGTCGAAAATACTGATCCTACTAATATTCCCATAAAGCTTCTTGCAAAGAATATACTTTTCCGGGAGTGCCCCGAGAGAACCTCATAGTTAGCAACCTTATCTTTATAGTCTTCTCCACAGATTATTCCAACTATTATTGCCAACATAAATACAGGAAACTCGTATATAACTAATGAGTTTTCTGCAATCATGCCGCTGGCGTGTCCCCCCTGCATCTGTCCCGTATTTAAAACTCCAATTAGTCCCATAAGAAGAACAAAAACAATGTATAGTCTTATAAGCATTTTGCTACGAAGTATTTCATACCATATAGATTTCATTATATTTTTCATAATTAATCCCTATCCGTCTTTATAAAGTTTATATAAGCTATTATCAGATATATGACCGCACATAAAAGTGACACTCCTATGGTCTTCCACATCATATCGCCAGGAACTGCTGTATCAAAAACAGTTATGGTCTTTCCATCTATAACAACATTTCGGGAATTAGTCGCGGACAGCAGAGCTGCTACATTTGTCATACTAAATGGATATACTATATCCTTCTCAAGCACTTCCTGAATAACAGATGCCACCATAGCTGTTACCATATACAGTGCATAATTAAGTGCTATTCCTTTTCCAGCTCCCCTCGAAACACTAGCTATCATCAAAGTCAGCGCTGTAAATCTGATTATCGGAAACAAAGCAAGGAAACATCTAAAAAGAACTCCATTCACACTTGTCTCTGGTCCCCAGCCATAGATTAAAGTCAGATATCCCAATGGAAGTATCATGATAATAAATACGAGAACAGCTCCCCAAAGAAACGCAGCTATGGTCCTTCCAATAAATATCCTCTTCCGACTGTGACCTGCCATAAATTCATAATTGATTGTCTTATCGCCCGCATCTCCAGCCATTAGTTTGCAGGTAAGAATCATTATTCCGAAGGTCATAAATGTAAATACTGTTCCCATCAGATTGCTGGCGAAATACATACTGGAAGTAAATTCTGAACCTAAATCAGGATTGATCATACCCGATAAGTAAAGAGCACAGAGGGGTGAAATAAGCAATGTAATTATTGTGAGCCAGATTACCGTGTCCCGGCGGGCACTGTAATTTAGCGATTTTATAATGTTGATCATTTTTGTTCCTTTCTGTTTATATCAATACGTGCAATCGCTGAACCGGATGCCATAGCATCCGTCGGCTCTTCGAGCCTTCTGTTCAGCGATGTCGGGAGTAAACTCCCTATAATCGCAGAACCAAGTAGCTCACTCTGCAAGCAAGCTTGCTCGTTCGCTACTTGCTCTGCGATTGCACGTCTTGTACCATACGCATGTAGTAATCTTCCAGATTCACCTCATTCTTCGATAGTTCGATCGGGATGATTCCATTTTCGTAGAGTGTGAGTGAGATATCACGAATCTCATCCAGCTTCTCATAAATACGGAGGCTTCCATCTTCCAGAGCTTCCACCGTCTTGATGCCGCACTCTCTTGTGAGTATGGAGCTGGCCTTCTCGTTATTGTCAGTATTGATATGGTAATACTCGCTGCAGGCAGCCTTCAGCTCTTCTGCAGTAAATGTACCTTTTATCTGCCCGTGGTTGATGAAGATGTAATCCGTACATAGCAGAGACAACTCACTTAGAATGTGAGAGGAAATAACCATGGTGATATCCTCTTCCCTATTAAGCTTTCTGAATAGTTCTCTTATCTCAACGATACCCTCTGGATCCAGACCGTTGATCGGCTCATCCAGAACCATAAACTCAGGCTTTCCCATAAGTGCATTTGCAAGTCCGAGACGCTGTCTCATACCGAGAGAGAAGTTCTTAACTATCTTCTTTCCAGTATCCTGCAGATTAACTATCTCCAGCACCTCATCAATTCTTTTCCTATCCGGAATACCCTTCTGAATCCTTTGCTTCTCCAGATTCTCGCGAGCAGTCATCTTCTCCTTCTCGTAAGGAGTTTCGATCATGAAGCTCATCCTTGTTCTGGCATGGTTGAGACCCTTCTCATCTGTGGCACCATACATTTCCAGCTCACCACCAGTTGGAAAAGCAAGACCTCCCATAATCTTCATCATAGTAGTTTTGCCAGCTCCATTTGGACCGATAAGACCAACGATGCTTCCCTTCTTAATCTGGAAAGAAACACCATCCAGCGCCATCTGCTTTCCGTACTGCTTCTTCATATTCTTAACATCAACGATAATCTCAGACATTTTTCTCTCCTTCTCGGCTGCCACGGAGAATCGTTCCCACTGGCAGTTTTTTGTTCTGGTTATAATATAAAAAATAAAATTAAAGTATTTCTTAAATATCTTAATTTTTTATTCAGCTTTTTAATGGCAACTAAAAAAGGGTCTTCTCAAAACCGGTCAATGGAATATAATTGTTATTAACCGAACCGGTCAATGAATGTGCAATAGGGGACAGACCTCGGTGCAGTGGGGACGGACCCCACTGCACCATTGTGAAAAACGGAGGAATGAAATGAGTTTAATTGGTGCAATGATGACAACTTATAAAGGCGATAAAAAGTCACGTGAAAAGACTGCGGACTTGCAGCGTAAACGTCTTGTCAAGCTTATCAGGTACACTCGTTCTAACAGTCCGTATTACAAGGAATTATACTCTGGACTCAAGGATGATTTTCAGCTTAGCGACCTCCCACCTGTAACAAAGCCAGAGTTGATGGCCCATTTTGATGATGTGCTGACTGACCGAAATATTACTATGAAGCGGATTGACGATTTCACCAGTGACCTGGGTAACATCGGAAGAATGATAGATGATAAATATTTGATTTTTAAAACTTCTGGCTCCACTGGAAATCCTGCGGTTGTCTTATATGATAAACAGAACATCGATGTTTCTTCCGCCATTGCTGCATTTAGAACCTTTGCCAGGAAGGAAGACTACGACAAATTTATGAAGCACGGAAAGAAAACCGCCGGAGTCTTTGCCGACTATGGCTTCTATCTTGCCTGCGGTATGTCGAAATATCTGCAGCTTAAGATGCCACACAAGAAGACAAAGATAAATGTAGATGTCAACGCTCCAGAAGCAAAGATAATCAGCGACTTAAATGCATTTCAGCCTTCTATGCTGAGCGGCTATCCATCTAATCTTGCACTGCTGGCAGATTTTAAAGAACTCAGCATTCACCCTGATGTGGTAATAACTGGTGGCGAGCTTCTTACTGATCAGATAAGAAAGAAACTAGAAGATAGATTCGGTTGCTATGTTCAGACTCATTATTCCTGTACGGAAGGCGGCGAGATTGCCTGCGAATGCGAGGAAAGACATCTCCACATTAATGAAGACTGGGTTATAGTCGAACCTGTAGATAAGGATAACAAGCCCGTTCCTTATGGGAAGATGTCTGACAAGGTACTCATCACAAATCTCTCAAACTATATACAGCCATTTATTCGCTACGAGCTAACAGACAGAGTTATAGTTCACGAAGAAAGATGCAAATGTGGCCGCACCTCTCACTGGCTCGAAATAGAAGGCAGAACCGACGATATACTGGAATTCGAGAATGGCATTCGAATCGCTCCAATGTCTCTATATAAAGTTCTGGAAGAAGTTCCTGACATAAGAAGATTCCAGCTTATCCAGAGATCACTCACGAAACTAGAACTTAGAGTAACTACTGACAGGGATAAAGAGACAGTCTTTGAAAATGCCAGGAAAGACTTGATAGCATTTTTCAAGAAAAATGGATTAACTAATATTATGATTGAACCATCAGACAAGCTTCCACAGGCCAATAAGACCAGTGGAAAGTTCAAGCACATATATTCTGATTTTAATTAGGGGAAAATATGAACGATAAATTCTACGCGCTTCCAAAGGAAAAACAAGACAGGATCATAAATGCAGGCTTCAAGGTTTTCTCAAAGAACTCATACAGAAAAAGCCCGATGAATGAGATAGCTGCCGAAGCAGGTATAAGCAAATCTCTGCTCTTCTTCTATTTTAGAAATAAGCAGGAGTTCTACCTCTTCCTGATGAAGCAAGCCGAGGAGCTTACTACGCGCTACGTGCTAGCCTCAGGTTCAAGTAATGAGCCTGATATCTTTGAGATGATGTACAAGAGCCTTCAGGCAAAGGTTGAGATGCTGAAGGAATATCCAGACATGAGTTCATTTGCTCTTAAAGCATATTACGAAGATGACGAGGAAGTGCGTGATGAGATACGAAAGATTGTTGAACCTTACACAAAGCTCAGCACCAACAAGAGTTTGCCGAAGCTGAATCCTGATGATTATAAAGAGGGACTGGATTTGAAGCTTATGTATCAGAATATGTACCTTGCTTCGGAAGGGTACCTTTTCCAGATGCAGAACAAGGGACGCATTGATCCAGATAAACTACTAAAAGACTTCCGAAAGCTGATCGACTTCTGGAAGGAACTATACCTAAAATAAAGTGCAGCGGGGACGCCGCTGCACTTTTTTCACTTCTCAACAACTACGATGCAGTTGGAATCAGGATAAACATCTGGTTCAAGTGTCACCATGTCTCGCAGGTGTTCTGGGTAGCCTGGCTCGAGAAATGAATCTGCACGGATTATCTTTGCACCAAGATTTTCAAAGAACTCCTTGAAATCTGCGATGGTGAAATAACCAAACTGTTCCTGCACCTCATGGCTGTAGGACTCCTGTCCCCATGTATATGTATAGAGGAACTCACGGATGTAGTTGGTACAGCCACTCACCTTCAGATTATCTTCATCTATAGTTATACGCTTATCTTCTATATCTGTGAGGCCTTCGAAATCCTGAAGGTAATTCTTGAAGAAATCAAGACCTGACTTATCTTTAAATGTTACTGTTAAGATATCGTCATTAATTGGTGTCTTCACTCCGTCACGGATGATGATTCGTCCACCTAGCTTCAGTGAATCATACGCATTCTTCAGCGACTTCTTTACGGTCTCGATATTGAAGCGACCCTCAGGAGTTTCTGTGTAAGAAAATATCTCATGCAGAATCGAAGAGAATATTACTGTATCCACCTTTTCCAATTTCATATTCTCGTCATCAATAGCAAATGGAGAATCCACGAAGTTGTGTCGAACAACTGTCCACTTGTGGTTCTCGTCCCTCTTCTTTTTGTTCAGGACTTCGATAACATTTGTGGATATATCCGTACCGATAACTTTCTTATCAGGATACTTTTCCTCCAGCTTATCAAGGAGCACGCCGCCGCCCGAGCCCACGTCCACGACACTCTCTCCCTTCACGTAGTCAAGAGTTGTGTACTTGGTGGAGCTATCTGCGTCGTTCATTGTACTAAGGTACTTATCCTCGTTGTTGAGACGGTCGAACTCATCACGTCTGAAGCCGAACATATCGTAAAGTACAGTGATGCTCTTTTCAAATGTAAGCAGCCCACTTCGCTCTGCTTCCACGCAGAACTCAATCAGCTTCTCACACACCTTAGAGAATTTAAAATCCACAAGAAGTGCACCGCCAACCACTTTAGCGTCGAGATTCACATTTTCAGTACTTGCATCGCGAAGATACTTTTCAATAATTCTCTTCTTATAAACATTTATATGCTTCTTGCCCTCATAGTCATAGTAAAGACTGTCGGCAAGAGGCTTGAAGGAGATATAACAGATATCTTCTGATTCATCTGTAACTTTTATTCTAGAAATAAACTCATCTAGGCGAGTTAGTATCACAACAAGCTGCTCACTGTTAAAATCTGAAAGTGCAGCCTCAAAGTACCACAGCTCATACTTTGGGAAATACTTCTCTTCGAAAATTTTGATGAGCGCGTTAGATGGATCTCCAAGTTTTGGAAGAAGCTTGCATACGCGCGCTGGAGATTCCATTTCCTTACTTGTTCTAGAGATTATCTGATCGATAAGATTCTTGGTAGCATCCCCTACTTTGTTCCAAAGTTCTTCGCTTACGGCAGCAATGATACACTCGTTCAAAATATAGAGAATGTCCTTCAGGCGCTTTTCGCCCAGGACAGGCAGGAGCTCCAGAACCTCGTTGTTGCAGGATACTGGCACCTCGCCTCTGAGGCACTGACCAATCATTCCGTGAGTCTTGATCAGAATGTAACCCACATTATCATCTGGATAGAAGCCTCTGTATATCTCAGCGGATGCGATGTTGTGGATATCGAGAGGAAGACCCGCCTCCAGCCACTCGGCGCGGTCCTTTGCAGTTCCGCCCTTGGCAACCTCAGACCACTGAAGCACCGTGCGAACTATATTTGTAGAATCAGTAATTCCATCTCGAAGAATTATCTTGTCCAGAATACTCAGTGTACGCAGAACATACTGAAGAGTTTCACGACCGGTGATATCCTCCACCTTCTCCACACGCTCGATGTTCACCGCTACATTCTCAGTGTAGTATAGATATTCATACCATTTTTCCATGTTTATCCCCTTTTATCTCAATGAGTCGATTGGCGAGAGAGCCCTTTTGACTCATTCGTAGAATGCATCCAGATTGCGTTTGAAGAGTTTTGCCGGACGATGTCCAGCACCGGTGATTATATCGGTTGTTTCGATTACATATGGAGCAATCTTACGACGGAAGTTTGGAGTTGTCAGCTTCTCACCCAGCACTATCTCATAGGCCTCCTGAAGGCTGTAGAGTGTGAACTTTTCCGGCATGAGGTCGAAGATTATTCGCCCTTCATCATCTGCTTCTTTATGAAGAGACTTGAAGGCTCGAACGATTATCTCCGCATGGTCAAATGCAAGGCTTCCACTGTCCAGTATCTCGTAGGAAATGGATTCGTGGTGGTTGTCAAAGACACGAGTCTCTTCGACAATCGCGCTGATGACGACGCCATTTGACTGTGATTGACTTGAATTTAATGAATCCACATCAGTCTGTTCAAGTCGGATTTCGTACTTGGTTTTGATCTCAGCTTTGGTTTTCAGCACATGCTTCTTCAGTTCTGTTCGAGTTATATCGATGGAGAACCATGCTGCATCCCCTGCGTCGGAACCAGCCTTTACGCGAGTCTCCGCTCTATCCACGAGAGCAAGAAATGCCTGGGAAACTATCCAGCCTCTAGGGTCACGTCCCGGCTCGCTAAATACACCGAAGGATGTGATGTAGGCATTATCAATCCCCGTCTCCTCCCTCAGCTCACGAAGGGCTGTGTCATGAAGATCCTCCTTCTTGTTGCTGAAACCACCTGGAAGCGCCCAGCAGTTTTTATACGGATAGTCCTTTCTGTTAATCAGAAGAATCCCAAGCTTTCGCTCAGGATCTTTTCTATATTCATCGCTCTCCTTTGTTTGAAGGATTGCAAATACTGCAATATCCGCAGTTAAAGATGGTCGGTCATACTTCGACATATCGTATGACTTAAGAAACTCTTTCTCTTCCTTTGACATTCTATACATTATCTATATCTCCTTGTGGCACATTTCTTGAAGCTTTGTTAATTCGTCCTGCATGTCCTCATCCAGATTTGGACGAGCCACTTCAATAGCGAATCTGATTTTTTCTAAAGCTTTTTCTATTTCTGAGACAAAAAATTCTGACAAATTCGCAATTCTCTTCAAATTACGTATTACACTTTCATGCTCCAGAGTTCCAAAGAAATTATTATATCCCTCTAGATCGACGAAGAAATAATCCACTATACAATAAAGCAGTCTTACAGCCTCCTGACGAGCAACTTCCCAGTCAGAATATTCTAATCGATACGCGGTATCATATAACATGACCATATTATTCAGCAGGGTAAACATTGATGTGGACTCATATCCACTTCTTTCCACCTTATACGACTCAAACCATGACGAGCCCTTGATCATCTCCGTGAAAAGTTTTTTCGCCTTATCAGTTTCTCCAATCCTCACTAATTCTTTAAAATAAGCAATCGTATGACCACTAATCAGCACACGTCCCTCTATATCATCAGGGGCATCATCTGGTATCGGAGTTCTGGTCATTTCTCTAAATACTAATTTCGAGAAATAATTAAACAGTCCCTTTTCCACAAGATCATATATACCAAATTCATTTCCCGCCTGATAACACATAAGATAATAAAGGGGTGACTCACATTCACCTGCATCATCAATAACGCCTAGCCAATCAAGTAAAAAATCTGGAGAGTAGTCCGGCACATCGCTGTAATAATCATCAATATTTTCAAAAAATGTGAGTATGTAAATTGGTTCAATAGGAAGGTCGAAATCCTCAACATCAAGAACTCCTTCGTATATACCCTGAACCATAAACTGCAATAGCCTTATGGTAAGATTCATGCCAGCATCTCTGAAATCTTCATTTGACACGATATCAGATCCATCCATAAACATTTCCGCAGCATTCTGCGCAAATGAAGCAAGCGCTTCTTTATCCTGAATAAAACCAAAATCCTTCTCAGCTATAGTCTCCTCCAGGAAGTCACCCATCTTTTCATATAGTTCAGCCATTCGCTGCAGTTTAATGCCGTAATTGGTGCATCCAAACGCCTTTCTCGCTACAATCTCATAGTCGGATAACCCCTTCTTTACTTCAGTCTCCATATAATTGATCCGAGGTTCATACCCTTCATCTACCATTTTCCGGAAGAGCCTGTATGCCTTTGCCTCTTCCGGAAGATTATCCTTATCATAAAACTCGGTTTCTACACCACTCTCACCATAGTATTCAATTAATGCGTACGCAGCAGCGAGATATGTTAATGCTATCTCCATGTCATCATGAGCTAACTCATAGGTAATAACGATTTCAAGAAGCTTACTATAAGTAAGTAAATATCGATCAAATTCATTTACCTTTTCTCCACCAGACGAAGGTCTAAGATATATTGCGAATTTTCCAAGAGTATTATCCTTCTCGGCACGAGAAAAGATTCTGTCCATTATATCAAGATATTTCTCAGTAAACTCTGGATCAACAAGGCACTCATCCTTTTGCATAAAGAACCTGTACCACCATTTGAAGGCCTTTTCACCACTAACCAAAACTCTTTCAGCCAACGCATCAAATGCTTCCGGATCATACCTAAACATATCATAAAGTCTTGAATAGTTTCCAAACGCAACATACGAATAACCAAAATGGCACTCTTCCACTTCAGATTCTTTAAGCGAATAAAAAATCTGACAAACATTCCTACTATATTCGTCATACATTTTTTGAAGTCTCTTACTCCAAAACTCCTCCCACCTGTGCCAATCACCATCGAAGACAGAAAGTTCTTGAATAAAATCTGGGCTATAAGGCATATCAAATGTATTTCTAATACGAAGGATAACTGGCAGCATCCGCATGTACATAGCAAGGCCTCTGGAGTCATGATTTGGATCACCCAATGAATGAGTTACCTGCTCCGTGGCCATTTCAGAGAAGCTCTCCTGAAGTCTTTCAAACAAACCTTCAATGTAGTCCGGATATTCATTCCAGATATATTCTCTATACTCTTCATTTGCGAAGCTATACACGCGTCCTGATTCCTCACCGTAGATAGAAAGCAGCGGTGAAAGATCATTAAGCACTCCAATATAACGATAAGTCATATCGTCCAGACTTATAAAATCAAAATAGTCTTCAAGAGTAATCTTTTCAAATGCAGAAAGAGTTGTAAGGAATTCCAAGGCGATATTCTCATTGGTCATGTCATAGTTATCGAAAAGCCTCCTCAGATATTCAGCGATAACTGTCTTTCCGCTGAGTTCTTCTCCAAAAGCTTCTGCCCCTACCTCAGCAAATATTTTAAGATACAAAAATCTATGATCGGCCTTTTCAATAAGAGCATATCTTTCTTCTTCAGAAAGACCTCTACTCTTCTTTCTGCTACCCAGATAATCCATCAACACTTCTATATTTTCTGCATCAGTGCGGTGGATTTCGATGCACGCATCCGATTCTTCGATAAGGTTTTCAGCTAAGATAGCATTTGACTTTGAAGATAATTCTTCTGGAAAACGAGTGGTGTAAATAATGTATACCCCCTCATCCAGAAGTTCAGTTGAATCGCCACATATCAGCCAGTCACGTAGTTTCCTAGTGCTGTCTGTCATTTCGTCAAGACCATCAATCACAAGCACCAGTCTTGCAACATCGAACTCATCCTCATAGATTTCCCTGTAGGTATTAAGGAAGTTTGCCATAGTCTCGGCAGTACACGCGTCATCAAGAGAAATCTCAGGCAGTCTCTTTGATGAGGATCTAAATGTATCGTCCCCAACATTTGCAAATACGAAGTTCAGATTGCCAAAGAAATCATTTACGCCCCTGAGATTTGCCGCCGCAATGCTGTAGGTGTGAACGATAGCATCATCAATAAAACCAACTCCATCATACTCATAAAATCCTGCAATAGAGTTAGCAAACGCAGTCTTTCCCATACCACGTTCCATGCACACAGTAAGAACGCCCCTATCACGGTCCTCAAGAAATCTGCTCACCTTTTCCTTGAGTCCCTCAGAGACAACATACTTTTCAGGAGTATTCAGATAACTATAAAGATTATCCTCCGACTTCTTCACAAAGTCGGCCTTAACACTCCTTTCAAATGCGGCTTCGCCCAGCTCATCAATATAAGGACGGAAAGGCTCCAGATTTCCGGTCTGGTACTTACCGCTCACATAATCCGCATACTTGATATTCTTTTTTCTATAATAAAAGGAATCCAGAAAGAAACCACGAAATACAAATCTGTTAATTTCTATCTCGTAGTCATCAACTATAAGCGTTGCATTCTGGTCATCAACCATATAAGAAATACTCTTATAAAACTCAGACACATCGCTCAGATATTCTTTTAGATTTGCAAGAAGATTCTCATACTCCTCCTGATAATTTCCACTATCCTCGCATCGAAGCATACCATGGCCGATAGTCTCATTTCGCCAGTTGGAAATATTGGAGTATTCCGAAGAAACCCTCTTGTTATAAAGATCCTTGGTCTTCTCAAGAATCTTCTTTATAGATCCTGCAAGTTCAAAATGTTTTCGCTTGTCTGCCTTAAGTATCGAAAGAGCCAGCTCATACCATCCACCTATTGCAAGAGGTGTAAGGATCAGTCTTTCAGAAATCTTGCGTTCCTTAACCAGACTGTCCTCATACTCTGAATCAAGGAAAATGAGTGCTGAAAGAACAGGGATCTTCATGGCGATCTCATAAGCATCCTTGAGCTGGAGCAGGCAGCCGTACACATTACCCTGCTGTGCCATTTCCTGAAGGCGATCGTATGTGCATGCTATAGGCTCAGGAAGAGTCCCCACTCCCTGAGCCCAAAACTTACTATTATCCGCTAATTCTTTTAACCATTCACTCATTTCTAATCCCCCGAATGACCTATGACACTTATGACATATTATAATTTAGATAATAAGTAGCGTCAACTTTAGTTGCAATCTGCTTTTCTCTTTTCTCGACGTTCTCTCTTGTTTCTCCGCCAGATATGTAGTCAGCCTCCTTCACGATATCTGACATATATTCATTAATATGAGTGACCGCAAGTGTTTTTCGGGGTTCAAATGTCATCGGCAGCGATGCACTGTCGAAGTCTTCTTTTATCCGTCTTAGTAGTGATTCGCTACTAAGTTTACCGTATCTTATAGTTCCCTGATGAGGATTTGGCACATTGGTAAGATCCACCATGTTAGGATTGATGTCAGCCTTATCGCACTCTTCATCGAACCTGCCAGCGCCATGTCGAGTAAGATAGGTACGGGATACGTAGCACACCTCTACTGAAATCTTTTCTAACGAATCATTACCAGTTCCATATACTTTCTGTAACTGATTATTTTTCAGCAAATTATATTCTTTCAGTAGCTGGTACGGATTTCTTATACCAGTGTTACTTGGAGTCGTGTTGTTGCCATACTCCTTTCTGCACCTATCCAGGAGAAGCCCCTGCCCACCCTCAAAGATCACTCTGTCGTATCTATCAAATATATTAACATCTGCGACCTCGCAATAATTTTGCATGAAACGAAGATCTTCGATATAGTGCTCGATAAGTCCATCATCCTCTATGATTTCACGCCACTCCGGGCGGTAATCCTTAACTCCTTTCTCCTTCAAACGCTTCCACAAATACTGCCTGCAATCTGTGCCAAGATACTTTCGTATCTCATCATCTGTCATACCCATAAGAGTGCCATAATTGATTCCACTCCGCACCAGAGTTTCCCAGATGCCCATACCACAGCTTCCGTGTCTTCCATTTCCTCTATGCTCCTCCAACATCTGATTAAGGATCATGTCAAATGGGGTTGAAACGAAACATTCTGAATGCACGAACACCTGGGGCAGTCCTCCATACTCCTCCTCAATCTCAAAATACTCCTTCACAAAAAGCATAGGATTAAGGATGAAAAAGTATGGAAGGTATGTATCTGCTCCCGCGTAAGTACCGGATCCAAAATGGTGGAACACATGTCTTACTTCGGTGTCCTGCCCCGTGGCATTGCATTTGGCTTTAACTGTATGACCTCGCTGAGCACCGCCGTTACTGCACACAACAAGTGTTGTCTCCCCGCGCGTCGCAGCGTCACCAGCGAAGTAGTCAGTCATGAGACCCTTGCCTTCGTCACCAAAGCTGGCGCCAATAACGATCTTCACGTCCTTCATACTTTTCCTCCTTTCTCCTTCATTACTAAAACATTTTTTTCACATATTTGACTTATTCACTGTTCACCATGAGATTCCAGCAGCCATTGGAAGTTCAGCCTTCGCCTTAACTAAAGCATCTTTTCCTGCATGTCTCTTCACGATATCAACGATAGTATCAGAAATCCTATCCATCTTTACCACCTTGAAGTGCTCCTTATCCATGAAGTTTTCCCAAGTTTTGATGTAAGAATTATTCACTCCAAATCTGTGATTTACAAACAGGTGATACACATCATACTTTTCCAAAGTCTGGTTGTAGAGTGCTTCTGTGTTCACGTCCTGATTTACAGGTCTGCCGATATAGTTAGTGAGTGCATTTGCTGGAAGATAAGGATTAATTCCTTCATCACCCATTGTGATAATAAGTCCCTTCTTGCCTCTCTTCCACGCATCCAGTCTTACATGATTCACCCCGAAATACCATGCAGCTGTGTAAGATTCATAAGAGTTTCCGCCGCCGCCGAATTCGAAGAATATCTTATCCAGCTGCTCCGCGATTCTAATGTCAGATTCAAATTGTGATACCTGAAGTGGGCATCTGTCGTAAGCAAAGTCGCCTATACCCATGATCATAAACTCTACATCAGTTACCTTCTCATAAAGTTTAGTCATGATAACATTTAACTGCTTAGCTACCTCTACGGCAGCCTGCCCCATAGATCCTGTTACGTCAAGTGCCAGGATTACAGGAACTGTGTTAGGATGCTCCTCTGAATCGCAGCACTCCCTGAATGCATCCCTTGGATCCAGCATCGGATCAAGTTCCCTTGCAGTAAACATCTGCTGATTGCTCATATTGCCAGTCAGGCGTCCCCTTGAATCTACGCTTCTGCCTGCCTTTCTTGAATAATTTCTAAATGTATCATCTCTCCATACTCCGCTTCCCATAATTTTTCTCCTTTCTTTTATCTAATGAGTCACTTTGGCTCAAAGCTCTTTTGACTCATTTTTGAGTCACTTGGCGAGAGGGCCGAATCGACTCATCCTTCATCAGCTTCATCGTCTGGTTCATCGTCTGGCTCATCGAAGTCGAACATGCCATCAAACATTCCGTCCATATTTTTGCCTAGTAGCATAAATGGAAGAATGCCTCCCATTCCTTCGCCGAAGCCACCGCTCTTACCGTTGCCATTTCCATTGCCCTTCAGCATCTCACTCAGCATCAGGTACTTCATGATGTTGCCAGGACCCTTACCCTTCTTCAGATTGTTACCAAACATTGAAACGATCTTTCCGTAGAAGTAAGTATTACCCATAAAGATGTGTCTCTCCGGCAGGAGTTGTTCTATAGTTGAATCCTCATAGTTGATCACTGTGATCCTGTCCTTGTTTACTTCGACGACACAGCGGGGCTTTCCATTTGCTAAAATGATATCGCCCTTCTTCACTTTGTTCGTAGGAACTACGAAGCAGAACTCCTCGCCGATATTGAAAACAAAGTTGTTACAGTTTGTAAGACGCCCTGACGTTACCTCGTAAGACTTATATCCATTCGAAGTTTTGATCGCCAGATCACCATTCATTGTTACCCTGCACATACCCGGTGCTATCTTTCCAAAAATTCCATTAAACATATTATCCATATTCATTCCTCCTTCCGACTAAAGTGCTTTCCTTAATAAGTTTCTCTCTTGCCTCTTATTATCATTATGATTATATCTCTTTGTTGGTCATATCTTATTATCATTTTGATAATATGTCAAGAGTTTTTTCAAAAAAAATTTTTTCCATTCTATATTTCAACAAAAAAAGCGAACATTTTTCTGATTTTCCAGAAATGTTCGCTTTTATTATTTGTTTAGCATTTATTCAGTATTATGTCGAAGTATAACTTGCCGTTCTCGAGGCACGCCGTTATGCTTCCTTTTTGTTTTGTCGTCAAGAGTCTCGCGATATATAATCCAAGTCCCGCACTGCCATCACTTCTGGCCTTATCCGCCCTGTAGGTTCTGTCAAAGATATGGTCGATATCGATGGCGCTAGGATCATCAACGTTGTTTCCAACCCTTATCCTACAAACTTTCTTTTCATTCTTTCCAGAATCACTTAATCTTTCTTCGTAAATCCCCAGCTCAAAGCCTTCTTTTGCGTACTTCAGAATGTTACCCATCAGGTTGCTGAACACTCGGGATAGAATAGCTCGGTTTGCCTGCACAAAGATAGATTTCTCGGGAAATGTTATCTCCGGCGCCAGATTATGAGAGCGAATCAGCGTCTCATTCTCCACCACAAACTCAGTGAGGAAAGCAGTAATATCAACCTTTTCCATTTCCACTGGCTTGCTATCACTTTCCAGAACCGACAGCTCGAAGAATTCATCCACCATGCCTTTAAGACTCTCAGCCTTACGACGGCTGATGCCAAGGTACTCACGTCCCTTCGGAGAAAGATCCTCTGACTCTAACATTTGGAGGTTACCCTTCACAACTGTAAGAGGTGTTCTGAGATCATGGGCAATATCCGAGATAGACTGTTCCAGTTGACGACGAGAATTCTCAGTTTCCAGCTTAAGTGACTTCTGATATTCCAGATTACGATTGATTTCAGTCGCCAGAGCCTCCACATCTTTATCGAGAAGTGTCACTCTCAGCTGACGATTGTAATCCTCATCTTTAGTTTTTTTCAGTTCTTTTTTTACGTCCCTAATGTTCTTCTTTAAGATTATCAAAAGTCCCAGAAGAATAATGATCACGATAAAAAGAACTATTATCAAAAGTTCTTGCATAATTTAAAACCACCCAACAAATCACACCACAAATCTCCAACTAAGCTTCGACCCCAAGCTTATAACCGATACCCCAAACAGTCTCGATAAACTCACGGCCAGTCGCCTTCTTCAGCTTGCTTCGAAGATTACTCATGTGCACATTTATGGTGTTATCCTCGTAATAGTAAGTATCCTCCCAGACAGCCTCATAAAGATTCGCCTTGGTAAATGTCTTCTTCGGATTTTCCAGGAATAACCGGAGCAGCTGCATTTCCTTTAAAGTTAGTTTTACAGGTTCCCCCTTATATGTAACAGAGTGGTACTCCAGATTCATTTCAATGTCGCCATACTTAAGAGTCTGGGACGACTCTCCCGCACCTGAACCAGAAGCGTTCGCCGCCTCCGCCTCACTCCTTCGAAGCACCACCTCGATTCTAACCAGCACCTCATCAAGATCAAATGGTTTTATGATGTAATCATCCGCACCCATTCGAAGCACCTCGAGACGGGTGTCTTTCATAGTCTTTGCAGAAAGAACAATAACCGGCGTGCTGTTCTTTGCCGTATCCTTCAACTCACGAAGTTCTTGTATAAGAATATCACCCGACTTAAAAGGAAGCATCATGTCCATCAGGATGATATCGTACCTCTCATTATTTATAAGTTCCGAGGCTACATTTCCATCCTTTGCCTCGCTGACCTCATATTTGTTTTCTTCAAGAAAATCCTTTAGGAGACCACGTATCTCTCTGTCATCCTCAACGATCAGAACTCTTTTCATACACCCCTAACCTCTCATTTATACGAAGATTCACTCTATGTCATTCAAAATCACGGCATTATACAAAAAGAGGCCATTTATCCAGCATGAATAAACGGCCTATTAATTACTCAGAAAGTCTCTCAACCATCTCCCACAGCGCCTCGGCTGAGTTGAAATTCTCAGGCACAAGCTCTGCTGGTGAGATTGTGATGTCGTACTCCTCCTCCAGAGCAGCGACAAGTGAAATGATTGCAAACGAATCAAGTATCTCATCATCAACAAGTGTGTCGCAGGTTTCTACATCCTCGCCAGGTATGATCTCTTCTAATATTTCTATAATCCTATCCATTATAGCCTCCGTTAAATGTATTAATTTCTATATGGTCTCGAATCAGCGTCTCCGCCCCGTCCTCGTCACGAATAACAATTGCAGGAAGATCCCGACTTAGGAACAGCGATATTCCCTCTGTGGCACAATAAGCACCAGCTAGATTGAAGCATAGAGTATCGCCAATGTCAAGAGTCGGCAGAGTAATACGCCTTACTAATATGTCATTTACGGAGCAGAGCGATCCTGCAAGAACATAATCCTCATTCATATTGGATCCACCCTCGTCCGATGCAACCACCTTATCATTACCAGGAATCAGATCAACATATGGAACCTTCATTCCGGCCATACTTCCGTAATAAGTGATCTGGTGTAAGCCCCCGTCCAGAATCGCAAAGTTCGTATCATCAGTCTTCTTCACATCAACTGTATTAGTAAAATACCTGCCACAGGTTGCGGCAATATATCTGCCATATTCAAATGTCATCTCCCCGAAAACTTTTCGAAGCCCTGTCTTCTCCACAAGCTTCGTCAATTCTTCGATGTAAGACTCATTATACCCAGAAAGATCTTCTTCACCGAGCGTACTATCATCAGTTCTATAATAATCTATTCCAAGTCCTGGGCCATATTCAAGAGATAGTTTCTTTTTAGTACTATCACCCAGTCTATCACCAAACTTTTCATTCAGCTTTTCACCAAACTCGACAAGTTCAGCAAGTTCCTTCTCAATCTTCTTAAGACTCTTCTGAGTTCCTGAAAAATAATGAATTCCAACAAGTTCTAGAACTTCAGAATCGATCACCTTTTCACATAACTCTTCAAAAGTCTTCTTATCAACACCAAACTGATTTCCAGAAGAAAGTCTTATATAACATCTTAGCTTTCCAGAAAAAGATTCATTTGAATCCATAAACTCTCGTGCTACATTCTCAATCACATCCAGTTGTTCAGGTGATTCTATGGAAAAGAATCCTGCCGCGCCGCCAAGACTTAGTATTCTTTTAATACTAACTCCTGTTTTATTAACACCAGAAACCAGAATCTTTTCAGGCGCTATACCATCACGAACACATATCTCATATTCTCCAGGAGAACAGACCTCAAGTCTATCCACATACTTTGCTGCATACTTTGTAAGATATGGTCCAGCCTTCATTGCATAGCAAAGACCAATACCCGCCTGATGTTCCTTTATCATTTCAATTCTCTTCTTTAACTGAAGCGTATCAAAGAGATAGAACGGCGTTCCATATTCTTTTATAAGTTCATGATCATTCATAATTTCTCTCGAAGACTATTTCTATCTATCTTACCATTTTTACTGAGAGGAAGCTCCTCTAAACATTTATATACATTAGGCAGCATATAGCTTGGAAGCTTCTCCTTCAGCCCTGCAACAATTCGTTTCCTGTCCGGCACACCGCCCAAACCATCACTGTCAGATGAATCTCCAGCATAAAATGCCACGATCCTATACTTCTCCGCATCATATAAGCAGCAGGCCTGACCAATTCCGTCCAGACTGTTCATTGCTCTCTCGATTTCCTCAAGCTCTATTCTGTGTCCATTATGCTTGATCTGGAAATCTCTTCTTCCAGCAAAATGGAGCAGCCCGCCTTTTCGGTATCCGAGGTCACCTGTTTTATAAACCCGACCAACCTCTCCGAGCTCTACAAAAGCCTTAGCTGTTGCCTCTTCATTATTATAATATCCCAGTGCAAGTTCCGGACCACCTACACAGATTTCTCCAACCGTCTCTTCATTAGATTCAGGAATAATATGTCCTTCATCATCCAGCAGATAAATCTCTTTACCAGGGAACACATTTCCCACCGGAAGCTTTTCAGGAACATCCGCCCTGTCAATTCTATAATAAGAGCAGTTACATGTTATCTCAGTTGGTCCATAAAGATTAACGAACTCTGCATCCGGATACTGCTCCATCCAATCGTGCAGATGCTTCGATGGCATTTCCTCTCCACTGAAAAGAACCTTATTTATCTTCGGTGGAACCTTGTACATAAATTCATGCAGTCTGTTCAGAAGAACCAGCGCCGACACAGCCCAGGTGAGCGTTGTCACCTCATACTTCTCCAGCATATCCATAACATTATTTGGAAGTCTGAAATACGCTGTCGGAATTATCACCATGGTGGCACCAACCTTAAGACTGCTATATATATCCTTAACCGAAACGTCGAAGTCAAATGGCGCCTGGTTTCCTATCACATCATTTTCTGAAATACCAAAAAGTTCAGTGAAGGTATCAATAAAACTGATAACTGATGCATGTCCCACCAGCACTCCCTTAGGTACTCCTGTGGAGCCCGAGGTAAAGTTACAATAAAGAGGTGCATCAGGTAAAATGTTATCGTCCAACACCATCTCGTCGGCAGCACCAGCCCTCTCGAAAAGCTCATCCGTTACGATGACATTTCCCTTGTATTCAAGTTCATTTAATCTATCAAGACTTTCACTCTCAGTGATTATAACTTCTGGTTCCAAAGTTTCCAGCTGACTCTTGTGACGGGCAAATGGAAAATCAGGATCCAGCAGACAGTAGAAGCCACCTGCATAAACTGTGCCCAGGAATATCTGCAGAGTCTTTGTACTCTTCTTCATCAGAACTCCAACCGGACGTCCCTTTGAAACGTACTCAGAAAGAACAGTTCCAATGCGCGCACTAACACAGCGAAGTTCTTCAAAAGTGCATGACTCCTCGCCATCAGTGACCGCCATTTTGTCAGGCAGTCTTGCCGCTGTATTCTCTAAATATTCCAGAACATTCTTCATATTTATTCCTAAATTCATTTTTTCTAAAACAAAAAATCATTCTTATCTATGATCAGGCAGATCATAGTTTTCATTTAAATAATCTATAAGATACCGAGTTGTCTTCTCACAGCCATAGATATTGATATGGTCTCCGGCGTCACCAGTATCCTGACTCCAGTCTATTCCAATCTCATCCTTAAGTACATTAAAATCTATATAATCCAGATTATTTTCATCGGCATAATCCTGCAGAGTATTATGCACAGGATAGCTCATATTAACAGGAGAAGGGGATGTAACAAGAACAAGTGTTACTCCTTTTTCCTCGCACAACTTTCTGATCTGTTCCAGATTAAACATAGCGATACCGTTAATGTATCCACGTTTCTCTGTCTCAAACATATACTCATCGCCGTTATATGGATCAACAACCTCTACAGCCTCAAACCCCTTCTCCACGTCGTATGGTTCAGGCTTTTCAAGTCCACTCAGATATCTCCAGTTACTATGATATCTTATAACAGGAAAGATTTCATTTACAAGCGCACTGTTGGTCATAAGCGCTTCAGTTTTTAGAAGAGTTTCCTGAGCGATAACATTTGTCTCCAGAATCATAACCTGTGGATGCTGCTTATCTAAAATCTTTCTAACGAATAAATACGCATCAAAGGATCTCTGGCCCAACTGATTGCAGTTATAAGCCTCAATTCCCGCTTCTTCCATCATCATCTTAGGGGAGGCAACTACCATAGCCTCGCTGTCGCCAACGATGAGAACATCCATGGTATCCTTCTTCTCAGTAAGCGCTGCTGTTACACTCTTGTCACGAGGGAGAACCATATCAGGCCTATCGTTTCTTATAGGATCTATCACATATGATATCACCTTTAAAACCACTGCGAACACGATCAAAAATCCGAAGATTTCCAGCCATCTAAGCTTCTTACTTTGAGGTTTTGTTTTCTTTACATCAGAATCCTGCATAGATCAGATCCACCTCCTCAAAGCCTGGTCCATAACAACCGAAGATTGTAAGCACCAGAAGTAATGATAAGACGAGCCCCCATCTAACAGGAAGCGGTCTTCTGAGAAGAGCACCAGTCACATCAACGTCCTTCTCTCTGATTATATTCACAATAATCACGATGACCAAGGCAAATGCCACGACTGCCCAGTCATACTTATCAAGTCCCCATTCAAGGGCTGTACCATTCCAAAGAATGCTAAGCTTAAAGCCCTTGCCAATATCTCGAACCATGCGGAATCCTTCTGTCAGCGAATCTGCTTCGAAGAAAAGTTCACCTGCAAATATGATGATCCATGTCTTAAGAATACGGATCACATTTACCACCTTATTCTCCTTTGATGTATGAAGAAGTGCTAACAACTTATCGCCCACAGGCTCAAGTAAAACTTCGAGAAGAATAACTACAAAGTAAAATACTCCGTAGAAAATATATGTCCACTTTGGACCATGCCACAGACCATTACAAAGCCACACTGGAAGAAGTGCCATAGCTGATGCAACAACCATGGTCATGTGCTTATTCACCTTTCCACGGGCGAACTTATTCCATTTCTTTGCAAGGCTGGACATGGACACTGGATAGAATATATATGTCTTAAACCAAACGCCAAGAGATATATGCCAGCGGCGCCAGAACTCTGAAGCATTTCTGGCAAGGAATGGCTGACGGAAGTTTTCTGGAAGTTGGATTCCGAAGATCATGGCAATACCGATTACCATGTCCATACAACCAGAGAAATCCATATACTCCATAACTGTAAAAAGAACTGCAGCTACAATAACTTCAAGCCCCTTCGTCTTATTTGCCGGATCAAAGAGATATACAACTGCAGGATTAAGTCTATCCGCAATAACAAGCTTCTTCGAAACTCCCCAGATAAATCTTGTATATCCTTTAATAACATTATCAGGATCGATAGCCTCACCTACGTAAAGCTTATCCTTCATATCTGCGTAAAGCGCGATAGGTCCCTCGATAATAGTTGGGAAAAAGCTAAGGAATAAAAGCAGTTTAAATGGATTACGCTGAGCTTCGAATTTGCCCCAATATACATCGGCCATATAACTGATGGCCTGCATTGTATAGAAAGAAATGCCAAGAGGCAGAGCAAGTGCCTTAGCGGGAAGCACAGGAGAATCCTCTGCGGCACCAGCTAAGAGATTAATATTCTCAGCAAAAAAATTATAATATTTGAGATATAAAAGACTTGAGAGGGAAAGAAGAATTCCCACTACCAGAATCAGCCTACTCCTTCTCTGAAACTTCGCCTTGATAGCAGCCTTTTCTTCCTTTGAAGCATTCTTATCTTTTTTTAGAAGACTTAGTGAGTCCTTTCTTTCCTTGCTCACTTTCTCAAGAATCAGGCCTACACTATATGTAATACCTGTAGCTAGAATCAAGAATATAAAAAGCTTTAAAGAGAATGAAAAGTAATATCCCACGCTGGCAACAAGTAAAAATACCCAGCGAAAACGTTTAGGGAAAATCTGGTATATTATCATTATAAGTGGCAAAAACAACATGCCAAAAACCAATTCATAGTAAAGCATGAATCTATAATAACCTCTTTTTTTATCATGTCGGCATCATAAAGAAGCCATTTATCCCCTCCAAACACATGTAATCTTTATAATAGCACAGCGTACTGTTAAATTAAAGTGTTCCCACAATAAACTAAATGAGCCGCCTAGCTTTAATTTGCTAAGTGACTCATTTGGTTAGCTTCTCCAACACATTGACTTATTCTAAGTCTTAAAATATTCAGGCTTTATCCTTAGTAGGTTTAACCAGAATGAGGCACAAGAGAAATGCAATAATATATAGAGCAACTGTAAAGATCAAAACATTCTGATATCCCACTGGATTTACAATATACGTATTACCAAGAGCATCTACAACCTCTTTATCGAATGCTCCCGTGTGATTTACTATATAGGTAGCTACCTGATTACCCGTAAGTCCTGCAAAGGCCCAGGCAGAAAGTGTGATACCGTGAATTGCACTTATGCTACCCATTCCATAGTGATCCGATAGCAAAGTCGGAACATTTGAGAAGCCTCCTCCGTATCCTGCATTTACAACAAAGATAAGTGCTAAAACAAGAAAGATGAGTAACGGATTTCCACTTCCGTTTCGAATTCCACCTGTAATCATCACAAGAATCGTAAATGCTATCGATAAAATAAAGATAAGCTTATAAATGGTATTTCTATCCTTCATAGTATCTGCCCAAGCAGAAAAACCCAAACGACCACCAGCATTGAATATAGCTGAAATAGTTGATATTATTCCGGCTGCACCTACCAGCCCTATACATTTCACAATAGGTTTTTCCTGAGAGATAAAAGCCAGACCGCAGGTTATATTGATATAGAACATTAGCCATATTCCTATATAGTTTGCAATAGGCTTTGTTTTTAAAACCTCCATTATTTTAGGTTTCTGACTCTTGTCCTGAGGTTCAATCCATCCAGCAGGCTTAGCAAGAAGTAGGTGTCCGATAAACATCATTACAAAATAAACAGCTGCAAGGATCATAAACATCTTATAAATTCCACCATCACCCAGTCCTGAAAGCATAGACTGCATGATCGGACTAGCAATAGCTTTCGCAGCTCCAAAACCTGCTACAGCAAGTCCGGTAGCAAGTCCTTTTCGATCCTGGAACCAAAGCATCAATGTTTTAACAGGTGAGAGATATCCAGTTCCGAGACCAATTCCCATGATAAATCCATAACTGAGATAGATTCCTATTAAAGCTACTGGACTTCCTTTGTGCATTCCACCGTAACGAATGAAGACTCCTGTTAAAAACATTCCAGCAGCGAAACATATAGTCGCGATTAGAGACGACTTGTGAATATCTTTTTCTACAATATTTCCAAGAAACGCAGCTGACATACCAAGGAAAAATATTGCAAAGGAAAAAGCCCATTCCGTGGCCCCCTTAGAATATCCTATATAATCAGCAATCTCCTGACTGAATATAGACCAACAGTATACTGTACCTATACTGCAGTGTAATAACAATGCAGGAATTGCGGCACGTATCCATTTGTTTTCTCGCCATCCAGTTTTCTTATTGGATTGTTCCATAATGTTATGTCCTTTCTGTGAGAAAAAATAAAGCAAATAAAATTATACCACTTTACTCCCCGAAATTCTATAACAAAAGTTAATTATATCTAACCTTCATCAACAATTTCTGCCCCTCAGCAACACTTTCCATCATTTCCAGGCATTTGTGTTGCTTTTCTCCCGTTCGGTAGCTTTATTTCTGCTGCTTCAGCAACACTTTCCATCATTTCCAGGCATTTTTGTTGCTTTTCTCCCGTTCAGTGGCTTTATTTCTGCCACTTCAGCAACACTTTCAGTTATTTTCATGCATTTTTGTTGCTTTTCTCCCATTCAGTAGCTTTATTTCTGCTGCTTCATCAACAATTTCTGCCCCTCAGCAACAATTTCCACTATTATCAGGCATTTTTGTTGCTTTTCTCCCGTTCAGTGACTTTATTTCTGCTGCTTCAGCAACACTTTCAGTTATTTTCATGCATTTTTGTTGCTTTTCTCCCGTTCAGTAGCTTTATTTCTGCCGCTTCAGCAACACTTTCCACTATTTTCAGGCATTTGTGTTGCTTTTCTCCCGTTCGGTAGCTTTATTTCTGCCGCTTTAGAAACACTTTCCATCATTTTCATGCATTTTTGTTGCTTTTCTCCCGTTCAGTAGCTTTATTTCTGCTGCTTCAGCAACACTTTCTGCCTTTTTCAAGCATTTTTGTTGCTTTTCTCCCGTTCAGTGGCTTTATTTCTGCTGCTTCAGCAACAATTTCTGCCTTTTTCATGCATTTTTGTTGCTTTTCTCCCGTTCAGTAGCTTTATTTCTGCTACTTCAGCAACAATTTCTGCCTTTTTCATGCATTTTTGTTGCTTTTCTCCCGTTCAGTAGCTTTATTTCTGCTACTTCAGCAACAATTTCTGCCTTTTTCATGCGTTTTTGTTGCTTTTCTCCCGTTCAGTGGATACCAAGTTCGGTCCATTTATCAATCACGCCCTGATACTCAGAGCCTTTTCGCTTTATCAGAGGTCTTATTCCAATTGAAATAACAATATGATTTAACACAGTTTGTATTGGATGGTGCGTCCTTTTCTTTAACCCCTTTATCAGTCTTTCGGATGCTTTATAGCATTTTGCTACTAACTCATCTCTGACTAACTCATCTCTGACTGACTCAGTATTGTTGAAAGGAACATTCATTACAAAGCCATAGCACTTCTTTCCACCTGAATAAAGAACTAGATTGTTGAGTACTTTTAGGGCGTCCTTATTGCCATAGTTTTCTCCTGTAGCAATAGTCACGCAGTACTTTCCATGTAGCAGCTGTTCTATAACAAAATGGCCTCGATCGATAAAGTCCTTCATAAGACCGGACACATTGCTGGCATAGGTAGGCGAACCTAGCACCAATCCATCTGCCTCAAATATCTTTTGTGACAGCATCTCCGCATCATCGCCGATGCAGCAATGACCTGTCTTATAGCAGGAACAGCATCCTAGACAATGGGACATATTAATCTCAGAAAGATTATAGAACTCAACATCTATCCCTTCTTTCACAAGCTCATTCTCAACTATATGAAGTGCCTCTGCAGTAACACCATTCTTTCTTGGGCTACCATTAATTATCGCAACTTTCATTCTTTCACCCCTCATTTATCCATTGAATTAAGGCCTTGATCCATTGAATTAAGACCTTGATCCATCAAAGTAAAGTCTTGTGAGGTTATTCTTTCATTTACGTAGTGCGCCACCGCATGTGCCAGTTTTAGATTCACCATCATAAGCAGAATACTTGCCACGATAGCTATAACAGTAACGACGTCAAATGTCATAACCCTTGCACATCTAAGAAGAATACTTACGCTGACCGGAAGACATATAACACTTGTAATAAAACTTGGAATGTACTTTCTCAGATATATGGTATGTCCAATATGAACTATAAAATGCGCCGCCAGGGAAAGGAAGAATCCAAACCAAAGAGCATATAACACTTTGCAAGGAAAGTAATAAGCCAGTAAGCTCACGCCGAAGAATGGGATAAACTCCTCATACACGCCAGCCGCCATTCCTTCATTTGTGATTCCTCGGTACGCATTCATCACCTTGGGGAACCTGTCATAAAGCCATGGATTCTTCCTGAAGAACCAACAGAATCCGACTACTTCCTCCATGTCATGGAATATAAAAATTAGTGGTAAAAGCAACAAATATTCTTTCATTTTCGCCCTCTTTTAATTTACACACCTGTGTACATTTTAGGGTATAATACGATATAATATACATCGGGTAAACACTTCCGAAGAAAGTTACACAATTTTGAATATATGTGTACTTTTCACGAAAGAATAAATGAATATTTTCAGATGATTTTCAATAAAATCAAGTCGTATAGAAAAGAGAAATAAGTATGAGAGAATCAACAAATCCATCAGCTATATATTCAAAAAAAGAGATAATCGCTGCATTCATAAGACTTATGCAGGATTACCCCTTTTCTGAAATTACTGTAAAACAGATTGCTCTTGAGGCAAAGATTGAAAGAAAAACATTCTATAATAATTTTACATCTAAAGATGACGTACTTGATTCCATAATTAATAGCGCGATATACGATTATGTTCAGGCTCTTACAAAAGCTTCTGATGGACCGCTTACTGTCATCTTTGAGTTCTGCGATAAGAATAGAGAATTGCTGGCCCTTCTTCATAAAGATAACCTGCTATATCTGTTACTTCTCAAACTCAATAAGGTAATACCAGAACTCAATGAATCTCTTGATCTTAGCGAGAATCCCTTCTGCACACTTATCGGCGAGCTGGAGCCAGATTATCTGATTGCCTTCAACATTGGCGCAATATGGAATGTTATCTTCAAGTGGGTCGACCGAGGAATGAAGGATTCCCCAGAACATATCAAGGAAACACTCGAAGAATATCTGAAACGAATCTAATTTCACTTTACCTTTTGCTTGATCAACCACAAAAGCAAAGCTATGATCCAGTTCATTAAAACAACAACAAGGAAAATAACTATTCCTACTAGGTAACCCCAATTTAAGAAACCATACCAGTCATTAGTATCAGGCCAGGTGCCGATACCATTTAGCAATATATTTACAAGATAAAAGAGACCATACGCCACTGATGTACCGGCTGCGATAAACGTATACCTGAAAGGCATCTTTTTTTCCTGTTCAAACATGATGAATTCGACCACAGCCACAATCGGAACCCATCGATGAAAGAATTCATTGGCTCCATCATACATATCCAGGTCAGGATACATAGGTGCGAGAAAGAAAGCAACAATAACAAATGTTAGCCCCACCGCCGCCGCAGCCATAAGCTTCGGAAGGATAGGACATTTTTTATTCATCAAATTGAGTACAATGAAGACTATAGCCATGATCATACAGAATATATTAGACAGTACGGTATAATACTTAAGGTTATCAAGCCCTGATGACATCAGTGCACCGTCTGTATCCACGTTTTTGACCATCTGGGACACTCCTGCCAAAGCAAGACCAATAATGATTGCATTAAGTACAATACTTATATTATCTCTAGCATTACTTTGAATTATTACTATATCACCATCTTTTATTGGTTCTTGTTTTTCGCCATCTTTTATTGGTTCTTGTTTTTCGCCATCTTTTATTGGTTCTATTCTTTCACTATCTTTTGTAGGTTCCATATTAGCACCTCATTTAATCCTGATCAGGAATCTCGTGATTCTAGTATTCATCTAAGAAGTGGTGTCTCACGCCCTTCTGCTTGTAGCAGATTACAGTATCCAGATTTACATTTTCCACGCTGTTAAATATGTTGGATTCAACATATGGATTCTCTTCTTTTAGACGAGCAATAAGCTTCTTTGTTTCCAGTCTTTTTGAAGATGTCGTTCCATCCTCATGACATGTGGTACATGTATCAGTAAAATGGCATGCACACTGTAAGAAGTGTAGCTCATTATAATCTCTCCATGCGATGATATCGCTTTCGCGCACAAGGTAAAGAGGACGGATAAGTTCCATTCCTTCAAAGTTTGTACTATGAAGCTTAGGCATCATGGTCTGTACCTGCGCTCCGTAAAGCATTCCCATAAGGATCGTCTCTATAACATCATCATAGTGATGTCCCAGAGCTATCTTATTACATCCCAGTTCCTGTGCCTTACTGTAAAGATATCCTCTTCTCATTCTGGCACAGAGATAGCAAGGACTTTTCTCTATTGTGTCGACTGTATCAAATATATCACTTTCAAATATAGTTATTGGTATACCCAGAGCCTTGGCGTTGCTCTCGATCAGCTCTCGGTTCGCCTGATTATATCCCGGATCCATTACCAGGAAGGTAAGATCAAAATTCACCTTTCTGTGTCTTTGTATTTCCTGGAAAAGCTTAGCCATCAGCATAGAATCTTTTCCGCCAGAGATACATACAGCGATATGATCTCCCTCTTCTATCAACTGATAGTTTTTACAAGCCTTTGCAAACGGAGAAAATAACTGTTTATGAAACTTCTTCTGTATACTTTTCTCAGCCTTCTCCTTCTTTTCCTTTATTGCATCCTCATCCTGAAGTCCAGATCTGATATAACCTACATAGCCGCCCTCAAGACTATAACATCCTCTTTCCTCCAGGCTTTCCTTAAGGCATGGAAGTTCTTCTATCTCTCTAGTTCTTCGACCTATTTCGCAGTAGAATACCATTTTATTTTCTTTAGGTATCTCATCCAGCTTTGGACAATCACTATTAAGCAGTTCCTCCTCTGGAATATGAACCGCCCCCTGGATCATACCATAGGCCACAAGTCCTTCGTCACGAATATCTATAAGTGTATATGAATCCTTTGGCCACTTTTTTATTTCTTCAATCTTTACTTCATTCATCAATTACTCCTATTTACGCCAGCGGGATCATTATAATAACTTCGAAGCCCTGGTCCTCAGACAAGCAATAAAGCTGACCATTCATCTTCTTCATGAGCTCACTGGATATGTAAAGACCTAGTCCGCTTCCTTCCTTGCCTGCAGAGTTCTTCTTACCTCTGTAGAACTTATTTGTAAGGAATCCCAGTTCATTCTCATCCACGCCTTCACCGTAATCTTTTATCTTCATCTCAAGAAATTTTTCGCTATATTTATAACATATATCAATCTTTGTGTCTGCATATTTATAAGAATTGCTGATAACATTTCCTATTACCTGAGACAATCGATTACGGTCAATTCTTAGTATACACTCCGGAATATCTGTGGCTGTAACCTTGCCCTGGATGTCGTGTTCCTCCACAATTGTTTTGAGTATTTCAGAGGTTTCCTCGGTAAGATTAACATTCATCTCACCCAAATCTTCAAGAGCTGATGAAAGAAGATCACTTACAAGAGTGTTGATTTCCTCAGTCTTCTGCTCAATATTTTTTATCTTACCCTTGATGTATTCATCCTCAACCTTAACAGCCACGACGCTGCATATAGCCTTTATGCCTGTTACCGGAGTCTTAAGATCATGACTGAGTGACGCCACCAGTTCCTTCTCTTCCATCTTAAGATCTATCTCTCGTTGTCTGGCCGCCTTCAGTTCCTCTCTCATGATATCGAAGCTTTCAGTGAAGGCGCCAAAGATGTTGCCCTTGTCCATCATAAGCGGTTCGTCCAATCTGCCCTGAGCGATGGCCCCAGCAAACTCCTTCATTTTTTTGAAAGGTACTATCACCCTCTTATTGATATAAACGATAAATGATATATAAGAGATTATCATTAACATCGCAATCAGTATGGAAATCAGAAAAAGCTTTTGAACACCACTTTCAAACATAAGCTTAGATGGATTAGGTATTATCACCGTACCCATAAAGAGTTCCGAATCATTTACCGTCATGGTGATCATCCCCTGCTGCACTGCATCAAGAGGGGATTTGATATTTTTAAAAATCTTATCCGATGTGGAATACAGAACTTCATTATTGCTGCTCAGAACCAGAATATCCTTATCATAATTCTTACTGTCCAGGACACTGAGGTCACTCCAGTTTTCCTTCGCAGTCTGTACGATTCCATTTAGCTCAACTCCATCTATCTCCACATAGTAAGTCGACCTCGCCACTATAATAAGTAGCGAGATCGATACAATTAAAACTAGCGTTAAAAATATGAAGAATTTTCTAAATCCTCTCGTCATTCAACTATATACCCCACACCCCAGATAGTCTTTAATATCTCTGGATTATCAGGATCTTTCTCAAGTTTTACCCTAAGTCTTCTGGCATGAACCGGAAGGGTTCCTTCACCTAAAAACTCATCATCCCAGGCATTCTTAAGAAGCTCATCCTTGGTAATAACTCGGCCTCTATTGTTAAGCAGATATAGAAGCATGTTGTATTCTCTTACCTTAAGATCAATCTCTTCTCCATCTTTGATGATCTTATGAGTCGATGTATCAAGTAAAATGGTATCAGTAATACTAATTCTTCCGGCATCACCTAATTCACCCGATGGTTCCTCAGATGGCTTCTGCTGTTCTTTCGCCATACTTACTGCCTTTTCATAGCGGGCAAGAACTGCCTTAACCTTAGCAAGTAGAATATTAAGAGTAAATGGCTTACTGATATAATCATCGCCTCCTATATTAAGGGCTGTTAGTATATCATCATCACTCTTTCTTGCGCTGACAAAAAGAATCGGCATATCGAATTCCTGACGGATCTTCTTGCAAAGTTCAAACCCAGATTTATCACCCAGATTGATATCCAGCAGCACCAGAGACGTTTCATTTCCCTCCAGGAAACTTATAGCTTCATCGTAGCTTGTGACAAATGCCGTCTTAATATCGAAAATATTAAAGTATTCTGCTGTGTTTTCCGCGATGGTAATATCATCGTCCACGATCAGACATTTGTATTCCATTTTCTCTTACCCTCAACTTATTAGCTTCTTACTACTTTCTTCCAACAGTAACTTTAGAGCCAGTTTCTCCAACAAATACTATCATACCATAACTAGGTAGTGGAACGCTATCTCCATATCCAACCATAAAGCTTGAATATACTATATTTCCTTTCTGATCATAAACATAACAGGAAGAATTTTTAGGTAGAGTTAACTTAAGGATAGTATTATCTACTCCATCTAGCTTAAACCAGCTGGCCTTTCCAGCTGTGAGAGTCACTGTCTTTGTGGTTTTATCAAACAGAGGAATTGCATCTTCTGAAATATACTGATATTCCTGACCAGGATATGTAAGAATCTCCGCTCCATCCTCTTCGATTATTTCTATATCATTTATATCTCTTGAAGCATCACCTGGTATCTCTACAAGGTTCATTGCATGAGTTTCATCTATAATGGTATACCCATTTACAAAACCTGACGCATCTTCAGATGTAACGAGAGTATTCTTAAATCCTTCAGCATAAAAACTGTCAGCATATCCGCAGTTATATAGGTAGTAAGTCTTGCCATCTCTCTTGTTCCAAGACTCTATAGCCGCATCACTTGCGGTACTATCTTCAGTTCTCCCCAGGATGACTGATCCTGTTTCATCCACCACGTAAATTTTCCCATCTATATCTTTAAAAGTAAGAGTACTTATTGGTCTTTCCTGAACAGCTGTTCCTGATTCAACATCACCTGTTACCTTTACAAACTTATCATCAGATGTATATAAGTACTGCTCTTCAAATGGATTCTCTGCAGTTAATGATTCGAGGCACATATATTTTCCTTCTGGAAAACTGAGCTTTAATAAAGCGTCTCCATACGTATATACACCTTCATACTGGAGATATTCCTCTGGCACCTTGTCCACAGTTTCCTTAAAGGACTCCACAGGATGCTCAACCTTAATTCCTTTTTCTTCAAGGGCGATATCCATAAGCGCACAGGCTATATCCTGATTAAAGCTACTCGCACCACCTGAACTAACCACTGCCGCACTGATTTTTTCTTCTGGTGCAACCACAAGAGATGCATGCTGTGCCAGCGTGTCTCCACCCTTTGATATAACCTTAACTCCTGCAGCCTCGTAGTCAGGATTATTAACTGTGTCCCAACCTAAGCCATAACCAGAAGTACTTAAGAACGTTTTGCTTGGGAGTTCCATTTCCTTTTTTGAAGTTTCTGATAAAAGTGTTTCATCTCCACGGAAGAAGCTTGTTCCAAAACGGCAGAGATCATCAGATGTGGAAAGAATTCCACCCGCTCCCACAAGCTGGGTACACTCAGGCGCCATCTGTATTCCACTTCTCGAATAATATGGAGCCTGGTTCTCCATATCAGGAGCATTCCAGATTGTATAAGTATTATTCATATCCATAGGCTCACAGATATTTTCTTCCAGATACTCTGTAAAGCTCATACCTGTCACTCTCTCGACTATAATCTCAAGAAGAGTAAAGCCGTCGTTGCAATAGCAATTATACTCACCCGGATCAGCCTTTAGTCTCTGCTGACTCAGGATCTTCAGGAAGTTTTCATGATACTCTGTACCAACACTGTCGAAGCGAAACGAATCATAATATACCGTTCCCATAAGTCCCGAAGTATGGTTCATCAGCATCCTGACAGTAATATCCTTATATCTTTCATCTGCCATCTTAAAGTCATCTATATAGTCCGTAACTGGCGCATCCAGATCCACAAGTCCCTTATCTTTAAGCTGCATGACTGCCGTGGTTGCATACATCTTGCTGACCGAACCAATTCCAAGGAAATACTCATCTGACTGCTCCTCAGCATATACATTAATCCCAGAAACGGCCGATCCAAATATCATAAACAACGCAAGCAGCGCTGCCGTTAGTTTTTTATTCTTCATGTTTTATTCCTCAATTTATTCAGTCATAAGTTCATAAACCGAAATCTTCTTTATTTTCTTTGCGCTTATGTAGCTACAGAAGAAGCAGAACAGAATTATCGCTATTACAACTATTACAACACCAATAACAGAAAAGCTTATTTCCGCTAAAAACTGATTTGTAAGAGCCATCACAAAACCGCTCATAATTAATCCAAAGAATACTGCTACAATAGTTGTTGGAACAATTCTAAATGCCATCTGAAGCATAAGTTCCTTCGAAGTGTAACCCAGCCCCTTCATAATTCCCAGGTCCCTATATTGCTTTCTGATAGTAGATTCCATAAGGATAGAAAGCATGAGTACAACAACTACTGCTGCAACTATCATAAGCGCTGCTGAGATGAGTATTAAGATGTTAAACAACATATCTAACATATATTTATACTCCTGTCTTATCATAGAAAGGGTATTAATCTTCATGGTATTTGTACTACCTCTTATCACTGTATCATCTATCTGGATGGTGTATTCCATATAGCTGACACCATGTTCCACCATCTCTTCCGCCATCTTTATTTCTGCAGCACTTCTTATCTTCTCCTCATAGGTGTCACCAGTAATCTCTGCATTTACTATATCAGTAATCTCTGATCCATAACGTTCCTTCAGTAACTTAGCAAACTCATCAATATCAACATCATCTCTTAAATAAATATCAAAGACATCTGCTGCGTAAGCTGGATTTACCAGTCTAAATCCATCCTCCGTAAGATATGCTGTATTTGCATTGATCAGCGAATTAACAAATCCTGTAACAACATAATCTCTTGTAACATTTCCATACTTCATGGTTACAGTTTCACCCATACTCACATGTGCAAAGGCCTTCGCTTCAACTGTAAAGGCTATCTCATTTTCATGTTCAGGAAGCCTGCCTTCCTTCAAATGCATATTTGTGGTTTCCGAAAAATCATCATATATATCAAGCATTACATTTGTTTCAGTATCGTCAAATGTCATCATCTCGCCTGTGGATGTTCTAAGTACTTTATCCACCTCCGGCATAGATTCTATTTCCTTCTTAAAGTCTTCTGCTTCTATAGAACCTACAGTCTCGAGTCTTATGTCACAAAGTTCATGTCCCGCAACGCTATCCAGTATCTTATCCGGATTACTAAAGAATGCCGTGAAGATATAGCTTATAACTATTGTTACAGTAATAGCCGAAATACATACCACCAGACCAAAATCAGACTTAAGATTCTCAACATATCTCTTCATTGCCAGTCTGATATGTATATTGCCTCTGGTCTTTTCTAAAGGAAAGAAAGATCTTTTAAAGCTATGTGTTTCAATTCCTTTTCTAAATGCAAGCACAGGAGGATACTTCTTTACAGCCATTGCTTTCTTTCTTGATATAAGTCTTACAAAAAGAATTATTCCTATTCCTGAAAAAACTATGGGAAGAATCTCTATAGGTGTATTTCCAGCAAAACCTAATACACCACCAGCAGTCTGCTGCACAAGAAACTTTGTGAACGCCACTCCAGGAAGTGTTCCGAGAACCACCCCCAGAGTTGCTAGTATGCTGTATTCAATCACATAAGACTTTGCAATCTCTTTAGTTCTATAACCTAAAGCTTCAAGAACACCGATAGAAACTATCTGATCATTAATATCTCCAACGATCCTAAGTCTTATCATTACCATTATTGATATGACTGTTATACCAGCCATTATTCCAACAATAGCTGATATTAAAGACATGTTAGTACTACTATTTTCTAAGAATGTTTCGTAATCATATATATTAAAACTACCTGTTATATCCTCAACAGATAATTCGTTACAGTGATCCTTATATTCTTTTAAAAATTCCTTGTTATCTTCTCCCTCCACTAGATCAATTCCGATAACTTCATATGTGTCAAAATACTGTTCCAGAACATCCATATCCTCATCATTCACTACAGCTCTAGAGTTCGTTGAGTCCATACCCGAATTAAACGTACCAACAAATGTATATGTAAATTCTCTATCCTTATGAATAATTGTCAGTGTATCACCTTCGTTCACTTCATACCTTTTTGCTTCCAAGCCATCAAGATATATCGGATGTTCTACAGCGCTAAGCTCTTCCTTTGAATAAGATGTATGCGGTTCAAATTTCTCAAATCTTTCCTCTCCCCCGACAGATGTAACGTACAGGGAGACTCTTTCTTTTTCTTCTCCATCACCCACACGTAACTTATACATATCAATAATTTCAAGTTTCATAAATGTATATCTTTCGACTCTGTCATCCTCCTCAAGAACACGTAGAAAATCATTAGAGAAAATCTTCTGATCAACAAAAACCTGATTCTTGCAGCATTCCGTCTGCTCCATGACCATAGGAGTAATCTTATTAAAAGTCACAAGTGATGAAGCGAAGGAAGAAAGGAGTATCATACATATGGTCAAAAGAATGCAGAGAAGTATAGATTCCTTCTTATTCTTTTTTATCTTTGCTTTTGCAAGTCTAAAAATCTTCATGCTTACTTACCATCCCATATCCTCTAAGAAATTCTGGAGCGATGCTCTTCTCTCTTTTTTATCATCCTCTCCGTACTTCGGCATCTTATATTCGCCGATGACATTTCCGTCCTTAAGATAAACAACTCTATTACCCCGAAGGGCTGTTCTTAAATCGTGTGTTACCATCACTATGCTCTGTCCATTATTATTGAGACCTGTAAATACATCCAGAACATCAGAGCCGGCAGCAGAGTTTAGCGCTCCAGTTGGCTCGTCCGCGAAAAGTATCTGAGGATCATTTATTACCGCTCTTACGATTCCGACTCTCTGACACTCACCACCGGACAGCTGGTTCGGAAACTTTTTCCACATCTCCTCACCGATTCCAACCTTATCCAGAAGATCCTTTGTCTTTTTTATAAGTTCAGGTGAATTCTTCTGAGCCACCAAAGCTCCTGTCAGAATATTATCCAGAACATTCATGCTATCCAGAAGATATATGCTCTGAAATACAAAGCCGCAATGATTTCTTCTAAAGAGTGCCAGCTTGTCGTTGTTATACTTGGATATTTCCTCATCGCCGAAGAAGACCTTTCCCATGGATGGCTTATCCATTCCTGAAAGAGCATATAGTAGTGTAGATTTACCTGAACCAGACGCTCCCATAATAACTGTGAAATCATTTTCATATATCTCAAGATCAAGATTCTTTATTACATGCTGCTGATGCCCTGCGTTCGAAAAGGACTTACACAGCTTCTCTGTTCTTAGAATAGTATTCATATCTTTTCTCCTATCTATTTATCTTTATGCCCTTACTATATCATTTTAAAAACTTTACTTCTTTACACAAGTCTTAAAAATTCTTACAGAATTCTTACATGTTATGCTATAATACATTCGTTTGTAATAAATTTATTGAAAGGAAAACATTATGGGCGTATTATCAACTCTTTTTTCAAACGTTCTTAATCTTGACTTTAAACAGCTTATTATGTGGGCTATAGGAGGAATCCTCATATATCTCGCTATTAAGAAAAAGATGGAACCAACACTTCTGCTCCCTATAGGCTTTGGTGCCATACTGGTTAACCTGCCTATGTCCGGAGCTATCACACAGGTGGTAGGCGATATCACACAGGAAGGACCTATCTCGATTCTTTTCGAAAGCGGTATTGCCAACGAACTGTTCCCACTCCTGCTCTTTGTAGGAATTGGAGCAATGATAGACTTCGGTCCACTTCTTTCTAACCCTAAGCTTATGATATTCGGTGCAGCCGCTCAGTTCGGTATCTTCTTTACTCTGAGCCTTGCTTCACTCTTCGGCTTCGAGCTTCGTGATGCAGCATCCATCGCTATCATCGGTGCAGCTGATGGACCAACATCTATCTTCGTTGCCAACTATTTTGGAACAAAATATATCGGTGCCATCATCGTTGCAGCATATTCATACATGGCTCTTGTACCTATCGTACAGCCACCAATCATCAAGCTTCTTACTACTAAGAAAGAGCGTACGATCAAAATGGAATATAACCCGGGTAAGGTTTCTAAGACAACTAGGATCATCTTCCCTATCTTCGTTACTATTCTTACAGGTATTGTTGCTCCTAATGCAGTAGCACTTATCGGTTTCCTTATGTTTGGTAACCTTATAAGAGAGTGTGGAGTTTTAGATTCACTTTCTGACACAGCTCAGACAGCACTTCCAAACCTTGTAACACTCTTCCTTGGAATCACAATTGCTGAGAAGATGCAGGCAGATGCCTTCCTGAATCCACAGACACTTCTGATACTTGGACTCGGTCTGATAGCATTTATCTTTGATACAGCAGGCGGTGTTCTCTTCGCTAAGCTGATCAACATCTTCGCAAAGAAAAAGATCAATCCTATGATAGGCGCTGCAGGAATTTCTGCTTTCCCTATGTCATCCAGAGTTGTTCATAAGCTGGGACTTGAAGAGGATCCAACAAACTTCCTGCTTACTCACACTATAGGAATTAACGTTTCAGGTCAGATAGCTTCCGTTATCGCAGGCGGACTTATCCTTAACCTGATACCACGATAGGAGGCGCCACATGAGTATAGATACAAATGCATTTATGGATTCCCTCCCAATAATGGGTGTAGGACTTCTGGGAATCTTCATAGTAACATTAATAATTATTGTCGGAATTTATATCCTAAAGGCACTCACATCCAAAAGCGCTGACTCTGACGAAGCAAAAGAGGATGAAGATGCTAAGGATGAAAAGAAAGACAAGAAGAGCACAGAATCCGCTATGGATCTGATGAAGGAAAGAGAAAAGAAAGATTTCCTTGAAGAAGAGGAAAACAACTACATATCTCATGACTTATAAAAAGAAAGCTGTCACATATCAGAATGTGACAGCTTTTTTGTCTATAGTTTTATACAGTATTATTAGGCTTCCAGGAGTCTATTAAGTGTTTCCTTTTTTAGTGACTTTACATTTGTCCCAAAAAGCCTCTTTAAAGCATAGAGATATACATTACCCCAATAAAGATCTGCAAGATACAGAGCATCGCCTTTTACAACGCTGCCTTCCTTCTGTCCCTGCTTTATAATCTTTGCCAGTTCTTTATAAAGATCATCGGAGTACATATCTTCCTTCTCAAGAAGAATCTGAGTAAGAAGGGTGATCTTCACGCAGAACTCTTCATCGTTTTCCAGCAGTTTACACATTTCCTTTGAAAGCTTATCGATCTTAGTTTTTGCTGGAAGCGGAAGCTTAGTAAGAATCTTCAGCTTCTTCTTTTCTTCACTGTTGTCTGCATTCTGTCTTATCTCGTTAAAAAGATCTTCTTTAGACTTGAAATACAGATATATTGTACCTTGAGCAATTCCTATATGCTTCGCAAGATCTCCTATCTTGGTATCACCGAAGCCATTTTTAGCAAAATAAAGAGAAGACATCTGAAGGATCTTACTTTTCATGTCTTCTCTCATTTTTTTACATTGTTCTTCTGTCTTTGGCATAGCGTTCTCCTTTAACTGAACGATAATTCATTCATAAAGGATATTATCACGCCATGTTACCCATGTCAATAAATTCTTGGGTTTCCTTATACTATACAGAACTTTTTGCATTACCATTTAAGTTCATCAAATACATCGAAGCAGCTCTTAGTCTGAATATTAAGCATACGAGTCTGAATTCTTGTTTTGGCAATATCAGGGTCTTTCAGGTAGTCGTTCAGAGCATCTACAATATCAAAGTTATTGCATTCCTCTGAAAGAACATCAAAGAAGAATTTCTCCTGTCCCAGAAGCTCTGTCAACTCCTTATATTTTGCTCCATTTCCGAGAAGCAGAACAGGAATAAAGTTTCTATACGCCTGAACACATGCTGTATAATGGGAACTTATAACAAGCTCAAATTTCTTAAGGAAAGCATTTAACTCTACTGAGTCAAGCTCCCTATCTACCATATCAACATTTCCATACTGTGAAGACATGGAAACAAGCTCTTTACAAACCTCCATATCAGATGTAGCCTGACAAACTATATAAACATTCTTATTAGCATATCTTAGAGCCTCAAAAAGCTTCTTGTACATATCTATAGTATGTTCATTATACTTTTTACCAAAACATACAGCATTAGGAATAATAGCAACATTATTACCTTCTGGTATATCAGGAATTTCTGGTCTATAAAATCTGGAACATACATTTGATATATCAAAATTATTATCTGTTAAAAGCATATCTGTGGAACGTCTCAGATTATCAAGTCCGAAATATCCCATCATTTCATCATAGCCATACTGTTCACGTGCAAATATAGCCTTAGGATAGAAAAGGATATCCTTCATATCTCCCAGAATATACATGGTGTCCATATCAAATTCAAAAGGACCAAATGACTGTGGCATAATGATCATTGGAATTTTATATTTCTTAGCTATCTTGATATTATTGAGATAATACTCAATATCAGCCATACTGCTATTACTGGTAAGCGTCTGCTCGCTTACATCTATGATCAGCTCCATCTGTGAAACAACACTTACGACGTCAAGGTCGCCAGATGCACTATCATCCTTCTTACGAAACATTTTTGTTAAACTACTCAAAGGATTCGCCTTAAGTACCTGAGATTGAGCTTTTTTAGAAAATGGAATCTTACCAAATCTATATAACGAACCATCTAACTGCTCATCATTATGTGCATAAAAGATTTCACAGTTTTCAAATCGCTTCCTTAACTCATCAATAACAACATAAAGCTTAGCCTGAGAACCCTTATTTTCGAAATTGGCTCCCACGATCATTATTTTTCTGCCCATTAAAAAAACACCCCTTCGTTTTGAAAATTCCTAATAGATATAATTCTCCTTATATCTATTAAACTCACACTAGGCTATTATAACACTTTTATTCAGTAAATGACTACTTTTTCTGATATTATCTTTACACTTATGTATCACTTTTCTGCTTTTCGATGATTTAATAATTCGTTAAGCGTTTTCATTATTTCTGGAACATCGTACGGTTTAGATAAATGGCCATTCATACCAGCATCCATAGAAACCTTCCGATCTTCTTCAAAAGCATTTGCTGTAACTGCCACAATAGGTATGGCAGACTTTACTTTATCATCAAGCGCACGAATACATCTCGTAGCCTCATATCCATCCATATGTGGCATTTGGATATCCATCAGAACAATATCATAATATCCATCCGCTGCTGATTTCATCTTTTCAACTGCCTCAGTTCCGTCAGATGCAATATCAACTTCAAGACCAACACTTGTTAAAATATTCTCTGCAAGTATTTGATTCATCTGATTATCTTCTACCAACAAAACACGTTTTCCAGAGAAATCCGGCATTGTTTCTGTCTTATCATCGACTATAGCCGTACGTAATTCCTGCGACTCTGATTGTGATTCATGCTTTGCGGAAGAGTCGCTTATTTTACATGGAAGTTCAACAATAAACTCACTTCCCTTACCCTCTGTGGAATTTACCGAGATTACGCCTCCCATCATATCGACAATGTTCTTTGCTATTGCCATACCAAGGCCTGTTCCCTGAATACCACTTACAGTACTTGTCTTTTCTCGGGTGAAGGTATCAAAAATCGTCTTCTGAAACTCTTCACTCATACCAATTCCATTGTCTTTAATTCGAAACTCAAAATTAGCGATACTATCGTCTGATGACGTCTTTTCAATAACCTGAAAACTTATAGTTCCACCTTCAGGTGTAAACTTTATAGCGTTAGATAAAATATTAAGTAACACTTGATTAAGTCGCAGCTTATCCGTAAATACATCTTCATGTTTTATATCCTGCGCATCAACGAGCAGTTCCAGCTGCTTAGAGGCGATATTCGGTTGAATAATAGTCCTTATATCTTGAATCACATCCGGCAAATGTACATCTGTCTCTTCAATAGTAACTTTACCACTTTCGATGAGACTCATATCCAATACATCATTGATAAGTGACAAAAGATGCTGACTGGATACGGATATTTTCCCCAGGTAATCCTGCACCTGTTCTTTGTTATCAATATGTTCAGATGCAAGACCCGTAAAACCAACTATGGCATTCATTGGTGTCCGAATGTCATGCGACATATTGTTGAGGAATGCAGTTTTCGCTTGATTGGCATTTTCTGCTGCCATCAAAGCGTCAGACAGCTCCTTCCGAGCTTTTTCCTTTTCTTCAACTTCCCTCTTCGCGCGACGAATATCTCGTACAAGAAGAAATACTATCATTAAAACAATGAGAAGAATAATAGTTCCCACCAGAGCCATGTGATCCAACACTAAATCCAAGAAGCTGTAGGAATACAGTCCACTGGTATATTTATATGAAATACTCTGATAATAGTCATCTCCCAGAACATTTATTCCACGATTTAGAAGTTTCAGCAATCCTTCATTACCAATTTCCACTCCAAAGCATCTTGAATCATTATAACTGGTTTGGTAACTGGACAAATCTTTGTACTTCCTGTTTCGTAGAATATCATTTGCCCGTAGTCCATTTAGAGTTGCACAGTCAGCTTTTCCATCAAGCACAGCTCTAAGGCATTCGTCACTCGATTGATAAAATGTTATCTCAGCGTCCGGATAATTCGTCTGCACAAAGTAGTACTGCATACGATTATTTTCATTAATAGCAAAATGTTCTGTAGTCTTTTCGCTAAAATCACCCTTATATACTATCTCCGCATCAGATGAAGATACAGGGGTTGACTGATAGATACCACTCTCCTCGGAGTAATAAAGACCACCGCCAACAGGAAATGCCACATCAATATCACCTGAACAGACAGCAGCAATCATATCATCGTAACTTATATATCCACTGTAGGTGATTTCAATATTCTTCATACCTACAGTATCCATAATTGTTGGAATGATATCCTTAACTATACCTGTTACTTCCCCCTGGACATCTGTGTCACAGTATGGAAGATAGTTCTCAAGATATCCAACATGAAGCGTCGTATGCTCATCCATCCATTCACGCTCAGCCTGAGAAAAAGCCATAGCTGTAACACTTACAGAATAATACTTTGCTCTAAGTGAATTTAGGTAGTTTGGTTCCTCAGCAGCAAGTAATGCCTGGGCCGAATTAAGCTCTGCTAAAAGATCAGCGCGATCGTTGCTTACACAAAGATAATAATCTGATGTACCAAAAACAGTCAGTACCTCCGAATGGTCTCTACCATAAGCCCCGTCACTTTCAGCTGCTAATACATCCACATCATGAGAATCAAAAGCATCAAACAAATCCGTATAATCCGAATAAGTAACAACTTCCGCCTTCACATTGTGATCATCCAGATACTGATTCAGAACATCAAGCATGGCACTGTCCAGAACACCAATCTTACAACCACTGAGTGTAGATGGATCAGCTGTAATATCCACATTTTCATCGTTTTTGACAAGATAATAGGATTCATTACCCATTTTTGCGTCTGGGTATCCTATAACTCCTGCACGCTCTTCTTTCCACGCCAGTCCCGCAAGCATATCAATCTCACCATCAAGCAGCATTTGATAAAGATCCCCAAAGTCCCCATAGACATATTCATATTCCCAGCCGGTGTATTCAGAAAGCTTTCGATAGTACTCATACGCATAGCCGCTTTTAACCTCACCTTCATCTGCACCTTCTTGAAAGATTTCATTCTCATAATAGCCTACACGAACTATCTCTTTTTGCGTATTGGCAAATGTATTTATTGGAATACTCGCAAGCGCAACAAAAATCACACAGGTTAAAATAATTAGCCTGTGTAACCACACTCCATAACGTTTGTTATGATTTCTCTTCACTGCTTTTCCCCTTAATAACTCCCTTAGTTTCAACCACACAGTATTGTCATTTATTCAGCGTCATCAATATTTAGTTTATCATTTTTAAGTAAGGATACCATCACGTCCGCGACCTTCGGATCGAACTGCTTTCCTTTGCATCTTTCAATCTCTGCAATAATATCTTCCTTCGTCAGCTTATCTCTATATACTCTGTTTGTATTCATCGCATCAAATGCATCAGCAACGCAGATAATTCGGGCGATAAATGGAATCTCCTCGCCTTTTTTTCCTTCAGGATAACCATTTCCATCATATCTCTCATGATGATAAAGAGCTCCTTCACCTGCAGCTTCAATGCTCTTAAAGTGACTCATGATCTCTCCACCACGAACTGTGTGGGACTTTATAATTTCAAACTCCTCGTCTGTCAGTCTGCCAGGTTTTCCAAGAATCTTATCCGGAACACCAATCTTTCCACAGTCATGAAGAAGAGCAACATAGTAAATTCTTTCCAGTTCCTCCCCTTTATAGCCTAGTTCTTCGGCAAGAAGTCTCGTATATTTAGCCACACGAATTGAATGACCATTGGTATAAGGATCCTTCGCATCGATGAAGCCGATAAACGTTTCCATGGATTCATTTATAATCTTATTATCACGTTCATGACGATCCTGATATTTCTTTATCTGGATAGAGGTAATAACATAAATGACAAGAGCAATGATCCAGACGCCAAGAAGAACAACAGCTATCCAAAACAAAGGCTCACTGGTATAGAATCTATGAAATGAATAATCCAGTTCAACCGACATGGTTTCATCAAGGCTGTCACCTATTGGAAAATAGAGAATTATTCCAGGAACAGTTTCTTCATTAGGTTCAATAGGAATCTCCATAGCATTTGAAGAAGCGCTCGGAGTATAGTTAAGATAATCTCCCGGCTTCATATAGATCATGATATCCCCATCAGAGGTTATGGTATCAGCCACATGACCTACAGGATCAAACTCTCGAAGATCTTCGATCTCATCAACGATTTCACCGCCCTCTGTTTTCTGATGAGTTTCAATACTTCCGTTCCATGCTGAAAGCAACAGCGTATCATCATAAAAATTCAGCTTTAACGAAAAATCTTTAACCTGATCCTTAGTATTATTTGATACATAGAAATCGACAGTATAGGCCTGATAATTATGATCAACGATTCCCTCATCATTAACATCTATAGCCTTAGTCCATACACTGTCACGAACATCTGCACCAACACATACCTTGCATTCTGGATCATTCTGTACAGTGAAAAGTTTTTTCTCCGAAAAGAATGCTGTATGACGTCTGGAATTAAAGACATGAGTCTTAACAACGCTGAGCAAGAATATCAGCGCTGTGATAAGAAAAGTCGCAACAAAAATAAAGGCACTACGTCTTTTGTTTCTGTGTAAGTTCATATCGATTTTGCTTCCCCATAAATTTAAGATTTTGCTTACATGATGTAATTAAAACTATGCCTGAGATTATTTTATCAGTTTTGCCATGCTTTATAAAGCATAAACTCTGCAAAGAAAACAAGCGCTATGTTCATCATCAATCAACTAATTGAATGGAACATAGCGCCTATTTATATTCATCTTACAGTGTTCTATTTATTCATCTTCAACTACTGATGCTTGAAGTATGTACCACTTACCGTCAATCTTGGCACAGATCATATCTGACGTAATTACATCAGATTCCGTTCTGCCATTCAGACTTATGGATAATCCGAAGGTAACTGTTGTTGAATAAGCCTTTTCTATATAAAGTACCGAGTTTTCATATCCAAGCATTACCTCTATCATAAGAGCGCCTGTATTTTCTTTAGTGAGGTCTCCTATATCAATACTATCTAAATTACGAACCGCTCCATAAGAATCTAACTGAGCTTTCTGACTTTCAAGTTTATCAAGCGTTGAGGATATATCATCATTATTGAGAACCGCATCAGGCATATAGCTCTTCACCGTCTCAATATCGAGTAACGCAAGAGACTCAACAAAACCATTTATTGTTGCTCTTACTTCTTCTTCATCTTTCTCAGTTTCTTTTGCTTCTATGGTGTCTGAAAAAAGAGCATTATAATCAGCTATTATATTTGAATTATAAATATGCCAATTATCATCTTCTTTACCGCAAGTGAATTCTGCTGTTGCATCTTTACTTGTTGACTCTCCGTCCACTTCTATAGTAACTGAATAATCCACAGTAAACTTTCGGCATTTGTCAAAATCAGGTTCTATTCCATAAACCTTTTTAACACTATCCTTTGCTTCTCTAACCTCATAATCTTCTGGCTTAGAAACACTATACTCACCAACTGTAACAGTGATACCATATTCATTCAGTTTGCCAAAGTCTTCAGTCAACGCTTCCTTACTATCCTTCGTAGAGACAGCATCCCTGATAGCTGAAGCAAAGCATTCATCCATCCCATCCAGATCGGATTCAGCAAAACATGTCATAAGCTTTTCAACTACATCCTTTGACTGACCATCATCCGCCTCTTTATCAAAGTCTGCAACGATCTGATTCTTCTTAGAAATAAGTGCCGGATCAAGCACGTACCACTGATCATCAATCTTTCCACATATGACATTGTCCGTCAGTGTATTCTCTACTGTTTCACCATCTTTTTCATAGGTTTCTGTATACTTAACACTTACCGAATAAGCAGATTTTACATCCAGTTGTTTTTTATAAGCATCTGACACATCTTTTTCTGCAGTTTCAACACTGTATTTCTCAGCATCAGTCACTTCAATATCCTTAATCGTGTAGCCAAAATACTTCACACCATCATATCTGGTCTCATCAGTGAACTCTTCAATCTCATCTTCCTTCTTAAGTCGTTTAGGGAAGCAGCCCTGAAGATTATTCATATCCTGACTACCATACGCCTTCATAAATTCACTGGCTGTGGTTGATGCAGCGTCCTTATTCTTTTTTTCATTCATATAAAAATACGCAGCTGTACCACCAGCTCCAATAATAAGAACCGCAAATATAACAATGATTGCAATTATTAAACCAGTCTTTTTCTTCGGACCACCTGAATTACCCGGCTTATTTTTTTTCTGATTCACCGGCTGGTAATTATACTGCGTCTGATCTGGTTGCTGATAACCATACTGCGCTTGATTTGGCTGCTGATAATTATACTGCGTCTGATTTGGCTGCTGATAATTATACTGCGTCTGATTTGACTGCTGGTAATTATACTGCGTCTGATTTGACTGCTGGTAATTATACTGTGTCTGATTTGGCTGTTGATAACCATACTGTGTCTGGTTTGGTTGCTGATAACCATACTGTGTCTGGTTTGGTTGCTGATTGCCGTTTGGATTAGTATTGTTATAGTCTTCCATATTACACCCCCCCGTGAAACTCAATGTAAATATGAAGATATTTAAGCTATAAAAATATCTATTTTGAAAAACATCTATATTGTAACATAGAATCATTCACAAAGTTGCAATAAATATTCATTATCAATGATTTTTCGCTACTAAATTTCGTTCTTTTCTATAAGTGTTAGAAAGATATTGAACTGTTGCATCTTCCAACGGCTGAACCACTACCAAATAAAAATATCCATAGTTAGTGTATCTAACTATGGATATTACAGATGTTAATTCTCATTTTTTCTTTATCGGAATCCATCTATCCTTTCTTACAAAACCTGATCTGTCCAAGTCTTCAGCTCTGCCTCAGATACAGTCCCAGATAATCTTTTTCCTTCTACCACATTTGCCCCCTTTCCCAGAGCTTGCATATTCTTTCCTGCGTCACCCAATCCACTTCCACCTGATGTGCAGAATGGGATTACTGTTATACCATTCCAATCATAGCTTTCCATAAATGTATCGATGATGGAAGGCTCACGGTACCACCAAACTGGAAAACCCACAAACACATATGAATACTGTGATATATTCTCAACTGTAGAAGCGATGGCAGGACGACAGTTCCTGTCATTCATCTCAACAGAACTCCTGCTCTGCTTATCCTGCCAGTTCAAATCCTCACTTGTATATATCTGCTCGGGTACAATCTCAAATAAATCTGCACCGGCTACACTGGCCAAATCCTCAGCCACTCTTTTTGTCACACCACTTGCACTAAAATATGTCACTAATACTTTACTCATTTTGTCTACCTCCTTTTACCCCATAACTGGTAATAGTTTCATTAGTATCTGCCTTTTTATATGCCAGCTCTAACAAGCCTAATATATCATATCGATGCACAAAATATATACTGAACCTATATGATCTATATACTAGCACTTACTCGAAATTCAATTTACTTCATACTCATAATTTGATGTCGTTCTACCGGAAACAATTTGAGGGCTTTTCACTCATTTTTGTTGCTTTTTTTACCCAAAAAGCTTATATCCAAGTACATCGACAACAATTTCGTTCTAGTTCACCTTTTTTTGTTGCTTTTTTTACCCCAAAAAGCTTATATCCAAGTACATCGACAACAATTTCGTTCTAGTTCACCTATATTTGTTGTTTTCTCAAATCACAAATGCATAAATCATGCTCAATAAGCAACAATTACGGCACGTGTCACTCATTTTTGTTGCTTTTCTCTATCTCAACCTCTTAGTTGTCGGGGTAGACACGCTCTTTGCTCCTATAACCAAGTAGCCTCCGCCCCAGTTATCCAAATCACTTGCAAAGGCACTAATGTTTTTAACTTCGGATATAACGCAACATTGATTAGTTAGCATTCCCCATTGAATATGCTTCATCTAAAGACTTGTGTCCTCCTTATTCCATACTTAGCGTGATAGTAACGTCACCATTACTAAGCAGATTCGTTAGTTCTTTCTCAGTCAGGTTTATTTTCCCTATTCTCGTATATGCCCATGAATTAGATCCGTAAAATACTACAAGTTGATTTCCTGAATAAAGAACAATATCTCCTGCCGACGTAGTCGTCTGTTTATCATCTCGTGTGATACTCTTTCCGATAGGTCCTACCTGTTCAAATCCTCCGTACATTGACATTGGTATCGTAAGCCCATCTTCTGCAAGCTCCTTCAGTTCAGCAACAGAGGCATTGTTTTCCCATGTAACATCTACTTTTTTATTATTGATTGTCATCACCATGATAATCTCATTCTCCTGCTCTGTGACGCTTTCATATTCTGTAATCGTTTCCGGCTTCTCTGCCTTCTGATCAATAGTCTTTTCCTCAGATGTATCCTCTGCATCTGCATCAACCGTGTTCACAGGGTTTGCCTGTTCCACTTCCTTTACGGTCTTTCCACAGCCTGAAAGTACTGTGCAAGACAGTAATACTAAGATTATCAAAGAAATCGTTCTTTTCATTTCAAATACTCCGTGTAAAACTCAGTCAGTTTATCAAACGGGATTGCATCCTTTCCACCTCCGTCATACAGATCGGTATGTACTGCATCAGGAATGATCATCAGTTCCTTGTTATCGGTATACTTGCTGTCCTTTATCATCGCAGCATAAGCGTCCTTTGAGAAATAACAGGAATGTGCTTTCTCACCATGAATGAGAAGAACTGCGCTTCTGATCTCATTGCTATACTTCAGGATTGGCTGATTTACAAACGATTCACATCCAATCACATTCCAACCACCATTGGAATTAAGTGATCTTGCGTGATATCCACGCTCTGTCTTGTAATAATCATAATAATCCACCACGAAGAATGGAGCATCCTCCGGAAGCGGATCAACCACACCGCCGCCAAGCTTGTACTCGCCATTCTTAAGGTCTTCCAAGCGCTGTGCACACTGTGCCTTCTTCGCCTCATAACGAGCTTCCTCAGAATCCGCAGAGTCAAAATATCCGTTTGCATTCACCCTTGTCATATCGTACATGGTGGAAGCCACCGTTGCCTTTACTCTTGTATCAAGTGCAGCTGCATTGATTGCCATGCCGCCCCATCCGCAAATGCCAAGTATTCCGATTCGTTCAGCATCTACATTTTCATTCAGAGAAAGAAAATCCACAGCCGCCATAAAATCTTCCGTATTGATATCGGGTGACGCCATATATCTGACATTTCCGCCGCTCTCGCCTGTGAATGATGGATCAAATGCGATCGTCAGAAATCCTCTCTCTGCCATAGTCTGCGCATATAATCCACTACACTGTTCTTTCACAGCCCCAAACGGTCCACTTACTGCAATAGCCGGAAGTTTTCCTTCCGCATTCTTCGGCACATACATATCGGCAGCAAGGGTGATTCCATATCTGTTTACAAATGTCACCTTACTGTGATCTACCTTATCACTTTTTTCGAAAGTCTTGTCCCATTCCTGTACCAGTTTCAGTTCTTCTTTGATCATTGCATTGTCCTCCATAATTTTTTTACTTTGCCGCTTTCCTCTCCACCCGCCGGATCAGGAAATCCATACGATCTACTTTTCTCTGGCTTTCATGCATCTCATCCATAAGGCTGCATCTGCATTTCTTTAAGAATCGGATCAGCTCATCTGCCTGTCCGTTTTTGTATAGTTCTCCTGCGATTTCAGCATCATGTTTTGTGCATCCTGCATCCGCCAGATTATCAAGCATTGCCTTCAGTTCCATTTCCATAAGTTCATTTCCCTTGTAAAACAATTCTTTTGTCTTTCTGATTTAAGAATAATGCATTGACATGATCTTCGCAAATAAATAAAATGAATATCGTGATATTCCATAATGGAATATCATAGAAAGGAGCTGCCAAGATGGAAATAAAGAACCTTCGCTACTTTCTTGCAGTTGCAAGAGAAGAAAACATGTCACACGCAGCGGAAATCCTACATGTTACACAACCGACCTTATCAAAGGTCTTAAAATCACTTGAAGATGAACTGGGTAAAAAACTGTTTATCCGTCACAGTTTCTCCATCAAACTTACCGATGAGGGTATGCTTCTGCGTGACCGTGCAGAAGATCTTGTAGCAATGGCAGATAAAATTGAACAGGAATTCATCTCCCTCGATGACATCACGGGCGGAGACATCTATTTCGGTCTGGCAGAATCCTATCAGATCAGTCTGCTTGCACGTGAGATAAAAAAACTAAAGGATAGGTATCCAAACTTTACATACCACATCACCAGCGGTGACACTGAACAGGTCACGGAAAAACTCGACAAAGGGCTTCTGGATTTTGGAGTAATATGTGAGACACCAAACACAAACAAATATGAATATCTTGTTTTCCCCGATTCCGATCTCTGGGGAGCGGTCATGTTAAAAACCCATCCATTGGCAAAGAAAAAGAGCATTAAAGCAACTGACCTCATTGGACAGCCTCTTTACTGCTCTGAACAAAGCTGGAATATTGAAATACCTGAATGGGCAGGAGAACACTATCCCAAACTCCATCTGGAAGGTTCTTTCCGGCTTTCTTATAATGCCTCTATGTTTGCAAAAGAAGGTCTCGGCATACTCCTTACTTTCGAACATCTCATCAACTGTTCCGAAGAAAGTGACCTGGTATTCAAACCGCTGTCTCCAAAGCAGGAAACAAAGCTGTATCTTATCTGGAACAAATACCAGGCCTTTACGCCTATAGCTGAGAAATTCCTAAAACAAGTAAAGCTGTCATTTTAACTTCCGATAGAGCTTACCTTGCTTGATTATACTGTAAGTTAAAGTGAGCGATAGTATGGACAAAATTTGCAAGCTATCAAAAAGCCAGGGGAAATCCCCCTGGCAACAATAAGTTTATTACATCAATTTCTTAAACATTTCTCTAAATTCTTCAAGACTTGCAGTTCTAGGATTACCTGGCGCACATGCATCTGCAGCTGCTGACTCACAAAGGAAATCAAGATCTTCTTCTTTAAGCTTATCAAGCTTTGTAGGTATACCCACGTCAACAGAAAGCTGTCTAACAGCATCTATAGCTGCTTTTCGATATGTAGCCTGATCCATTCCCTGTGTATCTATACCAAATGCTTCTGCTATATATTTAAACTTTTCTCCAGTTGCCTCAGCATTGAACTCCATAACTATCGGAAGCATCATTGCGCAGGCAACACCATGCGGTGTATCATAAACCGCTCCAAGTGTATGTGCCATAGAATGAGCTATACCAAGTCCAACATTTGAATATGCCATAGCCGTAACATATTGTGCAAGCGCCATACCTTCACGACCTTCAGGATCATTTTCAACAGCTTTTCTAAGATTAGCGGCTATGAGCTTAATAGCTTCAAGATTCAAGCAATCCGAAAGTTCCCACGCTGCAGCTGTGGTGTAACCCTCGATGGCATGTGTCAGCGCATCCATTCCTGTTGAAGCACTCAGGCCTTTAGGCATAGTAGACATCATATCCGGATCAACAACCGCTACATCAGGTATATCGTTAGGGTCTACACATACAAATTTACGTTTTTTCTCAACATCAGTGATTACATAATTGATTGTTGACTCAGCGCCAGTTCCTCCTGTTGTAGGAACTGCTATAGTAAATACTGTACGATTCTTTGTTGGTGCAACTCCTTCAAGAGAACGAACATCTGCATACTCTGGATTATTTACTATGATACCTATTCCTTTTCCTGTATCCATAGATGAACCGCCACCTATAGTGATCATAAAATCTGCACCAGATGCCTTATAAGCTGCAACGCCACTCTGTACATTTTCAATGGTTGGGTTAGGCTTAATATCTGAATATATTTCATATTCAATCCCATTCTGTTCCAACAAATCAGTAACCTTTGTCGTAACCCCAAACTTAATCAGATCAGGATCTGAAGCTACAAAAGCCTTCTTAAATCCTTTTGACTTAATGATTCCTGGAATTTCATTTATAGCACCATGGCCATGATACGAAACCCCATTCAACACAAAACGATTTACACCCATTTTTTCTTACCTCCTTATAAAATAATAAATTATAAATTTCTTTATATCACGGTAATACATTTTCCTTTCATTACACAGAATCTTTGGAAAGTGCATTTTTAATACTTCTTTTAATAACGGAAAGAAAAATATAGTACAAATACTGCAGCTATTATGATAAATGCCCCTATAGTGAGGTATTTATAATTATTGACTTCACCGGGATTATCAGAATTAACATAAAGTAACATTTGGTCACCCTTTTCATAATGTGTGCTTGACCAATTTGATACGTAATTATATTTTTGTCCTCTAACCTCGTATTCATACGTCGCTCTATACCTATATTGATCTTCATCCTTATCATATTTTTTTGATACACTCGTTACAACAGCCGTAACCTCCATGTCATATTCATTATTTACTGTGAACTGACGTGTTATATAATGAATACCTACGGCAATAAGAGCAATTGCTACTAGAACTCCAAAGAATATTCGGACCTTCTCACTCCCGGTATAAACATGGCGATACTTCTTCTTTTTAGTTTTCCCATGTTTCTTCTTAATATCAACTATATCATTTTCTGGCATGCTTTACTTCCTTTTTTTAATTACACCACCATATATTAACACATATATTATTATGATTCTAAGCTACAGGATTTCCGTCAACTACATATTTATCCGGCTCTCTTGCCCAAACAAAATCATATCGTTATCTATAGTTTGCCATTTTAAACTTCAATCACAGTATGTTTTAACTATAGCTGCAGTTTCTCTTCTCTTAGCAAGAGTTTTTCCAAACATCTCATCTGCAATGTCTGGAAAGCCATCATATATCACTCTTGAGCCCACTTCAGTAATACCACCTTTGGTTGCTACTCGTTTTACCACATCTTCAAAACTCATATCTTTACGGAGCATGAGTTCCCCGGTTGAACTCAAAGTGTCAAGAACCATCTTAATTACTTGCTCCTGCGGAATCGACGTATGTTTTATTGCCGATTGACAAATCACATCGAAAATAGATGCTATAAATCCCGGCATACAACTTACAAGCTCTGACCCCATTCCCATCTCATTTTCAGGTAATTCGATGACGTTACCGATACATGAAAGAATATCTCTTAATAATCTTTTATCATCCTCACTCACAAATCTGTTATAAGTAACCAACGTTTGAGATTTATTTATTTCAGCAGTTACGCTCGGAATAACCTTTACATATTTTCGGTTGCTGATCTTCTCAAGAGATTCAAATGTTATACTTCCATTAAGGGATATAATAAGCGTATCATCTTTTACAACACTTGATATTTCCTCTAATACTGGCAGCAAATCAGCAGGACGAGTACATATAAATATAATATCTGAAGACATTGCAAGAGAAGTATTTGATTCACTGATCACATATTTATCTGGAGCTGCTTCAATTTTCGATAAAGTCCTGTTTGATACAAATAACTTATCATGATTTACTTTACCAGTTTCACTGATTTTCTGAAGTAGCATTTTTCCCATGCTACCATATCCAATTATCCCAACATTCATATCATAATTCCTCTTCAATATTTCTACTTTTCGTAACACTATCCATGATTAATAATTCCGTTCATAATTCCCATTCACTTTGAAATCACAAATTCTATTTCGTGAACTATATCCGATTTTTTTAGTTTAATTATTTGAGTCCTTTGGTCATCACATACTGAATCAGCTCATCATTCATTCTGTCACAATCCATAAAGAACTGCTTCTTTTGTCTCGCAGAAACATCTTCATTAAGATAAGGCTGATGAATCAGTGTACGGGATATCGGCGAAGACATGAAAATGTTCAAAATCTCGCAAGGTTTCCGAAATTCAATCAAACTTTCTTTTGTAAAGATGCCTTCTATAAGCCACTTCATATATCCCAGATCAAAATTCTTATACTCCGGCATCCGTATCAATTCATATTTATCCTGCGGAAGATTATTGTAGGCAATAGCAAGCATTCCATATGCAAACTGACATTGAAGCTTTTCAAAACTTGTAACATCCGTTCTGGCTAAGAGTTCACACAGAACTTGTATATTTTCCGAGATCAAATCTGTATCTTCTTCCAAGATACCCAATAAACAAGCCACAAAGGCTCTGTCCCACTTTGGTTGTTTTGAAGTGATATACTTTTTTGCTTTATCTTCAATTGCAGTCCTGTCATAATCATCTTTATACAAAAGACAAAGTATAAGATTGGCAGCATGAACATTCATTGTATGTCCATTTGATGCAAGGGGAAGCCCCTGTGGAAATGCTCTGTATAAATTCTCATATTCTGCAGACGAAAGGTAGTTTACTATATGGTATGCCATATATGAATGATCACAACCATTTTGAGTATTCCATAATACATTTGACTTATTCATAAAATTCATCACTGCCTGCATTAAAGGATAATCTTTTTCTTTCATACTCCTCTTAAGTATGTCAATACAAAGATTACCAAGGTCTGAATCGGAATACATTGCAAAAGATGCCCCATGTAAAAAATTCTCAAGATATTTATGCATATCTCCTTCCGCTTTATCTCTTGCCTTGTCATTAAATCTTACTAATCTTTTATAAAACTCAGTCAACATTTTATCTGTCTCAGATATTTTCATTAAACTCATGTTACGCTACTTTATCCTTTTCTCTTCTCTATACCGATACCCATCCGGAATTCGAATATACGCACGAATATGTTCGTCGATAGATCGCTCGATAATTCCGGATATATTGTTCACATTTCCTTCTGCAGCAAGGATCGTACGCTCCCGTTTCTCAAGGACGATCCCTATATGGTCGTGCTCTCTGTTCTCGAATACTCTGTCATAAATGACAATGTCTCCCGCTTCTGGAACAAACTCTTCCGCGCCTCTATGGTATTCAATCCGCTGATCGTTGATGGCAAATTCCTCCCAACCGAAGCATGCCGCCAGATGACAGGTTTTGCATTCATTGGGTCTGTGCTGAATCTCGAATCCCGCTTCCGTGCAGCAATAATACACAAACGCCGCGCACCATAACCCGTCCGCTTCCTTGACGCTCCACGTCGGAAACAATCGCACAATCGGCGCAAGATTGGACGGCAGCCCGTCAAACGTTCCGTGAAACGGAGCCCGCGCCATATCCTTCGCAACCTTGGCCAGTTTTTCTCTTGTTGCTTTTTCCATATATGCCTCACCAAACTTCGATTTACTTTTTCTGCCATTCTTTCAAAATCTTCTCCCCATCTTCTTCAGAGATGTCATCCAAATCCCACCAAGCTCCATCTCCCAGGAAGAGAATTCTTCCATATTCATTTTCTATTGGATTTCTTGTGTCCATGGGTCTCCACTTCCCTTCTGTTCTAAAGAAAATGTAGTACTCCCTACCAACAAGCTTAATTATCGCCTCTCTTTTTCTATCTATTATCACACTAACACCTCTCGTATCATCTGTGCCAAACTGTTAAATTCGTTCATCACGTCTATCGTTCCGTTAGTTAATATTCGATACTTCTCAGATGCAATGTCATAAACAAAATACGAGATACTGTCTTTGCCCAGGATAATGTAATCTTCGATATCCGTCATACCTCTATAATATCTGTTAAAGCCGATGATATCACGGGTCCTATTTGTGGCTCGCGGACTTATCTCCTTAACGTTATCATTATTCATGGAGAAGAATACTTTGCCATTTATGTAGAAGCCATTAGTTATTCTCAAAAAATCTCTTACATTTTCCGGCAAACTAACATTAAAAGCTTCTTTGAATTCTCCTGCATAAAGACTTATCTCACTAGCAGTCAGACCGATATACAAAGTCTTATCTGAAATTCCGTTTAAAAATCCATATTCATCCATACACTTAACCTCTATCAGTCTCCTCATTCTCAATGCTCTTTATTTTAAGAGCAATACCGTCAAATGTATAAACCAGATAGTCACCTTTGTCTTCAATATTATACAAATCACTCATTTTTTCACCGACATAAAACTTAAATTTAATCTTCAAGCTTATGTCATATTTATGACGGCTAATCTTTTCAAGTGATTCAAATGTGATATCTACCATACAACATTAAATGAAACTTCTGCTTCCTCAGTACCATAGTCAACAAATATAACTATTTCATAATAACTATCTTCCTCTGAGTTTCCTGCAGCATCAATTCCAATAGAAAATTCAGCATGATCATCATATATAGCCACACCCGATAAATACCAGTTTTCTTTTAAATACTCCAGATTAAAATCGCTCTTTAAACCTTCAACATCACTTTCTTCAAAGAACTTAATTATTTCGCTATATATTTCGTTATAGCATCCCTCCATTATTTGATCTGTTTTTGTTCCTTTGTTGATGCAGATTTTTCTGTGTTAACGAATTTGCTAAAAAATGACATAATAAAAACTCCCACTTATGTTATATTTTTCTTACACCAAAAATATAACACAAAGGGAGTTCCATGAATAGATAAACTAACCAATCACTTCAACCTTAGCATTTCCTTCTTCAGCCTTCTTATTCTTAATTTCATATCTTTATTCACTCTGCTTTATATACCATAGCTTGCTTCTATCATAACTTTCTGGAAGCTTGATCCAGTCTTGATATTCTCTCTCGATCATCCATCCATTTGAATCATAGACCATCCAACCGTAGTCTTTATAATCCGGGGAGATATCCTTAAACCAGTATTTCCACTTTTCTCTCTTCACATCGTACCAGACATAACCGTTCGATAGGTCATCATAATAACCGCAGAAATCCTCATCCCAAACAAGTCTTCTCTCTGGATCTTCATCTTCCGAAACAACTGCATAAACATCTTCATCTATCTTGTCCAGATACAGATATTTTCCAAACATCTCCTCATTTGATGTTCTTTTTTCTATGTGTTCCTCTTTAGTGTCTATCTGGTCTTCAACTCCCATGAATATTGCCAGTCCTATTGAGAATGGAATAAATATACTAGGGAATATAATAAGAATAAATATACAAATACCAATTATAATCTTATTTGCCAGTGGTCTATCTTTTAATGAATCTGAAGATCCTTCCTTTAATGACTTTTCCTTGCTTGATTTTTTCTTTGAGGATGTCCTTTTCCTTGATGAACTTTTTTTCTTCCATGACTTTTTTGACTTCTTCATATCAACCGATTATATCATATTTTCACCAAAATATGTCTACGGCATTAAAGCTACAACTTTTTTGACTCACTTATGCAACAGAAGTAGAATAATAGACACTATATATCTAGAAAACAAAGTATAAAGGAGAATAAGAAACCATGTTTTGGATTATCGCAATAATAGCAGGATTACCTTATGCATTAATCCAGATATTTTCAGTTTATTGCCTAATTAAAGATATCAAGGCTCTAATTGTTTGTACGGAAATTGTATATGCCCAAGTGACATCAGTAAATCATGAAACAAGAAGGCATGAAGATTCCAAAACAAATAAAGTAGAATATATAGATTATTATGACGTTACTTTTAAATACGAGTATAATGGTAAGGAGTATACTACGCACAAGTCTTATAAAGAACATACCGTATATAGTAAAGGCGACACTATTAGCTTAAAAATAAATCCACGAAACCCGAAAGAATCTTGGATGAGGGAAGAATTTAAAACTATAGTAATACTTATTTTAGCATTACCTGTTTATGCATTCATAGATTTTTTAGTATATACAATGATAGATTATATGTAGAGAAGCTTAAGGATGTGTCAGATTTTACGAATCACAGAGTAGTTCAAGTTGAAATATAAAATAAACATTGTGCCTTCTTTACCACTCTAAAGCTGGAAAGACTCACTATCTCACCGACCATCATTATATTCATAAAACAGCTCATCCAACAGCTTATCCATCCCTGATTTATCACCAAGTACAGCTTTTATAAGCGTTCCAACATTCTTAATCATCAGTTTAAAGTAGAGCCAGTCACCTAGATCATCATACTTTCTGGTTGAATTGATCAGATAGTTTTTTCTAAGCGTCGTATACTTCTTTCCCTGTGTCTTTCCATATCTCTTAAGGAGTTTTGCAGTAGCAACATCTTCCATAGCTTTCTTATCAACAAAACCTCCAATGGCATCAAAGGTTTTCTTCTCAGCCCAAAAGATCCCGCTATATAATCCTGTCAGCTTAAAAGATACTCTGCATAGAATATCATTACACCACAGTGGAAATGAATACCTTTCGAACCTGATTGGAGCACCTCCACCAATATACCGTCCACTCCGGAGGAGTGAATATATCTCCCGAAGCGTATTCTTAGTCATACGATTATCCGCATCTATTGTAACTATTATTTTTCCTTTCGCAGCTACAATTCCGGCATTCCTGACCTCTGCGATACACCGATCTTCATTGATGATAGTAACGGCACCATTTTCTGCAGCGATACACTCTGTCCGATCTGTACACCGATTACAGACTACAATAATCTCTGCGTTTCCTGGGAACACGCTGTCGGCCGCCTTAATAGAATCGATGCACCTCTTAATATATTTTTCTTCGTTATGTGCAGGTATAATAACCGAAATATGAGTCCTCATTTCCACGATATCAGCCCACTTTCTTCTTCAATTTACTATAACAATATGTCCACGCATGTAGCTGTAACATTCACTGTGCATCTGTCTTTCAGCTTCTTCATTTTGTATTAATTATTGTGGTTCCCATGACCCCTGCTGTCTTATTCCGGTTTTCTTTGCCTCGGCCGTGAGATTACTTACTTCTTCATCAGTAAGAGTCACCTTAAGTGCAGCAGATAGCTTTTCAGCATAAGTCGGCTTTGTGATACCGATTATAGGAATTGCACCCTTTGAAATCACCCAAAGGATTGGAACCTGTGACTGGTCTATCCCATATTTGCCAGCTATATCCTTCATCATATTAAGAAGACCTTCTATCTTCTTAAACTTGCGCTTAGGAAATGCGAAGTTCCTCATAGAAAATGTCGGAAAATGATTCTTTGCATTATACCTTCCTGCCAGAGCTCCCTGCTCAAGAACCATATATGCATAATACACGATTCCATTATTGTTACAGTAATCAATTATCGGCTGCTGATCGTTTCTTAATAGGCTGAAATGATTCTGAACTGCGCCAAGCTTTAGTCCATACTTATTAAGAAAAGAATCAGCTTTTTGTATGTCCGTCATAGATACATTTGAAATACCGATATTTTTTATTCTTCCGTCTTTCAAAAGAGGTACTGCTTCTTTCAGATTATCAAGCAGATTATTGGGCTTATGTATCCAAAAGAGATCTGCGGACTTAAGTTTAAGACGCTCCATACTTTCATTAAATGACTTTTCAAGTTCTCCACTTTTGAATCTTTTATTGGGAAAATATTTGGTGGAAAGAAATATATCACTCTTACCATTTATAAAACTCCCCAAAAGCTTCTCGCAGGAACCCATACCATAAACAGCCGCCGTATCCCATTTTAGAAATCCAAGTTCTAAAGCTCTTTCAAAAGTACGTTTCAGTATTGATTCATCGTGTTTTTTGCCGAAAACCATCTTAGAACCGTTAAAACCTGCCCCCCATGCCCATGTTCCGATCATAACTTCTCTGATGGAAGAATTAGTATCTTTTTCTTTCATGCTGTCACCTCCTGAAAGAAACATTACCATGGCTTTATTATATGTGCATTGACATATGTTAAGATTTTAATGTTTTCCCGAAATTCAAAAAGTATACCGGTTTCTCTTTTGTTTTTTGATCAAACTCAATTGTGTCACCAGCAATGACACTTTTTATTTTGCAACTCAAAACGTGTTTCGGTTGGATAAGTAAATGGATAAATAAATAAAATTTCTTGTCAAACAAAAAACTTCCAAACCTCGCACGATTTGTCGAATTTGGAAGTTTTCCTACTCCTCTAATAGGGTCCTTTAATCAGATAAACTGGAATAAACATTTACAAGCCACCGTTTTACTATCTTTTATACTATTTTTCTGCCCAGAGCCTTGAGCATATCACGGTCACTCTGGATTGTTGAACCTGAAGTTGTCAGCATATTTCCTGTTATCGTCGCGCTTGCACCACCTGTAAATGCCGTGATTCCATTTCCAGTTATCAGTTTCCTTCCTGCACCAAGCCGTATGTTACTCTTCGGATTGATGTATCTGAAGATAGCTACTGTCCTGAGGATTTCATCTTCCGTAAGGGTCGGAAGGTTTTCCAGCGGTGTATGAGGGATAGGGATGAGCGAATTGATTGGGATTGACCCAATGCCCAGTTCCGAAAGTTCGAGCGCCATATCGATTCGGTCGTCCATGGTTTCACCCATTCCGATGATGCCACCTGAGCAGACGCTAAGCCCTGAAGCCTGTGCTCTCTTTATATTAGCAATCTTATCGTCAAATGTGTGAGTAGTGCATATATGTTTGAAAAATCTCCGCGATGTTTCGATGTTATTGTGATAGCTTCTGACTCCTGCCTCATAGAGCCTGTCGAATCGTTCCTGTGTCAGAAATCCAAGCGATGCACAAAGTGATATCTTGAGATCATTTCTAAGCTTTTTATATATTTCAATCAATTTTTCAAAGTCTTCCTTAGATGGGCTGTGTCCTGATATAACTATGGCAAATCTATCCACGCCCTCTTCTTCATTAGATTTAGCTTCCGCATATATCCTGTCGTAATCCATAAGACCATATACTTCGCACTCTGTGTGGTTGTGAGCAGACTGGGCGCAGAACTTGCAGTTCTCACCACAATTGCCACTCTTTCCAGCAATTATAGTACATAGATCAACTCTTTCACCTACCAGCTCCTTGCGTATTTTGTCCGCACCTTCTGTCAGTTCATCAAGTGGGCATTCTTTAAGGAAGCTTAGGTCATCCTCTCTTCCAAGTCTTCTTCCATCTATTATTTCATTAGTAAGATTCTGAATATTCATTTTCCCCTCGCTATATCGTTTTCATACAAGACATGCTGATGATTGTTCATACAAGACATCTGATGATTGTTCTTTGGACTTGCCAATAATTTTTTAGAACATAGTAGGTTATAGCAAAGGCAAAACAAAATGTCAACCCACTACTATATGCAGGTTGACATTTATATTTTTATCAATCTATCCAGTTTTACATGCTGCATCTTTCTTCCAATTTTACAATCTATCCCTATAGTATATGGAATGTTAAACTGGAAATTAAATTACCATCTCAAACGCAATATCTCCACGTTCAAACGGAAATTTATCCTTATCAACCGGGACTTCTATGAATCCATATTTTCTATACAAATGCACCGCTTGAACACACCTTTTATTTGATACTTATGGGGAGGTATCCTAGTCACCTAGCCCATTAGGTCTGTATGGTCATGGATGGCTTAATAACTAGCTTTTCAAAAAATCGCTTATTATTTATTAGCTTTGGTAAGGTTTCTTCAGATCGTAAAGCACATGGAAGCTTGAAAAAAATAATTATTTACAAGGATTTGAAGAATTATTCCTTAGTAAAATACTTTTTTATCAAACAACTCTTTTACTGCCTCAGGAGTTGAATATCTTGGCTCACCATAATTCCAGCCTCATCTGCAGATCCAGCCAACTTTTCTGCTCCGCCTCATGGATCACATCCCCGGGCTTACTATTCCCGATTAGAAACGGAGATTTCGGATCGTGCCTCTTCATGTTCTCACGCACAAGTGCCGCATTCGTATTGGCATAGCAATACCTGCAAAGATGACCGCAAGTATCATATGCTCCGATATCCGTGCCCAAAAAGCAGGCACATTCATTGTTCCTCTGATTTCTGCTTCGTTTAGGAACATCGAGGCCTGCATGTAGAGCAGTCTCAAAAGTCTTTACCGTCATACATCCAGAGCAATCTGCACCATATGATGCAAGATCATATCCCTCAGCACACGGTCTGATAGTGATATCATTCCGCTTTGCAATCTCAATAAAAGCTTTGCCGATCGTCATTCTGTCCTTCTTAAAAACTTCCCTTGCTTCCGGGAAGTTTCGCTCCACCTTCTTATAGATATCGATAAAGCTAATCACACAGGTCCTTGTATATCCAGATAGTGTTGCGGTCATCTGCTCGAATTGATCTATATGCCAATCCACAGAATGCTTATCATCCACAAAGATCGGATCGTATCTCCATCCAACACTATCTATACCAACAATATCAGAAAGGGTTTTAAAGTCTTCCATTACTTTCTTCTTATCCGGCACATTAGGTTCGATATCTTTTCCATAAGGAGTGATCGTAACAAACCAATACTGTCCATAAGGTTTTAGCACATCCATATGTGGTAGCATCGGGGCAGGATTCTTCGTACAAAATACAATCAGATCCACAACCTCCGGGGACAGGCTGTACCTGGTCACCTGAGACGGATTGTAGGGATTACGCACCAGCACAAAGCCTTCTTTTATTCTATTTATCAGCCATTCATGGTAGAACGCCGGTATGTCCGTGCGCATTCCCGTATTTATGATCATTAAATCACTTCCTTAATTCATCTATTACAGCACCGATATCACCATCGATGCAGATAGCCTGCTCACTGATATCCTCCGGGCATTCGTACATTAAACAGGCTCCTTAGAAGTCTTTTTTGTTCCCCAGCTTCTTCAGTTTCTATTAGCCCTCTAGGCCATATATATTTCATTACGTCTTCATCCGCCCATAGAGCCTGGATACTCTTGACATCATCAAAGGTTGATTCTTTTATTTCAATCATAATTATATTCCTTTACTATATCCTTACTCTTTTAACAAATTCATATACTTTTTCAGACCATTCCCAGATATTTTTACAATCATTACAAATGTAATAAACCTTTTCTTCCAATTCTGAAGGTATATGTGTATTATTCAGTACAAACTGGAACATCCTATAATGTTTTCTGCATTACTACTGCATCTTTAAACATCCCGTTTACAAAGAAATAATCTTTATATATTCCTATGTCTGTAAATCCCATTTTATGGTACAGATTAATCCCCCTTGCATTATCAGTAATAACTTCCAGTTCTATAATCCGGATATTCATCTTTTTTGCCTGCTCGAAGATTCTATTTAACATATCTGTTCCTATTCCCTGATTCCAGTACTCCTTTCTTACTGAGATTGAGAATTTAGCCCTATGACGGATTCTTGCCGGATAATATCCATCTATTTCTGCTCTTGCAATAATCTTTTCTTTTTCAAGAGCTATCAAAACAATACTGTTCTGAGAGTCCTTACTCATAGCCAGTTTTCGTTTTACGCCTTCAATCGGAACGTTAAATTCATTTTCTCCATATAATAAGTAATCAGATTCTCCACCCACTTGATTCAGATATGAAATCATATTCTCTGCATCATCCGGAACAGCCTCTCTAATTATATATGTATTATTCATTTAATTTCCGACCTCCATTAAACTGAAATTGAATTTCTCAACAAATTTGAATATGTGCAATTAACTTCCGATAGAACTTATCAATGCTAATACATTTCCTCTCGTATTTTTCTCATCCTCGCCCATACATTATCGCCATAGTTGCTGAGAATAACCGTTATCATTCCATTATTGGGATTATATTCGGAGATGGCGCTTACTCCTTCATCGCATCCTTGCATATACACATAATCCTGGCCCTTAGGATTATCGATGATCCATAATCCAAAGCCATAATATCCTTCTTCAGGGTCTTTCCCGTCACCGCTCTGCTTGGAAAACATTTGCATTACCATATCCTTGGAAAGGAGTTTATACCCGATAAGTCCATTCCAAAGCTTCACAATATCTCCTACTGTAACAAATGCACCTCCGTCACCGGTTCCCTTTGCGCCAACAGAGTATATATTTGTACGGTAATCCTCTGTTTCAGGACAATAGATATAACTGTTAGCACATTTTGCAGGAAGTTTGTCAAAAGAAAAATATCCTGTAGAAAACATGTCGCATCTGTCAAAAACATTTTGTTTAAGATATACATCGAAGTCCATGCCTGTTATCGCCTCAATAATCATGGCAAGCAATACATACCCGGAATTGTTGTATTGAAACCTCTCTCCCCTGTTGTACATCATTGGCTTGTCTATAAACAGCGGAAGCATATCCCGGTTATGCCTAATCCTGTAATTAGGATAATCAGTCCACAACGCCTCATAATCATCCATAACCGATTCATCAAAATAATCCGGAACACCGGAAGTGTGATTCAAAAGTTGTCTTACTGTAACATAGGGATCGATGTGTTTCAGATCAAAATCCAAAATTGCTCCGATCGTATCTTCAAATTCCAGCTTTTCTGCTTCGATCAATTGCAAGATGCCCACAGCTACAAAAGTCTTGCTCATGGATGCAGACGCAAATCTTGTTTCAATCGTATTGGGAATCTCATTTGCCAAGTCAGCAAACCCGCCGCTATAATTCAGTAATACTTCTTTTTTTACTATATATGCATTTCCTCTAAAATCTTTATCCATCTCCATAGTAATCCCCCCATAGTCAATAAAACTGCAATATAATTTGTCTCTACAAATCCGAATTTGCCGTTATTTGTTTCCTATGCCCAGATCGCCATCGCCAAAGTGCCGACAACAATCAGAATCAACCCGGCAAGCGCTTTTCTGCTCAACTTTTCTTTGAATACGAAATAGGAAAAAGCGACGGAAACGATAATGCTGAGCTTATCGATCGGTACGACAACGCTGACGACGCCGTTCTGTATGGAGTAATAGTAACAGAGCCATGATGCGCCTGTGGCAATCCCGGACAGAGCTATGAATACAAGTTCTTTAGAATCAGTATTTTTCAGTTCAGCACCTTTGCCTTTAACGAAGACGATCAGCCAAGCCATAACAAGAACAACACCAGTACGGATCGCCGTACCGAGATTTGATTCTACATCCGTTATGCCGATCTTTCCCAGAATTGAGGTCAGGGCAGCAAAAACAGCGGAACCGATCGCGTAGGGCAGCCACGTGCGCTTTGTGTCCTTTGCTTCAGTTTTCTTCTTTTCGATCATCAGAAACACGCCTGCCGCAAGAAGTGCAGTACCGATCAGCTTGACCGCCAGATGTTCTGTCTCACTGAAAAGGATGATTGCGATAAGCACTGTCAGAACCGTGCTGGATTTATCGACGGGAACGACCTTGTTCACATCGCCGACGGACAGGGCTTTAAAATAGCAGATCCACGAGGCTCCTGTCGCAAAGCCGGACAGAATTAAGAAGATGATAGATTTTGCCGATATTTCCGTGATCGTTCCAGCAGAGCCAACGATAAACACCATGATCCAGGCAAAAAGGAGTACAACGACCGTCCGCAGAGCAGTCGCCACGTCTGAATCAGTCTTTTTGATCCCGCATTTCGCAAGTATCGCCGTAAGTCCGGCAAAGAGCGCGGACAAAGCCGCCATGATCAGCCACATATCTTCCCCTTATTCATTGTCATATATTCTGGTAATTCTCGTCCATCAATTATCTCTAAGATAAATTCCGATTGTCATCGTCCATAAAACTGGAAGATAATTATTTATCTGTTACTGCTCTAATATATCATAACGATGTAACAAAATACAGACTGAACCAACATGATTTATATGGTGATATTGATATAATCAGGGCTTTTATTGAAATAGAACAACCACTACATATAGTGGTCGAATTATTGAAAAAGACAGAAATTAACGAAAAAAGTCGAGTAAGGATAAGTAACAAAAATCTAATTAAATTCGATTTTTAGACGCAAAAAGACGCGATTTTTTGTTACAAATTACTCAAATCTCGGCATTATGTAAACTAAATTAAAAATGGGATGAAAAAGGTGAAAAGTCTGGGAACCCGCATATCAGGTAACGATTTCTGAAAGAAATCGTTGCTCCGAAGCGAAGCGCAGGATGCGCTACACGCAGTGTATCAAAGGCTTTGCGAAGCAAAGACTTTCATATCTGCCATTGGCAGATATGGCACAAACACTGAAGAAAGTAAAAGAGCCTGCCGGGGTAGGCAAGCTCTTTTGGAGAAGGTATTTTGTTACTTATGGGGTGTAGCAAAAAACTATATAATGTATTGGGGGGTTACAATAGTTATTATACGGATTATTGTTAAAAAGTGTTCACAAAAAAGACATTTTTTTATATTTTTTTTTGTTTATTATAACCACACTTTATGCAAGAAGTACAGTCCGTTATATAATTTAACCTATTCCCGCCCTGTCGATTGTGCATGTTGAACAACTACTCAAAAAGCGCTACAAATTCTTCGCCTGTTATCTTTTCTTTCTCGATAAGAAGCTCTGCAGTCTTGTGGAGTACATCCATGTTCTCTTTCAGAATTCGCTCTGCTTCGCTGTAGCAGTAGTCGATTATCTTCTTAACTTCAACGTCGATCTTAGCAGCAACTTCTTCGCTGTAAGGTCTCTGATGACCTATCTCACGTCCGATGAATACTTCTTCGCCCTCACCTGACTCGTAGTTGAGGAAGCCCAGGTTTTCAGCAAAGCCGTACTTCATTACCATGCTTCTTGCAACGCTTGTTGCCTGCTTGATATCCTGTGATGCACCAGTTGTTACGTCGTCGAAGATCAGTGACTCAGCAATACGTCCACCCATTGATACCTGGATGTTCTGAAGCATTCTGTTCTTTGTGTAGTACATATCATCGTTGGATGGAAGTGGCATCGTATAACCACCCGCTCCAGATCCATTTGGAATGATTGATATGGTATAAACTTCTTCTACCTCGTTCAGCATGTGGAACAGAATAGCGTGGCCTGACTCGTGGTAGGCTGTGATCTTTCTGTCATGCTCGGATACCACACGAGACTTCTTCTCAGTACCTATACCAAGCTTTACGAAAGCATCGTCGATATCCTTCTTTGTGATGAACTTACGATCTTCTTTTGCAGTCTTGATGGCTGCTTCATTTATCAGGTTCTCCAGATCTGCACCTGCGAAGCCTGATGTTGTTCTTGCTATCTCATGAAGGTTTACATCCTCAGAAATTGGCTTCTTGGCTGTGTGTACCTTCAGGATTTCTTCACGTCCCTTTACATCAGGACGACCTATCTTAACACGTCTGTCGAAACGGCCTGGACGCAGGATTGCGGCATCTAGGATGTCCACACGGTTTGTAGCCGCCATAACGATGATTCCCTCGTTGTCGCCGAAACCGTCCATCTCAACAAGCAACTGGTTCAGCGTCTGCTCTCTCTCGTCGTGGCCGCCACCAAGACCAGTACCACGCTGGCGAGCAACCGCATCGATCTCATCTATAAATACGATACAAGGTTTGTTCAGCTGTGCATCAGCGAAAAGATCACGCACACGGGATGCACCAACGCCGACGAACATTTCTACAAAATCGGAACCGGAGATGGAGAAAAATGGTACTCCAGCCTCTCCTGATACGGCCTTCGCTAGGAGGGTCTTACCTGTTCCCGGAGGACCCTCAAGAATGATACCCTTTGGAATTCTTGCGCCGATGGCTGTGTATTTTCCTGGATCTTTCAGGAAGTCAACTATCTCAGCCAGCTCTTCTTTTTCTTCATCAAGTCCAGCTACATCGTCAAATGTTATGCCAGTCTGCAGGTCTTTTTTAGCACGACTCTTGCCAAAGTTTGCAAGGTTGCCACCTGCTCCACCTCCAACACTTCCACCGAGAGATGCCATTTGAGTTGAAGTGACTGTGATGTATACAACAAAAAGGATTGTTATAAATATGTATGGAGCCAGCTTCTCTACCAGCCCAGCTCGGGTCACATCGGAGATTTCATACTCGATGTCAGAGTTCTTCAGGATGTCTATGGTTATAGACACGTCCTGGGTGTAGTAAACCTTTTTGTCCTCGCGGAAAGATACCTCGATGGTACCTGTCGGTATTTCCTCATTTTGATTGATCACTACCGAAACTACTTTTCCGTCTTTCACATCCTGCTTAAGTTTCTGGTCGTTGTAGGTCTTATCCACGTTCATCGGGCGGGAAAGAAATACCCACGCGCCGATGAAGAGAATTCCTACTAATGCGTACGCAAGGAGCAGATTCCCCGCGCCTCGTTTCATCTTCTTATCCAAAATTTTACCTCTTTATTTTTCTGTGTAAGTTATCCTCATCACACGTTTTGTACTGCCTGTGACTTTGTAGCGTTCGCTGAGTCTGAGCCCTACGACCCAAATGATTTCGTCACCATCAGCAACAACAGGAAAACTCTCTCGCTTCTCACGGTCCACTTTCGAGTGGGTGAAGAATCGTGACAGCTTCTTGCTTCCTCCTTCGCCACTTACAACTATGAAGTCGTCTGGCTGTGGGGTTCTAAGCACAGGCACGAAGTTTATTTTATCACAATCTATTAGCTTCGTATATTCTTTTTTGCTCAGGTCAAGGGAGGCGTCGTATGGGATGATCTCAGTTGTAATGGTTCCTGTTGGCTGAGATTCACCTGACTTTTCCATAGTTTGTTCTTGTGTTATGGACGTTTTTTTGTTGTTTGATTTGATACTGAGCACAATAGTGTCATAGGAGCGACGAGCCTGGATTCCGTAGATAAGGTCCACGCTCTTGCCAGACTCCATATCTGCCAGGGCGCATACCGAACGGATATGTTCCCTTGTTATGTCCTTCCTGCGACCGCTGAGCTTCTCCATTTTGGACAAAACCAGTTCGCCCTTAGCCAGAGTGCTGAGGGTTCTAAAGGAAGGAATATGGATCTCCTGATTTGCTTCTCTGTCTGTTGTTGAATTATTTTCTACATAATAATGAGCGCTGATTTCTGCCGCGATGTCCTGGTTCAGGCGACTTGCGTCCTGCGCCACCTCGACTATATGATCGACTGCGCTACCATTTATCTCTCTTAATTGTGGGATGATGGAGAGTCTGATCTTGTTACGTGTGTAGTCCGTGGTCAGGTTCGTGGAGTCGGTGATGTAGTCCTGCCCCAGTTCTTTAAGATAGTCCTCAATCTCTGCGCGGGAGGTCATGAGGAGTGGTCTGATGATACGGCCCACCACTGGCTTGATTCCAGAAAGTCCCAGGAGAGAGCTGCCGCGGATCATGTTGAAGAGCACCGTCTCAGCCAGATCATCTTTGTTGTGAGCTACAGCGATTCGCACTTCCCTTGCATCGGTTCCTTCTTTTGACAGCAGGTCCGCTTCCTTTTCGAAGCACTGATAACGGAAGATACGACCAGCCTCCTCTTCGGAAAGGTGCTGGTCACGGGCCATCTTAGGGATGTCCTCGCGGTAAACCTTGAAGCTAACATCAAGGCGCTGACAGAGGTCCTGGACAAACCGCTCATCGCGGTCGGCCTCCTCGCCTCGAATCATGTGATTGATATGGATGACATTTATCTTCAGTGCGTCTGCTGGTTTTACACCTTTCTGCAGAGAAATGGTATCTCTACACTGACACAGCACTCGAAGCAGCGCCACGGAATCCGCGCCGCCTGATACGCCCACAACCACACCACCAACGTCCGTCAGCATGCCGGCTTGCTTCATATATTCAGTTACACTCTCGTATAATCCCATATATCTCTCTGATTAGGTTTGTTTCTTTGACTCACTCTATTTTAATGAATTAGTTTCTTTATTCGAACTAGTTTAAAAAAGTGACAGCGGTGCGGGCACCAGTGTCACTTTCTAATCATCATCTTCTTTTGGTTTGATGAGAATCTCATCACTATTGACGAGTCCCAGCTTGTTCTTCGCTTCGTCCTCGATATATTTCTTTGTCTTCATGTACTTCTCGCGTTCCTCAAGCTCCGCCGCTCTGTTGTTTGCGTCCTCGAGCTGCTGCTCAAGCTGAGCCTGTGTAACCGAGAGTTCCTTGCTCTTATGGTACAGCGATACACTTCTTGCGCTACACGCAACAACGATGATAAGTACCACAACAAATACCAGCAAAAGACCGGCGTTAGACTGTCTATTCGATTTTCTAACCTCTCTATGCTGCATAGTTAGCATCCACCCACTAAAGACAAAATCACTTCTATAGTATAATTTATGTTAACCATTTATGCAAGCATTTTTTATATGAGTTCGAACATGTCAGCGGCATCGTCTTTCTTCACTGTTTCAGCCACTTTCAGGACTCTTGCCTTTACAGTCTTGTTACCAAATGTAATCTCTATCTCGTCGCCAACCTTCACATCGTAAGATGCGCGGGCAGGCTTGCCATTTACCGCTACACGGCCTGCATCACAGGCTTCGTTAGCTACTGTACGTCTTTTGATCAGACGTGAAACCTTCAAATATTTATCTAATCTCATAATTCCTCCATAGAAAAACTGCCGCGTCATTGAGACGCGGCAGTGAATACTCTTAATCAGTACAGATTAGTTTACAGCATCCTTGAATGCCTTACCAGCCTTAAACTTAGGAGCCTTAGAAGCCTTAATCTTAAGCTTCTCGCCTGTTCTTGGGTTATGACCTGTTCTAGCAGCTGTCTTCTTAACTTCGAATGTACCGAAGCCTACAAGCTGAACCTTATCACCCTTCTTAAGTGCGCCCTCAACTGTCTCGATGAAAGCCTTAAGAGCTCTCTCTGAATCAGCCTTTGAAAGATCTGTCTTCTCAGCAATAGCTGCTACAAGTTCTGTTTTGTTCATTTGGAAATCCTCCTAAAAAATACTTAATATAATTTGCTATTCTAGCCCCCTAATTCCGAACTAAAACGCTCTATTAAATTATACGTTTTCTCTTATAAAAGTCAAGCGTTTATTGGGCTTTTTGTAATAATTTTAGCCATTTTTCGTAATATTTCTGTCATATTTTTTGTTATGTAAACGGATATTCAAAAAATCGACTTAAACACCAATTTCAATGTAGTATTCAGCCTCAAAAATGCTGTGTCCTTCAAGGCGATTTATGTGCTCTCTCTCTGAAATATCACCGCTAAATCCTTCTCTATCAGCACGGCCATACCATGGCTCGATACATACAAATGGGGCTCCCTTTCCTGCAGGTGACCAAAGACCGAAAAGAGGTGCTTCGAAACCTACAGTTACATATGCCATTTTATCTGGTTTGCAAAGGCTGACCTTAGTAGCCTGTGAGCCGTCGAAGATAAGTGCATCGTTGTCGAACATGTGCTCGTCGATAGCGATCATGCCGCCGTCGTTCTTAAGAGTCTGGCCATCCTTCTCAACAAGACCGTTCTTGCTAAGGAGTGAGTATGTCAGATTCTTATCTGTGTCCACGCTGATGAAGTAATCGCTCTGCTTCTCGCCCTTCTTAAGTGGACATGTGAAAGCTGGATGCGCACCAATCTGGAAATACATTGGCTGCTTGCTTAGATTTGTGACACGCCATTTGCATGTGAGCTTGTAGCGGTCAAGGTTGTACTCAACTTCCAGCGAAAATGGATATGGGTACAGCTTCATTGTTTCTTCATTATAGTCCAACTTGAAGATTATCTTCTTGCCGTCTGGCTGCTTGATCATCTTGAAGTCCATGTCGCGGGCGAAACCGTGCTGAGACATTGGGAAGTCCTTGCCGTCAACAGTGAACTTGCCGTCTGCAACGCTACCTACGATTGGGAAAAGAACTGGTGAGCTGCGCTTCCAGAACTTCTCGTCTGCGTTCCAGAGGTACTGCTGGCCGTTCTCCTTTGAGAGAATGGAAGCCACCTCGGCGCCCTTCTGATTTATTGTTACCTTAAGGTACATGTTTTCTAAGTAAAATTTCTGCATGACTTTCTCCTATATTTCTTCTAAGAATCGTTTAACCTCGGCCCAGGCGTGGCCGGACTCTTCCATAATCTTACCTGCCATTTGAAATACATGGAACATTCCCTGATACTTGGTGAAACGCACCTTTACTCCAGCAGAGCGGGCCTTTGCGGCAACCATCTCTGAGTCGCTGAGTAACATTTCATCTGTACCCACCTGTATCAGCATTGGAGGGAACCCTGTGAAGTCGCCAAATGCTGGCGAAATGCGCGGGTCTCTCGGATTGGCGTCACCAATATACGGATTGTTGAAGATCAGCTCGCTTCGGTCGTTTCCAAAGACAGGATCTATATCGAAGTTCTCCGTGTAGGATGGACCACTGGTTGTAAGGTCCGTCCATGGCGACATTGCTATGATTCCTGCTGGCAGTTTTCGCCAACTGGATTTTAACGTATGACATAGGGCCATTGCAAGCCCCCCTCCGGCAGAATCTCCTGCCAGAACTAATTTATGCTCTGGGACACCCTGGTCCAGAAGCCATTCATAGGCTGCCATGGCATCTTCCAACGCAGCCGGAAATGGATACTCAGGAGCGACACGGTAGTCCGCAGTCAGAACTGTGGCGCCCTTGCCAACCTCTGAGTAGAGGCCTGCCATTACCTTGTAGTGGCGACGCATAGCTCCCACGTATCCTCCACCATGTAACTGGAGGATGACCCATTTGTTTGTATCTATATTATACTTAGTTGAATCATCTGAAGTTTCAGTATTACTCGACACTTCAGCATTGTTTGATGCTTCTGATTCATCCGTAGCCTCGACATATTCAAACTCGCCCTTCTCTTCGTCATAGATTGCGTAGTTGGTCAGCAGCTCCATCTCGAAATTATCCATGTGGATTCTCTCGGCCACCAGGTGTTCCGGATAGTTGTACTCCACATCCATCTCGCTCTGGAGATTAGCGCCAGGAGCAAACTTATCAGCGAAGGCGCGATTACTATTAAATTCAGCCACCAGACGCTTAACGATTCTGGCCTTACGACTTAACTCGTCAGACATATTTCCTCCCACAATGAGTCACTTTGGCTCTCTCGCCAATCGACTCATTTTAGATCATGAAGCGGCGCTTGATCTCATTTGACACCGACTTGTTTCCTATCATGATGGTGCCAAGCAGGATCAGTCCTGTTACCACCAATGCCACAAGGCCGAAGATCACTCCGCCTAATTCTCCGCAGATGTCCAGGATCAGCACCACGATGCTGAGGACAAATGTTACGATCTCCGTCATGATGAATCTCTGCCAGCCGTTGATGCGGATGATCATCAGGAAGACCATCATTGTGTCAACGCTGAGCAGCGCGATCGGTACCGCGTAGCTAATTGACCAGCCTTTAAAGCCTAGCACAAAGTCCAGCAAAAGCAAGAAGAAAATGCTTAGGAAAAGCTGAACCTGCACGATTCTCTGCATGCTCCGTCTCTTTCGAACAGAGTACAGCAGGGTTGCGCATCCATAGCAAAGGCCCAGTCCTACGATGCATGACCAGTAGATGCCGTTGAACGTCACGTAGTTTACCAGCACCACGATCACTTCCGTGGCGATGGCCAGGAACATTGCGATTCGGATGATCAGTCGAAGAACCCTGGTTCTTACCGAGATATCCGGATAAGTGAGGGAGATAGACGCCTCCTCCATGTTTCGGTTCTCCGGCGCATTCTCCACAACTCCGTGACACAGTGGGCACTCGATGGTGTCGTCCACAATGCTTATCTTGCAGCGCGGGCAGCGACGAAGATTCGATGCTTCACTCTCAGCGACTTCCTGCACAGCGGATTCTTCTATATTCAATTCTTTCTCAGAATTTTCTTTCATATTATTCGTAATAAACTCCGTTGGTGTCTATGGTTACGTTGATGCCGTCTTCTGTCAGCTTTCTGAAGAAAGTCTTCTGCACACTTGGCAGCAGTATACCGGCGCTAAATGTCATCGTCAGCATGTCTTCATACGAAAGCACGGTCATCTTCATGTTCTGTCCCTTAGACATGGACAGTATTGCCTGGAACCTCTCAATATATTTCGAATACGGCTCGGAGGTCTTAACGATTCCCAGATTCGTAACTGTAGTTGTGTTAGCCTTAGCCGATGCGTTGTACACCTGCTTCATGGCAATGTTCTTGAGGAACAGCGGAATTGCTCTTAGAAGAGTGTTCATTTCATTTGACACGTTATATGAGAACAGCTTCTCAAGATTCTCCTTGGTAATCTGATCCTTCAGGCTCTTGGCCACGATTTCCAGCACCTGTTCAAATGTGTACTCTTCCTCAGTTGGTTTGAAGACCGCAGATACAACCACGAAGAAATTTTTGTTAGTATCCGACGAAAAGTACGGACGAAGGTTTACAGGCACACAGGTTGTGATTGGCTTTTTGCTCTGCTTGCCGTTCAGGTAGCTCTTATAGATAGCCCAGGTGTAAACCGCCACGATGTACTGATTGATGGTGACACCATATGCCTTAGCCACCGCCTTAATCTCAGCGATCGGCATCATGCCGTGAGTGATGGCCAGCTCATTTACCGCCAGCTTCTCACCCTTCATGATGACAGCACGCTCCGTCTTGTAGGTCTTCTTTTCCTTCTTCTTATAGTTGCTTAGGTAACTATCCTCAGCGTCCAGAGAAGTCTCAGTGGCCAGGGTATCCTTCACCACACCGGAAAGCTCCGGATGCTTCAGTCGGATGTACTGATATGTTATCTCCTTCAGGAAGTTGAGAGCTCCGTTGCCGTCAGTGATGGCGTGGAACACCTCCAGATTAATACGGTTCTTATAATAAGACATCCTGAAATGGTAGTGGTTATTTTCATACTGATTGATGAAGAGGCAAGGGTACTCGCTCTCCTCAATAACCTTTGGAGCCGGGCGCTTGTTCTCTTCGAAATAATGCCAGAAAAGGCCATTTTTCATGGTCATTCTGAATATATCAAAATGGGGCAGCACTTTTTCGAGAGCCAGCTGGAGCGCAGTGCCATCTATGTCCTCCTTAAGGACCACAGACACGCGGTAAACGTTGCTCATGCCCTCTCTCGCAATAACGGGAAAAAGCTGGGCAGTATTGTCCAGCTTATCCCACTTGAGAGTTGCCTCTCTTCGTCTTCTATTCTTCGCAGCTCGAGTCGGCTTTTTCTCTTTCTTCGCCGTCTTCTCAAGCTCGATGTTTATATCTGATTTCTTCTCTTTTTCACGAGATTTCTTCATACAAACACATCTTCTTTTTCATAGATTTTTGAAATGAGTCGAATCGGCTTTGACCCACTTTGACTTATTTTACCACGTCTTTCCGTCAAAGTCATCACCGCCGCCGCCATTTGAGCCGTCGCCGCCGCCGCCCTGCTGCTGTTTCTGATTATTTGCAGAATCCTGGGCTTCCTGACGTTCCTGCATATTTTCCTGCTTCTGCTCGTCAAGCTCCTTCTCCAGCTGCTTCTCTCTCTGACTCTTTTCCTTTTCCTGGTCGCCGCTTCCGCCCTGTTGCTGCTCATCCGACTCACTTTCCTGTGGTGGTTCTGGTTCAGCATCAAGTTCCTCGAGCATCTTGTCGATGTCCTGCTTAAGCTGCTCCGCCTCCGGATCACGACCATCCGTTCCATAAGGATCCGCATGTCCCTTCTCGCAGAGCACATTACGTGCCGACTGCAGAGTTCTGATTGCCGCAGCCTTCTGCTTCTCAGTGTTGATATTATCGAAATCTATCTTATGAAGCATTGCCAGTGCCAGGTTAACTCGGATATCTGCCTCCTTCTTGTCCGAAGGATGACACTCAAGCGCCGACTTGTAGCTGTCGATAGCATTGTCGTAATCTTCCGTCATGTAGTAAGCATTACCCGCATTGTAGAACGGCAGATACCCCTCAGGCACATTCATCTTCTCAAGGAACACCTCAACCTTAGCCATATAGTTGCCGTGTTTATAGTTGAGGAGGAAAATGCCATTTAACGTATATCTGATTCCTAAGAACAGACCGATGAGCAGAAGTATCACGCTGATGACATTCACGATACGCATGAATCCGATAGGATCCTCGACCTTAAACAGTGCCTCGCGGTCCGCCTTCTTCTCGGCACGGATTCGCTCCTTGTCCGCAATCTTCTCAGCCTTCTTGTCCGCCTTCTTCTTAAGACGTGCTTCCTGCTTATTTAATTTTTCCTCATTATTTGTTGCCATATTTATTCCTTTAAACCCTGCCACCGGGGACGGTTCTCCCTGGCAGATTTCTGCCAGAGAGAACCGTCCCCACTGGCCGACTTCCCGATTACAGGCGGCCGCGTCGGATGAATAGTACAAGCTCCAGCAGCAGCATGATCAGTAGTGGGATTACATACATGTAGTATGTATCTTCGTAGCTCACTGTGTCCGCCTTCTCGATGGTGAGTGAACTACCGCTTTTAATTGATTCCAGGAGGTAGGTGATATTTGATGAGCTCTTCATGTGGATATAATCGATGTCCAAATCTTCGGCGATCATATTCAGATGTCCCTCGTCCATCTTTGAGACAGCGTTCTTGCCAGTCTCAGGGTCCTTCACCTTCGAACCCCAACTTCCATATTCCATTTCCGCACCCTTTTCAGTACCGTAACCCAGCACCGCTCCGGCGTCCACCAGCTCATTCAGTTCAGCAAAAGACTGAAGATTTGAGCCATCTGTGATCTCGCCATCACTGATGAAGAAAAGAATTGTCAGTCTCTCGTCCTTGGAGTTCGATGACTCCAGCAGACTCTTCATATCGTCGTAGCAAACATTCAGTGAGCTACCACGTGCATAGTTGATGTCAGGCTCCTTGATAGTTGAGAAAGCATCCTTGATGGACTCATGATCCTGAGTGAAAGGAGCCAGAATCTGTGAGCGGTTATCGAATCTTATCAGACCGAAGTTACTGCCCGACAGCTGATCAATGATGTACTCCGTATCCTCCAGCACCGAATCCATACGAGTGTCTCCGCCGTGGCCATCCTCGGCCCACATACTTATGGTGGTATCCACAACGAACAGCACATCCAGATTCTTCATCTCAACCTTGGCATCGTAACGCTTATCCATGATTCTCAAGTTAACGAGAAATGCAAGCACCACGATCACCGTTATTCGAAGTATGCCTAGCACTTTATATCTAATTTTTACACTTCTTCTAAGTGTTCCTATGCAGTAACAGATCAGCACCACAAGCAGCAGTGGGATCATTACGACTATAGGAATAATCGGTTTCGTTATCATAATCTAATCACCAGTCCCATAACCAGCATTGTACAAAGTGAGATAATCAGAACAATCACAGGGATAGCAGGCTGATCCACAATCTTAGTGATTGTTACTTCCTCAACCTCCAGGGCCTCTTCTCTTTCAATACTTGCAACGATATCATCTACCGACAGGCTCTCGCTCTGCTTATAGAACTCGCCGCCAGTCTTTTGTACATTTAACTTTAACTCATTCTCGCAGCTGACATAGTCAGTAGTATTCATACCACTCCAACTGTCTCTGTTCGGGAATATTCCGTACACCTTGATGTCATTCTTCTTACAGATGTCGCAAGCCTCGTCCAGCTCAACAAGTGGCTTAGCCAGCGCTTCCTCTGCATTATCAGTGGACATGATGATGATACGGGTTCTGTCCTCGTCGTCCAGTCTTGGGAAGCTGTACATACATGAAGCAAGACCCTCACCGATCAGAGAACTACCCTTGGTGTAGTTACCAACAAGAGTACCTGCATCGTAGTAGTCCAGAGCCTCAGACGCTTCCTGAAACTCCTCATAGTCGCTAGTGTTATACTCCAGCATACCAGTGCTCTCGTTATAATACTTATCCATGTACTCCTTCTGCATCTCGAAGTACACCTTGATTTCCTCAAGCTTCTGATTAACGAAATCATAGTCGTCCGTCATCGGAACATAGAGAACAGTGGATGTATTGTAGATACAAACTCCGAATCTGTCGCCGTCAAGTCCAGCAACAACATCCTGAAGACTATCAACAAGATCTCGATTCAGTTCGTAAATGGAATATGAAACGTCCATACATAAGAAGATGTCTCGCTTCTTTGTACCATTATTAACAGTTTCCTTCTTTGCAGGTCTGGCAATTAACACCAGAGACGCAACCAGACTAGTGATGAGGCACACCTCCATCACAATCGATACAAATGTGTACAGATGTCTTCTAGTCTTATATATACTCAGATCCTTTACGAAGCTGGTGTTAGCAGCCTTGATTCCACCATGATATTTGATTTTCCTCTTAATCACGTGCAGTGCTATGATAGCCGCCGCCAAGATAGGCAGTCCGATCTTCAGCACCAGTGGATGTATTAAATGCATTTTTTCCTCCTAAGATAGAAAGCTATCTCTATCTTACTTTCTCCAACCTTCTATGAGCGCGCGAGTTCTAAAGATAGATGCTCTTACATCTGCCCTTGTCTCACGGGCAAACTCTGGCTCATAATACTCTCTCACAAGATTTGTAAGCTGAGGGATGTTAACCCTTCTGATCTCAGTCAGCGTGTAATGCTGAACCTTGATACCAGTCACCTCAAACACAAACATTCTTATGGTGTGACTGATCTTGTGATAAGCCTGTCTGATAGTTATTCTATTGTTAACAAGGTCCGTCTCGATATATGAAAGCTCTGCCAGGTATTTCTTCTTCTTACCTTCGAGAGTTCCCTCTGAGATACGTTTTAACTTGATCTGTTTCTCACGCTTCAGCCTGTCACCCAGCTTCTTTCTAAGATAAACCTGAGCGAAGATAACTCCAGCGATGAGTATCACAGCAAGAATGATCCAGAGAATCAGATAATTAAACGGCGCCTGTAACTCAACCGATGTTTTCATTCTTGTGCCTTTCGAAAAGTTCCACTATTCTATCCACAACTTCATTTTCGCTGCTCACATCTACCATACTTATCTGGTATTTCTTGAAGAGCTCATTGGCCTTCTTCTTACGAGCTGCACGGTCTGCAAGTTCTGCTCTGTGAAGCTTCTTATCGTGGAGCATGTAATCTCTCTCATAACTCTTGGACTCAAGATCGTAGAGATTGTCACCTGTAAGATAAGCGTCCTCGATATTAATGATCATAACGTCATTCATAACAGTCAGCTTCTTCAGCAGACTCTCATCAAGATTCGCAACACCCTCCATATCCGTGATGATGAAAATGATCATCTTACGGCGGATGTTCTCAGCAATATAATCAAGTGTTCCTGACAGCGGCTTCGCTTCCTCCTTAGAGAGACATTTTTCATATCTCATCAGAAGTCTTTCTAAATGCTGCTTTCCCGATTTAAAGAAACTAAAATCGTATCCCTGGTCGGTACTTGTAAGAAGCGCGTAATCGTCGCCATGGTCGTTTACAAGATAGCTGATCGTGCCGAGTACATTTAGCGCGATATCTGTCTTTGCCTCGCCCTTATCTGTGTCACCTCGGAACTTAGCTCCTGCATCACCAACGAACAGGATGTTATGCTTCTTGTCAGCAATGAAGCGGCGGATCAGCACACGGCCTGTCTTCGAGGATGACTTCCAGTCAATGTCACGGACGCTGTCGCCGTACACATACTCGCGAAGATCATCAAAGTCGAAGCTTCGGCCTCGGTATATAGAACCGAACTCACCGTCAAGAATGTTCGAAGTCTTCTTTCTCGTATATAAAGTTATGGACGCCTTAATCCTGGCTAAATAATCGTAATCCATATTCTACCTCGAATGAGTCGATTGGCGAGAGAGCCATTTTGACTCATTTTTATTATGGGGTCTGGATCGCACCAACGATGCGGTCGATGATTGTTTCTACTGATACATTGTCAGCGATAGCTGCGTAGTTCAGCTCAACTCTGTGACGCAGTACCTGATGACGGAGAAGCTTTACGTCGTCTGGAGTAACATATGTACGTCCGTAGATAAGTGCAACTGCCTTCGCAATCTTCATAAATGCGATAGATGCACGAGGGCTGGCGCCCATCTTTACGTAACGGCTAAGCTCCTGAGGGAGTACCTTCTCTGCATTTCTTGTTGCGTCAACGATAAATGAAATATACTTCTTTATAGAAGCATCTACGTAAACTTTCTCAGCGATAGCCTGAAGGTTATCAACGTCCTGAATTGAGAGGACAGCAGGTGTCTTCTTAATCACACCGGACTCGATTCTGTTAAGAATCTCAGACTCTTCATCTGGTGTTGGGTATGTGATCTTTTCCTTGATGAGGAAACGGTCTGTCTGTGCCTCTGACAGAAGGTATGTACCTTCCTGCTCGATAGGGTTCTGTGTTGCGATAACGATGAACACGTCACCTGGCATCTTGTATGAAGCACCACCGATTGTTACCTGGCGCTCCTGCATGGCCTCAAGCATGGCACTCTGTGTCTTTGCACTGGAACGGTTAATCTCGTCCAGAAGTACGAAGTTTGCAAATACAGGACCGAGTGTTGTATCGAACTGTCCTGTTGACTGATTGTAAACCTGAGTACCAATGATATCACTAGGCAGAAGATCAGGTGTACACTGGATACGTGAAAACTTTCCATCTACCGCATCTGATATTGTCTTCGCAGCGGTTGTCTTTGCAAGTCCAGGAACGGACTCGATCAGGATATGTCCATCCGCAATGATGGAAGCGACCAGCGCGAACTTCAGATTCTGCTGACCTACTACCTTCTCATCGTAGTAAGCGGAAAGCTTCTTGATAACCTCCTGCGCATAATTAAACTCTTCCTGCGTAATAGCCGATGTATTAGTATTATAATTTGACATCTTTCTTCTCCCTACTTCCTTTATTCTACTTTTTCTTCAACTAGTTTAATTCTACTTGTTTTACTACTTAATCATTACTTGTTTTATTTCTTGCCTTTATCGGACTTATCTTTGTCCTGCTTATCAGACTTTTCTTTATCGGATTTCTTGTCGACATTCTTAGTAGTGTTCTTCTTTACCTTATCTGTTGCATTCTTCTTACTAGTCTTATCACTACGTTCCTTCGATTTAGCATCATCCTTGGATTTTTCCTTGGATTTCTCTTCTAATGACTTTGCAGCGGCTCTCGCTTCAAGCATCTTCTTTTCTTCGATAGCAGCATCGGCAAGTTCTTCATTTGACCTAAGTATTGGATCAATGTATTGTGACTCGTAGTAGCGGTACAGCGCCTTGTACTCCTCGCTGTGGCTGTCATTCGCGTGACCGTGCATCTCGTCGAACTCGTCGTCGCCGCGCACCTTCTTGATAACGTGGAGCGATACATTTGCGGAATGGGATGCGATTCGCTCAAAACTGTTGACCAGGTCGAAGAGGAACACGCCGCCCTCAATGCTGCAGATTCCGTCCTGCAGTCTCTCTACATGATGAGACTTAATAATCTCCTTCAGCTCGTCAACCGTCTGAGACAGTGGATCAACTCTCACCGCGAGGTTCATGTCGTCGGCGATAAATGCCTTATGAGTGGTCTCAATCGTGTACCTAACGGCATCGATTATCTTCTCTGTCTCCATATGTCCAGCAGGCGAGAAATGAATATCTTGCTCGTTCTTATCCTTGGCAACGTAGGCGATGTTCATGCAGTAGTCACCCATTCGCTCCAGGTCTCCGATGGAGTTCAGTATCTCATTTACCGTCAGCTTATCTTCTGCGGTCAGACGCTTGCGGTCGATCCTTACGATATAAGCCGACAGAACCGTCTCACATTTATCGATGAAAGACTCATTTTCCTCCATAAGCGGGAACTTCGCCTCATCGTACTCATATATCATGCTTGTTGCGAGTTTGTAGTTTTCTACTACTAACTCACTCATTTGGAAGATCAATGACTTACACTGTTCCAGTGCGATAGTTGGTGTATTCAGCAGCATGTCGTCTAGCTTCGACAGCTCGATATCTGTCTGCTTCTCTTCGTCTGTGCCGACAATCTTCTCTGAAAGTGCGGCCACTTTCTTCGACAGCGGAAGCAGTATCACGCTTGTTCCGAAGTTGAAGAGCAGGTGCAGTGTCGCGATGCTACCACGATTCACGTGCTTCGACATAAATGGCATGCCGACAGTTACATTTATCACATATATCAGTATCGTAAATACAATCGCGCCGAAGAGGTTGAAGAGCAAGTATCCTACGACAAGACTCTTCGCCTTCTTGTTTGCGCCGATTCCGCCGATGATCGGAGTCGAGCACTTTCCGATGTTGCAGCCGATGATGATTGGCATCGCCAGCGCGTATGACACCGTGCCCGTCGCAGACAGCGCCTGAAGTATACCGACTGACGCGCTGGAACTCTGCAGGATCATAGTGATCACGAGTCCGATAAGTATTCCAAGAAGTGGATTTTCAAATGAAACGAACAGTGACTGAAACTTCTCATTTTCTCTAAGAGGAGCAAAGACGTCCTCCATGAGCGTCATTCCGTAGAAAAGCATTCCCAGTCCTACGAGGATACCCGCAATGTCTTTCGCTTTCTTGCTCTTTGTGAAGAGGATGACAAATGCACCAACTCCCACTAGCATAGGTGCGAAGGACGCAGGCTTCAGAAGCTTGAGTATTATATTATCATTTCCGATATCACCAAGACGAAGGATCTGCGCGGTAACTGTACTACCGACATTTGCGCCGAACATAACAGGCATGGCCTGCGCAACCTTCATGATTCCGGCATTTACGAAGCCGACCAGCATGATGGTGGTAGCCGCCGAGCTCTGGATGATTCCCGTCACTCCCGTACCAAATGCCCATCCCTTGATGTCGCCAACGCCTTTCTTCTTACTGGTCGTCACAGTCTCGAGGATTCGCTCCAGACCTGAACCTGCCAGTTTCTCTATCGACGAGCTCATCTGGCTCATTCCGAAAAGGAAGAGGCCAACGCCGCCGAGTAATTGTAATATCGCCAAAATGTCCATTTATCTAAACTCCTTCAATGCATTAAGAGCATTTTGTATAGTCGTTCTGGACCGCTAATATACACTGTAGTCCGAATGTATATTATACATCAAAGAGTGGCTGTCTTGCAATAAAAAACAGCCACTGAGAACCGTCCCCAGTGGCTGATTTCTTACTTTACGTAATTTGGTATATTTTTGTATCTGACGATCTTCATGCTGGCGTTCTTGATGAACTCCTCCTCACGAAGCTTAACCTTTGCAACCTGCTTGTACATTGGGCGTCCCTTGTTGACCTTGTTCTTCAGCTTGTCGAAGTAAGCGGTGTCGCCGAAATGCTCCTCAACTGGGAAGATTTCTGCAACGATCTTGCCGCCCTCGTCGTATACGAGAACTTCCTGCACAGCGTCGTCACGAGCGATATCAAGCTCCAGCTCTTCAGGTGAGATGTTCTCGCCGTTGCTGAGGATGATCAGATTCTTCTTACGTCCTGTGAGGTAAACGAAGTTGTCATCGTCCACATAACCAAGGTCGCCTGTGTGATACCAGCCATCCTCGAGAGCTTCTGCAGTTGCCTCAGGATTCTTGTAGTAACCCTTCATTACGAGGTCACCCTTGAAGCAAAGCTCGCCGTCTTCGGTAGTCTTAGCCTCAAGACCTGGAACAAGGTGGCCAACGCTGCCGTCCTTCTTGAAAAATGGTCTGTTAACAGTTGTACATGGCGAACACTCTGTAGCGCCGTATCCATTTAGAATCTCGATGCCCCAGGTACGGAACTCCTTAACATACATAGGATCAAGTGCCGCACCACCGCAAATGATATATTCAAGGTGTCCACCGAATACCTTCTGGATGGAACCGTATGTCTTCTTACGCACGTCCACGCCAGCCTTCAGCAGCAGGTCAGTAGACTTCATGAGACCCTTAAACGCCTGAGTCTTGCCTTTCTTCTTAACCTCAGCCCAGATCTGCTTGTGGAAGAACTCAACAAACATAGGAACCAGGAACATAGTCTGAGGACCAAACTCCTCCATATTCTTCTTAACGTACTTAAGACTCTTGTTGATGTAAATTGGCTGTCCGTAGTTCACAACCATGAGGATACCAACCACGAGACCCAGCGCATGGTGGAAAGGAAGCACCGCTAGAACGCCGCCCTTTGGCTCGTAAAGCATACTTGTGTGAACGATCTCAAATGCCATATTTCTGTTTGTCAACTGAACGCCCTTGCTGATTCCTGAAGTACCAGAAGTAAACAGGATTGCAGCAGTCTTATCAACGTCGATCTCGTAATCCTCGAAAGCCTTGCTCTTGCCCTCGCGCATGAGCTTGCGGCCCTCTGTGAGAATCTCGTCCAGATCCTTCAGATTGTAGGCCTTCTTACCCACCTTCTTATTTACCTTCTCGAAATATGTGTCGGTGGCAAATGCCATGTCAGCCTCTCCGATCTTCGAAAGGTTAACAATCTCCTCATCCGGAAGACTCTTATCGATAGCCAGCGCTGTGTTACCGCCGCAGATAGCTGCAAGGAACACAACCAGCCACTCATAAGAATTCTCGCCAACTATAGCAACATGCTTGTCGATGATCTTCTTGCTGTACATCCAGGCACCGAAAGCATATATATCCTCTTTAAAATCGTAGTATGTCTTTCGCATTTCCCCACTCTCGCATGGGTAAACAAATGCTGTATCGTCCGCCTTCTCCACTGCAAGACGATTGATCATCTCCTTCAGGTTCGACATATGAGGCGGATTATAAAATGGATATTCCCTGTTTTTCATAATTCTTGTAACTCCTTCTAAGTTTTAAAATGAGTCACTTTGGCTCAAAGCCCTTTTGACTCATTAAAAATATTTAGATAAAAATTTTTAAATAATTAGTGACGAATGATATCATAACACAACCCCACCGCAAAAGAAAAGGTGGTAATGAAAACTACGTGTAGACATGTACAAGAAACTGTAGTAAACCGCTGTTCGGAAAGTGATTAACATACAATTGATAAAGTCCGTCCTTCGGACTCTACTGTCTGCTTCGCAGACACTTTATCACTCACATAGTGACACCCACACCCACGTTTGGTGAGAGGACGGACCAGACAAGGTCAGCCGCGAACAGAACCAACAGCGCGATGCAGACCACTCGACGGTACTTGATATCCACCTTCTTGTAGATATCGTCCAGCATCGGCGAGAACACATAGGTAAATGCAAGCCCTGCCATTCCAAACACCAGAAGTCCCTCGAAGCAGACCCTGCCGTGAATGTTCAGGAAGAAGCCCGTGTAGTCCCACCATTTTTTGTGGAGGAAAGTCTCCAGCGCCCAGGCTGTGGTGTACTCAACAGTACCGCAGACTGCAACAGCTCCCACGAAGAGAAGCCCAGGTCTCTCACGTAGTGGCTTCAGTAGCAGGATGATCAATATTCCACCTACGCCATATATCGGGAGCCACGGACCGTGCATTGTACCACGGTTTACAAGCTTACCAATAGACGCCACGTAGTAGAACACCTCCCAGATCCAGCCCACAAACGAATATGTAAAGAAGAGCTGTACCAGAGAGATAAATGGATAATTCCTGTTGTAGTCGTACCTTAGGTCATGAATCGAAACTGACGGAATGTCCATAACCTCCACGCCCGATGGATGCTCGCACTCTTCGATATGGTCGATAGCCAGCAAGTCGTCATTTAGCAGCTTTCTCAGACCAAGACGGAGGCTGTCCTTCTTTGCAGTACGGATCTGCATGTAGATCTCCGCTCTGACGCACTCGATATAGGCATCTGAGAAGAAAAGTGACGACAGGTTAAATGTGAAGTACGAAAGGATGTACCAAGGAAAGAGGGATGCTTCGAGAATGAAGCACTTCCATTTCTCGCCGTGCATGAGCGTCTTGGAAAGCTCGAAGGCCTCTTTTTTCGTGATCTCTGGATTCTCGGCAACAAGGTACGGAATCAGATAATACTCGTAGCGCTTGATGATGCCGCCCACGATGGTCAGGTTCCACAGCACCTGGTAGATGTACTTGAAGAACATGACGAAGGCGATGTTCTTCAGGCGCTTATTCTTGTACGGGAAAAGAAGCTCACTGGCGCCAGTGCCATGGTAGCGGCGCTGCTCCAGAAAATACCGGTTCTTTCCAACGACGATAACATTTTTAAAAAATAGGAAAATGAATATGGAAATGACAGCGAAAATAAAAATGGTAATCGAACTGGCGATCTTGCCGCCGAAAACCAGCTGGTTGACGCCATTTAGAATTCCGAACACGAAGGACTGGCTGCCCGAGATTTCGTTGACGAACACCGATGCAACGCCTCCGTAATACTGCTCGGAAGTAGTTGGGATGTCGTCAGGATCATCGATGTCCTCAATCTCGAAAATATTAAAAATAAACTGCCGAAGAGTCTCAGCGTTGGATCGGCTGGTGTCCTTACCCAGGAGCCCATTGCCATTCTCTGCCTCGACTATACTAGCAGTTGTAGAAAAGGCGTTGTCATCCAGAATGCTGCCCCTCTGGGTAGCAAACTGGTAACCGCCACTGATTATTACAGAAAAGATAAATGCAACAAGTATATTTAGATAATATCTTCTTTTTAGATTCTTCCAGCCCTCCTTGCGGATGAGCTGACGAACAGTCTTAGTTAGCATTTCCCCCGTGTACCCCTAACCTTTTATTGGATGAGTCGACTCATTATGCGAGCTTTGTCAAGATGTCCTGAAGTTTTGACTCAAGCTTCTCGCTTACTTTCTTTATGGTATGAACCTTGATGATGAGTGCCTTGATGTTCTGGATGTTAGCCTTCACATCATCAAAATCAGGAGCCTTGCTCTTCAGTGAAGAGATGCAAGGGAAACTGCACTTGCAGGATCTGCCACAGCAGGATTTAATATCTGGAAGACTGCTCTTAATATCAGGGATGTTTTCCTTGATATTTGATAACTCATCTTTGATATCAGAAATATCAATGTTACGAACAGTTTGAACTCTGTTCTGAACGCCACCCTTGAGGGAGCCACTTAGTTCTCGAACGCTACTAACTACGCCGTCCAACTGCTCAGCTCGATCAGCACGAAGAGTATAATCATCATTTACCACGAATCTTCTGAGAGGGGTAAATGCAGCAACGCCCACAGCTGTAGCGAAAGCACCAACTGATATGCCGACAATACCACGGCGGAGCTTTGCGTCTCTCTTTTTCTTAAGCTTACGACTCTTATTCTCTTTATATTCTTCGAACTCCAGGTCTTCTTCAACTGGCTGCTCAGCCGCATACTTCAGCTTTCTAGCATCCAGAAGATTCTTCACGCCAAGGCCAACAAGACCTGCGCCTGTTGCGATAACAGCGCCCATGATCAGGCCCTCAGTCTGAAGCTCGTAATCGCCAACTACTATCTTCTTCATATCCCCATCTCCTTCTCGAAAATTTCTTATCATTTATTCACAGTAATCCAACAATCATAATAGCAATACTAGTTTATCACATCTTTAATTACTTCTCCACCGATAATTAGGCCCACCACGGATGGCACAAATGCCACAGACCCTGGTGTTCTTCCGCCTGTATCAATCGGTGTTTCCTCTGAGTAAACCACCTTCAGCGAATCGATACCTCGCTTCTTCAGCTCTCGACGCATCACCTTCGCAAGCGGACATACGCTGGTTTTATAGATGTCCGCCACCTTAAAAGCTGTTGGGTCCAGCTTGTTGCCCGCTCCCATGGATGAGATCACCGGCACACCGGCTTCCTTCGCCTGCTGAATCAGTGCAAGCTTTCCTGTCACCGTATCGATAGCATCCACTACATAATCATACTCCGAGAAATCAAAATTGCATCTTGTCTCAGGTAGATAGAAGCACTGATATTTTCTTACAACGCAGTCCGGATTGATACTGTGCACCCGCTCCTCAGCTACATCCACCTTAGGTCTCCCCACAGTGTCCAACGTAGCAATAATCTGTCGGTTGATGTTGGTCTCATCCACCACATCCTTATCGATAAGATCCAGTGCACCCACTCCCGAACGAGCCAGAGCCTCCACAACGTAGCCGCCAACTCCGCCAACTCCAAAAACCGCTACACGCTTCGTCGCCAGCTTTTTCAGAGCCTCCTCGCCGAGTAACATTTGAGTTCTGTCAAATTGATTATTCATAAATACATCCGTTTCTTAATTCACCTATTATAAAACACCTATATAATACCACAATCCCCACACCCTGGCACAAAAAAATCAGCCACCGGGGACGGTTCTCGTTGGCAGATTTCTGCCAGTCAGAACCGTCCCCAATAGCCGATTAATGATTTATTCTGTATAAAACTGATTTAGTACATTTTGCGCTATAGATTCTGGTATCCCCTCTTTAATCAACGCTTTCAAAGAATTAACACCGCTGTTTAATAACTTGATTGCCTTAATTGTATCGTTGCAACCGCGGGCTTCACCTTGCTCTATCCCTTGTTCTATTCCTTGAGCCATACCAAGGGCTCTGCCGTCTTCCTCAGCCTCTTTTCGCACCAGTCTCATTGTTTCCTCTTCGTTGTAATCCATAAACATCATTCCGATCACCTCCGCTCTATGCGCCAATAAGAATGGCCTAATTTCAAAATCCTCAGGCATATCGTCTATCGCCTTGCCTACAGCCTCCTCGATTCCTACTTCGCCACACATTCTGACACGGTCAATAAACCAGGCGTATTCCTCCAAAGGCCTGCACTTTTCAAGCAGCTCACTTCTACGGTCGTAGTTGATATTGTACATATGGACCGTAACCTCTATATCCGCCACAGCCCTGTTCTCCTCGTCAAACGAATCACTCAGACGCAGAACCTGATCTGCCCTGTCCTCCGTGCCATTGTAGAACACAACCAGCCGCGGGGCTGGAAGCGGTATCCTCTTGCTACTGTAACGGTTGAATTGTAAACCAATTCTCTACCACCATACTAGCACCTTTCAGAGCAGTTGTCATTGAACTTGTAATTCAAAAAGTCGGCCACCTCAGTGGCCGACTTTGTTAGTGTTTCTCAAAGATGATTTTTCGGGATACGAAATTGTAGATCATGACGAGGCCGGTTGCGATGATCTTGGCGATGATCTCAGCCAGGCGGTCACCGTAGAGTCCCATCAGGAAGTCGGAATGGTTGTAGACCACATCGACACAAATGTAAAGGAAGATTTCATTTAGCAAGAGGCCGATGGCGCTCAGAATCACGTAGATGATGAACTCTTTCTGGCGGGACATGTCCTCGCGTCGCTCGAAGACGAACTTCATCGACAAGAGGTAATTTACGATTACGGATACGATGAATCCGATAAGTCCTGAGATAAGGTATGGGCAACCCATGAAGTTGCAAAGTGTGTAGAGGGAGAAGTCAACGATGAAGCTGATGATTCCCACCACACCGAATTTTAGTATTTGTGCAATTAATTTTCCCACTTTAATATGCCTCACATTTTTTCTTGGATGAGCCACTTCGACTCATTTTTAATCATAGATTCCTAGGTTGTAGACTTTGCAGTGTTTGTATTTTAAGCGATTCATGAATACAGCAGCCTGAGTTCCCCCGCAGTTTCCAGCAAGGAGAGAATCACATCGAGATAGAATAACGAGGGATGACAAGTATTCGACACCTTTATAAAAGTCATCATTCTGTCTATCAAAATGAACATCCTTAATTAACTCGATATTCTCATTTTTATAGATTTCATCATAATAATTTCGCTTATTTATAAGGAGCTTATCGCCAAACGCTTTTCGAAATTCCGCATCTATCCTGCCATCCTCAGTGGCAAGGTAAAGATAATCATCCCCCTCTTCCTTCATCAGCTTTTGAGCATCCCTTATTACTGTTTCAACCTCAGGCTGAACTGGATGCCCCTTAGGTTTTAATTGAACATAGTCAGTTCCTCTAACCAAGACTCCGAGGATACGCTTCTTATCTTGTCCAAATATATCATTTAATTCATCCTTAATGTACGCCTTGGTCTCCGCATTGAATTTAACATATCTTCGATATATAGAACCCCAAAGATATACTAATTCACGTGAGTAAACATCTTCAAAGCCTGCAAAAACTTTTGCATCTTTTTCTTCGCTCTCGATAATCTTGCAACCATCAATCTCGTCCAGCTTCTTGTAAGGCTGTTCAAAAAACATTTCCCAGATATTTACACCAGAAGAGTTTTCTATAGAAATCTGCGGAATATCACCTTCTATCACTGTATCCAAGATAAACTGCAGAACATCATTCAAGAAACAGATATTAAAATACTCGTATTCATAAAGGCCCTTCTTTTTCTGTACAATCGTGGAAGACTTAACGTCTCTCAAATACATTTTCTTCGAACTGAACCTTCGAAGATCCGACTGTCCTACAAGCCAGTTCCTATCTGACGAAACAAGTTTAGCTCTAACCTTTTTATACATTGGTTCTGGCAAATTAGATACGAGTTTAATTATCTCCCTCTTCATGTCCAACTTTCCCATTTCTCCACTTTCTGTAATAACCTGCCATAATCGAGCAGAACTCCTTCCTCTCACGAGGATTCAGAAGCGCCTGTATCAAAGTATACGATAGAATAACTACCACCGCATGCACTATTCCATACCCAACAATACTAATATATGAATCAAACTTTGGATTATCATTATTAACAAAAGCAACATAGCATGCAAATAGCATAAAGCTGGCAATCCACCGCTTATATGTTGTAATAGCCTTCCCCGGAATCAAGTACTTGTAGACGTAAAGAATTATATCATTTGTACGATACAGAGAAGCCACAACTGTTCCCATCAGTGCTCCAAAGATACCAAACTTCCATACAGCAACAATAGACACAGTAAGATTTATAATCATTTCAGCCACAGCTCTCCACTTTGTCTGCTCAAAATGGCCCGCATAGTTTATAGCTCCCGAAGCAGCGCCACGACCGTAAGTAAGAAGCGGCACCATAACGAAGGCAAGTGGATAATACTTATTAATATAATTAGTATCTGTAACCCCCGCCGTGTAAAGATGCATGAACGGCAAGATAAAAATATACACTAGCGTCATCGCTGAGAAAACAAAAATAAGATATATTATTTCAAAGATGTGATGCAGCACCAAATACTGTTTTTTATCTGTATTGAACATCTGTCCAAGCCTAAAGTCGCAACTTGTAGACACCTGCTGCAAGAGAACATTTACATAGGTTATCACAAGATTATACATTGTGTAAACACTTACCATTTTTAGGTTTCTAGTGATAAATGTAAGCAGCAGCACGTCAGTATTTGTGAAGATCAGCGATGCTACCTGGTGCACAAGCGCCGCATTTTTCTGAGATATCGCACCTGTATCTGGTTCCACTTTAAGGTTTACCCAGCCATAATGTTTACGAACATAGACATAGTAAATGATCATCTGAAGAACATTAATCAGAAAGAATGACAACTGAACCGCAATTACTCCGAAGCCCTTCAAAAGAAGAAGCAACTTAACACCGCTGGCAAGGATACCAATAATTGTGGCGATGTTTGTCGTCACATATGTGTATCCTTCAGCCTGAAGCAGTATCCTATATTTGCCCTGATACAAGAAGTTCAAGCTGTTTCCAATTCCACCCAGAAATATAATAAGAGCCGCCTCCCAGTACGGTATCTTCATCTTAACCACAAGTGGGTAGACAAGAGAAAGGATGGTTACAGCCGATGCATAGACTATACCCATCTTAAAATAGAAATCGTGCGTTGCCTTGATGATCGAACAGATTGACTTTTTATCATCATTTGCAACTGGCACGTATAGAGCCTGAAGTGACGCCACACCCACGCCTGCCTCAAACAGAGTAAAGCAAACGAAAATCTGCGTCATAGAATTAAGGAGTCCGTTTACCTCGGATCCGAAGGACAATACAACCAGTCTTGGAATAATGATACCAAGAGCGATGGTGATCAGCTGTCCCATCAAGCCGAAGAATGCATTATAAGCACCTTTTTTTGCCGCCTGCATAATTAACCTCTTCTCCTAATATGTAGTAAACAAGCCACCAGAAGCTTTCTTCCAAGATCCGTCTTTATCGACGTAAGATGCTTAACATCCGAATCCCTAAGAATCTTCCACATGGTCATGTTGTAACTTTTCACAGTTAGTATATATTCAGTAATAACATCTGCAACAATGTAGTATGCATTCGCATGCGGTTCTATATCTGCACCTTCATAATCTGCAAGCTCACGTATTGCCTCAAAAAGAGACTTTGTATCTCCAGCCTGCATCTCGCGTTTATAAAACTTCTCCAAAATTATTAATGATTCTTTACTAGGTTTCTTAGAACGTCCTTTCATCAAACCATCTTCCACTGACTGGAGCATGCGTAAACGTATATTTCTTGATGCCTCATAGAGTGCATCACCACATGTATTAGATACAGATTCACCAACAAATCTATAGGCAACAAGTCTTTCAGGAATTAACGCTATAGGATGATTCTTTGCCATATCAACTATGGCACCATAATCCTCTGCCACCTTCTCAGGACCATACTGGATCCCTTCCTCCTTATACATCGAGGAACGGAACATCAGAGATGAATGGGTTATAGGATTAATGAAGTATAGCGCGAAACGGAGAGTCTCAGGCTTCAGTCGACGTACTTTAGTGCTTTCTTCCACCTTACCATCTTTAATTTCATTTCGATATGAACCACAGAGAATATAATCCGGATGCTTATCAAGAAACTCAACCTGCTTCTCCAGACGGGTTGGATAACTGATGTCATCACAATCCATTACAGCGACATACTCACCCTTTGCCTCACTGATAAGAAGATTCTGTCCTGCTACTATTCCTAAGTTTTTTTCATTCTTGATGAGACGGATTCTGCTGTCAGTGTAGCTCTCCACAATCTCTACCGAAGAGTCAGAGGATGCATCATCCATGATCAAGAATTCAAAATCCTCGAAGGTCTGCGCAAGCACACTGTCTATCGCCTCGCGAAGATACTTCTCACCATTATAGACCTTCATAATGAGCGAAACCTTAGGACTCGCTGTATATTCATTTGTATTCTTAGTTTCTTTCATCATCATCCAAAAAGTTAACGTGACATTATATCTTCATAAAGAGCCAGATATTTCTGACTAGTTCTATCTATCTCAAAGTTTTCTTCTGCGTAGTCATGAATCCTGTCCCTGTCAAAGGAATCCAGACGAGATATCATTTCCTTGATACCATCAACTAATGCATCTACGCTCTTTCGATCAACAACGATGGCTGTGTCCTCAGTCACAAGAGAGTTGGCGCCACCAGAACGGGTGACAACCATAGGGTTCTTAAGGAAGAGTGCCTCTTCAACCGAAACACCTGAACACTCAAATTCGCTGGCCGATATGGAGAAATCCATCTGACGCATGACTGTGTAAACCTTCTTACGTTCGCACTGGCCATAGAATAAAACTCGGTCCTCGATGTCAAGGTCACGTGCCATATCGCGATAATACTGGAAGTAATCGCCACCGCCACAAATATGAAGCATGATCTTCACCCCTTCCTTTTTCAGTCTCTGAATCGCAGGAAGCAGGTACTGATAGCCCTTCACATCCTTATCATAGAAAGCCGCGGTGATAAGGGCATTTGTGTAACCATTAATCCGATAAGTCTCTCCATCATCCTCCACAGTCTCAGGACTGATAATGCCATTATATATCACTTGGAAATGGCATTTCGGAAACAACTCTTTCAAGCGGTCCATGGAGTCCTTGGATACACAGATATTAGCAGCTGATTTTTTATATACAAGATTTGTAAGTATACGAGTGGCCGTATCGTTCATGTTAGTAACTTCAAGCGGGCTATGCTCAGTAATCACATAAGGAATGTGACAAGCCTTTGACAGTGCGTAAGCAAGATGGCCTGCACCTTGAGCAACATGACCATGAATAATATCAGGCTTAAAGTCCTTGATCACCTTCTTGCCTGCACGAACCAGATCATTAAATCTTAACGCAGGATTCTTAGTTGTCGAAGAACAACGATAGGTAATGAGACCATTCTCGTTCTTCTTGCTGACAATCCCCTCTATCTCGGTATCATACGGATAAAGGAGCGCCACATCAACATACTTCGACAACGCCATTGTCTGCTCATAATGAAATACACCCGCGGTCATCACTTCGGCTGAACGTGGGCTGTACCATGTAACAATCATTAAAATCTTTAATCTATCTGCCATATTTTCCTCAAAAATCTGCCACTGGGGACGGTTCTCAGTGGCCTTATTGAATGTAATTGCGGAATTCGGTGTAGTCGCGGATGTAGTCCTCGACTTCGTAGTATTCGGAGGCTGCAACGCACAGAACTGAATTCTTCTCAAGCCAAAGCATCTCCCGCCAGGTTGGCTCCTCGATCACAACACCAACAGACGGATCAGAAAGCTCTATCTCCTCGCGACCATGCTTATTCTCCAGAATTAGCTGGATACGGCCGTATGGACAGAACAGAACCTGTCTCAGTTTCTTATGGGCATGGAACCCACGCCTCACGCCTTCCGGCACCTTAGAGATATAATAAATACGCTTAATATCAAATGGAATATCATGCGTTCCTTCAAAGAAGGAGAGCTCGCCTGCATCCACGGTAGGTATTGTCTTTATGCGGATTACTCGACAGCCTGCCACAAATTCACGAGTATCAATCTCGTCACCCTTAAGGCAGGAATACCATTTAAGATTATCCATACCCTCATATCTGTCCAAAACAGTCTTAGGAATATCCAAAGCTTCATGGAAGTTATGCTTATCGTAAAATCGAACAGCACGCTCGTTGTTTCGACTTACGCACCAATAAACACTTTCAAGTCCCAGCTCGTTAAATGCCTTCTCGATTATAGCTTTCATGCCAAACCAGGAATATCCGTGACCCATAGCGGCTGTTCGTACAGTGATTCCAAACTCTGCATCAGTCTCAGTAATGTGCTTGAGACTGACAGTGCCCATGTATTCATCTTCATCAGATACTATAGCAAGGTGAAGTGCTGCATCAATCAACTCATTATCCTTTGTCTGATACATCTCTACAGCGTCATTAATAAAAGTCTCTGCATCTTCAATAGTTTTAGATGCAAAGTCCGCCTTTAGGTCTGCCACCACACTTTTATCATGCATCCACTCAAGCATTAGCGGAGCATCTTCAATTCGTAACTCACGTAATTTCATATATTTCTCCAGAACAGAAGAATAATCAAAATCTATTTAAAGCATCAATCACATAGGTTATCTCTTCATCCGTCATTCCATAATACATCGGAAGACTAAGTTCAGTTGCAGAGATAAGTTCCGCCAGAGGAAGCTGTCCCTCAGAAATCCCAAGATCTGAGTAACACTCCTGAAGGTGCATTGGGATTGGATAATGCTTGTTTGTACCTATACCCTTATCTTTAAGGTATGTTTCAAGCGCATCTCGCATCTCCTGATTCTCGCACCTAACTGCAAATATATGCCATACTGGCACTGCATAGTCAGCCACATATGGAAGAACAAACTTTTCATTCTTGATTTCTGCCAGATACCTATCAGCGACTCTGCGGCGCTCCCCATTCATCTTGTCGAGGATAGTCAGCTTTGCACTAAGGAATGCCGCCTGCAGCTCATCAAGACGAGAATTATTTCCCTTATAAATGTGATGATATTTATAGTCAGAACCATAATTTCCAAGGGCTCTGATCTTATCAGCTAATTCTTTGTTGCTTGTAACAGCTGCGCCCGCATCACCGAGAGCCCCAAGATTCTTTCCTGGGTAGAAACTAAAACCAGCTGCATCACCAAAAGAACCTACTCGCTTACCCTTGTAAGTCGCACCATGAGCCTGAGCACAGTCCTCAACAACAAAGAGATTATGCTTCTTAGCGACCTCCATTATAGGATCCATATCACAGGCCTGACCATAGAGATGAACCGGCATGATAGCCTTAGTCTTCTCAGTGATAGCAGCCTCGATCAAATCCGGATTAATATCATATGTACGAATATCCGGCTCAACGAAGGCTGGAGTCGCCCCAACATAGGTTACAGCAAGAGCCGTAGCAATGTATGTATTGGAAGGAACAATCACCTCGTCCCCAGGACCGATTCTCAGGGCCTTTAGAGCAAGCATAAGAGCGTCGAGGCCATTTCCTACTCCAACGCAGTAATCTACGCCACAATAGTCGGCAAAAGCCTTCTCAAAAGCCTCATCCTCTTTACCCTCGATGTACCATGAGTTTTTAAGCACTCTGTCAAAGGCTGCTCTAAGTTCTGTATCTAGTTCCGCTTCCATAGGTCGGAAGCTGACAAATGGTATGTTCATTTCATCACCTTATAAAAACATTAATTTATCATCAAAATCCACTTAGCAATTTATAGCGTCGGAGTTTTACGGTAAAAGATAAACGCTCGGAGCCATACCCCGATCTGTCCTCTTGTAAATATAGCTAAGAAGACATTTTTCTTCTTACGTCTCAAAGCGCTGATCATCTTTTTCTGCAGCTTGTCCGCTGACTCTTCACACTCGTACATAATCTCACTGGCTGCATCCCAATCAGCGATTATCTTCTCTCGCCATGCATTACTCTTTACAGTCGAAATCCCAGTTCCGTATTCATAGAGAACTGTCGGACGCGGATAGTAGGCACCCACATCACCAAAGTACATCATAAGACGCCATATATTATCTTCAGCATATTTTACTCGGCCAGCAATCATTTCGGCATACTTCAGCTGGAGAGATGTGAGTCCCATCATCGTAGAGCCCAGAGCTATATCACCATCAGCAATATAGTTCCAGCGACAACGTTTATCTTTATGTTCGAAATATGGACGAGTTATATTAGGAATTGCCTTTGTGGTCACAGTCTCTCGTTCACCGTTATTCATAGTGTAGTAGACAGCTTCAGAAAAAGCCCAGTCCTTATCAGAACGTTCAAGAAAGGCATGCCATTTGGCCAAAGTCGTACGAGAAACCAGCATGTCCCCTGGACTTATGGCCTTAGTATATACTCCAGATGCCACCCTAAGTCCTGATAGGTAGTTTAGCACCGTTCCACCATTCTCCTGATTTATCACTATCTTGTAGTCTTCAAAGCCAGCCCCCTGAAAATAGTTCACCAACCAGTCCTTCGGGCTCTCCTTTGAACCATCATCTGCTACAATAATCTGGAACTTGACTCTACGCTGCATGATTATTGAATCCAGCGTCTCAGCCATCTTATCAAAATCAGGGTTGTATGAAAGAACTATGACGCTAACGTCGTACAATTTGTCCATATCACTCTCACATAAAAATTTAGTCAGATTTTCCCGATATTTAGTCGAGTTTTTCCCATTCCTTGGTCTCAGGGTTATATCTCTTAATCGTTTTCGCAGGAACACCTGCCACTACAGTGTAATCAGGAACGCTGTGAGTAACCACTGCATTTGCACCCACTATTGCACCCTTACCCACACGGACACCTGGCATAATGCGCGCACCCATACCGATAAATGCACCGTCACAAATTTCAGTCTTTTTAACAACCATTGGCTGTTTCATCACATCCACACCTGGAACTTCTGTGCCATGGCCCACATCAGCAATATATACGAATGCAGATATTGTAACGCCTTTGCCAATCACAAGCTTATCTGCCGCGATGATGTGAGAACACTGCTCTATAGAGGTTCCATCACCTATAGTGATGGAGCCGCGAAGTTTTCTGCCACCATCCTGTCTCACGCACTCCATTCGCGCCATATCCAGGATCGTAACATCCTTTCCAATACGAATGAACCTCGGATTCACAAGACGCATCGGACGCTTCATGTAGCTTGAGGCAGGAATACTGCCCAGCTTATGATAAAGCACAATCCACTTCAATATGTAATACACCTTGTACAATATACTCTTCATAACATATACCTTATTTCATAAACCGTACCCATTGGCCGACTATTTCATAATTTGAGAGATAAGGGTATCGTCTCCCCAGATTGCCTTGGAGTCGTATGGTCTATCCGGAAACGCCCCATACACCAGCTTAATGTCATAACCATTCTCAGCAATAAACTTCTCAACTCGCTCTCCAAGACGCATAGGTCTTCCCGAGCAGCAATTGATGATGCCAGTCACCTCTGTCTGGAGAGACGCCTTGGCTATCTGTTCACAAAATACGTCGTAATCAATAAAATCGTACTGATTTTCTCCCGTAGTGAACGGAAAAGTCTTCTGTCCATTCTTAGCCGCCTCAGTTATCTTCGAAAAGATAGAGCAGCCATATTCTGTATTACCAACAATATAGAATCCCCTCAGCCACTGGAACACAAAATCATGTTCCTTCTGCAGAAGCTCCACCGACTGTCTCAGCGCATTCTTAGCAATACCATAAAGACTCTGAGGATTTGTCGGCGTAGATTCGTTGATGCTTCCCTCATAGAATCCCACCTCATGCATGCTACCCATAACCACAAGATGCTTAAGCCCGCCTTCAAGCATTGCCTTTATAAAAGCGTAATGCTTAGGAAGATCGTTGATATGATTTAGAGATGCATGCTTAAACCCATCACGCCACGCAAGGTGGATCATAACATCAGGCTCACCAAAGAATTCAAATGGGGCTTCAACCTGAAAAAGATTCGAAGCCTTGATTATGGCTCTCGAGTCAATATTCTCTACATTAAAATCTGACGCAACAACAGTCTCCCCCATATCCAGGAGAGTCTTAACCACGCCCTGACCTATATATCCATTTGCTCCGGTTACTAATACTTTCATAGTAATATTCCTTATCATTATGTGTTTATAACACGCTATTTACTTTAAGATTGTTTGAACCCAAGATGAGAGAGAATACTTCTCCACCACCTCATCAGGGATATCATTATATGGCTGATCCAAAAAGTCCTGAGGAACCTGAGGGTTCTCTCTATCGATTACATATATATTGCCATAATTATAAAAGTCATAATCCTGAACATTCTGATTTGTAGTAATCAGCTTTGTTCTGGCAGCCAGACTTTCGATAGTACGAAGTGTAAGACCATTTTGAGAACCAAATTGAACGTCCAGAGTCGTCTTAGACTCCTTCAGTTTTTTCGCCATCACCTCAAAGCTCTGAAGTTTTAGTCTTATATGTTTCGGAGTTTTCCATCTATCTCCCTTACTAAAGAAAGGAACATACGCCTCCACAACCTGCTTTATCTGCATCGGAACAAGATAGAGATACAGTCTTGAGTCCTTTACTTTAACCTGATCAAGTATCTTCTCCCACACTCCAAGCCTATCTGAGTGATAAGTACCTATCAGACTAAGATCATACTTCTTCTCCTCACCCTTATAGCGATGACTATCTGTATAAAACAGAGGCAGAAACTCAAAGCCATACTTCTCAGCATCTGCACCATCAAAGGTAAATATCTTATCATAGTGATGCTTATTCTTCTTAAAATACTTTACACGCTTTATATCATCCCAAAGATAGAGGATAAACTTCGCGTCTGGATTCTTCTTGTGCAGTTCATCCATGATATCAGGCAGAAGATGTCTTCCCACGATCACGAAGACCACATCGAACTTTGTATCATCATTCAGAAGATACTTCACCGACCTGTCATGGGCCTTGCGGTACACATATCTATCCTTAGAGAGTATATTAATAGCTCTCTCAACCTTATGCTTATTAAAATCCCCAATAGGAGTAAAGCTAGTCACATCATAGCCTGCTTTAACCAGCTCTTTTTCGATCATGTCATCATAATCGTAAAATCCTATGGGACAGAAAAGAAGTTTCTTCATATCTAGCACCTAATATCTATCTAACCAGATTACCTGTCAGCTTACTTACCAAATAAAGTGAGAAGCCCCCTCACAAGTCCAAGTTTCTCTAAGAAGTAGAATCCAAGAACATACGCATGGAGCTTTGGATTTTCTCCCTTAGGCATCTTAAAACCAATATATGGATTCTTCCTGTAATTCGGAACATGTTCCTTTATCCAGTCCATACACTTATTATATTCACTAACTATATCCTTCTTACGGCTGCCTCTCGAAGAGAAAAGCATGTACCAACAAAAATATCTTAAGAAATAGTACTGAAGAAAGACATCATTACAGCCAACTTTCTCGTAAATGGCATCAAGCAAAAAAAGAACATCCAGTTTATTGTCAAATGTATTCTGAATCGAATTGGATACAGAATTCTCATTGAAGTACCATTTGTAGCCACAATCATGGAGAGTAACAACCTTATCAGTACACTGATATGCCACAAGGTTGAAGTACACATCCTCTCCTATTTTTGAATCCAGAAACTCTATATCATAACTAATAAGAAAATCTCTTTTATAAAGATGTGCCCAAGGAGCAGTCACGATATATCTTGCCCACTTTGAATCCTTTAACACCTCACGTCGCAGAATCTTTCCCGTAGACGACACTCTCTCAAAACCACCGACAACTATATCTGCACCAGCGCTGTCATCACCATCCGCAGCACCACTCGTTGCAGCCTTATAGTAAGAACTAAGATAATCCTTAGCAATAAAGTCGTCCTGATCAATAAATGCAATATACCGCCCCGTTGCTAGCTCTATACCATAATTCCTGGTATATGCAACCCCAGAGTTCTCCTTATGGATCACCCTTAGATTCGGGAGCTTCACACGACTTGCTATCGATAAAGAATCATCTGTAGACCCATCATCTATCACTATTATCTCAAAGTCTTTAAAGTCCTGCTTTGCAACACTCTTAAGACAACGAAGAATCTTTCTCCCCGCATTATACATCGGTATTATGACAGTAATCTCAGCCATATCATCCCCTCATCCTATAATTGGTTAGAACGTTCGGAATTCTTATACGCTCTGGACAGTTTCTTTGCAATAAAGTCAGGCCAGAACTTCTTAAACATATAGTAATCTTCACTACTTCTGCTGGAATCCCCGATTATTTCCGTAGTCGTGGACTCCTCATGGATCCTATGTCCCATCAGTGGACGAGGAACATAACAAAAGCTTCCCTTCATTTGGGACAATCTTTCCCATGCCTCCCAGTCAATGTTACTCTTCATTCCAACAGTAAAGAGTGGCGATGGAATCCTGAACTTCGCAAATGTCACTGAAGGACAGCAGATTCCGTTACCTAAAGCTATAGGAAATCTTTTGATAAGCTTTACGCCAGACACATTCTTAAGTAAAAGCGGCATAAGAAGAATCCTCTTAATCACAAGATTAATATTTGTGATGATCTTCCTGCCATCTCGAATCTCATAATATCCCGTGCAGCATATAAGTGAATCCTTGCGAGAATCCAGATACTTAACCACATTTTCTGCATAGGTTCTATCGTATATATCATCCTGGTGTGCTATAGTAACGTACTCAGTATCCGCTTGGGCTATAGCAAAGTTCCAGTCGCGGGATATATCTGACTGATGGTCAGCCACCCTCACCTCAAGATGATACTTCTTGGCAAATCCCCTGATATATTGATTATCCGTGGAGGTTGCTATCAGCACCTTGCTCTTCACCGACTGTCTAAGAACAGAACGGATACAGCTTTCCAGATACTGACTCTCTTTATATGCACACACAACAAAGGTATGTTTACTTTTCATTATCCAGCTCCCTAAGTTTCTTATCTGCCATAGCATTCTCCGCAGTAAGGATATTTACCTTATGCTCCAGCTGAGCAACCTTAACTGATAGAGAGAACGCCTTATAAAAAAGGAGAAATATCATTATTAGATATATAAGATTAACAGGCGACTCAACTCCTATAGTTGCAGCAGCCCATGTAACAATCCCTGGGAATATGCTGAGGATGATCAGAACCACAGCAAGAACAAACCAGAAGATAGCGTTTTCTATCTTCATCTGAGACTTTCTTATCTCCCTCACTGCATACATTCCAGCAAATACAGAAACCACTATTAAAAGAATTCTAAGGACTATCGACATTAATCTATTCTCCTTCTAAACGCTTGAATAAAGAGGATTGAGAAGCACTGAAGCACCATGTATTTGATGGATCTTCCGAAGTTAAGATAGCTCTGTCCTGCCGTTCTCTCATCCATAGTGACCTGAATCTCCTTAACACGGATGCCATTTCGTATCAGATACGAGATAGTATCAGGTTCAGGTCCATAATTAATATTTCTGGAAAACTCTGTGATAACTCGGCGACCATACATTCTCATACCTGAAGTCGGGTCATTTACCCTCTTACCTGTAGTAATCTTGATCAGTGCCGAGATAAGATTGCTTCCCAGCATTCTCATATTATGAGGCTTCTTCTCATCCACAAATCTGGAACCTATAACAATATCCGCCTCATCTTTATTTATCACACTAAGCATCTGCTTAATATATTCAGGTCTATGCTGTCCGTCTCCATCGAACTGGAGCACCGCATCATATCCATACTTATATGCATATCTCATGCCCGCCTGAACCGCACCTGATAGCCCTGAATTATTTGCAAGATTCAGCAAGTTATACCCAGCCTCCAGGCATATGTCAGCCGTATTATCCTTAGACCCATCATTTACAACAATATAGTCATACTCAGGATACTTCTTCCTAAGAGAGTCCACTACCCCTCTTATACTCTCCGACTCATTATATGCAGGAATAACAATCAATAAACCCTTCATTATCAACCTCAGATTAAATCTAATAATATGAGACACAACCAACCCACAGTGCATAAACGCTGAGCATCATCATGATCACCGAAAGCACAGTATACACAGGCAGCCGTCCCACCTTATCCAAAATATAAGTCTTAACAGGTATCCTGGACAAGATAAAAAGCACAGGAAACAGCGCAGGGATAATATATCTCCACTGACAGCCCTCCACATGATCTGCCCCAACAGGAGTATAATACACATACATAGAAAAAGATACAATAACTCCCACGCCAACATATAAAAGTATAGCACCAATTCTGTACCAGATAGGGAAGGTTCTCTTATCCGACTGATCATGTATGATGATCGCACCGATCAGCATAGTCAGCATAACTATAAGACCACCCTTACACTGTCCATTATAAGCATTCCACATAGAGAATAAAGCCCCGTGGTTAAAAGGATTCAGGTAATCCTTAAGGAAGTTACCGATAACCCCTGCCACATAAGGAATATTCGCCTTTGCCTCCTGAAGCTGCACAGCCGCATTAACATCAGAGCCACCTCTTGTGTCTCCCGTTCCCGCATTGGCAACTGCACTTATCATAACATAAATAAAAGGAAATGACATCGCAACCAGCAGGCTTATATAATAAACAACTACACGCCACTTCTTCTTAAACTTCTTCAGAGTAATAAAGAAGGCAGGAAGAGCAAATACAAAATATACTGGCTTAATAAGTGTGGCAATAAAGAATGCCACTGGGATAACTATCTGACTAGAAACTCTCATAGGTTCGTCAAGTTGCTGTCTCTCCGCGAAGAGAACAGCATATCCGAGAAGGATCCAGCAGGTAAGCCACGTGTCATAAGAATACGCACTAGCAATAAATACATTTACAGGTATCAGCATGATAAGAGGCACTATAAAGCCAGCCTCCTTCAATACCTTCGTTGAAAAGTAACTTATCAGAACCAGGAACAGCATATTAAACATTCTTCCTATAATTAGACATACCGTATAAGGAAGGCATAATCCCCTGGCAAAGATAAGTCCCATAGCCATAGGCAGATATACTGCACGACTGAGATTAACATAGTTACCCTCAAATTCAGTCATATATCCTTCTTTATCTAGATAATTATAGACAGAATTAATATCCTCGCTGCTATCCTTATCATAGGAGTAACGGTCCGTTGCTACAATCTGATACATATTGATGAGCTCATAGTCAGCCATAGACTTCTTCACATCAATAAAATGGGCCATCCTGTTGGCATTATCATAGTGAGCTTCATCATCCCAGCTGACACCAAGACTTGTTGGTTCCACTAGTGAATAAATCATTCCCACTGCAAGGAGTGCCAGGATTCCAACCATCTCAGGCTTTTCCTTAAAATACTTTCTCTTCATTACGAGAATTACAAAAAAGCCTAAAGCAAAGAACATAGTAATAACGGATTTATGATTGAGAGTAACTTCTTTAGAAAACAGAGAAACGCCAAGGATACTTAAGAGCCAAACAATGCCAAAAGACGCTGCCGCAGCACCCAATAAAGTACCAAGGCTCACTAAAACCTTCTCCCCAAAGGCCTTTTTATCTGACAACTTCTCTGCCACACCATCAAAGATTCTCACAAACTTTTTATCAAAGATATGGAACAGCTTAAATACGATAAAGACAAGTGCCATAGCAGCAAGAGTAACTACCAATATAATCTTTCTCTCATGGTTATCATGGTACGGTGCAGAACTGAGCACCTCTCTCACAACAAAATCACTATCCACCTGAAGTGATATCAAAGTTGTTCCTCCAGGAAGGTCAGAAAGAACCAGAAATCTATTATTCCTGTCATAGTCCAAATTATACTCATCCAGTATGGTACCATCATATGTCATACACCAAACATATATGTTATCTACCTCTGGATTTTTATTAAATATAATAAGCATCTCCCTGGCCTGATCAATATGTCTAAATGTAACATAATGCTCATCTTCCTGAAGATACTTAAAGTTTCCTCCTGATACCTCATATCCAGAATAGGATATAATATCAAGATTCGGATCATAAGAGGTTTTTAATACGCTCTTACCGTCAGCCTTAACAGAATTAAATATATTAAATCCTAGTACCCCTATAAGAAGTACTAGAATTATAAGAACTATGTTATATTTTTTTGAATCTTTTTTCTCCACGAGTTTCGATTATCCAATCTAATAACTGTTTTTCTTTTCCTTAATGGTCTACTACAGCACCATCAGCACCAAGGGTAAACCCATCCACTGTTACATTCGACAGCATCACTCCATCAGCACCAAAATAGTACCACTTGTCTTCTATCTCCTGCCAGAACATAGCCATTTTACCATTTTCGTCAAGATAATAATAGTTGTCTTCCCACTCAAACCAGCCTGTTTCAGCAAGTCCTTCACTATTCATGTAGTAGAAATTTCCGTCTATCTTGTACCAGCCATCCCTAAGGTAATCGCCATCCAATCCCTTGTGAGCCCATTTGCCGTCTTTAAGTTCCCAGTAAGTTCTACGATAAATACTTAAATCCCCCATAGTCTTCTCAGGAATAAATTCATTATCAAGAAGAGTAGCCTCTGATGGATGTACATCACTTCTCAATACAATATACTCAGCATTCTTAAGACCGTTACGGAATACATCATAGAGATTATCTTCTCTTACCTCTCCCAGATCAGTAACAGAATGATCTCCGTAGTAGCTTTCCATCCAACCGGATAAATCAGATGAAGATGCAATAGATGCCCCTGGTTTACTAAAGTCTATATAATCACATATACCGACTATGGACTGATTTATTCTATAATCATTTTCAACTTTACCAAAACCTAACTGATAGTTAACCGAGGTTCCTTCCAGCCAGGCCACAAGATATAAAAGCATCACTATATAGTAAGCAGCAAAATGCCATACACTATACTTCTCCGCATAGAATATAAGTCCAGTGATACCCAAAGCTGTTATTATTGCAAATGGAGCCGGAACTCCTAATATAGCAGTCACAAGAATAGTAATCGTTACAGGAATAATTCCCTTAAGCCTAAGAAAAAGTGCTACCACCAAGAGAATCGCCGCCCCAATAATATACCAGTTCAGATTATAATACTCAGTAATAATATCTTTAATGCTGGTACCATGACTTAATCTATATAAAGCCTGCATAGAATAGGTACCAACTAGAAGTACTACCTCAACTGCAAGTATTATTCCCTCTCGAACCACATGATACCACTTAATCTTTTTATCTTTTCTATTCTTTATATTCTTAACAACTCTAAGAACTGTGCTAAGGATAAGCGGAACAACAAGAATACTTGCCACCACATATCCTCGCCAAGGGTTCATATATACACCTGCTTCAGGAGCAAAATTACTGTAGTTTCCAAGATATGTCAGATATATAAACACCGCCATAAATATAAGCGACGCAACAACCGTGTAATATCTGCCTCGTCCCTGAAGAGAAAAGAATCGAATTCCAAGATATAGATATATCACCGCAAAAGCCGTCATAAAGATGAGAGGAATAATCATGTGACAGAGAATAAGCGGATGAATACCAAGTCTCGAACTTAATACCGCCATAAGAACCGCCCAAACGCTCCCGTTCTCCATAGTGACAATATCACTCAATCCAGTTCCATAAGCATATTCCTTCTTTGCATCCCAGACAGCACGAAAGAACTCTATATCACTTCCAACAACACTCTGCCTAAAACATATATGATAGACCATATATCCAAACATAGAAAAAGAGACTATGGCAGTAGCCATAGCAAAAAGAATCTTCCATACACCTATTCTTTTTACTAATTTAGTAATCTTCTTCATCTCTTTTATCAACCAAGTATTAATCTATCTAACTTTAAGTACTGTATATCGTCCCGCTTCGCCTAAATACTCAAAAGAACTAGTCCAAATGTCATAATATGGATTTGTCTTTGGAAGTATTACATATTCGCAGTCTACATTCACCATAGCGTTCTTAAGAAGATCTGATGTCATTTGCGATGCATCCACCCCCTCAATCTTCCCCGTATAAAATATGGTCATAATGCCAAACCAGTTATTTTCTGAAATACATGTATTAAAGTCAAAGTCAGAAAAGTATCCATAATCAACCACAGGAATAAGTGCAGGATCATAGGTCCTGACCTCTATAAAGAACTCCCTGGAATACAGTGTCTTCTTTACTACTGACGCATCTCCCGAAGACGCTTCAACTATATTGCAAACTCCTATTACGTCATCTTCAACTTTATAGATATTAGGTACTGGTATCATACCTGTGTTATATACTCCTCCAGCATATAGATCAGAGAATCCAGTCATCACCACAAGTTCTCTACAGGAAAGAATGAAAAGAACTACGACACCCACCCATAAGAGTATCCGTCCCTTCTTTTCATACTTGTTATACATCTTCATCGCAAGATGTGTATACCCCATAGAAACCGGAACCAGCCAAAAAAATCTAAAATATCTTTCGAAGAAACCCCACTTGTCAACTAGATACCTGCAAAGCTTAGGATTTAAGCATACCATAATAAGAACAAGCAGACTCGCTCCATAGAATGTCTTCTCTTTTTTATCACCCTTAACACACATATAGATTACAACAAAAAGATAACCACAAAGAACCAGCTTTACAGCTGGTGTGAAGGAATACCAATATACACGTAACATTTCCCAAAAGAGCGAATCTCCCGGGAATCCACTAGGATCAAAATGCATCTATATGCTCCTATCTATGAATAGTTAAATCTATAATTCCTTTTCTTCCCAGGTAGTACACAACTACAAAGATACCTGAAACAAAAAGCATTAACGCAAGATTTCTGATAAGTCTCTTATCTTTTCTAGCCAATACAAAAGGCGCAAAAGCAACTAATACAAAAGGAGCCGAAAACATCATAGAGAGTGAATAAGTCATGGCCCCCCACAAAGTAATACACGCTTTCCACATATAACTCGTGTCTTCTGGATGATCATACATCTTCCAAAGAAGAAGGAACAAAAGAGGAAGGGGTACGATCATCACCATACCTTTTCCTTCGTAATTTCTGAATATCGAAAAATAGTTAGGAAGAATCTGAGAACCGACCAAAAGATTTCTAATACTCCAATACATGAAGAATGCAAAGAGACTCTTCTTTTGATCGCTCTTACCGAAATACCTTGCTAACTCCCATACAATAATAACCTGCATTAACGTAAAGATAGCCGAAAGAACCGTTCTCACCTCCACCATAACATGTAGCCCCGTAAGCTTACATACTACAGCTGAATGGTCAAGAAAAGTGGATAAATACCTGTCATTGGGAAAACGCTCCAAAGCCACTCCGGATGAAGTATCATAGGTCATAAGTTCATTATGCAGAACTCCATTGGCAGGCCAACCAAGGAACCAGACCTGATTATTACCAAAGGGAAGCCTAGCAAATATAAGAATAAAAAGAATAAAGCCTATTGTAAAAATTGCCACAGGAATAAAGCACAGTTTCCACTTCCTTATTCCTTTAAAGAAACGACTTAAGCTTTCCTTTATATACTTCCTTAAGATAATTATTATTAATAGACAGAGAATAGAAATAAAAAGAGCCCAGATAACACCTATAGTGCTAACCGGAACTAGTTTAAACTTTAATGGAAGTACATACACAAAAAACAGTATGCCATAAACGAACATACCGTAAACAAGCTCATGAAGAAGATTATTATCAAATTTTAATATCTTTGAGGTAGCCACGCCCACTAGATAGTATATCAACAGATAACATATGAAACACAGCACCGCCAAAAGTAGTTGCGACATATATCCCAGCTTCCTTTTAGTTCATTTCAAATCACTCGCATAGTATACCACAAAAAAATATATTTTTGTCATCAAATATTAAACGAGCTGGTTCTGCATTCAACAAAACCAGCTCACAATTAGACTCATAAATTATACTGAACCTTTTTGGCCTAATACAGCGCCAAACGTCTTTAGTATTATTTTTACATCAAGTAACAACGAAAAGTTACGAATGTATTCATTATCAAGTCGTACAACCTCTTCAAAATCCGTTATCTCAGAACGTCCAGATACCTGCCACATTCCAGTAAGCCCTGGCTTTATAGCAAGACGACTCAGATGATGCATATCGTACTGCATATACTCATCCTTTGTTGGTGGTCTTGTTCCCACAAAGGACATATCACCCTTCAGGATATTCCAGAACTGAGGAAACTCGTCGATACTAGTCTTTCGTATAAAATGGCCAATTGGCATAATTCTAGGATCATTATCCATCTTGAACATTAATCCAGACATCTGATTCTGGTCCATGAGTTCTTTCTTACGTTCCTCAGCATCCATGTACATAGAACGGAACTTATACATCTTAAAAATCTTACCATTTTTTCCAACACGTTCCTGAGCAAAAAAAGCAGGACCAGGTGACTGAGCCTTGATGATAGGCGCAAAGATTAGATAAAAGAATCCTGTGAAGATAACTCCAACCAGGCCAACCATTACATCAAAGATACGCTTCAGGAAAAGCTCGCCTGGAGTTCCTGTGCTGATAGATGATGTAATAAGTGTATAATCTCCGACAGTCTCTACTGATACATTGGATATAGAACCAAGCTCCATATCAAGACCAAAGTAGACTGTGATACCCATACCTAAGAATGTATCAACCATTTTCTTGTTATAGTAAGACTTAGCTAAAATAAACGCATTATTAACAGCATTTTCCTTAACGTACTCAAGAATATCATTCTGGTTAACTAACTGAATATTTCTATCTTTAAGTATCCACTCTATCTCGTTATCGCTTCCACTGTTATCATCAAGAAAAACTACGCCAACATATTTATAGAATCCCGTATTATTCTTATCAATAGTACGAAGAAAATCTACGAACGAATCTCTATATGTGATAATCAGAGAATTACTAACGCCCTTGCCCTCTCGATATCCTATCTTAAGCTGATTCTTTCTAAAAGAACGAAAGAATGTCATGATAGTAACATCTATAACAAAGAAGAGACCTATAACAATACGTGAATACTCTTCTGTAGTTTTAAGAGAAAAGAAGAGACCAAATATAAAAAGAGCTATATAGCCATTTACCACAATAGCGTGCCAAAACTCGCTAGCAAAGCCTCTCTTCAGGATATTACTATGAATACCACTAAAAAGGAGAAGGATGATATATATAGCTACAATAATAATACCTAAGTTCCTGTATCTTATAAAAAGTGTAGCTTCAAATGTTGGTTTTATTCTTATTATGTAAGCTAGTACAAAAGATATGGTAATAGATATAAGATCTAATACTATAAAATCTATATGTTTTGTACGAACACTCTTTCGATTTTCCACTTTTACTCTCCATCTATTCGAGGGATTCCCCTCTACATCTATACCCCTGTGTTGCCATATGTATTCTCAACTAATTGTTCCCACAAATGATGTTCTTTCAAATAGTTCTCGATTACATTCCTCACCGCTCCATGACCACCATTAATAGTAGAAACATAGTTTGATATCATTTTTACTTCTTTGCAAGCATCAGCAGGACAACCTATAAAGCCACATAGTTTCATAGGAGCCAAATCATTTATATCGTCACCTATATAACCTAATTCTTCCTTTTTGACATCATTTTCAAGAATCCATGATTTCAAAAAACTAATTTTATCCTTAATACCTTGATAAAGAAAATCAACTTGCAATTCTTCCATTCTTTTTCGCGTTGCTTCACATTCTCTACCAGTCATAATAACCAATTTAATACCAGCTGCGCGAGCAATGGAAAGCCCCGTTCCATCCTTTGTGCAAAACTTTTTCAACTCATTTCCGTGAGCATCATAATAGATGCCACCATCAGTGAGTGTACCATCAACATCTATAATCAAATAACGTAGCATAATCCCCCCAAAAAAATCTACGAACAATAACGCATTTTAATTCTTTTTATAATACCATTAAGACTATTTTCAACTACATAATACATTATAATCCCAAAACCGAACGTCATAAATACATATATTACAAATCCAGTTTTACCAACAAGGATATTATTATACGTTGTAAAAACATAATTATATAAATATATTGAATACGATGTTTGGGCTATAACACCTACAAACTCTTTAATAGATTTCGGTATTGTTTTGCTCCAATCAGCTAATTCATATAATACAATCCCTATACTTATTCCTACAACAAGTCTATCTGCCAAAAAAAACAGTCCTTGAATCTTTGGCACTAACACTATTCCAAAATATAAGAACAACGAAAGAAAAATTAGTATCTCTTTTCTAAAACAATCAAAACAACCTTTTTGCAACATTATTCCACACACAAACGACGGCATTAATATTATAACATTCCAATAAAGTGTGAACTTGTCGTTATATCCAGTATACGAAAGAATTACAACAGGTAAAAAAGAGATTGCTAAAGCAACCCAATTGTTTACTTTATTTAAAATATAGAGCACTAATGGAAAAAGGATATAAAAATGCATTTGAACTCCCAAATACCAATATACACCACTAGTCGAAAAAAAAGTTTTTTCACTAAGTGTATGCATAAAAAGCATATGCATAATAACGTCTCTCACCCCATAAGGTTTAACACATATCCCTTTATTTACTAGAAACCACCAAAAAAGAAGACTGACATAATAAGCAGGTATTATCCGTAAAGCTTTACTCAAATAAAACTTTAAAACTTTATTATTTTCATTGTGAAGTGAATCCCATTGTTTTGAACATAAATATCCCGATAACAAAAAGAACAAATCACATCCCATATATCCATTTTTAAAAAATCCCCATAAATCAATTCCTAACACCATATGTTCTGGACATCCAATGAACCTCCACACATGAAAGCCGGTAACTAAAAAAATTGCAATAAATCGACCTAAGTCAATCCAAATAATTCTTTTTCCATATTTTAGCATAGCCCTATATCCGCTTACATCATATTTTTCTCTAACTAAGGAACATAAAAGCCACGCTAATTATTGCCCTAACCCCAGTTATGTTTGCATACATATTATCTATCCTACAATCCCGACTCCTACAATATCCTGCAATCTAACAGTTCCTTCTGCATGCCCTTCCTTTCCAACTAAAAGACACGAGATATTCTTATCCTTTAATAGTTTTAAAGCCTCAACAGCGAGCATGTCTTTTGAAACAATAGACGGTTTTTTAGACATAATATCTTCCACTTTAAGGTTATATATATCCGCACCTTTTTCTAACTGCCGCCTTAGATCTCCATCAGTAATAATTCCTAATATTTTATCTTCGTCATCAACGACAGTAACTGCACCAAGGCCTTTTTTACTCAGTTCTATAATTGCATCCTTCAAAGGAACATTTACATGTACTTTAGCATTTTTTTCTCCTTTAACCATTAGATCATCTACCCTAAGAACTAATTTTTTGCCCAAACTGCCAGCCGGATGAAATAAAGCATAATTCGAATCCTTAAACCCATATACTCCACTTGCAACAACAGCGAGAGAATCTCCATAGCAAAGTGCAGCAGTTGTGCTAGAAGTTGGCGCCAGCCCTAGATAGCATGCCTCCTCAAACTTTGGAAGAACCTGTACAATGTCACATGCTTTCGCCAGTGTAGAATCTTTATTACCAGTCAACCCCACAAGCTTAGCTCCTATTAATTTTATATTGGGAAGAATTCGAACAATTTCATCGCTTTCACCAGAAAAACTTATCGCAATCACTATATCATTCGCTGATACCATCCCTAAATCACCATGCATAGCTTCAGCCGGATGAAGTCGAAATGCAGGAGTACCTAAACTTGCAAAGGTTGCAGCAAGCTTTGCCGCAATATGACCTGGCTTACCCATACCAGTAATTATCACCTTACCCTCACAATTCGTAATCAAATCAAGAATCTGAAGATATGTTTCTCCTAACGCATCCCTTGTTTTTTCAAGTGCAGCGATTTCAATATCAAAAACTCGTTTTCCTTCTGTCAGTCTATCCATCATTTATTCCTTTCCGTGTCCCACGAAATCAGTGTACAGCATCATATACTCTTATCACTCTTTCTAGCAAGCCACAAAAATCATCTAATTTAACCATATTAGGGCCATCAGACAGTGCGTTGTCTGGATCAGGATGCACTTCAAAGAAAAGAGCATCCGCTCCTGCAGCTATCGCCGCTTTCGCTAACGGTTCGACATACTCCCTGTTCCCACCTGTGGCAGTTCCCTTTCCACCCGGTTTTTGCACACTATGAGTTGCATCAAAAACGACTGGATATCCAAATTTCTTCATTTCAAGAATTCCAGTCATATCAACAACAAGTGTATTATATCCAAAAGTTGATCCACGCTCACATAACATTATATTATTATTCCCAGAATCCTCAAGTTTTCTTATAACATTCCCCATATCCCATGGAGCAAGAAACTGGGCTTTCTTTACATTAATAATTTTTCCGGTTTTAGCTGCCGCTATAAGTAAATCCGTCTGTCGACATAGAAATGCTGGAATTTGAAGAATATCTGCCACTTCAGCCGCTCTTTCCGCTTGCCAAGGTTCATGAATATCTGTGCAAATCTTCAATCCATATTTTTCTTTTACATTCTTTAGAATTTGAAGTCCCTCATCTATACCTGGCCCACGAAAAGATGATATACTCGTTCTATTAGCTTTATCAAAAGAAGCCTTGAAGTAATAATCAAGGTTTAGCTTTTCTGATATGCCTTTTATTGTCTCCGCTATCAGCATTACATTTTCTTCGGACTCTATTACGCAAGGTCCAGCAATCAATTTAAACTTACTCATTCTCCTATCCCCTCCGCTTTCGCTAAAATACACGCTAAATCGTAATCTTTCTTCTCATCAATATCCACTGCCTCTATACCAGACACTTCTTGAATGTATGGATTAAATCCTATGCGACGATTATGAACCGTAAAAATCTCCTTCTTAAACATAAAAAATGCGCTTGTTTCAACCCAGATTGGCTCCATATCTTGAGTGCGCGGAACATCATTTAAATCATAATTGATTGGTTCTCCTTGATACCATGCAAACGTCTGAATACGTTCTGCCGAGAAAGCCGAATCATGTGAACCATCAAGTATCTTGTCCAATGCCGTTTGACAAGAAGACACTTTAATAAATGGAGATGTAGTATGTGCCAAAACATACACATCAGCATCAATGGTATTAATAAATTCTCTATATATATCAAAACCTTTTACAAGATCCCCATCCAACCAGGCAGGTCGTTGTAAAAAAAGTGTATCATCCGGAATATATTTTTTTACATCAGGATCAGAACAATAAACATAAACCTCATCTATACCTTTCACTTGATTTAGAGTATTACATAGATGCCAACATAGTGGATGTCCTGCAATAGGTAAAATATTCTTATGTGGAAGTCTTTGACTATTTAATTTAATTGGAATTAATGCTACGGTTTTCATATTTACTTTTTCCCTTTCTTTATCAATGATGCCCATAGAGAACATAAGTCTTTAATTGTTTTCATATTAATAAGCAGCATTATTGCCATAAGCAACACCTCACACCACCAATAAGATGTATATATTTCTAATAACGCCTGCACACACAATAATACCCATGTAATTAATACTATTCCATATCTATTAACTATAATACTATCTCCAACAGCTTTTTTTCTTACATAATATATGATAAGACTAGAAAAAGCTGTCGCTATTGTAGCTCCTTGAATCCCAATCAACCAAACAAAAACAATATTCATTATCACATTAGCTACAGCACCATAAACAGCTGACATAGCCATAGATTTTGAATCTTTTTTTGCTGATAGTATTGATCCACAAAATCCCGAAGCACTATTCAAAACGCAACTTATGAGCAAAAACGGCACATATTTCCACGCCTCATAAAACTCTTTTTTATATAGTATTCGCCCAAGCGGTTTCGAAAGCACAATAAGCCATGCACACGCCGCCGCGAGCAAAACATTTAAAATAAGAAAAGAATGTCCATAAAACTTCGCAGCATCTTCGCTATCATACTCCTTTATAGCAGATATTTGCCAAGCCTGAGTAAAAATGCCATGCAACGTATTGATAACCTGTGGTATTTTATATGACACAGACAGCAAACCATTAGCTCCAACGCCACACATAAATGCAACGATATATTTATCAGATGCGCTATTAACCCACCATCCAACCGACGTTGCAATAAGAGGAACACAATATAAAAGCATATCCCTCTGAAGTTTACTGTTTATATGAACAGAATGAAGATAATCCCATAGTTTAATCCGAATAATCAAATAAAACGCTGGAATAAATTGTCCCAAGACATTAGCTGCAAAGAATCCCATCAACCCCCATTTAAAGACAAGAAGAAATAAAACATTTCCAACGATAGTAAAAGCAGTTCCTAAAACGCCAGCAATACCAAGATCTGTCACTCGTTCCAAGCCTTTACTAAACTGAATCATAAAATTATTCATTATATATGCTACATAATATAGCACAATTAAAATCTCAAAACCTGAAATCGAATCAAAAAATGGCAAAAACTTGCATATAACAACAATTAAAGTTGCTATGCAAGAGCTAATCCCAATAAATTTAATACCAATAGCCGCAATTTCATCAGGTGATTTGGTTTGATCCATAGTATATCTCATAACCGCATCAATAATATTGAGAGACAATATTGGAACTAAAACCGATACAGTTGATACAACAAGATCAAATATTCCAACCTGAGGTTTTGTTAGTACACTTGTATATAAAGGAACCAGAAGAAATACTAATATCTTTGAAGCAAAATTACTAATGGTTAGTATTCCTACATTTTTTATTAAGTACTTTGACCTACTTTCCATTTATTATTCTCTTAGTTACTTTCTTTCATTAAGTTTTATAATAAAATCTTTGTATCTATTTTCAACATCACACGGACTTAGATAATAATCTATAACCTTATTCATATATTCTTGCTTCTGATTTATTTCATAGGATTCCCATTTTTTTATCTTTTCAGCAAGTTCACTCACATTACCAAAAGAATCTAACCCTTTCTCAACTAACGGAAAATCCGTATCATTCACATAGCAAAAAGCTTTTACCCCCCCAGCTAAAACATCAAGATAAACGCCGCTCGCATGAAGAATACCGAATCTTTTTTCTTTAAGCGCCATTTGTAGGTTACATCCTTTGGGCAAAAATGCACCTCTTTCATCTGAAAAATCTATATAGTTAAGCGGGTCATCTTGAGGATGACATTTTATAACGTAATTTACGCCTAATAATTCACTAATCTTTTGTGCACATTCCATCAATTCCACATTATCGCGAACAGCATTCGGATTAGTTGGACAGTCGAGAAAAACAACGAAGTCACTTCCAGACTCTTTGACCGAATGTATCTCCCTTAACGATCCTCCAACAAATATTTTATCTTCTGGGACCCCTCCCAACACAAACTGTTTCTTTGAAAACTCTCCTGTGACCATAATATAATCACTAGAAAAGTTTAAAATCATAGTTTGATTAATTCTATCACAGTCCAACCCATGAAACACTGGTTGCCCATGTTGCATAGTCGCAACCTTTACACCATTATTTTGAAGCATTTGTACAATTAAGTTTTCCACTTTATTACCATCAAAAAAAATGAACGCAGATTTATAATAATCCATATTAAATTTCAAACATTTCTTAAGATTAAGTAATTCAGCAATACTTATAGCAATCACTCTTCTTATAGTACCATTTTCAACAATACTAATTTGTTTTTTTATATGAATATAATCATAAATAACAGAGCAGGCATCACGAGGAGATCTTAATCTACAATAGTTCTTTCTTCCTTCCTCAACATATATTTCATTATATTCGGAAACAATAGATTTAAACCTCTCCCAATATTTCGTATGATCATTACGATGATAATTATACGATATCACCAACGGAAGATTGCTCCCATTATTATCGTACTCAACATTAATCACATTAAATAATATTGTTCTGAATAATTTTTTAATTGATTCAACTTTACTTGCCTTTATTGCTTCTCCCGAAACATTAAACATAAGCCGACTAATATCTATCTTTTCCAGCCCCTTTATTTCTATACCTTTAAGACAATTCAAAATATACGTCTGTTCATTATCAATGTTTCTTTCTTTCATACGAAACCCTACATACTTGCTTATTATTTATTCATTATGATATCAATCTTACTACTATCACCCCATACAGCCTTTGAATCATAAGGTCGATCTGGAAATGCACCATATTTTAATTTAATTTTATATCCATTTTCCTTAATGAAGCGTTCAACTCTATCTGCCAACCTCTCGGGCCTTCCAGAACAAATATTTATCACTCCTAAAACTTCATTCTGTTCCACGGTTCTGGCAACCTGTTCACAAAAATCTTCATAATCAATAAAATCAAATTGATTCAAGCCCATTGTGAACGGAAAAAACTCTTTACCTTCTTCTTCTGCCGCAGTGATTTTCGAGAAAATAGAACTACCATATTTACTATTTCCAACAATATAATAACCCCGAAGCCATTGAAATTCCTTATTATTTTGTTTACAAAACATATTTGTCAATTCTCTAAGCGAATTCTTGCTTATTCCATATGGAGTAGTAGGATTACAAGGTGTATCCTCTTTTATGCACCCCTCATAAAACCCAATCTCATGCATTGAACCCATAGCAACAATTTTTGATACTTTTGATTCCGCAAACGCCTTTATAAACTCATAATGTTTCGGAAGATCTTCGATATGAGCATCAGAATAGTGAACAAAGCCATCACGCCATGCAAGATGCAGAAGAACATCTGGTTCTTTAAAATACTCATACGGATTACTTGTATTGGAAAAAATATCACACTTTATTATTTCAGCCCTATCATCTACATAATCTGTATTAAAATCCGTTGCAATGACATGGTGTCCATAATTCAATAAACATTCAACTACTCCCCTGCCAAGATATCCATTTGCACCTGTCACCAATACTTTCATTAAGCCTTACTCCTTATTTATTTTCTAGAATTATATAAATATACGATTACGAATCAATTAAAAATAATACTTAGATTACACCTTAACCCACTCATTCTTTTCAAAATCAAACTTTTTTACAATCTTTGCAGGACTACCTACAACAACGCAATAATCCGGAATGTCTGTCGTAACAACGGAATTGGCTCCTATGACGCAATGTTTACCAATCGAAGCACCACATATGCATACATTTTCTCCTATCCACGAACCTTCTCCAATACTCACTGGAGCCAGCTTCTTAATATCTTGCTTTATAATAGGAATTGATACATCTTCATATCTATGCGAACAGTCTGATATAAATACTCTATCAGCAATAAGAACACTTTTACCAATCGTCACTGAATGAACAGCAACAATATGAGAGAAATGACCAATAGTAGTCGAATCATTAATCCATGCTGTCGTCACAGATTTATTACTTCCCATCAGCCATGCCCCCTCACCGATATATACCTCTTTACCAATGCAAATACTATTCACATTATCAAGTTGTAATGGTTTATTAAGCACCGAATGTTTTCCAATACTTTTGAACTTTAATTTATAATAATATTGTGTAATAATATACCAGCATTTTCTTTTTATCCGATTCATGAATAATCACCTATCAAATCATCAATCCAACATTTTAAAGAGTATTTTTCATAAACACTTTTTGAGACAGGAATAATTGGTGACGACAAAAAATGCTCTGGAATCTCAAACGCATCTTCATCATATATGAATATATTATTCTCGTTATAAAAGTCAGCATTACGTATCCTGATATTATTTGTAATCAACTTACAACCATTTCCAAGAGACTCAATAGTCCTCATTGTGAACCCACTCTGATTCACATTTGTATAATCAACAACCACTTTACTTCTTGAATATAAATCATAACTATCTTTAATAGATAGCTGTTTGAATGTAAGATCCTTATTATCTACATTAACAACCTCACTTTTTTTGTTTATATATTTATACTTGTAATATAATAAACGATTCAAATGTAACACTGTCTTCAATTTATAGCTTCTATCTATCACTAGTTTTTTTAATTGTTTTAAAACCTTCGCTCTATTAGAGTGTAATGCACATATAAAAAGGATATCTATATCCTTTTTAGAGTCCTTCTTTAATAACTGAGATATATAAAACAATGGTCTATATTCCCATCCATATTTTTCTGAATCTTCCGGATCAAAAGTTGATACTTTATCAAAATATGACGCAACTTCAACAGCAGAATGATTATTTTTCACCCCATCCCACTGATACATAATAAACTTGCATTCTTTAGGTGCAGAACTACATATCCAAGCCATTATATCCGCGCTAAGCGAAGAACCCCTTATCACAAAAAAGTAATCCAAACTTTTAATGATATCATTTAACTCTTTTTTATAATAGTGTTCTTGTAATTTTATTTTTCTTGACGGAAGGTATACATAAACAAAACGATATGATACTTTTACCCATTCCAAATTCTCGTAAATTAAATATACATTTGCACCTTTTTCGCGAAGTTCATTAACAATATAATTTTCATAGCCATAAAATTTAGGACAAATCAATGCTATATTTTTATCTTTTAAAGACATATCTTTTCCCCTTCTATTTTATTAAAATCACTATTCTTAATAACTTCTCTTCCTGATTTGTAACATTTTGCACAAATAAACAGATAATTCATTGTAAACAAAGTTATAAACGGGCTTACTATCCCCATAATAAGCCCTACCAATAATATAGATAATAACTCTATATTATTTTTTAAGATACAAGAATATATAGATTTTAAATAGAATGTAAAAAATACTATTGTTGCTATCAATCCATATCTAATTGGTAAAAGAAAATATAAACAATCAATTGTAAAATACTCTGTTGCTGTTTTTTTTACATAAATTTGTATATCAGTCGTCGATTCATAATATGTTCCAAATAAAGATATCCCATATCTTTCTAATCCTTTTCTAGAAAGAATTACTCTATGATATAATGTATCAAACATATGAAAAATATTAGAATTATCGAATCTCTTTGTTAATACTACGTAATATACAAGTACAAACAAAAAAAACGTAAAAAATAATATACCTACAAATAAAACTTTTTTCTGTCTTTTTGTTCGCAAAAAATGAAATAGACCTCTTAATAAAATATCAAAAACCAAAACCAATATGATTACGCCAGCAACATAATTTGTATTAGGAAATACAAATATAAAGACTGCTGAAACAACCATAACAAAGGCAATCACACGTTTTTTTAAGCCTTTATTATTTAGTAAATATAGACAAAACAAAAAAGACATCATACATTCAGATAATGCATTTGGATGATTAAACCCAATCGTCAGTCTTCGGCGTCCACTTGGACGTATATAAACAAATTCTACAGGCGATAACCCCATTCGATTCATAAAAACAACAAATATCATTGAGGTTATTATAACTACGCAAAAGATTTTTAAAACTTTTTTATAATCCAGCTTATCCCCCCAAAAAAAAGTAATAAAAAACAACTCAAAAATAAGCCAATTATCAGCAAATATATAATCCAAAACTACAATTAATGTAAATGCAACAAGAAGAATAACTTTCTTCTTATTCTGTCTATTTATCAAGCAATTTGTAAAAGCTAAAAAAACCAGTAAAATTCGAATAAACAATATCGTCTTTCCGAAAAACTCAGAAAAAGTTTCCATCATGGATTTATAATATATCATTATAAAAATCCAAACAGACATGACAATATAGATAATATCTTTTTCATTTACAATTTTAGAAAACTTATTTTTCATAATAATCACATAGAGGTGAAAAATATATGCACCAAATAGAATGTATACGTCGTCCCTTTATAACCTATTCTCCCATCCTCATTCCTCATTTCCTGCATACACGGTAAAATAGGAGCAATTAACATTCAAAAACTATGCATAGATAATTACCCTATTTTTTAACGACATAACAATAAAAACTTTAGCCTTTATATATTTTAACAAGTTTATTTACAACATTGCATAATTCATATTTTTGTTCAATTTCATCAATAACATCATATTTAATATACTTTTTAGATTCATCTAGAAGTTTGCACCACTGTTTCAATGACGTATCCTGTATCGGAAGATAATGAATCAATGACGATATCTTAGTTTTTTTAGGTACATTCTCAGAAACAAGTGTAGGAGTTCCTGAAATTTGCGATTCTACAGCAACAAGACCGAACCCTTCAAAATTTGACGGCATAATTAATGCATCTATCGCTTGGTAATAATCCTCAATTCTATCAGTATTGCTAATAAATTTTACGTATCGTTCCAATCCTTCATCTATTATTTTTTTCACATATTCATTTTTTAATGGGCCATCCCCTATACACAATAGTTTTATATGTTTATCCAATTGAATTAATGACTTCAATATCTTCAAAGAATACATTGGATTTTTAGCAGGAACAAACCTGCCAAATAACCCAATCAAAAATTCTTCATCCTCTACTGCCAGTTCATTTCTTTTTTCATTTCTCACCTTACTGTTATATTTATATCGTTGATAATCAACTCCATTGTCAAGAATTATGACTTTATCCCCAGCCCAAGGAAACATCCATTCCCCTGACTCTAATGAAGTAGCAATATACGTCGCAGGTATTTTTTTCAGAAACAAACAACATATTCTATGAAACAGCCTTCTAACAAACAAATGTCCACCTTCAGCATCGCTAGCATGAGAATGAAAAATCAATTTCTTTGCTCTTTTTTTAGAAGCTAATGCAGAAATGAGAATTTTATGTGACACATCTGAATGAAAATGAACCACGTCATAATCATTCATCTCCACTATTCTTTTTATATTTTTATAAATATCTAACTGTTTAAGAATCTTATTTCTTTTCGAACCAACATAATAAACTTTGGAACCGTAAAGTTCCAACTCATTTATATGTCTATTATCATCAAACGGTTCTAGTGCAGCAATATCAGCTTTTATATCTGATGGGAGATTAGCTATTATATTTTTTACTAATACATATACCCCACCATATAAATGATCATCTACATTTACTTCAAGCACCTTTAGCATATTTGAATCCCTTACTTTCAATTCTCGATATATTCAATATCGGGATTAAAATTAAATCCTCCGAAAAAGGATTGTCGTATTGCCTTCAGTTTTTCTTTTTTGCATTCTTTCGCTTTCGTTATAATCCTGAAATTGTGAAGACAAAAGCGTAGCAATAAATATATATACCCCTTAATACCCTCTCTACCGAAAACATATACCTCATTACGATATAAGTATTTATATCGCCATAGTCTATCCTCCGATTCTGCCTCAATTCCAACTTTATTATTACTTGCCATATGATGTTCAACACGACTATCAGGGACAAGATAGCATGGATACTTCATTGAAATACGTCTTGAGTATTCTAAATCATCTGCCCAGATAAAAAAATCCGCTATTGGAAGTCCAATTTCTTTAATCACTTCTATTCTAACAAAAAACGAAACAAAAGTAGCCATAACAATAGGTAACATCTGTTCTGGAATACTCTCTATCAGCTTATAAGGTGTTACTCTTTGATAGTTCATATTACATAAGGATCCATCAGTCCACAACGCAACACTAGATAAATATCCATAGTTTCCATCCAGCTCTCTATCAGCTTTTAGTAACTTCTCAAGTGAATCGTTAAATGGAAACGTATCATCATCCATTATCCATGCATATTTATATCCTTCTTTAACCGCCTGTTTAAGGCCATAATTGAATCCTCCAGCCCCACCAAGATTATCGCCTGTATTCTTATATAAGACCAAACCTTTCTCAATCTTGTCATTAATATACTCTTTCGTGCCATCCGTACTTCCATTATCTATAACGAGAATATCACAACGAGAACTCTGTGTTAAAAGTTTATCTAGACAAATCGAAAGAAGTTCTTTTCTATTATATGTAACAACCACAGCTACCACTTCATTTGAATGCATATATTACTCCTCAAGATTATTAACGCTATCATTTAAAAACTTCCACTATATTTCTTTCCTACAAATTTAGCTTTTAGAAATGCACCGCCCTTTTTCCACCAATTGATCTTTTCCATATGAATAAAAGGAATCTCTTTTATTTCTGATTTCTTTATTTTTCCTTTTTTTTCTTGTTCAACCAACCATACATTGAATATTATCTCAGAAACCCTTCCATAATAACGGCTATGAAACGGTGTTAGTCCGTCTTCTCCGAGTCTATTTCTCAACTCAAATAGAATATCAAAAAGCCAAGAACAATAATTATTAAATAAGCTTTTTTCCATAATCATCATATTAAACATATATCCCCAGCGCTGTTTTACAACCTTATCATAAGAATCTAAGTACTCAGGATACATTTCTGATATAATCATTCTAGTTTCATCTAGCTGTGAAACATAATGTGTATGTGCATAATGGCTATATAATGTTTCAATATAATAGCGACGCTTTGAAGGTACAAAAATCTTGATTACGTTCAAATCCTTTTCGATATCTTTCTTTCTTAACACAGCCTTCCATTTATCCTTTGCATGTGGATTAAGGCTAAAATGGCGCCTATAGTGTGCTAGTCCAATATAATCAGAATCCAGATTTTTCCATGCCCAATAAAGTCCAGTCAACTCACAAAAAAATGGATTTAATTCAGAAATATTTTCTCCTTGATCATCCCTTTGATATCCAATGCTCTCTTTTCCAGCTGCACCAACATGAACTGGAAGGTACATTTCATCTGTAGGCATTTGATATTTTTTATGTGTTGCAATTAAAACTTTAACACTTTTTGTTCCCACGACTATTCTCCTACGTAGTATATAATTCTTTTTCAATAGGGAATCTTCTTTAATTGAAGAATCATCTTTTATAAATCCTTACGCCTTTATACGTGCATTGCATCAAGTATAACCGCACCCAACACCTCTACCTTTGCTTTTTCAAGCTCGTCATTTGCAAAAGCTATGTCTTTTAAAGACGTCTTTCCATATGTAGAAACCAATATTACGTATCCCGATTTTCTAGCATCTATAATGACTTCCGGATTATCCAATATATTATCTGTAACTACAGCCTTGCCAGAAACATCATCACCTTCTAATATTTTTTCGCTTAATAAATTAGATGATATAGAATCATCGACCGGAATAATAACAATTGAATTCATATTCAGAAATGAAATATTATACCTTAACCTTGTAAATTCCTTTTTGCCATCTTCCTCACCTTTTGGAATAATACCAAAAGCCTTGACTCCTATACTTTCTAAGTCATATGCTGTTCTTACTTTTTCTTGAAGGATAAATCTCAAAATACATCCACAAGACACTAAAATCACTCCCAAAAGTATGCCAACAATACTATACTTAATAACCGATTTTACATAATCCTTCATCCCAAATGAATGACTTTCTGATGAATAACTTATACAAGCTTTTTCTAATAAACTAATACTATTAACCGTTTCATAATCAGACGCGCTCTCAACAATATTATTTGCCAACTCATCCGCCATAGCAATTGCTCTTTCAGCGTCTGAATCAGCAACTTGTATATACATTATATTTGCGCCAGAAAAGCCACAATTAATCATATACCTCAAGTCATCTAAAGAAATATTCGTCATATCACCATAAGAATGTAGGTTTAGATTATCAATTACTAGCTGTTTAGAAGTATTACTGCAAGTAAGAGCCAATATATCTCCTTGTAGCTTACCATTCATCGCTGTAAAATCTAAATTATAATTTCCCTCTATATTGCTATAATCAAAATCCACATATACCCTTGCACTTGCTATATAAGTTCCAGGAAGAGGGTTATTAAAGGCATCTGTTGTAACACTTGTGTCAGTATTATTCCATTTCGATTTATTCTTCTTAATAATATCTTGAACACTAGAGCCCAGTACATTTTCTGAATCTACTTTGTATGCTTTTATATATCCAAGAGCTCCAAAAAGGATTCCAAATAGTATTCCAGCTATAACTAAATATTTTATATTATCAATTACATAGAATATTAGTTGCTTAATATCTAACTCTTTTTCCTTATTTTCAACTACATTTGATTCCATAACACCTCTACCTTTTACATGATCTCTAAACAAACTAAAAATGCTTCTCCGCACAGTCTACCGTGCTACGCCATCAACATGGCAACTTGGGTTGAAGCATAATCTATGAAATTATAAAGCATACACGTATTTTCGTCAAATAATATGCATTATATCTCTTTATTTTTCAAATATCTTTGTTATACTATTGTAAGGTGAAAGAATTTATTTATATTAAACAGAATCGAGGGGAATTTAATAATGAAGAAAACTCTTGTAATTCTTGCTGCCGGACTTGGTTCAAGATTTGGTGGCGGAATTAAACAACTAGAACCTATCGATGATTATGGACACATCATCATTGACTACAGCATTCACGATGCAATAGCTGCTGGATTTCAGAAAATTGTATTTATCATTCGACATGATCTAGAAAATGATTTTAAAGAAGTAATTGGTAACCGTATTGAAGATGTATGCGTTCCTTTAGGAGTTGAGGTTTTTTATGCATTTCAAGAGATGACTGATGTACCTGACTTCACCAATAAAGCTAAATCCGATGGCAGAACCAAGCCATGGGGAACTGGTCACGCCGTGCTTGCATGCGAAGGTTTACTTGATTCGCCATTTACCGTTATCAATGCTGATGATTATTATGGTAAGGAAGGTTTCAAGAAAGCTGCCGCATTTCTCGAAGATGGAGATGGCTACGGACTAGTGGGATATCAATTAAAGAATACTCTATCTGACAACGGTGGTGTTACACGTGGCGTATGTACTGTGGAGGATGGAAAGCTTACCCGGATCAACGAAACCAAGAATATCATTAAAGTTACCGATACAGCTGATGAAAACAACTATAAAGCCGTTTCAGGCGATACGACTATTGATATCAATTCGCTTGTATCTATGAACTTCTGGTGCTACCCAGTAAGCTTTATGCAGGTTTTGAAAGACAGATTTATCGACTTCCTTGAGGGCATATCAGATCCTATGACCGATGAATATCTTCTCCCTATTATAGCCGACGGTATGATTAAAGACGGGTATGAGTTCTCTGTAATTCCAACTGATGATATGTGGTTTGGGGTTACTTATAAGGAGGATAAAGCGGCTGTTACAGAGAGTTTTAGGAAGTTGATTGATGAGGGAGTGTATAGAGCGGATCTGTATGGAGATTTGTAGGATATATAAAAAAGACCAGCCAGTAAATATCTTACTGACTGGCTTATTTGTTTCACCATTTACACAACATGTTTTCCTTTACCATTTATCCTTCATATAATATATATTTGTGTAAACTAGTATCCCATTTTTTCTAATAATTCTTCAGCGTGTTTTTTATTTTCTTCATTCCACTTATCTTTTGATTCTGATTTTAGTTTAACACTTTTTATTGTCATAATCTCATCTAGTTTTTTACATTTCCCATGAAACTCATTCCTGATATTATTTTTTTTATGTCTTGCACATACAAAATAGTCAAGTTCATTTCCAGTTTTATTTACCGCTTTTTCCTGCGCTTTAATTAAAGCCAATTCGATATCTTTGAAAGAATCACCATATGTTGTCAAGCCTATAATTTTATTAGCTATAGAAATTACCAATATCTTTATATTCCTATCAGTTACAAGACCTTCCTCTATACTTTTGTCAATAAATGAAATAATCCCTGTCTTCGAACTATCCTTATTTCTATTTGAAGAAAAATATACTACTTCTGTTTCCTTCATTGATATCAATGTTTTCATGCAATGTTTAATTATCCCATTTTTTCCACTATTACTAACTCCCACTACTGAAAATATCTTCATATTACATCATGCTCCTTTTCTGTAAATCTTAAAACAAAAAGCGCCACCCATTGTGACGCTTCCTATAATTCAACCTAACATCTATCTTATAAAGTCTAGCTAATCGAATTGCAACTGGCTGTCATACTTACTTGGATTACTATGTATTTCTAGAATACATATATAAGCTTTCAGACCCTCTAGCTTTGCGTCACAATGTTTCCACTGTTTTGCCAAATATTCAAATACATTTATATTTTATCGTAACACTCCGCTCCTAGCAACCAAAAAAATAAGTCACCTTCTACGTCGAACGTAAAAAGTGACTCATTTGACTTGTTCTATTCATGCTTGATTATAATTCGGCAAGTTTGTTGAAGGCTGCGGCTATTACCTGATCCATATCGTAGTATTTGTACTCACCGAGACGGCCACCAAAAATTACCTTATCTTCTTTTTCTGCAAGATCTTTATACTGCTGGTAGAGGTTACCGTTCTTTTCGTCATTTACAGGATAATAAGGCTCGTCGCCAAGCTTCCACTCTGAACTATATTCACGGCTGATTACTGTCTTTGGAAGATCATTTCCGTTCTCGTCTTTACCAAATTCAAACCATTTATGCTCGATAATACGTGTCCATGGGGTCTCTCTATCCGTATAGTTGACAGCTGCATTTCCCTGGAAATTGTCCTGAGCAAGGAGCTCATTCTCGAATCTAACCGAACGATACTCGAGAGTTCCAAGCTTATAGTCGAAGTAAGCATCGATTGGACCTGTGTATATTACCTTTGCGGCTTCACTATCAAGTTCTGACTTGTTAGCGAAGTAGTCAACGCTTGTTCTAACCTCGATTCCTTCGAGCATGTTAGCTACCATTTTAGTGTATCCGCCTATTGGGATTCCTTGGTACAGCGCGTTGAAGTAGTTATTATCAAATGTGAGTCTAACCGGAAGTCTCTTTATAATAAATGCAGGAAGATCTGTGCAATCTCTTCCCCACTGCTTCTCCGTGTAACCCTTGATAAGCTTCTCATAGATATCACGGCCGACGAGGCTTATAGCCTGTTCCTCGAGATTCTTTGGCTCTGTGATACCAGCCTCAGCCTTCTGTTCTTCTATCTTCTTTGCAGCCTCCTGAGGGGTTACAACGCCCCACATTTTATTGAAGGTATACATATTGAATGGGAGCGAGTAAAGTTCTCCCTTATAATTTGCCACTGGCGAATTAGTAAAACGGTTAAATGTTGCAAATCTCTGCACATAGTCCCACACTCTCTTATCATTTGTATGGAAGATATGAGCACCGTACTTATGCACATTGATACCCTCAACTTTTTCTGTGTATACGTTACCAGCAATGTGGTCTCTCTTATCTATTACCAAAACCTTCTTGCCAGCATCTGTAAGTTCACGAGCGCATACAGAGCCGTAGAGGCCAGCGCCGACTATTAAATAATCATACATGTAATCTATCTCCTTGTTGTTTTATTAAAATTTAATTTCTACTTTTAACCAAAGACATTCTAGCATCTTTTAACCAATAATCCAACCCAAATGAAAATGAGTCACTTTGCACGTTCGACGTGGCGGCTGACTCAAAAATGAGTCACCCTTACGTCGGACGTAAAAAGTGACTCATTTTTGAAATTACTGACAGATGCCGTCTGCACCTATCCAGTATCCATCAATATTCTTATTTGTTACCATGTAGCCATCGTAATCAAAGCAATACCAGTTGCCATTAATTTTCTGCCACTGCGAATATGGATACCAACCCGAGGTATCTTCGAACCACCAGCCATTACCATTTGTTTTCCACGATGCCGTTGCTTCATAGGTCCAAGCACCATCTGAGCCAAGCCAATAACCATCTCGCCAAGTACTAGACTCCATATAACCTGATTCATCGAAGTAATACCAGTATCCATCTATTTTCTGCCACTGTGAGTTTGGATACCAACCCGAATTATCCTGAATCCACCATCCATTCTCGTTATGATACCAATTCATAGAAGCTTCATATGTCTGAGAACCATCAGCATTGTACCATTTTCCATTTACCCATTCATTTGAATGTGTTTCTGATGCATCTTGATTTGAAGAATCATTATTTGCAGTCTGATCAGTTGTTTGCTCGATGTCGGCTTGTTGTTTTGCCTCTTGTTGTTTGACCTCTTGTTTATTAGTTGATTTGTTTTGTTCTTCCTGATTACCAATCTGCTCCGCACTCTGCTTTTCTTGATTATTTGTTGGCTGTAGTTCATCAGTATTCTTCTGATCCTGCTGATCTGTCGTGCCATTTTCTTTTGAATCCTGCGAATTATAGTCAAGATTCGAATTCGCACAAGCCTCTTCTATAGTCGCATCATCAGGCATAGAATCATATTTTATATAATAAACGAAACTGAATATTTCTCTTTTGAACGTTTCCCAAGTATGTCCACCATTATATGAATTATATATCTGGAAATCTCTCTGACCTTCTGCCCTATTGCTATTATACGCCTCATAATATCTATCCACGCTCGTATGGAAATCCGTTTCCTGGATTCCGTATCCCATCATAAGGTGAGCATTAGGATCACTCGAGAAGTTCACCCTATCTTTAGCTACCCATCCATCAGACTCACCTTTGTTATTTACGTGATAATACATATATGAAGGACTGCATGCACCAACATTTACAAAATCATTTTTATAACTAGAACCAATAAAGAGCGACTCTACTCCACCCATAGAGAATCCTGTCACTGAAAACTTTTTGCCATGGTCTATCTTGTCATCAAACTCGCACTCACCATTTTTGACTTTGTTTAATAATGTATCGAAACGAGACTTCTTTGTTACATAGTAATAGAATGCATAGCATGACCAATTGTCCTTTTCATCTTCTCGTTCAATGTTTGGAACAATGATAACCATAGGATCCATATAACCTAAAGCGACCCATTTGTTTACTGTGTCCATAAGATACTCTCTATATTCCCAGTTACTTGAACTCTTTTCTGCCGCTCCATGAAACATAAAGATTACAGGATAAGTTCCTTCTTGATCTGGTACCATATAAAAACCCTGGTTTCTGGAATCATAATTGTAATCTACCATTTGAGTGTACGTTTTTGTGTAAGCCGCATTGACTCCTGACGGGATTTCGTTAGTTATTATGCATAGAGATAATATTATGCTCAACGAAAGTACGAGCGATATTAGTTTTTTCCTTGATTTCATATAAGAGTTCCTTTCATATTGGATACTAATAAACTTGATAGTTTTTATTGTATTGGTTTTGGTGTGGATTTGCAATAATGAGTCAAAAAGGCTCAAAGCCCTTTTGACTCATTTTGAATTATTGGCATACTCCGTTAGCATCAAGATAGTAGCCATCAATTATCTTATTTGTTACGATATAACCTTCCGAATCAAAATAGTACCAGTTACTGTCTATCTTCTGCCATCGACTTGTTGGATACCAGCCTGATGTATCGATGTAACTCCACCTAGAACCATAGAGCTTCCAAGAGGCTGTTTCTGTGTAGGTTAATGCTCCGTCTGAACCGAGCCAATAGCCATCACGCCACTCGTTTGCTGCACCATATCCATCTGCGTTAAAGTAGTACCACACGCCGTCAATTTTCTGCCAGCATGCTACCGGGTACCATCCAAGGCTGTCTTCATACCACCAACCGGTTTCGTTAGTCTTCCAAGAACCGATACCTGAGTAGGTTGAAGCACCATCCGTGTCATACCATACACCGTTAATCCACTCGTTTTTGTATGTTGTAGCAGATGAATCTGTGGCGCCAGTGTTGTTGCCATTATCGCTACTGTTATTATTATTACTATTATTATTTCCGGTATTGCTATCTACATTATTATTACCATTACCACTACTGTTATTGCTAGCTTGCGGGTTATTATCTTTGTTTTGGGTATCTTTGTTTTGATTATTTTTATCTTGATTGTTCTGCTGATTGTTCTCATCATCCTGACTTGAATCGTACGCCGAATAATCAAGCTGTGTATTCTTACATGCCTCTTCGATTATCTCGTCCGTTGGAGTCTTATCAAACTTAACGTAGTAAAGAAAGTAAAATATCTCTCTTTTAAATGTGTTCCAGTTGTGATCATCGTTATAGGTGTTATATACAACGAAGTCGTGCGGATTGTTGCCACGGCCGTACTCGTGAATCTCCAAGTATCTAGCCACGTTCTCGTGGAACTGCGCCTCCTCTTTGACGCCATTTCCAATGAAAAGATGTGTGTTCGCATCACTAGGGAAATGGATATTCTTCTTCTTCATCCAGCCGTATTCTGCGTCGCCCGACTTGCGATTCAAGCACCAGGCAGGGCTGGCCGCGCCGATATTGATGACGTCGTTAGGATAGGTAGCTCCAATATAGAGAGACAGAGCTCCACCCATGGAGAATCCACCTGCTGAGAACTTCTTGGTGTCATCGACCTTGTCTGTAAAATATCCGCTCCTTACCTTTTCCATGAGAGTTGCGAATCGGCCCTTGGAAACAAAGTACTGATTGCCTGTTATCGCCCAAGAATCGTCAGGCGTCTCCATCTCGACCTCAGGCATAATGACAATCATCGGATCCATGTAGCCCAGGGCAATCCATTTATTTAGAGTGTCTAGTGCATTGTACTTATATACATCGGCGTCGACTTTGTACTGGCCCGCACCGTGGAACAGAAAAAGAACCGGATACTTGCCAGGCTTATCTGGCACTAGGTAGTAGCCGTGGTTCTTTTCACCAATGTTGTAGGTTTCTAATGTTGTGAAAGTTTTGTAATAGGCTGCGTTTACGCCCTTTGGAATGCTGCTTGTCGCGCATATAGATACTACGATCATGATGGCCATGACCACTGATAGAATTTTTTTCATACTTTTATCCCCCTTGCATTGTGTTATGTGCTTTGTGTAACGTACATTATGTGATGCGTACGGTTATCGTACCATACTTGGGGATTTAAAGAATGTAGCAGAACTACCAAAAACGTTTGGTTAATGTGCTGAACAGTATATGAGCTGGGGCTGAAGCAGAAATTAAAAAAATCATAACAACCACATAGTCGTTATGATTCCACAATTTCTCGATATTATACTAGTCCTGTGTTAAGCATTTCGTCACCCTATCATCCATCTAATCAGCTAATAGAAGATAGATCCATCTTGCAAAATGCTATTACCACTCTACTCTCCCACCTTATACTTTAAAGCGCCCCATTCGTCAAATCTGCCAGTGGGGACGGTTCCCCCTGACCGATTTGACGAATGAGGCGCTTAAGTCGTTTATGAATCTATACATAGCAAAAAAATCGTCATATCAAGATTATCATATATTCATTGAAGCTACTTTTCTTACGAAATAATTATTGTCCAATCTACCCTTTTGATAAATATACTCCACTTGATCACCTAATGCATTTTGTGACTTTAGTATTTGAATTACACTACCTTTAACAACAGCATTCTCATCGATAATCATGGCAGATAATTTTTCTAACCCATATCTTTCCATTGATGTGCCATATAATCTTGAATATATACGAGCCACAAAAGATCTAACATTAGATACTTTACTATTTTGTAATATAGTCAATGATGGCCACAATAATTTTACAACATTATTTACATTTTTATACTTTTTTACTCCCATTAACATATAATCAACTGTACTTAACAAAAGAATCTGCGTTGCAACGCTGGAATTAATAATATTCGAAAGTAAATCTTCTTTTATTTCATCAAAAACAACCGATTCTAAAACATTCCAGAGAATTCCAATAGATGATTCGTTATACTGGGGATAACTAAAAACTCCGTCACTACATATTATAATCTTATCAAACATAACTCTCGATACCAAAGATTTAATCTGTCGATTAGAAGGTTGCATAATCTGCATCACCAACAACAAACTAATCGCACGATATTTGGATTTACTGGTCTGCCCCTTACTTAATAATGTTTCCTCAATTACGCCTAATACTTTTTTTAGATGTTTTCCTTTTACTTCATAGCCATTAATTAATATACTTAGAACAATATTTTCGTAACAGTCAAACACATAACCATAAATCACCCCATCTTTTCCCTGTGTCATGTTTTGATTATGAACAGTGTTCACTAAATCATTGATATACTTCCAACATTCTTCTTTTTTTTGTCCAAAAACATTTATTGCATACGTATTTTTATAATATTCTGGAGCTTTTCTTTCTATTATTTTATCCAGTTTTTTTGCCTTATCCATATATGAACGCCTAATATTCTGCGCCATCATCAATAAACTATATTCCTTTTTATCATCCCTAAACTTTTTTAATTTATTGAATGTTAGAGAAATTAATTGTTCTCTCTCTTTTTCGTTAAACTCTTGTAATACATTTAATCTGTATACTAAATCATATATTTTATTCTGATATGTTGTATTAGATTTACTCAATAATGATATAATCTCGGATGACACAATAGAATCTATATTTCTATGCTGTGTGTTTACTATAACATCTAATATATACCCCACATAATATTCATTATCTTCGTATCTCTTTGATTCTATAAAATATTGTTTCAAAACCTTTTTATATAAATCATCGCGATAATAATACCCAAACTTAGCAAGCGAAATTGATTGTGCTATAAACTTTTCTTGTTCATTTTGAATATTGTCAATAACGTTTTGTATCTGCGTAATAAAATCTGAATCTATGCTATTCAATGATCCAACATAGTTTTTCATATATTCATCTAGTCTTTTATAATCTCCATCTAATATAAAAAGCTTAGTCACTAGTAATAGCGTTTCAGAATTAGCGTACTTACAGCTTTTCAGTATCAAATAACTAGATAATCTACTTCTTATATTTTTTATATGAGTATATGAAACACTGTATACTGCAGCTATAAATGCATTTGCTACATTTATCAACACCCCATCATAACCTTGAAATTCTATTAGAAATGGAGAAGCAAACAGTTCTTTTTTTTCGTATTCAACGATTGATTTTTCTAAATCATAGTTGAATCTGTCAAGAATAGGATTGAATAAAAATTTGTCATCATCATTTAAAATATCTTGTCCTTCCGTATTACAACAATCTCCCCCTTCAGTCCTGTTTAGTTCGCCTTTAATATTTCTCAAATCGATAGCAATATCATTTTTTAGCCATCTTGGATAGTTATTTATACCCTCTAGTTTCTTAATAGTCTTACTTAAAACATTTTCAGCATCTTTAAGATTTCCACACAAAATGTATTGTAAGGCCTCAAACCTTAAATCAACTATCTCCTTATATGACTCATCATACAAAGAAGACACGTATTCGCTTATAACTTTTAAATCTACGTTTTGATATAATTCATCACCAATTATAAAGCGGAAAAACTTTGACATATTATAGGACACAGGATCATCATCCTGTTCTTTACTAAAATAATCACCAACCAACTTAGGCAAAATATTATATAGTGATTTATATCGATTAATTTCTTTTTTCTTTAGGTTAATTATTTCTTTTTCGGCAGTATTAACACTATTGGTATCTATCGTTTTAGTTATACAAACAAAATCATCATAAGAATAATGCATATTCCTATATAACCTTACAATATCAATTAATACTGATTCATATGCCTTACTAGAAAAATCTGAAAACTCATGAATAACATAGTATTTCTCTTGATTTCTGTTTTGCAAATCAGTTTGTAATGGCGTTTTTTCTTTCTGATTCTCATCGCAAAAAATAAATATACATTTAATATTACTTTCTCTGGCCTTATCTATTTCAGATTGAACAGCATCAGTTACCCCATCTTTATTATCGATTAAAAAAACAACCACATCTGATTGACTCAATTCAGATAAATATGCACTTTTTACATCCAAAGAACTCGCACAATCTTCTTCAAAACAATACACAAAACAAAACCCTGTTTCCGTAAACAATTTTTCCAGAGCCTTCCTAACTATAGAATAGCGTCCCCCGCACTTTGAACTAATAAATACTTTCACCTTATTGATAGTAAAATTATACATAATACCCCCTCATTTTTAAATTTCAAATACCCACAGTATATTTCAATCCCCCGCCAGTAGGGACAGTTCTCACTACAGATTTCTTTAGATTACTCAACACATTAAAATCTTTTCTTATGTCAAATTTTGTTTGTCGCTATCATTTGGTGTTTAATGTAGAGCAAAGTACATTTTAGACAATGTAACCGCTTTTTCTTAGTATGCTAACAATCCCATCCGCCTGTTTAGCGGGCTCAGCTATTCTTTCCATCACTTGCTGCTTTTGGATAGGCGAAAAGGATAAGTTATTAATAACAGCCTTTTTAAGTAGATGTTCTATTATTTTTACAAGCAAAATACTTACATACAGTTGAAATAAATGCTTTTACATCATCATAAATCTCATCATCTAAATCCGGATATTTCTCCAAAAGTGTATTGACCCATTCTGGCCCATGTTTTCCAATTTCTTTAACAAAGCCCTCTAATTCACCAACCGGAACAATATATATCCCTGAACTCTGTAAAATCTTATTCATCTTGTCAAAAGATACTCTAGCATCTCCTCTTGGTAATGCAGATATTCCATTTTCTTTTATAATTTTCCATCTTTAACTATTGTTGTTGGAACTTTATCTTGACATAACCCATATATATCTTTCAATGTTTAACTTTTACCAACATTGTTAGGACCAACAAATACTACAATATCATTTTGATTAATATTTATACTCGACCCAGCATTTAGTATGAGTTCCGATATATAACCGCCACATTTATTTACCACTATATTTTCCTTCATCATAGAACCTCATTTTTTATACCTTTTCCATTTTTTATTATGCCATACAAATTTAACTGCAACAACAAACTATCAGTTTAATGTTACTCACCTGTGCTATTATTGTCCCGCCTTACGATTAATATCCTCTAACATTTATGATATCTTGACTAATTCCTTGACTAAATCAAATAAAGTATTTTTTATCTTAGTCAACAAAAATATCCCCATTTAACTATATTTCCTTATTTTTCAAGGATTTTATCATATGATTTCCTTGACTAATTCCTTGACTAAATCAGATAAAGTATTTTTTATCTTAGTCAACGATTCCCCTCTATTTCACATATATTCTCATTTTACTATGAACTATTTATGCTAAATCCTTAACTAAACCTTGACTATATTTCAGATAGTTACCCTATCCCACTGAAATAAGAAACCATTCTGCATGAACCGCATTTCCTGAAACCCCAATAACACCTTCATGCTTCATTTTTTGTAGAAGATTAGATAACTTCTTATATTTCTTTTCTTCTGCAAGAACATCAGGAAACGCGTGTTTTACTGCATCAAATATATCAGCTTTTTTTAATGGTCCATTTTGTAGAGCTGAAATTATTAATTCCTTACAAATAGCGTCATCCAAGCCCTTATTTCTTACATAACCCGCTTTATCTCCTACAGCCTCTGCAATCATATATGATACATATAGCGCTGGATAACGTCCCTCAACCAATTCACGCTTTTTCAATAGTTTATAATCTTCTTTTGATATTGTTCTTTTCTTTTGAATCTGATCAAGCAGAAAAACAGTTCTTAAATCTAAATCTTTTTTAGTGTGCAATAATTTAGTATAGTTTTTGTCTAAAACTCTACCAAATATTGTTACCTTAACACGGTTGATCTCATCAAAATCATAAGTTGGTAAAGGAAAACATCTTTCCTTCTGAATATTATAAATCATAGGAATACCCATAGAATTGGTATCTATCATATACATGTTAACCATGGCATTACATAAAAACGCATTCCTATAATAAGGTGGTTTATAACCTGGTTCTAATGCTTTCTCAATAGTTTCCGGGATAAAGCCACCCTCGTTAATGAAAACCAAACGATCCTCAAACTCTTCAATATTGATTTTTCCATGTCGTCTATAATCAGAGTGTGCTATACAGTTATTAATTACCTCTTTTATGAGATCCGAATCGTATTGTTGGACTTCCTCTGGAAAAAGCGATTGTTGTTCAGCTATATATCTATACTTCTCATTTCTTATCTTTGCGTACACCTTATCAACAGCTAATAAAAGAGGCATATCAAAATGCTCGTAAGCTTTCACTGTGTTATCAGCATTATAAAGTGTCCAAGTTATACGAGGAATAAACCCATCAAAATAATATGATGACTCTTTCTTTCCTAAAAGAAGTAACGCAGTTCTTGTTATTTTGCCTTGAAAACAAATACCAGCCTTGTTCAGTACTTCTATATCAGAAAAATCCGAAAGAATCTCCTTAGCCTGCTTTCTATCCGACTGCTTTTGTGAGAACATCCTTCTTGCATAAGCAACAGCCTCTGGATCAAGATCATCTATTGATGCATCATCTACTATTTCTTTTGACCAATCCATACCTACTTGACTGCGAATCAAATCAACCTTATTCATCGGAAGCGGAGATAATGATTCATCTTCTCGTGCCCACGCTGCTCCATTCCATGTAGTAGGAATACCAGGTATTGCGGGCGGAATCTGGAATGCTACTATCCTGCAGTTTTCCATAGTTAATTCATATATATCAATAAATGTCAGTCTCTCATTAGTGCTAATACATATTTCCTTTTTTAATGATTGAAGATTTCCGTCTTTTCGATAATCAGTTCCTTTAAATTCTTTATTGTTTGTTATTCCAAATATAAGCCATGCTTCTGATTTACCACGAATATTGGCTTCATTTCCTAACGCAGAAAAATATTTGCCGATTTTCTTAAACGAATAATCATTATTTGCCTCTTTAAATTCCACAACTTCAGTTTCGAAATCTTTTAGCATCTCATATATTTTCTTTTTTAGCTCTGAATCTGTATATATCAAACCCTTACCTCCCTATTACACTATTGATTTTTCTCCATATCTTTTCGAATCAAGCTTTTTATATAAGCTTGTTTGCTCTCGACAGAATCCAGTCGGTCAATGATATCATTATCAGTATCCGCATATAGTTTAAGATATAAGCCTTTTGCCCCTCTCTTATTATCATATTTGGACACAGCCCTTTTCTGCGCATCATTTGTCGACATATTCAATCTCCCTTCCAGTACTTTATGCAATCTAGTATATACTATATTTTAGCAATGTCAATATAACTCAAAAATGAGTCAAAAGTGCTCAAAGCCAAATTGACTCATTTGAATTGATTCAATATTTGGGTTTTTAGGTAATAAATTAGATATTGATCAATAATAATAACGTCTTAACAAAGTAGAATATAATAATCAATCCTAGGAAATATAATACACTTATGACAATTATACCTGATAATGCAGTCCAAAAATCCTCAAACACATCATTCCCAATATAATGTCCTAATTCTATAATTCTCTCCGTAATGTTACAGGTATTTAAGACCATTACTACGATTGAAATTGTCATAAAGGAGACATGCAAACGATTTGAATCAGATTTACAATCATCTTGTTTAAGAATACTGCCTATATATTTCAATGATTCTATCGTTTCATTTGTTCTAAGCAAGTAAATATATGAAGATGCAAATATAATCCCCCCAACCAAATTCAAGTTGTAAAAAAAGACTCAATTACTTAATAAAACCCATGTTCCATCCCTGTCAGATCCTTCTCTTTTTAATTCTCCTTGCTTTTGTAAATGAGCTATTGCCCTATCAACTTTTTGACGAGATAACCCTAATTTTTCTTCAATCTCTCTTTTGGTAACATTAGGATTATCCCTAATTATCGCTTTAATATCTTTATAACGCTGAACCATTTCATCTGATTTTTTTACCACTCGATTTCCTGCTCGATTTTCTACTCGGTTTTCTACTCGATTTGTAATTTTCGAGTAGTAATTCAAAAATGAGTCACCCTTACGTCGGACGTAAAAAGTGACTCATTTTAGCTCATGTATTTTTTCTAAAGAATAGTTTACCCACCAGACTTATGGCAGGCCCCAGGAATATGGCCATCAGTATTATTCCTACCACTGGAACTCCTCCAGCAATCACGCCTACCAATATGGCTGTGAAGTCCCAGACCATACGGACAATCATCTTTGGAAACTTTGGAAATCTGTCGCTGACCTTCTCAGTGATAATTTTCGGCAGTGCGTCGTATGGAGCGACGCCCATGTCACAGTTGATATATATCGCAGCACTGATGATAAAGCAAAGCAGCGCCACAATAAATATCGCCCATCTCGTAACGCCGTCGCTGAATACATTTGCGGGAATCAGCTTACCCCAGACCCAATCGAAAAAGTCCACATAGTAGCCCACCAGAATCATATTGAACAATGTTCCAAATCCAAGGCTGGACCTGTCCCACAATATGACGATTATCAGAAGAACTGCATTAATTATGAGCTGCCACGTGCCAAATAGCATTCCGATTCTTAGCGAGATTGCTTTATTCATAAATGAACATGGATCCGTCCCCAGACCGCATAGCATTAGAAATGACAGAAAAAATCCCATTCCAAATACCGCAAGAAAGCAGACAATTATTCTCTTTTTATCGAATACGAATTTCATTTAGTATACTCCTAACTTGGCTTTTAAAGCTTCCTGGAGTACTTGCGAGAAGTTCAGATTAGCCTCCATTGCTTTTTCATTTAGCCATTCAGGAATTGATAATGTCTTCTTAATCGCCTTGTTATTATTCATTTTTTGATACTCGAGCGTATCACAGACAATGTAATTCACAAATGAACCTGCCTCAGCAGCTAGATTTTCACTCGGTTCAGGGATAGGAAGTTTATCCTTCTCTAGACTATACATCGTAAATGCAAGCACGTCCTCGGCCATATACAAGGCGTCCGATAAATTATCTCCAGTCGTGTAGCACCCCTCAAGATCCGGAAAGAAAATGCTGTATTTTCCATCATCTTCCTTTGTAAATACAGCCGGATAAACATATTTTCCCATTACAATCCACTCCTCTCTATATAATTATACAAATGAACTTATTTCAATCCTGCATCTTAGTAAGTTCTGAAGTTTTCATCAAATTCCCCTTTATTGTTTTTATTATATTACGTAATAATACGTATGTCAAAGAATAATACGTATTATTACGTCTCAATTAATGAGTCAGAATGAGTCACTTCTCACGTCCGACGTAATTGCTGACTCATTTTTGAGTCACCTCCACGTCGGACGTGCAAAGTGACTCATTTTCGTGGTAGTGCTACTTGGCTCTCTGGATTATATTTCGCCCGAACCCTGTCACTCGCGCAATCTCTCTAATGCTAAGACCTTCATCCCTCATTTTTGCTAGTGCTGCATCACGTTTCTCCTTTGAAAAATCATTTATTTCGCTTACATTTTCCAACTCCAGCATTAACTTCACCTTTTCGATCAACTCAGCGGAGGAGTCCGCCATTTCGCCCTTAGACGCTACTTCGTCTGATTCCATCATTTTGCCTAAATCATCGAACTCAATGCTCAGTTCCTCGGCATCGGCGACGTTTACAAATTGATAGAACTTGTCGTACCCGCCCAGCATGCCCACCGCCACGGAAACGTCGACAAACGTCTTCGGAGAATCGAAGTCGTGCAGGCTGCTCCAGCGATACTCATACGCCTTGCATATCCCGGCCTTCTCCGGATTCTGTATGATATACCGCGTGACCGTCAGAAAATAACTCGCTGTCTCCACATTTTCCATCCTGTAAAGTCCCTGAAACAAATGGCCCACGCGGTCGTACTTCTTATTAAAATACTTCGCATATACGGAATTGAGCCGCTGCATGAACTTCGCTATGTTTTCGCCCGAATACCGCACCAATATATGGACGTGATTTGCCATCAAGCAATAGGCGCAGACCGTAATCCCCAGCTGTTCCGCGTACTTCCTAATCAGCTTGATGTAATACTTATAGTCCATCTCATCTTCATAAATAATCATCTTTCCCACGCCCCGCGCGATCACGTGCGCGAACCCATCACTATTATAAAATTTCTTCAAAATCCTCTCCTCCCATTTCATATATCCGAATGAGTCACTTCCCACGTCCGACGTAACCACTGACTCATTTTTGAGTCACCTCCACGTCGGACGCGCAAAGTGACTCATTTTCGATATGATTCGATTTTACGAACTAAGTAAGTAATAAAAAAGAGACTCAGCTCTTTTTATCCTCATTTGCAAGAAATGATGTTATAGCTTCCATATAACCGCGCAGTCTTGCTCTCTGGTCTGGATTCATTTGGTTGTATATGGACATAATTTCGCCAGATTCCGACTCCTTATCAATCACTAACCATTCCGACTGATTACCTCGTTTTCCGGTATTCTCAGCTCCCGACAGCAACCACTCAGGCGATACATTTAGCACCTTGCAAATAATCATTATCTTCTCTGAAGTCGGATTGGTACGCTTGCTCTTCCACTCGCTTATGGTACTCTGCGCAATTCCGGTTTTGGCAGAAAAATCCTTCTGAGACATCCCAATCTCGCTCATTTTAAATAATACTCTATCGCCTATTGTCATAACAAAGCCCCTCAAATACTTGGTTTATAAATTAGTTGCAATTCGATTTTGCGAAAGTGTATTCGGATTATACTCTCATCCCGCTCCCCCTGTCAACACCAAAATGAGTCACTTCTCACGTCCGACGTAATTGCTGACTCAAAAATGAGTCACCTCTACGTCGGACGTAGAAAGTGACTCATTCTGATTTATTATTTTACGATTTTCTCGAAATCTGATTTTGGATGTTTACAGAGTGGACAGATAAAATCATCTGGCAGTTCTTCGCCAACCCACTCATATCCGCAGATAAGGCAGCGCCATACGGTTGTTCCGCCTTCTTCACCCTTCTCGATGGTACCAACCTTCTCGCCTACAGCGATATCCTGTGGCTTTGGCTTAATGTTGTTCTGGTAATACTCGTATGTAGCAGATGGAGTCTCGCTCAGCACATCCATAGCTGTCACTTTGCAGATGAACAGTGTGTGTGAACCAAGATCCACAGTCTGCTCCACGGTTCCTGAGATGTACGAATTGGTACCCTCCAGTGTGTATGTGATGCCATTTTCAGCTACAGCGTAATCCTTGTCCAGTGCGTAGCCCTCGTACTTATCAACCTCTCTTCCAGACTGGAAACCGAATCTCTTAAAGATGTCAAAGGAAGCATCCTCGCTAAGTATCGAGATGTTAAATACCTTTGACTCCAGCAGCATGTCGTGTGTCAGATTCGCCTTGTTAACGGCAAATGCAATCTGATTAGGTTCTGATGTTACCTGAATCGCAGTATTTGTAATGCAACCGTTATCCTTATCCCCAAGCTTTGTCGACAGCACAAAGAGTCCATACGACAGTTTATACATTGCCTTCTTGTTCATTGCTCCCATAAAACTACCTCCTTACACTTTTATCCCTTCAATGAGTCGATTTGGCTCAAAGCCCTTTTGACTCATTTTTGAGTCATTTTGGCTCAAAGCCGATCTGACTCATTAAATACTAATAGTTTCCTGGATATCGTCGTCTTTAAGTGGCGATATCTTGTTATTCACGAGGATTCGCACGCGGTACTCGCCAGATGGAACTGCCTTTCTTGCTACGCGGAGCTTGAAGCCTGCGTACTCAATATGCTCGTCATCTGGGAATGTCTCAGCAACATCCTCACGCTCTACATGGCGGGTTGAGATAATGTATATCTTCTCACCAGCCTTTGTCTCTATTGTTCTGTTCTCATGAACGACTGAATTATTTTCTTCTGTTTTATCTACAACTTTATTATCAGTCTTGGTTTTCACTAATATATCGGTGTGTTCATCACTCTCTGTCTTAGCTAAAACATCAGTGTGTTCATCACTCTGCTCATCATCTTTCTTAGCAAGAATATCTGTAGTGGAATCATCTGCACCTTCTTCAATAACCTCAGAATCGATTACTTCAGTTTCGCCAATCACTTCAACTTCATCAGCCTCAACGACCTCAACTTCAGTTTCTGCGATTACTTCAGTTTCAACCTCTTCAACGACCTCAGTCTCAGCCTCGATCACTTCAGCCTCAACTTCTTCAACCACCTCAGTTTCAAACTCAGCAGTCTCATCCACTTCAATGTTCACTGGCTCCAGCACAACCTTTGGATCCACATACTGGTTGTCCTCCTCTCCACGTCTAAAGGCCCAGCCCTCAACGTAGAAGCACCAGTCATGTACCACATTGTCGATGCCATAGTTGATGGTCTCATCCACCTCATAGTTCTCTAAGGTGTCGTGTGTCTCAACGCCGTATTCTGCGTCGAAGTCGATATTAAATGAGAAGTCCGACGCAACCTGACTAAGGTTAACGCTATAATATGGATCCCTCTTCTTGAATCTCGGATGTGAATCGTAAAGCTTCTCCTGCTCTGACATCAGTCGCTCAAACTTTGCATCATCCATAGTGTCATCACCACGGCTGATAGACTCATGGTGATACAGCACAGCGTCATTTCTAATCACATTATATAACTTCTGCTCAGACAGTCTGTAGCAAAGGTCGATATCATTGTATGCCACCGCCAGATTCTCGTCGAAGCCGTCCACTCTCTCGAAGCGAGACTTCTTCACCAGGAGGCACGCAGCCGTAACCGCCGACACATCAAAGTCCAGTCGATTACGATTGAAGTAGTAATTGTTCGTATCGTCCTGCTTCGTGAAGTAATGCACAGGACCGCTCTCAATACTGATAACGCCGTCATGCTGAATCAGCGTGGTCTCTGGGTACAGCAACTTCGCGCCGACCGCTCCCACGTGCGGAAGCTCAGCCTGGCCCAGCATACGCTCCAGCCACTCAGGCTCGATAATTTCGATATCATCATTTAAGAAGAGGAGGTAATCGCCATTTGACGACTTCGCTCCGATATTACACATAAATGAGAAGTTAAAGTCGCGCGGTGCATAGAGATACTTAGTCTCAATTCCGACCATTTTGACATCTTCCAGAATCTCCTGATACTTAGCGCGATTCTCATCATTGCTGCCATTATCCACAACGATTATCTCGTAGTGACGATAGTTCGTCTTCGAAACCAGCGAATCGAGGCACTGCTGCACAAGGCCCGGATTGTCCTTGGACGGAATGATGATGCTCACCAGCGGATTGTCCAGCGGACGATAGTTGATGCGGTACTGGAAGATTTCTGGGATCCACTCCACGTCGGCCGTAACCCCGCGACGCTCCAGCGCCGCCTGCTTTGCCTTGAGCGTAGCCTCCTTCACGTAGTCCTTAGCCTCTGGGTTGAGGGCTGTCGAACCCTCACGCTCGCGCCAATGATAGAGAATCTTCGCAACGTGGGCAATCTTGTCTGTCTTCTCCGCAACACGCATAGTGAAGTCGTAGTCCTGACAGCCGTCGTACTCGGACTTAAGACCCTCCAGTTCCTTCACAAGGCTGGTTCTATAAACGCCCAAATGGGATGTATACATGTACGACATCAAAGTGTCTGGGGACCAATCTGGCTTAAAGAACGCGCTGTGGCGAACCGTACCGTCGTCATTAATCTTGTCCTCATCGCTGTAGACGAAGTCGAGATAGATGTCGCGGTTCAGCTCCTTCACCACTTCGTAGAGCGCAAATGGAGCCAGCGTGTCGTCGCAGTCCATAAACGCGATGAACTCGCCAGTTGCTTCCTCGATACCTGTGTTTGTACAGGCAGAGATGCGGCCATTTGACTCGCGGAATATTACCTTTATATTGTCACCCTTGCGGTCGTATTTTTTCAGAGTCTTTGCAACGCTCGGCATATCCGATGCGTCGTCCACCAGGATCAGCTCCCAGTTGGTGTAGTTCTGATTTCGAACTGACTCGATTGCTGGGATCAGATACTTGTCTGGCATGTTGTAGACAGGCATCACCACAGAGATCAGCGGCTTATAGTCGAAGGTCGCCGCAAAGCTGTAAGTTGACTCCACCTTTTCGATCCACGCCTGGTAGTCCTTGCCAGTCTGAGCTGCCAGCTCCCTCTCGCGGGCGTCGTCACGAGCCTGCTTCTCAGCAAGTCTTCTCGCCTCTTCTCTAGCTTCCTTCTTACGTACGATAGTACGCTTTATTGCGCCAGGTCCAAACTTAAAGGCAGCGTATATACCGTAAAATGGATTCGTAAGGCAACGTCTTATATGAGCGACTTTTGCCTCCAGTGCCTGACTGTGCTGCTCGAGACCTGCGATATATTCGTCCTTCTCGGAGATTGCAGTCTCCTGATAATATGTAATCTTATTCAGCTCAGCGATCTCATCCTTAAGATCCTGCTCGATAAGCTCATGCTTCGCTGTAATGTTAGCGATGTGTGTATCCTTTTCTTCTACCAGCTTTCTGTCGTAGTCCACTTCACGCTGCATCTCAGCAAGCTTTGTACTCACTGTCTGCACCTTCTTCTCATAGCGAGAAAGATAGCTGTACTTGCGATTCTCGCCGTGTACCTTGTCCTGGAAAATGTTGTCCATCTTCTCGTATAATTTTAAGATTGAATTATCTTCATTAGAATTATTTTCATTCTCTAAATCATCTTCATCAGAATCAGATAATGATGCGTCACATAGTCCAAACTTCGCAAGGAAATCTGTGATTTCAATTCGCTGACTCAGCTCTGCAGCCACATCATTATATAAATAAACAAGTATTCTATACTTCAGGAAATCCACTGGTACAGGGAAGTCCAGCACCCACTCGTAGTCCAGGCACACCCAGCCCATGTTAGTGATGATAAAGTTACTTAGTATCGAATCGAGATTAACTCGAGTAAACGCAGGGATTGCTCCGCCCTGAGCCGCACCACTAGCCACTGGATCACATCCAGGGAAGTACTCCTCAAACTCCTCTGTCATCTCGAAGTCTGCACGGAATTCGTCCTTTACATCGAGAATCTTATCCAGGAGCTTCTGCACCTTGCTCACGATGTCGTCGATGTCGTCCTTTGCGAAGTCGATTCCCTCAGTGATAGGCTTTCCCTTTAAGAACACAAATGCAAGTCCGTCGCGATAGCTTGACGAAGGGATTACTTTGATACCCTTGTAGTAGCTCTTCAGCTTATCAAAATTCTCGCGGATGGTGATGATGTGGCCCTTCGCAGCTTCGCAGGATGGGAGCTTGAGTACCATTTTTTCACTGCCATCTTTCTCCGTGTCCTTCGAAACGATCTGGGTCTCCACCTGATATTCTGGTTTTCTGAGTGTGTTGTATTTTACATACAAAAGCTGGGACATAGTTGCTCTCCCTCGATTATTTTACTTGCTTCTGGTTGTCTTCTTTTCGAAAATGAGAATGTACGAGTTCGCGTACTCGTCGAAGCGGCCGCACTCGATCATCTCACTAAAGGCTGTTGGCTCGTCCATGAGGAGCGTCTTGTCCTTCTCGAACTCAGGCGCTGCAGTCCTGATTGAGCCTGGCTTCGGCGGATTCTGGTCGCTATAAATTTCAAGTGGGAATTTGTAGTCTGGCACCGGATAGTAGGTCGCGGTAAGCTTCAGCTTCTTCTCTGCCGCGAGGCTCGCAATCTGGTCCTTGGATATGATGTCCGGCTTCGCTTCGGTGGTCCAGTTCTTAAGACCGAATTTATTGTCCACCACGATGATGAGCTGGCCCTTTGTCTTTAGATACTCTGCCGCAAGCTCCAGCTTCTCCTCCGTGAAGTCGCCCACGATGGTGACATAGTCAAACTTGGAACCCTTGCGTGTTATTGCATTTTTAGTCTTAGTGATTGCGGACTTGATCTTCGTTGCCTTGTCCGCAGTTTTATCTGATTTGTTTTTTTCTGATTTTGATTCCGGATTCGACCTCTCTGGCTTTGCGATATATTCTGGATTAGAAACAACATAAAGATTAGTTACTTTCGCTTTATCCTCTACATCGTTGAATCTCTCGATGTTACGGGCTCTATTCACAGCACACATATCCTTGTCGGAGTCAAATGCCACAACTTCCGCCACTCTTTCTGCAAAGAGTCCCGAGAGAGCGCCACATTCCGCCCCAAGCTCCAGGAGTCTGGCAGCTGGATCGAACTCGTACCAGTTGAGAACGTTCTGTCTAATCTTCGACAGATGGTAGAGGGCCTGATAATCAGGTTCACTTGTGACTTCACCAGCATCTGCAGGTGCAAGTCCCTTCCTTGTGAGGTACTCCTCAAAGTCGTCCTCATTTTTCACGATTTCTAATAATCTTTCGTATTTTTCCATACTTGATACCTATTCCGGAAATTATTATATTCTCTTGATTTGCTATTATGAGTTTTATGCCTTCTCGATAGTAACTTGTGAGTTCATATCATAGAATCCTACAGTATTCTTCTCAGATACAACCGAGATATTCAGTACATCATAGAGTCTGTCATGAGCTACCAGCTCTCCATCCACAAAACTTGTGCAGCTCATGGAGAGCAGATACTCACCGCCCTGCAGGTTCATATCCTGAACGAAAGTTGCCACATAGGTTTCTCCAGCCTTCGCAGTTCCAACACTCACCTTTTCGAACATGGTGTTGGTTCCCGTGATATCCTGTCCCTTTATGGTCTTAAATGTATATGTAAAGATCGGATCTTCCACATCCTTTGAAAAGTGCACCTTTGACTTTATAGTAAAGGTCGAGCCCTTCAGTATAGTGGTAGTTATATTTCCGTCCTCGTCGAAGATACCGAAGTCAACCAGCTTCGCCTCTCCGTCCCCGTATTCATCCAGGTTTGGATTAACCTCCAGAGAGTCTTTCCAGTTCTTGCCCTTCTCGCCTTTTGAAGAAGTAACCTTAGAAGCTTCTTTCTTAGACTTCGTACCCTTGCTAGAATCTTCATCTGAGCCTTCTACAGCATTGGAGAACTCCTCCAGGTGCTTCCTTCGAGCTGACTCCTGGGCTTCCATTTCATCTACGGTCATGCCCGTCATGATCTTCTTATATTTATTAATTATATCGATTGGCACGCCCTCAGCTACGTTACGACCGTGGTCCATGAGGATTGCCCTGTCGCAATAACGCTCGATGCTGGAGAGGTCGTGACTTACGAAGAGGATTGTCTTCCCCTGCTTCTTGAACTCCTCGAACTTCTTGAAACATTTCAACTGGAAGAATACGTCACCAACTGACAGTGCCTCGTCGACAATGAGGATCTCAGGGTCGATGTTGATGGCAACGGCAAATGCAAGTCGCACGAACATACCTGACGAATAGGTCTTTACAGGCTGATTTACAAAGTCGCCGATATCAGCAAAGTCCAGGATATCCTGGAGCTTAGCGTCAATTTCTTCCTTTGTGAAGCCTATCATGGTGCCATTCAGGTACACATTCTCGATTCCAGTGTACTCCATGTTGAAGCCCGCTCCCAGCTCCAGAAGAGCCGATATACGGCCATCTATTTCCACATTTCCTGCCGTAGGGTTCAGAACACCAGTGATTATCTTAAGAATTGTGGACTTGCCGGCTCCATTTGTTCCGATAATACCTACGCACTCGCCGCGCTGCACCTGGAAGCTCACGTTGTGGAGAGCATAGTGCTCCCTATACTTCTGCTTCTTGGTGAGGCCCAGCGACTCCTTCAGTCGGTCGGTAGGCTTATCGTAGAGCTTATATAGCTTCGTCACATCTTCAATTTTTATCGCAATATCATTCATCTATTTTCCTTCGAATGAGTCACTTTGGCTTTGAGCCCTTTTGACTCACGAATGAGTCGATTGGGCTCAAAGCCAAAGTGACTCATTTTACAAAACATCAGCAAAGTGTATCTTGAGTCGGCGAAATATCTTAACTCCTAGTCCGAACACTAGAAGTGTCACGGTCCAGAAATATATAGTCCACAGCAGTGTGCCGCCCTGGAAGAACCAGTGGTGTACCAGCACGCTGTCTCTAAATCCGCTTACTATATAGTACATTGGGTTCAGTTTGAAGAACTTATGCACATCTGGGGATAGCATGGAATCTGCATTCCACATGATTGGTGTAAGCCACACTCCTACCTGCAGAATGAAGATATTAATGAACTGTCCCAGGTCGCGGAAGAATACCACGATTGCTGAAGTGAGATACGAAAGTCCCAGCACGAATACCACGCTGCACACAACATAGTAGAGAAGCTGCAGTGTGTAGATGCTTGGTGGGTATCCCATGCAAGTTGAGAGTATCAACGCAAACACTATGAAGAAGCAGTGCACGAAGAGTGCTGATACCACCTTCACAAATGGAAGGATGTCTATGTTGAACACTACCTTCTTTACCAGATAGTTATAGTCAGTCATGGCGTTGGTTCCACCATTTAGCGCGTCAGAGAAGAAGAACCAAGGGATGATGCCCACAACGATAAAAAGTACGTATGGGTAATCGCCTACATCACCTGCTCTAAATCCTACTGAAAAGACGAACCAGTACACCGCAATGGTGACAATTGGCTGGATGAAAGCCCAGACCATACCCAGGTAGCTTCCAGCATATTTCGTCTTGAAGTCATTCTTTGCGAGACTGAACGCGAGTCTTCTGTTCTGATAGATTTCCACAGGAATATCAATCAGCGAAAAGAAATGTCTTAGCACATAGACTGCGATCACGTCGATGATTCCGCAGATTACTATCTGCTTCTTGAGACCTAGATAACCAATCTTCCAGAACACTATTAAGTTAACAATCACTACTAGCAGCACAAAAAGTATGCGTAGTATCTTCTTTTTCTTCATACTCAATCTTTCCAATGAGTCACTTTGGCTCAAAGCCGAATCGACTCATTTTATGGGAATAGCTCGGCTGTCTTTTTGTCGAGCCCTTCTGCGACCCGCTTGATCAGCGGTGTCAGTGGTCTTTCGAGGACCAGTCTTCTAAATTTGTCCAGCAGTATTCCAATTGCGAAGAGGACTACCATAGCCATCAGCATATGGAAGATCATGAATGGTCCCTGGTAAATTCTGGTATTGTCCAAAATCTGCCCAAAGATCAGCCATCTCAGGTCCCCTATATGGAACAGGTAGACTCCGAAAACCGATGGAGCAAGGAAACTCACCGCCCGGGTCACTGCTGCACCCTTTATCTTTAAATCTTTAAAAGCGAGAAATGCAAATATCGCTGTAAATACTGGGAACACCTTCTCGGTTCCCCATGAAAAGTAGTAGATTAGCGAGTCGTCGTGATAGCGTCTTGCGAACACCACCATGAAGAACAGCGTTGCCACTTCACATGCCAGCAGGATTACAAGATACACGCCCGCATTTGTCACCTTCACCTTGTACTTTCTAAGGTACGCTCCCACGAAGTACAGCATCAGGAAGATCACCATACTGTTACCCGTATTCGCCCAAGACGAGAACGCCGTGCTTTCAAATGCTGGCAATGTTATAATGCCGCCAAGTGTGTAAAACACTGAGAAAATCCCAATCCCTAGCGCACACAGAGCAAAATGTTGCTTCTGCGATATGTGATCTAAGATAACATTTAGATACCGATGGAAGAAGTAAATCAGGAAATATGTAGTGAAGTACCAATACTTGTTGGACGCCAACGGAAAAATCATGCAGATTATGAACTTGGCGTCTGCCTGTCCGTGGTTCACCGCGATACATATGCCGTCAGTCACCAGCGTGAAGAAGTACACCATAAGGTAGAGACGAATCACCTTTTCCCAGGAGAACTTCTTGTCGGCCGACAGGTAGTAGCCCGTCACCAGCATGAACACTGCGTTGCAAAGTCCACCCCAGACACGGCTCACCGCCAGAATCACCCAGTTGAAGGTGATCGGGGAGCTTGCTGACAGCGGCACCCTGCCATGATCTGCATAGTGAAATGCGATCACCAGGAACATGCATATAATCTTCAATAAATCAATCCCGTAATTCCTACTCTTCATATCCTTCACAGAATGAGCCAATTCGGCTCATCTTTTACAGGCCGCGCTCTGCTTTATATGCTGCGATGCCATCCCATTTCTGATCTTTATCTGAGAGCGTAAGGTCTGCCTCTGTCATTCCCTCTGGCATTGGCCACTCAACCCCAATCTCAGGATCCTTCCACAGAAGTCCGCCCTCGTCGTTTGGATGATAGAAGTCTGTACACTTGTAGCAGAACTCTGCGTAGTCTGAAAGCACGATGAATCCATGCGCAAAATTCTTAGGAATCATGAACTGCTTCTTGTTCTCTTCTGTAAGGTGAACTCCATACCACTTTCCGAAAGTTGTGCTGCCCTCTCTAAGGTCAACAGCAACGTCGAAAACCTCGCCCTTGATTACACGAACAAGTTTGTCCTGTGGGAACTCCTTCTGGAAATGGAGTCCTCTGAGAACGCCCTTCTTTGAAGCACTCTGGTTGTCCTGCACGAACACATAGTCCATGCCGGCTGCCTTCATATCGTTCTCATTATATGTCTCTACGAAGTAGCCTCTCTCATCACCAAAAACTGTTGGTGTGATGACCTTAAGGCCCTCGATCACTACTCCGTCAACTTTACAATCCTCAACTGTTATCTTTCCCATTTCATTTCCTCTTTTCTATATGTTTTCATGGTTTCAATCTTGACCTGGTTTATTGACCTGGGCCCGTGCTATCGTCTGGCACTACCCAGCTGCCGTCTGGTGCCTGAATCGCACCTGGCGTGTCGCTTGTTACACCATTTGAACTCTTGCTTCCAGGTGAATCATCTGCTGGGCTAACTGTTACGTCCCCAGGGCCGTTACCTGAACTTGTTGAGCTTGGGCCTGTAGTTGATGTATCTCCAGTCACTGATGTTCCACCAGGACCAGTTGAATTGTCATCATCCATTGGGCTTGAAGTCTCATCTATGATAGGACCTGAAAGCTCTCTCTCATCCTCGGTTGTCTCCTCTTCTGTAGTGGCCTCAGTTGTAGCTTCTGTGGTCTCTTCCTCTGTGGTGACTTCCTCGGTTGTTTCCTCTTCTGTAGCTTTGCCTGCCTCAGCTGCCTTTGCAGCCTCCTCAAGCTCCTTAAGGCGGTCCTCATAAGTGTGGCCCGGCTTCTCGCTCTCATCTACTGTGAAAGGTGTGCAGCTGTAACCGTCATCGTTCTCCATGTTAGGATCGATGCCCAGCTTTGCGCAAGCTTCCTCGTAGTAGTCATTCTTAACCCAGATCATTGTTGATGTTGGGATATATTTGTAATTATTTACGATAAAGTAATAAGCCTCTGGCGCGTAATCTGCCATGTTGTGTCCCCAGGACTCGTAGCCCAGCTGGAATACGCACACACGCGCAGGATTATTCATAAATTCGTCGATGTCATTCTTGCCGATAGCATCCCACATCCAAGGTGTGCTGACTGTCGGACCAGTTGTGACGCGGCCTGAACCCCAAGCCACAGAGTTGCAGATGTTTGTCTGCCAGAATCTCTCGTCCTCGTCAGTGAGGGCAAGCATGATGTCTGTATCTGTCTGATAGAAGTTACTCTCGCCGTCCATGAAGATCCAGTTAGGAATCATTTGGATATCCGTCGAGAAGTTAATTACAACGATAAATGACATTACAGCCAGGGCAGCTTTTGTAAGCACCGGCTTAGCATCGAACTTCTCCTTGTCGCCAAACATGTACTGGCACATAACAATTGCCATAACCAGCGACATGATGCCGACAAATGGTGTACCGTGGAAGTTGTAGAAACCTCTCACGCCGCAAAGGAATGTGAACATGTATACCGCGAATCCAGCAATCTTGCTCTCGTCCTTCGCGATGCGGTATGCAAGATAGATACCTGAAATGATAAGAAATGTTCTAATAAGGAATACGACGCCTACCTGGTCGAAGCCCCAATCCTGATAGTACTTCACTACCTCAGTGATAGGAACCAGGAAGTTAGAGAATGAGCTGCCTCCAAGGCCTGCCATGTAGTTTGGATAGTACAGCACGTTGATCGTGTAAGCGCCAAATCCAAAGTCGTGGAAGCTCTTTGTGCAGATCATAGCAATCACCATGATTACCCAAGGAATCGCAACGATTCCTGCAAGGCGTCCATATCTCTTGCCGATTGTGATCCAGAAGTCCTTCATAGGAGTGCGCTCTTCGAGAGCCCATTTGATTTCCATGAACACAACGCCCAGGAACATGAAGAACAGTGGATAAACTGATAAGAATGCGGTTCCAAATGTAAAGAGCACGCCGAACATCATTCGAATGCAGCTGCCTAAGGATACGTCCCTCTTCTTAAGGAACATCAGGAACTCCAGCAGGAAGATCTGGAAGCCGATTACCTGAAGGTGCTCGGACAGGATCTGTGTTGCGAAATCGATGTGCTGGATTACCGCAAGGTAGATAAATGGCTGAATAACTAAAGCCCACTTATTTACGTATTTCTTATAAATGAAGATGAAGCTGGTCCAGAAACCTGCGAACAGAATATAGAAATATAATCTCTGCAGGAACGCTGTGTGAGCGCCTAAAATAAAGAAGATCCAGCTTATAATGTAGGTCCATGGCATGTGCTGTGATGGAATGTCGCGATACAGGATCTTGCCCTTGAACATTTCGAATGCCACAGAGTAGATGTCCAGCTCGTCTGGGTCGAACCAAACCTCATATACGTACTTCATCTGAACCAGCACGTAGATCAGGAAGATTGCGATACCACAAATGATGGACTTGTGATTCAATATAAATTGTATCGCAGCCGGATACTCGATCGGCTTCTTAGCTGGCTGTGCTGCCGACTTTGTCTTTGTTCCAGTACTCTTGGAGTTTACAGTTTTTCCAGCTGCCTTGTCATTCTTTGAAGACTTACTTAGCACGTCTGTGCTTGCATCAGACTTCTTAGTTTTACTGAGTACATCTGTCGATGCATCCGCTTTCTTACTAAGTACATCTGTCGATGCATCCGCTTTCTTTGCTCCTGTCAGGATATCTGTACCCTGAGAAGTTGCCTTCGCAATGCTGTTCTTGCTAACTGTCTGTGTAACAACTTCCTCCTGCTCCTCAGCCTCAGGAACCTCGTCCATGACGATCATGTCGGCGCCATTTTCCGACTCCTTCAGCTTCGATAACCTGCTCTTAACTGTTTCTTCGCTCATAATTTCCCTCACTCTTTTTTATTAATGAGTCACTTTGGCTTTGACTCATTGTGCAGCGATGATCACCATCGCCATTTCATATTCCTCTGGAGTTGCGTGGAGGATTTCCTCGGCAAACTCCTCTTTTGTCATACTGATTGTTTCAAGATACTGATAGTAGTAGGTCTGAACCTCGGTCAGCTTCGCATCACTGACATGCAGCGCCTTCTTCAGGTCTCCTGCCTTGTCTGTACTGTCTGAAGCAACTATCTCACTCAGTGTATCTACGTTATCCTGCAGATACATGCGCATCTTATACTCATTGTAATCGCGGTTGAAGTTTTCAGTAACCTCTTCCACAGTTGCGTCATAGATTTCCTGCTTCTTAGCATCATCTATAACATATCTCAGACTGCAGGCTATATAAAGTGGCTGCAGCTTTGCTGTCAGTGTCTGGCCTGAATAAATCTCCAGCTCTGGGTAACCATCTGGTACAACGAACTCAACCTCATCAGTATCTCCTGCCTTCATTTTCAGAAGTGCATCATCTATCTCATCGATCAGCTCGCCAGTACCCACAGACACAACATACTCTTCCTCATCATGAGAAGTTCTGACACGTTTTCCGTTAGAATCGTAAAGTTCAACTGAAAGATGTATACTGTCCATTGGCTCAATATCCACACGAGCATCCTCATTGACCTCATTAACTCGTAAGTATCCAGTCATGCGGTTCTTGAAAAGCCTGTCGATTCGGTTCTGGATTATACCATTGTTCGCATCCTGATTCTTACCAAAGTTGGTTGCAGAATCATTTGTATAATTAACCGACGTCTTTGATCCCTCATTGGCATCGGTCACACCTGCGGCGTCCTCGATTTCCTCATCGTTTGCCGTTAGAGACTTAATCTCACCAACCACATCACCCATTCCAAGGCCTTCGATGTAGTTATCCTGCTGAACCATTGGGTAATACCCTATAGTTCCACGGTACTTAGTTGCACCCTTCTCCTCACCCAGGTAGTAATATTCAGAGATAGACTTGAGGTGGTCTTCCTCGCTAACTCCCAGCTCTTCAAAGTAAGGAATGAAGCACATATACGCGCGGGATGTCATGTACTGTTTGTTCAGCTTCTTGCCGTATGGCACGTAAGCATATGGAAACCATGTGTTCGCTGATGAAACCGCACATATGTTAAGTTCCGACCAACCTGACATGTTATAGTCATAGTAGTCACGTTTCTTCTTCTCGTCGAACCATCCAATACGGAAATAGCATCCATTTCCTTCAAACTGTACGCCGGACTCAACACCTGTTTCCTTTACAGGGAAATACAGTGCCTCACTGCCGTCGTAGTCAATATCAGCAAGCAGCTTATCAAATGCCTTATCCAGCCATGCGTACTGATAGTTTGTAACCAGTCCGTCGCCAAAGTAAGCAATCTGCTCGCTCTCGTAATTCATTGTCTTCTCGCCGATTGGCACCTGCTTGTAGAATCCCCTAGTCACAGGATCGATGGTGACAAAACTCTCAATCGCAAGAAGCGTTGCCAGGATTCCACCAAAGAACACGTAACTTGAACGATTCACAATGTCCACGCCCATTACTGCCATAGTAATGAAGGCAAGTCCCACTGCAAAGAAGGTGTTGTATCTCTCTAGAGGAGATATATGGAATAACATACCGAAGGCTGCGAAACAAGCCAAAGCACCGCACATACCGCCGAACACGAGCCATCCCGTACCCTTCAGGTTTTTCCATTTTCTATCTATAATAATGTTTTTAAATGCAATCAGAAAATATACGAATACAAGCCATGCAAAGTTGGAGCCCATGTACTGCTTGATCTTCAGATATATGTAAGGCTTCTCGAAGCTGAGCGTAGTTGGTGCCGCACCAGATGTGCTCACCTTGTCTGCCCAGTTAGCGCCCTTCAGCAGCATTGCTGCAACGAAGATAATTCCTACAGTGAGAGCAACCCAGAAGTCTGGAGTGTGAGTTGCAAGACGAACTCTCTGCTTGAAGGTAACCTTGTCACGCTTCTTCTTTGTTACTTCGCTATCGCTATTCTCATCTTCGTAATCAGAGCTTGCCTCCAGCTCTGCTTTAAGCTCTGCTGTGAGTTCTGCTTCCTTTTCGCTTAAATCTCCCTTTTCAAGAGCTTCCTCGCGAGCCTTCAGCTGGTCAGTACCCTCATCCAGAATATCATACTCAAGTCTTGGGTCCGGTCTCTTCTTGTCGGCAAATGTCTTCAGCTCTCTAGCTCTGCTTAAGCTGACAAAGATGAATCTGCAGACTATTCTCACTCCGTAGTAACCGAAAACTATGAGAGCCGCATTTTCCTTTGTGAAGCACATCATGATCAGCATGAATACTTCTAAGATGTGCCACTCTCTCGAATGGAAGTAGAGTGCAAAGATGAAGAACAGCACCATGTAATAGTCAGGTGTACAATATGCTGTAAGTCCCAGGAATATTGGGACATTTCCGATAACCATAGCTGCCACCGCTGATCTTGAGCGTGTGAAGCTGAAGTCGATTCGGAAGATTCTATACAGTGCCATTACCGCAAGAACCGAGAAAATCATCTGCCATACTGTGATGGCCATGACGCTTCTTGAGCTGATAAACAGCGGAATTGCGATAAAGCTTGTGAATCCGTAATTGAGGTGATAAGCCACCGAGAAGTTATACAGGAAGTTTGACAGGCTGAAGGTGTAGTCCTGCACTGAAGTTCCTACTGTGTAGAAGTACTCGCCTGCGTCCCAACGCTGAAATGTACCAAGCATTGGCAGTCTTATAAGAAAACTTACGATGATCAGCGAGGTGAACACGATCCAGCTCTTGGTCTTGTTGCGCTTCTTCTGAAGAGCCTCCACCTGCTTCCTATGTTTTTCCTTCACCTTTTCGATGTCATTATCATCTTCTTCAGAGTCATCTTCTGAATCATCATTTGAATCAGTCTTCTCAGATCCTTCATCAGATGATTCACCAGCGATAGCCTCGAGCTCCATCCTCTTAAAATGGCGTTTTATCAGTCCTGTACATACGGTGGCAATAAAGAGTCCCACCCATATCATTAGAGATATCAGCGGGAACGCCATGTCGCCCAGAGACTGGTCCTTGTGCTGGTTCGACGAACCTATCAGCGCCGCCAAGTGGAACACCACTGGATACGCAGCCACAAGCATCAGCTGGGTTACTATACTATGAAGTTTTTTGTATTTATTCTTCTTCATATTTTCCCTAATGAGTCACTTTGGCTTTGAGCCCTTTTGACTCATTTTTGAGTCGATTTGGCTCTCTCGCCTTTTGACTCATTATCTATCCAAGTTAATAGTCTTTGTTTCTGCGTTATCCGCATCACTAAAGTTGATTCTCTCTTCCTCTACAACCAGCGGCCTGTTCATTATCCTCTTGTTCATGCTCATGATGTACTCACCCATGAATCCGATAGAGAACAGCTGAACCGCTCCCATAAAGGACATAATGATGATCATTGGCGCCATACCTGCTTCAAAACCGTACCAGTTGGTCAGCTTAAGGATCAGGTAAACAATACCGATTGCGATACTCACGAAACTGATGAACACTCCAAGGAACGTGCAAAGTCTAAGTCCGATTTTTGTATATGAAGTGATGGACAGCATAGCTGCATCATATAATGTATAGAAGTTGTTGTGAGTTTTTCCAGCTCTACGCTTAGGCTGCTCGTACTCAATCTCCTTACGCTGGAAGCCAAGCTCCGCAACGATTCCACGTAAGAATGGGGTCGGATCATTTAGATTTCGAAGCACTTCTATGAACTCCCTGTCATAAAGTCCTGAACCCGTAAAATGCTGTATCTGCTCTACGTCTGAGAACTTCTTAACGAAGCTGTAGTACATAGAGCGGAGTGCGTACATCAGTTTATTTTCCTTGCTGGCAGTCTTGATTCCGATAACAATTTTGAAGCCCTCTTCCCAGGCTGCAAGATACTTTGGAATCAGCTCCACAGGATCCTGAAAGTCGCATACCATAGAGATTACGCAGTCTCCAGTTGTCTGAAGCATACCGTGATATGGTGAGTTAAACTGGCCGAAATTCTTCGCGTTGAAGATTGCCTTCACATGCTTATTTCTAGCGCAGATTTCCCTCAGCAGCGGACGTGTGTTGTCCGACGAATCATTATCGATAAAGAGGAGCTCGTAGTCGTACTGTGGCAGGTTCTTCTCAAACATGTCCTTTATGGCATTGGACATAGGAACCACATTCTCCTCCTCGTTATAGCAAGGTATTAAAACACTAACTTTCTTCTTCATTTTCACTCCTAAGGTGCAGTGGGGTCCGTCCCCGTTGCACCGAGGTCTGTCCCCTCTTGCACTTTTTTACTTGTTAGCACGTGCCCACTCAATGGTCTTCTTGATACCGTCTTCAAATGTGGTGCTAGGCTTGTAGCCTGTGTCGGCAACCAGCTCAGTGGTATCAGCAACCAGGTACATCACCTGATCTGGGTTGTAGTCACGCTCACCGATTCCAACATCCAGAGTTGGGTCGATTGCATCGCGGATTGCATAGATGTAATCCTTCAGCAGTCTCTTCTCGCCTGAACCAACGGTGTATGCCTTCTGGTCAACACCCTTCTCAACGATCTCAACAAATGCCTTCGCTGTATCTTCAGCGTAAATGTAATCCCAAACCTGCTCAGCAGGAGTAAACTGCATTCTCTCACCGCGAAGCATTGCACGGATTGCTGACATAACCATAGTGTAGTCATTGTCGCCCTCGCCGTAGCAGCTAAGGATTCTAGCCCAGTTGAACTTCATGCCCAGGTGTCTGCACTCCAGACCTGCAAGTCTGCAGGCAGCCAGCTTAGCAATTCCGTAGCCAGTGATAGGATCCTTTGGCAGTTCATCTGAAAGACTTCCAGTCACGATACCGAACTCAGCCTGTGAACCAGCACCGATAAATGACTTGCACCCAGCCTCATAAGCGAGGTGAACTGCGTCAAGAGTCGCCTTAATATTCTCAGCCTGCTTTGAAGCCTCATTTCGACCGGTTCCAAATGTGTATCCCCAGCCAAAATGGAAGAAGGCGTCATGCTCCCAGCCCAGCTTATCTCTAAGACTTGGCAGCTCGTAGAGATTACACTCCACGATACGCATCTTTCCAACCTCAGCAGTTTTATCCGGTCCCAGTAGTGCAGCAGCTCCGGCCTCAGCCTCAGCCCACTCCAGGTTTCTCAGTTTTTCCGACATAGGACGGACGATAGCCGTCACATTTATTCCTCTCTGGAGCAGTTCCTTCGCAACGTGGGAACCGATCATTCCACTAGCTCCAGTAATTATTGCATCTTTCATATCATTCCTTCTTTTGGTGCAGCGGGGTCCGTCCCCATTGCACCGAGGTCTGTCCCCTCTTGCACTTTTTTTATAAATTTACAGCTTCGTGAATTACCTTTGACATATAAGCAAGTTTCTCTTCTGTCATTCCTGGATATACACCGATCCAGAATGTGTTGTTCATGATGTAATTTGTCACATCAAGACCGCCTGAAACGCGGTACTTATCAGTTCCGCGGATCTGATCAAAGCAAGGATGCAGTGTAAGATTTCCGCTGAACAGAAGTCTTGTCTGCACGTTATGATCCTCGATATATCTTGTTACATCGTTACGCTTAAGTCCTGACTCAGGCTTAACACTGATGAGGAAGCCGAACCATGATGGCTCAGAATTCTCAGTTGCCTCAGGAAGCAGTAACTTATCTTCAAGGTCTGAAAGTGCCTCGCGGAGATACTTCCAGTTAGACTTTCTCTTCTCAATAAATGTAGGGAATTTCTTAAGCTGCTCAACACCAACTGCGGCCTGCATGTCAGTCACCTTCAGGTTGTAGCCAAGGTGGCTGTAAACATATTTGTGGTCGTAGCCCTGTGGCAGCTGGCCGAACTGGCCATCGAATCTGTGTCCGCAGATATTATCGTGACCTGATGGACATACGCAGTCGCGTCCCCAGTCTCTAAGACTCTTCACGATACGATTCAGCAGCGGATCATCTGTATAGACGCAGCCACCCTCGCCCATAGTCATGTGGTGTGGTGGGTAGAAACTGCTTGTTCCGATGTCGCCCCATGTTCCAGAGAACTTGGTCACGCCATCGATTGTGTACTTAGTTCCCAGCGCGTCGCAGTTATCCTCAACGAGCCAGAGATTATGTTTGTCACAGAATGCCTTAACGGCTTTAAGGTCAAATGGATTTCCCAGCGTATGTGCGATCATAACAGCTTTTGTCTTATCCGATACTGCTGCCTCAAGAAGCGCCGGGTCGATGTTGTATTCAGGAAGCTTCACGTCCACGAATACAGGCACTGCACCGTACTGAAGGATTGGTGCAACTGTTGTAGGGAAACCTGCAGCAACTGTGATGACCTCGTCACCAGGAAGCACCTGTCTCTCACCAAGAAGTGGTGATGTAAGAGCCATAAATGCAAGTAGGTTAGCTGAAGAACCGCTGTTTACAAGGTTTGCAAATCTAACGCCGATCCACTCAGCAAAGTTCTTCTCGAACTCGTCTGAAAATCTACCAGTAGTAAGCCAGAAATCTAGAGTCGCATCCGTAAGAGAAAGCATTTCCTTCTCATCATATACACGGCTAGCATAGGAGATTCTGTCGCCCTCTTCAAATGGCTTCTCCTGTTCAGGCTTTTTAAACTGCTCATAGTACTGGGCCACAAGACCCTTAATCTCTTCGCGGGCCTCAGCCTCGCTATTCCATTTACCCATTCTGTATTTTTCCTCTTCTTTATATATTTTTCTAGTTAAAGAACTCGTTTATTTCGAGATCCATCTCCTCAGCCACTTTGTCTGGCTCCAGGATTCTCTTCTGTGAGAAACGAACAACCATCTCGATTGCCTTATCTATGTTCCACACTGGTTTCCAGCCAAACACCTGCTTGATCAGTGAGCAATCCAGCTTCAGGAAGTTAGCCTCGTGAGGGCCACCGTCGTGACGATTCACCCATGAAACCTTACCGAAAGTGTTGGCTTCTGACTCATCATTCCAAGCATCGCAGAACTTAGTAACTATATCACCAGTCGTCACACAATCGGCATCATCTGGACCCACGTTATAGAAGCCTGCCTTAGCCTTATCCTCATACTGCGCCTTAGCAATTGTAAGGTAGATATTCAGTGGCTCAAGCACATGCTGATATGGTCTAGTTGAGTAAGGATTACGAACAACGATTTCTCCGGTTTTATTCTCTGCAGCACGTACACAGTCAGGAATGATTCGGTCAGGTGCGAAATCACCACCACCGATAACGTTACCTGCGCGGGCTGTGGAAACAGCCACATCCATGTCGCAGTAAAATGAATTTATATAACTATGTGTTACAAGCTCGGAGCAGGACTTTGAGTTTGAGTATGGATCATAACCATCCAGCGGCTCATTCTCACGGTAGCCCCAGCACCACTCATTATTCTTGTAAACCTTATCAGTCGTTACATTCAGGAAAGACTTAACACATGGGTTCTGACGAACTGCCTCGCAGATATTTACTGTACCCATAACATTTGTCTCATAAGTACCAACCGGGTCCTTGTAGGACTCTCTTACGATTGGCTGTGCAGCCAGATGTAAAACTATCTCAGGCTGTACCTCTTCGAAGACCTTCATCAGCTTCTCACGGTCGCGAATGTCGCCCACAACATGATTGATCTTTGCCGCAATTCCTGCCTCCTCGAAAAGGCTAGGATTTGTAGGTGGCTCCAGTGAATAGCCAGTCACCTCTGCACCTGCACCGATCAGAATCTGGCAGAGCCAACTGCCTTTAAAACCGGTGTGTCCTGTGATTAGGACCTTCTTTCCTTTGTAGAACTCTAAATCATTCTTAGTCATTTTCTTCTCTCTTCAATGAAATTAAATTATTATTCACTCTCCTCGTAAAGAGTATATGCTGTATCAGCAACATTTTCTAATCTATCTACATAATTACCATTAATTAGGTAAGCATCCCCAATTCTGCTATAGTTGTCTGCAAAATAATCTAATTTGGATTCTGGGACACTCCATCTCACATGCCAACTACTATCATTAGCATTTCTTACATAAACCACTCCATATGAGTTAGTTGAAGATAATAAAGCATCAGAATAGTTTTCTATTTCTTCTTTATCATTGGTATTAGAAAAAACTACATATACTTTAAAACCAGTTTCCTCATACTTAGCTTTAAGCATTTCTTGTATTTCTTCTTCCTGATCAGCTGGCACCATATCCTTTAAATCGTGAAGATATGTTCTTTTTTCCTCATCGCTAAATTCAAAGGTTGTTTGAGCATTTTCGTTTTCCTTCTGTATTTCTGCTTCCCTTTGCTCACTTGTTTTTAATGGGTATTGATCAGGATTATCTAATCTGCTTATTTCATAGGCATATAATTCAGTTACATTTTCATATTGACCACCTAATATTTTCTCTCCTCTTATTGTCAAATCTAATTGATCCATCTGACTATAAGATTCACCATGCAATTCAGTGATATATATGATATCACCTACATTATGTTCATATTGGACAATATGATTCTTTTGATAAAAGTTTCTATCGATGCTGATTATTTCACATTTCATTATTGGTTGAGATATTGTAAATCCACTCACATTTCCTTCCCAATAAGTATCAGCTTCAAATGTTTTCTTGACTTCGACTCTTACTTTAAATGTATTGATTTTGTTACTGATTATCAGTTGACCATATGGAGAAACAAAAAACAATATTAATACAATAACAAGAATAAGAAAGAATAGTTGCGGACCACTTGTACCTTTGTCTTTTGTATTCGGACTATTACTATTCTTATCAAAATACTCTTTATCCTGATATTCAGAACCATTATGATTTTCCATACTTATTCTCCTATAACACTTCACAAATATGTCCAATTTCTAAACTGTATCTGAAATATCTTATGCTGCTATTTCCAAATGGTATTGTTTTTGTCCAATTTTAATCGAAAAACAAAAATTATATTAATGTCTCCAAGCCATCCATGGTGCTTCGTTCTTCTCAATGAGTTCGTTCAGCTTATCCATCTCACGCTTAGTGTCCATGCACTGCCAGTAGCCATCAAACTCATAAGCCATCAGCTGTCCGTCAGCAGCAAGCGCCTTCATAGGTCCCTGCTCAAAGACAGTCTTGTCATCCTCGAGATAGTCGAACACGCCAGGTTCAAGAACCATGTATCCACCATTGATACGTGAGCTGTCCTCCTTATCCTTCTCGCGGAAGCTTGTGATCACGCCATCATTTGTGATGTCCAGGATACCAAATCTCTGGCTAATCTTAACAGCTGTGATAGTTGCCAGCTTGCCATGGCTCTTGTGGAACTCCAGCAGTCTCTGAAGATTGATGTCGCACACGCCGTCGCCGTATGTCAGCATGAAAGTCTCGTCGCCAACGTACTCCTGAACTCTCTTCAGACGTCCACCAGTCATTGTGTTAAGACCTGTGTCAACGATCGTAACCTTCCAAGGCTCAGCCACGTTGTTATGTACTGTCATCTTATTTTCGCTAGTAAAGTCAAATGTTATATCTGAGTTGTGAAGATAATAATTAGCGAACCACTCTTTGATCACATGCTGCTTGTAACCAGCGCAAATGATAAATTCATTGAACCCATAGAAGGAATACTCCTTCATGATATGCCAAAGGATTGGCTTGCCGCCGATCTCGATCATTGGCTTTGGCTTCAGATGACTTTCTTCGCTAATTCTTGTGCCGTACCCGCCGGCCAACATAACAACCTTCATATCTATCCTCCCTGTAATAATGAGTCACTTTGGCTCTCTCGCCCTTTGACTTATCCCTAAAGTTTCTTAATTCTATCAATAGCCTCAACTGTGTTCTCGTAGCTACCAAATGCAGTCAGACGGAAATGGCCTTCTCCGCTTGGTCCGAATCCGCTACCTGGTGTACCAACAACGTTAGCCTTCTCAAGCAGGAAGTCGAAGAACTCCCAGCTTGTCATGTTGTCTGGTGTCTTCAGCCAGATGTATGGAGCATTCACACCACCGCTAACTGTGTATCCAGCAGCCTTAAGTCCCTCTAATATATACTTCGCATTCTTCATGTAGTATGCGATCTGCTCGTTAGTCTCGCGCTGTCCTTCTTCAGAGAATACAGCCTCGCCAGCCTTCTGGATAATGTAAGGTGCGCCGTTGAACTTTGTTCCGTGACGTCTAGCCCAAAGGCTGTGAAGAGTGTTGCCCTCAGCGTCCTTAATATCCTTAGGAATGATTGTGTATCCAAGACGAGTTCCTGTGAATCCAGCATTCTTTGAGAATGAACGGATCTCGATAGCACACGTTCTTGCGCCCTCGCACTCGTAGATACTGTGAGGCACATCAGCCTCAGAAATATATGCTTCGTAAGCAGCATCGTAAATGATAACTGCATTTACTTTATTTGCGTAGTCAACCCATTTCTGAAGTTCAGGCTTAGTGATTGTTGCACCAGTTGGGTTGTTAGGGAAGCAAAGGTAGATAACATCTGGCACTACCTTCTCGCCACTTGCACAGAGAACTCCGTCCTCGCCTGGAATCTCAGGTGCGTAGCCGTTCTCAGCAGTACATGGCATGTAGCAAACATCGCTCCAAAGTCCTGTAGCAGCATCGTAAGAACCAGTTCTTCCTGCCATAACATTTGTATCAACATACACAGGATATACAGGGTCGCAAACTGCGATCTTAACGTCGCGAGCAAAAATCTCCTGAATGTTTCCTGAGTCAGACTTTGCACCGTCGCTGACGAAAACTTCATCTGCATAAACCTCAGCTCCTAAAGGGGCAAATGCCTTCTCAACGATAGTCTTTCTAAGAAACTCATATCCAAGATCTGGAGCATATCCCTTAAATGTGTCAGCGCTTGCCATCTCATCAACTGCACTGTGAAGTGCCTTGATAACAGTTGGGCAAAGTGGCTGAGTAACGTCGCCGATACCAAGACGAATGATCTTCTTATCTGGATTTGCATCAGCAAATGCAGCAACCTTCCTTGCGATAGTCGAGAATAGATAACTTCCCGGCAGCTTTAAATAATCTTCATTAACCTTAATCATAATTTTTACCTCTGTACTGCTTTAAAAATCATTTATTTTTATGATGTCTTCCATCACTTTATTCTAACTTTTATGAGATTAAATCTCTCCTTCAAAGATGTTATATCTCACCCTCGAAAACAGTTGTGGCAGGTCCAGTCATGAACACGCTGTTCTCCTCGCGGTCCCAACGGATCTTCAGGTCTCCGCCCAGAAGTGTAACTGTCACTTCATCGTCAACCTTACCGTTCAGCATACATGCAACCGCTGTAGCGCAGGCGCCTGTTCCGCAGGCCATGGTCTCACCGGAGCCGCGCTCCCAAACACGCATATTTACGTGGGTTCTGTCAACAACCTCAACAAACTCAGTGTTAACCTGCTCAGGGAAATACTTTGATTTCTCAACCAGACTTCCGGCAGCCTTCACATCGAACGCATCGATTCCAACTGAAGATCCATCATCATTTACGTCCAGATCCAGGACTCTACGTCCCAGTGAATCCTCTCTCGCATCATTGATAAAGATAACGCAGTGTGGATTTCCCATAGACAGGCAGGTTCCGTAGTAGAACAGGCTCTTGTCCACTGATCTAGATCCAGTGCCTCTCATTTCAAATGACATTCCCATGTTTGTCACAACCTTCTGATCAGGATTCAGTGCTGGATGCTTCACAGGATTCACATCGATGAGGCTTCCAAGCCTTGAAGGCGAATAACCCTCAGCCAGCTTAACTGGCACCTGGTCAGGTTCAAAGATCGGAGAACCCATATTAACGGTAACCGCATACACAACCTTGCCGTTATTTGAAACGCCCTGGTATCCCTCAACATCCTCAACTCTCTTCGTAAAAAGGTTCAGAGTCTTGATGCCTGAAAGAGTCTCGATGGTAATGATCTTCTTGTCGGTGAGTCCGTGGTCGTACACGTACTTACCAACACATCTGATACCATTTCCGCACATCTTTCCGCGGGAACCATCCAGGTTGTACATATCCATCATAAAATCCGCCTTTTCACTGGCGCGTATCAAAATAAGCCCATCCGAGCCTATTCCGAAATGTCGGTCGCTCACGCGGATCGCCAGTTCAGACGGATTCTCAACAGTTTCCTCGATTGCATTTACATATACATAATCATTTCCAATGCCATGCATTTTCGTGAATTTCATCTTGTTGTCCAACCTCTTTTTTAATCAAGTCAAATGATATCTCAGCGCCCTTCTATCTATCGAAGCATGACGCAAAAACACAACTTACATAATACCACATAAGCCTAAACAAATAAACCTTTTTTATACTTTCAATATGTTAAAATGGGGATGTCAAAGCACCTTTCGCTCTAACATCCCCATAATGTATTTCTTAAACGTCTATTCTATTACTTTGTAACGTATGCAGCCTTGTCTGCAAGCCATCGATTTCCGCAGGTTGTGTCGCCTGCTTCAAGAGTCTGACCATTACCGATATACATAGCTACATGGCCAATTCCTGTGCCATAATCATTCTCAACATCGCCGCTGTAGTAGAACAGCAGGTCTCCCGGCTGAACCTCAGACATCCACACCTCATTCGCTGCAAATGTAGCAAACTGTGCGCCAGCGTTGTGAGGAAGACTGTAGCCCTCGCTCTGATATGACAGCATCACAAATCCTGAACAATCAGTACCTGCCATGGTGCTTCCGCCATAAACATATGGGAAGCCCAGTGAAGCAGCTGCATACTGAATAACCTTGTTCTTAGATTCTGAAGGGGCACCGCCCATTGGAGGAACATTTATCATTCTAGCTCCGCCCTGGTATGCATATCCCTGACTATCAAATCTTATATACTCATTATCAATGATTTCTGTAGTATTAGTTGCATGCCAGGAATCATCTGATGACCAGAGCTTGTAGCCGTAGCCATCCCACTCCCAATATGCACTGTCGCCAGTCCAGACACCATTATGATCAACATAGTAGCCATCAATCCACTGTCCAGTTGGCTCACCGCTTGGTGTCACTGCCTTTTCCTGAAGACTTCCGTCGAAGTTGAAATAGTAATAAAGCCCATTAATTTCTTTCCAGGAGGATCTGATCATATATCCATCTTCGCCGAAATAATACCAGGTTCCATCTACGCTCAGCCACTGGTCTGTAGGATACCAGCCGTTGCTGTTCTCGAACCACCAACCCCAGTCGCCCTTGTACCAGTCGCCTGTGATTGTTTCATCTCTTGAACCATCTGTGCGCAGATAATATCCATCCACGTAGCAGTTCTTGTTCACGCCCTTATCTTCAGGAGTTTTCCCCAGGTGATACCATTTATCTTCGATCTGCTGCCATCCAGTAAGCATAGCACCGTCTTCGTCAAAAATGTAATCGCCACCTTCAACATTCACGCGACCAACTGCCACCTTCAGGTCCTCATCCACGTAATAATACTTAGAATTTACATACACAAATCCAGTCTCGTCAGTCTGTTCTTCTGCCTCAGCATCGAAATCACCAAGATAATAAAGTGTTGAACCAATTGTCTGGAAGCCTTCCATCAGGATACCGTTAGTATCGAAGAAATACTTTCTACCCTCTATAGTGTTCCAGCCTCTGACTGGAGAATTGTCCTTATAGTAAGCATATCCTTCGTAAGCCTGATTATAAACCCAGCCACTCAGCTCTTTCTTTTCGCCATTTTCTTCAGTTTGATCTGCATCCGTTGTAGTCGCATTCGTTGCAGCCACAACCAACTGAGTATTTGTAATACCGTTAAGTTCTGCCGCCTGAGCTGGGATAGTATTCAAACCCATGCCTAGAGCAACCGTTCCAAATGCGGTCATCACAGCAAGTCTTTTAAATCTACTCATTAAAATACCCCTTTTACTTTTCCTATACACCACACTATAAAGTAAACTTGCATCAAAAATGTTTCTAAATTTACATAATATCTATTTATTTTCCAGATTTAATCAAAAAAATGAGTCAATTCGGCTCAAAGCCAAATCGACTCATTTAGAAATTCACATATTAATCAGTGATTACTCGATTACGTATGGAATAAGTGCTACCTGTCTAGCTCTCTTGATAGCTGTTGTAAGCTCTCTCTGATGCTTAGCACATGTACCAGTAATACGACGAGGAAGGATCTTTCCTCTCTCGGAGATGTACTTTCTAAGCAGATTAGCATCTTTGTAATCAATCTTCTGATTCTCATCTGAGCAGAATACGCAGACCTTTCTTCTTCTATGCATAGGTCTTCTTCTCATTGGCGCTGCTCCGCCATCTTTATTACCGTATGGCATTACAATTACCTCCAATTAACTATTTCTTAAATGGGAGATCATCCTTTGTTCCGTCTGGTATGTTCATGAAGCCTTCAGCGCTAGCATCGCTAGTTGCTGGAGCTGACTGTGGCTGATAGCCTCCCTGTGATTCGTCGGCTGCCCTCTTACTCTCAGCAAATTCCTGATCCTCTACAACAACCTCTGTAGTATAGACCTTCTGGCCTTCCTTGTTTGTGTAGGAACCTGTCTGAATGCGTCCAGACACAACAACCTTTGTGCCCTGATGCAGGTACTTCTCAGCGAACTCACCGCTTCTACCAAATGCTACGCATGAGATAAAGTCGGCATTCTGCTGATCATCCCCACCGTTTCTCTGAAATCTTCTATCAACAGCAAGTGTATATCTTGCTATACAGAGCTGATCTCCACCCTGTCCATTTGAATATCTAACATCGGGATCTCTTGTGAGACGTCCCATAAGTATAACCTTATTCATGTTAACCCTCCTGATTCTAACTAAGCGTCCTGCTTAACTATGAGGAATCTGAGGACGTTATCGTAGATACGCAGATGTCTCTCGATGAATGCAGGAGCATCTTCTGGGCCTTCAAAATGGATGAAGTAGTAATAACCCTCAAGCATGTCCTGAATCTCGTATGCGAGTCTCTGCTTACCCTTCTCATCGATATCGCTGATTGTGCTGCCAGACTTTGTTACACGATTCTTTACTCTTTCAAGTGTAGCAGTTCTAACGTCATCATCAACCTTTGAGCTAAGTACTAACGCGATCTCATACTTGTTCATATTTTGCACCTCCTTATGGTCTTTTCCGGTTTCCACCCATGTCAGTCTTAAGTGCAGATGGAAACAAGGATTCTTACATCACAGAGTTCTAAGATAACACATGAAAACCCTAAATGCAAGCAATTTATTAAATAAATAACTAATTAAATAGCTATTATTCAACATCTTCTTTTTTCGTTTCCTTCTTCTTTATAGCAAATATAGTTACTACCATAGATAAAGAAGCTATCATAATAACAATATATGGTATTACCATTACTGAATCACCAGTTCTTACTCCTGTTCCTGGGCCAGGATTTGTCTGAGGAGTTGGCTCTTTAACTTCAGTAGTTGGCTGCTTTGCCTCAGTGGTTGGCTGCTTTACTTCAGTAGTTGGCTGCTTTACCTCTGTAGTTGGCTGCTCTGTAGTAGGCTGTTCTGTCTTCTGTTCAGTAGTATTCTCTTTATTAGGTATAGTCTGCGCTGTTCCTGTTGTTGTATCCTTAGTCTTTACTTCATCCAGCATAACAACACCAGACTTTTCTTTGTACTGACCACTTTCAGAATCATATACCATGATAACAGTTCCATTTGGTCCTGCTTCAAGTCTAAATGTAATATCCTCAGCGTAATCATATCCAGCTGGAGCACCTTCCTCATGAAGAGTATACGCTGTATCTAAGTTTAATCCTTCTATAGAAAGCTTATTCTTTGTAGAAGTCCATTTGATTCCTGTAACTTCGCCTGATTCAGAAGTAATCTTTTCTATATTATGCTCATCATCAGCTGCAAATCTTGGCAGAACCATATTCTCCCAATCAGCTTTACCAGTCAGAGTAAGAGTAGCACCCTCAAGTTCTTCCTTATTAGTAGCATCCTGCTTAGAGATAGTTACAGTATTAATGCTGTCTTCGACTAAAATGATACCATTTTCGACCTTAGCATCACTTGTAGTTACATTTCCGTCCTTATCAACGCTAAATGTTATATCGCTGGAAATTCTTCCGAAGCCCGCAGGAGCAACTGTCTCGCGAAGCACATAGTCTGTTCCAGTCTCAATATTTACAACCTTGTGCTCAGAAGTTCCACTAACCCACTCATCAACTGGAGTAGTGCCTGCCTTTATCTTTCCATCAGAATTCAGGTCACTCTTTGCGATCACCTGCAGAGTCGCACCTGCAAGCTCACCAGATCCACCGACCTGACGCTTGCTGATATATACAGCATTCTGTCTGTTTGTAACAACAATTCCCTTCTTATCGCTGCTGACTGCAACGCCCTTATAATCCTTGGCAAGGGAAACAACGCCGTACTGATCAACGCTAAATGATATGCTCGCCTCGTCTATCGAATAACCAAATGGCGAAGCAGTCTCCTTCAGTACATAATTAGTTCCGGCAGTAAGACCATTAATTCTGTGAGCCTGTGTGTCAGAATCCCAGCCGTCAACCTTCTTGCCTGCATCATCATACACTTCGAAGCTTGCACCGCTAAGTCCTGCTCCACTTTCATCTTCTTTAGTAACATCAACTGTAATGAGGGAATCCTCAACAAGAATTGTTCCCTGATCATTAATAGGCGCTGTTGATGTAACATTACCCTTAAGATCAATAGTAAATGTAATATCAGAAGTGATAGCATAACCAGTAGGAGCAACTGTCTCACGAAGAGTGTAAGTAGTTCTAACAAGATCTTTTACTGTATGAACCACACCTGCCTGGCTGTCCCATTCATCAACTATAGTTCCAGCAGAATCAATAACCTGAAGGTGTGCACCATCAAGCTCCTGCTTGCTAGTAATATCAACCTTTGAAATATTTACATCTGTTGTATCCTGAAATGCTGTTCCCAGCATGTTCTGAGCTTCAGGATCAGATGTCATATAAATATATGCATCCCAGCCCTGTGTTCTGTAATCAGGAAGACTATCGATATACTGAATAGCTGTTACATAGAAAACATTCCATAAAGAATGTGGATCATTCCAGTCATCAGCTTCATTATAGTAAAATGTATTCTTTTCAGTATAATAATAGTTGTCAGCATGTATACCATTACGAATATCATCCACAGTATCATTGACAAAATCCGGCCATTCAGAATCTTGATGTGAACAAAGCCATACTAATCTTTGAATAGTCTTTCCGTCTGTGTTATTGAATAGTTTTTTCCAATTTGTTTCAAAAGAATCACTGATATTTTTTTTACCGGTCTCATCTTGATTATCGTAATCAGTGTACTGCTTATACCACTCATACTCAGAATCCCAACTTATATTTCCAAGATAATAAGTGATATCACTCTTTGCTACTAAAAGCTTTAAAAGTCTCTTTTTAACATCATCATTGAAGTTTTTAGTTCTTAGATCATATTTCTTCGTATATGAAATATCATCTGATAATTTGTATCTATAATATGTATACGAAGCATTTGGAGTCTCAGACTTAGCATCAAGACAATAAGCATGTCCTGAAACCGTATTACCATCCTTATCTTTTACGATACCATTTGAATCATATCCTATAATAGTATAAGGATCACCCGGATCTGCTGCTTTTACTTCAAAAGAAGCAAAAGACGAAAAAATTACCGCCACAATCATTGCGACAGCTAGTACAATAGATAAAAACTTTCTTTGCTTACCTTTCATAACTCTCTCCCCTTTTCGTTTATAAACACTAACTCTCTCACATTATCACAAGCATGAGTTTAATTCAATGTGCACATTGCCCAAACAAATACGTCATATTGCTGTATAAAAAAAGCTATAACAGTGAAATGTTATAGCTACCGAAAAAAATATCTAAGAAATAAAAAAGTGCCCAGAGCCGGAATCGAACCAGCGACACGAGGATTTTCAGTCCTCTGCTCTACCAACTGAGCTATCTGGGCAAATGTCATTATAAGTTGTAATTTAATAAAGCGTGTAGCGGGGATAGGATTTGAACCTATGACCTTCGGGTTATGAGCCCGACGAGCTTCCAGACTGCTCCACCCCGCGTTATTAAATTAAAAATGGAAGGTGGTGGATTCGAACCACCGAAAGCGTCGCTAACAGATTTACAGTCTGCCCCCTTTGGCCACTCGGGAAACCTTCCATAAAAGAAAAGCCGATATTCGGACTCGAACCGAAAACCTGCTGATTACAAATCAGCTGCTCTGCCAATTGAGCCATATCGGCATATTCTTATGGGGCCTACAGGGCTCGAACCTGTGACCCTCTGCTTGTAAGGCAGATGCTCTCCCAGCTGAGCTAAGACCCCAAATTATTCAATTATCGACCCAAACGGGACTCGAACCCGTGACCTCCGCCGTGACAGGGCGGCGCTCTAACCAACTGAGCCACTGGGCCAAACTCGTAATGTCGAGTGCAAGGTACATTGTACCTTCAAAACTTCATACAGTCAATACATTTTTTATCAAGAAACGTATCTTCCCTAAATTCTAGGAAAAGCTCACGACCTATTAGTACTCCTCAGCTTAACATGTTACCATGCTTACACCCAGAGCCTATCAACCTCGTAGTCTTCGAGGGGTCTTAAGAGATATCTCATCTTGAGGTTGGCTTCACGCTTAGATGCCTTCAGCGTTTATCCTTTCCAGACTTGGCTACCCAGCTATGCACTTGGTAATACAACTGGTACACCAGCGGTCCGTCCATCCCGGTCCTCTCGTACTAAGGACAGCTCCTCTCAAATATCTTACGCCCACGCCGGATAGGGACCGAACTGTCTCACGACGTTCTGAACCCAGCTCGCGTACCGCTTTAATGGGCGAACAGCCCAACCCTTGGAACCTGCTACAGCTCCAGGATGCGATGAGCCGACATCGAGGTGCCAAACCACTCCGTCGATGTGAACTCTTGGGAGTGATAAGCCTGTTATCCCCAGGGTAGCTTTTATCCGTTGAGCGATGGCAATCCCACTTTATACCACCGGATCACTAAGTCCTACTTTCGTATCTGCTCGGACCGTCGCCCTCGCAGTCAAGCTCCCTTCTGCCTTTGCACTCTTCGAATGGTTTCCAACCATTCTGAGGGAACCTTTGAGCGCCTCCGATACCCTTTCGGAGGCGACCGCCCCAGTCAAACTCCCCGCCAGACATTGTCCCCACGCCGGATAACGGCTATGGGTTAGAAACCCAATACTATAAGGGTGGTATCCCAACAACGACTCCACGTAACCCAAGGACTACGTTTCTAAGTCTCCCACCTATCCTGTGCAGATAGTACCGAATCCCAGTATCAAGCTGGAGTAAAGCTCCATGGGGTCTTTCCGTCCTGGCGCAGGTAACCAGCATCTTCACTGGTACTTCAATTTCACCGGGTGTGTTGTTGAGACAGTGCCCAAATCATTACGCCTTTCGTGCGGGTCGGAACTTACCCGACAAGGAATTTCGCTACCTTAGGACCGTTATAGTTACGGCCGCCGTTTACTGGGGCTTAAATTCAGAGCTTCGACCGAAGTCTAACCCCTCCTCTTAACCTTCCAGCACCGGGCAGGCGTCAGCCCATATACTTCACCTTTCGGTTTCGCATAGACCTATGTTTTTGCTAAACAGTTGCTTGGGCCATTTCTCTGCGGCCTGCTCTCGCAGGCAACCCTTCTCCCGAAGTTACGGGTTCATTTTGCCGAGTTCCTTAACAACACTTCTCCCGCCGGCCTTAGGATTCTCTCCTCATCCACCTGTGTCGGTTTACGGTACGGGCGCTGTATACGCAATAGCGGCTTTTCTCGGCAGCCAGCTCACGTGCTTCCCTACTAATAGTTCGGTCCACATCACGTCTTCAGATTGTATGACGGATTTGCCTATCATACTCCTACCTCGCTTGTCCCGGTCTTTCCATTCCCGGGTCACGCTCTCTGTCTGCGTCCCCACAGTTCTGATATACAGCGGTACAGGAATTTCAACCTGTTATCCATCGACTACGGCTTTCGCCCTCGCCTTAGGCCCCGACTTACCCAGGGAAGATCAGCTTTACCCTGGAAACCTTAGATATTCGGCCTTTAAGATTCTTACTTAAATCTCGCTACTCATTCCGGCATTCTCTCTTCTCACAAATCCACTGCTCCTTACAGTACAGCTTCGACTCTGTGACAATGCTCCTCTACCGATCAACACGGGGTTGATCCCTAAGCTTCGGTGTCGTGTTTTAGCCCCGGACATTTTCGGCGCAGGACCTCTCGACTAGTGAGCTATTACGCACTCTTTGAATGTGTGGCTGCTTCTGAGCCAACATCCTAGTTGTCTATGAAATCCCACATCCTTTTCCACTTAACACGTACTTTGGGACCTTAGCTGTAGATCTGGGCTCTTTCCCTTTTGACCACCCAACTTATCTCGGATAGTCTGACTCCCAGGTATCATCTACACGGCATTCGGAGTTTGATAATCATTGGTAGGCTTTGACGCCCCCGCAGATATTCAGTGCTCTACCTCCGCAAGACTTTAACCTGAGGCTAGCCCTAAAGCTATTTCGAGGAGAACCAGCTATCTCCGGGTTCGATTGGAATTTCTCCGCTACCCACACCTCATCACCACCCTTT
>JIAB01000001.1:1852500-1955000 GCA_000687975.1 Lachnospiraceae bacterium AC2031 | reverse complement strand
GTCTCAACGGAATTCACCACCTTGATACCCTTGTAGGTCTGAATCTTGAAATGCACATAGATTCCAACTACAACAATGATCAGCAGAATCGCAGCTATTACAAAAGTAAGCACACGACTCTTCTGTCGATCGGCTTTGCGGCGGACATTTTCCTGGCGAGCCTCCTCCGAACCAGAGACATATATTACATTGTCTTTCTCTTCATTTCCCATAAATAATCCGATATATTAGCTAAGGTGCTTTTCCTGAAGCGCCTTGTTAACTGCAGTGATGAGGGCATATGCTGATGCCTCAATAATATCTGTGTGGATACCAGCTCCGTAAGTGATCGCATCCTGTCCATCAACCTGGATTGCCACATAAGCGCATGCCTGTGAATTAGATCCACGTGTAAGCGCATGCTCGTCGTAGTTTACGATTTCAAATGTTACTGCAAAGTGTCTCATGATTGCATTACTGATTGCATCGAGACGTCCATTTCCCTGGCCATGATAAACCTTGTGAACACCGTCACGCTCGATGGTGAGCTCACATCTGATTCCATCCACCTGCTGGAAATGGCATTCAATGAATTTAATTGGTGAAGCAACATTTACATACTGCTCCTTAAATACTTCATAAACCTCTTCAGGCTGAAGCTCTTTATGACTATGATCTGAAACACTCTTTACTGCGTAACCAACATCTTCCTTCATCTTCTTTGGAAGGTTGAAGCCGTACTTTGTCTCAAGGATGAAGCCAACGCCACCCTTACCAGACTGTGAGTTGATACGGATAACATCACCGTCATAAGTACGTCCGATATCTTCTGGATTAAGTGGAAGATAAGGAGTGGTCCACATCTGATCTGGATCCTCTTCACGCCACTTCATACCCTTTGCAATAGCATCCTGGTGTGAACCAGAGAAGGCAGCAAATACAAGTTTTCCACAGTATGGCTCTCTTGGATAGATTTCCATACCTGTAAGTCTCTCATATGTTTCCTGAATCTTTGGCATGTCTGAGAAGTCAAGCTCAGGATCAACACCGTGTGTAAACATATTCATGGCAAGTGTAATGATATCAACGTTACCAGTTCTCTCACCATTTCCGAAAAGTGTTCCTTCTATTCTGTCAGCACCTGCAAGAAGTCCAAGCTCTGCATCCGCAACGCCGCAGCCACGGTCATTATGTGGATGAAGTGAAAGGATAACATTTTCACGGTACTTCATATTCTTGCTCATGTACTCAATCTGACTTGCGTATACATGAGGAAGTGACATCTCAACTGTTGCAGGAAGATTGATGATAGCCTTACGATCTGGTGTTGGCTGCCATACATCAAGAACTGCATTACAAACCTCAAGTGCATACTCAGGCTCTGTACCTGTGAAGCTCTCTGGGCTGTACTCAAATCTATACTCAGCGCCATCCTCATCAGCAAGCTGCTTAAGAAGTGCAGCACCATCGATAGCGATCTGCTTAACTTCTTCCTTTGACTTCTTGAATACCTGCTCACGCTGAGCCACGCTGGTGGAGTTATAAACATGAACAACTACGTTCTTTGGGTTAGCTCCACGAACGGCTTCAAATGTCTTCTTAATGATATGCTCACGAGCCTGTGTAAGTACCTGGATCGTAACATCATCAGGAATCAGATCTTCCTCAATAAGACGACGACAGAACTCATACTCTGTCTCACTGGCTGCAGGGAAACCAATCTCGATCTCCTTGAATCCAACACGGATGAGTTCCTTGTAAAATTCTATCTTTTCATCAAGGCTCATTGGAACCACAAGTGCCTGGTTACCATCACGTAGGTCAACGCTGCACCAGATTGGAGCCTTGTCTATATACTCCTTTTTTACCCACTCAGTTGACTCAACTGGTGGCATAAAATAACCTCTTCTGTAATGCTGATAATTCTTCATGTCTCATTACCTCCAAATTCTTATTTTACTATGTTTTATAGTATTATTCAATGTTATTAATGCAATCGCCAAACACATCCGCTTCGCGGCTGCAGGGTCTTTCAGACCCTTTGTTTGACGATGATTAGATTAAAAAACGTCCCTACAAACTTCTGAAAAAGCTTGTAGAGACGTGAATTCACGCGGTACCACTCTACTTCATACGAACTAACGTATGCACTCATCGATACGGGGCTTTTCTTAGTACTTACTCACTACTAAGTAGCTCTTATATCTTTCCTCTGTAACGGGAGGTCCCGAGTTGGACTACTTATAACTACGTTCACCCAACCTGCTCAGGGGCGAGTTCGATGTGAATATCCTCTGCCTCGCACCACCCGGCAGTTCTCTCACAGGAATCTTCGACATTTACTATTCCCCATCATCGCATTTGATGGTTCATAGGCTTTCGCCTACGGTATTAAATTGATGTGTAGAAGATAACACAGCCGCCAATGTGCTGTCAACCACATTTTTCTATACCACTAGTTTAGCTTATTCCAAACGAGGGGTAACTCTCTTGAAGAAATCATCCAACATCGACATTGCGAAGTTGAATTCGCCCTGACTAATCTCGTGATTTGAGAAGCCCGCACGGTTCAGGATCTCCACCATTCTATCACGATCCTTTACAGAAAAACCTATAAGATAATCCATTTGCTCCTCATAACTCATACGGGTGCGGAACCATTTATCTTTCTTGCGCTTCTTCTTTACAAAGAGACTGTATCTCAGGATGAGCTTATCCGAAAGCCCCGCCTTTGAATACTGTATCTTATAATTGATGCTTGGCCAGATCTTCATGAAGATGAAGATAGACGCTGCCAGGAACAATATACCGATGATGACAAATGCAATCACACGCATCACTTTATCTGCAGCAGATATATTCACATTGGTATTTAATCCCGAATCCCTATCGGAATTATTCTCATCACCATCGCCAAAGATATTATTGAAAGAATCCCAGAAATTATCAGAGGTTTCTTCCTCATCAAGACCAGATGGTGGGGTAACCTCAACCGGAACCCAGCCACGATCTTTAACATAAACCTCAACCCAGGCATGAGCATTTGCGTCAGTAACATCCATTCGAACCAGAGCTGTCTCACCCAGAGGATTGTAACCATCATAGTAGTTTGAATAATCAGCATCTTCTACCAGTTCACCATAGAGAGTCATCTGGTTGAAGGATATAGCATAACCTTCGCAATATCTGGCTGGGATTCCCATTTCTCTGAAAATAAGAGTTGCAGCAGATGCGAAGTGTGCACAGTATCCCTTACGGTTATCCGTAAGGAAATAGTTTATGAAGTCAGCGCGCCAAGGAGTTGCACCAGGTCTGATGGTATAAGGAATGTTTTCAACATAATATTCCTTCACCTGGTTAACCACATCCATTGTGTCGCCTGCTTCGAATCCAGCCTCTTCAATAAAGTTATCTATGGTTTCTTTATTTTCGCCAGGCACATCCAGATATATGGATTCTGGCTGATAATTTTCTATGGTAACAGTACTATCCTCAAAGCGTGGATAATAAGTATAAGTTTTATTATTACGGAAGAATATTGGTTCTGTTTCACCATCCGAATAATATGGCTGATAAGGCGCCGCAGGGGCTTCCACATTGGTAATGGTCATATAACCCTGAGCCGAATGAGGATCACCATTCTCATAAGCCTTCTTCAGCGCATTCACTTCCGGTGCATACGTCTTCTTTTTAATGCCGGTCTCGGTCCATTTATTGGTGTACGGCATGTAAATCTCGCCGGTAAAGTTTTTGATATATAACGTATCCAGCGAATATGGGGTGTACAGAACTGTGATATCTGTCATGTAATCAAGTCTTATGGCTGCAACACCACCAAGCTCTCCTGTTGAAAGTCCACCATTATTAGGATAATGATCGATCAGTCCCCAGAAACCAAGAGTGATGAAATTCTGGAACTCATCACGGCTGATAGCCTTATATTCACTATCCTCTTGATAGGCATCATAAAAATCCTTGTTGTAAGCGACACTAAGAGGTGTAACCACAATAACAATGTAGCAAAGAGCAATCACGATGCCCTGCCACAAAGACTTGAAGTCCAGCTGGTAGGTAATACCATGCTTCATGCGGGCATATATATGATCTCTTCGACTGAGATAGAAATGACGACCGCATTTGAGGAAAAATGTCATCAATATTCCAAATAAAACTAAGATCGTATAGAATGTATCCGGCTCACGTTCCATATAGAAAGCCAGAACATTAACAGTAAGAGCAAGTCCTATCGCTACTATGTATCTTGCACGTCTCAGAATATAGTTGTTGAGAAGTACATTCACTGCAATTCCGATAATACAAGCCGCAACTGTTACAGCAGCATATCTGTTGGAAATACGCTCGTTATAGTACTGGAAACCTTCGGTATTAAAGTACACCGATGCCCAATCAATCGTATCATTAAGTACTGCATAGAAACCTGAGTTGATGTAATCCCTGAAAAGGAACATGCTGATTGCATACACAGCAAAAAATCCCAGATATCCCAGATTCTCTGATCTAAAGGAATGGTACAGCAAAGCACAGACAATAGCCGTACCCAACACCACAATATTGAAAAGGACCTGGTTAAATGCTATATCAAACGCAGTCAGATAAGAACCCAGTCCTCCTGCAGTGATCATATACACAATAATACCCTTCAGGATCAGAGTGTAATATCTGTTCTCACTTATATCATAAACAGACTCGTCTATCTCAGCGCCCTTGCAAAGCTTTACCGGAGTTCTGTCCTCACGATTCCATGCAGAAAGAGCCTTCTTCTCTTTCTTCGGCTTCATGCCTGGCAAAGTAATATCTCTATTAAGTTGTGACCATACACTATTACTCATAAATCACAATTAGTTTCTTCTATATAGTTAGTCTTGTTCCAGTACTAAGACATTTGCCTGACCTTCAAACATAGCCACCTTCACATATGCCTTTAGTTCTGGATAGATACTGGACATATAGCCTCTTGTCTTTTCTGGATCATAATAAATTGATGCGTAGTAGATTTCTGTAAAGGCTTCTCTCAGATCACGGAGACTCATTATCTGTCTCTCTTCAAACGAAAAATTTCCTTCACTCCACCAAAGGAGCCTTACATAGGTCTGCTCCTGCACAAGTCGCTTCGTTACTGCATAGGTAAGCGTAAGAATCTCATCCACTTCCTCATCTGAACCAGAAAGCTCAGTCAGGATTACCATCTGCTGATCCGACATCGCAACTCTATCCTTAACCATCAGAATATCTCTCTTCGCAGAGAGCTTCCAATGGATGCTCATCAACTTATCACCAGGAATATATTCTCTGACATCAGATACATCAGAGAAATCATGTCCCTTCTTTACTGTCTCTTCACTCTCGGTCATGCCCTTATTCATATCGGACATATCAACCTCTGCCGCAAGTGCTCTTTCTGGATAAACATTTACCTCTGCAGTTTCGTCAAATGCCTTCTTCACAGAAACGAATCCCAGGAGATCACGTATAGTGATTGCTTTTATGGAATACTTATATATTCCGTTCATGGAATACTTTATAGGAATCTGCTTTTCCGCATTGGACCTTGCACTTATAGGCAGGGATAGTAGTGTTGCGCTACTATCTTTGTAGAACGAATTCTCCACATCAAGCTTTACATTCACATCATAGGAAACCAAATAGCTGGTGTTGATCAGTTTTAGATTTAGATATCCAACGCTGTTACGATTCACCTCTCGTTCAGGCGCAGAAAGTTCAATCCTCACGCCACGATAAAGAAGGATAAATGTGATCAAATCAAAAATCGGCAGCACAAGTATTACCCACATTACAATCATCATAAAATGGTTTCGCAGAAAATCGTGCATGTAATAAGCTATGGCTAGCTGTACCAGATACGCGATAATCCTGGTGGGATGTACTACCGTTTTTAAAGGTCTTCTAAGTTTTTCTCTTTCCTTAGCCTCTTTCTTCAGTTGTCTTGCTGACTTAGTTTCCATATACTACTTTCAAACATTCTCCCAGAGTCGTTAAGTACCTATTACATACGTGGTGTGCGGACTGACTGGATCAAGGCCTTCATTGCAGCGTCCATATTCATACCCTGCGCTCTTGCCTTCTGACCAAGCTTAACTCTATGACCAAGAGTATCCTTCACAACTGACTGAACATCCTCAGCAGTTACATAGTCTCTTCCATCGATAACCGCGATAGCCTTAGCCATATTGAGCAGCGCAATAGTTCCACGTGGACTTGCTCCAGCAGAGAATATCTGATTTTCTCTCGTCTCTTCAACAAGATCAACTACATATTCATATATTTCATCACGGATAAACATATCATTAGATTCACGTCTCAGCTGAATCAGCTCATCAACAGTAATCACCTTCTGAACGCGTGAAAGTGGGTTAGTTGCATTTCCCTTGAGAATCTGAACAGCATCCTCATGTGCAGGGTAACCCATAGAGAGACACACCATAAATCGGTCCAGCTGTGACTCAGGAAGCATCTGTGTTCCTGAAGAACCGTATGGATTTTCTGTAGCGATAACTACGAAAGGATCTGGCAGGCGTCTTGTTACGCCATCAACTGTTGCTGTACCTTCCTCCATTACCTCAAGCAAAGCTGACTGAGTCTTTGGTGAAGTACGGTTGATCTCGTCTGCCAGGAATAGATTACAAAAAACAGAACCCGGTCTATATTCGAATTCTTTGGTTGCAGCATTGTACATGGAGAATCCCAGAATATCACTTGGGAGTACGTCTGGTGTAAACTGGACTCTCTTGTAATCAAGAGATAAACTTCTGGCAAATGCTGTCGCCAGGGTTGTTTTACCAACACCAGGAATATCCTCCATCAGAATATGTCCGCCTGCGATAATTGCAGCCAGTACCTTTCTGACTACTGCATCCTTTCCTTTAATAACTGTGTTTACGCTGTCAATGACAGCCTGTGTCTTTCTCACATCACTCATTTTTCAAAAACCTCATTTCCCATTACATTTATTTAAACTAATAACTCATCTAGTTTTCAGCACGCAATTTTTATTATACACTAATATAATACTATAAAGAAATCTCTAATTCTTTGTCAAATCTTTAATTATTCTGCTATACTAGCGACATAACACGTTATTTGCATTAACATATGATAATTTGAAACATCCAAGAAGGAGAAAAATATGCCACCAATTACAAACGACTGGGCCGATGCCCTAAAAGAAGAATATAAAAAAGATTACTATAAGAAGCTTTTTGACTTTGTTGGGAAGGCTTACGCCAGTGGAACCGTGTATCCACCAGGCGACGATATATTCAATGCATTTCACCTAACACCTCTAAGCGAAGTAAAGGTTGTTATCATCGGGCAGGACCCTTATCACGAGCCAGGTCAGGCCCACGGACTATCCTTTTCCGTGAAGCCAGGCGTCGAGATACCGCCGTCGCTTGTAAATATCTATAAAGAACTTGAAAGTGACTGCGGTTGCTATATCCCTAACAATGGGTACCTAGTCAAATGGGCCGAACAAGGTGTGCTGCTTCTAAATGCTGTCTTAACGGTTCAAGCACATAGAGCGGCGTCTCATCAGGGAAAAGGCTGGGAGGAATTCACCGATGCCGCAATCCGCGCTCTTAACCAGGAAGATAGACCGATAGTTTTCATGTTATGGGGAAGTTTCGCCAGAAGCAAAAAACAGATGCTGAATAATCCTCAGCATCTGATTCTTGAAGCTCCTCATCCATCACCACTCTCCGCATATCGAGGATTCTTCGGATGTAAGCATTTTAGTAAAGCCAATCAGTTCCTCACAGAACACGGCACAGAGCCAATCGACTGGCAAATCGAAAATATCTAAAAATGAGTCACCTTTTACGTCGGACGTACAAGGTGACTCATTTTTTACATGGCTGTGACTTCGTCGAACTCTTTTGTTATTTCTTCTTCTGGCGCTGGTGTTATAAGTGATACTACAAAGATGAAGATAAGAGCTACGAGGAATGCAGGTGCTAACTCATAGAGATTCCAAGCACCGCCCATAGGACGAACTCCATATTTCCAGATAAATACCATGGCTGCTCCAGAGATCATTCCTGCGATGCAGCCATATTTGTTTGTTCTCTTCCAGAACAGCGACATAATAGTAGCCGGTCCAAATACCGCTCCGAAACCTGCCCATGCAAAGGACACGATGTTGAAGACTGAACTTGATGGATCCCAGGCAATGATAACACCAAGAACACCAACGATTACAAGCGTAAGACGTGCTGTAAGCATAGCTGCTGTCTCACTAAGATTAATCTTAAATACATCCTGAATGATATTTTCTGATACAGCTGATGAAGCTGCGATGAGCTGTGAATCCGCTGTAGACATTGTTGAAGCAAGTATACCTGCAATAATAAGTCCGGCAATAAGTGCATAGCCAAAGCCATTCTTTGAAATATGATCAGCTAGCACTACAATAAGTTTCTCTGATTCTGAAGTTGCTGTAAGATCAGCCTCATCCATAAGAAGATTCAGCGCACCAGCCTCTGTCATAGCACGCCCCACTACTCCAAGGAATGTAGCAACTGCAAGTGAGATAACAACCCAAATTGAAGCAACCCTACGGGAAAGCTTAAGCTTCTTTGGATCCTCGATAGCCATGAAACGAAGCAGGATATGTGGCATACCGAAGTAGCCAAGTCCCCAGCAGAACATTGTTATCTTATTGAAAAGCCCATAGGATGCGCTCTCATTTACATACTGTGCAACATTATCTGATGCAGCATTTACATGAGTTGCATTCATATCAAGATAACCCTTTAATGCATTTGCGTTATCAAGAACAGCGTTCATTCCACCTGCATGGTGAATTCCGTAGAACAGTACTACAACGAGCGCAAAACTCATTACGATCGACTGGATAAAGTCTGTTGTTGATGCAGCCAGGAAACCACCTGTTGTTGTATATCCAACAATGATGATAGCTGAAACCACCATGGCAAGCTGATAATTAACTCCAAAGAGCTGTGCAAACAGCTTTCCACAAGCTGAAAATCCCGAAGCTGTGTATGGAACAAAAAATACGATAATAGCCAGCGCACCTATGAGAAGTGTGATATTCTTCTTATCTCTGAATCTTCTCTTGAAATATTCCGGAAGCGTGATAGCGTCTATCTTTGCTGTATAATTTCTAAGTCTCTTTGCTGTAAAGAGCCAGTTTAGATAGGTTCCAACTGCGAGTCCTATAGCGGTCCATCCAGCATCTGCAATACCCGAGAAGTAAGCAAGTCCAGGAACACCCATCAGCAGATACGAACTCATATCTGATGCTTCTGCACTCATTGCAGTTACAAATGGGCCCAGCTTCCTTCCACCTAAGTAGAAGTCGCCAACGTCCTTCGTCTTACGCGACGCAAGAAAACCTACAATAAGCATTCCTGCTAGATAAGTAACTATAGAAACAATAATTCCAATCTGTGCGGTGGTCATATTAGTTCCCTCCTACATATAATCTCCATACCTTTAAAATGTGCATTTTTAGGTCGTAAACCCCAAATCTCAGTCTAGCATAAAAAATGCAGTGGAACAAGTCCACTGCATTCCCTAAAAAAAAGCTATTCAGGCATAGTAATTGTTATCTCATCTGAAGTTACAGTAAATGTATTATTTCCATCGTAATATGTGATAGTACATCTATATGTGATCACTGGATTTTTTCCTTCAAGGTGTAATGTATCTTTATTGCAATCTGCCACCTGACTTGGAAGCCATCCCTTATCATCATGCTTGTTATATTCCCAGCTATATGTAAATCTTGAATCCTTTACGTTTGAGCTGATAGTATATGCCTGACCTCTTGCAACTGTATCACCTACTGATGATGTAAGTCCTGGTGTTGCAAGATATATAGGTATTTCATTTGTTTCAACAGATCCAGCCTCATTAGATACTACGCACTTGTAATATACAACTGGTCTTTTACCTTCAAGAGTAATAGTTGCTGTATCATTTCCTGGACATTTACTTGTTGCCCAACCTAAATCATCTGTACGCCACATCCACTGATACTTCAGATTAGAACCAGACGCCTTTACATTGATTGTATAGAACTGACCCATATCTACTGTATTATTACTAATAGATGGTGTAACAGATTCAATCACTGGAACTGCATTATTCTGACTCTCATTCTGCTGTTCATCCTGACTTGGATCATATGGCTCGTAATCAAGATTTGAATTCTTGCAAGCTTCTTCAATTATCTCGCTAGTTGGAACCGTATCAAACTTTGTATAGTAAAGGAAATAGAATATCTCTCTCTTAAATGTTTCCCAGTTATGGCCACTTGCATAAGTGTTATAAACTACAAAGTTGTTTGGATTATCACCCTTTACCTCTGAATAAACACTCAGGTATCTACTAACATTTGACGGGAACTGTGCATCTTCCTTCGTTCCATTACCAATGAAAAGGTGTGCATTTGAAGCTTTTGAGAATTTTATCTCACTCTTTTTTACATAACCAATTTCGTTACCTTTTGCATCCACCTGATAATAGCACCATGATGGACTTGCAGCTCCTACGTTTATTACATCATCAGGATAAGCTGTACCAACATATAAAGCCGTAGATCCGCCCTGAGAAAATCCTGCTGCAGAAAACTTCTTTGTAGTATCAACTTTATCTGTGAAGTCACCATTTCTTACGCTATCCATGAGTGCTTCAAATCTTTTAGCTGTGACGAATTTCTTATTTGCTGTTATTGCCCAATAATCATCTGGAGTTTCTACTCCAATTTCAGGCATGATGACGATCATTGGATCCATGTATCCAAGAGCGATCCACTTGTTTATTGTATCCATAGCGGATCTTTTATACTCAGTAGGTGCTGCACTGTACTGACCTGCGCCATGGAAAAGGAAAAGTACTGGGTACTTTCCAGGTTGATCTGGAACCATATAATATCCACTGTTCTTATCACCAATTTTATAGGTTTCCATCTTGGTAAAAGTCTTGTAATATGCTGCATTTACTCCCTTTGGAATATCTACACTCAAGACTATTGAAATAGCCATTAAGACAGCCAAAATTAAAGCTATCGGCTGTTTAAATCTACGAGTTACTGTTTTTAAATCCTTCATACTTTTTTTCCTTCTTTCCCCTCTAGATTTTTATTTTGACTTCCAGTAGCCCTTTGAATTGAAATAGTACTTTACTCCATCAATCCAAAGATTCTGATCCTTTGGATACCAGCCATCGTCTTCGTACCACCAGCCATTTTCATCCTGGCACCACTTACCATGTGATGACTGCTCATCCCATGAACCATCTGCACGGAGCCAATAACCATCACGATACTCACTGTAGTCCATATATCCATCTTCTGTGAAGTAATACCACTGACCATCTATTTTCTGCCACTGGTTCTGTGGATACCAACCAGATGAATCTTCGTACCAATAGCCAGTTTCATCTTTCTTCCACTGACCCTTTGGCTCATAGCCAGCTTTTCCATCAGCATCATACCACTGACCATCTATCCATTCGCTACATCTCTGCACCTCTTCAGTAGAAACCTTTTCAGTATCCTGATTTGCATTTGTCTGCTCTTCAGTTTGGTTCGCTTTTGTCTGTTCTTCTGTCTGGTTTGCCTTTATCTGCTCTTTAGTCTTATCTACCTCGAGCTGAGTCTCATCAGGCTTACCATTTCTTGACTCACGTTCCTCATTAGTGTTATCTACAGAATTGCTATCTTCATTGATCTTCTCATCAGGCTTATCCTCAATAGTCTTTTCAGAATCAGTCTTCTTTTCTTCTGTATTAGTCTCTTCTGTGGTCTTCTCTTCTGTAGTCTTTTCTTCTGTAGTCTTCTCTTCTGAAGGCTTAGCATATGACGTAATAGCTATATCTTTAGATACCGTCTGAGAATAGCTTGTAACCTTACATCTGTAGTATGTAGTACTATCACCTTTTCCAGCCACTTCTTTTATCGAAGCAGATGTCTTTCCTGATAGCGTCTCCCAGTTTTTGTTATCAGAACTACGAAGCCACTGGTACTTAAGCTCCTGTCCTTCAGCAGTTACGCTAATAGTAAACTCTTTGCCCTCTTCAACCTTTCCATCTGTCAAACTTGACTGAATAGATTTAACAAGAGGTTTTACATTAACTCTTATTACATTTGAAGTCTTGGTTACATCTCCGTTTTTCACTACGCAACGATACAGTATATCTCTTGAAGCAGATGGAATAACCAATGATGGAGAGTTTGTAGTATGATCACTCTTCGTCCATGTATTAGGACTCTCTGTAGTAGCATACTGCCACTCATAGCTTATGTTCTGTATATTCTGTCCGCTAGCTTCAACTGATAATGTGTATTTTGATTTATGATCAACTGTCATATCTGATGACACAGTCTTCAATTCAAAATCATAATTCTTCTGTTCATCCTGACTCGGATCATATGGCTCGTAATCAAGATTTGAATTCTTACAAGCTTCTTCAATTATCTCGCTAGTTGGAGTTGTATTGAACTTTGTATAGTAAAGGAAATAGAATATCTCTCTCTTAAATGTTTCCCAGTTGTGACCACTTGCATAAGTGTTATAAACCACAAAGTCGTTTGGATTATCACCCTTTACCTCTGAATAAACACTCAGGTATCTACTAACATTTGACGGGAACTGTGCATCTTCCTTCGTTCCATTACCAATGAAAAGGTGTGCATTTGAAGCTTTTGAGAATTTTATCTCACTCTTTTTTACATAACCAATTTCGTTACCTTTTGCATCCACCTGATAATAGCACCATGATGGACTTGCAGCTCCTACGTTTATTACATCATCAGGATATGCTGTTCCAACGTATAAAGCCGTAGATCCGCCCTGAGAAAATCCAGCCGCAGAAAACTTCTTTGTAGTATCAACTTTATCTGTGAAGTCACCATTTCTTACGCTATTCATAAGCGCTTCAAATCTTTTAGCTGTTACAAATTTCTTATTAGCTGTTATTGCCCAATAATCATCTGAAGTTTCTAGTCCAATCTCTGGCATGATAACGATCATTGGATCCATGTAACCAAGAGCGATCCATTTGTTTATTGTATCCATAGCGGATTTTTTATACTCAGTAGGTGCTGCACTGTACTGACCTGCGCCATGGAAAAGGAAAAGTACTGGGTACTTTCCAGGTTGATCTGGAACCATATAATATCCACTGTTCTTATCACCAATTTTATAGGTTTCCATCTTGGTAAAAGTCTTGTAATATGCTGCATTTACTCCCTTTGGAATATCTACACTCAAGACTATCGAAACAGCCATTATTATAGCCATCACTAGTGATAAGGGCTTTTGAACTCTACGAGTCATTCCTTTATAATCCTTCATATCTTTCCCTCTTATCCCTCTAAATAATACTTTTAATACTTTATTACTTCCATACTGATACTTGGTTGATAGTTCGGTTCATCAGAAAACTCAACCTTTAATTCCTCAACATAATCATTAACAGGAATCTCATATGTTTTAGTTTCTGTAGATGAAAGCTTCATCGTTGTACCAAGCTGAACATTTGTTGTATTTTCATACACCTTCATAGTTCCAGCATAACTATTCTTTGGAATAGTTATTACGATCTTTTCAACATAGCCATATGGTCTTGATAAGAAAATCTTTGGAAGAGCATTTCCTTCACTTGTCTTTGCACAATCTGCTCTATTAAGACTCACAGTCTGCCTGCACTGCTTAAGTCCATTCACACTGTGCCAATATGGTGCACGCGTATCCGAAGCATTACCTTGCTTATTGTTTCTGATATAAAAATCATAAGTGCTGTCCACTATCACATGAACATTGTTTGTTCCAAAATCAGGCGCATTTACGTAGTTGTCACTACTTGCCGTTGATAATGTAGCAAGATTATTCACATTCACATCAGAGCAATTAACAAACTTCAAAGTTGGATTGATATATCTGTTGATATTTCCCACGTGCCTTGAAACCTGCAACTTGCTTAGATCGTAGCATTTATCGAACAAAATTTCGGCCGCACCTTCTATCTCTAAACAATGAGGAGAATGATTAGCACTTGTTCCTATCTTGCATGATCTAAATACAACATTAGGTGCTCCAGCATAAAATGATGTGGTTTTTAAAAGTGTACTGTCGTAATTATATTTCGCACTATACCTTATCTCGAACTGCACTCCATCACACAACAGATGTGGTGAATTCGATTCTCCAGCCGAATCTCTCTTTGCTGGTGTATCAAAGTCAAAGAAGAATGCTGTTCCCTTATTGACAATAAATGAACCACCTGTAATCTGAACATTTGCCCCTTGAACGTAATAGAGGATTTCTCCATATACTGACTCTATATCTGTATAATCAAATCTCCAGTTAACCGCCTGTGGACAATCAAGAATAAAGAGCCTGCAACGATTATCATCTGTTCCGCAATTTGCAATCTTGCAGTAAGCAAATGTTATCTCGGAAAGCATAACTGTCGATGTGACTGACTCAAGAATCTTATTCCACCTTACAAAGCTACATGAAATAAACTGCAATCTCTGTACGCCATCATTTGCTCCAATATTCTTAGCATTACCAGATCCATCTGTTTCATACTTATGTGAGTCTCTGATAGTCATAAATGTACATGACTGATTACCAGTAAATCCAATGTCACTAAATGTTGTAAATGCAAAGATAGGATTCTTCCAATCATAATCGGACATCATATTTCTTGATTCATCATGAACCTGATTATCGAAAAGAATTTTGCCAGTAAATGTAATATTGGTACTTTCTCTTCCGGCACCCTTCACTTCATACATGGCATAACGAACCTTAGTACCACTTTCTGTCGCAAGCATCTCATCAATAACAGTTCCACTGATCAAATAATTACCACTTGGAATATATATTGCTCTACAATGCTTCCATCCAGCCGATGTGTTGTAAGACTGTTCAAATGCAGCTGCAAATGTCCTTCTGAAAGCTTCTGTATCATCAGTTTTTCCATCTCCAACAGCACCAAAACTCTGAGGTGTTATATAGCCTCTGTCGATTGCTTCCTGATTACTGATATCTTCCGTAGAATTAATTACTTCTTCTACAGATGGGAAATCATTTGCCTTAGCAATATCAACTTCTGAATCACTTGTGCTGTCTATATTAGAACCTTCACTATTTTTGTTGCTATTATCGCCATTACCTTTATTCTTTTCAGTATCACTAGTTTTATCAGTGTTGCTATTACCAGTACTTCTCGTATTATTAGCGCCTGTATTACCATTTGAAGAATCCGAAGCCGACTGACCATTATCTGTCTGAGATGTATCCTGCTGTGCCTGATCCCTCTGCATACCAGGAACCCAGGCTCCATCCTCATTGACATAATAGTCACCTATCCATTCAGAATGTGCCATATATCCGTCTTCTTTAAAGTAATACCATAGGCCATCGACCTTCAGCCAATCAGACACCGGATACCAGGCTCCACTCTGAAACCACCACCCTGTATCATTTGACTTCCATGAACCGTTCCACGCCGAGTCATACCAGCCATCGGCGTCGATCCAATATCCGTCTATATACTCACTCTCAGCATATGACCCGTCTGAATATTCATACCACCACCAGCCTTTTTTATTCTTTTTCCAAGAACCAGATGCAGCTCTTGATACTGTACCAGCTGAAGAAAGAACAATCAAAACTGCCAGGAATAAACTTAAAACCTTTCTTTTCATAATCTCTTCCACCCATTACTACTTACTTCATCAACCAAACTATTAATGAAATGTTATTCCGTCCAACCTAAATAACGATCATGACTCTTCACATAATCATCGTCCCTTTATTTCATTTTCTATACCAAGCCCCCTTTTAAATAAATGCAATTAATCACTTGGTAGTGATTATTATTTAGATTTTAACGCACGTTAACAATAGCATAATAATCTTTAACGGTCAATAGGAAAATTCACAGTTTGTTCATAATGTACACATTTTTTATTCACATTTCGTTTACATAAAGTTTACATCGAGCTTTTGGTCAGAAAAATCACTAAAAAAAACAAAAAAAATGCAGTGGAACAAGTCCACTGCATTCCCTAGAGAGTTATTTCCAAATGACTAAACTATAATATCGAAATAAAATATGTGATACAGCCAACTAAATATACAAGCAACGAAATTATCGCTCTTGTATCAATCTGTCCATCAATTATCTTTCCTCTGATAAGAGGATAGAAACCAGAAAGAATAAATGCAAATACAATAAGTAAAACACTTTCTTTCCTATACATAACCTGAAACAAAGCATCGATTAAGATTACTACTGTCTGAATCGCAAATACTATTTCTACAGCAGCCAGTGCTGCACCAGCTGACTGCATGTGAGTCAACGCAAATATAACAAGTAAAATACCTGCAAAGGCTTCAGCGCCATATACAACCCATTCCAGAATATCTGAAATGCTCATTATCTGATTATGACTAAGTCCACCTCTCTTTGGTCTTTGATAATAAAATGAATCATCTACATGGACTGTCGGCTGCGAGTAACGAGCTGGTGGAACGCTTCCACCAACGCTGTTCTGATATCCACCATAGCCGTTTGTGCTATTACCACTCCTAACGTACCCATTGCTGTTACCACTACTTCCTGAATCTTTTAACTGAATTGACATCCTCTCTCCTCCTCAAACTCTCTTTTTAACTCTCTTCTAAAGGATTATTCACTCTCTATCTTTTCATAAGAAGTCGCCTCTCTAGTTTGCTAAGCTCTCATGAACAAGACACGCACATAATAGCAAAATCCGAGGTTTGCATGGAGACAAACCTCGGATAATTATTTCTTGTTATTTTTCTTTTTTGGAGAAATCTTAGGATTTATTACTGGCAAACACCGTTAGCACCGATCCAGTAGCCATCGATGTACTTGCTTGTTACCATGTAACCACTAGCATCAAAATAGTACCAGCTGCCATCTATCTTCTGCCAGCAGTTTGATGGCCACCAGCCTGAGATATCTTCTATCCACCAGCCAGTTGAATTACTACGCCAGGTCAACTTATATGTTGAATCCCAAGTTCCATTACCATTAAACCAGTATCCATTATACCATTCACTGGATGCCATATAACCGCTCGAGTTGAAATAGTACCACTCGCCATCTATCTTCTGCCAACAGCTGACCGGATACCAGCCTGCACTATCTTCAACCCACCAGCCTGTGCTGTTGGACTTCCAGCTAAGTGTTCCAGAATAAGTATTGTTACCGTTCTCATCGTACCATACACCGTTCACCCATTCATTACTGTAGGTTGGTGCAGCTGGAGCTGGAGTTGCTGGTGTGTCTACATTGTTGCCTGTGCCGTTGTCGCTTCCTGTTCCGTTTGAATTGCCGGAACCGTTGTTGTTTCCTGTTCCATTATTATTTCCAGAACCGTTGTTATTTCCCGTTCCGTTTCCGTTGCCAGTACCATTTCCACCTGGAACATTATTGTTGTTTCCATTTCCTGAGCCACCATTTCCAGAACCGTTATTTCCTGGATTTTGATTCGAGGCTGTAACCGTAACAACAAATGTTGCTGACTTTCCACCGTATGAAACTGTAACTGTCTGGTTGCCTGCCTTCGATATATCAAATCCGGTTATAGTCACATTTGGATCATTAAAGGAAACTTCTTCTTCAAAACCACAATTGCAAGAAGCCTTAAGCTTTCCATCTGCGAATTTGTATGAATTAAAATCAGATGCATTCTGAGCGAAGGTCAGCTTCGAAGGTTTAGTTAGTATTGAAATGCTACTAACAGTCTTTTCTTCAACAGCTAGCTGAAGCGCATCTGATTCAACGTAATACGTTCCATCATCGCCTGCCACAGCAACTACAACCTTAGGTCCAAGCGCTCCTACTGTGTTAGTGTTAGCCAAAGTGCCAAATGTATTCGCAGCGGAACCAATTCGAAGATTGTCCTTTGTCACATCCACATAACCGGTTGTTCCATTATCGTAAGTTCCCTTTACAACAAGACCCGTGATATCGATAGCCTGTCCCTTTGCATAAGTTGTCTTGCTTGGCTGAGTCTCAACAGTAAGTCCTGTAAGTCTCTTCTCTCTAATTGTCACATTAAATGAAGTTGTAAAGCCATACGCTGTAACATATATCTTCTGAGCGCCAAGTTTACTTGGATCATAATCAGCATTTGTCTCAAGTGCTATATCCTTTGAAGGGATAAGTGACTTAGCTCCACCCTCAAATTCTGCTTCAAGCTGAAGTCCGTCCAGACTAATATCTGCGAGGGATGTACCTTCAACATAAGTAGTTGTTGTAGGGTTTGTCTTAACGCTGATTCCCGTTCTTTCAGCCACATTAATTGTGATATCATTTCCATCGATATCCTTAAGAGCCGTTCCCTTGTAGGAAATCACAAGAGTTTTGGCTCCGTCTGTAAGTGGGCTAGTGATATTGCTTGAACCACCCAGGGTGATTGAAATATCAGTGTTAGCCGTGGTTACATCAATAGTTTCATCGTATCCATTATCCTTCGCAAATACGATCTTCGCTCCATCGATTTCAAAGACATCGCCCTGAACATATCCAGTCTTAGTTGGAGCAATCACGTAAGTCTTAATCACCTTAGGCTCTGTTACAGTAGCATCAAATGTCACGCTCTTTCCGCCGTATGAAACTGTAACTGTCTGTGTCCCAACCTTGGTAATATCAAAACCGGTAACACTTACACCCTCATCTGTCAGTGCAAGTTCTTTCGTGTCTCCATCATTGTATGTTGCCAGCACCTTGCCATCCGCAAAGGAATCTTCAGAATAAGCTTTATCATTCTGAGGATATGTTGTCTTTGCCGGCTTACTAACCCACGTAAGAGAGGTAAGCTCCTTAGCAATAACCTCGATCTCAAAAGTAGCTCCGATATATGAGGTGGTTGTAGTGTTACCATTTACTACTTCTTCTACCGGAATCCATACGTAAACTGATTGTTTTCCAATCTCGCTTGTATCCCATTTCCTTCCAAAGGACGAGCTAGGATCTTCTCCTGAAGAATACATTCTAATGTTATCCTCATCAAATGCAATCTCTTCGCTATCGCCATTATCATAGATTCCATAAACAACCATTCCAGTTGAACTAGGCGTCTGTCCCTCAACATATTTTGTTTTTGTCGGCAATGTATTTATTTGAGCATTATCCAACTGTCTTTGTCTTACATTTACAACAAATTTCTCAGTGTAACCATAAAGGCTAAATGTAATCTCCTGATTGCCATAGGTAGAAGGTCTTGATGTAAATCCACTACAATTTGCGATTGAATACTCAGATGAAGGAATCACTCTGCTAGTATTATTATCTAGCAACTCCTTCACAACCATTCCTTTAATATCAAGACTCTGTCCCTCTATATACTCAGTCTTAGTTGGAAGTGTAGATATTTCAATTCCTGTTCTGCTTATTAAATTCATTTGAGCTGTTAATTCTTTACCCAAATATGTAATAGTAACTGTCTGTGTTTTATCTTTGCAATCAGCATCAAATCCAGTGATCATATCCGAAGTAACACTTACTTCTTCAGTATCGCCATTATCATAGGTCGCTATGATAGTACCAGAAAGATCCGACTTATTATATGTATAGTAAGAAGGATTCACAGATGGGCTTCCTTCTTTCCACTCAATCTTGCTTATCGAGCGCGGAACAACTTTAACTGTAACTTCAACTGTATGGTTCACATTCTTTGGATCTTTTACGTATCCCTGAACCTTGAAAGTTTTATTTGCAGTACTATATGAACTAGCTGATACAGCATTCCAAGTTACAGGTTCCTCCCTCTTCTGTTGATTACTCCAAAGAACATTTACCTTGTCCGGAAGGACTGGAGCTTTTTTCTCAGGTGTAATAACATTATCCAGAGCATCATAGGATACAAAGTTTGCAGAGTTTACTGTTACCGCTGTGGTTACAGTTTCTCCTTTACATGTTCCATTTACTGAAAACGTCTTTCCTTCTATACAGTTATAGTCATCAGAAGATATTTCATCCCATTCGATTGTTTCGTCTGTAGTATCACCATTTGACCATGTAACTGTTGCTGTATCTGCTAAAACTGGTTTTGTTCCACAGCTTACAACTCTGGTTTTGTCAGTATCCGCAAGTTCTACAGTGTCTACTGTTGCTGGCGTAACATTTATAGTAACACTTGTATCATGCCCAGCATATGATCCTGTCAGAGTATAACTTCCACCCTCACGAGCCATATATTTTCTGTCTTGATCAGTTGGTTCTGCATTTGTCCATGTTATATCTTCATCTGTAGTATTCGTATGATTAGTCCATGAAACTGTCGCCTTAGGATATTTAGGGGCAGTACCACTAGGTGTTGTAATAGTAGCACCATCCTGCTTAAACTGAACATTTGTTACTGTGGCAGGATTAACATGAAGATTTGTATATATCTCAATAGGCATGATCGACCCATCATAACTAAAGTTACATATACCTTTTACTCTAAAATCACCACCAGCAGGTTCGTTATAATATTTTGTATTTTCCCATTTAATGGTACTATAATACGTCGTGTTATTTTCTAACGTAACACCTAGCATACTCAAGTATGATGGTGTTACTCCAGATTCAACCGTCACTTCACGGTCTTCATTATGTATTTCTTTTATCTTTGCAGGATTAACATGTATTTCCTGATAAACTTCCTTATCCATTACATGACCAAGTATCGAAAACTCACGGTAAGAAGTACCTGTTTGAAGTTTAGAAACATCATAACTATCCCATTTAGCACTAACCTGAATAGTAGACTCATCATTTAAAACACATATCACCTTTGATGGTAACGTCGGTTTCACATTATAATCTACGGTTATCTTCTCAGGCTGTTGAATACTGCTTATCGATTTCCCTTCAGGAAGAACAATGATATCTATACTCTGAGTTAAAGCATCAGTTGAATCGCTTACAGTAATAGTCGCTTCTCCCGTTCCTACGGCCTTCGCTTCTCCTGTAGTTGAATCAATTGTAATTACACTAGTATCCGAAGATGACCAAATCATCCCTTTATTAATCTTTGCTATATAGTTACTATCAAAATTTGTTATCGCATTAGCATAAAAAGACTCTTCTTCTCCAACGTGATATACAGAATTACCTACGATATCTACTCTATCAACAAATGAAGTTTTAATTTCAACAAGCTGCGTATATGTTCCATCATAATTAAATGTTGCATGCATATCATCTTCGCCAAACTGATGGCTAAACTCGCCTGCAGCAAAATTCCCAAAATAAGAGTCCGGATTATTAAATATACCAATTCCAAAACACTTTATCTTAGGATTAATCATCAACTGATAGTGACCATATCCAGACTTCCCATTAACATACAGATTTTTTTCACCATACCACTGATTAATCGCAGTAACCAAATCCGTTGTACCTATTCCTGCCGCAAGGTTTTCAAGCCATATCTGAGTACCATTAATAGGCATCATATTTCCAGCTCGTGTCGTTATAGAATTAGGTCTTGTATGTCCCCAATATAAACTCGCTTCAGCCGCACGAACAAGCGCCCATTTTTCCATTCCTAATGAGTACTCGATTGGAACATAATCACTTGATGTCAATTTAGTAGTTAGCTGAGTTCCATTTCCATCATTTGGATATGGATACCCGTTATCGCAAGCTTCTCGCCTAATCTCATTTATCCTATCTACGGCAGCTTGAATATCCTGTTTTCTCAAAGTACCAGTAACTTCTATAAGAATATTCCCAGACCTTGGCTCATCAGTATCCGTAGTTAAAACAGTACTGGTAGTTCCATCCGCATAAACTTTATCCATATTGTTATTTGAAGGCATAATAAAACTCGAGGCGACAAGAAGCCCCGAGAGTATAATAGATAAAATCTTTCTCTTCTTCATATGCATTTTATCCCTTCTCCGGCTTATATCAATTTACCCCTAAATTAACCCTTTAACCGTACTGTTTAATTATATTATATATAGTTTTATTACTCAACGAATTATCTATGAATTTTGATAGAAAAAATGTCCCCATTTTTGTGCAATGGGGACAGACCTTGGTGCAGTGGGGACGGACCCCACTGCACTTTTTAGATTTGTTGCGAAAGCCATTTGAAATCGACTTTGCATTTGCCTTCCCATATTTCTACGGGAACCTCATCATCAAAGGTATATACTACCGGTTCGTCACTTCTTTCGAAGAAGAATGCATATATTTTTTTCTGTTCTGGATCCACTATCCAATATTCCCGCACGCCTGCATTTTTATACTTGGCCAGTTTTCTTACCATGTCGTGATATCTATTGGTTGGTGACAATACTTCTATGGTCATATCAGGCGCGCCCACGACTCTTGGTTTTGTAATCTTTTTCTTGTTGCAAATTACATATACATCTGGCTGCACCATAGTTTTATCATCACAATCTAATTGCACATCAGCAGGTGATATCATAGGTATGCATGATCCCTTATTTGCGAGCACGTAGTTTTGTAATGTAACGTAGATTAAACCAGCAAATCTTTGATGATCAAAAGATGGGGATTCCATTTTATATAAAGTACCATCGATCAGTTCATATCTTTCGTCATCTGGCAATTTAAGGTAATCATCTATAGTTTTGTTATTTATAATATACCCCTCCTCTCCTATATGTATTCTGATATTTCTTTGAAGTCTATGACGCACTTGTCATTCCAGATTCTTACCGGAATCTTATCTTCAAAGGTGTATTCTTTATAGGTATCACCTTCTTCGAAGAAGTATACCCACACAACTCTTTGTTCTGGATTTATTATCCAATACTCTCGTACGCCTGCATTTTTATATTTGTCGAGTTTCCTTTTTACATCGTTGTACCAATTGCTCGGAGACAAAACTTCAACGATAAGATCAGGAGCGCCATCGATCCAGTTCTTTTTAATCTGATCACGATTGCAACACACAAGAACATCCGGGAGAACCATGGTCTTGTTATCTCTATCAAGACGAACAGCGGTTGGTGCAATCATTGGTCTGCAGTTACCACCATTCTTTTTTACGTAATTCATAAATAGATAATAAAGCTCGCCAGCTATGTCCTGATGTTTGATAGACGGAGCAGCCATATCATAAAACTGTCCATCAATCAGCTCTATCATTGTGCCTTCTGGAAGCGCCATGAAATCATCTATCGTTTTATTTCTTGCATTTACCTGATAAGCTGCTGCACCATCATGCACCTCATCTAAACTTAGTCTCTTCTTAAATTCTTCTATACTTATATCTTCTGACATTTTCTTACCCTCCTTCGATTTACTCATTTCAGTCAGGGCATCATAATAACTCACATAGCGCATCTGTCTCTCGAGTAATGTCATACCTTTACTTAGTTTCTGAAGAGTTGAATTACGGGGATTCTCATTCACTCCACTAAAAACCTTGAGGACAGTGCTCATTGGAACGCCTGATGCCTCTGATATCATTTTGCATGTGAAGTTGTATTTCTCTTTTTTCTCTTTAAGCTCCTCTATAAACATAGTTATCTTCTTTCCTTTTGCGTGATGTTACTTTGAGTTTATTCCATTATTATTCCTTTTGTCAACCATTATATGCGGTAGGGGAACAATCTAAAGTGCAGTTGGGGACAGACCTTGGTGCAATGAGAACCGTCCCCATTGCACCATTGCACATTTAGGGGTGTCATGGTACATTATGAATTGTGGGAACTAATCACTTTATATATACACTTTAATCTTAATAAGGGGGGATTCGTATGATCTGTAACGTTTGTGGCAATCATGTAGATGATAACTCGAAATTCTGTCCGTTCTGCGGCGCGCCAGTAATATCTGCTCCGCAGCAACCCGTCCAACAGCAGGCTCCTCAACAACCGGTTCAGCAGCCAGTTCAGCAACAAGCTCCAACTCAGCCGGTTCAACCAACTCAGCCTAACTTCAATCAGCAGGCTCCTCAACAGCCAATGCAACAACCGGTTCAACAGCAAACTCCACAGCAACCCGTTCAACAGCAGGCTCCAACTCAGCCGGTTCAACCAACTCAGCCTGCTCCGCAGCAAAACTTCAGCCAACAGCAACAGACTCCGCAGCAAAACTTCAACCAGCAGCCTCAGGGGTTTGGCGGTCAACCTACTCCTCCGAAGGGAGAAAGCAAGACCCCACTTATTATAGCTATCTCGATAACGGCAGTTGTTTTCCTGAGTCTCATTATTGGAACCATCATCTTCTTCAATAAAAAGAAGGACGATGACACGGTGGCTGAGAATACAACGGAGGCAACTGAGGAGGATACAACAGAAGCAACCACTGCATCTCCTGAAGCAAATACCAAGGAAGATACTGAAGAAGAAACTACTGAGGCAACTACTGAGGAAGTTATTCCTGCTTATGCCGAGGAGAATGGGATAAGTATAGTTCCTGCTTCTCATGTATTTTACTCTGGTAATGGCTCTCTGGTTTTCTATGATAATGACGACAACGTTGTTGATCTTGACTATATGGATGTAACTAAAAAGGAATACTCAGAAAGCGTATCCAGTGTTTATAAAACCGAGCCAGATGCTGATGGAAATGTTACATACTACACCCAGATTGAACTCATTATGGATGCACAGTTTACCGACACAAAATGTTCTCTCGAGTGGTCATTCGATCTAGGTGCATGGGCTCCTGATGTTGTTGATTACTACAGTGGCACAGTGCTGGCAACTCCTGATATCGCCAACGGACTGATCGACACCGACGAAGAGAAATGTACAACAACATTTGAATCAAATGGAAAAGAAGTCACTGTAGATGTGGTAAGACTTTCTGATACAAATTCCGACGCGTACATATGGGATCATGAGCAGGTAGGTAACACCATGAACTATACCTACTACAATAACAGGAAGCTCATCTATGTTATAAAAGCTCCTGCCGATTACGATGGTCTGATGCTTGCATTTGCCGAGGGTGATGTGGATCCTGATGAATATCTGGCAGCTCTTGAGGACGATGGAAATGGGGATCAGCATAAGCTCTTTGAAAAGGACAGCTGTGGATTCCAGTATGATCCAGATCAGACTCTCTGTATGAGACTCAGCGATGAGGCGAACAATAATGCTGATGATTTTTGCAATATTCTCTCTACCAGGTATGTTGGACATCCTGAAGATTCCTTCGACTGGCTGGCTGATTACTACGATGGTAATTGTGAGTTTGACAGAGTCGAGAATAGTGACCTGTTAAACGGCACATGGAACGTCTTCCTGTGGTGGGACAAGGACAACGAAAATGGAGCCTACAGCGAAGAGTATCTAAACGCAGATATATTTGCTTTCGAAGATAGTATCGAAATGAAATTCATGTACAACGTACAGAGATTCAGCAGCTCTGGTGACTGGCGAGATAAGTCTGATGTAGAAGACGATTACTATTCAGGAAACTTCGATGCCGAAGGAAGTGCTGATTTCCAGGGCGAAGAAATAGAAAGCTTCACAATGACAGGTTTCTACACAGACGGATATGTTCAGGTAGGAATCGGAAAGATTACCCTAACCAACGGTGAAACAGCAGATGTATTCCTGTATCGTCCATAGGATACACTACAAGTTATTAAATAGAATAAAAAGAAATAAAGAATGGGCCACTTCCTTGATTGGAAGTGACCCATTTATTTTTACTGAAATTTACTGAACTTTTGTGCCACAAGCTGCGCAGAAGATTGCTCCCGCCTCAAGTGGTGTACCACATGTTGGGCAAACCTTCGGAGCACTGGCCGCTGGTGCAGTCGGCTGTGCAGGTGCGGTTGGCGCCTGAGGTGCAGGTGCAACTGGCTGAGACACAGGCTGCGAAGGTGCAGCTGGTTGAATAGGTGTAGCTGGCTGAGCTGGCGCTGTTGGTGCCGCCTGAGGTGCTGGCTGCACTGGTGTAGCAGCTGGTGCTACTGGTGCAGGTGCTGGCTTCTTTGGCATTGAGAAACTGCCACCAAAAGCTGAACCTTCCTTGCTTCCACCAAGCTTATTGTTTATCTCAATGGTATTCTTTACAAGAAGAATACCCAGCATTACTGCTTCATAAAGAATTCTCTGAACGATAGGTCCAAAGATTATCATCAGAAGACCTGATACAAATGTTCTTCCAAAAAGAAGGAAGAAACCTACAGAAATCACTGTCATTGTATTAAGTACATAGATGAACTTCAGAATCTTCTCAATAAGAAGATATTTCATATCAAAGAAGTCCTTAATAAACTGGAAGAAACCGTTGAGAGAAGCTTTTCTGCTCTCTGGGAATACCAGAACATAGAGAAGGATTGTGAGTACAAGACCTACAATAATACCTACTATGAACTGCCAGAGACCGGCACCTCCTGAACGACCATAACTTCCATAGCCCCCATATGGGTTGCCCCCAAACAGTGCTAAACCATTCAACAATTTAACCGCCATAATACTTTACCCCTCCTTAATACATATTGGATTGTGAATGAGTCACTTCGGCTCTCTCGCCAATCGACTCATTATTTATAATCGTATTTTAGAACTGTGACTGATAGTGGTGGAACGTCAATCTCGATGGAGTGCTTCATGCGATCGCATGGTTCATCGATTGCTTTGATAGCTTTCCTTGGTCCCACATTTCGTCCGAGTCCGCCATACTTCTTGTCGTCAGATGAAAGGACTTCCTTATATGTTGTCATGCAAGGAACACCTATTTTATAGTTCTGACGTTCTACTGGAACGAAGTTGCAAATGAACATGAGCTGATCCTTCGCTGTCTTTCCGCGGCGGACAAATGCCACGATGCCGCTGTCTGCGTCATCAACCTTGGTCCATTCGAATCCCATTACTTCGTTATCGTTATAATAAAGTGCATCATATTTCGTATAAAGATGATTGAGATCCTTTACGAAGTCTTTGATTCCCTGATGCATAGGATTATCAAGCAGGAACCAGTCAAGAGATCTTGCCTCACTCCACTCACGGAGCTGACCGAATTCCTGTCCCATGAAGAGAAGCTTCTTTCCAGGATGTCCCATCATGAAGCCGTAGGCCGTACGCAGGTTTGCAAACTTGTCAAACTCAAGGCCCGGCATCTTATTTAACATTGAACACTTAAGGTGTACAACCTCGTCGTGTGAAATTACCAGAATGTAATTCTCTGCATAGGTATATGACAGAGAAAATGTTAGTCTGTTGTGATTGAACTTACGGAAGTATGGGTCCAGCTTCATGTACTCAAGGAAATCGTTCATCCATCCCATATTCCATTTGAAGAGGAAGCCAAGTCCCTTCATATCTGCAGGAGCTGTAACTCCTGGCCATGCTGTTGACTCTTCAGCGATCAGGTATGCTCCTGGATTTCTCTCTTCCATTACGCTATTGATATTCTGAAGAAGTGCGATAGCTTCAAGGTTCTCCTTACCGCCATCCTTGTTGGCAACCCACTCACCATCACGCTTTCCGTAATCCAGATACAGCATTGACGCAACCGCATCAACTCGAAGGCCATCAATATGGTACTTCTCTACCCAGAACAGTGCGTTGGATGTAAGGAAGTTTGCGACCTCATTTCTGCCGTAATCGAAGATATATGTACCCCAGTCTGGATGCTCGCCCTTACGCGGATCAGCATTCTCATAAAGAGGCATGCCGTCGAAACGTCCCAGTCCGTGGGCATCTCTTGGGAAATGGGCCGGAACCCAGTCAAGTATTACGCTGATACCAAGGGAATGCATGTAATCTACGAAATATGCAAAGTCCTCTGGCGTACCGTAACGTGAGGTTGGTGCGAAGTAGTTGGTTACCTGATATCCCCAGGAACCGTCAAATGGATACTCTGCAATTCCCATTAGTTCGATGTGGGTATATCCCATATCCACCAGGTAATCGCCTATCTCTTTAGCATATTCTCTATATGTGTAGAATCCAAAATCTGAGTCCTCATTTTTCTTTTTCCAAGAACCAAGATGACATTCATATATGGACATTGGCTGCTTCATGCGAGCAACACGGTCCTGCTTCGTTCTTGATTTCATCCATGCGTCATCGGTCCATTTGAGATCGGATATATCAACGACGATGTTTGCGTTGTCAGGACGAACCTGTGTCTCATTGCCGTATGGATCAGCCTTATAAAGAAGGTCGCCGTAACGAGTCAGGATCTGATATTTATAAACTGCACCTGGCAGAACGTCTGGAATAAAAAGTTCGTAAACGCCAGATACATTATGAATCTGCATTGGATTCAGGGCGCCGTCCCACATGTTGAAATCACCAACAACTGAAACACGGCGAGCATCAGGTGCCCATACTGCAAAGTAGGTACCCTGCACTCCGTCGATAGTCATCGGGTGGGCTCCCATTTTATTATATACATCGTAGTTTTTGCCCTCAGCGAAAAGGTATGCATCGAAGTCTGTGAAGAGGCCTTCAAATGCATACGGATCCGCGGACTCAACAGTGGTACCATCGTAGTACTCTGTCACTAGTCTATAGGACGTACCTTTAAATTTTTTCTTTGGGAAATATGCTCCGTAGAAGCCTTCCTCGCTGATCTTCTCCATAGGTGTCAGCGTCTTGCCTTTCGGAGACTTAATAGAAACGCTCTGGCTGTGTGGCTTGTAACAGGTGATCACCTGGCCATCGCCATAGTCGTGATTACCGAGCAGGTGCATCGGTGCGTTGATCTTGCCATCGATAAGTTCATCATAGAGGATCCAGTTGATCCAATTCTGCAATTTATCTTTCATGTAACACCCCTCCAAGTACGAAACTATAGTTCACGAATTATGCTAAACCCGTTAGGGATATTCTACCACAAAGAATATCGCTGTGCTACTACGGAATGTCGTGCCAATCGAGAGCGGACATTGCTCCGTCAGCTTTGCGTGAATCCACTACAGAATTGAAGGTGTCGATGAGGTCGTTAGTTTCAAGTTCACCGTCATCTGTGAAGTTGTAGTTGTTGCCATAATCGATGTATTTATATGTGTAGTCTAGGTTGTCTGGTGTAAGGCTTCCTGCGTCAGCGTAGTCATCGCCTACAATGTTGTTCTCGTCGTTAGCAACATAGAGTTCCCAATTGTTGAGGTTCTCACCAATGTTATTAGGATCCCATGATGCGGAAAGTCGTGCAAGAACTCCACAGGCGTGAAGGTTGCCGCTATATTTCCAAACTACATCGATTCTAAACTCACCGCCGTAGTTGTTACCATTACTTGCGTCGTTCTTGAAGCATCCGCTTCCAAGGTATTCGCCTGATACAGCGCCGTACTGGATCATCCATCCACAAACCTCTGAGACGTTATATGTGCCGTCAGTTTCTGAAACGATGGCATATACGCCCTGGTCATCACCGATCAGCATCTCATCAAGACCGTCTTTATCAAGATCTGCAAATGCATATTTTACAGCAACACCATTTGAAGAAAGATATAATGAGTCATCAAGCTCAGCATACTCATTGGCGAAAAATGCAGCGTAACGTGCATCTGCTTCTTCGAAGCTCTGAGATGGTGCGTCTACAGTTCCTGCTGTAGGAGCCTCTGCTGGTGCTTCTTCTGCTACTGGTTCTTCAACTTTCCAATCACGCCAGTTTTCTTCAACATTGCTGTTCTCCGTAAGTTCAAGAGTTACAACGTCATCTCCCTCAGCAAGATTCGTATTACAATCCCAATGAAGGTTCCATGAAACTCCATCACCAAGACAGCCCTCATGTGTCAAAGTAAAATTGTCTGTGTTAGTCAGTTCAGGGAAACCAATGTTGGCCATAGCCTGATCATATTCACCCATGAAATTTTCCAGTGTATGTGGATCATCTCCAAGATCACCGTAATGATATTCTTCAAGTATGTTATCCGCAAAATCTGTTACAAAAATCTGACCAGCGCCGTCCATTCCGTAAGCTGAATATCTTACCTGATAACATCCCTCTATTCCATCAGGATTTACCTTATATATAGCAAGCTGACTAAAGTTTGAAGTTTCAGGTGTGTAGCCACGCTCTGAACCACTGTTATATATTTCACTTGATATAAACCAGGAGTTATTCAGTGTAAGGATATAGGTTACACCATCCTTCACAACTGTTTTGGCACTCATCAGTCCTTCGGTACCAAAGAAATTTACAATGTCATTTGAAACTAAGAAATCAGTATGTGACTCATAAATCCCTGTGTAACTAAGTGGCATATTTGCAACCTCAATTACTTCGCCACCGTTATCCTTGTAGAGCGCTACATTTATCTTTGAATCGGAGCCGATATAATAAACCAGCATCATGCTTGGATCCTGCTCCAGAATTTCAGCTTCAAGCACACCTGTAGATGTGTAGCCAAAATCCACATGCTCCCAATATGTTGTAGCATTTACTGTATGTCCCTCAAAAAGGCCTGTTTCAGCCACGCCCTTTTCAGCCACAAAGCCTTTGAGTGATGCCATGAGTGGGGTAAGATTTGCATCCTCATCTACACTTTCTGCCTCTGTTGCTGTTGCAACATCTGTCATGCTGGACACGTCACCAAGTCCGCCTGCATTCTCTGCGTCAAGATCTGTAACTGTTTCCTCAACACTTACATCCTCTACCTTAACCTTGCTGTGATTTGCAATCGCAAATGCGGTCACGCCGCCGCCTAATACTAAGGCACCTGCAACGATACCTGCGATCAATCCCTTCTTATTACTCATACTTTTTCCCTCCTAATTTATCTCCACCTACCAGTGGGGTGGTAGGTGAAGCGTTTTACATTTTACCACTTTTGTCAAGCGAATGCATTTATTTTCTTTGGTGGCTGAACTGGACGTTTCTCCTGGCGCTCGATCATGCGATAGGTTTTATCCCCAGTGATCTCAAGCACTCTGTCTCTATCCTTCTTTCCCTTCTTAAGGATATCGAGATACGCGTTCATTACTGCGTCATTAAGGATAGAATGGATAAGTCTGCAGCCGAACTTTCCGTTAGCATTTTCGATAAGCTTCTGACGGAATTCATCTGTTATCTTAAGCTCCATATCGATTGATACGCCGATACCCTTCACCATACCATCAATGATCTCGCTAACAACTCTGTCAGTAAGCTTGTGGTAATTAACCACGGTACCGAAACGGCCAATAAGCTCGTAGCTTGCGCCAAGGTCTATCATATCCTCGCGAGTGATATCAGCATAGTAGTCCTGGCCTTCAATATTTCCATTACCAAAACCGATATGCTTTTCCACCTGAGCCTTCTTCTCACGACAAGGATCAAATGCACCGAGCCCGATAAACATTGTAAGATTAGTATCCACATTGTACTCAGGATACTCGATACCCTCGATGGTTGTAAGAAGCTGTGACTGAACCGCCTTGTTCACGTCACCGCCGTTGCTGTTATAACTTGGGATAAGCTTCTTATCAAACTCGTCAAGGAAGATGATACCGATTCCACCAGTGCCATATTCTGTTTCAAGAGGCTCAATGACTGCCTTGGTATCTCTACCCTTGTAGCCTTCCTCTGTGATAGAAGTCATATCGATCTGGACAAATGGCATCTGAAAAAGTTCTTTCTTGAAGTACTCTTTAAGAGCTCTATAGGTCTCTGTTTTTCCACATCCACTTGGGGCTGCAACAAGAATATTGTTGCTATGGAAATGGCCTCTCGCCATATTTTCAAGATAGTTATAGATGTTAACAAGGATGATATCCAGCTGTTCCTGGCCCTTAACTCTCTTGTGGATCTCACGGCTGAATTCGTTAAAAGATGTGCGCTGAACCCATTTTTCTATCTCATAGCTGTATGGATTATTGAAGTCTCTCTTATATTCAGCGTTTCTTTCTCTAGTCTGCTTAGGAGCTCTGCTTCCTCTGAAACTCTTCTCCATATCTCTACGGAATTTTCTATTAACTGGCACTTCCTTCTCATTAACGATCTCTATAAGCTCGAACTCACGAAGGAACCAGTCAGCATCATCGCACTCTTCTCTAAGACAGTCAAGAGTAGGATATGCTGCAACTATGGCAATGTTTTCGCCGTTAAGTCTTTCTATAACATCACTCATCTGTGCGATTCCAACTCCAGGCGCGAAAGCATCTATGAAAAACTGAACAGGCACCTCGCACATTCCAAGCATGAGCTTATATAAAAGCTCAGTTGTGATTGCATTTAGCAGTCCATTATAGTTGTCGCTGTTTGGGGTAGTATTGATAAAGAGCGCTGTCTTCTCAATGCGCATCATGCGAAGATCATCCGTCTCATTCATAAGAATGTAGCCGACCTCATCATCAGTTAATGACTCGATCATCTTCCACGCCATATACTGAGCCTTGCGGAATGATTCGCCTGACAGATGTCTTGCCATATTGAAGTTCTTCACTGCAAAAGAATCTGGAAAATCCTTCTCCAGGGTCTCGAATATCATGTCCAGGGGAGTCTTGCTGTTATCATCTCCCTCAAGCGCTTCAAGAAGAATCTGAACGTTGTAGAAATCTGAATACTTCTCGTCACAATAAAATGTTATATAAGCTACAACCGCATTAAGAAGCATCTTAGCCACATTGCCAATAAACTCATCCTCTTTAGAGGTAATAAGCTCATGCTTTTTTGCAGCATAAAGAGACTCCACGATACGGCAGATTCCATCAACTGTATCTCTCTCGTCATCATACTTAAGAAGACCCTTGAACAGGCTGAAGCCCTCACTGTTTGCAGGATTTGCGAAATCTATCTTCTTTACTATATAGCCTCTATTCTCAAAGTCATCAGCATACTTTTTGTAGAGCTCGCCACCACGGTCAGTTACAACCACACTTCCCTCAGCTTTCTGAAGAAAAGACTCGAAGCCTTTGGTCATACGCTCCTCTCTATTGCCACCAAATATAAGGATGTTTTCAGGGTTTATACTATTTCTATATGTCATATCATATCCCTCCTTTGCTATGGTATATCATAGACACCAGTTGTTTTCACTCAACTGCTAGTATAAACTCATACCTCCCGATATTTTTTGCACAAAATGAGTCACTTCGGCTTTGAGCCCTTTTGACTCATTGAGCCGCCTTGTAGTATGGCCTCATAACGGAATCTAACCCACTGTAATCAATAAGGAACTTCACAGCTTCTGGATCAACCTTCTTGCCATCTCTATAATGCAGGAATAGCTCATGGGTTGCCTCAACATATGCAGATAACCATTCCATATCATCATGAGTTATTGGATCATCCTCAGCAATTACAGCCTCTGCTGCCGCCGTAATTTCTTCCATATATTCATTAATCGCCTTGTCGTACATCTTATATTTGTGAAGAACGAAAAGGAGTATTTCGTAAAAGTAAGTAAGTCTTGTATACTGTGTACAGCTGGATGCCATCTCAACATACTTCACGATTCTTTCAACAATTAGATCAAAAGTTACAACAAGACTATCTATATAATAACTGAAATCCGCTCCATTACCTGAATCTTCAGTTATATCCTTTAAGGCCTCTAAGAATCTCAGATTGTCCTCAGCATATCTATAGGCACCCTTCTGGAATATCATATTGATAGTCTGGTTCTTGCTGAAGAAGAACTCCTCGTTGATCCATTTGTTTCCTTCGACTACATCCTTAACGAGTTCTGTCGCCTTATCAATCTCGCCAAGCTCTACATACTTCTTCAAGAGCTTTGTTGTCTCAGCTGAACAGATGAGTTTTCCAGAAATCCCCTTCATGACATCCTCATCTTTTATAAGCCCAAAGTAAATCTTATATGAATGAAGAGCGTCATATTCATATACATATTTTCTGTAGTATTCGATTATCTCGTCATCACTCAGTTCATAGGAATATCCTGTATCATATGTTGTGTCTTTGTCCTTGAACTTCGCCAGTTCTCCTGACTCACGAACCTTATACAGCATCGGACTGATTCCTCCAGCAATCTCTGTACCCTCAGTTTCAAGACTTGGATCCTTGCCAAATGTATCATCGAAGATCTGCTTATACATAAGGTACATAAGTGGAGTCTTACAATCTTCTCCAGCCTCGTCTGCAGCTCTCTCGATATCCAGAATCCACCACTTCATCATGCTGGTAGGATTAACATCTAGCTCATAGTAATGTAAGATCAGATTCTTTAAGATATACTCTATCTCTGTGTCATCATTGGGAAGGTTAAAGCCCTTTGGTCCTATGGTCTTATATCTCATTACACTATTAAATAAATATTTAATATACTGATTAGCAAGAGACACGCCCATTCCTGGATCAAAATACATGTACTTATCTAAAAGATCCTGCTTTGCGAAGTCAAAAATACCTCTTTTAACAAGACTCATAAGGATCTCATTTCGCTTAGATAATTTTATAACTCTCTTAATTTCATCTCTAAACCACTCTGGCGCATTAACAAGTTCTGAACCATCCCTACGTCTTCTTTCCGTAACGGCGGCGTAATATGGACATCTATGTGATAGACGTGAGTAAAGTTCTTCGTTTTGCTCGTTGATAGAGCTGAGAAGCTCCTCAGTAATAAGCTCTGGAAATGCCTTATAAATCTCACGGAGAATCTCGAGCCAGAGTAATTCTCCATCTGGTGCAATTATCTCTATCTTATTCTTTTTCATTGCTGAAAAATATTCATAACATTCAGAATCTTTGGTTATTCCGTTATGGATAATATCCTCTACAACAGCAGCAGAAAAAGCCGAATAATTGATCAGTCTATCGAAGGTAAAATCCCAGTCAGTCATTCCAACGCCTATTGTCCACTTATCTTCTTCAGAATCTAAATCCTCGATATCATAGCATTTAAAAACGCCGCCTTCCTTTTCAAGGATAGGAACGATTTGACTAAGCAGATAATGAAATGTCCAGCTGTCTCCGTAGATCAGTGGTTCCCTGCGATATGGATTCGCCCATGGCTTCAGAAAATGCTTTGTTAAACCATAAAGCAGGCCAAGTTTATTTCCTCTCTCCAGGATTTTTCTCATATATCCAATGTAGCAATCTGCAAATTCTGGATTATTGTGAATAAATCGATCTTCCTGAAGAGTAAAATATATATTATCAGCAAATATTTTATCATCCGCACTCAGCACCTTCTCCATAAAGTCTTCGAACCACTTAGGATTTTCGTTATACATCTCAAGAAGAAAACTCATAGAGCTTAAACTATTGGCGTAATATGAACAATCAAGATATCCCCATTCCGAAGCATCTGCAAGATTAATGAGTTCTATAGTATTACGTTTAAATTCCTTCAGCATATCATAAAAGATAGAACCTGCTGTCATCGAAAAAATGCTTGCAATACTCCATCCTGAGCGAACATATTCGATGAATCCATCCTGGTATGGCATACTATAGTTTTTTCTGATGAAGAGGATAACATCAATGAGCTTCATCATAATATCGAAGCTTTTATAATCTGGCTTCTTCTCTCTATTTGTATTATCGCCACAATTCTTTCTAACTCTGATGTAGTTTATCTGCAGATCTGTACCCAGCTTCACGATCTCTGCCGAATAAGTCTTTAAGATGTAATCCTTGTAGACCTTATTAGCCAGCATAAACACACGTCCCTCAGCGCTGCTGTAGCTTGAAAGCAGTGGTGAGAGATCATTTAACACACCAATAAAACGGTAGGTGATATCGTCCATGCTGATGTAATCAAAATACTCATCAAGAGTCACCTCGCCAAATGTAGCCAGCGCTGCCAGGAAATCTGCAGCAAGCTTCTTATTGATAGCGTTATATCTTCCAAAAAGACGACCAAGATATTCAGAGATGATCCTCTCCTCGCTTAGTTCTTCATTTCCAATGATGTCATTAAACTCAACAAAAATCTTAAGATAGAGAAGACGGAAGTCAGCCTTCTGGATAAGATCATCACGCATAGTCTCATTGAGTCTATGCTTTGTATCGCGACGGTTCAGGAACTCTCTTAATACAGATACATTCATCTCAGAATCACGTCTGATCTCGATCACATCGTCAGCGCCTTTTACAACTCTGTCAATATGAGGACGCACATCCTCTGCTACAGTATCTTCATCTGAAAATCTTGTAGTGTAGATAATATATACGCCGTCTTCTAGTTTATTCTCATTCTGAGAAGACGCGTCTAAAGATGTTGGGAGCCACTGAAGGATCTGCTTCTTGTCCTCTGTTATTTCATCGATACCATCCACAACAAGAACCAGCTTTCTGACATCGATATATTCAGAATAGATATCCATATATGTGTTCAGAAAATCAACCATAGCCTTCTCTGGATTTCTGTCATTGATGCTGATCTCAGGAAGCTTCTTATCAGAAGATCTGAGAACATCTCCACCAACATTTGCGAATATATGATTCACATAGCCAAAGAAATCATTCATTCCACGAAGGTTAGTTGTAGCGATTGAGACAGTATGAACCACAGCATCATCGATTGGTGCCTTGCTGTCGAATTCGTACACTCCACGCATACTATTGGCAAATGCAGTCTTACCAGTTCCGCGTTCCATGCAGAGTGTCATTATTCCTGAATCGTTATCATCCATAAAGCTCTGGAGTCTATTCTTGATCTCCTCAGGCATAATGTATTTATCTGGCTGATTCAGTGAATCGTATATATCATCCTGTGACTTCAGGACATAGTCCGCCTTAAGTCCAGCATCCAGGTCGCCTCCAAGACTCAGCTCATCGATATAGCTCTGGAACATCTCAAGACTCTCAGTATCTGAATAGCCTGAGATATAGTCCACATACTTAACTCTTCTCTTTTTGGCATAGACCGAATCAAAGAACAGTCCCCTAAAGAGGAACTTGTCAACCTTGTAAGAGTCGCCGTCAATATACAGATTAATCTCTTCTGCTGTTTCGATATCATAGCATTCAGCTATCTTCTCATCGTCCCAGAAACTGTAAAAATCATTTCCATCTATCTCATAATAAACATTAGAATAAAGACCCTGTTCGCCATTTACTGGATTACGGAAATATTCACCCAGATTTGTGATAAGAGTCTGGATCTCAGTCTGATATTCATCACTATCCTCGCACTTAAGCATGCCATGACCTATAACCTCATTTCTCCAATGAGCTATGTCAGAGAATTCGCTGGAGACCTTCTTACGATAAAGATCCATGGTCGCTGTAAGAATATTCTTGATACTATCTGGAAGCTGATAATACTTTCTCTTTGTACCCTTGAGAATAGAATTAGCCAGTTCATCCCATCCACCAATAGTAAGAGGCTGAAGAATGAGCTTCTTCAGGATATTTTTCTCCTTTACGAGTTCGTCTGCATAGTTGTTATCAAGGTAAATGAGCGCCATAATAACAGGGATACGCATAAGTATCTCATACAGATCCTTGATCTGCAGAAGACAACCATACACATTTCCCTCGGATGCTATCTCATATAATCTCTTATAATTGCAAGAAATTGGAACAGGCCATCTATTCTCTCCGAACAGCTCCTCATTCCAATTACTCTTATCTTCTGATATTTTTTTAAGCCAATCTGCCATATAAATCCCTTTCTTAAAACACAATTAACCTTAGAACCTGAATTATACCATATATTATCCGACGAAAGCATCCTCAGATTCGTCGACACAAGTATCTTCATCGGAATCAACTCTGTCATATATCACATCCGTTATATATACACTAGCTATACGAGCACGTAACAGAATATATGCCCAGAGAACGTCGGATCCATGACCTGATACGATACAAGAAAAAATAAATGCAAATACAGCTGCTATTAAACACTTAATCACGAAGCTTTCGCCCTTCCAGATGTAAACAATTGCATCCTTTACCACATCAACTATAGTATTTGTTACAACACATGGTGTATTTATAATCATCTTCATCTTTGTATTCATTCTTTCGTCCTCCGTTTTCCTTTTGATGAACTTAGTATATTCCTCCCTCTTACGGATTATTTTGCACAAAAATGAGAATTCCCCAAAAACAAAAAACGCACTTCAAAGTAATTTACTTCAAAGTGCGTCATTTGGCTTTCTATGCCTATTTTTCCTTACAACTACCTGAACATGTATGTAAGTTTAGCTTCCAGCATCTTCTTTGCCTCTGCCACTGTTTTATCCAGGATTCCATCAAAGCAAGGGAACTCGGAAAGGAATTCTTTTATTCCCTCCACTTTACTGTCCTCCAGATAATCAGCAAATGGAATATCCTCCCCTTCATAAAGGTCGAGGTAATGCTCCATTTCAAAATCCAGCTGCATTACAGAGATTGTTGCATCGCCCTTGGTACAATCAAGAACTCTGCCTGCATATATCTCAGCCGCTTCTTCATCCTCATAGTCTCTGGCAATCAGGTACATATACTTATAGATATGCTGCCAAGGATCGTTGGTAGTATCATCAAACTTATTACGGTTTTCTTCACCCTTTACAGCATTCTTATTATTCTCGATATCCTCGATGAAGCTTACTAATTCTTCGTAGAGATCAGAATTGCTATCATTATAGAACTTATAAAATGCCTTAACAAATACTGACAGCGCATATCTGATAAACTGCCTGTTTAGATATGCTTCCTTCAGAACCTTCAGCTGTCCAGCCACACTGTCGCAGCCCAGGCCCTTTGTATCAAAAAATCCAAAGTACTGCGGTGCATATTTCTCATACCCACCCATATTTGCTGTATCCACATAGAGATTCATCAGATATGACAGAGTGATATTCTGATTGGCAACGTCTCCAGACCATTTTTCCAGCGCCGATTCAAACCAGTTCTCTGAAATACTTTCGTCGCCCATAAAAGCATAGGCCTGTCCCAAAGTACTGAAGATCTTTCCGGAAACAACCTGTGTTGTATTCTCGATTCCAGTTAAGCCTGCCATAACCATTTCCAGCTGCTCAATCAGAGTCTCGGAACTGCCGATATCAATATTCTTTTTGGCATTTTCTGCAAAGATTCTTGGCCATACATCGTCAATAAAAAGATCCTTCACCTTCACATACTCAAAGGAATTGAAGTAAAGCTGAGCCGCCCTTGTCTTAAAATGAATATAATCCATTGGTGAAATATAAAGCTTATTTTCGTTACATTTATCGATCACAGGCAGCAGTCCACGCACCACTCCCTTATGATTAAGACCACGGAGGCGGATATCATTTAATCTAAATGTTATCTCCCCAATCTTTCTATCGAAGATAACTCTGTCCTCCCGAGGCTTTGACTCCTCTATAGCACGAAGCTTATCAAAGACTTCAATCAGCCTTTCGGCAATATGGAGACCTCGGTTATAACCAAGATTTCCATCCTTACCCATGAAACGTTCTGCGTAACTTACGTACTCGTCGTATCTTGAGATAATATCAGCGTAATACTTTTCATCTGCAAGGAGGCTCTCAATATAAGCATCTAGTCTTGGAGCAAACTCTTGCTCATAGTACTTACTCAGGATATTTTCTCTGACATAATCTGCGTCATCGCTCTCATCCACGCTGCGGCTTACAAGGCTGAAATCGAATTCGGCATCGAAAGCCTTAGCCAGATCACCCAGCATGATATGTCGATATATCTTTCTGAAATCTGCATCTGCCTTGGAGTAGAATCTTATATCTACAGTACTATCTCCAACCTCAGCGCCTAGTTCCTGCTGGATCAGTTCTGCTGTGTCATTGTAGATCTCATTTTTCGAATTAAGTCTATCTATGGTATTTCTAATATGACTGCACAGAATATCAGTGAGATAATGAATAGCCATATCCTTCTTGCCAGAATAATCTATGGAGTCAACTCCCAGATAGTAACTCTTATTCTTATAACCACCTGTCAGCTCCGAACCATATATCTCATCTGTGAGCGAAGTTCTGTAGGAGCTTACATTTGTAATGGTATATATGGTGGATTTCTTTTCTCTGTCATTTGGTCCTTTTTCAACAACAATATGCTTAGCATACTCTTTGCTAAGTCCCTGATTTACCTCACGCTCTCTGTCGTTTGTAAGACCTGAAAATACAAGTGAACGCTGTGCAAACTGAAGAGAGTAATCAGTGAAGCTATCATCAAACATATAGAACACTGTATTAAACATTGAAACTGTAGACATTCTGGAATATAGATGTGATGCATAATCCGCTGCACCTAAGTTACTTTCCACACCTTCGACATTTACAAAGTTATCACCAAAAGGATAAATATATGCATAGATTCCATAGCCCATTTCCTTGATGAATTCCATACTTCTTTCTTTCATCCACATAGAGAAAGGCAGTATTTCTTCCGCACGGAGTTTCTTCTCAAGTTTTGCCTTCTTGATTCCCACACCATTCTTCGAATAATATGTATTTGAATCCGACATATGAAGACTCTCAGGGTACTTAACTATTACCTCTTTATCCTCAAAAAGGAATTCCTTCTCTTCAAGGAGCCTATTGTACTCCTCAGTTAATCTGGTAAGTTCACTTCTTATTTCTTTCCTGACATTTGCAACTATATTATCAGTTTTGGCATTTTCAGGAAGGGGTTTATCTATTATCAGTCCCCCTATAAAACGGATATCATCGGAGAGAAATCTTTCAAATTCTCCTGATTCATCCAATGATATAATTCTTAACTTTCTTTCCTGTTCCATACTTTTCCTTCTACTTTATTTTTCTTATTGTTTTGCTTCCAGTTTTCTTTGCTCTATGGAGTCTATTACTTTATCAACAAGTTCCCTTGGTTCAAGAAGTACCATAGAGGCACCGTAACTATAAACCCATGAGAGAAAAACTTCTGTACCAATCACTTCATCTTCGAAAATGGCATATTCAGTTCCATTTTCTTCGAAGAACTTGAAGTTATTATCATTTAGTTTTGAGCCAAGGTCGTTCTTAACTCGTTCGATCACCTTGCCCTCATTGAATATCTTGAGCTTTACTTTTACGCCCTTCTCAGAGTAGTTAACTCCCCACATCTTTTCGAAACGTTTCTCATCGATGTTACGGGCAATGTTCTGCTTCACATTTGAATCCTTAACGCTGGCAGTGAAGATCTTATCCATGTTGTAGGATACTCCCTTATGATCGAATACATAATAAGTATCTTCCGTGGTGTTATGAATGATCTTGATCGGACGAATTGTCTTCTTTATTATCTTCGATTTAGCTTTATAACTAAAGTCGATACTGCTTCCATCCTTTATTACCTCCAGCAGATAATTTACCATATCCACCTGGTCTATAGCACGAAGACGGTTACTATTCTTCACAAAAAATGCCCTTGCACCATCTTCCTTATTTAGGAAACTATTCAGTGTATCAACCTCATCTGAAGTGAGCATAACTTCTACAGTCTCACTTAGTGTATCATAGCGAAACAGGCAGTCATCATAAGCTCCACTTTTTAGAACAGATGCAAACTTCGGATCAGTTAGTAGTTCTTCGCTACTATCATCAAAGTATTCTGAATCTTTTATTTTTAAATCTTTTTCATCCAGATTTTTATTTTTTTGCTTCTTAAATTCCTTAAGTTTATCTGGAGTCAGGTTTATCAACAGCGGAAAATTCGGTTCATTGTTGAGTGCAATGATATCATCGTAAATTATACTTTTACTTACTCCGAGAATTGCAGCAAGCCCCTCCGGCGTAATGCCTTCATCCTTTAAAAATGTCATCTCATGCTGCAGTCTCAGCAGATTATTACTTATCAGCTTATTCATACAGCCCCTCTTTTCTATACACCTCTTCTAAACGGTCCACATCATCCAGCATCATCTTGCGTAGACTCTCTGGTTCCAGAACCTTCACACTTCTACCGAATCTTCGAAGATATTTGGCAAAATCAGACATTCCTCGAAGATCATCTTCGTAAACAAATGTCTCGTCATCTTTTTGATATATCTTAGCTGGCTGCATCTCACTTCGAATTTCGAACCTGTTTCTCTGGAGTTTAAGAACCTCAAACTTATGTCTTAGATTACCGAATTCTTTTACTTCTACCACCACATGCTGAGGCGCCTCAGTAGAAAGAGAGAAGCTCTCATTATATATACGGATATATTCTGGTGACTGATAGATATCATTTGGCGTGTCCTTGAGCACCTCTATAGCAGATTCCATCGCTCCTTTTTCATCTGCGGACACCATATCCTCAGTATCAATTATCCTGAACTTTTCCTTTCCCGACTTTCCTATGATATAGAGCTTGTCCTTGTCGGCAGTATAAACCACAAGTCCGACCTTTATAGTAACAGGCTTTCCTTTAACTGGTACCTTTATAGCATATCTATCATATGGAATGTCCTCGAGAATCTGCAGACACACCATAACCTTAGGATTGTTATTGATCTTACTTCCAACAATTATGTAGTTATCATCTTCGCTGCGCTGAGTCTCTCCAGAAATCATAGCCAGTTTTTCTTCAACTGACTTCAGTTTATTCCCCAGAGCATATGTGGCACCAAATGCCCTTATGGCATACAGATATTCATCTACTGTATCCATATCAATATTCAGAAGAACAGGTGCATTCTTAGGGATACTATAGATTTTTTGCTTCTTGTCATAGTCAACAAATCCACCACTCACCAGTTCCTCACATCTGGTCTTGATGGTCTCTTTTTTATTCTTGTAGAATCTCGCTTTTTCTTCCTTAGTCATCAGGAATATAGACGACTCATCTGCAAATGCAATATATTCATCAAAAAGATCGTCAAATGTCATCCCCTCTTTTGATTTTTGAAGCGTCAGAAGAACGATCAGTTTTTCAATACCCTCAGTGACAACATGCTTGTAGACAGTCCTTTTCTTTTCCTTATTCTTACCAGAACCAGTCTCAGAACCTTCAAGACTCTTTAGATATTCTTCCTTCTTCTCCTCAGGAATAATATAACCAACGCCCTTCTTATGCTTAGGAATCTCATATCCTGATTCCTGAAGAGCCTTGATATCATACTTGATGTTTCGAACTGATTGCTCCAGCTTCTCAGCCAGCTCGTCATATGTATATGGTTTTTCCAACAGCAGACGTAATACTGCCTCACGGCGCTTCGCCATCTCATCCTGCTTAGTTTGTTTACCCATTTCCTATTCCTCTTGTAACCCTTTATATCTATTCGGATTAAAACCTATAGGTTATTTTACCTAATATTCCAGAATAAGCAAACATAAAAAAATGAGCCACTTTCAAAAAGCGACTCATTAATAATCTTTATTAGTCTATATATTACTGACCAATCTTGTTAACAGCAATTGTGAGACGAGAAATCTTACGTGAAGCTGTGTTCTTGTGGTAGATACCCTTGTTAGCAGCCTTGCTGATCTCTGAGATAGCAACCTGAAGAGCTGCCTCAGCTGCAGCCTTATCATTAGCCTCGATAGCAGCCTCAACCTTCTTTACAAGTGTCTTAACCTTGCTCTTAACGCTCTTATTCTTCATCTCTCTCTTCTTGCTTGTAAGAATTCTCTTCTTTGCAGATTTAATATTTGCCATGTCTTCATTTCCTCCGGATTTAATCGATTATAACTATTCTATATTTCTCACTGTATCTGAAATGCAGCAACTAAAGTCAGCCGTTCTTTAGATAAGCACCTCACAGATTTCTACTTAGCCAAGACACGTTCGATATATGGGTTAGATATACCGGGCATATAGAGACCTATTAATCTACAGCAAATGTCATAATAACAAAGTCTACACGTCACGTCAAGTGGTTTTTTCTAGTAATACAGCCATTTGTAGGGACTTAACTGGTTGCCAGAAGCTTTACTATAAGATTCTCAACAGCTGAATTTCCAAGAAGTCCGCCGCTGGTTTTCAGCATCATTGCTTCCTGACATGCATCAACTGCAGCAATAAGTTCCTTCCTTGTATAGGACTTAGCAAGGGAAACAAGCCTTGATACAACCCACTTGGAAAGCCTCATTTTATCAGCGATTTCCGACTCTTTCTTTCCTTCTTCCAGAAGAATCTTTATGTCCAGCAGCTGATTATACTGGGCTTCGATACGGATCATGATGGTGACCACATTTTTCTTCAGCTTCAGAAGGTCCTCGTATTGACTGATGGCCACAGATGAATCCTTCTGGGATATGGCGCGGCACATATCGAAGATCTTGTCCTCGATAGCATTTGAACAAAGAAGCTCCACATCCTCTGGACTGACCACTCCTTTATCCATGCAGTAGTCATGAACCTTTTTCGCTTCATTCTCCAGCATGTACATATCTGCACCAGGACCACAGGCATCCAGGATCTTTTCCGGAACAGAAAGCTTTACCTTAAGTCCTCCATCACCCAAGATCGTAGCAAGCCAGGTGATCAGGTCGTTCTTTTCCAGTCCCTTAAACTCAAGACAAGTCACATCAGGACATTTAGACGCTGCAAGATAAGCCTTCTTCGCCTTATTTACCTTCTGCTCGCAGAAGATGACCACATTTGAATCCGGAATCTGTCCCACATTTTCGATAAATTCAGGATCTGAGCCGTCAAAGTAGCCGCTTCCGTTCACAACCACCACTCTATGCTCCGCGAAAAATGGCATAGTGATCGAATCATTTATAAGGGTATTCAGGTCAAAGCTGTCCGAATCATAAACACGGCAGTTCAGGTCATCATCCGCGTTAACCAGCGCATTCTTTATCTGGTCACGGTAAAATGTGGCAAGATACTGCTCAGCGCCGTACATAAGATAAACCTTGGAAAACTCGCCGCTCATTATATGTTTTTTTACAGTGCCTTTTGAAGCACCTGTTGGATTTTCTTCTTTCTTTACAGCCATAATTCTGCATCCTATGTTTGAATTACGGGTTACGCACCCTTCAGCGTAATAAATATACCATATAATCCTATTACATAACAGAAAAGTTTTAGTACTGCTTTGCTACTATCTAAGCAGGATCATCTGCTCCACTGACTTGTAGTCCGCAAGACGGTTGGTCTTATGAATCGCCTTGATATCCTGCACATCCAGTTCCAGTCCCTTTGCAAGATAGGTCCAAAGCTCCTTCATCTTCATAACAACCTGCTTCTCGTTGGACATCTCAACCAGGTAGCTATCCACAATATCTCCAAGGAAAGCTCTCAGTTTCTTCCTATCTATCTTTCCCGTACTGTCTTCGGAGCCAAATGTCATCTCCCCATCAATCTTTTTAAGCATTCCCGGCAGTTCCGGATTTGCGATCACACCTCTTCCGATCATGAAGATATCCTTTACTGGATATGAAAACTCTTTTGCTTTTTCTTCTATATAAGAAGAAATCCTCTGATATGACTCTATGTCCACAATGTCTCCGTTATAGCAGAGTGGAATAACTGACTTCATTGCATGTCCATATGCATCCAGTCGAACCTGTCCATCATAAAAATCATTTCTAAGACGAGGGTGAATGATCAGTTCCTTTATAGGATACTTCTTATATATCTCAAGGATGTCATCCCATTCAGATTCAAATTCCACACCAATACGGGTCTTTATTGAAATCTTCATATCTGGAAGCTGATCATATATATCATCTAAGAATTTATCTAGTTCAGTAACTCTGTCCAGGAATCCAGCACCGCGGCCCTTTGATACAACTGTACCTGAAGGGCATCCCAGATTAAGATTTACCTCACGGTATCCCAGTTCTGCCAGCTGCTTCGATATAGTAACAAAAAGGGAGCTATCATTTGTCAGTATCTGAGGAACTACTTCAATACCCTGATTATTGTCAGGATGCACTTCTCTCTTCTCTCTGCCCTTAAGATGGCTGGCAGTTAAGAATGGGGTAAAGTATTTGTCAATCCCGCCGTAATACTTCTTAAATGCATTTCTATATACGTATGTAGTAATGCCCTCAAGCGGGGCAAGATATAATGTCGACATATCGAATTTCCTTTTTACAAAAAACAAAGGACGCTGATTTCTCTGCGTCCTTTGTTTTTACACTATTTACACTATTTACGTTTCAAAAGAGATTTGCTTTTCTTCTGTTGAACTTGTATACAATATACCACTACTTGTGAGTAGAGTGTTAAATATACAGTAAATAATAAATAAATATGCAGTAAACAAATTATGAACAAATTATGAATAAGACGCCTTTATACGTACTGAAAAACAGTTCTTCCCCTCTGCCAGGATATACTTCAGAGTACCCTGATGCTTCTCCTCTTCGCTCTCCTTCAGTTTCTCAGCCATCCTTTGTCATATATTAAAATGGTTTAGGCACGTGCTAGTCCATATAAAGACAGGAATCATTTATATCCGCCGGCCTCGCAAAACCTGTGCAGCTCATGCAGAAACGAAGCTCCTTCTGAACTCCCTTCACGAAGTTCTTCACTCCTTCTACTCCATCAGCCTCAAGAGATGGAAGCATGGATCTTCCCACAGCAGCAGCATCTGCTCCAAGAGCCAGCGCCTTATACACATCCGCTCCACTGGCGATTCCACAATCTACTATTATCTTTATATCGCGTCCATAGAGAGCTTCCTTTATCTCTGGCAGAACCATCATAGGTGGAACCGCATAAGGAAGTCTTCCATGATGATGACTTACTATTATTGCCTTTGCTCCAATATTAGCAGCCTTAACTGCATCCTCAGCAGAAAGAACACCCTTTATAAAGAAAGGAAGCTTCGTTGACTCCACATAGGATCTCAGCATATCCGTTGTCTGTACAGCCATTTTTTCGCCAATAACTATATCCTCGCCTTCCTCACCGAAAATATGATCAATATCCATTCCGATTCCAAAAGCGCCCTTTTCTTCAGCATACTGCATCTGATCTCTCACCTTGCCGTTATCTGCATAAGGCTTTACGATACGAACAGTCTTTGCCCCAGTAGCTGCTATCTTGTCATAGCTGTCATTCTCCATCATTCCAACAAAGTTCAGAATGTTCAGCTCCTTTGCAGCAATGCTGTACTCTTCAAGCCCAGTCTTCTCACGTCCATTAAAGCATCCAAGGTGTGAGAAAGCTGGTGTCATTACCGGCATATCAAAGCTGTCCCCAAGGAAATCTATAGAAGTTTCTGCTACTACTGAATCTATCAGTCTCTCCTTAATAAGGATGCTGTCCATATAGCGGGCTGTAATATCATTTGCATCTGATTCTCTGGTGTATCCCATGTCTGTTCTCCTCTTTTATCTAGTAATCAAGCTTTTACTGCAGGTTCATGGATTTTGCAACCCTTTGAACCACCTTCAGATATTTCTTATATTCCTCATCTGTATCAAGATGCTCCACGATTATAGGCATCTCACTATCTATCTCGTTCATTTTCTTCATATAATATCCCAGTGGATATTCGCCGCAGCCTGGAGCACACTCCCTAAGCTGGAAGGTATAATCTTCCTTTAGATGCACATCCTTGATGTGACAGCTTCTGATCCTGTTACCAAGAAGCTCCGCGCATTCATCAATAAACTCCTCAGCGTTAAAGTATCTCTCTGCCGAATTTGTCATGTTGATTATGTCCATATGAACCATGAACCGGTCCCTGTCAACTTCCTCCAGAAGCTGCAGATAATCCTGAGGTCCAGTTGGAATCATCCAAGGCATAGGCTCTAAAGTAAAGTAGGTATTCTTCACATCCGCACGGTCGATGATCTCACGAACCATCTTTACCGTCTCAACTCTTGCTTCTTTCGAGAAGTTAGCCTTATAATGGCCGTCCCATCTCGGGCCAAATGCACCTGCCACGTTTACTGCACAACGCGCACCCAGGTAATCCGCCAGGCGAAGCTGCTCAACACAGTAGTCCATATTTGCCTTACGTTCTTCCTTATCCAGTGCGAGGGCATTTCTCCAGATTCCAACCTCAGCGATAGTCAGTCCATACTCCGCCGCAGCATTCTTATAACTATCTATCTTTCCAATAGGCGCATCGCTCTTCACTGGAAATACAACTGTCTTACAGCCAAGAGCAACCTGCTGCTCAGCCCAATCCCTTGCCGATTCATGCGCAAGGGGCGAAGAAGTACCGAATCTCATAACCACTACCTTCTTTCTTTATCATTTCAACCCATATAAAAATGCAGTGGCTCTAGTCCACCACTGCATCTTATTCTATAGAATACCGTATTTTTAAAAAAGTAGATTATTAAAAAGTTTTGACTGATTTTTGTTTTGTTTTTTTCTATATGCTATATAAACTTAGGCTCCTTCTTATCAATCCAGCTTTTCTGATTTACTCACCCATTTGTATTAAATTAATCACGTCTGAATTTTTACATAATCTTAGTACTCCGAAAAGGCTGCATCTGATACTATTTGCCCCATCACAAAGATACTTTTCATCTTGATTCTTTCCTACGAAAAGCTTAACGTCTCCCTCATAAGAATCAGACTCCTCTGTCTCCATTATAAATAATTGTTCAATATCCAGACCGCTATTTAAACAATCCTTTGTAACCAGGCATATTTCATCTTCATCGAAACATGCATAATGTCTCTTTATTGTTATCGAAAGATAAGTTGAACAAAAGCCATCTCTTGAGCTGAAGCTCTTTTTCAGTTCTATAATAGCAGTCTTTCCTCTACTATAAGGCACCTCACAATCAAATACTACTCTGACATTTTCGGTAAGATCTAAATCAGGAGAAAACTGCTTTAATTCAGGATCTGTTCTATTGGCTTCTTTAATTTCCTTTGAATCTTCGCCAAAAACTTCTGCTGGAAGTATTGCTCTATCATATACTGCAACTATTTTCGTATGAGCTTCATCATACCATCTATATCTATATGGCTTTGACATGTATATTTTTTCCTTAGGGCATTTAAGCGCTTCAGCAATCTTATATACATCTGACTCAAAATCCTTCGCACCTTCCTCATCCGGATACGAATCCCCCATATGAAAACTGTAATCAGAGTCCATCAACAAGTCGTAATTATCTATAAATTTCCGATAACCTCCCAGCCTATTTAAAAGTGCGTCCAGTGTTCCAAGTCTATACGCAGCCACGTCACTGGACAATTCAATACCATATTCCTTCAGATCACTTATCAGATCTGCAAAAACAGATCTCAGCTCTGCAACGGAGGTCAGATAATAGTTTTCATCAGCATACTCATCATATTTTATATTTTCATCATCTAAAACTTCCTGTTTAACCACTTCTTTCAGTGCATCATCTCGTAGGCTAAGAACATATGTGACAAATGCTACAGCACTTAGATCATCGTCTTTAATTTCCCTTTCCGCAGACTGCTGGAAAAGAAGTTTTATATATCTCTTGATAAGACCACAGAGTATCTTGGAAGTATGATATTGAATAACTCTATTTCTTATAAATGACTCACATATCTTACTTTCATCTGCGGCAAATGCTTCTAACGCCTCCTCGACAGAATTACAGTCAAAGACCCATTTGAAATCAACACTCTTAGGGATGAGAAGCCACCTCTCATATACAGCAAAGGCGAATGCATTATTCTCAGTCTCACCTGCTTTCAGATACTTCTCCTTTTCCACAGCAACAAATGCATCATCACTATCGAGATGAAATGATCCCATACGATCTATTCCATAACCATAAAGGAACACATTTACATCATAATCTTCATTAATACTAAATTGATACTCAAGGCCATGATCCTCAATTATAAACAGAATATATCTTTCATTTTTATCATCATATTCTCTGAAATCATCAAAGCCACTAAAATAATTAATCTTCATAATCCCTTAACCTTCCTATCACTTTAGGTTTCCTAGTCGTCCTGTCCATAATACCATTTTTTTCTATGACTGTCATTGAGCTTACAATACAAAATGCAGCGGAACAAGTCCACTGCATTTCCTGAATCTATAAATCTCAAGTTACTTTTATTTCCAGTATCCCTCTGCGTTAAAGTAATACTTTACTCCATCGATCCAGAGATTCTGATTCTTTGGATACCAACCGTCGTCTTCATACCACCATCCAGTTGAATCCTGGCACCATCTACCATTTGATGATACTTCATCCCATGAACCATCTGCCTGGAGCCAATAACCATCTCGATACTCGCTATAGTCCATATAGCCATCGGCTGTGAAGTAATACCATTTGCCGTCAATCTTCTGCCACTGACTTACAGGATACCATCCAGATTCGTCTTCGTACCAGTAACCAGTTTCATTTTCTTTCCACTGACCCTTTGGTGCATATGATGCATTTCCATCAGCATCGTACCACTGGCCATTTACCCATTCACTGCTTCTCTTTACTTCTTCAGCTGACTGAGCTTCATTTTCCTGGCTACCTGTTGACTGTGCGTTATTACTCTGGCTACCTGTTGACTGCGCGTCGTTACTCTGGCTACCTGCTGACTGGTCTTTTGTCTTATCAACTGTTAATCCTGACTCATCAGGCTTTCCATCTCGCGATTCGCGCTCTTCCTTCATATTTGTTTCATCATTCTTAGCCTCAGCTATTTGGAAAGTAACTGAAGATTCACCACAATAAGGTGATCCTTCGACAGCTTTAAATGTAATGGTTGCTGTTCCAACTGCAGTATTATCTGAATATGAAACTGTGTAATCCTTTCCTTCAGTAAGTACAGTACCATTAAGTGTAAGTACAGGACTCTGTGTAATAGGTTGACCAGTATATGTCTTATTCTCAACACCCGATATATCAGCACCCTTTAGAGCAAACATCCCTATAATTTCAACCGATTTACTAGGTTCACCATCAGCATCAAGAACTGATTTTACAGTCTCTCTCTCACCAATATATGCACTCTCTGGAGACTTAATATAGCAATTTTCACCCAACGATATATTACCTGCAGTGCAAATAGCAAAGCTCTCTTCACTTGTCGCTTTAAGATAATCACAATTAATAGTGATATCACCTTCAGAGATAATTGCCTCATTTTTAGAAGAGTTTAATACAAAATTGCCACCTTTTATATCTATCTTTTCCTTTGAATGTAACGTAGGAAGACATGAATTTAAATATATATTTCCATCAATAGATAATGCTCCGTCTGCATCAATACCGTGAAGACTTAAAGTATTATCTACACTTATATCACTATTTTCTATAGTAACATCATATTTTGACTGAATAAATTTATCATATATGGTATCACATTCAATAGATGAATTTTTTATAATAGTTGAAGGGTCATGAATAAAGCTATTAGTCACTTTTTTTATCTCAATTTGCGAATTATTTACCTCAAGATTTGAAGGTTGATCAAAAAAGTAATTGCACCTATTTAATTTGATACTAGCCCCGTCAAAAATAGCAGTATCCTCAGCTTTAAAACGGAAAAGATACTCACCCTCTACTTTCCCATAAAAATATAGTTTGCCACCATCATTATCATTTACATTTTTCTTACATACATCAATATCTTGATCATGATAAGCATCAGTTTTAATAGTAACATCTTTATTTACAGTAAGATCTCCAGTAACAGATAAATCATCATTTAATAAAACACTTCCCGTTCCAGAAAAAACCACATCAACGCCACTATAAAACTTATCAAAAGTAATGTTTTCATCAAGATTAATAATCACATTAGAATAACCAGAATTGGAGTCCAATCTAAATTTATTATTTTCATAGTAATCACATTTACCAGCATTCATATCACTCGCGTTAATTTCTAATGTTCCGCCCGAAGCATTTACACTCTTTAAGTTGCCAAATGCCCCTCCACCTATTATCAAACACGAAGTTAATGCAATTGATAAAAGTTTAGATATATTTCTTTTCTTCATAATTATGCCTCCATAAATACTTTTATAAACTCAACACGATGGCTATTATATCACATACATTATTATTACGAAATACAAAATCCCCTTGCCAGATTCTTCCAGAAAGGGGAAATGTCAATCCAGCAAGGGGAATTTTATTATGATACATGTGTCAAATCTATCTTTGAACACCATATGACATTCAGATTTTACTGGCTAGCTCCATCAGCGCCTACCCAGTAACCATCTACATACTGATTTGTAAGCATATAACCATCTGCTCCAAAGTAGTAGCAGCTTCCATCAATCCATACCCACTGGCTCTGTGGATACCAGCCTGATGCATCCTCATACCACCAACCTGATGAATCCTGCTTCCATGTTCCACCGTAGTAATCTTCTACCCAGGCACCGTCTGAACCAAGCCAGCAGCCATCTCGATACTCGCTGTAGTCCATATAGCCATCCGCTGTGAAGTAATACCATTTACCATCAATCTTCTGCCACTGACTTACAGGATACCAGCCTTCGCTATCTTCAATCCACCAGCCCTTATCATTACTCTTCCAGCTCATAGTACCACTGTATGTCTGCTTTCCGTCAGCATCATACCATTTACCATCTACCCATTCATTCTGTCTCTTTACTTCTTCTCCAGACTGGGCTTCACTTCCCTGACTACCTGTTGACTGTGCTTCATTTCCCTGACTACCAGCTGACTGTGCTTCATTTCCCTGACCACCTGTTGACTGATCTTTAGTCTTATCTTCACCTTCTGAGTCTTTAGGTTTCATTATATTAGTATGTTCTCTAAGCTCTACATCCTTACATTCGGAACCATTAGAATCATAAATAGAATAAATACCTATGGTTGCCCCTTTGGGCGACTCTATATAACAATCATCCCCCAAAATAATTCCTCCTTGGACATCTATCGCTCGACAAGGACTAGTTACTTTACAATAATCACCATTAAATGTAAATTGTCCTAAAGCGACAACTGCTGAATAATCTGAATCACATCCATTTAATACTAAATTACCTCCATTTATATCAATGTTTCCATATGCATATAACGCGCAATTATTCGAAGTGATATTTATATTTCCCATAGAAATATTTATATTTCCCATAGACCAAATACCTTGACCTTGGACAGAACCACAATCAATCGAAGAATTCTTTATCTTAACCGCTTTGGAAACTATAAAATCCCACTCACAATTCGTTATAGAAATATCTGAATCTATAATATCAACATTTTGAGATGGTTCATTAATAAGATAATTGCAACTATCTAAATTAATACTTGCTCCAGAAAAGAGAGCATAACCATCTGTACTAAAAGTATTAAAATCCTTTCCTTCTAGCTTTCCATAAAAATATAAACTACCACCTTTTCCACCATATGACAGAGCCTCAATCCCTTGATTATCGTCAGATATAAAAGTTACTCCTTTATTTACAGTAAGATCACCACCATGAACTTCAAGACCATAAGTATCATTGTCAAATATAACATTATGATCTCCTGAAAAGACTAAATTAACACCGCAATAAGATGACCCAAAGGTAATATCTTCGTCAACATCGATACTTACATTTTGATAGCCATCTGAATCGCCAATACTAAATGTATTATCATCAGTATCATAGTAATATACTTTGCCATCATTCATATCACTTGCTTTAAGATACAATGTGTCACTGTTTCCTGCAGCATTTACACTCTTAATGCCACCAAATGACACCCCTCCAATTATCAAACACGAAGCTAACGTGATTGATAATAGTTTCGACACAATATTTTTCTTCATTTTTAAATCCTCCCCTTGATTTAAATAATTTTGACTTTTCAAATATACATTTCAAAAGCCGCCATTTATATAAGTATGTCGAGAAAGCCAAAGTGTTGCATGTCTTTTATTTCCAGTATCCCTCTGCGTTAAAGTAATACTTTACTCCATCGATCCAGAGATTCTGATTCTTTGGATACCAACCGTCGTCTTCATACCACCATCCAGTTGAATCCTGGCACCATCTACCATTTGATGATACTTCATCCCATGAGCCATCTGCCTGGAGCCAGTAACCATCTCGATACTCGCTATAGTCCATATAGCCATCCGCTGTGAAGTAATACCATTTGCCGTCAATCTTCTGCCACTGACTTACAGGATACCATCCGGATTCGTCTTCGTACCAGTAACCAGTTTCATTTTCTTTCCACTGACCCTTTGGTGCATATGACGCATTTCCATCGGCATCGTACCACTGGCCATTCACCCATTCACTGCTTCTCTTTACTTCTTCAGCTGACTGAGCTTCATTTTCCTGGCTACCTGTTGACTGTGCGTCGTTACTCTGGCTACCTGCTGACTGTGCGTCGTTGCTCTGGCTACCTGCTGACTGGTCTTTTGTCTTATCAACTGTTAATCCTGACTCATCAGGCTTTCCATCTCTCGATTCACGCTCTTCCTTCATATTTGTTTCGTCTTTAGCCTCAGCTATTTGGAAAGTAACTGAAGTTTCACCGTAATATCTTGAACCTTCAATCGCTTTAAATGTAATAGTTGCTGTTCCAACTGAAGCATTATCTGAATATGAAACTGTGTAATCCTTTCCTTCAGTAAGTGCTGTACCCTTAATTGTAAGAACAGGACTCTGTGTAACAGGTTGACCAGTATATGTCTTATCTTCAACACTCGAAATTTCTGCATCCTTTAAATCATATGACTTCTCAATTTCAAAGGAACCCGTTCCGCCCTCAGACTTAATATTGCACTTATCACCTGTTATTATATCTCCATCTACACTAATACAGCTTTTGCTAGCGTCTTCAGTTGTTGCACTTATACTATCTCCGTCAAATGTGAAATCTCCCTTAGCGAAAATAGCCTCTGATTTTTGGCTATTTAATACGATATTTCCACCATTTATCTCTATATTCTCATCCGAATATAAAGCATATTCATCCGAATTAATATTAATATTAGTATTTCCACTAATAGATAAAATTACTCCTTTATAAGGCCTATTCGCGAGCGTGGCATAAATACCGTATTCAGATTCTCCTGCAACGATATCACTATCTTCTATAGTAATTTGTTGTGCTGCAATAAACATGGAATCAACACTATCGCAATTAATCGAAGAGTTTTTTATCTTGATTGATTCGCAATCAAAAAGGCTCTGACAATCTTCTATATCAATTTGAGAATCAATTATTTCAAGATTATCAAACGAATCAAAAAAATTCTTGCAACTTTCTAAATTAATACTGGCTCCAGAAAAAAGAGCAGTCTCCTCTGCACAAATATGATCAATATATATTCCTTCTAGCTTTCCATAAAAATATAGATTCGTAGTATCAATATAATTATTATATAAAGTATCAGCTTTTAATGTCACATCCTTATTAACAGTAAGATCAGTATCGTTATAAGAAAATATATCGCCTTCTAATTTAGCCTCTTTATCTCCTGAAAAAATTAAATTAGCGAAACTGCTTATTGTACCAAAGGTAATCTTTTCATCAAGTTCGATACATACATTTTTAAAGCCAGGATGGATGCCGTCGAAATCTAATCTTTTAGTTGAAGTATCATAGAAAGATACTTTGCCATCATTCATATCACTTGCTTTAAGATACAATGTGTCACTTTTACCTGCAGCATTTACACTCTTAATGCCACCAAATGACACTCCACCAATTATCAGGCACGAAGCTAACGTGATTGATAATAGTTTCGACACAATATTTTTCTTCATTTTTAAATCCTCCCCTTGATTTAAATAATTTTGACTTTTCAAATATTCATTTCAAAAGCCGTCATTCATATAAGTACAACGAAAACTGCAAAGTGTTGCATACATTCTTATAAAGCTTTTTTCAGGCACGAAAAAATGCAGTGGAACAAAGCATGTCCACTGCATTTCCTAGAGAGTTATTTCCAAATAAAAGAAAAAACCCGGCAATATATACCGAGGTTCAGAGCTGGGGTACTAGGATTCGAACCTAGAAATGACGGAGTCAGAGGGTGTTGCTATGTACCCTCTGACTCCGCTAGTTATCTACATTTCCTACAACAAACGCTGACAAATATCATCTATCATACCATCTATCTTTTTTATTCTCCCCAATAATCTATCGATTCGTGACTTCTCATTGGAATCCCAAATAAAACATAAATAAAGTCTTCTCTTTCATTAAACATCTCAAGGATAACTATTTGGTCATCTTGTTCTAGATAAAAAAAGAAGTTATGATAACTGTAAATCACCATATAGTCGCTATCAATTCCAAATCTATCCTTCGTTGATTCTCCCGAATTAAATCGTCCTAAATCATCTAGTCTTCCCGTAATTTTTCTTAAAATATCAACGCTTTTCTTATTTCCATACTTATTATCGAATTCATCCCTTAAAGCCTGTAATTTAGTGACTACACCATCAGCATATATAACCTGTTTCATGATTATACTCCAAGTATCTTATGAACTTCCTCTGAGGTTTTATATTTACCTTCAGAAACTTCTTTTTCAGCAGCTTTCATTTTTCTAAGGAATAGTTCTTCTGCTTCTTTCCGGGTCATTAAAGGATTTGCGCTGACTTCAAAAGGAATCCTTCTTTCATTACCGAGCTTAACAAGAAAAATATTAATTGCAGTTGTCATATTTAATCCCATTTCTAAACATGCACTTTCTGCTCTAGCTTTTACATTATCATCTACTCTTATATTAACCTGAGCCATAATATCGCCTCCTTTTTCTATACATTGTATAGGATTTTATATCTAATGTAAAGATTATTATCAAATTCTCAACTTATAAATATTGAAAAAACACCGGTGTCTTCCCAAGAGAAAACACCGATGTTATATTTTTAAATAACTCTTTATTCTTTACTTGGAAATCATCCAGCAACATTTTGGGTGCTTTTATCTCATTTATGTTGCCTTTCGCCTTCAAAACGTCCTAATTCAAATGCCCTCAACAACAATTCTCACCTTTTCCATTCACTTGTGTTGCCTTTCCCCTTCGAATTGTCCTAATTCTACCGTCTTCTACAACAATTTCCCGCCTTTTTATACATTTGTGTTGCTTTTACTTTTTTTCAATCGTCTTATTATGCGAGAAAAGTGATTTTTCAAGCAAAGAATTTTTACGGACATAGAGATTTACAAGCAAAGAAACAAAAAAGACACCAGATAGTTATCTGATGTCTCTAAGCTGGGGTACTAGGATTCGAACCTAGAAATGACGGAGTCAGAGTCCGTTGCCTTACCATTTGGCGATACCCCAATATGTAATTAATCTTGCGCCGATTTCCACAGCGCAAGATGTATTATATACAACCAAATTACAAAATGCAAGCACTTTTTTAATGTTTTTCGGTATTTTTCTAGTTACTGAACCTCAAACTGACACGTTTTTTTGATTACTGAACCTCAATCTGGCACATTTTCATGGTATTAAGTGCGGCATTATGGCTGTCAGGGGTTACGCCTGCACAACATGCGCTGTCCACGCTGACCTTAATTTCTGGGAAAAGTGCCTTGATGATAAGGGCGTTTGATACTACGCAAATATCTGTGCAAAGGCCGATAAGCTCTACTTCCTCGAAGTTATGATCAGCCCAGCCTGTATAGCCGAATGATGGCTTATTTATTATCTCTGCTCCTTCTACGTAGAGACCTTCACGGATTTCCCATCCAGGAGTTCCTTCTATACAATGTACCACTGGAAGGTGCTTTCCCTCGTTGGTATCCATATAGTTATCTTGATGTGTATCGCGGGTGAAGATTATCTCGTCGCCGCGAGACTTATACTCCCGAATCTTATTCTTTACATTTTCTACTATAGCTACTGCCTCTGCGGTACCAAGACTTCCATCGATGAAGTCGTTCTGCATATCAATTACAATTAATGTCTTTTTCATATTCATGTACCTCACTTACATATATCAAATATGATGTTTTATTATATTCCATATTTTGAGAGGTCGACTTTGCCGTCTACCACCTCGACGCCTTCTTCCTTCAGGAATACTTCCTGCATGTTGCGTCCTCCAAAGACGAAGGCTTCTGCCAGTTCGCCCTTACCGTTTACCACGCGGTAGCAAGGTATGTTATCTGGATCCGGATTTTTATGAAGAGCGTTGCCTACTGCCCTACACATTCTGGGATTGCCCGCCATTTCAGCCACCTTCCCGTAGGTTGCCACTCTGCCATAAGGGATTCTTTTTACAGCCTCGTAGATTCTCTTGGTCGGACTGTCGGTAACCATGTTATAGCTTTCATCGATCATGGTCTTCACATCCTCATCTGGGATGGAGCCGTCCAGGATTATAGTGTTCCAGTGTTCCTTATTCTGGTGCCATCCTGGTATTACCGCTTCGTAGATCCGTCGCCAGAAATCTCTGGTCTCTGGATCCACCTTAACATTCAGATTGATGAAGCCGTCTCTTTCATAGGTCCAGAGAAATGCCTTCTTACTGCCTTTCACTCTTACAAGCTGCCAGTTGTCGTCATGGAAGGGTGCTTCCTGGTAGGTATCCGGGAAACTTAGTCCGTATTCAAGAGCTTCCTCGCGTGTAACCATTTATTTCTCCAGAAGAATCTATTAGTTATCAGTCTTTCTGATATAAGTTTCAAACATCTTATTATATGGAAGCCAAACCTCGCCAGTCTGGTCGCCTTCCACAGCCTCAGTGAAGGCCTCAAGCTTTGCATCCATATCGTCAGCAAAGGAAAGAGCCAGCGCCTCTATGATCTTTGGCTTCTCAGGTGATCCAAACTCCAGCTTTCCGTGATGAGCCAGGATACAGTGCATAAGCTTATTCAGGAGGTCTATTGGCATTCCCTCAATACGGCTTGCTTTTGTGCGCACCATAATTGTTCCCATTACAATATGTCCCACCAGATTACCTACGTCTGTGTAATCATTTTCTGGGAACTCAGAAAGCTCATTCACCTTTCCAATATCGTGGCATATAGCTGCTGTCACAAGAAGGTCTCTGTTGATCAGAGGATAATGACCTGCTATATGGTCAGCAATCTGTGCAACAGATAATGTATGCTGAAGCAGTCCTCCAATAAATGAGTGGTGCATTGCCTTTGCGGCACTTGACTTCTTGAAGGCTTTGATGAAATCAGAATCTTCGACGAAGAAAGCCTTTAAGATACCATTTAAATGTGGTTCCTGTATTGTATCGATGAGCTCCAGCAAATCTTTAAACATTTCATCTATATTGTATGGAGATACTGGCATGTAATCTGCCACATCGTAGGTTCCCTCCTGAGCCTTTCTGGCCTGTCTTACGTTCAGCTGAAGAGCGTTGTTAAATGAAGTCACCTGTCCAGTTATTCGAATGTAGTCCATGGACTCGAAATGCTCTATAGCATTGGTAAGATCCCAGATTTTTGCGTCCACAATTCCAGTTCTATCCTGGAGTTTAAGGCTGTAATAGGTCTTTCCAGCCTTTGACTGAGCTACAGTTTTATCCTTGCAAAAATAGGTTTCTGTTATAGTATCTCCTTCACGAAGCTCGTTTATGTATATCATGATCTAGTCCTTTCTAGTATTTTAGTACTTATTTAGGGTAACACGTATCAATTCGATTAGCAAGGAAACTCTTTATATTTACTTGATCAAACATGCGTAGAAACCCACAGTTTTTCTTCCATTTTTGTAGGTTTTAGGGTATATTAGAAGGAGGTATGTCTGGAGGAATTATGAATAAACGATCAATACGTGTACTTGAATATAATAAGATACTTGAACAGCTGGAAACACATGCCGTAACAATAGGTGCAAAACGCATGGTTCAGAGGCTTAAGCCTCTGAAAGATAGAGCCCAGATTGAGGCACTGCAGCAGAACACCCGAGACGCTTTCCTTCGACTGGAAAGACATGGTTCCGTGTCATTTTCCGGAGTGCGAAATGTATCTGAAAGTCTAAGGCTTCTGGAGATCGACTCTTCACTTTCTGCGGCGGAGCTGCTGGATATCGCAAGTCTCCTTGAGGCTGCAGCAGAAGTTAAAAGCTACGGAGACAGTGCTGGTGCTGATAATGAGAAGAGCTTCGATTCACTTACTACATTTTTCGAGACCCTTATCCCACTGGAGGATGTATCCAGCGAGATAAGAAGATGTATCATCTCGTCTGATGAAATCGCCGATGATGCATCTGGCAACCTAAGGTCTATAAGAAGGAAGATTACTGAGTCAGAAGCAAATCTTCACAACACACTTAACAAGATAATCAAGAGCAGTGCCAACAGGGATATGCTCATGGATTCCCTGGTCACTACTCGTAACGGAAGATATTGTATTCCGGTAAAGATAGAATATAAGAATGCTTTCCCAGGAATGGTTCACGACCGCTCCCAGACTGGTTCTACAGTTTTCATCGAGCCAATGCAGGTGGTGGAGCTGAATAATACAATTCAGGACCTTCACTCTGAGGAGCTGATGGAGATAGAAAAGATTCTCTCGGACCTCAGCCGTATGGCCGCTCCTGTAAGAGAAGATATCCAGGATGACTACAAAACACTTGTGGAGCTGGATTTCATCTTCGCTAAAGCAAAGTACGCTAAGGCGCTAAATGCAAGCGAACCCGTCTGGAATGACGAAGGTATCATAGAACTTAAGGCGGCAGTTCATCCTCTTCTGGATCAAAAGACTGCTGTTCCTATAGATATAGCACTTGGAAAGGACTACAACCTGCTGATCATAACTGGTCCTAATACTGGTGGTAAGACTGTATCCCTGAAGACTCTTGGTCTTCTCACACTTATGGGACAGTCCGGACTTCATATACCAGCTATGGCAGGCAGTCAGCTTTCAGTTTTTGACGATGTATTTGCTGATATCGGTGACGAGCAGAGTATTGAGCTTAGCCTCTCTACATTCTCTTCGCATATGAGTAATATCATTTTTATCGTAAAGCATGCTAACGATAAATCTCTGGTTCTCTTTGATGAGCCAGGTGGCGGAACAGATCCTGCCGAAGGTGCTGCTCTTGCGATTTCAATACTTAATGATCTGAAGGCTAAGGGTGCCAGAGTAATGGCAACAACTCACTACACTGAGCTTAAGACCTACGCCATCGGAACCGAGGGTGTTGAGAATGCATCCTGCGAGTTTGATATAAAGAGCCTGGCGCCAACCTACAAGCTGATGATCGGTATTCCAGGTTCATCCAACGCTTTTGCTATAGCCAAAAGACTGGGAATGCCTGACGAGATCACAAATGCAGCAAGAGACGGCATGGATGAGAACCAGCTGAATATGGAGCGTATCATCTCCCAACTGGAAGAGAACGAGAAGGAAATGTCACGTCTCAGGGAAGAGCTTGAGATACAAACTAACTCAGCTGCCCAGATCAGGCAACGTCTTGCTGATAAAGAGAAGACGCTGGATGAAAAGAAGGCTGAGATACTGGATAAAGCCCGTATCGAAGCAAGAGAAATCGTTGAAGACGCAAAGGATACTGCTGATGCAGCAATCCGCGACTACAATAAATGGCTTAAGAATCCTCATGCTGCCGATGCAAGGATCATGGAGCAGACTAGAACTGATCTTCGAAAGAAGAAGGATTCCTACAATATTAAGGAAGAGAAAAAGAAGAAAAAGTATTCTGGTCATAAGCTTACTGACTTCCATATCGGCGACAAGGTCCTTGTACTGAGCCTTGACACTGAAGGTCACATTATAGGACTTCCTGATTCAAAGGGGCTTCTGGAGGTTGAGATGGGAATACTTACCTCCCGCCACCCTGCTGATGACCTTCTGATTATTGATGAGGATAAGATTAAAACTAAGAACGCAGCAGAACAGTTTAGAATGGCTTCAGTCGGACCTGGTGTTGCGTACACATTTAGACCTGAGATTAACCTCCTGGGTAAAACTGTGGACGATGCAATCATGTCCCTGGACAAATATCTAGACGATGCACTACTTGCTCATGCAGAGCAGATCACTATTATACACGGAAAAGGAACTGGGGCTCTGAGACGCGGAATCACAGAGTACTTAAAGAAAAAGAGCTTCGTTAAAGAGTTTCGAAGCGGCGAATTCGGAGAGGGAGACGCCGGTGTCACTATTGTTAAGTTGTAAAGAGAGAGAACTTTATTCTATTTGTTGAGGTGAAGAGATGTTAAAACAAAAAATTTTAATTGTTGACGATGATGAAAATATCGCAGAGCTTATCTCACTTTATCTTGAGAAGGAGCAATACGATACCGAAACAGCTCACGACGGCGAAGAGGCACTGAAGCTTATCGAGGTTTATAATCCAGATCTTCTTCTTCTGGACCTAATGCTTCCTGGAATTGACGGCTACGAGGTTTGTCAGCAGGTAAGAAAGACCCGCGACATTCCTATAATTATGCTGTCTGCCAAAGGTGAAGTATTTGATAAGGTTCTTGGACTTAAGATGGGAGCTGACGACTATATGGTTAAGCCATTTGATGCAAATGAGCTTATCGCCAGAGTCAGTGCCGTTCTTAGACGTTCAGGTACTTCCAAGTCTGAAGAGCCAAATGCTCCTGAAATAACAGATTTCGAGCATACTGGCGACTTTATCGAATATGACGGTCTCATTGTCAATATCTCTAACTACACTGTAACCTTTGAAGGCAACAATATCGAAATGCCACCTAAGGAGCTGGAGCTTCTATATTTCCTTGGTGTTCATCCAAACCAGGTATTTACCAGAGATCAGCTTCTCAATCAGCTCTGGGGCTATGACTTTGTTGGTGATACTCGTACAGTTGATGTACATATCAAACGACTTAGAGAAAAGCTGGGCGGTATCCATAACTGGTCCATCCAGACAGTATATCGTATCGGATATAAGTTCGAAGTAAAGTAGAGGTTATTATATGCAGCGTTCGGTTCTTGATAGAATATATATAGCTTTTCTCTTGATACTTATCGTATCATTTGGATTCCTTATATTTTTTATCTCATATTTTACCAGGAGATCTCTTATCTCCGAAAAACAGTCGACTCTATCAAATGAAGCGACTCTCATAGCTACTGAAGCTATAACCTATTATATGACTGGAGATATTTCTACAATCCAGCTGGCTTCATACCTTAACTACTACTCAGGAACTCTTAAGGCCGATATCTGGTATGTAAATAATGATGGAGAGATTGTAGCTACTTCAGGTTACTTTGAAGAAATAAGTGTTGGAACAGAAACTGACTCTACTGTTGTTTCAAAGCCTGGTGTTGGAATTATAAAAACCCTTCCTAAATCCATATATGATCTTGATGAGAACTACGACTTAACCGAGAAAAACTTTACCACATCCGATTTCTACGGAATCTATAGTGACAAGGTTATCTCGGTAAATACACCTGTCGTCCTCTCTGTCCAAATGGATCCAACAGGCGCGAACAATCCGCAGAATCTTAACTGTGGAGCTCTGATCATTCACTCCACAACCGAAGATATCAACACTATGATGAAGAGCATTTATAGCATTACATTTATCCCTTGTCTCGTCATCATCGTTATTTCATTTGCCTTGCTTCAGATTGTATCCCATAAGGTCCTTAGACCTATTAAGAAGCTGGCAGAGGTTGCCCAGGATTACTCAAAGGGTGACTTTGACGTTGAAACAGGAATCAAATCTTCAGATGAGATTGGTCAGCTGGCTGACTCCATGGAATATATGGCGTCCGAGCTTTCAAAGCTGGAAGAATATCGTCACGATTTCATCTCCAATATATCTCACGACTTCAGAAGTCCTCTCACATCTATCAGAGGCTATGTTACAGCTATTCAGGATGGTACTATCCCACCTGAAAAGCAGGAGCGCTATCTGGGAATCGTACTGGACGAGACCAATCGTCTTACCAAGCTGACCCAGGGACTTCTGGATCTTAACCGTCTGGAGATATATGGACCTTATCTGAATCTTATAGATTTTGATTTTATCGATATTGTAAAGACCACACTTAATACCTTCGAAATCAAATGTATCGACAAGAAGGTTGCAATCTATCTAAACAACCATGCTGAAGCAACCATAGTTACAGCCGATAAGACAAAGATCCAGCAGGTACTTTACAACCTTATCGACAATGCACTGAAGTTCACTCCTTCCAACAAGAATATCTATATCAATATCATTGAGAAGGGCGATAAGCTTCATGTTTCTGTAAAGGATGAGGGTATCGGAATGAACGAAGATACTCAGAAGAAAATCTGGACCAGATTCTATAAAAATGACACAAGCCGCGGTAAGGATAAGGGCGGAACTGGTCTCGGTCTTGCCATAACCAAGCAAATCATCAAAGCACACAACGAAACAATCGATGTATATAGTAAAGAAGGCGAAGGATCCGAATTCGTATTCACTCTGACTAAAGCAAGTGCAGACGCTACTCATTCAGGTGAAACTCAGATCCTCATTAACCCAAACAATACCCTGTAATGTGCCAGAGGACTCTACCAACGCACATTGTCTAGCGAAAGGATAAATCATGAGAAAAGAAATTCTTAGACTTCTTGAAAAGAACAGCCGTCTCACTGCTGCGGAGATAGCCGCTATGATCGGCTCCGACGAAGAAACAGTGGCAAATGAGATCAAAGCTATGGAATCCGAAAAGATCATCTGCGGATACCACGCACTTGTTGACTGGGACAAGATTGAGCATGAGCGAGTTACAGCTCTTATCGGCCTCAAAATATCTCCAGTTCGCGGCGAAGGCTTCGACCGTATATCCACAAGGATCAGCAAATTTGAAGAGGTAAAGTCAGTGTTCCTTATGTCAGGAGCAAGTCATGACCTAATCCTCACTATTGAAGGTGATTCTCTTAAAGATATATCTCATTTCGTTTATGAGAAGATTGCTCCTATGGATACAGTTGTTTCTACTGCTACCTTCTTTGTACTGAAGAAATATAAGGATCACTACATCGATCTGACCGAAGGACACGGAGATGATAACCGTATACAGATAATGCCTTAATCCAAAGGATGTCCATGTCCTATCATTAACTTAAAAGGAATAAATATGAAATCAGTAAATAAAACAGTTCTGGATATGAAACCATCCGGAATTAGAAAATTCTTTGATATAGTAAGCGAGATGCCTGATGCAATCTCTCTAGGAGTTGGTGAGCCAGATTTTGATACCCCATGGCACGTAGTAGACGAAGGAATCTACTCACTTGAGAGAGGAAAAACCTACTATACCTCCAACTCAGGTCTTATGGAGCTTAGAGAAGAAATATGCAAATGGTACGAAAGAAAATATAATGTTTCTTATAACGCAGCCACCGAAGCACTTATAACTGTTGGTGGTTCAGAAGGAATAGATCTGGCACTTCGTGCTATGCTTAATCCAGGGGACGAAGTAATCATCCCAGAGCCAAGCTATGTATCCTATGTTCCATGCGTAAGTCTTGCAGGTGGAAAGCCTGTTACTATTGACCTTAAAAACGAAAACAAGTTCAAACTGACAGAGGAAGAACTGGCAAGTCACATTACAGATAAGACCAAGGTTCTGATCCTTTCGTATCCTAATAACCCAACTGGCGCAATCATGACAAAAGAAGACCTGGAGCCTATCGCCAGACTTGCTATAAAACACGACCTCTATGTAATATCCGATGAGATATATTCAGAACTTACTTATACAGAGGAGCCTCACTGCTCTATCGCATCACTTCCTGGAATGATTGAAAGAACAATCGTAATAAATGGCTTCTCAAAGGCATTTGCGATGACAGGATGGCGTCTTGGCTATGCCCTGGCCCCTTCTTCTATAGCAAAGCTTATGGTTAAGATTCACCAGTTCTGTATCATGTGTGCACCAACCACAAGCCAGTACGCTGCTATCGAAGCACTTCGCAACGGCGATAAAGACATTGAAAATATGCGTAAATCCTACGACGAGAGACGTCGTTATCTGATAAAAAGACTATCCGATATCGGTATGCCAGCCTTTGAGCCAGAGGGAGCATTCTACATCTTCCCTAGCATCGAACGTTTCGGTATGACATCAGACGAATTTGCCACTAGATTACTGGAAAGTCAGAAACTGGCAGTTGTTCCTGGCAACGCATTCGGCCAGTCTGGCGAAGGCTTTGTCCGTATATCCTACGCTTATTCCATAGATCAGCTCCGTGAAGCGCTGGACAGAATCGCAATCTTTGCTCACATTCAGGATTAAAACTCGAGATAAGATTAGCTAAATAAAAAAAGAGTTGAGAAGCAAATGAACTTGTGTGTCATTTGACTCTCAACTCTTTTTAATATTACCAGTTAAATATCAGATCAAGATTACCAATATTTACTTCATCATCTTTTTCCAGTTCCACAGAACCATCAAAACCTACACCATTTAATAGTGAACCTGTTTCTGTGTCTAAGTCCTGAACATAGAATGAACCATCAGAATAATCTATAGCAAGATGTTTCTTTGCGAAAGCATCATTCTTTATAACTATATCGCAGCTTTCATCGCTACCAAGAATAGCACTTTCATTGATTCTTGCATTCAGTTTCTTCTGAAGGAATCCATCTCTATATACTTCGATAATAAGTGGAACACCTGAAGTCACACCAGCTTTAACGTAATATGAAGATTCAGAACCAACAAGAACATCCGTCATCTTCTTTCTTGCCTCAGCTGCCTCTTCCTTCTCAGGTTCAATCTCTGGTTCCAGATCCTCTTCTGGCTCAGGTTTCTTTGCAAGAATCTCTGTTGTGCCTTTCTTTTCAGGCTTCTTTGCGAGAATCTCTGTTGTATCCTTCTTTTCAGGCTTTTTAGCTAATACCTCAGTAGTATCTTTCTTCTGTGTACTTGCACCCTGAGTTCTCTTTTTCATTTCCTCAGCTCTTTTAGCTGTAGCTTCCCTATATGCAGCAGCACTGGCTGCCTCTTTTCTCTTCTTCACTACAACCGCAATAATAATACCGAGTAAAACTGCCAGACCAGCAACCAGAATAATCCAGTTATCCTTAATGAAATCCATAGCAGAACTAGATGAACCTGTTTCTGTAGTATTTACAGCTTCAGTGGTAACCTCTGTTGTTACTTCCGTTGTAGCCTCAGTGGTTGCCTCTGTTGTGGCTTCTGTTGTAGCCTCAGTGGTTGCTTCCGTCGTAGCTTCCGTTGTAGCCTCAGTGGTTGCTTCCGTTGTAGCTTCCGTTGTAGCCTCAGTGGTTGCCTCTGTTGTAGCTTCTGTTGTGGCCTGTGTTGTCTTCTTCGAATTATTACTCTTTGGAGTATAGGAAGGAGTTACAGCAGGAGCCTCAGTTGCGGCTTCAGTTGCGGCCTCAGTAGCAATCTCATCAACAGTATGAACTATATCCGAGTCATCTCTCACTCTTCGACCATCACTTGTAGTCTCAGCCTCTGTTGGAGCTTCTGTCTGTGTCTCAGCTGGAGTATCTGTCGGTTCTGTATTAGATGCAAAAACCTCTACAGAAGATGCTATAACAGCAATAAATAGAATTAAAACAACAATATATGATAATACATTTATTCTTTTCTTCATAACAAACCACCCACATATAAAAGTCACGAGACTGAAAATCTCGTGACTTATAAACAATTACTCATTTCCAAGATTGAACTTATCATGAATAGCGTTCATAGCACGCTCAGTATTCTTCTCGTTGATAAGAACAGTAACTCTGATCTCTGATGTTGAAATCATACGAATATTGATGTTAGCATCATAAAGAGCTTCGAACATCTTAGCTGCAACACCTGCATTTGTCTGCATTCCTGCACCTACGATAGATACCTTTGAAACACCCTTATCTACATCGATCTCTTCAAAATCCATCTGATCCTCGATGATCTGCTTAGCAACATCTGCATCCTCATCTGTACATGTGAAGGAGATATCCTTCTTGCCATGACGTCCAATTGACTGGAGAATCATATCTATATTAATATTCTGCTTTGCAAGTGCATTGAAAAGCTTAAATGCTACTCCTGGCTCATCCTTAAGACCTATTACAGCAACTCTAGCTGCATCTGTATCGGCTGCAACACCGCTTACTATCATCTTTTCCATCTTAGTTCCCTCCCTTACGACGGTTCCTTCATTAGTATTTAAACTGCTGCGTACAACAAGACGTACGCCATATTTCTTTGCAAGCTCTACTGAACGGTTGTGAAGTACTCCCGCTCCAAGAGTTGCCAGCTCCAGCATCTCATCATAAGTTACCTGATCAAGCTTACGAGCTCCAGGAACCTTTCTTGGGTCTGCTGTGTAAACACCGTCAACGTCGGTATAGATTTCACATTTATCTGCATGAAGCGCAGCAGCGATAGCAACTGCAGTAGTATCGCTTCCTCCACGTCCAAGGGTTGTATAATCATCATACTTATTAACACCCTGGAATCCTGTTACGATAACAATCTTGTGTTGCTCCAGCTCATTTCTGATACGCTCTGTATCGATTCTCTTGAGACGCGCATTGCTGTAAACACTAGTTGTGTGCATAGCAACCTGGTAAGCATTCAGAGAAACAGCTGGAACTCCGAGAGAAGCCATTGCCATGGACATAAGCGCAACAGACTGCTGCTCACCTGTAGTCAGGATCATATCCATTTCTCTCTTTGGAGGATTTGGGTTGATCTCCTTTGCCATATCGATAAGTACATCTGTGTACTTACCCATAGCAGAAAGAACTACAACTACATCATTTCCCTTTTTGTAATCCTCGATGCATCGGTTCGCCACGTTAAATATACGGTCGCGGTTTCCTACCGAAGTACCACCGAACTTCTTAACTATTAGCATTTTTCATGCCTCCTGAATTTATTTCTCCCCCAAACAATGTGATGCTGAGATCACATTTATTTACTAACACGAATACGGCTAACTACGTTAAGTCCCTCTGCAGCCTTATCATACTCAGAACCAGACATAACCTTAGTGATAAATGCAACCTCATCACTCTTAACACCGTCAATATATTCCACATTACCAAAATGGGATTCTACAGCAGCCTTTACAGAAGCAGCGTCCTCACCACCAAGACCTACTCTTACAAAGTAAGGTGTAGTAAAGGCATCAACTGTACCAAGAATTCTCTTAGTATCATTCCAGAAGATCTTTTCTGTATAACCCTGTCTCTTAACTGCATCTACAACGTCAGATACTACAGCACTTGCAGTTGGAAGACTACCAGCGCCCTTACCATAGAACATAACCTCACCAAGCATATCGCCCTTAACGAGGATTGCATTGAATACGTCCTTAACGTTGTAAAGTGGATTATCATTATATACTACGAAAGGAGCAACCATAGAATATGTAACTCCATCGTCCTTACGAGCCATACCAAGAAGCTTGATTGAAGCACCAATCTTCTTCATGTAATCAAAATCAGCGGTTGTGATCTTTGTGATTCCCTCTGTATAGATATCTTCGAAATCAACCTGCTTCTCATAAGCAAGTGATGTAAGGATAGCAATCTTACGGCATGCATCATAACCCTCGATATCAGCCTCTGGATTTCTCTCAGCATAACCCTTATCCTGAGCATCCTTAAGAACTGTATCGAAATCAGCACCCTCATCCTCCATCTTTGTAAGGATGTAGTTAGTTGTACCGTTCATGATACCCTGAATCTCTTCAATATGATCAACTGTGAGACACTCAATAAGTGGACGAATGATAGGGATACCACCGCCAACAGATGCCTCAAAGAAGAAGTTTACATTGTTGTCTCTTGCGATCTGAAGAAGCTCAACACCATGCTTTGCAACTAATTCCTTATTAGAAGTACAAGCACTCTTACCAGCTTCAAGAGCTCTCTTAACAAATGTATATGCAGGCTCAACACCACCCATTACTTCAACGACAACATCAACTGTCTCATCGTTCATGATAATATCAACATCGTGTACAAGGATATCCTCTACAGGATCTCCAGGGAAATCTCTAAGATCAAGCACATACTTAACCTTTACATCATCACCTGCACGACGTGAGATATGGGAATTATTCTCATTGATGATCTTAAAAACTCCAGAACCAACTGTTCCATATCCAAGAATTGCTACGTTTATCATACTTCTATCCTCTTTTATATATTCTTAATGAGTCGATTCGGCTCATTTTTATTCCTCTGGGCCTGCTGCCTTCCATACCAGATATGCATTGATGAAGAGATCAATATCTCCATCCAGCACTCTGTAAGCATCTCCATTTTCTGCGCCGGTTCTTGAATCCTTTACAAGAGTATATGGCTGCAGGAAATAGGATCTGATATGACTTCCGAATCCATTTTCAAAAGCCTCGCCCTTAATATCTGACATTTTCTCAGCATTTTCCTGCTCTTTCAAAAGGAAGAGCTTAGACTTCAGCATTTTCATTGCCTGATCCTTGTTCTGATGCTGACTTCTTTCGTTCTGACACTGTACCACGATTCCTGTAGGAATATGTGTAATACGAATTGCAGAAGATGTCTTATTAATATGCTGACCGCCTGCTCCGCTGGCTCTATAAGTATCAATTCTTATATCGTCATCCGGAACCTCAATCTCTATAGTGTCGTCAATGACTGGCAATACTTCTACGGCGCAAAATGACGTCTGCCGTTTTCCATTTGCATTAAATGGCGATATCCTGACCAGTCTGTGCACTCCATGCTCAGACTTCATATAGCCATAAGCATGATAGCCGCTAACCTGGAAGGTTACTGTCTTGATACCAGCTTCATCACCATCCAGAAGATCAAGAACTGTAATGGTAAATCCATGACGTTCAGCCCAACGGGAATACATACGGTATACCATACTAGTCCAGTCGCAGGCCTCAGTTCCACCAGTTCCAGCATTTATCTTTACTGTACAGTCATTAGCGTCAAACTCTCCAGAAAGAAGGGTTTCAATACGGAAATCCTCGAAACGCTTAGTGAAGCTACGAAGCATCTCTCCAGTTTCAGTAACCAGGTCGTCGTCCGAATCCTCTTCAGCCATCTCAATCATTGTCTCCAGATCTTCAAAGTCCTGACGGATACTTTCATACATCTCCAGCGTACCCTTAAGACCTTTGATTTCCTTCATTATCTGGCCTGATCTTTCAACATCATCCCAAAATCCTGGCTCAGCCATAGCCGCATCCAGCTCAGCTATTCTTTTTTCTTTTCCTTCAATATCAAGTGAAGCTTTAACTTCTTCTAGGGGGTTTCTATATTTCTGAAGTTCAAGCTTATACTCGTCTAATTCTAGCATAAGTTTTCCTTATTTAACTGGACCATCCCAGCCGCCAAGTGGAAGGTGGCAATTCTTATACTTCTTGCCTGAACCACATGGACAGAGGTCATTTCGGTTAATCTTCTTCTGCTTATTAACCTTTGGTCCCTGCTTTACGCTGTCATCCTTATTAGTTCCAGTTTCCTTGGCAACCTGTTCTCTAACTGCTTCTTCCTTTGGCTTAGGAATATAGTGAGTCATGTTAAATGCAACTCTCTCACGTATTGAAGCAATCATATCGTTGAACATATCAAAACCAGCAAGCTTGTACTCAACTACTGGATCTCTGTTACCATAGCCCTGTAAGCCAATACCCTGACGGAGCTGTTCCATGTCATCGATCTGCTCCATCCATCTCTCATCTACAGCCTGAAGAATCATCTTACGCTCAAAGTCGTGAAGCTGTTCAGGATTCTCATATACTGCATCACAGAATTCCTCAAATGCAGCAAGAGCAGCCGTTACAATTCTATCTCTGTAGCCTGCAGCATCGCCCTTGTTAAGCTCTGCTTCAGTTGGCTTAATATCTATTCTATTATCTGTCTTCTGAGGTGGCATTGACTGAGCAAGCTCTTTAGCCATTGCCTTAACATCCCACTCCTCAGGATCGATTTCATTTGAAATGAACTTATCTATAGTCTTACCAATAGTCTCACTGAGCATCTCACGAACAGTCTCGTGCATATCCTCACCATCAAGAACACGACGTCTCTCTTCGTAAATGATTTCTCTCTGCTCATTGTTTACCTGGTCGAACTCGAGAAGGCTCTTTCTTATACCATAGTGGTTTGACTCAATTCTCTTCTGTGCGGTCTCAATACCCTTAGAAACCATGCGGTTCTCTACAATCTCACCACCATCGTCTCCACTGAGTCTCTTTAGTGTTTCCATAGTTCTCTCAGCACCAAAGAGTCTAAGAAGATCATCCTCAAGTGAAAGATAGAACTTTGACTCACCTGGGTCTCCCTGACGTCCTGAACGACCACGGAGCTGGTTATCAATACGTCTTGACTCATGTCTCTCAGAACCGATAACCTTAAGACCACCTATTTCCTTAACCTCAGCAGCTTCTGCAGCAGAGATTTCTTTTGCTTTCTTAAGAGCAGTCTTTCTTTCTTCATCAGTAGCGGACTCGAACTCAATGCCTTCTTCCTTAAGAATATGCTCAGCCATCTTCTCTGGGTTACCACCGAGAACGATATCGGTACCACGGCCGGCCATGTTAGTAGCAATAGTAACTGCTCCAAGACGTCCTGCCTCAGCAACGATCTCAGCTTCCTTATCATGGAACTTAGCATTGAGGACATTATGCTTAATACCCTTCTTCTTCAGCATCTTGCTGAGAGTCTCAGATACTTCAATATTTGCTGTACCTACAAGGACAGGCTGCTTCTTCTCATGTGCTGCGATAGTAGCAGCTACAATAGCATTGTACTTGTCCTCTTTAGTTGCATAGAGACTGTCTTCCATATCATTTCTTGCAACTGGTCTGTTAGGAGGAATAACAACAACGTCCATTCCGTAGATTTCACGGAACTCTGTTTCCTCTGTCTGAGCTGTACCAGTCATACCAGCCTTCTTATCATACTTATTGAAGAAGTTCTGGAATGTAATAGTAGCAAGAGTCTTATTCTCTCTATTAACCTTAACGCCTTCCTTAGCCTCCAGTGCCTGATGAAGACCATCACTGAAACGACGTCCAGGCATTACACGGCCAGTAAACTCATCAACGATCAGAACCTCGTTATCCTTAACGATGTAGTCCTTATCTCTATGCATAAGAGCATGAGCACGAACAGCCTGCAGCATACAGTGATATTCGTCCAGATGCTCTGGATCTGTCAGATTAGTGATATCCAGATAATTCTCTATCTGCTTAACACCCTGCTCAGTAAATACAATGAAGTTATCCTTCTCGTTTACAAGATAATCTCCATCCTCCTGAACCTGCTCGCCCATAATAGCCTGAGCCTTTGTAATCTCTGTAGATGCAGTACCTCTCTGCATTCTCTTAGCCAGATTATCGCAGATCTTATAAAGCTCTGTTGGTTTTCCGCCTCTACCAGAAATGATAAGTGGTGTTCTAGCCTCGTCGATAAGGATCGAGTCAATCTCATCGATGATAGCATAGTGGAGACCACGCTGAACCAGCTGATCCTTATATGTAACCATGTTATCTCTCAGGTAATCGAAACCGAGCTCGTTATTTGTAATATATGTAATATCAGCTTCATAAGCTGCTTTACGCTCTTCCTTCTTAAAGCTCTGAAGAATATAAGCAACCTTCAGACCAAGGAACTCATGTACACGACCCATCCACTCTGAGTCACGCTGTGCCAGGTAATCGTTAACAGTAACGATATGCACGCCCTTTCCCTCAAGAGCATTCAGGTATGCAGGCATTGTTGAAACAAGAGTCTTACCTTCACCAGTCTTCATCTCAGCGAGACGTCCCTGATGTAGAATAAGTCCACCAATTACCTGTACTCTATATGGACGCATGCCTAGAACTCTCCAGGCAGCCTCTCTAACTACTGCAAATGCATCAACTAAGATATCATCTAAAGTCTTGCCATCTGCAAGAGCAGCTTTAAACTCCTCTGTTTTAGCCCTAAGCTGTTCATCGGTATAGTTCTCCTGACTGTACTTATCTTCAAGAGCCATAACCGCATCAACAGTCTTATCTATCTTTTTTAATTCTCGGTCACTATATGTTCCGAAAATCTTGTCCGTTAGAAACATGTTTTTCCTCCAAAATATAGAAATCAATAGGCGGTTAGCCATCTCAATACTATACCACTAATGCCTTATTCTAGCAATGTTTTTTCGAAAATTAAAAAATGTGCCACAGAGTTTTCATCTCTGTGACACATTTAATATTACTTATCAGTTTTTACCAAGGGAATATGTACCATCTTCCGCCAACCTTATAGGCTGTCATCTCCATGTAATCATCATGCCACTTCTTATCGCCCTTTTCACGGTACTCGTACTCGATCTCAAGTTCGTAAGCTTCTTTGACCTTGATGTCACATCCCATCTCATCACTGCACTGTTCCTCGATTTCTTCGAGCTCATCCTTAGAAAGCTTATCCTTATCTGTTATCTCAACATTCTGGAATTGCATATCTTTATCAAGTTCAGTGCTGTACATATCATCAATGAAGTCCTGCATACTGTCATAGCCCAGATACTCAAGCTCACCACCCTTCAGTTCCTTGTCAGCAGCCTTCTCAAGTTCTGCTGGCATCATGATATGAACTGTCTTCTTGGCACTACCATCAGCTAACGCATTGAAGAGTTTCTCAACAGCTCCTTTATAGCTGCCAGCTCCTCTTCTGCCTGAGAGTCCACATATAATACCTATAACAACAAGTATAAATGCTACGGCTCCGATAATAATGAATAAAATCTTCTTATCAAGTGGCTTCTTTGGAGCCTTAGGTCCTGGTCCACCAAACCCAGCCTGCATAGGAGGTGGTGTCTGATACTGACCAAACTGTGGTGGTTGCTGCTGTGGTGCTGCCTGCTGTGGCTGCGGTGCTGCCTGCTGTGGCTGTGATGCCGCCTGCTGTGGCTGTGGTGCTGCCTGCTGTGGCTGTGATGCCGCCTGCTGTGGCTGCGGTGCTGCCTGCTGTGGCTGCGGTGCTGCCTGCTGTGGCTGTGGTGCTGCCTGCTGTGGCTGCGGTGCTGCCTGCTGTGGCTGTGGTGCCACCTGCTGTGGCTGCGGTGCCGCCTGCTGTGGCTGCGGTGCAGTCTGCTGTGGGGCTCCACAATATGGACAGAAAGGCATGTTATCGTCTATCTGCTGCCCACACATTGTACAAAACTTCATGATTTATCCCCCTGATACTATCTAGAACTCTGGCTCAATAAGTCCGTAAGTACTTCCCTTTCTCTTATAAACTACATTAACCTCATTTGTCTCAGCGTTACGGAATACATAGAAGCTGTGTCCAAGAAGTTCCATCTGTACACAAGCATCTTCTGGATACATAGGCTTAACAGCAAATCTCTTGCTTCTGATGATCTGAATCTCATCATCCTCAATATCCTCTTCCTCAAGGAATCTATCCTGGAAGAATGCTGCATCCTGGCTCTGATCTATAATCTTTTTCTTGTAGCGTACTACCTGACGCTCTATTATCTCTGCTACCATATCGATAGACACATACATATCATCACTAACCTGCTCAGCACGAACTATGTGTCCCTTCATTGGAATAGTTACCTCTATCTTCTGTCTCTCCTTTTCTACAGATAGAGTTACTTGAGCATTCGTATCTTCTGCAAAGAACTTCTCGAGTCTTCCCAGCTTATCATAAATCGCCTGCTTCAAACCTTCGGTTACGTCGATGTTTTTTCCGCTAATCATATAATTCATAGTGTTGTTCTCCTTCTCGCTAGAAATACTGTACTATAGACCCCCCTAGGCCTGTAGAACAGCTTAATTGATTATACCATATTTACCCCCTTCATTCAACGATTGGGGGAGGTTGATTTCACATTTTTCGAATGTAAAATCAGCCAAAAAAATCTTAGATTGTTAAAACTTTGTTACAAATCACGAAATTTATTTTTTTTTGACGTCATAAAAACGAAGATTATGTCCACTAAAAAAATGTGGACAATGTTGATAACTTTGTTAACAACCCCATTCAAAAGCCTTTACAAGCATAGTTATCAACACACACCCTCTCCCCCCTATGTTAATTATTGTCAACCGCCAGTTCATTCTTTTGTGCATAGTGCACAAAAACCCCATTTTTGTGTTCACGAAATATGTTTGTAACATATTTTTGCAAGTTATTTTAAACACCTTCTTTACAAAACATTCTATGTAAGTAACTTTATTTCCGAAGAAAACAAAAAAGGTGACAAACAGCATTCACTGTTTGTCACCTGATAGTCATATGATAATTAGAATTTACTGACCGATAATTCTTACAGCCTTTACAGGAGTTCTGTAGTTGTAAGATGAAATCTTGATACCATCTCTTGAGTTAGATGCATGAACTACTGAACCACCACCAATGTAGATAGCTACGTGTCCGATTCCACCACCATTGCTGTAGAACAGAAGGTCTCCAGCCTGAAGATCTGAAAGACTAACCTCAACGCCGTAACCTGACTGAGCTGCTGCGTTATGAGGAAGTGAATATCCGAACTGAGCATATACACTCATTGTAAATCCTGAACAGTCTGCACCACCTGTAAGACTTGATCCACCCCAAACATATGGGTAACCAACGAACTGACAAGCATAGTTTGCAAGATCAACTCCTGTCTGACCAGCAGGTGCTGCGATAGAAGCCTGTGTTGGAGCTTCTGTAGGTGCCTCTGTTGGAGCCTCTGTAGCAGGCTGTGTTTCTGCTGCTGGCTCAGCTGCTGGCTGTGCTGCAGTATCAGTTGTCTGAGTCTGTGCAGCTGCATCTGTAGTCTGAGTTGTAGTAGTTGTTGTATTTGTTGTAGTAGTTGTGTTTGTAGTCTGTGTATTAGCTGTCTGAGTAGCTGCGGCCTGTGCTTTTGCTTCCTGCTCTGCAAGATATGCAAGCCATGCTGCATCAGCCTCTTCCTTAGCCTTTCTATCAGCCTCTGCCTGCTCCTCAACGGATACGGCTCTTGTTGTTTCAAATGTTACTGATACATATTCGCTCTTTACGAAACCACGAACGTCATCATCAACTGAAACCTCAGTCCAATCACCACTTACACTATATACTGAGTACTCTTCACCCTCTGGGAGAAGTGTTACACATTCGCTTTCTTCGTCCTTGCCTTCACGAACCTTAAGTGTTGCTGTGTTAACAACTGCTGTACGAGCGATACCGTTGTTCTCACACCATACTCCAGCATCATCGCCATAAGCAAGATACATATTTGCGATATATCCTACGCAAGTACCAGACTCAATCTTTGTCCACTCTTCGCCAATTTCATCAACCAGGCAGATACCACCTCTGTCAAGGACACCTACAACATCTGCATCTGTGCTAGAAGCTGTACGAATGTTAACCTTTCCATCAGCAGTACAAACTGCTCTATCCTGGAACTGAGTATAGATCTTAGCATCTGTTGGAGATGCGTCTGTCTCACTTGCATCTGTTGAACTAGCATCAGTATTACTTGCATCTACTAATGAATCTGCAGTAGTTGCCTCAGCAAATGCGCTCTCAACATCAGCCTTTGTTACTATACCGTTTGTAAGATCAGCTACAGGATCCTCAGATTCTGTATTCTGAATATACTCGCCTACTTTTCCTGAAATTCCCACATTAGATGAGTCATATTCCTGACCAGCTTTTACTTCAGGTGTTGTACTAAATAGGGAAAATACAACTCCCGCTGTAAGGCACGCAGCCAAAACTCTCTTTGTTGGTTTATACATTATGTAACCTCCTAATCGACTTTCACACACAATATCTTGTGGTTTGTTACATTTTTTTTACATTTTTAATTGATTTGTTACAAAAATGTTACGTTGTTATAATAGCACGATACGCCTGTCTTGTCAACATAAAATCCCCGGCAGGCGTAAACTAGAACATCATACAAGGTTGAAAAAACAACCTATTTGTGCTAATCTTGCTGATATGCACACTATGAGTTTATTATACTCTTGCATCTAAACGTTATCAATCATAAAAAACTGCGAATTATATAATAGGAAGACATTTATTATAATTATGAACGGACATAATCCAGTTAAAACATTTTTTGCCGTTGCAGCCTGTCGTCTAACTAGATGGGGACTGCGTGTAGCCCATCGTGGAGGCACTACACTCCCTGGCAGATCTGCACTTCTTTTTGATAAGAAGATTCTCGAAGTAGTATCCAGTGGAATGGAAATAATAGTAGTAACAGGTACAAACGGTAAGACAACTACATGCAGTATGCTGAGAAATGCCCTGCAGGAAAGCGGCGTGGATCCGCTGTCTAATATATCCGGTGCGAATCTGCTGACAGGTATAACTGCAGAGTTCACCGCGCTGGCTACTCTATCTGGTAAGCCGAAAAAACATTTTGCTATAGTAGAATGTGATGAAGGCGCCCTCAAGAAGGTAGTTCCACTTATTCATCCAAAGGTTATCGTTGTAACTAACCTCTTCAGAGATCAGCTGGATCGATACGGAGAGGTAATGCATACATTGGAAGAAATACGTACAGGCGTAGGTCTGGTTCCAGACACAACTCTGTGTCTTAACGCTGACTGCTCCCTCACTTCTTCTCTGGCAAACGGAGTTCCTAACAAGGTTTTCTACTATGGAATAGGACCCGACGCGGTAGATCAGAAGAACACTGACGAGTCAAACGACCTCTCCGATGCCAAGTACTGCATAAACTGCGGCACTGAATATGAGTATGACTATCATACATATCAGCACCTGGGCGGCTTCAGATGTCCTAAATGTGGCTACAAGCGTGCTGCTACCAATATAGAAGTTTCTTCTATTAATAAGATATCTCCAAAAGGTAGTGATATCACCGTTCGTTTCCAGGACGAAAATCAGGACATAACTATCGGACTTCCTGCCCTGTATAACATATATAATGGCATCGCAGCTATCGGCGCTTACGAAGCAGCAGGCTGGAAGCGCTCAGATATTACTCAGTCTTTAGGAAAGGTTGCATCCAGCTTCGGCCGAATGGAAACCTTTACATATAATAATGTAGATATACAGATGATCCTTGTTAAAAACCCAGCAGGCTGTAATCAGTCTCTGTCCTATCTTTCTTCAATGGAGAATGACTACGTGGCAGTATTTTGTCTAAATGATAAGACAGCTGATGGTCATGATATCTCATGGATCTGGGATGCCGACTTTGAAAAGGTGGCAAATGACAAGAACTGCAAGAAGATATATGTTTCAGGCACCCGAGCTACTGACATAAGACTTCGTCTCAAGTATGCGGGTGCTGACGAAAGCATCATATCTCTTGTTGAGGATGAAAACGAACTACTGAAGGCTATGACCAGCCACTCACTTCCAGTATTTGCACTTCCAAACTACACGTCTATGCTTAGTCTCAGGGCTGTAGTTGGTGCCGCAACAGGTAAGAAGGAATTCTGGAAGGATCAGAAATAATACTAATAAGGAAATGATATGTCTGACAGAAAGCTTAAAATAGCACATTTATATCCGGAAGTGCTGAATCTTTACGGCGACCGCGGCAATATCCTCTGTCTTAAAAAACGTCTTGAATGGCGTGGTATAGATTGCGAGGTTACCGAGGTAAAGCTTGGAGATAACCAGAGTCTTTCGGACTTCGATATATTCTTCATCGGCGGCGGACAGGATTTCGAGCAGGAGGTACTGCTGAATGACCTGAGATCCGGCAAGGGTGACAGCATCCGCTCTGCAGTTGAAGGCGGAAAGGTTTTCCTCTGCATCTGTGGTGGTTACCAGATGATGGGGCACTACTACCAGACAAAGGAGGGCGAGAAGCTTCCTTTCCTCGGTGTAGTTGACTACCATACCATTGGCGGCGATGTTCGTATGATAGGCAACTATGCATTCCGACTCCCTACTGAATCCGGTGGATCTGATGTGGTCGGCTTTGAGAACCACAGTGGAAGAACCTATCTTGGTGAAGGCGTAAAGCCTTTGGGCACTGTACTTGCAGGCTATGGAAATAATGGGGAGGATAAAACTGAAGGCGTAAGATATAAGAATCTTTTCGGATCCTACAGCCACGGCCCTATTCTTCCAAAGAATCCCGCATTTGCGGACCATTTGATCAAAACTGCTCTTAAGGAGCGTTATGGAAGTGATGAACTTGAGTCACTTCCTGATACATACGAAAACGAAGCTCATGACTACGTGCTGGACAAGGTCCTTCGCGGCGATATGAGTGGAGACTGATAAGGAGTATAACTTTGATTACAAAGTTTTTATCTGACAGCGAACAGGATATTGAGGTAGCAGCTCAGATTCTAAAGAATGGCGGGCTGGTAGCATTTCCTACCGAGACTGTATATGGACTAGGCGGAAATGCCCTGGAGGCTTCTGCATCTCAGGCAATCTACGCTGCAAAGGGACGTCCTTCGGACAACCCGCTTATTGTACATATAGCTGATACAGCTTCTGTCTATGAACTGGCTACCGAGGTTCCAGAAACAGCCAAAACTCTTATGGAGGCATTCTGGCCGGGACCACTTACTATCATTCTTCCTAAAGCAGATATAGTTCCTAAAGAGACTACAGGAGGATTGGATACTGTAGCAATACGTTTCCCTTCACATCCTGCTGCTATGGAACTGATACGACGAAGCGGTGTATATATTGCTGCCCCATCAGCTAACACCTCAGGCAGACCATCTCCTACTACTGCTGAACATGTTAAGGAAGATATGGATGGTCGTATAGACGCTATAATCGATGGAGGCGCAGTAGGAATCGGCATTGAATCCACAATAGTGGACCTCACATCTGATATTCCTACTATTCTAAGACCAGGTTTTATTACAAAGAAAAATCTAGAGGATATTATCGGGGAGGTTCGAATCGATCCAGCTATCATTCACCCAGACCCAAGCCTCAGACCTAAGGCACCAGGAATGAAGTATACTCACTATGCTCCTGTAGGAGAGCTTACTGTAGTAGAGAAAACGGACATCGCAGTCCCAACTGATGCTAGATTCAAAGATGAAGATTCAGCTGCTGTTGCAGATATGATAAATGACTTATATAATAAGAAGAAAGAGGAAGGTTCTAAGGTTCTGATCCTGGCACCTGAAGAGCACTGTCACTTCTATAATAGTAAAGATACTATAGCAGTTGGCAGCATTGATTCAGGGATCACTGTTGCAGCAAGACTCTACGCTGCACTTAGAGAATGCGACGAAAGAGGCGCCGAATTTATCTACAGTGAAAGCTTTAAGGACTGCGAGATCGGTGGAGCCATAATGAACAGACTGCTCAAAGCAGCAGGTCAGAGAATAATACATGTATAATAAAGACAAAGTCTTAGGGTTGTCTTATATATTAGGGAGGTTATTAATATGAAGGTAAGTATTGGGTCAGATCACGGCGGATATGAGCTTAAACTTGAGGTTATCGAACATCTTAAAGCACGTGGTTTTGAGGTTATCGATGTAGGAACTGATAGTCCAGCATCCTGTGATTATCCTATCTACGCAAAAAAGGTTGCCGCTGATATCACCAGCAAAAATGCAGATTTAGGTATCCTTATCTGTGGAACTGGAATCGGTATGTCAATGGCTGCAAACAAGATTGAAGGAATAAGAGCTGCACTTTGCCACGACACTTTCTCTGCTCAGGCTACAAGAGAGCACAATGACGCAAACATCCTATGCATGGGCGCAAGAGTAGTTGGTCCTGGTCTCGCTCTTATGATCATTGATACATTTCTTGATACACCATTTTCAAATGATGAGCGTCATATCAGAAGAATCAGCATGTATTCATAAGATAAAAAATATTACATACGAAAAAATCACCTGGAAATCCAGGTGATTTTTTATGTCTCTGATAAAAGCTGAAGCGCTTCATTAGCCACAACCAAAGTAAAATGTTCCTCAAGATAATAACGGGAAGCATAATGGAAGGTAGCAGGCTCTCCAAATTCTCTAGCCTGACTTGAAAGCATTCTAAAATCTTCCTCTGTATTTCTGCTTCTGGTGTACATCAGATAGTAACTATCCTCGTCCTTATACAAAGAATTGTCGCTGTCATAGTAGTTCTCAGACATCTTTGCAACACGGATCACATCATCGAGATTACTAAACTTGCACACTCCATAGCTTGGAGTTATTGTCTTCTCATTCTCTGCCGCTGGAATAGGAATATTTGGAATAGGCGCATCTTCTTTTATTTCCTGCACTTCCACGGACTCAACAGATTCAGGAGCCGGATGACTGCCTGGTGTAAGCTTGGAATCTTTATCAACCTTTGTCACCATCAGGACTATTGCATCCTTCCCAGTCTGTGTTACTTCTACCATTATAGGACGGCCATCAGCTTCAAAGTTTAAGTCATCCTTTGCCATACCCATAAGAGTTTCGATAAAATCCTTTGCCTTTCCTTCCCTGTCAGTAAGAAGATCAACAACCGATACATCGAAGTCATCAAAATCATGAGGATCAAGTGTAATTCTTATTTGATTGTCATTGATTCTTTCTAGTTTCATACATTTTCCCCTTTTTATTACTATGTATTCTAACATATATTTTCGATTCGTAAAGTGTTATTTTGGTGTATTTTTTTCTTGAAGTAGATGACCTAATCTGCTAATATAATGCCACGACATCACGCAGGCTGAGAGCCATGATATAGTCCCTCGGGACATCCCCGTATGTCATGTATCAAAGCCATATGGATAAACCTTTCTTACATCACAGAACCTTCTTATGAAAGGAGTTTAGGTTTGTCCAAACAATAAAATTACAACTCAGTAGATTAATTAAACATTAACGAACAAACGAACATACAAAAAGACCACCCAGGAAACTGGGTGGCCTTCTTTATATCCTAATATTTAATTAGCCTTCTTCGATACAGCTAACAGGACAATTTGAAGCACAAGCTCCACAAGAGATGCAAGAATCTGCATCGATCTCAAACTTTCCATCGCCCTCTGCGATTGCTCCAACTGGGCAGTTACCTGCGCATGTACCACAAGAGATACAAGCATCACCTATAACAAATGCCATAGCCTTAACCTCCTTATTAATATACAAAGTTTCTAGATGGAGTATACAATAAGCCCTATTTGTTAGACAATACTAATCTTTGTTCCTAATAAAGAGTTGTATTAGTTTATGTTAACCGCGATGAGATAAACGTCCTGTTTCTTTAACCCACGTTCTTTTGCCACGAGCTTTACTGCTTCCTTCTTATCTACGCCCTGATCCATGTAGCTTCTTAAGTGTTCTTCAACACTGAGCCCTTCCCAGCTAAGCCTTTTCTCCTGCTCCAGCTCTTCTTCAGACTTTCCAGCGATTACCAAAACATATTCACCACGCGGTGCATTTTCTTCTGATTGATAAAACTGGCAGGCCTCTCCAAGAGTAGTCTTCCGAAAGGTTTCATGCTTCTTTGTGAGTTCCTTGCAGATTGTAAGACTTCTACTTTCTCCCAGTTCCTTCTTCAAAAGCTCCAGAGTACTGACAAGTCTATGAGGTGCCTCATATATCACAACCGTTCTGGTTTCCGCCTTTAATTCTTCCAGTATTCTCTCAAGATCCTTCTTGGATTTTTTATCCTTCTCTAATGGAAGGAAAGCCTCAAATGCAAATCGACGCGTCTTCTGACCAGAGGCGACGAGGGCATTTACCGCCGCTACCGCTCCCGGAACAGGCACAACCCTTATTCCGCGGTCGTAGCACATCTCCACCAGAACCTCGCCCGGATCCGAAATACCCGGTGTACCAGCATCTGTTATCACCGCCACATTCTCACCCTGCTCCAGCTTCTCAACCAGATACTCCGCCTTATCATAACGATTAAACTCGTGGTAGCTGGTAAGACTCTTCTTTATCTCAAAATGGTTCAGCAACTTGATACTGTTACGAGTATCCTCCGCCGCGATGATATCCACCTCGTTCAGCACCTTCACCGCTCTATATGTCATATCCTCCAGGTTTCCTATAGGAGTTGCCACCAGATATAATATGCCAGCCATAAAACCTCCATTACAGCAAAATGTTATCTCTACCTATAGTAGCTTAGAAGCTCCTCGGTATAATCCCCATTTTCCTTGTAAACTATCAAAGTTGGAAGGAGCCTCAGTTCTTTCCCCGCTTCCTTCACACATTCTATAAGCACCAGATTTGCTTCCTTGTCCACCGTGGGCTGAACAAGCTGCATTCTTTTAGGCTCCAGCCTGTACTTTAAAAGTATATCCATAATTTCTGGAAGCCTTGACGGTCTATGGACCATAGCAAATGTACCGCTTGTTTTTAGCAGATACGAAGCTGCACTTACCACATCTTCAAGGGTTGCCATTATCTCTGCCCTTGAGATGTTGATGGTCTCACTGCCACTTTGAAGTCCACTGTTAGGCTTCATATATGGCGGATTGGATGTGATAACTCCAAACTGGCCAGGCTCAAATAACTCCCGAACATTTTTCACATCGCCTTCCACTATAGATATCTTATCCTCAGCATCATTTAGCTTTACGCTTCGGCTGGCCATATCAGCCATATTAGGCTGCACCTCAAGACCTGTCCAGTGAGCCCCGCGATTTTTTGCCGTAAGGATCAACGGAACAACTCCTGTACCTGTTCCTATATCAAGGCCCTTCGCCTTAGGATTGACCCTTACAAAGTTTGCAAGCAGCACTGCATCCATTCCAAAACAGAAGCAAAATGGGTTCTGTATAATACGGAACCCATTTACATCCAGATCATCTATTCTTTCATTTTCCTTTAGAATATAATCACCCATAGCTTATTCGTCATCAAGACCAGAATGCTCTTCCTTTTCAAGCGCTTCGAGAGCCTCAAGATCCTTATCTCTCTTAGCATCCTTAGGACGCTTGTCACCCTTGTCCTTTTTCTTCTTTCTAGGCTTAAACTTCAGCTCATCGACCTTGAACTCTTCCATGGTCTTGTTGTCTTCTTCATCAGTAATTATGAGACGTACCGTCTGGCGCATAACATTTACCGACTCAACCTTTCCAACAACTCCCTCAGCTGTAGTTGCATTATCACCAACACCAGGCATCTTTGAATTAAGATACTCATATGTGTCCTGCTCATGCTTGAGACAGCACATAAGTCTTCCACACACGCCGGAAATCTTTGTTGGATTAAGTGACAGATTCTGCTCCTTAGCCATCTTGATAGAAACAGGAATAAACTCTGACAGGTAACTATTGCAGCAAAGCTCTCTGCCGCACATACCGATTCCGCCAGATATCTTGGCTTCATCTCTTACACCAATCTGTCTCAGCTCTATTCTGGTTCTGAATACACCAGCCAGATCTCTAACTAATTCTCTGAAGTCAACACGTCCATCTGCTGTGAAGTAGAAAAGCACCTTGCTTCCATCAAATGTATACTCAGCAGAGATAAGCTTCATCTTAAGCCCATGCTCATTTATCTTCTTAACACAGGTTGCAAAAGCTTCCTCGGACTTCTTCTGATTAGCCTCAAACTTCTTCTTATCTTCATCATTTGCAAGTCGGATGATAGGCTTGAGACCTGCTATCCTTTTCTCATCCTCGATTGCTTTTCGGCCGAGAACACATTTGCCGTATTCTACTCCCCTGGCCGTCTCAACTATGACATCGGTTCCAACCTGGACATGATAATCAATGGGGTCAAAATAGTATATCTTGCCATTAGGTCTGAACCTGACGCCTATTACTTCCTTCATAATGAAACTCGTTTTCTCCTTTACTATAGTCTGCTCCCTATAGAACTCCGAAGACTTACGCCTCCTTAAGAGTCAGAATAAGAAGCCTCATAATATCCTCCATATCAGCATGAGCATTTATTCTCTGCTTAGCTGATTCTATAGCCCGCGACTTATCCTCCAGCTCGTTAAAGCTCAGATACTTCGCCTGATCTTTTATAACTGAATACTGCTCCTTGAAAAGGATCTTATCCGGATTTCCTGTAACCTTCAGCACCAGAATATCTCTGTACCACATCATCATCAGATCCAGATAATCATTAATATTCATTCTATAATTCACGCATCTCTTGATCGCCTCAGATATCTCATCAAGAGTCATATCAAAGATGTTGGACTCAAGATCAATAACAGATCTTACCAGACCCTCGTACTCCTCGTTTGTTGCAAGAAGTATAGCCTTTCCAAGATTTCCCTGACCATACTCGATGGCAAATGATATCTTTTCCTCTGATATTCCATAATTACTAGCAAGATAATCATGAATATCCTTCTCTTTAACAGGCTTGGTGTTAATGATCACACAGCGCGACTGAATCGTAGGAAGAAGCTTTTCAAGCTGCTTCGTAATGATAATGATTATGCCATATTCAGGTGGCTCCTCGATTGTCTTCAGCAGAGCATTCTCTGCCTCCTCTGTCATCATCTCACCATCGCGGATAATATATATCTTATACTTACTACTGTAAGGCTTGATACCCATGGAATCAACAACTTCAGTTCTGATACAATCAACAGAAAGAACTGTGTTCTTATCATGAGCCACAGTAATTATATCAGGGTGATTATCTGACTCAGCCTGCTTACAAGACTTACAATGTCCACAAGCTTCTGAACCACCTTCTTCACACTGAAGTGCTTTGGCGAAGGCCTCGGCCAGTGTATACCTGCCACTGCCCTCCTCGCCAGCAATTATATAAGCATGACTCACTCGGTCTGTTTCAATGCTGCTCATAAAGCGGCTGATGATTTCCTCGTGTCCAATAATGTTTTTAAAATCCATGCTGCTCACCCCGCTTTCCCCAAAAGCTTTTATACCTAAATGCTAGATAATATGTCCTTTACACTTGCTTTAATAATACCACATATCTCATCAATAGGCAAAGTTGCATCTACAGTTTTGATTCTGTCTGGGAACCTGTCTGCAAGGCTTCTGTAACCCTCTGCTACCTTCTTGTGAAACTCCAGACTCTCCATCTCCATTCGGTCCAGTTCCTTCTGATCCTTCTTTCTGCTGATACCAACCTCAGCAGGCAGATCAAGGAGAAATGTCACATCTGGCATATACTTTCCTATGGCAACCTTATTGATCTCATATACTGTATCGACTCCAAGGCCACGTGCCATTCCCTGATATACAAGAGAAGAGTCAACAAATCTGTCAGATATTACCGCCTTCCCAGCATCGATAGCTGGTCCAACAACCTCAGCAATAAGCTGTGCTCTGGCACTTGCGTAAAGCATCATCTCTGTAACCGGTGACATTTCCGTGTAATCCTTATTTAAGATGATCTCACGAATAGCCTCACTGATTCGGTTGCCTCCTGGCTCACGGGTAATTATAACATCCTTACCCTCCTGCTCCAGATACTCCTTAATGAGCGCTATCTGTGTTGATTTTCCGGAACCATCCGGTCCCTCCATACTAATAAATATTCCTCTACTCATATCTTCCCCTTTGGTGCAGTGGGGACGGACCCCGCTGCACTTTTTTAGTTTGGTAAATCCAGTTCACCATTCATATATCTTATAACCCGGTCAACCGTTTCCTGATCTTCTATCGGGTATGGCTGCCAGTTATTTGTACTACCTGTATAAACATAGCAAGGTATCATCTCTTCTTCCTTTGCTGTCACTTCACAGCCTTCAGCAGTCTCATGAACCTTCAGTTTATACTTATATATTATGGTTCTATTCGATACAGGATTATCATTTCCACCGAAGCAGAAATTTCCCAGCGAATAAACTATATCAACTCCGTTATAGTTCTCCCTCTTCTGAAGAACATGAGGATGTGCCCCCAGGATCAGATCCGCTCCATTATCCACCAGCATGTGGCAGGCCTGCACCTTCCAGTCCTCTGGCTGATACGCACCCTCAACTCCGCCATGGAAATAGATCACCTGAAAATCTGAATTCTCCTTAGCAAGCTCCAAATATGGCAGAATGCCTTCCGCCTCACTGTAGGAATAGTAGGAAACACAGACCACTCCCACCTTAAAGCCTTCCTCTTCATAATAAATGATATTATCCCGGAAGCCCCATCGAACACCGGCCGCGTCAAGAGCCGCCTTCGTATCCTCAAAAACCTCTGGGCCATAGTCATTTGTATGATTGTTGTTGATGGTTACCGCCTCTATGCTATTGTCAGTAAAAACCTTTGCAAACCAGGCCGGAGACTTGAACCAGTATGCCGGTCCCTCTCCCTTATCTCTTGGAGCAACAGATCTGTCAGAAAATGTATTCTCACAGTTTGCTATAGTAATATCATCATCAAAGTAGGAACGGACGCCGCTAAAGAAATAGGTTGTGTCCGCATTTGACTCGTACCATAAAAGTGTTCCGTATGAACTATCTTCAAGATTTGTAGCCATACAGCAGTCACCGACAAATGTCATATCTATGTCGAAATCTTTTTCAAGCGACTCTGCTGCATCTCCTGGAGTCCCCTCATCATTAAAGGAATTAAATACCCTGGATGAATCCTCTTCTCCATCTGTCTGAGTACTTTCCGAATACGAAGAAACTTCAGCATCAACACTACTATCTGCTTTATCCCCTCCAGACTTGCCTCCATCTTCCGGAACAAGACGAATGATCAGAGCTACCACACCAGCAGCAATCAGCACAAAAGAAACGACGCAGATAGCCAGCATTATCTTAAGCTTTTTTATCTGCCTCTCTCTTTCAAGACGTTTTGCTTCTCGACGTCTTGCCAACTCTTGACGCTGTATATTTTTGTCGTCTTCTCTGCTCACTATTTATCCTCTTCTCAAAAATTCAAACTAAGATAAAGCTCTAACAACAAATAGCTGGTCAGCTCCTTCTCTTGCTTCAATCTCTTTCTTCGCAGCCTCAGCCTGAGACTCATTTTCAAAGATACCAAAAACTGTAGGGCCACTGCCACTCATCATAGCATTTAACGCCCCAAAGTCCAGCATTATTTTCTCCAGTTCCCCTATTACAGCATGCTTTTCAGCTGTAACGTATTCAAGAACATTTAGGAATCTATCTGTAACGCCCTTCAGATTACCTGCATATAGAGCATCCACCTGGCCATCCACATCCGGATGAATGATCCGGGCTTTCTTTCCTGTTTTCGGATCCACAGTCTCAACCAGAGAATCAAAACCTCCGTAAGCCTCAGCTGTAGATACTGAAACCTTAGGTTTCGCAACCAGGAACACACATTCAGGAAGATCAGGAAGTCTGGTCAGTTCCTCACCGATACCCTCTGACAGAGCAGTTCCTCCCATAATGCAGTAAGGAATATCCGCTCCCAGGGTGACTCCCATTTCCATCAGGTCCTTGTCAAAAAGACATAGTTCAAACAGCTCATTTATACCGCGAAATGTAGCCGCTGCGTCGCTGCTTCCTCCAGCCATACCAGCCGCAATCGGAATATTCTTTGTAAGTGTTATTCTAACTCCAGCGTTTTTATCTCTTTTCCATATATATCTTTCAAAGAGAAGTCGGGCTGCCTTATATATCAGGTTATTTTCATCAAGAGGAACCCTTCCCAGATTATCAGCAGTGTCCTCTGACTCAGTCTGCTTCGAAGAATCCCCCTCCGTAGCGCTATCCTGCAAAAGTACTATTATCTCTGGGCTATCCAGCTTTTCAAACTCGAGTACATCATATATATCCAGAGACTGCATTACCATTCTTACCAGATGATAACCATCCTCTCTTCTTCCAACTATATCAAGGCTTAGATTTACCTTTCCATACGCTTTCTTTTCTAACATATATCTATCCCCTAGTATAAACTCCTTATCCGGTCAAGGTAACTTTTCATCTCATTTACTACTGCTTCCGGTTCAACAATCTCTATCTCATCGCCAAGGGCCACAACCCAGCCGAGAAAATGTGGGCTCACCGCCACATCAACATTCACTGTAAAGTGCTCATCATCGCAAGGCCTCATAGTCTCTTCGAGACCGAACTGATCTACGATAACATTTGACAAATGGTTCTTACACTTCAGCTTCACACGCTTCACATCGCCATTAAACATGTTGAAACGTTTTTCCGTATAAACCGCCTTGTCCTGATCTTTAAAGAGAGCAGATCCAGCTCGCTTCTCTGATATCTCTGCAATTTCCTTCATCTTATCAACACGGTAATGCCGAAGCTGATCACTCTGTTCGTCGTGAGCCACAAGATAATAGTTCTCATTATCCCAGGTAAGAGCCCATGGGCTCACCACGTAGTACTCACCATCATGTCCCAGCTCCTGCTCACCCTTTACATTCCATCTAAAATAATGGAACTTGATCTTATGATTATTGTTAAGGGCACTGTGTATGGCGTCTATTCCGTAATAAATGCTTTCGTTCATGTTCTTGATACGGCCAGCCACATAAACCTCGCGGTCCAGCAGCTTTGCATCGTATTCACTCACCAGAGTCTCCAGCTTCTTAATAAGCTCTCTGGATTTTCGTGTTGTGATAAATCTTGAAGCCTGTATTGCATCAACCAGAAGCTTCAGCTCAGGGACTTCAAAATCCCTGCTTGCCAGAAAATAGTAGGTTTGCTTTCCGCGCTGCTCCTTAATAATGTCATAGCCAAACTCCACCAGCGCATCTATATCACTGTAGATACTTTTCCTCTGCGCATCGATATCATTTTTCTCTAAATACTCAATGATCTCAGGCATTGTGACGCCATGATTCTCATCCGTCTTTTCGATAAAAAGCTTTGCCAGATATAACATTTTAAGCTTCTGATTTTTACCGCGCGCCATTCGCCACCTCTAATAATTCATAAGCTCCGACTTATATTCAACAATGATCATATATGAACCGTTCTTCAGCTGCTTCAGAACAGTAACCATATTTCCTTCCTCCAGACTTACGCATCCGCTGGTATACCAGTGATCCGTACTCTTACAATGAAGGAAGATTCCAGCTCCCCTTCCATAAACAACAGGATCCGTATTAAAGCCTATATTAACTGCATACTTATACTGATAATAATCGATTAAGTGCTCACCGATCATGCTGGTCTCACTCTCAACCCAGGTATTGTATGTATCTCTCTCGGAAGAAAGATATGAGTTTGGAGTGATGCTGCGGTAAGTCATAGCAGTGCCAGGGTTTTCTGCCTTGCCAAATGCATACGTCAGTGGGAAGGATCCTTTAGGAGTTGTTTTGTCCCCCATCACTCTTGTCTCTGGATCACTGAAGCCGTTCAGTCCGAATCCACAGTAATAGGTATCTCCCGCAGTCCAGCTTCCATCTGCCTGCTTCTGCCATAAAGTTAATTCATGGCCAACGACTGTAACGATCTGATCTGTCTTCTTTGCAGTCTTGCTTCCTGAAACCAGTTCATTCATAGTTGGAGAATCTGCAGACATGGAAGTACATTTTCCTGACGCGTCAATCTCCTTTCCATCTATGGTTGTAGAAACAGCCATGGCTCCTGACTCAGTCATGTAGTACCAGTCACCGCCCAGCTCAATCCATTTGGAAGCAGCCATATATCCACTCGCTTCAAAGTAATACCATGCGCCGTCAACCTTCAGCCAGCTGCTTGTTGGATACCAGCTTCCAGACTGGAACCACCAGCCCTTAGAGTTGTGTTTCCAGCTTCCGTTCCATGCACTGTTGTACCAGCCATCACTGTCCAGCCAGTAACCATCTATATACTCACCCTTGGCATAAGTTCCGTCTCCGTTGTCGTACCACCAGCGGCCATCTGTCTTTGTCCAGCTGCCAGCCGCATCTACATTTATTCCCAATAACAAAGAAAACAGGAACCCTATGCATATAGCTAGGATTCCTATTCCCTTCACTTTATCCAATATATACACTATCAATCTAGAATTCATATGACATCCACCCCTTGCGAAAACATTGTAACTCCTAAGCAAGTAATCCATTCAGTAATCGTTACAATCCTTAAAATGCACATTACAGATTATATCACAATCACAGGTGAATGTCATATTATCTAGAGGGATAACAACTTTACTCCCTCAGAGGGAAAACTAATTTCTGAATTCTCCTTTATGGTAGAGACCCATCATTATAAGATCAACTAATCCGATAATTATATAGCAGATTCCTGATCCGATACTAACTTCTGCGATATGAAGAACTCCCACAAAGCACATTGTAAGTGCAAACATAAAAAGCATAACATATATTGCTACATCAAAAAGTCTTTGTCTTAAATCTGTGTGTACTAATACTTCATCCATATCTTTTTACCTCACTATATATTTTAAATTCTCTCTTTTTCAGTCATCTGACTGTCCGTTCATCAACTTATGGTGTAACTATACAATACAAACATTAAGAAAACCTTAATTTGAAGTGAAATGTTGCTTAATAGTCGCGAATGGTAATCTTAACAGTCGTAAATGGTAATTCTACCTCTTTCTCTATGCTCTTACAGTGTCATTTACCACCTATTCTGTTGCCTGATTTTGATTATTTTTAAATAAGGTTGTATAAAAAAACTAAATGTTTTAAGATAAAGAAAGATTTGTTTCAAGAGAACTACATGTGAAGGGATTAAATCAATGATCGATTACACATTAAAAAATCAGGTCGATGCCACATTTAAAATGATGGATGACATTTATAATTCCGACCCTCAGCTTACTGCATCAACAGGTATGACATGCAGGGAAATGTTAAAGTACAACCTGCTTCAGTTCGTAGGATTTCTTTTTGAATCAGACGGAACTGACGGAAGACTGGAGCTGGATTTTATCCGCGACTATTTTGGAACAATAATGAGTATTGGACAGTTCCTGAACTTCAAATATGGAAAGTGCATGGAAGCAGATTTTATAAATACTCCACCTAGAGTTCTTCTCTATACAGCAAAGTACGACATGTCTGGAGGTGTGAAGGCATCAACAGGAAGACCTATGTCCAAGGAAGTTGTTGACCTCTTCAAGGAAGTGGGAACCGCATTTATCGCTATTAATACAGAGACAGTAACCGAGGTTGCTAACCTTTCTAACTATGGAATAATGCTGGATAACTTCTTAAAGCAGTATGGTCTCTACTTCACAGATGGAATCAGTCATAAGAATAATCCTAAGAATAAAAACTTTAGAAAAGATGCTAAGACCAATACACCAAATAAGGCTGGTGTAATCAAGCAGACAGCTGACGGACTAGAACTCGAGCAGCAGGAAACTCTGGAACAGCTGATGGAAGAATTAAATACTCTTGTTGGCCTTAAGTCTGTTAAGCAGGATCTTACCAACCTTATAAATCTTGTTAAGATCCGTAAGCTCCGCGAAGAACGTGGAATGAAGCAGCCAGATATTACGCTGCACCTGGTATTCTCAGGTAATCCTGGAACCGGAAAGACTACTGTAGCAAGGCTTCTTGCTAAGATATATAAAGCACTGGGAGTTGTTAGTGAAGGCCAGCTGGTAGAGGTTGATCGTTCAGGACTTGTTGCTGGATATGTTGGTCAGACCGCAACCCAGACTGCAGAAGTTGTTGAAAGCGCCATCGGAGGAATCCTTTTCATCGATGAAGCCTACACCCTTATTAAAGGCGGTGATGAAAAAGACTTCGGTCAGGAAGCAGTTGATACTCTGCTGAAGCTGATGGAGGATAACCGAGACGATCTCATCGTAATCGTTGCTGGATATACAGACAAGATGGAGGAATTCGTTAATTCCAACCCAGGTCTTAAATCCCGCTTTAACAAATATATCTTCTTCAATGATTACTCTGGTTCAGAGCTTACAGAGATATTCAACAACATGGCTAAGAAGCAGGAATATGATACCGATAAAGAAGCCGCTGCATACGTTGAAGATTATCTTACAAAGAAAGCAAAGGCTCACGAAGAGAACTTCGCAAATGCAAGAGAAGCTCGTAACTATCTCGAAAGATGTATCGAGCGTCAGGCTACTCGTATCGTAGAGATTGCAGATATCAGTGATGATGATCTTAGAACTCTCACGATCGACGATGTATCTGAATAAATATGAAACCTAAAAGGGACGGTTCTTAAATACTTAAGAACTGTCCCTCATTTTTTATCCTGCAAATATTATTCCATCGAAAGCTTCTTCCAGGTCGATTCCATTTACCGTAAATGGATATTCTGAATCATCGATCACTATTCTTACATATTTTCCGTCCTCAGTCTTGCAGTCCACATAGGACGTACCATCAGAGCGATACATGTAGTAGTCAGTTCCGCTTGAAATATTAGTCTTGCCGATAACATTTCCATCCGCGTCCACCTCATCTAATTCCAGACCTACCTTCGAAGTAATACAGAAATCAGTCGGAAGATCATAATAATCATGAAGCAGCTTTATCTCACCATTATCACCGACCTCAGCTGGAGCAGTAGCATCTAGTGTACTGATATATTGATGTCTGACTCTGACGTAGAAGAAGTTCGGATTATATAGCAGCCCGCGAGTCGCGCTGTAATATCCTTCGCCATAATCATAGGTGTAATCCTTAGCGGTAAAGGTTCCATCAAATGAATTAAGGTCTCTCACATTTCCATCGGTTATATCCACCATCTGAATGAACTTATAATCATTCTCAGCGGTTCCTAATATGTAAAGGTAGAAGCTGTCACCCTTCTTTATAAAGTAGACATCCCCCTCTTCAAATCCATAATAGACTATAGTCTTAGATCCATTACCAGCCACAACATCTATAGAATCAAGATACGAATAGTCAGACTCATCTTCTGTGAAATAGTTAAATGTCACGTCCACATAGTCGAGGGACCCATCTCCATCTATATCCTCCAGCATTCCATCATCCGGCATCTTAATGATCCAGTCGCCCTCAGCTACGCCAATACCTTTATTAAAAAGATCTGGATAATCAGCGATCCTGATTTTTATTATCTGCATTCCAGCCGCATAGCTGGCAAGGTGATATGGATTATAATATAACTGAAGTTCTTCTGGTCCAAGAGTCCAGCAAAGAGTTTCAGGATCATCAAAACTTTCCGCCAGTGAATCCTCACATCCTGGTTCATTCTCGATCAGATATGCATAGTCTCTGGAGAACATCTCCTGAGCAGCTGCCTTAAGGTCATCCATACTGCTGACCACGTCCTCGATTGACATTTCCTCGCCAGTACTTGGATCATAGTTATATCCTGTACATCCATAGTATCCATGGGCACCACCATAGTAGTCCTCAAAAGTATGAAGGATACTGAGGATATTATCATCCACGCGCTGAATATATGCTGTGGATCCATCATACAGATAACTATAAAGACTATCGTTCTCCTTCATCTCCTTGGCGGTTGCCACAAGCTCTTCTTCTGTATAATCCTCTCCAGCACTTTCCATCGCCGAATTATAATTATCCAGAGCCTTCTTCACTCCCGGATACTCTTCCTCTGTTCCATCCTGAAGCTTCAATATATCATAGGACTTCTGATAGAGAGTTGTATAATCATCATCTTCAACATAATAAGTTGTGCTCTCACTATATATACAAGGCATAAAACCAGTCAGAGCACCAGGCTGATCCTTTCCAGCCGCATCTTCAGTAGTTTCCTCCTCGGTCGACAGCGCCGAATAGTCTCCTCCGTCCTGAGGCTGAAGATCCTCTGTATCCTGCTGGTTTCCAGCCATCTGTTCCAGTTTATCTCCAATAGAACTGGACTTATCCGTACGTCTCTTTTTGTCACTGGCTGTATCATCACTACCACCACAGCCTGTAAGGCCAAATGCCATCGCACCCACTAGTATTACAGCAAGAACTCGGGCCCTTTTTCCAACTCTTTTACCATCTTTTCTCATAGTATTCTTCACCATCCTATCCACACCATTAAACCCTGTAATACTTTTACCAACTACCCTAAAGAGTACCAAAATATCACTGTTTTTTCAATAATCACGTGTTCCGTTCAATTGCCTCTTCATAACAAAAAAAGGACGAAGGGAAGAATCTCAGGACTCTTCTCTTCGCCCAGAACAAAATACAATTCCAAGGAGGGTTTATATTACTCAGCGTTTACCTTATCAAGTGCTGCCTGAGCTGTCTTAGCTGCCTCGTCAAGTGCCTCCTGAGCAGATACACCTTCAAGTTCTACCTTATCAGCAGCGATCTTAAGTGCATCATAGATTTCACCATCTGTTGGATCAAATGGTCTGATAGATGCATGCTCTGACTGTGCAAGTGGAACAAGGATTTCTGGATGCTCTTCTGAATAAGCCTTGAAATCATCTGTCTCTGTTGTTGACTTTCTAACTGATACATAACCTGTACCAAGTGACCACTTAGCCTGATTCTCAGGATTTGTGAAGAACTTCATGAACTCATAAGCACCCTGCTTCTCATCTTCTGGAGACTGAGCTATACTTACAAGAAGTCTAGCTTCAGCTGCAGGAAGAGATTCACTATCATCATCCCATGCTGGCTGCTCAATAGCTCCAACAACTGAGAAGTCAAGATCTGCCTGGTCACCACTTGAACCGATGTAACCACCTGCAGTACCATCTACAGCATCATCCATTGTATCATACCAGTACTCCCAGCCCTGTCCGCCAGAATGTACAGTCATTGTCTCATCGTCATGGATCCAAGTACGAACTGTCTCCCATACATCAACCCACTCTTCTGAGTTAATAAGAACTGTCTTACCATCATCACTAAGGATCTTACCACCATTTGAAAGTGCCATATCTATAAGGTTATCTTCACCCCACATTGGCTCCCAGCCATATGTTGCGATACCGTCATCCTTAATCTGCTGTGAAATCTCACCAAGCTGCTTCCATGTCTTGATATCTTCAGCATTTACTCCAGCCTTTTCAAATACTTCTCTGTTGTAGTAAAGAACCTGTGTTGTACCATAAGCAGGTAAAGCATATATCTTATCACCATCAACGCCCTGGTTGAAGTAAACATCAAGATAATCATCTCTATCAAAGCTCTCATCAGCGTCTGTTAATGAACTGAGGTCTGTTAAAAGATCCTTATCTGCAAGGCTCTTTGCAGCCTCATCCTCGAGAAATGCGATATCAGGCGCTACATTTCCAGCGATACCAGCCTGAAGCTTCTGATATGTCTCATCATAATCACCCTGTGTAACTGTTGTTACAAAATACTCATCCTGTGAGTTATTGAAATCTTCAACGATCTCCTCAACAATACCAACAGCTGTCTTACCACCAGCATACCAGAACTCAACCTCTGTTCTGCCATCAGCTGATGCAGCAACCTTCTCTGTTTCCTTAACTTCGCTAGACAGCTCAGCATCTGAATCTGTACCATTTGATGCATCAGATGTTGTTGTCTCAGCAACCTGTGTATCAGCATTATCAGCTGTATCCTCAGTACTTGATGTGCTTACTCCACATCCTGTAAGAGCACCCATCAGCATTGCAGTACTGAGTGCACCTGCAGCAATCTTCTTAACTACATTCTTGTTAAACTTTCTCATAATCTTTCTCCTTTTTATTCCTTAACTCCGCTATCTCCTGAGAGGCCAGATATGAACCATCTCTGAGTGAAAGCGAAAAGTATCAGCAGTGGTATTACTATGACCGTGCTTCCTGCCATAACCTTTGCCCAGTTTGTACCGAAAGCTCCATCATCGATGAAAAAGCTTCTCAGTCCCTGTGCAACAAGATACTGGTTCTTGTCCTTAGTAATAAGGGACGGCCACATATAATTGTTATATAGTGAGATAAAACTCATAAGGCCAAATGTCACGAAGCTTGATCTCGTAACAGGCATCACTATCTTCCATAATATATTCCAGTCATTAGCTCCATCCAGCTTGGCTGCTTCTATCAGTTCGTCCGGAACCTGCAGAAATGCGGTCCTCAGTAAGAATATTCCGAAGATGCTAACACACTGTGAGATAATCAATCCTGCTCTTGTATTCAGAAGACCTACCTTAGCCAGTGTTACATAGGCTGGAATATAGGTTGCACATGAAGGCAGCATGTAAGTTGCCATCACTATTCCGAATAAAAGATTTCTACCTCTGAACTTGATAAAGCTAAATGCATACGCCAGCATTGCACCTGTAACAAGCTGTATCAATGTTGTCACTATAGCAACTACAAGGCTGTTACCAACGTATTTCATAAGCGGTGAATCTTTCACAACTTCGATAACATTTTCCAGATGAATTATATCCGGCAAGATCATCGTAGGATCCATCGCCTCTTTACTTGTTTTTAAACTTCCAAGCACCATCCATAGCATCGGGAAGATCATCGCAAAGCTTATCAATGAGAGGGATATATGCTTAATGCTGTTTTTGAATACCTTCTTCATCTAGTAATTCACCCACCTCTTTGATAATCTAAACTGCGTATATGAAAGCGCGACGGTTATCGCTACGATGATTATTGCTACCGCTGATGCCTGTCCCATCTTAAACTGTTCAAATCCTAGCTGATAAAAGAGATAGGTCAGCGTTCTTGTGCTTCCTGCAGGACCACCCTGCGTAAGTATCTGTATCTGATCGTAAGCCTTAAGGGCATCGACCATAGTTATGATACATAAGAAAAATGTGGTCGGTGAAACACCAGGTAATGTAATATAGAAAAGTTTCTTCCAGAAGCCTGCTCCATCCAGCGAAGCTGCCTCATATCGATCTCTAGGAATCTTATCTATAGCTGTAAGATAAAATATTGCGCTATATCCAACTGCCTTCCAAACAGTAACAATTATTACTGACAGAAGCGCTGTCTCGCTACTGTTGATCCACTGAAGCTCTGGGAGACCAAGAGATGAAAGAATCTGATTTGCAATTCCACCCTTAGGTTCAAATATCCAGCTCCAAACTATTGAGATTGCAACTGTTGGAGTAACCCATGGTGAGAACACCAGGAATCTGTATATGGATTTTCCCTTTAACTCATTTCCTAAAAGAAGAGCAACAAAAAGTCCCAGGATTATGATTGGAATAATGGTTCCGATTGCGAAAAGCACTGTTGTCTTAAATGCAGACCAGAAACCGCTGTTAGTAAGAACTGATGTGTAGTTCTCAACACCAACATAGTTATACTCAGGTGTCATGTAATCCCAGTCTGTAAAACTAAGCCATCCACTTTTCAGGATTGGGTAAATCCAGAAAACTGCCATAGGGATCATGGCAGGCAAAGTAAAAAATAAAACCTTCACTAACTTCTTTATTCTATTTTTAACTGTTCTTTTGTTCATAATATGTTTTTCATGAATTGTTCACGATTTATTGTTTTAACCAGATGGTGAACATAATAAACCCTAAACCCTTGTTTGTCAACCCCTTTTTGCAAAAAAATAAGGATAGTTCTCAATCAATGAGAACTATCCTCTTGGCTTCCATTTAATATTTTTGCCACTCGAACCACTTTTGTAAACTAAAAGGCGTCTATGATACTCATAGACGCCTCGCAATTGTTTTCATATTATTATTCTACAAACCTCTATTTTTCAAGTCTGCAACCAGCTGTACATAAAACTCTCTAATATCAAACCCGGCAATGTTCTCACGGCTTAGATCTATCATATCCGCATGGGAGATACCACGCTTCTTCTTATTCTCCAGAAAAGTATAATGCTCTCCCCAGTGAAATGATGGCTCACCCACAAGTCCATCATTAGGACCATCAAACTTATTTACAAAGCTATAGCTCATATTAAGGGGAAATGCACCGCTTGTAGCTTTCTTCATCCAAGATCCGATACTCTGTGTATAGACCCCAGCCCCTTTAAAATCAAACTGATCTATGTATCCTGATATCTCTGTTGCTCTACTTGCTGTCAGATCTGTAACCGCATCTATAAAACTTGGAGTCGTATCGCCAAGCTTTTTAAATGTGCCATTATATGCAGCAGCCACCTTATCTCTAAGTCCCGCAGGAGCCTTTCCCAGAAGAAAATCTGCAAATTCACACCCTTTGTGAGGAGTATTAACTGTAGTAATTGATGCAACATATGGAGATACACCAAGCGCAGCAACTGCAAACTTAGTATCAAGACCCCCCTTAGAATGAGCTATGATGTTGACCTTTTCGCAACCAGTTTCTTCTACTATATTCTTTATTCTTAATGCAAGCTCCTTCGCACTATTCTCAACTGATAGAGCCGACTGGTGATTACCATAGTAGATTGTAGCTCCATTCTTCTCAAGTTCAGCAGGAACTCTTCCCCAATAGTTAAGGTGCTTCATATCTCTAAAGAAGACTCCATGTACCATCAGGATTGGATACTTAGTCCTGCAGATCTGCTGCGCCGATCTCTGCTCGTCCAGCTTCATCTTTGCTTTCTCGAATCTTGCTTCACGACCTGTAATAGATATGATCATTATCAGAACTATAATATGCACTACAGGAATCATGCCACAAGCAATTCCTATGATCCTCATCCTGATACCCAGCTGTACCGACGTCATATATACAAGGATAATACCGCCCCAGAACAGCAGATTTTCAAATATTATAATAAGTAGAATTGGCCACCAGAGTTCAAAAAAACTCTCTTTAAAGCCATCATCCAAAAGCCTATTAACTAACCAAATGCTTAGAATAACAACAGACACAAGAAAAATACTAAGCATAAGATTACCCATCCACAGCATGTGGATTCGAGCCACAGTAAGTGGCTTCTCAGTTCTCCTATCATTCATACTTTACCATCACCTCTGTAGTTAATATAAATACGCCACGAGCAACATTATAACACAACTTCTAACGAAAGAACCAAATGTAATAAAAAAATCACAAACCCTCGAAATGAAGATTTGCGACTTTGATTCGTTCGTGTGGACGCTCGGGGACTCGAACCCAGGACCGTCCGGTTATGAGCCGGATGCTCTAACCAACTGAGCTAAGCGTCCCTTTATTTATTCAAGAAATAGAAGTGACCCGGACGGGAATTGAACCCGTGTTACCGCCGTGAAAGGGCGATGTCTTAACCTCTTGACCACCGGGCCGGATAAAAAAATTAACTCCCCGAGTTGGGCTCGAACCAACAACCCCTCGGTTAACAGCCGAGTGCTCTACCATTGAGCTATCGAGGAATATCCCCATCAATAGAAGCCATCAACGAGTCCAAGGAACTCGCCGCAATGCTCTACCATTGAGCTATCGAGGATTACTTGAAAGTGTTGTACTTTCAAAACTTCATACAGACGATACTTTTATCAAGAAACGTATCTTTACCTAAATTCTAGGAAAAGCTCACGACCTATTAGTACTCCTCAGCTTAACATGTTACCATGCTTACACCCAGAGCCTATCAACCTCGTAGTCTTCGAGGGGTCTTAAGAGATATCTCATCTTGAGGTTGGCTTCACGCTTAGATGCCTTCAGCGTTTATCCTTTCCAGACTTGGCTACCCAGCTATGCACTTGGTAATACAACTGGTACACCAGCGGTCCGTCCATCCCGGTCCTCTCGTACTAAGGACAGCTCCTCTCAAATATCTTACGCCCACGCCGGATAGGGACCGAACTGTCTCACGACGTTCTGAACCCAGCTCGCGTACCGCTTTAATGGGCGAACAGCCCAACCCTTGGAACCTGCTACAGCTCCAGGATGCGATGAGCCGACATCGAGGTGCCAAACCACTCCGTCGATGTGAACTCTTGGGAGTGATAAGCCTGTTATCCCCAGGGTAGCTTTTATCCGTTGAGCGATGGCAATCCCACTTTATACCACCGGATCACTAAGTCCTACTTTCGTATCTGCTCGGACCGTCGCCCTCGCAGTCAAGCTCCCTTCTGCCTTTGCACTCTTCGAATGGTTTCCAACCATTCTGAGGGAACCTTTGAGCGCCTCCGATACCCTTTCGGAGGCGACCGCCCCAGTCAAACTCCCCGCCAGACATTGTCCCCACGCCGGATAACGGCTATGGGTTAGAAACCCAATACTATAAGGGTGGTATCCCAACAACGACTCCACGTAACCCAAGGACTACGTTTCTAAGTCTCCCACCTATCCTGTGCAGATAGTACCGAATCCCAGTATCAAGCTGGAGTAAAGCTCCATGGGGTCTTTCCGTCCTGGCGCAGGTAACCAGCATCTTCACTGGTACTTCAATTTCACCGGGTGTGTTGTTGAGACAGTGCCCAAATCATTACGCCTTTCGTGCGGGTCGGAACTTACCCGACAAGGAATTTCGCTACCTTAGGACCGTTATAGTTACGGCCGCCGTTTACTGGGGCTTAAATTCAGAGCTTCGACCGAAGTCTAACCCCTCCTCTTAACCTTCCAGCACCGGGCAGGCGTCAGCCCATATACTTCACCTTTCGGTTTCGCATAGACCTATGTTTTTGCTAAACAGTTGCTTGGGCCATTTCTCTGCGGCCTGCTCTCGCAGGCAACCCTTCTCCCGAAGTTACGGGTTCATTTTGCCGAGTTCCTTAACAACACTTCTCCCGCCGGCCTTAGGATTCTCTCCTCATCCACCTGTGTCGGTTTACGGTACGGGCGCTGTATACGCAATAGCGGCTTTTCTCGGCAGCCAGCTCACGTGCTTCCCTACTAATAGTTCGGTCCACATCACGTCTTCAGATTGTATGGCGGATTTGCCTACCATACTCCTACCTCGCTTGTCCCGGTCTTTCCATTCCCGGGTCACGCTCTCTGTCTGCGTCCCCACAGTTCTGATATACAGCGGTACAGGAATTTCAACCTGTTATCCATCGACTACGGCTTTCGCCCTCGCCTTAGGCCCCGACTTACCCAGGGAAGATCAGCTTTACCCTGGAAACCTTAGATATTCGGCCTTTAAGATTCTTACTTAAATCTCGCTACTCATTCCGGCATTCTCTCTTCTCACAAATCCACTGCTCTTTACAGTACAGCTTCGACTCTGTGACAATGCTCCTCTACCGATCAACACGGGGTTGATCCCTAAGCTTCGGTGTCGTGTTTTAGCCCCGGACATTTTCGGCGCAGGACCTCTCGACTAGTGAGCTATTACGCACTCTTTGAATGTGTGGCTGCTTCTGAGCCAACATCCTAGTTGTCTATGAAATCCCACATCCTTTTCCACTTAACACGTACTTTGGGACCTTAGCTGTAGATCTGGGCTCTTTCCCTTTTGACCACCCAACTTATCTCGGATAGTCTGACTCCCAGGTATCATCTACA
>JIAB01000001.1:0-1847500 GCA_000687975.1 Lachnospiraceae bacterium AC2031 | reverse complement strand
CGTAAGACCTTCACAGACCACCTTATCAATAACCGCCACATCAGATTCACTTTCTACCTCTTTATCACCATCCGCTTTATCTGTTGCGGTTGTTGATAGTTTTGGTACATAAACAGTCTGTTCATATACGTCTTCTTCATGCTTTATATAAGGCTCACCTGCTTCAGATATGGTATTTGCGTCATACTCACCTTTATATAGGTACTCAAAAACAACATAGGACTTGCCTGCATCCTTTTCCGGAGCGATGACATTTTCAAATGTTACTGTCTTGGTTCCGCATTGTTCAAAAAGACTTTTAGAATACTCCGCTCCTGTCTTAAAGGTTACCATACTGGTGAGTTCCTCTTCAGTTTCCTGATAAGATCCATCGCTTCCCTTTATTAACTTCTTATAAGGATGAAATGTACCATCCGCTTCTTTGATCATAAGACGACCAAGCAATGTGTAGGTCTCACCACTTTCCAGGTACCAGTACTCAACTTTATCCTCTATCGTTACGGCACCATTTGTGATTGCCGTATGAGATTCGGTTTCGATTACATTTGCCGTTGTTGAAAGCCTTGGATTCTTCACGTTATGGATTTTTCCAGCTGATGATGAAGCATTATTATCATAGATTTTAAATATCTTTTCGTTGTCTTCTGTAGTTACCGAAAAATATTTAACCTCTTCCAGCTGATAACCCTGATTTGCATCACAGGAAAGTTCCTTCACTTCGTAATCTCCAAGTGTCAACGCACCAAGGCTATCTGTCACTTCTCCCTCACTTCCATCTGAATTCTTTGAGAACCAAAGCCCATCTTCAGAAGAGTGCTGAATAATAGAAGAATCATAAGTACCATCTTCTCCCGTCTTCACAACATGACTTTCACCAGTAGTAGTGTTGGTAATTTCAAACTCCACTCCTGACATTGGTTTGCCAGTTTCATAATCTGTCTTTTCAAATGCTATATCTGCTCTGACAGGTATGTCGAAGAGCTCGCCAGTTCCATCCTCGTTCATAATAGTGGATGAGATAACATTTAACTTGTTCTCTGCAGCGGACGTAGAATCTATCTTTATAAGAGATACCTCATTACTTATAAGATATCCTTCTGGCGCCTTGGTTTCCTGAATTGTAAGCCATCCCAGAGGAATTCCTGGTACGCCTGTATCAATATCAATGTAATAATCATCACCAGATACCTTATGAGAATCATCCAGGCTTGCTATATTCATCTCATCGGTTTTAATAATCCAGCTCCTCGTTGGCTCAGCCTCGCTAATATCTTCAAGAGAATACTCTGTATCATCTGATGCATCCAACATATAATAGTTCAATGTGAACTCTACATTAGATAGATCAGCCTCGGCTCCAGTTATATCCTTCTTATTGATTGTAAGATTAACCGTATTAATTTCCGGTGTATCTGTCACCTCAACAGTTGATTCTCGATTAGAGCTTAGTACAGTGAAATATCCGATTCGTCCCAGGTTGTCTAAGCTGTAGTTTCGTCCCACCTTAGTTTCTTTATAATAGAACTCTGTGTCGGTATACCCACCACCAGTCTTCGGAATCATCCACTTTGTTATATCCAAAGGAGTCTTTGTTTTTCCATCTGAATCAATCTCAATAGAACCCACATAAGAATCATTATTTCTTCTATATATTTCGTATGTAGTTCCATCCAGATCATAATTTGGATTACTATCCGTCACATCTTCATTAGCAGACTTCTTTATCAGCTTTAATGAATAAGACGTATCATTTCCTACTTCTTTATAGCGAATACCTGTAGAGGCAATCGGCCCGCTTCCACGGGTTACAGTGAGTTCATACCATTTCCCTATGTTGCCATTATAAGGATAAGGCGCATATCTTTCATAAGCATAGGCACTTGAATACTGCTCCGTTGAACTCCAGGAAAGAGAGCCCTTTCCAGTACTATCGGTTGTTATCTCGCCCAGTTTAGTACTGGAAAGGTATGGGGAATCATATATATCAAAGATTACTCCGGAAATATCAGTATTGCTTATGCTATCGTACTTATGTACTCCAACAGCACTGTAATATAAATCGTGTTCATTAGGGACTTCAGCCTCTATACCCACCTCATTAATTTCAAACATCTTACTTGTACAAGGAGATGGTTCTACCGATGCACCCTTTACACCATATGGCCCATAACGCTTACCTATATTACTCTTATACCCTTCCGGCGCATCTGTTTCTATCAGCATGACTACGAAGTCTCTACCATAATAATTCACATCGCTCCATCTAAAAACGCCTATTCCATCTGATTCGCTAGTTGTAACCGAACCAATCTTTAATCCCCAGTCTGAGTTATATATGTCAAATGTAACTCCACCAAGAGGTTTATCATCTACAGGATCCACCTTTTTAACGCCGAAACCATAGTAATACCAGGTTTCTTCTGGGATTTCTACCTCATTTTTCTTTATACATAAGTAAGCAAATATCCTCTGATGGCCTGAATTTTCCCAGTCTCTAATGATCGCGCAGTAATAATACCAGCCACCACCGTCATAGCCTGCATACTCAAAATTTATTGATGCAATAGACTGAACGCCTAATGGAGGAACAGATTTATTAATTCCTATATGATGATCATAACAAGCTGTATGAACAACACTTGGATCGTCCGAACCATAGAGTTCAAAATTATCAAGGGAATCTCCACCATAGGCTGTAAGAGTTCCGAAGCTTGCTATAGCTCCTGTATAATTTGAAGAAATTCCTGTAGATGTTCCATTATTAATAGTCATTCCAGTTGCATTTATCCATCTTGGATAACCTGTAGGTCGGGAGTCCACATCCTGCTGAATTACACCAAAGCCATATATTGTGTTAAGACATTCAGCCCAGCTGCTGCTTTCTGTCAATGCTCCTCGAAGAAGAATCTCTTCAGCTATTTCATTCGAAGAAGGAGTAAAAACACCCATGATATTTGTATTCGGAAGGGTGCCGCCTTCCTCATCTCTAACCGATGGAAGACTATATATTGATGTATCTTCTTTTTCCTCAGGTTCAGATATTTCTTCTTCAGTTGTCGGACCATCCTCCGAACTAAAAATGGCATTTGTGAAAGGCTCTATCTCAACAACCTCACCCTGTGTTTCTTCATCAGCTGATTCCTCTTCTTCATCTATCTTTATTTCTGGTTCAAATATCATCCCATGACTGTTCTTTTCGGACTCAACAAACTCTCTGGTAAAAACATCAGATCGATTCGAAAGTGAATCGATGCCATTTAGCACATAAGCAGAGAACTTTGCAGCTGCGACAGAAGTCGAATCAGCCGTCACATAATAATCAACCAACTCTCCATAATTAGAAGAAGCATTTCGATTACCTATGGAATCTGCCGAACCAATAGTGTATGCCGCTCCTATGTTAGCTGGAGTATAATACGAAGCATCACTAGATTTATTTCCTGCAGAAACAACAACGATTATCCCCCTCGATACAGCCTCATTTACTGCTGATCTCATAAGATCTGAACTCGCTGATGCCACTGAACAAAGGGACAAGTTAATAACTGATACGTTCGCTTTGATTGCATACTGAATAGCCGCATATACATCTGATACTGATCCTTGTGAGTTTGAATCAAGAGCCTTAATCGATAGAATACGAGCATCTGGATTTGCCTCTGCTATGGCATTTGATAGTAAAGTACCATGACCATTATCATCTGCAGCACTTTCTCCAATAACTGATATCGCTCCAACTACCGATGAACCGCCTGCACCTGTATCAATTAGTGCAATGCATCCGCTATAATCCGCTACCGGAAGCTCATCAATATATGAAAATGCATCCTCGCACTCATATGGCTCCTGGTAATATTCCAAAGCTTCTTCTTCCGGCACAGCGTCTGTAGGGCTTCCTTCCATATCCCAGACAGAATCATCCCAAACCGCTCCTTCAACATTAGCCTGAACACTTCCATTTACCTCAACCAAACTGGCCAATTCCGAATAATATTCATAAGCCTGCTGAGTCTCATATGCATCACTATACCTGGTCAGATATATGCCGTTATAACTCGATACAATCTCGGTATCTTCCAAGAAAAACTCTGGCGAAGGAGCCGCAATAAGTAACTCACAACACGAAAAATCCAATTCTCCCGCAAGCGTTTCACCTGCAGGAACTGACGGTAAACATATAGCGGTAGCAACAACACCCGCCACTATCCTTTTAGTCAGCTCCACCACTTTCCTTTTTATATTTTTACTCTTTTTCATTCTTTCAATTCCTCTCTACACGCACTCAAATTGAACCCCCGCAATACTAACAGTATCCCCAAGAGCTGCTTCAACCTCCTCATGTGCGCCAATTCGTCGATCATTTACATATGTCCCATTGGTCGATCCCGCATCTCGAACCAGGACTTTATCCCCCTTCTTTTCAAATATCGCGTGAACCCTGCTGACCGATGCATCGCTCAAATAGTAATCACACATATTCTTTTGACGGCCCACACTTGTCTCTCCTTCAATCAAATATATCTCGTGAAATTGATCCTTGTTTCTAGGGACAAGGCAAGACACAGATGTATTACTGTTTTGAGATAAAACCGAAGTCTCGATGTATTCTTCCTTTATCAGAGGTTTCTTCAATTCACAGGAGACCGGTTGAACGGCTGTTTTTAGGTCAGGCTTTAGAAAAGGCTCCATACTCGCTTCCTCCTCTTTTTCTTCCTGTTCCTCCTTTAGCCTTAGATAGTCAATCACTAGATAAGCAATGAGAATAACTGCCAGAATAGCAGTAACTTTAAATGACATCACTCCGAAAAGGATATAGAGAACCACTGATATAAATACAGCCACACCTGAAACAATCAGATGCATCTTTCGGCCTGAATCCAGTTCCTTCTTATCCTCTGTCTCATCATTTACTTCATATATATCCGAAAGGATTGTTTCGTTAATAATTCCCCTCTCTTCACTCTCAGGTAATGAAACTTCACTAGCAAGCTCCTTTTTATCCGTATCATCCATTTTCAAAAAAAGCTCTGGAGTAAAATTGTCCCCCAGAACCTTGCTATACATGTCATACAGATACATCACACCATTATGATCCTGATGATCATATATTCTCATTATCTCCTCAAACAGAGACTTAAGCTGGTCCTTGAAACTATTTCTACTTCCCGGAACATACATAAAGCTATGTTTATCATTGGATCTGTCATACAAAATATATCTAATATTGAGTACCAGACTATCCGGACAAAGTAGATATGAGCCCATCTCTTTAAGACAGCTCCTAAGATCCTTCATTAGCTTCTTTACATCATTCATGTTAGGAATGCATTTTCCATATTTATCAGAAAGGGTAGACAAGCCATCAACCTTAATCCTCAGGCTCTTCTGTCCATTTATCTCTCTTAATCCACTATATGGAATATATTCCATTTCATTATTTATAAGCATTTGAATCTCATAATTATCAGGAATAGCCACGTCATCCACTTCGAAGAAACGGCTAATCCCCATATTTTTCGTAAGTATCACCATAGAACTGCCACCTCCTCAATCTGTCTACCCTTACATCTATCTCTCTGCTGGAAGCTATATCACTGCTACCAAAAAGATGAATGCTGCCATCACAAGAAGCCTTACTTGAAGAAGCACTTCCTTCAACCTCTGCACTTCCAAGAACAACGGCTCCCGTATAATCCTGCGAGTTAAGATATCCCTCCACTTCTTTATTTCGTATATCTACAAGCGGAATGGTATATAAAGCCCTTGTTTCTTTAGACAATATGTAACCTCTCTCATAGACCAGAATCAGTCCTAGAAGACATACAAATACACCTATTATGACTACAGGAATAATGAAACTAGCCTCTATAGTCATATACCCCTTAGAATTGTTTATTTCTTTCATAAAACTAACCATCATCTTTTTTCAAAGTCTTAATCACAACATTTAGAGCAGGGTGGCAGACTTACTTCACTTAGACTCTTTCTTGAAACTGTTCTTTTAAGCCGAGAACAATTTCTGCTGGAATGATAGCACTCCCCCTCTGTCGTTATAAAAACAAGAGCACTATCTCCTCCACCACAATATTCACAAGCCCTATAACCACTATCTATCGCCGAGGTCCTATCGCTGCTAATGATATCCGGCAATAAATATGTACAGCTTCTAGAGCTGTGGTATACAGTTCCATTTTCAGCTACAAACACATACCCCTCTGCCTCTTTTGCCTCCTCAGATGCTTCATACAAGCCTTTACCAAGATATGCTCTTTGCTTTATATGTTCCTTTATCTGCTTTTTAAAAATGCCTATCATCGGAGCATTTATTCTGACATAGTACGTAGCATATATATCGATATATCCCTGGTCGTCAGGAAAACTGGAGCCTATTAAACTAACCCCCATACTTCCTCCAACGACATACTGTTCCAGGAGGGCTTTATCATCTACATATTCTTCAAAACGTAGTTTCGCCATAGGATAATCCATTACGGATACCCCCTCAAATGAGTCAGTCAGATACGCATACTCAGACATATATTCTGCTGTTTCAACAAGCCCCTCGTACACGACCGCCTTAACTCTATACATCTCCGACATGTATATAAAAGCAAATACAGTAAAGAGAAAAAGAGGAAATGCTATAGCCGCTTCTATGGAAGCGCTGCCTCTATTATTCATCATTTTTTTACCCCTGCTTCTAAATCTGCTATATATAATTCTGTCTCTCATGCAGCCCCTGACTATATCTCCTTTCCAATCGTTTTTATGTATTTTCACTTCACATATATCCACATAGAGCTCAGATTATATTCAAAAATTAATAACCACTATCCTCATGAACATTTATATCCTTCCCTTTGTAGGTTACTGACACATCTGCGCCAAAAGCAGTGATCGCATTTTTCATTCGAAATGTTTCATCCGCCCCCTGAATATCTGTTTCAGACACATTCAACTGAACCAGATCCAGCATCCTGTAATACATATTTTCTCCTTGAAAAGCCATAAGGATCATCAGATATTCTTTATAATTCAGCCCCGATTCATCATCTGTTGCTTCAGCCTCAAGCTCCGACAAATGCGCCAGACTCTCAAAGTCAGTTATCCAGTTTGTCTTATTCTTCCAAAAAGGAACACTATGTCCCCTAAGAAGCATATAAACATCCATAATGGATTCTATATATGACCAACACCCCATAAGCAGATATTTCACAACATATTTCGCTGGCGGAAACTCTACACATAATGCTGTTGCCAGCACCTCACATTCCTCCTGCTTTGTTTGGTCAGTAAGCAGATAAGCAAAGTTGAAACCGAACCTTATCACCAGGATCTCATTTACAACCTTCTTATAGTTCGCACCATCACTATCCTCACCTGCAATAATGTATTCCATCTCCAGATTTAAATAAGTATCATCATATTTAGGTTCCGTAAGACATCCAAAACACTCCGCTCCATACATTACCGCTTCCATATTTGTGAGCAGACTGCTGCCCCATCCGTTGCTTTTTTCGGTATCCAATTCCATCTGACTTAGATTCTGAAAATCGGTATCCATCTCGCCAAATGAGAATACACTCCTTCCAGCTGACGGAAGTTCTCCCATCTGTCCAGACGATGAGATAGTTTTACCGCTAAATGTCACGTCTGCCGGAAGCAATATGCTGGCAATACCTGCATCTGTATAGGTTTTTAATGTATCCCTAGGATCAGTTACTTCTGCACTGCTTGCATCCGTTGCTTCTGCTGTTTCTTCTGCCGTATCCTCTTCTGTACTACCGCTGTCTTCTGATGACATTTCCTGTTGTCCCACGCTTATATCCTGTTCAATATCAGCAATATCCTCATCATCAACCGGATCATCACTTCCACCAGTTTTTTCAATAAGCTTATCCACGGTATAACTAAGAGCTTCATACTTAAAATTATCTTTAATCTGATACTTAAATTCTGAAAGATCGTTATCCATCAGTCCCGCCGTTTCAGATAGCTGCACACTGTTTACGGTATAACCATCTCCCAGATTGGTTCTAAGTAAGTTTTCCATATCTGCTTCAAGAGCTCCTTCTCCAAGCCCCGAAGCATTTTTATCTAATAGAAGGATATGATAACGATCAAAAATCACTCTGTTATAATTGGCCAGTTCACTAGACATAGCACTGCTGGTTGCGGTCACAACCTTAGTTTCAGCACTTGAGTCATCCATTATTTTTAGCACTGCAGTAACCACGATCAGCATTACAATTAACATCAGCGATAAGAAGATCGTTACATACCCTCTATCTTTCATCTTTCGTTTACTCCTTTCCCTATCCATTCTGTTCTGTTTCATCTATGTATTGTTTATCCAGTAACTGTACTGGCATTCTCAGTAATGGTATTCCAGATTTTCGTAACCAGAGACACCGCCTGAGTTTTGAAGATAATAACGAGTCCAATTAGAACAACCAATATAAGTATTACCTCAACAGCTGCAACTCCACTGTTATCCTGACTCACTGATATAAATCTATATTTAAATCTTTCATACATTTCTCTCATAAGTATTACCTCCAAATAGTTTTATTTATTTCATCCCCACAAAGGCAGGGATCATGACAATAATAATTACTGTAATTAGTAGAATAGCGGTTGGTATAAGCAGTTTTTCCGAAGCCTGCTCCCCTTTTTTTCTAACCCTCTCCTTTTTTAAGAAGAAACTGGTCTTAACCTCTGTATCTAAGAGCTTTAAAAGATTTGAATTACCAAAGTTAAGATTCTGACTGATAAGTGATAAAAGACGCATATATTCTTCAAGACCAAGCCTGCTGCCAAGATCCATATAAGCCTTTGATTCAGGTATGCCGGAGGAAATCGTGTTAAGGGTGTATTCAATCTCGCGTACAAGATACTCACACTTTTCATTTTTTATTGCACACCTGAAGGATTTTTGCAGCGTAAACCCAGCACCTATATATATGGCCAATCTATTCGTAAACCCATAATATGCATCACCTATCTCCTCATCCCTTTTTTCTCCCTCCACCTTTAGCTTGTTAAACCTTAAAAAACCAGTTATCAATATGACTACAAGACCAAATATGAGCACATATGTAAGCTTCTCATCCTTTGTCTCTATATTTCTCTCTATTGTTACGTTTTCGAGTTCTCTAGGAAGCTTAAACTCTTTCCCGGCTCTGTTATCCCCTTCAATGTTTAGCATTGCGACCTTTGCCTTATCGGAGTTACTTAGGTTTTCTTCCTTAGAGACTACAGCATAGGTTTCATAGACCCTGCTATAGTTTGAATCCTTTATGGTAGCTGTTATATTCACACGTTCTTTATCTTTCACACTATCTGCTACAATCCTTCCATCACTTCCAAGAATTGTAGGCATATCTGTCTCCCAGATTATTCTCAAACCCGTATTCTGATAGCTTGTAGGAAAGACCAGATCTTCTACCACGTAATCTCTACTTGAATTATTTCCAAGTAGAACTGATTCTATATACTCCTCAGCTTCTTCAGATACCTGATTGAATTCTTCACGTGTATACTCTCTAGGACTAACCTCCAATCTGTAGGTATCGACATCCTGTGTGGTCTTATCAATAAGCCTCACATCCACAAATATCGGGTCCTGTCCTATATCAGGTCTTTCAACGGTATAAATATCTTCTGTCTTTTCTGGAATAAAGCTGATCACCGCCAGGACTATAAGAAAAGCAACTAGTATTCGGAGGAAGTCATGTACATATTCCGCTATTCTCTTGTCGACTTCCTGAGACAAAGCTTTTGTATTGAGGGGCTTTGTTTTCCGAACGTACTCCATTATCCCAGCGTTATTTATATGATCCTTTATCCAGAAGGACAGCCACCATAAAGGTCCCGCTCCATCCTTGTACTTGCTATAGTTTTTTCTGCTGATCAGCGCCAGGCCACAAATGACCAGAAGAAGACCAACTGTGATATAACCAACCATCCTTTCTCTCCTTTCAAATGTTTATATCAACGATTCTTTTTCCCAGGTAATCTGCAAAAACATTTATTCCAAGAACTACTGTCATAATGATCTGTCCCAGGATGGTGTCATACAGTGGACTTAAAAAACCTTTGCTGGTAACTCGGAGAAACAGTATCACCACGGCAGGCGTAATCACCATCAACTGCTGCTCCAGTTTTTTCGATGCAACAATAACTTCCAGCTCAGCACCCAGTTCTATTACTTCGACTATCCTGTTTACAGTGTCCTTTATTATCTTTATTGCATTTCCACCGGTCTTTTTAACCGCTGAAATCACTTCAACAAAATCATAGATTTCCTTTATATCAACCCTGTCGGCAAACTCTTTAAGAGCCTCCTCAAGAGAAATATTTAACCTTAATTTCTTATCAATGATCACAAGCTCTCTGAATATCCTCGACTTATCACCATAAAGCTGTCTCATCTCCTCGGCCGACTCCTTCAGCGACCTCTCCATAGAATTCCCTGCCTCCAAAGCACTCTGCATTGCGATCAGCATCGCCTTAAACTGCCCCAGGAGCTCACTTCTCTTTTTTCTTCTAAGGTTCTCAACCATAACCTTATAGATATATATTCCAGCCAGACCTCCTGGTATAATTCCCCATAGATGCCCGAAAAAGATAAATGCTATCACCAACGCCCCCACTATCGAAACAGCTATAGCTAGCGCCTCTTCCTTTGTAAACCTCATTAGTAGCCTCCATCTCTATAGACCCCGATCAAACCTGCATTTATCAGCTTATTTACATTCTTTAAGTCATTCTTTTTCTTCAGCTCTCCAGATACAGCATCATCACTAGGTTCCTTCTCCTTAAACCTGTAGATTTCATTTGTTATGATCTCGTCGTTTTTCACGCCTATTACCTCCCTGATTTCCAGCACTTTTCTTGATTTATCTCTAAGTCTTCCCAGATGAACTATCACATCTATAGCGGAAGCAATCTGCTGCCTTATTGCTTTCAGTGGAAGATCCGCTCCCATCAGCACCATGGACTCAAGTCTCATCATCATCTCATGGGCTGAATTAGCATGCCCTGTAGAGAGGCTTCCATCATGTCCTGTATTCATAGCCTGAAGCATATCTATTGCAGCGGCATCCCTTACCTCACCAACGATGATTCTGTCAGGTCGCATTCTTAAACTGCACTTAATAAGGTCCCTGATCGTGATCATGTTTCGTCCTTCCACATTTGCATTTCTCGCTTCCAGTCGTACCAGATTCGAAATCCCCCTTATCTTCAGCTCTGCAGAATCTTCTATGGTTACTACCCTCTCGTCTTTGGGAATGTATTCTGACAGAGCATTAAGGAATGTAGTCTTTCCCGCACCAGTTCCTCCGGAAATAAAAATGTTATATCCACTTCTTACAAGGAGCCCCAGAAACTCAGCCGTTTTCTTATCTATGGCACCAAGCTCTATCAGTTTATCCATGCCCATTATTTCTTTTGGGAACTTCCTGATGGTAACGGCAGAGCCATCCACCGATATTCCCTTTAAGACCACATTTACTCTGGATCCATCCTTTAATATGAGATCAACGATAGGAGTTGTCTCATTCACCATCCTGTTAGCTTCACCAACAATCTGCTGAATAACACTCATAAGCCTGTCTCCATCTTCAAAATGTTTTTCAGACTTATAGATGCTTCCTGAACGTTCGTAAAAAATATTGTCCGGACCATTTATCATAATCTCGGTAATACTGTCATCCTCCAAGAGTTCGGAAAGCACATCTAATCTTCTTATGGAATTGAATATCTCGCGTTTCAGATCTATCTTTTCTCGCAGTGGGATATACGTATCAGTCATCTCCGAGATACACCTGTCTATCAGCTGACTTATATCTTCATCTCTTATCTCTCCTGATAGGTCGATACTATCCATCACACTTGTCTTTAGTTTTATTTTGAGATCTGTCTCCATTAATCTTCTCCACCTTCAAGTCTCCACAGCACACGTTCCATCTCAGCACTATTCTCATCCACATCCGGGACATTTACCTTCACAACCTTTGTCATAAGACTTCTGAGCCCCATATCCTTAAGCATCCTTTCAAAAACCAAAACCTTTCTCTCCGAAACATCATCTTCAAGAATCGGCATGTATATCCTGTCAAATAGTGAAAGTATTCTTAGATCACTTAATACTGAACTTCCCAGATCGAATACTATCGTTGTAAATCTCCCCGTCTTGAGAAGACTGGCCTTCAGTCTTTCCATGTCGTCGATGGTTACATCACGCATGTCCATATATATGCCTGACAAACATAAACTATGGAAACCGTTCGCCAAATGAATCTCAGAAGACAAGACTTCCTCAAGTTCAGGTGAGTTTGTTTTTAACAAAAACAATAGATTACTATTTAAACTGTCGGAATTTTCACTAAAATTCTCAACAGAGACGTACAATCCTCCTCTCACCCCGTCATCACAAACAAGTGCCTTTGCAAGTCTCGTCTTTCCGCATCTTCCGATAGGCGAATAAACCGCATTTATACTATGTATCTCCCTTACATCTTTCTTTTCAGATATAAGGCTTCGAACCTCTTCACATATCTGTTCAACCCTTTTGAACTTATAAATATATGGAGTACTCGCTCTGTCGATCTGCCATCCTCCGGAAGCTCCTCTATAATCAGTTAACACACATGCCTTTACACCCTGAAAAAAGCTTCCATCCTCAGTTTCAGAAAACGAACCACTGTCACTTGTAAGTATTAAATCCAGGTCCTGATCTTCCAGATAATCGCTAACCTCATTCATCCCCGTGAATTGAATCATCGTTATCCCCATGTCTCTATGAATGTTCGCGTAATTCATAAGAGCATCAGCGTAATCCAGGTCTGAATCATAGAGTCCGACTCTATACGTTTTCATTTTTTACCTCCTTTCTCGAGGTGTGTGCTTAAGAGATTAGCATCAATAAAGAGGGGCAACCACCGGACAAATGCCCAGTTATGTTGCGCAACAAATTGTTGCTTTTTGAGCTGCAGCCAGAGATGAAAAGTCCTATTTTTAGCCATTTATAAAGGGAAAAAGTCTCGAAAAAACGCAAAAAATCATGACCATTTCTGACTGAACACGACCATTTTTGACCGGTTTGCTTTGAAAAAACAAAGTTTTAAGAAGCCATTTCATTTCAAAATGGCATATTAGACAAAGCTCTTTGTTAAAAAAGACGAAACAAAAGTGAGCATGTGAGAAAGTGTAAACTACTTTACGTCAACGAAAAGGCAAAAAAAGAAGACAGTTCTTTTTCAAGAACTGTCTTCTGAATTATTTACTTAATCCGAGGGATTAGTTTTCTTCTTTTTTTTCTTCTTTTTTCTCTTCTTCCTTCTTGTCATCCTTCTTATCGTCATCGCCATCGATGTACTTATTCAGTGTATCAACAACTGTGTTAAGGTTGTATGGCTTTGCGATGTAGTCGTCAAGCTGGTTCTGCATGATACGCTCTTTATCACCGAACATTGCTCTAGCTGTAACAGCGATGATTGGAAGTCTTGGCTTTCTGTTCTCTAACTCGATCTTACGAATCTCCTGAGTAGCAGCGATACCGTCCATAACTGGCATCTGTACATCGAAGAGAGCTGCATCGTAGGTCTTTTCCTTGTAGAGCTCTACTGCCTTTTCTCCATTTTCTGCTATATCGTATGAGAAGCCTGCCATACCAAGGAGCTTTCCGATAACCTGCTGGTTAACTGGCTCATCCTCTGCAACAAGGATGCGGGCATTCTTTCCGTTAGCATTGTTGATTGAGTAGATTGCTGGTTCTTCCTTTGTTACCTCTTCAACCTCAGCATCAGCTGGCTTAACTACCTTTACAGGAATCTCTGCAATGAATGTTGAACCAATTCCTTCTTTACTCTGTACTGAGATAGTACCGTTCATCAGCTCTGTAATCTGCTTAGAGATAACAAGTCCGAGTCCTGAACCACCGTACTTTCTTGTATCTGAACCATCTACCTGTGAGAATCTCACGAAGAGCTTACTCATATCTGAATCTGAGATACCGATACCTGTATCGGCAACTGCGATTCTAAGTCTTATTGTATCAGCTGAATCATCAAGGGCTGCGATCTTAACTCTTACGCCACCATCTGAAGTGAACTTGATTGCATTTGAAAGCATACAGTTAAGTACCTGCTGGATACGCTGTCCATCTGCACGAACCAGCTTAGGCATGTTGTTACCGAAGGAAAGATCAAGTGAGATGTTCTTTCCATCTGCTGATGGAACATGTGCTGCAACTGTTTCTTCGATAGCACTCTTGATGTCACAGATTTCTTCTTTGATCTTGTACTTACCAGCTTCAAGCTTACTGATATCAAGGATATCGTTGATAAGACGAAGCAGGTTATCTGCACAATTCTTTGCTGTAATAAGGTTGTCTCTATAATCAGCCTGAAGATCATCAGCCATAAGTGTAAGCTGGATCATACCGAGGATTCCGTTGATAGGTGTACGGATCTCGTGGCTCATGTTTGCAAGGAACTCTGCCTGTGTCTTGTAAGCAGCATTTGCATCTGTGATAGCCTTTGACAGCTTAGCCTCTGTCTCCTTCTGCTCTGTTACATCAATAACTACCATATTGATGTAGTCAGCCTCAGACTTGTACATAACTGTGTTGAAGACTTTTCCAAGCTTCTCCATAGTTATCTCAACGTCCATAAGGTCGCCTTCCTTTGTACCGGAAGTGTTGTAAGCTTTGAACCAGGCATTGATATCCTGAAGAACTTCTATATGACTGTCGCCAAGAACCTTTCCGACGAACTCTTCTCTATCAAGACTGAAGTATGAACCAAATGTATGGTTTGCATCTTCTAGCTGATAGCCGATTACATCACCAGCAGGATCGCTTATGATCTTTGCCTGAGCAAATCCGATAGGAAGATTCTTAAAGAGCTTTCTGTACTTATCGCTCTGGGTTTTCTCCACTGCCTGCTCAGATCCTGTACATAGAACGAAGAATACTATCGCTGCCTGAAGTACTACCGCAATGATAGCAATCACAAGCATGTTACCCGATGAAAGAAAGACTCCTGCAACACCTACTACTGCTACAAGAAATGCAGTGATAAGTGCAAGCTTTTTTGGCTCCATTTTTCTTAGTTTTTCCATGTAGACACCTCATTATTCTTTTATGTAACAAGACTTATATACCACTTCACTAATAACCTAACCCCTGCTTGTCACACCTTATTTGATTATACTTTTTTTTGTTCTTTTTTTCAATGATATATATATGCATAAAGCGATAAATCCGAGCCAGCCAAGGATGCTAAGAACAAGTCCTGGTCGGAAGCCTTCTGGCACATATTTCATTTCCACTGTATGCTGTCCTGCTCCTGCTTTTATGCCTAAAAATGAGTCAGCAATCTTCACAGGTTCGACCCTTTGTCCATCAAGATATACAGTCCAACCTTCATCATAAGGAACGGACATGTAGATCAGCTGATTATCATCAAGAGTGATGTGTCCTTTCAGATATCCATCTCTTAATTCTTCTACTATCATCTGTCTTGTTATAAGATTTGCCCTAAAGGTTGTAAGCTCATTCTTATTCAGCAGCGATGTGTAGAAGCTAATAGTTCCATCATTAGCATGACTGCTTCCAAAGGAGAGCTTCAGATGAACAACATCTCCCTCATTAAGTTCGCCAAGATCAAACATCTGAGTCTGGTATCTGTCAGAGGCCCTCTCTTCGCCATTAACCGAGTAGGTGATCTCATTTATATAGTTCGCTCTGATATTTACAAAGTATCTTCCTTCTTCGTGTACTTCGAAGCTTGCATTTACTGCCATATCAGATTCATTTGCGTTACTAAATCCTATAATGGTCGGATTCTCTGAATCAAAGTTTACATCGCACTTATCCCCAGAAACTCCTATTACAGGATAGATGGTCTGGAAGATGTCACTTCTCTCGTTTGTTGCACACTGTGCAAAGTTGTTCAGCACAGCTGCGCAGTTATAGTTTTCATATGCCCACAAGGTTTCCACATCCGAGTTAACGGCAAATGCGATCGGCATGGCGCTAGTGTTTTCATAAACCACCATATCATCTGTGGTAAGTACAGGTACAAGATCATCTGACTCTGGGAAGTAGTCGTTGTTTCTCACATAGATATATCTGACACCGAAGATATCGTTAGTCACCGGAGTCGCACCCATGTAGATGAACTCATTAGCTCCTGTATAGAAGCCCATGTAAGACATCACCTGAACCATGTCACCTCTGACTGTTGAACAGAAGGTACCGATACTCTTCATGTTGTTATATGTGTTCTCGTCCAGAAGGATCGGATTAACCACTTCCTCACGATAGAAGGTAAGACCCTTGGCGTCCGCCTGTTCCTTGATCTTCGCCGTAGCCTCTTCCATCTCCTCTGTGTACTGAAGATAGTATTCACCACTGGCAGGAGTTCTAGACGTAAGACCAACAGCCGCATTTGTGATCAGCTCCAGCAGGAGCAGAAGCCCAAGGAAGATTGTATTGATCTTAATTGGTATGAAGTTTCTTCTCCTCAGAACAAGAAGAATTCCGTACATAACCATCAGGAATACTGATGCCGCCATAAAATAATTAACTGATTTGATCTCATCAAAACCAACTGTAAAGTAGCAGGTAAAGAGAAATGCTATCGAAACAACGGCTCCTATAATAATTGACACCATATGTGTCTTTCTCAGCTTAACTGTCATGTCGTAGCAGATAAGCAAAAGCGTAAAGATATATAGGAATGAGAAGCGGTTTGGTATTCCATACTGATTGTGGAATCCATGCCAGATAAAGTTCAGAAGCTCCTGATTCATGCTGACAAGGAAGATAGTAAGAAGAACTATTCGTCCTATCTTCTCCCATTTATTGATCTTGTTAGAGAAAACATAAATGAACAGCATTACTATGGTAAGGGTTCCGCAATACAGATTTGCAGGACCATCAAATGTGTTCATGTTTATTGGCTTTGTTAAGAAGAACTGGTTCTTTATAAGTTCAAAGAAATTCTGGTACCAGTTCCACTGTGGGAATCCCGCTCCAGCAGAAGCAGTCTTCATAATTCCAAGATATGAAACCAGGAGAGATAGTCCCGACAATGCTGCTGCAAGTAGCGACGCCCCAGCAAATCTAAGACCATCAAAGAAAAATTTCTTTGGATTGCTATGTCCATTTGTAAGGAACCAAAGAACCAGGAATATACATATGATAAATGAGATGTAGTAGTTGCAATAAAGACTATAGAACAATGCCAGGATATATATCCTTGGATCCTGTTTTTTGATCAATCTTTCGTAACCAAGTATGATCAGTGGCAGTACCATTATGGAATCCAGCCACATAAGATTCCAGAGATAGCCACACATGTAATTATTCAGACCATAGGCTATACCCAGCGCTACTATCATCATATTGTTTGTAGCTTTCCCTCTTCTTCTAGAAAGGAAGAAGCTAAAACAGCCTGATGATATAGCCATCTTGAGTGATATAAGGCATGACATTACTGTCATGATATGTCTTCGGGATACAAGGGCTACTATCAGATTAAGTGGGGATGCCATATAGTAAAGAAGGAGAGACTGAAAATTCTGTCCCATTCCAACATCCCAGGTATAAAAAAGATTGCCCCCTGTCTTCAGTTTTTCCTGATAATCACTAAAAAATGGCACATACTGATGAATACTATCTACAAGAGTAAATCCGTATGTACCAAATGGGGCAACTTTTAGAATCTTCATGATAACAATCATAAATACAGCCGTAACGGTCGTGGATATGATCCACGACCAGTTACGACTCCAGAATCTGCTAAATACGTTGCCGTCTTTTTCACGGTCTTCTGACTTTTCTGTTTTTTCTACTACTGTTTCGCTGTCCATCTTGTTATTTCCATGTTGCATTTTTATGATTCTACCTACTGCTCTGCTGCAAGAAGATAGATAAGTGGTGAGTTCCAATATATAGCCACCTCATTAGTTGAGTAGCTCTGTACGTTATCCACATAGCTGGTAGCTGGGCTCTCCTCAGTGAGCACTGCTATAGCATATGGATCCTCAAGGTTCTTATTAGGTCCACCAACAAGCATTCCACTGACTGCCTGTCCGGCAACCTGTGATGGTCTATGATGAGGATTCTCAGGAGAGAATGTTCCGTAACCTGTTACGAAGCAATATCCCATGGCATTAGTACCAAGAAGATAATCCAGCTGATGCTTTGCCAACTCACCGTAGGTTGCATCTCCTGTTACCTTCTGAGCCATATAGAGAATCTCGCCCTGGTTAGCAACATTCATGTTACTTCCCCAGAAGAAGTTGCTTCCAAAACCAAGGAAGTAACCTGTCTTCTTTGACTGAGCAACTAATTCGTCAGCAAATGTCACGATCTGCTCTTTACCTTTTGCAGCAAGCTCTGCATCATCTGAAAGTGCCAGGTCGTAATTTGCATATAGTCCTACGTCTGCCCAACCAAGATTTTCATTTATATCATTTGCATCTGTCTTTGTTATGAAGTCTTTTGTATCTTCGTAACCAGCGAGATAAAGTTCTACTGCTGCCCAGTATCTCTCATCCAGAGTCTTGTCATCTGGATATTCTCCAGTAACGATATCCTTAGGGTTCTTGAAGCCCTTAAAGGATTCAAGACCGGATATATAATCCCACGCCTTTTCAGCTGCAGCAAGTGCCTCGGCACTGAAATCTGCATCTATGTCTTTATACATTACGCTTGCTTTTGCAAGACATGCAGCAAAATCTGCTGTTGCTGTTACAGAGATAGGAGCAAGGATAAGCTCGTCTGTCTCCTCCTCTGGAGCTACTGTCTCAGGGAATACTGCACAGGTTACCTTGTGATAAACACCACCTGTTTCAGGGTCCTGCATCTTCAGCATCCAGTCAAGACCCACACGTGCTTCGTCAAGTAGATCAGGGATGCCATTTCCACTCTCTGGAATACCCAGATTATCGTCCTCTACTCCGAAGTCCTGATAACTGTTCAGAAGGTCAGCAATTGTCTTGGCAGTTGATACTGTGTATCTTCCATAGTCACCAGCATCATGCCAGCCGCCGCTTACATCCACCTTCTTGCCACTTTCGTCGCCATATATAACAGCTTCGCTTGTGTGACACTCAGGATGATCAAAGACTCCATTATTCTCAAGAGCTATACCGCATCGCTGTCTGTATAGCATGAGCACAGTGTCGCGATAAATATCTGTATATGGATTGTCATAGATTCCAAATGTATAGCTGGCACCTTCTTCGGTATAGACATAGTACTCGCCTTCCTCAGTGAGGGCCGAGAAGTCAGCTTGTCTTGTTTCTATATCTGCGCCATAATCATGAATCGGATCTCCCAGCTTGCCTGCATAAACAGTCTCGTTTGTTGATGCATCGCAAACTATGAACTCCTCATCGCCAGTAGTATCTGTCTTTACAACTGCAAACTTCTTGTCGTCCGGCTTATAGCCCATCTGATTAACAGCTACATTCACATAGGTTGGAAGAGCTGATACCTCAATTGCGTTAGAAGCATCCTTAACCTGAAGTTTGATATTATCGATCGTTATCTTATGCTCTCCAGGATCTGATGACATATCCTCCATCTTACCCATGTTGAAAACAATACGTGGTGCAGGATCAGATTCCTCAGTCATCTCAAAATCCACGGAGAAGTTTGTAACATCAGGGCCAACATCTATCTTTTCACCCTGATATGCATGGTAATCTCCGCCATTTATCTGGAGACGATACTCCACCTTACGCTCAATATCACAGGAGATATCGAAGCTATATGTATAAACGCAGTGCTCGCTAAGTCCAAATCCATCCCAGTAAATCTGGTTTGCGTAGTCAAGTCCACCACAGTTCTTTATTGTTGCTACAAGCTGGCCATCCTCATTTTTCAAGTCAAATGTACCGCCATTTGTATAGGACATGAAGCCATCAACATCGTTATCATCGAAGTTAATATCAACCAGCACATCTCCATCCTTTAACTGAGCAGAGTCATTTCCGCCCTCTGAATTAAAGGCATCCTCCTTAGTTGCTGGTCCGGTTCCTTTAAGTGAACTAGATGCCACCTCTACTGCATCAGTACCAGAACTATCTGTGCTGGTGCTGTCTCCAGCCTCAGTGGTACTCTGAGTATTGTCATACCCATCACCATCAAGCGGATGTTCATCTGGCGCAGCGCCCCCACAGGCAGCCATAGATGCACACATCATCATTGCCACAACTGATGCAACATATTTTTTAAACCTCTTCATACTACACTCCTATTTGCTGTAATTAACAACCTCCTGGAAGTCCATGTCACCACCAAAGATGGAAAGTGCACTTCCAACTGTGACATCAACCTTGCCCTGACCTAACTCACGGATCAGATCCATATCCTCGAAGCTTGATACACCACCTGCATAGGTGATAGGCGCAGTGCCCTTCCACTCTCCAAGCATCTTAAGAAGATCCTTGTCGACGCCACATTTCTTTCCTTCAACATCAACCGCATGAATCAGGTATTCATCGCAGAACTTGCTGAGCAGATCAAGTGTTTTATGATTAAGATGGGTATCCGTAAATTTCTGCCATCTGTCAGTTACTATGTAATATGAATAGGTTCCTGCTGAATTAAGCCTTCTTCTGCAGGAAAGATCAAGAACCAGATGTTCCTTGCCTATTTCTTCCACAAGACCTTCAAGTCTCTTGTAATCAATAAGCCCGTCACGGAATACATACGAAGTCACTATAACATGAGAAGCCCCAAGCTTAAGATACTCCTGAGCGTTTTCGATGGTTACTCCGCCACCGATCATGAATCCGCCTGGAAATTCCTTCATCGCTTCTGAAGCCGCACGTATATCCTCCATATATTCCTTTGTTCCCGCCTTATTTAGCAGGATGATATGTCCTCCAGGAACATTACAGGTTTTATAGAGCCTTCCAAAATAATCTGCTCCATACTCAGACACGAAGTTAGTTTCTGCCCCCTGCTCATCAGAAAGCGTTCCACCAACTATCTGTTTTACCTTTCCATCATGAATATCAATACAAGGTCTAAATCTCATACCGTTCTCCTTCAACCTATTCTTAATCCCCTAAATACCAAAACGTCAGGCTCTATAATTATAACAGCGTTTAACTATTATTACCAAGACTTTTATGTTATAATGGTCAATGTTTTTTATACGCTTATACGCTTATCAAATGACTTGGAGAACAATATGAATTACGACATCACCCCTGTCAACAAAAACGCTACCGAGAAGGCAAAAAATCTTCTTGGTTACCTTGTTGATGCAGCCGGAAAGAACATCCTGACTGGTCAGCATACTCAGACCAACCCTATGGAGGAGTATCAGCTTATCCATGAACTGACTGGTCACTATCCAAAAGTAGTAGGATTCGAAATGCTGTCCTACAGTCCAAATATCAATTATGACGATGCCAGCGAGGAGTGTCTTACTGAAGTTTACGAGAACAGAGATACTCTTAAGACTGCTCTAAAGATAGCAGAAACAACTGACTCAATTCTTTGCTTCTGCTTCCATTGGTTCTCTCCTTTAGGGGGACGTGACAAAGCATTTTATATGAAGAATACAGACTTCGACGCAAGACGTGTTCTGATCGAAGGAACACCTGAACGCGAAGCCTTCTATTCAGATCTCGAAAAAATCGCCGAAGAGCTTTCCATTTTTAAAGAAAAAGACATACCTATCCTTTGGAGACCTTTCCACGAAGCCGAAGGCAAATGGTTTTGGTGGGGCGCCCAGGGTGGCGAAGTGACTAAAGAAATGTACATCATGATGTACGATCTCTTTGTAAACAAATATCACCTGGACAATCTCCTCTGGGTTTGGAGTGCTCCAACCAAAGAATCATATCCAGGCGATGACTATGTAGATGTTATAGGATGGGATATCTATCTTCCAGAAAAAGACTATACAGATTATAAATCCCATTATGAAGAATTAATCGCAAATACTACGTCCAGGAAAGTTCCTGCTATTACTGAAGTTGGCTACATCCCAGATATTTCCAAGCTGGCTGAAAGCCATATCCCATGGGCTTATTATATGACCTGGTCCAAAGAGTTCTGTCTGTCAGAACAGTACAATACCTTCGAAGATGTAAAGAAAACCTACGAGAATTCTTATACTGTCAAACTATAAGATAAGGATTCTCTCTAACGATTTCATCCTCCAGAGCCTCCTTCGCCATATCTATTGTGGCATCGAGTACCCTGGAGAATTTTCCTCTATAGTACTTTTCTGCTTTTTCAGTATAGGTTTCTAGAAATTTTCGCGCTTGTTTCAACCGTTTTTCTCCAGGTGTGCCCCAACACACTGCATCCCAGAGATTACATATTTTATCAGCATTCTTTACTGCACTAGCCATAGGATTCTTCAGTATGTTTGAAACATACTTTTCTTCATCTGCTCCAACCGGTCTAGTCAGCAGCTTAACAGCTTCTAAAATATCCTCACCGAATACTTCTATCTCGCTCTCATCCGTATCCGTATCTTCCAACACATCATGAAGAATAGCTACAGTCTGATAACGAAGATCATATCCCATATCCTTTACCAACCTTGCTACAGCCATGGGATGATATATATACGGAGTTACATTATCCTTCCTCAACTGTGACATATGTGCGACCGAAGCAAGGGCCAAAGCTCCAGCAAATATCTCGTTATTATCCATGTGGTTTCTCCATTTATTTCTATAATTTTGAAATATCATTTTGCTTTATCTCTACTATATTATTATAACACTCTTTTTTTTCTTGCACCATGCACCTTGTTTCTGTTACAATGGCTCCTAGCTATGGGCTTTTTCTGCCTATTTTTGTGAAGGGAAGTTTAGAGGGATATGAAAGAAATTTATTCTGCTTTGCGAAAGTCTGCTGCCAAAATATATATTGGAGGCGGTATCTTATTTTTAGTACTCGGTGTCGTAATTTTATTCGGCATCTGTCAGAATCTTTTTAAGTACATTTTTTTCAGTGCTCCAGATCTTTTCGAAACTCCAAGCAGTCAGTATGCAGCTGATCAATGGTACACCTGTGATAACAACATTCTGTATGATTACTACTGTTCAGATAGCAAAGGCCGCTACTATGTTACATCCACCAACGACGGCGAATACATGGGCTTCTATGTATATGACAAAAAGACTGATATTGCCGACCAGATATCCGATGGCACCTATGATTATTTAGACGGAATCGAGGAATCTCTTCCACCTATCTATCTCTCAGGTAAAGGTTATCTTCAGGAAATGGATGCGACAGAGAAAAGATATTTCGAAGATTTCTTTGAAGCTAGTGGAAACGATTTAAGTGAGTATAGATTCACCTACTATAACTTTAAGATGGTTACTCCAATAGACCTTATATTAGATGATAACGGAGATAATAATCTCTTCTATGTAATCATTGCGGTTATTATGGCTCTTTGTGGTCTTACCATGATCATATACTTCCTTTGTGGCGGATATAAAAATCCTATCAAAAAATCCATGAAAAAATATGGAATACTTGAGGATGTACTGGTACAGGATATGATGGGCGCAACTCGTATTGAAAATGCTCTCATTGGAAATAAACATGTATTATTTTTTGCCTTCCCAGGAACAATAGTCATGCCTTATGATTCACTGGTGTGGGCATACGTAATGATCACTACTACAAAACATACAACCTACGGTATACCATCTGGAACAACAAAGTCATATCAATTCATTATGTGGGACCGTAGTCACAAGAAGAATCTTATTAATATCAAAAATGATACTGTAGGTCACCAAATTCTCGATGAGATGTACAGAAGAGCACCTTATTTCTTTACAGGATTTAATAACGATCTTGCAAATGCAACAGATCACGGAAAGTTTAACTCCATGATTGCTGCTGTAGACGAAAGAAGAAATGCTTATATGAACCATCAGGTTCCTATGTATCAGGAAAGTAATATTAACGACGTACTTTATTAAATTCTTTCAATATAATAGTTTTTAGGAGGATGCGAAAGATGAAAAGTATTTTTAACTCAGGTTTTACAAGAGTCATTCTTATTCTACTTGTAGTCGGCGTACTTTGTACTGCATTTGGCGCTATTGAATATTCTGATTCTAAGAAAACCCCACTCGACATTAATGCAATGTCAGACGATCAGGTTCAGAAGGGCGCTATCGTAGAAGGTGATATCTACTACAACTTTGGTGTTTTTGAAACTGTTGAGAACAAGAGAAATGGTCATACAGAGAGTACATATTACAGATATGTAATTCCTGTAGCACAGGAGTCTTACATGGGTATTCAGGTAACTGATCAGAGCATGGTCTCACAGATGGATACTCAGACAGATGAAACCTATGATATGATGGACGGAAAGATTGAAGATACTACTACAACAGTTCATATCAAGGGTAAGATCGTTGCTATGGATAAAGAAGACTCTGGTTACTTCAAGGACTTCATGAGCAGCGGTGGTTTTACAGATGACGAGATTGAGCAGTATGGTAAGCTTTACTACATCCAGATCAGAGACTTTGACCAGGCTGGAACAATGTTCATCATTGGTATTGTTGCTCTTGTTATTGCTGGTGTTCTTATCTTTGTAACCATTAAGAAGGGACAGAGAACAGCTCCTCCAGCTCCTCAGAACTTTAATCAGAGCTATGATCAGCCACTTCAGGATCCTATGGCACAGCAGCCTCAGGCTCCACAGAATCCAGAAGACTTCAATCAGTATTTTGCACAGCAGCCTCAGCAGCCTGGCTTCGCACAGCCACAGGATTTTGAGCAGCAGCCACCACAGGGACCAACTAACTTCTAGTTAAAACTGTTGAGTCAAAAACAAATAATAAAAATAACTCCTTCGGAATTATCTTTCCGAAGGAGTTTTCATTTTAATGATCACATAATTAGCAGATGTCTGCTGTCATGTTTGCTCTATTAAGTATATCTCTGAAGTGCTCAATCTGTGGACGGACACGATGTGTTGAATAAATTGGGAAATATTCCTGAAGCTCTTCTGGTGTACCATCATGAATAGTAACCGTGTTAGCTCCTGCCATAAGTCCCAGATACTGACCTTCTTCAATCATCTTCTCAAGCGAACTTGTAGTTGGCATGAGTCTTGATGGATTCATAATTCTCATTATTGCCATCATGTTCAGTGTGAGATTTGCATCTCCTGCTGGCTCATTAGCAAAATCAGAATTCTCCGCTGGTATAAAGATTGTTGTACTGTTCATTCCCAGTGGAAGATCATGTACAAGCTTAATATCAGAAACAAGATCATCTAATGTCTGTCCTGGAAGGCCTACAATATTACCTGATCCAACTCTGTATCCGATATCTGCAAGATCCTGAATACATTTCAGTCGATTCTCAAGATTGTCGTTTGGCTTACATTTGTTAAAGAGTTCTTCATTTGAAGCCTCAAACTTGATTACATAGTCTGATGCACCTGCATCATATAATCTCTGATACTGCTCTCTTGTAAGATCACCCATACAGAGAATGATACGAAGATCACTATGCTTCTCTTTAATTACCTTAACGGCAGTTTCAACCTCACGGATAAACTTCTCACTTGGATTCTCACCTGACTGAAGAAGCACTACTCTACGACCATCCTTATAAAGATAGTCCATAAGCATCTCCATCTGGTTTGCATCCAGAGAATAGTTAAATCTCTGATCCTTGCCACCAATCGAACAGTAACGACATCTCTGTCTGCATATGTTACTGATCTCGATTACACTTCTGGCTTGCGCCTTATTATCTGGATAAAACTCCAGTCTCTTTTCGCGGGCAGCCGCAAAAAGCTCCTGCTCTTCTCCTCCTTTAAGAAGAAGTGCATCCTTTAGCACCTGGTCGGAGTAATCCCCTGACTTTAGTGCCTCCACTATTACGTTTGACATAGCCTTAATCTCCCCTTTTAAAGATATGATTTCAAAGTGTATCAAAGGTAATACAAATTGTCAAACACTTTTGACACTCCGTCAAGTCATTTTCTTTTGACAAGGCGTCAACTTTTGACGGTAACTTTTTTAAATTACTTTGCTTGTCAAAAAGTCTAGGCTGGTGCTATAATTCATAGGCTATGAAAGAGAAGAAGAAAAATCCGAGAAACTCAAGTATCGAGTTGCTCCGCATCATAATGATGATGCAGATTATATTTCTCCATATATCCGACTATGGAGATTACACAGATATTGCCCAAACCTTAGGCGGACATACCGAGCTGGCGTATTGGCTTATATGGCTTATGTGCAGATGCCCCGTATATATATTCATAATCATCATGGGGTATTTCCTGAGCACATCTGAGATAACATTTAATAAGAAGAGAATCCTCAAGTGTTATCTGCCGATGCTCTTCTACTCGATCACAATTCCAGTTATTTACGGCATTTTAAAGCCAAATGTGATCACCACCGACCAGTATTTGAAGGCATTTATTCCATTTCTTTCCAGAACCTGGTATTTCATGACTCTTTACCTGCTGGTACTGATACTATCCCCATACCTCAACCGTATGGTTCAGGGGCTGGATAGAGAGCACTTCCTTATTCTTATTGGAATCTGCTTCTGCCTTTTCTCTGTATGGCAGCCACTAAGTATGCTGGAACCTTTTGAGGGGATCATCGGAATAAAGAAGATTCTCGCAACTCAAGGTGGAAAGAGTTTATACGACTTTATATATATGTATCTTCTGGGAGCTTACCTCAGAAAATACCATTTATTTAGAAAACACGACAACATTCAGGACGGCTCAATCTGGAGCAAACCTTACCTCTATCTGTTAGGATTCCTGACACTAGGACTGGTAAACGTGTTCATTGTCTACAGCTATCCAGATGTTGGCATCGAAGACGTAATAGGATATAATGACAATCCTCTGGTAGTCCTTCAGTGCATCTGCCTATTCCGAACCTTTGAAAAGCTGGATCTGTCCAGATTCAAAAAACTGGGAAATGCAATCAACTACATCAGCGCTGGTAACCTGGGTATATATATGATTCACGAACATCCGCTGATCCGACCACTTATATGGGAAGATATCTTTAATACAGACCGAATCGCTTTCTACTCCGAGGGTGACTACCTGATTAAATTTATACTTATAATTCTTCTTGTCTACTCCATATGCTGGATGTTAGACTGGTGCAGAAGAATGCTAGCCTTTCTTATAAAGAAGTTGTTTAAAAAAGAAAAGGAAGTAACACATGATAATTAACTGCGAAAACAAAACATTTGACTTTACTATAGATGCTCCGCCATCTAAATCAATCTACCACAGAGAACTGATCATAAGGTTCCTTTGTGGTGATTACTCAAATCTGGAAATTTTGGCAAACGATGGCGAAGACGTTCGTGCTACGAAGATCATTCTTCAGATTCTTCATAACACAATTATGGAAAAGGAAATGGGAACTAAGCCAGAAAATGTTGGTCGAAGAAGAACTCTTTACATTCCTTGTAACGAAAGTGGTTCCACCCTTAGATTTATGATTCCTGTTGCTGCAGCTCTTCTCCTAGGAGAAGACCGTGACCACCATGGAATCACAGAGCTCTGCTTCTCAACTACAGGTCGTCTTTTCGATAGACCGATCAAAGAGCTGGCAGATGCTATGATGCCTCACAACTTCAACTTTGCGAAGCATCCTGAAACACGTTCTATCATTTTGAACGGTGAAATGACACCTGGCGAATATGTTATCGACGGAAGCGTTTCTTCACAGTATATTTCCGGTCTGCTGATGGCCCTTACTATCTTTGATAAACCTTGTACAGTAAAGGTAGTAGGAAATATTACTTCCGCGCCATATATACAGCTGACCCAGGACGCGCTTGCCAAGTATGGATGTGATGCTGTTCGTGAAGGAAATGTATATCATATAACACCTGGCGGATATAAGAAAGCAGCCGAAACCGGTAAGCTTGCAGACTTCGCTGTAGAAGGCGACTGGAGCAACGGAGCATTCCTGTTATGTCTTCAGAAATTTACAGACATCAAGGTAACCAATCTCAACTTCCAGTCCGACCAAGGAGACAGAGCAATCACTGATTATCTTAATCTTGCAGAAAATGCAGAACAGGGAAGTTCACCAAAGAGTGGTGTGACATGGGATATTACCAACTGCCCAGACATTGCCCCATATATGGCAATGGTAGCTCCATTTGTTTTTGACGATATAACATTTACGGGAATCCATAGACTTAGAATAAAAGAGTCCGACAGAGTTGCCGCCATAAGAGAGCAGCTGTCAGCTGTCGGAGTAAAGACAGAGGAAAGTGAAGATGCACTGACCGTCTTTAGATACGATCCAGCAAATGCACCTACAGATGTAATAAAACTTTCTTCATACAATGACCACCGTATGGCTATGAGCGCTATACTTCTGGCCACAATCCTAAAAACAAAGATTGAGATCGATGACCTGATGTGTATCAGAAAATCATATCCAGAATTCCTGGATTACATCGACTCATATTTTATCTAAGATTTCATCTACATAGGTCTCCAGATAGGGATTAGTCCTATCTGTGAGGCCATTTTTATTCATCATATCAACGATACATCCTGCAATCCTCTCTGCCAGAACGATCATCGGATCCGAAAGATTAATATAGTTTGGGGAATACTTTATCCCCTTCCAAGCACTCTTATCTCCCATCTCTTCAGAAAGCTTTCTGATCAGTGTTGAAAAACCACCATACTTCGTTGATGAATCCACACTATCTCGATCTATCTCTTCAAGTCTTCTAAAGGTCCATTTATAGTACGGCGGATACTGTCTCTTCATTAGAAAATATAACTGCATTGCCGCTTCAAGACCCTGCATGTGACAAAGTCTTGCTGCAACCCAGTCTTCCCTACACATACATCTAGAATAATTAACCTGCAGACTTGCAGCAAATTTATGGAGCTCGTTTGCTATCCTGATCCTCCAGACATTATCCGGGTAATAATTTAGTAGCAGCTCGCGAAATGCTGTAAATTCACCTAGATCATCTCGAAAAACGAATCCATTTACCGCTGTAGCAAGACAGGCGTGATCCAGCCCGCTCCAATCGTCATTCGTAATTACCGCATTCTTTGTATCCAGCTCTGTTCCAAGTATCTTGGAATAAAAGCTCCTTATTGTCATCACACCACGTCTGGCACGAAGTCGATCTGTAAGCTTACTACTTGGATGCTGATCAACCAGATATTCATACTCCTTTGAAAGCTCCTGACCAATATTCTGCATATCTTCGTCAGTAACCCAGAGACAAACACCCGTGCCAAAATCATGATCACGGGATATAAAATCATCATAACCAAAGCAGTCCGAGCCTTCCCCTGCAATACCAACCGCTATACGCTTCTCAAATTCACGAAACTTCTCGTGAATCATTGGGGCAACCTCTGCCTCATAAAATCTTCGACTGCTTCCTATACCCATACTTCTATCCTCATTAATTAAATGTCATCCCCAGAGGTACTCCCTCTAAGAAGCTCAAAACTCAGCTCGATTATAACAAAAAAGAGCTCTTGGATAAACCAAAAGCTCTTTAAGAGGCGACAGCAGGATTCGAACCAGCGATCAGGGAGTTGCAGTCCCACGCCTTACCACTTGGCTATGTCGCCATATAAACTCCCCGAGTTGGGCTCGAACCAACAACCCCTCGGTTAACAGCCGAGTGCTCTACCATTGAGCTATCGAGGAATATTACTCTCTCATCAATGAAGCCATCAACGAGTCCAGGGAACTCGCCGCAGTGCTCTACCATTGAGCTATCGAGGATTATAATGAATTTTTAAAAATCGGAGATGGAGGGATTTGAACCCTCGCGCCGCTATTAACGACCTATACCCTTAGCAGGGGCACCTCTTCAGCCACTTGAGTACATCTCCAAGCTGAATAAAACTCTACCAATTCATAAGCCAATTGCGGCATAAAACTGATTTACAGCTACGTCCTTTTTTAGACGCTAGAATATAATAGCATTTTGCCCCATATCTGTCAAGAAGTTTCCTCATTTTGCTCTAACCCTTATCTATTCTTATCTGCTGCGGTACGTAAGCCCTTATCCATACTCCCTCTTCCTGATATTTTTCCTCAAGAATCTCACCTCGAGACTTAATCTCGGATAATAGAGACATATCCTTATATCCTATCAACGTTTCAATATACTGCCTGTCCTCACGAAGAAGCGTATCTATCGACTCACTAATTCCATCCAGCCCTAAACCCTTTTTAGCTGAAATCTGCAACACCTGGCTAGCTCTTTTATCCAGAAGTCCCAGCCTGTCATCAGGATTTTCCACCTTATCTATCTTATTAAAGAGTGTAATTATCTTCTTGGAAATGATATCGCTAGACGAAGCCTTATCAAAAAGCATATCCAGTGTCTCGTAGACCACCTTCATCTCTCCCCTGCGATTCTCACTAGAGGCATCCACAACGTGAATTATATAATCAGCGTAGCACACCTCTTCCAACGTACTCCTGAATGCATCGATAAGATTATGAGGAAGCTTTCTGATAAATCCAACTGTATCCGTTAGAAGAACCTTCTGCTTTCCCGAAGTTCTGGAATATTCATACACTCTTGTTGTTGTATCAAGGGTTGCAAAAAGCTTGTTCTCTGCTAATATATCAGCTCCAGTGAGCGCATTTAACAAGGTTGACTTACCAACGTTTGTATACCCAACTATGGCAAAGACAGGTACACTTCCTGCTTCTCTTCCTTTACGTGTCAGCTCACGATGAGCCACCACGTCCTGCAGTTCTCGTCTAAGCTGAGCCACACGATTTCTTATAACTCGTCTATCCTGCTCAAGTTTCTTCTCACCAGGACCTCTGGTTCCGATACCACCACCAAGTCTAGACATAGAGATACCCTTACCAGTCAGACGAGATAAACGGTACTGAAGCTGTGCCAGTTCAACCTGAAGCTTACCTTCAGCAGTTCTTGCATGAGCAGCAAAGATATCCAGAATAACCATGGTTCGATCCATTACCTTTATATCGAGAGCCTGCCCCAGATTATACATTTGTGCAGGGCTTAATTCATCGTCAGTAATAATTCCAGTAGCTCCTCTATCCAGAATCATATAGGCCAGTTCTTCAATCTTACCACTTCCAATATAAGTGGACGCATTAAAAGACGGCAGTTTCTGGATCATTCGTCCAACAACCACCGCTCCAGCAGTCTCGGCCAGTTCCTCCAGCTCATCAAGAGAGGCATCCACACCGCTAAATGAATCGTCGCCGTTTGATGTATCTACGGCGACAAGAATCACATATTCAATATCTTCTTTGTTCTCATGCATACTACTTTTATCTCTTTCTACTTCTCAAGAGCCGCTTCCCAATCCGCCTCTTTAAAGCCAGTAAGCACCGCCTTATCAGTAATAAGGATTGGTCTCTTAACGATCATTCCATCTGAAGCAAGTAGCTTAAACTGCTCATCCTCACTCATATCTGGAAGCTTCTTTGACAGCTCCATCTCTCTATAGATCATTCCACTTGTGTTGAAGAACTTCTTTAACGGAAGACCACTCTTCTTATGAAGCTTTCTAAGAGTCTTCTCATCAGGATTATCTTCCTTAATGTCAATCAGCTGATACTTTATTCCCTTGTCCTCCAGCCATTTAAGCGCCTTCTTACAAGTTGTACATCTACTGTAACAATACACCTTAATCATATTTGTCCCCTTTCTTATATCACATAAACTATCTACTTGCTATAACCTAACAGTATAATAACCGTCATATTATTCTAGCTCATCATTATATACAGCTCTGATTCCACCTACATATTTAGGCCTTCTTCTCGCAGCAACAACTATAGCCTTACCTATATTTCTATGCTCCATTCTAAGAGGAACAACCACTGGATGGATATGCATTCCAACCATTACTCCACCAATATCAATTCCCGCATCTGCTTTTGCATTTATGCTTTCAACCACTACAGGATCCTTAAAGTTCGAATATGCTTCAACAGCAAATGCACCTCCTGCGTGAGGCTGTGGAATAACATTTACCTCCTCAAATCCGTACTTCTCAGCGACCTCGCGCTCTACGACCAGAGACCGATTAAGATGCTCGCAACACTGCACTGCAAGATCTAGCCCTCGAGACATAAGCGCCTTCGATATAACGCCAAATATTACTTCTGCAGCATCTTTACTCGAAGCAGTCCCCATATGTTCACCTATAGTTTCACTTGAGGAACAACCTATAACAAAAAGCTGTCCCGATTTAAGATTTGCCTTTTCAACCACTTCATTTATGACAAGCTCCGCATCACTTTTTATCTGGTTAATTATATCAGTTCCATTTGATTCCATCTTTATATCCTTCTTTTTATTCTCAAATACTATTCACAAAATATACCTTAAATCAGCCCCTGACTTTTTAGATGGTCAAGAAAAGCCTCGCAACCTTCGATTATATCATCATAGGTCACTTCAAAGTTCCCTGTGTACCAAGGATCCGCAACACTTCGCGGATGATCAGTATAATCCAAAAGGAGAGATACTTTTCCATCAGGATCCCCACCTAGAATTCTAGGCATCCACCTGGCATTCTCACTATCCATGCCTATTATATAATCGAAGTCTCTATAATCCGACTTTACCAGAAGCTGCGCATGCTTTCCAGCACAAGATATCCCAACCGATGCAAGTTTTTCTCTCGCAGGAGGATACACAGGACTACCATGTCCATTCCATATCTCATCAGTGTGTGTAGCACGGGACTCAATATGAAACGCCTTCTCCAGACCTCTCTTCTTAACCATATCTTTAAAAACAAACTCGGCCATTGGCGATCTACAGATGTTGCCGTGGCATACGAATAGTACTTTTATCATTAGCTATTTTCCTCGTTTTTTCTTGATTTATAAGGATTTTTACAACAGATTTACAACACGTATTTTTGCAAATATTGGCAAATATCAGCATATTTTTGCTGGCAAAAGGTGCACAAAAAGGTGCAAATTCCAGTCGCGTGCACCTCGGTTTTTGAGAATATATATCCTACGGATTGACTACCGCTAAAACATTTCTCATCATAAAGCCTGCACCGAAGATAATCTTTCCATCTCGTTTTGAGCATCTTCATAATTCACATGCGTATATGTATTAAGTGTAACACCTATATCAGCATGCCCCATAATGTACTGAAGTGTCTTGGGATTCATTCCTGACTTTGCCATCTTGCTGCAGAAGGTATGTCTGCATACATGTGGAGTGACGCAACGTTGAAAAGTGCACCCACTCTTTTCGGAAATGCACCCACCTATGAATCCTTCTCTTCATCTGCAATTTCTATTCTTCGTAATGCTGTGTGTCTCACAATTGATGTGGGAACTCCATTATTCTGAGCACTGAGATTTAAGTAATACACACCATCTCTTTCTATAATAGGACTATTCATCTCTTCGGGAGTGATATTCTGTAAAACGGGCCGTTCCTTTACAAAAAGCTGGCTTGTATGAAGTTTCGTTAGTGCCGGCTCTTTGTTCTTAACAATGTATCAACTCTTCTAATTTGTTAACTATTTTTTCATATTCTGTTGCGTATTTAAAGCGATACATTCCTTTTCCTGTGACAGGCACTATCGTCTCTGTCTCCTTAAGCTTTGTAATAAGATTTCTGGCTGTTCGATCGGAACATTCAAGTATTTTTTTGATATAAGCAGAACTAAACACTTGATTGGCCTCCATGTTATCGTACACCCTTTTCATATTATCAATTGTTGGCTCATTATAGTTTTTATTTGTACAAGCTTATAAAAAAGCATCTCTAAAAGGTTTAATCGGCAATTTTTGTTCTTCAACATTGCCGTTTTGAACTGAATCGACAACTTTTTATTCCGGATGCCGGAAACCGTCTTAATTCTGCTTGGGTGATAAGAGCTTGGATAGGATTTGTTTGTCAAGCCTTGCCGCTACAGCGGTGCGAAGCAGGCTTTACAGACACCCCCTACTCAAGCATACTCCCAGGCGCAGAATTATGATAATCAAGAATCTGTTTCCTACGACCGGACAGACGGTGTAATCACACCCAGATTATTCATAAATGCCCTAAATAAACTATTTAGTTGCTGTTCATGTACTGACCGAGATGGTCATCCTAAATACATAATTATACGGCATACATCTCATTTCAGAAGATATAAAATAAAGTTAAAATACCACTAAAGACCTTTATTTACAAGGGTATCCGGGATTATGTGGTTATTGTAATTTCACATCAAAAATGCAGATTGAGGCAAAATTTAGCATACTTTTGCAAGGTTTTACAACCGCTTATTAGTAGAAATGGTAGTAAAACGAGGGTTGTTTACTACTAAGGATTTTTTTTATGAATCGCCAGTTCGTCCCCTTTTATCTCCGCATAATAATCATGCTCATCAGCAAATTTAACCCCTTTATCTGACATATATTTTTTCACCATTTCATAATAATCACTAATCTCAACGGCATCAGTAATAGATTTTAATGCCTCTCCCACTGAAGTAAGCATCACATTTCCTATCGGAAGTTCTCCCTTCTGATATCCCTCTATTACATCTAATTTATCTCCAACACATATAAGAACCTTATCATTTGTAATTCCTTTTGAAATATAACCTGCCAACGATTCAAATCGTATAACGCCAAGCGTTTCCAACTCATTGAGAACATTAAAACTCACACCACATTCTCTAAATTTTTCATCATTCTTATTGTATGGTACAACTAGTTTCTGAAAGCCTCCCTCAATATCTCCATTGTCACTTAACGGCAAAATCCATATACACATACTGCAAATATATCTGAAAGCAGATGCTAATCCTGGAGTAATTTCTGACAATATTCTGATCATATTAGGAGGAGTTGAACCAGGTTTCTCAAATTCATTTGCTAATATCTTGCCCCATATCCATTGAATTTCTTCTGAACTCACAAATCCCGCTGAGTCCATAAAACGCTCCAACCATTCTTCACTTACACCTGAATCCTCTGAAAAATCCGTTCCTTGTTTTGCATTTTCCATTGCAATTTCTGCAATAGCCTTTTGGTTCTTTATCTTTTTAAAAGTCTTTTTCGTATTCAAAACCATATATACTTTTGTTTCAGCCGGTAAATCAGATTTTTCAATATCCTCAACATACATTTCCACCGCTTTTTGTTTCAGTCCAGCAAAAGGAAATAGCATTCCCATCACACCAACTGATTTATTCAATACATTCTCATTTTTCACCAAATCCACAGCAGTCTTTGCCACTGCAGTCCCTGTTGTTAAGTCCATATCTTTTGTCTCCTTACTACCTCAATAATACTCAATTAAGGATTCATACATAATTCTACATGGGATCTAATCATTACCCTAAAAATGCACTCGTACAAATCGTCATAATTTTTTTCTGTGTCGGCTTTCTCCAATGCAGCTATATAATTTTTCTTCTCTTCAACTTTTATATATAAAGGAGTAAGTCCTGCTCTTACTAATTGGACATTCATAAATGCACGTGCAGTTCTGCCATTACCTTCCGGAAAAGGATGAATCACAGTAATTCTATGATGCGTTCTAATAACATGTTTTATATACTCACTTACCTTTATCTTATCCTTGGCTTCAAAAAAGGACTTAATATCATTATCTACTTTTGCCAATTCTGAAAAAATATCATGATAATCCACTGTTTCAAATTTAGCACCTGAAATCACAACATTGTTTTGTCTTGGATTACCACCAAATTCAGGATGCGGATAATAAGCAAACAAATCCTTATTTAGTTTAAATGAATCATATACATTTAACGATTCCCTAACAGGCAACGCAAAAATATCATGATACATCAAATAGTGCCCTGCAACCGATAAGTAGGCTTCGTTTTCTTCAGTACAATATTGACTATTTTGTGTATTGTTACGTATATCAGTTACTATTTCTGAGGCTTCCTCAATCGAAACATCTAGCCCTTCCATCCTACTATCATTATAAATATATGTATTTTCAAATACATATTTTGCATACTCATTCGGAACAAATCTCAACTGTTCAGCATAGTTATCTATCAAATCAGAATACAAATTCTCATGGGACATTCCTAGTTCTTTTCTTTTTATGTCTGGCTTATATTTTCTAATTCTCTTCGTCAGTTCTTTGCTTTCAATATCTCCTTCGACAGCATGAATTTTATACGCAATTCTTCTTACACACGATTCAAAACTAACCCCAAAGTAATCTGCTATTTTTAATATATCATCAAAACTAACATTTCCATTGTAGTCCTTATATTCATTCACTTTTACCTTAAGCTCACCCATTGGCATTAATAAAGCCGAAGCAAATGCATCAGCAAAATATTCAGCTGCATTTTTTTGACCTATTGGACAAGCAACCTGTTTGTCTGCATCTCTAAAATGATGACATAACTCATGCGCTGCAGTGAATCTTTGTCTTGTAATTGGTCTATTCGCACTAATACCTACTATAGCTATATCATCCTGTGTCTGTGCAGGTACATATACACCTTCTAGTTTGTAAAAATTTCGTATTACAAAATCAACCCCTTCATCTTTCAACATTTTGAATGGACTTATAGGGTATTTTATTTCCGAATTACCAAAATAGGCAGCCAAATATGCGGCCGCCATACTTTCTGCATCTGTAAAATTCTTAGCATTTAATTTAAAAGTAATCATTTAACTCCTCTGCATTTTCATCTGCTCTTTGAACTTAATCAAATTCATAATCTCGGCTTGATCATTTTCATCTAATTTTTCAAAGCTTCTAGCAAATATAGTTGCTGGCTGACTCATTTTATTATCATTTAATAAAGCATCTGCTGTTACTCCAAATAAATCGCTCAATTTTGAAACGTCCTCTGCTGTAATTTTTCTTCTACCGTTTTCCATCTGAGTATATGTTGCGCGATTAACTCCCAAAAAATTCGCAACGTATTCCTGCGAAAGGTGAAGCTGGTTCCTTATTTTTTTTATTCGTTCATTAATTCCACTCATCATTGTTCCTCCTTAAATTGCCATCTACTTTATTATAGAGCGAACTGTTAGATTTTGCAATATGTTTTGTTAGATTTTCTAACATTCTTTACAGTTCTCAATAAAGCCAGAACACCACAAATCTTCATTGTTAAATCCCCTTTAACATTTGTGTCTTAAATAAAATATTTAGTTTCGGTTCATGTATTGACCGAGATGGTAATCTTAAACATATTGTTATTACGGTACACAACTCATTTCAAAAGGTATAAACAAGGTATAAAATGAAGTCAAAATAGCGCTAAAGCCCTTTATTTACAAGGATTTCTTTACCCGCCCAATATATTGCCGTGGCATACGAATAGTACTTTTATCATTAGCTTTTTTCCTCGAAGTTTTCAACTTGTTAATATCTCATAATCGGCCAACTAATTGTTGCTATATGTATTCCATACATGATTTTTATGATATAAGCGTTATCAGTTCTTCGATTGCTTTACTGAGATGTTTATCTTTATGAATGAACACCTGGGAATATATAGGAAATGTATCCCCTGCCCAGTTCAGTCTTTTCAGTTTTTTGTTCTGTATCTCATCGGTCGCTACCATATCCGGCATGAATGCAACTCCCAGTTGACTTATAGCAAATTGTTTTAGTATTTCTTTGCTGCTTGTTTCTAGTTCTATCGTAGGTGTGATTCCATGTTTTACAAAGTCATCCAGAAGCATCTGTCTGAAGCTGCAGGTATGGGATGTAAGAAGAAGTGGAACCCCTTCCAGGTCTTCTTCTGTAACTTTTCTTTTCTTAGCAAGCGGATGTTCAGGACTCACATAGAATCCAAGTGATTCTTCTTTTTTATCAATCATATTCAGTTCAGGATTTTCTATTAATGGATTAAGGGTGTATACAAGATCGAGTACACCCTTTTTTAGCATGACCGGAAATGTATCATGATCGATAAATTGAAGCATGATATCCACCTTCGGATACTTTTGCTTATATTCCAGAAGAATTCTCGGAAATCTATTATAGCATAATGATTCTGAAACACCCAACTTTATAATTCCTGACGGTTCCTTAGTGGTTGGAATCTCAAGAAGAATCTCTCTTTCCAATTGAAGCATTTTTTCTGCATATATGGAAAGCTTTTCCCCCTCAGCTGTAACTGTTAATGATTTTCCAAGTCTTTCGAAAAGAAGACATCCAAGTTCTTCTTCAAGCTGTTTTATCTGAGTTGTAACGGTTGACTGGGCGTAACCAAGCAGATTAGCAGCTAAGGTAAAGTTCCTTGTTTCTACTATTTTTAGAAATGTTTCCAGTTGTGTATTGTTCATAAGATTACCTCGCTATACTTATCATTACTCCAGTAAACATCAATAATTCACCATTCCATCATTTTTTTTGATGATAATCTTCATTTATTTCAATTTTTCTGATTGATATATTGATGGTATTATACAGAAAAGAGTTCGAAAAAACAAGAATAAATAATAGCTGATTGTTTGAAGAAGGGAGAACAAAGAATATGAGTATTGAGGTTGAGAAACTAAGTAAAGTGTATAAGCTGAAAAAATGTCAGAAGAAGGTTGCTGTGGATGACATATCTTTTACTATTCCATCCGGTGAAATAGTTGGATTTATCGGACCTAACGGAGCCGGCAAATCTACAACTATAAAAATGTTGACGGGAATTCTGGTTCCTGATGGTGGAACAATCTCAATTGATGGTATGAATTTCAAAAAGAACAGAAAGCAGATCATGTACAAAATCGGAGTTGTTTTCGGTCAGAAAAGTGTTCTCTGCTGGGATATTCCTGTTCTTGATACACTGAAACTTTTTAAGGATATGTATAAGGTCTCTGATTCTATGTATGAGGAAAATATGAGGCTATTCAGGAATGTACTTGGAATAGATGAATTCATCAATCAGCCCCCAAGACTTCTTAGTCTTGGTCAGCGAATGAAAGCAGATCTTGCAGCGTCTCTTATATATAACCCTGACATATTATTTCTGGACGAGCCAACGATTGGAATTGATGTTCTCTCGAAAGAAAGAATTCGAGATTTTATACAGAAGATAAATCGTGAGAGACATACAACAATTATACTCACTACTCATGATGTTTCTGATATTGAAACCCTTTGTGAAAAAATGATCATCATTGATAAAGGAAGTCTGATCTATGATGGAACTCTTGGAGATTTAAAAGACAAATATAAGACAACTGATCTCGAAGAAATCATAAAGAATATCTATAGGAATGGTGAAATGAAATATGCGTAAATATATTGATTACATGAAAATCGGAATAAAGGAACATATGGTTTATTCCAGTTCGATATGGGCTACATTTCTATCCAAAATAGTTTATCTCTATATGCAGTTTGCTTTGTGGAATGCACTTTTTGCATCTAATGCAGAGAAGAACCTTGCACTTAACCATGAAGAAACATTACGATATATCATCGTTGCAACAGTTCTATCGACTATTATGGAGTGTAATGTTATAGGGTGGATTAATTCTGAGATTCAGACTGGTAATATAGCGAACCAGTTAATCAGACCTATGGATTTTAGAACCATGATTTTTTCAAAGCATTTTGGTACTACATTAATCAAAACAGTGCTATATTGCATCCCTCTTTGCGTAGTGACTGGAGTCGCATTTCATAAACCAATAGTGTGTGATGGACAGTTGTGCTTCGGATTCGTATCAATTATTTTGGCTTTTATTATTCAGTTTCTTTATTCACTAATTATCGGCCTCATGGCATTCTGGCTTATAGTAACTTGGCCTTTAAATATGCTCCTGGCTGCAATTTACAAACTTCTTTCCGGCTCATGGATTCCAGTAGCTATGTTTCCGGACTTATTAGGAAAGATAAATGCATTCCTGCCATTTCGTGCTATCTATTCCATACCGGTAACTATCATAACTACACCTATGAGCCAGGAGAACATTCTAAAGAATCTGATAGTTCAGATTGTATGGATTGTAATTCTCTATATTGTGATGACAGTAACCTGGAGAATTGGTAAAAAGAAACTTATCGTTCAGGGCGGATAAAATAAAAAACTTATCGCGCGGCGCAGATAGAATAATAAGCTTATTGTACGGGACAGATAGAATAAAGGAGAGCATCATATGAATCTTATTAAAATGTATAAACATTTTGTTGTCATTTACATGAAGGGAAAACTAGCCTATCATTTTGCGCTGGTCTTTGAACTTATCGCAAATACAATTCAAATAGGTGTATATTTTGCAGGCTTTATGGTTATCTTTCATAACTTTGAAAGTATTGCAGGATGGAGTGAGTATGAAGTTCTATTCATGTTCACAACAAGCTGGCTTGCCTACAGTTTCAGTTGTTTCTTCTTCTGGAGTCCGATGAAGGATATGGGAGAATTGATACGGAGTGGAAAGTTTGATCTGTACCTTACCAGACCTATAAGCCCACTAATGTATATGGTACTCTCACAGTTCCAATATACATTTATACCAAGACTGGTTTTATCTATAATATTCTGGACTTACAGTATGAATAAGCTTTCTATTGATTGGAATCCTCGTAACATTGCATTTTACAGTATTAATATGTTCTCGGCATTTGTTATATTTTCAGCTATTACAATATTTACTGGGACTATCAGTTTCTGGACAGTAAAGAGCGAAGAGATAGTATCACTGCTTACAAATAACAATCATGGACTAAAAAACTATACAGACTATCCTATAACAATTTATTCAAAAGGAGTACAATTTATTTTGATAGCTATTATTCCATATGCCTTTACAGGTTACTACCCGGTTGCTTCTTTGCTGGGTAAAGAATTGACATTTCCAATATTTGCTTATCTATCACCGATTATCGCGCTGATAGCAGCAGTCGGAGCTTACCTATTCTGGCACTACGGACTACGTCATTATGGAAGTGCTGGATCATAATGAATCATGTAACAGAGCATTAAGGAAACAAGCAAATGAATCCGTATTTTTAACATTTTCAATCTTATCAATTTATCTTTCAATAATAAATCTAGCTAGTTCTACATCGCCATCGAATTCTGTTGAGTCTATACGAAATCCACATTTTTCAGTATAAAACTTCACATTTTGTTTTTTGTCTAATGGTGTTACTAAAGTGAGCATCTTCCAATCTTCAAGCTCTGTCTTCAAAAACTGAATTGCCTGAGTCCCTATTCCTTTACCCTGATACTCCGGAATGATGCACAAGTTGCCAACCTCATATACTCCTGTTTCCATTTGTTTACTGGAAACACAACCAACTGGCATGTTATCACACATAATGATATATTTGTTAAATACTCTTATAGACTCTTCCATCCCTTCTTTTGTGATTCCATATCCCGGACAATAACCATATTTTAAATAATCATCATAATATGCAGCATTATAAATATTTATCAATACCTCTGCATCTTCTATAGCAGCTTGCCTAAATTCTATTTTCATATATATTTTTCCTCGATTTTTAATTCTTTATTTCGGATTTCCATACATCCGCAAGTCTTTCCAAACTCCACGCTGCATTTGCCGGACTGGTGGACGGTAGCACCACTGCTTTTATCCCCGTCACCGGTTCAATATACTTGATATACAGTCGTTCAGCTGTTTTCCCATTTACGATTATCTTCTGAATCTTTGAATTATTTATGATTTCACTTAAATCATTAGCTTTTGCATTTTTAATGCTTGCATCAGATGAACCCGATATTTCGCATTCAGCAATCACATCCCAAAGTGCAAGATTATTATCGAGAATCAATTTCTTCTTTTCTTCAATTGAAGTCGGATTCTCCTGATCAAAAATCCTTGCGATCACCTTCCAGAATCTGTTTTGCGGATGGCCATAGAAAAACTTCATTTCTCTGGATTTAACAGATGGAAAACTCCCTAGTATCAACACCTTGGAATCCTTATCATACAGTGGGGGAAACGGATGTTGCTGGACACTCTGCTTATCCGTCTGTCCCATTACTTTCATTCTTGTTTGCGTGTTATATTGGTTGATATTGACTTTCTTTTTTATCTTTCTCATTCCATCAAACACCACATGTTCAACCTTTTTCTTACCCATTTTTCTGTATCCATTTCCACAGGGAATTATATTTACTCATGTGTCCTCTCCTCACTCGACACCTCGTATGCCGTATATTCATGATCATATTCATATCCCAGTTTTTCCGCCAGATGAACAGATATTCTATTCTGGGCATCCCAGCTTGGATACAGGCCTTCGTCAAGACACCGTAAGATCAACGCTGCACAGACGATTGTCGCCAGTCCTTTTCTGCGTTCTTCCTCTACCGTATCAACCTCTATCTCGATACCCTCATTATATCTTGTATAAGAGGATGCTCCAGCGACAATCCTCCCGGACCTGATTACAACCATGCCTCTACCGATATCCAGATACTTTTCTTTACTCTCAAATGATGAAACAAAATCTCTCGTTACCGGATCAGTCAAACACATATCATATATATTTTCATCAATATCTTTTAATTCGTAGCCTTCCGGCAATCTGTCTATAAAACTATTCAACAAGTCTTTGTCAAACTTTGTACCCTTTTTGATTGCATACCTAGTTATCTTCTTCGCATCCAGGAAACACTCCTCAATACATTCTGCCCATTCTTCATTCTGCGGCGTCATGATAACAAAGCCTTCAGGCTTATGGCTGACAAGCACTTTATCCGGAATCCCAGCATAAAACGCGAAGCATCCCACATAGGCCATAGCCGATACCGGAGCGTCTAGATTTGTAACAAATATTTTCCCCATAACCTTTTGCAGGCAGGAATAAATCAATGTCTCTTTCCAGCCCTCAAAAAGGTGATTTACTTTTGATGTATCTTCCAGTTCGTATATCATTGATTCTCCTTTCCTGTCTTTATACGGTTATATAGAGAAGGTTTTTATCGTTGTTTGGAGTAATAAATGAAATCATTATCACGTCGTACTTCTGTATATCCCATTTTAGTATAAAATGAGTTAGTTCTGATATTCCAGATCGGTGTATCAAGTGTAAACTCCTTTACCAACGGATATAAAGCTTCTATTTCCTGCATCATAAAAACCCCATATCCTTTTCGATGATTCTCCGGACTGATAAATATCCTGCTGATATTCAGTTTTTCATTATCCAGAAAAAGCACCGCACCCCCAACGATCAGGCCATCATCCACCAGTTTAAACAGATGATTTGATCTAGCCATCTTCGTATAAAACTGAACTGACATATATCCCGGCGGCCCCGTTTTTTCCTTGGAACCAATTTCCACATCACTGTGAAATGATCGTCTCGAAATCCCAGTTATTGTTAATGCATCCGCGGTAGATGCCTGTAATAATTCTAATCCCATCATAACTCCTAAGCTTCTTCCAGTTATTCTCCCAGATTTTCTTAAACTCGAGCATCGTATCTCAGTATTCTCCATTTTTCTTGTTTTCTTCTATACCAATTTCATTCATCACGTTGTCCTGAAAGTTTTCTATGGCCAGTAAAATCAGTAGAACGACAAAAATAATCCCTGATACCGCCCACAAACAAAAGGCTGCAATTCTAAACTTAAAGGCATATAACAGTAAACCTATAAGGATTAGGATGCCAATACATTTAAGCATCTTTGTCCCCGGCTCCAACATATTTAGTTTATGCTTAAATCGTTTTTCCTCGCTCATTTTTGTCTCTCCACCGCTTTACAGTTTAATTAGATGAGAACTAATTCGTGGTTTGATTGACACTCCATTCCACCTGTAATCATATAGTCCTATATCTTCCGGAGTAACCGATAAATATTCTCCGTCCATGCCACTTATTCTTATCTCGCTGTCATCAATTTCAATGTATGCACTCATTGCTTGTTTATATTGAAGCATTCCCTGCAAATAAGAATATTTTTCCTGCAGTTCTTTTGAGCTTGCGATCTGACTACCTAGCCACGCATAATTCGCTGAATTGACCGTCATATACGGTATTCCATCTACAACAGAATAATCATCCCCATGATCATGACCATTCAGGCAAAGAAGAACCCGCCCTGCCGCAAAGTTCTTACGAATTTCTTCACGATTATATATTCCCCTTTTAGGAAAATCATTTATGAAGCTATGATGCGAAAAGATAATACACTTCATATCATCATTTAATTCTTCTTGTAACCAGCGTATTTCTTCTGCCGGAACAATAGGATATAGAGCATGTTCGCTCTTAAAATTTTTTTTATAAAATATTCCCTCTTTCCCATCACTACGCAAATAGCACGTGTTCAAAAATATCAATTTGTATCCATTACAAACTACAGAATAGTAAGGATTTTCTAAGGAATAAAAATCTAATATTTCATTTAGCTTACAATTGTCTGTTTCATGATTTCCTATAACACTGTAAAATGGTATTCCTAGCGACCTAAATCGATTCAACACTTTATGGTTTTCAATTTTAGGACTACATAAATCTCCTAACGATACAATAAAGTCCAAATCTCGCTTTTGAGCATTTGCTAGTATCTCCTCTATTCGTCTGTCTCCATCGGCCACTTCATCATAGTGTAAATCACCAAAGACAAGAAATCTTATCATACTCTTTTCAACCTATCTTTCTTTATCAGCCGTACACTTTCGTTAATTAACATATATTAATATATCATTATCCATATGAATTCTCTACAAAAAAAGACCTGCAGGTTTCCCCACAGGCCGTTCTTATCAATTTGTATTTTGCACTCTTCGAACTGAATGAGAGCTACTTAATTCACTTAGTTTCCTGAATACGATTGTTATTACCACAGTAATAGCCATATCAGGAATGGTATAGCCAAATACCATATCAGTTTTCATCAGAAGTCGGTATACTATGAATCCTATGATCCAGGCAAAACTTGCTGTCATATCAACTCTTGTAGCTTCATTCTTGTGTCTGAGGATGAAATTATCGGCGATCTGTACAGATATCATCGGCGCGAATACCGAACCAATAAAATACAGAAACTCTGTAATATTCTCCATAGGAAATATCATAGCGCAGACTGTTCCTATCACTGTGTCGATTATTCCTGGCAGGTTTAATATGACATTTCCCTTAAGTGTCTGTTTCTTGTCCGCATCCGGATTGAATCTGTCTTCCGGTATCAGCGCATATGTCGACTGATTGCATGAAAATGCGTCTATAAAGTTCGTTGTTACACATGAGAAAACTATTATATATAGCCCCGCTACTCCAAGTCCCGCTTTTAGCATTATCTGATCTATTCTGGTTTCATGGGTGATTACTGCTGCTCCAAGTCCTATTATATACATCCACATGCTGGCAAAGCTGTATGTTGCACAAGCCGAAAGCGTTGTCTTTATTGGCTTCTTGGCTTTATATGTATAATCAGCAATCATTGGAATCCATGATAGCGGCATAGCTATAGATAACTCAAGTCCTTGTCCTATAGAAATGGCCTCTGCCACTCCACTCGCTGCACTGCTTCCATTCTTTATTCCCGAGAAAATTATAAATGAAAGCACCACCGTCAGTATCATCAGAAGTACCATGACGATAACATTTATCTTATCTCTGCTCTTACTTCCGAGAACGATCCATGTCACAGTAAGTATTCCAATGATCAGACACCACCATTTGTGGCCTATCTTCCAGATACCTTCTGCCGAATAGGCTGCATCGAAGATCATTATTCCCTGCCAGCCTACAAGCTGGATAATATTCATGATTGCAAAGAAGTAACTTCCAAATCTTCCATATGATAAAGCCGATGACTTCATGGCACCTTCTTTATTCTTTACACCAATCATTCCGGCGAGATACAGAAGTAACCCTCCTATAATATGACCTATTACTATTACAGCCAGTCCACGTCTTAGACCTAAGCCTTCCAAACAAGCACCAGTTAATATTTCAGCTATGGAAATAGCTGCTCCAAACCAAATTAAAGAAATACGTGACATATGATCCCTCCTTTGTATAGTTATGCATTATAAAAAAAATCTGACCCTTTTAAAATATTCAATTTGAAACATTTTAAAAGGGTCAGATTTTCGTCCACTATTTCTTTTCAGTTTTTTCACTTAATCGTTTGTGTTACAACCCAAGATATGCCTTGGCACATTTCTCTGCACCGTCTGGATATACGTATCCTTCTAACTCAGCCAGTTCCCTGGTTATACGGGCAAACAGCTCATGCGTTTTTATAAGTGCTTTCCTTATATCATCCTTATCGTAATGCGCAAAGCACTCACTTATCTCCGAGAGTATCTCATCACCTGCCCAACTATCAAAAAACCTTCCGTCATGCCATACATCCAAACCTGCAACTTTAGATCTATATAGCTCAATCATTCTGAGCAGATAGTTCTTCAGATAAGAGTCCACACTAATTTTTGCAGACCATATCTCTCCCCTCTTAAGTTTCTTATATGCCCAGATATTATGAAAATAGAAATCATTTACAATATTAGAAAACTCGTCTTCACTCATTACTGGTGCAGTAACGCTGATAGTTATATACTTCTCCAACAAGCTCGTAAAGTCCATGGAATCATAAAGCACGGCGTACCCTCTGTTCATAACCCACTGGGCCACGCCTTCCTTTATCGCAGTCCCAAACTGCTCCGGAGTAAATACAAGCATATCTACATCTTTATCCTCATCGTAGATACATCTTCGCTCTTTTCCGCCACCTAAAGTATTCTCAATAAATGAAATACTTACGTTACCGAATCTCTTCGGATATTCTCCTGAAAACCAAGGTTCAGTATTTGCAGTTACTACGAAAAGATCGAGATCCGAATATTCATCAGCCTTCACGTCACTTCTTGTGGTCGAACCGATGGCCACGATTGCTTTAATATCTTCATCGCTTTCTGCATATTCTAATATTTTACTTTTTATCTGAATATATCTATCCATATTTACCCCTTGAAGTTCTTTTATCATATTCATCTGATTTCCTCTTAATTACAATCTCCTATATACAACTCACTAACAGAAAACAAAACGGCCTTTCCGGCAATACGAACTCTGTCACCCAAAACAGTGATTTTTAAATATCCACCTCGTTCTGACGCCTGATAACAGTTCAGTTCTTTCTTTTCAAGCTTTTCGCTCCAATAAGGAGCAATCATGCAATGACTACTTCCTGTAACAGGATCCTCTGAAATAGCTAGCTTAGGCACAAAAACGCGGGATACAGAATCATATTCTCGACCAGGTGATGTCACTGCAATAGTAAGCCCCTCAAGAAGTTTCATCTTTTCAATATCAGGCGAAAGATTTTTTACCTGGTCTTCTGTCTCAAGTACCATTAATAAATCTCTGTCAAGATATGCTTCTATTGGTTTTACTCCGAGTGCATCTTCCATCTCATTTGTCACAGATACAGGTTGACAATTATATGCCGGCATATCCATAACATACTCATCTTTTTCTCTTGTAACAATCAGTTTTCCTACTTGTGTCACAAAGGAAATCTCATTTTTTTCTTTTTCATAGAAATTAAAAAGTACAAATGATGCACCCAGTGTTGCATGTCCACAGAAGTCTATCTCTCCTCCCGGAGTAAACCAACGCAGGTGATAATTATCGCCTTCTTTTACTGTAAACGCTGTTTCAGAAAAGTTATTTTCCTTTGCAATATTCTGCATTAATTCATCAGATATCCATTCATTCATCACGCATACTGCAGCCTGATTTCCATGAAATAACGTATCAGTAAACGCGTCAACTATGTACTGTTTCATTTGTGTTCCTCCAATCTTAATATCCCATCGCATACTTTATCACTTCAGTTTTTTCATCACCAACCATCCATCTTAGTAACTGGAAAGCCACATCCGGTGCAGTCTCCGGACAGAAGCTGGTCATTACATTTTCATCTATTACGATTCTCTCATCACGCTGTACATTCACCCCAAACTCAGCTAACTGATCCTGACGCTGTCCGTTCCTGAAATGATAAGTTGTGCCGCGTCTTCCTGTAAGAACCCCACTGGCTCCGATTGGAAGAGCTCCGACACATATCGATGCTATATACTTACCACTTCTGTTAAACCCCCTAATAAGTTCCAGTAATTTTTCATCATATGCTTCTTCATAGAATCCATATTCTTCGAAACCACCCGGAATCGCCAGTGCATCATAATCATCAACGTTAATGCTATCCAGCACCACATCTACTTTTATAGGAACATTAAATGCTGAATTAACCGTCTCCGTGTATCCACCCGTAACAACTTCTACATCAAGATTATAATCAGTTCTTGCCCATCCCATAACATCAACGAATGGCGAGAATTCCATCATCTCAAAGCCTTTGCAGCAGAATAATAATATTTTCATAACATGCTCCTTATTCCCCTTCAATCCACTGATGCATTCCACATCCAAACGCCTCATTTGGTCGATCTATAAAATCAAACTTTTTGTAGAATTCTTCCTTACCTTTTGCCGCAAGCAAGCTGATCATTACCTTGTAACCTGGTTTCAGCGAACCTTTTATCTTTGACATTAGGTTTTCCATTACTTTCCTGCCAAGTCCCTGTCCCTGATATTCAGGACGAACTATTATATCTGCTATAAAGACCACGTATCCATGATCTGCTATAGCTCTGCCTAAGGCAATAGGCTTACCCTTCTCACGGATACAGCACAGGTAAGCTGTATTCCTTAAACCTTCCGCAGCTTCCTCCAATGGAAGCTCAGCCCAGCCAACACATAAACGCATATCCATATATTCTTCCGACGTAATATAATCAGTTATCTCAAACTCTTCCTCATTGTATTCTAATTTCATTGGTAGCTCCTCCCATAGCTTTGTTCTAGATGTATTTTCTTTTAATGCCCTTACTATTTCTTTATCCGGATCTGGATAGATCACAAAACCATCTTCCTCACCTTTTTCAGGACGAATAGGAAATGCCAGCTGCTCTGAATCTACAGCAAACTGAGCATTAACTCCTGGCTTATTTCCTCTGGCATCAAGTCTTATCCATTTATCATATTCTTTGATATATACTCCATTCAAACCATGGTAGATAAGCACCGGAGCAGTTTCATCATCAAGTATAAGTTTTTGATAACAGAAGCCTGCAGGAATTGACTTTGCACGAAGAAGCGCCGCCAAAAGATGTGACTTAGCAAAACATATACCATGTCCCGCTTCAAATACTTCCCCAGCACTGCAGGTTACTTCATCTTCACCGGCATCTGCAGAGTGTGAAATGTTATCCCTTACATACTCATACACTTTCCTAATATAATCAGTCTCATTTTCTGAAGACTCATATAACGTATTCGCCAGTTCAGAAACCTTTGCATTATCATAATTTATTACCGAATCGCATTTTAGATATGATTCTATACTTTCAGTGTATAGTTTTAATCCCATATGAAAACTCTCCTTATCTTCATCACTATTTCTCAAACATAATATTATTTACGCCTTCTGTAACGAATATTTCTGTATCTGTTTCAACCAGCTCGTAACTGTCCTTCACAGCCTTATCAGCATTTGCAAGAACGTCCTCATAACCATAAGCTGTATCCTTCTTCTTAGGAAAACGAATGGAACTGTCAAAGCTATCGATAAGACTAAGTCTTTGATGACCACATATAGTTTCCCACTCATCCTTCGTATAGAACTTGATGTGTCCATCTTTTTTTAGCTGCATATATTTATCTACAAAACGGTCTACATCACAGTCGTTAGGACGCGGATCTGAAATAAAGAAATGTCCACCCTTCTTTAATACTCTGCTGACCTCGCCAATACTATGTTCAATATCAGGGAAATGATGTAACGAATATCTAGTAACAATAAGATCAAATGTTTCAGATTCAAATGGAAAATCAATTCCATCATAACTTACAAATGACAGATTAGCGAGTCCCTCTTCCTTTGCTCTGGTACTGTTTGCACCTAATGCTCCACTAACTATATCCAGTCCGATAACTTCGCAGGCCGGATTATTCTTTGCTATTGGAAATGCAAGATATCCACTACCGGTTCCAAGATCAAGTATCTTCATCCCCTCTTTCACACCAATATATCGTAAGATATTTTCAAGGTGCTCTGTATCCTGTGTCTGTCTATTGTAAAATGTCCCAGTAGCAAAGCTTTCTTCAAAGCCTTTTCGGGTATCCTCAATACTTGCTTTAATATCCATAATCTGTTTTCACTCCTTTATGATTTCTCTATCACTATTTCTACTTTTTTACTTGTAATTCTGCTACGGAAATATAGTGTTTTACAAAAAATTCTTCCTGTGCATTTTCTGAGAGCATCTTCCAATGTTCCTCATTCCACTTAGCAAGTTCTTCTTCACTCATGGATGCACCAACACCTCGACAAGCTCTCATTCTTCCGTGCCATCCTTCTCTGCTAAATGGAACATCAACTCTAAACTCTTCCTGCTTGATCACATCAAAGTATGCCCTGAATTCTTCAGGTACATAAACTGGTTGTACTTTATCTCCATATGCATTCCAGCTTGGATTATACTTTAAAATGATTTCCTCGCTCTTACCGGCAATCTCATCTTCATATGGTAACCATCCCATGTAAAGAATAAGCATCTTTCCATCCGGCTTCAAAATCTTCGCAAAGTTTTCTGTTATTGCTGCAGCATCCAGATACCAAATGCACTGGCATATCGTGATCACATCAAATGTATTATCTGGATAATCAATATCTTCTGCAGAACAATCATAGAACTCTATATCCATATTCTGTTCGGAAGCAAGGATTTTTGCCTGTTCTATCTGATTTTCTGAAATATCGGTTCCTATCCATTTTCCACCAAACTTGTACATATTCCGCGGAAGAACACCTGTTCCTGTACCGATATCCAGTACCACCTGTCCATCCTTACATAATCCTAAATCCAAAATATACTGATAAAACTCTTTTGGATATATATCTCTATATTTAGCATAATCCTTTGATGTATTTCCAAAATCAAAAGATTTTCCATTATCAATACCAGAAATCTTCATATAATCTGTCCTCCTCTTCAGTTTCTATAAGTTCTCTGCAATGCCTACTGCCACTTCAAATGTCTTTTTTTGTATATTATATTCTTTTTCATTTCCCAGAGATGCCATATCCCATGAGTCTCCTTCAAGAAGATCTGCGCCAAAGAAAAATGGATATAACTCATAGCCGTAGTAGTTACACATAGCTTGTAGACCGGACACCTCCATCTCAACCGTAATACAACCATCCTGACGTCTGGCCTCTGCCTTATCAACCGTCTCCATATATATTGCATCGGTTGTCCAGTTCTTCCCCATCACATATGGATATTTTAGCTTATCAAAGATTTCGGCAAGTTTATCAGCATTCTTTATATCAACATAATCAGATGCTTCCATGTAATGATATGACAAACCTTCATCACGATATGATGCTGTTGGGACGATCAAATTACCCTTACAACTTTCTGAATCTAAGATTCCACTGGAACCGTATATAATAAATTTACTTGCGCCCCCAATATAATGGACTTCATGCATTACAGCAGCTGCAGATGGTGCACCAATCGGGCTCATATAAAACAAAACACTTATATCATCCAATTTTAAAAGATATATATCTATATTACCGTTCGCCGTGCTTGAGTAACCGACCGACTCATACTTATATTTTTCTAAAACCATATCTCTGACATGCTGAGAAAATGTAACTATACATATATCTGATATCATCTTCGGGTTCTTAAAAATCTGTCCCGGATCTATCAATGCCTTAGACTTGTTATCAAAAGAATTAATAATACTCATACTTACTTTCCTCCTTATGCAAAAGACCACCTATCCGAGAAGATAGGTGGTCAATAATAGCTAATACAATAATACTATATTACTATGACAATCCACTCACGCTTTTTAATCCCGGATACTTACATACAAAATTTAGACCATTCACTAGTCGAAGTAGTGCTGATCTTAGTGTGACGTATGCATTTGCGAGATTAAAGCTACGCATGAATAAACTCCTTATAATATCGTATCACTTGTTTCAAAATAATAATGTGTTTAGGATACTCTGCTCCTTCGTATCTGTCAACACCAAATCTTTTTACCCTCCACTTCGAACATTTGAAGCAGTTATAATCATCTGCTGTAAGTTCCGGAAATATAACCGTATGCGATAACATTTCCATATTCATCTGGATTACCACTTTTACTTATGGACAAATAATTATAATACATATAATCCGCTGAATGGAATTCCTCATCAAACTTCAGGTCCATATCTTTGTCAGGTTTTCCCTTCATTGCATATACGAAGATAGTATATGTATGCTCCCCTGATCCTACTGGAGGATATGGACCTACATATTTAAATTCCGGATTATCCTTATACTGATTAACATTGGCTCCTGTAGCAAGCTCTTCTTCTCGCACATCAGATGCTACCCAGTGAACCCAGTTATTTGCAGATTCATCAACCATATATATGAAATAGTAATCCGCTCCCTCTACCTTATCGAAGCTGAGTTCTGGAGACAGATTCTCACCCTTATCCGTATTTGTAATTCTGTCACTCCAGACTCCATTTTGAAGGTCCACTGAACTAACAGTCATAGTAGCCTCTTCTTTAAAATCATATATGGTTTTTTCATAGTTCCCATATCTGGATTTATATATATACTTTGTCATTGAATGCGCCATCATAATTCCAAATATAGAGACCATAGAAGTGATCAGTAGTATCATTATAGACTTATTAATCGAAAACCTGACCTTTCTGCTATAACTCGTTTCTACGTCAACCTCATCTACATATTTTGTAGTATCCTTCTGTCGGAATAAAACCACTGCAAATATAAGAAAAAAGAGATGCACTAACATCATCATAACAAACAGTTCTATAGAGTCTTTCTCTCCAAGTCCGACCCATTTAGCCACATAATAAATATCTGCCGCAACAAAGATCAAATATGCGAGAAGATAAAGAAGCCCACCTATCACACTGTCACGGGCATATGCATTTTCCACCAGATCTGTTCTTGGCAGATTAGTTAGATCGCGGTCATATTGCTTCTTATCTTCAGGTAGTTCAAAATGATTCTTCTTAAGTCGACTAAGATATATACTTGCGTCAAAAAGCATAAATGCACTTATAGCAAATACCACAGTTGAAATATCCATCAAGCCGGCAAGGAGCATATAAAACAAAACCAGACCACCTCTCGATGAAAAAGAATCAGTTCCAGAAAGGATAAAGGATTCTAAAAAAAGCACAAGAATATATAGCAAGATAACTGAACCTGAAATTATCAGTAGTATCTTCCATTTCTTTTTGGTTTTTGTATCATATCTGATTGGTGTTACCCTCGTCATATTATTACACCTCAAGCCACTGATCCATTCCCGCTCCAGCATCATCATTTGGACGCACTTTGAATCCAAACTTTTCATAAAAAGCTTCTTTACCCTTTGCGGAATTTAGGGTGATCTTTACCTTATATCCAGGCTTCATATCCTTCTTAAGTTTAATGATGCAGGACTCTACAAGTTTTCTTCCTATTCCCTGTCCTTGATAAGCCGAATCAACGATCACATCCGACAAAAATGCAATATAGCCTCCATCCCAAAGAAGTCGGACTACACCTATCGCTTTCTCTCCTTCTCTCACACATAAGACATAATACGCATTATCAATACATGCTTTAGCCTGTTCGAGAGGAAACTCCTTCCAGCCAACATCATGTCTAAGCTGCATATATTCTTCCGGAGTAATATCGTCCACGTACTTAATCTCAGGTGGGATCTCATTTGCATTCTTCTTTTCGAAATACTTCTTCCAATATGGATTCTCTTTATCAAAGATTTCTTTCTGCTGAGGAGTCAGTTTTTTAGGATAATCTGTCATCAGATTAAAAACAGTTTCTTTATCAAAAGAGAAGACATGTATGCCAGCTTTTTTCTCCTTTACCCACCATATAATATCGGTCTTTTTCTTCTTATAGAATTCTCTGTCTGAACCATTGGTGAAAAGCCTCTTCTGATCATCCAGCCGAGTACACTCTTCCTCTAATCGTTTGAATTCCTCTATCTTTCTACGACCCTCAGCAACCTTCTGATAATAACTAACCTCATCAGGTTCTATTGGATAGTAGGTATTATAATAAGAATACCCTGAACCCACATTATACTCATGGGTTTCGACATTATAATATTTCCCGGATTTAGTAACACCTATCCACTTGGTATACCAATCCTCTCTATTTACTTCATAGCAGAATAGTTCTTCAACTTTTTCGTCTGGTATAACACTTTTTTCCATAAACACTATATCCTCAATCTAGTACAATTAATCATCTATCTGTAATTCTGCCACAGATGTATAGTGTTTTACAAGAAAAAACCACCTATCCGAGAATGATAGGTGGTAAGAAACTGTTACTTTTCACTTTTTTACTTTTCACAATAGATCTGAATTGCTCTATCCACAAACTCGCCAGTTCCATCTCCACCGGCTCTATCTATGTTAGCTTTCATTTCTCCTGGTGCACTGTATGCTTTACCAAGACCAGAAAGAATCTCCTTTGTACAGTTGTACATCTTATCAGTAATGAAATCCTGTAACTTCTTCACCTGCTTCTGAACCTTATCAGAGCCAGGATCCTGCTCCTTCATTCCACCGAATTCTGTGAATATCTTCATCATATCTTTTACGATATTTGCATTATCCTCAGCGGTTCTTCCTTTACTCTTCTTTTCATATTCCTTGTAAGCATCCGTATCACCCCAGGACTCCTTTGCCTGAGCTGCATATTCATCTATCTTCTTTGTATCAAATGCTGTAAAATCCATAATGTTATTAACTCCTATCTCTTTTATTCCACGCGCAAGATTAAGCAGATTCTCAATATGTTCCTTCTTAAGAGTGAGAAGCTCTATCTGCTGTTCAAAAGCTTTTCTTTTATCAAACTGAGGACTATCGATTATCTTACCAATATCTTTTAGAGGAAATTCTAATTCTTTAAACAGTAATATCATCTGTAATCTTTCCAAAGCTGCATCGTCATACAGCCTATATCCTGATTCAGTATAGTCCGACGGTTTCAGTAACCCTATGCTGTCATAATATTGTAGAGTGCGTATACTCACTCCGGAAAGCTTACTGACTTCATGTACTGTCATCATTTTTTCTTCCTCCCTCTTACGTGTTGATGTAATCATAAACTATTACGTAACGTTAGAGTCAATACCTTTTTTTAAACTTTTTTATTTTTTTTAATTTCGTCCTTATACCTTTCAAGAAGGTCACGAGAGTATTCCTTTTTCATATCAGAATCTCTGACAATCTTCCATAGAGCTGCTGCCGCTTTTAGCCTGTCGCTAAACACTCTAGTTGCATCATCAGCTGAGAAATCCTTAACAAATTTATTCCACTGAAGTGCTGCCCTGTCATATACCGCATAGGTCTTCTTTCCGTAGTATATATCCAGTAGATCTCCTAGAGTAAAAGATTCATCACCATTTTCCTTCACAGCTTTAGCAGTAGCAACCATATCAACATTAAACTTAAATGGACTCACACCCGTCTCTTTTGCGAAGAACTCACGAAACCTGTTGCCAAATGTAAATCCACATTCAATAAGCCCAGTATCCAATGTTAATTTCGTAACTACATTCTTGGACTTCCTAATTCTTTTCTTCTCTGGCAATATCTTCTCTCCCAAAAAATAAGCTTCAATAACTTTATTCAGTTCTATTTTCCCACTAGGTGCATTAAGCCCATGGGACTTGCATATCTTTATCAGTTCATCGCGATACCAATAATATTTGCAAAACTCGTCATAATCTTTGATATCATCAAAATCTGGTCTATTCATCTTTAACCATCCCTTTCGGACTTGCTATACTATTTCTTCTACCCATTAACAAGCTTCAGAAACTTCTTGTCGTTCATTTGTTCATTTGTAATATACTCTCCATCGTGGAACAAGGCATAGTTCGTTATAGGTGTAGGGGCACTCTGTGCCTCTTCCCTGCTCTCTATATGAATAGCTTGAAATGGAATACCATTCTCCTCAGCTGTCTTCTCCAAGACTGGAACATACTTCCCATTAAATGGGCACTGGCTGGTGTAATATAAGACATATCCCATCTCATCTATATGAGGATGCTTTGCGCATTCTTTGAACTTAGGTGTATCTGCATTCTCATCAAAAGGCAGATACATAAGTCGAATACCATTATCCGCTTCATCTGCCACTAGGAATCCCTTGTAAGTCAGAAACTTTGGATCCGAAAGAAAAGGCTTCTTCTTATCAGCACTAAGTATACATAGTCCCTTTTTACCTTTTTCCTTGCTATCCTCAATACATGCATTTAACAAATCTGAAGAGTAGCCATGCCCTTTAAGCGCTCCTGACACCCACAGACAATCAATATACATATATCCATCTGCCTCAATTGGTACCCATGCATTTTCCGCAGGTATAAATTCAACAAAACACTTGCCTCGTTCCGCGCTTTTAAGAAACACAAGCCCTTCATCAAACCTATCTGCAAGCCACGCTTTTTTTGAGGATACCTGCACATCCTTATTGTTGGTAATTGCACAGCAGATATGCTCCTTTTCCAAGTTTTCTTTTGTAACTCTAATATATTCCATACATTCATTACCTCTTTAGTTTTATAAAAATGTTATCTCACGATCACAACCGTAAAATACCCAGCCTCGTCTGGCATAGACTCAGTATTATTAAATACTCTTTCATCTGGCATACCACAGTTTTCAACCATATATGCTGTCTTTCCACTATCTAATACTTTATTCTTTATTTCTTTTAGATGGCCTCCAGCCTTTAAGATTATCAACGTACCATCAAACGGTATATATTCACCCGAAGTAATCATTACGGGTTCACGTCCTAAAGCAATCGGGAGATTTAGAGTCGCTCCAACTGCACTAAACGAAGTGATTCCATTTATTATTTCTATATCATAGCCCTGCTCTTTAATAATGTCTGCAATATAGAAAAATGTCGAATAAAACTCCGGATCTCCAAGTGTCAGAAAAGCCACGTTTTTTCCTAACTTAAGTTTATCAGTAATTTGTTCAGCCACTTCCTGATGCGCCTTACTTAAATCTCCCATTTTCATTGGAAAACTCATCACCATTACTTCTTTTTCAGAAACATTTGGACACGCCTGCTTCACTATCTGGAATGCAATACCAGGTTCGTTTCCTTTTGCAGGACACGCGATAACATCCGCCATATTTATTGTTTTTACTGCTTTTATAGTAAGCAGGTCTGGATCCCCTGGTCCAACACCTACAGCATATAATATTCCTTTCATAGTTCCTCACTTCTTTTTTACTTTTATAGGATGTCTAATTACAGTCTTTAATTTCTCAGGAGAGACTTTCCTGGCATCACTAAGATATATTTCATGATGCAACCTCTTGTCTGTTATATCTAGTTCATACCCTTGCTGTTCCATATACTCATGCATCATACTTACTGTAGCAGGCTCGTCATCATAGGAGCCTATGTGCATACACTGAACACACAGTCCTTCCTCTATGGTCAGAAACTCAACCTTTGAGAAATCCATTTTCTTCTTCTTGGTTGCCTCATCAACCGCCCACTGAAAATCCTCTTCAGTTACAAAATCAGGAAGCCTTATAACTGATATCCAATGAAAACCATCTTTATGATTATAATCAATTCCTTCTTTCGCAAGCCGCCCATCCTGCCACCAGAAGCCTTCAAGTGGAGGTACAACATAATCGAAATACCCTTCTATCTTATGATCACCCTTCTTGCTCATCTTGATGGTAAAAGCAATTCCATACAGAAGACCGATTGCCTTCTTATAATCCCCATCTTCTTCATTTGGATCACCACTTCCCCTGACCGCTATATAATTCATCTTCGGAACTGAAACAATCTCCGGCTTCGACTTAGGCATATAAAATTCTTTATATTCTTTCTTAAAATCAAATGCCATCTCAACCTACCTACCTTCATCCTTCGCTTCAAAAGGTTTATTCCAGGATCCGATCTCAATCAGATTACCTTCTGGATCAGCAATGTAACAAGTCCTCTGTCCCCATGGTTCCAACTCAGGTGGAAGCACAGGTGTTGCCCCATTCTCAACTGCTTTCTTAAAAGCTTCATCAACTTCTTCAAATGTATCTACATAAAGAGCTATCTCAAAATGTCCATTCAACCCTTTTATATATTCATACTTACGACTTGTCATCTCCTCAAAGTCTTTTCTTCCATATAACAGAAAGAGAGTTCCATCTTTCACAAGATAAACATTATTTGTATCCTCTGCTTCCTTAATTTCAAAGCCAAGCACATCTCTGTAAAAGCGAATCATCTTCGCCATATCATCAACAAGTAATCCAAAACCATCTAATCTCATTAATCCTTATTCTCCTTATAAATCTTTGTCATTTTCTGCACCAAACGAGTGAGTCTTTCTCTTGCTTCTTTCGGTTCAAGCACTTCTGCCTTATCTCCAAATGTCAGGAGCCAATTGATCAGATTATCCATGTCGGTATAATCTGCTGCAAAAAGAAGCCTGCCATCATCCCGCTCTGTAAAACACGAAGGGCCAAACTCTTCAACCAATCGCCACTTCTGATCTGGTTCAAAGAGAGCTTTCACTTTTATTCCACCCGGGAAAAGCTTTTCATTTGACAAATCAGGAACACTCACTTCCCTGCATTCAAAACTCTTTTCTAATTTTTGAACTTTATCCATGCGATTCAGTTTGAATAACCTGAAGTCTTTCTTTTTCAGACACCAGCCCCACAAATACCAGCTCGACCACCGGAATATCAGGTAATACGGCTCAATAATCCTATTACTTTCTCCTGATGGGGCGTAATATCTGAATTTAACCAAATGTCTTTCCCCAATCGCATCCTGCATGGTTTCTATCTTTGGAGCCAGTGTCTCCCCGTACCATGACGACAGATCGATCAGTATTGAATCTCTGCCGCTTATAAGCTCAGAAGAACCTGCTTGAATCTTCTCCATAAGCTGTCCATAGTAGCCGCTGCCACTCACACTGTCCAGACTTCGAAGTCCCGCCAGGATCATCTGCATATCCTTTGATGTCAGAATAGTCCTATCCATCCGATATCCACTCATGATACTGATTCCGCCACCAGTTCCCTGAGTCGTCTGTATAGGAATACCCGCCTTGCATAGATCCTCTATATCTCTATTGATTGTCCTTCGCGATACCTCAAATCGCTCTGCAAGTTCCGGCGCCGTTGTCTTTTCTTCCTGCAGTAGCACGGACAATATCCCGATGAGTCTGTCTATCTTCATACGTCTCACGCTCCATATGTATCTTATCAATTCAAACACGACATCTATATGTCATGTTTATTATATCAAGAATAAAAAATATAAAACAACAAAAAATGCCTTGATAATTGTAATTATCTCGGCATTCTTTGAACCAATCTTCCTGATGGTCATCATATGAAACTACATATTTATTTCGTTTTGATTTCTACTACGAACTTACCTTCAATAAGTTTTACTTTCATCTTCCATCCATGAAGTTCAACTATATTTTTCACAATTGTAAGACCTATGCCCGAACCTGATTTACCAGTTCTTGCTTTATCCTTCTTAGAAAATGGATTATCCAGTTTCTTTATATCTTCCTCACTCAGTCCACTTGCTTTATTCGAAAAACTAATCTTATGATTTTCTATTTTTATTTTCAAATGGGAGCCTTCATCTGCATATTTAAAGGCATTATTTAAGAGATTTCTAAAAGCTTCACTGATCCAGAATTCATCTGCATGAATAGTTCTATCATCACCAAAAATATCAACACTTATATCTCGTTCCTCGCGAACTGCTTCGCTGTCATCCACAAGTTTATCTAGCACTTCTCTTATGCTGATATCTTTCTTTTCAAGCACTCCATCTCCAGATTCCAATGACGAAAGCATAAGCGTCTTATTGATAAGCGTAGTCATATAGTCTACATTTGTCATAATGTTTCCAGCATACTTATCACCCTTCGCTCTATCACTATCATCCTCGGAATTCATGACATCCACCATATTTTCAGCATTTCCTCTAAGTACCATAAGTGGTGTCTTTAGATCATGTGCCATCACATTTGTAAGTTCACGTCTATAGGTGTCCATCTCATAAATGTTTTTCTGCTTCAGATATGTCACCAATGATATGATCAAAGTAAGAATAATTACATAGCCATAAAGTATAATTCCATCCCTTGCCAATATATCAAGGTTAGTAAGATTTTCTTTATTAGGCCAGATAGTCCTTCCGTCGCCCGCGGAAAGTCTTAGATAATTATACTGATCCACAAGTTTCACTTCACAGTTTTGTATATAATTATCCTCTTCGACAGAAAATTCATAGTCCCTCTGTCTCTCAATGGTGGTCCATTTCAACAATTGAAAGCGTGATTTTGTAAGTGATGGAATCCCTTTTGCCCCTTCTGGAGTAGAAGAATAATATAATCCCAAATATTCTTTTTCGTCTAAGCTATAATATGTATAACCTTGATTTTCTAACTCTTCTTTTGATGGCAGATCCAAAGATATACACTCATCATAACTAGTATCAGTTGTCCCAGATATTACGTACGTAGCATATATTTTGTCAGTCAAAAAAGTGAAATCATCTTTAAGATACACTTCATCCACAGAAAAATAAACTGTCACGTGTTTATATGATTTATTAATCTTCTTCGATATATTATCAATTAATTCTGACACATTACTATCCTGACAAATGTAGGATACTTCGGGTTCATATGAATAATCAATATAATATTTGTTAAAAACCAGAGTATTGGGTTCTTTCAATGTTACATTTCTATCATCAACTCCATTAAAATATATTTCTATATAATACTTTTGGCTATTTGAAAGTCTCGGACTTGAACAATAAAATATAAGAGTATTCTTATAAAGTCGATTTCTATCCTGGTCAGAAAGATTCTTATAAGATTTATCATATTCCGGAAGAGTATGATATACATTTCTATATGTAGTGTCGATATTTGTATGAATATAATCCTCTCTATATGAACTAGCTTGTCCACTTGGAGTAATCATACTCTCGTCATACTGACTCATCTCTCTGTTCAACCACTCCATAAAGAAGTATCGCCTTGCATAAACCAGTCCTGCAAAAACAACGGTTGCAACACAGATAGATGCCAAAAATCTGACGAGAAATATCCTCATAAATCTAGGTTTTCTAACAATTCTTTTCTTTTTATCTGCGGATATTCTATTATTGTCTTGTAATATAGACTTCCTCATCTATTACTCCTGAGTCAACCAGCTTTCTCAACCAGTCATCCCCCGAATGATCTCCTACCAAATGTAAAAACGTAAGAGGCTCCAGATTGTCATTAGGCCAGATTGATGCAGTAGTTGTAATCCGTTTTCCATCAACATCAAAATGACTCACATATTTATCACTATAATCAAAGTTCGAAAATGTTACTCCACCTAATGTCATCTGATAATCAAAATGTAGGTCATCTTCAGTGGCTCCTGTTGTAGATTTCCACTTATAATAATCATCCGACAACATAGTATCAGTAAAGATAGTTGAAAATACTTTATCAGATGTGGTATCTAATGAAACTTCAACTTCTGTTTTCTCTTTTGAAACTTCATTAACATAATCCGTCAGAGTTCTTCCGTCAAATGTAATTACACCATTTTCATTTTTTGTACTCTTCTCAACTCCATCAACCTTAAGTGTAATTGTTTCTTCATTATCAATCATCTTGATAAGCATGTTATGAAGCTGATTTGCAGCTTTATCTTTTTGATCTAAAGTTACCTTGAAGCTGACTTCCGTAGATTTTTTATTTGGTTGAACCTGAGTATACTCTACCAAATATCCATCATCATCAAATTCACAGGTTACTCTATCAATCAATACATCCTCGCCTTTTACATAGTATCCTGACGAATCCATATAGTATTTTCCATTTGCGTCCTCATACCACTGAGCTCTTGGCTCGTAGTTCCAATATCCGTCATCTCCAATCCAATATCCATCAATCCATTCTGCTTTAGCATATGAATCCTTATCTATCTGATAATACCAGCCTTTTTTATCCTTCTTCCAACCATACTCGATCAGGTATCCGGAAGAGTCAAACTCATAACTTTTACCATCTATAAAACAAAAGCCATCCTTTGCATACCAGCCACTATCATCACCATACCACCAGCCCTTTGAGTCTTTTTTCCAGGATGCCTGATACTCACCGGTCTGAATACCATTTTCATCCAGGAACCACCCATCTATATACATGTAACGTACATACTTTCCATTATCCCCCTTATACTTCCAGCCATCATCCGTCTTTATCCAGCTTCCTGCAGCATTTGTTGTAAATGATCCAGCTAGAACTAAAGACGCTGTCAAAACCATACCTAATACACCTTTTTTCTTCATGTTAACCTCCATTTTAGCCCTGGAGCTGATAGCCCCTTTTAAATACAGTCTTGATATTCTTCCCCTCATCACCAAGCAGTTTTCTCAGATTTTTTACTCTGTTATCCACCACTCTTTCATTTCCTTCATAATCATATCCCCATACCTTTAAAAGTATAGTTTCTCGTGAAAGATTTGAATTCTTGTTTTCCATAAGGAGTCGTAATATCAATAATTCTTTCTGTGGAAGGTCAATCTTTTCTTTTCTCACAAATACATCAAGCGTAACAGGATTTAGTCTGATATTTCCACATTCCAAAAAACTGTCTCTCATAAGACCCTTAGATCTTTTTAAAAGCGCCATACTCTTGGCGTAAAGCTGTTCAATGGAAAATGGTTTTTGAATATAATCATCACAACCCAGGCTGTATCCATGAAGCACATCATCCATCTGACCGCGCGCTGTCAGAAATATGATAGGTATATCACTGTTAGCTCTGATGTCTGAACATACCGTATAACCATCTATCTCTGGCATCATTACATCCAATAGTACCAGATCAAACTGTTCCTCATACAGCATTTCCTCACCAGTCTGTCCATCAGAAGCAATCGTTACCTCTGATTCCTTTCTTCGGTCGAAGAAGTCCTTAACTAATTCAGCAATATCCAAATCATCTTCGATCAGGATTATTTTATACATTTAGATTTCCTTCCGTCTTTTTTTACGAGGTTATAATACAAACAAGATGTATCATTCTTATATCATTTTTATTTTTTCTAAAACATGTACAAATTCAGATTTATGCTTCAAGGTATTCCACTATCGGTTCAATATATTTTTTATCAGATATATCATAAGAGGAAGAAATTCTCTCTACCATGGCCTTATCTTCCTCACTAGGATTCTTCTTTTTCTTAAGCATATTTATAAACATTTTCATCGCAAATTTTGATCCCGCGCTCATCTTTTCATAGTTGAATCCACCCTGACAATAAAATGCCTTTATATACTTTCTTTGTTCATCATCAAGAATATTCTTCATCATAACTTCAGTTTGTGGATTGTCACATGGACTTCCTCCCACGCAGAACACCGCAAGTCTCTTGTCCTTCCAAGAAGGTGCCTTTCCAAGATACCATTTGACCTTTGATATTTTTTCTGCCATAGCCCATCCACCATAAACTATTGCCTGATAACCATCAAAAAATCCCGTACTCTTTTTCTGTGCATCCTTAAGATCCAGAATATCCGCCTTCATTCTCTCCGCAAGCCACTTTGCATACTTTTTTGTGAAACCCGTCTGAGACGTATATATCACAAGTGTTTTCATAAAAATATTTTCCTCCATTAATCCCAAGATATTTCTTTAAGATTGTTGTGCATCTTCATAATCGTTTGAATTGTGATCATAAGACCTTGCTCATCAATACCATTAAAAATCTGTCCAACGATCTGCTGACTCTGTCCATCATTTTTCTCACAAAACTTCTGGCAGGCCTCAGTTACATATATCCTCTGCTTTCTCTTATCATTTTCATCAGTTTCAAATGTTATAAACCCTTTTTTCTCTAGTTTAAGAAGGATCTGTTTCACATTCTGATGAGAGCTTCCCATTATATCTGAGAGCTCATTTATGGTTGGGGCTTCCTTGCAAAGATTAATACATATAACTGCAAAAAACTGTTTCCAGGTTATCTCCTCAAAAAAGGAATCTGCCGAAGCCTGATACTTATTATCAAACGCACTAAGCAGCCCCAGCAAAAAAGCCTGTGGTGGCATATCTCCAAATTCTACTGTACTCATATTCATAGCCTCATCGTAGTTCATTTTTTTAGTCTCCTATCCTTTTATTTTTTCGATATCCTGACCACCTGCCTAAGCACTAGAAACAGATAGATATAAGATACGACAAAAATGCCTCCAAATACCAAAAGAAAAGCAACATTTGCTTCCACGCCTGCAATAATCTGAAAAATACCCATTGTTACAACTGCCGTTATCAAAGTAACTGCCTTTACAATGATCACAGGTCCAAGAATATAACCGAGTCTAATCTTATGCTTAAGCTGATATGCTATTACAAAACAAGCTGGGACAATGATTCCTAGATCCATAGCCTGAATGACAAGAGTTGTGCAGTTATCAAGTCCTTCTGGCACCTCTCCCTTCAGTAGCGATTGAAATATTCGTCCTGACCACATAAAGAATATGGCGATACCCGATATGATTAGGAATACCCTAAGTCCCTTTGTTTTCATTTCCTTCTCAAGTTTAGCAACCACCTCATCTTTTTGCAAAATACATATATTCATAACTAAACCATAAAATGATATCGTCATGGCCGCCACATACAATAAGAACAACTCATTATAAAACATAAGAAATGCATAGCTCATATATGTATAAAGCATATAGCCAAAAAGTCCTGTTAATATATATCGGCCAAGTACATGTTTCTTATACACTAATATTAATGACACGATCATTCCTGGTATAACTACGATCAGCGTGACTAAATCCTGTGCTATCGCCTGGACTGCACTTGACTCAGAGTTCCGTGCATATAGCCCTTTTCCATATAATGTTACGGTCTGCCCAAAAGCTGACGTAACCGTTTCTTCAGGAATAGTCCCCTTTGAAATTAAAGGAACTACTGAACAGACAGCTGCGATGATAATAACCAGGACAGCAAGTATATTTATTGTTTTTTCTGCTTTTCTTTGATTATCCATTTCATTCCTCTCTATTCTTCTTCGTACATAATTAACCTAAAACCTTGATTTTTCTTAATTTCCTATCAAAGTAAAATGCAAACGCTGCAAGAATAATAAATATAAAAACCTTCGTAATCAGTGCAGGAATCGGCAGTTCAATCCCGGCAAGAATTTGAAATATAGTCTGAACCGGAAGTATGATTCCAATGACCAGACATACAATAAATATCATCCTTAAAAATACATACCCGATAAACTTCTCTTTTTTACATAGATAGTACGTAATAAACATGAGCGGACTGATGATTCCCATATCAAGCACATATGTAGGTTCCGTGGTGTATACTTCAATAAGTGCAAGTGGTGAATCCTTTATCAGCGTTGGAATAATATCCGGAAGCCATGCCACAAATAGAGAGAATCCCGATAAAATGAGAAATACTTTCATTCCTTTAGTAAAAAAAGAATTTACTCCTCTGTTTTCTTCATTTTCCTTTTTATAAAAAAAAGCAAGTAATATATTTACGCTGAAAAGACATGCGCTGAATAAAAGTATATACACAAGATGTAATCTGTTATACGTAACACCAAAGGCAAGACAGGCCGAATAATATAATAATAAGATTATATATCCAAAGTTTTGAATATATCTTTCCACGCTCTGCTCTTTCCGGAATTTGGTAAAGGAATAAAGAGCAAGCGGTACAACGACAAACAGTACAGTAAAATCCGTTCCTATATGGATCGGAGCCTTGAAAAATGAATCATGTGAATAAATCCCCGATCCCCATATTCGAATGCTCTCCCCATATTGGTTCATCGCATAGTATGACTGTCCCGGATCAAATGATAATATACCTGCAATTGTAACAACCATCACTAATAGTATTGTCACTATATTCAATACAATCAATATTTTATTCTTTTCATTCATCACTATTCCTCCATAAAAAATGTAACATGTCACCTATATATGTAACATGTTACATTTTTTATGTCAATAGATTTTTATTTAATTACCCAAAGATATTTAGTTAGCCGAAAAGCATCTTTGCCGCTTTTTCAAGTTCCTTTCTTTCCTGATAGTTATCATACCCGCTTTCCTTGTCATCTATTCCGGCTACTGGATCAATATAAAACAGACCATCACGATTACAGTAGAAGAAAATTCTTCTGACTCCGTTAATCTTAAACCGAGCTTCCGATCGTCCCTCCGGATATAGCTTCACCATTTGAATACCATCAGATGTGGCAGCTGCCATAAAGGATATATAATGCTCCTTAGTCATGCTGTGATCGATCCGCACATAATATTCATCCTCAACACGCTCGATAAAAATCATGTGATTCTCATCTGTCGGGTCTGCATCCAGCGGAGATAACTGAATTCCATGACAATGAATGGCCGCCTCGCCCATGCTATGTATTACATTTCCACATAACGGGCAAACATAAAACTTCGACCTCAGCATATTGGCAGATACATTCTCATTATGAATAGTATTACCAGATATCAGTTCCGTAACCGAAACCTTAAATGCCTCTGCGATAGGTTCCAGCAGAGTAATATCTGGATACCCTTTAGCCGTCTCCCACTTCGAAACTGTCTTATCACTCACGCCTAATATCTCTGCCAGCTGAAGCTGTGTCATCTTATTCTTTTCTCGCAGTTCCTTAATAACTGCGCCAGTTACATATTGATTCATTTTTCATACCTCCTGTACTTAATCTGTACAGATTGTATTTCACCCCGAGCCTTTTCACAATCTACGCATAGTAGAGAAAACCTTTATTCCCTTTTCTTTGTTTAAACACCTTTTTCAGAGGCTCAAGCAACACTTTTTGACTTTTTACAAGTTTTTTGTTGCCTTTTCCTTGTTTAGACACCTTATTTCAACCACGCCAGCAACACTTTTCTACTTTTTACTCTTCTTTTGTTGCTTTTTACTTGTTCGAACTCCTCATTTCTGCTACTCAAGCAACACTTTTCTACTTTTCACTCTTCTTTTGTTGCTTTTTCTTGTTCGAACTCCTCATTTCTGCTACTCAAGCAACACTTTTCTACTTTTCACTCTTCTTTTGTTGCTTTTTACTTGTTCGAACTCCTCATTTCAGCTACTCAAGCAACACTTTTCTACTTTTCACTCTTCTTTTGTTGCTTTTGTCTTACTCAAACAACTTATTTTAGTTCTTCAATCAACACTATACGTTCTTTCACAAGTTTTTTGTTGCCTATTTCTTTCGAATCACTGTATTAACCATATCCTGAGTGAATCCGACTGCCAAAGCTGTGTACTTTGAGCCCTCATTAGCGACAGCATGAGCCCATACAGGCTTCTTCCCAATACTTAATACTTCACGGCACATTCTATCCGCAAGCGCCTTAGCAAGACCCTTATGTCTGTAGTTCTCATCTGTCTCAACACCAATGTCTACTTCCTCCGAACTTACTGCTGCCGAGAATGCTACAGCTATCACTTTCTCCTCGTCCAGAGCCACATATCCGAATCCCTTATCAAGAAACTGTTCTTTACCTGTCCAAGAAAATGTTGGAATGATCCTTCCCTGAATCCTGTCGTAATTTGAATCATCTATTCGTTCTATTCTATAATCACACTTGCACTCCGTTGGTAATAATGTACCAAAACTATATTCCGCTCTTTTATCAAGGACCAAGTCATCCTTATCCGAGAAGAACTGAATAACCTTAGGATCATCAGTGATAAGAATAAACCTCCTATCACCTTCTTTAAAATAATAATCCTCATATATTCTTTGAAGAAATGATTCGCCTACATCACCAGACAGATAAGCAAATCCTGAATAATGCCAAAATAGAACTGACTTTATATCATTCTCATCATCAGGAATAATATCACCGTCCTGCAGCCCTTCCACTATTGATAATGGATAAACCCTGTTACTACTGCACCTCTTTGCACATTCTAAATATAAACTCATATTTTTTTCTTCTTTCTATTACTCAATGATAAGACTTCTTTATATTACTCAATGATAAAACTTCTTTCTATTACTCTGTAATAAGGCTTCTTTCTGTTACTCTGTGATAAGGCTTCTTACTTCAACTTTCTTAGTCTTGCCTGCAGCCATATATGCAAACAAGAAATAACAAAAGGCTACCGCTGCTATCGGAAGAAATACTGTGATAAATCTATAATCGATAACAAAGTTTACTATCCCCATGCTTCTCAGCATATATGACAGGAGTTTTTCAGATAATGTAAGACTGAGCGTAGTTCCGATTATGATTCCGAAAAAAGCAACTATAAGAAATCTTACCGCAAACTGCAACCTGAGATTCCTTGAAGTAAATCCCAGAGCCTTATATATTCCTATATCTATCTTCTCCCTGACAAATGTCTTTGAACATATCATTGATACAACCACCAGGGCAAAAATTACAGAGATAACATATATGACAGCCTTGATCGAATATGCTATCGTTGTTATCAATCTAGGTGCGGAACCGTCCTCCGAATATACAGATATGAAAATATCTCCTGTCAGCTCAGACTCAATCTCATCTTTGATTTCTTCTGCTTTATCAGGATCCGAAAGCTTATAGCCCACACATTGTACGGTAAAATCATCTATAAAGAATGATGCATTATCGCTGTTCATTCCAAAGAATCTTCCTGCATCCAAAGCTCTTGTAGCATCTGTAATATATCCGGAAATGACACAATTTTTCTTCCTGCCTCTATAGGAGACTTCCAAAACATCACCGATATTATATCCCATATCCTCCGCATATATCTGACTCACAACAATTTCATTTTCATACAGAGGCGCGCGTCCTTTAGTAACGGTAAATACCTCTTCATCCTTAGCCATACGGCAGGACAGCTTTTCACCGTTCAACACCATATATGTACCATCAAAGCCATAACGCTCTTCTATATCTGTATACTGTCTGATAATATTTTCGATACTCTCAAACTGCTTCTTCACATACTCTGTATTTTCTGGACTGTATCCTTCCGTGTCCAGATATACAGAAATATTCTCCGAAGTTGCACCCATAGCTCTCATTGCGTTTTCCGATGATACCGCATCAGTCATTCCTGTCATGGTCATAAGAAAAAATACAAGAAGCGAAGCTATTAGTATTGATGCCACATAACGCTTCCCGCCGGCTGTAAACTGCCTGAAGGCAAGACTTGGAGAAAGTGCTCTTCCCTTTATAGGAAGTGTCATCCTGCTGTCAAAGAACACTTCGCATCTTCCACCGGATACAGCTCTTATAGGAGATATAGTTCCTATCTTTTCTGATATGAGCATTATATATAGCGCCGAAACCATAAGTATTCCCAAAAGGATTAAAAGGCTTCGTCCTATAGCAATACCTCCGACTATCTTGATACCTACAATCGGTTCAAATACTCTCGGAAGATATATTACAACTGGCACAGATAATAAAACACCCACAACTGTTCCGATGATTTCTGCCAACATATATTGTCCAAGAAACACCAATTTCAATCTGTGGCTGTCAAAGCCCTGAGCCTTCAGAATTCCAAGATCCGTATAATTCATTTCTATACTTGAGGAAATGCTATTTGACATTACTACAAAGACTATAACCGCTAAGATAATTACAAAGGACAGAAAAATATTCAGAATTATATCCGGCACAAGTCCCTGATAATACAGACTGTCTGTTCTGGTCAGAATCCCCGATGCATAGCTTGCTATATCCGATGTTTTATTTATTTCCTGCGCAAACCGATTATCGGTAAGATCACAACTATCAGCTTTAGTTATATAAACTATTTCATTTAAGTCTACACTGAGCTCAGGATTTTCAGCCACTGCCTTCCTTCTATTTTCCACAATCTCATCAAAATCTTCCTGACTTATAAAAGTTACTTTCAGTGGCATAAAAGAACTTCCGCATACCGGTTCTTCCACAAATCCCTTTATGGTAAATTCATAAGATGCCCCTTCAAAATCTGCAGTCATCTTATCCCCAATTGTCAGATCATCATAATCTTTTAGTGCTCTCGGAAGATAAACCTCACCTCTGGATAATTCAGGTACCTCTGTATCAAGACCTGTCATGTCTTCATTCCAGACAGAATCAACCGTTTCGTTCTGCGCCACAAGTCTTATACTGAAAGTTGACTTTTTTCCGTTTGAATATGTACATTTGATTGGCCACAGCGCATCACATACGACCACTTCTCCTACCAGTGGATTATCTTCAATTTCCTCAACCATTTCATCCGTCAAAAATTCACTTCGGATATTCAGGGTAATATTTGCATCATACTTACGGTCATATGAGCTCTCGATGGAATTCGGAAAATTCCTTTTAAGACTTACTATAACTGATATAGAAAGGGCTATGATCATCATAAGTATCATAATACCCTTGAAGGAACCCTTCTTATAACGAATATTTGATCTGATAAGCTTAATTATATCCATAACGCGCCTCCTACCATGACATGGAAGAAAGCCATGCGTTCACCTGAGTTTCACGGCTCTTCTCATCCTCTGATTTATACGGCGGCAGCGTCATATCACCGATGATCTTTCCATCTTCGATATAAAGAATTCTTGTTGCTCTGAGAGCCGCACGCATATCATGAGTAACCATCAGGATACTCTGTCCTTCACGGTTACACTCAGTCAGAAGGTCCAGAACCTCAACTGTGTTCTTTCGATTGAGTGCTCCCGTAGGTTCATCTGCAAATACAAGTGCCGGACGATTTATGAGTGCTCTTGCTATGGCGCATCTCTGCTGCTCTCCTCCCGAGCACTGAGCCGGAAGTTGGGTTTTTATATCAGTAATATTCATTTTCTCAAGAAGACTATCTGCAAAAGAATCAACCTCTTCTACAGAACGGCTTTTATCCAGATATCCGGGAATCGCTACATTTTCAAATAATGAAAGATTACTTACCAGATGAATCTGCTGGAATACAAAACCAAAATCCGTGCAGCGGAGTCTGGCCAGCTTCTTCTCGCTCATCTCCGTAATATTCTCACCGTTAAAGATAACCTCACCTGCAGTTGCTCTGTCCATTCCACTAAGTGCGTAGAGCATGGTTGACTTACCGGAACCGGAAGCCCCCATTATTACAGTAAAATCACCTTCATAGATATCAAGATTCGCATCTGTAATCACATGTATCTGTTCGCCGTTATGGGCAAAGCTTTTGCAGAGTCCTCTTGCCGAAAGAATTGTTTTTTTCATTTTCGAGTTTCTCCTCTTCTATCATAATCCTCTAATCTACGGTTCATAATCTTCGGTTCATAATCCACAACTTATAATCCAAAGTTCATGATCCGTGGTTCATGATCAAAGTTTATATAAATTCTTATTAAGAAGTATTTAAGAGAAATCATTTTAACATTTTTTTATTGGAAGACTCACCACTGCTTCGAGCCCCTCTTCTCCAGAAGTATGATTTGTAAGCTCAAGACTTCCGCCGGACTGTTCGGCAATATACTTTACAATATAGAGCCCCAGACCTGAGCCGTTTTCATCACCCGAGTTCTTCCCGCGATAAAACTTGTCAGTTATAAATGGCATATCCTCATCAGGGATTCCCGGCCCCTTATCTCTGAAATGAATTGATACCAAGTCATCAGACTGAGTCAGTGAAACAGTAATATTGGTTTTAGCATATTTACGGGAATTGTTAATCAAATTTTCTACTATCTGATTAACTCTTTTCTTATCGGCATAGATAATCGGAGATATATCTGGCTTTCTGAAAATGACATCCTTATGTTCTGCAGCAATTTCACCTATGGACTGCTTGAGGAATGGAACAAGTTCAAACTCTTCCGGCTTCATCTGAAGCATATTAAGATCCGAAAGTGAATGAAGGAAAAGATCGTTTGTAAGTGCGGTAACCTCGTCACATTTTCTCATAAGAACCTCCAGATATCTGGAGCGCCTTTCAGGAGATGTATCGAGATTTTCTTCCAGCCCTTCCGCATATGCACGAATTGAAGTGATTGGCGTTTTGATGTCATGGGAAAGGGTTGCGATTACGGTTTTGTTATTCTCTATCGCCTCTCTCTCCGCCATTCTCGAACGTGTTATTTCTTTTCTCATACTGTCAAAGGCCCAGGTAAATGCACCGAAATAATTGGACCTTTCATAATTTAGCGGCAGATCAAAATTTCCCTTTGCTATTTCAGATGCATAGTCCCTCATCTTATCAAAAGGACGAAGAATATTCATATATACATATAAAAACACCATTGCCATAAAAAAAACAGTGAGGGCACACATAACAATCCCATTTATTCCAACTGAGTCCTCAATGGGTTTAGAACGCAGCATATCCGCATATTCATCTGTCTTCTGCTTTGCTGCTTCATAATCTCCGCGATTAATGAGCTGTGATATTTCATTTAAATCAAGAAGTTGCTGTGACCTATCATCCTGTGGAGACGATTTCCGTGAGCTTAAAGCTAAGATACCTGTTGCCACTACAAGAAGCAGTGAAAAAATCACAGTAACCTTTAATACTCGTCTCTTCATATTTCAACCTCCAGAATATATCCAACCTTAAAAACCGTTTTAATAAACTGAGGTTCCGCCGGATTATCCTCCAGCTTCTCTCTGAGCCAGCGTATATGAACGGCAAGTGTTTTCGGTTCAACCTCAGAGAATGCTCCCCATACCTCACTGAGAAGCTTATCCTTGGTCAGGGCCGTATTAGGATGAGTACATAGAAATGCCAGAAGATCGAATTCACGCATCGACAGATTTATGACATTTCCTCCTTTTGTTACTGTACGGGAACCGATATCTACAGTGATATCACCGAAGGTTACTGTCTTTTCATCATCGAATCCGTAGGTTCTGCGGAGCAAAGCATTTATATGCGCCCTCAGTTCCTTCATCGAGAAAGGTTTTGGAATGTAATCATCTCCACCTATATCAAGCCCTGTGATCCGGTCCGTTTCACTGGTTCTGGCACTTGCAAATATAACAGGAACCTCCGATACTTTTCTCAGTTCCTGACACACTTCAAACCCGATGGCATCTGGCAGATTAATATCGAGAATTATGAGATGAAAGCTTTTATCTGTCAGAATTTCAAAAGCTTCCTCGCTGCTTCGGGCATGAGTTACTCCGAACCCCTGATCCGTAAGCATATCCGTAATGATCATAGCAATATCTATATCATCATCTATTATCAGGATTTCTCTTTTCATGACATATCCTCCAACATTCTATTATTATCAATCCGATGTAGTTATATGCGTTTCATCAAAAAGTATTTACTTAATTTAGGATCCTTATCTTCCCTAACAAACTCCACCTCATACCCCAGCTTCTTATAAAATTCTGGCGCCTGAAACCCGAAGGTCGTAAGGGTTATCTTCTCATATAATTTTCCTTTATAAGCCTCCTCAACCGCTTCCACAAGCTTTCTTCCAAGGCCACTTCTTCTATAGTTTTTTCCCACTATCAGATCACCGATATGGACCTCGTTATAATATGCTCGGCCAGTTATAACTCCCATTATGTCGCCATTATCGTCTTCCGCCACAAAACAATAATCCTCATAATTTAGAGCCACTTCATTCTGCTCTCCATAGGCCGAAAACTCTTCGTTTATAAAATCACCAATCCTGCTATCTTCCTCGTTAACTTTTCTGATCATCATATTTCCTGTCTCCATTTTTTTGCTTTTGATAATAAACTACAAACCAAGTCACTCTTCCCCTCAAGATATGATCCTCTATCCTCAGGATACTTAGCGCATAACTCCTTTTTTAAATCGGCATAAGCCTTTGCATCTTCCTCATGCGTATTCATATAATCTCTGAAATTAATGTAATTATGCCAAGCATCTGAATCAGCAATAACCACATGAATAAAATGAGTTACAACATCATTATCTAAATCTCCACAACGATATAGCTGCTGTCCTGGAATATCCTCCTTACGATAAACAATCCCTTTTTCCAGCAGCTCCTCATCATGCTTAAATATATCTTCAAAAGATTTAACGCTTACAGCCACATCTATAATCGGCTTAGCACATATGGATTTAATGGATGTACTTCCTACATGCTGTACATCTATTGCATCATCACCAAGAACCTCTTTTATTACCTCACATATTCTTTTTCCTTCAATTTCCCAGGCTTCCTGATGAGGTTCTAGAGCTACCATTCCTCTTTTTAATCCTATAGACATATCAGAAATCACTCCTCTTCGAATCAAATGATTTTCTCTCGTAAAATGATAACATATTTTTCCTTCAGTAAATCATACTAGGATAATCATACTCTATTTCCAATCTTCTCTTAATAGTCCAAGTATCTGGATGTCTATTAATTCGCCTCGACACATCTCATGCTGTCTGAGTGTTCCTTCCAATGTAAAGCCCAGCTTCTCAAGCAGCACACGAGAACCGGTATTAGGTGGTTCAACAAAGGCCTCAATCCTATTCACATCTGACACATCAAAGGCAAATGAAAATATGAGTGAAAGAGCTTCAGTCATTATCTTCTGTCCCCAGTATTCTCTGTTTAGATCATAGCCAACCTCAACACGTTTATCATAATCTGATATTGCATGAAATCCACAAGTACCGATCAATTTACCTGTTTCTTTCAGGACAATCCCCCATCGGATTTCCCATTTATTTTTTAAGCCTTCCTCGTAGCCCTTTGCCATCTCTTCTGCTTCAGACATACTCTCAAAAGCACCTCGATCATCAAAGTACAGCATCACTTCTTTATTGGAATATATTTCATATAACTCTGCAGCATCCTGACTAGTAATCTGTCTCAGTACCAGTCTGTCAGACTCCAGTTCCTTAAAGTTTGCAAAAAGTTCCTCTTTCATGAATTTCCCTTCGCCTTTCTTTATCTAGTAAATCAAACATAAAAAAAGTACCTGTCACTTTTTCGTTACCGTTACACATTGTAACACATACGTAATCGTGACAGGTACAATTATTCAAACTCTTTACATGGATAACCACTGCTCATACATCTCTGGGAATAGTGACATCACAAGCACTGACATTCCCGTCGCTACATCTATTACCGCATGTCCTATCAAAATAGGCACGAGATTTTTCTTCTTCTGGTAGTACCAGCTATATATGACCGTAAGCGGGAGAAATGATAGAAATCGATAAATGATATATCTCCCGTCAAATAATGTAGGTATAAATGAATGCTGCACCGCAAAGAAAAATGCAGGCACAATTATCGAAGCAGCCTTATTCTTTATGTTATTTACACCGCATCCAAGATATAACGAATCCTCTGCAAATGCAGTGGTTACTGGAAGAAGTATAACATTGATTATCGCTAGAACCTTAGGTATAGGTTCGATCATCATTGGCGCCATATACGGAATAATACCGTAGCACAGAAATCCCGCAAGATACATTACTGAAAATCCAACTACAAGCGTAACTATCACAATGATCACTACCTGACTAACCTTGGTTTTTCCCTTCTCATAATTTATCAGCTCAGCATAGGTCATGCCACACTTCTTAGTTAATAAGAGAACTAATCCAAATGTAAATATATTTATAATCGTGCAGGCAACACTCCACCAGTTGCTGATATCCGCAACATCCTTTTTCACAATGAATGCACCAACAACAAAGACTAAGAAGAATAAAACTGATCTAATTGGAAGAAAATATGGGAGATACTTCTTATCCATTGCTACCCATCCTTTCTTTTATAAGAAATGCTTCTGAGGCATTCTTTATCATAGCCATAATCACCTTTTTAGGTGCCTTATAAACACCGGTGGCGAGCATCGTTGCAATCCCATGGGAATAGATTATGGTGCTCTTTATAACTCTGGCTATCTGTTCAAAAGAAAGGCCTGTCAGTTCAGCTATGTTTTTGATCATCTCCTCATTTGCTTTTGCACCAGAGATATCCTTTAATTCGTATGGCTTACCTAAAGGACTTTCTCCAAGATATAGAAACTTAAAAAGATTAGGTTCTTTAATCGCCATATTTACATAAGACTCTCCCATATGTTCAAATCCTTCGATAGCATTTCCCTTCTTGGGTGCTGCCTTTTTATCAGCATATTCCCTGGCATATTCTGCTAGCGCCATTCTGAGACCTTCCATGTTTTCAAAGTGCCAGACAATAGGCTGAGTAGAGCAGCCAATCTCTGCAGCAAGACTCTTGATATTAATGGATGCATAGCCATCTCGAATAAGCATAGCTAGAGCTGCCTCCAGTATTACTTCTTTTGAAACAGTAACTTTTCGTGCCATAACAATCTCCTTTTTCTCAAGAAAAAACACATCATTATATAAATGATTTTATATAAATACATTTATATAATATCTTTCAAAAAGAGAAATGTCAAGCTCTATCTCTCCGAGAATGACGTAATAGCATAATACTGCATATGCTATAATCGGCTTGATACTAGTCATTTATAATTATTAATAGAGGGGGTTATTATGAATTATAATAGTGGCGTTAGAAAACCAGTTAAAACAAGTTCTTTTTTAATTGTCATAGCCTTTTTGCTTATTTTTGCAGTTATTTTCCTTGCTGCTGGAAGGTTTACAAATTCTATGATTAAAGAGATGGAGAGGGAGATAAGCGTCGACACTTCAAAGTACGATAAAACAGTCACCGCTACCGTCATAGAAAATGAAAAAGGTTCTACTTCCTTTGCCGATGATAATGGTGGCTACGAAGCAGATACATTTTCCCCAATATATCAGTATGAGTATGAAGGAAATACTTATACTGCACGCGGCAATGTATCTTCTACCGATGCCCATTACGCCGTAGGTGATAAAACCGAAGTAATGATCTCATCAGATGATCCATCTGAAATGTATGATCCAAATTATAATGCTGAATCAGAATATAAAGCTTTTAAAGCACTCACAAATGGTTTCTGGATTGTTCCAACCATATTAGGTGTAGGGCTAATTGTTCTCACAATTTTTTTAGTGATAAGACGAATAGTTGCACCAAATAGCATGTATACAACCTAAGCAAGATCTTCAAAAATCAGAATATTTTTTCCGTGCTGCTTACCGTAATACATACGGTTATCAGCCTTCTTGATTATCTCTTCAGGCGCTTTGTATGTATCAACAAATTTTTCAACACCGATAGTAATTGTAACAAAGATCTGTTTGTTATAAAAAACTGTTGGAACAGTTTCGATACTCTTACGAAGCGCCTCTAATTTTTCCTTAGCATCCTCAAGATTGCAATCCTTCATCAGGATAACTATCTCTTCACCACCCCATCTGCAGATATCACAACCCTGCATTTCTTTTCTCATGAGTGTGGTAATATGGCGAAGAACCTCGTCACCAGCTTCATGCCCATAAGAATCATTTACACGTTTAAAATCATCTATATCGCAAAATGCAACACAAAACTCGTCAGTTTTTGAGCCTTTCATAAGAGGCTCCATCAGAGGCAGGAATCCCCTACGATTAAGAAGAGTTGTAAGCACATCCTCTCTTGCATCGGCAGACAGCCGCTGATTCCTAATCTCAAGGTTCTTCACATCCAGTTCACTGGAATAGATGTATATCGTATTGTAAAAGATCGTCGAAAAGACCATTACAAACGAAGAGAATATCACCAACGTAAGCTTGATTGAAGGTTCAAGATCATAGATAGGTTCAACCAATGCATATCCAGTATACAAAAGAATAAAAATTGAAAAATTAAGGACCAGCATTCCTACAATAATCCATCTCTGCTTCCCCTTAAACAGGAACGCTCCAAAGTATATGATTATTGGAACAATAGAGAACAGGAAGCAATAGGTTCCGCAGCGAAGTCCGATATAATGAGTTGAATATATAGTATATATCGTAACCTCCAGGATAATGCTTACATATACAGGCATAATCTTTCCATACTTACAAAGAAGTATGCTGAACACATATACTATAACACTGATAATATTGAAGGTTACCAGTGGCTCTACTCCGGCAAAACTAAAGATAGCCAGCAATGTCACGTGCACCAGGCACATAACAATGACGGTAAACAGGAAGCCGTTATGAATAAGAAAATGCATCACTTTATCTATCGGTCTCATGAATACATTTTCTTACAAACTTTCCCGTCCGTCAATCAGAATATTACAAGCCCTATATGATAATCAAGTCCCTTGTCCTTAAGACATGATTCTTCTGGTTTCTTTGTTAGCTTATAGCCACCTATTCTAAGCAGCTATCCTGTATAAATATATTAAATAAATATCATAAACATTACTATTGCAAACCCAACAACAAAAGCTAAAGCGCCTTTATCATTATCCTTCTTTGAACCAAGCTGCGGGATTTCCTCTATGGTGGTGTAAATAAGCGCACCACCTGCAAGAGCCATAACATAAGGTAATATGCTAGAGAAAAGCAGGGATACAATAACTGTTATGATTCCAAAGAGCGGTATAGGCACTCCCGAAACAACACCCATAAAGAATGATTTTCCTGTGTTAGTTCCATTCTCACGAATTGGTAATGATACAAAGAGCGCTTCAGGTATATTCTGTACCGCTATGGCAATTGCAAGAACTATCGCCATAGATGCTGACAACCATTTAATCTCAAGGAAATGACCAGCATAAATTGCTCCCAGGGCTATACCCTCTGGTATATGATGAATAACCTCAGACAGCATAACCTTTATCTCTGGATCCAGTTCACTCTTTGGACCCTCGGTTATATTCGCATAAGCATGTGTATGTGGGACTACTGCATCCAGAAGATATTGAAAAAGTACTCCACCACAAAAACATACAACAACAGGAATGATTCCGTTTTTGATAGTTTCCTTTAATCCAGATACCGCAGGTTCAATCATTCCCCAGACAGCTATAGATATCATGATACCCGAAGTGCCACCGATCATTATTCTTCTCAGGCCATCAGAAAGCTTGTTTTTCTTTGCATATACTACAGCCGCACCAAGTACTGTACCAATAAGCGGTATCAGCATTCCAAAGATTATCTCGCTATCAGAAAGAGCCTTTGATTTATCCAGATGCGTAATAAGTGATCTAAGTCCAATGAATATCAGGATCGTACCACCCATTATCTCAGAGCCCGACTTATAACGCATACCAAAGATGTGTCCGATCTTTACACCAAGCATTGAGATAACGCATGTGATGACGCCAATTAATACAACAGCTAAGAGTACATTATGAATCCCCTCTGTTTTAAAAACCTTAACAGGGACAGCGACAAATGTTATTCCAACAGCGAGTGCGTCGATGCTGGTAGCTACCGCCATCATAAACATTGTCTTAACATCAAACTCCGGCTTTACCTCTTCAGGAGGTGCGAAAGCCTCCTTGATCATGTTGCCTCCTATGAGACTCAGTAATATAAAGGCCACCCATGGTGCTACTACACTGATAAGCTTTTCAAATCGTGAACCAACCAGGTAACCAATCAGGGGCATTAATCCCTGAAAGGATCCAAACCAGATTCCACAGAGCAGAAACTCTCTTGCTGTTATCTTCTTTACCGCCAAACCCTTACAGATGGACACGGCAAATGCATCCATAGCAAGACCAATGGATAACAGGACTAATTCAAATATTCCCACTTTTCAAAACTCCTTTGAATAAAACAAAATAAAACCCAAGCACAGTAAAACTATACTTGGGTAAATACTCAATATATAAACTTCATGTACAGTTTTACACTATGAACTATACATGAGTCTCGCAATTTAAAACAAGCCAGACCAGAAGGTCAGTATGTTGACTTGCTACGTTTACACGCTTGCTACTCCCCCATGGGATTTACGGGTTATAATCTATCACGTAACATAGCCTCTGTCAAACAGTTTTTATTCTATAATAGCTCTTCTACAAACTTTGCAACCTCATCCATCTTTGCTGTTGGTTCAAATCTCGCAACAACCTTACCCTTTCGATCAACTACAAACTTCGTAAAGTTCCATTTGATCTCAGAGTTATTCTTATAATCCTTATCAATCTTCTTAAGCATTGCATTCATAGCAAGAGCTGCTGGACCTTTTCCAAATCCTTCAAAAGTCTTCTGCTCTTTCAGGTACTTAAACAGAGGGATTGCTGTATCTCCGTTTACATCCGACTTCTTCATCTGAGGAAACTGTGTATTGTACTTAAGCTGACAGAACTCATGTATCTCATCATCTGTTCCAGGTGTCTGTCCAGCAAACTGATTACAAGGGACATCGATAACTTCAAATCCCTTGTCGTGGAACTTCTCATACATAGCTTCTATATCCTTGTAATGAGGAGTAAATCCACATCCTGTTGCAGTATTAACAATAAGCACAACCTTTCCTTCATAATCTTTCATTGATATCTCTTCGCCACTCGCTGCTGTTACACTCAAATCATAAAAGCTCATATAATATACCTCCTTGAACTTTGTATTTGTTAAAATTATATTTGACCAAATATAATTTGTCAACACATTTCATAAATTTTATATAAAAGCGGCATAAACTCTATATATATTGTACGCCCAGGCCCTTTAATTTATTTCTCATCTTCTGGCGTTTTGAATTAGGAAACTTACATCCAATACAGTCTGTAAGCATTTTTATTTTCACTCCAGTCTTGGCCGCTCCCTTTGCAGTGGCTCCTACACAACCACATTCATCAACACCACATAGAACCACTTCGGAATACGCCTCTTTCTTCATATGCTCTCGAAAAGCTTTAGATGTATAACTATCAGGCCAGTTCTTTTCAAAGATGAGATCCGATACAATATTTACACCATCATAATACTCAGCTCCTTCTGTACCTCTAATTGAAAAACCGACGCCCCACAAGAGTTTAGAAAGTATATGTTTGATATAAATGATATCGTACCCCTCAGCTTTATAAGAAGCTATTGCTTCATTTACATTATTAATCAGTACTTTTGTATCATAGGTAAACTTTGGTTTTCTTTTTTCCCATAAATAATCATTCTGAAGATCGATTACTACAAGCGCCTTTTTATCTGACATTGTCACGTCTCCTTATTTATTTTTCTGCCATATTAAAATGCTCCCAACAGACATTTTAGTCTGTTAAGAGCATAACATATCATTTAAAACTTATCTTTAAATATTTATTAATTTAGCAAATACTCAGTTAAATCAACCGTCCGGGCTCTCATATATTTTAATTCTTCAGGAAGCTTGTCATATACTTCCTGGATGGCTTTTTGAGTAAAATCATTATAAAGCTTCTACTTATATAACTCCATAAATAAAAAAGGTTCATATAGCATTTAATTTTATAAATGCTATTTAAGCAGAAAGCTCCACCATATGTGCGTATGTTCCTTGTTTTGCCATTAGTTCCTCGTGACTGCCTCTTTCAGAAATTCCTCCATCAGATATAAGAAGGATCTGATCAGCATCCTTTATAGTTTTTAATCTATGTGCAATTACAAGAAGTGTCTTATCCTTACAAAGTTCAGAGATTGCCTCCTGTATTGCCCTCTCATTATCTGCATCGACACTTGAGGTAGCTTCATCAAGGATAACTATTGGAGAATCCTTCAGGATACATCTGGCTATAGATATTCTCTGCTGTTCTCCTCCAGACAGACTGGCTCCTCCCTCTCCTATAACAGTATCAAAACCTTCAGGAAGCTTCATGATAAAGTCATAGCAACGAGCCTTCTTCGCAGCCTCTATTATCTCCTCCTTAGTTGCATCAGGTCTTCCTATAGATATGTTGTTAGCTATAGTATCCTGGAATAAATACACCCTCTGAAATACCATACTTATATTATCCATAAGTGTACCTAAAGGAACCTCTCTTATATCAGTTCCTCGAACCTTGATGCTTCCATCCTTTACGTCCCAGAATCTAGCTAATAGACTAGCGATTGTAGACTTTCCTCCTCCAGAAGGACCCACTAGCGCCGTCATCTCTCCCTTGTTGACTGAGAATGATACGTTCCTTAAAACATCCTTTTCAGTGTAGCCAAATGTTACATCTGAATATTCTATCTCGGGAACACTACTATCTACTGCATCCACGTTCTTTAACTGAGCCGCTCCCGTATCCTTCATCTCCTCAGCATTAAAGACTTTCTCGATTCTGTCAAGACAGGCAGATGTAACAGTAAGTCTTGCAATCTGTCCATAATAAGCCTTTATTGATAAAAAGACGTCGAATAAGAATATGATAAGTCCTACCATATAATCAGCTCTTATCTCTCCACTGTTATAAAGATAGAATCCAAGAGCTAAAACAGCTGTTGTTCCAATTCCATAAGCAAGATACATAGCCTTTGCCCACGGAGAATAATCTACCTCAAATGCAATACTTTCATCGCAGGATTTTTTAAAGTTGTCTGTAAGTGATTTGGACCTCTCACCCAACAGATTATAGGATTTGATTATTCCTATTCCCTCTACAAAATCAAGTACCGCATCCGTCAGATGTTCACTGTACTCCTGTTTCTTTTCTGAATGCTCCAATGTATTCTTAAGCATCCGATTACCGATTAAAATAAATACGCCAGTTATAGCTAGTGAAAGAATACCTATCTTCCAACTCATAAAGAACATCATAACAATCATAAGTCCCTGAGATATCATAAATGTCATTACTTCTGCAAGAACCGCCATACAGTTCTCTTCAATAAAAACCATATCTGTTGACAGAACCGAACTGATCTTACCCATATTACCTTCAGTAAAGAATCCCATAGGAAGTTTCCTAAGATGATCACCCAGCTGGTTTCTCATATCAGCGAATACCATATAGCCTGCTGCAGATTCAAGCACATTTGTTATATGCTCCAACACAGCTTCTATAATTACGCTTACTATCATCCCAATAAGCAGGTAGATACATTTTCTTTTATCCATCTCTTCACGCATGAAAAGACTGATAGCAATAAATGAGAGTACCATAGGAGCTTTCATAAAGATGCCTTTAAAAAACGAAGTAATATAAGAGGATCTGATTCTCTTCTTGTATCTCCCCGTCATGTTAATTAATCTATGCATTATCCTAATCATATCTTTTTCTCCTAACTGTCACTATCAGATAGATTCTGTGTTTCTAATCTTCCACGTACTTGCACTGACTGAAGCATCCCAAAGTGTCCTATATTCAGAACTTGTTTCCAGAAGTTCTTCATGTGTGCCAGCCGCAATACACTGACCTTCCTTCATAACACATATCTTGTCAGCATTCTTTATAGTAGATAATCTATGAGCTATTACTATAACCGTCTTACCCTTAATGATCTCATCTATGGCAGCATTCATTTTCTCCTCATTCTCTGGATCCATAAATGCTGTTGCCTCATCCAAAACTATAATAGGTGCATTCTTAAGGATGGCTCTTGCAAGAGCAACTCGCTGTCTCTCTCCGCCTGATAACATCTTTCCACCATCGCCTGTCTTAGTATCTATCCCCTCTGGAAGACGCTCTAAGAATTCATTACACTGTGCACGAGCTGCAGCATCCAGAACCTCTTCTCTGGTTGCATCTGGCTTACCAATAAGTATGTTATCGTATATAGTTGTATTAAAGAGGAACTGCTCCTGAGCCACATATGCAACCTGATCATTAAGCGCTTCAAGAGACATGTCAGTAATATCCTGTCCGCCTATACGGATTGAGCCATTGTCCAGGTCATAATAATGAACTAAAAGTTTCGCAAGGGTAGATTTTCCACTGCCAGATTCTCCTATAAGCGCAGTCGTCTCTCCCTGCTTTAAAGAAAGATTAACTCCATGCAGAACCTCTGCTTCATCATATGAAAAGTGGATATCCTTAAACTCAACATCAAGATTTTTTCCTTTGAAGCTTTCTGTACCTTCCTTAAGTGGAGGATGCTCCAAAAGCTTTTCCAGTTCATTTATCTTGAAGTCCAACTGAGGGAATTTTCCAGCAAAATTAAGTGCCTTTAAAAATGAAGGTCCAACAGCAAATGACATACATACCACTAATATGAGTCGATCCAATGTGATGGACCCATTAAGTACCATAATAGATCCAATAGGCACAATTAGTAGCACAAGGCAAGGAAGGACACTTGTATAAGCCGCCATCCATGGCCAGCATACCTTAAACCAGTTAAGTGTAAAATCACGGTAATTTCTTACTACCTCGCCAAAACGCTTATAAGAATCACCGTCCTTATTAAATACCTTAACAACCTCCATACCATTTACATATTCGATTATGGTATTGTTCATCTTTGTAGCAGATTCATAGTACGCATTCATTTCTGAAAAACCAGCCTTCATCATCATGCCCATTGAAAAGAGTCCAACAACTATCGGCACAAGAGACAGAAGTCCCAGCTTCCAGTTAGCAACAAACATAAGAACTATTATCAACACTGGAATAAAAATATTGGCGATTCCCTCTGGAATTGCATGCGCCAGTAAAAGCTCTATCTGATCTATATCATCTATAAATACCTTCTTAAGTCGTCCCGTACCAATATCCTTGATGTTTCCAAGAGGCTGTTTCTCAAGCTTACCCTGCAGAGATATTCTAAGATTCTTTAATGTGTTATAAGCACTTATATGTGAATATATAAGTCCCTGCATATAGAGAATTGCATAAAATACCTCACAGACAAGAATCGCTATTATTCGTATGATTGCATACTCAACCTCCAAAGTTTCCCCTCTGGTCAGCGGTCCTAATAACTGATACAAAAAGAAATACGGAATTACATTTAGGAGTATTCCTACAGCCATAAGGATTACAGCCGCAAGTGTATATTTCTTATACTCCCCAATGTATGGTGAAACCTTCTTAAACATTCTTCTTTCCTTTCTATAAACAAAAAATGCTGTATGGTTAGACTTATTTAACCACACAGCATTTTAGTATTTCTATATTTTCATTTCTAACAATTTTTGATAAAAAATTAACACAAATGAGTATTTATGCTATCTTCCAGTTTTCAGCCTTCTCTCTTATCTTAACGAAATCGCTGTATTTACCGGCCTTCGCCACAAGCTCTGAATGTGTTCCTTTTTCAATGATACGTCCATTATCTACCACTAGTATCTGATCTACTGACTCAATCGTCGCAAGCCTGTGAGCTATGATGATCACTGTCTTGCCCTTCGATAATTCAGTAATTGCTCCCTGGATCAAGTGCTCATTCTCTGGATCGATACTTGCTGTAGATTCATCAAGTATGATAACAGGTGCATCCTTAAGAATAGCTCTTGCAATAGATATTCTCTGCTTCTGTCCACCAGATAATGTACCGCCTCCTTCACCGATTACTGTATCGTATCCGTCTGGGAGTTCCATAATAAAATCATGACATCTGGCTTTCTTTGCCGCTTCAATCATCTCTTCTTCAGTTACATTATCACTACCGAAACAAATATTTGCTCTGATGGTATCATTGAAGAGATAAACATTCTGAAATACCATAGATATATTAGAAAGCAGACTATCACATGTATACTCTCTTAGATTATGCCCTCCAAGTGAGATACTTCCCGAAGTTGTATCATAAAATCTTGCGATCAGATTACATATCGTTGTCTTTCCACTTCCTGATGGACCTACAATAGCTGTAGTACTTCCCTCTGGAAGATTAAATGATACGCCCTTTAGTATATCTCTCTTTTTATCGTACGAGAAATCCACATCCTTAAATTCTATATCAAAACTATCTGGTCTGATATCTCTTCCTTCTGAATCGATAAGATTTCCCTGAGAAAGTTCCTCCAACTTATCAAATGCATTATTAATTACTGCAAGGACATGTGCACTATCTGATATTGGTTCTATAGTTCCAAAAATAGACATAGACAAGAATGAAACAATGATAACATTTGTAAGACTGATATCTCCTGCTAGTCCAGCATACATAACAGTGATTATCATCCAAACACTTGCAACCTTTAATGCAAAGATATGCAGACAATTATATGGAATAAAGCCCCATTCTATCTTAAGGGCAATCTTTTTTGAACTTGCTACCGCATTTCTAAATGCTCCTATAGAAGCACCTTCCATACCAAATGACTTCACAACCGGAAGTCCTCTTGTGTATTCCAGCGCCGCCCTTGTAAGACGCTCATTTTCCTCATTTAGCACCTTAGTGTTCTTTGAGCTATGCATGGATATCATGCAGAGGAAAACAAAGGAAGCTGCAACACCAATTACTGCTATAATGGCTGCCTTTGGACAGATAACTATCATAAATATAAGTATACAGATAAAGTTCAGATATCCTCCGACAAAGTTGTCAACCATTCGTATTCCCATATTTTCAAGAGCATGAAGTCCTGTTGTGATTGCATTTAATATCGCACCTGTATCATTAGTCTGAAAATAACCAAGGGATACTCTCTTAAGCGCTTCACCTATCTTAATTCTGTCACGAGCTATGAGCTCATATCCAATCCTTTCATGAAATCTCGCTTTTAAATAATCAAATATAAATCTTCCAATTACCAGCGCAGTAATGACTCCCAGACTCTTTAGCCATAGAGATTTATCAATCGCTTCACCCTTTTTTGTAGTATCAATAATTCCACCAATAGTGAATCCCGCATATGCCACAGGAGCTGCAACCATCCAGGATGAAAAGAATGAAAAGACAAAACCTATAAACAGACTGGCTTTAAACTCACCGCACCAACCTATAATTCTTTTAACTGTTTTAAACATTTTCTTCTACCTCCGATGCCTCTATGCTCTTCCTGCCGCCCAGTTCTTTGCACCAATATGTGCCTGCCACATTCTGTTATAAAGAGGGCAGCTCTGCATAAGCTCATCCTGTTTTCCTGTTGCCTCTATGTTTCCATCACTGAGAACAACTATATTATCGGCATCTTTAATAGTTGATAATCTATGTGCAATAACAAGAAGTGTTTTTCCTTTAGTTAATGCCGCTATAGACTGCTGAAGCTTGTCCTCATTTTCTGGATCAGTAAATGCTGTTGCTTCATCAAGTATTACAATAGGGGCATTTTTAAGCATCATTCTTGCTATAGCGATACGCTGTCTTTCTCCACCTGACAGTCTCTTTCCAGCTTCACCTGCTGTTGTGTTGTAGCCATCAGGAAGTTTAAGAATAAACTCTTCACAGCAAGCCGCTCTTGCAGCAGCCTTAACCTCTTCATCGCTCGCATTTGGATTACCTAGTCTTATGTTTTCAAGTAGAGAACACTGGAATAAATAATTATCCTGAGTAACAAAGCTTACCAGATTAGCAAGACTTGTAACCTTAAGATCCTTTATATTTACGCCACCAATCTTTATGCTTCCATCACTTACTTCCCAAAATCTGGCTATAAGCTTTGCGACCGTAGATTTTCCTCCACCACTTGGACCCACAAGGGCTGTGAAGCTTCCCTCTGGGAGATTAAGGTTAATACCATGTAATACCTCTCCCTCATTTTCATCATAAGTAAAGCGAACATTGGAAAGCTCCACATTATAATGTTCTGGGAGGACATCTTTTTCTGGTTCGCTAAGTGTCTTTATATTAAAAAGTCTCTGAATCTCATTTACCGTATACTCCATCTCTTTAAGACTGTTGGAGAATACTTCAAGCTTGGCCATACTAACTACCATTGACATAGCCAGCATTACAGCTAGTGCCATTTCAGAGATTGTTAAACTACCCTTTTCTACAAGGAATACACTAATAGGTACTACACCAAGAAGTGTTGCTGGCATAAAGGCAAAAGCAAGCTTCATGGTAACCCATGTATCCTTCATCCATTCGATTACAAAATCTCTATAGTCTGTTATAGACTTTGAATACTTTTCATAGCTAACTCCAGTCTTTCCAAAGGCTTTGATTACTTCAATGCCTTCGATGTACTCAACTATAACGCTATTCATATGTGCGTTAGCTTCCTGATACTTTGTAAGGTTCTTACCACTAATAACAAATGTAAGCACCATAAAAAGGATACCTATAGGAAGCGCCAGAAGTGCTCCAAGTCCAACTCTTATATCTATCACACATAAAGCAATAAAACTGACTATCGGAAGAACCAGATGTCCCGATCCCTCTGGGACAAAGTGCGCAAGTGGTGGTTCTATCTCTTCGATCTTGTCTACTATGATTCCTTTAATCTCACCGATCGAATGTGCATATACCTCACCAAGTGGAGCCTTCATAAAGACCTCTGCTACCTTCAGTCTCATTCCTTCGAGAACGTTATATGCAACATAGTGAGAAATTCCTGTTGAGAATCCAAAAAACAATACCTTGATCAGATACATACCCAAAGCTATTAATGACCAGAACAGTGCTATATCTTTATCGAGACTGCCATCGATATATGCATCAAGAATTTTATATATTGCATAGTATGGAACCATACCCGCTACAAGACTGATCACCGAAAGTATCACCGAAGAAACAAGAAGCTTTCCGCTGCCCTTCGCATAAGATAATAGCGTGGCAAACCAATTATCTGACTTACTCATAATCATTCCTCTTTCAAAAACTTATTTATTCCTATATTTCACTGGAGTAACTCCTAAAACATCCTTAAATGCTGCTGCAAATTTTGATGGATTATCATATCCCACATTTGAAGCAACATCTGATATCTTGATGTTTTCATCACTCTTAAGAAGTCCAGCCGCAAGATTCATCTTGTAAGTTTTTATGTATTTATAAAGTGGACTTCCATAAATGATCCGAAAGTTCTTTCTTAGTGTTGATTCAGGAATAGAAAATCTATGGGATAGCTCTTCAGAAGTAAAGTTTCTTTCCGGATTATCAACAATCAACTTGTGAACATGCTTTATCCTTTCAGCCTGACTAGCAGGTATATAGACCCTCTCCGATGAATAAAGAGATGTATCCAGCATTTCAAGCCTAAGAAGCAGCTCCATGATCTTCACTTTAAAGAAAGCTATTCTTATATCTTCAGGAATGCTGTACAGTTCATTAAAGATTTTGTCTAAAGGCTCATCACTTTTAAGAATCGTATCTTTTCTAAGAAGAAATTCCTTATCCGTAGCACAGAACTTTTCCATGATCAGCCCTATATCAACCTTGATACCAGGCATTTCTCTCTTAAGCGATTCTTCTGCAAGTTCTGGCTGAATGCCTATGGTAATTCCATGATAATGCTTTGTTGGCATGGAAAAGCTTCCAGCATGATGAGTCCTCTTTTCAATACGGATATCACCAGATTCCATATAGTATCTTCCGAAAGTTTCATTATCATGCTCCATTCTTCCCTGTCTGCAGTAATCAATACAAAATACTGTGTCCATGTTTTGGAACTCAGATTCACAGGCTTCCAGATGAAAGTCATTAAACATTACATATATCCCAGGCATAACCAGGTATAAGGACATGAACCCCTCACCTGTAGGCGCCTCGAGCCTGAGAACCTTGCATCCTTCATCCTCAGCCACAAGCTGAACATTTGAACCAAACCCCTGTCTGTCTAGTACTTCGCTTATTACCTTATCTTTCATGGAAGAATCACCTCATTTTCTGAAAAGCATGATAATAGTGGCACATCCGTCTCGAATGTGCCACTCCATACTGTCATTTATAATCCATTTTGATTTTTGTTTTTTATTGATTCATCATCGAATACTTTTTGGGAGTTGTACCATATTTTCTGGCAAAAGCTTTTGCGAAATGGCTAAGGTTATTATAACCAGAGTTTACAGCAACCTCCGTTACATTTTTACATCCTGATCTAAAAAGCCCCTCAGCATATTCCAGTCTCTGATCCTGAACATAACTATGCACAGGCATTCCATATATGCTTTTGAAAAGCTTACTCAGTTTGCTTTTACTCATTCCAAGTTTTTCAGCCACCGTATCCAGATTATAATCTTCGTTCGGTTTAAGCTGAATATCTTCTCGAAGTTTTTCTATGATTGCTGTATCTCTTTTATCTAGGATTAAAGGACTTTGGTCTGAGTTGTCCTTCTTATGAAATATGCCATATAGTACAAGTCCCGTAAGCTCTATCATTTTCCCTTCCAGAAAGATACCACTGAATTCACTATATCTTTCAGCGCTATCAATTTCCGAGAGGGTACGATACATCTCTGGCGTAATAGCAGTTTTCTGGACTTTAGAATAGATACTCTTCTTTATACTGCGTAATTGATCTTCAGAAAAATAATCCTCTAGAAGCTGTTCGAATCTATCTGTTGGCATCTGAAGACTTTTAAACTTAAAGAGGACGCCTCCCTTATATAACATGGAGGCGCTTTCTTCTCTATATCTATAGATACATGCCTCTCCTCGTTTCATCACAACTGGCTCTTCTTTTTTTGTTTGGCTGCTTATCTTTTTCCACTCTATGTCCTGATTAAGATTAAAAATGATTTGAACTTCATCACTACCTTTGTCATTATCTCGTTCTGCAGACATATCGTTTTTAAAACTAAGATTCCAGTCGTAATATAAAATATCACTCTTACTTTTCTTTTCAGATATTTCTAGTACGCCATATTTTGCAGGAAGATTTTTTCTCCCTTTTGTGTATTCGGATAATTCCTCTTTGGTCATACGATTTTTCATAACTCTTTGATAATAGATTATAAAAAGTAATCTTATTTCTTAACATTAAATGCATCCATCTGTGGATACTTAGCTGAAGCACCAAGTTCCTCCTCTATACGAAGAAGCTGATTGTACTTTGCTACACGCTCGGAACGGCTAGGTGCACCTGTCTTAATCTGACATGTATTAAGTGCAACAGCAAGATCAGCGATAGTTGTATCTGCTGTCTCACCTGAACGATGTGATGATATAGCTGTATATCCAGCCTTATGAGCCATCTTGATTGCTTCAAGAGTCTCTGATACAGAACCAATCTGGTTAAGCTTGATAAGGATTGAATTACCTGCACCAAGGCTTATACCCTTAGATAGTCTCTCTGTATTTGTAACGAACAGATCATCACCAACAAGCTGAACCTTTTTACCAATCTTCTCTGTCATTCTCTGCCAGCCTTCCCAATCCTCCTCATCAAGTCCATCCTCGATAGAGATAATTGGATACTTATCTACAAGTGACTCCCAGTGAGCGATAAGCTCATCTGATGTAAACTCTTTTCCAGACTTAGGCTGCTTGTAGAAGCCCTTTCCCTTCTCGCTCTTCCACTCTGATGAAGCAGCATCCATAGCGATCATGAAATCCTTGCCAGGCTCAAAACCTGCAGCCTTAATTGCTTCAAGAATCTTCTCGATAGCTTCTTCGTCACTCTTAAGCTGGTTAGGTGCGAAACCACCCTCATCACCAACAGCTGTAACATCTCCCATATCCTTGATAAGACTTCTCAGCTTGTGGAATACTTCAGCACACCATCTAAGTGCCTCTTTAAATGATGGAGCACCAACTGGCATGATCATAAATTCCTGTGTATCAACAGCGCTATCAGCATGAGCACCACCATTAAGGATATTCATCATAGGTACTGGAAGCTTGTTGCCCTGTACACCACCAAGGAATCTGTATAAAGGAATATCAAGGGCGATAGAAGCAGCACGTGCTGCAGCTATTGAAACGGCAAGAATAGCATTTGCACCAAGATTAGACTTGTCCTTTGTTCCATCAGCCTTGATCATAGCAGCATCAACTGCATAAGTGTCAGATGCATCAAGTCCAACGAGAACATCATTAATTGTGGTATTAATGTTCTCAACTGCCTTCTGAACACCCTTTCCAAGATAACGGCTCTTGTCGCCGTCACGAAGCTCAAGCGCCTCAAACTCACCAGTTGAAGCACCACTTGGAGCTGTTCCTCTTCCTACTGTTCCATCAATAAGATAAACCTCAGCCTCCACTGTAGGATTACCTCTTGAATCAAGAATCTCTCTTCCTACTACCTTTTCAATCTCAAGATACATGTTTTATCTCCTTCCTTACTGTATAAAAGGATGGGTAAACCATTTACATCGTATCAATTAATCCCTACCACAAGATTAAGGAGAACCATATGATTTACTCATCCCTTTTAGTGAAATTATGCGAGTGCTGCGCCAAGAGCCTTGCACTCCTCAAGTGCTGCATCATCTGGAGAATTGTTAGCCATTACTCCATCATTTACAAGTGCAGCTCCTGCGCTGTCACAGCGATCCTTCCAGTCTCTCATCCACTGTCCATCTCCCCATCCATAGGAACCGAAGATACCAATCTTCTTTCCTCCAAGTGAAGTTTCTACAGATGTGAACATTGGATCAAACTCTGTCTCCTCAAGAACCTCTGCTCCCATTGCAGGACAGCCAAATGCTATAGCATCATACTCGCCTACATTTGCTGCTGAAAAGTCAGAAGCGTTGATAAGAGAAACCTCTGCTCCCTTTGCTTTAGCTCCGTCTGCAACTGCGTTTGCCATGGTCTCTGTATTACCTGTGGCACTCCAAAAAACTACTGCTACTTTACTCATAAAACTATCCTTTCCAGGGACTCGCCCCTATGTATTATAGAAATACTCCCATACCCCTAGGAGTAACTTACGCACAAACTGTCAGCTGGTCTAATGTTGAACCCTTCTTAAACCTAGCCACATAATCATTTGTGCACCTCTTGTATCTGTCAAATGTTACCTCCGCCTTCATAACGTCGCCGTATACTTTCCAGCAGCCGGTACATTTAGAACATTCACCTTTATACTTTATAAATCCTTTCACATCCTCTATCGGATAGCCTAAAAAAAGACCAATCTCATGAGGGAATTCCTTACTGGAGTTTATAAGCTCAAGCTTTTTCATAAGGCATCTTACGCATGAATCAATATTCTTTACGTCATACCCCAGTCTTTCCAGCATATTCGCGGCATCCTTATCACAGAGATCCTTTTCCAGGAAGGATGGACGAAATAGATAGATAAGAACCCTGTGATTCAGACACCTTATAGGTATTGCCTTAATCCCCTTTTTTACTAAAACACCATTAACCCTTCTCAAATCCTTCACTAACTGTTTTTCGTCACTATATTCACACGAGAATAAATTACCCGTCTTAATCCCAGCAAGTGTGGGTGAGCAGAATTCCACAATCATTTCATCAGACATTTTTACCCCTCTGGTTAGTTCTGACTAACCTTATAAGAAAAATATAATGTGACAGATTTATGATTATGCCCATGATATCAGAGTAACTGTAAATCTGTCACATCACGCGTATTAGGGTATTAGTTATGAATAACTCCTGTTAGTTATAACATACTATGCTTCCATATTCAAGATTTTCTTTTCAACTACTGCATCATAGAAAAGAGCATGTACACTTCTCAATAAATCAAAAAAGATGACAATCCAGAATATAGATTGTCATCTTTTCTATCTAAAACCAGTATTAACTAAGTATTACTCCAGACCCTTCAGAGTTCCAACCATATCAAGTTTCTTTATCTTCTTCGAGAACATAAGGCTTACGATGATAGCAATTACCAGAATAAATAATCCCGATATAATATAGAGAAATGGCGGGATTTTTATATAGTAGTCGTAATTATCTCCATTGCTGTTCATCATTGCCAGGAGGGATGGTTTTCCAAGCGGTGAGCCCGCTATGATACCAAGAACAGCAAACCATATATTTTCTTGATTTAAAACTCTTCGGATTTTCTTTGTCGAAAGCCCCATAACCTTAAGGGTCGCAAACTCCTTAAGTCTCTCATGGAAAGAAAGATTACCTGAATTATAAAGAACTACAACTACTGTGATGACCGAGAATATCATCATCATGTAGAACAGATACTTGATAACCTCATAACCTTCGATGAATACTTCTTTGAGTTTTTCCATATCATAAACTCCAGCTATTCCATCTTTATCATCATAGTTCATTATATTCTTATTGGTTAGAATAGCTGTTGGAACGTATTCACATCCAGTTTTTTCAAAGTCCTCTCTTAGTATTGTAATACCAGCTGTTTCTGGAGTCCTGTTAATAAGACCTATCTCTGATTCATACCAGTCATTCTTTGAATAGATATGCCAGTAGACCTTGTCCCCTACGCCTACTCCCATTTCTTTTGCGAGTCTGCTGGTTATAGCAACCTTTCCTGGGATGAGAGATGTAATCTCTGTCTTCTCATCTGTTACATTCTGGAATCCTTTACCTTCTATAACTGTTAATGTCTGCTTGAATCTATCCATCGACGGTGCCTGAGGCTTCGTTGCCAGCTCTATCTGATCCATCATCAGTAGCTCCCCATCCACCTCATCACATATCTCATCAAAGTATTCAGCGTCTTTATCCTCTGAAAGAGCCATCTGATATTTATAATTTTGAATCTTATCAAAGTTCCATGCAACTACATCATCCACAAGGAAGTAACATCCAAATGCATATAAGATAAGGACCGTTCCCACAGCAGTTCCGACTATTCCCATTACTGCTCTAAGTGGTGCTCTGGTTACATCACGAATATTATACTGTGTGCTGAATCCAAGCTTCTTCCAGAATGGTAATCTCTCTGCCAGGATTCTCTTCGCCTTCTTGGGAGCGGCAGGTCTAAGAGCTGCTGCAGGTGGTACCCTTAGTAGCTTTTTGCAACTAACATAGGAAGCCAGAACACAGACTATTACCACAACTGCTGCTACCACATAGAAAAGTGCATTTGAACCGGCTGATACATTTGGAATCATATACCATTCCATAAGCATGTTTACTATAAGATCACCAACTACTCTTGGACCCGAAATGAGTCCTGCGACCGCACCGATAAGTGAAACAAAGAAGCTATAGCTCATATAGTGAACAGCTATCTTCCATCTCTTCATACCCATAGCATTCATTGTACCTATCTGTGTACGCTGTCTCTCAACTAGACGGCTCATGGTTGTTGATATAACAAGGATTGCAACCACCAGGAATATAAGAGCAAATGCATATGAAAATGTATCATGCTGACTAAGCTCATCCGCAATTCTCTGAACTCCCACAATAGAAGTCTTATCCACCATTACTGCATAGTTCTTATCTATAGCATCTGAGATTTTCTCCTCATAATACATGGCCTCACTTATGCTGCTCTTCTCTTCCTTAATCTTCTTTGCAGCCTCTTCCTTTGCGTCATCAGTAAAGGTTACCAGCATTGTTGAATAAGGCATAAGCTTTATCAGCTCTTCATCACTCATTTTATCCAGCTTTTCAAGAAGCATATCATTATCGATATCATCGATAGTCATTCCATAATCAGCCAGCTTCTTCTCAATTTCTTCAATCTTATCTTTAAATGCCTCTGAATCTTTTAATTCCTTAGCATCAATCTTTCCACTCTTTACCTGATTCTCAGCATACTCTCTAATTGGAAATGCCTTGTAACTCATATAAACATAAGCAAGAGTTTTAAAGTTGATATCGCTGTCCTTCTCTGCCTTTGTATATTCATACTCAGGCTCCATTATAAGTCCGCGTACCGTTCGCTCAAACTCGACTCCATTATATAAGAGCTTTATCTTGTCACCTACGGATATATCCCACTCATTTGCAAAAGACCAGTTAAGCCATACACCATCCTCATCATCTCCATCAAATGGAACACTTGCTGATTCATTTAGCCTATTCTCAGCACCCGCTTCACCCTTATAAAGATATGGGGTAAGAATCTTACTCTCATTCATAAGATAAATATCCAGCTGAGCTCCCTCATAGTCCACTGTTGTACCACGTATCTCGGTTCGGAACTGGGCATCTTCTACAAAGCTTAGATCCTTAACCTGATCCAGGTTTTCTTCTTTAAAACCTTCACTGTAAATCCAGACATCAGAAATATTAGTCTCTTTATGGAAGTCTTCAACTGCCTTGCCACTGCCGACTACATTTGACTCGAAGCCTGCATATATAAATGTAGCAAGAAATGAAAGGATCATTACCGAGATAAACTGGCCAAGATTTCCTCCCATCTCTCTAAGCATCTTTCTAAATAGCATCTACCACTCCACCTCCTCTACAGGAACTGGAGCTTCGTTAATCTTAATCTCCCTGATCTTGCCGTTCTTCATACGGATAACCTTGTCGGCACATTTGGCTATATCTGCATTATGAGTTACGACTATTACTGTGTTTCCGTATGTGTGAGACATTTCTACTAAAAGTTTAAGAACACTAACTCCTGTCTCAGAATCAAGGGCGCCTGTTGGCTCATCTCCGAGGATTATCTTCGGATTCTTTGCAAGCGCCCTTGCTATTGATACTCTCTGCTGTTCTCCACCTGACATCTGAGATGGAAACTTCTTCGCGTGATCTTTTAATCCAACACGTTCCAGCATTTCCATTGGGTCTAGCGCATTCTTAACTATACTTTTCGTAAGCGATACATTTTCATACGCTGTTAGACTCGGTATTAGGTTGTAGAACTGGAATATAAAGCCTATCTTTTCTGCTCTGTAATCAGAAAGCTTTGAGTCATTCATTTTAGAAACTTCCTCTCCATCAACCGTTACGGTTCCTGAAGTAGGTTTATCCATGCCTCCCAGCATATTCAGCACCGTGGATTTTCCCGCTCCCGATTGTCCCAGGATTACCACGAACTCGCCTTCATCTATTGTAAAATCTACATGGTTCACGGCTATCTGCTTTCCGTCGCCTTCACCGTATTCCTTCACCACGTCTTTAAACTCGACTACTGTACTACCTTTTTTCATTTTTTTCTCCATCCTTTTTCAGCATCTTAATTAGTTCCTGCTTCGCATCCTCCTCGAAGATAAGATCTATGATACGAAGCTTCAGCTCCGTCTGCATATTCTCCATTTCAGATTCATGAAACATATAACTATTCTCATAAGCCAAAACCACCAACTTGATATAATTGGCAAGGAGTCCAACATTTACATCCTTCTTTACTCCTTCCATATGCACCATAAGTTTTCTGGCAATCATGGTCTCCCTCTGAAGACTGACATTCTTTCCTCTTGCTTTATCCGCCTCATACAGAGCTCTCTCATCCTCAGCAGAAAACTTTTTATAGAAAGTATTACTTGAAAGCAAGGTGGTAAACCACATATTGAAAACATCCGCAGGCTTCATCTTCTTTTCTGGTGGAAACTTCTTATCCAGTTCAGCAAAGACTTTCTTGCGATTATGCTCAAGAGCATAACTTACATACTCCTCCTTAGAATTAAAGAAGTTATAAAATGTACTCTTGCCAATTCCAACCTTTTTAGTAATCTTATCCACAGACATGTGCTTAAACCCATACTCCTCTAGAAGAGGTATTGCCTGGTCTAGCATTAGTTCTCTTAACTTTTCTCTTTCTTCTTCTGTGAATACTCTTGGTGGCATATATATCCTCCTATCTTTCTATTGCATGTAGTTTTCGAAAACTTGCGACCATTTCCGGATAATGGTCGTATAAAAAGCAAAAATCTTGCGACCATAATTAGAATCCGGTCGCAAGATGTATTATAGCACTATTCGGTTAGATGTCAATAACTATCTGTAATAACAATTAACTACTCTCGGTTTTTAAGTACCTCTGCTGGAACGATCCTCTTAATCTTTCCTGTAAGAATACTGCTTATTACAAAGTATACAAGCACCACTCCACCAAGTATTCCAACATATAAGAACCACTCAAACTTAAGGTTCATTCCCATAGCTGTATTTGCAATGAAGTATGGATAGATAGCATTTGCTATCATCTTAACTATTGGTATTCCGATGCATGCTCCAAGCGTTACCGCATAGAAGTTGCCGTCCAGATATACCTTTCTTATCTCCCTCATACGGTAACCAAAAATCTTCACAAGAGATATTCCGAATGCTGCTCGGTCTATCATAACATTTAGCATGAGATACATTACGGCAATGAAGATAAGTATGGATACCACGATCAAAATTACAATAAGTGACATCATCTGATCCACGAAGATTCCTGCAGCATTCTCTATGTCTGCTCTCTTTGTTACTGAGAAAACTCTTCCACCTTCAAGCTCCAGATCCTTATCTGAAACCAGCATGTTAAAGTAGTCATCATCCTCATCGAAAAGCTCTCTCATCTCATCGATATCCATATATGCTGTAAGCCCTATGGAATAATCAACGATATCAGAAACTGTAAATGCGTAGCTTCTGTCCTCGGATGTATCATCCAAGACAAATGTATCTCCCACCTTCAGGTCATATTTTTGAGCAGTTGAAGATGCGATCACCAGATCCTTCTTATTACCACTAGTCTTGAAATTATAGTACTTATTATCATCATCTATACCGATTATATTTACGTCCAAAGAATAATCCAGGTAGTTCATCGAAAGGTTCTTGATGAAGCAAGCTTCCGAATCCTTTGGCGCCTCTTCCATAGGATACTTCAGAACATACATATATTCATAATTAATATCCTCAAGATTCTCCCTTTTAACATTGTTGCAAAGCACGTAGCAGTTAAGACCTATCATAAAGATAAGCAGAGCTACCACCATACCGATAACAACTGTAAAGACGCTTCGTCTCTCTCTTGATATCTGTCTCGCTGTAAATTGTCTAAGGAAGTTTCCACCTTTCTTGCCCTTCATTGCTGCTCCCTGAACCGCTCCAGCATTACCCTTTACAAGACTTTCCTGTTCATTTTTAATTAGAGAAAGTGCTGTCTTCGAAAGCTTCTTATTGATTACAAGTACATTTACGACTATTGAAATTACTGGTGGCATAACAACACAGTAAAGAATTATATACAGCGGATACACCTTTTCCATCTGAGGAATGCTGTAATAGAGATAGCTGTCCAGCATCTGGAAATCAACACCAACCTTACTGAAGCCCACTACCATTCCGATAAGACCAGCAACAAATGTAACTACCGTTGGAAGAAGAACATAATGAGCTATAAGACTCTTCTTCTTTACGCCCATAGCGTAGAGTGTTCCGATAACGCTGCTCTCTTCATTTATTTGATGAATAATAAAGACGGATATAACATAAGCGAAAAGCATAACCAGAATTGCTCCAGCCACAAGACTAACAAGTCGTTTTAAGATTACATCGCTGGCTGCATCACTGGCGATTCGAGGATTATCCTTATTCTCATAAAAGCTTTCCAGATTCGGTACATCTACTTCATAATTATCATCTAAAAAATCTCTTACCTCTTCATCAAACTCCTCTACTCCGTCCTTAAAATCCTTGGCGCCATCCAGAAGCTCATCTGTGCCATCTGCAAGATCTGATGCACCATCCTTAACCTTCTTAGAACCTTCGAGATAAGGAGCTGGGATCATTGCATTTGCCTCGAGAGCACTATAAAAATCATCCGCTCCATCACTTAGTTCAGAGGCACCATCGTTGACCTCTTCAACACCGTCATATAATTCATCTGTGCCATCTACCAGCTCATCAAGACCATCCTCAAAATCTGTCTTATCCTGATACATCCTGTCAACATACTCGATCAGAAACTCATTTCCCGAAGCCTTGTAATCAAAATCTATATCCTTTATATCATCCTTCAGGTCTCTGGCCTTATCCTGCTTTTCCTCTGCGCTAAGAGAATCTGTATTCTTAAGTCTATATACGTATGTATAATCCTGAGCGCCTGCATCCTTACCCTTCTTTATCTCTTCATATGCATCATCAGAGACAAATGCTACTCCAAAGCATTCTGGGTCGGCAGTCATATCTGAAAAGTTCTTAACCGGCAGATTATAATCTGGAACACAACCGATTCCTGATATCTTATAACTCTTTCCGGAAAGTGTTATGCTATCTCCTACTTTGAGATTGTTTCTATCAGCATATAGATTCATAACTACTATCTCAGAATCAGACTCAGGAAGCTTTCCTTCATTCAGACTGATCAAATCAATATTCTTTCTAACCTTGAAAACTCTGAGAGTCTTTTCTTCTGACTTATTATTATCAGCCTTACTATCCTTATATGTTACATCCACACTGAATAGCTGTTCTATATCGCCATACTCATCTGAAAGACTCTTTAACTGCTTATCAGTAAGTGGAACAAATACAGTAAACTGTCCGTCCTGTATCTTCTTTTCATCGTTATATACTTTAGTTCCTGCGATTGTTGTTTCCGCCATTCCAGCCACACTCACAACAAGATACATTCCCAGCACTATCATAAAGAGTAGTGCTAGATATCTTCCAAAATGAGCTCTAAACTCACGCAGGATTCTTTTATTTAAGCTCTTCATTTATAAATCCTCCAACTCAGATGCAGGAATCTTTTCCTCATTCATATAATTCTTTCTGATTTCTCCATCCTTCATAATGATTACCTGATCAACCATATTCTTGATAGCGTTGTTATGAGTTACAATCAGCATAGTTGTTCCATATCTTTCATTTACCTTTTCAAGAAGGATCAGGATGTCCTTAGATGTCTTGGAATCAAGAGCACCTGTTGGCTCATCACAGAGAAGAAGCTTCGGATTCTTAATAAGCGCTCTTGCTATAGCGCATCTCTGCTGCTGTCCACCAGAAAGCTGTGATGGAAACTTGTTCTGATGCTCTGTAAGTCCCAGCACATCAAGCAGCTCATCTATATCCATAGGATCATCTGACAGATATTCGCACACCTTGATATTTTCTCTTACAGTAAGATTTGGAACCAGATTGTAAAACTGGAAGATAAATCCAAGACTGTCTCTTCTATAATCTGAAAGAGCGTTGTTCTTAAGTCCCACAATTTCTTTGTTATCAATCTTTATAGAACCCGAATCAACTGTATCAAGTCCACCAATGCAGTTCAGCATAGTAGATTTTCCAGAACCGCTGGTTCCCTGAATAACACACATAACTCCTTTTTCTACAGATACATCTATCCCCTTTAATACCTGAATATAACTACCACCTTCACCGTAGCTTTTCTTTAAACCTTTTACCTCAAGATACATATATATATTCCTTTCCGAAATGAAGCAAAAACTGACACATTTTATGATATATTGCTTCATTTCAATAAACATTTTGTAATATGAGCAACTGCTCATATTTTGGATATTAGCACTCGACCTAGGGTTTGTCAACAGAAATATGAGTAATTGCTCATATTTTTCTATTTCTTTTATTTTTCTTATGTGATATACTTGGGAATAGATTGATAAAAATACATGTTTTTTCTTTTATTCATCATTGGAGTATTATTATGGCACCTGCAGAAACAAGAGTTCCAAAACAACAGAGAAGTATAGAAAAAAAGCAGCGTATCAAAGACGCTGCCATAAAACTTATGTCCGAAAAGGGATACCACTCTACCAGCTCAAATGAAATTGCTAAAGCGGCTGATGTATCCATCGGAACATTTTATTCATATTTTAAGGATAAGAAAGAACTCTACATCGAGCTTGTTGCTGATATCTACAACATTGTTCTTAAACCTGTGGATTTCAGTTCCCTTCCAGAAGATATGTCCATTGAAGATACGGTCTATATGTATATCTCCTATATCTTCAAAGGGCACAGTGTTATGACTGAATTCCAGAGAGAGATTGCGTCCCTGTCCGAGCAGTCAGACGAATTCCGTGAAATTGAGATGGAACACAAGAAAGAAGTCTCTGCAATGCTTATCCATATGCTCGGAGACTATAAAGATCAGGTAAAAGTAAAGGATCTTAAAACCGCTTCTTATATAATACTTACTATGGTTGAAGCTGTGGTTCACGACACCATGTTCCACAACAAAGGTAAAAACAAAAAGGCCGTCACCCAAGAGCTGACAGCCATGATTGTTAATTATCTTTTTTAAAATTTGTAGCCATTTTTAGTATTTAATACTATTGGAGTTTTTTCATTATAACCCCAGGGTTATACCTCAGCGAGTTTTATATAGTACGCCAGATCCGGTGACATGGCAAAACGCCTGTCATCGTAGGCTACTACTACATTTCCACCTTCATTCTTGGAAACTACCTTTAACACCTTGTCAGTTTCATACCTCATCATATCTTTTATCTCAGCGGCCTGCCCAAACATCCAGAGAATATGGTAGCTGACACCCTCTTTTGCATCAATTAAACTGATCATACGAACACCCCCATTCATGTCACAGTCTACAATACCTATCTACTTCGATTATCCTTTATAGATAGTATTATAGTCAACGATAAAGAGTGTTCGTCTCAATAAACAAGGCTTAGTTTACATTCATTCAAATCTCACGCAACTAGACTTGAATCTTCCTCCCAAACCACTTTTTCAGAACCTCCGGCAACATTTTTAGCATTTTTACCTCATTTGTGTTGCTTTTTCTTCCTCCCAGACCGCTTTTTCAGAACCTCCGGCAACATTTTTAGCATTTTCTCTTCATTTGTGTTGCCTTCTCTTCCTACCAGACCACTTTTTCAGAACTTCCGGCAACATTTTTAGCATTTTCTCTTCATTTGTGTTGCCTTCCCCTGCGAATCGACAGTATTAATTACAGTTGCATGATTATTCCTTTGTCATTGCTACGAAGTCTTCCACGTGCTTCTTGATTGCTTTCTCACATTCCTTCGCTCTGTCAGGTTCTCTGTCCCATATTCCCATGTACATGATCACTGGCGCATAAAACATTCTTGCTAAAGTTTTGGCATCCCCTTTTTTTATGACACCACGTTTCATAAGACTAGTGAATAATTTCTCGTCATAGCTCAGCATTGTTTCCACATATCTTTTTGTATACATCTCAGCCAGTTCTTTACTCTGAAACTGAGATATAGTCAGCATTCGTCGCACCTGTTTGGAATATGGATCATTCATAGAAAAGCGAACAAAGGAGAGAACACTTTTACATAGTCCTTCTGCTGTTATTGTGCTGAAGGCATCCACATCCTTTTCATTCATTTTCTCTTTTTTATTACTCGGAAGATGAACTGATAATTCCTCAAAAATATCCTTGAAGCGTTCCTCGGACTGCAGGATTATTTCATCAAATATCTGCTGCTTACTTTTATAATGTTTATAAAGCGCAGCCTTTGTTATCCCAAGCGGCTTTGCAATATCACTCATAGATGTACCGGCAAAGCCTTTTTCTGAAAACTGCTTAAGTGCCTCTTCAAGAATTAATTCCTTAGTATTCATTTGTTTTCCTCCACAAAATCATCAAGTACCTCGTTGATCTCCTCACTGTTTCCAGTCATAAGGTGACCTCCACCTGAGAAAAAGATAGACTTACAATTAGGTATCTCTTTGCTCCAGTACTTTGCCTTATCAGAATCAGCCAGCTTATCATCCTCAGAGTGAATGATAAGAACTGGAACCTGTATGTTCTTCAGGTCGTAATTATCATAGTTATTTGTATGATCCTTATTGACTACATCGCCGTCAAAAACTATACCAGCCTTACGTTCTTTCATAGGCATGATCTGTTTGATAACATTTCGCTCCATTCCCATCATCGGCTTGAATAATGGGCTGATCATCCACATAGCAAAATCATTGCAGAAGAAGGCTGGTGGTCCTGTCATTCCGGAAGCTGGTTCGCTTGGTTTTTCCTGTGCCGGATATCCTGAACAGTAAAGAATCAAGCCCTTGCATCTTTCAGGATGCATCATGGCAAATCTCTCTGCAACTGTTCCTCCAGCACTGGTTGCGGTGACAAATGTTTTCTCTATTCCCAGTTCATCAAGTAATTCGATATATGCCTCCACCTGCATGTCTACGGTAGCATTCTCCGGCATATCAGTTCCAGGATATCCAAATCTTGATGGGGCAATAATCCTGTAATTATCCGTACGACCACCCATAACATCAAAGCCCTGGTCATATCCTCCGGTGATTCCGTGACATATAAGGAACGGTTCTCCGCTACCTTCATCTATGTAGCTCATTTTACCATAGGATGTTGCAGTTGACTTAGCCTTCGCCTCGTAAGTTGAGAAGCGGTCCAGTGCTACCTTTCTAACTATAAAGAAATCAACTGTTAGAGCGACGATTCCAATCCCAAGTATTATTAAAACAATCATCAAAAGTTTCTTCTTCCTTTTCTTTCTCGTCTTATTCTTTCTCATTCTAATTTATCCTTTTCAATCAACAACTGCAACTCATTCCAACATAAAAAGTAACCGATTGGTAACTTGATTATAGTTACCGTTCGGTTACTTGTCAAATATTTTTTATAATATTATTAGTTCGTATAAACCATTTATGATAATGTTATTCGTTAATTATCGCTAACAACATCATATAGCGTTTTGATTGCATCGTCACCTGCTGAAGGGTAGTCAGGTTCGATGTAATCATCTTTTGAAGAATCTATTCGTGTGTATTCGACTGTCGATACTGAAAGCCACATTCCTATATCATCAAAATAGAACTGTGTGATCTCGCCGCAGGAGTTACAGGATTCCGCAGGGGACTCTCCTATTACCTTCCCAAGACCATTGTCTACTACCATTTCTGTAAAAAGCATAGATGACGAAAATGAATCCTCATCGGTAAGCACATACAGATTCCCATCAAACTCAAGCCCTGTATTTCTTTTATTCTTGGTTTTTCCACTCTGATTAAATGTCAGATAATTCCACCTTATCTTCCTAAAATTGTCTCCCTGGTAATATGTATCAATCGGCAGATACTTAAACAGCTCATTTACGACATATGTGTCTCCGCCCCCATTACCTCTTAGATCAATCGCAAGATTCTCGATATTTTTCTCTTTAATCTCAGTAAACATTTCACGAAGTACATCCCTGTAGTGTTTACTTATCCAGCAATGCTTTAGCGTAAGAACAGCCACACTCTTTTCTTCGTCTATCTCATAATAAACGTAAGTCTCATTTTTGTTATCTGATGGCATGTACTTATCCAGAAGATCATAGTATTCATCAACGGTTATAAAGTCCTCACGGTTATAAGTGCGGAATTCCTCTTCTCCATCTACGTTCTTCCACACGACCTCAAAAGGTGCCTCAACTCCACATAAATCCAGATAAAACAAGTTATCCATGCTTACACTAATATAACGCGGTGTTTCATAGGAAGCATACGGCTCTACTAGTTCCTTCATCAGGTCCTCTGTCAATCCATTTACAGAATATATACTATAGCCTCTACTCTCCATCTCAGGACCATCCGATAGCAGCATAGGGTCCCACGTTTCTAATGTTGTATGTGCATCATATATCTCATGTAGGATACTTCGGACGCCACGCACAAACTCAATTCTCTTGACCGTATCCTTTGACTCATAATCAGCCCTGACCTCCTCATACTTTGCCTGAACCTCAGGTGTTAGTCCATCCACAAAAGATATATGATACTTTCTCAGATAGTCCATAACCTCCTCAAGATCATCCAATGCTTCATTCTTTGTAAGGTCCGAATTCTCATAATATTTTATTGGCCTATCAGACTTGTAACCATCACTATTCCAATACGGGCAGGCATAAGCAAGAAGTACACACAAGCTAGCAAAAACACTCGTGATAGCTACTGCTATTATCTTTGCCACTTTCCCAGAAAATGTCTTCTTTGCGAAAAGCAACACAGCCGCTATATCCATCACTGCTGCGAGTAGCATAATCCACTGAGGAAAATCTTTCCATATTAGAAATATATTCAAAGGAATTATGCCAAACACCAATAGATTTATAATTATAATAACAACAACTGCGCCAATCTTTTTAAGTCTATTCATTGTAAGTATTCCCTTTCCTTCAAGTAATAATTTACTCTAGAAAAGAGTATTCATAAATTTTCGGATTGTCAACCAATCAAACTTGTCAAAAACTTCGAAGTTTTGTTATGTTTGGTTGCGTCTTTTTCCCTTCACTATTTTCCTTCTTTATTCACGATTATCCTTAAGACTTTCGACAAGATATAACTTACTAGAACTAAGCAGACATTGATTTTTGCTATTACATTTTTTTTGATCACATTTTATTTAATCACATGTCCGGCTGATACTCGGATACTGTCACAACATCATTACTCTTTAAGTCAGGCTTTGCCTTCAGTCCCTTTAGGTAAGCATCGAAGAACTCAAGATGTGCTTTACATACATTCTCATGAAGCAGGTCTGCATCCAGCTTTCCAACCACAGATTTCATAGGAATCATATGCTTGCAGTCTGCAAATCCTATATGATGCATATCTCTGAAAAGCACCTTGTATACAGGCTTCGTATGACGTGTATATGCTCTGGTTACCACATACTCATTATCCTTGCAGCTGATCTGCATAAATGGCTTCGTCTGGATATCATTTGTATAATCACCGAAATATGCTCCATCAAGATTTATTCCACATACAAAGTTATCATTCCTTGCACAGAGTGCATAAGCTGTATTTCCACCCATGGAATGACCCGATGCACCTACTCCCTTTTCAAAGTCGATAAAATCAGAAAAGTTTTCCTTGGCAAACTCCAGAGCAGCCTCGTTATCCTTTACCCATTCAGGAAGTCTTCCCATCATAAACTTACAGTATTTTCTCTGAGCCTCGTCAAACTTTTCAGCTAGCTCAGCGTCAGTTCCTCTTAATTTCATTAGCTTATACATTGTCATGACGCCGCCCAGCATTGGCTCATACATCTTCTTTGTAATAGTCTTATCATAAAAAAGAACTGTGCCATCATCGAATTCATTACACAGCGATTCATAAGAATGATCAACTGAGATAACCACATAACCGTGAGAGGCAAGATCTAAACAGAGAAATGAATTGCCCTCTCTATACGAATTATATCCATGATTGAACATGATAAGCGGAAATTTCTTTCCTTGTATCATCTCTGCATTCTCATAGCATTCAGATCTATTGGCCTCAGGTTTTTTCTTAAAGTTTGGAGCAACCTTGAAAGCGTCCTTGAAGCCCTTCAGCATATTATCGGATAGGGCTACCATTTTAGGGAGACCCTTAACACTTTCTTTAAGCACAGGGTAATAAACTCTTGAAGTAACACTTCTCATTCCGCCCTGATGCATCACTTCTTTTCTGTCATCCTTAACTGTATATGTAAATGTACCAACTGCATATTCACCTGTTGGTTTTGGAAATCTTACCTTACTCATTTCACTTCTCCTCCGAATAAAAGAATTATCGTTTTCGCCAGCACATTAAACATTTCCTTAGGTTTGCAATCTACGTTCATTTTTCCATGTCCATAGCAGGCTGACAGAATAGAGCTCATCTCAATTCCTGTGTACGAAGCTGAAATGTATTTTAATATGTCCTCTGGCTCTGCTACAGGTTTAAGCTTATTCTTCTGACACGCTTCCACCAGCATAGGCATCAGCACACTGGCAAGATATTCGAAGTTCCCTCTCCCTTTTGTTCCCTTGATGATAGCGTCTGCTCTTTCAGGTTCATTTATTGCAAGCACTGTAAGATCAAAGTTAATCTTCTGAATATCCATTAGATGCTTCTCCATTACATCAGCCAAAATGTCACAGATCTTGTAGGTCACCTCTTCGAAGGAAAGCCCTTCTGTTTTCATGACTGACTCCATAGAATCTACGAAGTTATAATCTACCCGCATCCTGGTGATCATATCACTGAGTATCTCATCCAGATTCTTGTAAAACCTATAGATGCCTCCCTGAGAAAGTCCTGTCTCTTCGATAACATCTGTCATTGTTACCATTCCAACCGGCTTTCTGAGACACACATTATAAGTCGCTTCCGTAATAAGCTTCTTCTTGTTTTCAAAGTATTCTTCGCTAACCTTTGGCATAATAAAACCTCACGTAATTAAAATGAATATAGTTTCATTTTAATTATGTGAGGCTCGCTTGTCAATATAAAAATGAAAATGGTTTCATTTTAGCACAGTGGGGTCAGTCCCCGCTGCACCTTACTTTGGCAACGTTGTTATTCATTACTTTCCTGCCATAGTAAATATAAGCAAGTTCCTTCAGCTTACTCAATTTCTGCTTATGTTCTTTAAAGAAATCCTCTGGATTCTCAAAGACTCCATAGTCCTCCACTACAGAGGTGTTCTGAACAAAGAGATCTTCGCCCTTCCACTCAAGATCTAAGGTATCTAAACTAGGTACAGATATAGCATATCCTTTAAAGATACCCTTATGATTTGGGAACTTTTTCTTTACACCTCTCACGTATGCCTCATCTGTTATCACTCCTTCAAGCGCGATCCATCTCTCTTTATAAAGAACCTCTACCCAGGTGTGGACAACTCTTTCAGGCGCAAGCTTTGAAACAATTCCAGATGTAGCACCTCTTTGAAAATTCTTACTCACTTCAGAACCGTGCAATCTACATGGAATCCCTACTGCTCTAAGAAGCGCCATAAGCACGGTACTTTTAGTATTACACTGTCCATAACCATCCCATAACACTTCCTCAGCATTAAGAGTATCCGAACGATTGTAACCAAATGCGATCTCATTTCTTACGAAATCATAAATAGCACCAATCCTTTCAAACTCATCCAGGTTTTTCCAACCGCGCTTTTCAACTAATTTTTGAATACTGTCAGTTCTGTAGTTAACCATCTGTGTTTCTTTTAAATATTTTTCAGATTGATTAACTACTGTTTCCGTACTTTCTTTTGTCTGACTTTCACCACTAGCTTTTCTGAACGATGCTACGAAGGTTACATCACATTTCTCCATACGCTCCAGCTCGAAACCGTAGTCATTAAAGAATATTCTCTTATCACTGTAGTAGTACTCCTTAAAATACTTTGGAGTAACAAGAGTCTCACATACATAAAGTGGTGAGAACTTTAGCTTTCCCTTTATTGACTCCTGAATATCCCAATCAAGAATTAAAAGTTTTCCATTATCTTTAAGCAGTCTTCTTGCTTCCGAAAGAATTCCCTTCCAAAGATCCGGATTACATTCATGAAGTACAAGACCGATCATTACGTAGTCAAATGTACCGCCCTTAATCCCTGTCTCTGTAGCATCCTTGCAAACCAGCTTTACATTCTTCAGGCCATTATCAATAACCTTCTGTCTTGCTTTCTTAAGCATTGGCATGGATCTATCTAATCCTATAACCTTTACTCCTGGCTTATTCTTTGCAACAACAAGACCATTTGCAAATGTACCGCAGCACATATCAAGAATCATCGCATTATCTTCTGGAATCATCTGTCCTATTACTTCTCTAGGATTTCTACCACCTGCTGAAAAATACATTCTATCCAACGTGTCGTAAACTTTTGAGGTCATTTTATAAAATGCTTTGCTTACATTTTTACTTGCCATAATTACACTCCTTAGATTTAATATATGAACATCTGTTCATATATTAAATCATCGGTGTATCATTGTCAATATATTTTTATTCTCGATTCTTCAGTACTTCTGCTGGTGTGAACTTGTTCAGTCTTGAAACAAGCATTGTATTGATCACGAAGTAAAGGATAAGGATTACAATATACGCAACTACATAGAAGATGATAGGTGTTTCAACATTCAGTCCACAAGATACATTTTGTATCATAAATGGGAACAGCTTATTCATAATAAACTTCGAAAGAGGAAGACATATAAGTGATCCCAGAGCTATAACGTAGAAATTACCATCCAAATATAGCTTCCTTATCTCCTTCTTCTTATATCCGAATACCTTGATAAGTGAAATATTGTAAGCACTTCTATCCACCATAACCTTCATCATTAGGTACAGTACCACACAGAAGATTATTGCTGATGAGAAGGAAAGTGTATATACCATAGGCATCATCAGACTAGAGAATACTGAAGCACCATTTACAACATCGGCCTTTGATATGATTGTATATACTCTGCCTGGATCGATATCCAGCTTCTTATCCGTAAAGAGTATGTTATAGTAATCATCCGACTCTCCCATCATATCTCTCATAACATCTATATCCATAAAGATATAAAATGAAGTAGAGTACTCTGTTATTTCCTTTACTGTGAAGGCATACTTCACTTCCTTATCCTCGTCGGTTACAACAAACTCCTGTCCTTCTTTGAGACCAAACTTCTCAGCAAATGCATTTGACACTACCACATCTGACTTGCTGTCTCCTGGATCTACATCAAAATACTTACTATCTGGCTGAATTCCTAAAATAGTTACATCAAAATTGTATCCCAAAGTATTTTTTTTGCAGGTATATGCATATGCAGGCTCAGCATCCTTTGGTGGTTCCTCCTCTGGATACTTAAGGTTATACATATATTCAAACTTGGTGTCCTTCTCGTAATCCTTTGCAATATTCTCACAAAGAACATAGCAGTTTACACCTATCATAAATACCAGAAGTGATAAAAGCATTCCCATAACAACAGCCAGTGTAGAACGCATCTCGCAAAGCATTTGTCTTATTCTAAATGCAGATACAAAGTTCATTCCCTTCAGATTTACCTTCTTAATACCTGACTGCTTTGCTTCATTTCTGATAAGGGAGAGTGCTGTTCTGTTCAGCTTACTTCTAATGACGATTACATTTACCACTACAGCGATAAGCGGTGGCACAGCAACCGAATATACCCAGAGATAAGATGGAACTGAAAAATCAAACTGTGGTATAGAGAAGTAACTATAGGAGCTTTCCGCAATCATTGGTGCCATAATACCGGTAGATGCAACAAGTGCTCCTATAAGACCACCGAGAAATGTTACTACAACCGGTAGTGTTATATAATGAGTCATAAGATCGTTCTTTGTTACACCCATTGAGTAAAGAGTTCCGATAATACTGCTCTCACTCTCAATGCTATGAACAACAAATACTGAGATAACATACGCAAGAAGTATAAAGATAATAACACCTGCAATTATACCAACCTCAATATCTACAGCCTTATCGTTCTTAGTACTAAAGATTCTTGGATTATCAGACTGCTTCAGGAACATAGTAAGATTTGAAAGTGAGAAGTCAAACTCCTCAAGGGCATCATCTACTGCTTCATCCAGATCACCAACTCCTTCTGACATATCGTCCAGACCATCATACAGCTCATCAACTCCGTCCGTATAATCCTCAAGTCCATCCTTATATTCCTTAAGATCCGTAAGCTCCTTCTTTGTATCTTTAAGTGCTGATTTCATAGATTCTATCGGTGCAGCATCTATTACATCGTCCAGTTTCTCCTCAAAGTTGCTCTCTGTAAGAGTTACATTCATTCCATAACTCTTAAGCGTACTTGATGTCTGCTCCAGATATGCGTCGAAGATATCAGCTGTTGCATCATTTATATCATCGTTATTTTCTGACAGCTCATCCAGTCCATCTCGAACATCATCTGTGGCATCGCGAAGTTCCTTCACTGCATCACAGAGCTCTTCTTCAACACCGCCAGTTCTATCCCAGTACTCCTGAAAAAGCTCATCATCGACCTCTGTTGAATCGATCTTTAAGTCCTTGAGATAATCTTTCAGATCATCATCCGTTTTTCCGTCACCTAATATATACGCATAAATATATTCTTCTGTTTTCTGTGTCTTACCTGAATTCTTAAAATCCTCATATGCTTCATCAGTAATAAAAACCGGACCAAATGTTTTTGAGTTACATGATGTATCACCAAGTTCCTTAAATGGAGCATCATAATCTGATACAACTCCTATACCAGATATGTTATAGGTCGTACCGGCTATATCAAAGCTGTCACCAACCTTTAAATCATGCTCTTCTGCATATCGCTTCTCCATCACGATATCCTCTGCATCAACAGGTTCTTTTCCTTCAATAATGTGAAGCTTGTTGATCTTATCACGTACTTTGAAGATTCTAACGGTACCCCTATCTTCATCTTCTAATACGTAGTCAAAGTAAAACTGCTCCGATATTTCTATTCCCATATCAGCAATTTCTTCTTTATCTTTCTTTGACAGAGGAACAAAAACCTCAAACTCTCCATCCTCCAGATTGGTCTCTTCAGCTATATCTTCAGTTCCTCTAGTTAACGTCTCACCATTACCAACTATGGTAACAACGAGAAAGATTCCCATAGCGATCATAAGACCAAGGGCAAAGTATCTGAAGAAGTTGGTCTTTAGATCCCTCAATACTCTTTTTCTTAGTACTCTCTGCATCTTACAGGTCCTCCAATTCTGCTGCTGGAACTTTTATTTCGTTAATATAATTCTTCGAAATTTCTCCATCCTTCAGGTAGATTACATGATCAACCATATTCTTGATGGAATTGTTGTGAGTTACGATAAGCATTGTTGTTCCATACTTTCTGTTGATTTCTTCCATAAGTACAAGTATGTCACGAGAGGTTTTGGAATCCAGCGCACCAGTAGGCTCATCACAGAGCAAAAGCTTTGGATTCTTTATAAGAGCTCTTGCAATCGCACATCTCTGTTGCTGTCCACCTGAAAGCTGGGATGGAAACTTGTTCTGATGCTCTGTAAGTCCAAGCACGTCCAGAAGCTCCTCCATGTTAAGTGGATCCTTTGTCAGATATTCGCATACCTGAATATTCTCTCTTACAGTAAGATTCGGAATCAGATTATAGAACTGAAAGATAAATCCATGAGTTGCTCTTCTATAGTCTGAAAGCTTCTCACCCTTAAGTCCTACAATTTCTTTTCCGTCTATTTTGATAGAGCCACTATCTACCTCATCAAGTCCTCCGATACAGTTAAGAAGTGTAGATTTTCCAGAACCTGATGTTCCCTGGATAACACACATCTCACCCTTATCAACTCCGACAGTTACGCCCTTAAGGACCTGCACATAGCTTCCGCCTTCGCCGTAGCTCTTTTTGATATTAGATACTTCAACAAACATTTCTCTTCCTCCATATATTTGTTTTTAGATTCTTCAGCCTGAGCTTAAGAATTACAACTTGGTTTTAATATGCATATATGTTCACATAACAGCGTTATGTGATAAGCCTTTTTATAGGCTTGGATTTCTCCAAGCCTTTCAATTCATCATTCATCTTCCTCATAAGAAAAAGCTTTTATTTATTATTTATTACTGCAAACCAGCCACCGATCATATAAGCCATCATATTACTCATCTGACTCTCAGCTTCCTTTACACTCTTACAGTGAGTTGCAAGATGAAGGAATATATCTATCTGATCGTGTGACATCCAGTGGATGATGAACTTGTCCTCTTTCGTAAGTTCCCTCTTTGACTTATAACCCTTCATTGCCACATACATCATTGTGTAATGGTCTTCTACTTTATCAACAATTTTATCAACTACTGTTTCATATATAGATCCCTGTGACTTTGTAAGTAGTAGATCAAAAGCTTCCTTTTCCTGGAACAGATATTTTACAACCACCTTTGCAATCTCTGTATCATCCTCAAAGCCCTGAGCCGCAGCAAGATCAGCTACGGTTACGCCTTTCCCAGATGACTCCTTTGTTACCTTCTGGGTTGCAACAATCTCTTCAGAGAAATGATCATCTATCAGTTTCTCCAGCTTCATAAGTGGACCACCTACCAGATTACCGAAGAGATCCTCCTTATCCTTAAAGAAAAAATACAGAGCACCAGTTGTAACTCCTGCTTCCTTACAGATATTTCTGATGGAAGCCTTCATATATCCTTTTTCAGAAAACTCCTTCATTGCACATTCAAGAAGTTTCTTCTTAGTTTCCTTTTCGTTTTCCATAATTCTTACCCAAAAAATAACACTGTTATGTTCGTTTTGCATTATATACATAACAGTGTTATCTTGTCAACTATTAATTTTTAAACTTTTTTATATCCTGTTATCATTGTTAATAAAAAACAGATAACTGCTCCCCATGCAAAGAATTTGTGCCACTGCATATTACTCCTCCTTTTCTAATAAGTTAGTCGTAGACTTCATACTGATGGCTATGGTTGAACCATTATGGAGGAGGGCCGTCATGGTTGGCTGAAGGATTCCAAAGGCACCAAGGATTATAAGGCCTGCATTGAAGCCAACAATCTTTTGATAGTTGCCCTTCATTCGCTTCTGCAGTTCCACTCCCAGCTGTCTTAGTATCACAAGACTACTAAGGTCATCTTCTGAAATCATAATGTCTGCAACCTCTCGGGCAATTGCAGCACCACTGTTGATCGCGATACCTGCATCTGCAGCTGAAAGTGCAGGAGAATCATTTACTCCATCACCTATCATTATACAGGTTCGACCCGCCTTATGCTCTTCCTCTACGAAAGATGCTTTATCCTCTGGAAGCACCTGAGCTCTTACCTCATCGACTCCCAGTTCTCTTGCAACACGCTTTGCAACTCTGCTGCTGTCGCCTGTCAACATTACGACTCGAAGTCCCAGTGCCTGCAGTCTTTCGACTACTGACTTTGCCTCTGGCTTCACAGGATCCTCTATCATTATAGCAGCCTTTACCTTACCACCGATTGCCATATAGAGGTGTGAATACTCATCTGACAGATTCTCAAACTTTGACTGCTCCTCGCTTGAAACAGTGCAGCCCTCATCCTCGAATACAAAATGGTAGCTTCCGATCACTACCTTTTCGCCATCTATAGAGCTGGCAATACCGTGGGCCACCACGTACTCAACCTTGGAGTGCTTCTCCTCGTGGGTGAGTCCCTTATCTGCAGCAGCCTTTACGACTGCATTTGCCACGCTGTGTGGATAGTGCTCCTCGAGACATGCGGCGAGGCGTAACATTTCATCTTTATCAGCATCGTCAAATGTCACTACGTCCTTTACGGTTGGACAGGAATATGTAAGTGTTCCCGTCTTATCAAAGACTATGGTATCGGCCTCTGCGACCTTCTCCAGGAACTTGCCGCCCTTTACAGATATATGATGCTGGCCCGCCTCACGCATAGCAGAAAGAACCGCTATCGGAATGGACAGCTTCAGTGCACAGCAGAAATCTACCATGAGTATTGATGTGGCACGAGTTACATTTCTTGTGAGCAAATATGTGAGAGCTGTAGCACCAAAGGTATATGGCACCAGCTTATCAGCCATTCTAAATGCATTCTCTTCGGCAGTTGATTTAAGCTTCTCTGACTCCTCGATCATCTGAGTGATGCGGTCATACTGACCAGAGCCTACTGTCTTCTTAACAGCAACTTTGATCTCGCCTTCCTCAAGAACTGTTCCTGCATATACGTAGCCACCTGGCTCCTTATGTACAGGAAGACTTTCGCCTGTGATAGATGCCTGATTAATCTCAGCAACACCGTCTATAACGATACCATCCAGAGGAACCATATTTCCGGTTCTTACAACGATAGTATCCTCAAGCTTGATATGATTGATATCCACCAGAATCTCTTCGCCGCTGTCAGTTACCTGCCATACCTTGTCCACATTCAGCGCCATAGCACTGGCAAGATCCGCCACCGACTTCTTTCTGGTCCACTCATCCATCAAATCGCCAACACTAAGAAGGAAGATAACACTTCCTGCTGTGTCAAAGTCTCGTCTTATCATAGATACTAAGATACTTGCTGCATCAAGTACTGAAACCTTCAGCTTTCCCTTAGCCAGACTCTTCAGTCCTTCAACGATATACGGCACAGACTTAACGACTGTGATGACATTTCTAATGGACACTGGTAAGAATAGTCTGGAGATTGCACGTCTCGCTATCAGGTAGAACATTCTGTCCTGATAGTTATGAGTGAGCTCTCTTCCTGTATGTTCAGGAACCACCACCTCTGTAGACGTGAGGCTGAACTCCGACAATGCCTTTATCAGATCTTCTCTTTTCCTATCGTTATATCTTATGGTTGCATCCGAAGTTCTCTCGCTAACCTTTACCTCATCAACATATGGCAGCCCCAGCAGAAAATACTCCACCTTATCTGCTTCGTCGAAGGTCATATACTTGCGAAAGAAATGGACACGCATTCGATTCTTCGATTCGTGTAAAATCTTACATTTCATAATTTATCTCCTTCAGTATAGGAGTATTAAGCACCTGCTGTAGCTGCGTCAGCCTCAGAAAGATCTTCATTCTCAGCCTCAAGCTCCTCAAGTCTTGCCTCTGCCTCAGCGATAACTGCCTTAGCATCCTCGATTTCCTTAAGACGCTCTTCCTCACGGCGCTTCTCATTTATATCCTTAGCGTCTGCCTTGATATCTCCACAGTTTTCCTTGAGAGTTGTTGCAGTATCCATAACTGTATCTGCACATCTCATAACTGCAGCTGTTACATGGGTATAAGCCTTCTTAGCATCCTTACTGCTGAGAAGCTTAACTCCAGCTGATCCAAGTAATGTTCCTCCTACAAGAAGACATACGTGTTTAACTTCAAACATAGCATTTACCTCCATAAAATAATTTTCTACTAACTACATCCTACTATCCATTACCCCGTTTTCTCAAGATAATGTTTGTTACCCTTAATACATCTTTTTTGCCCATTTCTAAGCTATGGAAGACAGAGAAAACTAACTCCACCTCATTAAAACTATTATAAAAATGTTATTATCACGATTTAATTCTTCTAACAATCTGTAATAGAAGTTACTTTGTAGCCAAGTGATGTAACTGCAGTTCTTAACTCGTCATCAGAAATATCTCTGCCAAGCTTAACTACTGCCTGCTTTTTGTCGCCATTTACCTTTGCATTTACTCCATCAATAGAGTTAAGTGCATTCTGTACTCTTGTATGACAGTTTGAGCATCTCATACCTTCGATCGTAACTACCTTCGTTGCTTTAACTTCTGTCAGCTTCTTTGGCTTTATAGGTTTCTCACTACAGCCGCCACCGCAGCATCCACCCTCACCTTTAAAATGAGGTATTGAATTCTTAACCGCAAAGAAAAGAATCACCACTAAGATCACGACTATTATAATTGTCGATATTGTTCCACTCATTAATGTTCCTCTTTAATCTAAAAACTTTTCTCATAATTGTAATAGAATCGCCACGTCATAAACGCGGCGATTCACATCAAAGGAGTTTATTATATACCCCATTTTCATGGGAATATAAACTATGTTAATATGTTTTTCCAGCTATGCGAGCTTATACTCAGCTGCAACTGCCTTATTGTTGTGACGGATGATTGCTATAAGGATAATTGCGAAAACAATCTCAAAGCAAAGTCCACCAACAAATCCAGCACCAACACTACCTGTTGTAATAAGTGTTCCTATCTGGTAGATAAGGAAACCAACTGAATATCCTGTTCCAAGCTGAAGTCCGATAGCACCCCACAGCCATTTCTTGCTCTGCATCTCAGAGTTCATAGCACCAAGAGCTGCGAAACAAGGTGGTGTGTAAAGGTTAAACATCAGGTATGCAAGAGCTGCTACCTTTGTAATACCCATAGCCACAGCAACAGCATTTCCCTCGCCTATAAGTTCCATCTCATCTGGATCTACGAGGTTAGTAATAGCATAAACTGTTGCGATAGTACCTACTACGTTCTCCTTAGCAATGAAGCCTGTAATAGCTGCTGCTGCAAGCTGCCAAGCTGCAATACCTACGATAGGGATAAGGAGATATGCAAAAGGTCCTGCGATAGAAGCAAGGATTGATGTATCCTCTGCGCCTTCTTCAACAGCCTGGAAGCTCCAGTTGAAGCTCTGCATAATCTGTACAACTGTGTTACATACAAGGATGATCGTACCAGCCTTGATGATGTATGCCTTACCTCTCTCAAGCATTGAGAAGAATGCATACTTAAGACTTGGTGCCTTGTACTCAGGTAACTCTATAATAAAGAATGACTTTCTAAACTTAGCTGCTGTGATAGCCTTAATGAGAAGTGCACCAAGAAGTACCAGTGCAATACCACCCATATATGCAACCCAGCTTACCCACTTTGATTCTGGGAAAAATGCACCTGCAAACAGTGCGATTACTGGAAGCTTAGCTCCACATGGCATAAATGTTGCCAGCATAGCTGTAGCTCTCTTCTCTCTCTGATTACGGATAGTACGGCAAGCCATGATAGCTGGGATACCGCAACCTGTACCGATGATCATAGGGATAACTGACTTTCCTGAAAGACCAACACGCTTAAAGATAGGATCAAGCACTACTGTTGCTCTTGACATATAACCGCAATCCTCAAGGAGTGCGATAAGGAAGTACATTACCATAACAAGTGGAAGGAAACCAACAACGGCACCAACACCACCGATAACACCATCAACCAGAAGTGCATAAGCCAGTGGATTTGCATCCGCCATCTTGTCTCCAACCCAGCCCTGGAAGCTTTCAATTCCACCAGCCAGAATATCTGCAATCCATGTTCCCACAGTTGTCTGTGATACATAGAATACAACCCACATGATTCCTGCAAATATAGCAAGACCAAGTATAGGATTTGTTACTATCTTATCTATCTTATCGCCAAAGTTCTTATCCTTAGTAAATGTTTTTCGAACTTCGACATCTTTTACGATTCCTTTTACATAGTCGAAACGAGCTCTATCTGCCTTCTCAACCTCTTCTTTACTTGTAAGATCTATATTTCCTTCAGTATAAGGAGCCTTCTGACCCTTACCCTCAAGTGAGGCAGCAACCTTAACCGCTTCCTTAAGACCCTCATCAGAAGTTGAAACTGTTCTTACTACTGGACATCCCAGCTTCTCAGACAACTTCTCGATATCGATCTTATTGCCCTTCTTGTCATTTACATCACTCTTATTAAGAGCTACAACTACAGGAACTCCAAGCTCCAGAAGCTGTGTTGTAAAAAACAGGCTTCGACTCAGATTGGTTGCATCTACAATGTTAATGATAGCATCTGGATTCTCATGCTTAACATAGCTGCTTGTGATGCTTTCCTCAGAGGTAAATGGGGACATTGAATATGCTCCAGGAAGGTCAACTGCAATAAGTTCCTTGCCTCCATCTACATAAGCTTTCTTGATTGGGCTCTCTTTCTTATCGACGGTAACACCAGCCCAGTTACCAATCTTTTCCTTTCGTCCTGTTAGGGCGTTATACATAGTGGTCTTACCACTATTTGGATTACCCGTTAACGCGATTCTCATGGTTACTCCTCCTTTGTTTTCACTGCTTTATATCGATCTGTTTTACAGATTGATTTACTCATTAATCTGGATAGCTTCAGCAAGCTCCGGATCGATGTTGTATCTGGCATCCTTTATAGAGACAACCAGATTACGCTTCTTGTCAACAACGGTTATCTTTTCACCGCTATAACAGCCCAGCGAAAAAAGAAAGCTTTCCATCTCTTCATCGCCATCAGTTTTAACGTCGGCAATCACATACTCTTTTCCAAGTTCTGCATCATTTAATGTCATACCAATAAACTCCTTTTCTAATAATAAACACCTTTGATTTCGTTGGTTTTACTCCTTGTTAGAGTTCTTTAACCGCATTTATAATATTATAACATTTATAAGTTGTCAATATATAATTTTATCTATGACATACTAATATAAGTCTTATCTTTCTTATAATTTCCTTTATTTTTAGCACTTTCGCGTCAGACAAAACAAAAAAGACGCTGTATTAACCAGCGTCTTATCAACAATTTCCTTGTGTTTTTGTTATTAACTTATCTATTATACAGAGTCATACATGCATCAGAATCATTAAATCCAATACTTGCATACAGTGGACGTCCCGCCTTTGTAGCATCCAGACTTATCTCAGTAACGCCCTTCGACCAGGCCTCATCAATGAGCATCTGACACATTTTCTTTGCTATTCCCTGTCCACGGTACTCTTTTCTCGTATACACATTCATCAGATGAGCCCTTTTCCCCGATGGATGTTCAAATGTTGGCATCACAGTTATATAACTAATCGAAGCACAGCCAATCACTTCTTCACCATCAAGTACTAGAACCGTTGTTTGATCACCATCCAGGAAATACTCTCTGCTATACTCAACGAACTCATCTGAATACGCATAGTCATCCGCCAGATTATTGACCTCTCGGAGCATCTCCAAACGACTACTCATCATAAGCTCTATATCATTTTTTCCTGCAACTCTATATTCAATCATCATATTCTCTCTTATATTTCTTCTCTATATATCGAAAGACTCAATTAATTCATTATCACTGAAAATAAATAGTTTGTCTCCACATATCTCAACATATATACTATCGACTTCAGGAATCTCACCCAATTCTTTATATTCGTATCCCTGTAAAGTCGTCTCTCTTACTTTATTACCAGATAAAGTATATAGCTTCCTTTTTTCAACAGATATTCCTATAATCTGTTCCTCAGAAGGAGTCATAGTATTAAGATTATATAATTTACCAGTTTTAAATTCATATCTGTATAAAGTCTCAGATTTCTTCATATCATATGAATAATTAACCTTCTCAGATTCAGCTCCTTGTACAGAGATAATATATAAATTGTTCTCATCCCAAGAAAGTAAACTTTGATCTGTTTCATTACCATCAGGTAATTTAATATATGTAAAATCTGCGATAGGTAAATCATCTGTAGAATACAGCTTATCACCATTCTTTACAATATTCGCTCCATCAAGTTTAAAATTTATTATTTCATCGTTATTCTTTATGTAACAAAGCCTTGCATCACTTTGAAAATTTTTCTTTAGATAGACAAACTTATAATTATCTATTTCCACTTCTCTAACAAGTGTATCAGTATTATCTGACTCTAAATTATTTTCTATATTCCCTAATTCATCAAGCTTTCCTTCTACAATCTTAGCTATCTCATTATTATTTTCTCCATATATTACTAATAATTCTTCTTCAAACTTTATTAATGTGATTTTATCTGAAGATAATAATACCTCTTCCTCTCGATTCTCTCTCTCTTGATTAATCCTAATCAGCTTATTTTCCTCTTCGTTTGATTCTATATAATATATATACTTAGAATCCAGCGCTATGTCACTAAGATTAGTATTCTCATCAATATATTTAATTGAATGATCATTTAAATATATAATATGATCTGAATAAAATACATAATTACCATCAAAGGTATCAACAGAAAAACTCTTCGCTGTTTTCATTCCAATATTATCAATATCTATTTTTATTGTTTTATCTACCTCACGATGTACTACATACTTATATTTTCCTTTTTCATAATCGGACATAGTCTTCTTTATTGCTTCTTCTCTTTCTTCAGTAGTATAATTCCTTTTACTTCCATATAGTAAACCTAAGTAAAATTCTACATGACATATAAAATCATCTACAGAATTACCTTCATAATTCTCATTTGGTTTAGATTCTCCACCAATTCCTGATACTATATAGCAGAAATTCGATAAATTCTTGCTATCTCCATCCAAATATTCCTGATAGTATTGCTTAACATCGTCTATAGTTATTGCTTCCTCTCCTGTGTATCCCATCACTCCATTAAAATAGGCTACTCTCATCATTAATTCATTATCATTAAATTCTATTTCCCTATTCTCCATATCTCCTGAATATACGAGTTCATCTCCACCTTGACCTAATTTAGATAAATACCATGCATGATCAACTCTAGCTAAATACTCTTCATGCTTACGATTCTCTTCATCCACTCTGTGTTTTATTATTGCTATACTTCCTGATATTGCTAAAACAATTAACACAGCGATTAGTATTTTTGTTTTCTTACTCATAAACCTTCATTACCCTTTTCGAAAAGATTTCCATTAACTTAATAACAGTCTCCGAAAAGGAGACTGTTATCAACTATTTATAATGCAACGTTATTTACGATACCAACGGATACGTAGTTATCGAAGAGTGCTTTTAGATCACTGCCCTCTTCAGTCTGTCTTACTTCGCGGCCATTAATTACATAGCGCTTTCCGCCTCGGTCCAGTTCTTCAACAACCTTGTAAGTATCATCATAGAATTTACCGCGTGAAGCAAATCTGTCTCGAAGCACTCCCTTACACTCAGAAAGCGGGCACTCTGGAAAATTAATATTCCATATCTGACCAAACTCAAGTTTTTTATCGATTACCTCAGCAAGAATATCTCTCAGATAGTGATCTGTTACCTCATGAACTCCTCGGAATCCCTCTGAGATTGCGATTCCCAGATAACCTTGGAATGAAGCTTCAAATGCAGCTCCACATGTTCCGGAATACTGAATATCTGTTGCTGAATTATAACCTCTGTTGATTCCTGACAAAACTACATCAGGTTTATAAGGCATGACTGCTAGGCTTCCAACTCTTACACAGTCTCCAGGAGTTGTACTACAGGTAAATGCCTTCACACCCTCTATACCTATATCGTATGGATATATATCTATAGTTCCATGAACTGTTATCGAATGTGAGCACGCACTTCTTTGATCATCCGGTGCAACTACCCATATCTCGCCAAATTCTTTTGCCACGTTTATAAGATGTAGAAGTCTTTCTGACTTTATTCCATCATCGTTTGTAATTAATATCTTTCTAGCCACTTTAGTTTTCAACACCTATATCAACAATTACGCCAGGATCTGCAAGGAAGAACCACTTTCCACCTGATTTGTAACAGTATCTTGTGATTGTTCCAGAGCTTGATGCCTGTCCATCAAATACAGTATCAACTGTAAAATTCACCTTCTTTATCTTACTTATCTTCTGGTCAAATCCATATCTTACTGAGAGACTGCTTTCCATCTTATCAGCAAACTCATCATCAAGACTCTCCATGGAAACAACTTTTACATTACTGTAAGTTGCACCTGACTGCATCGACAGAGCATTACTTATCTCACTATCTACATTAACAGAGTCTCTCCATCTTGTTGTATAGCAGCTTTTTTTATAAAGCCTTGAATCCTCATTTGAAACTGCAGAAAAATAATTACTTACAGCCTTATCAGGACTTGTATATCCAGGCATTAATGCTATCCAGCCATATGCAAATGAACCTACAACAAGAAGCACTACTATAACAACTATAGTAATAACAATATTTTTTCCATTCTTTTTATTTGATGATGCCATATTTCTTCTTTACACCCCAATTAATCTTTTGTCTATCACTTTAGAGACTTTCGAAAAAGCTTTCTGCCGCAGTCTCATATAGATTATTGCCTTCTGTATCAATGATAACAACAACCGGAAGATCCTCTACTGTAAGCTTACGGATTGCTTCTGTTCCAAGATCATCATATGCGATAACCTCTGACTGAACGATCCTCTTAGAAAGAAGTGCACCAAGACCACCGATTGCAGCCATATAAACAGCGCCGTTTTCTTTAATTGCACTTACAACCTCAGGGCTTCTCTTGCCCTTTCCGATCATTCCCTTAAGACCTTTACTCAGAAGAAGTGGTGTATATTTATCCATTCTGCTTGAAGTTGTTGGTCCTGCAGAACCTATAACCTGACCAGGCTTTGCTGGTGTTGGTCCAAGATAATATACAAAAGAACCCTCTATATCGTAAGGAAGCTTTCCACCTTCATTCAGAGTTTCATACATTCTTTTATGTGCAGCATCTCTTGCTGTATATATAGTTCCTGTGAGATAAAGCATATCACCTGCACGAAGCTGGCTGATTTCTTCATCAGACATAGGAACATTTAGTCTTCTTTCCATAACTATATCCTTTATATTTTTTTACACAATCACAGGCGCATCCCGCTTTGCGGTCTGACGCAGACTTTGTCTGCTCAAAGCCTGTGATGATGAATACGTCGACTTAGACAATATAACGTAATTCTTTAATTTTTGTCCTTCGGACTATATACAAGAATATAATTTCATACATTTGTAAGCAAGCTTCCATGTATGAAATTATATTCTTGCATCTGCTTCGCAGAAAAATTAAAGAATTACTGTGCTATGTCTATCAACATGACAACACATGTTCACTGCCACAGGCAACCCAGCAATATGTGTTGCGTAGGTTTCTATATTTACTGCAAGGGCTGTGGTATCTCCACCAAGTCCTGCAGGTCCAATTCCCAGTGAATTGATTGTCTCTAATAATTCTGTCTCAAGCTCTGCAATATGAGGAAGTGGATTATGACTTCCTGGCTCTCTTGTAAGTGCCTTCTTTGCAAGCTTAGCAACCAGCTCGAAATCTCCACCGATTCCTACTCCGAGTACGAATGGTGGGCATGCATTTGGTCCTGCACTTTTAGCTGCATCGATAACAACCTGCTTTACACCTTCAACTCCATCTGCTGGCTTAAGCATAACAAGCTTACTCATATTTTCACTTCCAAAGCCCTTTGGAGTGATTGTTATCTTTAGGTTATCTCCAGGAACTATATCGTAATGAATGATGGCTGGAGTATTGTCCTTTGTGTTCTCTCTGATGAGAGGATCACCAACAACAGACTTTCTAAGATAGCCTTCTGTATAGCCATATCTCACGCCCTCATTTATTGCCTCAGTGAGGTCACCATCAACGATATGAACTTCCTGTCCTAACTCAACAAAGAATACCGCCATGCCAGTATCCTGACATATCGGTATTCCATCTTCACGCGCAATTTCCATGTTCTCCTGAAGCTGACCAAGAACGGATTTAGCGAGTTCGCCTCTCTCATTCTCCTTTGCAGCAGCAATACACTGCTCCATCTCAGGGCTCAACTGAAGATTCGCATCAACACAGAGTTTTGCGACTTCCTTTTTGATATCATTTACACTTATTTCTCTCATCTTTTCAAATCTCTCTATTATTTGCACATTAGGTTAAGAAATCGTCCTTTGCACCCTTACCATGTCTTCTATACAGTCTGTAGTTGTTAATTCTAACAGCCACATAAAAGACGAAGAGAATTACAACAATAACGGCCAGCCAGTATGCTACACCGATAAGTATATTCTCTATGGTTCCAGTGTTGGATAGAGAGCTTATATTATCTCTGAATTCTTCCATACTATTCCTCTGTCTTTTCCTCTGCACCAGCTTCTGCATTTGTAGCATCTGCTTCAGTTACTTCAGCATCAGTTGATACAGCAGTTTCTAGATCAGCATCAACAGTTTCGCCGTCTACAGTTTCAGCCTTATCAGACTGACGTACCTTAGCGATAGTCTTTACTGTTTCCTCACCCTTCAGGTTAATGAGCTTAACACCAGAAGTAATTCTTCCGTATGTTGATATCTCATCACATCTAAGCTGGATAATGATACCCTCTGTTGTAATAAGCATTACTTCATGATCATCATTAACAGCCTTAACACCAACAACTCGGCCAGTCTTTTCTGTTACTTTGTAACACTTAAGACCCTTACCGCCACGGCGCTGAAGTGTGAATTCATCAATATTGGTACGCTTACCCATACCCTTCTCAGTTACGATAAGAAGCTTATCGCCCTGGGTATTCATCTGCATTCCGACTACTTCATCTTCGTGATCAAGGTTCATACCTCTTACACCCATAGATGCACGGCCAGTGCTTCTTATATCAGTATCTCTGAATCTGATACACATACCATTCTTAGATACCATGAAGATATCTCTTGTATCATCAGTAGTCTTAACCTCGATCAGCTCATCATCATCCTTGATTGTGATACCGATAAGACCATTCTTTCTGATATTCTTGTAATCCATCTGTGGTGACTTCTTGATCATACCTGACTTAGTTACCATGATGAAGTACTTATTCTCTGTAAATTCTCTGATAGGAACAACAGCCTGAACATGCTCACCACCATCCAGCTGAAGAAGGTTAACCATGTTTACACCTCTGGCTGTACGTCCTGCCTCAGGAATCTGGTAGGTACGGAGCTTGAACACACGTCCCTTATTTGTGAAGAACAGGATGTAATTAAGGGTTGTAGTCATAAGAAGATCTTCAATGAAGTCATCCTCTACTGTCTGGATACCCTTGATACCCTTTCCTCCTCTATTCTGAGCGTGGAAGTTATCCACTGACATTCTCTTGATATATCCGAAATGAGTCATTGTAAGAACTGCTGGCTCGTCATCGATCAGATCTTCATCTGTGAAATCACCAACAGCCTGACCGATACGGGTTCTTCTGTCGTCGCCGTACTTGTCAGCTATTAACTGCATCTCTTCCTTGATAACTGTAAGAAGCATCTTCTCATCTGCGAGGATACTCTTCAGATAAGCGATTCTCTCCTGAAGTTCTTTATACTCTGCCTCCAGCTTATCTCTTTCGAGACCTGTAAGAGCACGGAGTCTCATGTCAACGATAGCCTGTGCCTGAGCATCTGTCAGGTTAAAGCGAGCCATTAATTTTTCTTTAGCTTCGTTAACATTTGCTGCTGCACGGATAATCTTGATAACCTCATCGATATTATCGATAGCTACAAGTAATCCCTCAACTATATGAGCTCTCTTCTCAGCAGCTGCAAGTTCAAACTTAGTTCTTCTTGTTACTACATCTTCCTGATGCTTGATGTAGTACTTAAGCATGTCGATAAGTGGAAGAACCTTAGGCTGGTTATTAACAAGCGCAAGCATGTTAACGCCAAATGTATCTTCCAGCTGTGTATGCTTATAAAGATTATTTAGAAGCAGATTAGCATTTACATCATGACGAAGCTCGATAACAATTCTCATTCCTTCACGGGATGACTCATCACGAAGATCTGTAATACCATCTACTCTCTTATTCTTTGCAAGGTCAGCAATCTTCTGAATAAGAAGTGCTTTATTGACCATATATGGAAGCTCAGTAATGACAATTCTCTGCTTGCCCTTACCCATAGGCTCAATATCTGATATAGCACGAACTCTGATCTTACCACGACCAGTTCTATATGCTTCCTCAATACCCTTTCTACCAAGGATTTCAGCACCTGTTGGGAAGTCAGGACCCTTTACGATATCCATAACTTCTTCAATATCAGTCTCTCTATCCTCTTCAACTCTGTTATCGATGATCTTAACGGCAGCCTCTATTACCTCACGAAGGTTGTGAGGAGGAATATTGGTTGCCATACCAACTGCGATACCTGAAGTACCATTTACCAGTAAGTTTGGATAACGTGATGGAAGAACTACAGGTTCTTTCTCTGTCTCGTCGAAGTTAGGAATAAAATCAACAGTATCCTTGTTGATATCTGCAAGAAGCTCCATAGAAATCTTAGTAAGACGTGCCTCTGTGTATCGCATAGCGGCAGCGCCATCACCATCCATAGAACCGAAGTTACCATGTCCATCTACAAGTGGATATCTTGTATTCCACTCCTGAGCAAGCTTAACTAATGCATCGTATATAGAACTATCACCGTGTGGATGATATTTACCCATTGTATCACCGACGATACGGGCACACTTACGATGTGGCTTATCAGGACCGTTATTCAGCTCTATCATTGAATAGAGAATTCTACGCTGAACTGGCTTCAGACCATCTCTTACATCTGGAAGTGCACGGGATGCAATAACAGACATAGCGTAGTCTATATAAGAATTCTCCATTGTCTTTTTAAGATCGACTTCTTTCACATCAACATGTGGCTTATCGAATATCTTGTCGTCAGACATTTATTTCTCTCCTTTAAGAATACCTGTGTGGCACTCAATTAAATATCTAAGTTCTTTACAAATTTCGCATTTTCTTCAATGAATCTCTTACGTGGCTCTACATCATCACCCATAAGGACGTTAAATGTAAGATCTACCTCTGATTCATCTTCGCCATCCATAGAAACCTTGAGCAGGATTCTCTTCTCAGGATCCATAGTTGTATCCCAGAGCTGATCAGCATCCATCTCTCCAAGTCCCTTATAACGCTGAACTTTATTGTTCTGGTCACGTCCTACTTCATCGATTATAGAAGCAAGTTCTTCATCACTGTAGGCATACCAGAACTTCTTGTTCTTCTCAAGTCTGTAAAGTGGTGGCTGTGCCAGATATACATGACCCTGACGGATCAGGTCCGGCATAAATCTATAGAAAAATGTAAGTAGCAGTGTTGCTATATGAGCACCATCAACGTCGGCATCTGTCATGATAATGATCTTGTCATAACGAAGCTTTTCAATATCGAAGTTCTCATGAATACCTGTACCAAAGGCTGTGATCATTGCCTGGATTTCTTTATTCTCCATAATATGATCGATACGAGCCTTCTCTACATTCAGGATTTTTCCACGAAGTGGAAGGATTGCCTGAGTTGCTCTGTTACGAGCAGTCTTAGCAGAACCACCGGCGGAATCTCCCTCGACTATATATATCTCACAATTCTTTGGATTCTTATCTGAACAGTCAGCAAGTTTTCCAGGAAGTGACATACCATCTGAAAGATAACTCTTTCTGGAAGCATCTCTTGCTTTACGAGCAGCTATACGAGCACGCTGTGCATTCACAGCCTTCTCAACTATTGCCTTAGCAACAGATGGATTCTGCTCAAGGAAGATGACCAGCTGTTCATTCATAAGAGACTCAACTGCAGTTCTTGCTGGAGCATTTCCCAGCTTCTGCTTTGTCTGTCCCTCAAACTGAGGATCCTCAATCTTTACACTGATTATAGCTGTAAGTCCCTCACGAAGGTCCTCACCAGACAGGTTATCATCCTTGTCTTTAAGAAGCTTATTATTTCTAGCGTAATCATTGAAAACCTTAGTCATCGCTGATCTAAATCCAGTAAGGTGCATACCACCTTCTGGTGTAATGATATTATTAACGAAACTATAAACCATTTCGTTATATGCATTGTTATGCTGAAGAGCAACCTCTACATAGATGTTATCTCTTGTACCTTCACAGTAGATAACCTTATCGTAGATAGCTGTCTTATGTCTGTTGAGGTAAGTAACAAATTCCTTTATACCACCCTCATAGTGGAAGCTCTCAGTCTTTGGCTCCCAAGCTTCAAGCTTTGCACTATAATCTTCATCAGATTCTTCTTCACCCTTAACTGGTGAACGAAGATCTGTAAGAGTAATCTTAAGACCTTTAGTAAGAAATGCGGTCTCGCGGAGTCTTACTCGAAGTGTATCGTAGTCATATATAACATCATCAAAGATAGTTGCATCAGGCTTAAATGTAACCTTAGTTCCAGTACCCTCTGCTTCACCAACTACCTTAAGATCGTAGCAGATATTTCCTCTCTCATATCTCTGCTTATAAACCTTACCGTCACGAGATACTTCAACCTCAAGCCAGTCAGACAGAGCGTTAACAACAGAAGAACCAACGCCGTGAAGACCACCAGATACCTTGTATCCTCCACCACCGAATTTTCCTCCGGCATGAAGTACAGTAAATACAACCTCAACTGCAGGACGACCAGTCTTTTCCTGAATACCTACAGGAATACCACGACCATCATCGATAACAGTTATGGAATTATCTTCATTTATAAAAACCTGAATGTTTTTACAATATCCAGCAAGTGCTTCATCAACAGAGTTATCAACAATCTCATATACGAGATGGTGAAGTCCTCTTGTTGAAGTACTACCAATATACATACCAGGTCTCTTTCTTACAGCTTCAAGACCTTCAAGAATCTGTATTTGGTCTGCACCATATTCTTCTGTTACTTCATATCCTTCTTCTGGATTCATATTCTCTGATTTACTCATCAGATCCTCCTTAAAACTTAGTTTTAAAACTAAAACTATACTTTTAAACTACATGACCATTAGATATTTTATATATCTTATCCACATTTATCCTTTGCTTTATGAAGTCGTCATAGCCTGTGCAGGTTATGATAGTCTGAATATTACTGATCCTACTTAGAAGAGCTTCTCTTCTTTTTGAATCCAGCTCTGACATAACATCGTCCAGCAAAAGTATTGGGTCGTCATTTATTATATCCTTCACAAGTTCAATCTCTGCAAGTTTAAGAGAAAGCGCTGCAGTTCTTTGCTGGCCCTGGGAACCATATACCCTGACGTCGATATCATTTATATATATACCAAAGTCATCTCTATGAGGACCAGTCATTGTGACTGTATTCTTAATATCAATATTTCTCTTGTTTTTAAGAGTATCTTCAAAATCCTCTATTGAAACATTTGGCTCATATCTCAGATCCAGCTTTTCATTACTTGAAGTAATAGAGCTATGAATATCTGAAATCATCTCGTTCATCATGTTGATAAAGTTGTTTCTCTCTTTTATGAGAGCCTTGCCTGCTTCAGCCAGCTGAATATCCCAGATATCCAGGGTATCTTCAAGGCTGCCGCCTTCATCAGAACTGCTGCCTTTTCTAAATGCCATCTGCTTCAGAGTGTTATTTCTCTGATCAAGGATTTTATTATATGTGGAGAGATTGCTGTAGTATAACCTGCTAAGCTGGCAAATCTCCATATCCATAAAACGTCTTCTCTCACCAGGTCCGTTCTTAACTATGGACAGATCCTCTGGAGAAAACATTATGATGTTGATAAGTCCAAAAAGCTCTGTAGCTCTTTTTATTGGAATACCATCAATAGCTATTCCTTTACTGCCTGTGCCTTTAATATGCACATCTATTCTATGACCAATATCCCTCTTTTTGACACCAAGCCTTATATATGAATTATCCTGACCAAATCTTATAATATCTTTCTCTTTAGATTTCTTATGAGATCTGGTAGTAGCTGCGAGGAATATTGATTCTAGTATATTAGTTTTCCCCTGGGCGTTATCACCATATAAGATATTTATTTTATCGCTAAATCTTATATCAAGAGCTTCATAATTTCTGAAGTCTTTTAAAGCAAGTGAATCAATATACATTTCTTATTTTTCAACCTGTACAGCAGTATCGTTATATTCAAACATATCACCCTTATATAACTTCCTGCCTCTTCTGGTATCAACTTCTCCATTTACTGTTACAAGTCCATCACCAATTACTACCTTGGCTTCAACACCAGAACTAACCAGGCCAGCTTTTTTAAGTGCCTGGCCTAGTTTAATATATTCTTCATCTTCTCTGATTGTAATAACTATAGAATTCATTTTAATATGCGTCCGGATTAATATTTATTGGAAGTATGATATAGGTAAATGTTTCTTCGTCGTCCTTAATGATACAAGGACTCTTAGAATCATTCATGTAGATATGAACTCTATCATCATCAATTACTCTAAGTGCATCCATGATGAATGAAGGGTTGAAACCAATAACTATCTCATCACCCTCTTTTTCAATCTCCATCTCTTCGTTAATGGATCCTCTGTTAGTATCCAGCTTGATATAAAGATTGTTATCATTCTTAACACTTACAATAATAGGCTTCTTATCTGTTTCCTGAATAAGAAGTGATGCTCTATCGATACATCCCATAAGCTCATTTCTATTAGCCTTAACAACAATTGATGTATCCATAGAAAGCATATGAGCAATCTTGAAGTACTCACCTTCAATAAGTCTTGATACAACTCTTGTTCTACCAAACTCAAAGCTCATATTCTTATCTGAAAAGTAGATAACTACATCTTCTTCATCATCGCCATTTATAATCTTGCTGATTTCCTGAAGTGTCTTACCAGGAATAACAGCACTAAGATCTGAATTATCTCCCTTAAGATTAAGTCTTCTAAGTGAGATTCTGTGACCATCAAGAGAAACTACTGAAAGAACATTATCCTTAACACTGAAGTACTCACCACTCATAAGCTTTGAGTTCTCATTGTCAGCTATTGAGAATATTGTCTGTCTGATAACATCCTTAAGTGAAAGCTGGGATATAGTAATGCTCTTATCCTTACTTACTGAAAGAAGTTCAGGGAACTCATCACCTGACCAGCAAGGAATACTAAAGTTTGACTTCTCACAATTAATTATTGTCTTGTAATCATTATTTGAAACAATATCTATCTCGCTATCAGCAAGCTTTCTAATAATATCTGTAAAGAACTTAGCACTAAGAGCAACAACACCTTCTTCTAAGATAGTACAATCAATATATGTTTCTATACCAAGATTAAGATTGTTAGCTGTAAGCTTAACCTCTCCATTCTTAGCTTCAATAAGAATACATTCAAGTATTGGTTTTACTACTTTAGTAGAAACTGCTTTAGATACAATATTAAGTCCTGTAAGCAGTTCGCTCTTTTTACATTTGATTCTCATAATTTCTCCTTTCAATATAGCTCGAAGTAATACGAATTATTTTTTCGAACGCGCGCGAATGTATATATATTTTATAAATATTTATAGTAATAATAATAGTAAGGGCTGTTGATATGTTGAAATCCCGTACAAATCCCTAAAATTAAAGGAAAACAAGTGTGTATAAGTATTTCAAACTCATGTTTTTAGATTTTTATTGTTGTGGATTAAGCTTGTTTTTAATGACATTTATCATGCCTTCAAACTGACTATCCGACTGAATCTTCTCTTCTATTCTCTTTATACCATTATATACAGTTGCATGATCCTTTCCTCCGACCAGCTCACCTATAGATTGTAAGCTTTTATCAGTAAGTTGGCGGCATAGATACATAACAGTCTGTCTTGCAATAGCGATATCTTTACTTCTTTTTGTTGATTGAATATCTGAGATACTAACATTTAAGTGTTCAGAAACTGTTGATAAGATAGTATCAGGAGTGATAGATTTCTCAGCATCCTTAAAAATAAGGTCTCGCAGAGTTTCTTTTGCAAGATCAATAGTAAGATCTTCATTAAGAAGCTGTGAATAAATCCTCAGTTTCTTAAGAGCTCCTTCAAGTTCTCTTACATTAGATACGATATTTTCTGCAATATAAACCAGTATTTCCTCAGGAATATTGGTCATTCTCATCTTTTCAGCTTTATTTCTAAGAATGGCCATACGTGTTTCATAGTCAGGAGCCTGAATATCAATAGGAACTCCCCACTCAAATCTTGAACGAAGACGCTCGTTCAGTTCTTTTATTTCCTTAGGTGGTCTATCAGACGAAATGATAATCTGCTTCTTTGCTTCATATAAGAAGTTAAAGGTGTTGAAAAACTCCTGCTGAGTTCTTTCACGACCTATAATTTCTTGAATATCATCTATTATAAGTACATCAACCTGACGATACTTCTGACGGAACTCTTCAGTCTTATTCTTCTGAATAGCTTCGATGATATCATTTGTGAATCTTTCAGATGATGCATAAAGAACATTCATAGATGGATTATGCTGCAATATGAAATGTGCAATAGATTGAATAAGATGAGTCTTTCCAAGTCCGGATCCACCATAAAGGAACAGTGGGTTAAGAGCATCCTGACTAGGAAGATCAGCTACTGCAGTACAAGTAGCATAGGCGTGTCTGTTACTTTCACCTATGACAAAGTTTTCAAATGTATATAAAGGATCCAGGTTACTGTTTTTAACAGCCTGGTAATAATCAGCACTATAAGGTCCTTCTATATTAGTACTATCTGTGGATATTTCACCATCATTAACTACAAACTTATACTTCTCATCTATAACAAGTTCAATATCTGGATCATTAAAGAACTCTCTAATAGAAGAAAGAAGGAACATATCGTATCCCTTATTACGAAGATAGTCTACGCCATGCTTTCCTCTCTTCTCATCTACATAAAAATAGATAGTATTATCCTTAATCTCAAAAATACTAAGTGGTCTGATCCATGTTTCTATTATAATCTTTGAGACATCATAATGAGTCTCAAGAGTATTAAGTATACTATCCCAATTATTAATTATCTGGTCTTTCATTTTTCTTTTCTTCTCCAAAAAGGGCAAAAATGTACTCGTATATTCTACTACAATTAGTTAATATTCTCAAGGTTAAAAGAGGAACCATAATTATACATTTATGTTAAGTAGGCCCATAATTTTGTTAATTGTTGATAATTAGAAAATCTTCTCAAATTAGCCAAATTTTTGATAAGTTAACAATAAAATCACAAAAAATAGGCAAGTTATCAACAATTAATTCACAAAATGTGGATAATTTATGTCAACAAAAATAATTTTGTTAATTGTTATCCACATATATAATAGTAGAAAAAAATCAGAAAATTATAAAAAAACGTTTATTTACTTGACTTTTATAGTAGTAAAAAATATAATAATGTGGATTTGCCCTCTTTTTCAGGAGTGGCAAGAAAACATGTATATTATTAAAAGGAGGAAATTATTATGAAGATGACATTCCAGCCAAAGAAAAGACAGAGATCTAAGGTTCATGGTTTCAGAAAGAGAATGAGCACAGCTAACGGACGTAAGGTTATCAATGCTAGACGTGCTAAGGGAAGAAAATCTCTTACAGTTTAATTCTTACTATTTCTAAAAACATATGAAAAAAGTAATATCGTTAAAAAGCTCCAGAGAGTTTAGCCAGGTGTATAACCACAAAGAATCGTTGGCAAATAAGTATTTAGTGATGTACATCCAACCAAATGACCAGGTGTACAGTAGAATCGGAATCTCTGTGAGTAAAAAGGTCGGTAATAGTGTTGTAAGACATAGAATAAAGCGTCTTATAAAAGAAAGCTACAGATTAAATATTGATAAGATAGCTTCTGGCTATGACATAGTTGTAGTAGCCAGATATACGGCAAAAGGAAAAACATTTTCTGAAATAGAAAGTGCTTTCCTTCATTTGTGCCATAAGTTAAAGATTAAAACGCTATGAAAAAGGTTTGTATTTTTTTAATCCAATTCTATCGAAAACATTTATCGGGCCTTAAGGGACACGGGACTTGTATTTTTACCCCTACCTGTTCAGAGTACGCTCTGCAGGCATACGAGAAATACGGGTTTTTTAAAGGAACACTACTAACCGTTTGGAGGTTACTAAGATGTAATCCTTTTAGTAAAGGCGGGTATGATCCTGTTCCATAAAGGAGGCAAAATGATATTAACACAGAACAGTGGCATGATAATGGGGCCGATTTCTAAGCTGCTCGGTTTCATTTTTAATGCTATCTATAATCTGTTTTTTGGGATGGGTGTTGAATCAATTGCTCTTAGTATAGTTGTTTTTACTATTATAGTAAGATTATTGATGTTCCCACTTAACATTAAACAGACTAGATCTTCGAAGATACAGCAGTATCTTAAGCCTGAATTTAACAAGATCAATAAAAAGTATAAGGGCAAGAAAGACCAGGAGTCTATGCTTGCTCAGCAGAAAGAAACACGTGAGCTTCAGGAAAAGTATGGAATTAAGATGACACAGGGTTGTCTTACTTCTATCCTTCAGTTCCCAATATTTATTGGACTGTACAACGTTATTCAGAATATTCCAGCTTATGTACCAAAGGTAAGAGCTCTTTATGAGCCTATTGCTACAGCTATCTATAATTCTGATAAGGCTTATCCTATTCTTGAAGCATTTGTAAAGGATAACAAGATTTCAAGACTTTCTTCTAAGCTTGCTGAGTTCACATCAGCTACTAGCGTTACTTCAGAAGAAGGTGTGAAGACATTTAACTCTATCATTGATATCTTATATAGATGTAATGATAATCTGTTTGCTAAGTTAGGTGAGGTTTTCTCAGCTAACCCTGAGGTTGCATCTGCAATCGCTCAGAACCAGGCAGATATTTCAAGAGTTAACCATTTTCTTTTTGGTATAAATCTTACAGAGGCACCAGGATTTAAGCTTAGTCCTGCTCTTCTTATTCCTATACTTTCATTTGTATGTCAGCTTCTTGCTATGCTGGTTACACCTATGAATGAGACAGGTGATCCACAGCAGGATGCACAGATGAAGTCAATGAGAAGATCAATGTACTTTATGCCTCTCATGTCTTTTGCTGTAACAGTAAGTGCACCAGCAGGTCTTGGTATTTACTGGGCAATGTCAGCATTTATCAGTTTCCTTATCACTGTTTTACAGAATGTCTACTATAATCATGTAGATATGGAGAAACTTGTTGAGAAGGCTCAGGAAAAGGCTGCTAAGAACATTGAGAAAAGAAAAGCTTCTGGAAAGAAGTCTCTTATGGAGAAATTCCAGGAAGCTGCTATGGGTGCAGATCCTTCAGAAGAAGAATCTAAATCTACTAATAAGAATTTAAATAAGTATAGCAATATGAATCTGAGAAACTTTGATAGTGAAGCAGATGATGTTGATGATTCAGATTCAGCTGATACAGAAAGTTCAAATGATACAGATAGCTCTAAAAGTAAACCAAAGAAGGGTTCACTTGCAGATAGAGCAAATGCCGTAAAACGTTTCAATGATACGGGGGTAAACTAAATAATGGAATATAGAGAGTTTTCAGGAAAGACAGTTGATGATGCAATCATCGAAGCTGCAACTACGCTCGGTATTGCAAGTTCAGAACTGGATATTGAAGTTATAAATAAAGGAACTAGCGGATTTCTCGGACTTGGTGCTAAGCCAGCTGTAATTAAAGCAAAGGCTAAGCAGGAAGTAAGTGATGAAATAAATGAAACACTTGCAAATGCTAAGAAGCCAGGAAAGAAGCAGGACAAGAAAAAGACTGAGAAGAAGCCTGAAGAAAAGACAGAGGCTCCTAAGAAAGAAGTTAAAGAAGAGACTGCAGCTCCTAAGAAGGAGTACACAGATCTTAACGATGAACTTGATGAGTTCATGGCAAAGGGTGAAGAGAATATCGAAAACCTTGAGCCAGCTGAGATTGATGATTCAATAATTGATGAGACTAGAAGCTATCTTGAGAAGCTTTTTGCAGCTATGGAAATGGAAGCAACAATTGATATTTCTCTTGATAAGATGACTAGAACAATGAGCATCGATGTTGAAGGACCAGAGATGGGTATCATCATTGGTAAGCGTGGTCAGACACTTGATTCACTTCAGTATCTCATTAGTCTTTACATCAATAAGAAGAGCGAAACATATATCAGAGTTAAGCTCGATACAGAAAATTATAGAGAGCGTCGTAGAGAGACACTTGAAAATCTTGCTAAGAATATTGCATTTAAGGTTAAGAAGTCAAGACGTCCATTTTCACTTGAGCCAATGAATCCTTATGAAAGAAGAATCATTCACTCAACACTTCAGGGAGATAAATACGTACAGACCAAGTCAGAAGGTGAAGAGCCATATCGTAAGGTTGTAGTATTCCCTAAGAAGAATAATCGCTACTAAAAAAATAAATCTGCCACTGGGGATGGTTCTCCGTGGCAGATTTTTTTATGTCTTTGAATTTTAGATTTTTATTGTGTTATGATCATCATGTTGATCTTATGGCCCAGGCCTGAGAATTTCTTTTCATACTCAGTCATGATATTTCCTTCGTTATATTTTGAGTTATGAAGATCTCTTGTTTCAACCAGAATAGTCCATCCACATTCCTTAGCCATTTCAACAGAAAAATCAAAAAGGTCGATGTTATCTGTTTTAAAGGTAACCTTTCCAGATTTCTTCATAATATTGGTATATCTTTTAAGGAAGCGGTCAGAGGTAAGTCTTCTCTTTGCATTTCTATCCTTTGGCCATGGATCAGAAAAGTTGAGGAATATATTATCAATCTCATCTTTGTCGAATACATTTTCTATATATTCAGCATCCATTCTGATAAACACAAGATTTTTTGGTCTTGTGCCTTCCTCTTCCATTTTCTCCAGTTTTTCAAGAGCCCTGAGAAGAACACTTGAATATTTCTCAATTCCAATATAGTTGATATCAGGATTTCTTTTTGCAGATTCTATGATATATGTACCTTTGCCCATTCCAATCTCTATGTGGATAGGATGGTCGTTACCAAAGATTTCATGCCAAGTTCCTTTTTTCTCTTCTTCGTTATGAACAACATATGGACTATCAGCGATAACTTCGCGAGAGCCTGGTATATTTCTAAGTCTCATGTTTCCTCCATGTATATCTTAGTAAGCAAGCTTACACAATATGTATCTAAAATATTTGATACTCACAAAACAGTTGCAGTACGTGATTCACATTATACAATTTTCTATTAGAATCGTCAAAATAAGTAGCCCAGAAACCGCAAAAAACCTTGTGATTTTGGGCAAAAAGTAGGATAATTATATAGTTATGAAGAAATATATAATTGCTATATTGATAGTATTATTAATAATAAATTCTTTCGTTCCATTTACATGTTCAGAAGCTGCTGGAAAGGTGTATGGAAAATCTGCAGTTGAGATAGGTGGAAATGCAACTTCCACAAGTGCTGATGTTGCACCAAGCGATGCACCTGAGATTAACGCTGCCTCTGCAATAGTAATGGATGTGGATACTGGTGATATTCTTTATGAGAAGTACGCTCATGAAAAACATTATCCAGCAAGTATTACTAAGGTTCTTACCTGTCTTCTAGCAGTTGAGAATGGAAATGTAAATGATACACTTACAGTTTCTGCAAATGTAATGAGTCAGGTTGAAATGGATAGCTCCCGTATAGGTCTCGAAGCAGGTGAACAGCTGACTCTGAGAGATGCCCTATATGGAATGATGCTTAATTCAGGTAACGAGTGCGCTCTTACTATTGGCGAATATCTGGCTGGATCAACAGAAGGTTTCGCTGATATGATGAATGAAAGAATCAAAACACTTGGATGCACAGACTCCCATTTTGTTAATCCAAATGGAATTCAAAATGAGGATCACTATACAAGCTGCTATGACATGGCCCTGATCGGTTGTGCTGCATATCAGTATCCAGAGTTTAAAAAGCTTATTTCATCACAGACTTATACAATTCCAGAAACCAACAAGAATGAAGAAAGAGTTCTGTGGCAGGAAAACAGACTTATATATTCAGGTAATGGTGAATACTATTATCAGTACTGTACCGGTGGAAAGACTGGTTACACTGAAACAGCTCTTGCTACTCTCATCTCATTTGCTGAAAGAGATGGAAGACGTCTTGTTACTGTAGTAATGAAATGTAATCCTACTACTGAATCCTATCTGGATACAATAAAGCTTGATGAGTTCTGTTTTACTAAATATAAATTATGTAAACCACTTGTAGATTTTGAATTACCTGAGGTAAATAGTGATTCTACGTCACTTCTTACAAACTATTATGATGATTTAAATCATGAATTACCTATATATTATGTAAACCACTCATATTCTTTCTATATTAGATCTCATATAAGTGATGAAGAGATTGAAAAGCGTATAGAATTCTATGATAGACCTATAGGAGCTTTGGCGGGTAAGATCAGATTTTACTATAATGGATTTGAGTTGGGTGCTTCGGATATTACCGTTTCAGTTCCATTTATCATGGCAACTTCAACGGATGCTATAGTTGAGGAAAACAATAAACCAGTACCTGAGTCAAAGGTTAAAACATATGCTAAAAGAGTCATATTGATAGTCGGTGCTATTATTGCTCTTTTGATATTTATAATAACATTTGTTCTTGTGAGAAATGCTATCAGAAGGTTCCACACAAAACGAACAGTTAAGTATTTTCCTGTTAGCAGAGATATGAGACTTAAGAAAAACCAGGAACGACTTAAACAGGAAAAGCTTAAAGAAGAACAGGAAAAACTAAAGAAACAAGAAGAACAAAGTAATCAATCCGAAAAAGAATAATTTTTGAAGGTATATTATTATGAAAAATAAGTATGGGGTAATTAATGAAACTATAGATGAAATGGTTACATATTTTAGCCGTTTATATTCAGAACATGACACCAATCTCCAGGGGTATAAAGCTAAGCTTTTTGAGATAAATGTCAGACTGGATGAATTATCTCGTACTAAAAATGTATATTCATTAAATACTGATTATAGAAAAAGCGTTTTTAGTCCTATCTCTCTGGAACCAGAAGAAAATGAAAAAGAACGCGAAATTAAAAAAGAGATAGATACACTTCAGGCAGAAAGAGATTCTCTTGAATATAAGATTAATGAAGAAACTATATATCTCAAAGGAATTGATAAACGCCTCAAAAATCTTAATTCTTCTAAAACAGAGCTTTCTACACTTGTGATGGATTATGGTAAAAAAGAAGAAGAAATCCGTCAGAAGGATAAGGAAATAAAAGAACAGAATGAAAAAGAGATAAAGAGACAGGATGAGACAAAGAAGATAAACCTGGAAGAAGCTGAGGTTAAAAAACATTTGAAGAATATCCTTATGCTTTCAACCTTTGATGACACCTACTACTCTACTGTTCTTGATAAACGTATAAAGAAAGTAATAGCTGATAATAATCGTAAGATTGAAAATGTTCAAGGATATATATATAGTAGTCCTGGAAGAAGCAAAGTGTTACTTGATGAGATAGCTTCTAATCAGAAAAATATGATGCTTGTTATAGATGATCAGCTAACAAGACTAAATTATAATTTTGATGATGAAAAGCCACTTAAGAAAATGCTGGATGAATATATCATCAAAATGAAGGATAGACATTCTGATATTCCTATAGAAGTAAAGATTGATGAAAGTATGCATAAGCCTGGCTTTGATCGATATATTGTTTTAAATAAGCTTCTTGGAATATTCTTTGATAACATATATAAGCATTCAAAAGCTAAGAAGATTTCCTTCACTGCAGAAGAAAAGGATGGAACATTCCTTTTTGAAATCTATGATAACGGTGTTGGACTTAAAGCTAACTATATGAACGGTAAGGAATGGTATTCTGGCCTGAACCGTGCAAAAGAACTTATATATATGATAAATGGAGAACTTTCATTAGATGGATCCAAGGGAACCAGAGTAAAGTTCAAGTTTAAGAATGAGTAACTAAAGTTTATGGAGGAAAATATGAAAGAAAAGATAATTGGTTTACTAAATGGTGCCATTGATGTACTCGATGCTGCACAGGTTGCTGAAATACTTGAGGAACCACCAAAGAAAGAACTTGGTGATTATGCATTCCCATGTTTCAGACTTGCAAAAGAGATGCATAAAGCTCCACAGATGATTGCATCTGAGATTGCAGAAAAGATTGAAAAGCCTGATTTTGTTGATAGAATAGAGGTTCAGGGCGCATACGTAAACTTTTTTGTAAATAAAACTCAGAATGCTGAGGGTATTATTGCAGCTAGCATTAAGGATACATATGGATCAGTTGATAGCAATGGAAAGGTAATCTGTATTGATTATTCATCTCCAAATGTAGCTAAAAACTTCCATGTTGGTCACCTTAGAACTACTGTAATCGGTAACTCATTATATAAGATATTCACAAAGCTTGGATATAAGGTAGAAAGAATCAATCACCTTGGTGACTGGGGAACTCAGTTCGGAAAGCTTATTGTAGCATATAAGAAATGGGGCTCTGAAGAGGAAGTTAAGGAAAAAGGTATAGAGGAACTTATGAGACTCTACGTACTTTTCCATGATAAGGCTGATGAAGATCCAGAACTTTTTGATGAGGCACGTGGCTGGTTCCACAAGATGGAAACTGGTGATGAAGAGGCTCTTAAGATCTGGAAATGGTTCTTTGATATAAGTCTTGAAGAATTTAAGAGAACTTATAACCTTATGGGAATGGAATTTGACCATTTCACAGGAGAAAGTTTCTACCGTGATATGACTCAGGGAGTTGTTGATGAACTTACTGAGAAAGGCCTTCTTACAGACAGCGAAGGAGCTAAGATTGTTGATCTTTCTGAATATGATATGGCTCCATGTCTTATTCTTAAGAATGATGGTTCTTCAATCTATGCAACAAGAGATATTGCTGCAGTAGAATACAGAAAGAAGACTTATAACTTCGAAAAGTGCCTATATGTTACTGGACAGGAGCAGAAACTCCACTTTTCACAGGTATTTAAGGTTATGGAACTCCTTGGTAATGACTGGGCAAAAGATAGCCTGATCCATATTCCTTATGGTCTTGTCAGTCTTGCAGGTGAGAAATTATCTACAAGAGGCGGAAATGTTATCTATGCTGAGGATATTCTTAAGGAGGCTATCAGCAAGATCCGTGAGATTATAGATGAGAAGAATCCTGATCTTTCAGAGGAAGAAAAGACAGAAGCATCAAGAATTGTTGGTGTTGGAGCAGTAATCTTCAATGATCTCTATAATCAGAGAATTAAGGATGTTTCCTTCAGCTGGAGTCATATTACTAGTTTTGAAGGAGAAACAGGCCCATATGTTCAGTATACATATGCTCGTTGTTCAAGTATTCTTCGTAATTTTGAAGGATTTACTCCTTCTGCAGATATTGATTATAGTGTACTTACTGATGATACAAGCTCAGAGCTTCTTAAGGAAATCAGTAAATTCCCTGGAATTATCGAGGAAGCTGCTGATAGATATGAGCCATCAGTTGTTGCTAGATATGCTGTAGATCTTGCTCAGGCATTTAACAGATTCTATACAGAAAACCGTATTATGGTTGATGAAGAGAATGTTCGTAATGCCAGACTCACAGTTACAGCTATTACTAGAAGAATTCTTAGAGATTCCCTTGATCTTCTCGGAATTGGTGTTGTTGAGAAAATGTAATAGTTTCTTCTATATATTATTGATATTTAGGACCATGTTTCACGTGAAACATGGTCTTTTATTATTCGTTCCTTATTTATTATTTTTCTTTCAAAATATGAGTATATGATATAATTCTTATCATTAATGTAAAAATTCCTATATTTTCCTATTATTTTCTATATGTTGTATTATGTTTCACGTGAAACATAGATATAGTAGATAAATATCTTAAATATGTCTGGAATATTTTTTAATTGCATATTGGATCTTTCTGTATTATGTTTCACGTGAAACATTTACGGTATATTTATGTAGAATTGATGCAGTAAAGGTGGTATAATCTTACATACGTTGATTTGTGAAGAGGTGATGTAAATGGGTAGGATTATAGCTATTGCCAACCAGAAAGGTGGAGTAGGAAAAACAACAACTGCTATTAATCTTGCGGCTGCTTTAGCAGCTAAGGGTAAGAAGGTATTAGCAGTCGATATGGATTCCCAGGGAAACCTTACCAGTGGCTTTGGCGTTGATAAGGATAATCTGGAATATACAATATATGAAACCCTGATTGGTGAATGTAATATTGGTCAGAGTATGCTTATGAATGTGGTTCCAAATCTCAATCTTATTCCTTCAAGTCAGAATCTGGCTGGAGCTGAGGTTGACTTTATAGATCTGGAACAGCCACAGTATGTTCTGAAAGAAATAATCCATAAGGTTAGAAAGAACTTTGATTTTATTATTATAGATTGTCCACCTGCACTTGGTATGTTAACAATTAACTCCATGACTGCAGCAGATACTGTAATTGTTCCTATTCAGTGTGAATTCTATGCTCTTGAAGGATTATCACAGCTTATTTACACAATCAATATGATAAAGAAGAAACTGAACAAGAATCTTGAGATTGAAGGTGTTGTCTTTACAATGTATGATTCCAGAAATAATCTTTCTGCTGAAGTAGTACAGAATGTTAAAGAAAACCTGGATGAATTAATCTATAACACAGTTGTTCCGAGAAATGTTCGTCTTGCAGAAGCTCCAAGCTTTGGACTTCCTATAAATCTATATGATCCTCGTTCCTCAGGAGCTGAGGCTTATAGAAATCTGGCAGACGAAGTAATAAAAAATAAGCTATTTCAATAGGATATACGATATTAAATACAAAAATAAGTATTGTATGAGATAGTTATATATTAGGAGGAAATATGGCAGCAAAAAGAGGTTTGGGAAAGGGACTCAACAAACTTTTCTCAGCTGATGGTACTGAAGGATCAGAAAAGACTGAATCCCCAAAGAAGGTATCTACAAAAGAAGAGCCAAAGAAAGAAAAAGAAGTTATCAAGGAAGTTGTTAAGGAAGTTATCAAAGAAGTTCCTGCTAACACAATGTTAAAGATTACTGAGATTGAACCTAACAGAGCACAGCCTCGTAAGGATTTCAATGAAGATGCTTTGCTTGAACTTGCTGATTCTATAAAGAAGTATGGTGTGATCGAGCCAATCGTCGTTTCAAAGAAGGGCAAGTCCTATGTAATTATTGCAGGTGAAAGACGTTGGAGAGCAGCAAGACAGGCTGGACTTAAAGAAGTACCTGTTGTAGTTAGAGAATATACTGATAAAGAGCGTATGGAGGTTGCACTTATTGAAAACCTTCAGAGAGAGGATCTTAATCCTATAGAAGAAGCTCTTGCTTATCAGAGTCTTATTGATGAATATCAGCTTAAGCAGGATGAGGTTGCTGAAAGAGTATCAAAGGGCAGATCTACAATTACAAATGCTCTTCGTCTTCTTAATCTTTCTGACAAGGTTAAGCAGATGCTCATTGATGATATGATTTCTACAGGTCATGCAAGATGTCTTCTTTCTGTAAGTGATCCAGAAGTTCAGTATAAAACTGCACTTTCTGTATTCGATGAGGGACTTAGTGTTCGTGAGACAGAGCAGCTGGTTAAAGGTGTTAATAACATCTTAGCTGGTAAAGAGATAGATGATGAGGGTAAAGAAAAGGTTAGTACAAAGGATCCTGCTATGGAAGCAATTCTCAAAGGACTTGAGGAAAATCTTAAGACTACTCTTGGATCAAAGGTTACTATTAAGTCTCGTGGTAAAAAAGGAAGGATTGAGATTGAATATGTATCCAATGATGATCTTGAAAGAATCATTCATATAATTAATACAGGAGCGTCCGCATAAAGGAGAGATGATATGTTATTGACTTCGTTTTTGACTATTCCGCTAGGTATCATCGTTATTGTTCTCTTTGTTATAGTAATTGCACTTTGTGTTATTGTTGCGATTATTGCAAGACAGCTTCAAAATATATCAAGAAAGTATTATGCTCTTACAAGTGGAAGAAAGGCAAAAGACCTCGAAGAAGTTATGTTAACTAGATTCGAGGAGATGGATAAGGTCAAAGCCAGAATGAAAATGTACCACAGAGATCACAAGACTTTTAAGGGTCACCTGGATTCCTGCTACAACAAGATGGGCCTGGTAAAGTATGATGCTTTCGATAGTATGGCCGGCGAGCTTTCATTTTCCCTTGCCCTTTTAAATGCCGATAATTCGGGCTTTGTTCTAACATCAATGCACTCAAAGCAGGGTTGTTATACATATGCCAAGGAGATAATTAAGGGTGAATCTTATATAGCACTTTCTAATGAAGAGAAGGATGCGATTAAGAAAGCAAAGACCATTGATGAAGAGATTGAAGCACTGAAGAATGAGCCTGACGATGAAGATCTCATGTAAAAATAGTTAAATATTATGTAAACCATAATACAATGTATACACAGAAATATATTTATTTGAAATATAATAAAGGAGATATGAGTTATGATAGACATTAAATTCTTAAGAGAGAATCCTGACATTGTTAAGGAGAACATTAAGAAGAAGTTCCAGGACCAGAAGCTTCCTCTTGTAGATGAAGTTATCGAGCTGGATAAGGAAAGAAGAGAAGTTCAGGCTGAGGCCGATGCTATCCGTGCTGAGAAGAATCAGATTTCTAAGCAGATCGGTGCTCTTATGGCTCAGGGTAAGAAGGAAGAGGCTGAAGAGGTTAAGAAGAAGGTTGCTGAATCTGCAGCTCGTCTTAAGGAGCTTGAGGAGAAAGAGCCTGTTATAGAAGAAAAAGTTAAGACAATAATGATGCGTATTCCTAACATCATTGATGAGTCTGTTCCTATTGGAAAGGATGACAGCGAGAACGTTGAGGTTGAGAGATTTGGTGAGCCTGTAGTTCCTGATTTCGAGATTCCTTACCATACAGAAATCATCGAGAAGCTGGCTGGTATCGATCTTGATTCTGCAAGAGATGTTGCAGGAAATGGTTTCTATTATCTTATCGGTGATGTTGCAAGACTTCACAGCGCTGTACTTGCTTACGCAAGAGACTTTATGATTGACAAGGGATTCACATATGTTATACCTCCTTTCATGATCAGAAGTGACGTAGTTACTGGCGTTATGAGTTTCGATGAAATGGAATCTATGATGTACAAGATCGAGGGAGAGGATCTCTATCTCATTGGTACAAGTGAGCATTCTATGATCGGACGTTTCATCAATAAGATGGTTGATGAAGATCAGCTTCCACTTACATTTACAAGTTATTCACCTTGCTTCAGAAAAGAGAAGGGTGCACATGGAATAGAAGAGCGTGGTATCTACCGTATTCACCAGTTTGAGAAGCAGGAGATGATAGTTATCTGTAAGCCTGAGGATTCAATGGACTGGTACAACAAGATGTGGAGCTACACAGTTGAGCTCTTCAGAAGTATGGATATTCCTGTTAGAACACTTGAGTGCTGTTCAGGTGATCTTGCAGATCTTAAGGTTAAGTCAGTTGACGTAGAGGCTTGGTCACCAAGACAGAAGAAGTACTTCGAGGTTGGTAGCTGCTCTAACCTTGGTGATGCACAGGCTAGACGTCTTAAGATCAGAGTTAAGGGTGAGGATGGAGAGAAGTATCTTGCTCATACACTTAACAACACAGTTGTTGCTCCACCACGTATGCTTATTGCCTTCCTGGAAAACAATCTTAACGAAGACGGATCAGTTAATATTCCTGAGGTTCTTCGTCCATATATGGGTGGAACTGAGAAGATCTGTCCAAAGACAAAGTAATTTTGTAAAGTGGTATAAATAAACCTAAAACAAAGTTAGTAGTAAATTGATACTAATAAGATAATACTTAGTAACAAAAAAATACTAAGATACAAGAAAAGACCGCTAGTGAAAAACTAACGGTCTTTTTTACGTCCACGAGGTGATTCGAACACCCGACCTACCGCTTAGGAGGCGGTCGCTCTATCCAGCTGAGCTACGCAGACATTTGGCTGATAAGAATTTATCAGCAGTGTTTATTGTACAGTACAAAATCAAGTTTTTCAACCCTGATTTGCCTGACAAACCCTATTATAAATTGTTATTAAACTGATGAAGTGAAGCTCCACAGCTTGTGCAATAAAATGCGTTGAAATAGTTGATCGTATTGCAGACAGGACAGTGAATCTGAGATGTTCTCATCAGAATCTGAGTTTGCTGTTCTGCAGGTGGAACATTTATATTCTGCTGATCCTGCCCTGAAGTATACTGAGTATTTTGATCCTGAACCTGAGGAGCATACTGAGCATTTGGGTCCTGAACCTGAGAAGCATACTGAGCATTTGGGTCCTGAACCTGAGGAGCATACTGAGCACCTTGGTCTTGAATTGGAGGAGCGTACTGTGTACTTTGATCCTGAACAGGTGGAACATAAGAACCATACTGCTCCTGTGGAACATAGGATGTTCCCTGTGAAACAATCTCTGGATTATAGCTCTGGCCAGTTGCAACTACAGGTGGTGTATTTGATTGATAGTTAGGTGCTGCATAAGGTGCAGTCTGACCTGCAGGATTGCCAGAGGCATTAGCATAATTATATCCGCCATAAACTGGTGCAGCGTAGCCGCCATATGGCTGATATGGATTTGCATCAACCCACAGCTGTCTGTACTGAGGTGCCTCATACATTTTTTCATTTCTTTTCTTAGCCTTGATAATCAGGATGATTGTGAATACATCAGCTGCAACGACAAAGACTGCAAAGAGTATAAAGAAGAATACACGTCCTGTAAACAGGCAGAAGTCATAGAAACCATGGAGACTTACAGCAATCAGGTATCCAAGGAATAGACTTCTTCTTCCAGCTGATCGGTTGCCGTAGGACTTCAGGTACTTTGCATTTCCGTAGTAATAACCCATGAAGATACCGCACATAGCGTGACAAGGAATTGCGAGAAGTGCTCTACCAATACCTGTAGTCACTATCATTTGAACATCCATACCAGGTGAAAGAAGGTATTTTACATTTTCTATTGCAGCGAAGCCCATGGAACCAAAGAGACAGTAAACGATACCGTCGAACTTATAGTTGAAGTGTTTATTTCTCCAGGTGAGAAGGTACGCTGCCATGAATTTGAAGAACTCTTCACATGGTGCAACAACGAAAAATGCTAAAGCAAAATAGTACATCAAGCCGGCTCCACCGAAGACCAGGTCATTAACATACATTCCGCCCCATTCCATAAAATAGACAGGAATACAGGATAAAATACCTAAACCAAATATCTTGAGAAGAAGTCCGATAGGCTCTTTCTCGTGATTATCTTGAAAATATATAAAGATCATTAATACTATAGTCGGAACGACGGCTATAGCAATAATAACAGGAACGCTCATGCTTTCTCCTTTACTTTTATTACATTTCTTAGCCATTTAAGAATAAGGCTAAGTATACCACTTACTAATAATACGTGTCAAAAACCGGTGAATATGTTGCTTAAATCTTGGAGATAGCATTTACCAGTGTTGGATGCTTGATAAGGAAATGGATGCTCGGCGAAAGTGATTTCGAAATAAGCACCCATGGAGATTCTCCACCACTACCCATACGAATCTGTATATTTTTGAAACCAAGGGATTCAATCTCTTCTATTATAACGTTGTCGTGAGTCTTTGCGTAATCATGGATCTCTTTTATATGCTGAGTGTAAGTCTCATAAGTATAAGGAATGTTGATATCCATGAAGCTGATTCCCAGTGGCAGGTAAACAGGAGATTCTTTGAACTCTTCTTCTGTAAGTTTATGGAAGTTTACGTGTAAAGGTTTGTCTTTCACCTGTTTCTGCAGAAGCTTTTTCTCGTTTTGAATACATTTCTTTACCAGTGCCTGGATTTCTGAAGCCTTATCTTTGCTGAGTTTGTTGCTTGCAGCATATGACTTTACGATATTTTCAAGAAGTTCTTTTGATATAGTAGCCACTGGTGGGCTGGAAAGAATGCTCTTGAAATTATCGGAAGTGGACATGCAGCTGGTTATCGCCTTGTAGAGGGCAGGTTTGTCGCTGCTTCGATAAATCTGCATCAGGGGCGATGACATTTCAAGCATACGTGAAGCTCTACTACTAAAGTATGCCACCTCTTCTTTTTTCTTGGTGAGATAGTAGTGACCTTGTTCTCTCTGATCGTAGAGGCAGCTTCCGTAGAGGCTGACTGTGCCAGCACTGTAAAGAAGATGGCTGAAGAATTCGTCTGAGTATCCATTTAAAAAATAAGGCGAAATCTGGCCAGTCATATATAGAGGAACCCAGGTTTCAAGACCAACCAGCAGTTCGTGCAGAGGACGGTTCAGGTTGTGAATAACATTTAGATGGAGTCCCTTCTTTACCAGGATTGCAAGACCTGTCATGTACATTCGTGGAAAATCTGCATCCAGCATGTCGTGCATGGACATGTCGGTGTAGAGGAATACGTCGTCACTGTTTCTTGATATAGCGGCGACTCTCATGAAGTCCAGCTCGCCCTGTTTCATCTGATCCTTGCCGATATAGCTGCAGGTCGCAGGGAGCTGCAATGGCTCAGATGGCATCTTCACATCAGTAAAATGGAGACTCGTCAGGAAGTCCTTATACTCGAAACTGTCCAGTGTATTCAGGAAATTAAGCGTTGGAGTATCGTCATAGATAAGCCAGTTCAGCACCGCATGAAATCTATCATCACTGGTCTGAAGATCGGGGGTTGAGACAAAGATCAAATTTGAAAGAATCTCAACACGCTCCTTTGATCTACAGCAGGAAGCAACGTACTTTGAGATATCCTCCAGGAATCCATCGAGATTTGAAGGAAGTCTCTGTCCAGATAAAACACGGGAAATAAATGAAGCATCATAATTGAAGGCTCGAGCAATGTCGGCCTGCTTGATATTAAGCTCAGACACAAGACGGTCTATCTTATAAAATGCATGCTTTGCGAATGTGGACTTCGAGGTGAGGCAGCTGATCATCTGGCCCAGGATCATGTCATAGTTCTGATCGGAGAGCACACTGATTCCGTTGGCAAGCTTCTTTACGATATCGCTATCTGGAGAAGGCTCTCTCTCACCTGAGCGGTATCTGCTGATAACTGACGCAGAAAGATCTGACTTCTCAGCCAGCTGTTTTGCAGTACACCCAATCTCTTTTATATAGTTATCTAATAATAGATAAAACTCCAAAGTAACACCCCTAAACAAATTGACTCATTTGTCAAAATATAACATATACTGACAAGATTGACAACATAGAGAATAGTTATACGAATAGATAATAATTTAGGAAAAGCTTTATATATAATGGATTACATTGACATAGGATATTTAAATATTGTATTTTCAAAAATATGCATATCACCAAGATCATTATCCATTTGAAGAATAGGAGGAACGAAATAATGTGGGTTAAATATATTAAAAATACTAAATTATTGATGCGGTTATTTAATAATGTTCCTGAATTAAAAGACGTTGAAATAGAACAATTTAATATGAATTATTACGGAAGAAAAATCAATATTATTATTAGGTTACCTCAATTAATTGATGAAATTCCATTAAACATGGAAACAAAATAATTTCAATGCAGCATTAATAGAAATGGGTATTTGGCTGGAAATCTAATTACAACTTACCCAGTTCCTGGAACTAATTAAAATGATGAGGTACATATGATGAATAATAGATTGTTAAAAAGTTTTCAAAGCATTTATAGTGATAAAAATAATATGAAATCATTTTCAAACTACTACCATGCGCTCTGTAACTGGGTCAAGAGTAATCAAAATTATATTGGTAGTGAATTAATATGTAGAAATGGTTTAGATGTATTGATTTCGCTTGATTTGGATAATTATTTAGTTGATTCTGATACAAATGGATTATGTTTGGAAAATGAAGAGAATCGGGTTGGAAGAGATTTTTCCAGCTTAGATGGGCTAGTAATGGTAATTTCTAATACATTAAGGGATATGGTAACAATTCGTTCAGAAGCCACCTGTATCAGGTGAAAATATGGGGATTTGAGATATATCAAAATTAATGATCAAGATGGTAATGGTAAAATTGTTCTTGAATGTAATGAGTGTGGTCAGGCTATGAATTTAGATGGTAGTAAGCTTGAAGAAACAATAGAAAACTATTTACCAGCTACAAAATCAGAAGTAGAGAAAATAATAAGTTTTCATTAAAGATTCCTGAGGTGACTGTCATTCAAAATAATATAATAATGAAGCGTCTGCGGCTGATGCCCTTGCGGAAAGATATGGTGTTGAGTATGTGATAGATACAACACCTTTAGGAGTAGAGAATTAGGAGGACTATAAATGGTTGAGATGCACGGATGGGTAACAATTAGAGATACTTATAAGGTTGTTGATTTAGATAACACGGAAAAAGTCTCAAAAATTTTAGAACTGGAATTTAAAACAATTAATTATCTAAATCCGGAACTAAAATGGATTAATGGAGAATGCTACTTGCAATTATCATTATATTCAAATCATTGGAGCGAAGAATGTGATGAAATGCTGAAAATATATAGAATAATTGCTGATAAGGCAGAAGGAAGTTATGGATTACTTTATGTATATAATGATGAAGATAAAGAGTTTAATAATGAGTTTATTATATATAGATTAGTTAGGGGAAAATTTGAAATGTTTAATGATAAACTTCTTTCTCCATATATTCCTATTATAGAAGATGAAGAGTTTTGATTATCATATAATTATCTATTATTTGCAATGTATGCTCTATGAGGGCGAAAATATAAAGTTATCATGTAGGAAAAAAGATAGCTAATCTCATAGATACATACGCCACAGAAGGAAAAGATATAGATGTAAACTTCTTCCTACAGTTGGGAGAGATAGGTCTTGGTCTTGCAGCAATAGCTTTCTTTTGGAAAGACGTTAGAAAAAAATGTTATGGAAATGATGATACAAAAAATAACAGTTGATGGCTATGAGAGATTCGTAGAAGTTAATACTATAGATAATAAAAAACTTATAGTACATTATATAGAATATTCTGAGTTTTTAAATGCTAATGAGAAAACGAAAATAAGGAATATTGGAGATAAATTAAATTCTGAAATTCGTATAGATTTAGTTAGTATTTCATATACTACGAATGATGAGTTATATTTTCTTCAGGAAATAGCAAATTCATCTAGTGTAAAAGCTGTTGTTGAAGTGAAAGAAGTTGTAGATGAGTATACTATTTTAGCTAAAACTTCATTATGTGATGAGGCTATATTGATAGAGTTTGAGGATGAAATGTCATATCAACAGAATGATAGAGTATATATTGAAGGTTCGTTAGAGATTGATCCAGTCTAAATAAATTATTTAGTATAGGGAGATAAGAATATGAATGATTTAGAATGGTTAGCAGGTTGGTATATGTCTAATTGTAATGGTGAATGGGAAGAATATTATGGAATAAAAATACAGACCATAGATAATCCTGGTTGGCTCGTAGAGATAGATATTTTAGAAACAAATTTAGATAATCAACCTTTTGTTACTATCAATATAGATAATTCTGATAAAGATTGGATGAATTGCAAGGTTGAAGGTGGAAAATATATAGGAGTTGGAGACAAAACAAAGCTGTCTGAAATTATTAACATTTTTAGAAATTGGAGTAAACAATAGATAGTACCCATCAAATAATAATGAATTATTTGTTTTGTTGACAATATAAGCTAAAGATTCTGTCAAGACCAACTACGGAAAGTTAAGCGAAAAGTTTTTCAAGGGTGGAAAAGACTCTACTGGTTATAAATACTGGAAAGAATCAATTGATTTCCAGGGTAATAAAGTGTATCAAAGAAACGATTTATTTGACCCAGCTCAAGTTAGCTCGTGGAAAGACCATGGAAAGACTGTAACAGGAACTAATGTTGAAAGAATGGCTAGTGGACGAGCACCTATTGGTTATGATGGTAAATCTATAAATTTACATCATTTATTACAAACACAAGATGGTCCAATAGTTGAGGTTTCACAGTCGTTTCATAATAAGTATTATTCAACTATTCATATGAATACTGGTCAAAGCCCATCGATTATTGATAGGGATGCTTTTAAACAGTGGAAAAGTGATTATTGGATGAATCGTGCTTTAGATTTTGATTAGGGAGGAAAAAACAATGTATGAAGATTTAGTAAGGATTATTGAAGAGGCAGATGACAGTGTTGAGTTTGCTTCGTTTGGAGAAGGTATATCTGATGATTGGGTTAAATTGGCTGAAAAAAGATTAGGTATTACATTCCCGAAATCGTACATTTGGTGGTTGAAAAAATATAATGGTGGAGAAGTATATGGGGAAGAAATTTATAGTGTATATTGTATTGACTTTGATAAAGTTGTTGGCGGAGACATAGTTTATATAAATGAGTTGAGTAGAAAAAACGATTCGAGTTTTAAGGATAAGTTGATTATATCAGAAACTGAAGATGAAGTATTCTACTTTGATTTATCAAATGGATTGAAAAATGATGAGTATCCTGTTTATGAGTTACATAGCAATATACTGTATGCTCACTCTTTTGCGGAGTTTTTAAAAAGAAGAATAACAGAGTTGGTTTAATTAAATTAAGAGTGTGTAAAAGTTTTTCTGTAAATGAGATATCCTAAGATAATAGACGAGCTGAATGATAGTGTATCATCTATTGTTCAGCTCGTTTTGACTATACCTAATCCCATTGATTTCGTCAAGAATTATGATAAAAATTGGTATATAATTAAATTTCAGGATAATCTACTAGCACAGGCTTTACAAAACGCATTATTTATGGCATAATCATGAAAACAAATAGGGGAATGATGTCTCCCTGGATGCAAATCCAAACCGCTGATACAGCTGATGACTTCTGCAATTACTAAATGCAGGAAAGTTGTCGGCTTTTTTGCATCTAAAGGAGGATAAAACTATGTTATTAAGCATCGGAATGATCATTCTTGCAGGACTGTTGTTCGGGTGGATAGTTTCTAAAATCCAACTACCGCGTATCATTGGAATGCTTTTGGCCGGCATGCTGTTGGGCCCGTATGTTTTGAATGTTCTGGATAGTTCCATAATAGATATGTCGGGTGATCTCAGAAAGATTGCATTGATTATCATCATTGCGAAGGCGGGGCTTTCGTTGGATATTACGGATTTGAAAAGAATAGGCAGACCGGCAATAATGCTTTGCTTTGTACCGGCAACACTTGAACTCATTGCTTTTGTTCTTTTTGCACCTTTCATAATGGGAGTGACTTTGTTACAAGCGGCAATCCTCGGAGCAGTGATGGGGGCAGTTTCTCCGGCTGTCACCGTGCCCAGATTGACGAAGATGATAGATGAAGGTATAGGAGTAAAAAAGGGCATCCCACAAATGCTTATCGCAGGTGCAAGTGCAGATGATATATATGTTATCGTTTTGTTCACTACACTGGTAGGATTGGAGGCCGGTGGGAACATGAATGCCCTGAGCCTTCTTCGCATTCCGGAAGAGATTATACTCGGAGCTGTGACAGGCGGAATATTGGGAGTGATCCTTGCTGTATATTTTAAGAAAGTACATATAAGAGATTCACTTAAGGTAACGATCATTATGGCCTTTAGTATGATCTTATACTGGATTGAGGGTATAGCGCCGGTGTCAGGGCTTCTTGCAGTTATGACAATGGGGATAGCACTGAATGTGAGGTTGCAGGTTGTAGCTAAGAGGCTGTCCGCAAAATTCAGCAAGCTTTGGGTGGCAGCCGAAATCTTCTTGTTTGTGCTGGTAGGTGCAACGGTTAATATTGGATACGTTACAAAGGCAGGTGTTGGAATGGTCATCATGCTCTTTGTAGGGCTTTTGTTTCGGGAATTTGGAACACTTATATCCGTGCTTGGCGTTGGATTGAATAAAAAAGAAATTCTGTTTTGCTTGATATCACAGCTGCCTAAAGCGACTGTCCAGGCTGCAATCGGAGGAGTGCCGCTTGCCATGGGACTTTCCTGTGGAAATGTTGTACTAACAATGGCTGTAGTATCGATTGTGATTACAGCACCGCTTGGAGCAATAGGAATGGATGCTACTGTTGACAGATTTATCAGCCGTGATAAAGAAGCAGATACCGGAAGTACGGGAGGTACAAATTGATCACGATAACAGATAATAAAGGGTTGATGAAAATAAAAGGACAACACAGTGTATGTATCGAACCAAAACAGGGAATATGCAGGATGCATATCAGAATATTATCCGGGGAGTTAAGGATAAACCACTGTTGTTATAGCCCGGATGGCGGAACATGGCTGGAATCTCCGGGCGGAAAAAGACAAGCTCATCATGATGTTTCCTCGGGGGGTGTTAGGGAACTGATTTTTGATATAAGAGAATCCTTTGGAAGAAAGGATAAGCTAATGATAGTTAATCCTCATTTTTTGAAGATTTGTGAGTTTAAATATGAGATAATGTAATGGCCGATTGTCGATTATCTTCCGATTATATTTGCTAATCAATATTCCATGTGTCCTGTTTCAAAAAGTTTCTTCAGTGAACATGGATTCTGCGGAATCGCATATTTGATGCCTGCTTCTTTAAGGAACAAAGGAAAAGTCTTTTTAGTAAAACCACTCCTTTTCCAGGAAAAATACATAAGAATATCCAGCCAGTTATTGAGCCTGGTATTAAGGGTCCTTTTTTCTACAATCTTCCCATCCTGAAAGATTCCTACATAATTGTTTTCGATTACGCCTGTTTTTTCATCACTTTCACCGAATAAGACATAACAGGTTCCGTCATTTTCTATCTCGATTTCGTTAAGATTGATTATACTCTCATTCGAAAAAAACTCTTTTTCGATTTCAAAATTCTCAGTATCATAAACAACGAGCCGACTCTTCAGCCAGTCATTCCAATGTGCCTGAATACAATAAAGATATTTGCCGTCGCTCGAAAAGACAACTCCGGTATCTTCGCTCCCGCCACAGTTGCTAGTCTTGATTTTCTTCAACATTTTCATGTTAGCTATGTCATAGACAACCAGATGATTCTCATTTGTATGAGAAACAAAAACATCCTTCCCTGGAACAAACGCGCCAACATAGGAATATGGTGTCTCGGTAAAACGTCCAAGAAGATTATCTTCCATATCATAGACCCAAACCGTTCCGGACATCCCTACTTTATATTTGCCGTTAGTATATAATCCGTAAAAACTACGCATTTGCTATACCTTCCCTTTATTCAACTTCCTGTTAGATCAACAGCGTATTATCCTGTATATTTTCTATACCAAGAAAACCAAACCCTTTGCTTCGTTTAACTGGAATATAATTATATACCAATTTTATCATAATTCTTGACGAAATCAATGGGATTAGGTATAGTCAAAACGAGCTGGACAACGGTAATCTTACCGCCATACAGCTCGTCAATTATCTTAGGATATCTTATTTACAGAAAAACTTTCACACACTCGGTTTTCCTATTGATTTAATCCATTTGTCATCTCCCATTAATCTATCAACAAGATGATGCCGATCCCAAGCGGCAACAACTTCTAAATCTTTACAATCTTCATATTCACATGGAATGATTTCTCCTTTATAGTATAAAGAACCTATTTTTGTAATAGCATCAATAACACATTGCGGAGGTGCCCATGCATCTTCCTCTTTATCAAACTTTCTGTTGCCAACAATCTTCCATTCACCATCTTGCAATAAATCCTTATATACGCCAACAAAAAATTGATAATCTTCTGTGTCAGGCAATTCTTCAACTGATGAACATATCATCTCATATATTGCTAGGGTATATTCTTTAAATAATCTACCATATGCATTTTTCCCATTTGGTAAAGGAATCTCATAAATATCACCCAACTTTAATCTTTTTTTCATTCTTCAAAACCTCCAAACTCTTCTATTGCAGAATTAATGTATATAGATTTCTTTTTGTTATTCTTGCCTATTCCATTAATAGCATTACCTGACGTTCCACCAGTCGATTTTGCACCACCATTTTTTTCAAAAATATATCAATTAAAGTTTGTTAGAGAAGTATAGCAGTAATTGATTTGCTGTGATAGAATATCAATGTCTGAATTCTAGGAGAAATGTTAATACTAGAGAAATATAATTTACAAAGGTTATGTATATATATAATAGAAGAAAACCAAAAGAGGGATAAAGAAGAGAATGTTTACAAGAGTTATAAATGAGGAATATGCAGTACTGCACAATGCAAATGAGATCGCAAGACTTGGTCGAAGAGCGCTGATAATAACGGGAAAGTATTCAGCAAAGAAGAACGGTTCACTGCTTGAGCTTTCGAAGGTGTTAAATGACACAGGTACGGAGTATGTGATCTTTGATAAGATAGAAGAGAATCCTTCAGTTGAGACTATAAAGGAAGCAAGAGATATGGGTGTCAGCAAGGGCACGGACTTCTGTATAGGTCTGGGCGGTGGTTCACCTATGGATGCTGCAAAGGCGATTGCAATTCTTCTATATCATAGTGAGAAGGATGTGAATTATCTATATGAGAAGCCATCTTCTGACGAAGTGGATGAGTATGGGCATACTCTGGCGTATCCTGTTGTTGCGATACCTACTACTTGCGGTACAGGTTCAGAAGTTACTGGTGTGTCAGTTCTTACTCGTCATGACCTCAAGACAAAGAAGAGTCTTCCACATCTGGTTTTCCCAGAGGTAGCACTTTTGGATCCAAGATATCTTATGTATGCACCTGAAAGCGTTCTTAGAAACACTGCAATTGATACTATGTCTCATCTTGTTGAGAGCTATGTTAATACTAAGGCTACAACTGAGAGCAAGGCTCTTGTAATTGAGGGACTTAAGCTGTGGAGTCGCGGCAAGGATGTTATTCTTGGTAAGAGAAAAGTTGGATATACCAAGGATGAGCATATAGAAAATGTATCTGATTTTGTAAAGAGAACTCAGGATCCTGATAAGGCTGAGGCAGATAAGATTACTGATCTTAAGATTCTCAGTGATATGCTGACAGCTTCTAATATTGCTGGAGAGGCTATAGCTATAACTGGAACTTCTCTTCCTCATGCACTTAGTTACCGTCTTACTTATCAGGCTGGTATTAAGCATGGTCCTGCAACTGGAATATTCCAGCCAGGTTTTCTTAGCTTTGCCGATGAGGATACTCAGAAGAAGTTGCTTCGTGCTATGGATTTTGCATCTATGGAGGACTTCAAGGCATTTCTTGGAAGAAGCTGCGACATAAAGGGAATAGGAGATATGGAGTATAGTCTCCTGGTTGAGAATTCAATCAAAGATATTTTGGCTGATCCTAAACGTATCGAGAAGGTTCCTTATCCTGTAAATCGAGAGGTTTTGGAGAGTATTGTTTCGTAAATAACTTACAAAACCTTTAAAAAGTTTGCAAATTTAGAGTATTTTTTGTAAATTTTGTACGAAAACAGAAAAAATAAAAAAAATCGGTTGCAAATAAAAACCTATTGTAATATACTTTCCTAGTACTTCGAAAGAGCAAACATCTTTTAAGTATGAAATATGTTACGGGCCGCTAGCTCATTTGGTAGAGCACCTGACTCTTAATCAGGGTGTGCGGGGTTCGAGCCCCCGGCGGCCCACTCCAGGAGGGCTGAGGACTTTGTGTAGGCAAGGTTTTTGGCCTTTTCTTATGCCCGTTTACATCCGATGCCTGAGGCGTCGGATTTATTTTTATTTCCAGAAAATAATTTGAGAGATTATAAAAACAAGAAAGGTTTGTAGATGTATAAGAGCGATACAATCTGCGCCGTGGCCACTGGACTTGGAAGGTCGGCTATCGGAATCATAAGAGTGAGTGGACCAGAAGCACTGGCGATATGCGATAAAGTGTTTGTGGGTAAGAAGCGCATCTTAGAGATGAAAAGCTTTACTGCTTCATTTGGCCGTATCTGTGATGGGGATAAAGTCATAGATGAGGCTGTCGTTCTTGTAATGAAGGGACCTAAGACTTATACCACTGAAGATACGGTTGAGATAGATCTTCACGGTGGTCCTTATGCACTGAGATGTGTTATGGATCTTCTTGTGGGGCTTGGGGTCAGAGTTGCTGAACCAGGTGAATTTACAAAGAGAGCATTTCTCGGTGGAAGAATAGATATGACTGAGGCCGAGGCTGTTATGGATGTGATCAATGCGGAGACGGAGAGATCTCTTAGTACATCGATCAATCAGCTGTCGGGTAAGCTAAGAGATGAGGTGGTAAGTCTTCGTGAGAAGATTCTTTATCACACTGCATTTATCGAGGCGGCTCTTGATGATCCTGAGAATTATGTATTAGATGAAGAATATAGAGAGAAGCTGGAGCAGGAGACAGAGGCTCTTCGAGTTCGTATCGAAAAGCTACTATCTACTTCAGAGCAGGGAAGAATCCTGAGAGAGGGAATAAAGACAGCTATAGTCGGAAGACCAAATGTTGGAAAGTCTTCTATGCTGAATCTTCTTCTTGGTGAGGAGAGAGCTATCGTTACTGAGATAGAGGGAACTACCAGGGATACTCTTGAGGAATATGTGAATATTGGTGGAGCGCTGCTCCGACTTATAGATACAGCTGGTATCAGAGAGACTGACGATAAGGTTGAGCAGATAGGTGTGGATAAGGCGAAAGATGCGATCCAGACTGCAGACCTGATTCTGATGCTGCTGGACGGAACTGCAAAGCTTTGCGATGAGGATAAAGAGATAATCGCAGGTCTTTCCGGTAAAGAAGTTATCGTTCTTATTAATAAGAGTGATATCGCTGAAAATATAGCAGATAATATAATAGAAGAAAAAGACCTGGAAGAAAGTATGCAGAAGGCCAGCGTTAAGGGTTATCACGTGATCAGTACTTCGGCAAAGACAGGCCAGGGTATGGAGGAACTGACCGCTCTTATCGGAGGGCTGTTCTTTAGTAATGATATCGATTATAATAATCAGGTGTATATTACCAGGGCAAGACATAAGAACGCACTGATGGTGGCAAAGGATAGTCTCATCAGAGTGCTGGACAGTCTGGCAGCTGGTATGGGTGAAGACTTCCTTACTATAGATCTTATGGCGGCATATGAGTCGCTGGGCGATATAATAGGTGAAACTCTGCAGGACGATCTTGCTGATAAGATCTTCAGTGAGTTCTGCATGGGTAAATAAGGACAAAGAAATGAACGTAGAAGAGACGTATGACATTGTAATAGTTGGAGCGGGACACGCTGGCTGTGAGGCAGCACTTGCAGCGGCAAGGCTTGGATTTGAAACTATCCTTTTTACTGTTAGTATGGATAGTGTTGCTCTCATGCCTTGTAATCCGAATATCGGTGGAAGCTCTAAGGGACATCTGGTGCGCGAGATTGATGCGCTGGGTGGTGAGATGGGCAAGAATATTGATAAGACTTATATTCAGTCTAAGATGCTGAATGTGTCTAAGGGTCCTGCGGTTCATAGTCTCAGAGCTCAGGCTGATAAGGGCGAATATACAAAGCAGATGAGACTCACTCTTCAGAAGGAGCCACGTCTTACACTTAGACAGGGAGAGGTATCGGAGCTGATCTATGAGGCGGTTGATGGTACAGCTGGTGGAAGTGCGTCAGAGAAGAGCTCAGTTAAGGTAGTGGGCGTGAAGACATTTTCCGGTGCTATCTATCATGCGAAAGCAGTAGTGCTTTGTACAGGTGTTTATCTGAAGGCCATGTGTATCTACGGCGACACCATAACATATACGGGTCCAAATGGACTCATGGCGGCAAATCATCTGTCGGACTCTATGGAGGCAGGAGGTATTCCTCTTAGGAGATTTAAGACAGGTACGCCACCAAGACTTGATGGTACGACTATCGATTATTCGAAGATGGCAGAGCAGAAGGGTGACGACAGGATTCAGCCATTTTCTTTCACAAATACTGAGGAGGATATCAAGAGAGATCAGATATCCTGCTGGCTCACTTATACAGGTGAGGAAACACATAATATAATCAAGGAAAATATTGACCGTTCACCACTCTTTTCAGGAGTGATCAAGGGAACGGGACCAAGGTACTGTCCTTCTATTGAGGATAAGATAATGAAGTTCCCAGATAAGGACCGCCACCAGCTCTTTGTTGAGCCAGAGGGTGAGTTCACAACGGAAATGTATCTGGACGGAATGTCATCTTCAATGCCTGAAGACGTACAGTATAGAATGGTACATTCGGTGCCAGGACTTGAGAATGCTAAGATTGTGAGACCTGCATATGCTATCGAGTATGACTGTATATCGGCTACAGATCTTAAGCCATCACTTGAGTTTAAGAGTGTTAGCGGACTTTTCTCTGCTGGACAGATCAACGGAAGCAGCGGCTATGAAGAGGCTGGTGCTCAGGGACTTATTGCAGGAATAAATGCAGCCCGACTTCTTCAGGGTAAGGAGCCAGTTGTACTTTCTCGTTCCGATGGATATATCGGAGTGCTCATTGATGACCTTGTTACAAAGGAGACCAAGGAGCCTTACAGAATGATGACCAGCCGTGCGGAGTATAGACTTCTGCTTCGTCAGGACAATGCGGATCTTAGACTTACAGATATCGGTCACGAGGTAGGTCTTATAGATGATGCGCGGTACGAGGCATTTTGCAAGAAGAGAGAGATCATTAATTCAGAGATTGAAAGACTGAAGGCTACTATGATCGGTGCTGCTAAGGAGAATCAGGAGTTCCTGGCTAAGCATAACAGCTCGCCGATCCATACAGCAGTTTCTCTTGCAGATATAATAAGAAGACCGGAGTTCAGTTATGAGCTGATCACTGAGCTGGATACTGAGAGACCGGAGCTTCCTCTTACAAGAGAGATCATCGAGCAGATCGATATCTCTATAAAGTATGAGGGTTATATCGAAAGACAGCAGAGGCAGGTGGACCATTTCCTTAAGATGGAAGGTAAGAGAATTCCTGCTGATATCGATTACAGTCTGGTTAAGAACCTTAGAATCGAGGCTAGACAGAAGCTGGAGGCAGTGAGACCTGAGTCGATTGGTCAGGCATCTCGTATATCTGGTGTTTCCCCAGCAGACGTAAATATGTTATTATTATATCTGAACATGTAAGACTAGAATATGAGTCAGTTTTTTGAAAAGTGATTCATTGGAGTGATTATGAACATAATTGTGTTTGATCTGGAGTGGAACCAGAGCCCTATTGGGCAGGCTGGCGAACATCCCAGAATGCCATTTGAGATTATAGAGATCGGCGCGGTGAAGCTGGACGAGCATTATCATATCATTGATGAGTTCCGCCGCCTCATAAAGCCGAAGCTATATCCAACACTTCACAAATACATACGAACTATTCTGAACTACGACGAGAAGGAACTAAGGAAAAATGGAGTCGACTTCAGGACTGCCTGTACAGAATTCCTTCGTTGGTGCGAGACAGATGAATCCATAGAGGTGAAGGATGGTGTTACCGTGAAGGTGCCATATTCCTTCTGTACCTGGGGACCATCGGATCTGAATTATCTTCAGACTAATATGGACTTCTATAAGATGGAGAAGCTTCCTTTCCCACTGAAGTTTTATGATATACAGCAGATCTATGCGGAGAAGTATTCAAAGGATAAGAGTATCTGCAAACTTGAGAAGGCAGTTGAGAAGCTGAAGATTGAGCACAGTCGTCCGTTCCATGCTGCGGTGAACGATGCGTACTATACGGCCATGGTCATGCAGAAGGGACACTTCGGAAATATAGAGGAAAAATTTACATTTGATATCTACCGTCATCCAAAGAATCAGGATGAATCCATAACTGAGTTTCATAACAAGGTGCTGGATCATATATCTGGAGAGTTTGATTCCCGAGGGGAAGCCATGGATGATATGGATCTTCTTACAGTCAGATGTTCCCGTTGCGGCGGCAAGACTACAAAGAGGATTGACTGGTTCCAGAATACCAGTGGTGTTGAGTATGCAGTAGGTAGATGTTTTAAACACGGAAATATGCTTGCATCCATAAAGTTTAAGCCAGCGTCAGATAGCTCCACCCGTGTGTTTGCGATAAAAAAGATCGCACCAATTAGCAAGACCCGCTATAAAGAGGTCAAGAATAAGCACGATCAGATAGAAGCGAAACAGCGCGAAAAATATATGAATTATAGAAAGAAAAAGGGCCTCAAATAATTAAAGAGGCTCTTTTTTTGCAGTTCCGGGCTTTCTTGGATAAGCCTTCGGAGTTGGTTTAGTTTTTCTAATTAGTACGAAGCTGCGGCTGATGTCGCTGTCTGCAAGCTGGAAGTTTATTACATCTTCAAGCTCTCCGCCCAGCAGCTTTATGGCACGCTTTGAGGACTCCAGCTCTTCTTCAATGTCCTGTGATTTATAGGATATAAAGAGGCCGCCTACCTTTACGTATGGAAGGCAGTACTCTGTCAGTACATTGAGACTTGCTACGGCTCTGGACACAGCGATGTCGAAGTTGTCTCGAAGGTCTTTATTTCTGCCACCTTCCTCTGCCCTGGAATGTATAGTTGTGATGCCATTTAGATTAATAGAGGTGATAACATCATCTAGAAACTTAATTCTCTTACTTAGTGAATCAAGAAGTGTTAGCTGAATGTTTGGACATGCTATCTTTAGTGGGATAGCTGGGAAGCCAGCTCCTGTACCAACATCGATCATGCTGACATTTTTTGATGAAAAGATATTTGTGGCAGCGGCTGCGGGAATTAGTGACAGGCTGTCGGCAAAATGCTTGAGAGCAAATTCCTCAGGATCTGTTATGGCAGTGAGATTCATTACTTTGTTTTTCTCAATCACCATATCTCTATAAGTGTTGAACTGTTCTATCATGCTCTCACTTAGGTCAATTCCAAGCAGATCCGCATAATATGCTATATCTTTCATGTAGCATCCTCCAATATGTACAAATGAATATTTATAAAAAATACATAGATAGAATAAGATACATAGTGGATAAAATCAATAAATGTTTTATATTTTATTGATTTGTGGTATTATGCCATATGGTTGATTTAATATTACGGAAAATATTCACTTTTCATAGATACACTATTTAAAAGAGCGGATAAAAAATTAAAAGAATTCAGAGGAGAATTTATGAAAGCGCTTAAAGTAATGGGCTACATCTTCGCAGGTATCATGCTAATACTTTCTGGTATTGTTCTGTACCTTGCATTATCAACAAATTTCGTTCCAGTAGGATACGGAGTCGGAGCCGGGGTTGTAATACTGATCCTTGTGGCACTGTGTGTATTCCTTTCTACTAAAAAGAAGAAAGTTACCAGGATAGTGTCGATAGTTATTTCGATACTGATTAGTATTATGATGGCATTTGGCATCTACTATCTGGTTGTTACTATCAAGACCATGAATGAGGTTACTGGTATAACTACCGAGGTTGATGAGATAAATGTTTATGTATCAAAGGATGATGCTGTAACATCAATTAATGAAGCTATTGAGAATGGCTATACATTTGGTCTTTCTCTTACTGATGATCAGGAGCATATTAATGAGACTATCAGCAAGATTGAGGCTGATGTAAATGCTACTATTACTACTAAGGAATATGAATCTATCTTTGAACTTATCGCTGCATATGAAAATGGCGAGGTTCAGTCTTTCATAATTAATGCAGGTTCACTCATTATGTATGAAGGCGCTTCAGAAGAGAATATCAACTATTCTGATAATCTGAAGATCATTATGGAGAATACTATCGTTGAAGAAATCGAAGAAGAGGAAGCTACTGTTATTGATAAGGATCACTTCCTTGTATACTTCAGCGGTATTGATACCTTCGGTACTGTTAGTGCAAAGAGCCGAAGCGATGTTAACATCATCGGTGTTGTAAATAATGAAACAAAGCAGATTCTTCTTGTTTCTACACCTAGAGATTACTATGTACCACTTTCTGTTTCAAAGGGTAAGAAGGATAAGCTTACACATGCCGGACTTTACGGTGTTGATTGTTCAGAAAATGCTCTTGAAGAGCTTTACAATGTTGACATTAACTACTATGTTAAGCTGAACTTCTCTGGATTCCAGGGAATCATAAATGAGATCGGCGGAATCGATGTTGATTCTGAGATGGCATTTACTTCGGAAACAGAAGAGGGAACATATCATTTTACTCAGGGTATCAATCACCTGAATGGCGAGGAAGCTCTGGGATTCGCAAGATCAAGAAACTTTAAAGAGGGTGATAGACAGCGTGGACGTAACCAGATGCAGGTTATCAAGGCTACTATCAATAAGCTTGAGACTCCAAGCACTCTTAAGAATTACAGCGGTATCATGGAAACTATGGATGGATTCTTCCAGACAGATATGACAACTGAGGATATTGGATATCTTGTTCAGAGTACTCTTCAGGATGGTAACTGGGAGGTTCTCACATACAGCGTTGGAGGAAATGATTCAACAGAGACTTGTTATTCAACTGGATCTCAGGAGCTTTATGTAATGCTTCCAAATGATGAGGATGTTGAGTATGGAACAACTATCATCAACAGAATCCTCAGCGGCGAGAAGCTTACTCAGGATGAGATAAATGTTTATTTGAATAATAAGGATGCAGAAGATATAATAGATGAAGATGCAGTAAATACTGAGCTCACTGAAGAGAGCACAGAGGAAAAGACTACTGAACAATAATCGTTGTACTTGTGTATTAAGACAAATACGAGGGATAAAAGTATGGGAAATAACGAACAGAGACCTGTTCTTGTTGTTATGGCCGCAGGGTTAGGAAGCAGATTTAATGGTCTGAAGCAGATCCACCCAGTGGACGATGCAAATCATATACTTATGGACTATGCAGTATATGATGCTCTTGAATGCGGATTTTCTGAGATTGTTTTCATCATAAGAAAAGACTTTGAAGATAAGTTTAAGGAAGCAATCGGTAACAGAATCAGCGCTAAGTGTCCTGTAACCTATGTATATCAGGAGCTTAATGATTATCCAGGAGATATTGATGTTCCTGCAGATAGAACTAAGCCATGGGGAACAACTCATGCACTTTGGAGCGCAAGAGAAGCTCTTCGTGGAAAGAGTTTTCTTACAATAAATGCAGATGACTTCTATGGAAGAGGCGCCTACACAGCAGCTTATAACTTCCTGGAGAGTATCAAGGGTGAGGATGGAACTCATCATGGATGTATCTGCTATGATCTTGTAAAGACACTTAGTCCTACAGGAACTGTATCAAGAGGAATCTGTAAGGTTGACAGCGAGAATAATCTTGTTAGAATAGATGAGAGAAAAAATATTAAGCTGGAAGAAGGAAAGGGCTTCTTTACACTTGATGGTGGAGAGACCTATACCGAGATTCCTGAGGGTGCACTGGCATCTATGAATCTCTGGGCCTTCGGAAAAGGCTTTATCGATGATATAGAGGTGAGCTTTAAGAAGAGATTTGAGGAGGGCGTTGCTGCAAATCCTCTTACCTTCGAAGAGACTATATCCGATGCCATCCAGGATATCCTTACGAGACAGGCTGGCAGTGTTACATGTATTCCAACGGATGAGCAGTGGTTCGGTATGACATATATCGAAGAACTGGATATGGTTAAGGACAAGCTCAAGACTCTTAGAGAGGAAGGCGTGTATGTCGACTCGAAATGGTAAAAAAGCGAGTGGCGGTATACCATTTTATGAAAAAGATAGTTCCTACAGAGCATGTGGGATAATGTCGCTGGGAGGCGGAGCTCTTCTGATCGCAGCGACTTTTTTTAGCTGGGTGAGTTTTTATGTAAAGATAACCGAGGTTGATCGTGGAAGTATTAGTATCTTTAAGGCACTGATCGAGGTCATTAAGGGCGGTATCAGGATAGGAGGAATAATTCCAGCGTTTCTTTTACTTGTTTACTATGCTTTAGTTCTGTTTCTGATGCTCCTTGGCTTCAAGGATAATATTCAGAGACAGCCATTCTTCGATAATAAAAAGAAAAGAATCCGATTTTTTGGATTAGTTATTGCGGTAGTTTTGCTTTTCCTTATTACAAAGGTTCCAACTATAAGGGATACACTTGGAAGATTCAACGAGCTGAAAGATAGCTGGGTTTCATTTATTACATCCAGCCAGGAAAATGGAGTTCCGGGTTCAGATCTTATGAAGTGTGTGCTCTGTCCGGGAATTGGCTTCTATATGTATATTGTGGGAGCAGTTCTATATTTTATATCAATAATTTTCAACTTCATACTTGAAACATTAAACGAAGATGATGACTAATAAGAAAAGGGTACATATCAATCAGATATGTACCCTTGTTTTTATATTCCGTCTACTTCTTCTTTTGCCAGCTTTCCGTCTCTAAGAATATTCTTCAGAGTTATGGCATCATCTTCTTCAAGTGCTGTCTTATATTCCTCAAGATACTTAATGATCGTATCCAGCTCGAAGAGAAGATTGTCCTTATTCTCCATAAAGATCTCAGTCCACATTTCCTCGTTCAGCCAAGCCACTCGAGTCATATCCTTATAGCTTCCGGCTGAGAAGCCTGCGTGCTCTCTTGCAGTTGGGCTCTTTATATAAGCATTTGAAACTATATGTGCCATTTCCGAGGTAAATGCTATCATCTGGTCGTGTTTTTCTGCAGAGCAGATTGTTACACTTCCAAAGCGGCAAGGTGCCAGTACATCCTTTATGTGGTTGCAGAGATTAAGATCTCTGATATCTTCAGGAACCAGGATCATGGATGAATCTCTGAAAAGCTTGCCTGTACTGTACTTGTAACCAGAGAATTTTTTACCAGCCATTGGGTGGCCACCAACAAATGTGAATCCGTACTGCTTAGCTATAGGGAAGCACTCTTTGCAGATGCGGCGCTTAAGACCACCTGTATCAAGTACCAGTGCACCCTTTTTAATGAGTGGAGCCTTCTCTGTTACAAAATTGATTATTGCCTGATTATACAGAGCAGGAATGATAAGATCACATTCCCCAATGTTTTCGTCTGTTAAGATATCATCCAGAGTTCCATCCAGCTTAGCGAAAGATGTTATGGATTCATCCAGATCATATCCAAGAACCTTTGCATCACTGTGGGTTTTGAAAGCCTTTGCAAAGGAACCACCAATAAGTCCAAGACCAACAATACCAACAGTTTTTACACCAGAACGCTTGAAGTCGCCCATCACTCTGGAAGGACGTGAGGAATCATCAAAGTCACTGATCCTCTTTACGCTCTCAACTATATCCAGAGACTCGATCAGCTCAGGGTCGATCTTTGATGTATCGCCAACGAGACCAATGATAGTCTGGTAATCACCGTTTGAAACATCGCACTTAAGGCCTTCGGCCTCGAACCATTTGGTAAGTTCATATATTTCATCAGGTGAAGTATCTTTTTTTATAATAGCAATCATTTACTTGCTCCTTAGTTATATGCATGAATTCACGCTTTATACGTGACACTTTAGCGCGTTAACGTATCGAAGTATAACACTACACCTTGCTTACGTCAAGTGTGTAGTGTAAAATGTGCAGTGGACGTTACTATTCACGGTTAATACGAATTATGGATGATTGGTTGTGACTGCTTGCAGGCAACAACCAATCAGACGTAATTCGTATTATACCTGCGAAGCAGGTGACTCAAAAAACACGATTAAGTGCCTCCGAAGGAGGCAGTAGAGTATCGCATATAAGCTTATTTATGCTTGCATAAGAATAAGCGTTATGCGATGCGGACTTAAGAGTGTTTTTGAGTCAACCGTGAATAGATGAGAAATGAAGTTCGTGGAGGAATTCTTTTGTTTAATATATTTATTAGTTTAGTTAAGATCGTGCTGGGCTTTATCATGCTCATCAAAGGTGCCGACTTCTTCGTCGATGGCGCCGCTGCTGTAGCAAAGAAGCTGGGCGTGCCTGAGCTGGTTATCGGACTTACCATAGTTGCTATGGGAACCAGTGCGCCTGAAGCTGCTGTAAGTCTAAGCGCAGCAGTTGCTGGTAACAACGGTATATCAATAGGAAATGTTATCGGCAGCAATATAATGAATATATGGGTGATTCTTGGTGTAACCGCCCTGATAACGACTCTAAAAGTTAAGCCGGCAACAGTAAAAGTAGATATTCCATTTGTCATTATCTCTACTATTGTTATGGTGGCTTGGGGAATGATAGGCGGTAAGCTTACCAGACTTACAGGAATTATATTCCTGCTGGCGCTCTTTTCTTACATGGGTTACCTTATCTGGTACTCAAAGCATACAGATTCTGAGGGCGAGGGCGAAAATGTTAAGGACATTAAGCTGTGGTTGATCCCGATCTTTATTCTGGGTGGTCTTTTCGTTATTGTTCTTGGAAGTAAGATTGCGGTGGCTGGTGCTGCTGATATCGCCAGACTTTTCGGAGTATCTGACAGAATTATCGGACTTACCATAGTTGCTCTTGGAACTTCTCTTCCTGAGCTTATGACTTCTGTTACTGCTGCAAGAAAGGGTAGTGCAGATATTGCTATCGGAAATATTGTAGGTAGTAACCTGTTCAATATTCTTTTTATCTTAGGACTTACAACCCTTATTATTCCACTTCCATATATGAGCGAAGGTGCCAACTTCATGATTGATGGTTTTGTGGCGCTTTTTGCGGCTATACTACTTTTTGTTCTTGTTTTTAAGAACAAAAAACTGGGAAGAGCTGGTGGATTAATAATGCTTCTGTGCTACGCGGCTTATTTTGTATACCTCGTGCTTGCTCGATAAAAAATGCTCACTTTTGTTGCATTTTGTTATAGAAAAGAGAGGGCATATACGTTATAATGCTAGTAGGCTTTTGAGGGGCTTTTTTCCGGAGGTTTTAGTATTACTTGGAGGTGCGGTTTATGTTGAAAAACAAACACATGAGAACAGCTATGTCGCTGATTCTCACAGTGATGATGATCCTTGGTATAGTGATCATTCCTAAGTATAACATTAAGTCCGTTGATGCGGCTGATGCTTATATTACAGTCACTGCTTTGAGATGTTATGACTATTGTTATGAGGTTCTCGATTACGTTAATGAAGAGAGAAGAAAGAATGGTCTTTGCGAAGTAACAATGGATGTAGATCTTATGGAAGCTGCTATGCAGAGAGCTGCAGAGTCGGCTGTCATCGGAGCTGCATATAATCATAGCGAGATCGATAATTCAAGAGCTCATACAAGACCAGATGGAACAAGCTGCTTCACAGTTAGTGGCAAGGCTATGGGTGAAAACATCGCTTATGGACAGAAGACTCCATTTAGCGTTATGTACAACCAGAGCAAGGACATCGATCCTAATAACTCAGATGATATGGATAAGTCTTCATGGATGCGTTCAAGCGGACATAGAGATAATATCCTTTATGGATTAAAGTCAACTGATAAGGCTTCATGGAAGTCAGTTGGTATCGGTATGGTTTACTATGCTGGAAATTATTATTACTACTGGTCACAGGAGTTTAGTGCATACGAAGCTACTAACCCAGCTCAGAGAAGATCTGACAGAGTAACAACAACATTTACTGTTGGTGTAACTAGTGAGATTTACAGCAGACTTCAAAGTAGAGGTGTGCTGAAGAGTGGAGACAGCATCGGTTCTGGATCAAGTGGATCATCTGGTGGTTCTGGATCAGGCGGTGGACAGCCAAACGGACCTGTTAGGGGTGAGTGGAAGAACGATGGCAGAGGCTGGTGGTTCTCACTTTCAGACGGCAGCTATGCTCAGAATTGCTGGTTAAAATCAGGCGACAAGTGGTACGCATTTGGCGAAGATGGATATATGATCACAGGTTGGGCTGCAATCGACGGAACCTGGTATTACTTCCACAGTGATGGCCATATGGCATCCAGCGAATGGGTTAACGGTTACTGGCTCAGCGGAAATGGCGGCTGGACCTACGAAGGAGTCGGAAGCTGGCACGGTGATGGATCTGGCTGGTGGTACTCTGATTCATCAGGCTGGTACCCAGTAAATCAGTGGCAGAAGATTGACGGCAAGTGGTACTACTTCGATGGTAGTGGTTACATGGTAACTAACAGAAGTATCGATGGCTACTATCTTGGACCTGACGGGGCTATGCAGTAATCAGTACTTTAATATTATGGATTTAAAGGACAGGGTTTTATCCCTGTCCTTTTAGATTGCATTTTGCCTTATTTTTCGGCTATTTTTGGATGATTTTTTTAGATTTCGTATATTTACGAATGAAAAGTAGTTGTGGTAGAATACTGAAAGGTGCACGAAAAGCCGTGTTTTTACGAATTTTCTAATTCATTTAAGGAGGAAAATGATGAAGCCTTACGTAGAAATGTCAAAAGAAGAACTTGAGGCAGAGCTCGCCGTTGTAAAGGCAGAGTACAAGAAGTTCCAGGATATGGATCTTCACCTGGATATGAGTAGAGGAAAGCCTTGCAAGGAGCAGCTTGATATATCCATGGGAATGATGGATGCCCTTAATTCAGAAGCAGACCTTACTTGCGCAGATGGGACTGACTGCCGCAACTATGGTGTCCTTACTGGTATTGAGGAGGCAAAGATACTTATTGGAGATATGATGGAGAACAACCCCGACAACATCATTATCTATGGTAACTCTTCTTTAAATGTAATGTATGATACAATCGCCAGAGCATATACTCATGGTATCATGGGTAATACTCCTTGGTGCAAGCTGGACAAGGTAAAGTTCCTTTGCCCTGTACCTGGCTATGATAGACATTTTGGTATTACAGAGTATTTCGGAATCGAGATGATTCCAGTACCTATGAGCCCAGAAGGCCCTGATATGGATATGGTTGAGAAGCTTGTATCTGAGGATGAGTCAATCAAGGGTATCTGGTGCGTACCTAAGTATTCAAACCCACAGGGTTATTCATATTCTGACGAGACAGTTAGACGTTTCGCCAGACTTAAGCCAGCTGCAAATGATTTCAGAATTTTCTGGGACAATGCATATGGTATTCACCACCTTTATGAGGATAAGGAGGACTACCTTGTTGAGATCCTTGCTGAGTGCAAGCGCGTAGGTAATCCTGATCTTGTATATAAGTTTGCATCAACATCAAAGATTTCCTTCCCAGGAAGTGGTATAGCTGCACTTGCTACATCACCTAACAACATGGAGGATATCCTGAAGCAGATGACACATCAGACAATCGGTCATGATAAGGTTAACCAGCTTCGTCACGTACGTTTCTTCGGTGACATTCACGGAATGACAGAGCATATGAAGAAGCATGCTGCGATCATCAGACCTAAGTTTGAGGTTGTACTTAATACTCTTGAGTCAAGACTTGGTGGTCTTGGTATCGGTGAGTGGACAAAGCCAAATGGTGGCTACTTCATCAGCTTCGATTCTCTTGATGGTTGTGCTAAGGATATAGTTGATAAGGCAAAGAAGGCAGGAGTTGTAATGACAAAGGCTGGTGCTACTTGGCCATATGGCAAGGACCCACACGACAGCAACATTCGTATCGCTCCTACATATCCAAAGAATGAAGATCTGAAGCTTGCTGCAGAGCTCTTTACAATCTGTGTACGTCTTGTTTCTGTACAGAAGCTTCTCTCAGAGAAATAATATATGAAATTAGACATAGTTTATGAAGATGAATATTTAATAGCGTGTATAAAGCCTTACGGTGTACCAAGTCAGCTGGACAAAACTTACGGCGTAGACATGATAACTCTTGTGAAGGAGTATCTCTACGAAAAGGCGTGTGAGGCAGCTGCGGAGGCGGGGCAGAGTTCAGAGGATGTTGAAGAGCCATATGTGGCTGTTATCAACCGTCTGGACAGACCAGTTGCGGGAATCATTCTTTTTGCAAAGGATGAGACTACTGCAGCTAAGCTTTCCGACATGGTTCACGACCGCAAGATAGCTAAGTTCTATCAGGTGGTAGTTCGCGGCTTTATGAATGATGAGGAAGGAACTCTTAAGAGCTATCTCCTTCATGACAAGAAGTCAAATGTCACGAAGGTGGTTCCAGAAGGTACGAAGGGTGCCAAGTACGCTGAACTCCGTTACGAGGTGCTTGACGAGCTGGATACAGATGAAGGTCCTATCTCATATCTTTTAGTTGAGCTTGTTACTGGAAGACATCACCAGATCCGCTGTCAGATGGCAGCCGAAGGTGCGCCTATCTGGGGCGACACCAAGTACGGAGTGGTGAAGGAGCATCCACGTCCCGTAAAGGGTGCAAATGGTAAAAAGGGTGCCGGAAACAAGAATAAGGGCGCTAAGAATAAAGAGAAGAATGAGATTGGTCTATATTCAACAAAGATGATATTTGTTCATCCTATTACCGGTGAAGAAGTGTTCTTACATAGAGAACCGGAAGGAATGGCATTTGACATTATAGATCAGGTTGAATGGTAGATGCCGAAGGCACAAAGCTCCTGGAAGGGAGCAGCAGGGGCTGCTCGCTGCAAGGAGCTGGACTGAATATATAGGAGAAAAAAAATGGCAGATAAAAAGGTTGAAGCAATTACCTCTATGGAAGAGGATTTTGCGCAGTGGTATACAGATGTAGTTGTTAAGGCTGACCTTACAGGCTACACAAGTGTTAAAGGATTTATGGTACTTAAGCCAGCTGGTTACGCTATCTGGGAGCTTATCCAGAAGCAGCTGGATGCTAAGTTTAAAGAGACTGGAGTTGAGAATGTATATCTTCCAATGCTGATTCCAGAAGGACTTCTTCAGAAGGAGAAGGATCACGTTGAAGGATTTGCTCCAGAGGTTGCATGGGTAACTCACGGTGGACTTAACGAGCTTCAGGAGAAGCTTTGTGTAAGACCTACATCAGAGACTCTGTTCTGTGATTTCTATCAGAAGGACATCACATCTTATAGAGACCTTCCAAAGGTTTACAATCAGTGGTGCTCAGTTGTTCGTTGGGAGAAGGAGACAAGACCTTTCCTTCGTTCAAGAGAGTTCCTGTGGCAGGAAGGACATACAGCACATGCTACAGCTGAAGAGGCTCAGGAAAGAACTATCCAGATGCTTAATGTATATGCAGATTTCTGTGAGAAGGTTCTTGCAATCCCAGTAGTAAAGGGACAGAAGACTGAGAAGGAAAAGTTCGCTGGTGCAGTTGCTACATATACTATCGAAGCACTTATGCATGATGGTAAGGCACTTCAGTCAGGAACAAGCCACAACTTCGGTGATGGCTTTGCTCAGGCTTTTGGAGTACAGTTTACAGATAAAGATAATCAGTTAAAGCACGTACATCAGACATCATGGGGCGTTACAACAAGACTTATCGGTGCTATAATTATGGTACATGGTGACAACAACGGTCTTAAGCTTCCACCAATGGTGGCTCCAACTCAGGTTATGATCGTTCCTATTCAGCAGAAGAAGGAAGGCGTTCTTGAGAAGGCTGAGGAGCTTCGTGCTAAGCTTGCTAACATTGCAAGAGTTAAGGTTGATGATTCTGATAAGTCACCAGGATTTAAGTTCGCTGAATGCGAGATGAGAGGTATCCCACTTAGAGTTGAGGTTGGTCCTCGTGATATCGAGAACAACCAGTGCGTACTTGTAAGACGTGATACTGGTGAGAAGATTTCCATTAGCATGGACGAGCTTGAGGCTAAGGTAGAAGAGCTGCTTGTAACTATCCAGAAGGATATGCTTGAGGCAGCTAGAGCACATAGAGATTCACACACATATACAGCAAAGAACTGGGATGAGTTTGTTGACATCATCAACAACAAGCCAGGATTCATTAAGGCTATGTGGTGTGGTGAGACAGAGTGCGAAGAGAATATAAAAGCTGAGACAGGCGCATCAACAAGATGTATGCCATTTGAGCAGGAACAGCTTTCTGATACTTGCGTATGCTGCGGCAAGCCAGCCAAGAAGATGGTATACTTCGGACGCGCATACTAAGATGATGCAAAATGTGCAAGTGGGGACAGACCTCGGTGTAGTGGGGACTGACCCCACTGCACCATGGGGGATATAAGGGGTGAGTAAGAAGAGGTTAAGGAGATATACTATAATATTTCTGGCGCTGTTCTTACTTGCGGGCTTATTTCATGCATTTGATTCGACCCCATTTGAACTGTTTGACACATTTGCTTTTACTGCAAACTTTGTAATACTTATAGGCCTTATCGTTTTCTGGATAAGGTCTGTTTATGAGAGGCTTCTGCCATCATATACCCGCGGGTATATGATAGTGGAGGCTCTTTTTATGATTCTTTACATCGTCACCCGAACGATAAAGTATCGTATTGTTCATTCGGTGCTGGCACTAAGAGTCTGTTGGTATTGTTACTACATCCCAATTGTTATGATCCCGACCTTCTTCCTGATCTCAGCTATCTCCTTCGGTAATACCGATTACGATGATGAGGGCAGTAAGCCGCTGATGACAGGAAGGGTGCAGGCGGCCATCTTTATTGTTATCTTTTCTGTATTGCTTTCAGTCGGAATCCTGACAAATGACATTCACAATCTTGCATTTATTCCGAAGGTTCCATTATCGAAGTTTATAGGCAGCACTGGCACTTATTCTTACGGTCCGCTTTTCTATGGAATTTACACCTGGGTTGGTGCTGCGGTTATTATTGGTGTCGTATATCTTGTGTGGATTACGAAGAAGAGAAGCAACTGGCGAAAGATTGTTTATATCCTGATCCCGCTTAATCTTGTTCCACTGGTAAATGAAATCGGCACGGTCATGGAGGCGAAGGGCCTGGAGCGAATGTATCATGAACCTGAGGTTTATGTTTTTGCCCTGATAGTTATTCTTGAGATCTGTCTTCGTAACAGACTCATTTCCTACAATGAGGATTACCCAGGTATCTTCAGCAAGATGAGCATTCACGCTGTTATTACTGGCAGCGATTTTGACAGCGTATATCAGACTGATGAGCCGATAGATGTTAACCAGGAGCAGATGGAGTGGGCTCTTCAGTCCCCAGTCTACCTGGATGAGGACACTAAGCTTTTTGGTATGCAGATAAGGGGAGGAAATGTTTTCTGGACTGTGGATGAATCAGAGATCAACAGGATGAATTCTTCTCTTGAGGAAGCAAATGAAACTCTGGATCTTGAAAACAAGCTGATCCAGTATGAGCACGATCAGAAGGAGGAGCGGTCCCGAATCGATGCAAGAAACCTGGTTTATGGAAAGGCCGCAACTTCTGTATATAAAGAGCAGAAGCAGATTGAGGAAATCCTGGAGGGGATGAAACCAGGGGACGAAGACTTCCGTGAGAAGGTGGCTATCGTAAGTCTGCTGAATGCATTTGTCAAAAGGAAATCCAACTTTGTTTTAACATATAGTGAGGATGAGAGCATAAGCTCCCGTGAGATATATCTTGCCATCGAAGAGATGATAAGATTCACGGGCTATCTTGGCGTGCTTGGTTCTGTTGAGAATATGTCTGGTGGCAGCTTCTCATACTTCGATACCCTTTCGCTGTATGATACATTTCTCTTGGTGGTTGAAAAAGTTATTGGTGATATAACAAAACTCCTGGTGGTTATCAGTGATGATGGAATCAGAATGATCATGGATTATTCTGAGGATTTTGACATGGTCAGTGACGGCTGGGATATCACTACAGACCGTGAGGGCGAGTCACTCTACGTGACGGTCAGCGCTCAGAGAGGAGGGGAAGATGGCTAGTTTATTTAGTGTAATTCTAACTCCTCTGGGGACAACACTTATCATTGTTGCCCTGGCACTGATGATGCTTGAGATTGAGCTAAGTATCCTTTCGATAAGGCAGAGGAGAACCTTTGATACAATAAATCTAATATGGGGTATCTTCTTCTTTACCTGTCTTCTGGATGTAATTGCTGAATATGATGTGGCTGAAACGGGTGAGGTGAACTGGATGATCGGCACTTTTATGCGACTGCCTTGGATAGCCATCGTAGGAATGGAGCTACTGACGACCATTGTTGTTGTGATCAGAGCCCGCGTCATCTATAAGTATAGGAAGACAAGGATCACTCGTTCTTCTATTAAAGAGGCTATGGATAAATTACCTGCAGGAATCATGATCCTGGTTCGTGGGGAGTCGATGGCTCTTTCGAATCTGAAGATGAATAAGTACGCGAAGAAGCTGACGGGGAAAAGGCTGAGTGACGGCAAGGAATTCTGGGACTTTGTTACTACTAACGGAGAAATGAAGGGTGACAGATACATACTTCGAACAGCTGATGGCATGTATATATCATTTAAAAAGGACCAGCTTCTCATCCTAGACAAATGTTATGACGAGATTAAAGCCTTCGATGTAACTGACCAGGTACAGGTGATGAAGGAGCTGGAGGAAAAGAATGCTCGTCTTCGTGATGTGCAGTACCGTATGAAGGCGTACCAGGTTCGAGCTGCGGATATGTTTATGGATCAGGAGTTGCTGGATGCGAGAGTTGCTGTGCATGACGGACTGGGAGCATTGCTCCTTCAGAGCAGATCCTATCTGGAAGGACATATGGATGGTGAAGAGGAGCTGTTAAAGAGTCTTAAGTACACCAATGGTTTCCTTCTTAGTGAGAGTGAGGCTATAGACGAGGAGAGGGATCATTACCAGGACGGTCTTCGTATGGCTGAAGGTGTTGGAGTAAAGGTTTCTATTGAGGGCGAAAAGCTTCTTGATAGAAGAGGCGCTGGAGTTGATGCAGATAAGATTACTCAGATCAGAAATATACTGGGACAGGCTATCGGTGAATGTGCAGCCAATACTATAAAGCATGCTGGTGGTGATGAGGTAAAGGTCCTGATCCAGCGACAAGATTCAACTATGATTTTGGAATTTACGAATAATGGTGAACCACCAAAGGATGACATTAAGGAAACTGGTGGCCTTCTTTCTCTGCGTCACATGGTGGATAACATGAATGGTGAAATGTATATTGAATCAGAGCCAGAATTTAGGCTAAAAATCATCCTTAAGGATGATGTGCAAGGTGGGGATGAGTGATAAACTTAAGTTATCTTAGATAGGTGAAATCTGAGATGACATTTGACTTTACAAAGGAGGGAAAAAAGTTGTCTGAGAAGATACGCGTAGTTGTTGTTGACGACCACATGATAACTCGAAGCTTTTTTGAAACAACAGTTAAGACTTCAGATAAATATGAGCTTGTCCGTTCATTTCCCTCAGCTGAAGAGGCTGCTGAATATTTGAAAACGAATCCTGTTGATCTGGTGGTGATGGACATTCTGATGCGTAAGGGCATCGACGGACTCACCGCAGCAGGTATCATAAAGAATCGTCACCCTGAGATTAAGATAATCCTTGCTACATCTACGGCGGAAGCCAAGTGGCTGGATATGGCTCGGGAGATTGGCGTAGAAAGCTTCTGGTACAAGGAGTATGCGGAGATGTCTCTTGTGGACGTGATGGACAAGACTGTTGCTGGTGAGAGCATTTATCTGGATGACACCACCGACATTCGTCTTGGTAACATCACAAAGGGCGAGCTTACGGAACGTGAACTGGAGGTTCTTCGCGAACTTGTAACCTGCTCCACTAACGAGCAGATTGCGGAGCGGCTTAACATATCTGTTCCAACTGTGAAGACTCACATCCGCCACATGCTGGAGAAGACGGGCTTCTCTGATCGACTGGAGCTGGCAATCAACACATCAAAAAGTAATATCGTGGTAAATGACCGCGAGCTAAACAAGAAAATGCCCTGACATTTAAACTGTCAGGGTATTTTTTCGTATGTTTATTCAAAATAATTAGTATGTATTACTCATTAACACAATAAGCTTCTATGAAAGTATCCAGGTGGTCTTCCAGCATTTTCTCGACCTCATCACTTCTGTCAGGAGCTCTATCATATAGCTGAATGAGAAGCGTGATTGGAGCAGAATACTGTAATGCTCTCACTTTAGGATCCCCAGGTTTCATGGAGCCCTTATCTATCATTTCGTTAAAAAGTCTTTCATAAAGAGCATTTATCAGATCATACTGATGCGCGGACATTTTTTCTGCTAGCTCATCATATTTAAACTGTTCTATGGTGCAAAGCTTTCTGAGCTTTACTATTGTTTCGTTAGTTATGGTATGATTAACGTGATATTTGGTGTATTGTTTTAGTTCGTCACCGTTATGAATCCAGATAGGCATTTTCTGGTCATATCCGATAAGTCCCTGATATGGTTCATCTGCGATTAGATGTATGTTTCTTAATATGTCTTCTTTGTCTTTAAAATAATTATATATGTTAGGTGCCTTCATCCCTGCGGCTTCAGCAATTTCATCAAGTGTTGTTGCGGTATATCCTTTTTGAGAAAAGAAATCTAAAGCTACATGTAGAATCTTTTCTTTAACTGTCATTGAGGTCATTAGTTACTCTCTTTCGTGATACAAAGATTTGTTTTTATTCCTTTATGATATAGGTATCAATAAAGGAATCCATATGTTTATTCATCATGTCCATCGCTTCGTCTCTTCGATTAGGTTGTCTATCGCTTAGCTGAATAAGAATAGATATAGGAGCAGTGAATTGTAAAGCCAGTGCATTAGGATTACAGTCTTTAGCTTTACCATTTTTTATCATATCTGAGAAAAGCCTGATGTAAAGATTTAATACTACTTCATATTGATGATCTGTCAGCTTATGAATTACTTCACTGTCGCGGAATTGTTCTATGGTACAAAACTTTCTAAGCTTTACAGTTAATTCGTCATCCATAGTATGCTTTACGAGAAACCAGGAGAATTCTTTTAATTCTTCGCCATTATGTATCCAGATAGGTGCATCATTATCGTATCCAAACATTCCCTGATATGGAACATCAGCAATTGATGCTATATTCTGTAATATGTCTTCTTTTTTCTTGAAATAGTAATATAAATTCGGACCCTTCATTCCAACTGCATCTGCGATCTCGTCTACAGTGGTAGAATCGTATCCTTTCTGGGAAAAAAGATCCAGTGCTGCATAAGTAATCTTGTCTTTAATTGGTAAATCAGCCATTACTAGCTCCTGTCATTGTATTTCCCTCACCCAGGTAATATAATACACCCATTTTGGTGTATTATTCAACATGATATGTCAGTATAAATGGTGATTGTATAAATTTTGTATCATCCGCCATAATGAATTATAAAAGTGATACATTTTTTATACAAAGATGCTATACTATGAAGGCAAAGATTATCTAGAGATAGGAAATGATATGAAGTTCAGACACAAGGTGCTTCTTGTTAATATCATTATTATTGCCATAACCCTGTCCATATCAGGGTATCTTATTATGTCTAGACAGAATCGTCTTATGATGGATGCGCAGATCAAGAATGCAGTTACTGAGAACAATCTGATCGAGTCCGTCGTCGAATATTCACTTCTCGATATTATTAATAATCCAAAGAAAAGTGTTAAAGGTTCATTACCAGATATTTCGAATCAGGTTACTGCAGGTATGCTCAGTACTGATACCGAACTCTTCGTGGGATATGAGGGAGAGCTTATCTATGCTTCGAACAAGAAAGATACTATACCAAAGAAGCTTCTTAGAAAGCCAGCAGAAAGCGGAAGAAAGAGATACGAGGTTGCTTTGGAAAAGCAGGGTTCATTTGTATATGTTATTACGGCCATCTTTGTTGAAGAAAAAGAGATAGCCATCATAACAAAAAGAAATATCACTGATACAAAGTTTATAATCAATAACAACATAAAGATGTTCAGATACTTTATTGTCATCATTCTTTCGTTATCCGGATTTCTGGTTTATGTTCTGAGCCTGCTGCTTACCAGACCTTTGGAGAAACTGAACCGGGTAACTGATGATTTCGCGGAAGGCAACTTTGCCACAAGAAGCAAGATTCGCTCACGAGATGAGGTTGGTCTGCTTTCCGAAAAGTTTAACCATATGGCAGATTCGGTTGAGAATCATATTGACGAGCTAAATGATATGATCCACCGTAGGGATCAGTTCGTAGCTGACTTCACCCACGAGATCAAAACTCCTATGACTACCATTATCGGATATGCTGATACCATAAGATCAGTGGAGCTTCCTCGTGAGACTGAGGTGAAGGCGGCACATTATATCTTCTCTGAGGGTAAGCGTCTTGAGCAGATGTCCCAGCACCTTTTTGATCTTATATATCTGAAGGATGGAGAAATACCAAAGCAGCCAGTTAATACTCAGGCTTTGGGAGATGCGGTTGTTGAGACTATACTTCCTTCTATTGAGAAAGCAGGAATCAGTCTTGAGGCAGATTTTGAAAATGATTCGCTGGTTGGTGATGCATCCCTTCTTAAGACTGTGTTTATCAATCTTCTTGATAATGCAAGGAAGGCAACGGTTGCGGCCCTTGATACAGATAGGGCGAGCAAGGAGGATGCAGATTCTAATAAAGATGATACTTCAAAGGAAAATGATAAGAATAGCGAAAAGAAAATCATTCGATTCACAGGAAAGAAGCTTCCTAAAGAATCTAAGAACGATGGAGAAAGATATCAATTCATTGTAGAAGATCAGGGTATCGGTATCGCAAAGGAAGATATCGACAGGATCTGCGATGAGTTCTACATGGTAGATAAATCACGTTCCAGACAGGAAGGCGGAGCGGGACTTGGAATGTCCCTGGTTGCCGCAATCCTGAAGGAGCATGGAGCTGATCTCTCCATCGAGAGTGAGCTTGGAGTAGGCACAAAAATGATCGTAACATTTTAAATGAGTCGATTTGGCTTTGAGCCCAATTGACTCATTGGAGCAAATAGATGATTAAGTATGTTATCAAAAACTTAATACTGGTGATAGTGGCTGTGGCTGTTACAGTAGTTGCCATATGGTTGCCAGGAGAGAAGCTTCGTCGTGATGATGAGGCTGAGCTTTCTGTGGTGAAAGATGTTCCCGCTGAGTATTATTCGGGACCTTCTGAGGCTATCATTAAGAATGCTTCCAGACAGCTGACTAACGAGGAACGTATTCAGCTTATTACTGGAACATGGGAGAGTAGTGTGGAGCGCGTTAGTGAAGGCGCCTGCGAGCTTACAGAGTTTGGAATCAAGACTCTGACCATCAATCGTATAGATACCCTCTATATGAAAGGTCTATATCCTAAGAGTCTGTCTGGAGATTTTGATTCGTGGTACACATGGTCAGCAATCCCTTACCGTGCACTGGATTCAACCTTCCTTTCGTATGCTGCTATATTCTGGGATGTACGACTTACCAAGTTTGACGGCACGGAGTACCACCGAGTTATTATTACTGAGTCGGGAGATATTCTTTATGCAAGCATGTCCATAGGACTTGGTGTAGCAGAAGATGATGAGATCAGAACCAGCCTTAAAGATTTTAAGCCGAGAATGTCGAACTGTTCATATCTTCTTTATTATTTTGGAGAATATGTTGATACATATGATAACGGGGCAACTCAGGTAAAAATCCATGGGGATGTGGCAACAGCATTTAGAGTTGCATCCGCGAGTAATGAAGAGAAAGAACAAATGAATATAGAGACAGCTGCCAGGTATGTAGATGGCTTTGATGTATTTGAGCCAGATGATGTATTCTCTATGATGCAGACTCCGACCAGTAGTGGCGATCAGGTAAAGTATTTGATATGCAATCAAAAGACCGATGACTCCTACAGTATTGTTCTTTTGCCGGAATAAAAAATCAGCCGTAAGGCTGATTTTTATGTAGTCAGGCGGTAGCCTGTGCTGTATGCGGTTTTCAGGTTGTCCTTCAGGTCCAGTTTTTTACGGAGACGCTGCACGTGCAGGTCCACAGTTCTGGACTCAGGTTGCCATTCAGTTTCCCAGATGGTTTCAAAGATCTTGTCCTTAAAAAGTGTGATATTAACATTTCGCACGAACAGGACTAAGAGGTCGAATTCCTTTGGTGTGAGTTTGATCTCCACACCGCCTTTTCTTACCACACGGTTTTCTGTATCTATATTGATATCGTTATACTGAAGAGTTGTTTCAGTCTTATTGTATCTTCTGAGCACGATGTTGATGCGGGCCAGAAGTTCAACGATTTCAAATGGCTTCACGATGTAATCTTCTGCTCCCGAGGTGAGGCCCTTTACGCGGTTGTCCAGGGACGCCATGGCGGTGATGAAGATAACAGGAATGCCCATAGGTCGAATGTACTCCATCAGTTCATATCCATTTATCTCTGGAAGCATGATGTCCAGAAGTATAAGATCGAAGTTCTGATTTTCTTCCAGAAGATCTGCGGCTTCGCGGCCGTTATATAGTGCGGTGCAGTTGTAGCCTGCCATGGTCAGATTCATGACCATCAGATCTGAGATTGGTTTTTCATCCTCAACTATTAATATCTTGATCATTTCTTGTAACCTTCAATTTCAAAAGAAATAATGTGCAGCGGGGTCCGTCCCCACTGCACATTTTAGTATAGCACAGGACATAAAAAAACCCAACGAGAACTATTCTCCCCTGTATAATAATTTAAAGTTCTCGCCGGGTTTTCTTTATTATTTAAATGAGTCGATTTGGCTCTGAGCCTATTTGACTCATTAGAAGCCGTTAACCTGGAAGACTATAACTTCCTTAGCAGACTTATCTGCACGCTGCTCTGTCATTACAGTGTAGAGGCTTCCGTTGTGATATGTACTAGCACTGAACCATGGGTAGTTTGTTCCGAACAGATCGCTGTCCTCAAGTCTTCCCTGGTATGTACCATCCTTTGACCAGTAAGGCATTGTTCTCATGTTACCATCCATTGCGAAGTAGCCGTTAGGCGCATCAACTACGAAAGTAACGCTACCAACACCAACTGTTTCCTCATCCTTTGTGATTGTAAGGATCTTATCAAAGCTTCCGTCCTTGTTATAGATAGCGATGATGTGTGAAGCTTCGCTCTCTTCGTCGCTAGGTGCGCCGCAAACAAAGATCTTGTCGTTGCTTACATTTACGCGGTTAATAGACTTAACCTCTCCAAAGCTAACAGGTGTTATAGTAGAAGTTCCGTCACCGTTAAGTGAAACAATCTCACACTCGTCAGCTGCTACGAAATATCCAACTCCCCAAGATCCATCAGGGCTGATATCGTAAGTCTTCTTGCAGCCAGAATATGTATTAACAACCTCACCGTCCTTCCACTCGATAAGCTCCTTGCCGTTGCTTGAAAGGAAGATACGTCCGTCGTCAGTTGAGTTCATGCTTGAGTACTTTGCGTCAAGTGCGTATTCAGTATCAAATACGATTCCTGTCTCTGCAAGTGTATAAGATCTGATGTAGTCATTCTCAAGGATATAAATCTTATCATCTGTTACTGCAATTTCCTGATTGAATGTTTCATGAGTAACAAATGGCTCGTCCATCTTTAAGAAGTTCGAATTGACTGTAAGATCGCCAACAGTTGCGCTGGCAGAAGCTGTTGAGTAAGGCTCGCCTTCCCAGTACCATGGATAATCTGTGTTGCCAGTATCAGTGACCTTATATTCGATACCATCAATAAGAGCCTGAACATTTTCATTGTCACAGTCATAAGAAGCTTTAACAGTGAATGTTTCACCAGCACCTTCAACACGTCCTGTGAAAATACGTGTTGAACCAGTTTCATACTTTATGCAGTCAACACCACCAATATTGGTAGTTTCAACCTTACCTTCAGCAAACTCCTTCTCATCGATTCCATAACTGAAAAGATTATCTCTAAAAGAAAGGCAATCAACGATACCTGCATAAACCTCAACCTGACAAGCGATATCTTCGCCATCAAGAATCTGGAACTTAAGACTTGTCTTTTCATCTGTATCAGTCTTGTTCTCCTCGTCGAGGGTCCATATCTTATCGTCGTAGGTTACATTTGCAAGTGGTGTTTCAACCTTCTTGCCATCTACTGTAGCACTAGAATCGCTGTCAGAATCACCAGCTGATGCAGCCTCAGTTGTGTCAGCAGCAGCTTCTGTAGTTGCCTCTGTGGCAGCCTCAGTTTCAGCTTCGGTAGTTTTATCCTCTACCTTTCCACATGCTGTGAATCCAGCCATGCAGAGCGCCAGTGCCAAAGACATAGTTAATATTTTTTTTCTCATCCTTTCATCCTCCCCTAAACCATTAATTGATAATAGGTCACAGTTTCCAAACTCTGTGTTATGAGCGAATAATATCACAATGAAATATTTAGCACATCATCCCTAGGGATGATATTTGGATATTTTTTCGATATTTTTTTTAGAATGTTAACATTTAGATACAATCTGTATACAAAGCGGTTTTAAGATGGCAGAGTACTGTACAAGATAGGGCCCATTTCTCATAATCTAGGAAAGATATGGAAAAAGGTATGATAAATATAAAGTTTAGAAGGTTTTTATGTACAAGTCTCAGTGCTATAATGTGTCTTAGTGTGACTGCCTGCGGAGGCAGTGAGCCAGTTGTTGATGATTATGGCATAAATGATCCAGATTCAGTGGTATCAGCTGATGATCTGGGCACAGAAGGGGATGCAATTCAGAGCAGGAAGGCAGCAGAAGGTTCCCTTCAAGATCTTTTCGGTAGTAGAGTATCCTGGGAAGAGGAGTTTACTATTGACGGAGTTCGTTTCAAGGCAGATTGCGCTATGAATACTCCTGAAAAAGATGGAATGAACGTATACTATGCTTCGTCAATTGACGATGGAAAAGCTGATGAGGACGCCATAGTAAAGGCTCTTTTTGGAGATACAGCTGAAAAGATAGAAGAGTTAAAATATACAAATGATACAGATTATATACCACTACTATATAAGTACAGATCCTTCATGGATGAACATGAACGATTTGAGATAAATCAGGATGCAGAAGAATATACTTATATAGAGCCAGATTACTCCATAATAAATGGAGCATCAGAAGAAGTATACAAGTGGGTGGACGAGAAAAACTATTACGTCCATATGTATGAAGGCGAGTATAACGGAAAAAGATTTGGTCTGCTGCTCGCATTTGATTATATATCTAATAAAAGAATGATCTATATGGAGCCTATAAGTATTAAGGAATACTTCCCTGATAAAGATTACCAGACTCTTCTTGTAACAAGTGATAGCAATTATGTGGGCCAGTCTCTTGATATAGAAAATGCCTGCGATATGAATATAGAAGATGTAAATAATGAGGCTCAGGATTTTCTCGAGAATACTCTGAAGCTGAAGGGCAAGGTGAAGGTAACTAAGGATTCATCGCTATATACTGCACTGGACTTTAATTATCTGGTAATGGCTGGTTCTACTTCTTATTACATAATGGATAGTGGAATGACATTTGATAAGGGTTCATCAATTCTCATGTTCTCAGATGCGGATTATATCAGTACTCTAAAGTCTCACGAAGAACATGGAGATAATGTGGCTTATAACATCCTGGCGAATCAGAAGGATCTTTACAAGGAATATAAGGATGCTCATCCAGATAAAGATGTTGAGATCGCAGAATTTGTACTTGGTGATTCAACGGCTTATAAAGAAAACCTTGTGGAGCCAAACTTTGAGACAGATGGTTACGCAGTATTTCTTAGCAGCGATGTATTTTCTGGAAATGATGTATATAACGGAATAAGCGTTTATTCACCTAATACAGGAATTATCAAGTATACCAGCAAAGGCTTCTACGGAATGGATCTGGAAATTACAGAGACGATCAATGATGTTAAGGAAGATGTTGAGCTGCTTCCTTTCGAAAAGATAACCGAAAGTCTTATAGCTGAGCTTCCAGAGAAGTTTGATAAGAATAAAATGGAATTAAATTCGAAGGGCTTATCTATAGAAAACGTATATCTTTCATACGCTCCTTATTCAGATGATCCAACAACAAATGATTTTACTTATATTCCATGCTGGACATTTACGATGTTTCCGGATGACGCTGCTAGTGGCGCAGAGGTTATTGTGAACGCCATGGATGGTTCAATTATAGAATATTATAACTGGAGTACGAATTAAAGTGAGATTAATTAGTAGACAATTGTATGATAGTCATAAAAAGAGAAGAACGAGTTCTGTCAGATCAACCTCTTCTAAGGTAAAACCTGGGAAGAGAGTCCTGGCAGGACTTCTTCTCGTGTCACTGCTTGCTACCACAGGATGCGGTAACTCGGATATGGATCCCCTTTGTCCGCCTGTAGATGTTTCCTATACAGGACAGGAAAGAGATACAGCGATTGTAGAAAGAGGAGATCTTACACCAACATTTAAAGCCGACATAGAACTGTCTGGTTTTGAGGAAATGAATTACTCAATCTCAGAAGGAAAACTTGCAGAGATCGAAATGCTCTACAAAGCAAAGTTCGATGAGGTGTTGGTTTCAGAAGGTGACAGAGTTTCAGAAGGCGATACGCTGCTGACATTTTCGTCAGAGGTTCTTGAGAAGAAGAGTAAAGAGTGGTCCTCCTCTAAAACCACTGCTAGTCTCAGAAGAGAGCATTATAGAAATCTACAGGCGCTGGATGAAAACTATGACTACTATGATGAGATTGTCGATCTAAATGATGAGATCACACTGGCTGATGAATATGCTTCAGACGTAGCAGAAACCTATGACAACATGAATCTCGTAGCAACCAACAGTGGTGTTGTAAGTTTTGTAAATGATTCAGTTAAAGACGGATTCATTGTTACCGGAGCACCGATCATTAAGGTTAGTTCAGATGATGGATATTACATATTAGATCAGTCAGATAAGCCTAATATGGATAAGAGCAAGACAATGTTCGATGCTGATGTTGAGTTCCATGTAGGTGACAGATTCGATGCAAAATATGCACTTAGTGAATACGTAGTTGAGGTTATAGCTGATCCAACAGGAAAGAGTGTTGCAACACCTACGGATGCAGCTGATGATAAAGAAGAGACAGCAAGTTCAGGTGATGCAAGTAAAGGCGAGCTTGTTACTGGCGATAAGATCTACTTTAAGATAGTAGGAGACGACAGAATAAAAGATAAGGCCCTGACGATCACTAAAGAGCTGCCAGAACTTAAGAATGTATGTTATGTAGATAAGAGAGCCGTTATCATATACGAAGATGAAACCTACGTATATAAAGAGATGGAAGATGGATCCATCAGAGCGGTCAAGGTAGATGTAGATCAGATGGTTGGTCTCTACGCAGTAATTAATTCAGGACTTGAAGAAGGCGACACAGTTTCGATCCCAAATTAAAGGAATCAAAGAATCTCGGTAATTCATTTAAGCATATAGAAGATAGAAGACGATGAAAAAAGGAATACTTGCAAAATTTAAGAAGAAGACTCGAATCCGCACAGCTGCTGTTCTGGTAATGGCTGAAGTACTTGTTGCTCTCGGTTCATTTACAGGATGTGGAAATACCACTGCAGATGTTCCCGAGCTTGTGGAACCAGTAGCAGCGGTAAATGCATACCGTCCAGTTGCAAAGAGAAGAGTTGGAAATATCACACAGTATGAAGGTATAGTAGTTGCCAGGGAGCATCCAGTATTTGCGAAAAAGACAACAACTCTTGCAGAGGTGAATGTTGGTGTTGGTGACTACGTAAAGGAAGGCGACGTTATTGCAACAGCAGTATCTAATGGTAAGGAAGACCAGATAACTGCACTGCAAAATGAGATCGCATCCCTTCAGAGAGAACGAACAAAAACTAAGAACATTTCAGATGCGACTATAACAAGACTCGGATACGAGAAAAAGATTGAGGAGTATCTCCAGAATTCAGAAGGAATAAATACAAAGACTCTTGAAATTCTGGTTGAGCAGGAAAATCAAAGATACAATCTAGCAGTAATAGATAACTCCATCAGCGAGAAGAGAGATTCTATAGCTGAAATTCAGGAAGAGAATGCAGACCTTACCTTCGTCGCACCACATTCCGGTAGAGTAACATTTATCAAGGATATGACTCAGACCAATACCATAGAGCCATATGAAAACATAGCAGTTATTTCAGACTACAATGACCTCTATATAGAGACTGATGATACTAACATGGGTCATTACAACTTTGAAGAGTATAAAAGCAAATGGGCCTTCATCAACGGTAAAGAAGTCGATATAACTGAGCATAAGTATTCAAATGAGGAAATCTCTTATGCTAATTCAATGAAGAAGTATCCACCTATGGCATACGATGCACCTGGTGCAACCCTTACAATGGGCGTGGATGTAGTACTCTTCTTCATGGAGGAGGACAACGCACCTCAGCTGGCAGTTGGTAATGACTCCCTCACCTACGACAACGGTGAATACTATGTATATGTTAAGGGCGAAGGCAATACAAACGTAAAACGAATTGTAGAGGTTGGAGCTTCAGACGGTAATTACACCATAGTAAAGTCTGGTCTTGAAGAGGGAGAGCTGGTTTTCTATAGAAATGATGCTCTTGTTCCAAAGAACTATGACACGGCTGTTGCCTCCATCGGAGATTACAGAGAAACCCAGTCTACTGAGATAGTAGAGTTTGCATATCCATATTATGAATTTTACACCGCAGATGTTGCCGGAACTTATAGAAAGCTTCACGACACAGGAAAGGCAACCACAGGTGATGCGCTGTTCTCAGTTGAGTCATCAGTTGGAAGAGCAGAGCTTGATAAGATAAAAGAAGATATAGCTGATCTTGATCAGCAGAGAACTAAGGCTAACAGAGAATATGAGTACAACAAGAAGGATCTTGAGACAGAAATTCGAGGAGCCGACCGAGTTGATCCTGATGATGTAGGTACGGCAACGGATTCAATTCGTGAGAATCTCTACTATGCAGAACGTAAAGAATGTGATCTTGATATCCTGACTTACGAAGAGGACTATGCGAGTGCTGAATACTCAGCTCAGCGAGCAATAAAGAGCGCTGAATATACTAAGATGGAAAAGGGTACTAAGGACATGGACGGAATGTCTGACTATGTTGAGTACTCAACCAGCCCAGGACGTATATCATATATTCAGTACGCTGAGGATAGAGCTGTTGAGAAGGATTCTTTCGTAATGACAGAAGAGCTTATGGGTCCGTCCACTGGAAGAACAAAGCTTCTGGCTATCATGGGTTCAGGAACCAAGGATCCACAGAACGCTAAGATAGGTTCAACCGTAACTCTTAAGAAGAAGGATAAATCCTGGACAGGTACCTGCTTCGGACAGAATGGTGATAAAGCAAGATTCACACTATTTACAGATGACGGCAAGCCGTATATAACCAATTCGATGCCATTTAACAAGAATGTTTTAAAGCAGTTCTATATAGAAATGGATACAGAGCTCACTGAGACTGATATCATGCAGACAGAACTGGAATTCAATAGTGTTGATGTAAGGGATGTTGTTCTTATACCTGCATCAGCAATGAAAACTGAGGTATCTCAGCTTAGTAGCAAAGAGAAGTATTACGTATGGAAGCTTGAGGATGGCGACATAGTTAAGGAATACGTAGATGTATTCAATCCTGATGCTCCAACAAGTGTTAAATATATTCTAAATGGCCTTGAACCAGGCGATACAGTACTAAAGTAAGAGAAAAGAAATGCTAAGATATATAATCACAAAAATATTTAATAAATATAAGTTATATCTGTGCCTGATGGTGGGAAACATTGCGATCATTATGATCTTTGCGATGATAATGATGTTCCGAGAGGGCTCCCGTGCTAAGCTGATCCAGAGAGGATTCACAAGCTACCAGGAAAAAACTCATAAGTTCCCGATGACACTATACAGACAGGGATCTATCAAGTTAGCTGATATAGAGGCACTTTCCGAAGATGCTAAAGTAACAGATCTCTTCACAAAAGAGGAAGAGGCTTACGAGGCATCCTGGAATAAGTATATTAACTTACCAATTATCAACACCGAGAGAATAGTAACCTTTAGAAATGCTGAGTGTGAGTATTCCTACGGTGGAAAAGGGCATATCGACTTCGGATATATCGAAGAAGGTCTTGGCGGAACAGGGGCGGATCTTTCTGAGCACTACAACCTATCCGCAGGAGCAGACCTCTACGGTGACATCTCCGAGTATACAGATACAGGATGCGAAATTCCTGACAATGCTATACCATGTCTCATCAGTCAGTACACAGCTGATTACCTGAACCTTGTTCCTGGTGAGACCATCAATTTCTACAAGCTTATCTATGGTGGCGAAACTTCGGATGAACCGCTGATAACACTATATATAAATGGAATCATCACTGAAAAACCTAACGATTATTTCTGGCAGGTTTCCCTGGCTGACTGTGGTTTCATGGCAATCCTTGATAAGCAGGATTTCGAAAATATCGTAAAGAAGTATCCAAAGGAAAATATGTGTTATGACCTCTATATGTCTTTTGATTATAGATACTTAAGACCAGGTCGAGTTGATGATATCGACAGCATATTAAGACAGTTCTCCAAGAAGGATGAAAGCCTTAAAGAAGATATCACTCCGATCATTCGTGATTACAGAAAGAACAGCAAGTCTGTTGAGCAGATGCTCTATGTTATCGTGCTGCCACTTATCGTGCTTGTACTGATCTTCATCGGCATGATTGCATTTAGAATAATTGATTCTGAGGACGGCGAGCTGACAACACTGAAGAACAGAGGTCTTTCAAAAGCAAGGCTCATCGGAATGTACGTAATACAGTCCTTTATCCTGGCAGGTGTGAGTCTGCCAATCGGTCTTATAGTAGGCTTCCTCTTCGGTAAGATGGTTGCCGGTGTAACAGACTTCATGGGATTTTCATTTGGCGCTTCAAGTATAAGTGTTAGAGATTATAGATTTAATATCCTGATGGTTGCATCAGGTGCAGTTGGCGCATTGATTGCAGTAGTAATTATGCTCCTGCCAGTTCTTCTCTACTTCAAGAAGAAGAGAAATCGCAGAAAGAGTTCAAGTACTCCTGGCTGGGAGAAATACTTCATCGATGTTGCTCTGCTTTGTGTATCAGTATACCTGCTCTACAACTACAACAAGCAGGTTGGTACCCTTTCAAAGGGCGTACTGAATGGTGAAGGAATCGATCCTATAATCTTCATCAATTCAACACTGTTCCTCTTTGCCTGTGGTATGCTCATGCTGAGAATCATATTCTACATGGTAAAGCTGGTTTATAAGATGGGAGCGAAGAAATTCAAACCTGTTACCTACGCTGGATTTTTGCAGATCATGCGTACAAGAAAAGCTTCAAGTATCATTTCTATCTTCCTGGTTATGACAGTTGCCATGAGTCTTTTCAATGCGAATATGGCTCGAACAATTAACCGAAACAAGGAAGAGAGAACTAAGTATTCCTGCGGTGCTGATATCAGGATCAAGGAGCACTGGGTTGCAACAATAGTTGGACCACCTGAGGATAGAAAATGGAAGTTCAACGAGCCAGATTTCGATGTGTATCAGAAGATGGTTGAGGACGGAACCTTTACGGCTGTAACTAAGGTTCTTATAAGCGATAGAGCAATCCTTAAGGTTAGTGGTAAAGAGACACCAGATGTAACTCTTATGGGTGTACATACTAAGGAATTCGGTCAGGTAGCATTCCTGAGAGATGGAATCACAGATGAGCATTGGTATAACTACCTGAATGCTCTTGCTGTAGAGACCGATGGTGTAATCATATCTAAGAATCTTGCAGATCTTTTTGATCTGAAGGTCGGCGATAAGATGCAGTGCGATATGCGTCCACCAAAGCAGATTGGTCTAAATGATCCTTACGCTAAGACAGACTTTAAGGTTGTAGCCATTACCGATGCTTGGCCAGGCTATAACAAATATAAATATGAATACGTAGAAGTAGAAGGCGGCAAGACAAAGCTTGTTGAAAAAGAGAATTATCTTGCAGTTGTAAACTACGGAAGCGCAACAAGTCATTTCAATGTCCTCCCTTACGAGGTTTGGGCAAGCACTGAAGACGGTGTGAAGATGACTGATGAGCTTAAAGAGAAGTTTAAGACAGCAGACGGTACAACGATTTCAAGTAGAGAATCAGATATCGTAAATGCCATGTTAAAGCAGGGCTATACTAACCCTACTAGATATACCGATAGTGTGACCTCCTGGAGAGATAGTATCAAGGACGAGAAGTCATCAGCGATCATTCAGATTACTAACGGACTTTTCACAGCAGATTTCCTTATCGCGCTGATCCTTTGTATTATCGGATATATGATCTATTGGATAACATCTATTAGAGATAGAGAACTGCTCTTCGGTATTTACCGAGCTATGGGTATCAGCCGAGGCGAGATCAACAGCATGCTCGGTATGGAACAGGTATTCCTGTCGCTGATGTCAATCTTTGCCGGAGTACTTGCAGGTACACTAGCCTCCAAGTTCTTCGTACGAGTATTTGCAGCAGTATACCTGCCAGAGAAACACAACATGGGCGTATTCACTAGCAGCTACGGCGGCGACCTGATAAAGCTTGCAGCTACGCTTCTGATCGTCGTGCTTGTATGTATCTTCTGGATCAGACGAATTGTTCGAGGACTCAACATTACCGAGGCCCTGAAACTAGGCGACGACTAATGTGCAACGGGGTTGGTGCAACGGGGTCCGTCCCCACTGCACCGAGGTCTGTCCCCTCTTGCACCAAAGTAGAAATTTTAGATAATAACTGGGTATAAACATGGAAAATGGAAATACAGCAGAAAATGCTAATATAGTACAACCGAATACAGGAATGCCAGCTAACATTCTGACAGCTGTTGACCTGGTGAAGGCATATCCACTGGGAAGTGGTGAGACACTGACAGTACTTGATCACGTAAATTATGACTTCCCTAAAGGACGTCTCATCATGCTGATGGGTAGATCTGGTTCCGGTAAGACGACATTTATGAACCTCCTTAGTACACTTGATGATGTGACTGGTGGAGATATCATATATAACCCTGGAAATGGGGAGCCGGAAATGCGTTATTCCGAAATGAATGATACAGAGAAGGAGAAGTTCCGTAGATACAACATCGGTTTCGTCTTTCAGTCGGTAGCACTTATTCCAGTAATGACAGCTTACGAAAATGTTGACTTTGGTCTGCGTACCGCAAATTTTCAAGGCGACCGAGATGAGCGAATCAAAGAAGTTCTTGAGAAGGTAGGTCTTGCAGACAGAGCGAAGCATTTCCCTGCAGAGCTTTCTGGTGGTGAGCGTCAGCGTATTGCTATCGCAAGAGCAATGGCTCATAAGCCTACGATTCTCTTTGCCGATGAGCCTACCGGTGCGCTGGATACAACAACAGGTATCTATATCGCTGAGCTCTTTAAGAACATGACTCGAACAGAGAACCTGACGGTAATCATGACAACTCACGATATACGTCTTTCTGAGTTGGCCGATGTACTAATACAATTATAGAAAAAAGAGATATTATGAAGTTATTTGGAAAGAAGAAAACTGAAGATGGTAATTCAGCTGCTGAGAAGCAGGTCCCAGAGATCGTTGTAATGGGTGAGAAGACAGAGTCCGAAGAGGATGATGAGCTTTCCGATGATGAGTCTGAGGATAGCGAAGATGGAGCTGAAGAAACTGCTGAAGGTAGTGAAGGCAGCGGTGAGAAGAAGGATGATGAGGATGTTCCGTACATTAAGTGCGACAGCCTTGTTCGTATCTTCAAGTCTGAGGGTATCGAGGTTATGGCTCTTCAGGGTCTTGATCTTGAGATTCAGCGAGGCGAGCTTACTGCGATCATAGGTAAGTCTGGTAGTGGTAAGTCTACACTTTTGAATATGCTGGGTGCGCTTGATAAGCCGAGTGCTGGTTATGTAGCATATGATGGTGTGAATATAGCTGAGCTTTCAGAGAAGGAGCTAGCTAAGTTCCGTAGTGATCATATCGGATTTGTATGGCAGAAGAATGCGGATAATCTTCTTAATTATCTGACTGTCGTAGAGAATGTTGAGATGCCACTTCTTTTTACAGGACTCACTAAGAAGGAGAAGCATGACCGTGCAATGAAGATGCTGGAGGCCGTAGGACTTGCACATAAAGAGAAGGCATTTCCTACCATGCTTTCTGGTGGTGAGCAGCAGAGAGTTGCAATTGCGACGGCGCTTGTTAATGAGCCTGAGTTGCTTCTGATGGATGAGCCTACTGGTGCGGTTGATAGAAAGACTTCTATCATGCTGCAGGATCTCTTCCGTGATATTAATAGAAAACTGGGAATTACGATTGTTATCGTTACACATGATATAAGTCTGGCGGACCGAGTTGATCGTGTCGTTATGATTTCAGATGGAAAGATTAGTTCTGAGCGTATCCTTAAGGATGAGTATCGTCGTAAGATTGAGGCCGGCGAGACAATGCTGAAGGAGGGACTTACTCCTGGTGCAGCTGAGGCTGCACAGGCAGGACTTGGTGCTGGAACTGGAGTCTCCTCAGATGAGAATGATTCTCATGAGGAGTTCTCGATTCTTGATAAGGCTGGACGAGTTAGACTGTCTGCAGAGATGCGAGAGGCAGTTGGTATCGATTCTAACCGAGTTAAGATCGATATTGTTGATGGCAAAATTGTTATTTCTAAGGAATAGCATTTGCAGGGGGGAAAAGTGCGAGAGAGGTTCATACCTCACTTGCACTTTTTTATTATGGTTGTTAAGTTGTGTCAGATTGATTAATTTTCTTGTTTTACAAGTTTTGTGAGCTGTTCTTTGGTGTTGAGGGATGGGTCGTCCAGAACCTTGTCTAGGAGGTTGCGGAGGATGTTTCCCATCTCTGGGCCTGGGTTTATGCCTAGGGCTTTCAGGTCGCCGCCGCTTATAGCGAGGTCCTTCAGGGTGAGGGCATTTCCCTCTTCGATTATTTCGTCGTGAGCTTTGATTATATCAGCAAGTACCTGGGCCTTCCAATCGGCCATGTAGTCGCTTTGGCCTGCCATGTCGGCACGTCTTATAGCTACGTAGCTGTCGAAGTATTCGGCGCCCATCTGGCTAAGCATTTTACGGAGGGCCTTCTTGCTGGTCTTTCCAGAGATGCCGTAGTCGTGCCAGTACACGATTTTCTTTACGTCGCGGATGGTGTCGTTGTCCATCTTGAGACGTCGTAGGATAGGGGATACCATTTCCTCACTTCGATATGCGTGGCCCTTGAAGTGGTCGACTCCCTGTTCATCGGTTGTCTTTAGGTCTGGCTTTCCGATGTCGTGAAGGAGCGCTGCGTAACGCATGACCTTCGTGGCAGGTACATTTTTTATTACCTCCACAGTGTGGCGTCCAACGTCGAACTTGTGGTATGGACTGTTCTGTGGGGTCTCCATCATTCGGTCGAACTCAGGGAGAATTTCCTTTGTGATTCCAAGCTCGTACATGTCCACGATCTTTTCTGGATGTGGGGACAGAAGGAGCTTTGTGAGTTCGGTTTCAATTCTTTCTGCGCTGACTTTAGAAAGCTCAGGTGCGTGCTTTGCTGCTGCTAGCTTGGTTTTCTCTTCTATATCAAATCCAAGCTGGGCTGCGAATCTAACTGCTCGCATGATTCGGAGAGCATCCTCGTCGAAGCGGTCGTCGGGCTCACCAACGCAGCGGATGATGCCCTGTTCCAGATCCTCGATTCCACCGTAAAGATCTACCACGCCAGACTCATCGTTATAGGCCATGGCATTTATTGTGAAGTCACGTCTGAGGAGATCTTCTGATAATTCTCTTGTGAAGGTAACTCCGTCAGGACGTCTATGGTCGGTGTATTCGCCGTCGATTCGGAAGGTGGTTACTTCGTAACCTTCGCTCTTCAACATGACGGTAACTGTGCCGTGCTTGAGGCCGGTATCTATGGTGCGTCTGAAGATATCTTTCACTTCGTATGGTGTTGCTGAAGTGGTGATGTCCCAGTCATTTGGCTTACGATTTAATAGGCTGTCACGAACGCAGCCGCCTACGGCGTAGGCTTCGAAGCCGGCTTCTGTAAGTTTTTCAATTATGAACCTCACATCTTGAGGCATTTCTATCTTTATGTTTTTATCCATTTGTAATCTAATTGGTTCCTTTATTTTTTTGTACTGTTAGTATAGTACAGTACAGAATAATATTTTTTGCATCATTTTTTGCGTGGTTGTTAGCAAAGTTTTTTTCCAGACTTTTTTGGAAGTAGATTAGTTGCAGACGCCGTCGGCGCCGATCCACCAGCCGTCGATGTAGCGGTTGGTTACCATGTAGCCGTCGGAGCCGAAGTAGTACCAGCTGCCGTTGATCTTCTGCCAAGTGGAGTATGCGTACCAGCCGGAGGTGTCTTCGAACCACCAGCCGGTGGAATTGCATTTCCATGTGGCGGTACCTTCGTATTCCCAGGCGCCGCTTCCGGAGAGCCAGCAGCCGTCGCGCCAGCAGCTTGATTCCATGTAGCCGTCGGAGCCGAAGTAGTACCAGTAGCCGTCGATCTTTTGCCAGCAGGATACTGGGTACCAGCCGGAGGTATCTTCAATCCACCAGCCGGTGGAATTGCATTTCCATGTGAGGGTACCGGCGTAGGTTTGTGAACCATCAGCGCCGTACCAGAGTCCATTCACCCATTCGTTGCAGTACTGAGGAGCAGGAGCAGCTGCGCTGTTATCAGTACTTCCGGTGTTGGATGAATTTGAGCCGTTATTATTATTGTTGGCATCGTTGTTGTTTGAATTATTGTTTGTGTTGTTACTATTATTAGCGTTTGAATTGTTGTTTGTATTGTTCGAATTGTTGCTGTTGTTATCGGTGTTATTGGTACCGCCATTATTTCCGTCTGCAGAGCCGTCAGGAATCGTAACGTCGACTGGAGCAGTCTCGGTAGGAAGATATCCTTTGTCATAGTAGCTCATTTTGTAGTTTGGATTACTTTTCTGACGAACGGTTTTGGAGTGCTCACCATATTCAAGATAGTAGTCGCTTTCGGTGCCCGTATTGTAATCCGAATTGCAGGCTGGATATTTTTCGGGAAGATTAATGTCGTGGGATTCAGAGGAATCCATAACGTGCATAGTTGCAGTTGAAACATTTGAATAAATACTGTTTAGGTCTGCCGCATATGGTTCGCCTGCTATTGTCTTGTTCCAGCTATAATTCCATGTAGGATCTGACTGGTACCAGGTGCCGTTTAGATTCACTAGATTCCAGGCGTGGTTGCTGCTTCGAACTATCATGGCAGGAATTCCTGCACCGTTTAGGAGCATGGACATGGTCTTTGCGTAGCCGGTACAAACGGATGATCCCTGGTAGACAGCGCCGTAAATATTCTGATCATAGTCGCTGTGATCATATTCGATATTTGCGCAGACGATGCTATCTGCTTTCATCTCCATGTCGTAGGCAGAAGGACCTGCGGCAACGACCTGGGACTCCCAGTTTTCTATCTTATCAAAGATGGCATTTGTCACCCCAGCTCTATAATCTCCATCCACAAATTCGGGATTAACGCAGGCCGCAAGATAATAGTTAAGACCAGAACCATAAATGAGTACTCCGTCAGGTTCAAGAAAATAGTACTGTGGATTATCAAAAATGAACTGTCTCAGAATTTTCATTGCGTCGAAAAGTCCAACTTTTTGAAGACTTACTCCGCCTATAAAGTAGTAATCTCCAGATATATGGACATAGTTTTCTTTGGAATAGAAGGCATCGTTATTTGACGAGATGAAGTCGATACAGTCAATCTCAAATTCGTCATAGACGGCTTTTTCGGCATCACTTAATGTGTTGTAATAATATGTTGATTTGTATTTCTTCCAATCTCTTGGTGTGACAGTTGATGCTGCATATGTATCAAGAGGGTTCATCATTAGGGATGGAATGATGGTTCCTATAATCAACAGAATTGATAATGTTATTGAAATAAAACGTTTCATACAAACTCCTTTCTTAGTAGTTATTCGTCTGGTTCAAGTGTAACACCTGAGAAATAAAAGGGCAACAGACCCCTTTGAGAACTGACGGCTAGGGTTTATAATGGGCGTATGGATATAAGAGTTATTAGAAGTAAGAGAAAGACTGTGGCCATTCAGGTTAAGGGGGCAAATGACGTCGTCGTGCGTGCGCCTTACAGGATGCCTAATCGGGAGATTCAGGAGTTCGTGGAGAAGAACATGGATTGGATCCTGAAGAATCTTGAGAAGATGGCTGCAGAGAAAAAAGAAGAGGAAGAGATAATACCGCTGACGGAAGAAGAAGTGAGAGGGTTGGCGGACAAGGCGTGCAAGGTGATCCCGGAGAGGGTGAAGCATTTTGCTCCAATCGTGGGTGTGACCTACGGACGCATTACCATCCGCAATCAGAAGACTCGATGGGGAAGCTGCAGTTCCAAGGGAAATCTAAACTTCAATGTGGGACTTATGATGGCACCGCCGGAGGTTCTTGATTATGTGGTGGTTCATGAGCTCTGCCACAGACTGGAAATGAACCATTCGCCGAAGTTCTGGGCGAAGGTGGGTAGCATTATTCCCGACTACAAGATTCATGAGAAATGGTTGAAAAATAATGGACGAGAAATCATCAAGAAAATTCGATTCAAGTAAAATCGAAAATGAGAATGAGATAGAGACTAAGCATGAGAAACCTCTGGCTGCGCGACTTGGCGAGGGGATATTCTGCATAATCTACCTTGTCTATACCACTGCGCTTGTCTTCATTATGAAGGGAAAGTATGACGCAGGGATTGCTAAGGTGGATGATCTTTATCTAATTCCTGAGTACGTCGATATATATAGGTACAGCTTTGGATTCATGCTTGCTGCAATTCTGGTGTTTGGAGATGCATTTCACCTTATCCCAAGAATTATCGTGGCATTTCGCGGTGGCATGTGGAAGCAGGATTTCTTCCTTGGGCTTGGTACCTTTATATCGTCGATCACCATGACGTTCTTTTATAATGTTCTGATTGGTATGGGGGACACACTGGAATACACCGAGGAAGAGTACAATTTTGGGATAGAGCAGTGGATTCTTTATCTTACGATTATTCGACTGATTATAATGTTCATGCCATTTAACGGTTGGTATAAGAGGGAGCCGAATCATCGTATGGCAGTGCTGAGAAATATTCCTTTCGTTTTTATTGGGGTACTGACGGTGTTTGGATTTTTGACTATTAGCGGTCATGCAAATAACTATCCGTCTTCCTTCTATATGATCATTATTTTGATGGTTATTCTGAGCTTTGCATTTTATCTGCCGGTGGCGTTACATGGGAAGGAGAATCCGAAACTAGGGATGCTGATGATACCGAAGACTGTATGTTATATGATAATGTTATCATTAATTTGTTTCTATTGATTGTGGCGGGGCGGCCACTTAGAACCGTCCCCACTGGCTGGCCGTTCGCGACAGCGATTTATCCATTTACAACAATCTGGAATTATATTATTCTAGGTTGTTGTATATTTTTTTCGTATTAAGGAATCGGAGGGACATAATAAGATGGCAGAAGAAAAAAAGATTAAAGACGAAAAAACAAATGAAACAAAGCAGGCGAAGAAATCCGGCAGCGGTAAGAAAGTAGTGATCGGAATCATTGCTGCAGTAGTGGTTATCGCTGGAATTTTCGTGGCGATTAAGATGAAGAAGCCGGCTAAGATGAAGGACTTTGAATCTCAGGTTACGACAATTGACGGTATCGAGATTCCTGAGGGAACAAGGATCGTTGCACTTGGCGAGGCGGCTCATGGTAATAAAGAGTTCCAGTCACTTAAGCTTGAGGTGTTCCAGGAGCTGGTTGAGAAGACAAATGTTAGAGCTCTCATTCTCGAGGGTGACCTTGGTGGATGTGCTATAGCAAACAAGTACATTCAGGGTGGTGAAGGAACAGCTGAGGAAGCAACACTTCATCTGGGATATACACTTTATAAGACTGATGAGATGTGCGAGCTTGTTCAGTGGATGCATGATTATAATGAGACTGCAGCTGAGGATGACAAGGTAAGACTTTACGGAATGGATATTCAGTACGATGAGGATACGATCCTTTATCTTGAGCAGTTCTATCAGGCAGTTGATGAAACAAAGTTCAATGATTATTCAGACCAAATGGTAAGCCTCATGGGCGAAGTTTCGGAGGATTTCCAGGCATCAAATTACGATGCAACTGTTGCTTTAATGGATGACATTAAGGAAGATATTGAAGCAAATAAGGATGCTTACACAGAGAAGGTTGGAGCTGCTGAAGTTGAATTTGCAAGTTATGCAGCTGAGAATCTTAAGTACTTTGCAAGCTACAGAGCAAAGGAAAATTGTGCTAACAAAGCAAGAGATACATACATGAAGGTTAACGTTGACTGGTTCCTTGAGGTTGAGGAGAGAGAGCATAACGGCGCTGTTATGATCGGATGCCACAACGGACACATGACTAGAAACCATTCATCAGTTGCTACATTTCTTGGTACATTCCTCGCAGAGGAATATGGCGATAAGTACTTCGCTATCGGAACAGATGCTTACTATTCAGTAACAAGTCTTCCTAAGACTAGCGCAAGAGACAGAGTGGACAGAAAGTTCTGTTCAGATGATCCTATAGCTTATCAGGTTAAGGACTTGTCTGAAGATAAGTATTATATCGATTTCAGTAAGGTTGATGCAAACAGCGACCTTGGTAAGAAGATCAATTCAAACATAAGAACAGGTTCTGTAGGTGAGACAGATTCTATAATGTACAAGTTTGTGAAGAGCACTTATACAATAAACTTTAAGCCAACAGATATGTACGACGCTATGATCGTTTACTACGATGTAGAACCAATCCGCGTATGGACTGATAAATAAAAATGAGTCAAAAGGGCTTTGAGCCCAACTGACTCAAAAATGAGTCGATTCGGCTTTGAGCTGAATTGACTCATTTTTTTTGCATTTTGGGGGGAGATATGGAATAATGATTTTTGTAGTTTTTGGTTGTTATGGAAAGAAGATATGAGCGGTTATTTTGAGGAAAATATATTGGAGAATCTGAATGATTCTCAGCGTGAGGCGGTGACTTCCACTGAGGGATATGTCAGGGTTATTGCGGGAGCGGGCAGCGGCAAGACCAGAGCCCTCACCCATCGTTTTGCGTACCTTGTGAACGAGGTGGGTATTCCTGCAGGAAATATACTTTGCGTCACATTTACCAATAAGGCGGCAAATGAAATGCGCGCCCGTATCCACCGTCTAACAGGGGATAAGGACACCGGTTATATCAACACTTTCCACGGCTTCTGCGCCAATGTGCTGCAGGAGGAAAGCTACGTCTTTCAGTATCCAAAGTCGTTCCTTGTTTTGGACAATTCTGATATTAATTCCATGCTGGCAATTATATATGAGGAGCGGGGACTTACTCTTAGGGATATGCCATTTAACAAGGCTCGCGACATGATCGAAATGAAGAAGCTTTTCGAGATTCCTGACTACTATGAGGATGTTTTCAACATGTCGGTGGAGGAGCTGAAGGAAAAGTATCTTAGTAAGACTAAGACGGACGATATCATTTTTTACGGGTATCTGTATCAGCAGAAGAAGTGCTTTGGGCTTGATTATAATGATCTGATCCTCTTTACTTTGTATGTTTTTCGGGTTAGTGAGGAGTCTAGGCTGAAGTGGCAGAAGCGGTTGATGTATATAATGATCGACGAGTTTCAGGATATCGATAAGCCGCAGTACGACCTGATGAAGGTGCTGGCGGATTATCATAGGAACCTTTTTGTTGTGGGTGATCCGGACCAGACTATATATACCTGGCGCGGGGCGGATATTGCGTACCTGCTGAATTTTGATGAGGAGTTTAAGGGCACTCAGACCATAATGATGAACGAGAATTATCGTTCGACGCCTGAGGTCTTGAATGTAGCCAACGATCTTATTGATAAGAATCGGAACCGCACGAAGAAGGACCTGCTTCCGATGAGGGGGCACGGGGATAGATCCTCGGTTTACTTCGCTGACAATTCTGATGATGAGGCGGATTTTATCGCGTCGGAGATCACACGTCTTGTGAATTCTTCGGAAGAGGAAAATGGTACTCCAGGCAAACCTGAGTACCGCGATATAACGATTCTGTATAGATCCCATTTCCTTACGAGACCGATAGAGCAGGCGTTTCTCGCAAACAAGATTCCGTATACCAACTACAGCGGCGTGCAGTTCTACGATAGAGTTGAGATTAAGGTGGCTATGTCTTATCTCAGAATGCTGGTGAGCGGGGACGACCTGGCATTCAGGTACGTGGTAAATGTTCCGAAGCGCAACATCGGCGAACGAAGGATGAAGCATCTGGAGGAGATTGCTGAGAAGGAGAGCATAACGCTTTTCCGAGCTCTGAGGGAGCATATAGATGATGCCATATTTAACGGAACAAAGGCGAGGGAATTTATCGCCCTGATCGATGGGCTGAAAGAAAATATGGAGGACAAACCTATCTCGGAGCTGCTCCGGGAGGTGATTGAAAAAAGTGGATATGAGGAATTGCTTCGTACCGAAGGCAGCCAGGAGAGGCTGGACAATCTGGCGGAGCTGAAGCAGTCGGTGTACGATTACGAGGTGACCTGCGGGGAGGAGACGAACCTGGAGAGTTACCTGAAGCATATCGCTTTATATACAAATGCGGATTTAGAGGACACGAAGAACAGAGTTAAGCTGATGACCATTCATGCAGCCAAGGGTCTTGAGTTCCCATACGTTTTCATCTGCGGACTTAATGAGGGAGTCTTCCCATCAAAGAAGACACGCACTGAAGCTGCCATGGAGGAAGAGCGTAGGCTGGCCTTTGTTGCAATCACCCGAGCTGAGGATAGACTCTATCTGACAGAGGCTCAGGGAAGGAACCTGGACAGCTCACCACGTTTCCCGTCTAGATTTATACTGGAAGTGGACCGAGGCGATATCGACTACGTGAACGAGCCGGACGAGGCTCTTGTCCGTGAGGCTAGAGATTTCATTCGCATGGAATCGAAGCATCTAAAGAAAGAAGATAAATCAGAACTTCTGGAGGTAGGAACTAGAGTTGAGCATATGATCTTCGGGCCTGGTACCATCAATGCCCTGGATATGGACATGCAGGCCTATATGATCAAGTTCGACAAACAGAGAACCGAACGCTTCATCGCCTTCAAAGTAAAACTGAAACCTATTGAATGAGTCGATTGGCGAGAGGGCCAAACCGACTCATTTTTAGTCAAAAGGGCCCTCTCGCCAATCGACTCATTTTTGTGCAAAATTTCCCGGTGGGGGTGTGGTATGATTAACACATCGGTAAGGTAATTAAGTATTTGAACGGAGGAAAGATATATGAATAAAGGAGTTAAGGAGTATTTTACAAAGAGCAGAGTTATAGTTGATTTTGTTCTTCCTGCTATTGGATATTTGATTGGATCTATTCTTTGTGATGTATTTGCTATCAGAGAGATGATCAGGAATCCAATCGGTAATATTGCTGCCAGGGTTGGCATCATTCTTGCAGCTATGCTTGTAGTTGAGGGGCTTGTATTTGGAATAGGAATGCTCGTGAATCGAGAGAAGACGCTTGCACTATTCAATATCGGCATAGACGAAGACGACGATGACGACGAAGGAAATTATGAAGCAGATGAAGACATTGAAGACGACGATGCTGTTGTTGATGTACAGGCAACAATTAATATAACAATAAATAAATAATTGACAGGTTTGGTCGAACGTGTTAGACTTCAGATATAAAGGTCTAACGCGTTCGACTTTTTTTGTGCACAAATTGATTTCATCTTGCAAATGAAATCGAAACTTTTTGAAACAAATTAGAAACATAAGAGGTATAAGATGAACACACCTAAGGTTTTTGAAAGTGAATACAGGTTTTGTCTGATCCTTTGGGAGAATGAACCTATCAAGAGCACGGAGCTTGCAAAGCTTTGCGAGGCTGAGCTTGGATGGAAGAAGGCAACAACCTACACTGTGATCAAGCGACTCACAGAGCGTGGTGTCATCAAGAGTGAAAATGCAATCATCACTTCTCTTGTAACGAAGGAAGAGGTGCAGGCTGCAGAAGTTGACGAGGTTGTGGAGAAGACATTTGACGGTAACGTTCCACAGTTCCTTGCAGCGTTTACTCGTGGCAGAAAGCTTAGTAAGAGTGAGATCGATGAGATCCAGAAGATGATTGATGAGTTTAAAGAATAAGTCTTAGTTTAGGACATTCTTGGAGATTAGTGATGAAGGAATTATTTGCGGGAATACTGAATATTAGCATATCGGCCGGAATTCTTATTGTGGTCTGCATTATAGTGCGACTTGCCTTTAAGAACATGCCGAAGTTTGTGAGATGTCTGATGTGGCTGCTTGTTGCAATCAGGCTTGCGATTCCATTTAATATTGAAAGCTCGCTTAGCTTACTTCCAACTAAGGACTACGTGACTGTCAGTTCTGTTGAGGAAGATGAGTATTATGTGGAAGAGTCGACTGCTAAGATTAATGAGACAGCTCAGGCTCCTACTCAAAGTCAGCTGCAATATTCAGAGGGTACCGGTTCTGTTCATGAGGTAGAACTGGGCGACTCCACAGGCGTTCCTGCTGCCACGAATTCTGTGGACGTGATGTACATTCTTTCTATCGTTTGGCTGGTAGGTGTTGCTGCTGTACTTATCTACGCAGTAGTCGCATATATCAGACTTAAGAATCTGGTTGCTGAAGCAGTACGTCTTAACGATAATGTCTTCCAGTCAGAAAGAGTGGGAACCGCATTTGTTCTTGGCGTCATTAGTCCAAAGATCTATGTTCCTTCAGGACTTGGTCCAAATGAACTCTATATGTCACTTTGTCACGAGAGGGCGCATATCGCCAGACGTGATCATCTTGTAAAGCCACTTGGATTTATCATCGCAGCAGTGTATTGGTTCAATCCGCTGGTTTGGCTTGCTTACATCCTGCTCTGCAGAGATATTGAGCTTGCTTGTGATGAGAAGGTTATAAAGAAAATCGGTTATGATAAGAAGAAAGACTATTCGCAGGCGCTGCTGAACCTCAGCATTCCGAGAAAGTATATCGCGGCGTGCCCAGTAGCCTTCGGCGAGGTTGGCATAAATGAAAGGGTTAAAAACGTGTTAAAAATGAAAAAAGGAAAGAAGATCATTATCGCAGCGGCAATCACGCTATGCGCGGTTCTTGGAATCTGTTTCCTTACATATCCAAGAACTAAAGATAAAACAGAGAAAGCAAAAGACGTTCAGGCTTCAGAAGAGGTTACAACAGAGTCAGTTGTAACTGAAGAATCTACTTCTGTAAGCGACGAACCAGCAACTGAGGCTGAGGAAGCTACAGCAACAGAAGCAAGTAATAAAAAAGGGTATATATATTCAGTAGTATTTAATGGTAATAAAGATATACAGATTAAGTCATCAGATGGTTCAGATTTCTATCTCTGCGAGTCTTGCGAAGATGTATTATTTGGTACATCTGAGGAAGATTCTAACCTGGCAAGCATAAAGTTCACCGACAATGGACATGAATACGAGATTGCATTTGACAAGGACTTTGAAGAGGGTCTGGAAAATGGAAGCTACACACTTTATCTTGATACAACAAACAAGGATGACCCTAATGCTTATATAGAGGGCAGCGATGGAAAGACATTAACAGACGTTGTAGTTTCTTCAGTAGTTGAAGGTGAGCCTGGAAATAAAGTTACTGTATATGCTATAAAATCAGAAACTAGTGACGGAGAAACTAGTGTAAATTTAGTGAGTGGAGACTATATTCAGGAAGGTTATGTTCCTGATGAGAATGGCGACATGGTCAAGGTTGTTAAAATGAGCACTGGTGAAGCTGCAACAAAAGAGGTTTGGTGGCCATTAGATGGAGGTGGAAGCGTCACTTCTATAACATCATCGAAGCATAATGGAACTGATATTGCTTGTAAAGAAGGAACCGGAGTTATCAGTGTATTTGATGGTACAGTTGATGAAGTAGGATATGACGACGATAAAGGTAACTATATAGTCATTGTTGATAAAGACGGCTGGACGGCTCTGTATTCACATCTTCAGGAAGCGCCTACTCTTGCTAAGGGCGACAGCGTTAAGCTTAAAGATGTTATTGGAAAGGCAGGAAACACAGGAAAATCAACAGGACCACATCTCCATTTTGAATTAACAAATCCAGAAGGCAACGTTGAACCACCTATCTTAATATGTGGAGATGAATAAATAACACTTTTCTGTTATAATTTGGTGCAGTTGGGGACAGACCTCGGTGCAGTGGGGACGGACCCCACTGCACTTTTTTTGAGGAGAGTGAAAAATGGGACAGAATATTACACTGATTGGAATGCCAACATCGGGAAAGAGCACAGTAGGTGTTATCCTCGCAAAGGTTCTGGGAATGGATTTTGTTGATACGGATCTTATCATCCAGAAGAAGGCAGGTAGACGACTTGCTGATATAATAGAAGAGGACGGGCTTGAGGGATTCCTTAGTCTCGAGAATGAAGTCTGTGCCAGCGTTGAGGCGGAGAATACTGTTATCGCTACTGGTGGAAGTGTGGTATATGGTGAAGCGGCTATGCAGCACCTGAAGGAAATCAGTAAGGTGATATATCTTGAGATAAACTATGAAACTCTGGAGAAGAGACTTCATCACGTGAAGCAGCGCGGCGTTGTTCTGAAGCCAGGCCAGACAAAGAAGGATCTTTACGATGAACGTACAGTGCTTTACAAAAAGTATGCTGATGAGGTAATCTCTGAGGAAGGTCTTGATATAGAAGGTACAGTTCAGAAATTAATTGAGTGCCTGAAATAAATCAAATGAAGATTTAAAGGGTTAGTAGTAAATTAATACTAAGGTACAAAATGGATAACATATATTTAGATAGACAAGAACTGAATATCGTACGCTCTCTGATCGATCTTTCGTTGGAGCTGACTCCTGGGGATGACATTCGTGCCAGCCTCACTCGGGTTAGTAAAATCGTAGATGAGATGGGCCCACTAACCAAGAACGACGCTACTATCATCCGTTATGCCATAAATGTGTTCGAGATGATCCGCCGTGGAAGGTACGAGAATCTGAAGGAAAAGTATGGCATAGATTTAATGGATGACTTTGATAAGCAGTGGATTAAAACAGCTGAGACTCTTGTGCCAGATGAGCTTTACGAAGAAGGATACATGAAGCGTCTTTCGAAGAGCCTGAAGGGTTCAAAGGTTGCTGCGAGAAAGCTGTACATTGCGGACTTACATTTCTTTCATGACGGCCTATGCAGAAGAATGGACAACCGCCAATTCAAGGACCACTATGAAATGAACGAAGAGCTGGTCCGCATATGGAATGAAAACGTGAACGAGAAAGACGAAATATATATCCTGGGTGATTTTTCAATTGCAAAGGGTTCGTCTACAAATGACATCTTAAAGAGGCTTGCCGGTAAGAAGTACCTGATCATTGGTAACCACGACAGATATCTGGATGATAAAGATTTTGATCCATCACTTTTTGAGTGGATAAAGCCGTATGCAGAGATTGGCGACAACGGAAGAAAGGTTGTGCTTTCCCATTATCCAGTGTTCTGCTACAACGGACAGTATAGAAAGAAGCCTGACGGAACCACAATAACATACATGCTTTATGGTCATGTTCATGATACACATGATGAAGTGCTGGTGAATCAATTTATTGAGATAACAAAGAACACCAGTGTTCGTTCTAAGGGACTTGATGAACCTGAACCTATTCCATGCAACATGATCAACTGCTTCTGCATGTTTTCAGATTATATTCCACTGACATTAGATGAATGGATTTTAGTGGATGCAGAAAGAAGAGCAAAGATGCAAAAATAAATATAAAAAAATAATAAGACAGAGAAAATAAAAATGTGACACCTCATATGAGATGTCACATTTTTGTTAGATGCCTTGAAAGAATTTCTTAACATCATGAAGAGAATTTAAAATAGTTCCGGCCAACTCTCTTATTTCATCGGTTGGCTGAAGGATGTCTGGCACCATTATAGAGAAAGCGCCTGAGGCGTTAGCAGCTCTGATTCCATTAAACGAGTCCTCAATTATACAGCAATCATCAGGACCGCAACCCAGTGCCTCCATAGCTTTCAGGAAGCTGTCTGGTTCAGGTTTGCTTTTCTCTATCATGTCACCGCCTATGATATTATCAAAGTATTGAATCAGACCGGCATCAGAAAGTTCTCTATTTACCGTCAAAGTCTTAGTTGATGAAGCGATGGCTGTTTTAACTCCCTGCTCCTTAAGGTAGGTGAGCAGCTCCTCAACTCCAGGTTTAACTGGAAGCTTGCCATCCTTTGATCTCTCTTTAAAGAGGGCAGAAGTTTCAGCCCACAATTCATCAAGTGGGAAGTCCTCCCCGAAGCTTTCTTTCATAATTTTCTGAGTTGCCTCGGCAGTGACGCCGATACATTTCTTACATACCTCTTCTATAAAGTCTCCATCGGTGTAGCCGTATCTCGCTCCCACCTCTTTATTGCATTCGATATAGAGTCGTTCCGAATCGAAGATGACACCGTCCATATCGAAAATCACATACTTGTACATACCATTTCCTTTCTTCAAAAAACTACTTACTACATTTTAGGATAGTGTGATTTTAATTAATCAAAGCATCACTATACCATCCCAGGTAATTAAACTGCTAGTATACTTTTGCCTGATTAAACTAAAAGTATAATGACAAATGTAATCCCATGTGGTATTTATTATAGCAGAGGCAGCTAGTCAGATTTACTTCTCTCCCGGTTTAATCTGACAATATCGCCCATTTAAGGAGTTAATTATGGAATGGATATATAAATACTATTTATTCGACAAACATATCCTTGTAAATGACGAAGCGGAAGTCTCAACTGAAGATCAGTTTGAGACTCTTTTTTCTCTTGCCAATCTTTTCAATATTAGAATAGTAAAAGGCGAGAAGCTTGTATCAAAGGATATGATCAGAGTCGCATCTATGAAGCTTGGCGTAAATGTGCCAGAGCCGTTCTATAGAGGCTTCCCACAGACTGTAAGAGAGCTTACAACTGATCAGCTTATTTTCGATCAGCTACTAAGCTACGTAAAAACTTACGGATTTGGAAACTTCACCGAGTCGACTCATTCTATATTTGAAAAGCAGTTCGAGAGAGCCGCATTTCAGGAGAAAACAACTATAAAAGAGTTCACTGTAATAGACGAGAAAGAAGCAGAAGCAACTCTGGCCGAATATGTGAACAACCTGCTTGCTGGAACAAGACCACTTAGCAACGAGCAGTACAATCTGGTCAGCAATTATATTGTAGCCTATAAGTTCACACCATCAAATGTGGCTTCAAAGAATACTGCAATGAAGCTGCTTATGGATACGAAAAACCTAGAATTCACAAGCTACCTTAATATGTCTGATGTGATAAAGATGGTGGATGAGCTTAACTATAAGTATTACGGTAATACTAACATGAAGAAGCTCAACCTGAGGAATCAGGACAGAAAGTTTATCATTTCTGTGATAGAAAAAATATTTGAGTCTGGCCGTGTTGATATCAGAGATTGCTATGAAAAGAAGAAGCTGTGGAACGGTCTGCTTCATCATATTCATTACAAAGCAAAGTCAACAGAAGCACAGCAGTTCCTTGATGCAATGAGAGGTGATGAAAACCATTCAGTTTACTCAGAATTTGAGAAGGCCATGGCAGAGAAGCAGATCATGCAAGCACTTGAAACTCTGAGGTCAGGCAAGGGTTCAGGAGCGGTTCTTAGAAACCTTAACTACATAATAAGCCGCTGCGAATCCATAGAAGATCTGGAGCGTGTGATAAATTCGCTTGATACAAAGAATGTCATCATTCTAATTCAGCTTTTGATCCAGTACTCTCAGTATAAGACAGCCGCTCAGGCGAGAACCTTCATCTTCACAAAGTACAACATGATGAAGGCGCATACTGAAACTGATGAAGAGCAGAAGAAGAGAAAGTCGGTTATCTCAGAAGGCCAGGTAAACATGATGGTCAATAAGTTAACTGAAATACTGACAAACCTTCTGAAGAACAGACTTGGCAAGGTATATATTGATCCAGACATGGTGAACTATGCATTGCCAATTCAGGAAAACACATCCATGGGTGGTTTTGGTGTTCTTGCAAAGGGTACAAAGATCAAGCTTCCAGAAACTAAGAAGCTTCGTGCTTTTACTTACTGGGAGAAGGTGGATGATATCGACCTTTCAGTTTTTGGTATCAGCGATGATGGTAAGAGAACCGAGTTCTCCTGGAGAACTATGGCGGGCCTTCAGTCACCTGCTATCAAATATTCGGGTGACGAGACCAGCGGATATAACGGTGGTTCCGAATACTTCGATATCGACATGGAAAAGATGAGAAAGCTGTATCCAGATATTCATTACATGATCTTCTGTAATAATGTATTCTCGGGAGTTCCATTTGCCAAATGCTATTGCAAGGCTGGATACATGACAAGAGACCTTAAAGACAGTGGCAAAATATATGAGCCAAAGACAGTGCAGTCTTCATTCTTTATTGACTGCGAAAGCACATTTGCTTATCTGTTTGGTCTCGACTTAAAGTCAAATGAATTCGTCTGGCTGAATGTGGGTCGAAGCGCCGACTTCACCGTTGCAGGCAATTCAAGTATGAACTTCCTGACGGATTACTTCCACGTTACAGAGGTAATAAATGTCTACACATTTTTTGAGATGATGGCAACTGAGGTTGTTGATAACATGTTGGATGCCGACATAGTTGTAACCGACAAAGATGTTCATTTAGAAGAGAATGACGAGGCAGCAAAGAAGATAGAAGTGATACGTGAGTACGACTTCGAGAAGATGATAAAACTGATGAATCAGTAACTTTTCAAAAAGATATACCTGAAGTATACTTTACATATTTTTAAATCGTGCTATAATCGGGGTATCTATTGAAAGGAAAAAAGGCGATGAATACATTTAGAAATCTTTATCTGCATCACGAACATTCACTCCATAGTTCATATTCGAACTACGGTCATTTAGTGATGCATTAAAGATAAGTGGAATGTAAGAAAGCTAAAATATAAACCGCTTATGCTTTGATGCATAAGCGGTATTTTTATGGGAAGACTATGGAGATACCGTGGAGGTATCTCCTTTTTATTTTAGAAATTAATCGGAATGAGCATATATCTTATTATTCAAGAAAGGAAGTGGATTATATGGTAACAGTAAATATGACAGCTACAGGCGCAAATATAAAAAATATGATGAGAGCACGTAACATCAAGGTTAAGGATGTTCAGGCAGTATGCGGTTTCGGAACACCACAGGCAATCTTCAAATGGATGCGCGGCGACTGCATGCCTACAATCGACAACATGTTGATCATAGCCGACATGTTCGGCTGCACCATGGACGACATTGTTGTTGTTAACAAGTAATACCTGCGATAAAATCGTCCCCATCTTTCTTCAGGGTAAGGTTCAGGTGATTTCTTGTCAGGATGTTTTCTGCGATGGTAAGGCCAAGTCCGTTGCCGCTTTGTCCGCTACGGGAGTTGTCCCCACGCATGAAGCTTTTCTTCAGCTTCTCCAGCTCTTTTTCGTTAATATCCGGATCACTCATTTTGTTTCGGATCGATATAGATTTATTATTTAATTCTATCTTTATATCACTACCATCCGGGCTGTACTTTACAGCGTTATCGAAAAGATTGGAAAGAGCTTCACTGATCCAGAAGGAATCACCCTTTACCTTGAGGATGTTATCACTTTCTTTAACGGCGACTTTTATATTTCGTCTATCTGTTTCTTCGGAATACTGTTCAATTATTTTCTCAAGTAGCTCTTTGAAATTAACCTCTTCAGATTTCATTTTCTCCTGGTTGGATTCCAGTTTAGAAAGTGAAAGAATTCTGCTGATCAGAGTACTCATGTAGTCGGCTTCGTTGATTATGGTCTGGGTGTATTCATTTGACTCGTTATCCTGAAGGTTTTCGGCACTGCCTCTGATAACCATGAGAGGACTCTTCAGATCATGAGCCATGATATTGGTGAGATCACGCTGATAGATATTCATCTCATAAGTATTCTTCTTTTTCTGATATGCCAGAGCAGAGAGAATAGCAGTGATTATGATCCACAGAAGTCCAGAGATAAGGCAGCCTGTGATGACGAGATTTCTGTTAGTTATTTCCCAACCAAGAACCGGGATAGTATCATCTGAAAAACCAAAATACCAGCCTATATCCTCCCAAAAAGTAACCTCATATCTATATACCAAGTTGAGTCTTGTTAGATTATCATTAATATTAATTGGTACTATAGTATATCCATCATCTTGAGAATCAGTAACTTCGCTAATAAATTCACTAGTAATCGTTGGATCCGCACGAACAATATTTGCATTTGAGATATATTCGATTCCCCAGGTATCTATGGAGTTGTCATAGGAAACAGAGTCACCTTCTGTTGTTTGTGTGGTATTCATTAATTCTTCGTGGTCAAATGAATTTAGTGCTATTTCCTGACTTTCAGTCTGTTGAGAAGAAATAGGATATACTGGTGTAAGACCATACATTATAGATCCAAAATAGCCACGAATGTTTGAATCTATATACTGGTATCCCTGGGCTTCCATCTCTTCTTTAGTACCACAACCAGTATTTATATGAATTACTCTATCTACCGAACCTAATTCAATATCTTCATAAAGTTCTCCGTCACGGAAAAGCTTATTCAGATTAGGAGAATTATCTACGTCAGTTACATTAGCACCAAAATATAAATTTTTTGGGATAAACTCAGTTCCCTTTAAATAGTAGCCATCCATGTGAATAACAACAGGGTCTCTGTCTAAATTAGTTGACATCTTAATTTCATCTAATATCTCTGCCACTTCATCATTTTGAAATGTATAGTAAATAAATGACTTACTTGGGTCTCTTGGATCATCAGGGTTAACATCTAATTTGACCGAAAAGCTAAGATATGGATTGTCAAAATTCATAATGCCGTTCTCGAAGTTTTCGTCATAAAGATTAACACTTCCGTCACCCCAAGTTGTAGAAAGGTTAAGCCATCTTCTTACAAAATGGGTATACTGATCATTTATTTCTTCGTCAGATGGTTCGTGTCCCAATTCTTCTACGAATCGAGACAAATAATCAAGGTCATTTTGAGATATATAGTAGTCGTATGCTTTTTCAACTTGATTCTTAAATAGATTGAAACGTGTACTTGCCGCTCGTTCATTGTTATCTACAAATATAGTATGCATATAGTTAACAACGACTGTCATAATGATAGCGAAAACAAGGAGAACAACTATACCTCTAATTAGAATTATCTTCGCGAGACTTGGCTTTTTATAGTATCTTTTTATTTCTTTTTGTCGTCTTTTATTCTTTATCTTTGTTCGTATATTCATGTGCTTATCCTCTAGGTTTACATCTCGATTCTAAAGCCCTTACCGAAAACGGTCTTTATTGATTTGCCGCCTTCACCAAGGAGCTTTCTCAGATTCTTGATTCGGTTATCAAGTACTCTGTCAGAGCCTTCGTAATCATAACCCCAGATCTTAGTTAGTAGCGTTTCGCGACTAACTACACTTCCTTTTCCATCAATCAGAAGCTTCAGGATCATAAACTCCTTCAGCGGAAGATCAATAGATGTGCCGCCTACCATAACGTCAAATGTAATCGGATTAAGCTTTATTGATCCGGCAGTAACAAAAGCACCAGACACGAAGCCTTTATCACGCTTCACCAGAGCGAGACATTTGGCATATAGAGTTTCAAGAGAGAAAGGCTTTACTATATAGTCATCACAGCCGAGTTCGTAACCAAGAAGAGCATCCTCAGTCTTTTCTCTGGCAGTAATGAATATGATAGGAACACTACTTCTTTTCCTTATGTCTCTGCATAACTCAAATCCATCTTTCTTTGGCATCATAACGTCCAGAAGAACAAGGTCATAAGTTCTTTCGTAGAACAGTTCCTCGCCGATGAGTCCATTTTCTGCAGTCTCTATGGCGAAATCCTCGCGTCTCTCAAAATAATCCTTAATTACCTTTACTATGGCAGCGTCATCTTCCACAAGAAGTACGTTAATCATACAACCTCCAACATAATTTGCACGGCATGAAGCGCCGTACATTAATCCTAGGATAAGCAAATACTACTATACAAATCTATCGTATTTCTATCAATACTAATTAAAATAATAAAAGGAGTTGGAATTTATTTCTATTAAAACCTTTAAATATATGATACAGTGACTTGTTAGATAGCATAATAATTTTATAAGGTGATTGCTAATGAAAAAAAGAATCTTTGTAGGTTTATTAGTTATAATGTTATGTACGTCAGTCATATTAATTCTTTGTTTTTCACAAAAAAAGGTAGATATGGAAAATGCTGTGGTTGTACATAATTCAAATATATGTACTGTTACTGTAAAGAGTGACGGAGAAACACTAAGCCTTACTGATAAACAGATTTATCAAATGATAGATCTATTAGAAAATAGTTATACCAAAACAAAACCCAAAGGTGGATTCAGAGATGAGATCAATCTTAATGCACCACTTTATATTGATATATCATATGATAACGAAATAAGCATAGATGATGATAAGGAAGATCCTTTTAGTTTTTATAAAATCATATATACTTATGATGACAAGTTTAATAACAAATTAACATATCACATAAAAAATGATTCGATAGGTTATAATTTTTATAACATGCCAACTGATGATATGAAAAAATTAGAATCGATTCTTAAGATCGATTTTTATGACGAATAAAGTGTTAAGGTAAGAAGTAATTATGGAATACATTAAATCAAACAATCGCAAAAAGTATGGCAGAGAATATGTATCGATTATGATTAAAAAAAAGAAAATAATAAATAATCCTGGCATGAAATTGGATGATGAGTATCAGAAATTTCGCACTGCAACTTTGGCAGTTATTTTTGTGTTTTTAATATTTCTTGTTATAACCAAGGCGTCTTCAAATATTATATGTGCGTTTCTGTCTGGAATGATATTTTTTGAGCTCGTAATAGGATGTATAAGACTTATTGGTATGAAGAAGGCTATGAAACCACTTCAAAATAAAAAAGAGCCACATTTTGATTTTGATGAAGAAGGACTAATTATATCCCGGGTAGAGGAAAAATTAAAAGTAAAAGTGTATTGGGAGAATTATCAATGTATTAGGGTATATAAGTATTCTATTGCATTTTTGCCGAATAGTGAAGACGGAACAATGATGATATTCCCGATAGAAAATTATGAGAATATCATGGCCTTTCTCGAAGAACATAATATAGAAATGCAGGTTATTAAAAAGTAGAGCATGTCCTTTGCGACATGCTTTTTTTATTGCCCTTCACATAAACACTTTTTCCATTCACGACATTTTTAATTCCATTCACAACCGATGAGTCACTTAAAAGAAACTCTTGTTGTAATATCAAACCGTCAAAAAAGGGAAGAATATGATATGTGAAGGGAGAGTTTAATGAAAAAGAAACTACGAACCGCTATATGCGCGGTGACACTGACAATGTCACTTACGGCATGTAGCATGGGTGAAATGTTAGGTTACTCAAGCAATTGGGTAGACTCCGATCTGATAGGATCAGTTCCTGCAGATGAGGAGTTTAGCGTGAAGGATGACTTTGCTGCGGCAGTCAATCAGGCCTGGAAAAATGAGATGGGTGACACCTTTAGAGGTACATTTCAGGATGTCGATGATGCAGTTACTGCAAACAAGAAACGGATAGTAACTGATGAGTCCATCGAAGGTGAAACCGCAGAGTGTTTAAGAACTTATTACGCACTGGCCTCCAATTGGGATGACAGAAATGCGGACAAAGTAGAACCACTTAGACCATACATCGAGGATATTGAATCCATAAGCAGCATGGATGAGATGTATGATTTTATAGCTAATCCAGTGAGAAATCCTTTGTTCCTTGGGCCAATCACAACAAATTCTAATTATGTAATGCATACAGAGGTTTATAAAGATAATTACACACTTTTCTTTACTATGCCAGATCTGACTTTGGGTGGTATTCAAGGTAACGACACTTATTTTAACCTGGATTCAAAGGACGGTCTTGAAGCCTATATAAAAGGATGCGACAAGTCAAAATATATTCTGGAGCAGTTAGGTTACAGTGAAGAAGAAGCAGAAAAAGAGTTTGAAGGCTGCGTAGCTTGGGAGAAAAAACTTGCGAGCCATGATGAACTCGCCACTGTGGAAAAGATGGATGATATCACATACCCGCGTGATGAAGTAATAGAAATGGCAGGAAAGTTCCCTATGGAGAAAATCTTAGAGGGATGGGGCCTAAATGACGCTCCATATATTGCCATAGATCCAAGTTATGCGGAAAGTCTTAATTCCCTTTGTAAGAAAAGCAACTTGGACGATATCAAATCATTCATGATCGTAAATTATTGCCTTAAGTCTTCAGCCTATCTTGATAGAGATATATATGACCAGATGGTTGAGCTGCAGAAATCTAAGGTTGAGGAAGAAAAAGATTATGGCAAAACAGATGAAGACCTAGAAAATAATCTGATGTTCAATAAATATATCGGTGGAACTTCAATGGTCGGTGCCATGAACCAGGTATATGTAGAAAACTGCTTCGATGAAAGCACCATAGATGAACTTAACACAATTACTCAGGATCTGCTCGATGGATTTGAAGATATATTCTCAGAAGAAGAGTGGCTTTCTGATGAAGGAAAGAAGGCTTGTATCGAGAAGCTGAAGGCTATAAAGATTCACATCGCAGTTCAGGATTTCGATACTGTTGACTATGGAACACTGGATCTTAAGTCCCACGAAGAAGGCGGAAATTTCCTTGAAGCTTACTTTGCAGCCCAGCGATTTGAGATGGACCATATAGGCTGGTTATCAGCCCAGGACTATGACAGAGATTATTGGGATCCACTGAATCAGCAGCTTTCAACAACTATCACTAATGCCATGTATAGTGCACAGACAAATGGAATCTATATATTCGCTGGAATTCTCGAAGCACCTGTATATTCGAAAGATATGACATACGAAGAGAAGCTCGGAGGACTCTTTGCAGTTGTAGGACACGAGATAACACACGGCTTTGATAAAAACGGTTCCCAGTATGATAAAGAAGGATTTAATAATCCAATCCTTTCTGAAGATGATCAAAAAGCATTCAATGATAAAGATAAACTTGTAGGAGGATACTATACTTTGCAGACCCCATTTAGCGGAGCTGGAATGATCCTCGGACAGATTGTAAGCGCTGAAGCCACAGCAGATATGGGCGGAATAAGAGCAACACTTCATTTAGCAGAAAAAGAAAGTGATTTTGATTACGATCTGTACTTCAGAACATATGCCACTATATGGAGAATCAATGTGGATATAGATTCAGAGAAAGATAGTATAGCGAGTGATGAGCATCCTCTCGCATTTTACAGAGTAAACATAGGACTTCAGCAGTTTGATGAGTTTTATGAGACATACGGAATAACAGAAGGTGATGGGATGTATCTCGCGCCTAAAAGCAGAATAAAGGTATGGTAGGAAAGGAAATATAAAATGAGTGAAGCAGTTATAAAGTTAGATAATGTAAAAAAATCCTATGGTAACTTTGAGGTACTAAAGGGTGTAAACATGCAGGTTAACAAAGGTGATATTTATGGACTTATAGGTCGAAATGGAGCTGGTAAAACTACGATCTTTAAGATGATACTAGGACTATCCGAGGTAAATGATGGCTCTGTTTCCATAGATAATTCATCCAATAAAAAAGAGCTTTTTGCAAATCGTTCTAAGGTAGGATTTCTGGTTGGTACAAGATTTTATGGATATTTAAATGCTCGTAACAATCTTCGCTACACAGCAACACTTAAAGGAATCCCAAAGAAAGAGCAGAAGGCTGAGATAGAGAGAGTTCTTGATATCGTTGGACTTAAGGATGTGAAGAAACCAGTTAAGAAATATTCACTTGGTATGGGCCAGAGACTTGGAATCGCAAATGCGATCCTTGGAAATCCTGAAATCCTCATCCTGGATGAGCCTACTAACGGTCTTGACCCTCAGGGTATAGCTGATATCCGTCATCTGATCCAGAGACTCAGAGATGAATTCGGAATGACTGTAATTGTATCAAGTCATATCCTGTCTGAGCTGGAGAATACCGCAGATAGATTCGGAATAGTTAATGAGGGTGTTGTTGTAAAAGAGATTACTCAGGAGGATCTTCAGGAAAGCCAGCCTGTAGTTGAGATAGCTGTAGAGGATTCTCAGAGAGCAAAAGAAATATTGGAAGAAAATGGCATCAAGGTATTACGTGAAGTTGCTGAGAAGTCTACTCTTGAGGACTTCTACTTCCGTCTTGTTGGAGGGTCAAACGAATGATAAATGTAATTCGCGCTGATATGGGAAGAGTTTTTCGTAAACGTTCTTTCTACATAATAGTACTTTTGGTATTAGTTTTTCTGGCTACAAGAGAATCAAAGGATACAGCACCTGAACAGATGGAATACATGAAATCTTATCTAAGTTCATTTTTACTTTTCGGAGTGAGTATTCCTGTATTCCTTGGAATCTACACAGATGATTTTAACAGTGGTTCAGTGATCAACCTTATTGGTAAGGGAATGTCACGAAAGAAGGTAATTTTTGCTAAGCTGCTTGATGTAGCTGCAGTGCTGATAGCATTTTACTCTGTAGCATATGTGATCATACTGATCAAGAATATGGCGGCAGGTATATCTGTTACACCGAACCAGAATCTTTCTCTCCTGGTGTTTACGCTCTTCTGTGTTCTGAGAGGAATTGGATTCTTTGCTGTTGCTTCATTAATAGTTTTTTCAACCTGGAGTACTTCTGGTGGCATGACAACTCTGCTTGTCTTGTTAGCATCATCTAAAACAATACTTCGTTTACTTCAGTTAAAGTTTACGAAGCCAATCTATGACAGGAGTTTTGATGGACTTCTTGATGCCGCATTCGCAAGGTTTGATGCGGGACATTTTGGCTGGCATATAATACCAGCAATTGTCATATATATTGGTGGAACGGTATTACTATCGATGATACTTTTTAAGAAGAAGGAGATAGATCTATGAGAAATCTTATTAAAGCAGATTTGCAAAGAATATTAAGAAAAAAATCTATCTGGTTGACATTTATTTTCATGGTGGCGTTTGTTACAGGAATGATATTCCATGACTTAGCTAAAGTTCCAGATAAAAGCTTTGGGTTTGTAACAACGGCCACAGATAGTTTAAGCTATGTAGCAGTTGTACTCGGAATAGTACTTGTGGTAAATGTCTACGCAGACGATTTTAAGTCCACTGCATATATAAATGTGGTTGGAAGAGGTGTCAACAGACTGAAGTTCATTATAGCCAAGTTTCTTGATGCGGTGATTCTCCTTGTTGGAATGTATGTATGTGCAGGTGCATTACTTTTTGGACTTCAGGCAGCGCTGGGGCTTAGCTTTACTTCAATGGAGATAGCTTATGTATTCTGGTACTGTGTAGGTGATATTATAATCACTGCAGCATGTTTATCTATTGCATCACTACTCTTTTATGTAACAGGAAATAACGCACTTGGTATCCTCGCATTTTTTGGTGTGAATATGATAATTCCAGTAGCAATTGAATTCATAAAAATAGATCCTACGGTTGCTAAGTTCCATCTGGATAGATTCTATGTTGATGGAGCAGCATCCTCAATGGTGAGCGACTTTATGATGGGACAGGTTGGGGCTGGACTCCTTAAATTGTTCCTGATCCTTGCAGTCTATGTAGCGGCAGCAATAGTTGGTTCAATAGTTCTCTTCAGAAAGAAAGAGTTGGATTTCTAATATATCATTTGTAATTTATGTCTACAAAAAAATCGAGCCAAAGATGTTAAATCTTCGGCTCGATTTTTAAATGTTGTAGATAATTATTCCCAGCATATACCACATTTTTTATAGCCATGGGAAACAGCTTCATCATAAGTCATTGATCTATAATGCTTCATTCCGCTACAACTAGAATATTTATGTATGGTATTGCTTCGTGTACTAACATATACGGTAGTATCTCCACTAACAGATGATGAACTGTTATTATTATCTGTTGAAGGAGTTACTGTAGTTGTGGATTCAGATGGAGTCTCAGTTGGAGTTTCAGCAGGTGGTGTATAATCTTTAATCCACGCTCCGTCGGAACCAACATAACTTCCATCAATATATTCATTAGTAGCTAAATATCCATTATCTTTGAAATAATAATAACTACCATCTATTTTTATCCACTGACTAACTGGATACCAACCGCTAGAATCTGTATACCACCAACCTATACTATCATGATCCCAATGTGCATTTTGATAATTTACATTCCAAGTACCATTTCCATTAAGCCAATAGCCATCTCTGTATTCTGAGCCAGCCATATATCCGCTATTATCAAAATAATAATAGTCAGAGCCTATCTGTACCCATCCTTGCGCATATGATCCGTTAGAATATTCATACCACCATCCGTTAGAATCACTTTTCCAAGTACCGGATGCTGCATATGAAGAAAAAGAAAAGATAACAGTTGCAAGAAAAACTAAAACCAATCCCCATAATCTCTTTTTCATATAGATTTACCTCCTTTTCTGAATTACATATATTATATAAAAAATACAAACAATATGCACTTAATATTGTAGAATAATGGTATTCACTATACAATTGTGATATCGATGTTAAACAGGAGTAATAAAATGAGCCTGGAAGATATATGTAATAGTTTTTTTTCGGACAAAGTGCTGGTTATAAATCCTCTTAGTAGCGGACATATAAATGATACCTACATAGTAAAAACAAAAGAGAGTGATTGCGTGCTTCAGCGAATTCAAAAGGACATGAGCATTGCTCATCTGGAGCATAATTACACTCTTTATTCGGAAGTACTTGATAGGGAAGGTCTTATATATCCTAAATGGATAAAAACCTTCGGTGGGGAATATTATTATATCGATGAGGAAGAATATGCATGGCGGATGTATCCGTACATTGAGTGTGACAGGATAAGCACTCCACTATCCAAGGAAATGCTCTATGCATATGGTGAAGGTCTAGCGAGACTGCATAATGCATTTCAGAGGATTGAGGGTGATATAGAACCTCTTTATCCTCATCTGCACGACCTCAAGTTTTATCATCAGAAGTATACACAGATTATTACGTCAGATGATAAGAAAAGTTCCTTTCGTGAGCCCCAAGTTGAGAGTCAGATTAAAATACTAAGTGAAATATATATCTCTCCCGATGAGGTAAGTAATGCAATAATCCACGCTGATACAAAACTATCTAACATTCTTTTTAAGGATGGACAGGTGATAGGTTTTCTTGATTTCGATACCATAATGCAGGGGCCAGTTACATTAGATATAGCGGACGCAATACGTTCCTGCATACAGAATGGGAAGAAAGATAAAGAAGAAGTGGATAGTCTTGTTGCTGGATATATCAGTTTGTGTGATACAAGTCGAGCTGAAGAAGTAAAGAATAATCTTTGGCATGATTTTAACAGGATAAATTTTGAGTTGGCAATGAGATACTACATAGATGCTATCTCAGGAGAAAACTACTTTAAAGATAGAGAACCTGCTTACAAGGTAGAAAGAGCAAAGATGATTCTGGCAATCATTACAGCAATAGGGAGTTTTAAATAAATAATTTACAAGTAATTGATTTTTTTATATGGGTTGCATATAATAAAAATATATATTAGCAAACCCGGTGAAAGCCGGCGACGCAAAGCTATAGGGACTTTAAAATGTCAGCCAGTTGCACTTATTATAATTCATCAGAAATGGCTGAATAAGTCTTATCTGATGTTTTTTTATTTCAATAATATTTTAGGAAAGGAGTGATTTAATGAAGTCAAAGATATGTATATCAATTATGCTTTTAGTATTAGCAATAGTTTCCATTTCATTAGTAAGATGTGAGGTAAATGCAGATTCTATCATTGTAAATGCTAGTGATATAATTAAAGATTCAAATTACGGTAGTTACTATATTTATGAATTAAAAAAAGACACAATATTAAATATGGATCAATCGATAGAAATAAGTGGAATAAAAGGAAATAATTACGATTTGACAATCGAAGGAACAGGAACACTCAGTACAGAAGACATAGACAATGTGAAAAATTATGTTCAGAAAGATGGTACAAATGTATATATAAAATCTACCTTTGCTGATATAACAGTAAATGAAAATATGACTATCGAAGAAGGTGCAAATCTAAAATTTGAGGAGTTTTTATTAAAATCAAGTTGTCCAGTTAATATAAAAGTTGGTGATACTTTTACTTCATTTGGAACTGTAAAAATATTAACCTACGCTTGGAATGGAATTGAAGCCAAAAATGTAATCATTAATGGTGGAACACTAAACATCAATTCCCGACACAAATCTTGCATTAATGCTGAAGAAAGCATTTGTTTTAATGGAGGAAATGTTGACCTAAAATTTAATACCTATGAAGATTCTGGTGGAATCATATTATTTGCACCATTAATAAAGGTTGCAGCTGATAATAAGATTACTGTTCCTCAAAATTATATCTTTGGTGATACAGAAAAAACTAGTAGTACAGAAAAAACAAGGATAGTAGGAAAATCCATTTATAATAGCGATGGTACTAAAACTAATAGAGTATGTATTAGCCCTAGTTCGGGCGCTCCAGCAATTGATTCGAGTGAAGGGGGAAATAGTGGAGGTGATAATAATGTTAACATATATAATATAAACGTTGTTCCAGATTCGACAACATACAATATTGAACTAGGATCCACATTTAAAACAAATTTTACGGTTACATTCAACAAAACTAAAAAGATAAAACTGGATTTTACGTTGTATAATGAAAATGGAACGGTTATAGAAACAAGATCAAGAATAGCATATTCTACTAATTCAAGTGAAAGTTTTTCAAATTATTTTTCAAAGTATAAAGATTCTCCAGGAATTTATCATTTAGTAACTAAGATTTATTATTATGAAAGTAGCGATTGGAAATTATTGGGTGATGCACCATTAGTTACTATATATGTTTCAGATCCTAATAATAGTGGGGCATCTAATTCAGGATCTACTACTGGAGGCGTGCCAAACAGGGGTGGAGGACAATATGCGAATGAATGGGTAGATGGAAGATGGTATGATGCTAACGGTAACAATACTTATTCGGGTATAATGTCTTGGAAGAGTAATTCAACGGGATGGTGGATCGAAGATTCATCAGGCTGGTATCCTGTAAGTCAATGGCAGAAAATTGATGGTTACTGGTATTATTTTAATTCTGCCGGTTATATGGCATCAAATGAATGGATTGGTGGATATTGGATAAATGGAAACGGTACCTGCACATATGGCGGTACTGCTTCATGGAAGGTAAATTCAAAAGGTTGGTGGTACGAAGACACAACCGGTTGGTATCCATATAATCAATGGCAAAAAATAGATGAAAAATGGTATTATTTTAGTTCTGATGGAATGATGGTTACAAATAAACAGGTAGAAGGATACTGGATTGGTTCTGATGGTGTTTGTCAGTAATATATTTTTCATTGATAATTCTAAATAACGAAGGCCATATCAATTAGCGTATGGCCTTCGTTATTTAAGTTAGGTAAAATATAGGTAATTAAACTGAAAAGGAGTAATAGTGGTATGGGATTAAACACAGAGCGACTGGTACTTCGTCGCTGGAGAGAAAGCGATGTAGACAGTCTTTTCAAATATGCAAGCGATCCAGATATAGGACCTAAGGCTGGCTGGCCACCACATACCAATAAAGAGATGAGTCTGGATGTAATACAAAATGTCTTCACCGGTGCAGAGTGCTACGCCATATGTGAAAGGGGTAGCAATGAGGCAATCGGTGCAATCGAACTAATACTTCATGGCAAGTCAAACAAAACACATAATGACGACGAGTGTGAGCTTGGCTACTGGATTGGCAAACCTTTCTGGGGTCGAGGATATATGCCAGAAGCTTCTCGAGAACTGCTACGTCACGGCTTCGAAGATATAGGTATGAACATCATTTGGTGTGGCTACTACGATGGCAATTCCAAGTCCCTTCGCGTGCAGGAAAAGCTGGGCTTTGAGTGGCACCACACAAATGAGAATGTAGAAGTCCCACTACTCAACGAAGTTAGAATAGAGCACATTACCTGTCTGACCAGGGAAATGTGGGAAAACAAGCAGAACTAATGAAGTCGAAAATACGATACTGGAGGAATCTAAAATATATGAATGACAATATAGAAAAAGAGACAGTTAACGATGCAAAGGACTTATTGAATCTTATAGATAAGTCCCCAACTGCATATCATGTGATTAAAAACGCAAAAGATATTCTAGATGCAGCAGGATTTAAGAGTCTCAAGGAAACAGCAGTTTGGAATCTGCAGCCGGGTGAGAATTATTATGTTTCAAGAAATGATTCTTCTCTAATAGCATTTTCTATTCCAAAGTCTGATTATAAAGGATTCAGAATAATTGCAAGCCATAGTGATTCTCCATGCCCAAAACTAAAGGAAGACTTTGAATATAATAAAGAGGGTTATGTTCGTCTAAATGTTGAAAAGTATGGTGGAATGCTTCTAGCGCCTTGGTTTGATCGCCCACTTTCTGTTGCGGGAAGAATCCTGGTAAGAGATGAAGAGGGAATCAGCCCAGTTCTAGTTAATCTAGATAAGGATGTAGCCGTTATTCCATCACTGGCAATACATATGAACAGAGATGCCAACAGTGGATATTCCTACAGCTTTCAGAAGGACATGCTTCCTATAGTTAGCACGTCAGAAGGAAAGAAAGGGATAATGTCACTTGTTGCAGAAGCAGCAGGTGTAGAGGAAGACAGTATACTTGGAAAAGATCTTTTTATGTATATTCGTGAAAAGGGCGTAATCTGGGGATCCGATGATGAATTTATAGGTTCTTCAAGACTAGATGATCAGGAATGTGTATGGTGCTCACTTAAAGGCTTTGTTGAAGCTGAAAACAATGAATATGTAAAAATGGCATGCATATTTGATAATGAAGAAGTAGGCTCAAGAACCAAGCAGGGCGCAGATTCCGACTTCCTTCACAGTCTTATCGATAGAATAAATGATAATTTGGGAAGAAGCCGCGAAGAGTACTATACTGCATATGCAAACAGCTTCATGATTTCAGCGGACAATGCTCACGCACTTCACCCTGCACATACAAATAAATATGATCCGATACAGAGTCCGAAGATGAATGACGGAATAGTGATAAAGTTCAGTGCAAGACAGAGTTATACAACAGATGGAATATCAGCGGCATATGTAAAACGAATCTGTGAGGATAGCAGTATCCCTTATCAGATCTTTGTCAATCATTCCGATGAACCAGGAGGAAGCACACTGGGTAACATTTCCAATTCTCATGTATCAATCAATACGGCAGATATTGGACTGGCACAGCTTGCAATGCACTCCTCATACGAAGTTGCCGGAATAAAGGATATAGAGTATCTGAGAGAGTTCTCAAAAGCATTTTTTGAGGATGAGGATACTAATTGTAATTGAAAAAAATGGAAGGAAGATAAATACTTTCACAACCAATAATCCTACTGTGGTAAAGTATCACCTGGACAGAATCTATCTTACAGATGTATGTTCTTCAATACTTGATGATTTAGTAATGAGACAGACAGGAGCAGGACTTCTCAAACTCATCCTAGTCATAGCAGTATATGTAGTTGCAGCAATAGTTGGTACTATAATTCTCTTTAGAAAGAAAGAGTTAGACTTTTAAGAATAATTAGAAAGAATATTCGGTATTCTAATCAGAAGAGAAAGTCAGATCTGTAAAAGTTCTGGCTTTTTTCTATACTCAAAATATAGTTGACAATCGCAACTAATGATATTATCATCTATCAAAACAGGAGGTGCTGGTATGGATAAAGTAAAACAATTTCGTGAATATACAAGAGAGCTAGAGTGTCATCTAGATAATATTAATCATAATGATTGCTGTACATGCAATGTCAAAAAATCTGAATGCTTCCTTATAGTTGAGATAGGAAGACAGCCTGGAATATGCATCAAAGATCTTGCCCAGATATTAAAGCTCGATAAAAGCGGAGTTAGTCGAAGTGTCGAAGAACTTGTAAAAAAAGGATATATCTTAAGACAGCCATCCGAGAAGGACCGCCGAAGTGTAGTATTAACACTTACCAAGAGCGGGGAAGAAAGATATAACAAGATAGAAGCTGATATGTACACTGAGTTCAAAAAGGTCTTCTCAAAAATCAAAAAGAGTGACCAGGATAAAGTGCTGGAAGCTTTAAGAATATATAACGAAGCTTGCAGAATGGCAGAGGAGGATTAGATTATGACACATAAAGAAAAAGCCCTAAAGCTATTTAATGAAAAGAATCTATGTTCGCAGGCTGTCCTTGTAGCGTTTGCTGAGGAATGTGGTCTCACCGAAGAGCAGGCTTTAAAAGTATCAGCCTGTTTTGGCACAGGAATGAGACAGGGAGAAGTATGTGGAGCATGTACAGGTGCCCTTATGGTATTAGGATGCCTCTATGGTGAGCATGGTACGGGCGACTTGGAAAAGTGTGTAAGAGCAAATGAAGTTAATGATGAAATGATGAGAAGATTTGCAGAAAAGTCAGGTTCCTATATATGTAACGACTTACTTGGATGTGATGTAAGAACCGAAGAAGGAATAAAGTATGCCCAGGAACAGAAGTTATTCACGGATTTCTGTCCTAAAATGGTTGCTAATGCAGTAGATATTATAGAGGAAATGATTGAGGAGAGAGAAGGCCATGGAAAGTAGTTTAATTATTCGCAAGGTGAAACCTGAAGATGCAGAAAGATTAGTTGATATATATTCATATTATGTTGAGAAAACAGCTGTATCCTTTGAGTACGAGGTTCCATCTGTAGAAGAATTTAAGAAAAGAATAAAACATATCACTGAAAAGTATCCGTATCTTGTGTGTGAGAAAGATGGAGAGATAATCGGATATGTATATGCGAGTGAGTATAGTTCCAGAGAAGCCTACTCATGGACTGTAGGAACTTCGATATACATTGATAAAGAATGCCGCAGACAGGGCGCAGGTTCTCTGCTTTACAGGGAGCTGGAAAACGAGCTAAGAAAGATTGGAATCATCAATCTCCTGGCAGGTGTAGCATATTCCGCTCAGGAAGATGAATACCTATCCCACGATAGCTTTCTATTCCATGAAAAAGAAGGCTACAAGAAGGTGGCTCATATGGAAGAGGTAGGAAAGAAGTTTGATAGATGGTATGATCTTATCTGGATGCAGAAGAAGATATAAATGCAGAAGACATTTAGGGGGGAAGAGTAAAGGCTGGCCTGATTAACATAGCAAAATAATACAGGAGGTAATGAAACCAGATCTACGACTAGGTAGGTCTTTTATCGAAAAAGAGATTGACTTTTGGTTCTCAGAGGGGGAAAATAGATTTACACGAAAAAACGGAAACGTTTTGCAAGAGCGATGTGTGATTTTCATACATGGCTCTATTTTTTTATTATTATGTAGATCCGCTTGATGATTTTACAGCTTGTATAGTGTGAATATATAAAAACATATTTTATCAAAAAGGAACTATGAAATCTATTGACATCTTTCTCATATCATAACAAAATGGCAATGATGGCACCTACCGCTCTTAACCAGCAGAAGTTTTATATTATGGTCACAAAGTATTATAAGAAGCACCGTTTCTGTGTGGATTATTAATAAGTTGAGAAATCATAAATTGAACGAAAGGAATGAAACCTGATAAAAAAAGATGATACTTATAATTGCGATGGTCATATTAGTGATCATTATTATTTCTTTAATAATTAGATATGTGTATGTACAGGCTAATATCTTAAGTTCAAAGGAATTCAGAAAGACTGCTGAAAAGAAGTCTGCTAAGATGCGGATCAAAAGTCCGCAAATAACCTGTGATTACTGTGGATGTATCATAAATACAGACAAAGAGAAAAAATGTCCTAACTGTGGTGCCGTCTACGGAGATGATAAGGAACTAAAACATCGTTACAAAGTAGATGAGGCTGCTGTTGAAAAAATGGCAGATGCCGCCGCGAAGGATGCTGTCTCAAGAGCACACAAGGAAGGCCTTGAGACTTTGAAACATATACGGATCGCAATCATAGCCTTGTTGGTTGTATTTGTATTAATAGTAGTTTATTCCGCGATTATGGATAGAAGGACATCTACTTATACAAACACATCTAAATATCGCGGTAATGAAGCTGTTAAGGACTACAATTACAAGGAATACACTCTTATTGACAGCCCTGATGTAACGGTTTTTGATCAGGATGGCGTAACAGTAAGAATAGTGAGCATATATGCCGATACAACCAATGGAGAATATAATGATCAAGATTATTCTTATCGAGTAGGCTTTACGCTGAAAAACAAAAGAAAGGAACCAGTTCGTTTTACTTTAAAATGTGTCGGTATCAATGGTCGGTGTAAATATAGAGATTATATCTACACGAGCAGTGAATTTAGAGGAAATTCAGAAGTAACATATTATGAAAGTGTTTATGGTGAATGGTTTGACTCAATAGATGAAATGGTTATAGGTGAAGTCGGTCTTAGAAATGAGGAAGGCGATATCTATGAAAAAACCAGTATGGAAACTTTCAAGCTTAATGATGAGGGTTATACTGTCATAACTAAAGATAAGGACAAGGGTAGTGTTATCTTTGAAAATGATAAGATACGCATCAGATCTATTGAGAAAGAAAATAGTGAATACGGATATGAATTATGGATTGATAATATCTCAGAGAATAATTATTACATCGATGATACAAATATGAAGATAGATGGAGAAGCTTGCAACTCGTATGTCCTTTATAATTCCGGGCTTCCCGCAGGCTATACTCTTCATCATGACTCAGTTAATGGCCTGGGAGATGAATTTAGAAAACGCTCGGCCGATTCAAAAGTCGAAGTGTCCTTTAGCCTTTCGGATCCGGTAGACCCAAGTAATGATTTCTCGACCGGATATATTGAACTTAAATAGATATCAGAAATCTTGGGAAGAATACTGCGGAAGAGATTCTTATCCGGTGCAACCACTGCATTTATTGATTCAGCAAATAAATCAAGTGCAGCATATAAACCGGATTTCATATCAAATGATCATACAAAGGGATACATCTTTAGGCGTGACGAACCATATACCTTTATTATTGGTAGTTCCAACATGACAGGAAAAGCGCTCTCTGTTAATAAAGAGTGGAATACTAAAATGGTTTCAACAGCCGAAGGTGAAATGTTTAAGAACATTCAGTCGGCTTTTGATGCACTGTGGGAAGATAAAGCGTTACTTATATCAGCAACCGGGTAATATGTCATAATAGGGACAAAGTCGCGGGAACCTTATAAATAGGGCGTTCCCAGACTTTGTCCTTTTTCAAAAAAGCGTTTTTTCTGATTTTTAAGGGATATTTTTCTTCAAATATTGTTATATAGACAGGCCTGATTATCATGACAAAATAATACAGGAGGTAGTGAAACCAGATCTACGACTAGGGTAGGTCTGGTTTTTATTTGGTTAATGGCTTTTGTAGGGGCAAAAACCGTATAAAATATAGCTGAAATATGATATAATTTGAAAAGTATTGAATATTTACAAAGGTGGTGTGTTGTTATGGGGGCATATAAAAACAAAAACCGATTTGAAAATATTAATAATATCTATTTTTCGTGTGTAAAGAAATAGAAGTTTGTACATTGATACCGGCTTCTATTTCTTTTTTTGATAAAGATTGAATATAGAAATTATTTGGAGAGGATAAAGTGATGAGTGTAGAAATATCAGTTTATGGGGCAGATAAATCATCTGATGAATATGTTTCGGCAAATAGATTGAAAAAGATTATATTAGACAGCTTGCCAGAATCGGTGACAGGAGAAATTGTTTTATTTGCAAGCGCTACTTTAATGGGACAGTCTGTAAAAGATGTAGATTTATTTTTGATAGGAAAACTAAATAATTACTGTGTTAAATCAGATTTTTATTTTGAAGATGAACATATTTATGATTCAGTTGAAATAAGAAATTTTTGTACAACGATAGAAATTAAAAGTCATGATATTTCTGGTGTTGAAGTAAATGGTACAGATTTTTATGTTAGATATGGAAATGGCAAACACTGTGTCACATTGCAATCAAATAAGCAGAAAATAGCTGCAAAAAACTTTTTTGAGCAGACAATATCCTTTTCGCCATATATAACAAATTTGATTTGGTTTAATCAGATAACATCTAAGGATATAACAAATCTTTTAACTATTAATGGGAAAAGGATGCCGTCAAACGTGATTGGTGCTGAATTTACATTTGACGAATTGATTAGATTGTTAGTTGACCAGAAAACACCACAAAAACGACGGACTGGTTTTGTTTTTGATTGTAACTGTGATTATGGTTCTTTTGATTCATTTCAAAATGCTCTTTCGCTTTTTTCTAGAACACAAAAGTCTATGGGAGAAATGACGAGAAATAGAATAGAAATGATTACAAACAAATCGTTTGTTGATAATTATTCTATTGATTGTGAAAGTGGAATTTCGATTCTTAGGGGGCGAGCTGGAACTGGTAAAACAGTTGGTTTGATTCAAACAGCTATAAAAATGGTAGATGAAAAACAGGCAAGGGTTTTGATATTGACATATAATAAGGCCTTAGTATCGGATATTAGAAGATTATTTGCTCTTGCAGATTTACCTGATTTATTTGAAGAGAGCTGTGTGCATATTAACACATTACATTCATATTTTTATAGATTATGTAATAAAACACTATATGACGGGAAAATGTCGGGTGATAAATTTCTAAATAAATATGAAGCGGTTCTTGATGAGCTATTAGATTTTTTGAATGATGATGAATCTATTGATTTAATTCGTGAAATGATGTTTTCTGATGACCAGTTAAATTGGGATTATGTCTTAGTGGATGAAGCTCAGGATTGGAGTATAAAAGAGAAGGAAGTTATTTTAAAAATATATAATGAAAAGAATATTATTGTAGCAGATGGAGGCAATCAGTTTGTGCGAAATGAAAACGCATGTAATTGGGCTGATTCAAAGAATAAAAACAGCATTAAATTAAAATATTGTTTACGGCAAAAAAGGAATATTGTTTCGTTTCTTAATGAGTATTCTCAGGAGATGGGCTCTTTAGGAGGAAAAATAATCCCAAATAATAAATTGTATGGTGGAAATGTAATTATTACATCGTCAGAGAATATTGTTGATATATGCAACCAGGAACTTGTTCGGATAAAAGAAGCAGGAAATATAGCATACGATCTTTTGTGTTTGGTCCCGTCGTCCATGGTAGAAAAAACGGGTGGGGAATCGAAATTTAAAAAATATAAGAGTTTTTCTGATGCAGGGATTGAATTATGGGATGGAACGAATAGTAATAATAGAGATTCATATCCGATTGATACTGATGAGATGAGAGTTCTTCAATATAGTTCTGCTAGAGGCTTAGAAGGATGGACAGTTATTTGCCTTGATTTTGATGTGTTTATTGAAGAAAAAGAAAAAGAATATATTGATGGAAAAGTTGATTCCTTGATACTTGAAAGCCCAGAAGAGAGGAAGAAAAAGTATATATATAACTGGTCAATGATTCCATTTACGCGAGCAATAGATACAATGATTATTACGATAAAAAATCCTCAATCAAGTATAGCTAAAATTTTAAAGAAAGCTTCAGAAAAATGTCCTGATTATGTGTCATGGATATTTTAAATGGGAGGGTGTGAACATGAATACGGATATCATTATTAGTATGGCTGAACCATACGTACAGGATGGTTGTATCACGTACAATCAATTCTCTAAAATATTTGATATGCTATCTATTAAGGAACAATATCGCGCAGCTGATATTTTATTTGAAAATGGGATAGACTTAATTGACGAGGAAGAACTAAAAGAGACCGAGTCATTTGTTTTAGATGTCGAAGAAGAGAGTGAAGATAGCTTTGAGGTGCTATATGATGAAACGATTTTTAAAGATCAAGGAATAGATGAAAACTCTGTTCAATTCTTGGAAGAAAAAAAGGTTGTTAAACAATCGAATAATCTGCTTTGTATAATGATACAGCAGGGGAACAAACAGGCGGAACAAGATTTATGTGTTAAAAATGAACGTTTGGTTGATAAATATGTATCAAAATATCAGAAAAGATATGGTAATAGATTAGATTATGAAGATTTGAAACAAGTGGGATTTTTTGGATTGATAAAGGCGGCAAAAAAATTCAATGCAGAACTAGGTAATTCGTTTAGTACTTATGCAGTATGGTGGATTAAACAAGCTATTTCAAGAGAAATAATGGATAACGGATTTGCAATCAGAATCCCTGTTCATATGATGGAGAGAATCAATAAGGTTGCAAGATATGATAATACTTTTATGATTCAGGGATTGAATCTAGACGAGAGAATTGAAAGAATTTCTGAAGAATTGTCTATGCCGGTTGAAAATGTAAGGGAATGTTTGATTTTAAGAAAGAATTTTTTATCATATTCCTCATTAAATTCTTATGTTGGAGAAGATGAAGAAACTGAGTTGGGAGAATTGATTGAGGATAAGGATTCTTTGACGGTAGAGGAAATAGTATATAGTAGTGTTCTGAGACAAGCCTTAGAAGAAGCTATAGAATCACTTAAACCAAGGGAACAAGAAGTGATAAAAATGAGGTTTGGTCTTGTAGATGGAAGGGAACATACTTTAGAAGAAATTGGAGAACGATTTGATGTCACAAGAGAAAGAATAAGACAGATCGAAGCAAAAGCTTTGGGAAAACTAAGAAGAAATAAGCGAGCAAAAAAATATAAAGATTTTTTAGATGAGTAGGGGAAAATATGGGCGATTCAATAATAAAAAACCAAATAAATGAAAAATTGAAAGATATTGTTGTTGATGAGAAAACAATTGTAGTACTTAAGGGTATTCCTATCTCTGTAGTTGATAGTAGTATTACAAAGATTGAATTAGATAAAGTTGTTGATAATAAAATGCAGTACTTTATGTCACTGTACAGTAAAAGAACATATATTACTTATGAAGAATTTATTCTGATGGCAGATTTTATCGTATCACAGTATAAAGACATTTACATATTAAATAATAATCTATATATGGAGCAATATCCTGTTGAAGACTGTTTTTCTGACGAAGTAAAGAAAGGCTTGTTATATCATTTTGAAGAGTCAGATATTGATGAGAATGATGAAACAGTTATTGGTGATATAGATGAATATATTTCTATTTTTGAAGGCCTTAAAGAGTTTAATGGTTATTTGTTGGGAGTATATAGTGAACCGGCTGTCTTATCAAATAATAAAGTTATAGTTGTTAATCTATTTGATTATGAAAAACTCCTACAACCAACAATTACGAATGATGATATTGTTGATTGTGATTTGATAGAGGAATCTGATTATTTAGATTTTATTAAACGCTTATTTGATACTCCTGATGAATTATATGTGAGAATAAGCAATTATACGGGCGATATAAATCGTCTTAAAGAACACATTGCTCTAGTTTCCTATTATTGGAAAGATTATTCTGATGTTTACTACGCTCAAATTCAAGAGGTAGATAATCAATATGAACACAGAGAAGAATATAGTGATATCTTAAAAAAATATTGGGGATATGAATCATATCGCGATATATCGGTTTACGATATGAGGGAATTAGAAGATGGAAATAAAAAAGTTATAAAGGTGTCTCAAGAAGCAATTGTATCTAATCTTGTTGAACAAGTAGAGAACTGTGGAGAAGACAAAGCTTTTAGAGATGTATTTGTTACTGCGCCTACTGGTGGGGGGAAATCAGTAATGTTTCAGGTGCCAGCTATTTATTTGGCAGAGAAATATAATTTATTGACAATTGTGATATCTCCCCTAATTGGTTTGATGAATGATCAGGTCAAAAATCTTGAAATGGTTAATTACAAATATGCGAAGACTATTAATTCTGATATTTCACCGATAATAAAACAAGATATTATAGATAAGGTTTCTGAAGGAAAATATCACATTTTATATATTTCTCCAGAAACATTACTTAGTAGAAGTGATGTAGAACAGCTGATCGGAAATCGAACAATTGGTATGATAGTAATCGATGAAGCACATATTGTGACTACGTGGGGAAAGCAGTTCAGACCGGATTACTGGTATTTGGGAGATCATATTAAAAAACTTCGTAAAAAACAAATTGAGAATAAACATAGATCATTTGTGATAGCAACGTTTACTGCAACAGCGATATTCCATGGCATAGAAGATATGTATACAGAAACAATAAATAGCTTGCATATGATAAATCCTATTACATACTTGGGGTATATAAAGCGAAAAGATATCACAATTGTTATAGATGATTCAAAGAAAGAAAAAGGAGCACGTTCAGAATATGAGCAGGATAAATTCGAACAAGTGGAACAAATATTGAAACGTGCGATAATAACAAATAAAAAGACTTTGATATATTTTCCGACCGTTGCACTAATAGAAAGATGTTATGAATTTCTAAAAAACAGACGAGAAGTGGAGCATATCGCAAAATATTATGGTACTCTAAAAAAAGAAGAAAAACAGGAAAATTATGAGGATTTTTATTCAAAGAAAAAATTGGTGATGTTAGCCACAAAAGCTTTTGGAATGGGTATAGATATTAATGATATAGAGTTGGTTGTTCATTTTGCTCCTACTGGTAATGTTTGTGATTATGTTCAGGAAATAGGAAGAGCTGCTAGAAGAAATGATTTGGTTGGAGAGGCATATTATCACTATAATTCAAAAGACTTTAAACATATTAATAGATTACATGGATTATCAACGATTCAACATTATCAGTTGATTAAGGTGATTGAAAAAATAGATGAATTATATCAACAAGGTATAAAAGGTGGGAAAAGAAAGGATTTCACAAAAAAAAGAAATGCGATGCTATTAGATGCTGAGAATTTTTCCTATATTTTTGGATCTCCTGTTAGTGATGAAGATAGTAATATAAATAAAGTAAAAACAGCATTATTGTTGATACAAAAAGATTATGAAAATAAGATTGGATTCTCGCCTATAAATGTTAGACCTATTCCGATGTTTTCTATTGGATTTTTTGAGATTAGTCCGGTTGTTCAAAAAAATCTAGAAAAACATTATCCTGGAACGGTTGAAGAAATAGATTCTCATAAAAATATATGTCGAGTGCTATTAAGTGGAATATGGAATAAAGATTATAAATCGCTATCATTCCCAAAGTTTAAATACATGCTATATAATAATGACTCTGATTTGGATTTTGTTACTAAATATACTATGGTACCGGCATTGTGTGTAGATATTTCGTTTAACGATGAATACAATATAACATTTAAAAATATCTGGGATACGATAAAGAAGATTGTATTTGATAAGGTTCAATCATCTGAGCATACTGCTATTTCAGAAATAGTTAGTGGCATGGTAAATGAATGTGGCATTAATCAGTATAAGGCTCAAAATATATGCGAAGTAGTTATTGCTTCAATGGATTCATATAGGAATAACTTTTCAAGAACTTCTACACCAATTGCGCAGGAAAAAACTGCCATAAATGGAACTACAAAGTATCAATTTAATGTGGCTGTAAATTCTTATTTTTCTTGGGTAGAGAAAGGGTTTAATAATGTTATAAAAGAGACCAATAATGGAAGGTTATATTTGATAAATAATAATAGCAATAGGACGAAGGAATATGGTGTGATTTTGGGCATTCTAGAAGCTATGGGTTGCCTGACTTTTGAGATGATAGGAGGGGCAAATAGTCAGTTGTATATATACGTTAACCAGATTCAGGCATTAAAAAATATTATAAACGCGCCATATAGATATAATAATAGACTTTTGGATATGGTTTCGGAGAGACATTTAATTTCTGTAAAAATGTTGACTTATTTATATGAAGGTGGTTTTAAAAACGATGATATATGGAATTTACTAGAGGATTATTTCCTTGGACAAATTCCTGAAAAGGTTAAGAAACTTTGCAAAAAAGAAAAACCAGATATGATGTTTGACTAATTATCCTTATTTTATTGCTGTTTTATAATATTTCTTTCAGTTAAAAGGGAACAGGATTATGCAGGATACAAGAGAAAAATCGCTTAGAAGACAGGATCTAAGAGCGGAAGAACAACTTGCAAAGTATATGGATATGTATTTTTATGATAAGTTGAATACTTCCTATAAACGAGTAACAGATCGAGACTTACAACTAAAAGGCGTTGATGTGATTCTAGATTCATACAATATTGATGAAAAGGCATCTTTGTATTATAGCAATGCAATGATTCCAACATTTGTTTTTGAATTAGATTTTATGAGTGGAAATGCTAGTCATACGGGATGGTTTCTTAATGAAAGTCTTTTGACTGATTATTATATGTTGATATGGCCTAATGTTCGTGATTCATATGATGATAGGCTAAAGAAGTGGATCAGAAAGGATGTTTCAGAGATAACGGTAAATGATTTTACAATTGTTGAGGCTATGTTGATTGATAAAAAGAAAATAAATAATGAATTTGAAAGAAGAATGCTTTCGATAGAGAGATTATTGGCTTATGTAAAAGCAATAAGATTAGCTGCAAATGTTGAAAAATATACAAAGGGAGTACCGTTGGATGACGATATAAAGATTATGCTTTCTGACAGATTAAATGAGAAGCCTATTAATTTAGTAGTGAGAAAAAGGTTGTTGTTTGATATAGCTGATAAGGTATATTTGATTTCACCAGATGGTTTTGCAAATGTAAAAAAGCTGTAACATAGATACGGAGGTTAATCATGGAAATTGCTTTTGAGGAATTAGACATAGCTAATCTCATAATTGATTGTGTATATAAAGGCGGAAAAACAAGTGATATGTCTTCTGAACCATTTCATAAGTTGATTCCGAGGTGCGAAAATGCTGGTGGTTTTAGAAAAAAACTCAGGGAAGATGGTTCAGGAAGATATGCTTATGTGGTTCTTTATACCTCTATGGAAGAACTTGAGTGGCCAGATTATCTAGATGAAGAAACTGGGATCTTTCGATATTACGGTGATAATCGTCATCCAGGTAGGGAGTTAACAGATACAAAGAAAAAGGGAAACAAGATTCTTGAAGACACATTTGCACTCCTCAACGAGGGAACACGTCTTGATGATATTCCTCCATTTTTTGTTTTTAAAAAGACAGGTAATGGAAGAGATGTTCAATTTCTTGGACTTGCTGCTCCAGGTAATCCAAAGATTTCTCCAGATAGAGATTTGGTTGCGTTTTGGAGGACAGTAAATGGGAAGAGATTTCAGAACTATGAATCATATTTTACTATCCTAGATACTGGTTCTGAAGCAATTCCAAGAAAATGGATTGAATCATTGATTTATGATCACAAAAATAGTGAGCAGTATGCACCTGCAGCTTGGAAACGATTCTTAAAATATGGAAGAGATGGTATAACTCCATTAAAGGCAAATAGAATATTTAAGATTCCTTCGAAATATGATCAGCTTCAAAGTGATATTGAAGGAAACAGATGTCTTGATCTCATCCGAAGTCATTACAGAGATAATCCATATGGCTTTGAGGCATGTGCCGTTAATATAATAGAAAAGATGGATCCTAATTTTGTGGACTTTTCATTAACAAGACCGTGGCGGGATGGCGGTAGAGATGCTATTGGTCATTATGCTATAACTCAAGGTGGAAAGAGTAATTATCCATTAAAGATTGACTGTGCTATAGAAGCAAAGTGTTATTCACCGGATGATTCTGTAAAAGTCAAACAAATGTCTAGACTTATATCCAGAATAAGATATAGGCAGTTTGGTATTTTGATTACGACTAGTTATGTTGCAGATCAGGCATATAAAGAAGTGGTAGAGGATGGTCATCCGATATTGATTGTGACGGCATCCGATATAGCAGCGGTACTTCGTGCTAATTCTATAAATTCAAATGATGTTGAAGAATGGATGAAGCATATTGATTCAACAACATCGAGGTTAGAAGCTTATTATTCTGCATTTGTTAATATGAGAAAGCTGTGATTTTCTATGAAAAAGAAAGAACCAAGATTTCATGGTGAAGTTTCTGAAAAAAGTCATAATAATATGAGCCGTATTCGTGGAAAAGATACGAGTATAGAACTTGCTTTGAGAAGGGCATTATGGGCAAAGGGATACAGATATAGAAAGAATTATAAAGGACTTCCGGGTTCTCCGGATATAGCATTAACCAAATATAAAATTGCTATCTTTTGTGACAGCGAGTTTTTTCATGGGAAAGATTGGGATTCTTTAAAGGCCAAGCTTGAAAAAGGAAAAAATCCAGGATATTGGATAAAGAAAATAGAAAGAAATATTGAACGAGATTGGGACAAAGATAAAAAACTAGAAATGGAAGGTTGGACCGTGATCCACTTCTGGGGCAAAGATATTCTGAAAAATACAGATGAATGTATAAGGGTTATAGAAGATGCTATATTTGATATAAATATGGCTGATTCTGAGTTTGGTGATGAATATGAATTATTTAGCGGATTATGATAAAACGGATCCTCAATCTATCGAGGATTATGCGCAGAAGTTGATAGGAAAAACATTTGCGGATGTTGTAATGGAAGATAGTGGATTCTTGGATGAAGTCCAGGAATCAAGTTCTTATATTGCGTCTCACGAGGATAAAAAGTATAAAGGAAGCCTCGGAACACTTATAGAAGAACGATTTTTTCATTATGCAGCAAATAGTGACTCTAGACCGGATTTTTATGAGGCAGGAGTGGAGCTAAAGGTTTCTCCCTATAAGATTAACTCCAAAGGTGATTATGTTGCAAAAGAACGAATGATTTTAACTATGATTGACTACTTTTCAGTTATTAATGAAGAGTTTGAAGATAGTCATATGTGGAAAAAATGTAGATTGATACTTTTGATCTATTATTTATACAAAAAAGAAATCACAAATAAGCTGTTATATCAGATTGATTTTGCTAAGCTCTTCACTCCACCTGAACAGGATAAGAGAATTATCATGAAAGACTTTTATACTATCAGGGATAAGATTGCTGCAGGTAAAGCTCATGAATTATCTGAGGGAGATACTTTATATTTAGGAGCAGCTACAAAAGCACAGACATCAAAGGATAGAAGAAAACAGCCTTACAGTACTGAACTAGCAAAACCAAGGGCATTTTCTTTCAAGAATACTTATATGACATATGTATTAAATACATATATTATTCCCGGAACCACAACTTATGAGTCTATAGTGACTGATGATATCATTGATGATTTTGAATTGTATGTTATCAGCAAACTTAATAAGCATAGAAATAAGTCAGTCAGTGAATTGTGTTCTGAATATGAAGTTGATATTACAAAGAAACCGAAGAATTTAGAAGCATTATTGGCGTATAAAATGCTTGGAATTAAAGGAAACAAGGCAGAGGAATTTGTTAAAGCTAATATTGTTGTTAAAGTAATTAGAATTGGAAGAAATGATAAGATAAAAGAGAATATGTCGTTCCCGGCTTTTCAGTTTAAAGAGCTGATAAAAGAAAATTGGGAGGATTCCACTTTCGGTAATTATTTAAGAGATACCAGATTCTTCTTTGTAGTATATAAAGAAGATGAAAATGGTGAGTTACGGGTAAGAGGTGGACAATTCTGGAATATTCCATATGAAGACCTGGAAAATGAAGTTAAAAAGGTATGGGAAGAAACCAAAAGAGTTCTATCTGATGGTTTGATTATTTCAGAAGTGAATGGCCGAAGGGTTAATAATCTGCCTAAGCAAAAGGATAACAGAGTAAGCCATGTGAGACCACATGCAAAGAATGCTGAGGATACATATGAGCTTCCTGATGGAAGAAGATATACAAAACAATGTTTTTGGCTAAATAATAGCTATATCTACTCTCAGATTGATGATGCATTAAAGTGATGTGTCGATTTTGATACATCACTTTATTTATGATTAAAGAGTATTCTACTTTAGATAATTAGTATGTTCAAAATTTAGAAAATTATTTGTTGATCCGAACAGCTAAGTATGGTAAAATACTAAAAGATTTATGATTTAAGGGGATTTATAATTAATGAAAAAGACTGTTTGTGAATTATTTGCCGGAGTTGGGGGATTCCGGTGTGGTTTGAATCATATAAAAGATGTTGAGGATTGTAAGAAACCTGAGAAATGGGAGACTGTTTGGTTTAGTCAGTGGGAACCAGCAGAAAAGAGTACTCAATATGCACATGATTGCTATGTTTATCATTTTGGAACTCCATTAGATGTTGATGGAAATGATACAACCAATATGAATATTGAAGATGTTGATAAGAGCAAGATACCTGACTTTAACCTGCTTGTAGGTGGTTTTCCTTGCCAGGATTATTCTGTTGCATCGTCACTTGCAACTTCTAAGGGATTAGAAGGTAAAAAAGGTATTCTTTGGTGGTCGATAAGAGAAGTTCTTGAAGAAAAGAAACCTCCATTTGTTTTACTTGAAAATGTTGATCGTCTTCTAAAGAGTCCTGCAAGTCAGCGTGGACGTGATTTTGGAATCATGCTTGCATGCTTCAGGGATGAAGGCTACACGGTTGAATGGAGAGTCATAAATGCTGCCGAGTATGGATATCAACAGCGTAGAAGAAGAACATATATCTTTGCATATAAAAATGATACCAAATATGCGCAGAGAATCGTAAAAAAAAGTAAATATGAGTTTAGCGAAAATCCAGAAGATAATAGAAACAGTGTTGCAGATATAATTTTACGAGAAGGATTCTTTGCAAAAACATTTGAAGTTGATACTTTAGATTCAAATCTTTTGAAGATAGTTGATCTTCCGGTTGGTTTAGGAGAATTATCAGAGTCCTTTAAGTTTGATTTTCAGAATTCCGGAGTAATGAAGGATGGGTATGTTTATACAGTTAAGACTGTACCTTCATATGATGGTCCAGTAATCACATTAGGAGATATAATGGAATCTGAAGATACTGATGTAGATGAAAAATATTTTATTCCAGAAGAAAAACTGTATTATACAATTCCAGATGTGACACATAGTGATGAGTCCAGGGAACGATTGAGTAAAGAACAAAGACAGACTTGGCAGTATCTTAAGGGTGCTAAAAAGCTTCCTAGAAAGGCTGCAAATGGTCATGAGTACATATTCTCAGAAGGTGCTATACCTATGATCGATGCTTATGATAAACCTGCAAGGACTATGCTTACTTCTGAAGGTGGATTCAGTAGAACTACTCATATTGTTAAGGATAAGAAAACTGGAAGAATAAGATTACTTACTGCTGAAGAGACTGAAAGAATTCAGGGATTTCCTACAGAACATACAAAGTATTGTAAAGTTGGAGATGAAATAGTGGAAATGCCGCTTAATAAAAGAAGATTTATGATGGGAAATGCTTTGGTTGTAAATCTTGTAAATGATATGGAAAAAACACTTTCTAAGATTTTTGAAAAAGAGTAGATTTCTTGTGCAGATTGAATGTAGTAAAATGTGGCGTTTAAAAGACTCCACATTTTATTTTTACATATTGTGAGAGTGGAGAGTCATTATGGATGTAAAAGAAGTACTAAATAAATATTTTGGTTATTCTTCGTTTAAGGAGGGGCAAGAAGACGTTATTGAATCAATTTTGTCAGGTTCAGATGTTTTAGCCATAATGCCAACTGGATCAGGTAAATCTCTGTGTTATCAAATTCCTGCAATGGTTCTTCCAGGAATAACAATAGTGATATCGCCGCTGATTTCTCTCATGCAAGATCAGGTTAAGGCATTAAATGAAGTAGGAATCAGTGCTGGATATATTAATTCGTCATTATCAGAAACTCAGATATTTAAGGTGTATGAGCTGGCAAAAAATAATGAATTTAAAATCATATATGTGGCTCCTGAACGTTTAGAAAGCTATGATTTTCTTGACTTTGTTAGTCAGATAGACATATCAATGGTAACCATTGATGAGGCACATTGTATATCACAGTGGGGACAGGATTTCAGACCTAGTTACCTTAAAATTGTTGACTTCATCAAATCGCTTTCAAAACGTCCTATAGTAAGCGCATTTACGGCTACCGCCACTGAAGAAGTTAAAAATGATATTGCTTGTGTGTTAAATTTATATTCGCCTAAAATCGTTACAACAGGGTTTGACAGAGAAAATTTGTATTACACTGTTGAGAGGACCAAAAAGAAAGATGAGTTTGTTATTGATTACATATTAAATCATCCTAATGATAGTGGGATAATTTATGCTGCAACGAGAAATAATGTTGATTCTTTGTATGAGTTGTTAAAAGGAAAAGGGTTATCCGTTGGAAGGTATCATGCGGGAATGTCAAATACTGATAGAATAGATAATCAGAATGATTTTGTATTTGACCGAATTCCAATCATTATTGCAACTAATGCTTTTGGAATGGGAATTGATAAATCTAATGTGCGATTTGTTATCCATTATAATATGCCACAAAGTATGGAAAATTATTATCAGGAAGCAGGCCGTGCAGGAAGAGATGGGGAAACTGCTAATTGTATATTATTGTTTTCAGCACAAGATATTATAATTAACAAGTTCCTTTTAGACCATAAGGACTTTTCTGGTATACCTTTAGAGGATATTGAATCAATTAAAGAGAGAGATTCTCGTAGGCTTCATATTATGGAAGGCTATTGTAATACAACAGAATGTCTTAGAAATTATATTCTTGGATATTTTGGAGAAAAGCATGATTCATGCTGTAATAACTGCGGTAATTGTCATAGTGAATATTCAGAATTGGATATGACTGAAGAGGCTAAGGCTATAATTAATTGTATTTATGAAGCTAAAGGACGATATGGAATAAATATAATACTTGGTACATTGATTGGAGCAAATAGAGCAAGGCTAAAAGAGGTTGGCGCAATAAATTATAAAACATACGGTGAATTAAAAGAATATAAGGAAGACGTACTCAAAGTGCTCGTAAATCAGATGATTTATGATGGCTACATATATCAAACAGATGAAAAGTATAGTGTTCTTCGAATTGGTAATATTGAACCATTAAAAAAATCTGATGTCCATGTGATTGTGAAAATTAATAATCCATTGGAAGATAAAACACAAAGCCCCAAAGCTAAAAAAACGGATCAGCTTACAAGTGCAGGGTATGATTTGTTTGAAATTCTTCGACAGTTTAGACTTGAATTGGCAAGAGAAAATGCTGTTCCGCCATATATTGTTTTTAATGATAAGACATTGATTGATATGTGCGTAAAGCTTCCAAAATCCAAAGAAGAAATGTTAAATGTTTCTGGAGTGGGGGAAGCTAAGTTTGAAAAGTATGGTATTCTATTTTTGAACCGCATTAACGAATATATTCGTGAAAATCCGGAAGCGGTTACAAGTATAGTTGAATCATCCTCTACTAATCATGTAGAAAAAAAAGAAAAGACCGTCAAGAAGAAGACTAAGAAAAGGGAATTCTATATCAACGAAGCTGATATAGATGAATTTGAATATAATGAGTATTATTATTTGACGGAGATAAAAGATGAGTTAAATAGGATTTCAACTGCTGATAATATAAAAAAATTATCAGGTGCCAGAATAATGGATTATCTGGTGTCTAGAGGGTATGTTGAAGAACAGTTGATAGAAGGAAAATCCTATAAAACTCAGACAGCACTAGGAAAAGATAAAGGTATAATAACAGTAGATAAAATCAGTAAGGATGGAAATTCGTATACGTTATTAAAGTATCCGATTGTTATCCAAAAAGAAATAGTTCAGTTTTTCTATGAGTTTGGAAAGATTCTTTTAGATGATGAAGATGATATATGATATAGAAAAGATAGTAAAGGTGAAGCCATCACAAGACTTCACCTTTTTCTTTAGTTGGTGTCTTTTTTCTTTGTATTTTTACTTTTGTGTCTCTTTGAGAACTTATCAACCTTATCAGATTTAAGAAGTATATCATATAGAAAATCAAACTCTTCTCTGGTTAATGCATCATTTCTCAATCCAAGCCAGTCTAATACGAGTTGCATATCCATATCGTCAGGATTCTCGGACTTTGCAAATCTATTTGCAGCTCGCAATACTTCAGGATCGACACCATCCTTGATTGCTTTATATGTTATGAATTTATCTTCGATTTCTTCGTCGGATAGTTCGGTATATATATCTTTTTTAGTTGTTGTCATATTTTCTTTTTTGTGTTTATGTTTATTGCGTAAATCCTTAAGAATCTTTTTTAATACTTCCAGTATCTTATAGGAGAAGAAATCAGTCTCCTCGATCAGGCCTTCCTTTACAGCCTTTTCATATATATCTCTATCGGTTTGTTCTACGTCTGAATATTTTCTTTTTGCATATTCCATTTGCAATCTTAATGTTTGGACTTCTGCATTCAGTTTGTTAAAGCGATATTCCACATAGCCATTAACATATATTTCTATATCATCGATTAACTCTAAGAAATCAGGATGCGTAATGATTTCGCCTAGAAGTCGGTTGTTAAACTTTTGTTTTTTAATTTCTTCAATTGCATCATCAGATAAATGTAATTCAGAAATAGGAGTTGATTTTTGAGTCAGATTATCATCTAAACCGATGAGATAATCGGCGGACACACCATAGAACTTCGCAAATTTAATGAGAGATAAATGATCAATGGTATTCTTATTGTTCTCATCTATATTTTCATATTTACTTATTGCTGATCTTGATAGATCAAGTGCTTCGGCAACTTCTTCCTGTTTAAGCCCTTTCTGAATTCTCAGGTCAGTTAGTCTCTCTCCGAGGCTAAGTGTACTTCTCATTGGCTTACCTCCTTATAACGATTCTAAATTCATTCTAACATATCACGGAAATTATGATAGTTCAATTTTAGCCGTTTATTTCACGTGTCTTAATATGTGGATTCATTAAGAATTAGAAAATAAACCAGATTTTACTACAAAACTAGGTTTTTCGATTTTTTGTGGTTTAATGATGGTGTCATCGATGATGGCTCGAAAAAAAACCAACCCTGGCCAGGGCAGAAAGCGAGGTTCAAAAGATGGCATACAACTACATATCAAGTCACACAGATTTCAATTCGGTTATATGTGTGCCGGTCGAGATACTAACTGCAGAGGTATCAATGACTGCTAAGCAGATATACATCTATCTGTTAAACCGTTCTAAACAAAATAAGGATGAAGATGATATCGGTTTTATCTTTATTACAGCTTCATATAGTGAGATAGGAAAGGACCTGGACATCAGCAGATCTACAGTGAAGAGAACGCTTCATGAACTTGATGATGAAGGTCTGATAGTAAGGAAGAGAATGGGAAGAGGTAAGGCCAATAGGATATATGTTCTGATTCCAGAAGATTAGTATAAATGAAGGAGAATAAGAATATGGCTGATGAATCTGATATTGAAAATATAATTGTTACAAATGATTTTAAAGAAAAAATGGTGAAGCAGAGAAAACCATTTGTGATGAAATATGGTTCTTGTGTTCCAGAAGCACATGTGTACTTTCGTCATAGGGAGACAGGAGGGATTATTGCAATTAGTTTGCATAGTTTAGCATATGAATGGCCATCGGCGGTTATCAGCGGTAAAGATTATCTGCTTTGTAATATGGCAGATATGATTGAGCTTTGTGATGCTGATGAAGACTATTTTCTGATGAATAATATCTGGAGAATTATTTTTGATACTGTAGAGGAGGATTACTAATATGGATGAATTAGAGAGACTTCAGCAGAAGAAGCTGGAAATGGATAATCAGCTTAAACGTTATCAGGAAGAAGAAAAAATCCTTAAAAAGAAAGCTACGGAGATGACTAGAAACATTCGTACTCATAGACTTTGTTCAAGAGGTGGAATGGTTGAGAAGTTTATCAGAGAACCGGAGCTGCTTACCCAGGATGATGTTATGGAGATACTTACATTTGCTTTTAACAATGAATCTGTAAAGCAGAAGGTTAATCAGGTGATACAGAAGAGAAAGACTACAAGTGTAAAGCCTGTGAATGCTAAAACTGAAACAAAGAGCTAAAGTAGTGGGATTAGTTGGCGGTGACGGGGTACCTAGCCGTCCGGCACCTACCCCTTTCTTAGAAAGGGCGCAATTATACACCGACCCGAATGGGGCGGTGTGATATGCGCTCTGCGAGGCTGGAAAAGGAATCAGCATAGATGATAATGCCAGGGCTTTGCCCTGCGCCGTTCCGGCTACCTACTACAAGTGTTTTAAGGAAAGGGTGTGCAAGTAAATGTCTACAACGCATTTTAATATGAAAATAGTTAAAAGAAGTAAGGGCGAATCTGCGGTAGCTGCAGCAGCTTATCAAAGTGGAGAAAAGTTATATTCAGAGCGAGACTCTAAAACTAAGCATTACAGTATGAAGCAGGGAATAGTTTCAACAGAAGTGATAATCCCTTCAAATGCACCGGAAGAATATAAAGATAGAAATACTTTGTGGAATGCGGTAGAGAAAGTTGAGAAACAATGGAATTCTCAGCTGGCTAGAAGATTCATAATCGGTATTCCGAAGGAGATTCCGGAAAATCAGTATTCTGAATTAGTACATGAGTATTGTATGAAGGGATTTGTTGAGAAAGGCATGTGCTGTGATATTGCTATTCATGAAAAGTATGGTGGAGAAAGGAATCCACATGCGCATATACTCCTTACGCTCAGACCTATGGATGAACATGGCAACTGGACAGATAAAAGCCATAAGGTTTATGACCTGGATGAGTTCGGCGAGAGGATAAAACTTCCGAACGGAGAGTATAAATCTCATAAGGTTTCTACTACCGGTTGGGATGAACAAAGTAATGCTGAAGCTTGGAGACATGACTGGGAAACTATTGTAAATGAATATCTTGAACGGGCCGGATCAGATGTGAGGATTGATATGCGTTCTTATGAAAGGCAAGGCAAGGCTCAAGTTCCAACAGTACATATGGGACCGGCTGTTACCAATATGGAGAGGCGAGGAATTCAGACAGACATAGGCAATCTAAATAGAGATATTAAGGCATTTAATTCAAGGTTCAGTGAATTAAGAAGAAAGATAAGTGGTCTTACGTATTGGATATCACATTTGACTCATAAGATAGATAGGCTTATCGAAGATATCAGGTCTGGTAGAGAGGAAGTCAAATACTGGGTTCCAGCAGACGAATCCAGACGAGCTGATATAAAAGATATAAATAAGGAAAATATAATAAAGGCTCTTGAGAAGATGCCGGTCATTCATTCGCTTACTGCATTTATGAATAAAAGAACTGAAGAAAACCGTAATCTTCCGATAGAGGAAAGAATGGCGGCAATCAGGAGAGACCAGGCGATTTTTTCAAAGGCAACACAGTATGTGACAATTCATAAGTTAAGTTCGATTTCAGAACTCGATAAGAAAGTATCACAACTTGAGTACGCTTATAAAAAGATAGGTGCAGCTGTAAAGTATCATGATAGACGTCTTAAAGAGATATCGATGATTGAAACTAAGACAGGCATTATGAGGAAGAATCAATCTGTTGTGGATGAGCTTAACAAGAAGAAGTTTAAGAAAACAAGAAGTGATTTTTATGAGAAGCATAGGCCGGAGATTGATGAATACTATAAGGCAAAGAAATATCTTGAGATTCATAATAGTGGACGCATTGATAATATATCTGATCTTAATTCTGAGAAGAAAAAGCTTCAGGCTGAGAAGGCTGATCTGGATCCAAAGCTTGCAAAGATAGAAAAGGATTTGGAGGAAATAAATGCAATTAAATATTGTGTTGATATTGCACTTGAAAGGGTTAAGGAAGAACCTTCGGACGTAGCAAAGGAAATTAAACAGGATAGTGTATTACTCAAGATTCAGAAGAAGCAAGAAGAGGTTAAGAAAGCTGAGGCTGCCAGGAAGCAGAATGATAAGAGAAGTAACATTAAGCGTAAGACTGTGAAGGGAGAGACATTAGATTAAGAAAAATAGCGAAAGGGGGTGTTACATATGGCAATTGAAAGATTCGCTTATAAGAAGAATGATCCAATAGATAGAAGTGTATTCTTCAGATTACCAAAGTTTCTTTTTGAATATAAATCCCTGAGTAGGCTTTCTACTGAAGCAAAAGTTCTCTATGGAAAGTTTCTTGAATTAGTAGAGTTTTCCGTAAGGGCAGGATGGTATGACGATGAAGACAGACTATATATAAGATATACGCTTAAGAGTGTTGAGAAGTTTTTTGACTGTAGCAATCATAAGGCGAGAGATATATTCAAAGAGCTTGGAGATGAAGGCGTTGGCTTGATTACGAGAGTTGAACAAGGTCGAGGCAAACCCGCGATTATATATGTTCATAAGTTTATTCCCGAGTATGAAGACCTGAAGGATGAATATAAAAAAAATTACGTCGAAAAGAACTATACATGCGCCGAAAAGGAGTATGTTAGCGCCCAAAAGAACAGCGTGTATTATTCCAAAAGTACACCTAATAATAAGAGTAATAAAGTTATCTATAAAGATTTTAATAATACTAATCCATACAATTATTCCATGGATGATTATGAAAAGAAATATACAGAAGGTGGAGGAAGTTTATGAATATGGAAAATACTGATAATAATTCAGTTTTTAATAATGCTCTTAATCATTCTCTTGATGAAAATCCGGTTGCCTTGGCTGAAGATGAATATATAGATCCTGTTGATGGATTAATTTATTGCCGGGTTTGCGGTAAGCATCGTCAGCTCCGCTTCAATATACATGGAGAAGAACATATTGTGAGAACGCTTTGTAAATGTGGTGAAGCAGAACGTGACGCGAGGATTCAGGAAGAGGAAAGAAGAGAGTTTCAGCGCCGCACTGAGAGTTTACGTCGAACCGGAATGCCAGATAGAAAGATGTGGGAGTACACATTTGAAAATGATAAGGGCTATAACACAAAGCTTTATATGGCACAAAACTATGTTGATAGATTTGAAGACCTTAAGGCTGATGGAAGAGGTCTTCTTCTGTGGGGCCAGACAGGAACCGGAAAAACATATTTTGCCGGCTGTATCGCAAATGCTCTTATCGATAAAGGCATATCAGTTTATATGACTAATTTTTCTACGATTATCAATCAGCTGACAGGCGCATTTTCGGAAGAAAAGAATCAGATAATTGAAACAATCAATCAAAAGTCGCTTCTGATAATTGATGATCTTGGGATAGAGAGAAATACAGACTATGCCACTGAGCAGGTTTATAACGTAATCGATACCAGATACAGAAGCGGCAGACCAATGATAATCACAACCAATATTATTCTTGATGATCTGAAAAATCCAAAGGATCTGGCTCATAAGAGAATCTATGACCGAATCCTGGAGAGATGCACGCCAATCCTGATCGAGGGTAGGAATATCAGAAAAATAAATATGGAAGAGAATAATAAAGTTATAAGAGAGGCTATTTTGAAGAAATAAATGTAAAAAAGTGCTGGAAAGCTTGCTTTGTACTTGATTGAGAGTGATATTCAATGTATAATCCTTAATTGAAGAAAAAATCTCTTAAAAATCATTAGGACAAAGTCAGGCTTTATCCGGCATAGAAGGGAGATTCTATGAAGGATGATACTAGTCAACAAGACGACCTGGCTACTGTCGATGATGATTCTAAACAGCCAGACGATATCAGTACCTATGGTAAGTATACTGTAAAGTCATACTTCGTAGGAGAAGAAGATATCACTGAGCTCATCATAAACTATATCGATCATGTAGCTTCGTTGGTTTTTTAACACACGTCTCACAGACGTGGATCAAGAGGTTACAAAAATCCATGAAAAGAAAAATATATAAGGCTGCTATTTACCTTCGTCTTTCCAAGGGGGATGATGATCTGCGCTCTTATGAAAAGTCTGAGAGTAATAGCATAACTAATCAGAGACTGATTACCATGAACTATATTCAGAAGCAGTCTGATATTAAGTTCGTGAAAGAATATCAGGATGATGGCTATACCGGTATGAACTTTAACCGTCCTGGCCTGGAAGAAATGATGAATGATATTGATGCGGGACTTATTAACTGCATTATCGTGAAGGATCTGTCCAGATTTGGAAGGGAGAGGATTGAAGCCGGAACATATCTTCTCAAAACATTTAAGGAAAAGGGAGTCAGATTTATATCTGTAAATGACTGTTATGATTCGCTAACAGCATCGGGCAGTGAAACTCATGTTATTCTTCCAATTAAGGCTCTGACAAATGATAACTACAGCAGAGACATATCCATGAAGGTTAGATCCAGTAAGGAAGTGAAGATGAAACGTGGTGACTATATAGGCCCATATGCTCCTTATGGATATGTTAAGAGTTCAGAGAATAAAAACAAGCTGGTTATAGATGAAGAGGCTGCAGAAGTTGTTCGAAGTATTTTCGCGAAGAAGCTGGATGGAAAGAGTTCAAATGCTATTGCTAAGGAACTTACCGAAGCAGGTGTTATGACGCCATCTGAGTATCAGAAAAACAAAAGAGGAAAGAAATCCGGATATAAGAGAACATGCAGTGGAAGATGGTCAGCTAGAACGGTCATCAGAATCCTTGAAAATGAAATCTATACTGGAACTTTGATTCAGGGAAAGACTGCAAAAGTCAGTTATAAGGTTAATAAAGTCATCTATAAACCGGAGGATGAATGGATTCGTATTGAAAATGCTATGGATCCAATCGTTAGTAAAGTAGATTTCCGAACTGTCCAGAATCTTATGGTGAGAGACATGGTAATGGCTCCAGATTCCAATACTTCTTATATCTATAATGGAATCCTTTTCTGCGGTGACTGCAAGACTCCAATGATAAGGAAGATATATAAGGGAAAGAAGGGAGAAGTCATTTATTATCAGTGTTCTAACTATAAGCGTTCTGGCGGATGTACTAATCACAGAATATATCATGATGACCTGGACGAAATCGTAAAGAAGCAGCTTACAAAAATGCTGAATGAATACAGTAATTACGACAAAGTAATAGAAAAACTTAATATGGCAGAAATCAATTTTGATGAAGCTGTGTCACACGACAAGAAGATAGCAAAACTCAGTCAGGAACTTGTCAGATACAATTCTATTCTTAAAACACTTGAATCAGACAGAGAAGAAGGATTAGTGGATGAGGAACAGTACTATGAATATAGAAAATCCTATGAAACTAGGAAAGAAAATATTCAGAAGGCTATTGATAATCAGAAGAATATCATTTCCCGAATATATGATGAGGGAGTTCTGGCAGGCGAGAAGCTTGATAACCTGAGGGATGGTCTGAAGGTTGGCATTATAGAGAAAAGAATACTTGTGACATTTGTGGACAAGATTGAAGTATATGCTGATAACAGTATAAAGATAATGTTCCGATACCAGCCGGAGATTGAAAAATTAAAGGAGCTGGATGAACTCTCGGAACTGATAATTACAGCGGTAAGGCAGAAGGAGGCATAAGCTATGGCGAAAAGAGCTAAGCGTTATATGGCAGTGGAAGAAACTGCTGCAGAGACTTCCGATATATATAAGACGGCATTATATGCCAGACTGTCAGTGGACAGAAATAATTTAAAAAGTGAATCCATCGAAAATCAGATGGAAATCATTAAGAACTATATAGCTACACGTCCTGAGTTTAAGAATTATAAAGAATATGTGGACAAGGGATATTCAGGAACCACATTTAACAGACCTGCTTTTAATGAGCTTATGGCAGATATCAAGGCTGGACGGATAAATGCGATTATTGTAAAAGACCTGTCGAGGTTTGGAAGAAATGATCTTGAGACCAGTAATCTTCTTGAGACGATTCTTCCTTTCCTTCAGGTCAGATTTATATCTGTAAATGATAATTATGATTCTGCAGATAAAATGAATTCTAACAAAGCGCTGGAACTTGCTTTGAAGAACCTTGTAAATGATATGTATGCGAAGGATATATCTCAAAAAATATATTCAACTAGGCAAAGTGAGATGGAAAGAGGAATCTTCACCGGAAAGGAGGCTCCGTATGGTTATAAGGTGGATAAGAATACAAGAAGATTTGTGGTGGATCCGGATGCTGCCAAGGTGGTTAAAGAGATTTATACAAAGGCGGCTGAAGGTGATTCTTTAAGAGATATTGCGATATATCTTTCTGGGAAAGGTTATACCGGTCCTGCAATATACAAAAAGACTGGTATTATCAAATCCAAAGATGATGCAGACTGCAAATGGCATGTTGGTACAATATCAAATATTCTGAGTAATAAAGAATATACAGGAGTATTGATCCAGGGAAAGAGAACATCCAAGCTATTCGAAGGTGAAAAGAGACATAAGCAAAATGAGTCTGACTGGATAATTGTTCCAGGAACTCATGATGCAATCATTAGTGAGGAAGAGTTTGAAAATGTCAGGAAGGAAATAGAGGAGAGAAAAGATATTGCATCCTTCAAGTCTGATGCCGGGAAAAGACTAAAGAAGAAAGATAACAAATATAAGAAAATCCTCAAATGTGGAATCTGTGGTGCTTCACTTCAGATGGCTTCAGAGATAAGGACATCAAAAGGAGTAAAGTACAGAAATTATTATTATTTCTGCCCGAGAGGTGATGAAACAAGCAAATCACGTGCCTGTGGTGTCCGGCTCACAGAAAAAGTACTGGATGATGCAGTATATAATACGCTTCTTAAGACAGCGGGGAAGATGGCTCATTTTGATGATCGCACTCCTAGATATAATGTCATGCTTTTTAAGGAAAAGACAGAGGCAATTCTCCAGGAGATGGAAAATCAATATGAAATGCAGCGAAAGATATTATCTCAGAAAATGGATGGCTGTAAATATGAAATGACAGAGTTGTATGCACAGTATTCTGAAGGTAAGCTTGAAAAGGGAGAATATTTACTCAGACAGAAAGAACAGCAGAAAGATGCTGAACATTTCAGAGAAGAGATAAATGAACTTGATAAGAAATACTCCGACGCGAAAAGAGAGGTTGAGTCTGTCATAAACTGGTGTAAGGCGTTGATTCAAGGGAAGAAAAGAAAGAGATTTTTCCTAGATGAATCCTTGCTAAGTATTCTTGTAAAAGAAATTAGGGTTCTTCCTGGGCATGAAGTTGAGATTGATCTTCCAATAAAGCCTATAAGGGATGGGGGTGCTACTATATGAAACTTGCAATGTACCTCAGACTTTCCAAAGAGGAAGAAGGAGCTGATGAGAGTAACAGTATAAAGAATCAGAGAATATATATAAAAGAATACATTTTTGCTCATAAGGATTTAAGGCAGTATGACTGCTATGAATTCAAAGATGATGGTCTATCCGGAAAGAGTGAGAATCGTCCCGGATTTGAACGTATGATGAATCTGGTAAAGGCTGGTGAGATAAACTGTGTTATCGTAAAGGATATGTCCAGATTCTCCCGAGATCAGATTGTGTGCGGTAAATACCGAGAGCAGATATTTCCCTTTATGGGTGTCAGATTCATAGCTATAAATGATAATTATGACAGCGACAGAACAATAGGTGGAGTCGGCGGTATAGACATAGCTTTCAAGGAAATCCTTTATGATATGTATAGTGAAGATTTGTCAGAGAAGGTTAAATCATCTCTACATACAAAAAGAGCGAGTGGTAAATATATAGCCACTTCACCACCGTATGGATATAAGAAATTCGAGTGTGATAAGCATAAGCTTGAAATCGATGAATCTTCAGCTGTAATAGTGAAGAGAATCTTCAAAGAATATCTAGATGGAAAATCTATGTATGCAATTCGAAAAGATCTTAATGCAGAAGGTGTTCCGTGTCCGGCTAGATATCAATATGAAAAAGGTTTATCCACTACGCATAGAAAAGATATAGCAACAGCGGTATGGTCGAATGCTGCAGTCAGCAGAATACTTCATAATGATATTTATATTGGTAATATAACCTATGGAAAAGCTGAGGCTGCATCAACCGGTTCTAAGAAAAAGAAACTAATTTCAAAGGATGAATGGAAGACTATAGAACATTGCCATAAAGCGATAATCCGAAGAAAAGACTTTGAAGCCGTTCAAGAGAAGATGAGAAATAATAATAGTTTTGGAATCACTTCTTCAAATACTGCAAATCTTAAACGACGGAAAAGCGTATTTGGAAAGCTGTATTGCAAAGGGTGTGGCAAGAAACTTAGTTATAATGGTAATGGAAATCCGAAGTATTTTTGCTCTACGATATATAGCGATAGATCTTGTGATAGCTGTGTAAAATCAGTACTTCAAAAAGATATAGAACAAGTTGTCGTATCGAGTTTGAATAAGTATATAAAAGAACAAGTAGATATAGATAGAATCATATGCGGTAAGAGTAATCTAGCATATGGTGAGTTGAATACCGTAAAGGAGTCCATTGCAGACATTAATGAAAGAATAAATCTGCTGAAGGGTGACTTGAGGATAGCATACGAGAATTACCACGACCAAGTTTTGACCAAAGAAGAATATCTGGAAGTGAAGAAGAACAACGATGCCTTGATCAGGGAATATGATGCCAGGAAGCTAGAACTTGAAGTCGAAAAGAAGAACATCACAAGGAAGATAAAAGAGATTAAGTCCGAGCTTACATCAGTGGAGACGATAACCAATGTAGAAGAGATGAACAAGGAACTGGAGAATATCTTTATAGATAAGATTTGTATCGGTGTCGATAACGAGATAGAGATACTATGGAAGTTCCAAAAGAGACTTGGAATCGTAAGTTGCATATAATTTCTTTTTGTTGCGTATCTCAACAGATAGAGAGTTTGTGTTGCGCATTGTAAAAAATTGTTGCAAAATCACTGGATTATATTGCACAAAACGCAACATGGTTTATAATGAGATTATAAGTTATCAAAGCCAAAATAATCCAAAGGAGGGCGATTCTTTATGGATAATAAATCAGATGTTGCGTTTCTATGCATTCGATTAAAAGAACTTCGTGAAAAAAATAATTGTACGATGGAAGAAATGACTCAAAAACTGGCGAAATATGACAATGGTATTGCGCCTAATAAATCTTCTATTTCAAGAGTTGAATCTGGGAAAACCAGTGAAAAAACTTTACTTGATATGGCCAGGAAATATTGTCAGGTGTTTGGCATGTCAAAAAGCCAGACTGAACAGTTTATGAGAGGTGATAAGATAGCGATCCCAGATACATCTGCGTTGCTTAAAAATGCTCAACTTATTGATGAGTTAAATAAAGAATACAGCAAAGTTGTCATTCCTGATGTGGTTATGAATGAGCTAGGTAACATTAAAAATCATAATAACAATACTACACTTGCAAAGAAAGCATGGGAAATTATTCGTGGGATAAGCTACGGAGAGAAAACTATTCTAGAAAAATATACTGATACTAAGCAGGATGTAAATAATGACTGTAAGATTATAAGTATAGCACGTAATTCTTCTGCAAAATATAGCTGTAAGGTAGATATCATTACGGAGGATACAGATTATTCTGCATATCTCAAGGGTGATGATTCGATTTCAGCAATTCATTTAAAAGATTATATGAAGAAAAAGCAAGAGCTTCTAAATATGGATAGATTAGATAGTTTTAATTCATTATATTTAGATTCGTATGAAGAAGCAGAACGTCCTACTATAGAAGAAGCTAATGGTTATTTAAAAGATGGAAACACGATGATTATTTCGGTGGTTCGTAAAAATGGTGTTTCATTTGAACAACGTAAGAAAAAAATACTATGGTTGATAAGTTGTGGGGCAGATGTAAACAAGAGGGATTGCGGTAGAAGATACTTTCCTCCATTGACTCATGCTGTACAAAAAAATGATGTTGAAATGGTTAAATTTCTTTTGAATGAATGTAATGCTGATCCTAATGTGGGTAGCAGAGATCCATTTGAATCAGGATATGTACGTCATAAGAATGAAGGAAATATGCCGCTTATGGTTGCTGCTTATCATGGACGCGAAGATATAGTTCGGTTATTATGTCAAAATTCAAAAACAAGTATTAATCAGCAGGATGGAAATGGGTTTACTGCTTTGATGAAGGCTTGTATGAATGGAAATACAAGATGTAGAGATATTCTCCAAGAGTATAATGCGGATGAAAAAATAGTGGATATTAATGGATTGACATTTATGGATCATTATCATGCGTTTTTGGAAAATGGACCAAATGAAAAAAAATATAATAGAGGTAATGATAATAGGCGATATAAAAAGAATCGTAAATAGACCGCTGTATAGCTGGAAGGAGTAAGTCGTGGATATAATGATGAAAACAGATTTTTTAAGACGAAGAATGACTCAACTTCGTGAAAAAAATAATTATACAATTACTCAGATGGCTAATGCTATTCACATTAGTAAATCAGCACTATCTAGAGCTGAAAAAATAGGTGGAGAAACCAGTTTTAATAAAGTCCATGAATTCGCTGAGAAATACTGTGATGTGCTTGGAATGACAGAAAAACAGAAAAAACTATTTCTTCGAGGTGAAAGAGCAGTAGTGGTGGATACGTCTGCACTTTTAACAAGACCGGATCTTTTGGGGGAGCTTAGTGAAGAATATAGTTGCGTTTTTATCCCAGGATTTGTAATAGATGATTTGAAAAACATAAAAAATAATAATGCAAATGAGCTTGGTGGTAGGGCACTGGATTTGATAACTAAGATTCGAAGAAATGAAAGAATACAGACAAAAAGTTATTCTATTCCGAGTACATCCGAAATGGTTATCATTGATATAGCGAATGCTGTTTCTGAGGAGCTTTGTTGTGATGTGGATATTATTACTAATGATGTTCCGCGTGCTCTTCAAATTAAAGGTTCTATAACAGAAAAGAGTCCTTATAACCTTTTATTCTTGGAAGAGTACGCAGCTACGAAGCAGAAACTTGTCAATTGGATTGCTTTAAACGCTATAAATGATTACTATGCAAATTCATACGATGATATTGAGGATGTGTTAGGAATTAGAATTAATTCTCTAAGTGAAGATGAGTGGAATTGTTTTTTGGCGGATGGATCAACGCTTATTATTTCGGCTGTTGATAATTGTTCTGCTAATTTTGAACAGCGAAGAGAAAAAATACGATGGCTTATAAAAAATGGAGCAGATGTTAATCGTAGAGATAGAGAAAGTAAAAATTTTCCGCCTATTACACATGCAATAAAGAAGCATGATTATAAGATGTTCTCTTTTCTTCTTAATGAATGTGGTGCAAACCCTAATATAGGAAGTCGAAATCCTTATGATGTTGGCAAGATAAGACAGAAGAATGATGGGAATATGCCTCTGATGGTTGCAGCATGGGAGGAACAGGAGGAAATGGTTAAGGATTTGTGCGCTGATAAACGAGTCAGCCTAAATCAACAGGATGGAAATGGATTTACAGCTTTAATCAAGGCTTGCATAAAAGGAAATAAACGTTGTCGAAGGATTATTGAGGAGGCTGGAGCCGATGTAACAATTCTTGATCATGAAGGTTTATCAGCTGAAGATAGATGGGATGAGTTTATACGAAATAGCTGGGTTAGGGAGTGAAAAAAGTTGATTGATAGAATATGTATTTCAATTAATAATCAGTGCAACTTAGCTTGCAGATATTGTCATTTCCATGAAAAAGGAAAGATTGAAACTGCGGATATGGATGTGTTTGAGATTTTAGATAATGTAAAGAGATACACTAGAAATAAGTTCAAGATAGGGTTTGTTGGAAATGGTGAGTGCTTTCTGGAGTGGCCGAAGCTAAAGTCTTATATTGCATATCTTGAAGATGCGCCAAATATTAGTATATACACCATTACTAATGGAACAGTTGATCTTTCAGAGGATGATTGGATTTTTTTAGAGAGTCATAAGGTAAATGTCGGGTTTTCGATTGATGGATACAGGGAACTGCATAATTTGTATCGATGTGATTCATTTGATCGGGCTATGGATAATGTGGAGAATTATAAAAATATAACAGGGCATTATCCGACATTTAATGCGACAGTTGGAAGGGAAAGCCTGGATAATGCAAGTAGAGTGTTTTCATTTTTTAAACCCTTTGGAACAAGGATTACTTTTTCTCGAATGATCGGAAAGTATGGAATATCTCTTCAAGAGTATAGATATTTCTTAAAAATCGCTGAAGAGATATTGCTAATAAGGCGCGGTGGAAATGATTGTACTATGTATGGTGGAAAGTGTGGCGCAGGGATTAATAACTATTTCTTTGCCAACGGCAATGTGTATTATTGTGGCAACTGTATTGATTTGCCTCCTGTGGGAACTAGTGGTATGTCATTTGAAGAGCTGGAACGGATTTCTTTAGATTTTGATAGAAACAATTGCTATAAGGAGACGGTATGCGTATAGGGTTATATGGAATGCCATCAGTAGGAAAAACTCATATATTGAACCAGATATATTTTATTGAGGTAGTAAATGGAAGTAAATGTCTAAAAGAGTATGATCCTGATTTTGATAGCCGTGATGCAGCTGGAAGAGAACGAGATAGAAAAGTGTTAGCTCGTCAGCTGAAAGAAAAGGAAAATCTTATCATGGATGGCCATTATGCGTTTGGGGATGAAATAGCATTCACCGAGGATGATGGGGAGTTATATGATGTATTTTTATATCTCTATATATCTCCAGATATTATAAAAAAACGAATGGAATTATCTGATAAGAATCGTAAATATTTAAAATATGATATTAACGAATGGCAGAAACTAGAAATAGATGGATTAAGACAATATTGCCATGATAATGGAAAGGATTTCTATGTCATAGATAATCCTCCAACAAACTATTTTGAAGATATATCTTGTATTATTAGATTCATCAAAGACATCATAAATGGCTATAGCAATATTACTTATGCGAGAATGTGTGCGGATTATATTATTAAGAAATCCAAGACAGATACTGTTGTTCTGATGGATGGAGATAAAACACTAACTATTGAAGATAGTAGTAGTGCCGTGTTTGGATATAAAACACATTTGTATGATGGTAATTTCTATACAGGTTATCAAACCTGGAAACAAGATGAAGAATTTAAACAATATTCATTTGAAGAAAATCTTACAGAAATTCCAGTTCATTTTAATGAGAAGGTCAAAACTGCTATTACGGAAGATACTTTTATTCTGACTTCAGGTCATAAACGAATTTGGAGTAATATTTCTAAATATCTTGGGATAGATTTTTTTTCTGGAAAACAAATGTCTGCTGAAACAAAACTATTCATTACAAAGTATCTTCAGTCAGCAGGGAAGAAAGTGATTGCTTATGGTGATGGGATGAACGATTATTTTATGCTTAAACAGGCTGATGAAGGATATCTTATCGCAAAGAATGATGGATCCATCAGCAGATCCTTAAAAGGAAGAGATATGGAGGGCTTAATCATTGTTTGAATTGGAAAAAACAGAAGAAATAAATAAATTGATTGCCATAACCAAATCCGACTCCGGAATATCGGGACCAGAGTTGGCTAAGGCTCATATTAAGCTTGGAAGGGCTTTGGGTAGTCAGATAAAGGGACTTGCACCGGAAGATACAACGATTGTCGCAATGCTTAGAGGAGGAATCTTCTTTGCGGAGGGGATGTATTTTGCTATGGGGTGCAAGTTTCAGACATACGATCCTAAGCATGATTCATTTGTAAGACCGAAAACTAAGAATATTATTCTTGTGGATTCTGTCATAAATACTGGAAAGACGCTTCTGGAAATACTGGATCCCGATATGAAGGTTGCCTGTTGTGTAATAAATGAAAAAGCTGTTCCTAAGTTTAAAGATTATCTCTATACGGTAAGGGTGTCGAAAAACTCTTTTGTGGGTAAGAATGTAAAAAAACAGATAGGCGAAGTTGGACCGGATACAACAATGCGATTATTTAATCAATTATAAACAATAAATTATTTGAAAATAGATATAAATAGACTGGGTTATGTCGTTTAACCTAGTCTTTTTTTATTGAAAAGTTGCAAAAAGTCTCAAAAAGTTGCAAAAAACACTTGATTTTTATGAGTTGTTGCAGAAAAGTTGCAACTGTTGCAATACAAGCCTAAATAGTGGGTTGAGTTGCAACTTTGTTGCGCGTGTTGCGATATGCACCAAAACTATTGATTAAAACGCAACAATATTGTAAAGTGTACTCACAAGCAAAGAAACCAAAGTATTCATTAATGAAAGGAGAAAAAAGTATGGACACAATTATTAAAAAAGTAGCAGCGTTGGGAGTTCCTGGATTGATACTAATGGTTGCAATAGAGCTTACGGGTTTTACCGGAGCGGCGGCACTTACAGCAGCTCTTGCAGCATTAGGACCAGGAGGAATGATCGGAGGGGTGATGACCTTATGTGCAATAGGTGCACTTGCAGATCTCATAGCAGAATATGGATTCGATAAAGTTGCAGAGGCAGTTCTAAAAGAACTCTACAAAGGAGGAGAATCCAAGGAGTCTATCAAGGCTAAGGTTAGCAAGTATCCGGTAACAGCAAAGCTAAAGAGCAGACTCTATGAAGTTGTAGATAACCTAACATAAGAAACTTACCCCAAAGCAGATGGGGAGAAAAGTGATTTAAATCCCCATCTGCTAAATAAAAAAATTAATATGAGGAGGTAGTAGAAATGAGTAAAGAAAGAATAAATGAAATTATAAATAACTTTGAGGCTTTTGAAAAAGAATCATATAAGAGGGATGAACTTCTTCCAGAATTATTAAAACTTCAAGCTGAAATGGTTGAGATGACATTTAACGAAGAACATGCATCTATAGCTAATCTAAAAATATGGGATGTAAAAGATCATCTGGTTCAACTTAATAATGAATGTGGAAATATAGCTGATGAAGAAATAAAGAAGTTCTCCGATGAAGTATATGACTATTCAAATATGATAAGGGGAATAATCTCAGGTAATAAGGGGGAAGCAAAGGTATTTAATATATTAGATTCATATAAATACAATGGGAACGTTCTTCTGAAAAACATAGAACTATCAAATGACGGGGAAAGAACAGAAATTGATGCGCTGGTGGTTACTCCGAAAGCACTGGTTATTGTAGAAGTTAAGAACACTGGTCGAGACATCTTTATTGATGAAAATGGTGATTATTACAGAATGGGCAGATATTTAAGATGGGATAGCAATATTAAAGAAAAATTCGAAACAAAGGAAGCACTACTCAAGAAGGCATTGGGAAAAGAATATGAAGACTGCATAGTAAATAAAGTAGTTGTTTTTACTAACGATAAGGTAGAAATACAGAATAAATATCAGGATATGGAAACCTGCTTCCTTACACAACTTACATATGTAATTGAACGTTTCGATAGCGGAAGAAAGTATGAAAAGTCAGACATGGACGATATATGTACAAAAATAAAGATAGCTGAAGAACTTGAATCATACCCTGTCAGATTTGACATAGACCAGTTTAAATATGATTTTGCGGTAATTATGGCGATGCTTGAAGATGCACATGGTGAGAAAGAAATAGAAGAAACTGTTGATGACGCAGATTGCATAAGTGATGAGGAAATATCAGAAAAAAGAAATAAAAGACAAGCGGCATATAGCTTGATTAGAAAAGTATTAACAAGTCAGGTTGCAGCTATGTTTGGTGGCGTAGTAGTAGGTGGTATTGCAGCTTTTATAGCAGAAAGTTCAAGGAGGTAAAAGCAAAATGAAGATTGGAATATTGAAAAAAGGTGATCGTGTAATGAGTGTTACCGCGGAGTGTATTGCGGTAGAAAGAGTTTCAGGTGAAGTGGATATCATTCCGGTCAGAAACGATGATGGAGTCATTCGCTTAGATATGGAAAACATTACGACTATAGGTTTTGGCGATAACTATGTAGAAAACAAGTTTGATGACGTTACAATAACAACTTTTTAAAGGAGGAAAAGAACCATGTCAAGAAAGAAAGATAAAGCGGTAGTAGCAGTAATATCAGGATTAACAGATAACCAGGCAGCAAACATACTTGGAGACATTATGAAATCAAAACAGAAAAATGCTCCTTTGAGCAGAGGTACAGCAGCTAGTGGAGCTTGGTCAAATGTTGGAAAAATGCTTCAGGGTGGACAGAAGCGAATAGGAAAAGATTAGGAGGTGGATTATGTCAAAGAAGAGGTCTTCTGCTCATACACGAGCACAGAAAGCAGGACGTGAAAGAGATGGTAATATTTGCCAGATTTGTGGATCTTCAGATCATGCAGAGGGACATCATATACTAGATTATGCTTTCTCTGGTGCGGCTGATAAGGACAATATTATAACTCTCTGTCATGACCATCATCAAAAGGTTCATAAGGGTTTGATTGATATTTTTAAGTTTTAGTAAGACAGCTAATAAAAAATATAGGAGGATTGAGCGTATGACAATTTATACAACTAATGAATGGAAGGGTTATGGCAAGCAAAATTATTACTGGAACGAGTATCGTTTAGAGGGAGATAGAGTTGTGAAATACAAGTGTCACCGACAAAAGTTTTTTGATGGAGATGAAAGTAGCTGGGATGAAGATGAACACGAGGAGGATTCCTGGGAGTTGGATGATCCTAATATGCCAGATTGGTTACATCAGTATTTATAAAAATGGTTTGCTGACATTATTTCTAAAGTTATAAATAGATAGTTCACTGATTAAAATGGAGAGAATTAATATGTCTGACAAAAGTATATTCATAAGTAATAAGAAAACTATGGATTACCAGTTGTTTATATATGTATTCTTTCTTGTAGGATTCGGTATATTGATGGTGTATAGTGCGAGTTCATTTGTGTCTTCTCGTGACTATGGAAAACCAGCATATTATGCTATAAAGCAATTTGGTGCTGCAATAATAGGATTCGTTGGAATGTATGTTGTATCCCGGATTAGATATCAATATTTTAAGTATATTACTAAAATACTTTTGATTCTGTCCGGGATACTGCTTTTACTAGTATATGTTATAGGATCAGCACGGAATGGATCTACAAGATGGATTATCCTGGGACCAATAAGTTTCCAACCATCAGAGTTTGCAAAGTTTTCCATAATACTTTACATGGCACATATATGCTCAGTAAGACAAAAATCTATGCAAACTTTTGTGGGAACTCTGAAGATATTGATATATCCAATGGCCATAGTACTAATAATAGCAATAGAGAATCTTAGTACAGCCATTATATGTGTTGCTATAGCAGGATTAATTTGGATAATTGTAACTCCTAAACCGCAATATGCTTTTATTTTAGGTGGAGTAGCAGTTCTTGTTATAATTGTTCTAATCGCAGCAAGAGGATATAGAGGTGATAGAATATCAGCATACTTTAATCCTGAAACATCCGATGCTGGATACCAAACAATGCAGTCATTATATGCTATAGGAACTGGAGGATTTTTTGGAAAGGGATTAGGACAGAGTGCCCAAAAGAGAGGCTTTATACCAGAGGCTCAAAATGATATGATATTTGCAATAGTATGCGAAGAACTAGGTGTATTTGGAGCGGCAGGAATAATTGCAGTATACTTGATGTTGCTATGGAGGCTTAAGTATATAGCTGATCAAGCTTATGATTTGTTTGGTTCATTGATTGTTGTAGGGGTTATAGCGCATCTGGCATCACAGACACTATTGAATATGTGTGTTGTAACTAATATTTTACCTAATACAGGAGTGACACTTCCTTTTATAAGCTATGGTGGTACATCATTGTCAATATTATTAACAGAAATAGGGTTGGTGCTTTCCGTTTCGAGACAAACATCTTTAAATTATAGGTAGTATATAGCTAAGAAGTGATTGATATATATTTTTGTTGATTTAGTAACTGATTCAAATTGTACAAATGTGATTAGAAGTTTTAATTAATATAAAAAACTTTGCGAGGAATATAACCTATGAACAAAGAATGTGAACAATTTATATATACAGAAGATTTGCCTCATTGGGGAGAGGATACTATATATGCGGGAAAAATAAAATGGTCTGATAGCATAGGATATAAAGTTCGGTTTAATTATAATGGAATTAAAGGCTTTGTTAGAATAATAGATTATAATACCGTGAACCGTGAGATTTGTATTGAATACAATAATAAAAGATATATGATGAAGGCCAAACATTTTAAAGATTGTCGTCTTGGCCATATGATTAATAATGTTACTGGTGATTATAAAATTGAGATAGGAACAACCTTTAATGATTTTGGTCGTAATCTTACGATAATAGATAGAAAAAAAGAAAAGCGAATTGGGAAAAATAATAAGGTACGAACAGATAAGCTTTATAGATATAGATGTGAAAAATGTGGTTATTCATGTGATGAGGGATATAATATAAAATCGCGGAAGCCGATATTTGAATATTGGGTTGAGGAGTCAAATCTTATAAGAGGAAAGAGCGGATGTGCATGTTGTTCTAATCCAGCACACGTTGTTGTTCCACATATAAATTCATTGGCAAGCGTTATGCCAGAACTTATAGTTTTTTTTCAAAATGGAAAAAAAGAAGCTGAAAAATATACAAAAAGCAGTGAAGAAAAAGTATATCTTATATGTCCTTGTTGTAAACAAATAAAAAATCAACCCGTTATGATAAGTAAGTTAGCAAGGGATAAAAATATTAGTTGTCCTTGTAGTGATAATTTTCCTTTTCCAGAAAAAGTAATGTATTTCCTTCTGGATTATTTAAAAATTGATTTTGTATTTCAGTTAAGTAAAAAGAATTATAGCTGGTGTGGTGAGTATAAATATGATTTTGGATTTCTTATAAATGATGAGTTGTGTATCGTAGAAACACATGGTGATCAACACTATAATTCTTCTCATCGTGGAAGAAATCTTGAACAGGAAAAAGAAAATGATAGGATAAAAAAATCAATTGCTATAGAAAATGGTGTAAAACCTAATAACTATATTGTTATAGATTGTAGGATAAGTGATTATGAATATATTAAAGCAAATATTCTAAACTCAAGACTAAATGATTTTTTCAATTTATCTGATGTGGATTGGTATGCATTGAGTGAAAAAACATATTCGAACTTAGTAAAGATGGCGTGCGATTATAAAAAAGAAAATGAATTATATTCGACAAGTGACATCGGTAAGATGATGAAATTAGATAAATCAACAATTGCAAGATACTTAAAAATAGGAATGAAGTATGGTTGGTGTGATTATGATCCCCAAACTGAAAGGGAAAGAGGAAGTCAAAAAGCTGGGGAAATTAATAAAAGAAATTTGAGTTTTAGAGTTGTTGTATATACAGAAGAAATGATTAAAATTGATGTATATGAATCTGCACAAGAGTTGGTAGACCAGAGTTTTGAAAAATATGGTGTAGTATTTACAAAATCAAGAATACAATATGCTTGTAGGTCAGGAAAGAAATATAAAGGATATTATTTTAAATATGACAACTAGAAAAAAGATATCTTGCAAATAACCTGTATTACTGTATCAATTGTGGGATAAAATAGCTATATGTCATATCAGGGATAAAAAAGCAAAACACTCAATCCCCCGCAAAGCCCATATTTACTGAGGCTTTGTCGGGGGATTAAAAAAGTACTTGATTTAATCTGGGACGGGCAAAACGTACGCATCTGCCTTCGGACTCCGTGATGCTATGGGTGATAATGATGGTAATGTGAAGAGTGGTTTCAAGAATAATTCTAAGAAATCTAACCGCATTCTTTTCATTGTCCACCGTGAGCAGATTGCAAAGCAGGCGATGAAGTCATATAAAAATGTATTCGGTCGAAGTAAGACATACGGACTTCTTTCTGGTAATAGCAAGGATACTGATGCGGATATTCTCTTTGCTACAATGCAAATGATGTCAAAGGAAGAAGTGATGAATCAGTTTTCTAAGGACTGTTTTAAAACCATAGTAATAGATGAGGCTCATAGAACAGGAGCGGCTAGTTATCAGAAGATTATGGATTATTTTGAACCGGAATTCTGGCTTGGTATGACTGCATCTCCTGAACGTACAGATGACTTTGATGTGTTCGCGACATTTGATCACAACATTGCTCTTGAGATTAGACTTCAGCAGGCTATGGAGGAAAATCTCCTCTGTCCATTCCATTACTTCGGTATAACTGATATGGAAATCGATGGTGTAGTAATCGATGAGAAAACCGAAATTGAGAATTTTAGGTTCCTTGTGTCTGACAAGAGAGTGGATTATATCATTAATCAAATGAACTTCTATGGTTATTCAGGTGACAGAGTGAAGGGACTTATCTTCTGTAGTTCTAGGAAGGAAGCAGAAACTCTAAGTGGAATCTTTAATGATAGGGGATATAAGACAAAGGCACTCACAGGTGCAGACAGTCAGGAAGAAAGAGAAGTTGCGATAGAACTTCTGACAAAGGATATTCAGGTTGATATAGATGGAACAAAGCATGGGGATTATCTCGATTACATTTTCACTGTGGATATATTCAATGAAGGTGTTGATATCCCTGAGGTGAATCAGGTTGTTATGCTCCGACCTACAGAGTCCCCGATTGTATTTGTCCAGCAGCTTGGCCGTGGACTTAGAAAGGCTGACGATAAGGACTTTGTAGTTATCCTTGATTTCATTGCCAATTATAAGAATAACTTCATGATTCCGATTGCTCTTTCGGGCGACAGGACCTACAACAAGGACAACATCCGCCGCTATGTTACTGAGGGTGAAAAGGTTATTCCGGGAATCTCGACAATTCATTTTGATGAGATATCCAAGAAGAAGATATACGCTGCAATCGATACGGCAAACTTTAGCGACATCAAGCTTATCAGAGAAAACTACAAGAATCTGAAATATAAGCTGGGACGCATTCCAAACCTGATGGACTTTGATAGATACGGTGAAATGGATGTGCTCCGCATATTCGACAATAATTCCCTTGGTTCATATTACAAGTTCCTAGTGAAGTATGAGAAGGATTATAAGGTAAGGCTTTCCGCAAATGAGGAGAAGATTGTTGAATTCATTTCCAAGAAGCTCGCAAGTGGAAAGCGTATACATGAACTGGAAATGCTTTCTCGCATGCTGATTTATAATGATACGCTGGTTCAGGGGATGAAGACTTCGCTAAAGGAGAATTACAACAAGGATTGCCCGGACAAGGTTGTGAAGAGTGTCGTGAATGTACTTACAAATGAGTTCCCATCCGGTTCCGGAAAGAAGACCTACGAGGATTGTGTATTTATCGAGAAGAGCCGGGATGGTGACTTCGAGATAAGCAAGCCTCTACAGAAAATGATTCATAACAAAGAGTTCTACGACATTGTGAAAGAGCTTCTTGAATTCGGAAGATACAGATACGAGCGTGATTATTCAAAGACATACCAAGATACAGAGCTAGTGCTGTATCAGAAGTATACCTACGAAGATGCATGTCGACTTCTTAACTGGGAGCATAATGAAGTGCCACTTAATATTGGTGGTTATAAGTATGATAAGACTACTAAGACATTTCCGGTATTCATCAACTATGATAAAAGTGATGACATTCAGGATACTATAAAGTACGAAGATCATTTCACATCCCGCAGCTCACTCATTGCAATATCAAAGCAGAGTAGAACTGTTGAATCAGAAGATGTACAGAACTTCCTTCATGCAAAGGAACGCGGCATAGATGTTGAACTTTTCGTGAGAAAGAATAAAGACGATAAAATCTCCAAGGAGTTCTATTATCTTGGTAGAATGACAGCTACAGGATTTACAAGACCATTTATTATGCCGAATACTGATAAGACCGCGGTTGAGATAGAGTGGAAGCTGGAAACACCGGTGAGAGAGGATATATATCAGTATATAGTTAATGGGTAAGATATTTTTCCATTTACGACATCCTATAGCATAAAAATAAAAGGAAATATGGCATATCGTAGTTACGTAATAGTAGCTACGATATGTCTTTTTTTGATGAATAGTGACATTGAAACCATGATAATCTATGTTATAATTTATTTGTTTTCCGAAACTGATGTGTTTGTTTTTCGGAATGGCTTGTAAAAGTTTATTACAGTTTTATATTCAAGAGAGTTTAAGGAGATGAAATGATTGATTATATTAAGCGATTGAAAGAAGTGATAAAAGAAGATGCATCAGTTCAAGACATCGTTAGTCGTTTTGAAGAAATGTGCAATGAGCCTATAGATAACGATATGATTTTGTTTGAATCAGGAACATTTTCTTTTACAGGCGAAAAACTATTTTATTTTTCTTTGGTAAGGCAATTTCCTAACGAAGAAGAGGAGTATTACCAGATTCATGTAGATGTATTATTTTGATACTAATGATGAGAATAAAGCTTTGCAAGAGACTGTGTGGAATGAGGATATTGAAGAGAATATATTTGAATATGTTCGAAAATCGGAGTCATTTAACTATGCTATATCTGATGATTATAAAAAAGTAGATATATACATGGATGAAACGTAAATACAACATTGTCTGTATAATTTGATATTAAGTTATACCGGAATAAAACTAACTTAGAAACTTTGATATTTGATAGACATGGTACGATTTTGTAAATGAATAAAAAGAAAGTTTTTATAATAGTGACTTTGTCACTAATACTAATTGCTATTGGTACATTAAAATATAATACTGATTATGCCAGAAAAGAGATTAATACATATTATTCCGATGATAAAACATACAAGTTGGTTATATACACCATTGGTGAACCAGAATGGCCATTCGGATCTGGGAAATGTAGATTTGTGTTATCTAAAGATGGTAAGGATATTTCCAATTTCAATTTTAAACAACTCAATGATGGAATGTGGGCTACTGCTGATGATTTTAATGTTTCGTGGTTTGACGATAAAGTTAAAATAATAGTCAGTGGAGAAGAACAAGAAGATATTACATATTCTTTGTTTTTCAACGGCACAGTTACAGCTGGCGACAACTAATGAACTAAGATGGAAGTGGTAGTAAGTTATATCGGAATAAAACATACTAAGAATTTATAGTGGTTTAAAATCGGAATTGAACTTAATAATATATAGCAATAAGACGTCTATGAGTATATGATTTGTACTTGTAGGCGTTTTTCTTCTATTCAGAGTAAGGGGGTTATGATACATTGAAAATGTAGAAGTTTTTGAACTATCTAATTGATAATCTAAATATTTAACATATGTGATATTTTTTGTTGGTTAAGTGGTGAATAATTAGGGTAGCATGTCATAATGTAGAATACTCTGGATTTTCTGATACACGCTGAAAGCTCTAATTTAGGGGCTTTTTGAGAAATTCACAGATTTTAGGTATTGACAAAACATCGGAACAGGTAAGACGTACGCATCTGTTTTTGGCCTTCGTGATGCACTTAACAGAATTAATGTAAATGATAAAGGTTATAAGCTGAGAATGCTAAAGTAAAGAATAAAAGGTTTGAGGAAAATTAAGATGGCACTATTTAGAATTAAAGACATAAAAGAAGCTGAGTTTGGATGTGAGGAACATACTGATGGCTCTCACGCAATGTTGATACTTGAAGATGGTTTGAAAGTTGAAGTAACTGAGAAATGGATTGCTGAATATGGAATTGAAGAAGGCAAGCAAGTATGGATCGATGACAAGGGAAATGTCAGTAAAGGAATAGAAGTAGTTGCTGCAGTTATAAAGCATGGTGATAAGATATTTGCAACTCAGAGGGGATATGGTGAGTTTGTAGATATGTGGGAGTTCCCTGGAGGTAAGATGGAACCGGGAGAGTCTCCTGAAGAAGCGCTCGTAAGAGAGATAAAGGAAGAACTTGTTACGGATATCAAAGTTGGTGAACACATAATAACTGTCGATACAGATTATCCTAATTTCCATATCAAGATGCATGTTTATTGGTGCTCCATTGTTAGTGGAGAACTAACACTTCTAGAGCATGAGGCAGCTAAATGGGTGAAGATTGATCCGTCAATTCCTAGTGCTGTTGAATGGCTTCCTGCAGATATGGAAGTGGTAGAAGAGATATTAAGAAAATAATATATAAACGGCATTCTTAATAATATTTTAAGAATGCCGTTTATTTTTTATAACTTTTATATCGTAATATTCCTATAAACAGAGAGTTTTTAGTGGAGGATTAATTAGGAATATGGATATGAAAAAGGGACTCGATTCTTTTAAACTAAAGTCGATAGCATTACTATTTATGATAGTGGATCATGTATATACTTATCTGAATGGCCCTATTCATGGATATCAGATTGGTAGAACTTGGCCAGAGTGGATTCCTGTGCTAACACGTTTTGTTTCGCCACTTTTTCTATATCTAATGATTGATGGCTTCTATCATACAAGGAGTCGTAAGAAATTCCTGATAAGACTTTTTGTGGCTGCATTTATTATGTTGGGCGGAAATGTAGTTATAAACTTATTATTCCATAATGTTAATTATTCAACAGGTAGATATAGTTTTTCTTCAATTATCGAAGGGCATAATATCTTCCTCACCCTTGCGGTTCTCTTTACATTTGTCTGGTGCTTGGAGAATATAAAACAAAGGAAGCGTTTGATACTTAGTATTTTTCTCGCTTGCGTCTCCGCATTCTTCTGTATTTTCTTAGAAGGTGGTTTTTTCTTATTACCGATTACAGTAATTGTATGGCTATTCCATGAAAAGAAGTCTTTGCAGTATATTGGAATAGGAGTATGGTGTGCTATCTTGTTAGCTAAAGCACTTATCTCGTATTACTCAGGTGATATTGCGACTTCGCTTTATTCTGATTTATGCTTTGATAATGAGTGGGCTATGTTTTTAGTTATCTTCTTTATTCTTTTATATAATGGAGAAAGAGGCAGAAATACGAGATTAACTAAGTATATGTTCTATATTATATATCCGATACATTTGTGGATTCTTATGATTATACGTTATATCCTTGTTTCGTAATACGGCAATTTACGACAATATTTTTCTATTCACAACAGATTTCCAATTATATGAGTGATCCTGGTGTATTATCCAGACATAAGATAAATGAACGCGAACAAATCGCAGAAATAAATAATAAATCGATGGAGGATACAACAATGAAAAATACAGTTATGAATACAAATAAGAAGGAAACAAAGGTTACAGAGACAAAGGTATGTGCAATTCTGCATTCTATTACAACAGTTCTTTGGCTATTCAATGCAGGAATGATACTTGCAGGTTCAATTTCTTCGGGTGATAAACTTGGATGGAACTTCTGGTCAGATATAGCAATAGCAGTTGTTTTTGGATGCTGTGCAGTAGCATATTTTCTTAAATGGAAAAAAGAGAAAAAGGTAGGAACAACAAATACATATATTGCTTAGTAAAGTGTTTATATAGACAATATATAATAAAAACAGCGACAGGGCGTTATGAGTAGAAATACTTGTAACGCCTTTTTCATCTATTCAGGGTAAGGGGTTTATGATATATTGAAATTGCAATATGTTAATTAATTTGAATGATAATTCAGAAGTTAATAATATCGTTGAATAAATCGGCAGTTTGTCTTGATAAATGATTGGAGGAAACGCGTGAAGGTGTTGCTGTTTTGTTGTAAAGGATTTGAAACTATGGAGTTTGCACCATTTGTTGATGTGATGGGATGGGCAAGAAATGACTACGGTATGGGAATTGAAGTGATTACAGCAGGTTTCTCAAAAATTGTTATCTCTGCGTTTGGAATTCCAATTTTGGTTGATAAGATATATGAAGAGATAATCATCTCAGAGTATGATGCACTGGCAATCCCCGGTGGATTTGAGGAATTCGGATTTTATGAGGAGGCTTATAGTGAAAGCTTTTTAAATCTCATACGAGAATTTAACAGTGCTCATAAATATATAGCTTCTATATGTGTTGGGGCGCTTCCGATTGGCGCAAGTGGAGTGCTTAAGGGAAGAAAAGCTACAACATATCATTTGGGAGATGGCAGAAGACAGAAGCAGCTGTTTGAGTTTGGAGCTGAGGTGATTCCTGACCAAAGTGTTGTGATAGATAAAAATATTATAACAAGTTTTTGTCCTGAAACAGCTCCGCTGGTTGCTATTTCCTTACTGGAAATGCTTGTTGGAAAAGAAAAGGCCGAGATTGTAGCTACTACAATGGGCTTTCAACTAACAAAATTATAGAAAAAAAGAAACTAGGTGTAAAACATTAAAGTACAAAATGTTTTTATCATGAGTATTTCACGTATCCATATCATTTCGGATGATAAGAAAATCCATCTGGAAAGAGCAATGTTTGATACGGAAGTTTCTGTAACAGGAGCATATATAAATAAACTTTTGGATGAATAATTCAAGTCATGAGAGGATAATCGCATGGGACTCTTTAATATTTTAAAATCAAACAAAAAAGCAGATGATATTCAGTGGACTCTTCGTGTGGCTGAGGATGAGATGCCGGTAGAATCGGAGACATTTGAGATTAATCTCGATAGCTTCTTACAGGATCTCGAGATGGGAGATATAGAGTTTATCGTGCTCGCTCCTTCAGAAGCAGTTAACGGTATTACATTCCTGCAGGTTGCAAGTAATGGTTACGGATACATGCATGTGGAAGCTGGATTGAATGAGAAGAACTCGGAGGGTTTTCCGAGAATTTTGTATAAAGATGATATCAGTGTCGGAGAATGTCTGGATATGTTCATTGCATTTTATAGGCAGGGCAGAGTTGATATTTCTGGATGGGAGGACTTATCTTAAACTAAGCAGAAATTTAATGATTTGAAATGTTAATCAAACGACTTTATATAAAAACGTTCCGTTAGGAGCGTTTTTTTATGCATCATGATGTTTGAGACAAAAATGAGACGCTATTTTACTGTCTGTGAGACAATTATCCAATGACCTTAAATCGAGAGGCGAGGGAGGAGATGAAATGCCGATAGAGAAGGCATCAGAAGAATTTGAACTTATAGAAAATGAAGGAATGATAGGTTTATATTATTTGATGGCAAAATCTTTGCATGATGCGGGGGCAGTTCATTTGTCTGAAATAGTTACTTAATTCTGTTTGGACATTCGCAACCAAAGAGTAAGTCTGAAGAAAAATATAGATAAGCAAACAAGTCTTATTAACAAGATAAAAATAGAACTAAGAGACTCTTTTGAAGCCTTTGCATCTGGCCGGATAACTAATTCAGAATTTCAATGATAGAGTATTGACAAAATGCTATCATCAGGTTATCCTAATGATAGGAAATATCAAAAAAGCTATCATTCATTAATTTGATTATATGGAGGATAGAATAATGAAGAATATAACTCAAGAGGAGATTGAAGAATATCTCTCAGATGTAAAAAAGGCGGTATCTGAAGACAGATATAGATTGGATCGTAATAGTAGAAGACAGGATAATATTGATTTGTTCATTAATTATGTTATTGATGAATCTAAAGCAAAAGATATCATACTGAGTTTGGAGGTTATGGATTTTTCTGAAATAGTACAAAACGAACATGTTGGATTTGAACATGAAATGCTATATATTTTTGGAAAGGATGTTCAATTGCTGGAGAGAACTGGAACTGAAGAAGTGACAGTTTCACTCTACATTAAATTTAACAAGTTGGAAAACAATTATGTGATTGTGATTTCATTTCATGAACAACATTATCCATTAAATTACTATTTTAGATAAAAAGGAGATGGTTGATATGTTAGCGAAGGAAAGAAGAGACTTCTGTATAGGATGTCGCAAAGAAGTAGAATATTATCTGAAGAAAAAAGATATTAAAAAAATAATAAAAGACAAAGAGTATAGTTTTACGATTACAACAGCTATATGTTCTGAATGTGGCGAAGAATTAAGTTTCCCAGGGCTGCTCGATTATAATATTAGAGAAATTGATAAACAGTATAGAGAGGCGGAAGGGTTGGTAAGCATTAATGATATACAGAAATTAATGAGCATATATAAGATTGGAAAAGCTCCTTTATCGCTTGCTCTTGGATTTGGAGAAATTACAATTACTAGATATTTGGAAGGGCAGATACCATCAAAAGAATATTCAGATGTGATAAAGACTGCGCTTACTTCTCCGGAATACATGAAAAAATGCCTTTTTGATAATAGAGATAAAATATCTGAAACTGCATTTCGAAAAGCAATCGGGGCTGTTGAAAGCACTGAAAAACTATTCTCGATTTCTCCAAAGATGATAAGGGTTATAGCTTATATATTTAATAAATTAGAGGAAGTAACTCCATTAATGCTACAAAAGCTTCTTTATTATGTTCAGGGTATATACTCAGCATTATATGATACACCTATATTTGAAGAGGATTGTAGAGCTTGGATACATGGTCCTGTATATTATGAGGTTTTTGAGTTGTTTAGAGATTTTAAGTATAATCCAATAGATGATGCTCGTTTTGCTTTATTTAATGGATCGAAAGATAATTTATCTGCTGAAGAGAAAGAGGTTATTGATTTAGTTGTTGATACGTTTGGAATGTATGGTGGTAAAACACTGGAAAAAATAACACATCATGAAACTCCTTGGGTAAATGCTCGAAGAGGTTATGGCGATGATGTTAAATCTAATGAGATTATATCTAAGAAGGCAATAACTGAGTATTTTAGGTATATAGGAAAACAGTATGATTTAAAATCAGAAGATGGTTTGAAGAGCTATATTCATTCAAAATTAGGTTAGAGTTTAAGAAAAAAACAGATGTGATTCTGGCAGATGCAGAAAAGAAGCCTAGGAGGAAACGTCATACTGGGGATTGCACGTATCAAAGGATATGATGAATATAGAGACACTCAGCAGTGAACTAGCAGAACAACTGATAGATAAGGTAGTGGCAAGCTAGGAGAAAGAAGTTGAAATCATATGGAACTTTACTCCAGGGTTGAAGATAGTGAGCTGAGCAGTTTTACCATTTACATCATATTTTTGTCCATTTACTACAGAAATGCTATATATAGATTTATCATATTGTATTATCCAATCATCAGATAAAACAAAGTGAATTATTCGCAGAATATAAATGAAAGTTGAGGATATTAAAATGGAGAATACAAAGAAAGTTAGCAAGATGGAAGTTGTTAAAGGAATGATAGCGGGATTTGCTGTAGGAGTCATCTGGGAACTTATGATCATCACACCGCTTATGAGTGATTGGACTCTTAGAAGCATAATCGTTTCATTATCAGTTTCAGGATTTGGATGTAGTATAGCGGGTGCAGTATTTGCGATAGGAAAAAAAAAGAAAAATGAAAATAAAAATGCAAAGGTAGAGGTTATAGCATAAAAATAAAAGGAAATATGGCATATCGTAGTTACGTAATAGTAGCTACGATATGTCTTTTTTTGATGAATAGTGACATTGAAACCATGATAATCTATGTTATAATTAATTTGTTTTCAGAATCTGATGTGTTTGTTTTTCGGAATGGCTTGTAAAAGTTTATTCCAGAATAACCTGTGATAGTTTATTCCGGTATTTATTTCAGACTAGGCCTGACAGGAAAATAATTATGAAAAAACTAAGCAGAACTAAAAAAATATGGCTGATTGCTATTATTTCGACTCTTATTCTATTTCTTTTCGAAGGGATTTTGGGTGCAGGAATAGGACTGATTCCATTGGGAAGCGGCGGAGAGATAGATGTAAAGCTGACTCTCGGAGGATTTATCCATGAAACATATTATCCTCTTACTACTTCCGATGATCCGGGCGGTGGTGTGTCTTCACATGTCTTCTTCAATCCTATTACATTCATCATTATGTTCTTTGTAAGACTGTTCATCATAATTCCGCTGGTATATCTCTTCAATCCGTCAGATGATTATAGTACGGGCACAAGTTCCTCCGGACGACTTCATGGATTCTTTAAGAATTTCGTGATTTTATATATGATCATAGGTATCGGACAGACTGCTATGCTTGTTGTGAATTCACTTATCCTGAAAGATGATATAGAGCATTTATCACGATTCTCTACGAAGTATCATGTTTACTATTTAAACAATAAAAATCTTATGATAGTAAGTATCATATGCTGTATAATAGTTGTTCTTCATCATTTTATTACAGACGGACTGATACTTCTAAAGAAGCCATCATATCTTAGGTTTTACAGATTATCTTATATTTTTGTATTTATATGTCCGATCGTATATATTATCTCTCTCCTCCATTTCAAGGCTCATACTGATTTTTTTAGTCTCCAGATGCTTATATATGTGATCGACTTCATTCTGTTTCTTATTAATCTTTCATATCTGAGGGAATCATATGAAGTCTTTGAATATATGAATGCTTCAAAAAGATATCAATCAAAAGAGTAAAGTTTAGAATGGGTACGGTAAAAAAATGAATGTTTTAGTTTTAGGTGGTACCAGATTTTTTGGTATTCATATGGTTAATGTTCTTCTTGAAAATGGGCATGATGTAACAATCGCCACAAGAGGAAATGCGTCTGATCCTTTCGGTAAAAAAGTCAGAAGAATCACCATCGAAAGGACAAATTCAGATAGTATGAAAGAGGGACTTTCAGGCAAACATTTTGATGTGGTAATAGATAAACTTGCCTACTGTTCAAATGATATAAAGAATGCAATGGAAGTTATAGATGCTGATAGATATATCCAAATGTCCAGCACAGCAGTTTATAATCCTAAAAAAATAAATACAACTGAAGATGACTTTAATGGTATGGAGCGTCCTGTTATATGGTGTAACAGAGCGGACTTCCCATATGATGAGATAAAACGCCAAGCAGAATACGCTCTGTGGCAAAAATATGCAGATAAGAATTGGCTGGCGGTCAGATATCCTGTTGTTCTTGGTAAGGATGATTACACAAATAGACTTAAATTCTATGTGGATCATGTTATAAATCAACATCCTATGTATATAGATAATCTGGATTGTCAGATGAGTTATATAAAATCCGATGAAGCAGGAAGGCTTATGGCGTATATGGTTGATAAGAATGTTGCAGGAGCTGTGAATGGAGCTTCAGAAGGTACTATTTCCCTTGGTGAGATTCTCAAATATATTGAGAAAAGGACAAAGAAGAGGGCAATACTTGAAGCTGACGGGGATGTTGCGCCATATAATGGTGATCCTGAGTTCAATATTAATTCAGATAAGGCTAAGTCTTTGGGATTTATGTTTACGGATATCCACGACTGGATATATGATTTATTGGACTATTACATTTATGAGACTTAATGTAATAATTAATTTGTTTTCTGAAACTGATGTGTTAGTTTTTGGAAATGGCATGTAAAAGTTTATTTACGATGAAGCTATAACAAGGCTACGGTAATCTTACCGCCATACAGCTCGTCAATTATCTTAGGATATCTTATCTACAGAAAAACTTTCACACAATCCATATTACAGATATATATTAAATGTTATTTATTCTCTTTAAGTTTATCGATTATTTTCTGATAAAGATTATGTTTCATGCCAGGAAATGCAGTAAGCAAGCGGCGTGTTCCAAAAAGCTTGCTGTACATAAACTCTTTCTTCAGGTGTTCAAAACGTTCTTCAAGTTCAAGTTTGCGTTTCTGATAGTCTTCCTTGCTGTTCTTTATCGCGTTAAGCAGTTCTTCTTTGTTTTCGTTTAAATTCTCGTGTAGTTGCTCCTGTTTCTTAGTTGCTGTTTCATATCCCTTTTCAAGCGTATCCATTGTTTTTATAGTTCCAGATCCTATTATTTCAGACATTTCATCGCTGATTTTAAGAATGGATTTCTGGATATCTTCCATTTTTTCGAGTTGCTTATTCATTTTTAGAACTGTAAGAACGGTAATAATAATGTCGGCAACGAAAATCAGGTATATAATTACAAGGAAAAGAATACCCAGTATGTGGGGAATTATATCAACTATATTTTCTATTTCTGGCTGTATTACTCTTAAGACAAATGCAATTGCTAACCCCCAGATCATACTGAATTCCAGACATATGTATCCGTTGATGTTAAACTTTCTATCGCTGTAATCCCACCATCTTGCGTGAAAGAGTTTATCTAGAATAAAGCCTGCAAGAAATTCTATTAATGAAGCAAATACTATACCTATAGCAAATAGAATCATCGGATGAGATGTATCAACGGTTGTTTTGGTCCCGAGAATACTACCTACAAGAAAAAGCACGATAAGTACCATAAGAACACCAGAACCATATACCGGACATATGGGACCATTCAAAAAGCCTCTATTAACGATTTTTCCCTGAGTAACGGCGTGAAAGACAACTTCTATCATCCAGCCTATAAGAGAATATATTATAAAGTACCAGAATATCTGGTAAATAGTCATTCCACAAATCATATTGATTCCTTTGTTTTACTTTAATACTTACACTATAGTATGCCACTAAAACCATCAAAAATAGATTGGCAGATGGTCGCCATCTTCTTTGGAGACTGCTTCATTCTATAACATCATCTGTTATAAATACAAGTATTATGATAGAATTGGTATATAATTATATTACAGTTTTATAGATGATAACAAACTTCGCTTTATGAGGGGAAAAAGAGTGGAAATCAAAGAATATATAAATTACAAAGAAACTGAAATACTTCGTCTTTATAATGAAGTAGGATGGACTGCATATACTGAAAAACCTCAGGTGCTTGAACAAGGTTATAAAAACTCATTGCTTGTTTTAGCGGCATACGAAAACGATGAGTTGCTTGGAATTATTTGAGTTGTGGGCGATGGGTATACTATAGTATTTGTTCAGGATATTTTAGTGTTTCCGAACAATCAGCGCAAAGGAGTTGGAACTGCTTTGTTGAAATCTGTTCTTGACAGATATCCTGAAGTTCGACAAATCGAGTTGATTACGGATAATACTCCTAAAACGATTGCATTCTATAAGTCATTGGGCTTTTCTGAGTTTTCGGAAATAGGTTGTTGTGGTTTTATGAGATGCTGATAAATTTAGGTTTATGGAGGAAAAACAATGCGACGCAGTGATAGAGAGGTTACAAAGTTCTCCGACATAATTGCAATAATTGAAAAATGTGATGTGTGCAGACTTGCTTTGAATGATGAGGATTATCCATATATACTGCCACTTAACTTTGGAATCAATATTACAGAGGATAATAATTTAGAACTTTATTTCCATGGAGCATCAGAGGGAACAAAACTCAAACTAATTGCAAAAGATAATCGGGCAAGTTTTGAAATGGATTGTGAACATAATTTGGTATCGGAAATTGAACGTGGAAGCTGCACAATGGAATATCAAAGTGTGATTGGGCATGGACATATCGAGATGATACCTGATGAAGAAAAGTATAATGCCTTGTGTATTTTAATGAAGCATTATCACATGGAGCATTTTCCATTCAATAAGGCTGTCATGCCTCGAACAACAGTTTACAAACTAGTTGTAGAACATATGACTGGGAAAATAAGGCTAAAAAGAAACGATAAGCATTAAATTCCTGTTTGTTGGGATGAGCATTATACCGGAAGTTTCATCCTGATCCAAATGATCCGGAAGGAGAACATATGGATTTGGATAATCAATTCCCAGATGGGATGTTTAAATTTGAGAAAATTATGAATGGAGGAAGAAAATGAAAGTAGCAGTTACATATGAAAATGGTGAGGTGTTTCCACATTTTGGAAGAACACCACAGTTTAAGATTTATGAAATTGAAAGCGGTGAGGTAACGTCTTCACAGGTGATTGATACAGGTGAGACAGGTCATGGTGCACTTGCAGGATTCCTTAGAGAACGCGGCGTAGAAATTATGATATGTGGTGGTATAGGCGGTGGAGCAATTATGGCTATGGCCGAATCCGGTATTAAGGTGTATGCCGGTGCTTCTGGGGATGCTGATGAAGTGATTAAGTCTTATATTTCAGGTACTCTTGCTGAAATTGGAGAAGCAACTTGTGATCATCATGAGCATGAAGGTCATGGTGAACATGGTTGCGGTCATGGTGGATGTCATTAATGAATGATTTGATTGAGTTGTTTCTTACATTTGCTAAAGTAGGAGCATTTACATTTGGTGGTGGATACGCAATGATATCTCTGATTGAAGATATATGCGTAGAAAAGAAAAAATGGATTACACACGATGAAATGATGGATATTACAGTTATAGCTGAATCAACACCAGGACCGATAGCTATTAACTGTGCTACATATGTAGGATATAAGAGGAAGAAACTCTTGGGAGCTATATTTGCAACTATTGGTATGGTTCTTCCATCGTTTGTTATTATCTTTCTAATTTCAAAATATCTAGATAGGTTTCTTGAAATAACCTGGATAAATAATGCATTTCATGGAATAAAAATAGCTGTTGGTATTCTAATACTGGATGCAGCTGTTAAGATGCTTTCAAAGGCTAAATTAACATCACTTAAGATCATTATAATTATTGCATCATGTATAGCAATGCTTGTGATAAACTTTTTTTCTTTACATATTTCATCACTTGTAATTATGCTTTTTGCCGCATTGATCGGACTGGTATCCTTTCTGATAAATAACAAAACAGAAAGGAGTGAAGCTGACTAATGATATATATTGATTTATTGATAGGATTTCTAAAGGTTGGTCTTTTTTCATTTGGTGGTGGGTATGTTTCGATAGCGCTGATTCGTGAAATTGTTTTATCGTATGGGTGGCTAGATGATGAAATGTTATCATATATGATTGCCGTAAGTGAAAGTACCCCCGGACCAATTATGGTGAATCTAGCAACATATATAGGGAGTATCAAAGGTGGGATTCTAGGAGCATTTATTGCTACAACCGCTGTTGTTATTCCAGCTTTTCTAATAATACTTGTTATAATGCTTTTATTTAAGAGTCTTTTGAAAAACAAAGTGTTTCAGGGAGCATTAAGTGGTTTAAAACCTTGTATTATAGGTATTATTCTTGCAACAGGAATATATATGATCTGGAAGAATTTCAATGTTTGTTCGGGGGCAGTGCCTGATATCCCGGCTATTGCTTTAACTATAGTATTGGGAGGATTATATTTTGGATTAAGAAAGCTTATAAAAAAGAAAATCTCGCCTATAATGTTAATATGCGTATCAGCAGTGTGTGGGATGATAGTTTATGGATTATTCTAAATTGGATCAATTTGAAGATATCGGAAAAAGTTTGATAGATGGTATGATCTTTTGTGGATGCAAAATAAACTTCCAGGTTAATGTATAAGGGAACATATAATTTCAATATGTAGAGGATATCCCAACAGGATATCCTCATATTCATTTAATAAAAAAATGTGTAAAAATCATATTCATCTGTTTTCCAACCATTAGCATTATAGAAAGCTTTAGCGGTTGTATTTGTTTTTTCGGTGATTAATGTAAATCCTTTAGCTCTATCATAAAAGTGTTTTTTAGCTGCAGACATTAAGGCTGATGCATATCCCTTTCTTCTATATTCTGGTCTTACATATAAATCATTTAAGTGCCATTGGCGTTTTAGAGATACCGTTGAAAAAGAAGGGTATAATTGAATAAATCCAACGGGTGTTTTATCATCGAAGGTGATGAATATTATGCTTTCATTATTTGTGATTCTGTTATGTAGGAATTGTTCTACTTCCTCAATGCTTTGCTCATTTATACCATAAAATGTACGGTATTCCATGAGTAATGGAATTATTGATTTGATATCTGAAATATCGGCTAATCTGGTCAAAATTTTTACCTCCTGATTGATTGTATAAAATAATATGATACAATTATAAACAGAATTGGCATTATGATAAGAACCAATTTTAGCATTTTTGAAGGGACCAATTTTGCATGCTGGTGATTGATCACAATAAAAAAATCTATGAACAACTATATGAGCAGATAAAAAAACAGATTCTGTCGGGCGAACTAAAACCAGGTACTAGATTACAAGCAACCAGAGGGTTAGCGCAGGAATATGGTATAAGTAGGAACTCTGTTGTTGCTGCCTACGAACAGCTACTTGTCGAAGGCTATGTTAGAACTGTTATAGGTTCAGGATATTACGTTGAAAAAATAGAAATTCCATATCAGCCAGATAAGAAACCAAATAGTAATACCTTTGAGACAAGTAAAAAAAATGTTGAACCGAAATATAATTTTAGATACGGTAATCTCGAATATAATTGCTATCAAAATCGAAAATGGCGAAAATGTCTTATGAATTCTATGAATACATTATCCATGAATTCTAGCATTAATTACTTATTGTCTAATGGAAGTGAATGCTTGAGACGGAATGTGGCAGATTTTTTACTGTCATCTCGAGCAGTTAAATGTAATCCTGAACAGATAGTTATTACCAATGGACATCAGGCAGCGATAGATATTATCTGCACATTATTTGATGATATGAAATATGAATTTGCTATAGAAGATCCGGGATACGATGGCTGTAGAGTTGTTTTTGAACGCCATGGATTTAATCCTCAGCCTATCATTGTAGAGTATAATGGGATATCTATTGATGAATTGCAAAACAAAAAACATCAAATAGTTTATGTGACTCCATCACATCAGTTTCCTACGGGGTGTATACTGCCAATAGGTAAAAGGTTGGGTATAATAGATTGGGCAAAAAGAACAGATAGTTATATTATAGAAGATGATTATGATAGCGAATTGAGATATAATTCACATCCTATTCAATCTTTACAATCTTTAGATGGTGGAAACAGAGTTATATATCTTGGTACATTTTCAAAATCGTTATCGCCAGATCTTAGAATAGCGTATCTAGTACTACCGGAAAAACTATTGTCGACTTATAAAGAAAAATATAAAGTATCAAATTCAAATGTACCAACACTCATTCAAGAGGCATTGGCCGAATACATAGAATCCGGAGAATATGAAAATGGATTAAGAGCTATAAGAACATTTTATAAAAGAAAGCATGATTATATTCTGGAACATCTAAAGAGAGATGATATTGAATTATTAGGAACAGAAGCAGGATTGCATTTTTTAATGAATATTAATACGAATCTTAATAGAACACAGATTATGCAAATAATGGAAAAATATGGAATCGGTATATATTCAACGGAACGTTACTGGATATTACATGAGAAGTGTGCTGAAAATCAAATATTAGTTGGTTTTAGTTCTATTCCATCAATCGATTTAGAAAAAGCTATGATTTCATTTAATAATGCACTAGATGAAATTACTCGTTAATGCATTATACCGGAAGATAACTTAGAAACTAAAACAGGTATTTGTAGAAAATTATGATTTCGGTATGATTGGCAAAAACCATCAAATGATACAAGGATATAAGGATGAAAGAATTTGATGCATTTATACAACCTAATATAAGCCTTTTGATTCCGATATCTAAAGTGAGTCAGGATATAGAAATATTTGACGGTACATCAGACGATTATAGGATAGTGATAGATTTCAAATTAAAGGCGAAGAAAAGAAATTATTATGTATCTATAATAAGTTCACCGCATACAAAGCTTAGCGAAGAATTGTCAAATGATTACTATATCGTTTTGATTAAGAAAGATTTCTTCGAAAAGGTTTATGCCATGTATGATGAGGCAGAAGAAGAAATTCCTCATTATGAGAATACTTATGTCGAGATATGTAGTGATATACTTAAATATCTGAATATGTTTGCATTTGAGTCATCTAAGTCTATGCCTAATTCAGAAGTGACAATAGGGGCACATACTACCCTTATCGGACATTGGATTATAAGAAGTATTCTTGGAGAATCGGTTGATATGAGAGCTATTTCTTCTGATTATTCGGTAGCAAGGGCTCAGCATTATATAGAACAGCATTATTCTGAAAAAATCACAGTGGAGCTACTTGCTGGATTAACATATATATCTTCTTCAAGTTTGTCGCATAAATTTAAATCGGAAATGGGAGTATCACCGATAGATTATCTTTTGGAAGTGAGACTTCAGAAGGCGCAGAATATGATGAGGAGAAAAAATGTATCATTGACGGACGTCGCAGAATCATGCGGCTTCTCCAGTTTGTCACATTTTTCAAAGTATTTCACATCGAAGATGGGAATGACTCCAACTGAATATATAAAGCATTATGTATAGGTGATATCATTTCATAAAGGCATACTAGTTGCAGGATTGTATAAATACTATGCAGGATTCCTAAAGCCAAAAGTATACTATTTCGTTATAATATGCAAAAACTAAAGGGAGGAATATATTATGACAAAAGAAGAAATGATTGCTTTTATGAATGCAAATCCGGTAATGCAGCTTGCAACTGTTGAGGGGGATAAGCCAAGAGTTAGGGCGATTTTGCTTTTTAAAGCGGATGAAAAAGGAATCATATTTCATACCGCAAATACAAAAGATTTGTATAAGCAGCTGATGAAGAATCCAAATGTTGAGATATGTTTTAATAGTCCTGATACTCAGTTACGAGTGACTGGTGTCGCACATGTAGATGATGATCCGAAGCTTAGGGAGGAAATTTTCGCTCATCCAACTCGTAAATTCCTTCAGGCCTGGAAAGATATGGGAATAGATAATTTGCTTACCGTATTTCGAGTTACAGATTGTATTGGAACAACATGGACTATGCAAACAAATTTTAATCCTAAGGAATATGTTGAGATTACTGAATTAGAAAGATAAAAATGAAAAGACGAAAGAAGTAGTAGCTTAAATAAATGTAAAATAAATACAGTGGCAGGGCGTTATGAGTATAGATACTTGTAACGCCTTTTTCATCTATTCAGAATAAATGGTTTATGATATATTTTAAAATTGGAAGCAAAAAATCTTATAAGAAAACTTAGTATGATAAATCCAGAATAATGAGATAATGGAGGTGTTATGAAGGTATTAGTTGTATATTGTCATCCAAGTAAAAACAGTTTTACACATACGATAAAGGAATCCTTTATACGAGGGCTCGAGGATGCAGGCCACTCTTATGAGGTCTCTGATTTGTATGCGCAGGGATTTAATCCAGTCATGTCGGAAAGTGAATACATCAGAGAAGGATTTTATCGTTTAGAGGATCCAGTAGAGAAAGACATTCTTAATGAACAGGCGAAGATTAATTCGGCCGACATGGTTGTATTTATTTATCCTGATTTTTGGACGGCTTCTCCGGCTATGCTTGAGGGATGGTTCCAAAGGGTATGGACATATGGTTTTGCCTATGGAGATAATACTTCGATGAAAACTTTGGAAAAAGCCATGTTTCTTATTACAATGGGAGGCTCATTAAAGGATGAAATCAGGTTGCAGCAACTTGAGGCTATGAAGACTGTTATGGTTGGTGACCGAATTCGTAACAGGGCAAAGAAATGCGAAGTATATGCTTTTGACGAAATGACCAGAGGCTATGGTAATGGTATAAATAGAGAAGAAAGAATCGAAACATTTTCGCAAAGGGCATATGATTTGGGGAAAGGATTAAGATAAGGATAGTGTAGATATTAAATGTTTCAATGGATAAGTAAAAGAGTAGAAATATTGAGAAAAATCTGAATATAACTAAGTGAGAAAAACAGAAATTACTGTTACCAGTGTCTCGAAAAGTAGAATCGTTATTCATACAAAAATACCATTTACGACATCCTATAGCATAAAAATAAAAGGAAATAAGGCATATCGTAGTTACGAAATAGTAGCTACGATATGTCTTTTTTGCTGAATAGTGACATTGAAACCATGATAATCTATGTTATAATTTATTTGTTTTCTGAAACTGATGTGTTTGCTTTTCGGAATGGCTTGTAATGCGGTTCAAAAATAGTACTTTCGAGTGAACATAATGGCTTTGAGTGGTTGACTTACGATGAAGCTATAACAAGGCTGACGTGGGATTCCAATAAAACAGCATTGTATGAATTGAATTGTCGCTTGCTTGAAGCATGTCAAATCGGTGGATTGGAGGGGAAAACATGTTAGAAATATTAAAAGCGAGGTTTCAGGATAATATGAATCTTCATATGGAACTGAGTTGGCTTGACGTGGAGAAACGTTTGCTTGAGCATCCGGGCTCCATGGACGTTTTGAGAAGGATGGAGGAGAGCGGCGGAGAACCGGATACCATCGGCTATGACGAAAATACGGGAAAACTAATTTTCTGCGACTGCGCAAAGGAGTCCCCTTCTGGGCGCAGAAGCCTGTGCTATGACGAAAAGGCATTACAGGGGCGTGCTAAAAACCCGCCGTCAGGCAGCGCCGAATGGAAAGCAAAAGAAATCGGCGTTTTGATCATGACGGAGGAACTCTATCGCCGACTGCAAAGTCTCGGGGAATTTGATTTGAAAACGTCAAGTTGGATCGCTACGCCGGATGATATTCGCGACAAGGGCGGTGCATTGTTCTGCGAACGACGTTACGGAATGGTTTTCACATTTCATAATGGGGCGGATTCATACTATTCCGTGCGCGGGTTCAGAGGTTATACTCTTATATAAATTCCTGTTTGTTAGGATGAGCATTATACCGGAAGTTTCATCCTGATCCAAATGATGATTAAAGGGGGATTCATTATGTCTTTTTGTAGTAGTTGTGGAGCAAATGTTAATGATGCAGATAGGTTCTGTAGTAAATGTGGAAAGCCAATAGCAATAACGACACCTCAACCCCGAATCCAAATGCAACCCCAAACCATCAGAAGTAACGAAGTACAGTATTCGATAAAAGAAATTCGTCAAAAGCACCGTCTTGAGTATAAGAAAATGACTAGGAGCGCTAAGGCTAGAATTCTTGATAAGAAGAATGATTCGTCATATTTACCTCTTGCTGGAGATAGTAATATACTGTCATTTCATAACAGTAATACTAACTGGGCAAATTATGTTTTCGAAGTGGACGGAAAGACTTATTCAGGATACGATATCGTACACCCACTTCAGAGGACATGTAGGATTTTATATAATCCTGAGGATCCGTCTAAAAATAGAACTAAGTATGCAAGAACCATGGCTATATTAAGAAGTCCGGTATTTAGTCTTTTGATGGGGATACTTATTCCAGTAATAATGATTTTAGCTCTTCGTCTTTGTGGAATAACGTTTTGGTAAGATGGGAAGCCGGAAGATAACTTAATGATTTCTATACAGCGATAAGGCGTCTATGAGTAGCAGTACTTATAGGCGCCTTTTTCCTATGAAGGAGTATCAGAAGCATACTGAAAACCCAGTAAAATAGGGCACTCTATGAATCATAGATTGAAAAAATATTATGTATTTGTATACTTGAACTATCGAAATGATCCAGGAGGTTCATAATGGATACAAAAGAATTCGGGTCTTTTATCGCTCAACAGCGTAAAGAAATCGGTATGACTCAGAAAGAGCTCGCTGAGAAGCTGATGGTTACTGATAAAGCGATAAGTCGATGGGAGAATGGTCACGGATATCCAGATATCGAAACGCTTGAAGCTTTATCTGATTCGTTACAGATCAGTTTGCTTGAGCTTATGCATAGTGAAAAAAATAAAACTGATACTGTGTCAGTTGAGGATGCAAGCCGGACTATCTCAGATACCATTAAAATGAATATTGGTAGCAGACGTAAAGAGCGAATATTTACCATGGTTTTTCTTATATGTTCGCTCGTAATAATTCTTATACTTTCACTATTCAAAAGAACCAATATTATAGCAGTAATTACATCTGCTGTTGGTCTTCTCTATCTGTTTGGTGCAGTGATGATGTTTGTGGATTATAAGAGGTTCAGGAGTTTCAAATTCATTTTCTATGCGATGATGATGCTTATTATTGTCGCTGCCATTCTGTTTCTTTTAATGGCCGTAAGTATCAATATACACTAAACATGGAGGAATATTATGATTCAGGAAAGAACCGCCGAGCACAGCGGTTTGTTAAAGTGCGCCATTTTTACGGTTTTATTTGTTGCGAGATATATCATTTCTAAATTCACGGATTCCTACGTAATCAAGCTGTCAGGCTATGTGATTCTTGCGGTAGTGGGAATAATTCTGTTTCGAGAAGATTTTTTAACAGGACTTAAAGATTTTAAGGAGAAACCATTTAAGAATACAATTTGGATATTTGTTGGACTGATTGCAAATTATATTGCACAGATGCTTGGTGCAATCCCCGAGAACATTTTTTATCCGGATTACAGTAATGCCAATACAGTTGGTGTAATGAATGCAATGAAAGTTCTTCCGCCGTTCCTGTATATTTCGATAATGGGAATTATTGGTCCGATTGCTGAGGAAATAATGTTCAGACTGATACTCGTTGATAAGTTGAGAAATAGAATACCATGGGTTATTCCTGTTATTATATCAGGGGTGTTGTTTGGAGCCTATCACATGCATGTTTTAAATGTTCCTGAATTTGTAAGCTGCTTCTCTCATGTAATGAGTGGAGTTGTATTAGCTATTATCATGGTTAGAAAAAGAAATGTTATAATAACCTCTGGTATTCATATAATATTTAACTTGTATGCTCTTTTAACATACGCATTTATGATTTCTCGGTAGGTTCTTAAAAAAGTAGATGACAAAGAGGTTTATATGAATAAAAAGAAAATTACAGGAGGTGCTTATGTATAAGATTTGTATGAACTGTGGGAAAAAATATGACCTATCGGAGAAGAAATGCCCTAAGCGAAAATGTCCTGTTTGTGGAGGGAAGATTGAAACTCAGTATACGGAAGAAGAAATGAGAGAAATCAAAAAGCAGAACGACGATATGGTCGTGATCAATACATTGCTGATGTAGGAGATTTATGATATTGGAAAATTAGATAACAAGAACAAAAATGACAAGAAATAGATTTTAAACAAACATATCAACAGCGACAGAGCGTTATGAGTAGAAATACTTGTAACGCCTTTTTCATCTATTCAGGGTAAGGGGGTTATGATATATGTCTTTTTTGCTGATTAGTGACATTGAAACCATGATAATCCATGTTATAATTAATTTGTTTTCCGAAACATATGTGTTTGTTTTTCGGAATGGCTTGTAAAAGTTTATTTCGGTTTTATGTACGATGGGGGATAATTATTTGAATACACATAATAGATTTGATGGCTATGCAAATGACTACACTATTGGAAGACCGCAGTATTCTGATGAATTGATAGATCATATCCTTGAAAAATCTAACTTGTCAGGGGATTTTACGATTGCGGATATAGGTTCCGGTACCGGTAAATTCTCTTCTCAGCTTCTTGCACGTGGCTGCGAAGTATATGCCGTAGAACCTAATGATGATATGAGAAATACTGCTGAATCAGAACTTAGTAGTTATAAAAATTTTCATTCCATTAAGGGGGATGCTGAGAACACAACATTAGCTGATCATTCGGTCGATCTTATCACTACGGCTCAAGCATTTCACTGGTTTGAGGTAGGTAAGTTTAGATCGGAGTGCAAGAGGATAGTAAAAGAAAACGGAAAGATTTCACTCATTTGGAATGTTAGGGATATGGCGTCTCCCCTGAATCAGGAACTTTATGAAATATATAAAAAATATTGTCCCAGATTTATCGGATTTAACGGAGGTATTATCAAGGACGATCCGAGAATAAAGGAATTTTTTGTGAATGGATACGAGTATATATCATGCATGAATCCTCTTACATTGGATAAAGAAAAGTTTATCAAAAGAAGTTTATCTGGTTCTTATTCTATAAAAGAAGGAGACAGATGCTATGATGAATATATAGCTTCTATTGTTGAAGTTTTCAACAGATACTGTAAACAAGGCTATGTAACAATTCCGAATAGTTCAGTAGCATATACCGGAATATATTAAAGCATAACTGATCATGAGACAAAAAGAAGAATGGGGAGACCGGTGGACTGTTTTTGATATCTGCATTTGTGTTTGTATCAGTGGGGACACTTTATCATAATGTCTTTGCGGTTACTGCCTATGTTTATAATAAACTGTCATTTTATGGATTTGAAAACGCTGAATGTTTTTCTATGGATATTTTTAACACATTTATTATTGTCGGTATTCCTGCGGCTGTCGGATATGCGTGTATGAGTATTGTGTTTTTGGCCTTACTAATTACATGTGGTAACTTACGGGGAGGAGAATGATCACGTGTATCGGAAAATGGTGAGATTATGAACAAGAAATATATACCAAGGAAAATGATCCCTCGAAGTCGGTTCAGAGACCTATATAAAGAATGGGACGAGGAGGACCGGGCTCTTTTGATAGATAAGATGAATGTCCTTCTCTTCGAGAACTCTCAATATACAGATTCCAAGAACTACGGTTTTTTGTGTAATCTTCTTACATCCCTTGCTATCGTTCAAGTGCTTGAAAGTAAGGGCATGCCGAGAAAAGAGGCTGAACAGTATACAGCCGATGCTATGTATAAGTTTATAGAACCGCAGATCAAGTCTATGAAAAAGCTGGCGAGCAATGGCTGGTTTGTGCGTTTTCTCAAGCTTACTATGCCAATGAAGTTTAGGAATACACTTGGATATGGATGGGATGTTGAGTTCCCGAAGTGCGGTAGGGATGAGTTTTCTATGATAACGCATAAGTGCATTTTCCATCAGATATTCGAAAAATATGGTATGCCTGAGATGACTGCGATATTCTGCAAGGTTGATGATATTTTATACAGTGATCTGCCCCGTGCGGATTTTTTATATTCACAGCAGATAGGGAACGGCGGGACTATGTGCGATTATACGTTCAGAAGAAAATAACTTTCAGAATAATTGACTAAGGTAAATCGTGATTTTGTAGGTGAATTATATGATAAGAAGGATGATAAAAGAAGATTTGCAGCAATGTGGAGAAATCTATGCTATGGCATTTCCAATAGAATATTGGGGGATTGATTGGAACTCTGATAATGCAAGAGAATATTTGACGGATTATTACGAGCAGAAGAAATTTATAGGATATGTGTATGAAGAAGACGACACGATAATTGGATGTATATTTGCAGTATGTAAGTTATCAGGAAGTAAAAAAGAAGTATATATCAACGAGATGGCAGTATTGCCTAAAAGACAACGACAAGGAATTGGAAGGCAATTATTAAATGCCGTATTAGAATATAGTAAAGAAGAGGGATTTGCAGGGGTTGTTCTTTACACAAGTGAATATGCACCTGCGGCTAAGTTCTATGAAAAAAATGGTTTTAAATTGTCGCAAGGAACCATTTGTATGTATAGTGAATAGAACTCGTTTTTTCAGGATAATAGTCCAGAGAATCAGTTGTTGACTGTGATAGAAATTAAGGAGAATGGGTTTATGGGGTATATGATGATTTTGGCAAGTGGACGTCAGATTTTTGGGATAATAATGATTATTTTAATGGTATTTATAGCATTCGGGTTGCCTATATTAGTTACGAGACTTACTAATCCTAAGACTGTTAAGGAAAAAATAAAACGAAATAAAAAGTGTACTGTAAAAACAAAGGCGAGAGTTACAGATATGTATGGTACTATGCCAGTTGAATTTCGCGGTGATTCTGATGCTTGGTCAGGTGGTGATCGTACAATTGCAAGTTATGAGTATTTTGTAAATGGTGTAAGATATACTGGCAGAGATGAAATATTTACTTCTTTAGGTGGAGTAGGGAAAACAATAGAAGTTTTATATGATCCACATGATCCATCAAATAGCTGTACACCTTGGGGAAAAAAGGCTGATAATGGCACTGAACATATTATTCCTATATTTATAGTTCTTGGTGTTATCGTTGTCATTCTCTTGTTTATTCTATTAGCTATAAGATTTTTAAATTCATTCTAAAATCATAATAATATAATAAATAGATAGAAAAATATTCCGGAATATATTTCAGTTTTATCGACGACAGGAGTTTTATTACTTAGGCAGGATGACAGCAACTGGATACACCAGTAAGAGAAGATATCTATCATTACATAGTAAATGAGTAATATGGAGACAGAAGATGAGTTTACACAAGATAATAGACATAACAGAAGCTGACTTTGGTTGCGAGGAACACACAGATGGACCTCACGCAGTTCTTGTTTTTGAAGATGGAACTAGTCGTGAGGTTTCTGAAAAGTGGATTTCAGAAAATGGAATCGAAGAAGGAAAAACGGTTTGGATTAAAGATGACAATACTATAATCAAGGCAATAAATGTTGTTGCTGCTGTTATTCGTCATGGTGACAAGATATTTGCAACCCAAAGAGGTTATGGAGAGTTTAAAGATAAGTGGGAGTTTCCTGGAGGTAAGATCGAACTGGGAGAAGATCCGAGGGAAGCTCTTGTTAGAGAGATAAAGGAAGAGCTGGCTACAGAAATAAAAGTTGGTGATCTAATAAAGACCGTCGAAACTGATTATCCTTCGTTTCACATTACTATGCATGTTTATTGGTGCGATATAGTAAAGGGAGAACTTACACTACTCGAGCATGAAGCTGCAAAGTGGGTAGAAATAAATGATAAACTCCCCAATGCTGTAGACTGGCTGCCTGCTGACCTAGAAGTAGTACTTGAAATGATATAATCGCTGATGACTTCTGCATTTCTTTGGGTGATGCAGAAGTCATCAGTTTTTTCTGCATATTTCAGTTGTAGCTATATGTATTCAATATTAGGTTGATCTTATAGATTTGTATATTTGAAAACAAGATGGTATATTGGGGAAGAATTACTTTTGAGGAGCAGATTAATGAGTAAAAAAATTAATAAGACAACGCTTATCTCTTTAGTGGGTTTTGTTTTGAGTATGGGAATGGCCATTTTGGATATTGAGATGGATAGTACCTTAAAAAATATTCTGGTTATTGGGGGAATAACGCTTATCTATCTTGGTTTTATTCTTTCTAGAATTGAAGCATCTTTTTCAGACAATAAGAAGACTCTGGCATGGGCGGAGCAATTGGGTTTTGATCTGAGTGAACCTTATAATAACTATAAGAGGATTATGGACACTAAGGATCATTATATGTATTCCGCTTGGAAAGAAGATCTGTTAAAAAACTTTTGCAGATATAATGGCAAAGATAATGAGAATGGGAAACAGGAAATCACGGAGGATATGCAGCACTACCTGAAGGATATCAGGCGTGAGACTTCTGAAAGAGTTGAGTTATTTAATTCAATACTGATTCCAGCAGAGTTTGGTATTGTTGCTTCTATATATGAGCTTGATTTCGAGGCACTTACAGGAGAATATAAGCTGGTCGCGGTTATAATGACGACTATTGCCCTTGTTTGGCTTTTTGCAGTCGAGATTAATTATAGAAATAAGATAATTAAATTTATTGATGATTTTTGTGAGGTATTAGGGATACCGCTAAGCTGAGGATTGGACATTTCTTACTGGACTAATATACAAGGGCAATGCGAATGGAGAAAAAAGTAGATGGGATTTTTTAGTGTTTTTAAGAAGGATAAAGGGAATGAGAATAGTGAAGGAAATGGGAATTTCTTGGAAAACTATTTTAATTCAAGATTTAAGATAAATACGGATAATATTAATTATTCGAGTAATGATATTTCCAGAATAGAAAAGAATTGTGAAATTCTGGAAAAAATGGGATTACCCTGCTATAAAGAATTGAAACTCGTACCGGTTGATTCTATTGTAGAAATAGAGGAAAAACAAGAATTAGCTTTACGTTTAATTTTTGATTTTTTTGTAGGAAGAAAAGCATTCAATAGATTAAATAATAGGGGAGATGTAGATGATGCAGACGTTATGATGCTGGCATTGAAATATGTTCCGGAATTTAATCAATTAGCGAGTTATCTGTCTGCAATTTCAAAAGGAGAAATCGGAGAAGACCAGTTAAACGAGTTGGCATATTTAGGTGAACAGGCTAGAGTGTTGGCATGGGTGCTGGGGTTAGCTGAGAAACCTGTGGAAACGGAATTGACTTTAGGAAGTAATTTAGTAAGTATATTTGCGAAATATGATAGTATCAGAGCTCTTATTGAAGGAAGCAATATCATATCTAAAGACGAAATCATGGAATATGCTGATTATATATCAAGACTAGATTTCTATTGTATGGAACTTACGTTATCAAAAAAAGATACAAAAGAATTAAAGGATTTGAAATTGGATTGCATTCGTGAGCATAAATCTGCAATCGACATGGTAACGTCTTTTAGTATCGATAAGTATTTGATTTCAAAGTAGTACTCGTTTTAAAGATGATTGAATATGAATTATTACAAAAACTGTATAGTATAGATACATTTGCTGGATACTCGGATGATGAGATCAAGGAGATGAGTGAAGGGTTTGATGAGGTGCCTGCTGCATTAATAGAATTTTGGAAAAAATGCGGCAAATCGGAAGAGTTATATAAGGGCACTAATGATTATTGGATCAATCTGGAATTTCATGGAAACAGTAAGTGGGTAAATGAGAATTCCAAGGATTATTACTACCTGTTGGATGAGAATCAGCACTGCTATCAAATGGCGATAAGAAGGGAAGATATGAGTCTTTCAGATCCTCCCGTATATGTTGTTGAACCTCTTCAGGGTGGAGAGGTGCGAGAAGTCGGACAGGCGGAAGAAAGTATATCAAAGTTCTTGATGGGAATGTTTCTTTATGAAGCTGCCCTGTGCGCAGGTCCATTTAGCTATTTTAATGAAGATTTTATCTGGTATGAGGAAGATGATATCAAAAGGCTAGAAACGATTCTCACGAAACAGCCGTATCACATATACAATTGGTATTCAGACAGAATCGATATATATACCCTGAATGATGAAGCGGTGCTATATATTATGATGGCTGATGAGCCGCAGGGAACTTATTCAGCAAAGAGTGAAGCGGCACTGCAAAGGATGAATGAGCTTATAGGTGATATTGGAGAATCGTAAGAAGAATAATTGGAAGGAATTAAGGGGATGTCCTTATTTACTGAACTAAAGAATATTCAAAAGGAAATAGATTCAACATGTTTCACAGATGATCAGGTTTCGTTCTGCTTCTGTTGTGACATGGTTTCGATGGATTTGTCAGATTTAAATCCGTTGAAAGAAATTCTTGTTAAGAATAAGGTTATAGCATCAGATGATGTCGTTACATTAACAAAAGTGGATGCTCCAACTGAAGATGTTGAATCAATCTGTGAAGAGTGGCATTTCAAAGAAAAGATAACATCTGAACTTTCTCATATAGTGGAAAATGCTGATGGATATTATCGTATATGGGCAGATGGAACGTATGCTTCTTATGGATATTTGTGGAGTACTTGTCGCCTTTTACAAAAAGGAAATGAATTCTATCTTCTTGAGTTTTATATTTGTGACTAGCATCTTTATCGGGTAAAGAAATGCATAAATATTCTGATGTATTAAATCTGAATGATGATGATCAGTATTATATAGTTTGGGATGAATTAACGCTTCCGGTTGTAGTAAGTTCTGGAAAAAGAATTAAGGAAAACTTGGATGATGTATTAGCGGTTGCTTTTGAAACATATTTTATTGATTGTTCTACCCAAACAGTGATAGGTGTAAAGTGATATTTCAATTTGCGACATCATTTTATCCATTCACAACAGATTTTCTATATAAGTATAACGGTTGTTGTATCATTCAATCATCAAATAAAGAGACACGAACGAATCACAGAAATAAATAATAAGATGATGGAGGATATAACAATGAAGGATACAAAGAAAGAAGTAGTTTTAAATGCAAGACAGGTTGTGAGCGGACTCGCAATTATAGGACTAGTAGTATGTGTAATGGCAACAATAGTTGGTATTGTTTCAGCAGATAGTCATCTGCTTGGTGAGGCTTCAAGTCTTGCAGTATTTGAAACAATTATCTTCTGCATGAATTACTTTGGCGCAAAGAAAGATAAAGAAGCAAAGAAGAACGAAGTAGTTACTTAATATATCTTATGATTGAAAAATGAATAACCTTGATATAATATTAGGGTGTTTTGCAAGAGACAAAACACTCTAATTTTTTTTACATACAAGGAGTAACAGATATGGAAGAGTTTAACAATATCGAAAAGGTAAAGGCATTATTTGCAAGCGTTAACGGATTAGGAAATGAGAATCTTTTCTTCGTAGCTTGTCAGGACAAAGAGAAGGTTAGCGGTGCTGCTGCAGGAATGGAATATCCATATGATGGATTATTGATAAATGCAACTGAAAAAGGTTTAGTAATGTTCTATCTTAAAGCAGGAGCATTCAGTGGAATGGTTTCATTAGCAAGCCCATCTAAGATGAGCCTTGATAAAGAGAATTGTATCTTTATACCTGCTGAAAATATTGATAAGATTACAGTTAAGAAATTCGCATTACTCAATTCAAAGGTTAAGAGAATTTCTATAGATACTAGAGATGGTAAGTCTCATAAATTATATGCAAGAGTTGACGAGAAGGATTTCCCATACCATAAGGACAACTTTAATGCATTTATAGAGAAGTATGCTACAGCATAAACAGAGGAAGTATTAAAATGCAACAGAAAAAAATGGCGCTAATAAATGACGTTACAGGCTTTGGAAGATGCTCCATAGCTGTAATGGCACCAATTATATCAGTCATGAAGATACAGGCGGTTACTATACCTACAGCAATCTTATCGACACATACACAGTTCCCTGAGTATTTCTTTGATGACTATACCCCAAAGATGAGGGACTACATTCAGACATATAAAAATCTGAATATGGAATTCGACGGAATCGCAACGGGATTCCTCGGTTCTAAGGAACAGGTTGATATAGTTACAGATTTTATTCAGACATTTAAGACGGATAAATCTGTGATCCTTATCGATCCTGTTATGGGAGATTATGGACAGCTTTACAAGACATATACTCCTGAAATGTGTGAGAAGATGAAGGAACTGGTTGGTTACGCTAATATCCTTACTCCAAATCTTACAGAGCTATGCACGCTTCTTGATAAGGATTTCGGAAATGGAAAATTCAGCGTAGACGATCTGCATGACATGTGCGTCGAGCTTTCTGCAAAGGGTCCTGATCACATTGTGGTTACAGGAATTCCATTTCACAAGAAACAGATAATGAACTATATCTATAGTAAGGGCGAAGATCCTCAGATCGTTATGGTGGACAGGATCGGAGAGGACAGAAGTGGTACAGGAGATATCATAAGCTCTGTTATCGCTGGAATGTACATGAACGGACACAGCTTCTATGATTCGGTCAAGAAGGCTGCTGAGTTCGCTTCAAAATGTATAAAGTATTGTGAAGATAATCATGTTCCGTCTCATTGGGGACTCTGCTTTGAGATGTATATGAAAGATCTTTTGGAGGTTTAATTATGATTCTTTATACTGTAACCGGAGCTGTTGGTAGCGAAGGATATCTTGATATTTCAAAAAGCGGAGACCTGACAGGTAAGAATATATACGTTAACATGACAAACAAATGTCCTTGCAACTGCGTATTCTGTCTGCGCCATACTAAGGAAGTTGAGGAGGGTAACGAACTCTGGCTTAAAGAAGGAGAGCCTGATGTAGATACTGTTCTTGAGCTTTTTTCTCAGTATGATCTGAGCGTTATAAATGAGCTGGTATTCTGTGGATACGGTGAACCACTGGAAAGACTTGAGGATGTTTGTGCTGTGATCGGTGTATTAAAGCAGAAGTATCCAGAACTGAAGGTTAGGGTAAATACCATAGGACTTGCTAACCTGATTTATGGCCGTGATGTTACACCGGAACTCAGCGGAAAAGTTGATACCATCTCAATCTCGCTAAATGCACCAAACGCTGAAGAGTTTCTGGAGCTGACTCGCTCAAGATTCGGCATCGAGTCTTATGAAGCTCTTAAGGAGTTTGCAGTTCTGGCCAAGAGGTATGTTCCAAATGTGGTCATGACAGTAGTTGAACAAGTCATGCCTGAAGATAAAATACAGAAATGTCAGGAAATATGCGATGAACTGGGTGTTACATTAAGAGTAAGACCTTTCGAAAACTAGTCTATTTATTTAATCTAAAATCGTCACAACAACATTTGGCGATTTCACAACAACATTACCCAAGAATTAAAAAATCTATTGTAAAGTGTACCTACGATAACAAATACATCGGAGGTACACATTTTTGAGAGCAACAAAAATAGGTGAAATAGCTTAAAATTGTTGCTGAAAAGGTTGAAATATTGCTGTGGAGAGTGAGGAAAGCAACAAAAATGGCCGAAATAGCAGAGAATTGTTGCTGAAGGGGCTGAATTATAGCTCGAGAGAGTGAGAAAAGCAACAAAAATGGCCGAAATAGCAGAGAATTGTTGCTGAAGGGGCTGAATTATAGCTCGAGAGAGTGAGAAAAGCAACAAAAATGGCCGAAATAGCAGAGAATTGTTGCTAGAGGCACTGAATTATAGCTCGAGAGAGTGAGAAAAGCAACAAAAATGGCTGAAATAGCAGAGAATTGTTGCTAGAGGCACTGAAATAATGTCTCTGAGATAGAGAAAAGGCAACACAAATGAGTGAAAGAGCTAATAATTGTTGCCGGAGGCATTGAAATATATCTCTGAATTGTTTAGAAAAAGAATTATTGGTGTGAGAAATGATAATTGAAATTGAGTATTATAAGCATGACACAAAAATATGTGGCGGAAATATTAGTTTTTCAGAGTTGAATAAAAATATAATACAAGCTGAAAAAATCTGTGATATTCAAGAAGACAATTTTGTGCGAGTTCTTTGTGACATGATTCATTTTGATGTGATTGAAACTGATGAAGTGCCAGATTTGGTATATGATAGAGACACTAAAAATTTTTATAAGCCTCACTAATCTAAATTCACATTCTTCCAATCATCATTCGAGCACATCCATTCAAAAGCATGAAAACGTTTTTTGGAATATATGGTTAGTTCAGCTAATTTTTTGACTACTTAGAAAAAAATATTTTCTAATGTGTTTTTGATCTGATTTTAATGTTGTTTTGTTGATTTCGTTAATGATTATGTTAGAATAAGCGTATGTTATATTACAGAATAATATGTATAGGAGATAGCATTGATAAAGCTTGAAAATGAAAAGGTTAAGAAAGAGAAATCTAATAGATTATTATGAAGAAGAAAAATGATAAACCGAAAATAAGAAAGGGCTTTTTGATAGTCCTTATCTTTTTTATTGTCTGGACTCTGTGGTCATGGGTTCCGGTAACAGAGAGAATGGAACTTGAACTGTTGAAGGATTCAGGGACGGGTGTAAGAATAGCGCTTATAACTGATGTTCATTCCTGCTATTATGGCAAGGATCAGAACTGGCTTATAAAGAGAATTGACAAGGAACATCCGGATATAATACTTTTAGCCGGTGATATATTTGATGATGTTTTAAAGGACAAGAATGCAAAGCTTCTTATGGAGAATCTTGTTAAGAAGTATCCATGCTATTATGTTACAGGTAATCATGAATACTGGAGCCATAGAGCTGATGAGATGAAAGAATATATGGACTCCATAGGCGTTCATGTTCTTGCTGGTGACTGCGAGACAGTAACCATTAACGGAAGTGCACTTGATATCTGCGGAGTTGATGATCCAAATGATATGACTATGGAGCAGTGGACTAAACAGATTGATGAAGCTTTTTCTAAAACGGATGAATCTCATGTGAGGATTCTTGTATCACATCGTCCGGAAAAGGTTGATGTATACGAAAAATATGATTTTGATCTTGTTGTTTGTGGGCATGCTCATGCCGGTCAGATAAGAATACCATTTTTAAATAAGGGAGTATATGCTCCTGATCAGGGCCTGATGGCAGAATATGTAAATGGTACTTATACACTTTCGAATGGCGGAATAATGGAAGTCAGCCGTGGGCTGGCAAGAGAGAGTACCATAGCACCAAGATTCTTTAATCATCCAGAGGTCGTGATTATAGACCTCAAATAAATATTTAAACAGGAATGACTAATGAGTAAATACAGCAAAAAAATAATAAATATAACGTTAATTTCAATAATATCTAATTTTCGAATCTTATCATATGTCAATGCGAATAATATAATGTAATGGTATTGTTTCTTTCAGGAGGTGACATCATGAAAGAAAATGATATCAAGAATGCTGGAAAGGCATTAACAATTACCACTGTGTTGACACTTTTTATTGCCAATTTTGAAATGGTAAATGCGCTTAGGTTCTATAAGCCGGGAATGAATCTGCTTGATATAGCTAGTTATGTACAGGCTAATAGATGGATATTTGCTTTTACATTTATATTTGCAAATCTTGTCCTTTTTCCAAGTGCGCTGCTTCTTTATAAGGCAAATGGAATCAGTCTTAAAAAGGAAATATACGAAAGAGAGACTCTTGGCGGTGATATTCTTTGGGGTGTGATACTCGCAATTGCAGCCAGCCTGTTAAGTCTTCTTTCTTTGCCTATATATAAAGGCCGCACAGAACTTGCTTTTGTAGAAGATGAAAAGATGGGAGTAGGAATAACCGTTCTTTATGTAATCGCACTGGTCTTTGTGAGTGGAATTTGCAAGGAAATATATTACAGGGGATTCGCGAAAAAATTCTGTGGGTCAGTATTTGGAGAGATTACGGCACTTTTGCTATTCAATATGCTCTTTGGGTTACTTGACTGGTATAATTTTGGATATTCCTTTGTGCTTGGACTTGTATGCATCTTTGGTTATCAGAAAAGAAAACACATGATAGTTCCTATGATTATACATGGTGGAGTTAATTTAATTAGTATCATATACATCATTGTTTTGGGCAGCCATTAAGGAGGCGTTCCTATGGATAAAGATTATTTTGTAAAACAGCTGATGATATTTGCAGAAGAATATAAAATTGATGTAAGCGAAGAACTGGTCGGTGATATAGTGAGTCTTGCCAGTTTCAGAGTGGTAAAGAAAGGGGAGATACTTGCCTCTATTGGAGATGACACAACCTACGCAGGGCTTATCCTGTCAGGAGTGGCGCGTTCGTATTACATAGATAATGACGGAAATGACATTACAAGAGGTTTTGCTTCGGAAGGTGTCATGTTTATGGATGAGGGCCTTTTTGGCTATACAGAAAGAAACTGTATGTGGGAAACGCTCGAAGAAACAACCATCATGATCTGCGAGACGGCGGCTATAAAAAAGATGATCAAAGAAAATGATTCGTTTAAAGATATTTGGATTTATCTTTTAGAAAGCGCCATGAGATATAAGATATACAGGGAGAATGGCTTCCTTGTAGAAAATGCAACCGAAAGATACATACATTTTAAAAAGCTATATCCTAATCTCAGTGAGAGGGTACCTCAGAGACATATAGCAACTTATCTTGGTATTACACCGGAATCTCTTAGCAGGATTAGAGCAGCAATGAAGGAAGATTAAATCAGAATACTAAAATTAGTCCTCTTTCAGGTCTTTCGAAATTTGAATTATATAAAACACACTCGGAATACACATGACGATCCACTTAAGGTTCAGCAGTCTATTGGCAGTGTCAGTTCTTGCAGTCTCAGAAAGTGTGATGTAGAAATCTTCAAATACTGCATCGCCAAATTTTTTAACCATTTCTGTGTAGTTGAGAGTGGCAACTCTAAACATCAGTGTGACGTTTATAAAAAGCCCGATTGCAAATACAATGTATGTCCACAGATCAGGTTTTTTGCACATGGTGAACTTGCTGAGTGCAAGTGTCCCAAATGAAAAAAGTACCATGTACATCCCGCTTCCGATGGTTGAGAAAACCAGGAAGGTGCCATGACTATTAACCATGTTCAGCAGAATATAAACAAGAAACTTTTCATATAGTACTGTGAGCAAAATGAAATACAAGCCACCAAAGAGAACTGCAGGTGGCCAGTCCACTGTGTTCTTGTCAGCTCTATAACCATTCTTCAAGTCAAAAACTACTCCAAGAAATCCCGCATATATTAAAAATATAAGGAAGTAGTGTAGCATTTATATTCCTCGACACATTTCAATCTATAGTCGTACATAACTCATTATGAACCAAGCTATCGCTATACCAACGAGTAATCCCAAAATCATTGGTGGTATAAAAAGCATTCGATGCGCTCTTGCTTTTACATTATAAACAACTTCGCTGAACTCTGAAAATGGCATATGGGAATACCATTTTTTACATTTTTCATACATCCAATCATAATACTTCCTGTCGAGCATGTACCCAACTATTATTCCCATTATAATCGGTATGACTGGAAGCACCGCAATTACAATCATCATAATAAATCTATCCCTTAATCAAATCCTCAATCAAATCCTTAATCAAAAAATAATAATCAAATTATCTGTGTGATTCTAAAACAAATTATCAATATGATTCATAGCGTAATTAGCTATATAATTTATATGTGTTAATTCTAGCATAATCTGTTGACTACCTAGAAGATTTTTTGTCAGGTTTAAGTTGATGAAAAAAGCAAGTTAGGGTTGATGTGAAAAATAGATTTAGTTCTATAATTGAAAACAACACAAATGGATGAAATATCAGAAAATTGTTGCTAGGATGGCTGAAATAATGCTTTTGAGAAGGGGAAAGGCAACAAAAATATACCCAAAATGAAAAAATTGTTGTTAAAGGGTTTGAAAAATGTCTCTGAGAAGAAGAAAAGACAACAAAAATAAGCGAAAGAGCTCAAAAATGTTGCTTGAAGCGGTTTTTTTGATTTCATTTGGAATTATGATAGAATAAGCCCATGTTGTATTTTAGTGCGGGAATGTAAAAAGGAGTTTTATTATGTCATTTTTCAGCAACTTATTTAATAAAGAAATTTCTGGTTTAACAGAAGAACAAAAAGAAAAAAAGAAACAGATTGATGCGAGAATAAAACACCTAAAATCTATTAAACATCTGAATTATAAAAACGAAGATTTATCTGGCGTTGAGATTGAAAACGCTTATTTTGGAAATGGAATTCTGATAAAGACTTCGGGTTCTGAAAAACCTTTTTATATTGATGTAGTTAGTGGATTTGATAAAAACTCTTTCGGCAAGAAGAATGCTACTTATGACATATATGAGTTTCTTGTGGACGAAGATAATTTAGATTATGTCCTTGCTTCTCTTGAGAAGATCTATAGAAATGATGATCAAATAATGGAAGCATATTATGACGAAATATATAACGATTTTATTGAGTTCTTTAAAGATTATAGTGAAGAAAGTTTAAAGAAAGAATTTAGTTTAGAATATTTAAAAGCAAAATGGTATGTTCGAGGCGTCGCTATATATGATGACCATGTAGAAATATTTATTGGCGTTGATGCTATGGAGGATCCAGAAGCTATTATCGATTTTGATATCATTATAACTGTTGAATATAGTACGCTAGAACCAAGTCTTTCATTTGATTCTGTATGTTAGAAGGAAGGAAAGAAAAGATGTTTTGATGCTACCTGGGAAGAAGAACATGGTGCAGGTGTGCTTATGGCAGGCTTTGATGTCCTTGATACAGGAAATCAGGATCATGCATATTTTACTTATGCGCTGCATTAATTTACTGAGGATCGAGTAGGTAAATGACATAAATACGAAGGAAAATTATGGAAACAGTAGCTATATTAATTCCATTATCTTTAACATACTTGGCAAATATATTAATCATAGTTTTAGGTATAAAAACAATTATAAAAACTTATCGTACATATTACATGCCAATTAATTATGAGAGCCATATTGAAGTGGATGGGATCGTATCCAGTGTTAAATATCCTGGTCAGGGTCCGCATTCTACAGAATATGTGGAAGTTGAATTTGAATACGAAGGGAAGAAGTATAAAAAGAAAACAAAGTATAATTTTGCAAAGTATTATAAGATTGGTGATACGGTAAAAGTATGTTTTTTACCTGATGATTCCCAAATGAATATAGTAATAAAAAGTAATGAATCCGAAAAAGGGATCCTTAATTTTTTAGCTGGTGGATTGTGTTTATTTATGGGGATATTAGTGGCTATCATGTTGACTTATAGTGTATTAACAAAAGGGTTTTAAAATGGGAACTGTTTATAAACTTAAAATAGATGACCAAGGTAATATGGCAAAGGTTATTTCTATAATACGCAAATTTGATTCTTCATTATCAATGGGTGAAATAAAGAAGCGAATAACTGAAAACGATTATGTTGTTCAATACGATCTTACACACTGGGATATTACCGAGGATATGGAAGGAATTGACCGAATAGCGTCTTTTGAGAATTTGGTATCGATGCTGCAGAACGTCGGAGCTGCAGTGAGTGTCTATAACGAAGATGAATTACTCACGTCTGAACTCTTTCACAATAAAATGGTTACGTTACGGGGAATTCGTGATGAAGTTGAAAAGGACATGGACAGAGAAAGTACTGAATAATTAAAACCTGTTATTTTGACGGGGAGTTGCTGAACAGGAATCATGTTTTCCGAAATCGTCAGTGAGTTCATAAACATGCCAAAGTACATATACTTTCATTTATAAGTAACCCTTTCATTTTTTTTACAGCTTATATGGATAATCTATAGTTTTCCATTTACATCATTATTATATCCACTCACAACAGAATTACCACATAAGAATATTTGTTGTTGTATCATTCAATCATCAAATAAATAAACGCGAACAAATCGCAGAAATATATTAAATCGATGGAGGATATAACAATGACAAATACAATGACAGTAAACAATGAAAAGAAGATGACCTTTGAAGAGAAGTGCAAGACACCTAAAGGAATATTTTCTCTTAATGTATTCTGTGCAGTATGCTGGAGCTTCGTAGCAATAATGAATGGTATCAGTTTTGATCCAAGTAAGAAGAGTGCTATATTTTTACTCGGAGTTGATACATTTCTTGCTGTATATTATATGGTTAGTTCTTTAATCAGTTATAGAAAAATGATTAAGACAAAAAATAATGATTCAAAGAAGAATGAAGTTGTTCTGTAGCATATAAAATATAATTTTGACAAGGCGTCTATGATTAAGTAAATCATAGACGCTTTTTGTTATATTCAGAGAATAAAATATATGTTATATTTGGAAAGTAGACTGGCTCTAATTATTTGAGCAGGAGGAAGATTTGTGATTTTTGAATTACTTAAGGAGATTGAAAAAGAAGTAAATAGAGATGAATATATCGCATACGGTGCTTCTTATTTTTTGAGTGTAGAAGATTTGAAATTTAGGATTACTGATATCAATTCTCTAGAACAGCTGTTTGTGAAGTTGGAAGCGGATATAGGAGAAACTTCCGTGAATCCCACTGAAATAACAGATAGATCAGCTGATTTCAATATGATAAATGATCTGTGGCATATTAAAGATGAAATCGCCGATAAACTTATGAATATCATTAGCGGTGCAGATGCATATTACAGACCATTTGATAAAGACGATGTTATTTCAAGGGGAAATGTAAATGATATTTTCAGGGTTCTAAAAAAGGGTGACGAACTAGTGATGATTGAATTCTACGCATGTGATTAGTCGTGCGAAGAGGCAACCAAGATATAGTCAAAGGGGGTCCATAAATTGCCTAGAAGTTTTGAGACCGAGCTAAGCTTGATGATAAAAAGCAACACAAACCTATGAAATTGATGGAAAATGTTGCTGGATAGGCTGAAATAATCTTGCAAAGCGGAGAAAAAACAACAAAAAGCAAGCGTAAAGCCTAGTAGTGTTGCTGAGGGGACTAAAAAAATTCAACTGCGCCGCGAAAAGACAACACAAATAAGTAAAATAAGCAGAAATTGTTGTTTGTAGGGCTAAAATAAAGCTACCGAATAATACGCTTAAGGGTAACCAATCAAGGAGGTTGTATGATAACAGTAAATTTGTACTATAAGGGAATAAATGGAAATGCCCGCGCATTTGCTGAAGAGATGGAATCATCTGGAATCGCCGATGCTATTCGAGCAGAGAAGGGCAATCTTCGTTATGAATATTTTCAACCATTTAACGATCCTGAAACTGTGTTGCTCATTGATTCCTGGTCTGATCAGGAAGCTATAGATGCACATCATGCATCTCCAATGATGAAACAACTTGCGGAGCTACGAGATAAGTACGATCTTCACATGACAGTGGAACGCTTTGTTAGTGATGAATATAAATCAGATGAAAAATATATAAGAAAATAATAGTGATATAATAAGATGCTGGAGAGATTTAATAAAGGATATAATAAAGAATTTTAATAAAGTATTTAAAATAAAGGGGAATAAATTAAATGATTAATCTTGAAACTGGTGAGATTGAATTCAACGGAGTCGTGATCACTCCACATTGTACACTTGCTGATTTTGAACAGTATGAAGGTGATAAAGTTGAAATTTTTAGACTTGATGAATCTTCCTGCTCCATACGATTTCTTGAATTGGTTGAAAATAATGGTGTTAACGCACAGATAGAAATAGATATTGATGAGGAAGATGGTTCCAGAGTTGTAGAGATATCACCTATTCGTCCACAGGGTGGCTACGAAGGCATGCTTGAGGATAGCAAAAAATGGCTGGAGGGCGTAACGATTGGTGAGTACACCTCTACAGATGAAAAGATTTCTGGAACCTATGAATGGGGCACTATATATGCTCGCCATTATATGAGTCGTGATTACGGTCTCATGGGCGGTACTATTAATATCGAATATAAGAATTAAATTTGCACTTAAAAATGAATAGGTTAATCTTCTAAGCTGTCGATAAAGGATTCCATTTCATTTTTTACTTCGTCAGGCTTTTCGTGATATACTGCATGACCGCAGTTAAGCTGAACAGTTTTACCATTTGAAAGCTTCGAAGCATAGTCTAATTCAGAATCGATCCATCTTTCACCAGTTGTTTCTGAACCATCTGAAATAAGAAGAAGTGTTGGAACATCTGGTACTGGATTTTTATCAACAAGAGCTACATCATCATTTATATGACTAACTTCACTCTGAATAGTCTTATTCATGTAACCACGGCTGGCGATTGTTTTGATATATGATGTTTCTGTATCGGATAAGTAATCTGGGTATGAAGAAGAGTTTGCAAAAAGTCTGACGATTCCTATATTTCTTGCAACATCGTAAATCTTAAGTCCCTTTACTGCCTTAGTTACATTTTCTTCTGAATAGTCGTCGATCTTATAAGAGTCTGCAACAGCCATATCAAGTCCAACTATCGCCTTTACTTCTTCTGGATAATTTTGTGCCCAGTAGATGGCCTCTAAGCCGGAGAATGAGTGTGGACAAAGAATATATGGACCCTCAATTCCTGCTGCAGTAAGAGCCTTTCGATCCTGGTCTACCATAATATCAGTTGTTCTATCATCATCAGTTATATCACTGAATCCATATCCATATTTCTCAATGATCACGATTTTATAATCATCTTTGATCTGGTCTGTAAAGTCCTTAAAGTCAAGTATTGGAGATGTTGTAAATGCACCAGCAAGAAAGACAAGTGTATCCTCGCCTTCTCCATAGGTGTATACATTCATTTTGTGACCATCCACTTCAACAAGCTCACCGATGGGTGGGTTGCTAAATAATGAGGCTTCTTTCGATAAATTCACCCTATGATAAATGAATACTCCTAGAAGAGATAATATAATTAAAGAAATTAATCCTAAAAGAATTTTACCAATAGCTTTAAACACCTTTTTCATCTCGTTACCTGCCTCCATGAATTTAATACAAACGAGATTATAGTAACGGATGATTAAAAAATCTTTAAAAAAGCATTATATGTTTATTAAATAATTTATTCATCTTTATTCCAACCTGCTGGGTATCCAGCTAGGTTATCTTCGACGTTGATAATACTTCCATCAATTGCATTTATTAGTATAAATGGACTGCTGTACTCACTTGATACATTCCAGAATAGGTAGCAAGGAGCGTATGTATATTCGCCACTATTTGCATCGGACTTAATCGGAAATGAAATCATTCTCACTTCACCTATCTCGAAGCAATTTACATCTCTATCAATAGGGATGTTCCACAAATCCTTATCATTTACACTTTCCTTTACGATATCTTTAATATCTTCTTTATCAAGAAGATTGCTGATAGTTTCCTTATTAAGTACTTTTATCGGATTAAAGATCTGACATCCTATTAAACCTGAATTATTGATCATTACTTTGATATAGGCATCTGATTCTAAAAGTTCAGATTCAGAATAATCTGAAAGATTAAGAAGCTCTTCTGATGGAAATACTCCGATAGAATTGCTCATCTCATATAAGAGACACTGTCCATCACTTGTATCATGATTATTAACCGTCATGTGGTAGTCATTTGCATTTAGGAAACTGTTAGTTACAGAATTACACCAAAGAAGATTCGTAGTTTCGTAGCTGCTATTTACAAAATCTCCATAACCAATCCTGGAAAGAAAACTTTCTGCCTCCTGGAGATAATCTTCATTTGGATCTTCCTCTGTGAGGTAGCTTGTAAAGGAATAATCAGTTGCTATGGCATTCATTATCTCATCTGGTTCTGCAGAAGCATCTGCTTCTTCAGACTGCATTTGTCCCTTGAAAGCGCCTTCCATATCCACCTTCATGATTGTGATCATACGTCCATTGTTCTGGTAGACATCTGGTGCAGAAAAATACTCATCATATTTTTTGTTTCCAAGGAACATATAGTATTCTTCACCATTAATCTTTCCAATATATCCGCCATAGGAATAATCGTTCTCTATAGTCTCAGGTGCATCTTCTCTCTCAGCTTTAATGCGTTCAAGATCCTCCTCTATAACGGACCTATCGAATTCTTCTGTGTTGGGTCTTACTTCCCAGCCCTCATATGGATAAACTTGATAAGGATAATAATTTAGAGCATCGTCATCATTTGCCATATATGAATCATATATTTCCAGGAGGTTTTCATACTGAGCTATGAGATCATCATAAACTCTTTTGGTTTTATTATCATAATCATATACTTCAACCTGTCCGTCATCGAATATCTTGTCACAGAGTTCATGTATATAATCTTTATCAAACTCTATAAGCTCAACGGTTGATGTCTCAAGGTTATCGGTATCCATGATTAAAAACTCGGCGTTCTTAATATCCACGTAATCAAAGCCTTGTCCATCTCCTTCGATATGTTCTGTCCATACTGTGGAATTGATTTCTTCCTTTGAGTTATCAGAAGAAGTATCATCAGAAGCATTGTCTTCGACATCATTTGATGCTGCTGATTCTGTTGCTGTGTCTCCGTCAATTTCAGTAGCCTTCTTTTCGCATCCTGCACAACTAAGTATCATGGCTGCGGCTAAAGCGCCTGCTACTATCTTTCCTATCTTTCGCATAGTATTTCTCCCTTTTGTCGATTAGTCATGCAGAGGTGCATGACATTTGTATCGTATGCGTGGATTATGTCATAGAGATGTTTCAGACTTGTAACCAATTGTTAAAATTTTCAAATCTTTCAAATCTTTCGAGAGTGAAAGATTTGAGAAATATTCTGGTAAGAAGTTCATGATAGTATGAGTACAGATAAAAAAAAGAAACGAGAAAAACTCGTAGATGGAGGAATAAAAATGAGTATTTTAGTAGCAGAACATTTAAAGAAACATTATGGAAAAGGCGAAACACTTGTTAAGGCACTTGATGATGTAAGCCTTCAGGTTGAGAGAGGTGAGTTCCTCAGTATCATAGGAACAAGCGGAAGTGGTAAGTCAACACTCCTTCACATGCTTGGTGGTCTTGATAATCCAACAGAGGGAAAGGTAATAATCGATGATAAAGATATTTCAAATCTGAGAGGCGATGAGCTTTGCATCTTCAGACGTAGAAAGATCGGATTTATCTTCCAGAGCTTCAACCTGGTTCCTTCGATCAGCGTTTATGAAAACATTATCCTTCCTCTCCAGTTGGATGGAAAGAAAGTCGATAAAGAGTTTGTTGATAGCGTAATCGAAACACTCGGACTTGAGGGTAAGCTTGATAGAATTCCATCAAAGCTTTCCGGTGGACAGCAGCAGAGAGTTGCGATAGCAAGAGCGCTTGCTTCTAAGCCGGCAATCATCCTTGCAGATGAGCCTACAGGAAACCTGGATAGCAAGACAAGTCAGGATGTACTTGGTCTTCTAAAGACAACAGGAAAGAAGTTCAATCAGACAATCGTAATGATCACACATAACGATGAGATAGCTCAGATGGCTGACAGAACTATCAGAATTGAAGACGGACACATCGCATAAGACTTTATCTATAAAACACAGATTTAAAAAAAGGGAAATGAAACAATGCAGAACGTAAATAACAAAAAGGTAATATCAAAGCTTGCAATTAGTGGAATAAAGGCAAATATAAAGAAGTACATGGTTTTAATCGGAGCTGTAATCCTCACAACACTTCTTTTCTCATCACTGTTTACAGTTGGTGGAAGCGTAGTAGAAGAAACACAGATCTCTACCATGAGAGAGATTGGTACAAGCTATCATGCTGGACTTAAGTATATGAGTCAGCCTGAGTATGAGCAGGTTAAAGATGATCCTAAGATTAAGGATATATCGTACAGTATCATGGTCGGTTATCTTTCAAGTGATGATCTGAAGAAGCTTCCAACAGAGGTTTATTATTCAGAAGAGCAGAACGCAAAGAAGTGTTACTGCTATCCAGAAGTAGGTACTCTTCCTACAAAGGCAAATGAGATCGTAACAAGTGATCTTGTTCTAGAGAAACTTGGTGTACCAGCAGAAGTTGGAACAAAATTTACTACAACTCTTCTGGTTGATGGTGAGGAAATCTCACAGGATTTTGTACTCAGTGGTTATTTCCACGGTGATAAAGTAGCGATGGCTCAGATGGCTCTCGTATCAAAGGAGCTTCAGGAAAAGTATGCTCCTGTAAAAATGATAACTTATCCAGAGCGTGAAGATAATGGTTTTGCTGGTTGGATGAGTGTAAATGTGGACTTTAGTAACACTATTAACATAGAAAAACAGGTTCAGTCATTAATTGCTAGAACTGGTCTTAGAAGTGACGTTGATTATGGTATTAACTATGCTTATGCAGGATATGATGTTCATCCAGCTATGGCAGCTATATGCGTACTGATGTTAATAACATTTTTCATTGCAGGTTACCTTATTATTTACAATATCTTCGATATCAATATCGTATCTGACATGCAGGAGTATGGACTCCTTAAAACTATCGGAACAACTGGAAAGCAGCTTAAGAAGGTTGTAATGAGAAGAGCTACAATTATCTCATTAGTTGGTATTCCTTTCGGACTTCTTATGGGAGTTGGTGTTGGAGCAGTTATTCTTCCTTATATCTCTGAGCAGATGAACACAGTAAGTGTTGGTAAGGGAAATGTACATATCAATATTTGGATTATTCTTGGAGCAGCACTTTTCTCATATATTACGGTTCTCTTAAGTGCTATGAGACCTTGTAGAAAGGCATCAAAGGTATCTCCTATCGAGACACTTAGATATACAGAAGATTCTGATAACGGTGGTAAAAAGAGTAAGAAACTTACAGTAGTAATTCTTTCATTATCATTATCTCTTATCATTCTTAATGGAGTAATTGGTTTAGTAAGCGGATTTAATGTAGATGAATATGTAAAGAAAGATATTGTAGCAGATTTCAGCATTCAGGATGCTACACTTGATAACGTTGCAGCTTCTAATCATGAAACAGATTCTGTTGATTCAGCGCTGCTTGAAAAGATTAAGGCTCAGCCAGGAGTAACTGAGATAGGTAATGTTTATATCTCAACATTTGGACAGGAATTTTCAGATGAAAGCTGGAATAAGGTAGAAGAAAACTTCTTCAAAGATGAAGCAGTAGTTGATTGTGTGAAAATGTTTGTTGTAGGTGAAAACTCTGATTATGAAAAAACTATGGATCAGTTCAGAAACACCAAGTCTATGAGCGGAAGCACATATGGAATGGATGAATATGCAGTAAGTAAGCTTGAAGTAGTAGAAACAATTGATGGATCAGAAACAATCGATTGGGAAAAGCTTAATTCTGGAAATTATGTATTAGCTACAAGATGGACCATGGATGGTCAGTATTATGCAAATGTTGTTGAACCAGGAGATAAGATACAGATCAGAAGTCATAATCCAAAGTATGCAGAAACTATGGAAGAACCTGTAGAAGATGGACAGACGATAACTTATGAAAGTTATGAGAATGCTCCTGTGGAGGAATACGAGGTTTACGCTACAGTAGAAATTCCACGTCCAATGCAATATATCGTATCTGATACTATTGAAGTAAATTACATTCTTCCAGAAAGCGCATATCTGGAATTAGAAGGTGACAAGGGTGTTATGAGAACCCTGGTTGAAGTTGAAGATGATAAAGAAGAAGCATTTGAAAAATGGATCAAGGAGTACACTACTTCAGAAGATACTTCTATGGATTATTCTTCAAAGGCAAGTGTTGTAGCAGAGTACAAGTCACTTAGTGATACAATCGGTATGGTTGGTGTAGTTCTTGCAGTAATCCTTGGACTCATCGGACTTATGAACTTTGCAAACACTATGGTAACATCTATCATCGTTAGAAGCAGAGAACTTGCAATGCTCGAAGCTGTCGGAATGACAGGTGGTCAGCAGAGAAAGAGACTTATGAAGGAAGGTTTTGTATACTTCATCTGGACTCTTATTGTATCAGTAGTTGTATCATCTATTATGAATGTTACAGTTATCAAATTCCTTGCAGCTGAATTTGGAATGTTCGTTTGGAGATTCACACTTCTTCCTTTAGGAGTATGTCTTCCACTCATCCTTGCAATGATCGTTATCATTCCGGTAATTGCATATAACAGACTCAGCAAGAGAAGCGTTATTGATAGACTTAGAGTTGAAGGTTAAATAGTTCTTTTACACTGGACGGTAATCTCACAAATTATGTGTGGTTACCGTCTTTTTTTTGAAAGAATGGTGAGGAAGGCGTTTTGAGAGAAAATGGTGGGGGAAAGCAACAAAAAGTGAGTGAAAGGACAGAAAATGTTGCTGAAAAGGCTGTAAATGTGGTGATTGGAAGGAAAAAAGCAACAAAAAACAAGAATAAAGACAAAAAATGTTGCTGAAAAGGCTGTAAATGTGGTGATTGGAAGGAAAAAAGCAACAAAAAACAAGAATAAAGACAGAAAATGTTGCTGAGAGGTCTGCCAACGTGTTGATTAGAAGGAAAAAAGCAACAAAAAACAAGAATAAAGACAAAAAATGTTGCTGAAAAGGCTGTAAATGTGGTGATTGGAAGGAAAAAAGCAACAAAAAACAAGAATAAAGACAAAAAATGTTGCTGAGAGGTCTGCCAACGTGTTGATTGGAAGGAAAAAAGCAACAAAAACAAGTAAAAAGACAAAAAATGTTGCTGAGAGGTCTGTAAAGATGCTGCTTTAATTCTTGCTTTCCTTTGCAAGATGGATAAATGAATATTCCAAAGAGGTTTTGTCCTTGAGGATAGACGACTTGGTGTAGATTCCGAAAGGTGCGTGAGGAGATTCCTCCCACTTATATGTGACAAGATCTTTGTGATCTAGTATTTCATAACCTGGAAGGAGTGCATATCCAAAGTTTGCAAGAAGCAGACCGTATGTTTCACTGGCATTAGAACATATAGCATTGTCTATATCTTCATTCACAGGGACGATATATCGTCTTCTTGAGAAGAGGTTCCTAATCAGATAAGGAGGAACAGAAATAATCTGGCGGTAATCCCACAGATCTTGTGTGGTTACCGTCTTTTTTTTAAGTTTTCGTAATTCTTTTGCTAATGGATGTTCTTTATTAATAACGCAGAATAACTCCTCATCGTATAACTTGGTAAAAGTTATATTGGAGTCCATAAACTTTGCATCTTTCATGCCGATGATAAGATCCAACTGGTTGTTTACCAGACGGCTTAAGTTAGCATCTGTCTGGTCCTGGGTAAATTCAGGTATCACATTAGGCTTTAATGTGAGGATCGGCTTAAGAATCTGACTTATAAGGTTTATCGTGTGCGTATCCATATAGCCTATTTTGAGGGAATGGAGCTCCTGTTCCTGGTAGTTAGATATACGCTCTTTGGAATGATAAAATGTGTCGATTATTGTATTCGCATCCGCAAGAAAAGCGGCACCGGCCTTTGTCAGTGTCACGGATCTGGTTGTTCTGTTAAAAAGCTTACAGTTGAGCTCTGTTTCGAGAGTCTGTATCTGTTTTGATACAGCAGGCTGTGTGAGACCGAGCTGTTCTGCTGTCTTCATATAATTCAGAGTGCCGGCCAGGCTGATAAAGCATTCAAGTTGAGATGTTGTCATAGGAACCTCCTTCTCATAAAGGTATATATCACGTCGTTATTTTATTCTATGAATTTATTCTAAATGATTATAAATAATAACATAAATTCATTTCACAGTATATTTCTTTAATGATATTATGGAGTAGTAAATGAAAGATGCATTTTTCAGATTGAATAAATTGATTGAATCGTTTGAGATATAAGGAGAATGGTCGTATGGATTTTTATGATGTAATTAATTCTAGGCATAGTATTAGAGATTTTGAAGATGAGAGTATACCTAAAGATATAATGGAAAAGATAGTTAAGGCAGCATATTCGGCACCTGCTAATGATCATTTCAGAGATTGGCACTATATTGTAGTGTCAGATAAAGAGATGATGAAAAGAGTTATAGAGGGGGTTCCTAAGAACCTTACAGTTAAGGATGTCGATGCGATGACATTTATCTCTGATCCTGTTCAGAAGGAGAGCTATCAGATTGCCGTACCGAAACAATACCGAATGCTGATCGACGCTGCAGCAATCATAATACCGTTAATGAAAAAGAAGGTAGATATACTGAATCCTTCGTGCCTATCAGATCTTAACTGCTATGCTTCCATATGGTGCAGTATAGAAAATGTGTGGCTTGCGGCAACATCAGAAGGTTACGGATGTAATGTCAGAATTCCTCTTGGAAATGAGGAATCGGTAGCCAAAGAAGCTTTAAATATACCTGATGAATATTTAATTCCATGTTTTATCGGAATTGGACAACCTGCTAAGGATGCGACAACTACTAAGCAGCTTGATGTGGATTATGATGCGCAGATCCATTGGGAAAGGTTTTAGGTAACGAGAGAAATAGAAAAAAAGAGTGAGCTGAAGGAAACAAGGTAATAATATATGAAGTTCGCTAATTTGGATTATGAAGTAATAGGTGAAGGAGAACCGGTTCTTATTATTCACGGATGGGGAATCAGTAAGCTCACAATGAAGGGAGCTTTTGAACCGATCTTTCGTGAGGTAGATGGATATAAAAGGTTCTATATAGATCTTCCGGGAATGGGCGATTCTGAACACGGGGATGTCAAGAATTCAGATGATATATTAAAGCTGTTACACGAGTTTGCAGTTGATGTAATAAAGGAGCCTTTTTTGATCATAGGTCAGTCCTATGCAGGGCTCCTCGCAAGAGGATTCGTTAACAAGTTTCCAGAGTTGATCGGCAAGATAATTCTGCTTGTTCCCTGTATGATACCGGGAGTAAAAAAGGGCCGTGTAGAACAGCTGAAAGTTGTGCAAAGAGATGATGAATTACTAGGCTCATTAACTAAAGAAGAACGTGAGAGCTTTACTCTCATGAACGTTGTTTTGACTAAAGTCGTCTGGGAAAGATATAAGAAATATCTGATGCCTGCTTTGGAAAGCGCGGATTGGGATTTCCTAAACAATGTCCTTGATGGAAGCTTCACTTTTGATCCAGATGATATAGAGGAGCCATGTGAGATTCCATGTCTCATCATCGCTGCAAAACAGGATACAGAGGTAGGATATAAAGATCAATTTGATCTTATGGAGAAGTACACTAACTCAACTTATATTGCGGTAGAAAATGCAGGTCATAATCTTCAGATAGAACAGTCGGAAATCTTTGAAAACATAGTAAAAAACTGGTTAATGACACACTAAAACCTATACATATAGAATGATGGCTTGAGGATGTATATTCTTGTTAACATCTGAGTGCGAGTTATGTACAGAAAGAAGATTAGATAAATGGAAAACAATAAAAGAAGATTTTATACTTTTTACTTTACGACAGGCGGAGAAGAATACAGTTTCACTTATGTTTCTGATTATGAATATGATAAAATATACCAAGCTATATTTTACCCTTAAGAATTAAGATTAATAGAGAATGAAGTAGTAAAGGAAGAGAAATGGTAATCACAAATTCCAATGAAGAGAGAGTGACAAAGATTGATACATATCTGAATGCAGCTGAAGTATTTGCTTATCGTAGCACTTGTTTAAAAAGAAAATATGGTGCAGTCATAGTAAAAGACGACGCTGTAATATCTACTGGTTACAACGGTGCTCCAAGAGGAAAGAAGAATTGTTGTGATATAGGGTATTGTCCAAGGAAAGCAAAGAATCTTCACCAGGGGCAGGGGTATGATATTTGCAGAGCTGTTCATGCAGAGGCAAATGCATTACTTAATTGTTCCAGAGAACAAACTCTCGGAGCTGATCTATATCTTACAGGGATTAATCCTGAAGACAGTTCAATCCACGAAGCAAGACCATGCCCACTATGCGCGAGAATGATCATTCAGGCTGGTATTAAAAATGTTTATCTTCGTATAGGAAAAGGCGTTGGTGAATACAAGGTTGTTCCAGCTGATAAACTGCTCTGGGTTGTTGGAGAAGATTTAGATTAAATGATAAGGATTAGATAAGGTTTTTATATGAGTTTTAGAACTATAATGATATTTCCAGAATTTGATAATATGCAGATCATTGATGATATAAGGAATAAATATGATCCGTTGGCCAAACTGGTAAGACCGCATATCACTTTAGTGTTTCCTTTTGAATCAGATATGAGTAATGAGGATGTTGCTGCTATCTTAGATGCAAGACTAACGAATACATTTCCTTTCGAAGTTGAATTAAAAGGTTTTAGTAAACACAGTGATCCATCTGGGAATTACCTGTTCTTAGATATAGTAAATGGTAAAGAGAACATTATTCAAATTCATGATGAATTATATAAATATGAATTTAAGAACTTTGATCTATGGGGCTCTGATTACATTCCTCATATAACCGTTGGAAAGCTTTCTTCAGAAAATGAAATGAATGAAGCTTACGAAAGTATTAAAGGAATTGATGACTCTTTTAGAACAGTGGTAAACAAAATATCTGTAGAAATGATTGGTGAAAATGAAGAATCAATTATAATCATTGTAAAAGAATTAGATTCCTAATAAATAACCAGTCGCGACATCTTTTGATTCATTCACAACAGAATTGCAACGTAAGAATAAATGTTGTTGTATTATCCATACATAAGATAAAGAAACGCGAACAAATCGCAGAAATAAATAATAAGATTATGGAGGATATAACAATGAATAATTCAAAGAAGGAAGTAGTAATCACAGGAAAGATGGTAGTAAAAGCAGCTATGGTAGTGGCTCTTATCGCAATAGTTGGTATGATGATTTACGGAGTTGTTACTAGAGATAGCCGCACAATTGGAGAGGCATCATTACTTGCATGTGTACAGACAGGTTATTGGTCATATTTAGCACTTGAGAAACAAAAGAAAGAGAAGAAGAACGAAGTGATTGCTTAGTTTGAATAAATAGTGAAGGTTATGAGGAACGCTTTAAGTTAAGAACTTGAAACGTTCCTTTTATTGTAGATAATAACTATGTGAACTTTTGATATGTTAGTAAAGGAAATAATAAAGGTGAGTAGTATGTCAGTAATTAGAGATTTGAAACCAGATGATAATGATATGGGATGGCTTAAAGGAAAGTTCGATTCGAAATCCTTGTTTCAGGAGGAAATGAGTATTACTATATTTTCCGATTCGGAGGAATCGAAGAAATATGCTGAGAAATGTGTTGAGCATTATAATAAATTAAATGAAAACCAGGGGATACTTGATGACATTCAAGAGAAGCTGGCAAAGTTTATGTTATTCATGTATGACGAGTGGAAAGAGATGGACATATATGATGATATAGTTGCTGATACAGAAAAGGCAGTAGAGGTATATAATTCTAAAGAATCTTTGATAACTTGTCTGTCTCGTCCTCGATTGTATGTTGAACTCCCAGAAGATGAAACAGATGTTGAGGAGATAGGTTATTGTATAGAAACAGAATGTCCTTGGGAGCCGGAACATCAGTGCTCTATTATCATACGTGGTGATGAGGTCAAGTACGTCGGTCCATCAGAGGGTAATACACCTTGGGATGATGACGATGAATATTATTGTATCTGGAATGATTAAAGATAAAAGGAGAACCCATGGGGGTGTTTGAATTTTTTTATCTAAGTATGAAGACAGATTTTTTGAAATTTGTAAGAAGCTTTACGCTCTCAGCCTTCTTGATAAGAAAGTCAGTTCTCTGATGAAACGATCTTAGGCTCACCATCAACAGTATATGACACAGCATTTTTTCCATGTTCCTTGGAATAGTAGAGGTTCTTATCGGCCTCTACCAGGGTGCTTTGGGAAAGACGTCCTGTGGATACACCGAGACTTATAGTAACTCCATCCATGAAATCCCATTTTTGCCACTGGAAATCACGACGGATATTTTCAGCGATTCTTAATGCCATATTAGGATCACTATCGTATACGATCATTACAAATTCTTCACCACCATAACGGAAACATTTGTTCTTATGGTTATGCATTAGCTTGAGTAGGATGCCAAGGCGCTTTAATACCACGTCACCTTTATCGTGACCATAGGTATCATTAACTCTCTTGAAGTTATCTATATCCATCATGATGAAGGAAACCTTCTTTGAGGAAATTAATCCTGGCAGAAGACAGTAGGTAAGTTTTCTTCTATTGCCAACGTGGGTAAGAGGATCTCTTAAACTATATGAAACAATAGAGATAATGATCAGAAGAATTGTAAGAGCAATAAAAACATCAAGAAGACGGAGCTTGTTTTTATGACGAGCTTCTTCAAGAGCTTCATTTAGTTCGGCCTGTTCGGTGATACCGCTTTCTAAAGGCTCAGTAATAAGTGCCGCATAGTCATCACTCTGTACTTCTACGATAGTCTCATAGTTTTCGATTCTACGATCATTTATTTCAGTCTCTGTTTTTTCGGACAGATTATAATCACCTTCTAGTATTTCGGTGAGAATCTTTTGTTCCTGTTTCAAATATCCAAACTTTTCACTTGCAGCTTTATAATCAGAAAGGTAGCTTATAAGTTTTTCTTCATCATTATTCTGCGCGGCAAGCTTGCAAGCTACATCGTAATAAGGTAATACAAAATCACGAGTAGTTATATCTGCATAAATAGGTGATGAGAAGAATGGACTTTCTTTATGGTTTTCAAGAATCTCTTGGGCATCGTCATATCGTCCGTCTTCATATGCAAGAGAGGCGTAAACCATGTCATTGATCGCAACATAAGAGTCATGCCAGAGTGCGTCAGCATTTTCTGGAAGAATAGATGTTGAGATATCGATCATCTCTTTGGCTTCGTCCAGCTTGCCATCCTTTATCAGCAGGATAGCTTGCATTCTGTATGCATAGGATCTAACCTGAGGATCCTGTATCTCTTCAAGAGGACATGTTTCTATTGCCTTATTTGCATATAATTTTGCCTGATCCAGATTGCAATCAGTCAGATAGTAGTTTGCTATATCCTCGTAAATATTTACTGCTATGGATTTGTCTTCGGATTTGTTTAGATAGTAGAGTGCATTACCAAGAGAGTGGTAGAAACTTATGGTGTCTCCCTTGAATTTATAGATCTGAGCTATACGCTCATAAAGATGTCCCTTATCGTAATCAGTTATGTATGGGAGTTCCATAAGTTCAGTTATTTCACTAATGTACTTATCATATGAATCTTCTTCATAACTTAGGTTGACATCTATGTAAGAAACGATGCTTTCATGTGTGCGTTTAGCGACAGTCTTCTTATAAGGACGCACTAAAAAAAAGAATGCCGCAGTTACTGCGGCAACCAATAAAATGACCATTATAATTTTCTTTACAACAGCCTTCTTTTCCATATGTGTTCACCCCAATAACAATATGTCTATATTTTATCGTATCTTTGAAAAAAAGTAAAATTTGGCATGCCCAGATCATAAAAAGAGATTGACATATGAAATCCTGTGTTATAAAATGAACCGCAGTTCACTTTTAATAGTGAACCGCGGTTCATTTTTAAAACAAGGAGAACAATATGCCAAAAGTAAGTGAGGAGTATTATACCCAAAAAAGAAATGAGATAATTGATTCGGCGTATAAGATTGCACTTGAAAAGCCTATAAGTAACATGACTCTCATGGATGTCAGAGAAAGAGCTGGTATGGCAAGAGGGGCTATCTATAGGTATTATGACAGTCTTGACCAGATACTGGCGGATCTTATCAAGCGGATTAATGAGGATAATTCTTATGTAGAGGATGTGAAGAAGATCTTCGATACTTCGAAGAACAGTTCGCCGAAGATGACATTTAAACGTTTAGCGGACTTTCTTTTCGAATACATTACTTCCCGTGAGATGGATGTTTTTTCGCTGGAGATCCAGTTCGATATTCTGTGTATCACTGAGCCTGAGAGGGTAAAGAATATCATGGCTCTTGCTGGTGAACAGGGAAATGAAAGTGTTGCTTATCTTATCAACAGTCTGGCTGAGTATATAGAGGCGGAGAAAAAGAAGAAGACTATAAAGCCTGTCTTGAAAACAGCTGATCTCATCAACTATCTGATGACTGTTTATAAGGGAATCGCACTTCAGTACTCTATTGAGAAGAGCATGGATCCTTCAACAGATTATAATCTAAAGGAATCAATTACCGCGTTTTATAAGACCTGCCTCGCTATGGTTGGCTATAATGAAACGAGGAAAAAGAATGAACAAAACTAAAGTTTTTAAAGGATTAAGAATCTTTTGTATTTTATTGTTAATACTTGCAGTGCTGGTTGGAGTTACGTCAGTGAGAAATGTTATCCTCAGTGCCAGAGATGAGAAGCTGGTTGAGGATGCCTATGGCGAGTATTACACCACTCCCGAAGGAGAAAGGATTAACTACACTTTTTATGATAATGGGGTGGAAGATCTGGCAGTTATACTTCCAGGATATGGCTGCTCGTCGGCGCATTTTGAGTTTGATACCTTAGCTAAGAGACTGAGTGACAGATACGACATTCTTATAGTTGAACCCCTGGGAGTTGGACTTAGTGATGGGACAACTCGTGAACGAAGTGCTGAAAATTACTGCGTGGAGCTGCATGGGCTTATGGCCAGTCTGGGATATGACAGATATACACTGATCGGCCATTCCATCGCTGGAATATATGCGCTTAAATACTGCAACATGTATGAGAACGAGGTTGAAGCATTTATTGGAATTGATGCTTCGGTTCCGAGACAGATAGATATTGATAATACTTTTACACAGCCTGATGTGCAGTATAAGATCAACAGAGCGCTTAAGTACACTCTTGTTGATACAGGAATATACCGAATATTAACAGAGGTAAGTTTTGATTCTGTGCTGGAACAGATTCCTACTATAAGGGATGATGATAAAGATACTATGCTGGCGCTATATACCACTGATCAGATGAATGATACCCAGCTTCGAGAAGGAAAGAAGATGGCGGACAACATGAGGGACTGCTATGATATGACATTTCCAAAGAGTGTTAAGGTGTTATATATTCTCTCAAAAGATAACTGTGATCAGATTCCTGAGTGGGAACAGCTGCATAGTGATATTGTAGAAAAATGTAATGGCGAAGTTAAAATTGTAGATGGAGGTCATTACCTGCATCTTACAAATTTAGATGGTTTGTTAAAGGCTATAGAGGGATAAAAATGTGATCTATCCTTAACGTTTCCTTAAGGGTATTGACATTTACTGTTATATGCTGTATATATAACACATAAACAGTTGGGAGGATTCAGAATGAAGATATTACAAAACTCCAGTATTCCGATATATAAACAGATAGCTGAACAGCTGAAGAGTGATATTCTGGCTGGCAAGATAAAGGAAGGTGAGTATCTGCCTTCTATAAGAGGTCTGGCTCAGGAACTGAGAATAAGTGTCATCACTACAATGAAGGCCTATGAGGAATTGGCTGCCGAGGGACTTGTTACGGCGGTTCAGGGAAAAGGCTTCCTTGTAAATGCACAGGACAGTGAGCTCTTAAAGGAGCAGCATATGCGCCGAGTGGAAGAGGCACTTACTGAAGCTATAAAGGCGTCGAAGATTGCGGGGCTTTCTGATAAGGAATTAAGGGAAACACTGAAGACCTTACAGGCACTTATGAATGAGTAAATATCCCGAATATATTGAGGGATCTGATGAATAGAATGAGAGGATAGATATGAATTACGAAGATGTTATAACAGGACAGGGGATTGAAAAAAGTTTTAAGAACTTTAAGCTGGAGATTCCGGAGCTTCACATTCCAAAGGGTTTTGCAACAGCCCTGATCGGAGAGAATGGAGCCGGTAAAACTACTCTTATAAATATGCTGGCAGGAATAAGAAGAGATGGTAAGGGAGATGTTACTTACTTCGATGGCCAGAGTCATATAGAGGACAGCGGTGTGAAGGATGCCATCGGTTATACAGGAACTAAGAATTTCTTCCTTCCTTACTGGAATGGCAATCAGGTGAGGGAACTTATGGGTGTTCTCTTCAATAGCTTTAATGCTGATAAGTTCGATAATATCTGCAAGTCTCTTAATATAGATGAGACTATATTTGGCAGGACTGGCAAGGTAGTATCAAAGCTGTCCGACGGTAATCTGATGAAGCTTATGCTTGCTACAGTTTTTGCCAGAGATACAAAGCTTCTTCTTCTGGATGAGCCTGCATCACCACTTGATCCGCTGATGAGAGACATGCTGGGAGATATGATAAGAGCATATCTTGCTGAAGGTGATGGTGACAGATCAGTAGTGTTTTCAACCCACAACATTTCGGACATGGAAAATGTTACTGACTACATAATCATCGTCGACGATGGACATATTATGGAGCAGGGCTTTGTTACCGATCTTAAAGAGAAGTACATAATTGTTAAGGGAGATAAGGAATATATCTCATCAGCAAAGCCACATCTTGTAACCTGTCAGGCTAACAGTTTTGGATTTGAAGGAGTTGCGCTTTCTGAGAATCTGGATAAGTTTGCTGGTATGGAAGTTGAGTTTGATACACCGGGGCTCTTTGATATAAGTGTTGCAATAATGAAGCAGAACTCAAAAATAAGTATGCCTGAGATATAGGAGTCTGATATGGGATTATTTAAAAGTTACAACATATATGTTAATAGAAAGATTCGGCTTCTTGGCTATGTAGTCTATCCAGTCGTTCTAATAATCGCGAGTATACTTTTTGCTGGTATTACTTATAACCTGGGCGGAGTTTTGGCTCTTCTTATCAGTACACCTTTTGTGTCGGTTCTTGTTGATGCTTTTGCTGACAGACTTACAGTTGGTCCTATATTTGCTGAAAAGGGAAAGAGTGAGGAATTGCTTAAGTCGTCAACTAAAGGGAAAGAACTGATCCAGGGAGTGATTCATGCAGAGATGCTGCTTCGTCTTTTTCAGGGCGTGATCACATTTGGCGGTATCGTTTTAGTGGCTATGATTTCAGGGCATTACATGGATATGATGGATAGGATAGTTTCATCAGCTTGTCTCGGATTTTTCACTTTCTATATGATATCTACTCTGTTGATACAGGTGAGCAGGGATACTTCGAATAATGATGAAATAACAATTCTTATAACCGTTATGTTGATGCTTGGGATTCCTGCTGCAATTGGAGTTGCTAGTGGTTCGCTGGTGTTTATCTGGATACTGTGTGGAAGTTATCTAATTCCTGGAATAGTTTTTACTGTTATGAGTTTGAAGAGTCTAAGAACTCTTGTGGAGGTTAAATGGTATGAAGATTAGAGATTCTCTTAAGTTATTAAAATATACACAGAATTATGTATTTAATATAATAGCAATATTTCTGTTTTTGGGGACGGGCTTAATTACAAGCTTTCCAGTTCCATTTAGAAGCCATCAGTTGTTGGGAGGATTCTGGGCAAATTATCTGAGTGGTTATATTGTTGCTCAGATAACAGCAGTTACAGTCTCTGGTGTGATTCAGTCGTCAGAAGGCTATAAGAAAATGATGACAAAGAACATGGCAATTATAATTCTGATATGTAACATGATAGGCTTCGTCTCCTTCTGTATTCTAAGAACAGCGCTGGCATATGCACTTGGGGTAGAGGAAAATCTGGATTTATATCTTGTGTCCTATATGGTATTTCAGGTTTTAGAGATATTATGTGTTGCTGTTTTATATAAGATTATGGCACTTGGAATATTCTGTGCAATTCCTCTTTTTGCATCAATTCTTTTTTCAACCTGGGACGGATTTAATAAGATAGGGGTTCTTTGCTCAGATAATAAGATCCTTGTTGCTATGGCATTTGTTACCTGTCTCTTAACACCACTTATGTATTATGGAGTATCTATGGCACTCTACAAGAAACCTTATGTTGGCAAGTTTGGACGGTTAGTATATAATACGAAATAAAAAATTGAAGGATAGGAAAATACGGTGTATAAGATACTAACAGCCGATGAGGCAACTAAGCTGATCAAGGATGGAGATGTTCTGGCGTTCAATTCGTTTCTTGGAATTGATAATCCAGTGGAGCTTCACGAAGCAATATATGCGAGATTTAAGGAGACTGGTTCTCCAAAGCATCTTACCTGCGTTTCCAGTGCCGGTTTTGGTGTATGGGATGAGGAAAGAGCTGCTGAAGGATATATTCGAGAGGGCGCAGTTGATAAGATAATCTGTGGCCATTTTGGAGCAATGTACAGTACTAAGAAGCTGGTTCTGGAGGATCGCTTCGAGGCATATAATCTACCTCTTGGTTGTATATCACATGCACTTCGTGCTCAGGCAGGTGGACTTCCTGGTGCACTTTCAAAGGTTGGACTTGATATCTTTGTGGATCCTCGACTTGAAGGTCCGGGTATCAATAACATATCAAAGGATGATTCTCTGGTTAAGTATGTGGAGCTGGATGGTGAAGAGTTCCTTTACTACAAGCTTCCAAAGATTGATGTAGCGATCATCAAGGGCACTGCCGCAGACAAAAAGGGTAATATATCATTTGAAGATATGTTCACTGCTGGTGATGCGTTGTCTATCGCTCAGGCGGTAAAAGCAAATGGTGGAATTGTCATCGTTCAGGTTGACCGTCTTGTTGTAAGACCATCTCGTCCACACAGTACTATCATTCCTGGTTGTCTGGTTGATGCAATAGTTCCTATTAAGCCAGAGCCTAGACATGCAGCATATGAGTCTCTGACAGGTAGTTTTGAGATTCCATTTTCTCAGTGGCAGGACTGGGCTGAAATGCTTGAAAAGCGTACCATGACAAAGAGTGTTGTGAACCCATGCGCTGAGATAATCGGTAAGAGAGCTGCTCAGGAATTAAAGGAAGATGATATAGTTAATATCGGTGTTGGAATCCCTGAGACCGTTACAAAGTATGCCAAGATAAATGGCATGCTGGACAAGATCACTCTTACAGTTGAGTCTGGCGGCGTTGGTGGTTTCCCTGCATCTGGAAAAGTTTTCGGTGCGGTAATTGGTGCCGATTCAATATATGACATGGCCAACCAGTTTGATCTTTACAACAATGGTGGTCTTGATATCTGCTTCATGGGCGGTATGGAAGTAGATCAGTACGGAAATGTAAATGCACATAAAGGTCCTGGCGCATTCGCAGGTGTTGGTGGTTTCGCTAACATCACAGCGAAGACCAGAACGGTCGTGTTCTGTCTTACCTTCGACACAAAGGGCCTCTCAGTTGAAGAAAAGGATGGAGAGGTCATCATCAATGAAGAGGGTTCTATAAGTAAGTTTGTTGAGAATGTACGCAGCATCAGCTTCTCAGCTAAGCGTGCAAAGAAGAATGGTCAGAGAGTAATCTATGTTACTGAAAGATGCGTCTTCGAGCTGGGAGATAATGGACTGAAGCTGGTTGAGGTTTATCCTGGAATCGACGTGCAGAAAGACATTCTGGCGAGACTTCCATTTGAAGTTGAAAATGCTCTTTAGAATATAAGTGCAATGGGAATATCTCATTGCACTTTTTCGTATGTTGACATTCCCCTTAGGGTAAGGTTTATAGTTCTTTATGACAAGGAGATAAAGTATGTTATCAATCGGAGAATTCTCAAACATATGCAAGGTATCAACAAAGACTCTTCGTTACTATGCGGAGATCGGACTGCTTACGCCTAGCGAGGTTAATCCAGAAAATGGGTATCGTTATTACAGCGTTGATCAGCTGGAAAAGATGCTCTTCATTAACCGTCTGAAGGCGTATTCATTTTCCCTGGAGGAAATTAAGGAGATAGTTAACGGAGATAAGCAGGGCGACGAAATCCTTTACACAGCATTTCTTCATAAGAAGAAGGAAATCGAGGAACAGCTGCATAGTTATGACATGATCCTGGCACAGCTGGAGGGTGATATATCCACCATTGAGCAGGGCAAGTCTATCATGTCCTACCTGGATGATATCGATGTTCAGCTGGTTGAGGTTCCGACCATGTGCCTTCTTTCCATAAGGAAAAATGTAATCTCTGAGGATTTTCCTGACGAGTATAGGAGCTGCTATGAGAAGCTGTTCAGAAGGATCGCGGTGGATGGACTGACTATGTGCGGAGCGCCAATGGTTCTCTTTCATAGTTCTGAATTTACTCCTGCAGGTCTTGATACGGAGTTCGCTATCCCTGTAAAAGAAGTGGTAACGGGAACCAGAGATTTTGCTCCTGGACTCTGCCTTAAGACGGTTGTGACTGGAGCGTATTCGGAGCTTTCTTCTGTATATACCAAGCAGACTGAATGGGCAGAACGAGAAGGATACCGCTGCACCAATGCACTATTCGAAGTCTATGTTACAGATCCTTCTCAGGTGGCCAGCGAAGCAGATAACATTACTGAGGTTTATTATCCTGTCAAAAAGAAACCCGAAAAATAGTGGAATCATTTGGAGGAAATATGAACCAGGATAAGATAAGGGAGATGGAACATGCCATCGTTACTGACTACGACAACATGCTGGGTATTGCGGTAATGAAGGATGGCGAAAATGTTTATGAAAGATATTTTAAGGGCTGCACAGCAGAGAATCACATTCATGTATTTTCAGTAACCAAAAGTATTATATCGATCCTTTATGGAATCGCTCTTGATAAAGGACTGCTGGATAGCGTGGACCGTAAGGTGCTGGATTTCTTTCCTGACTATACAGTTAAGCGTGGAGAGAAGACCTTACAGACCATTACAATTAGAGATATTCTCACCATGACGGCTCCTTACAAATACAAGATGAATCCATATTCAAAGTACTTTACCAGCATGGACTGGGTGAAGTTTTCTCTTGATAAGCTGGGCGGAAAAGGGAAAGTTGGTGAGTTCAGATATGCGCCTATCATCGGTCCTGATGTTCTGTCCGGAATTCTTGTGAATGTTACCGGGCAGTCGGTACTGGACTTTGCCAGGGAGAATCTTTTCGAGCCCCTCGATATAGACGTGAAACAGGATATTACATTTGACAGTAAAGAAGAACAAATGGAATTCTACAAGTCTACTTCAATGAAGGGGTGGGTGGCTGATCCTGCCGGCACACACACAGCTGGCTGGGGACTTCTCCTTTCACCTGTTGAGATGGCTCGTATCGGACAGATGATGATGGATGGCGGAGTATATAACGGCCAACGCATCGTTTCAGAAAAATGGGTCAAGGACTGCACCACTGAACATAGCAGATGGGAGAAGATGAACCTTCCATACGGATACTTATGGTGGCTCAGTGATAAGGATAACGGGTTTGCGGCCATGGGTGACGGAGGAAATATTATATACGTCAATCCGGACAAGTCACTTGTAGTAGCCATTACATCTTCTTTTTACCCAAGAGCAAAAGACCGTATAGTGTTCATAAAGAAGTTTATTGAGCCATACGTCTAGGGCAATTGTTGAGAGGATTTTAATATTCAGTATTGAACGATGCGGTATCAGGTGTTATAGTAGCGTGGTGTGCGTTGCTGGTCACATCGTACACAAATAAACTACATAAGGAGATACTGCAGTAAATGAAAAATATCATAGTTGCTCAGTCAGGGGGACCTACAACAGCTATCAATGCATCGCTTGTTGGGGTTATTAAAGGAGCGTTATCCGGTGGAGGCTATGATAAAGTATTTGGTTCGCTTTATGGAATAAGCGGAGTTTTAAAAGAAGACTTCATCCATCTTGAGGATTTAAGTGATGAAGAATTAAGTCGTATCTATGCGACACCATCCAGTTATCTGGGATCCTGCAGGTATAAAATGCCGGCAGTGGATGAGGATCCGTCAATCTATGAAAAGATTTTCGAGATTCTTGAGAGATACGAGGTGGCTGCATTTTTCTACATTGGTGGAAATGATTCTATGGATACGATATCCAAACTAGCAGAATATGGTAGTAGGATTGGAACTGATATCCGCTTCGCGGGAGTTCCGAAAACTATAGACAACGATCTGGTAAATACAGATCATACACCGGGCTTTGGTTCGGCAGCAAAGTTTATAGTTGCATCGATGCTGGAGTTTGCACATGATACATCTGTATACAAAACTCCAACAGTAACATTAGTAGAGATTATGGGAAGAAATGCGGGATGGCTTACAGCTGCTTCAGCTCTTGCGAGAAACGAGTACAGTGATATCCCACAGCTTATTTATCTTCCTGAGGTTCCTTTCAGTACAGAAAGCTTTTTAAATGACGTTAAGGAAGTGCTGGAGACAACTGATAACGTAGTTGTTGCACTCTCCGAAGGTCTGCAGGATGAGAACGGAACATATCTTTCTGCAACCCAGGCAGCATGTGATAAGTTTGGTCATGCTCAGTTATCTGGCGTTGGAAAGATTCTGGAAAATCTTGTGAAAGAAGAAATAGGTGTTAAGTGCCGTTCTGTTGAGATCAATATTCTTCAGAGATGTGCGGCTCATATGGCATCTGCAGCTGACCTTGAGGAGTCTGAACTCTTGGGCGAGAAGGCTGTTGAGTATGCTGAAATGGGTAAGACTGGATATATGACTACTATAGTACGTACATCCAACGAGCCTTATGAATATAAGATTGAGACAGCTGAACTAGGTGGAATCGCTAATCAGGTTAAGCAGGTACCAATCGAGTGGATCAGTGAATCAGGAAATGATGTTACTTCAGAAATGATAGAATATGTTCGTCCACTGGTATGTGGAGAAGTTGAACTGGAGTATAAAGACGGTGTTCCTGTGTATGCTGATATATCACATCTTACAGGAGCCAAAAGATAGATCATTAACATATAAAATCATATAAAGATAAAAAGATAGCTGGGATTATTCATCCCAGCTATTTTAATATACCAGTCCCGTTGCTGCATTTTTTAAGGAGAATTACTTTTTCTTTACAGGAACAAGTTCAATATATCCTCTATCACCAACAGGCTCAAGCTGGATTCTAGGATTTTTGTCATCCCATTCATATCCAATGAAGTCAGGATTATACTTCTTTTCAGCATCCCAGATTTCAGTGATGGCAGCTACATAGTTTTCTTCAGCAAATGGCTCTCCTCTAAAAAGAAGGAAAGTTGATGCTGGAAGATCAATGATCTCAAAACCTTCAGGGATAGGACCATCGTAGTCTGCTTCTACTTCAACACCCTGGACATATTCATTTGTCACTGGTTTTCTAAGGTGCTCAGGAAGCCACATACATACAGGCTCTCCGCTTATAGACTTAATGCTTGTGAGGAGTCCCCACACATCACATCCAACCTCGTCGCAGTAACTGAAGTACTCCTTTGCATTCACGCCTCTCTTGATGATAACCTTTCTTGCTGGCTTCTCAATTACTTGAATAAATACATTTCTTATCTCGCTCATATCGTTTTGATTCCTTTCTTTATCTATTATTAGTGTAGGAGTAAAAAGCCAGATCGGTACCGGGCTGGTTGAGTATTCTTTAGGATTACAGCCGAACTCACGTCTGAATGCTCGCTGATATCCGTCAACACTTCCAAATCCCATATCCATGGCGATGTCTAAAACCTGACAGCTTTCATCTCGAAGTCTCAGGGCTGACTTGGACAGCTTAAGGCGCCTGATATAAACTGCTGGTGTCATACCCACATGCTTCAGGAAAAGTTTCCTGACATACCACGGTGAAAAGGATACGTGTTTCGCAAGATCACTTATGGTGATATCTTCGCTGATATGTTCACTTATATAATCCTGCATTTCTCGTACAGCTTTTCTTTGTTCTTCCATCTGTCTTACCTCCCTTGCACGCTTATAATAGCCTAAAGGGGAATCTAAACTCTCGACTTTTTTTGCCCTCTTATTTTATCATATACAAGTGGAGGCGGGTATATAATATATGGTACAATTGGAAACACAATATGAAGAAAGTGCAATGGGGACGGACCCCGCTGCACCATCGAGGTGCTGAAATGGTTAGAGAAGTAAGAAAAGAAGAAATAAATGAACTGCTGGAACTATATACATATCTGCATGAGGACGGCGTTCCGGAGATGGATCAGCATCTGAAGGATGTGTGGGATGCCATAATCACAGACAAGAATCATCATATATTAGTTAATGAAATTGATGGAAAGATAGTTTCATCCTGCGTATGCGTTATCATCCTGAACTTGACTAGAAACATTCGCCCATACGCTTTCGTGGAAAATGTGGTCACCCATGGTGACTATCGAGGAAAGGGCTATGCTACAGAGTGCCTTAACTTTGCGAAAGGCATTGCGGAGGCTGAGAACTGCTACAAGATGATGCTTCTCACTGGTTCAAAGAGAGAGTCGACGCTGAATTTCTATCGGAATGCAGGATACAATAGCGAAGACAAGACGGCATTTATACAATGGTTGTAACCTGATTTATACCGTTGGTATAATTGACATTCATTATATTCGTGATATACTACGGACTTGGAGCAGCACGAGGCTCCGCGGATTTTAAAGATTTAGTAACAGATTGACATAGAGACGAAAGGAGGACACTATGCTTGCAATTAATCGAAACAACAGAATAGTAAACATTGAGGCATTAGTTGTCCTTGGAGAGTCTAGGGGTAGATAGTAGTAATTAAATACTAACTAAGGATAACTAACACCTCTTTTGGTATGGCGTAAAGACTATACCAAGGGGTGTTTTTCTTATGTAATAAATTAGGAGATAGAAATGAAAGATAGATTAGAACCATGCATCTACTATGTATGTAAGGATGCGGATTGTAAAAAGGGATTTGTAAAAGTTGATTTAAAGAAATGCAAGAATTGTCCTAAGTATAGACCAAGAAAGAGTTCAGAAAAAAGAGAGTCTATACGAGAGAAAAGACAGAAGGACAAGGATAGGCATGATCAGTGGAAGAAAGAAAAGTTTGAATAAGAAAAGAAGTTAAAATGGAAAGGATTAATATATGATTACAATATACGGAAAGTATACAAATGCTATCGTTTATACGGTAGAAAATGAGCTTTACGCTCTTGAAGATTATGCAAGGAAGCAACTTCAGATGATTGCAAATCATCCAAGTGCAGAAGGAAGCAGCATAAGGGTGATGCCAGATGTTCATCCTGGAAAGGTTGGAACTATTGGTCTTACCATGACTATAGGGGATTCGATACTTCCAAGTCTGGTGGGCGTTGATATCGGCTGTGGAATGACTATCGCTAAGGTAAAAACAAAGGCACTTCAGTTTCAACAGCTGGATACAGTAATTAGGGATAATGTTCCTGTAGGTCCAAGGATCCGAAAGAAGGAGCATAAGAATGCTGACAGAGTCGAACTGTCGGAGCTTAGATGTTATAGGCACATTAACGCAAGGAAGGCAGGATGCAGCATCGGAACCCTTGGCGGGGGAAACCATTTTATTGAACTGGATAAGGATGACGAAGGAAATACATACCTGGTTGTTCATTCTGGAAGCAGACATTTGGGGATGGAGGTGGCTGAGTACTACCTTAGAACTGGACAAAAAGAGATCCAAATGAAGAAGCAGGGGTATGCTCCATACGAGATGACTTGTCTTACTGGTGCATTAATGGAGGACTACCTTCATGATATCGAGATTATACAGGAATTTGCTCGGGTTAATAGAGAGGCCATGATCGAAACGATTGTCAGTGGAATGAAATGGAAAGTGATAGACAGTTTTACAAGTATTCATAACTATGTTGATTTTTCAGTTAGTAGTAAACCGATACTAAGAAAAGGGGCTATCAGTGCTAAAGAAGGTGAAAAGGTGATCATTCCTATTAATATGAGGGATGGAATAATCCTTGGAACTGGACTTGGTAATCCTGACTGGAATTACTCTGCACCACACGGCGCTGGAAGAATATACAGCCGTTCTGAGGTTGCAGAACATCATACTGTATCAGAATTCAAGAAGGCTATGGAGGGTATCTACTCTATATGTATCAATAAGGATACTCTTGATGAGAGTCCCTTCGCCTATCGAGGAATTGATGATATTGCCTCTGTTATAGAACCAACTGTAAAAATCGATAAGATAATCAAGCCAATCTATAACTACAAAGCCGGTGCAGACAAATAAATGATACTCTAAATCCAAACCTTATGGTATTAAATACCTTGGGGTTTGGATTATATTTTGTTATTTTTTATGTTGAATCATCTACGTAGGTAGACGATGAACTCGCCGCCTTCGCGCTTGTTGTTTGGAACAACCTTAAGGTAGCCATCTTCTTTGGCAACGATCTCTCTTGTAAGATAGAGTCCTATACCGACTCCTTCTTCCTGCTGAACCTCGCTACCTCTATAGAATCGACCGAAGATCTTTGCTGTATCTTCTTCACTGATTCCGGGACCATTATCAACTACGTGAATGGCCTGATACATATCATATTGAACAGTAAAAACTTCTATAGCGCCATTCTCAGGACTATACTTTACGGCATTGTCGAGAATGTTGATAAGTGCTTCGTTAGTCCACTTAAGATCAAAGGACGCTTTAAGTGTTTCGTCCTTCTTATGAGTAATGGATATATTCTTTAGCTTTGCCTTGGATTCAACAGCTGAGATGGAAGTAGTGATCAGCTTATCTATCTGTTCTTCTTTAGGAACAACCGCTAGAGTTCCATTTTCCAGTCGAGACAGCTTTGTAAGTGAATCTACCAGAAACTCAAGTCGTGTGTTCTGTTTATCTATCATTGACGCATAACTGCTGATCCTCTCGATAGATGCATCTTCTCCGCGGGCAGCTTCCTCTTTAAGAAGCTCAGTGTACATCTTGATATTTGTCATTGGAGTCTTTGTCTGGTGTGATATATCAGATATGAATTCCTCAAGTCTATGTCTTTCTGCCTCAAGATTCTGATTGGACAGAGCCGAACTGCCGAGGAACTCCTTCCATCTGGACTCAAGCCTTGAGAGCTTGGTCTCGTCATATTCACTTTCAACAAAGTTTCCTTCTATAGCTGCATCAAGCATCTCTTCAAGTCTGGCTATAGTCTTATTCTCAAACATACTTTTCACCTTTTATTGCTGAATCAAATTAAGTTGAATCAAGTTTTAGTCGAATCTGTATCCCTGTCCATAAACTGTGCTGATATGCTTCACATCTGCACCGCCGTCTATCTTGCTTCTCAAACGATTAATGGTAACTGAGAGGGCATTTTCATCCACGAATTCGCCGTCATTTCCCCAGAGTCTGTCCATCAAAATGTTTCTTGTGAGCACGCGGCCCTTGTTATCAAGGAACAGCTTTAGGAGTCTCTGTTCATTTACACTAAGGACGATCTCCACGTCACCCTTCTTAAAGATCAGCTTATCAAAGTCAAATGTCATATCATCCAGTTCATAAATAAGCGATTTGCTGTCTGCTCCATCTCCACTGGACTTGTCATTACTCATTTCACTTCTTCTTATTAAAGAAGCAACTCTTGCTCTAAGTACTGCAAGGCTGAAAGGCTTAGTAAGGAAGTCATCAGCTCCGAGTGTAAGTCCTGTAACCTCATCCATCTCCAGATCATTTGCTGTAAGGATCAGTACAGGGACATTGCTTCTTTCGCGGACAAACTTCAGATAATCATACCCGCTGCCATCTGGAAGATTTAGGTCCAGGATGATGAGACTAAGTCCGTCTCCGTAATTTAGAAATCCTGTCTTCGCGTCCCCTATTGTATATTCCTTATTAAATGAATTGCCATCACTAAGTGTTATTGCAACGCCCTCGCTGAGAGAGCGGTCATCTTCTACTATCTGTATGTTCATGTTTAAACTCCTATAATGTCTGCAGTAATTTATGCCACTCAAACAATATAAACAAAATACTGAAAATGTGCAAGTAGGGACAGACCTTGGTGCAGTGGGGTCCGTCCCCACTGCACCAAATTTAGAGATTTTCGCAACTTAGACATGCTGAGTTGCAACTTAGCACAGGTTCTATTGTGTTATTCCGGGGGCGGGGGTATCATGCGTTTGTAAACAAAAAAACAAACAAAAAACAACAAAAACAAAGTGTTCAAAGGGAGGAACTAATTATGAAAAACGTGTGGGAAAAGTATTTAAGAGGACCTTTATTCTTATATTTTGAGATCTATTTTGCGGCAACAATACTGAACAGTCTTATCTACCTTGGTAAGGGAGTTTTCGAAGATCCATCAGGTAACTGGCATGAGCTTGACAGAGCAGTTCTTGTAGCAATAGCAGTAGTTGCATATGCACTTATAAAGTATGTAAAGATCAACAACTTCTTCTTAAAAGTTGTAACAGTATATATACCAACATTACTTCTTGTTATGTTATATGTATTCTTAAGAGGACTTACTGCAGAGCTTGCCAGTACAGCTTATAGAGATGTATTTATTAACTATACAGCAGGCTTTATATTTGTTACAATCGTTGTGCTTGTGGCAACTATAATTCGTAAGAAAGTTAAGAAGAATTAATGAGATTAGTTAAGACAAAAGAAGAGAATATCGAAGAGAACTATCTGGAACTCCATTATGACAAGATTGATGAAGAGACAAATGCAGTTCTGGATAGACTTCGTGATACTCTAAGATATATAGAAGGAACTGTGGACGATAAGAAGGTAACCGTCGCAGTAACTGATATATTCTACTTTGAAACTGTAGATAGAAAGATCTTCGCTTACACAAAAGATATGTGTATCGAAGTGAAGGAAGCTCTTAGAGATATAATTGAAGAGTATTCAAAGATTGGCTTCGTAAGAGTCAGCAAGTCATCTGTAGTAAATGTATATAAGATAAAGAAACTGCAGGGTGACCTGAATATGAGAGTTATCATTTTCCTGAAAAATGACGAGAAGTTGATAATGAACCGAAGCTATAAGAAAGAGTTTTATGAAAAGTTATCTAAGATTCAAGGAGGGAAAGCAAAGTGAAGCTAATAAACAGAAAAAACTTTATATCCATCGTATGCATTTGCTTCACGCTAAATGTCCTCGTAAAACTGATCTGGGAAAAAGCACACGGAATCACGGATCCACATTATACAGAGAACATATTCCTCTGTTTTGGTATAGCGTTACTGATCACCACCATACTGGCGGTTCACTACTATCTGCAGAGATTTCCATTTATCCCTGTATTCGTTGGACAGTATTTGATAACAGAAGGCCTTGTTTTGGGATTCGTATGGTGGGTAAGTCATTACGCAACGTTGGCACCAACTGCGTATCGCGATATGTTTATATCCGTAACAATTCCATTTGCCGTGTGTGCTCTTGTATACTACCTGATCTTCTTTAGACAGATCAGAAAGGCAAATGCGATCATCGAACAACTAAATCTCGACTAATACTTTCGACTAATATTTTCGATAAAAATGTGCAAGTGGGGACAGACCTTGGTGCAGTGGGGACGGACCCCGCTGCACTTTTTTTAATTCTTTCAATTTTGAAAGAATTCAGAAATATTCTTGTAAGAGTTCTATGATATTTTTAGATTAGAGTAAAAGGAAAACTCATGTTCAAATATATGGAGGCATAATAATGAGTATATTAGTCGCAGAAAATCTGACAAAACATTACGGACAAGATGACACTCTTGTTAAGGCGCTTGACGGTGTTTCCCTTACCGTGGAGCGTGGTGAGTTTGTGAGTATCATAGGCACCAGCGGAAGTGGAAAGTCCACACTGCTTCATATGCTGGGAGGCCTTGATACTCCAACCTCAGGAACAGTGGTCATTGATGATAAAGATATCTCGAAGCTGAAAGGAGATGAGCTCTGCATCTTTAGACGCAGAAAGATCGGATTTATTTTCCAGAGCTTTAACCTGGTTCCTTCGATCAGCGTTTATGACAACATAATTCTTCCTATTCAGCTGGATGGAAAGCAGGTGGACGAAGACTTCGTGTCAAATGTTATCGAAACTCTTGGACTTCAGTCGAAGACCAAGGTGCTCCCTTCCAAGCTTTCAGGAGGACAGCAGCAGAGAGTTGCTATAGCACGTGCTCTTGCTTCTAAGCCGGCAATAATTCTTGCTGATGAGCCAACAGGAAATCTGGATAGCAAGACTAGTCAGGATGTGCTTGGACTTCTTAAAACCACAGGCAGGAAGTTCAACCAGACTATAGTGATGATTACCCACAACGATGAGATAGCACAGATGGCAGATAGAACAATAAGAATCGAAGATGGACATATTGTTTAAGTAAGGGATGATCAAGAGGGATAAAATATAGAAAGAAAGACTTTAAGGAAAAGACAATGAAAAGAGTCAACAATAAAAAAGCAATTAATAACCTGGCCCTTAGTGGCATTAAGGTAAATATAAAGAAATACCTGGTGCTTATTGCATCTGTAATACTTACAACACTTCTTTTTTCATCACTCTTCACAGTTGGCGGAAGCATGCTGAAGGAGATTCAGATATCGACCATGAGACAGGTAGGTGGAACTCATCATTCGGGATTTAAATATCTTTGTCAGTCAGAGTATGACAAGCTCAAGGATGATCCGGAGATAAAGGATTTAACCTACCGTATTATAGTTGGAGCTGCAGATGACCGAAGACTTGATAAGACATATACGGAGTTTAATTATTTTGAACCTGAGGCTGCAAAGAGCGGCTTCTGTTATCCTGAAGTAGGAAAGATGCCAGAGGCGGAAAATGAAATCGTTCTGAGTGACCTTACTCTAAAGGCTCTTGGAGTGCCTGAAGAGATTGGTACTAAACTTTCAATAGATATGTCAATAGGGAATGAAACGAAAACCTACGATTTTGTTCTCTCTGGATATTACAGAGGGGACCCTATATCTATGGCCCAGGAGGGACTTGTATCAAAGGCCTTTCAGGAAAAGTACGCACCTACAAAGCAGAAGCCCTTATCTGAATATGAGCATAATGATTATATAGGCTGGATCTCAGCAGACTTTAACTTCAGTAATTCCTTCAATATAGAGGAGAAAACGATTGCTCTTATTGAAAGAACTGGGATTCGTGATGACGTGGAGTACGGAGTTAACTGGGCGTATGCTGGAAGCAGGATTGATCCTAGCATGGTTGTAATTTGTAGTATTTTGCTACTAACTTTCTTCGCTGCAGGTTACCTTATTATATATAACATTTTCTATCTCAATATCATTTCCGATATGCAGGAGTACGGACTTCTTAAGACTATCGGTACTACAGGAAAACAGCTGAAAAAGCTGGTAATGAGACGAGCAAGCTTTATATCAGTTATCGGAATTCCTATAGGTCTTGCGTTGGGTATTGGTGTAGGCGCCCTGCTTTTGCCAACAATTTCAAATGAATTCTCAACAGTTTCTATCGATAAGGGACAGCTCCACCTTAACATCTGGATTATCCTGGGAGCGGCTCTCTTCTCATATTTAACTGTGATTATCAGTGCTGGAAAGCCATGCAAGAAGGCATCTAAAGTTTCACCTATTGAGGCGATGAAGTTTACTGAGGCCAGAGGTAAGGATGGAAAGCCTAAGAAGAAGATGGCGCTTGTTGTTCTGTCTCTCAGTCTTTCGATTATAGTACTGATCGGTGCATATGCATTTATCACTGGTTTCAGCATGGACGAATATGTAGGCAATCTTATAATTTCTGATTATAGTGTGCAGGATGCAGCTCTTGATAATCCTGGAGTTTACGACAAGGAGATGGAGGCAATTAGTGAGGAGTTCCTTAGCGAGCTGGAAGCTCAGGATGGTGTAGAGGAAGTTGGAAATGTTTATATCTATTGTGGTCACCATGAGTTTGATGATGAATCCTGGGCAAGACTGAAGGAGAACTTCCTTAGTAAGGATTTGGTAAAGCAGATGCTTGAAGACCACTATTCACAATTTGATGACTTTAATGTTGATGACTATCTTGCAAGTTACGATGAGGATAAGGTAATTGACGGAAATACTTATGGAATGAGTAAACTTGCCGTAGAGAGATTAAAAGTAATTGAATCTATTGATGGTTCGAAAGAAATAGACTGGGACAAGTTTAATTCTGGCGATTATGTGCTGGCCATAAGATTCGATTATAATCATGACAACCAAGAGTATCTCAACTTCTTCAATCCTGGGGAAAAGGTTAAGATTAGAAGCCATGATCCTAAGTATAGAGAAACTATTGAAGTAGAAGCTCCGACTGGAGATATCTATCCAAGGGAGACATACGAAAATGCACCAATGAAGGAGTATGAGGTTTATGCTGTGGTAGATATTCCTTATGCTATGGGGCTTCAGATGTATTCAACATTTAACTGTGACCTGATTCTTCCTGAAGATGAGTTCCTTAGTCTGAATGGTGACTGGAAGCCGATGAGAACAATCGTCGATGTTGAGGATGACAAGGAGGAAGAATTTGAAGAGTGGCTGAAGAACTATACAACCTCAGTTGATTCAAGTCTAAGCTACAAATCAAAGGATAGTATCGTTGCTCAGTATAAGTCATTTGGTGACATGATGGCCCTGGTTGGTTCGGTTGTAAGTGCCATACTTGGACTTATTGGGCTTCTGAACTTCGCTAATACCATCATCACTTCTATACTTGTAAGAAGCAGAGAACTTGCCATGCTTGAAGCTGTTGGTATGACAGGAAAGCAGCAGAAGATGAGTCTAATTAAAGAAGGATTTGTATACTTTATCTGGACGGCTATTACCGCAACTGTGCTTGGAACTATACTTAACTGTACATTGATAAAGGCGCTTGTTAACGGAATAGTAATGTTCAAATGGCATTTCACCCTTACACCACTTCTAGTGTGTCTGCCAATCCTGGCTGTGCTGATACTGATAATACCTGTGGTTGCATACAACAACCTCAGCAAGAAGAGTGTGGTAGATAGACTGCGAATAGAGTAGTTAAATGATATCTGAAATAAAAAACCGTAAGTTCTTATGAACTTACGGTTTTGTTTTGCCGGCGACCGGGGTCGAACCGGTACGAGGATCGCTCCTCACGGGATTTTAAGTCCCGGGCGTCTGCCAATTCCGCCACGCCGGCTTAACGACCCAAACGGGACTCGAACCCGTGACCTCCGCCGTGACAGGGCGGCGCTCTAACCAACTGAGCCACTGGGCCAAACGTGCTTGGCATTTACAACGCTAGACAATTATATAATTATTCCTTTAGTTTCGCAACCACTTTTTTAATCTGAATATAAGACGTTATCGAAGGCATCGTAAATACTACTACCATTAACAAGTGGTGGGAATTCTGTACCAAGGACGATTACTCGCACAAGACGTCCATCATCAAGCTGACAGTCCGCATAGGTTCTGTCGTCAGAACGTAGAACGTAGTAGGTGGTTCCTGCTGGGACTGTGATGCCCTTGACCACTTCGCCATACTCATTTATTTCGCTAACATTTAGCTCGATCTTTGAGGTAAGCTCGTGGTGATACATATAAACATAGTTATCAGAAAGTGGAACCTCGTTTCCATCTCCATCTAACGTATATGGTCTAAATCCGTATATTGTGCTTACCAGATAAGTCTCGCAAAACTTATAAAAGAAATTAGGGTTATAGAAGAGGCCTCTGATATTATAGTAATAGTCATCGCCATGGCCACTCTGATCTCCGAACACTGAGATTCTTCCGTACTCGGTACGGCAGTCCTGGATATCTCCACCAGTTATCTCATAAATATAGGTTGGATAATCCTGTGTTTCCGCATCTTCACCTACTACAAAGATATAGTAGGAGTCATTATTTTTCACGAGATAAACTTCGGTATTGTAGCTGGCATTTTCAAGATCTAAGGACTTATCCTCTTTGTAGGTCTGGATAAAGATGTTGGTGTTGTATGACTCACCAAAATCTTCATCATATTCGCTGTTTAGATCAACACGAATAAACTCGGCAACATCATCACCAGTTATATCTTCATAAATTTCATTATTAAGATAGTTCTCAAGCTTCATAGCCCAGTTGCCGTCTGATGCTCCATAACCTTTGTTAAAAAGTGATGGATAGTCAGCAAAGCGGATTCTGAGAATCTGAACACCGCTGGCGTAGGAGCCAATCGCATATGGATTATAGTAAAGATTCAGACTGGTTGGGCCAAGTGTCCAATTCAGTGAATCGAGATCATCAAAGCTCGCCTCAAGATTATCGGTTGAGCCGGATTCCATCATACCAACTTCAAAGTAGTCTCTTGTAAAAACATCAATAGCGGCATCTTTTAATGCATCTGCACTACTTACCACATCAGAAAGCTTGATCTCTTCACCGGTCTGAGAATCATAAACATATCCACCGTAGCCGTACATTCCATGAGCACCACCATCGTAGTCCTCCGAATCATCCATGATACTGATAACCTGATCATCAACTCTTGTTATATAAGCTTTGGTTCTGTCATAGAAACCTACAAAGTCCTGCTGACCCTCGTCAAAATAACTATCAGCCCGTTCTTTTGCCATATCAAGAACGGCTTCATCTACATTTGAAACTCCGTAGTTATGCTTTGAGTTATAATCATCAAGAGCTTTCTTGATTCCCGGATACTTATCCTCAGTTCCCGGACCAAGGAAAAGTTGATCCTGCTCGACTGAGTAGATCCTTACCTTTTTATAATCTATATAATAGCAATATGATCTAGCGTAGATATAAGGTGTGTCCCCATATGTAACCTTCTCGCCGTACTGAGTAGGGAACAGAAGATCCTCATAATTTATTGCTTCGTCAGATTCATTATTCATGCCAAGAGCAGTACCATCACCTGAAGTGGCAGTTTCTTCAGTGGTTGTCTCAGTTGAATCATTGACGCTCGCCACCTCGGCAGTTGTAGCTTCGGTTGTAGCCTCCGTGGATGCTTCTGTAACATCATCTCTATTCTTTATATTTTCTGTAACCTTTATTCCTCCGCAGCCAGCAAGACCTAATGTCATCATAGCTGCGACAAGTATTGCTATAGCTCGTCTTCTCATATATCCCCCTGAAAACATAACTTCTGAGATTACATTTACCTGTTAATGATACCATGAAAAAAAGAGAGAAGGCAAATGTCTTCTCTCTTCTTAGTTTAGCTAAAAACTTATTATTTGATTATCTGAATCTCACCAATGATTGGAAGTGGCTTCCACTCACCGTTAACCGCATTTACGATTCCCATGATAACACATACAAGGATGAATACCTCTGCTGCAAATACAACAAGTCCACCGATGACAGGAATAAAGCAGAGTGGTACACCAATGATTCCGACAATAGCTCCGCCGATGATCAGGCAAAGTGCATTGTTGAGATGACGCTTGAAGAAAGGATCATTCTTATCAGCAGAAACAAGAGCGATAATAAAACCTATTAAAGTAATATAAACAATGATTGAGGCTGTCTTTGGATCCATTGAACCGCCCTGTGGCTGGCCGTATGGTGGCTGCTGGTAACCTGGCTGAGGCTGTCCTTGCTGGAAGCCCTGCTGAGGCTGACCCTGCTGGAAGCTTGGCTGAGGTCCAGGCTGTGGACCTGGCTGACCCTGCTGAGGTCCTGCCTGATAAGGACCAGGATTTGGCTGGCCGCTGGCTGTGTTGAGTGGTGCGCCGCAGAATGGGCAGTTAGCACCCTCGGTTGAAATTTCATTTCCGCAATTATAACAAATCATTTATTGTCCTCCCCTTTGACAAACTATGCTTTTTTGATACGAATATCTGTTATAGTACATCACTGGAAAAAAATACGCAAGTATCTTTGAAAAATAAGGAGTTTGTGGTACAATATCAAGCGACGTCTATAATATATAGAAGTAATTATTTTAAAGGGGAAAAAGATGAAAGGATTTATGACAAGAAAAGTTGGTTTTTTAAGAACTCTTATTGCCGCTGTAGCTTTATGCTCATTACTAGTTTTTACAATTCCTGCAAGAGCTGATGAGGCAACAGGAACTAATGATCAGAACACAACCGCAACGAATGATAATTCAGGCGATTGGATGGCTGATTCAAATGGTTGGTGGTATAAGTATAAAAATGGCAATTATGCCGTTAGTTGGACTAAGATCGACGGCGAGTGGTATTATTTCGGTACAAACGGTTATATGAAGACTGGATGGATCGATGCTGGTGGTACTTGGTACTATATGAAGTCCGATGGTACTATGGCTACAGGCTGGGTACAGGTTGGTGGCTCTTGGTACTTCATGGACGAGAATGGTCTGATGAAGACTGGCTGGATGCAGGAAAATGGCAAATGGTACTACTTCAATTCGAACGGTACAATGAAGACTGGCTGGCTTGACTGTGGTTCAAATGAGTATTATTACTTCTTCGACGATGGTTCTATGGCAAGCCCAGGTTGGCTTAACCGTGACGGTCTCTGGTACTATGTAGAAGATAGTGGTGCTATGAAGATCGGCTGGATGCAGGATGGAAATACATGGTATCTCTTCCAGACATCTGGTGTACTTGCTATGAATAAGTGGGCAAGCTACGGTGGTTACTGGTACTACTTTGATGGTTCGGGTGCTATGCAGACAGGAACCATTACAGTAGATGGAATCACATATGATCTTGGAGCAAGTGGTGGAATCTCTGATCCTGCTGCTCAGGTGGCAAATGCTTACTCAAGTGCAACTAACTATCTGATCCTTGTTAATAGATCAACACATACAGTAAATATCTTCCAGGGCTCACAGGGCAACTGGTCAACAATTAAGACATTCTCTTGTACAGATGGTGTATCAACTCCAAATGGTACTTTTACACTTGGAAGCCATACATACCATTTTGGTGAAGAGAAGGGATACACATGCTGGTATGCTACACAGATCACTGGCGAGATCCTGTTCCATTCGGTTCTTTACTATCCGAATACATTTAATCTTCAGGACGGACGCCTTGGAATCACAGCTTCTCACGGATGTATCAGACTTGCTCTTGAGAATGCAAAGTATATCTATGAGCAGATTCCTTCAGGAACAAAGGTAGTTATCTATCAGTAGTGATTTCTGTGAATAATCACTAAAAAACGTTTATAAATCAAGAAAAAAACGGGGTTGAATACCTCGTTTTTTTCTATTATACTGTTGTAGTCTATGGAGTCGTATCGAAGTGGTCATAACGGGGCGCACTCGAAATGCGTTTGCCCTCCGGGGCACGAGGGTTCGAATCCCTCCGACTCCGATTTTATTCCTTCATAACTGGAAGGCATTTAGTAACGAAATTAAAGGAGTGTTGAAAATGTACAAGATCGTAAGAAAGGAGTCTCTTAATCCAACAGTAACACTGATGGAAATCGAGGCACCCCTTGTAGCGAGAAAAGCAGAACCAGGACAGTTCATCATTTTCCGTGCTACAGAAGATGGGGAAAGAATCCCACTCACTATCGCAGGTTATGATAGAGAGAAGGGTACAGTTACTATTATCTTCCAGATTGTAGGAGCAGGAACAGAGATACTTAACTCACTTAATGTTGGTGAGTCAGTTCATGACTTCGTAGGACCTCTTGGAAATGCTACAGAGGTTGAAGGTCTGAAGAAGGTAGCTGTTGTAGGTGGTGGCGTTGGTTGTGCTATCGCATATCCAGTAGCTAAGAAACTGCACGACATTGGTTGTTCAGTAACATCTATAGTAGGTTTCAGAAATAAGGATCTTATTATCCTTGAGGATGAGTTCAAGGCTGCATCAGATAATTATATCCTGATGACAGATGATGGCTCAGCTGGAGAGAAGGGTGTTGTAACAGCACCACTTGAGGAGCTTATAAAGAATGGTGAGGAGTTCGATGAGGTTATCGCTATCGGACCACTGATCATGATGAAGTTTGTTGTAATGACAACAAAGAAATATAACGTAAAGACTGTAGTCAGCATGAACCCTATCATGGTTGATGGTACAGGTATGTGCGGATGCTGCAGACTTACAGTTGGTGGTAAGACTAAGTTTGCTTGTGTTGATGGTCCTGACTTCGATGGATTCGAAGTAGACTTCGACGAGGCTATGGCAAGAGGTGGCATTTACAAGCCATTTGAACTTAAGGCTAGAGAAGAAGCATGTAACATGCTTAAGAAGGAGGTGTAGAGCAATGCCAAATATGAGAATGGACAAGAATCCTATGCCTTCACAGGATCCAAATGTAAGAAACAAGAACTTTGAAGAAGTTGCTCTCGGATACACAGAGGAGCAGGCAATCGACGAGGCTGAGAGATGTCTCAACTGTCCTAACCATCCATGTATGGACGGATGCCCTGTTCAGATTTCAATCCCAGAGTTTATTCAGAAGATAAAAGAGAAGGACTTCGAGGGAGCTTATCAGGTAATCAACCGTTCAAGCTCACTTCCAGCTGTCTGCGGACGTGTTTGTCCACAGGAGAGACAGTGTGAGTCTAAGTGTGTAAGAGGTATCAAGGGCGAGCCTGTAGCAATCGGCCGTCTTGAGAGATTCGTAGCTGACTGGCACAATGCTAACGTTACAGCTGCTCCAGAGAAGCCAGCATCAAACGGCCACAAGTGTGCTGTTATCGGATGTGGTCCTTCAGGACTTGCTTGTGCATCTGACCTTGCTAAGAAGGGTTATGCAGTAACAATCTACGAAGCACTTCATACTCCAGGTGGAGTTCTTGCTTACGGAATTCCTGAGTTCCGTCTTCCTAAGGCTATCGTTCAGAAGGAAGTTGATGGTCTTAAGGCTCTCGGCGTAGATATCGAGACAAATGTAGTTATCGGTAAGTCTATCACAGTAGATGAGCTCTTTGATGATTTCGGTTACGAAGCAGTATTCATCGGTTCAGGTGCTGGACTTCCTAGATTTATGAATATCCCAGGTGAGAACCTGAATGGTGTTTACTCAGCAAATGAGTTCCTTACAAGAATTAACCTTATGAAGGCATTTAAAGAAGGATCTTCTACACCTATCGAGCATCCTAAGAAGGCTGTCATCGTTGGTGGTGGTAACGTTGCTATGGACGCTGCTCGTTCAGCTAAGCGTCTTGGTGCTGATGTAACAATCGTTTACAGACGTTCTATGGAAGAGCTTCCTGCACGTAAGGAAGAGGTTGAGCATGCTATCGAAGAAGGAATCGAGTTCAAGCTTCTCAACAATCCTATCGAGGTTGTTGGTGAGGATGGACGTGTTAAGGCTGTTCGTTGCCAGGAGATGGAGCTTTCAGAGCCTGATGAGTCAGGACGTAGAAGCCCAGTTCCAGTAGAGGGTAAGATTAACGAGATCGAGGCAGACTGCTTCATCGTATCTATCGGTACATCACCTAACCCACTTATTAAGAGCACAACAGATGGTCTTGATACAAACAACCGCGGATGTCTTGTAGCTGACGAAGATGGTGCTACAACACGTGAAGGCGTATTCGCAGGTGGAGATGCCGTAACAGGTGCTGCTACTGTAATCCTTGCAATGGGCGCTGGTAAGAAGGCTGCTGCTGCAATGGACGCTTACATTCAGAATAAATAAAACTTGATGTGTCTATGAGTCACTTTGGCTCAAAGCTCTTTTGACTCAAAAATGAGTCAAAGGGGCTTTGAGCCGAAGTGACTCATTTTAAGGATAACGAATGGGTGAAACAAAGAAAAATGTTCAGGATGGAGTGATCAAGGCTGCGGGAATTCTCGTGATTGCCAACCTTCTGTCCAGTATACTGGGAATCGTAAGAGACGTTATTATTTATTCCGTATTCGATAGTGGATCGTATACGGATGCTTATAATGCGTCCTTCACAATACCTGATACTATCTATACCATACTGGTTGGTGGCGGTCTGTCTGCAGCATTTATCCCTGTTTTCAGCAGTTATATAGCTGAGAAGAAATATGAGGACGGCTACAAGATGGCCAGCTCTATTCTTAACATAGTTGCTATCGCAGCAGCGATTCTTTGTATCATTGGTGAGATCTTTACACCTCAGCTGCTTCCACTGATCCTTGATAAGTCAGGATCCACATGGACTCCTGAGGTTATTGAGCTTACTATCACACTGACAAGGATCATGTTTTTCCAGTGCTTCTTTATGTGTCTCACTGGTATCTGCATGGGTATCCTTCAGTCCTACAAAGACTTTACACCGCCGTCTATCGGTTCGGTGCTCTACAACGTAACCATCATCAGCGTTGGTGTTCTGCTTCTTACTCTTGGAACAGGTATTGCTGGTTTCTGTATCGGTGTTGTAACAGGTGCCATCGTCAACATGGCGGTTCAGATAATCCCTATATATAAACACGGATTTAAATATAAGAAGATGATCGATTTTGATCATGAGGGCGTTAAAAAGTTCTTCAAGCTCTTTGGCCCAGTAGTTATTGGTATTGCTGTAACTCAGTTGAATCTGGTGGTAAACCGTTGGTTCGCATCAGGTCTCGACGAGGGAACCCTTTCGAATATGACTCAGGCTCAGCGTATCTTCCAGCTTCCGATCAATATCTTCGCATACGCCCTGGCTATGTCTATATTCCCAACCATGGTTGAGCATTACGCCACAGACCAGATGGATGAGTACAAGAAAGACCTTTCGCTGGGAATCAGAAATGTATCGTTTATTATACTGCCTTGCGCGGTAGGTATCATTTCTATCCGTGAACCTCTGGTCCGTGCAGTTTATTATCAGGGTAACTTTTCAGAAGAAAACATTCCGATACTTGCAACTCTGCTTGCCTTCTACTGCATCGGAATGATCGGCTACTCTGCGAGACAGGTGGTACTTCAAGGCTTCTACGCTATTAAAGAGACCAAGACTCCGGTAGCAATCAACATATTTATCCTGTGCCTGAACATGGGACTTACCACTCTCTTCGTTAGAATATGGGGGGCAAATGGAATCGCAATCGCTTATTCTACTGCAGGACTCTGTAGTATCACACTGCAGACAGTATTCCTCCGCCGAAAGATTGGTCCGATGCGTGGCTCAGAGATAAAGAACTCAATTCTAAAATGTTTATTCTGCTGTGCGGTAATGTTCCTTGTAACCACAGCCGCAAGCATAGTTTTCGAACACAACCTTTCAGTTGAAAGTAAGAAAATGCAATTCCTTGAGGTACTAATTCTAGTTGCTGTAGGTGGAGCGTCCTACTTCACCATGGCCCTCTTCCTGAAGATGGAAGAGCTTACCTCAGTACTTGCAGTAATGAAACGAAAATTTTTACATCGCTAAGGTGCAGCGGGGTCCGTCCCCACTGCACTTTTTTACAAAGGAGATGCAACAGAAAGTAAGTCTAGCGTTGAAAGAATTGCTTAGAAGTGTTATTCTATAAGGTGGTTTTCGAGGTGAAACCACCTTGGAATAACATTTTCTTTTTTGAGGTTTATATGTATAAAGAACTTCCAAAACTTATGATGTACCGCGAGCTGGGCGAGGATAGTATCATAGTGAAACTAAGTGAGATTATCCGCGACTTTGATTCGGGTGAATATATTAAGGATGAACTGGTGAGCAGGATCTACACTGAGATTCATAAGCTCCTGGAGATTGCGACAGATTATGGATTCGATGAAAATCTGTGGCATGACTACATCGCTTATACACTGGTAACTAACGAGAATCCATTTACCCTTACTGCGGAGAGGGCTGGTACAGTAAAAGGCAGCGTTAACTCTTTTGCTAAAGAGGATATGAGGATTTTCAATCATCTGTTTAATTACGATTTTTCTCGTCTTGAGAAGAGTCTGGGGATTGACTGCTTTTATACGATTACAGATTACGAGTCGGTGCATAAGCGTCATCAGATGTATAACCGAAATGTGTCGAAAAAAGTTCGTGATGTCAGCGATTCAATCGTTGCCATCAACTCTGTGTATGAGGAAGAGAAGAAGTTCCCTCAGAACTTTAAGACAAAATCTGCTGATGATGTGGCGGCGGAAATGCTGCTGGATCTTATGAAGGAGTTCTACAAGGCTTATGGTGTTGGAATGCTGGGACTCAACGCTGCATTCCGTATCGCTGAGATCGCACCGGGCTCATACAATGTAGACAGTCAGAATAAGAAGAGTATAGATTTTCAGATTGGCCGAGGCATCAGCTGTACGCCAATTAAGAATACAAACAAGCTGCTGCTGGATGACCTTATCGGTTATGAGGTTCAGAAGCAGAGGCTTCGTGAAAATACGGAGAGCTTTATATCTGGAAAGCCTGCTAACAACGTGCTGCTTTTCGGAGATGCGGGAACTGGAAAGTCCACCAGCATAAAGGCGCTGATCAACGAATACTACGATGACGGCCTTCGTATGATCGAGCTTTATAAGCATCAGATGAAACTGCTGGCTCCACTTATTTCCAGCATTAAGAATAGAAATTATCGCTTCATTATATATATGGACGATTTATCATTTGAAGAGAACGAGACAGAGTACAAGTACCTGAAGGCGGTTATTGAGGGAGGTCTCGAGACTCGTCCTGACAATGTTCTCATTTATGCCACATCCAACAGACGTAACCTGATCCGCGAGACCTGGAACGACACAAATGATGTGGAACTGGACAAGCATCGTTCGGATACACTGCAGGAGAAGCTGTCACTTGTCAGCCGCTTTGGCGTAACCATTCCGTACATGCGTCCTAACAAGAAGGAGTATGAGGAGATAGTTCGCGGACTGGGAAGCAAGCTTGCTGATCTTAAGAAGGATTCTGGCGAGAACTTTGAACTGACTGAGGAACAGCTGATGGAGCTGGCAAACAAATGGAGCGTCTCCCACGGCGGCATGTCTGGTCGTGTGGCCCAGCAGCTTATTGATTCACTATCATAATGAGTCACTTCGGCTCTCTCGCCAATCGACTCATTTTGGGGATAATATGACGAAGAAGGAAAGAGCAGAAAAGGTCTGCGAGTTACTGAATACAGAGTACGGCACGGATCTTACCTGCTATCTGGAGTACGACAAGAAGAAACCATGGCAGCTGCTTTTTGCCACGATCCTGTCGGCTCAGTGTACTGACGAGCGAGTGAACATGGTGACCCGTGAGCTATTCAAAAAATATCCAACGCTGAAGGATTTCGCCAACGCCGATATAGAAGAGTTTGGCCGTGACATTTACTCTATAGGTTTCTACCGGAATAAGGCGAAGAATATCATCGCCTGCGCCAACGCACTTATCCAGGATTTTGATGGCGAATTGCCGTCAGACATTGATATACTTACCACGCTTCCAGGAGTTGGCCGAAAGACGGCAAATGTTATAAGAGGCCATATCTTTAACGAAGCATCCATCGTGGTGGACACCCACGTAAAGAGAGTGTCCAGATTACTTGGTCTCACAAAAGAAGAAGATCCTGTGAAAATCGAGTATGATTTAATGAAAGTGGTTCCAAAATCCCAGTGGATATTGTATAATCACCAGATAATAGCGCATGGCAGAACGGTCTGTATTGCTAACCGACCACGCTGCAGCCAGTGCGCTCTGCGAGAGGTATGTAAGAATAAACCAAAAGGGATGTAATATAAAAAGGAGATAGAAAGATGATTGATTTTAGTAAGAAGAGAAAGAAAAGTACAAGAATTATTGCTACTATTATCTGTATTTTAATAGTTCTTGGAATGATCATCGGACTGCTTGTAACAACAATATAAGAGATATCATTTGACATTATCGAATAAGAAAATTCATATAGAGGAAAAAGAGGAAAAAAGATGAAACGTTTTAGAGGTGTTATGTCTGTAATACTTGCTATGACTCTTACTTTGGCTGCCCCAGGCCTGAAGAGTTTTGCAGCTAGTGAAACAGATGCAACAGAAAATGACGCGCTTTTGGCGACAGATGATGAGGAGAGAACAATACTTGATAACATTTTTATAAATGATATCAATGTTGGAGGCTTAACAGCATCTCAGGCAAAGGCTAAGTTTGGCGTGGATGATTCTGCGGCATCAGCAGCTGTTACACTTACCAGTGACTATGGTGATGTGGAGACAACTCTTGGTGAGCTTGGTCTTTCAAATAACGCTGAAGAGGTTATTGAAGAGGCTGTTAATTATGGAAATCATGGAAATGTCCTCGAGCGTTTTCGCGATATCGAAAGCCTGAAGACAGAGCCAGTAAAGTTTGAGTCAAAGAGTACTATCAGTGCTGATGCTCTGGATTATCTGGTTGAAGCAAAGCTTGGTACAGAGATGGAAGGACTTAATCAGTACAGTATTGATAAGTCAGATGGAATAAAAGTTATCGCTGAAGGTCAGTCAGTCAGCGTAGATGCTGCTCAGACAGCGGGTAAAGTTGAGGATGAGATCAACAAGGAAGGTTATGCAGGCGGCGCTGTTAATGTGGCAGTTGTGCTTGCTGATGACTCACAGAATGAGAAGCTTAAGCAGCTTGCTCGTATCAAGGATCTTCTTGGTACATACACAACTAGCTATTCAAGCAGTGGTGCTGCAAGAAAGAATAATGTACAGCGTGCTGCTTCACTTGTAGATGGACACGTACTGTTCCCAGGAGAACAGATATCTGTTTACAACTGTATCGCACCTATCGAGGTTAGCAACGGATATGAGATGGCTCATGCATACGTTGGAACTGAGGTTGTAGATGCAGCAGGTGGTGGTGTTTGCCAGGTTGCTACAACACTTTACAACGCAGCTATCAGAGCTGAGATTGAGGTTGTTCAGAGAAACTGCCACAGTCTCCGTGTATCATATGTTCCTATTTCAGCAGATGCAGCTATCGCTGGTGGCGTTCTGGATCTGAAACTTAGAAACAACCTTGATGCACCTATATATATTGAGGCTTGCTACGACGGAGCAAACCTTAGCTTTAACGTTTACGGTGAAGAGTATAGACCATCTAACAGAACTATCGAGTTTGAGTCTATACAGACAGGAGTTATCAATCCTCCTGATGAACCTATCTATACAGAGGATAAGACACTTGAGCCAGGAACTGAGCAGGTTACAGCATCTGCAGTTACAGGTTACACAGGTGAGCTTTGGAAGTATGTTTATGTTGATGGCGTAAGAACAGAGTCTATCAGAATGAACAGCAGTAAGTATCAGGCTTCTCCAGCAAAGATTTCTATTAATTCTGATGAAGCCTCGGAAGACAGTGAGGATGAGGATGACAATCAGGAGAATCCAGACGGAACAAATCCTGATGGAACAGATCCAAATGCAAATCCAGATGGTCAGACTACCGAAGCAGCAACTGAAGCAGCAACCGAAGCAGCAACTGAAGCAGCAACCGAAGCGCCTACTGAAGCACCTGCTGCTCCTCCGGCTACAACAGAGTAGGTTTGGTTATTTCATAGGATATGAATAAAGGCACTGCAAGTAACAGAATATTAAAAAGAAGTATTATTAAGCATATAGCGAGGACTGATGTTACCAACGCGGCGGTAGGAATAGACTACGCCGTGTTGGAAGATGTGCCCTCGCGATTTGCTATTATAGTGGCAGAGGGTTTTTCAGAGATCAGTCCGGACCAGGCCTATATTCGCGCGGTGAATAACCTGGCAATGTCGGGGGCTGAACCTTCTAAAATGATGATCAACCTTCTCGCCAGTCCTGAAACACAGGAGCAGACTTTAAGAGATATCATGCATAGATTCACCGACATATCTAGAGAGCAAGGGGTTGCTATAATCGGTGGAAATACAGTGTATGCCGGGGCAGTCAAATGCAATATCACCGTCACAGTTTATGGAAAGACCACTGCTGAGAGGAGACAGACTCTTCTACAAAAGGTGAAACCGGGATATAAGATAGTGGTAATCGGTGACGCTGGAAAGAGCGGAGCTTCGATGATCTGCAAAGAGAAGTTTGAAGAGTTGCGCCAGAGGTTTTCGGAGAGTTATCTGAAGGAGAATTTCCTCATGGAAAGTTCTTTGGATAGTAAGCCTTTGGTTGAGAAATCTTTATTTGATACATGCGGCTTAGCAGATATTTCCGCAAAACTAATTGATGCCGGTGCGGTATACCTTCATGATGTAAGCTTTGGAGGTGTGTACAGAACACTGGTTGAAATGTCTGAATATACAGGACTTGGAATTGATATCTGTCATGAGAGAGTTCCAATAAAGCAGTCCACTATAGAACTCTGTGAGTTCTTTAATATAAATCCATATCAGCTTCTTGGAACAGGGGAATTGTGCGCGGCAGTTCCTGAGGAAGCGATAGATAGTATTAAAACGCTACTAACTAGCGAAGGGGTTATCTTTGATGTGGCAGGTGAATTTACTGCCAGCAAAGAAAGAGTGGTTCATTCTGAAAGCTATCACATGTCGAGAAACTTAAACTATTACGACTGCGATGAGATATATAAAGTCCTTGAGGCTGTGTAAATAGCCGAGGATTTAAAAGGGTTTACTATAGAGAAGGAATATATTGGGGAGGTAACAAAATGAATGTACTTTATGAAAACAGGGAACTGTCTTGGCTGAAGTTTAACCAGCGTGTTCTGGAGGAGGCCGAGGATAAGCGTAATCCTTTATGTGAGCGACTCACATTTATGTCTATATATCAGACTAATCTTGATGAGTTCTTCATGGTAAGAGTTGGATCTATCCATGATCAGATGCTTCTGGAGGATGACCCTACTGAGAATAAGACTAACATGACTGCATCCGAGCAGCTGGTTGCAATTCGTGAGAGAGTTCGCGAACTGGGCAAGCGTAAGGATGAGTCATATCATAAACTGATGAAGGAAGTGGAGAAGAAAGGCATCCGTGTCTGCATGTACAGCGAACTGGATGACAAAGAGAGAGCTTTTGCTCAGGGCTTCTTCCAGCGTGAGATACAGCCACTGCTTTCTCCATTTACTATAAGCAAGAAGAGGCCATTTCCTTTTATAAAGAATAAGGAAATCTGCGCCACTGCAATTCTGGAGACAAAGGGTGGAAAGTCCAGAGTTGGAATCGTACCTTGCAGCAACGGAATGTTTTCAAGACTGATAGAGATTCCAGGCAGCAAAGGCAAGTTTATGTTAGCTGAAGAGCTGATATTACATTTCCTTCCTGATATTTTCTCTGGGTATACAATCGCTACTAAGTCACTTGTGAGGGTGACTCGAAATGCGGATATCGATGCGGACAAGGTTTACGACGAGGAACTGAATTACCGCGACCATATGGCTGAGGTTATCAAGCAGCGTAGAAAGCTGGAGCCGGTTCGTCTGGAGTACACACGCGATGTTGACAAGAAGATAATCAAGCGTGTTATGGACTTCTTCAAGATTGACAAGGAGATGGTCTTCAATACAGATGCACCGCTGGACATGTCATTTCTCTTTGATATCGAGGACATGCTGAGACATGACAAGACTCTGTTCTACGATAAGAGGATTCCACAGAAGACACCTGCTATCGACGAGACGAAGCCGATCATTCCACAGATTCTTGAGAAGGATCGCTTCCTGTCATATCCATATGAAAATATTCGTCCGTTCCTCAGCATGCTGCATGAGGCGGCTAACGATCCAAATGTCATCTCTATCAAGATGACTCTATATAGACTTGCTAAGCAGAGCAAGGTTGTTGAGGCGCTGGTGGAGGCGGCTGAGAACGGCAAAGAGGTTGACGTTCTGGTTGAGCTGAAGGCGCGTTTCGACGAGGAGAACAACATCGAATGGTCCAGAACTCTTGAGGACGCTGGATGTCATGTAATCTACGGCCTGGATGGGCTGAAGGTTCACAGCAAGCTGTGCCTTATCACTATGAAGAAGGGCAAGGATGTTGAGTACGTTACTCAGATTGGTACTGGTAACTATAACGAGAAGACTGCCCGACTTTATACAGACCTCTGTCTCATGACAGGCAATCAGAGCATCGGCGCTGAGGCGGCAAGGGTGTTCACTTCCCTTTCTATGGGCGAGGTGATGAAGCGTACCGAACATCTGCTGGTCGCTCCAAAATGTCTTCAGAACAAGATCATCGATAAGATCGATAGAGAGATTCAGATCGCGCGAGATGGCGGCGAGGGTTACGTGGGCGTTAAGATCAACTCCCTCACAGATAAGAAGATTATCGATAAGCTGATCGAGGCATCCATGGCTGGTGTTAAGATTGAAATGGTAATCCGAGGCATCTGCTGTTTGCATCCTGGTGTTAAGGGCAAGACGGACAACATCCGCATAATTAGTATTGTGGGCCGTTTCCTGGAGCACTCTCGTATCTACATTTTCGGTAAGGGCGAGCGTGAGGAAATGTTTATTGGCTCTGCTGACTTTATGACCCGAAACACTGTAAGACGAGTTGAGGTGGCAACGCCACTTTATGATAAAGATATTAGAGACCGCGTGCGCGGATTCTTCCAGTTACAAATGTCTGACAACGTGAAAGCTAGAGAGCTGAAGAAGGACGGTAACTACACATACGTGAAGCATACTGAGCCTGCTATCGACAGCCAGAAGATTTTCTACGATGAGGCATATAAGGCGGCTGGAACAAATGAGGTAGAATGAAAAATCTGAGAATTAAAACCTTCATAAAGATAACCGTTTTTCTTATGACGGTTTTATCCCTGACAATCCTGACAGGGCTTCTTGTTGTATCCTTTACTCATAACGAGCTGAAAGAGGTCGAGGATGGAGCGAAGATGAGGTCAGGTGAAATCCTCGATGTTCTTGAAGCTGAGGGCATGGAGGCTGCAGCCAACAATGTGAGGCTGGAGTATAAGGTTGAGGATTACGCCAATGAGCAGCAGGGGCGAGTTCTTGTTATCGGCCGCGACTACATGGTGCTCATGGATTCATCAGGTAAAAATGAAAATTCCTATCTTATCAACGACAACCTGATGGATCTGATGAAGGGTAACACAGATGAGATTCGTTACGATACAAGCAATTCACTGGTCATCATGACACCAGTTGTTTCAAATGACATGGTGGTTGGTGCTGTCATTTATAAGGCATCCACTGTTGAGGCGAAGGATAATATCAAAAGTCAGGTTACTCTGAGTCTTATAGTTTTTGCTATCATTTTGGTTGTAGATATAATTGCTATCAGATTTATCTCTCACCGTGCGGTGAAGGACATCAACGACGTAAATGAGAAGATTATGCATACTGCGTTGGGCAATCTTCAGGACAGACTTCCTGAGGATGAAGGTTTCATCGAGGTGCAGGTGTTGGCTGAGAATTATAACGATGTACTTGAGCGTTTGGCCACTATCGACCAGACAAGATCCGAGTTCGTTTCCAACGTGTCTCACGAGCTGAAGACTCCGATCACTTCTATGAAGGTACTGGCGGAGTCGGTAACGCAAAATGAGGCTGCCACGGTTGATGACTACAAGGAGTTCATGGTGGACATCGTGGACGAGATCGACCGCGAGACTAAGATAATCAACGACCTGCTGACTCTTGTCAGAACGGACTCAAAGCAGGATGAAATGAATTTTGACGAGGCGGACATCAACGAAATGATCGAGACCATCGTGAAGACGGTTAAGCCTCTTGCAAATCAGCGTGCGATCAAGCTGAGCTACGATAGCTTCCGCGAGGTTAAGGCACGCGTCGACGCAGTGAAGCTTTCGCTTGCCATTTCGAACCTTATTGAAAACGCAGTCAAATACAATGTTGATAACGGCTGGATCAGTGTCAGCCTGAATGCAGATAAAGAGTATTTCTACATAAAAGTTGCGGACTCCGGCGTGGGAATTCCAGAGGACGCAAAGGACAGAGTCTTCGATAGATTCTACCGCGTCGACAAGGCGAGAAGCCGTGACACTGGTGGTACAGGTCTGGGCCTGTCCATCACACGAAGCATCGTCAACGCCCACAAAGGAACTATCAAACTCTACAGCGAATCCGGTAAAGGCACCACCTTCACCGTCAAGATTCCACTATAAGGCACGTATATATGATTAATAAATGTATATTCAAAAATACCTTATTGAAAAAAAGACTTGGTAAATGTCTTTTGACATTGGTCATATTTGGTATAAGCTTAGTGGCATTTTCAGGCTGTGGTGAAACACCAAGTTCTGAAGTGACAACGGAAAGTGTTGTGATGAAAGCCGGAACAATCCAGCTTTATCACGCAACTGATTCAGGTGTCGTCGCTGATTCACAGCGATATCAGCTGATGCAGCCTGACAATCTGGCGGCAGCGCTGGAGGAAGTAATCGAACAGCTTACCCTCAGCGACAAGCTCACCATCGACAAGTATCTGATCGTTGAGTCGCAAAATGTCACGCTATTCGTCACTGTTAAAGAAGGAATCACGGAAGAAGAACTCCTCCTTAACAGAGCCGCAATCGTTCGAAGCATCAGCGGTCTTGAAGTTGGCGATGTAGCCATAGTGATGACCAATGAAGCCGGCGAGGAAATCGAAAGGGCGACCTACACCGACGCCTCATTCTACTACTATGATGAATAACCAGCCAGTGGGGACGGTTCTCCCTGGCAGATTTTAGGAGAAATATATGAAACGACCATTAGTTTGTATGGGCGTGCTTTTCGTTCTTGGGGAGCTGGCCTATCGGCTGTTGGAGGAGAGTCCGCTCTACTCCGCGGCGACTGTGATAATTGGAATATTGATCTGCAAAGCAAGCAGCAAATCTACGCCTTCGAGGTGCTCAGATTTGTTGCTTTTTTGTTGCCTGATTTTAGGTGCCCTCTGGGCGCTAGGATACTACGCTGGCGGGGGATTGGAGGTCGCGCTTGGAGCAACAAAACCGAGCACGAATTTTGAGGGCACAATCTATATAAAATCAAATGGAATTGCACAGGATACACGTTCTAAGGAAATGTTTGCTGGCGACTTTGGCGAGCCCGGAACCTACCTGAAAGTTCGGGGCAAACTGGAAGAACTTCCGGGAAGCACAAACCCGGGAAGCTTCGACATGGAGCAGTACTATGCTGGAAAAGGGATACGGTATGAGCTGGATGTGTCGAAGTCGGAAGTGATAAGTGGAAAGAAGAATCGGGTGGTAAATGGACTCTACCATATGAAGTGCTGGATGGCAGAGAGGATAGATGAGGCATTTCTTGAATATGAGGAACGACATAGTAATGAGGGAAAAGTTGATTTTGATGAGGCAGTATTAAAAACTATGATTCTCGGAGATAAGTCTGATCTCAGCAATGAAACAAAGATTCTATATCAGCGAAGTGGAATTATCCATATCTTAGCTATTTCGGGACTACACGTTGGTCTTTTAGCAAGCATACTAGAGTGGCTTCTTATTCGGCTAAAGGTTAGAAAGAACAAGGCAGTGGTGATCATCATGATCGTGGCAGTTCTTTACGGAATAATGACAGGCTTCAGTGACGCAACAATGAGAGCTGTTCTTATGCTGATCATAGGGAGGATAGCATTTCTCGTTGGTAGGACGCCGGATTTACCAACTAGTATGGTGGAGGCACTTCTCATCATGGTGATCCACAATCCCGACTCTCTCTTTTCCACGGGCATGCTGATGAGTTACATGGCCGTGATGGGTGTCGTTACGGGCGAGATGCTGATTCATCAGGTGCTTGATAGGCGAAGTTTTAAGTTTATCAAGAAGCTTAGGAGAAAGGGTCGAATCAAGGGCTTCGTTGAGGGTGTGATAATCTCCATATCTATCAACCTGTGGATGCTGCCGTTGATTATGCGGACCTACTATGAGGTGCCTGTTTTTTCACTGCTACTGAACCTTATCATCATTCCGCTATTAACTTTTGTTGTGGCTATGGGAATGTTGGTTGCGATACTGGGACCGTACAGCATGCCATTTGTCTGGGGATGTCATGTGCTGCTGAAGTTTTACGAGTGGCTGTGCCGTGTGTTCATTTCAATTCCAGGTGCAATAGTGATAACTGGGCATGTGGAAATATGGCAGATGGGATTGATGTATCTTCTGATTGCAGTGTTGATAGTTAGTATCTATTTGCTACTAAGTAAGAGGAAGAAAGAGTTCGCTTTTTGGTTTGAAAGGCGAGTTAAGGATTTGGAGGATGAGATACTTGTTATGAAGAATCTGAAGGAAGGTGTGAGTGCTGAAGAAGGCGAGAGCGTAGAGGAGAAGTCGAAGAAATCAGGCGATAAGCAGAAATTAAAGAAATCAGATAAGGAAGAGAATATAGATTATTCAGAAGCAATTGAGTCAATAGTAAAGAAAAAGAATAATCAGCTGGAAAATGCAAAAAGAAAAAGATTAGCCTGGTTGGTATTTCGTAAACGCCTCAGCAAATATGTGGGCTGGCGTAGTTATGTGCTGGTGGCTGTGTTTGCTTCATTCGCAATTGTTTCAGCGTTAGAGATAGGCGGGGTGAAGCTTCTTAATAAGATGTCGGCGGGGATAACATTTCTCGATGTAGGACAGGGGGATGGATCAATCATACGCACAGGGGACAGGTGTTACATGGTGGATGGGGGCTCAACAAGCTACGAGCGAGTTGGGGATTACACAATAATTCCTGCACTAAAGTACTACGGTGTCTCGAGGGTGGACTGTGCATTTATTTCGCATATGGACTTAGATCACATGAGTGGAGTGGCGTACCTGCTGGAGAACCAAGAACTTTATGGCATCGAGGTGGACTATGTAGCTGTGTCGAAAGATACCGATGTGGACGAGAACTACGCTCATATTCTTGAAGCGATGTTTAGTTCGTCTGGAGAAATCACTGAATCTATGCTGAACTTTTCTGGAGATAATACTACTGATTTATCTTCGCAGCAGGAGTTATTAAAAAAAGGAAAGGAGAAGATGGAAGGAACAAAACTATTGGAGCTAAGTGAGGGCGATGTGATCGATGACAAAATCTATGTTTTATACCCTAGCGGAGGAGAGGAGATAGAGCATAGCGGTAATGATTACTCACTTGTATTTAGTTACATCTATAGTGGTGTCGAGGTCCTTTACACGGGCGATATTAGCAGCGAGGTTGAACTTTATGTTGTCGAAGCCATGCGGGACGAAACCTATCTTGCCTGGAAAGAAAGTCATGAAACCTCAAGACGTGATACATCTGGAAAAGACACCTCAAGTCTTGAAGCATCTGGGGATGGTACATCAGTAACTATCCTTAAGTGCCCGCACCATGGTTCGAAGTATTCCAGTAGCCCAGAGTTTCTGGAAGCGGTATCACCAGACTTCACTGTTGTATCCTGCGGTCGATACAACAACTACGGCCACCCATCCCCAGAAACACTGGATCGCCTTGCTGATGTGGGTAGCATAATCTATCGTACCGACAAGACAGGCGCAATAATAATTAAATATTGAATAACAGGAGGGTGAAAGCAACAAAATTAAGGAAACAAACAAGATAGTGTTGCCTGAGTGGATGAAATCAGGCAGCGTAGAGGTAGAAAAGCCACAAAATCAGGCGTAAAAGCAAGAAAGTGTTGTAAGAGAGATTGAAATAAGGCGACATAGAGGAGAAAAAGCCACAAAATCAGGCGTAAAAGCAAGAAAGTGTTGCCTGAGTGGATGAAATCAGGCCGTGTAGAGGTAGAAAAGCCACAAAATCAGGCGTAAAAGCAAGAAAGTGTTGCCTGAGTGTATGAAATCAGGCCGCGTAGAGGTGGAAAAGCCACAAAATCAGGCGTAAAAGCAAGAAAGTGTTGTAAGAGAGATTGAAATAAGGCGACATAGAGGAGAAAAAGCAACAATCTAAGGCGTAAAAAGAAAAAAGTGTTGTAGCGGCGATTGCAACAAGGTGACAGAGATGAGAGAAAAGCAACAAAATAAGATGCAAAAGGTCGAAAGTGTTGCTTACATGATTTAGAAAGGAGCATCGATATGATATGGATTGAAGATTTAGAAAGTATGATGGTTTTATTCCAGAATTATTATGACAAGGTGTCGACAGAATTAACGGAATTAAAAAAGAAAGTGCCAGATGGATCAAGATTGCATGCGGCAAAACATGGAAATGCATATCAGTATTACATTAGGTGGAATGGCCCCCAAAGGGAAAGAGAATATATAGGGAAAGAGCGGATGGATGAAGCAAAAACTTTAGCTCAAATTGAGTATTATGAGAAACTATCAGGGATATTACAACATGATATAAAATGCCTGAATGTGCTAAAAGAAACATGGTCAGGAGATCCATTTAATTGGGTTGAGGAAAATATGAGTCGAGGAAAATATATCTTAGTAACCCCTGCATACTGCCATGATGTGCATTTTATTCAAGAATGGAAAGGACAGATATATGAAAAAATGCCATTTAAGGATGACTCTCCAGAGTTTTACACTAGAAAAGGAGTTCGAGTTCGGTCGAAATCGGAGATGATAATTGCTGACATGCTTGATGAGATGCAGATACCATTTCTATATGAGAAACCTCTTAAGTTTGGGGCGTGGACGATTCATCCTGACTTTACTGTGCTTGATATAAAAAATAGGCGAGAGATATATTGGGAACACTTTGGGATGATGGATGATATGGATTACAGAAATGATGCGTTTTTAAAGATGAGAAAGTATGAGGAGTGTGGATTCTATCAGTGTGACAGATTAATATGGACTTTTGAGACAGGGAGGCTACCAATCAACACAAAGGATTTGAGAAATATGATAATGAAACTTGCTAAATCACTTGGTTATGAAAAAGTGTGAAGTAGGAATAAGAATCAGTAATATAAGCACGTTGTTTTCGTTAATAATTATGTTAGAATAAGTGCAGAGTATATTACAGTATATAAGGTGAAAAATGGAAAAATTTTACAGGGTAATGCTCAGTAATGTAAAGGAAACATGAAATAAATGGGTAAGGAAAAAATTAAGCATAAATTGAATAGCTGAATGATAGCAGGTGAGAATAGATGTTTGTAGTATTGTTAAATGCGGTTTTGGTGACGGTTGTAATAGTTATTGCTGCTATATTGACGCTCGTAGCAATAGGACTTATTATAGGTTCCCTGGTAAGAGCATTAATAGCCAAGAAGGAAAACAGGAAGACACATAAGGTGGGACTATGGGTTGGCATAGTTATGATAGTCATCCCATGGACATTTGTAGCTGCGCTTCTGATCGGAGCCAGAATTTATGATGCAAATAACAACAGATGGATTCCGAACCGTGAGATCCTTGCAACTCCTGTGGCCGGGGAAGACGCGCAGAGCCTGTACGATATGATGGCGGATGACGTGGTCCGGCGTAATAACATAACAGTTGAAGACGTTGAGAAATTTCTGGATCAATGCGACCTTAGTAATGTTGATGCGAACGACCTTCGTAAGTATATTGATATGGGGGCGGTGCAGACGAATCATTACAGGAATTATACAAGCAAAGAGAACGGCAGAAGCCAGACGTGTTTCCAATACAACATGTATGATGTCAATAACGACGGATGGAAGATTTATATTGCCGGAGTTGATGGTGACTCAGAGGGCGAAGAGTATGTAGGAATCTATTACATCGCATATATGCGTGATGACGAGGTTGTCTTCATAGGAGAACGACCACCGAAAGAACAATAAAGTTTATAAAACTTTCATGGTGCCTGTCACCGTTGGTTTATACGGAGCATTAAGTGTAAAAAGCAAATAAGACAGATTGCTTTTTGAATTGGGAGGGAAGAAGCACAGCGCCTGCGACGCAAATGCTGATATACTTAAACAACATCCTAATTACGATGAATCCTGGATTAAGGATGCCTTCCGGATGCTGGATGGACTATTATCTTTTATGATTATGGAAAAGAATCAGGAAATAAAATGGCGCGAGGCGTCTGAAGATGAATTTGAATATATAAAGGAAAAGTATGCGAGACCTACGGCTGCAATTACTGTCGGAATTGCGTTTTCGCTTATTCTTATGATTGCAACAGTTGGTTTCGTGATATATTGCAATATAGTCAATCATAATGCGGGGGTTATAATCTGTTCAATTATCGTGTATTTGGTCATGCTGATCCTCATTGTGGCTACCGGTTATATTCTTTTTGCAGATATCCGCAGATTGAACTGTATCTATAGAAAAAGGTTCCTGGTATCAGATGCAACAGTTCGAAACAAAAGTGTTCGAATGCAATCAAGAGGCAAAACCAGCGTAACGATACAATTCGTTACTACAACAGGCGAGCAACTTTGTGCGAGATCAAACGGCCTTAAACCGCTCGCTGAAAAAGGTAAAAGCGCCCTCATTCTATATTTTGGCAAAAATGAAAAGAATAATTGGAAGTATGTAGTTAAGGAATAAGCATGAAACGATAATCAATCTGATAAATAATGACGATGCCAATGGTCTGAGAAAAAATAAGACGGACAAATATCTCGAGGACAACCTGACAGCCGGGCTGCTGAATGAGTTGGATCATGACGAATCGGATGCACTGAATGCAAATTAGGCGATGTGACGTCAAACGAAAAAGTCATCAACGCCGGCCTTGATGATGTTGTGGATTTCTGTGAAGAGCATAAATGATAATTGCCATACCGATGTATAGAAGAATATCAGCATTATAGAGGAAGATACGGAAAACAAGGATATAGCTTAAGGGCAATGTTTATTAGAGGCCTGGGATCACAAAGAGAGTGTTTGATATGAAAAGAGCAAAGGAAAGATTTTACATTTTTAATATTAAAGAAGGAGATCGAGGTAACGATACCGAAGCCTTCATCAAATCTGCCTTAGATCACGAGCAGATCATAAAATGGGCGTATGTCCTCCACGACAAAGAGACTTACAACCAGCAAGACATGAATTGCCGTTACTATGGTGCTCAGTACTGCTGGGCAGACGGATTTCCGGGGATGGAAAAATATTCATCCAAACAGGAGTATCTTGATGAGCAGATGAAAGAACCCCCTTTTATAGGTGATAAGAAGGAAGCATATTGGCACATCTTCATAATCGTAGATAAAAGTGTTTACGATGAAGATATTTCGGACTGGTTTGGGATGCCGGGTGTGCATTATCTGCGAGTCTTGACTAATCCCTCTTCAATCAAAGACGCGCTTGAGAGCCTTACGAACGAAGATCATACATCTATTGCTATGGAAAGATACCGTTATCCTGATGATGCTGTTAAGGCGGACTTTGATTTTCGTGAATATATGGAGAGGCTCAAGGTCAACCGTAAGCTTGAGCGTTGGAAGGATATCTTGAAACCCGCACCATTCAAGATAAGGCGCAGACCGGAAAAATGATGAAAAAGTATGAGTGAAGTAACTTTTAGCATAAACGGGAATACAAAATATGATATAACAAGGGTCCGTTCTCTATAGAATTATGGTTTACGCACACCAGGCAGATACGACTGCAATTTGTCACACCATCCGATAACTGCCAGATGGATATCATGAAGGCAAAGGTGTGCAGAAATGAGAAATCATTATTCTGGACAATGTGGGACGGGTCTGGGCGGAGCCCAGTATTGCAGAGAAGTTAAATGTATAGTAAATTCAACGCATCTAATAGCTGAGCACTCAGCTATCTATGGTGGATTCCCACATTTAATTTCCGAATGTAAATTTACACTGTCGGATTTTTTGTATTTGTTGCAAAACAAAAATTTATATTATATACTGAAATTCAGTTGAAAGCGGAAGGAGGCTTACGTGTGTTAGTAATGTAATTGAGATAAATGATTATAGCAATGTGTAAATGCGAAGAATTTTCTTTGCTTGTTTTTGCTATGTGTATCTCAGATTATTACTGCGCATGTGAGTTGCTTACATTTTGTAGGCTTTTTTTCATATGTATTATATGTTTTTTCTGAGATATCACTTAGCAATAAGTGATATTTTTTTTTAGGAGAAAAATTATATGAAGATAGCAAATAATATAATAAAAGAGCATTTAAAGAATGTATATTTTCTATGTGGTGGTGCTTATGGTGGGAAAACTACAATGGCTAAGCTACTAGAAGAAAGGTATGGATTTATAAGGTATCGTCAAGGCGATCATTGGGATGAATATGCTGCTATAGCAAACTCAAAAGATCAGCCGGCGATGAGCCTGGATAGAAGTGCCGATTGGCATGGATTCTTTTCTCAGTCTCCGCGTAAGTATGCAGATTGGATGCAGGCTGAGCTTCGAGAGGAGGCGGAGTTTACTGTGGCAGATCTAATTAGTATGCCAAAGGATAAGAAGATTATCGTAGATGGAATAATACCAATTGATTTACTGAAAGAAATAAGTGATTATGAACATGTATTTCTGTTATTTGCACCTGACGAAATGAAGAGAAAGCATTATTTTGATCGTGCAGATAAAGATGAAGTATATCAGTTTATTCTTTCATTTCCGGACGGACAGGAACTTCTAAGAAATTTAATAGAAGCACTTAATATTGATAATGAATCTGAAAGACATAAGATAGTTGAAAGTGGGTTTAAGTATCTTGAAAGAAAAGAAGGAGATACGCTTGAAAATACACTGAAAATAATTGAAGAGCATTTTATACTATAATAAAATGAACTATGAAATTTGTGAATTGATAGCAGCTTATATTGGAAGTTAAAGCGGAAAAGCCACAGCATCCTTGTACAGCTTCTGAAGTGTTTTAATAAATTCAGCAAGGCTCTCGCGGTTATCTGTCTTGTGAGTACAGAGGACGCAGTGGAAACATTCCTTGCTGTCATAAGGGATCCATGCAAATTGTCCGCTATGGTCGTTTAAGAATCCGGGAGCAAGGCAGATACCTTTGCCGGATGCGACATTTACAAGAGTAGACTACGTAGATCTTCTTTATATACATCAGCCGGCCGGCAACTGGCTTGCAGGATACAGACAGCTTGAGAAGGCTTATAAGGAAGGTAAGGCAAAGAGCATCGGTATCTCTAACTTTGAAGGAAAATATATCGAAGAACTTGAGACGAAGTGGGAGATCGTGCCGCAGTTTATCCAGGTAGAGGCTCATCAATATTTTACCCAGAAAGAACTGAGAGTAACTCTTGATAAGTATGGGATTAAGCTTATTAGCCGGGATGCCGTAATAACTGGCATATACACCATGCTAAAAGTGGTGGCGGCCAGATGCTGATCTGTGTCGGCGGAAGAGGGTATTACCAGGAATGGGGGAAGGATGCGGTAGAACTTACTCCCGGAACCGTGATCAATATTCCGGCAAATACTAAGCACTGGCATGGAGCAGCATCGGATTCATGGTTCTCACACCTTGCGATTGAAGTGCCGGGTGAAGATACTTCTGCGGAATGGCTGGAGGCGGTAAGCGAAGACGATTATGGTAAGCTTGGTTAGGATATAAAATCGGATAATCGTACTAAGACTCTCTGGCGCTGTTCAAATGAACAGCACCAGAGAGCTTTTTATTCTAATTAATCTTTCTGACATGATTGAGAGGGGATAAAAACAACAAAATAAGGCGAAAAAGGGTGAAATTGTTGATGGAGAGTATAAATTAGGTTGTTGATCAGAGGTGGAAGCAACAAAAATAGGTGGAAAAGCAAGAAATTGTTGCTGGAGGGGTTGAAACAAGGTGGCTGAGAGGGGATAAAAGCAACAAAATAAGGCAAAAAAAGGGGAAATTGTTGCTGTATGGACTGAAAATAGATTGTTGACTAGGGGAAAGACAACAAAATAAGGTGAAAAATGGGAGAATTGTTGCTGGGAGGGTGAAATTAGGTTGCTAGCCAGGGTTAAAAGCAACAAAATAAAGTGATAAATGGGAAAATTGTTGCTAGAGGAGCTAGAGGGGGCGGAATTAGGCGGCAGAGAGGAGAAAAAGCAACAAAATTAGACACAACAGGGGGAAAGTGTTGACTTAGTAGTGGTTGGATACTAAGATGGGATTATGGAGTTTTGTTGCGGGAAATAATAAGGAGGAGGTTACAACGTATGAAGAATGACAAGATGACGATTTCGATGGATGCGGTTATCTGCACGATGTATGATGACAGTCTGAAGGTTGTTGTGAAGAAGCGGGCTAAGGCGCCTTACGCTGGAAGATATGAGCTTCCGGGCGTTTATCTGAAGGCTGACGAGTCACTTAAAGAGGGATCCAGGCGCTGTGTTAAGGAAGTGACAGGAATAAAGAATGCGTACATGGAGCAGATGCACACATTTGGCGAGGTTAAGCGCGATACGAGAGAGCGAACTATCTCGATAACATACGTAGCTTTGGTTCCGGCGTCTCAGCTTATTGATGATTATGGGGATTTCATTGTGGAAGATGCGGAGCTGCTAGATATAGATGATCTTGCGGGAAGCAAGAAAATGGCATTTGACCACGGCAAGATTTTATCGAAGACTCTGGCATGGTTTGCATTTAAAGCGCAGACATCTGAGATTGCATTTAACCTGGTAGATGAAGAATTTACACTGCCAGATTTGCAGAAGGCATATGAGTTAATGCTGGGCAAGCCACTATTCAAGGCAAACTTCCGTAATAAGATAAAGAACCTCGTCGAGGAAACAGATTACATGACAGTAGGTGCGGCTCATAGACCAAGCCGCCTGTATACGAAAATATAAAAATAAGGCCAGGGAGAACCGTCCCTGTTGACAGGTGCAAAAAAACACCCATCGGATGATGGGTGTTTTTTGCTTCCTATGTATAATTCATTCAACTTGTATTTTGAGAAAAAGTGGCGAAAATAAGCGAATTTTGAGGATTTTTCTTGTTTTTTACGTTGCGGAGGAGTATCTTATATTGTACGTAAGTTTAAAAAAATAGGAGAATGCTATGGTAAATAAGGTTGAAGGTGGTATCCTTGCGGCTCGCGGCTACAGTGTTGCAAGCAAGCGCGTTGGGATCAAACCAAAGGGCGAAAACAGAGATCTTACACTTATGATGAGCGACACACCAGCTACAGTTGTTGGTACATTTACCCGTAACGTAGTTAAGGCTGCTCCAGTTAAGTGGGACATGAAGGTAGTTGCTGGCGGTAAGGCTAGCGCTATCGTTGTTAATACAGGAATCGCAAATGCGGCTACTGGCGATGAGGGTCTCGAGAACTGCCGACGAGAGGCTGCGGCTGTTTCAAAGGCACTGGGAGTTGAACGCTCACAGGTTCTTACAATGTCCACTGGTGTTATTGGACCACAGATTCCTATAGAGAAGATCGAGCAGGGTATTATGGATCTATCCAAATGTCTCGTCGGCGTTCCTTATACAGGCACCGCTGTGCTCCGACCATACTTCAACGGCAATAAAGCAAATGCATATATGGAGGCTAGTGAGGCTGCAAAGGCTATCATGACCACCGATACAATACCTAAGGAGATTGCAGTAGAGTTTGAGATGGGCGGCAAGACTTGTCACATCGGCGCTATGTGCAAGGGCTCCGGAATGATTCATCCAAACATGGGTACTATGCTGGGCTTCATGCTGTCAGATATAAATATCGAGCGAGAGTTTGCCCAGAGACTTCTAAGAGCTGTCGTTGAGAGGACATTTAACATGGTCTCTGTTGATGGCGATACTTCTACTAATGATACATTTGTTTGGCTGGCAAATGGCCTCGCAGGCAACGAGGAGCTGAGCGCTGATACACTTGGTATCAAGCTCGATGATATAGATGAGAGTGGTGACACAGATGTTCGCGACCTTGCGAAGAAGCTGACTGATAGAACCAGCAGACTTCTTGAAGGCACACCTGAGAAGCAGGCTGCTCTTGATTTCGCTGAACTGGTTGAGGCAATATACACAGTTATGGAATACCTGGCTAAGACTATGGCGTCTGACGGCGAGGGTGCAACTAGACTCTTCATCGTGAAGGTTGTTGGAGCTCCTGATTATGTGACAGCAAAAACTCTTGCTAAGGCTGTTGTCACATCTAGTCTTACAAAGGCTGCTATATATGGTAGAGATGCAAACTGCGGTCGTGTGTTCTGCGCTATGGGTTATTCAGGTGCAAAGTTCGATCCAGATAAGGTAGATATTACAATGATGAGTTCTGAGGGTTCTATCAAAATGATAGAGCAGGGCAAGCTTCCTGAATTCTCTGAGGAAGAGGCGCTGCAGATCCTTTCACCAGATGAGGTGACAGCTATCTGCGACCTTCACGATGGAGATTTTGAGGCAACTGCCTGGGGTTGTGACCTCACCCACGAGTATGTTACAATCAACGCAGATTATCGTTCATAATACCCACTGGCAGGTTTTCGAGGAAATGATTATGGTATATAGAGAGGATATAAAAATGGTAAAGAATGACGATATCGAAGAGGTTAAGAGAAAGGCGCAGACCCTGATCGAGGCCCTTCCTTATATTAAGAAGTTCAGCGGTAAGAAGATCGTTGTAAAGTATGGCGGCTCTGCTATGCTTGACGAGAATCTTAAGTTCAATGTTATCCAGGACGTTGCACTCCTGAAGCTGGTTGGTCTTCAGCCAATCATCGTTCACGGCGGCGGCAAGGAAATAAGCAAATGGATCGACAGACTTGGCATGGAGACCCATTTCCAGAATGGACTCAGAGTTACAGATGAGCCAACCCTTGAGGTTGCTGAGATGGTTCTCAATAATGTTAATAGAAGCCTTGTTGGTCTGATGTCAAAGGTTGGACTTAAGGCTGTTGGTATCAGCGGTAAGGATGCTGGTCTTCTCAAGGTTCAGAAGAAGTTTTCTGACGGCAAGGATATCGGTTATGTTGGAGAGGTTGTGGAGACTGATAGCTCAGTTCTCGATTCACTCCTTGAGGCAGATTTTATTCCAGTTGTTGCTCCTATCGGTATGGGTATGGACGACGATCATGATTACAATATAAATGCTGACGACTGCGCTTGTGCAGTTGCAACTGCAATCAATGCTGAGAAGCTTGTATTCCTCACAGATATTGAGGGCGTTTTCACAGATCCTAGCGACAAGAAGACACTGATCTCTGAGATGACTCTTGAAGAGGCTCAGACACTGATCGACGACGGCGTTGTTGGTGGCGGTATGCTTCCAAAGCTTCAGAACTGTATTGATGCCATGAATAACGGCGTATCCCGCGTGCATATTCTGGACGGAAGACTTGAGCATTGTCTCTTACTTGAGTTCTATACTGAGAAGGGTATCGGAACTGCTATTCTGAAGGACGAGACTAACTAGACAACTATTATTGTCGAAACAAGTCACTTCAAAAGATGCTCGAAATATGTTAGAATAAATTAGTTGTTTGTTCGTTTTTATGACACTGATCTACTGAGTTACGAAAGGATTGGTGTCAATGAAAAAATTAAATATATTATTGATCGGTTTTGCTATTAGCTTAAGCCTTTCAGGGTGCGGTACTCAGGGAATCCTGGTGGAGACCATGAAAGATGAGGAGCCAAATGTCATCGCGTCCGATAACATTTTCGAAGATGACTCAGAGACTGCGACAAACTCAGAAAACGTGTCGGAGACCACCAGCGCAGATTCAAAAACCGCTAGTGCGGAAGAGACCACAGAAGATAATTCCGAAACCACAGTCACAGTCTATGTTTGTGGAGCGGTGGTGAATGAAGGTGTCTATGAACTGCCTGCAGGATCCCGTCTAAGTGATGCACTACGGGCGGCTGGAGGTTATGATGCTAATGCGTTGCATGGATATGTTAATCTGGCTAAGTTAGTGGAAGACGGGGAGCGGGTTTACTTCCCGGATTACCAGGAATTTGAAGAATTAGGACTGGTCCCGATGAGCGGTGATAGTACCGAAAGTGCTTCGAATGAGACGGCTGGAGATAGCATTTCATCTGGAGGCAAGGTGAATATTAACACTGCGGACGTAGAGCAGCTGAAGAGCCTGCCAGGCATTGGCGATACAAAGGCGGCGGATATAATAGCTTACCGAGAAGAACATGGAAGTTTTGGATCCATCGAGGATATCCAGAACGTAAATGGAATTGGAGAGAGTACGTATAACAGGATCAGTTCGTATATAACTGTTAATTAATCTTTAAGGGGTATTTGGATGAAAAAAGTACTGGTTGTAGACGACGAGAAGTCAATCGTTAAGGGACTTAAGTTCTCACTTGAGCAGGACGATATGGAGGTTGATACAGCGTTTGATGGTGAGGAAGCTGTGAACAAGGCAAGAGCCAACAGCTACGACATCATTCTTTTGGACATCATGCTTCCAAAGTTTTCAGGCCTTGAGGTCTGCCAGATGATCAGAGAGTTTTCTGAGGTTCCGATCATCATGCTCACCGCCAAGGGCGAGGACATGGACAAGATCATGGGTCTTGAATATGGCGCGGATGATTACATCACGAAGCCATTTAACATACTTGAGGTAAAGGCGAGAATTAAGGCCATCCTCAGAAGAAATTCAAAGGGCGAGGACCTGAGCGTGTCCACGTCAAATGTTATCGAAAAGAAGGGCCTTAAGATAGAGACTGATTCACGTCGAGTATTTATCAAGGGACATGAAGTCAGCCTTACAGCTAAGGAGTTTGATCTGGTACTTCTTCTTGTATCAAACCCTAACAAGGTTTATTCAAGAGACGAGTTGCTCAGCGAGATCTGGGGCGCTACTTACCCAGGTGATGCACGTACAGTGGATGTTCACGTTAGACGACTCAGAGAGAAGATTGAGACAAAACCTGCGGATCCAGAGTATATCCATACAAAGTGGGGCGTGGGATACTTCTTCCAGGACTAAATTAGTAAAAGTATCAAAGTAAAATGATAAAAGATTCTTCGGATTGCTATCTTTAGAATGACTAGATAAGTTGTGCCATTCTGAGCGTGACGAAGAATTTTTTATTGTTAATATAATATGACATAAGTGTCAAAAGTCAAAATGCGTTCCTGCTTGCAGGAAAAGCATGTTGACCTTATGACACGCTGAAACATGAGGAAATAGCATTTTTCTTAGAAAAATAGCGGTTTCCGAATGTTTCTAGGATTGTGAAAATTTCGTAAGAAATGGAGCGATCCGTATGTCATATGGTGTCAAAAATATTAATAAGGAGTGAAGGGTGAAAGTGAAAGGTTTAAAAGGTTTAAAAGGTTTTGTGGCTGTTTTGACGGCAATAGCTCTTATTCTGTCAGTTCTTTCTGTACAGAATTTTTCTATGGATGTCTATGCGGCTACTACCCCGATTGAAGCTATTGAAATTACTTATAAAGAGCCTAAAGTAGGGGATGATATTTATGAATTTATTAAAAATAAAGGATATTGTAAAATTCCGGAAGGTTCGAATTATTATATTCCAAGAGTAAGTGTTTTTCCTGTGGACAACGGGGAAGTAAAGTTTAGTGTAGATGACGGAACTTTTCAGAACCAACAGTATGAAATTCGTTTCATTGTTTATATGTGGGATGATAATAAATATTCATTTCCACTAGAAAGTTTTTATAATTCTACTATAAATGGATATGAATGCTACGGCGCATCGTGGGGAGTAGATAATAAGCTTGAATATATATCGATTAGGAATACTCCAGGTGGATCGGCAATTAAAAAATATAATATAGTGATTTCTGATCCAGTGGTTGGAGAAACGCCTGCAAAGGAGGCTACTTTGGAGATGGATCCTGCAGATGCAGTTAGTGGTAGTGTTCCTTTGCTTTGGTTTGAATTTGATCAAGATATTGATAAAGTAGATTTTTACTGGAAGGCTCTTGGTTATCACCAATATTATGAAGGCTGTGATGCTAAGCCTATGAAGGAAGGCGAGACATTTAAAGAAGGTAAGTATTATTACTGGGCCATTGATATTCACAATAGGAACGATCATGTTAATGAAAAATATAATGCAACTCTCGATTCAAGTAATAATACCATAAATGGAGAACCAAGCAAAAATTATTTCTATGAATTATCCTACTTTAAAAGATGCGGACATCCTATTATGAAATATAATGTTTCATTTGAAACTAATGGTGGAAGTGCTGTGGCAACTCAAAGCATTGAGAGTGGTAAGACCGTAGTAAAACCAACTGATCCATCCAGAACAGGATACTCATTTGGTGGTTGGTATACTGATAACAGTTTTGGTACAGCCTATGATTTTGGAAAGGCAGTGACATCGGATATAACACTGTATGCAAAGTGGGAGAATATTCCTGATACAACTGCTGCAAATGGTACAACTGATACGACGGGAAATAAAAATACTAATACAACCGGAAATGAAAATCCTGCTGCAACTGATGTGACTAATACCACAGCATATAAGAATGAGTGGGTTGATGGTAAATGGTACAACTCCGAAGGCGTTTCTGACTATGATGGAGTACTTGAGTGGAAATGCAACTCAACCGGATGGTGGGTAGAGGATTCTAAGGGCTGGTACCCAGTATCACAGTGGCAGAAAATAGATGGTAAGTGGTACTACTTCACTGAGTCGGGCTATATGGATTATAGCGAGTACCGTGATGGCTATTGGCTTGGGGCTGATGGAGCTTTGGTAGATGGCTATTATGGTGAGTGGAAAAGCGATTCAAAAGGCTGGTGGTTTGAAGATACATCTGGCTGGTATCCACAGAACAAGTGGCTTTGGATCAATGGAAAATGTTACTACTTTGGTGGTGACGGCTATATGGTTACAAATCAGTATGTGGATGGATGTTGGCTTGGCGCAGATGGAGCCTGGAGTTGATTCGGCTGACGGAAACTGGATTTGTAAAATGAAATATTTAAGGGCGCTATTATATTCAGCGCCCTTTTTTGTTGTATTTTTCCCACTGATACTCTATAATATTAAGGTTGCTAGGCTCTTAACTGGAAATATTGGCGGCGCATTTCAGCGTTGTCATTAGGAAAATATAATACGAAGGAGTTTGAACATTGGAAAAGAAGATTATGCTTGGAAATGAAGCTATAGCTCGTGGTGCCTGGGAGGCAGGAGTTAAGGTTTCATCAGCTTATCCAGGTACACCAAGTACTGAGATGAGCGAAAATCTTGTTAAGTATGAAGGCGTTTATGCTGAGTGGGCACCAAATGAGAAGGTTGCAGCTGAGGTTGCAATGGGTGCTTCTATCGCAGGCGTTAGAGCAATGTGTGCCATGAAGTGTGTTGGTCTCAATGTTGCATCTGACCCACTTTATACAGCATCTTATATTGGAGCAAAGGGCGGACTTGTATACCTGGTAGCAGATGATCCAGGTCTTTACAGCTCACAGAATGAGCAGGATACAAGACGTATTGCTATCTCATCACACGTGCCAGTGCTCGAGCCATCTGACTCAGAAGAGGCTAGAGTATTCACCAAGAAGGCATTTGAGATTTCAGAAGAGTACGATACACCAGTTATCCTTAGAACAACAACTCGTATCGCTCACTCACAGGGTGTTGTTAACCTTGAGGATAGAGTTGAGGTTGAGGATAAAGAATATGTTAGAGACCCAGCGAAAAATGTTATGGTCCCAGCTAATGCAATGAAGCGTCATAAGTTCGTTATTGAGCGTGATGCAAAGCTTGCTGCTGATGGAGCAACAGAGAAGTTCGCTGATATCAACAAGGTAACTTACGGTGACGGAACTGTAAATGGCAAGAAGGTTGGATTCATTACTAGTGGTATCCCTTATCAGTATGTAAAGGAAGTATTTCCAGATGCAAGTATTCTTAAGCTTGGTATGGTAACACCACTTCCTAAGAAGCTTATCGAAGAGTTCGCTTCTAAGGTTGATGTTCTGTACATCGTAGAAGAGCTTGAGCCAGTTATCGAAGAGCTTGTTCGTTCATGGGGAATTGATTGTATCGGTAAGGATCTCTTCCCACTTGATGGCGAGTACAGCGCTAACATGCTTCGTGAGAAGATTCTTGGTCAGGAGCTTGACCTTGCAGATCCTGCACAGGTTCCAGTACGTCCACCAATTCTTTGTCCTGGATGTCCTCACAGAGCTACATACAGCGTACTTAAGAAGTTAAAGATTCATGCAAGTGGCGATATCGGATGCTACACACTTGGTGTAGCTGCACCACTTTCAGTTGTAGATACAACCCTTTGCATGGGCGGTTCAATCTCTATGCTTCATGGTATGGAGAAGGGTAAAGGTAAGGACTGGGTTAAGAACTGGGTAGCAGTTATCGGAGACTCAACATTCCTTCACACAGGTGTTAACTCACTTATGAATATGGTATACAACCAGGCAACTGGAACAGTTATCATTCTTGATAACTCAACAACAGGTATGACTGGTCACCAGAATCATCCTGCAACAGGCAAAATGCTTAACGGAGAAGAGACATTTGCTATCGACCTTGTTAAGCTTTGCGAAGGTATGGGCGTTAAGCACGTAAAGGTGGTTGATGCATTTGACCTTGAGAAGCTCGAAGCTACTATCAAGGAAGAGGTTGCTAGAGATGAGCTTTCAGTTATTATATCTCAGTCACCATGTGCACTCCTTAAGACCTATGTTCCAAAGGGTAAGTGCTTCGTAGATACAGAGAAATGTATGAAGTGTGGAAAATGTCTCACACCTGGATGTCCAGCTATCAAGAAGGACAAAGAGACAGGCTTCTCAGTAATCGATGAGACAATGTGCAACGGTTGTGGCCTTTGCCAGCAGCTTTGTCCATTTGATGCCATCCAGCTTAGATAGTTAGGCAGGCGGCGTAAAGCTGGCAGCCATAGCTTAGATAATTAGATTAAATATTATAAAGAGGAAAAGAATATGTCAGTTACAAATATTATGATCGTTGGTGTAGGTGGTCAGGGTACCCTGCTCACAAGCCGTATCCTTGGTGGTCTTGCTGAATCAGCAGGCTACGATGTGAAGCTTTCTGAGGTTCACGGTATGGCTCAGCGTGGTGGTTCTGTTGTTACCTACGTTAGATATGCAACTGAAGGCGAGGCTGTTACAGAGCCTATCGTTGAAGAGGGCTGCGCTGATGTCCTTATCGCCTTCGAAAGACTTGAAGCACTCAGATATGCTCATTTCCTTAAGAAGGATGGAGCACTTATCGTAAATGATCAGAGAATTGATCCAATGCCAGTGATCACAGGTGCTGCTGAGTATCCTGAGAACATCCTTGAAGGACTTCGTGAGAAGTACAGAGTATTCTCAATCGATGCTATGGCAAAGGCTGAGGAGCTTGGAAACACAAGAGTCTTCAACACAATAGTACTTGGTATGGCTGCCCGCCACATGAACTATTCAAAGGAGCAGTGGGTAGATGTTATCAAGTCTAAGGTTCCACCTAAGACTGTTGATATCAACCTTGCAGGCTTTGAAGTAGGTTATAACTCTGTAGATTAATTTGAAGAAATCATAAATGTGGCAAACGGCTTTATGCCGCTTGTCACATTTTACAATTAAGAAAAAAAGGGAAAATTATGGCAATATCACTAAAAAAAGATGGAAATGATACTGATGACATCGCATCAGTAGATACTATGGGGCTAGATGGTTTTGATACAGACTTTATGTCAGGAAATACTGGAGCTGACAATCTAAATGATGAGAGTTCTAAGTTCCATGGAGGAATTGGAGATGGAACTGTTTCAATCGATAGGATAAATGACCTTCCTACGTATACGGGTCCAAGCTATATCCCAACAGAGGGAGCTGGAGTTAGCAACCAGAAGGTTCGTTCTATAGTATATAAAATTATTGGTGCTATATTTCTTATAGCAATAGCTGTTGTAGTAGTTAAGGGAGTTCAGTACTTGGTAGGTTCTGGTGGAAAAGATATCACCAATGAGCTTGCTATGTCAGATAGTCAGATAAGTGCGGATCTTCATTTGACTCTTGAAGATGATCCTGAAGCGGCAAAGTCGCTGATTCAGTACTCCTATGGTACTCCAACTGTTAAATCAGATAAGGGACTAAATATTGTCTACATTGATGGAATACAGGTGGGAGTTAATACTACAAGTCGAAGCTATACCTTCTATGGTGTGAGTATCAATCAGGCAGAAAAGGATGCCCTTCGTGAGATGACTTATCAGTATGATGAATACTACGAAGTTATCACAGATGATGTGGATCCTGTTTCAAACAATTATATTTACTATAATGAGAAGGCAAATGACTGCATGGTTATCGCAGTAAATAAGCAGTCTGCACGTATTGTAAATATTTCATATTACACAGACTACAAGAAGATAACCGAACAAATGGGTGACTAATAATGATATAACGCGTTACGGCGTTATGAATGCTTATAATAGAATATCGCCAGGTTGGTGCGATCGCGAAGATCCAGCTTGGACAATATATTGCTGATATAGTTTCTTACTGTTCCTTCGGACAGGAAGAGCGTATCAGCAATTTCTTTATTTGAGAGGCCGTCGGCGACACATTTTACTATCTCAGCTTCCTGTTCGGTAAGTCCATGTGACGCAAAATCAAAATGTGATTCTCCCTGAGTTTTATCGGAAGCGGTGGAGTTCCCACCACTTAGTTTTGCATTTAGAATGTCTGGCAGCTTTTCAGTGATCTCATTTCCGAATACGGACTGACCGCTGTAGACTGCTTTAAGGGAAGGGACGATGGAGTCAAAGTCCTGCTTTATGATGTAGCCCTTAGCGCCTATGGAAAGCGCCTTTACGATATATTCGTCGTCGTTAAATGTGGTCAGATAAAGTATCTTTGCATCGGGATGCTGAGATAGTATCTGTTCTCCAGCTTCAAGTCCCGTCATGCCTTCCATTCGTATATCTGTAAGGAGAACGTCTGGCTTAAATTCGTTGTAGAGCTTTATTGCATCCTCCCCTGAACCGCCTGTGGCCTGGACCTCTATCTCACTATCAGATTCAACTATAGTTTTAAGTGACATAGCCACTAACTTATCATCATCAACAATAACAACCTTCATAATCTATCCTTTCATTAGCGGGGGATTGAGACGAATACGCGGAATCCGTTATGGGTGGAGATGCTCAGTGTTCCGTTCACTGATTCAACTCTGCCACGGATGTTCTCAAGTCCCATTCCGAAGTCTTCAAAGTTACTTAGTTCTTTTTTACTACTAACTGTGTTATCAGCGCTATAATCATGAATGATCAACTGATACATAGATGGATGTTCGTTCAGCTTGATGTCCACATCGGTGTTCGAACTATGCTTGATTATATTGGATATGCACTCCTTGGTGATACCGATCAATGCATATTTTACTGGGCGCGGTGTGTTGTCGCCAATATCAAGATCCATATGGACTGTATATTTATCATTAAGTGGCTTCACCAGATCAGCGATACTTGCCTTTACGTCGATTGAATCGTCATGCAGATCGTGGACGCTGGATCTGATGGAATTCATGGCATTGTCCAGGGTTTCACGAACACCTTCCAGTTCCGAATGAATAGGTTCTTCCTTATGAATTGCAAGGAGGGCTCCCATTTGGAGAATAGCACGGGAAAGAGTGTGGCCAACGTTGTCGTGGATTTCTCTTGCAATTCGGTTACGCTCAGAGAGCTGTGCGTTGTAGATTTCTGTGTCACGAGCGTTCATAAGCTCAGTGTTCTGTGAACGAAGGCGGCTGTTGGTTTCTTCACTGTCGTCTCTGATCTTCTTCAGATCCCTGTAATATATAGATACCATTTCCGACTTTATCGAAAGGGTGATAGCCAGTACTGACAAAATGATGATGAGCAGACTGGTCGGGTAAACGAAGTATGAGATTATGATGATCACAGCTGCTGCAAATGCATAGTAATTTCGACTTCTTGCTATATCATACATGAGGAGCGGAATCAGTGGGACGAGGTCTGGAAATATGAAAGTAGCGATGATCACACCTATCTCCAGAATAAAAGCAATTCGCTCTTTTAGGTCGGTGAATTTAATCTTGAAGTCGCCACTGTCGGTTGAGAGCAGATAATAGTTTAATGCGGCACAGATTATTGCGGAATAAATGCACACAATAAAGGCTGTACCATTTACGAAGAGCGACATGGTATAGACTGTTAATGCAATTAGTAAAGTTTTGTCGATTAATCTGTTCATAACTCAAAGTATATCAGTTTTTCTATCGCAAAGAAACTGTAATTGGTGAAAGTGTATAAAGAGAATTGGTAAAATGTGTGAATTGATATATTAGGTGAATGCTTTATAATAAACTTCGTGTGTTTTATAACAACAAAGATATTTAAACAAGGGGGAAAGAGTGATGCGAAAAGCATTAAAGAGATTTTTAGTGGGAGCTCTGACTGCGTCCATGGCGCTGGGCATGTTGTCTGGTATGGGTATGAATGTCAGGGCTAGTGGTGATGGAAGTGATACGCCACAGTCTGGCCAAAACGCTAATATGGGATTTGATATCTCGACAGATGGAGATCGAAAAGGCTTTGATGTCTGGGGGGTTACTAATGGTAGTAAAGCAGTTAAAACAACCTATAATTACAGAGGATATGAAACTCAGATGCAGGTTGGAGATAACCCTAAAGTTGTTCTTAACAATGGAGATGGAAGTAGTTCAATATTTACCTTAGGAAAAGAATATGAGGATCATGGTGTTAAAGCTTCTGTAGTTGCTAGTCTTACTGATGATGCGGTTGTATTGACATATAATGTTACAAATACAACTGATGAAGATTTAGTAGTAAAAATTGGTTCTTGGGCTGATACTCAGATTGGTGATAATGATCGAGCACCTATATATTTTCTGGGAAATGCCATAGTTATGGAAGAAAAAGATGATAAAACAGGAAGAAAGTTTGCTATTATTTCTGGTAATGGTGATTTTACAACCAGATGGATAGGAGATTTTCATGATGCATCAAAAAATATTTTTAACAATAGCGAAGCAACCGAGTATGCAGGTAATGCGCTTGATAGTGGTATAGCTTATTCTTGGACACTTAATGTACCTGCTCATTCTTCTGTATCAACATCCTCTGCACCAGCAACTGGAGTCCTTAAGCTCGTAACCGTAAGCTATAATTCTAGTGATAGCGAGGGAACGATGGTTGCAACTACTGCAATAAAGGGTGATTCTACAAAGATGACTCTATCAAAGAATGCCTACACCAAAGAAAACAACTACTTCATGGGCTGGGCAACTTCAGCTGAAGATGCTGCAAACAAGATTGTTACCTACACAGATAATCAGGAAATCGATGTTCCTGCTGAAAACATGACTCTCTATGCAGTATGGGAGCCATATAGAGATCAGGTTATCGCTTTAGATGATACTGAAATCAAATATGGTGAATCTGGAAAGCTGGATGCTTCCGCTGATGGTGAAGGTGAGATATCATTTAAACTGGATCCAGATGATGAGAATGCTTCAAACATCATCGAGTTAGATGAGAAGACTGGAGAAATCAAAGCCAAGAAGGTTGGCGAGACAACTGTTATTGTAACAGCAGGTGCAAGACTTTATTACAATGAAACAGTGAAGAAGGTTAAGGTGACTGTTTCACCTGTAGAAAAGAAGGATCTTGAGACAGCAATAAAGGATGCACAGGATTATTACGATAGCATTAAGGATGATTATAAAGAGATAGCAGAGAAGCTTTTTGATTCTATCGATGAAGCAGAAGAAACAGTGGCTGAAGCTAATGTAAATAGTGATGAGGTATCTGAAGTTTACAAGGCTATTCAGGATGCGCTTACTGAAGCAAAAGCTGCAGTGAAGGATATAGAAGATACTGAAGCAGCTAAGAAGGTTGAGGAAACAATAAGTAAGCTTCCAGCAGCGGACAAGGTTACAGAGGCTGATAAGGAAGCAGTTGAGGCAGCTCGTAAGGCATATGATGATCTGACAGATGATCAGAAGAAGAAGGTAAGTGAAGAAGTTTTAAAGAAGCTTACAGGTTCTGAAGATAAGATAAAGTCGATTCAGGAAGAGGCTGCAAAGAATAAAGAAGAAAACAAAGAAAATAATACAGAGGAAAATAAGGAAGAGAATAGTAAGCCTTCAAATGAGTGGATAAATGGTCAGTGGTATGATGCTGATGGAAATGCAACCTATGAACCAAAGGGTGAATGGAAATGCAATAGCACTGGTTGGTGGTATGAAGACTCTTCAGGCTGGTACCCATATTCACAGTGGCAGAAGATAGACGGTAAGTGGTACTATTTCCTTGATAATGGTTATCTTGATTATTCAGAGTATCGTGATGGTTACTGGCTTGGATCTGATGGTGCTTTAGTTGACGGTTACTATGGTCAGTGGAAGAGTGATGCAACTGGATGGTGGTTTGAGGATGAATCAGGCTGGTATCCTACATCACAGTGGTTATGGATCAATGGTTCATGCTACTACTTCGAAGCAAGTGGTTATATTGCTGTAAGTAAATATGTCGACGGATATTGGGTAGGAGCAGATGGTGCCTACAAGTAAGCATATCATTTAGTCAACAAGTTATTAAAGAACCGGTTACATTGATTTGTAACCGGTTCTTGATTTGGTAAACAAAACTGAGGTTCTAAAGGAATTGTGCAAAAAATATCGGAACGCATCTTGGTAGTATATCGCATGTAGATAAAACATTGATAAAACACTAACGAATTAATTGTTAATAGCAAAAGAAAATGGTATCATTAAAAACGTTAGTAGGTTAAAAGGAGGATGGAAATATGAGATCTATCAAAAAATTAATTGCAACTGTATTAGTAGCTGCTACAGTCTGTGTATCCGCAGTAACTGGAGCTCAGGCTGCATCCGGAACTTGGAAGAGCGATTCAACAGGCTGGTGGTATGAGTATTCCGGCGGAAGCTATGCTAGCAGCAAGTGGGAGAAGATTGATGGCAGCTGGTATTATTTCAAGGCTGATGGTTATATGGATGCTGGCGGATACCGTGATGGATGCTGGCTGAATGGAGACGGTTCATGGGATACCAGATATTCAGGTGGAAAATGGGCTAGCAATTCTGTAGGTTATTGGTACACAGATTCATCAGGCTGGTACCCAACAAGTCAGTGGCTTCAGATTGATGGTAGCTGGTACTACTTTAAGGATACAGGATATATGGCTACTAATGAATGGGTTGGTGACTATTATCTTGGTTCAGATGGAGCGTGGGTTCCTGGTAAGCAGAAGTTCAGCGGTGCTTGGGTAAATGCTTATAAGGATAAGATTAATGAATTTGCTTCTAAGAACACTGAGTCAAAGTATGCCAAGATCAGATATGGACTTATCTATATTGATAATGATGATATTCCTGAGCTTGTTTGTGCAAAGCAGGGTTACAATGTAACTGTTTACACATATTATAACAATGAAGTTAAGTGTATCATGGATAACTGGGCATACGGTGCAGGCGGCAACTATGGATATGACTATGGTGAGAAGACAGGTATCGTGTCAAATGGTAATTCCGATATGGCAGGTTCTCTGCATTACACAACCTACTGGAAGCTTGAGAATGGTGAGCTGAAGAATACTGAGTATTATCTCTGCCAGGCTATGTTTGACTATAAGAAGTATGGTGCAAGCTGGTCACATGCTGAAGATAATGACTATCACTATTACAAGATCCTCTCTAGCTCAAAGGGTAAGACAAAGGATTATCAGGAGATATCAAAGGACGAGTATAATGGTCTTAAGTATAACACTGATAAGAACATCTCTGGTGGCTGGACAAAGGATGAAATTCTCAACCAGTTTAACTAAAACTCGAAATGAGTCAAAACGGCTTTGAGCCGTTTTGACTCATTTTTTTATGCTTTCTTTTCACCGAAGAAACGGGTGAAGCAAAGTCCGATGGAGAGACATACGAGTCCAAAGAGGAGCTGCATTCCGAAGCTTTCTGCTACGTCGCTGAGGTTTCCACCTTCGTACCAGATCTTACGAGATGCTACTGAGTACCAGTAGTTTGGTGTAAATTGTCCGATTTTTGCAACCTTATCTCCCAGTATTGTAATATCTACAAAAGTTCCGCCTAAGAATGAGAAGCAAAGTCCAACGATACAAGTAATAAATGTTGATGTGTTTGCTGATCCTTTAGTGTTTATGCCTAGTGGAAGACTTGTTATCATAGATAGTAGCATAGTGACACTAAGTGTGTAGACGAATGAATTTGTCACTGAGAGCCACCAGGATGTAGTGAAGATATACTCACTATTCTGGGAAGCAGATGCAAGTCCAACAAGGAGTGATGTTACAACAAGTGCAAGACTTGCGCTGCCAAGTATAAGTTCGAAATTTCTCTTTGTCATCTTATAGCTTGAGATGATAGTGCGGTTCTTTCTTTCTGCATCATTGAAGCACATTATTACTGGAAGTACTCCTGAGAAGATAATTGTGAGTATTCCAAATGGAAGGAACTGAAATGATGTATAAACTCTCTGGGTTGCTACTGTTTCCTTCTTCTGCATAGATACGTATTTCGAAGAATCCATGGCGTCGGTGCATTTGGCTGATGCCTCTTCAAGTGTGTATCCAGAATTCATATAATCTTTTACAGCATTGAGGTACTGGTCAATCTGCATATTGATGAAGATTCCTTTAGGAAGGGCTTCATCATAGGTTGCCTGAAGAAGTGAGGATGCCTCACTGTTCTCAGCTGCTTTTTCGTACTTCTCTCCGAAGCCTTCTGGGATAACGATATATTCTGAGATGTACTGATAATACAGCATGTCCTTGATCTGCTCATCTGTGTAGCTTCCATCCTCGAGATAATGCTTTGTTCCCAGGAACTTAACTAATTCTTTTGACAGTTCTGAGTTATCGTTATCAACAATAAGCAAAGTATACTTTTTCTCGGCTACATCCTCTTCTTCAGATGCAGAGTACGCATTTATGAGGGAAAATAGCATGAAGATGACGATGGCTGTATATATGATGATGGATAATTTATATTTGGTCATTACCTTAAAGAAGGTTTTATATACGTGCATAGTTTTTTCCTTTCAAAGTGTATAACAGTGAAATGTTATCTCAGCTTATAACGATTTATAAGATGAACGGCGGGAGAGGATGCAGCCAATGAGAAGCATTACTCCACTTGTTATAAGTATGTACATTACAGCTCTATAATATCTTGGGCCAACGCCGAATACGTTTAATGCGTAAAATGCATCTGTTATAACAGCGGATGGGTTGATGCGGTTGAACCAAGGGGCTTTTTGTTCGACGATTATCTTCATGTCACCATACATAAGTCCTGACATGAAACCGCCTCCAAGAAAAATTGCCATAAGGAATGCTTCTTTTTTATCAATAGCTATCTTGCCGAAATGTGCGATCATAAAACCGAGGTTGTCACCCACAAGTCCTGCCAGAAGTGTGGTGAGGTAAATGAATGTGATGTTTCCACCGAATTTGATACCTAGTATGAATATCAGATAGGTCAGTGTAAAAATTAGTATTATTGACTGGAGAATAAATACTGCAAGCAGCTGCGCCAGTTCGTGGATTATCTTGATGGAAGGTGACATATCTACACGGATTCCTACGTCAGACTGATTAGCCTGACTCATAACGATTACATTTAGCGAAGCCGTTGATCCCATAATGGCGATCATAGCGATGAGGTTGTAGAAGTATGCAATGAATGGATCCTTGTTATCGCCGCCTGTGCTCTTTGCTTCGATGTACTCTATGCTTTCTGTGCTTTCATCCATTATCTCACTAGAGCGTTCCAGGTTTTCATGATCGTCGTTGATGGTGTCGATTGCCTTACCAGCCTCCAGCTTATATTCACTGATGATGGTTGAAAGGATGCTGTGCTTTACACCATTTCCATTTACAAGAAGATATATGTCCTGCATTGAATCTACGGTGATGATACCTGCTATGTCACCATCTGAGAGCTTTTCTTCAGCTTCTTCATGTGTGATTCCCTCTACCTCTTCGACCATCTTGTTTCCATCGTCGTAGGTAAGATTCTTAAGCATCTTGATAAATGGAAGATCGTCCTTACTGATGTTATCAATTTCTGATCTATCAACCTTGAGGTAATCGTAAGGGAAGTCTGCAAGGTTGTATTTCTTCATATCGTCGTAGCTCTGGATATCCTCAATCTTATCCATGGTCTCATCGGATATAGGAATTTCCTTGTCAAAGCTTTCTCCCATGGCCTCTGCTACGGCTTTATCTTCGTAGTACTGCTCCAGGTCGCTTGACATCTGATCAGTATCCAGATTTGAGAAAGCCTGAAGAATCTTATATTCGTTTATTGCATTGTCCGTTACCTCGATAACTACTGGGATTGTTTCGCTCTTTTGTGAGCTGTAGATAGTGCTAAATGCAAAGTAGAAAAGTGTACCCAGCATAATAGGAAATGCAAATGTCCAAAACATATATTTTTTTGATCTAACGAGCCTCTTCAGCTCGGCTATACATATTCTTCCAAACATATCTTTATCCTTTCAATGAGTCGATTTGGCTCAGAGCCATTTTGACTCATTATTCTTTGTCGCGGAGTTCTTTGCCTGTGATCTCAAGGAACACGTCATTTAGTGTTGGCAGCTCTGAATAGATTCGGTCGTAGTTTATATTATTGTCAGAGAAGTACTCGATAACATGCGTGATGTTGTGCTTGCCGCCGTCACATTTGATTGTGAGCTTATCGCCCATATATTGAACGTCATATACGTGATTCAGTTTCTTTACTCCGTCCATGTGTTCTTCTGGAAGTCGTCTTACATCGACGATAACATTTTCTGTGTTCTTGATTTTGCTCTTAAGCTCTTCGCTGGTTCCGGATGCGATCTCTTTACCTTTATCCATAATGAGGATTCTTGAGCAGATCTGCTCAACTTCTTCCATATAGTGTGAGGTGTAGATTATTGTGGCTCCCTTCTGGTTCAGTTCCACTACACCCTCAAGGATTTTGTTTCTTGACTGTGGGTCTACTGCAACTGTTGGCTCATCCAGAATTATGAGGTCAGGCTTGTGGGCAATTCCGCAGGCGATATTGAGTCGTCTCAGAAGTCCGCCTGACAGCTTCTTAGGATAGAATTTTCTAAAGTCGTTCAGGTCAACAAATGCTATAGCATCTTCGACGTACTGCTTTCTTGTTTTCTTGTCCTTTATATATAGACCGCAGAAGTAGTCGATATTTTCGTATACTGTAAGTTCATCGAAGACTGCGACGTTCTGGCATACAACTCCGATCCTTCTTTTCAGGTCGCGGCGGGATGGTGACATTTTCTCTCCGAAAAGTTCAACCTCGCCCTTGTCGTATGTGAGAAGCGACAGCAGGCAGTTGATTGTTGTTGTCTTACCTGAACCGTTAGGTCCCAGAAGACCGAACACCTCACCCTCTTTAATCTCAAGACTGAAGTTGTCCAGTGCAATCAGCTCTTTATATCTCTTTACCAGATTATTAATCTTAACAACTGTTTCACTCATAGCATTTCCTTTCTCCATGCGGGGTAGTAATCTTTATGACACCATTCTAGCAAAGTCCAGTAAAATCGGTAGTGAACTCTGTCACAACTCCCATGTGACAAATGTCATTTATGCAAAGTCAGCCACGGGTCGACTAGTGCCCGAAAAAAATGCGAGGGGGACTGAATCCCTCTCACATACTAAGTTCTATATTTTAATAATGGTGCTGATCATCGTCGTAGTCATCAGCGAATCCGTCATGGTCGTGGTCTGTCATGAACTCACGTCCTGAGATACGTTTGCGCTGTCTTTCTTCTTCAACCAGCTGTGAAAGTTGCTCCTTTACTTCCTTTGCATTCTTGATGTTCTTCAGTTCGAAGCATTTCATAGTCTTATCGGAACTGTCGATCTTGATCGTACCCATTTTGAAGATACGCTGACCAAAGGAACGGGTAAGTGATATATCAAGGATGCGGTAAAGTCTTACTTCATCTTCCTTCTTTGAAAGGACTCCGCTTTCGATGAAAAGTCTCTCCTCATCGAAGCTGTATATAGTAAAGGACCATGGTAGTCCGCACCAGTTTCTCTTCCTCTGTTTAAAAAGTATTTCTCCCATAATAACCTCCCGTGAAATATGCTTTATTACCTTGTAGTATATAGCATTACATAGGCTATTTTATCACATACCATGATACTTCGAAAGAACTTTTCTATGCTTGTGGATTTATGGTTAATGATGTATATTCGTAATTGATGATGCATTTGAGATATAGATAAATATATGGAGTGAAGACATATGACAACGGTGCTCTGCTACGGCGATTCAAATACATACGGTTATAGTCCAAGGACGGGACTTCGTTATCCTTCGGATGTAAGGTGGACTGGCAGGCTTCAGACCTTGCTGGGTGATGAGTATAAAGTAATCGAAGAGGGCTGCAATGGCAGGACTACAATCTACGATGATCCTATCGAGGGCTGGAAGAATGGACGTGACTATCTTAAGCCATGCCTCAATTCTCATAAGCCGGTAGATTTGGTGGTTCTTATGCTTGGGTCAAATGATCTGAAGGAAGTCTTTCATCTTTCTGCTAAGGAAATCGCTGCAGGTGCTGAAAAGCTGGTAGAGGATATTGAGGAGTTTACTAGTGAAAAGCAGGGTTTTGTTCCAGAAATAATTCTTGTTTCTCCACCTGAGATTGGTGAAGGAATAAAGACATCTACATTCTATGGAAGTTTTTTAGAAGGGGCTATCGACCGTTCGAAGGAGTTTCCAATGTACTATGGAGAAGTTGCTGAGAAACATGGCTGCATCTTCGTGAATGCAGCAGAACATATTAAGCCATCTGAAGTGGATTCATTACATTTGGATCCAGAGGCTCATGCGAAGTTGGCAGAGGTTTTAGCCACGTGTATTAAAGAGAGGTAGTTATGAAGAAGAAGTTTAAAATGATTTTAGTTTCTATGATGGTTGTTCTTTCTCTTGGCGGAGTTACTGCCTGTGGAGGAACCGGTTCAGACGTCAGCGATGAGAATAATGATATTCTTGAGAGAGAGGTTGAACTGGGTAACAGACTTGAAGAGAAAGCAAAGGATAACGTGGAACAGCAGGGACAGTCAGCTGAAGATGCTGACGAAATGCTGGACAGCATTCCTACAGACTAATTAGACATCATAAAATAATACAGGAAACGAAATATATGGATACAGAAAATAAAGATATAGAGTATAAGGTTGTGGAGCTGCTTATTGAGAAGGGGCTGCACATAGCATTTGCTGAGTCTTGTACGGCGGGTCTTGCGACTGCTCGTCTGGTTAACGTGCCTGACGCTTCCAAGGTGCTGGATGTGAGCTTTGTGACTTATGCAAATGAGGCTAAGGTAAAATATGTCGGAGTAAATGACGACACCATAGAAAAGTACGGCGTTGTCAGCGAACCGGTTGCAGGTGAAATGGCATGTGGCGTGGCGCATGCTGAGGACGAACTGGTAGGAAATCACCAATCAAACTCAAAGAGTGTAGTGGGCGTTGGAATCTCTGGCATTGCAGGTCCGACAGGCGGCACTGCTGAGAAGCCTGTGGGTATGGTATGCTTTGGCTTCTACGTAGGTGGAGTGGTGAAGACATTTACCCAGCAATTCGGTGATATTGGAAGGAACAATGTGAGAGCGAAATCTGTGGAGTTCGTTTATGAAACCCTTCTAGATTTATTAGCGAACTAATGTGGGCTGTGTTATAATAATTCACGGTAGAAAATATCTATATAATTAAAACAAATAACAGGGAGGTAACTATTATGGCAGGTTTAGATGATATCAAGAACGTAGCTGACAAGGCTGGTGATCTTGCAAAGAAGGCTGAGGATGCTGCAAAGAAGGCTGGCATCACAGAGAAGGATATCGATAAGGCAAAGGATAAGGCTGTCGATGTAGCAAAGGACCTTATCAACAAGAAGACTGGCAAGTAAGATTCTGAGTTCAGAATCTAAAAGAAGGAGAAAAGTATGATTCAATGTCCGAATTGTGGAGGACTCCTGAAGTTTGACATTGCGTCCCAGCAGATGCGATGTGACTCCTGTTCATCCCTCTTCGATCCGTATGCATTTGAAATGAGCGGAGCGGAGGAGAGTACGGACTATGACGTAACCATATTCAGATGCCCGCAGTGCGGAGGCGAGATAACCTCAACCGATGAAACCGCTGCGGGTTTCTGTAGTTATTGTGGATCGTCAAATGTCCTGGAAAGCAGGATTTCTAAGGAGAAGAGACCACAGCTTATCATTCCATTTAAGAAGACCAAGCAGGATTGTACCAATGCTTTTGAGAAGTTTATCAAGCGTGCAGTCTTTGCACCGAATTCTTATAGAGCCGCTGGCCGCGCAGATTCATTTAGAGGAATCTACATGCCATACTGGCTCTTCGATATGTCCCAGAGGGGACAAATAAATGTGGCTACTTCGGAATCTCATCGAAGCGGCGACTATATAATTACTGACCACTACATGATGCGTGGTATGCTGGACTGTTACTATAACGGAGTTTCCTATGATGCATCGTCATCGTTTGCCGACGACATCAGCAGCGACATCGCACCATTTAATGTTAAGGATATAACCAAGTTCAGCCCTTCATTTTTGTCGGGCTACTATGCTGATATAGCAGATGTTGATGCCCCTGTTTACAGGGATACGGCTGTTGATCTGGCTAAGGAAAGTACTTATAACTACCTGAAGAAGAGCAGCCCGATGGCGAAGTGTAGTTTTGATACCCCGAAGGAAAACGTAAAGGGATGTATGAAGACTAATGTAAATGCAACTCGCTCGGCCATGTTTCCGGTATGGTTTATGTCTTACCGTAACAGGGACCGTGTGGCCTATGCCACAGTAAACGGCCAGACTGGTAAGGTATCTGCGGATGTTCCTATGAGTATTCCAAAGTATCTGCTCTGCGCGCTTTTTATTGCGGCAATACTTTTTGTGGTGTTTCAGATGTTCTTCACTATTACACCGAAGATCCTGGTTCTGTTTGTTGCTCTGATCGGTATGATCAGTGTTATTCTTTATAGCAATGAGCTGAAGAAGATCATCTCTCTAGAGAACTATGAAGATGACCTGGGAATGCTGGATAAGGAGCGCCGTGTTGAAGAAAAGAAGATGGCCCGTGTTCAGGCTCAGGTCGGAGCAAACTTTAACGGAGTTGAGGGAGCGGGTACAGATGCATATGTAGTAACGAAAAATGATATCGCTCGCGCCAAGCGTGAGAAGGCAAAGCAGAAGAAGGCCAAGAAGGATTCTTCAGGTTGCTTTGTATGGATCATTGCACTGTCATTCCTGTTTATAGGATTTGGTTCCTTTATTTTCCAGGGACTTGAATCTGTTCTGGATACTGGAAATCTGGGACTTGGCGGCGTGCTTGTGGCAGTACTCTTCTTTATTGTATCGCTTGTCTTTACAATAATTGCCTGGAAGAATCTGGGACATATGAAGACCAAGAGACTGTTCCCAGCATCTGTCTGGTCTACAGTCAGTATTCTGATGATAGCCATAATCACTATGACTAATTCCATAAATGATACTCTGTACTACATCATATCTATGATCGCTATGGTGGGTGTACTGATGAACATTATTGGAATCATCATGAATTATAATCTTCTTGCAACAAGACCATTACCTCAGTTTGAGATGTATCGGGGAGGTGATGATCGTGCATAGGATAGTTAGTAGTAAAATAAAACTAAGTAGAGTGGTACTGACAGTGCTTCTTACAGCACTGATGGTAGTGATATCATTTGCTTTTTCTGGTATTAATGCTTTTGCTGATTCAGAGGAAGAAGAGGGCGATAATTATTACGTCAATAAGACCACTTATTATGAAGCCATAATCATCGATGAAGCAGGACTTCTTACTGATGGAGAGAAGAGGAGCCTTATCGAGGATATGCAGCCAATTACTGAGTATGGAAATGTAATGTTCTATACTATCGATAAGAATAAGGGCACTACTATCTATGAGGGACAGCGCAAGCTGGAGGAACTTTTTGGTTCTTCACCTAATGGAACGGTGTTCATTATCGATATGGCGAACCGTGAGCTTTCTGTATATAGTGATGGTGCTATATATAAAACCGTCACAAGAAGTAAGGCTTCAACTATCGTATCAAATGTTTATAGAAAGGCTTCTCAGGGCAGATATTATGATTGCGCAAGCGAAGTCTTTAAGGAAGAAGCAGCTATGCTCCAGGGAGCAAGAGTTGCGGCACCTATGAAGCTTGCATCTAACATTCTCCTTGCGTTAATGCTTGGAATGCTGATTGCATTTGGTATCGTGAAGGCATTTTCAATCGTGCCAAAGGCTTCAGAGAAAGAACTTCTTGCAGCTATACAGACACAGCAGAATCTGCTGAATTTTGAAAGACAATTTACACATCAGACTAGTCGTTACGATCCACCAAGTTCATCGTCCTCCGGCGGCGGAGGCGGCGGTGGTGGAGGCGGTGGCGGAGGCGGCGGTGCCAGCCACGGCTTCTAGGTTATATTCACCCTCTTTGCTGGAAAACCAGTGAAGAGGGTATTTTTATTTTGCAAAATGGCCACTAATCCTTGTCTTTTCTTGCTTCTGTACTTGAAAAGTGGTATAGTCATTTTATCTATGGCCTGAGGGATAAAGCCAAAAAAGGTTAGGAGACATACACTATGAGAAAAACCAAGGTTATATGTACTATAGGACCTGCAAGTGATAATGAAGAAACTATTCGTAAGCTGATTGAGGAAGGTATGGCCGTTGCCAGAATGAACTTCTCTCATGGAACCTACGAGGAGCAGAAGAAAAAGTTCGACCTCGTTAAGAAGGTTCGTGGTGATCTGAGACAGCCTATCGCTATCATGCTTGACACAAAGGGTCCAGAATATAGAATTGGAACATTTGAAAATCACTCCATCGAATTAAATGATGGAGACACATTTACTTTTACCACTGATGATATTGTTGGTAATCAGGAAAAGGTTTCTGTCAGCTACAAGAATCTGATCGAGAATCTTGAGGTTGGCGATAGAATACTTGTTAATAACGGTCTTGTTATTTTTGAGGTTACTGAGATTTCAGGCAACGATGCCATCTGCAAATGTCTTGCCGGCGGCGTGCTGTCAGATAAGAAATCTATGAACTTTCCTAACAAGGTGCTGGATCAGCCTTTCCTTAGTGAGCAGGATAAGAGCGACCTTCTGTTCGGTATTCAGAATGGTGCCGACTATGTGGCAGCTTCATTTGTCTCTACTGAGAAGGACGTTCTGGAGATGCGTGAGTTCCTTGACCAGAATGGTGGTAAGGAAGTTGAGATCATTGCAAAGATTGAAAATCGCTCCGGCGTTGAGCACGTCGAAGAGATTTGTAAATATTCAGACGGAATCATGATCGCCCGTGGTGATCTGGGTGTTGAGATTCCTGGTATGGAGGTTCCTTCGGTTCAGAAGTACCTCATATCCAAATGTCGTATGCTGGGTGTCCGCGTTATCACAGCGACTGAGATGCTGGAGTCTATGATCAAGAATCCACGTCCTACTAGAGCTGAGATTTCTGACGTGGCAAATGCAGTTTATGACGGAACTTCTGCGGTTATGCTATCTGGCGAGACTGCTTCTGGAAAGTACCCAGTTGAAGCTCTGAAGACTATGGTTCAGACCATTGAGTTTACAGAGACTAAGATCAATTACAAGAAGAGATTCCACAATGCGGATTTCGAGGTTCGAAGCACCTTGGATGCGGTATCCCATTCAGTTTGTACTATGGCAATCGACGTAGACGCCAAATGTATCATCGTCAATTCCCTCAGTGGAAGGACGGCCCGAATGGTAAGCCGTTTCAGATGTCCAGTAGACATTATAGGTATGACCACATCTGCAAAGGTTTGGCGTAAGCTGAATCTTTCATGGGGACTTACTCCGGTAATGTGTGGTATGTACGACAGCATGGAAGAAATGTTTGCTAACTCTGTTCAGGAGGCTACAGCAGCCCTTGGACTTCAGAAGGGTGACAACGTAGTAATCACTGGTGGTATGGTTAACGGAACCAGTGGAAATACAAATCTTATCAAGGTCGAAGAAATCGACCGTGCTTGGTAAAATGAGTCAAAAGGGCTTTGAGCCGAATTAACTCATTCCAAAATAAAGGAGGTGACGATTTATGGAACATGATGCGAAACAGGATATAGACTATCACTTGTGCTATGTATCGAATATTAAAGAACATAATATGCCATACTTCGTTGCCCGAAATGAGTCGATTCGGCTTTGAGCCAAAGTGACTCATTCATTTCTGAGTATTGGTGTTTATGTTCTGGTAGTATGGGGTAATCTCCATACTACCACTTTTTGTGCCCTGGATAGCCCCAAATGCGGCCAGGGACGACACTACAAAAATGCTTGGAGATAAGATTATGGATGAGAAGATTATTGAACTGGAAACAGTTATGGAACTCCTTGAGGGGAGACATTTTGCAGAACTGAGAGAGCTTCTCAGAGATGCAAACACAATCGATGTGGCACAGCTTCTGGGAGAAGTTCCAGACGATAAGCTGCTACTTTTATTCAGACTCCTTCCAAAAGAGGATGCTGCAGACGTATTCTCTGAGATGGAACATGAGGAGCAGGAAACTCTGATCAGAGCCTTCAACGACCGAGAGATTAAAGATGTGCTTGAAGAAATGTACATCGATGATGCCGTTGATATGATCGAGGAAATGCCGGCAGTCGTAGTTAATAAGATACTCCGTCATGCCGACCCACGGACTCGTAAAGAGATAAATGAACTCCTGAAGTATCCAGAGGACAGCGCTGGATCAGTTATGACCACCGAGTACATGAGCCTTAGAAGCAACATGACGGTGGCGGATTCCTTTGAAAGAATCAGACGAACCGCTGACGAGAAAGAGGACATCTACACCTGTTACGTAGTAAGCCCTTCCAGAAAACTTCAGGGAACTGTCAGCCTGAAAGATATGTTCTTGGTATCCAAGGATACTCTGATCGGCGATATAATGGAGACAAATGTTATCTCAGCCAATACTCTTGACGACCAGGAGCAGGTGGCAAAGGATATGGCAAAGTACAACCTTACTGCCATCCCTATAGTAGATCAGGAACATCGTCTGGTTGGTATCGTTACTGTCGATGATGCTATCGATGTCATCCAGGAAGAAAACACCGAGGATATCGAGATGATGGCCGCTATCACACCTACCGATAAGCCATACATCAGCACAGGTTTCTTTGAAACCTACAAGAAGCGTATTCCGTGGCTTCTTCTGCTCATGATCTCTGCAACATTTACAGGTGCTATCATCACTAAGTATGAGAGCGCCCTGGGTAAATATGTAATTCTTACAGCATACATTCCGATGCTGATGGATACCGGCGGAAATGCGGGATCCCAGGCTTCGGTTTCAATCATCCGTGGACTTTCACTGGATGAGATAGAGTTTAAGGATATATTCAGAATACAGGGAAAGGAACTTCTGGTAGCCCTTCTCTGCGGAATCACGCTGGCGGTTGCTAACTTCGTGAAGCTGCTTTACTTCGATAAGGTTACAGTAGTCATCGCGCTTGTTGTTTGCTTTACACTTATGCTCACTGTTTCAGTTGCTAAGTTTGTAGGCTGCTCACTTCCGATCCTGGCAAAAAGAGTTGGCTTCGACCCGGCAGTGATGGCGAGTCCATTTATCACCACTATCGTTGATGCGATATCACTGATCATTTATTTCCAGCTCGCATCACACATTCTGGATATGTAAGAAAGAAGGCATATTGTACATGAAAAATGGGGACATGAAAGAAAAACTTTTTAATTCATTAATAGAGCTTATGTATGATAAGCCGCTGGATAAGATAACTGTCAGACAGATTGCGGAACACTGCGGGGTGACAACCCAGACCTTTTACAATCACTTTTCTGACAAGTATGAGATTACTCATTGGGCGTATCAAAAACGTGTGGATCGCCTTCTTAAGGAACTGGTGGAGGAAAGAATAACTTTTGAAGAGTTCCTGAATCAGTATCTTGCCGATTATATGTATAATTCCAGATACATACTGAATGCTGTAGCAAATACAAGTGGAGAGGATTCGTATTGTACAAAAGGTGGCCGGTATTTCTGTTCAGCTATCGAGAGAGAAATGTGTCTTAAGTTGAAGGTAGACGAATTGCCACAGGAATATAAGCTGCTGATTAAGATGTGGGTTGGTGGCTTCTCAAATCTGATACTTGTCTGGCTCAGTAATCCTAATGATATAAGCCAGGAGGAAATGGTTAAAGCACTCGTCGAGTCAGTTCCACAAAAACTGAAAGATATATATGAAGGTAAAACAAAGCTAGAAAAATAAAGGCTTCGGATAACGTTTCACACAATCTTCATAGAATTATCAGCACTCACACTTGACGAGTGCTAATAAAAATGGTATAACATATTCAGAAATCAAGATTTACTAGAACATATATCACATATAGAAGGAGGAATGATTATGTATTATCCAAGTTTATTTAATGGCGATTTTGCAAATGATCTTTTTGATGAGGTATTTAACTTCCCTGTTGATTACGGTAAGAGGCTCCGCAATGAGATGCTGGACAAGAAGAGATGCACCACAGATATTATGGAGTTTGATGACAGGTACGAGCTTGAGATGGAATTCCCTGGATTCGACAAGAGCGATATCAAGGCAGAGCTAAAGAATGGTTATCTTATCGTAAGTGCAGAGCACCCTGAGAAGAAAGATACCGAGGACGAGGCTGAAACAGCTGAGGATGCCGAGGCAAAGAAGGAACCTAAGTACATCTGCCGTGAGAGATTCTATGGAAAATTCGAAAGAAGCTTCTACGTTGGAAAGGATCTTTCAAAGGAGGATATCAAGGCTCAGTATGCAAATGGTATCCTGACTCTGGTTATTCCGAAGAAGGTTTCAAAGCCTGAAGGAGAAAGCGAGATTATCTCAATCACAGACTAACAATTACTTTGTTACATTTATACAAGACGGAGCCTATATCTCCGTCTTGTTTTTTGTTGTATTTATAACAAAAATTGTGGTAAAATGTTGCTGTTTGAAATCTTTTAAACATAGGGTAGTGAAGTGAAGTGGAAAAAAGGAAATTTATAAAAAAGCTTGAAAAGAATATAGGAATCAAAAAACTCAAGAATCAGATAAATGCTATCAGTGCGTTCTTCGTATTTCTTGTAATAGGTGCTGCGTTTGCAATATACATGAACCATAGTGGTGTATGGCTGTCTTATGGTATTATACTTGCAGCTGTATCATTGATAATTTTGGCGGTCTTTGCTTCGTATCGAATTAAGCTTCAGGTGAAGCTTAACAACATGAAGCTGGATTATAGAGAAAATATTGTAATGCCATATGCGGCGAGATATTTTGAAGGTGGCATGTTCCATGTAAAGGGTGGTCCAACTGAGAGAGAGATAATTGCGACAAATATGTTCTCTGATGCTTCAGATTATCGTTATTCATCAATGAACGAGCTTAAGGGAAAGCACAAGAACATTTCATTTATGAACGCGGATGTTTTTGAGGACTGCGATGTAAACGATGCACATATCAGAGGACGTTTCTTTGAAATAGATATTGATACAAAGAATATCAACCCTGTTGTGCTTACATCATCATCTGCTCCAGTTCTTGATTGTCAGAACGAGAGAGTGCATCCTATCAAACCTCAGAATGATGTGGTAGATAGAATGTTCCGTGTTTATGCGTTTGATGAGAGAGAGGCAGAGAACCTGCTGACAGAGAATATGATCTATAAGCTGAGACAGTTAGTTGGACTTCAGCTTGGAAAGATTTTCCGAATATGCTTTGCCAACGGAAAGATATACCTTTACTTTACGACAGAATCCAACACCTATGACGAAGTTCTTACCAAGAAACACAACGTGGAAGATGAGCTTCTCAAGGTTCGTGAAAAATTCATGGTGGTTGGAAAGATTATCGATATCCTATAATCTGCGGGATTGCTTCCCAAACGGATTATTTACAAGTAGAAAGAAGGAAAAATTATGGCAGAAGAAGTTTATAATGCTGGAAATGCTAACACTGACAACATCACTTCTAAGGTGATGGACGGTGCAGTAGCATCAGACGACGGAAAGGCTTTAAATCTTGGTGTCGACAACAAGACAGAAAGACCTGATCCATCAACACTTAAGGTTGATGAGGATGGAATTATTGAATACATTACCCCAGACATGATTATTGGCGACATTATTAGGTGGTACCCTGATGCATCACTTGTTTTGATGAAGTGTGGAATGCATTGCATTAGCTGCGGGGTATCACAGTACGAGACACTAGATCAGGCCTGTGCAGTGCACGGTCTTTACACAGACGATGTTGCCAAGGTTGTAAATGATTACCTCACACAGACTCTTGGTGATAAGAAAGCAGAAGAATAAATCAAATGTGCCTGGCACATATAATTCAGAGAGGAAAAAGATAAAATGTACGATAAGGTATCTACAAAACTGAATTTTGCTGAAAATGAAGAAAAAGTACTTAAGTTTTGGAAAGATGAAAAAATCTTTGAAAAAAGTATAGATGAGAAGAAGGATCTTCCAACTTATACATTCTATGATGGCCCTCCAACGGCTAATGGTAAGCCACACATCGGTCACGTACTTACAAGAGTAATTAAAGATATGATTCCACGTTACCAGACAATGAAGGGTCACAAGATCATTCGTAAGGCTGGTTGGGATACTCACGGTCTTCCTGTTGAGCTTGAGGTCGAGAAGGAAATCGGAATCGATGGCAAGGAGCAGATCGAAGAGTATGGAATCGAGCCATTTATCGGCAAATGTAAAGAGTCTGTATGGCAGTATAAAGGTATGTGGGAGGAATTCTCCGGTAAGGTTGGATTCTGGGCAGATATGGATGATCCATATGTAACATACCATAATGATTATATCGAATCTGAGTGGTGGGCACTCAAGAAGATTTGGGATATGGGTCTTCTTTACAAGGGCTTCAAGGTAGTTCCTTATTGTCCTCGTTGTGGTACTCCACTTTCATCTCACGAGGTTGCACAGGGATACAAGGCAGTTAAGGAAAGATCTGCAGTTGTTCGTTTCAAGGCTAAGGTTGCTGAGGGCGAAGAGCAGTACTATTTCCTTGCTTGGACAACAACTCCTTGGACACTTCCATCAAACCTGGCACTTTGTGTAAATCCAGAAGAAAGCTACAGCAAGGTTAAGGCTTGCGACGGCTACACATATATTATGGCTGATGCTCTTCTTGATACAGTTCTTGGACCTCTCGCTGAAGAGAAGGTAAAGAATGAAGAAGGAAAGCATGTAAACAAGTATGATACTTCTGCAACAGACGGAAAGGCATATGTAAAGCTTGAGTCTTACAAGGGTATCGACCTTGAGGGCAGAGAGTATGAACCACTTTATGAAGGTGCTGCAGCAAGTGCTGCAAAGCAGCATAAGAAGGCACATTTCATCGTAGCTGATGATTATGTAACAATGTCAGATGGTACTGGTATCGTTCATATCGCTCCTGCATTTGGTGAGGACGATGGACGTGTAGGTCGTAAGTATGACCTTCCATTCGTTCAGTTCGTAGATGCTGAAGGTAACCTGACAGACGACACACCATTTGGTGGTCTCTTCGTTAAGGATGCTGATCCAAAGGTTCTTGTGGATCTTGATTCAAGAAGCCTTCTTTTCTCAGCTCCTAAGTTTGAGCATGACTATCCATTCTGCTGGAGATGTGATACACCACTTATCTACTATGCAAGAGAGTCATGGTTCATTAAGATGACAGAAGTTAGTGACCGTATGGTTGCTAATAACAATACAGTTAACTGGATTCCTGAAGGAATCGGACAGGGACGTTTCGGCGAGTGGCTGAAGAACGTTCAGGACTGGGGTCTCTCACGTGACCGTTATTGGGGTACTCCTCTTAATGTTTGGGAGTGTGCTGAATGCGGTAAGAGAGATGCAGTTGGTTCTATCGCAGAGCTCCGCGAACGTGGAAAGATGGAAGATGGAAGCGATGTTCCTGAGGATATCGAGCTTCATAGACCATTTGTTGACGGCGTAGTTCTTACTTGTCCTGATTGTGGTAAGCCAATGAGAAGAGTTCCTGAAGTTATCGACTGCTGGTTCGATTCAGGTGCGATGCCATTTGCACAGTGGCACTATCCATTTGAGAACGAAGATATCTTCAATGACAACTTCCCTGCAGACTTTATCTCAGAGGCAGTTGATCAGACTCGTGGATGGTTCTATTCACTTATGGCTATCTCAACACTTCTCTTCGACAAGGCTCCTTATAAAAATGTTATCGTTCTTGGCCACGTTCTGGATAAGGACGGAAACAAGATGTCTAAGTCTAAGGGAAATGCAGTAGATCCTATGGAAGCTCTGGGACAGTATGGGGCAGATGCTATCAGATGGTACTTCTATACAAACTCACAGCCATGGCTTCCTAACAAGTTCCATGGAGATGCAGTTCTTGAAGGACAGCGTAAGTTCATGGGAACACTTTGGAATACATATGCGTTCTACACACTTTACGCTGAGATCGATCAGTTCGATCCTACTAAGTATACATTTGATACTAACTCACTTACTGTAATGGATAAATGGCTTCTTTCAAAGCTTAACACTGCAGTTAAGGTATTTGATCAAAACCTTGGATCTTACAAGATTCCTGAGGCAGCAGCAGTACTCACTGACTTCGTTGATGAACTCAGTAACTGGTACGTAAGACGTTGCCGTGAGAGATTCTGGGCAAAGGGTATGGAGCAGGATAAGATCAATGCTTACATGACTCTTTATACAGCACTTGTAACTATCTGTAAGGTTGCAGCTCCTATGGTGCCATTCCTCACAGAAAGTATTTATCAGAATCTTGTTAGAAATGTTGATAAGGATGCGCCAATCAGTATCCACCTTTGCGAGTATCCAGAGGTTGATGAGTCAGCAATCGATGCTGAACTTGAGAATTGCATGGAAGCAGTTCTTGCTATCAAGACATATGGTAGTGCTGCACGTAATGCTGCAAATATCAAGAATCGTCAGCCAATCGCTAACATGTATGTTAAGTCAGATACAGAGCTGAATCAGTTCTATATCGATATCATTAAAGATGAGCTTAATATCAAGAATGTTGAGTTAACAGATGATTTATCTAGCTTCTCATCATATACATTTAAGCCACAGCTTAGAACAGTTGGTCCTAAGTATGGCAAGCTCCTCGGAGGTATCAAGGAATACCTTTCAAATATCGAGGATGGAAATGCTGCTTATGCAGCACTTAAGGCAGATGGAGCTATGAAGTTCGAAGTTAATGGGGAATCAGTAGAACTTACAGAAGAGGATCTGCTTATCGATGTTGCTGAGAGCGGTGACTATGCAACATTTGGTGACAATAAGTACACCGTTGTAATTGATACAAAGCTTACACCAGAACTTATCGAGGAAGGTTTCGTAAGAGAGATCATTTCAAAGGTTCAGACACTTAGAAAAGAGGCTGACTTCGAGGTTACAGATCATATCACACTCTACATTGTATCAGGTGATAAGATCAGTGAGATCGTTACAAAGAATGCTGATAAGATTAAGTCAAGCGTACTTGCTGACTATATCAAGCTCGGCTCTATGGCAGGCTTCACTAAGGAGCTTGACATCAATGGTGAGGAAGCAACATTTGGTGTTTCTAAATAATTTAGTTTAAATGAGTCATTTCCCTTTATGGGAAGTGACTCATTAAATACATTTATCAAATAAGTAGCAAAGGAGGAGGGCTTATGAAGAAAATCGCTAAATTCGATAAAGAAGGGTTTAAGAAAGAGATAGCTTCACATGTTAAGCTGCTTTATCGCAAAACTCTGGAGGAGGCAACACCTCAGGAGTTATACCAGGCTGTCAGCTACGCAGTAAAGGACGACATCATTGATAGATGGATAGCGACTCATAAGGTATATAAAGAAAAGAATGTAAAGAAGGTTTACTACCTTTCTATGGAGTTCCTTGTAGGACGTGCTCTTGGTAACAACCTGATCAATCTTGGCTATTACGAGGACATCAAGAAGGCTCTTGATGAAATGGGTCTAGACATCAACTTTATCGAAGATCAGGAGAGAGATCCTGCTCTTGGTAACGGTGGTCTTGGACGTCTTGCAGCATGCTTCCTTGATTCATTATCAACACTTGGATATCCAGCTTATGGATGTGGTATCAGATATCACTATGGTATGTTCAAGCAGGCAATCGTTGATGGCTATCAGCTTGAGGAACCAGACGATTGGCTTCGTAATGGATTCCCATTTGAGATAAAGAGAAATGAGTACGCTACTGAGGTTAAGTTTGGCGGATATGTTCGCGTCGAAAACAAAGACGGTAGAAACCATTTCATTCAGGAGGGATATACTTCTGTACGTGCCGTACCTTACGATATGCCTATCGTTGGTTATGGCAACAATGTAGTAAATACACTTCGTATGTGGGATGCTGAGGCTACTCAGGAGTTCAACCTTAACTCATTCGACAAGGGTGAGTATGAGAAGGCTGTTGAGCAGCAGAATCTTGCTAAGACTATCAGTGAGGTTCTCTATCCTAACGACAATCATTATTCAGGTAAGGAACTTCGTCTGAAGCAGCAGTACTTCTTCGTATCTGCATCACTTCAGACTGCTATAAAGAAGTTTAAGGAAAACAATAAGAAGATTCAGGATCTTCCAAAGAAGGTAACCTTCCAGATGAACGATACTCACCCAACTCTGACAGTTCCAGAGCTGATGCGTATCCTGATGGATGAGGAAGGCCTTGAGTGGGATGAGGCATGGGATATCACAACAAAGACCTGTGCATATACAAACCACACTATCATGGCTGAGGCTCTTGAGAAGTGGCCTATCGAGCTGTTTTCCAGACTTCTTCCACGTATTTATCAGATCGTTGAGGAGATTAACCGCCGCTTTGTTCTGAAGATTCAGGAAATGTACCCAGGAGATCAGAGTAAGGTTAAGTCTATGGCTATCCTCTATGATGGACAGGTTAAGATGGCTCACCTTGCAATCGCTGGTTCTTACTCAGTAAATGGTGTTGCCAGACTTCATACTGAGATTCTGAAGAAGCGTGAGCTCAAGGATTTCTACGAAATGAATCCTAAGCAGTTCAACAACAAGACTAATGGTGTAACACAGAGAAGATTCCTGGCTCATGGTAACCCACTTCTTGCTAAGTGGTTAAATGATAAGATCGGTAAGGAGTGGATCACAGATCTTTCTCAGATCAGCAAGCTCCAGACTTACGTTGATGATAAAAAGTATCAGCAGGAGTTTATGAACATCAAGTACCAGAACAAGCTTCGTCTTGCTAAGTACATCAAGGAGCACAACGGTATTGAGGTTGATCCTAACTCTATCTTCGATGTTCAGGTTAAGCGTCTTCATGAGTATAAGAGACAGCTTCTTAATATCCTTCATGTAATGCATCTTTACACAGAGCTGAAGGAGAATCCTGACTTCGATATGTATCCAAGGACATTTATCTTTGGTGCAAAGGCTGCAGCAGGCTACAAGCGCGCTAAGCTTACTATCAAGCTTATTAATTCTGTAGCTGATGTTGTAAATAACGATGCATCTATCAAGGGTAAGATCAAGGTTGTCTTCATCGAGGATTACCGTGTATCTAACGGCGAGATCATCTTCGCTGCTGCAGATGTTTCTGAGCAGATTTCTACTGCATCTCGTGAGGCATCTGGTACAGGTAACATGAAGTTCATGATGAACGGTGCTCTTACAATTGGTACTATGGACGGTGCTAATGTTGAAATCGTTGAAGAAGTTGGTTCTGAGAACGCATTTATCTTTGGTCTCAGCGCTGACGAAGTAATGAAGTATGAGCGTGAGGGTGGTTACAACCCTTGGGATATCTACAATAACAATCAGAATGTTCGTAGAGTTCTTACACAGCTCATCAATGGAACCTACAACGATGACACAGAACTCTTCAGAGATCTGTACGATTCACTTACTAAGGAAGACATTTACTTCATCCTTAAGGACTTTGATTCATATGCAGAGGCACAGCAGAGAGTTGATGCCGCATATAGAGATCAGGCTAAATGGGCTCGCATGGCTATGATGAATACTGCATGCTCTGGTAAGTTCTCATCTGACAGAACTATCGAGCAGTATGTAAAGGATATCTGGAAGCTCAAAAAAGTTGAAGTAGAGATCTAATCTGATAGGTAAGCGATATGCAGAATTCAATGTTTGAAGATTCGTTAAGAGATATGGCTGAGTTTCCTGTGGAAATATCCCAGGTAAGAAGGAAACTACAAGACCTTACACAGGGACAGCTCATGATGAATGACATGTATGATGAGATGTTATCCGCAGTCGAGGATCTGTCCGAAATGATGAGGTACACACAATTCTTCAAGAACAATTACCATATTGAAGGGTCTGGGGTTGCGAAACCTATCAAATTATGATACTATTCGGAACGAATATGTGATTATTCTGAATGAGTCAAATGGCGAGAGAGCCAAATCGACTCATTAGAAAATAAAAAGGAGAAAAATCATGGAAAGAATAAAGACACTTGAGACAAGAGATCTTTGTGAGAGCGCTAAGAATGGTGGATGTGGCGAGTGCCAGACATCATGCCAGAGTGCTTGTAAGACAAGCTGTGGCGTAGCAAATCAGAAATGTGAGAACAAGTCTGAGAAATAATAAGGCTTCGCACAAATTAAACTAAGAAGGATACGCCGCCTATCATCAAGGTGGCGTTTCTTTTTCTAGAAAGAGGAATTATGGTACATCAGTATAAGTTAAATGGATATAATATAGTGCTGGATACGTGTTCGGGATCGGTTCACAGCGTGGACGATGTTGCGTACGATATAATCGAAATGTTTCCGGACAAGTCTGAGGACGACATAGTAGAAGAAATACTTAAGAGGTATGGAGACAGGGAGGATGTGACCGAGGAGGAGGTGCGTCTCTGCATTGATGACGTTAGAACTCTTCGTGATATGAAGAAGCTGTATACACCAAATGAGTATGCCCCTCTTGCAGGCGAGTTTAAGAAGCGTAGTGGCGATGTTATAAAGGCTCTATGTCTTCATGTTTCCCATACTTGCAATCTTAATTGCGAGTACTGCTTTGCGGCTCAAGGTAAGTATAATGGTGAAAGAGCTGTTATGAGTCTTGAGGTCGGAAAGCGCGCTATAGATTTTCTGGTGGAGCATAGCGGAACCAGACATAATCTGGAGGTGGATTTCTTCGGTGGCGAGCCTCTGATGAACTGGGATGTGTGCAAGGATATTGTTAGATATGCTCGTTCTATCGAGAGGGAGGCAGGCAAGAATTTCCGTTTTACTTTGACCACAAATGGTATGCTGATTGATGATGAAGTCATTGACTTCTGTAATAAAGAGATGAGTAACGTGGTTCTCAGTCTGGACGGACGTAAGGAAGTTCATGACCGCACCCGTGTGGATTATGCAGGAACGGGAAGCTATGATAAAATAGTACCAAAGTTCCAGAAGCTGGTTGAGTCACGTGGCGGTAAGAATTACTATATGCGTGGTACATTCACTCATCTTAATACTGATTTTACTAAAGATATCTTTGCTATGGCGGATCTGGGCTTTAAAGAGCTGTCTATGGAGCCGGTTGTTTGTAACCCATCTGATCCACTGGCACTTACTGAAGAGGATCTTCCTGTTCTTAAGGAACAGTATGAGATTCTGGCAAAGGAAATGTTATCTCGTGATTTAAAAGGCGAGGGATTCACATTTTACCACTACATGCTGGACCTTAAGGAAGGCCCATGTATTTATAAGAGAATATCTGGATGTGGTTCAGGTACTGAGTATATGGCGGTTACTCCTTGGGGTGACCTTTACCCTTGTCACCAGTTTGTTGGTGATGAGAAGTATAAGCTGGGTGATATCTGGAATGGGGTTTCTAATGTAGAAAAACAGGATGAGTTCCGTTATTGTAATGCTTATGCAAGACCAGAATGTCTGGATTGCTGGGCTCAGCTGTATTGCTCAGGCGGATGTGCTGCAAATGCTTATCATGCTACAGGCGATGTTAAGGGAATCTACGAATATGGCTGTGAACTCTTCCGAAAGAGAATTGAGTGTGCTATTATGATTCAGGTTGCACATGATGCGCTGGGACTTGCGCCAGTGGAAGGTGCAACAGCGGGTGGAACAGACTGTGACGGCTGCGATGAAGATTGTGGCAGGTAACTACCCCTGTCTTACTTGAGTATTGGTGATGTTCTGACTCGAAGAAGAAGGGTTTTTCATTAGATTCCTCCATGAGTCGTAAAAGGGAAAGATTATGTCTGATATTCTTGTTTTAGAAGTGGTTATATATTTTACTATATTTTTGCAGGTAATGGGTCTCGCATTTGCTGTTTTTATTGATCCTTACATCAGCAAGAGACATTCAACAGTAATTCTTATTAACACCGCACTTACGACTTTACTGATCATTCAGAATTACTGGGATACTATGTTTGCTCTTGATCCTGATAAGGTAAAAGAACGTCTGATCACTGCTATTATCGGTTATTGTCTTCGCCCAGTTATTATAGTTATGTGGCTTTATCTTATAAAGAAGAAGCAGAAGCTGATCATTGCCTGGGTTCTTATTGGAATTAATACTTTAATTCATCTTTCTGCGTTATTTACGGATATATGCTTCACTATAACTGCAGAAAACAACTTTAAGCGTGGTCCGATTGGCTATAGCTGTCACGTAATAAGTGCTTTGTTACTCGTGTATTTATTATGGCTTTCTGCAGATTCTTTTATTGAACTCACAGGTCGAAATGATAGATATGACTATATGCCTGAAATTGAAAAAGACTGGAAGTTTGAGGTTGCCAGGTATCGTTACGGTCTGGAAGGACTGATTCCAGTTTGGTGCGTTATTGTTATCTTGGGAGCGGTGCTTATGGATTCTAAGATCTATTCTCCTTATCTTCCGATAACATTTCTCACTATGTCTATTGTAAGCTGTAATCTGTTCTATTATGTATGGATTCACCTTAATTTCGTACGCGAACATGAGGGTGATATTATGGAGCAGCAGAGAATTCAGATCATGGTTTCTCAGATACAGCCTCATTTCTTATATAATACCTTATCTACTATACAGGCTCTGTGCCATTCGGATCCAGAGAGGGCGGCAGATACTGTGGAGAAGTTTGGTACATATCTGAGACAAAATATCGATTCATTAAATGAGACGGATTTGATTCCATTTAACAAGGAATTGGAACACACAAGGGTTTACGTGGATATTGAACAGATTCGTTTCCCTTTTATAAGGGTTGTGTATGACATCGATGAGGTAAAGGATACAGACTTTAATCTTCCTGCTCTCACTATTCAGCCTATGGTAGAAAATGCCATCAGACACGGCGTTCGTTCGAAGAGGGACGGCAGGATCGTGATCGGTGCTCATAAGGAAGAAGGATTCTTTAAGATTACCGTACAGGATAATGGAATAGGTTTTGATATAAACACGCCTTCTGGACAATCAGGTTCTCACATTGGTATTCTAAATGTTAAGCAGCGTATTGAGGATCAGTGTAAAGGTACTTTTGCAATAGAGAGTACACCTGGCGAAGGTACCCTTGTTACTATGCGTATTCCAGAAACAGATAAGGATAAAGAATGAAACTTATTTGCATTGATGATGAAGAGTTAATCTTAAATATGACTGTGAAGATGTGCAAGGAACTGCCGATGCTTACTGATGTGCAGGGGTTTTCTGATGCAAATGAAGCCCTGAGTCACATTTCGGAAAATCAGGTGGATATTGCGATTCTTGATATAGATATGCCAGAGATAAATGGAATCGAGATGGCAAGACGGATCAAGAACTGTCACCCTTACGCATCCATTATGTTTCTAACAGGCTATTCAGACTACGCGCTGGAGGCCTTTGGACTTCATGCTACTGGATATCTTCTGAAGCCGATAAATAAGGAAAGGCTGGAAAGAGAGGTACAGTACGCTGTTGAAAGAAGAAACAGACATATTGAGAAGCCAGTGGATGAAGTTGAATTAATGGAGAATGATCCATCCAGAAAGGTGGTTGTAAGAACCTTCGGAGAGTTTGATATATTTGTAGATGGTACAGTTGTTAGCTTTAAAAGAGCTAAATCCAAGGAGCTTCTTGCGTATCTTGTTGATCGTGAGGGCGGAACTATATCCAGAGCTACTGCATTCTCGGTGCTTTGGGAGGATGATGTGTATGACCGTAAGGGCCAGAAAAGAATTGATGTCATTATCAGAAGTTTACGTGAGACCCTGAAAGAGTATAAGATCGGGGATATTCTCAGTGTTGAGAAGGGACTTCTCAGGATCGATCCAGAGAAGATGGATTGCGATCTTTTTAAATTCCTGGCAGGGGATATCGAGGTGATAAATCATTATCGTGGTGAATATATGAATCAGTATTCATGGGGCACGGTTACGGAAGGGCTTATTACTTCAAGACTTTCATAGAAAAATTACATAGATATTATATTAGTAGGACATTTGTTGGACAGCCTTTATTATAATCTTTTTTAGTCGCGTAAATGCCGGAGTGCGGCATAGCAAAGAGGATTATGATGAAGGCTGTTTTAGTTGATGATGAAAAAACAGGTCTGGATTATCTAACCAAGCTTTGTGAGAATATTCCAGAACTTACAGATATAAAGGGTTTTACCAAATCCAGGTCTGCACTTGATTGGTGCACTAAGAACCCGGTCGATATTGCTATGCTAGATATAAACATGCCAGATATTAACGGGATTAATCTTGTGAAGAAGCTTCGCGAGGTGAAACCTGATATTAAGATAATTTTTGTAACTGCGTACGAAAAGTATGCGATAGATGCATTTGATGTGCATGCGGATGGCTACCTCCTGAAACCAGTAAACCAGGAGACGCTGACCCGCGAAGTAACTCATGTCTTAGCCGATTTTCACTAATCGATAAATGTGATGGCGGGTGCCCTGCTCACCACTTTCACATTTTGAGAAGGGTTTTGAAATACTTTTTATGGGTGTAACAAGGTGTGACAGTAGTGAGCAGGGCACTGGTGTCACGTTCCATAGCATCGAGAGAGGATAGGGGGATGATTACATTTTCTATCGATGATCAGCCAAATGTTGCTGAAGAAATTACTAAGATTATGGGTGAGATTGATCCGTCCGGCACACATAAACCGTTTTCGGATATCAAAGAGGCGCTTGCATTTGCTGACGAAGCAAAGCCTGATGTGGCATGGCTGGATATAGAAATGCCGGAAATGTCAGGTCTTGAGATGGCTATGGAGGTGAAGAAGCTTTCACCTAATACCAATATTGTATTTGTAACTGGTCATGAAAAGTTTGCTTACCAGGCTTTTCAGTCTCATGCCAGTGGATTCGTTCTTAAACCTGCCACAAAAGAGGCACTTGAACGTGAGCTTGATAACCTTCGTACTCCTATAGTTGCGGAACGCAAGGGTCTTATCAGAGTTCAGTGCTTTGGAAATTTTGAGGTTTTCGATAAGGACGACCATCCAATTAAGTTTAAGAGAAGTAAAAGCAAGGAAATCCTTGCCTATATGATAGATAGAAGAGGAGCACTTTGCTCCATCGGTGAACTCTGCGGAGTTCTTTTTGAGGATAGAGACGAAGACCGTGCGTTAAAAAAGCAGCTTCGTGTATTCCTCTCAAGTCTTAGAGATGATCTGGCTAAGGTTGGGGCAGCAAATGTCTTTGTAAAGGGCTGGAACGCTTACGGTGTGGACTGCTCTCTTATTGACTGCGATTATCTTAGCTATCTTCAGGGTGATACTCACGCTGTCAATTCCTTCATGGGCGAATATATGATCCAGTTTTCATGGGCTGAGATGACTCTCGGCGAACTCATTATGAAATAATATGAAAGAAAAGTTAGACTATAAAACACTACGGCTCTTTCCGTATGTTATATTTGCTATGATCGTAGCAATCATGACAAGCATGCTGTCTCCTTTGATTCAGATGTTTATTTCAGGTGATGTCGATGAGGCCGCTATGTACCAGATGAACGATTCCTTGTTCATGCTGTGTTACTTCTTTACATATATGGCTATAATCGGCATTTTGTCATGTCTATATCACCTTTCGATAATCAATCGCTGGTTCGGTGTATCCTGTAATATGACAGGAGCCTATATAATTACAGAGGCTGTTGTATATGTAATGAAATGGATCTCTGAATTTGAAGGTATACCGAAATGGTTTGATATCATACTTCTCTTTTCTAAAATGGTACCAACTGCCTGCCTGCTTATGATGCTGATCTTTACACTTCGTGGAGCTGCGGATGCATATACAGAGATGGGAAAGAAATCTAAGCGTTTGGGCTGTCTTCGAACAGAAGTTTATATAATAGCCGCATTTGCCTCTCAGATAATGCTGAATGTGGTAATAAGTCTAGAAAATGGAACGGAGAACCTTTCCGTTTTCGCGGTGATTTTTATCTCTATAGTTTATATATTTAATGTTGCAATAATGATCATTATGTATGTAAGAGTAAAGAACTTCAGTTACGATTACTACATTTACTCCTACAATAATCAGAAGTGAGTCAAAAGGGCTCAGAGCCAAATCGACTCATTGGAGAGTATATATGGTAAGTATTCCGCTGGAAATTGTGATATCGCTGATCAATCACATCTCGACGCTCATCTGTATTGTACTGTCGATTGTGGTTTTTATTGTGGCGTTCCAGATTAAGAACAGAAGTCGAAGAATCAGGTACTTCATTTCGTGTGTTGCTATATGTCTTGGCGGTCTTATGTTCCAGATAGCGGATTATGTATCATATGCCTACGTGGTATATTCTCTGGTCATTCCTATGTTCACCCTTTACTTTATAGAAACTGAACGTGATGCGGGCCAGAACTGGGACGGATTCTTCTGGATGTTCCTTCAGACAATAGTATCAGTACTCGTTATGATGATGGTGGTCTATGGACGAGGCGGATATCTTATCAGCGTTGTATTTACGGCACAGAATATAGTTCTTATTGTTATGCTCTATATTTCTTCTAAGTCAATCGGTGAGATCATTGGATTCCTGCTGGCAACACTTTTTCCAATATGTACAGCTCTTTCGGGAATGCTTTACTACGACCTGAGACTTCAGGGGGCAGGACTTACTATGATGCTACTTATAGTATTCTTCGGTTATCAGGCTGATACGGAACGTGAACTTCTGGATAAGCAGGTTGAGCTTTCTGAGAATAAGGTGTCGCTGCTTATGGAACAGATTCATCCCCATTTTATTTATAATGCGCTTCAGCAGATCGCTCTTCTTTCGGACGAGGATACAACGGCTGTAAAACCAGCGATACTCAACTTTTCACAGTATCTTAGAATGAATTTTGAGGCGCTGACTAACGAGAAAATGATTCCTTTCTTACAGGAGATGGAGCATGTGGACGCCTATGTGGCGCTTTCCAAGATCCTTCCATCCCGTAATTTTGAGCTTGAAAAGAATTTTGAAATAACCGACTTCAGAATTCCTGCCCTTACGGTACAGCCCTTGGTGGAAAATGCCATCTATTATGGTATAGGAATGAGCGAAGCAGGTGATATCATCCGCATAGAGACAAAAGAAGAGGGAGGCTATGTCTTCGTTAAGGTAATTGACGATGGCCATGGCAAACAGACCGAGCTTTCAACTCAGAAGAAACATAAGAGCGTAGGAACGGCAAATGTTAAAACCAGACTAAAGATTCTCTGCGATGGCGAGATGATTCTCAATAAATCAGATGAAGGAACAGAAGCTATCATAAAGATTCCAGCATCAAGAGCTAAGATGTAGAAGAAAAAAATAAAATTTTTTTAAATCTGTGTTGCGCTTTTGTTGCGCTTTCCTTGCTATAATCAAGCCATAAGAACAAAAACAGCTTTGAGGACAAGCAAAGACATTATAAAAATTAGCCAAAGAGGATTGGGAGAATGAAAAACGACATGATTATGAAAAGCGTAACAAGCCTTTCAAAGAGTCGTAAGGCTTGTATGACAGCAAAAGCATTAGGAACATCTATGGTAGCAGCTGTTGTTACACTTACATATAGCGGAGCAGCATTCGCATCTGGCGGAGCAAACTCTGATGGTGTTGTATCATCAATCGTGGAGCTTATCAATCCATTGGTAGATCCACTTCTTGCAATCGTAGGAGCAGGAGGAGTTCTCTTCTGCATCATGCTCGGTGTTAAGTTTGTAACTGCTGAGGAGCCACAGGAGAAGGAAAAGAGAAAGCAGGCTCTTAAGACAGCTCTTATTGGATGCTTACTTATATTTATCCTTATAGTAGCACTTAAGCTTTCAATCGAGTCACTTACAACACGGATGAATAATGCAACAGCTGGAACAAACACAACTATTGAAGTGACAACAACACAGTAAGCTTACGACAGTATTTATACGTGAATATTTTGGAGAGGGTATTCATATATATACTGTGAAAATGTGACAGATGGCCATTGGCCGTTTGTCACATTTTTAATAACGGAAATTTTTTCATAGAATTACATGCTGAGAAAAATTTCCGGTTAATGAAAACCTTAGTCTGTGTTGCACTTTTGTTGCGCTTTAATTGATATAATTTTCATAGAAAATGAGTTAGGGGATGTTATTCGCTTTTTTAGGGATAATGCTAGAAAAGAGGGGGTGACTGCCATGAGGATTAGACCTACACTTCTTAGAGCAGAGCAGAGCAGATGCTATAACTGCGCTTTTTTTGCGTCTTGTGGCAGTAGGGCGCTTGAAACTGAATACAACATTCAGGATGGATAACCGTCGGAGTCTGACGGGGTAAGTATACCCTGTCAGGTTCGGCGGTTTCTTTTATATAGATAATGGTTTAGCGGCAACTTTAACAGTCGCAAATACAGTATGAAGGAGAAAAATGCTTATGGAAAGAAAGATGAAACGTTTATTAAGTATCTTATTAAGCCTGGTGATGGTGCTTAGTACATTGACTGGAATCATTCCGGGGATGAGCCTGACTGCGTATGCGGATACGCCTTATGGCAGTTATCTGGTAAATGATGAAGATGATAGTGATTCATTGCCGGGCAAGGTAGTCCATTTTAATGGCTTTGATTGGTACATAATCAAAGATGAATCCACTAGCGCCACATCGGGAACGGTTACATTGCTGGCGCAGGGGACGGCTTTTGGTACGGCAAAGTTCCATGATTCTTATCCTGCACCCAACAGTTACGCCAGTTCGACGTTAAAGGGCTATTTGGATAGTATAGTTGCGGGTACAGCCGGTACAGGAAATCCAGATTTTTCGGGTGTTGCTTCTGTAATCAACGATGCGGGGAACGGCAAGTTATATCTTCTGAGCGTTGATGAAGCAGAAAGGGTTCCTAGAGCTGTTCTTAAGGCAGACTTTCCGGATGGTGGCTATCAAAAAGGATGGTGGCTACGCACATCATTAGACGAAGGAAATTATGATTTTGTGAGGATTGTGACTGGCGATTTGGGTTTGGTAGTTTTGTCCCCCACTTACGATGAAGAACTCGGTGTTCGTCCCGCTTTAAAGCTCGACCTGAGCAAGGTGACGTTTGATTCTAGCACGAAGAAATTTGAGTTGACGCCGGTCGTTGAGTATCCCCTCTGGGTCGGTGGCGTACAGGTGACGAGCGCGAACAAGGACGATGTGTTGGGCGATACTGATGAAGGGACAACAGTAGTATTCACTCCGGCAGTAGATGACAATGCGGCAACAACAGATGTGAACGAAAGCAGCCCTGCTACTCTTGTGCTTAACGGTGCGGATATCAGCGGCGGGAATAATGATTCTGAGTATGCCGCTATTTACGCCAAAGGCTTAGATCTGACCATCAACGTGACAGAAAACAGTACAGTCACCGGACCGGAGACGAATGGTCTTGACGACAATTCCGAAGGTATCTATATTGACGATGGCTGTCTGACCATTAAGGGCAGTGGCAGATTGACCACTACGGGTGGCGAATCTGCTAACGGCTACGGCTGTAGCTACGGCATCTATGTTGACAGGGCAGTCACCATCAATGGGCCGTTAAATGCAAGCGGTGGCGAGACTCAAGACGCTATGAGCTGTGGTATCTATGCCGCTGATGTTACAGTTAGAAGCAGTGGAACGTTGGCTGCAAGCGGCGGAACAGGAGAAGCCGGAAGTTGTGGAATCTGGGCCGGCAACGTTACCGTTGATGGCTCACTGAGTGCCATCGGAAACTCGCAGGCCATCAGCGGCACAGTGAAGAACTCCGTTGCCGGAACCGGATGGACGGACACAGAAGGCACTACGGGAAAGGCATCAATTGCAGTCAGTGAAGCAGGGCAGGAACTTAATTCTTATAAGAAAGTTCAGTTCCCGGCGGTTCCCGATCCCGTGGCCTACATCGACCACAACGCGACGACCGGCACGGCGGAAACGAAAGCCTGTACGAGCTACACCGCTTTCGTAGAGGGGACGAACAGCACACTCACTACGATACCGGCGGGTTGGTATGTAATCCTATCTGGCAATGCGGTAGCAACAAACCGCCTTGTTGTCAACGGCACAGTCAACCTGATTCTCTGCGATGGCGCGACCCTGATCGCCCGTAAGGGAATCACGGTCACAAGCGGCAATACGTTGAACATCTATGCGGGAAGCATAGACGAGACCATACTTGGCACAGGCAAACTGTACGCGGGTACCGTAAATGGCACAATTAATACCTGTGAAGGTGAGTACGCAGGCATTGGTGGCAGCAACGGCGCAAGCGGCGGCACAGTGACCATCCACGGCGGCGAAGTCACCGCGCTAGGCAACACGAAAGCTGCAGGCATCGGTGGCGGAAACGGTGGAGCAGGAGGAACTGTTACGATATATGGCGGCACGGTTACGGCAAGTGGTGATGGTCAAGGTAAGGGCATGGGCATCGGCGCGGGGCATGGCGGCAGTGGCAATGGTACGCTGACCATCGGCACAGGTCTCGCTGTTTTTACATCTAATGACAATTCAAACTGGACGGATACGACAAGCAGCCTGACCACGCGGACGCATTATATGAAGGTGGTAAGCACAGTGCCAGTCACTGTCGTGTCACTTGACAAGACCGATGCACAGACCATCAATGTAGGAGGTAGTGTATCTTTCAATGCTACCGTGACACCTGACGGCGCTACGGACAAGACCGTGAAGTGGAGCGTCGGCGGAACGAACGCGAGTGCAGTGGCGTTGTATTCCGACGAAACTTGTGAAACTCCGGTCACATTGGATACAGCCACCGAAACCATGACCGTCTATGCTAAGGGCATATCAGTGGGCAGTGCCACCGTCACATGCACCAGCAATGCTGACAGCACAAAGAGCGCAAGCTGTGATGTTACGGTGAATGAGGCGGCGCCTTCCAAGCTCACTCTCAATGTCGGAGAAAACGGAAAAGTCGTGATGAACAGCGGTACTTATGGAAATTGTTCTGGGACTTCGGTTTTTGTAGTGAGCGAATTTGATTTAACAGGCACATTGAATGTTGAAACCGATTATTTCATAAATGTGAACGAAGGTGCATCCATCAATGTTCTATCCGGTGGAAAGGTTTCATTCTATCCCGCTGCAAATAACACCGGTACAATCACCGCAGTCCCTGCGGATGGTTATGCCTTTACTGGTTGGTATAATGGAGAAACTCTTTATTCGGATAATGCGGAGCTGGAGTATAAGAATATCAGCGAAGATTTAGATCTTACCGCACAATTTGCGTCTACCGCGCTAACGCCCGTTGTTAGCGACTTCACCTATTCAGCACCGTCTGATCTTACCTATGACGGTACCGCAAAGACTGCGACTGTCGTGCCAAAAGAAGGCGTTACCGGCATGGGTCAGGTGACAGTGAAGTATTATAGCAACCCAGAGTGTACTGCTGAGCTTGTGGGAAGTCCGACCAACGTAGGTACCTACTATGTTGGCATTACAGTGACCGAGGGCGATAACTACAGCGCAGTTTCTACTGTTCTGCACGATTCAAGCTGGCAGTTTACGATTGGGAAGGCAACCCCAACTGCCGACGATTTTAACTTCACGGCACCTTCAAGTCGCGGTTACGACGGCACCGACAAAACTGCTACGGTTGTTCCGGGATCGGGCGTTACCGGCATGGGCAATGTGACGGTGAAGTATTACAGTGACGCAGCATGCACAGACGTGGTAGAAAACCCGAAAAATGTTGGAACATACTATGTTGGCATTACTGTGACCGAAGGCGACAACTACAATGCAATCACCTCGGTTCTTCATGATTCGAACTGGAAGTTTACGATCTGCAAAGTAAATCCTTCTGCCAGCGACTTTACTTACATAGCACCGGCAGATCTTGACTACGACGACACTGCCAAATCTGCAACAGTTTCGGCAGCGTCAGGCATTACCGGCATAGGTGCAGTGACGGTGAAGTATTACAGTGACGCAGCATGTACTACAGTGGCTGTACCTAAGAATGCCGGAACTTACTATGTGGGTATTACAGTGACCGAAGGCGACAACTACAACGCGGCTGCCACTGTTTTACACGGTGAGGACTGGAAGTTTACGATCTGCAAAATAAATCCTACTGCCAGCGACTTTATCTACGCAGCACCGGCAGATCTTGACTACGACGACACTGCCAAATCTGCAACAGTTACGGCAGCATCCACTGCTAAGGGAATGGGCACAGTGTCAGTGAAGTATTACAGCGACGCGGCATGCAGTACTGAGGCTGAACCTGTTAATGTTGGCACTTACTATGTGGGAATTACAGTGACTGAAGGCGATAACTATAACGCAGCTGCCGCTGTTTTACATGGTGAGGATTGGAAGTTTACGATAGGCAAAATTACTCCTAATGCTAACGATTTTGTTTTCACAGCACCGTCAGATCTCAACTATGACGGTACAGCTAAGTCTGCAACAGTTACGGCAGTATCATCCGCTAAAGGAATGGGCGAGGTGACAGTGAAATATTACAGCGATGTGGCATGCAGTACTGAGGCTGAACCTGTTAATGTTGGCACTTACTATGTGGGAATTACAGTGACCGAAGGCGATAACTATAACGCAACTACCGCTGTTTTACATGGTGAGGACTGGAAGTTTACGATAGGCAAAATAAATCCTGCTGCCAGCGACTTTACCTACGCAGCACCGTCAGATCTCAACTATGACGGTACAGCTAAGTCTGCAACAGTTACGGCAGCGTCAGGCATTACCGGCATAGGTGCAGTGACGGTGAAGTATTACAGTGACGCAGCATGTACTACAGTGGCTGTACCTAAGAATGCCGGAACTTACTATGTGGGTATTACAGTGACCGAAGGCGACAACTACAACGCGGCTGCCACTGTTTTACACGGTGAGGACTGGAAGTTTACGATCTGCAAAATAAATCCTACTGCCAGCGACTTTATCTACGCAGCACCGGCAGATCTTGACTACGACGACACTGCCAAATCTGCAACAGTTACGGCAGCATCCACTGCTAAGGGAATGGGCACAGTGTCAGTGAAGTATTACAGCGACGCGGCATGCAGTACTGAGGCTGAACCTGTTAATGTTGGCACTTACTATGTGGGAATTACAGTGACTGAAGGCGATAACTATAACGCAGCTGCCGCTGTTTTACATGGTGAGGATTGGAAGTTTACGATAGGCAAAATTACTCCTAATGCTAACGATTTTGTTTTCACAGCACCGTCAGATCTCAACTATGACGGTACAGCTAAGTCTGCAACAGTTACGGCAGTATCATCCGCTAAAGGAATGGGCGAGGTGACAGTGAAATATTACAGCGATGTGGCATGCAGTACTGAGGCTGAACCTGTGAATGTTGGCACCTACTATGTGGGAATTACAGTGACCGAAGGCGATAACTACAACGCAACTACCGCTGTTTTACATGGCGAGGACTGGAAGTTTACGATTAACAGGACGAATGCTACCTCATCTACCATTACAGTGAACAATCGTACATATGATGGTACTGAGAAACCGTTGGTAACCGAGGATAAATCGACGCTGGTAGGCGGAGAAATGTGGTATGCGCTTGGCGAAAATGCCACTACTGTCCCTGCGGATAACATTTATACCACAACCATCCCTACAGCTACCGACGCGGGAACCTATTATGTATGGTACAAGGTTGTAGGTGATGCTAATCATTTTGATTCAGAAGCAAAATGTATCGAATCTATAATTAAAGAACAGCCAAAGGACGAACCAAAGGACGAGCCAAAGGAGGAACCAAAAGAGACTCCAAAGGAAACTGATGTGACTCCAGAGGTTGAAGAAAATACTGAAGATAATTCAAGCGAAGAAGTACCAACTGAAACTCAGAGCCCTTACAGAACTGAATGGGTTGATGGTCAGTGGTATGATTCTGAAGGAAATGCAACATATAAGCCACAGGGTAAATGGTATCAGGATAGCACAGGCTGGTGGTATCAGGATGAGGATGGATGGTATCCATCAAGCCAGTGGCAGAAGATAGATGGCAAGTGGTATTACTTCACATCAGATGGCTACATGGATTACTCAGAATATAGAGATGGATTCTGGCTGGGATCAGACGGCGCATGGGTAGAAACTTACTATGGCGGCGGCTGGGGAGAAAAAGATGGCCAGTTCTGGTATGAAGATGCATCTGGCTGGTATCCTGTAAGTCAGTGGCTATGGATTAATGGAAAGTGCTACTATTTCGGATCTGATGGTTACCGAGTATACAACCAGTACGTAGATGGATACTGGGTAAACAATGATGGCGAATGGGAGCCATAGAGAATATATTTCTATGATAAAAAAAGTGCGATGGGGTCAGACCCCCTTGCACCTAACGGTGCAAGAGGGGACTGACCCCATCGCACTTTTTTGATTTACTGGAATAATTCGAATTCTGTTACAGATACATCCTCATTGTTGTTTTCCCATTTGAGTTTTTTATCTGTGATTGTGATTGAACCAGTTCCGTTCTTATAAAGCTGCTTTGTTATTGTCTGACCGTCTGTCTTGTAATCCTCGTGAGTCTTTACACAGTCATTGTATGAAAGCTTTCCGTCCTTATCGAAGGAACCTGTGAATTCATACTTGTCAAGATTTCCGTTATCATCTGGAAGACCTATAGTAACACTGTAGAATCCATTAGATGTTGCTGTGATCTTTACAGCTGATCTATGAGTTTTAGCATCTGCATACTCACCGCTGTAGTTCTTTCCTGTTACTTCAACTTCCTTTGTCTTGATAAATGTATTTCCTAAAGCTACATTTTCTTTCTTATCTTCCCAGGTAACTGTTTCGTCCTTAAACTTCATAGTACCTGTACCGTCTGTATAAACTGTCTTTGTTGTTGAGCCACCCTTTGCATCGTAGATTGTCTCTGTCTTTGTGCAGTCCTTGTAGCTCATGTTTCCGCTGTAATCAATCTCAGCTGTGAATGACCATTCATTAGTTACGCTTGCACTTGATGGCCACTGAACCTTTACTGAATAGAAGTTATCATATGTGTGAGTAACTTTGATTGTTCCTCTTCCAGCGAAGTTATCAACGTATGTTCCTGAGTAATCTGTGAAAGTAGCGTCCTTTACCCACTTTCCGTCCTTATCTACATAATAGCCGTCGATCCATTTGTCTGTTGCAAGGTAGCCTGTGTTTTCAAAATAGTAGTAGCTGCCATCAATCTGAAGCCAGCACTTTACTGGATAGTAACCTGACTTATCCTCGTACCACTTACCAGTTTTGTTAGACTTCCATGTACCACCAACATACTTTGAACTGCAAGCACCACTTCCGTCAAGCCAGTAGCCTTCGCGATATTCGCCGGCTGCCATATATCCGTCTTCCTTGAAGTAGTACCAAGTTTTATCGATTTCAAGCCACTGCTTCTTTGGATAGCCACCGTTGGTGTAGCTGTACCACCAGCCGTTTGAATCGTTCTTCCAGGAGCCGCTAGCTGCAAATGTACTTATAGCACTTCCGAAGCACATCACTGCTGCAAGTGTTGTTACTACAAGTCTCTTAATGATCTTCTTGGATTTCATTAAAAATCCCTCCTTTTTGTTTTTACGTAAAAATGTGACATTAAGTAACGTAGTCACTAATGTCACATTTTAATATATTAAGTACCTTCTCACAATACTTTTATAACATTTTTCTCTTTTCTATTGACAGATAACGCATTATATATTATTTTATAACGGGCGTTATAAAAACAAAAAATAGGAGAAGATATATGAGTAGAACTGAAGTACAAGAGAGGATACTAAATACAGCAGTCGTTCTTTTTGCAGAAAAGGGATATGATGCTGTATCCATGGATCAGATTGCTGAATCTATAGGAATGAAGGGACCAAATCTATATAAGTATTTTAAAGGAAAAGCAGAAATATATGAGGAGCTTCACCGTTTATCTGATGAATTATACTTTCAAAAGATGCGAATGCATAAGGATTCTATGATATGGATTCATAATGCTGAGGAATTTAAAACCTTTTGCATGAGTCAGATAAATTTTACCATCAGCAATGATCTAACTCGTTGTATGCGAAAGATATATTGCATGGATAGTTTCAAGAGTAAAGAACTGAAACAGATGGCAACTTTCCATACGTTCGAAAGTATTAAGGAACAGTATACATATATCTTTAACAAGCTTGTTGAGTACGGTGAGATTGAAGCGACAGATACAGAGATGCTATCTCTGCAGTTTTTCTCACCAATATCAATGCTGATTCAGATTTGTGACAGAGAGCCTGAAAAACAGGAAGAGATGATAAAAACCATAGAAAAATATGTGGATTATTTCATAGATAAGACATTTAAAGTGAAAGGGGAAAAAGGAAAAAATGGAAGTAATCTTTAAAAGTGAGGGACTGTGCAAACACTACGGTAGGTTTACTGCACTGAATGATCTCAACATGACTATAGAGAAAGGCTCAATCTACGGATTTGTAGGGAAAAATGGAGCCGGCAAAACTACTCTTATCAGAATGATCTGTGGTCTTCAGCAGCCATCTGAAGGTGGATTTACTCTCATGGAAAGAAAGAACGATGAGAAGGATATCAACCTTTCAAGACGTAAACTGGGAGCAGTTGTAGAATCTCCAGCCTATTACAAGGATATGTCTGCAAGAGATAATCTTATGCAGCAGTATCTTATGCTTGGACTTCCAAACTTTGATGGAATAGATGAACTGCTTGAGCTTGTAGGTCTTCAGGATACAGGAAAGAAGAAGGCTAAGAACTTCTCTCTTGGTATGAGACAGAGACTTGGTATTGCTATAGCACTTTGTGGTGATCCTGACTTTATCATATTGGATGAACCTACAAATGGTCTGGACCCTCAGGGTATTATCGATATCAGAGAGCTGATCCTTAAACTCAATAAAGAGCGTGGAATAACATTTCTCATTTCCAGTCATATCCTTGGTGAGCTTTCAAAGCTTGCCAGCTGCTATGGCTTCATAGATAAGGGACATATCGTTCGTGAGATGAGTGCGGAGGAGCTTCGTTCAGAATGTCGTAAGTCTATACGTATGACTGTCAGTGACATTGAAGGTCTTAAACGTGTCATGAAAAAGAAGGGCTTCGAGTATGAGATAGTGGATGAGACTTCTGCAGATGTTTATAGTGACATTACAGTATCTGAGATGGCAAAGGCCTTCGAGGAGGAAAACTGTTCGATACTTACGCTGACAGAGAATGAGGAGGATCTGGAATCCTTCTATCTGGAGCTTCTGGGGGGCGAAGAGGATGCTTAAGATACTTTATACAGATATTAGAAATATATTTCATTGCGTAGGTTTTCATATTTGTACTGCGGTCAGCATTGCTTATCTGATTGGAAATATACTTTTTTCTTTTCTCATTCTCTTCTTTTTGAATGGTAAGCTTTATGCAGATGAGGTACTGATCTCCTATGCAACAATTTCTATATTCTTAGTTACTGCAGCAACACTGCTTGTTTTTTCTAAGGAATATAATGATGGGATAATAAAGAATAAGCTGGTCAGTGGAGCGAAGAGAAGCAATATCTTCCTTTCTTCAGTGATCACATCGGCAGGAATGGCATTTTACTTATCAGTAGTAAATCAGATTACTGCAATTCTTATATCTCTTGTTTTTACTCAGGGAATCTATAATATTACTCCTTCTGAGATTGCAGCATCATTTATTGAGCTGATCATTGCGTCAGTTTCTATAGCTGTTTTTTCAACTGCCATCGTAATGATGATGGGTGGAACAAATCTTTGTTATGTGGTTGGTCTTGGACTCGCTTTCCTTTTCAAGCTGGTTAGTCTTGAGGTTATGGATAAGCTGTATCCTGAGAAGGGCCTCTGCTCACTTACAGGTACAAAGCTGGCACTGTATACCTTCTATGATAAATACGTTCCATATGCTCACTGCGATGGAACTCCAAGGTGGAGCCTTGTGTACACAGCTTTAGGTAGTCTGGGGTTAATACTAATATCAGTGGTTTCTGGACTCATAGTGTTTGGTAAAAAAGAAATTAAGTAGGGGTTAAATGGTATAGATATGATTAATATATATAAAGCAAATATGAGAAAGCTTTTTAAAAGTAAGCTTTATCTTATAGGACTGATCATTGCAGTCGTTGTCACTCATCAGTTTACTGATAATCTGATGGGATTTGGCGGTGTCTTCAATGGAATGACACTTGCTGGAAGAATGCATTTTGTTAGTGCGGCTATTGTTGGATTCTTTACAATATATACTCCGCTTTTTGTATGTGAAGAGTATAGTGAGGGATCTATAAAAAATAAGTTTATCTCTGGATTCACACAGAAAGAAATGTTCGGCGGCGGAATGATGACTCAACTCAGTGCGGCATTCATTATGTGGGCGCTTCACATATTAGCTGGTGTTGTTGCTGGAGCTCGCCCAAGCGGCGCGTGGTGGGTGGATATCATTACTGATTTTATAGCCATACTTGGATATGTGGCAGTGGTCTACGCATTGTCATTTAGAATCACAAAGATAGTAGCCAGTGCCATAATTTCCTTTGTTGTAATGAACGTTGCATTTAATACTATAACCTTTGGAAATATGTTCCTTATGATCACAAAGGGAGTTCTATATAAGATTGTAACTATAGCGTATAACATAAGCTGTTTAGGACAGTGGTTTGTTCATACAGGGCTGATGGGAGATGATGCAAATCCTGGTACGCCTGTGCAGATTATTTTATCGGTGTGTATCATAGTATCAAGCATCATTCTGGGAATGACTAAGCTTGATAAGCGTGATCTGAAATAAAAGTTATAAATCTTAGTGAAGGTTTTAATTGACATAGTGAGGTTATTGAATAGATGAAAACATTTAATAGAATTTTGATAGTGATCTGCATCTTTTCGGTGATATATCTGGGGATTCTGTTTGCTGTAATGAGTGGTGCAATCGGCGGTACGGAAAGAAAACTTGATGATATAGAGCAGTATGGACAGACCTTAGATGAACTTGTAATTCCAGAAGGTACAAAGGTAGTTGGAATAGGTGAAGCATCACATGGTAACTGTGAGTTTCAGACTGCAAAGCTTGATATGCTGAAAAAGCAGGTTGAAGCAGGTGTATGCCATAGCATTGCATTTGAAATGAATCCTGGTGAGTCTGCAGAAATAAATGATGCTATTCACGGAGGAGATGTGGATATCGAAGAAATGATGGGTAGAACTGATTATCCGCTTTACGATACAGCGCAGATGATTGAACTTGTAGAGTGGATGAGAGATTACAACAAAGATAAGTCATTAGAAGATTCAGTAACGATCTACGGTGTTGATATTCAGGGACCTTGGAGAGATATGAATTATCTTGCGGATTTCGGTGAAAGACATCCGGATACTTTTACAGAAGAAGAGATGGCGAAGTTTAATACCATGATCGAAGATGATGATTATGATATATATACCGAGAAGGATTTCTTTACTGGTATTTATAATAAATTATTAGCTTATGATGAATATGAATATAAGTATGCAGCTCTTGTTGCAGAGATTCTTCTTCAGTCTTATGATGCTCCAAGTTTTACAGATACACCAGATGAATATGCTGAATATAGAGACAGTCATATGGCACAGAATCTTATGAGCTTCTATAACCTGGAAGTGGAAAGAGGATACTCTCAGATTATTATTACAGCTCATAATGGTCATACCATGAAGGGTGAACAGGAAGGCTATGGAGAAGTTTCAGCTATGGGTGGATATATAAATGATATCTTCGAAGGCAGTTACTTCTCAGTAGGAACAGCATATTACAATGCATGCGTAAATATTCACGTTGCAGGAACATATGATGACAATTATGTTCGAAAGGATTATAATTTCTGCTCAGATGATATCCTTGCATATCAGGCAAAATATTTCGAAGGAGAAAAATACTGCCTCAACTTTAGCGAGATAACAGATACAAACTGCGAAGTATATAAGAAAATCCATAATCCTGGATTTATGGGACTTGTTGGTGAAGGAATTAGTGCTCTTACTGAGCAGCAGAGGATGGACCGTGCAAGACTGGTGCAGGCTGACAGATTTGACGCAGTAATCTATTACTACAATGTTACACCAATACGCTGTCTGAATTATTAGAAAAAAAGTGCAGTGGGGTCAGACCCCCTTGCACCTAACGGTGCAGGAGGGGACTGACCCCACTGCACTTTTTTGTCCTCACAACGCATTTTGTGATATAATAAACATGGGGAAGAAAGCGGGGTGATTCTATGACAGTACAGGAGTTTGTTATCCGTCTGCTCGTGGTAGCTGCTGTAGGTCTTATCATAGGAATTGAGAGACAGATTGGCGGTCATCATATCGAGATTAAAACTACATTTCTTATTGCTGTAGGAACATTTGCATTCTGTATGATCGAGATACTTCTTGGATACCCTGATATCAGGATGTCTGCGAATATCGTAACTGGAATCGGATTTCTTTGCAGCGGTGTAATTTTTAAAAACGGTCTTACTGTCAATGGTCTAAATACAAGTGCTACTCTATGGAGTACATCAGGTATCAGTATCTTAGTAGCGTATGGATACTTTAAGTACGCTATTATCATTACCTTTGTTCTTATCATGCTTAATCTGATCCTTAATATCACAGCTAAAAAAATCAAACCAATCAATTTCCTTGTAGATAACGAAAGCAATTCATATCTCATAAACATTGTATGTCTGAAGGAAGAGGTAAATGATATCAAAACAACAATTTATGAGAAGATGATCGGTGATAAAAACAGCGTTAACTCTATAGCTGTAAATAGTATTACACCAGACAAGTACCGAATTAATTTCAAGGTTGGTACGGGACAGGATGAAGAGTATTTTGTCAAACTGACCGATGATATCTTTAAGATGAATGTTCTATCTGTATCGTATGAGAAACTGGAACAGTAAAAATATAAACTATTGGTGGGTAAATAATTGTTAGATTATATTAGGGAACATCAACTTAATATAATGCTGTTTCTTATTGGCGTATGTGCAACTACGTCAGTCTTTGCGTTTTCCGCTACGGCCCTTGGCAAGAAGAGGAGAATGGCTCTTTTTCTTATGGAAGTTTATTCCACAATTATGCTTTTTGCTGATCGCCTGGCATATATCTATCGTGGTGATGAATCAAGTCTGGGATACTGGATGGTAAGGATAACCAACTTTACAGTATTTCTCATGATTCTTTTGATGTTCCATGCATTTAATCTATATCTTTCTGATCTTATCAAAACTGATTGTGGAAAAGGAAGGGTTCCTCTCTCAATCATCTTAGTAGAAGTTCTTGTTGCTTTAGGCGTAGTGTTGCTTATCATTTCTCAGTTTAATGGGTTATATTATTACTTTGATGAGCATAATCAGTATCAGCGTGCGCCTCTGTTTGTGATATGCTACATTGTTCCTATCATTTCCACAATACTACAGATTATTTCGATAATTGTGAATTGCCGAAGTCTTAACCCAAAAGCTTTTATCTTTCTGCTTCTTTTCCCTGCGCTCTCTGTAATAGCGTCCCTTATTCAGTTAAAGGTATATGGTATATCCATAACAAATATGACAATGGTTAGTATATCAATCCTGGTGTTTATTTTTGCTATTGGTGAAACTCGGCAGAAGGTTGATAGAGCGAACAGAATTGAACTGGATTATCTTAAGGAAGAGCAGAAAGCTCTGCATAGATTATTTGGGCAGACGGTAACGGCTCTGGTAAATGCTATCGATTCCAAGGACCAGTATACCCATGGACATTCTTCCAGAGTGGCTGAATATTCAAGACGTATAGCTGAACTGGATGGAATGAGTAGAGAGGAATGCGAAAAGGTCTACTATTCTGCACTTCTCCACGATGTTGGAAAGATTGGTATTCCAGACGAGATTATAAATAAAAATGGAAAACTGACTGATGAGGAGTATGAGATAATCAAGCAGCATCCGGTAATAGGTGAAGCCATACTGTCCAGTATTACAGAGTATCCATATCTAAGTATAGCTGCTCATCATCATCATGAACGTTATGATGGTCGAGGATATCCTGATAAGTTAAAAGGTGAGGATATTCCTAAGTACGCGCGTATAGTAGCTGTTGCTGATGCCTACGATGCTATGACATCCATGAGAAGCTATAGAGATGCCATCCCTCAGCAGAAAGTTCGTGAGGAGATAATCAAGTGCTCGGGCACTCAGTTCGATCCTGTATATGCTAGATATATGCAGCATCTCATTGACGTTGATACAGAGTATGAGATGAGGGAAAAGGAAGAGGTAAAGGAGCTGGGAGGAAAGAACGAGCTTCGATGCGATAAATATAGAGATACCATTTCCGAAGGAATACTTATTACTGCAAAGACAGTTAAGATGAAATTCAAATGTAGTCCTCTGGGAAATAATAAAGAAGAGATGGGATTCCCTGCGTTCGTACTTTTTGATTCTCTGGATGGAAGGTTATATACTGAGGAGTCACTCAAAAAGGATCTTAATTATTTTGAGTATGGTGAAGTGAGATTTGATGGAACCACAGAAGTAAGTGGGGCAAGACTTATCAAGACGGATGTAGACGAGAAGAGTGGACATAATAAGCATACAGGATTACTTAAAAAAAATACTGTAGAATATATTGTTGAGGCTGTTCGTTTTAAGGACCATGCCTCAATTAAGGTGACGGATTCTGACAAGACGATCACGAATATCATAGCCCTCCCTGATAATACCAGATATTTGTATCTGGGACTTACTGGTGAGAAATGTATGATCTCAGGTGTATCTATCGAACAGACTGAGGACACAGCAGATGAGAAAACTATTCCTCGAATTGCTGAAGAAATCAGTTTCATTAAAGGTGAGCCAGAGGGTGATATTCCAAACATTCAGGTGGACGGATATAGAACTGAGTCGTCTAAGGGAATTAGCATAACTGATGGAATGAATATAAAGTTTCATACCAAGAGTCTCCCAACAGCAAGGCTGGTTTGGCACTGTCCATTTATTATAATCTACTCATCAGATGATAAAGAAATCCAGGGCAAGAACTATCATGAATATGCTCTGATCAGACTGGATGGTGAAAACTGGGACAACGAGGATGAGACAGAAAATGAAATTATTATTGCTAAGAATGATGATTTCAAAGGCTGGGATGAGTGGAAGAGTCTCAATAAATCAGGAATGGATGTTGAGATAAGCTTCAGCCGAGAGGGAAATGTCATCACAACCGTAACAGAAAATGCAGGAATACAGATCAAGAATGTAACCACACTTTCCTCAGACAAGAAAGATATTTATGTTGCACTGAGTGGTGATCAGTGCGCGCTGACAAATATTAAAATACAATAACCTGCCAATGGGGACGGTTCTCAGTGTGATAGCTGTTCCGCTTCGCTGAGGTTTTGCTATGAATAATGCTGATAATATACAAAAACGTAATATGAGAATTTTAGTTTCTCCAATGGCTGCCATGGCAGAGACATCGGGGCCTTCTTCCAGAGTGAAAGCATTGGTTGAAGGGTTTAGGGATGCAGGGTTTGAAGTTGCAACCTGCATGGCAGAGGATGTGAATTATAAAAAGATAGATGGAGTGAAGAATTACTTCCTGGATGTTCCCATGCCTATGGGGCTTCCAGGATTTATCGCGAAGAGGACATTTCCTGTTGCGCAGAAGCTTGGGGTAACATCGAAAAAGACGGTTAACAGTTTTGATCAGGTACTTCGCTTTACGGGAAATCTTGATTATAAATATTTGAAGAAAAGCGTGGCTTCGGTGAGGAAGGCGATTCGTGAGTTTAAGCCAGATGCGGTGTATTCGGAATTCAATATTTCCGCTATTATTGCGGCAAGGAAAGAGAAGATTCCTATATGCGCTTCTGTCAGTTATCCAACTCAGCATGAGTATGCTCATGACTCGAAACTCACTGGTGGGCTAAACAGGCTTTTAGGTGGATTGGCACTTCCAAGAGTGTATTCGGCACTTCAACTTTTTGATTGGGCAGATATGAGATTTTGTCCGAGCATAAGAGAACTTGAGCCGATAGAAGAACTAAAGGGGTTTCCTGAGGATTCAGAAGAGATATGTTACTGCGGAACTTTCAAAAAATTGTCTGGTGAAAGACAGCAGAAGGCGGACACTCCAAAGAATAAAGTTTTAGTCTACATGGGAAATGGAACTGTCCCAGCCGTGAAGACTCTCGAAGTTATGAAGGAAGTTTTTCGGGACGGAAAGTACGAGGTTTATATCGCATCTTCTTACCTTGAAGAAGAGACTATCGGTAATATTCATGTTGCGCATAGATGGGACTTTTCAAAATTATTAGATGAGTCTGTGCTGTTTATTAATCATGGAGGGCAGAATAGTATTGTGGACGGACTCCTTCATGGAGTGCCTCAGCTCATTGTTCCTGGCAAGGTTTTCGAGCGCATATATAATGCGAATAGTGTGGCAGATAATGGGGCGGGGGTAATGCTTTCGTATACTGATTTTGATGCTTCGCACATTGGTCAGCTTGCGGATGAGATAACCTGTTCTGAATCTATGTCGGATAATTCATATAACCTCGGTCAGAAGTTAACTCTAGCTGGAGGAGTGGATGCCATTATCTCCGAGTTAGATGGCTGATTTACTGCATTAAAGCGTTGACGCGACAAAGATAATAAGTTATTATTGAGGAAGTTTAATTAGGAGGGCTAAAAACATGCCTATTACAGAGCTTCTGGAGAGAAATGCCAGAGAGTATGCTAATGATACTGCGCTTGTTGAGGTAAACCCAGCAATCACTGAGGTGAGAAGGGTTACCTGGAGAGAATATGAACTTATGGAGCCAAATCCAAAGGCCCCTTATAGAAGAGAGATTACATGGAGTGTCTTTGATGAGAAGGCTAATCGTTTTGCAAATGTTCTTCTCAGCCGTGGCATAAAGAAGAATGATAAGGTTGGTATTCTTCTTATGAACTGCCTTGAGTGGCTCCCAATATATTTTGGTATCTTAAAGACTGGAGCTCTTGCAGTTCCTCTTAACTTTAGATATGACGCTGATGAGATAGAGTACTGTGTTGATCTTGCGGACGTAGATATCCTTGTATTTGGTCCTGAATTTATTGGACGTATCGAGGAAATCGCTGACAAGATTTCAAAGAACAGACTTCTTTTCTATGTTGGTGAGAATTGTCCTTCATTTGCAGAAGATTATAATGAAATGGTAGCGAACTCTAGTTCGGTTAATCCTGGAATCAAGATAACAGATGAAGATTATGGTGCTATCTACTTCTCATCTGGAACAACTGGATTTCCAAAGGCTATCCTTCATAAGCATCAGTCACTGATGCATAGTGCAAGAGTTGAGCAGGCCCATCACGGACAGCAGAAGGATGATGTGTTCCTCTGTATCCCACCTCTTTATCATACAGGTGCTAAGATGCATTGGTTCGGTTCGCTTATATCTGGAAGTAAGGCAGTACTTCTGAAGGGTACAAAGCCTGAATATATATTAGATACAGTAAGTCGCGAGAAGTGTACTATCGTATGGCTGCTTGTTCCATGGGCACAGGATCTTCTGATTGCTCTTGAGGATGGCAAGCTTAACAAGGATGATTATGAGCTTGATCAGTGGAGACTGATGCATATTGGTGCACAGCCTGTTCCTGCAAGTCTTATAACTCGTTGGAAGGCTATCTTCCCTAACCATCAGTATGATACAAACTATGGTCTTTCAGAGTCTATCGGACCAGGTTGCGTACATCTTGGAGTTGAGAATATTGATCACGTTGGTGCTATCGGTGTTCCAGGTTACGGCTGGGAATGCAAGATTATCGATGATGTAGGCAAGGTGGTTGATAAGTCAGACAGTGATTCTGTTGGTGAGCTCTGTGTTAAGGGCCCTGGCGTTATGACTTGTTACTATAAAAATGAGGAAGCTACTAAAGAGTGCCTGAAGGATGGATGGCTCTACACTGGAGATATGGCTAAGTACGATGAGGATGGATTTATCTGGCTGGTTGATCGTAAGAAGGACGTTATCATCAGTGGTGGTGAGAATATCTACCCTGTTCAGATCGAGAGCTTCATTATGAAGAACCAAAAGGTTCAGGATGCTGCAGTTATCGGAATCGGTGATGAGAGACTTGGAGAGATTTCATGTGCGATCATCCAGCTTAAGGAAGGTGAGACCTGTACAGAAGAAGAAATGAATAACTTCTGCCTCGAGCTGCCTCGTTACAAGAGACCTCGTAAGATCATCTTCGCTAAGGTTCCTCGAAATGCTACAGGTAAGATTGAAAAGCCACTCCTTCGTGAGACTTATGGTGCTACAAACCTTGTAGACAAGGAAAACAGAAAATAAAAATGAGTCAAATGGCGAGAGAGCCAAATTGACTCATTGTGCATATTTAAATGTTATGCCCCGCAAAGCAAGTGTTTTGCGGGGCTTTTTAAATAAAGTTTGTGAAAATGTCACAAATTTAGTGCGAGTTGCACAAAAAGACTTTCCATTTTTGTGAAAATGTGCTATATTACCTATAGAAAAGTTGGTAAATGTCAGTGCAGCTGGCAATATGTGGAAGGTATTTTGGGTGTGCCCTTATAAATTGACATTGAGAGAGTCTGTCAGGCCGATACGTGGGGTAAGCGGTCTGACAGGCTCTTTCCCCATTTTAGGGGTGAGAAAGGCTGTCTCTTAACTTTCAATTATCGCTTAAATTTGGTATAATATATGTACTATGTTAGTAGCGAATGATTTAGTAAAAAGCTTCATAAGAACGAAGGAAAAAGGCCGCAAGGAGGAGTTCAATGCCGTTGACGGTATCTCTCTTACTGTGCGCCCTGGAGAGATAGTTGGTATCCTTGGACCAAATGGTGCGGGCAAGACTACTCTTCTTCGTATGCTTGCTAGTTTGCTAAAGCCTACCTCGGGAGAAGTTTATATCTCACAGGTTTCAGAAGAAACTTCTGGAAAAAAATTGGAGCATATAAAAGATCCTCTAAAGATGAAAAGCTATATAGGTTATCTGTCGGGTAATACCAAGCTTTATGGAAGACTGTCTGTTCGCGAGCTTATGGAAATGTTCGCCGGCGTCTATGGAATACCTGAGAGTGAGATTCCTGAAAGGATAGACAAGGTAATTGAGCTTCTTGATCTTGGTGAGTTTATAGATAACCGTGTAGAAAAGCTGTCTACTGGCCAGACTCAGCGTGCTTCCATAGCCCGCTGTATCGTGCATGATCCAGAGATTTATATATTTGATGAACCAACTCTTGGACTTGATATTCTCAGCAGTACTGCGATCATTGAGTTCATGAAGAGTGAGAGGGAACGTGGTAAGACTGTCATTTACTCCACCCATTATATGGAAGAGGCGGAGTATCTCTGTGACCGTATTATCATGCTGAATCACGGCAAGGCAATAACAAATGATAGCCCTGCCCAGCTGAAGGAGCGCACAGGCGCTTCAGATATGCGTGGGGCATTTTATGAGATCATAAAGGCGGAGGGTATCGCTTATGAGGAGTAGAGTACTTAGACTGCTCCTTAAAAAGGAGCTCCGGGATGTGTTTCGTGATCGTAAGGCCATCATCATGCTGGTGCTGGTTCCGCTGCTTATATATCCGCTGATCTTCTTCGGGTCATTTGCTGTTATGACTATGATCCAGTCCAGTATGGAAGATGGAAAGTACGACGTCATTGTGGATGTGGATGATGGCGGCGCACTTATGAAACAGATTGCCATTTATAATACAGATAAGGCATCAAAGGATAAAGATTCTTCGAATAAGGATTCTGAGGAGCAGATTGAGGCAGTATATTTTGATAAGTTCCTTAAGAATAATGACTATGAATTAGCTAATGATTCGACTGAGACGAAGAGGAAACTGGTGGAGAGTATTCTTCAGGATGAGGCGGCTGATGTTTATGTGTCCTGTGAGAAGGACGAAGATGGACGCATCACTTATATTACCAGATACGTATCCTCCATCACTGATTCAAATTATGCAGAGATCATTGTAAAGGAAATCCTGGATGATCTTTCGGATAAAGAGATGAAGAAATCTATTGAGGATGCTGGTCTTGATGCTGAAGCTATAACACATCCTTTTGGAATAGAGAGAAAAAATATTGCCAGCAATGAGCAGTCTGCGGGAAGCGTCCTTGGAATGATCCTTCCTTTCATGCTTGTGGTAAGTCTTCTTATGGGAACTATGTATCCTGCTATCGATACTACTGCAGGAGAAAAGGAACGTGGAACTCTGGAGACCTTGCTCACTTTGCCTATAAGGAATCATGAGATGATCCTGGCTAAGTTCCTGACGGTTGCGTTAATGGGAATTATTTCAGCCCTGCTAAATGTTATCTCTATGGGCTTTATGATTTTCTACCTGGTGAAGCTAGTTCAGTCTGAGGCGGCCAGCAGTCTGGGCTTCGATCTGAAGAGCTTTAATTTTGCCAGCTTCCTTCCAGCGAGTCTTGTAACAATTCTCGCCATAATGGCATTTTCCTTGTTTATATCCGCGGTTACTATGTGTATCGCTGCACTGGCGAAGTCCTATAAAGAGGCGAATAACTATATTACGCCGCTGACTCTTATTGTCATGCTGACTGGTTACATCGGTTTCATTCCAAATATCGAGCTGGACAACCGCATGGCTATGATCCCAGTTGCTAACATTTGTCTTCTGGTAAAGAACCTGCTTCTTTTCAAGGCTAATCTTGGTCCAACGGCCATAGTATTACTGACAAATGTTATCTATGCGGGACTTGCTATAATGTTACTGAGCAAGATTTACGACAGCGAGAGTATACTGTTCGATGAGGGTAGAGGCGGACTACAGCTCTTTGAAAAACGCTCCAATATTGTGGCTGGTGGAACTCCAACAACAGGTGACGCTTGGTTTATTGTATTCTTTGTAATGATCGTTTATCTGTATGTAGGATCTATACTTCAGATGAACTATGGACTTGCAGGTATCTTTGGAAGTCAGTTGATAGTTCTCTTACTGCCGCTTATACTTGCATTCTATACAAAGAGGAATTTAAAGAAAACATACAGTTTTAAGATCACAAAACTAACAGGCTTTGCGGGATCGGTGCTACTTTTTGTTGGTGCATTTCTCCTTGAGAATATTGTATCCACTGCTTTGTATCATTTCTTCCCACAAGCATTCGAAGATACAAATGCTGGACTACTGGATATTCTGGGAGGACACAACTTCTGGTTAGCTCTGGCAGTGGTTGCATTTACCCCTGCTATCTGCGAGGAAATGATGTTCCGCGGATTTATCCTTTCAGGCTTTAGAAGCAAATATGGAAAATGGACTGCCATAGTGATGTCGTCCTTTATTTTCGGCGTATATCATACAAGTCTCATAAGACTTGTCCCTACTATGATGCTTGGTATATGCTTTGCGATGATAGTTTATTATACGGGCAGTATCATCCCTGCTATGATGATGCACTGCCTGAATAATGCCATCGCAGTGGTGGAAATGTATAACCCGGGCTGGGTGGAGGCTAACTTCCCACTTATTTTTGGAGGAGAATCATCTATACTTGGTTCTATAGTATTGACATTTATAAGTGTTGTAATTATTTTTGCTGGAGTACGACTGCTTCAGATGACAGCTCGCAGTAAAGTAAAAAAGACAGCGTAGGTTATGCTAGTTACAAAAAGATTTAAGGAAACATAGAATATTGCAGGAATTTGAAAACGAAACACAAACAAGAAATAACGAAGTATTAAGAAAAAAGGTGGCGAGCTACCGTAAACAGCTGATCGCACATAGGATCTTTCTTGGACTTATAATATTAGCTGTTGTTCTCTTTGTAGTAATAATAGTCTTTGATAATCGTCAGAAGGGCGAGCCAGTGGACTTTTCGGGAGCGCTGGATCCTCAGATGACATTTGACGTTAATAAGGATATTGAAGGCCTTGGAGAATTTCCGGACCTTAAGTCTATGATCGAGGATAACTACATCAGATATCTTCATAAGGCTTATATCCTTTTTGGTGAGTACCCTGATTGTGAGTACTACAAGATCAGTCCAAATGTATCGCGTAATGACTTCGACTGGGATAACGATTTCTACGTAAACAGTGGCGGACTTTATTACAGCTATTTTAAAGATGGCGAAGATAAGGGCCGCGTGGGTATCGACGTGTCAGAGTTCCAGGGAAATATTGACTGGGAGAAAGTAAAAGCTTCTGGCGTTGAGATTGCCATCATCCGTGTTGGATACCGTGGCTACGGAACAGGCGAGATAAAGAGTGATAGTTTAGCTACCGCAAATATCGAGGGAGCTCTTGCCGCAGGTCTTGAGGTTGGTGTTTACTTCTTCTCTTCGGCGATTAACCGCGAGGAGGGAATCGAGGAGGCGAACTTCTGCCTCAATATGATTTCAGGCTACAACATAACTCAGCCTATTGTCATCGACTCAGAGTATATTGCAGAGGATGAAAGTGCGCGTTCTAATAACATATCTGTTGAGGATAGAACTGCAGTAGTAACTGGATTTTGCGAAACTGTAAAGGATGCGGGCTATGCACCAATGATCTATGGAAGCAGGGATCAGTATCTTCGCTACTTGGAGATTGATCCTATAGGTGACTATGAGTTCTGGCTTGCGTCATACGATACAACAGACTTTCCGTATCATACAGAGGGCTATCAGTACTCTCGTTATGGATACGTGGATGGAATAGCAAACTACGTCGATCTGGACGTTTGGATGAGATAATTAAGTAAGTAAAATGAGTCACCTTGCACGTCCGACGTAACTGGTGACTCATTTTTGAGTCAGCAGTTACGTCGGACGTGCAAGGTGACTCATTAATTATAGGAGGGATATTTTATGTGGTATGAAGAATCAGTGTTCTATCAGATCTACCCACTGGGATTCTGTGGAGCACCATACGAAAATGACGGTATTGAGAAATCAAGAATACTTAAAGTGATCGACTGGATCCCTCACATAAGTAAGCTTGGGGCAAATGCTATCTACTTTTCTCCAGTTTTCGAATCGGACACTCACGGCTATAACACCCGTGACTATGGTCTTATCGATAAACGTCTTGGAACTAACGAAGATTTCAAGAAGGTGGTAGATAAACTCCACAAAGCAGGAATCAAGGTTGTACTTGATGGAGTCTTCAATCATGTGGGCCGTGGCTTCTGGGCATTCCGGGATGTTCAGGAAAAGAAATGGGACTCTCCTTATAAAGACTGGTTTCATATATCATTTGACGGTAACTCCGCTTATAATGATGGATTCTGGTATGAGGGCTGGGAAGGCAACTACGACTTGGTGAAGCTGAACCTTCAAAACCCTGCAGTAGTTGATCATATCTTTGATAAAGTTAAGTATTGGGTGGACTACTTTGATATTGATGGACTTCGTCTGGACGTGGCTTACTGTCTGGATAAGGGCTTCATCCATAATCTGAAAGAGTATACCAACGGACTAAAGCCAGAGTTCCTTCTTTTGGGAGAACTCCTTCACGGCGACTATGCCCAGTTTGTTGGTCCTGGAATGCTGGATAGCTGTACTAATTATGCATGCTACAAGGGACTTTTCTCCAGCTTTAACTGCATGAATATGTTTGAGATTATTCATTCACTTATGCAGCAGTTTGGTCCCGAGGACTGGTGCCGTTATAAGAATATGCATCTGATGAGCTTCGTGGATAACCATGATGTAACTCGTATCGCAAGTAATCTTAATAACAAGAATCATTTGCCACTTATTTACACACTGGCCTTTGGAATGCCAGGTTTCCCTTGCGTTTACTATGGAAGTGAATGGGGCACCGAGGCACGTAAGGAAGAGGGAGACCCTGCACTTCGTGTCAGCTTCGAAAAGCCAGAGTGGAATGAACTGACAGATCTTATCGCAAAACTGGCAGAGATAAAGAAGAACAGTGAGGCATTGAACTATGGCTCCTTTAGAAGCGTGGTACTTACAAACCACCAGTGTATCTTCGAACGTAAATCAGCAAATGAAAGAATACTTGTTGCAATCAATGCATCAGACCAGCCATTTACTGCACACTTTGATGCAGGCTGTGGGCAGGCCGATGAATTAATTACCGGAACGCTTCACGACTTCGGTGGCGGCTCAGAACTGGCACCATACTCCGCAGAAATCTGGAAAATGGAACGCTAATTTCGAAACATGCCAGTGGGGCAGGTTTGCAACAGTTGTGCGGCTTTATGACACTATATATGTATAACTATGACTATTAGAAGGGGTTATATGTATGGAGAAGGGTAATAAGAAAAAGATAGTCTTACCAATAGCGCTAGGTGTGGCAGTACTTCTGTTCTTTTTAATTCCTTACGTGGCATACTTACATGAATATGGGAATAAAGATAATAGCGGAAATGGACCTGGAAGAAAGAACAAAGCTGAGGTTTCATATACTAATGAAATCTATAAAAAAATCTATAAAAATATAGAAGAGTACGAGGACTATCTTTATGAACAGTCTCAGATAGTGTACGAAGCTGAAACTACGGATTCTTCTGAGGTGGCGGCTGATAGTGCGCCTTCATATACTGATACAAATGTCCGTACAGAGGGTGTAATGGAACCTGATGTGGTAAAAACGGATGGGGAGTATATCTATCGTACAAATAAAGAGGGCCGAGTTCTTTTCGCTTACAGAGTTAAGGACGGAGAAATCGAAAAGCTCTTTGAGGAGAAAATCCTGGAAGACTATTATTATTTTAAAGATCTCTATATTTATGGAGATAAGATTATAATGATGGGTACTTATAATACTCCAACTGGTGACTATGGTCAATATAATGATGAGTTTATCTATGGATATAATCCGTATAGCGAGACATTTATTACCTTTATTGATGTTAGTGATAAGTCAAATCCTGTGGTTGAAAAGACAATATATCAAAGTGGTGATTATTGCTCATCTCGAATAATGGATGGTGTTATATATACATTTTCCTGGTTTAGAAACGAACCTGATATTATAAAGCAGAAAAAAATAGGTACTTATATTCCTGCGGTAGATGGAGAGATTCTTCGTCCTGATGATCTGGTTGTTTATGATGATACTCGTTGTGACTTTCTGGTTATATCATCAATAAATGCTGAGAATCAGGCGGTTGTTGATAAGAAAGCAATCTTTGGTGGATCTACAGTTCCGTATGTTAGTGAAAATGCTATCTATGATACAGTATGGGGGTGGAAAAACAGCAACGATACAACTCTTGTGAAGATTGCAATGTATGCTGGAGATCTGAAATTTGCTTGTGAAGGAACATTTCCTGGTAACTTGCTAAACGATTACAGTATCGATGAATATGAGGGAAATCTCAGACTTGTTACTTCCTACATGAATGATCAAAATGAGAGACGTAATGCTCTCTATGTGTTTGATAAAAACTTGGAAAAAGTCAGCACGATAAAAGAACTTGCTCCTCAGGAAACAATAAGGTCGGCAAGATTCATGGGAGACATTGCATACTTTGTAACCTATAGAGTTCAGGATTATTTCTACGATCCACTCTTTGCAGTTGATCTTTCTGATCCAGAGAATCCAGAGATAACCGACTATATGAAACTGCCAGGTTTTTCGGGATATCTGCATCCTTATGGTGAGAATAAACTTCTCGGTATTGGATATGATACTGATGAGGATACTGGTAGAATGAACTGTGTTAAGTTCTCTATGTTTGATATAACGGATCCTTTTGATATAAAGGAAGAGGCAACCTGTAACTTCAGGGCATGCCAGAGTATAAATGTGTTATCAGACAGGAACTCTTTTATGTATAATCCTGCTGATGGTACATTTGGAATGGGTGCAACAATTAGTAATGGTGTTTTATATTACTCAGAAGCTGGAGTTGATATGAGTTCAGCTGATTGGTACACACCAGAAGATAACACAGAGACAAATGATAATGGTGCACTGATACAAGATGAAGGACCAGCACTTGCTGAATCAGTCAAGCTGTCGGATTATAGTTTCTCCTATCTTGTTATGGACTATGACGAGGAGCAGGGGTTCTCGATTAAGTTTAATTATGACCTGGGTAAAAATGCAAGTCCTACTGAATTAAGGAATGCACGAGGAATCGTGATTGGCGACTATATTTATATAGTTGATTCCCACAATGGAGTTGAATCCTTTGATACCGAGAATTACGAACTAGTCGACACATCCATATAATGTGCAGTGGGGACAGACCCCACTGCACGGAGGTCTGTCCCCATATGCACATTTGGGGAGAAGAGGGGGAAATATGTACGAGACAGAAACAAAATGGACGCCCAAGGAAATGACGAGGATGAGTATAGCAGCTATATTTAAGATACATCGTGTGTATCTGGGAATAGTGATATTTGCTATGCTGGCTATCATAGGGTTTGGATTATTCTGTGGGCTATGTTGGAATCCGTACCTTGGACTATTCTGTATACTAATGGCGGTTGCGATGCCATTTATGATATGGGTCAGAATAATCCTTACATCGACTATCAACTACAACTCTAATAAGATAATCCAGGAAAACTCATATCGAATGAGCTTTCAGGAAGATCAGGTTATGATCAACAGTCCAAAGGGTGTAAGCATTATTAAATATGCAGATTTTTATAAAGTGATAGAGACAAAGACTAATTTCTATTTCTTTATAGGCAGGCAGCAGGCCTACACAGCAATCAAGGCCAATTGTTCTGAAGAACTTCAAGGATTTCTGCATCTTCTTTTGTTGAACTATTCTCAAAACACCCTCAAAAACTGAAAACTTTTAGCAGATATTCCGTATTGCGATTAATCCTCTAAAGTAGTATAACTTTCATTCGTATGATTAATTAGAGAGAAAAAGAGAGAAGAAGAGACGAAGAAGAAAGAGGGAAAATCGTGACTGAAAAGAAAACAGTTGATATGACAACGGGCTCACCATTCAAACATATATTAGGGTTCATGCTGCCTACACTGATCGGATATCTGTTTCAGCAGTTCTACAGTTTGGTAGATACTGTGATAATCGGAAGATTCCTTGGCGAGGACAGCCTTGCTGCGGTTGGTTCAACTGGAGCAATTAACTTCATGATCATCGGTTTCTGTATGGGACTTTGTACAGGCTTTGCGATACCTATAGCACAGAAGTTTGGTGCCAAGAATTACGTTACTATGAGAAAATTCGTGGCAAATGCAATCTGGACGGCAGCTGTTCTAGGTACCGTTATCACAGTTGTTGTTTACCTGTTATGTATGAACATACTTAAGCTTTTGCACACACCATCTAATATAATAGATGATGCTTATATATATATTTCAATTCTCTTCATAGGTATTCCTGTAACCATCATGTATAACATGGCTTCAGGAATAATGAGGAGTCTTGGGGACAGTCGTACACCTGTTTACTTCCTGCTTATATCCTCAGGACTTAATATAGTTCTTGATATAGTAATGGTTCAGTATATGGGTATTGCAGGACCAGCATGGGCAACAGTTATATCACAGCTTGTTTCAGGTCTTTTATGTATAGCTTATATGAGAAAGAAGTTTGAGATTCTCAGACTGATGAAGGAAGATCTTCCACTTGATCTTAAGTGCGTTGGAAAGCTTCTATATGTAGGTATTCCTATGGGACTTCAGTATTCTATTACAGCTATCGGAAGCGTTGTTCTTCAGTCAGCTGTAAATGTACTCGGAAGTGTTTATGTAGCATCCTCTGCAACAGCTCTTAAGATAAGCATGTTCTTCTGCTGTCCTTATGATGCTCTTGGCTCAACAGCTGCAACATTTTCAGGACAGAATATGGGTGCTAAGGAGTACGGCAGAATAGGCGAAGGAATGAAATGGTGCAACATCCTCGGATGTGTATATGCAGTGATTGCATTTTCCGTTCTCAGCTTCTTCGGTGTGAGCCTTGCAAACCTGTTTATTAAAGAGCCTAGTGCGATGCTGCTTCAGAATGTTTCGATGTATCTGAAGTACAATTCCATGTTCTATATATTCCTTGTGCTGGTAAATGTGGTCAGATTTACAATTCAGGGTATGGGTTACTCCATACTGGCTATCCTTGCTGGGGTATTCGAGATGATAGCAAGAAGCTTTGCTGGATCAGTGCTTGTTCCTGTGTATGGATATAAAGCTGCGTGTCTGGCCAGCCCGCTTGCATGGGTGCTTGCGGATATCTTCCTTATAATTGCCTATGCGGTGATCATGAGGAAACTTAGAGGAAAGACAGTTCATGTAAGAAAAAATGTTGCTGCAGTAAGACCTGCGGTTAGATAAGCCATTATTTAGAGAGTGCCAATTGTGGCACTCTTTATTCTTGTAATGGGTTTTGAAAAAGCGTATAATGCATGTTGTTATACACTTATTATCAAAGATTTATAAAGGAGAAAAATTATGGCACAGAAGATTAGTTTTAATTTCGATAATACTAAGTTCAAAGCTAGTGACGCAGAAGTTGCTGCTATTAAGCCTAGAATCGAAGCTGCTAAGAAGACTCTTGTTGAGAAGACAGGAGAGGGAAATGACTTCCTTGGATGGATCGATCTTCCAGTTAATTATGACAAGGTTGAGTTCGCTCGTATTAAGGAAGCTGCTGCAAAGATCCAGAGCGATTCAGATGTACTTCTTGTAATCGGTATCGGTGGTTCTTATCTTGGAGCTAGAGCTGCAATCGAGGCACTTCGTCACAGCTTCTATAATATGGTATCAAAGGAAGTTCGTAAGACTCCTGAGATTTACTACTGTGGTAACAACCTTAGTTCAACATATATTGCAGAGCTTGTTGATGTAATCGGTGATAGAGATTTCTCAGTAAATGTTATCTCTAAGTCTGGTACTACAACAGAGTGTTCAGTTGCATTCCGTCTCTTCAAGGGTATGCTTGAGAAGAAGTATGGTAAGGAAGGCGCAGCAAAGAGAATCTACGCTACAACAGATAAGGCTCGTGGAGCCCTTAAGACTCTTGCTGATGCAGAGGGTTATGAGACATATGTTGTACCTGATGATGTAGGTGGACGTTTCTCAGTTCTTACAGCAGTTGGTCTTCTTCCAATCGCTGCAAGTGGTGCAGATATCGATAAGCTTATGCAGGGTGCTGCAAATGCTCGTGAGTACTGCCTTGAGAAGGGATTCGAGGACAGCGATGTACTTCAGTATGCAGCAGTAAGAAATGTTCTTCATGAGAATGGACTTGGTATGGAAATCCTTGGTAACTTCGAGCCAGCTCTTCACTATGTAACAGAGTGGTGGAAGCAGCTTTACGGAGAGAGCGAAGGTAAGGACGGCAAGGGTATCTTCCCTGCAGGTGTTGACTTCACAACAGACCTTCACTCACTTGGTCAGTTCATCCAGGAAGGAACAAAGAATCATTTCGAGACATTTATCAATGTTGTAAATCCTAAGAAGGCAGTTACAATGACAACTGAGGATGAGGATCTTGACGGACTTAACTACCTTGCTGGTAAGGAAGTTGACTTCATCAATAAGTGTGCTATGGAAGGAACAATCCTTGCTCACGTTGATGGTGGTGTTCCAAACATCCGTATAGATATGGAAGAGATTGATGAACTTGCCCTTGGTGAACTGTTCTACAAGTTTGAGTTTGCTTGTGGTGTAAGTGGTTATACACTTGGAGTTAATCCTTTCAATCAGCCAGGTGTTGAGGCATATAAGAAGAACATGTTTGCTCTTCTTGGAAAGCCAGGCTTCGAAGAGATGACAAAGGAACTTCGTGCAAGACTTGGTAAGTAATTTATAGAATAAGATATGATTAAAAGTGACAGCGTAGGTGCAGCGGGGACGGACCCCGCTGCACTTTTTTGTTTGTAACAAAATGAAACAAGTTTGAAACATTTAATTGTTAAGATACCTTCGAAAATGAGATATAGCGTGATGATCTAATAGATTTTTACGAGGAAATAAATGGCTTTTAGAAATAATAGGAAAACTAAAAAGCGTGTGGGTAAACAAGTTGGTGCGTTGCTACTGGCAGGTGTGATGACATTTGGCTTAAGTGGCTGTGGTGGCAGTGATAGAGCACTGGCAAGGATATCGGCAGACACACCGGAGGAGAAAGCTTATTCCACCACCTTTGTTGTGAGAGGCGATGTGACGTATCAGCTGGAAGAGGAACTTAAGCTTGATAACTATGTTGAGGAAAAGTACGGTCTTTCATCTTCAGTAATGGATGCAATGCTCCTGGATGATATTAAGTTCGATAAGCTGTATGTAAGCGTAGGCGATATGGTAAAGGAAGGAGATGTGCTGCTGACTATGAGTTCAGAAACGTTGAATACTCAGATTGACCAGTACACGGAGCAGAAGGAAACGGCTGCCATGGAGAGACAGCACTATGTGAACAGAACAGCGATTGATAACGACGAAGATAACGATATGGCTATCGCAAGATGTGATCAGGACATAACAGTTGCGGCTGGTTACCTTACTGAGCTTGAACAGAAGAGGGAGAACCTGACTGTTCGTGCTGAAAGAGATGGAAAAGTTATAGATATTTCTGATCAGGCAATAAGTGGTACCGTTAGTAATTCTGATCATCTACTGACTGTCGCAAGTGGAGATGATACCTACTATCTGGAAACTAAAGAGATGACCACACTCAGTGTTGGACAGGTCGTGACAGCTTCTAACGGAATTCTGGATTACGACGTGGTTGTAACAAATGTTGAAAAAAGTACAACTGGTTCAAAGGTTTATTTCAGGATTATCGATCCGGCAAAGGCAAGCATGACGGATGCGATTGAAGCGAGCTTGACGGATGCGGATCCAAATGCAACTCCTGGCGACGCATTTGAAGAACTGACAAGTGATGACCTGATCATAGTAAGAGGTCTGATGGTCGCTGTAGCTGAAGAGACTAGAAAAGATGTGCTCTATGTTGCTTCAGGTGCAGTGGTTGAAAAAGATGAACATTATTACGTATTTACATTAGATGAGCACGGAGCGAGAGTTGCTCATGAAGTAAAGATAGACAGTATACTTGGTGAATACGCAATTATAGAGGATGGACTTGAAGAGGGCGACGAAGTTCTGGTGGAATAAATCAGCAAATACGGTGAAGCGATGAAGAAGAGTTGTTTAAAAAATAGAATAAAGAGAATATTTGCCGGCACCCTTGCTGGAACAATCCTTCTCACATCGTTAACAGGCTGTAAGGATAGAGCTTACGACGAACCTGAGCTTATAGCTCCAATGGTTGTATCGAAGATATTCAGACACCCTGAGGTTCGTGACCTAAAGGATGTTCAGTATCTTGAGGGAACTGTAGTTCCTAAAGACTATCCTGCTTATTACACGAACAGAACTCAGTTAGACAGTATCGAAGTTAAAGTTGGAGATTATGTTGAGAAAGGTGATGTAATAGCTTACGGAGTTGTTGAAACCTATGGCAATACTTCATCTGACTGGTCAGATATGATATCAAATGAGACTACCATCAAAGGACTGCAGAATAACATCTCAGATGATCAGATAGAGATTGAAAGTATTTCCCGAAAGGTTGGGTCTGAAAGTAGTAATAGCGAGACTATAGCAGCTGCAGATAAACAGATTTCGTTACTTGGTGAGGATAAGAGATATAATAATCAGCTTTCAGATTATAAGGTGAGTCGTTATACAGCTTCGAGAGATAAGGAGCTTGCCAGGGAAAGTGAGGCAGTTCTTGTAGCAGACCATTCGGGGTACGTGACATTTATCAAGGACATTAGTACTGATGATGTAGCAACGGCTTATGAGAATGTGGCAGTCATCTCTGATATGGATGATCTTTATATAGAAACTGATAGGCCGGTAAAGCTTTATAAATGCGAAGATTATGATGAGAAGTTCACCTTCGTTGATGGTAAGCAGATTCCGATTAAAGAACTGGAATACGAAGAAGATATGAAGAGTCTGTCGCAGGTTACCAATAAGGATATTCCAGTGAGATTTGAGGCTTCCGCAGAGCTTGAGGCAGGTGACAACATGCTTCTAGTTTTTAAGAAGACCATGGCAGAAAATGTTCTATGCGTTGGTAGCAGTGCGGTGGTTATTGAAGGCCTCAGCCGATATGTATATGTGAAAAAAGGTGAGGATGATATAGAAAAAAGAACTGTTAAGACCGGGTACAGTAATGGGAATTATACAGAGATTAAGTATGGTCTTACGGAAGATGATGAAATCTATTATCCGCTGAATCAGTTTTATCCTGTGAGTACTAAGGAGGTTGAGGTGGGAACAGGAAATGTTTCTGTTACAGCCTTTAGTAAGTTTATCCTAGGTAAAAACTCAAATATTAAGGGATATTACACTGAATTTCCTGGACAGCTGCAGGAAGTATTTGTAAAACAGGATGACGAGGTTAAAGAGGGCGATCTTCTCTTTACTTACACCACTGAAAATACAGCAGCAAAGCTGAAGGAAATCAGTGAAAATATCAGTACTCTCAGTGAGAATCATGCAAGTGTTATTGAAGATCTGAATGAATTAAAGAAACAGTTCACAGATGGAAATGAATCTATTGTAAGCGGTGAATCTGATACAAGTAATGAAACTGAAAGCTCATCGGCAGCAAGTTCGTCATTTGGTGGTTATTCAGAAGTAGCATCCACAGGGGATGCAAAATATACATTCGAAAAGAATGAACTTAATGCAGAGATAATTGATTACAGAATACAGATGGAAAATGTTAATTATTCCTACAGTCTGAAGAAGTATCAGGCACAGTATAAAGAACTGTCAGAAAACAACGACGGTAAAGGTCTTATAAGTGTTTATGCGGAAAGTGATGGAATAGTTAAGAATGTGGATAAGGATGCAATTCCTGGAAAGGTGTTTGAGCTTAGACAGTACATTCTATCGATATCTGAAGAGGGAGTAAATGAAACTCTAATTCAGATGAGAGAGTTTAAGACCAGCGCAGTTGGTGATCAGGAGGAAGAACCTACTGGAACATTGAAGTCTGCGCCAATTGGTAAAAAGATAAATGTGAAGATCGGCAGTAGGGAGATGACAGGTACTGCCATAGGTACAAATGGTAACAAAGAGAACTACGATACTTATTCAGATGGAAAACCAGTATTCACATACTGTACTCCTGGTAAGGAATATAAGGATCAGTTCTATGTTGATATAGATGGAAATGTTGATTACGATGAGGCGCTTCGAGATAAGACAAACGTTGAAGTAACATTTCTCATTAAAGATTATAAAGGAATTCCTGTGCTGGATAAGGGCCTGATATATTCAAATTATGTTGGGGATAAAGTGCAGAATTATGTGTGGAAAGAAGTGGACGGCGAGCTGGTAATGCAGTATGTGACTGTTGTTCAGCTTGGAGATGAGAAGAATGGCGACTATGCCGTAATAGATGGAGTAGAAGTTGGCGACAAGATAGTCCGTGAAGTGGCTGAGGTCGTAGAGGAGGATTAATGCTTCAGTTCATTCAGAAAAAATTAAGAAGTCAGAGACTGCTGAATGCTTGTCTCTTCTTCGGAATAATGATTCTTGTTGCAGTGCTTTCTCTGATACCGATGTTTGAGAAGGGTGCTCTTGATGATGTAATTCTTTACGAGTTTGAGGATGCTGCCCTTGAAGATAATATCTATCCAGCTGTTATTTCCAGAACAGAAAGAATGGAAAGAGAAGAAGTGGAAGGTCTCTCGGATGTTGATTCAACAATTAAAACCTATACTGACAGATGGAATAAATATCTGGAGCTTCCAGTTCTCAGTACTCAGGTAATCTACAGTATTTCTGGTGGAAGAATGAGCCCAAGTATTGAGGGTAAAGAAAAGGCTATGAATATTGTTGCTGTAGGCGATGAGGAACATATTGACCTTATAGATATTGAGGCTGGAATTCCTACAGACGATAGTATGATCGGCTGTTATGTAACAAAGTCAACCATGGATGAAATGTCACTTACAGTAGGTGAAACTCTTGTCTTTGATTTTCTGACTGATGAGAATGATAAAGAACTTAGTCTACGAATTGATGGAATAGCAGAAACTGCTGATAAAAATGATTATTACTGGTTTGAAGGACCAAGAAAAATTGGTGGAGCCATTATAGTTCGAGCAGAAGATCTTGAGAAGATTTATCAGACCTATGATGTGGATGGTATCGAGTATCAGGTTTATGAAATGCTTGATTATAGAGGTATCACTTCCGATAACATTCATGCAGAACTTGATTATATCAAGCAGTTCGAGAAGAAGGAGAACCACTTTAATTCCAGATTTACATCTCTCCTTGAAAAGTATGCCGCAACTGAAAAGACTGTGAAAGTTATTATTGTTTCAATACTAACTCCTCTTCTCGTACTGCTTCTTATATTTATCTACATGGTTTCAGATAGACTTCGTACCTACGAGGAATCCGAGATAAATGTCCTCAGATCTCGTGGTATATCAAGATTTACCATTATAAGACAGTACCTTACACAGTTTGCATTGATCATCACAGCTACACTTCCTCTTGGAATTCTTCTGGGATATGTGCTTTGCAAGCTTGGAGCTTCATCAACTGACTTTTTAACATTTAGCTTAAGAGATACAGATGTTTATACATTCAGAATTGAAGTACTTTTATATGTGCTGATCGCATATCCGGTAGCTGGAACACTTATGATACTTCCGATAGTGAATGCATCTAAGAATACAGTTCTTTCAAATAAGGGTAAGGGCAGTGCTTCAAAGAAGAACTTTGTAGAAAGATATTTTCTGGATATCATAATTCTCGCGATTGCAGTATATCTTCTTTACAACTACACAAAGCAGCGTGATGTAATGGTAACTGAGATCATGGCTGGAAAAACTATGGATCCTATGATCCTTATAGACGCTGAGCTATTCACATTTGGAGCTGCATTTTTACTTATAAGACTGACGAGACTAATAATAACTGCAATCTATAAGATTGGTAAGAAGAGATGGAAGCCTGAAACATTGGCGGCGTTCTTAGAGGTTATTAAGACCAGAAGAAAGTCCTGGGTTATCTCAGTGTTCCTGATAATTACCATAGCTATGGGTATCTACAGTGCAAATCTGGCTAAGACTGTAAACTATAACAAGCGTGAAAGACTTGTTAATGATATGGGTACCGAATGTGTACTGACTCCATTTAGCCGTGTTCTTAAATCTGGAAATGAGAGAGAACCTTGGAAGGTTTCTACAGTGGATTATAGTTTAATTCTTAAGATGAAGGATGAGGGACTTGCTACTGAAATGACAAGAGTTTACAGTACTGAGAAGCTGACTGTTGGAACAGAAAAAGGCAAGATAAAGAATGCACGTCTTTACGGTGTTGACACTTTAGGAATTGGAAAGAGTGCAACCTTCGATATCATGAATAATGATCATCACTGGTATAACGACCTCAATGCTCTGGCTACTGTAAGTAATGGAGCTATCATTTCGAAGAATATGGCCAACGATTATAAGGTTAAAGTTGGTGATACTCTGGAACTGAAGCTGGAGTCAGCGCTTAATAGTGATGATGATAAAACTATATATCAAATGAATGTACAGGTAGTTGGAATCCTGGATAACTTCCCAAGCTTTAACAGATACTTCTATACAGATGACGCAGCTAAGGAAGTTAAGGTAGAAAATGAGAGATACCTGGTTGTGATTAATGAAGCAGAGATGAAGCTTGGCTATGGAGACCTTCCTCCAGATGTCTGGATCGATCTTGCAGATGGTGTGGAACTTGAAGATGTTCAGGAGTATTTGGACAAGGAAGGAATCATCTATAAGAATCTTACTACTCTTGATTCTGAACTGGACAAAACATTTGGCTCAGCCATGCTGCTGATCACTAACGGTCTCTTCAATATAAGTTTTATTATATCCATGATCATCTGCGTTATAGGTTTTCTGATCTACTGGCTTACATCCATATATTCAAGACAGCTATATTTCGGAGTTTACCGAGCTATGGGAATGGGTATGAAACGAATAAATAACATGCTGGTAAAGGAACATATCCTCAGTACTTTTACATCGCTGATATCATCTGTGATGGTGGGTATACTTACTTCGGCTTTATTTACAAAGCTGATCAGCTGTATCTATCTCCCAGAGAAGCACAGTCTGCCACTTACAGTTTATATTTCCTATCAGGGATTCATACGTATTGCAGTGGTGATGGCAGTGGCTATAATACTCTGCATGATAATCATTAGAAGATTTATAAAACGTCTCAACATAACTGAGGCAATCAAACTTGGTGAAGATTAATAACTAGAAGGGGAAAATATGAAGAAAACAGGAAAAAGAATTATAACAGGAATACTTGCGGCATCACTTATGCTGAGTGCAGTAGGTTGTCAGAAAAGCGCAAATACAATCGTTGAACTGGGAGATTCAGAAGCAAAAGAAGAAAAGGAAGACGATGGACCAGTAGATCCTAATGGTCCAAAGGTTACAGAAAAAGAGGTATGGCAGGATTCTTTATCGGGACCAGATATTGAATCAATCTCCATAGATACCACCATGAGAACGGATTATGATCTGGATTCTTTATCAACATATACTGTTCAGTTTGATGAGTTTGATAAAGACTATATTAAGGAAATGTGTGACACTGTGTTTGATTCAGGAGAGGTTGAGGTATTTGACTTTAATAATCCTACGAAGAAAACCTACGATGCACTGATTGGAACATATAAGGATACGCTTGAAATGTATGATCTGGTCTCAGATACGGATACTGATGCGTTAAAATTTGGACCTGATGATTATAATTCTACAGGAAATTGGGAAATGACTCAGATTCTAGAATCTGATATCCTGAAGAGAGAGGATATCGAGGATAGAATTAGTCAGATGGAAGCTGAAAGAGATAAGGCACCAGAAACTCTCGATAATGATTATTCATATATGGGATATACTGGTAAAATTGGTGGACAGGACTATTACATGTATTTTGGTAACAAGGATTTTGACGAATACCTTAATTCTCCCGAAACAATCCAGTTTAACGGCCGTGTTATAACTATAATGAGAAATAGCCTTGAAGGAGCGTATCATGGTATTTCCATGGCTGAAGTGATTGATGAGACAGATGAGACTGTAGCGGATTTGTTCCAAGATAATGGTGACACTGTTTTAACTGCGAGAAATTATATAGATTATGGTGCTGAAGAGATACCAGCTCCACTGGATCAGATGGATATCAAGGATAAATACATAGAAGATGCAGAAAGTTTTCTGGCAAATCTTGGATATGCAGATTATAAGCTTACCGGTGCTGATAACATGAGATGGATGAATGATGTCACTTTAGGTTTTCTTTTTAAAACTGATCTTCCTATGACACCATATATGCTTATAGAGAATGATGGATTTATACTTAGATATACACTGGAGTTCGAAGGTACTGATAAACTGGAACGTAACGATCTGACACTTCCATCATATGCTGAAAGTGATACACTGGACATTAATTCATATATCAATATAATGGTGAATGATGATGGCGTTATTGGATGTCAGATATATAACCCAACTAAACTCGTTAAAACAGATAAGATAAATGAGATAATTGATAATACGGCAGTTCAGGATATCGTCAAGGGAGGTGCTGATGACAAATCAGTGTGGAATATCCCTGCAGGTCGTGATGTGAAAAATATTGAGCTTAAAAATGTAAAGCTTATAAGTTTCCCAATCAGATCATCTGATAATAAAGAGGAATATACATATGTTCCTTGCTATCTGGTATACAGTCAGCTTAACGAAGAGGCCTGGATGGGAGGAAACTATCTGATTCCACCAGCTTCATATACAGATTGTCCATTCTTATTGATAAATGGAATCGATGGCAGCTTCGTTAAAGTCGAAGATGAGCTTACTGACTACCCAGCAGGCTGGGATAACGGCAATGTCGGCTATGAAAACTATAAATTTGGCGGATGGCCCCGCTTCGAACGCTAGATGCAGCGGGATGCAGCGGGGTCCGTCCCCACTGCACCAAGGTCTGTCCCCAATTGCAAATTATGAGGAAAAAAGATGAGGATTAAGAAGTATATAAAAAATGCAACTATTTTGGCGCTTGCTGCAAGTCTTATGGCTACAGGTGTTGGCTGCCAGAAACAGGCGGATAGTATAGATAGCTTTGATGGCGCGAATGGAATCAATGAGGATGTGTCTGGAGATAGTAGCAATTCAGAACTAAGTGAAACGGGAAATTATTCTGGAAATAATTCTTCCACTGCACAGGATGAAAAATGGATCGATACACTTGAACCAGCAGATGGCCCATATTCTAAGATTGATATAAATGCAACAATCTATGAGTATACTGGCGTTAATAAGGTTGTTACAACAGAGGCAAAAGCGTACGACAAAGATTTCGTCAAAGAGATGTGTGAAAGAGTATATGGCAAAACTCCTGAGGTGTATGACTATAATGCCAAGACTAAAAAAATGTATGATGCGCAGATTGCGTTTTTGGAAGATACTAAGGAGTTTTATAGTAATACATCGGATTTAACAAGTATAGATTATATTAATGATGATTCATCCTTGGACGGTAGCCTTCAAGAGGAAAGAAATGATATTGATGCCATGATTGCAGAACTGGAATCTGAAAAAGAAACTGCTCCAGAAACTATAGAGAATGATTACTCCTACGGCGGATATATTGGTGAGATATTAGGGGATGAGTATTACATGTATTTTGGTAATTGTAACTTTGATGAATACCCTGAGGCACCAATTACATCCTGCTACGATGGACGTACATGTTCTATCTTCAGAAGTGATATGAAGTCTATGTTTGATGGAAAGGTAGGCTATATATCCCACTATGGACAGGCGGGGGTAGCTGATGCTTATAGTAATCCACCTGAAGATGTTAAAGCTCTTGCTGATGAATTTGTGAATACAATTGGCTATGGCGATTACAGCTTTTCCGATGGTGGAAGCTTCTACTATGAGGAAGGAATATATATATACACTCTTCGGGCTATGGAACTGATGGAAGCAAGATATACTATTCCAAAGGGGGATGCAGGTTACATTCTCAAATATACTATGGGTGGTACTTCTTATGATAATCTTGATGCATGGTTCTTCGCCTTTGATAATTATGTTGAAAATAAGCAGGCAATGAATTATCTTTCTTGTATATATGTTTTTGTAAATGAAAATGGCATAATAGGATGTCAGATGTATAATCCTCTTGATGTAAAGAGAGTTGATGATGCGAGTGTTATCAGTATAGACGATGTAAAGGATATAGTAGCTCAGAATGCAGGGGATGAGCAGGCATGGAATATTGCCTCTGACTCTCAGGTCAAGGCTCCAGAGATTGATACTGTTCAGCTTATAAGTTTCCCAGTTAAGTCTATGGAAACAGCAGGTGAGTATACATTTGTCCCAGCATATCTGATTTACGATTCTGTTGTTGGTTCAGGAACTCTGGACAGTACTTCGATTTCTGAGCAGTTGCAGTATGCTCCATTTATGTTGATAAATGCACTTGATGGAAGCTTCATAAATGTAAGTGATAACTTGAAGGATTATCCGGCGGGATATGCTCGTGGAAATGAAGGCTATACGACTGATCCTACTTCCACATGGAAGCGTTATACAAACATATACTCTGAAATGGATGATTATACTGATTTTATAGATTCTGAAACTGATTATAGCAATTTTGTAGAAGAAACAGATTCTGAAGAAAGCGAAGAATAAAATGATAAAGATACTTGTTGTTGAAGATGAAAAGGCGATATCTGATCTGATACGTTTAAACCTAAGAAAGGAAGGCTATGACTGCACTGCAGTTTATGACGGGCTGGATGCCATAGATATGGTGGATAAAGAACATTTTGATCTAGTTCTACTGGACATAATGCTACCGGGTGCAGATGGGTTTGAGGTTATGGATTATATAAAGCCTCTTGATATACCAGTTATTTTCATTACAGCAAAGTCTGCTCTGGATGACAGATTACATGGTCTTACTTCGGGAGCAGAAGATTACATGATAAAACCATTTGAACCTTCAGAACTTATTGCCAGAGTTAATATAGTGCTCAGGCGTTTTGATAAGACTGAAAAGATACTGACTTTAGATGATCTTTCGGTTAACACTGAGAGCATGGAGGTAACCAGAGGCGGAGAAAGTATCAAGCTTACCCCAAAAGAGTTCGAGCTTCTGGTCCTCCTGCTCCGTAATAAAAACATTACTCTCTACCGTGACCGAATCTACGAAGAAGTCTGGGGCGGAGAGGCAGAACTTGAAACAAGAACAGTAGACATACATGTTCAGCGACTCAGAAAAAAAGCGGGCCTAAAAGGGCAGCTGGTGACTGTTTACAACATGGGTTATAAGCTGGTTTCTACTCGCTGATGGGGTTAAATATCAGCGAATAACAAGTAAGGAAAAACGATGAAATTCAGGTACAAGGTATTATTCGTAAACTTAATAATTCTCTCAGTTGTGCTGGGTTTCACTGGTTATCTTCTGGTGTATAGAAACTACCGTCAGGCCATGGAACTGGAACTAAGAAATGGCACGTCTGAAAACAACATGGTCAAAGCGTCTGTGGAGTATGAACTCCTTGAACTGATAAATTCCGAAGACTCAAAGTCAAAGTTTAATAAGGAGATAGGACGCATGATCAAGAGGGTTAACTCCAGCATGCTTCTATCTGGTAGTACTCTCTATGTAAAGTATGGCGATAACTATGTTTTCTCAGGTGATGATCTTGAGGATGCCATTCCTGCAGAACTTCTGGAGTCTTCTGCGAATGCTGATGGTGGTTCTGGTGGAATAGATACTTCAACCAATAAAAGATACATATTCCATGATGGCCCAGATGGTCACTTCCTTTATATCAGTGCACCTGGATATGTACAGGGTTCTACCCTTACTATCATTACAAAGAAAAATCTTTCTGGTGTATATGACCAGCTGAATGCAAATCTGAACTTTCTAAAGATCATTTCTATAATCGTTCTTTTCGGATCAGCAATCATTATTTATATAATCAGTCGTCTTATGACAAGACCGCTTGAAAACCTAAACCGTATCACCACTCAAATCTCTGGTGGAGATTATTCAGTGCGTGCTGACATTAATTCAAATGATGAAGTTGGTGAGCTGGCTGGAAGCTTTAATGCTATGGCGGGTTCTGTAGAAGAAAATGTTGAAGAACTGAAGACAATGATCCATAGAAGAGAGCAGTTTGTTGCTGACTTTACTCATGAGATGAAGACTCCTATGACCACGATCATTGGTTATGCAGATTCTGTAAGGCATCTGGATATGACAGATGAAGAAAGAGATATGTCTCTTGAATATATATACACCGAAGGAAAACGTCTGGAGACTATGTCCCAAAAACTTTTCGATCTCCTCTATCTCAAGAACAGTACTGTATTTATGGAAGAGCAGGATGCTCAGGAACTGGGTGCGGAAACTATCCTTCATATGAAGCCAATTCTTGATCGTAAGAATATAACAATTACTTCTGAATTTGAAGATGGTGAGATATATGGTGATGCTGAGCTTATGAAGACTGTATTCATCAACCTTCTGGACAATGCTCGAAAAGCTTCAGAAGAAGGCAGTGAGGTATTCTTTGGTGGCAAAATGGTTGATGATGCGTATGAGTTTGTAGTTAAGGATAATGGTATCGGAATTTCTGAAGAGGATCAAAAGAAAATCTTTGATGAGTTCTTCATGGTTGATAAGTCCCGAACCAGGAAGGAAGGCGGTGCAGGCCTTGGTATGTCCCTTGTAGCTATAATACTTGAAAAGCATGGGGCAAAGATACGTATCGAAAGTGAACTTGGAAAGGGTACTGCCATTTATACTACATGGCCTCTGGCGCCAGAAGAGGAGGATGAGTAAGGTTCAGTCTTACAGAAAGAATAAAGAAATATGAGAAACTTTTTTGGGTATAAAAGGAATATAGTGCTACTTAGTGTGGCTGTTGCTACAGCCGTGCTTTGTATTCTGTTACCCGAAAATCTTATTTCTTATAAGAAAAGAGCGTTCACAAATGTGTGTATGGATGTTCCTGAGGAGTACTATCCTACCTCGTCGTATTATGAGGTAACAAAGGAATTTTCTGAAAAGCTTAGCGAGTATCAGAGACGTCAGCTTATCTCAGGTCAGTGGGCTAGTGAGATATCAGAGGTTGATAAGGAGTACTTCAGTGATACAGGTTATCACGTTCAGGAGAGGGCAAAGGTTTTGATCAGTAACTTAAACGAAGGTGGTTTTTATCCGGTGTCCATCGATTCATCTTATCAGCAGTGGTATAACTGGAAATGCACATATTTACAGGCTCTAGATATGAACTTTAAAACCTATGCCGGATTCTTCTGGAAGACAAATTTCCTTTACTATGAAGGAGGCGAACAGATGACTGCATATACTACGCCTGATGGTCGCTTAATCAAAGTGATTTATACGATTGATGATGAATCAACATCTACTACCCAGTCTGTGGGAGTTTTAAAGGAAAAATATAAACCTTATAAGGATAAGGTTTTTAGTATGGAAGAGTCTATAGATATTGCGGAGCTTATGTTTGGAGATGACTTCGAAGTTACGACAATTGAGACGGCAAACAAGGATGATATAGAAGCTGTAAGGCAGTATATAAAAGGAGACAAGCTTACAACTACTCTTGGAGTTGAGGATACAGGTGAGTCATCTGAGGTTGAGAATAATGCAGGAAGTGACGAATATGATATTTCAGTAACGGTAGTAACTGTACTGGATTATTCGTCTGAATCATCAGATACAGAAGGAAATGATTATTATCTATATGTTTATCAGTCTGAAAATGAATATGCTATCGGACTGATCCCTACAGAATAAGAGAAGAAAAATGAGTGCAGACATTATATTAAGAACAGAAAATATAGTTAAGGAATATAAGTCAGGAAAGACAGGTGTGTTTCGTGCACTGGATGATGTAAGTGTGGGAATCGAACGTGCAAAGCTGACTATTATTAAGGGCAGGAGCGGCTCAGGTAAAACAACCCTCCTCAATATGCTTAGTTATCTTGATAAGCCAACCCAGGGAACCGTAACCATGGGTGATACAGTGCTTGGAGAACTAAGTGATGAACAGATGGAAGATTTCCGAAGAGAACATATGGGCTTTGTGTTTCAGTCAGTTGCTTTGTTCCCAATTATGAGTGCATACGAAAATGTGGATTTCGCGCTTAGGCTTGCTGAGTATGAGGGTGACCGTGATGCACGTATCAAAGAGGTAATGACTCTTGTTGGAATAGAAGAACGAATGATGCATACTCCTGATGAGATGTCCGGTGGTGAGCAGCAGCGTGTAGCTATAGCGAGGGCTATTGCTCCTCGTCCAGATGTTCTTTTTGCAGACGAGCCAACTGGAGCTCTGGATACTGCAACAGGTATCAAGGTTGTAAAGCTCTTTAAAAAACTGATAGAAGCAGAGGGGCTATCTATCGTAATGACAACTCACGACCCAGGACTTATGCAGATGGGTGACACTGTATACGAAATGTCAGATGGTCGCCTTGTATAAAATACGACGGGGGATTACATTTCAGTTCGAAGTATTTAAAAAAGAAGAAGAGAAGGTATGTTTCAAAAGACAGATAAAAAACAGAAAAAAGAAGTAAAAGAAGAATCAAAGACAGATTCCAAAGAGAAGGCTAAGTACATCGTAGAATGCGATGGACTTGTTAAGCTTTATAAGACCAGCGAGGTTGAGGTTATGGCTCTTCAGGGTCTTGAGCTTCAGATTGAGAAAGGCGAACTGATCGCTATTATAGGTAAGTCTGGGAGTGGTAAGACAACACTCCTTAATATCATCGGGGCGCTTGAACAGCCTTCAGCTGGAAAGATATTTATTGATGGTCAGGAGCTTTCTACACTTTCACCAAAGCAGCTTGAAGCTATTCGTAAGAAGAAGATTGGATTCGTGTGGCAGAAGTCTTCCCAGAATCTTTTCCCTTATATGACTGCAGTGGAAAACATTGAGTCTCAGTTATATTATGAGAAAATGTCAAAGAAAGCGAGACGCGAAAAGGCGCTTGCACTTTTGGAAGAAGTTGGTCTTTCGGACAAGGCGAATTCATTTCCTTCTGAACTATCAGGTGGTGAGCAGCAGCGTGTGGCTATAGCGGTAGCACTTATTCGTGATCCGGAGATTCTTCTGGCAGATGAGCCAACTGGAGCGGTAGACTCTAAGACTTCTGACATGATCCAGAATCTTTTTAGAAAGCTGAACCGTGAGCGTGGAGTTACGGTAATCATAGTAACCCATGACATCAGTCTTGCTAATAAGGTTGACCGTGTAGTAATGATCTCTGATGGTCGTGTTACTACAGAGAAGATTATGAAGGAAGAATATAAAGAGAATATTTCTTCTATTAATTCTGAAAACTTTGATATGTCAAATGTACATGAGGAGTTTTCTGTTCTTGATAAAGCTGGCCGACTTAAGCTCTCAGATGAAATTCGCGAGCAGACAGGTCTTAACTCTTCCCGTGTAAAGGTTGAAGTAATCGACGGCAAAGTCGTGATCAGCAGTACTGAATCCTAAAAATGAGTCAAAACGGCTTTGATCCGTTTTGACTCATTTTGTTTATTCATCGGGTACAAATTCAAGGATATCGCCTGGCTGACATTCCAGGGCGGTGCAGATTGCATTTAACGTTGAGAATCGAATTGCGCTAACCTTGCCTGTCTTCAATTTTGACAGGTTGACGTTGCTGACGCCAACTCTTTCACTGAGCTCGTTGAGACTCATTTTTCTATCCGCCATAACGCGGTCTAATCTTAGTATTATTGCCATATCTGCCTCCTTACAGTGTCTCGTCAGATTCCTGCTGAAGCTGAGCACCATACTTAACAATGTATGACATGAAGAAGAATAGCAGTCCCATAAGCAGGTATAGTGGGGACGAAGTTATAAGCCATGGAATAAATTCACTATGATACCCTACTATTATAACCGGAATTAGAAAAGGTACAACAGCTTTGAGAAAGTGTGTTACTGCGATGGCACGTACCATATTCATTGTTTTACTAGTAAATGGAATTCCAGTCTTTGATATGTAGAAGAACATTATTGCGGCTATTATCATAACGATAGCTGAAATAATTTCAGTTAATGCATTAAGCATATGTACGAACTGATCTATATAATCTGGGATAGATGTAAGTGGGCTATCAGTTGATATCCGAACTTGTGATCGAAATTCCAGATAAGTACAGAAGGAGCAAAGACATAGGAATGCTGCTATAAGACAACAGATAATACCTATTATGAGACAGCCTTTTTTCATTTTATTAATGGTTTCTTCTTTATTCATAAAATAACCTCCATGATTTCATTTTGTCGTTGTTAAGGGTTATCATAGGGGCTGTTCCTTTACCCTATGTTGATGAGATAATACAACGCCATTTTACATTTGTCAACTAAAAATTAACGATAAACATTAAATAATTTACGAAAATAATATAATCAATGCATTGAAAGGACAAGGTTTCACTCGACAAAATGCCCTATATTTGCAATAATATGGTGCAGTGGGGACGGACCCCATTGCACGGAGGTCTGTCCCCCATTGCACGGAGGTCTGTCCCCGGTTGCACGAGGAGTTTGAAGATGGAAGAAAGATTTGAATTAATTGCACCGTGCCATTTTGGCCTTGAGGCGGTGCTTAAAAAAGAAATACAAAATCTTGGATATGAGATTGTCGAAGTGGAGGATGGCAGAGTGACATTTGCTGGTCCTGCTTCGGCTATTGCCAGAGCCAATATTGGAATCAGAACCAGTGAGAGAATTCTTCTCAAATGTGGTCAGTTTAAGGCTGTGACTTTCGATGAGCTGTATGAAGGGATTAAGCACATTCCTTGGGCCAGGATAATTCCAAGAGATGGAAGGTTCTGGGTGACAAAGGCAACCACTAATAAGTCTAAGCTTTTTAGTGAGACTTCTATTCAGTCCATTGCGAAGAAGGCCATGGTTGAATCCATGTCTAATACATATCATATCATTCGTTTCACTGAGGATGGTGAGGACTATCCTGTACGTATCTTTATTAAGAAGGATATTGTAACGGTTGGACTTGATACTACTGGAATATCTCTTCATAAGAGAGGTTATCGTACCCTGGTAGGAAAGGCTCCTATTTCGGAAACTCTTGCGGCGGCTCTTATTATGCTGACGCCTTGGAAAGCTGACAGGCTGCTTATAGATCCTTTCTGCGGCAGCGGAACATTTCCTATTGAAGCTGCAATGATCGGGGCAAATATTGCTCCTGGTGTAAATCGTGATTTTACTTCATGTACCTGGGAGAAGCTTATCGATAAGAAGACCTGGTACGAGGCGTATGATGAGGCAAGGTCTTTGGAGAAGACAGATGTAGAGATGCATATTCAGGGCTATGATCTGGATAGTGAGATAGTCAAATGTGCCGCCAAGAATGCAGATGCTGCAGGAGTGGCGCAGTATATCCATTTCCAGCAGAGACCTGTAAGAGAACTTAGCAGTCCTAAGCCATATGGATTTATTATCACAAATCCACCGTATGGTGAGAGACTTGAGGAGAAGGAGGCACTGCCTGCTCTCTATACAACAATTGGTGAGAGATATAAGGCGCTGGACAACTGGTCCATGTTCCTTATTACTTCATACGAAGAGGCTGAGAAATACATCGGCCGCAAGGCGGATAAGAACCGCAAGATTTATAACGGTATGATCAAGTCATACTTCTATCAGTTTATGGGGGCTAGACCACCTAAAAAATCATAAAGAAGGTTAAAGGATGAAGAAGATAGTTAGTATCTTTATAATACTAATTGCTTTAATTGCCATAATTTTATATTTCCCTAAGGATCAGGAAAGCCAGATCACACCAGGTGCTGACTGTGAGGCGGCGCTGGATGCGATCATAGAGAGGAAACTTGCAAAGATAGAAGAGAGAGGACTGGATGTCCGTGTCTCTGGAAAGAGTCTTGGCAGCTTTGGGTATGATGTTCGTCTGGATGATAAAGCTAAGATATTAGCTCCTGAAGAGTTTCTGGAGGATATCATGTGCTGTTCAGTTAATACATATCCGGATGGTCGAATCGAGATAGACCGAAGCGAGACTGAACTAAAGTTTGGAACCAAAGATCTCTGTACTATAGATGACAGTGTCTTTATTCCAATCTCGGATTACCTGACTCAGTTAGGGTATGAGGTGAATTATAATCTGGTGGCAGGTATAGTTGATTTTAATAATACCGATGGTGGAAATTATCTGCCAAGGGCTTACGATATGCGTGACCATGACAGAGTTACGCCTGTTAGAAATCAGGGGATTTACGGAACCTGCTGGGCCTTCGCATCGCTGGGGGCGCTGGAAAGCATTTCGCTTCCTAAGGAAGAGAATATCTATTCCGTGGATCACATGTCGATGAATAATGGTTTCAGTCTGGATCTTAGCGAGGGTGGCGAGCACACCATGAGTCTTGCCTATCTTGCTTCCTGGGAAGGACCGGTTCTTGAGTCGGATGATGAATATGGAGATGGCGAAACCAATACGGAGCTTACTGCAGTGAAGCATTTGAAAGAGGCTATCATTATTGATGATAAGAATCCGGAAAAGATAAAAAGCGCCATCTTCAAATACGGTGGTGTTGAGACTTCCATTTATATGGAAATGTCATATGGCGACTTCGAATCGGAATATTATAACAAGGACACTTATTGCTATAACTACGATGGGGATGAAAAGCCAAATCATGACTTGGTAGTTGTTGGCTGGGATGATGATTATCCAAAGGAGAACTTTACGCCTGAGGCAAAGCAGAATGGAGCCTACATATGCAAGAACAGCTGGGGCGATGAGTTTGGTGATAAGGGATACTTCTATGTGTCCTATGAAGATACAAATATTTGCGGAAAGTCCATAGTTTACACTAAGCTTGCGGAGCCTGATAACTATGATAATATCTATCAGACCGACCTTCTTGGATGGGTTGGCCAGATGGGCTTCGACAATGAGGAGGCTTACTTTGCTAACGTGTATACTGCGGAATCAGACGAAGTTCTGAAGGCTGTATCCTTCTATGCTACTGGTCCAGAGACAAACTTCTCAGTGTTTGTGGTTACCGATTATGAGGATATGTCATCGCTAAATGGGGGCAGGCACCAGATTGGAAAGGGAGAAACTCGCTATGCCGGCTACTATACTGTGGATATCACTCAGGATATAGAACTGAAAAAAGGTCAGAAGTATGCTATTATAGTGAGCGTGAAAACTCCAGGCAGTGAGAGGCCTATCGCCATAGAATGTGATGGCGGCGACCGTACTGCAAATCTGGATCTCACAGATGGCGAGGGATATGTAAGCCTTTATGGTGAGGTATGGTACAGCGCTGAAGAGAGCGACACCAACGTATGCCTCAAAGCCTTCACCGATAATAAATAAGGCCAGTGGGGACGGTTCTCATTGGCAGGTTTTAGGAGAAATATATGAAGAAGTTAGTTTTTGCAACTGGAAATATGGATAAGCTTAGAGAGATTAAGCAGATTCTTGCTGATCTGGATGTTGAAGTTCTTTCAATGAAGGAAGCAGGAGTGAACGTAGATATAGTTGAGGATGGAAAGACATTTGAAGAAAATGCTCTCATCAAGGCTCGTGCAGTATCGAAGGCAAGTGGACATCTTGCGCTGGCTGATGACTCTGGTCTTGAGGTTGACGCTCTGGACAAGGAGCCGGGAATCTATTCTGCAAGATACATGGGCGAGGATACATCCTACGATATAAAGAATAACAACATCATTGAGAGACTTGCTGGAGTTCCTGATGAAAAGAGAACTGCCAGGTTCGTATGCGCTATGGCTGCGGTATTCCCTGATGGTACTGAGAAGACATTTGTCCGTACTATGGAAGGTCGTATCGGTTATGAAATCGCTGGCGCCAACGGCTTTGGCTACGATCCTATCTTTTATCTCCCTGAGTACGGCAAGACTTCAGCTGAGATAAGTCCTGAAGAGAAAAATGAGATCAGCCACCGCGGCAAGGCACTGCGCGCACTGGCTGAATACCTGGCTGATAAAGAATTCTAAATATGGTAAGAAGAATACTAATTGTAAGTGACTCCCACGGACGGAGTCAGAATATAAAGACTGCTATTGATAAAGAGCATCCGGATATGCTGATCCATCTTGGTGATCTGGAGGATGATCCTGAGCTGGTTCGTGGATGGCTGGATGACGCGGCCAAGGTGTGGAATGCATTAGGCCATGATTCGCCAGAAGAAAGGATTAGTCTGCCGGTTCCTGCAGTATTTATCCAGGGTAACTGCGACAGGTATCACACAGGGGCGGGGATCAATGACCTTAGGCAGTCGGCAGTGTTTGAGCTTAATGGCCACAGGTTTTTCTGCACCCATGGACATAGACAGGGCGTAAGTCTTGGACTCGAGAATCTGATGTATACAGCTATGGAAAATGACTGTGACATAGCGCTTTATGGCCATACACATGTGCCGTTTGATGATTCATTTGAGGGGTACGGTGATATAGGGTGTGGCGTCAGAATCCTGAATCCGGGCAGCATTACATCACCACGAGGCGGAAGTTCCAAAGGCTACCTACTCATGACTTTTGATGAAAATGGCGACTACACAGTAACCTATCATAAATTAAGATGAAGTTATAAGGAGTAAGAGGTGAAAAAAGGGGATATAGTTGAGGGCGTAATAGAGGAGTATAGCTTCCCTAACAAAGGAAGCTTTTTTCATACTGAGGAAATAAAGAATCCAGAAGGTGAAGTGACGGATACGATTACTCGTAAGATCACAGTAAAGGGCGCTCTTCCTGGACAGACAGTAAAGGCTCGTATCAAGAAAAAGAAAGAGGGACAGGCAGAAGGAATCCTGATAGACACAGTGAAGGAATCACCACTTGAGATCAAGAGACCTATGTGCAACCATTTTTATAGCTGCGGCGGCTGTACCTATCAGACCTTTTCTTATGATGAACAGCTGAAGCTTAAGGAAGATATGGTTAAGAAACTGCTTGGTACAGTTATCCCTTCATTGGCTGGTGATACAGATTCTGACTTTTTCAAATGGGAGGGTATCCTTAAGTCCCCATCCCAGTTTAGATATCGTAACAAGATGGAATTTACATTTGGCGACGCCGAGAAGGACGGTCCGCTTACACTTGGACTTCACAGACAGCATTCTACTCACGATATCATCAGCATAGATTCCTGTGCACTGGTGAGTCCTGCATGGAATGAGATTCTGAAATATACTCAGAAGTTTTATAGAGACCGTGGCGTTCCTCATTATAACAAGCGCACTCATACAGGCGTGCTCCGCAATCTTGTGATCCGTGAGTCTGCTACTGATGGTAGCATCATAGTGAATCTTGTGACCACAACCCATCATTCTATCGATCAGTACACTCGTGAGATTCCTTGGAATGAGAAGCGAAGCGAGACAGTTGACGAGCTCTGCCTGCCTGAGTATGTGGCTGGCCTGCTTTCTCTTGGAGACACACAGCCGGTGGGTATGGACGGTTATTCATCTCATGGTTATGACAATGTTACAGGCAGTTATGGAATGCATACCAAGAAGATAATAAGGGATAAAAATGGTATCTTTAAGAATGCTTATCTAAGTGACGAAGAGAAAGGTGGCTCCGGTGAGTTTGAGTCCCTTACCCGCTACAATCGTATAGTTGGTGTTCTATATACAGAGTGCGATACTCTGGCAGATGCTATAATCCCAGATACAGTTACACTCCTTTATGGTGAAGACTACCTTATGGAAGAGGTGCTTGGCCTTAAGTTTAAGATTTCACCTTATTCGTTCTTCCAGACAAATACCAAGGGAAGCGAAGTCCTTTATTCCAAGGTTCGTGAGTATGCTCTTGAGGAAGATGCAGATTCAGACGTAAAGAAGAAAGGAGTTATCTACGACCTTTACAGCGGAACTGGTACAATCGCCCAGATGATGGCACCAGTGGCAGAAAAGGTTTATGGAATAGAAATTGTTGAGGAGGCGGTTGAGGCTGCCAAGGAAAATGCAAAGCTGAATAAACTTACAAACTGTGAGTTTATTTCAGGCGACGTGCTGAAGAAACTGGATGAGCTGGAGGAAAAGCCGGACATGATCATCCTTGATCCACCAAGAGACGGCGTAAATCCAAAGGCTTTGCAGAAGATTCTCTCATATGGCGTTGAATCCATAGTGTATATCAGCTGCAAACCAACATCCCTGGCCCGTGACCTTGAGATATTCAAGGCTAACGGCTATATGCCAATAAAGGGCTGCTGCTGTGATATGTTCCCGAATACTCAGCATGTAGAAACAATCGTAAAAATAATTAAGGTATGATTTTTGAGGCAAACGGCAAACAAAGGCCGTTTGTCTTTTTTCTTGTGATAATAAAGGGTTTTTGGTAAAATGACTATGTATGCTTTGAAACGGGGAAATAGATTAAATGGATTCTAAAGTCGTTAAGATTTTAACAAGTAAAAAGTTTTTTGAGATAGCCTTTGTTGTGGTAATCTTCACCTCATTTGTATTCTGGGCGAAGAGTATCATTCTTGACAGGGCAGCTTCATATCAGTGGAATGTATTTCTACTTGATCTTACAGACTTTGAGGGCGATTTTACTAACGTTATTGGTTATTCAGGTTCGCGTGATCCTTATAACTGTCTTTATTACACGAATCTCCAGGAGAAGGCTTATCCTCCTCTAATCTATGTATTCATGTATCTGCTCTCCAGAATCGTACCTATCGAAGAATACTATGCAGCAGATTATTTCTTAAATATGTATATGGATCCAAAGCTTCTGATCATGATGATGATTGTTATCACAGCTATGGTTATAGCATTCTTCGAAGCAATCAGACATAACCTTAAGGATACTTATGGAATGAAGGTTTTAGTTAGTATCGCTATGCTACTAACTGCGCCAGTATTTTTCTCGATTGAAAGAGGTAATTCCATAATTCTTGTTATTGCGCTGATGACGGCATTTGTCTTTGGCCATGATTCAGATAATAAGATTCTGAAAGAACTGTCGCTTGTTGGCCTTGCGGTTGCGGCAGCACTTAAGATATCACCTGCGCTTCTAGGCATTCTCCTAATCTATAAAAAGGACTGGAAGGCAGTGATCCGTACAGTTATTTATGGAATAGTAATGTTTGTTGGTCCTTTCCTTTTCCTTCAGGGTGGACTTAGTAACATTCCACTTATGATAAGAAATGTTCAGATGAACAATGAGTTCTATATGAGCAAATGGGGTCTCACCCTTTACTACACTCTGGTGAACTATGGTGTCCCTGACTCTATGGCACTCTTTAAGATAACAGGACTTGCCAGCAAGGTGCTTTGCCTGGTTATGCTGATCGCAGCATTTAAGTTTGATAGAAAGTCAGATGTAATAATGGTACTCAGTCTTGCACTGATCATCTTCCCGGATCATTCCGGATATTACAATCTGCTTTATCTTGTACCAGCAACAGTTATGCTGATAAATGAAGAAAAGAAATATATTTACGATCTTATAGCACTTTTCGCGATAATATCATTTAACCATTTATACAGATTTGAAGGACTCGAGGGAGGGAAGCTGGACTGCCGAACCTCCATGGTTGCGCTGATAATCTATTGCATAATAATTACATGCGCAAATTTATATCGCGCGAAGGTTGCATCCGGATCAAAAGATGATTCTGAAGAAAAGAAGGAATCCAAATTAGAAGAAAGTGAGAACTAGTGATGGGAATAAGTGTTGTACTACTTGCCTATAAAGAGGCTGAAAACTTAAAGGTGCTTTTGCCACAGATTAAGAAAAATGTGGAAAAAACAGGCGAGAATTACGAAATACTCGTTATTGATACTATGGAGACTATGGACGAGACTCCTCAGGTCTGCAAGGAATTTGGTGCGAAGTATATCAATCAGGAGGAACCTTACTTTGGCGGTGCCTTCAGAACTGGTATCAAGTATGCATCTATGGATAAGTTCCTTATCCTGGATAGCGACGGTTCTCATAGTCCTAAGTATATTCCTAGAATCTATAAGAAGTTTGTAAGCGGTCACTATGATCTGGTGATCGGTTCAAGATATTGCAAGGGCGGCGTCACAAATGACAGCATCTCTTCCAGAATCATGTCTAAGATCCTGAATACAACCTACCGCCTTGTTCTTGGAATCAAGGCAAAGGATATATCCACAGATTACAGAATGTACGACACAAAGCAGCTGAAGAAGGTAAAGCTTCAGTGCAACTACTATGATGTGCTTCAGGAGGTAATCCTTAAGCTGAAGCTGCGCAATAAGCGCTTCAAGATAGGTGAGGTTCCTATCAAATTCTACAAGAGAATGTATGGCGACTCCAAGAGACAGCTGGTCAAGTTTATCATCAGCTACATGAAGACATTATTCTACCTCATTGGTGTTCGTATTAAAGGAGACAAATAATGAATATTATCCTACTTTCAGGTGGTTCGGGCAAAAGATTATGGCCACTGTCAAATGATATCAGAAGTAAACAGTTTATTAAGCTGTTCAAGGATTCCGAGGGCAACTACGAATCCATGGTACAGAGAGTGTTTCGCCAGATCAGCACAGTTGATAAGGGCGCAAATATCACCATAGCAACCAGTGCATCTCAGGCAAGCGCAATAATGAGTCAGTTGGGCGAGAAGGTTTCTATCTGTACAGAGCCATGCCGTAGAGATACATTTCCTGCTATAGCTCTTGCAGCAACTTACTTAGTTGATGAGCTGAAGATCAGCCGTGATGAGTGCGTAGTTGTGTGTCCTGTAGATCCATATGTTGATGATACTTATTATGAGACTGTGGCAGAGCTTGAAAAGCAGGTTAATTCAGGAAAAGCCAATATTACTCTTATGGGTGTTGAACCAACTTATCCAAGTGATAAGTATGGATATATCATTCCAGAAACTGCAGACAGAGTAAGTGCTGTAAAGGAATTCAAGGAGAAGCCTGATACAGCAAAGGCTAAGGAATATCTTGCACAGGGTGCAGTATGGAATGCGGGCGTATTTGCATTTAAGCTTTCTTACTTAATTGATAAAGCCCATGAAATGATAGATTTCACAGACTATAGAGATCTCTTCGAGAAGTATGAGACTCTTGAGAAGATCAGCTTCGACTACGCAGTTGTTGAGAAGGAGCAGTCAATCCAGGTTCTTCGTTACAGCGGCGAGTGGAAGGACGTTGGAACATGGAATATGATGGCCGAGGTTATGGCCGATAAGACAAAGGGAAATGTCTGCCTCGACGATACCTGTGAGAATACTCAGGTTGTAAACGAGCTGGATATTCCAGTCCTTGGAATGGGACTTAAGGATATGGTCATTGCTGTCAGCGGTGATGGAATCCTTGTTTCTGATAAGGAACGCAGCGGCTACATGAAGCCATATGTTGAGAAGATAAGTACAGAGGTACATTTCGTTGAGAAGTCCTGGGGAACCTACACAGTTATCGACGCTCAGCCGGGCTCACAGACTGTAAAGGTAAAGATGACTGCGGGCAGCTCTATGACCTATCACGTACACGAGCTTCGTGATGAGGTTTGGACCATCGTGGCCGGTCAGGGCCGTACAATAATCGATGGCATGGAGCAGATCGTAAGACCAGGCGATACAGTAACTATTGCAGCAGGATGCGTTCATACAATCCTTGCTGATACAGACATGGACATAATTGAAATACAGGTTGGTGAGGAAATCTCAATCGACGACAAGCGCGAATTCCCACTACCGGAGTAATATATGGAACCACTACTTCTGAGTCCTTCAGGTAAGGATTACCTCTGGGGCGGAACAAGACTGAAAAAAGAATATGGTAAAGATATACCCCTTGTTCCTCTGGCGGAGACCTGGGAGTGCTCAGTTCATCCCGACGGACCAAGTGTCATAGCAAATGGCATTTATTCCGGCAAGACTCTCGAAGAGGTGCTGAAGGAAAACCCGGAATGGCTTGGCAGCAAGGTAGAAGGCGAGCTTCCGATACTTGTAAAGTTTATAGATGCTGAGAAGGATCTTTCGGTGCAGGTTCATCCGGACGATGAGTATGCGAGAGCAAATGAAAACCAGAACGGTAAGACTGAGATGTGGTATGTTCTGGATGCAGCACCTGGAGCAGAACTGATCCATGGCTTCGCCCATGACGTAACCCCGGATCAGCTTCGCGAAGCAGTAAAAACTGGAAAGCTTTCGAAGCATTTGCAGAAGGTTAAGGTGAGACGAGGTGACACCTTCTTTATCCCTGCAGGTACCATACATGCTCTTGGAGCAGGTATCATGGTGGCCGAGATTCAGGAGAGTTCAAATGTCACATACCGTGTCTATGATTACGATAGAATAGATAAAGACGGAAAGAAGCGACCACTTCATATCGAGAAGGCAATCGAGGTCGCAAATATGAAAGCCAGCGCTGTCACAAGACAAGCACCTAAGTTTATAAAGTATTATCCTGGTTGTGCCAGAGAGATACTCTGCCGATGCAAGTATTTCGAGGTGGAGAGAATCCAGGTATCTATGGGATTTTCCTTCTCAGTAACAGAGGATTCCTACCAGGTGCTTCTCTGCACGGAAGGCTTTGGTGGAATTGAGACGGATTACTCAAGAAGACCACTAAGGTTTGCTAAGGGGGATTGTATCTTCCTTCCGGCATCCATCGGAAGATGCCACGTACTTGGCAACACAACACTACTTAAAATACGAAACTAATATCAAACTAAAACGTGACATATAAAAAACGCGCCACGTTACTTGAAAGGAATATAGAAATGAAGAAAGCATTAATCACAGGTATTACAGGACAGGACGGCTCATATCTTGCAGAGCTTCTGCTGGAGAAGGGATACGAGGTTCACGGAATTATTCGTAGAGCATCGGTTTCAACTACTCAGAGAATTGATCATATCATGGATAAGCTTATAATCCATGAGGGTGACCTTTCAGATTCCAGCAGTATTATAAGAATCGTTCTTCAGGTAAAGCCTGATGAGATATATAACCTTGCAGCACAGAGTCACGTTCAGGTTTCATTTGATGCCGCAGAATATACTGGTGACGTTGATGCACTGGGGGTTCTCAGAATACTTGAGGCTGTTCATACAGCAGGGCTTGATAAGACCTGCCGTGTATATCAGGCTTCTACATCAGAGCTTTACGGAAAGGTTGAGGAGTGTCCTCAGAATGAAAATACACCTTTCCATCCATACAGCCCATACGCTGTAGCTAAGCAGTATGGTTACTGGATGATCAAGCAGTACCGCGAAGCTTATGGAATCTTCGCATGTAATGGTATCCTCTTCAATCACGAGTCAGAGCGCCGCGGCGACAACTTCGTAACACGCAAGATCACTCTTGCAGCTGGTCGTATCGCTTGCGGACTTCAGGATCATCTTGAACTTGGAAACCTTGATTCACTTCGTGACTGGGGATATGCAAAGGATTACGTAGAATGCATGTGGCTGATCCTTCAGCAGGATGAGCCAGATGATTATGTTATAGCTACTGGTGTTCAGCATACAGTTCGTGAGTTCACAACACTTGCTTTCGCAAATGATGGCATCGAGCTTAGATGGGAAGGCGAAGGTCTTGATGAAAAGGGTTACGATGCAAAGACTGGCAAGATGCTGGTATGCGTAAATCCACAGTGGTTCAGACCTACTGATGTTGTAAATCTCTGGGGAGACCCAACTAAGGCAAAGACAAAGCTGGGCTGGGATCCACAGAAAACAAGCTACGAAGAACTGTGCCGTATTATGGCAGAGCATGATCTGAAGTTAGCTAAGGCAGAGGCTACAAAACAGTAGAGTTTATCCCGAGCGGAGTGAATACTGAAAAACTATGAAAATATTAATCTTTGGAGCCAACGGATTTGTTGGCCCATATCTGATAAATGAATTCCTGAATAAAGATTATGAAGTGTCAGCTTCTGACCTGCAGGAAGAGCTCTTTACAGAGGGCTTTCGTGAAAAGCTTTTTGAGGGTCGTGAGGTAGGTTACTTCTCCTGTGACATTCTTTCATCTAATGATGTGGAGAAGCTGATCACACAGGAAAAGCCGGATGGAATAATCAACCTTGCCGCCATCAGCAGCGTAGGTCAGTCCTGGTCCATTCCTGCAAAAACAATGGAGATAAATGTCATCGGCACTCTGAATATTCTCGAAGCAGTTCGCAAAGTGAAAGCCGAGAGTAAAGAGACTAGCGATGTATATTCCCCGAAGCTACTTCTGATCGGCTCCAGCGAAGAGTATGAGATGACAGAAGACGCAATCACTGAGGAAACACCTCTGGATGCTTCAAATCCTTATGGTATCTCAAAGATAGCGCAGGAACATTTTGCTGAGATTTATTCAAAGAATTATGATCTGGATATTTCATATATCAGGGCATTTAATCATACGGGTATCGGACAGAGAGAAACCTTTGTTCTTCCAAGCTTTGTGCGTCAGGTGGCGGAGCTTACAAAGAAGGGCGAGGAAGGAACGATCTCTGTAGGAAACCTGAATATATACAGAGATTTTAGTGACGTAAGAGATATAGTCCGCGGATACCGTATGGTATTCGAACAGATGCTTGGTGAAACAAGCAATAAAGACTTGGATGACAAAAGGACGCTTCCGGTCTATAACATCGGTTCGGGAACAGCTTATAATCTTGGTGAACTTCTGGACTACATCATATCACTTAGTAACGAAAAGATACTAACTCGTATCGATCCGTCCAGGTATCGCCCTGTAGATCAGCTGACTATTAAGGCTGATGCTACGAAGCTTAGAACAGAGCTGGGCTGGAATCCGGAATATACCATTTACGATACATTAAAAGAAATGTTCGATTATTTTCTAAATGATTAAATGAATCATTAATCATAAGTGAATCAAAAAATATAAACAGTTGAGAAAAATATATGGCAGATAAGAAACAGTACTTCTTTTTCGACAGAATAAGAAGCACAGCTAATAATAAAAGAGAGATAGTGGTGCAGGGGTATGCAGTAGATGGGTACCTCGAAGATCTGAAGCCTAGAGCTGCCATTTTCGCTGGCGGAAGACCAGTGAAGGCTCTAAAGTGTAGACTCGAAGAGGTGAAGCTTCCTCCAATCCATATGCGCCGCAGACATGGAGATACCATATCCTATCTGGGTATAGTCTATGTGGATCTTTCAGGAATATCAGATGAGAAACTGAGACAAGTTAAAAATGCAAAGCTTGTTGTGGTTGGCGAAAAGCCTGACGGAACAAGAAGCATGCTTTATAAGGGGAATGTAACTACCGTTCTTGATACTCTAAGGGAGTATGCATTTGTGGTTGATGATGCCTACTGTGAAGATGGCAAGACCCATATAGGCGGCTGGCTCTCTGGTGGAAATCATACGGTAATAAAGATTGAGTCAGAAGAGACCGGCAAAGTTCTTGATTATAAAGTGGATTTTATTCCTCGAGATGACGTACTTATGGAATACCCTGAACTGGATGATGACAGTGAGATGGGATTTGATATTATACTCTCGGGCGAGTATAAAAAACTTAAGATGACTCTTTCTGACAGCACGAGAAAAGCTACAAAGCAGATAACTGTTGGAAAGGCAGATAAAGATTTTTCTTCTGCAGGAACTATAGGACGTTATTCAGAAAAGGTTATTCGTAATCTTAAAAACTATGGTGTTAAAGAGACCGTGGCTAAGGTGAAGGTTCATCTTTCACCAAATTATTTCAATCTGAATAAACGCTATGAGAAGTACATTAAAAATGTATCTCCAAGTCTTGCAGAATTAAGCGAACAGAAGAAGAAACAAAAGAAGTTTGCATATAGACCTCTTATGAGTTTCCTTGTTCCTCTTTATGAAACAGAGGAAGTCTTTCTTGCAGAACTGATAGATGCAATGAAGGCTCAGACCTATCCTGAATGGGAAGTGTGCTTCTCGGATGGTAGTAAGGATCCTGCCCGACTTACAGAGATAATAAAGAAACTGGCTGGCGGTGATGAACGTATAAGATATGTGGCTGATATTCCTGGACCACTTGGAATATCCTCAAATACAAATCAGGCATTTTCTATAGCGAAGGGTGACTTCATAGTTCTGGGGGATCATGATGATCTGATCACACCAGATGCGCTTTATGAATGTGTAAGGGCTATGAACAAGGAACTGGATGCTTCGAAGAAAGACACCCTGCTGGATGTCATTTATACTGATGAAGATAAAACAAATTCTTCTGGAAAGAAGAGATTTGAGCCGAACCTGAAGCCTGACTTTAATCAGGAGCTTCTGGAAAGCTGTAACTATATCACTCACATGTTTGTGGCCAGAAAGACACTGGTTGATGAGGTTGGTCTTTTTGATGATACCTATAACGGTGCTCAGGATTATGATTTCATCCTTCGATGCACTGAAAAGGCCCGCAAGATCAAACATGTTCCAAAGGTGGTTTATAGCTGGAGAATAAATGAAACTTCAACGGCTGGAAATCCGGCGGCAAAGATGTATGCTTACGACGCTGGTGTAAAGGCACTGCAGGCTCACTATGACAGACTTGGCATAAATGCCACCGCTGAGGTGGGAGATCATCTGGGTTATTATCATACCAGGTATCCAATGCCTGAGAATGCATATACCTTTATTGCGGTGCTAAATGCTATCGATGACGATCAGTTTAACGAAACGACTGCTTCCATTGATTCTAAGTCCGATTATAAAAACTATGAGTTCATTCGATTGAAACCAAGTGAAGGTGAAGAGCTTCCACAGCAGATCAACCGGAGTATCAAGCTGGTCAAAGCTGCATGTGAAGAAAGAGCTGCTGAGCTTGGATCAAAAGAAATATACATTTGCTTCATTGAAGCTGGAATCACCATGATGGGTGAGGATGGCATCTCCAATATGCTGGCTTACATCGCGGCAAGACCTGATGTGGCAGCTATCGGAGGAAAGATATATATTCCTGGCGGAACAGTTTCTCATGCAGGAGTTGTAGTAAACATTCAGGAGATTGAAGGATGGATGTATACACGCCAGAGTGTATATGACGAAATGTATTTTAATTACGGAGCTTATACGGCGCTTCGAAGAGGTGTATTCATTATGCGTCTCGCAGATCTTGCAAAGTATGGTGAATTCGATACTGAGTATAGAGGTGAGAATGCGGTAACAGATTATACCTATAAGATGACTATGGATGGCCGGGTATGCATCTACGATGCAAATGCCAATTTCCAGTTTAAGCCAGCCAGAGGCCGTGATGGAGAAACCTGCTTTGAAACACTTACAGCAAAGCGTCGTGATTTAAGAATATTCCTGGGTAAACACCCAGAAGTCACCGAAAATGGTGATAAATACTACTCACAATTAGTAAAATAAGGCCAATGGGGACGGTTCTCAGTGGCAGATTTAAGAAGGAGAAAAGAATATGAAGGGAATTATTCTCGCCGGAGGATCCGGTACAAGACTTTATCCATTAACAAAGGCAGTATCAAAGCAGATCATGCCTGTATATGACAAGCCAATGATCTACTATCCACTGTCAACACTTATGCTGGCAGGAATCAGAGAGGTGCTTATCATCTCTACACCAAGAGATCTTCCAGTATTTAAGGAGCTCTTTGGAACAGGTGAGCAGCTTGGTATGGAGTTTACATACGCTATTCAGGAGCAGCCAAGAGGACTGGCAGATGCATTTATCATCGGTGAAGAATTCATCGGCAATGACAGAGTTGCACTTGTTCTTGGCGACAACATCTTCTATGGCCAGAACTTCTCAGGCGTGTTAAAGGCTGCAGCTGAAAGAGAAAAGGGAGCTACAATCTTTGGTTACTATGTAAAGGACCCAAGAGAGTATGGAGTAGTTGAGTTTGATGCTGAAGGAAAGGCACTTTCAATCGAGGAGAAGCCTGCTAATCCTAAGTCTAACTATGCTGTACCTGGTCTTTACTTCTATGATAATGATGTAGTTGAGATAGCTAAAAATGTTAAGCCATCAGCTAGAGGAGAGATAGAGATCACTTCTATCAACAATGAGTATCTTAATCGTGGAACACTTATGGTTGAGACACTTGGTCGCGGTTTCGCTTGGCTTGATACAGGTAATCATGACATGCTTCTTGATGCCGCTGATTTCGTTGCTGCATTCCAGAAGAGACAGGGTATGTATATCTCATGTATAGAGGAGATAGCTTATCGCAGAGGATTCATCAGCAAGGAGCAGCTTCTTAAGCTGGCTGAACCACTTATGAAGACAGCTTATGGTCAGTATCTTGTTGATGTGGCTAACGGCCTTTAAAAATATTGTTTAAAACATCTTGACGCGAGATGTAACATTTTTGTAACAATTTAACAATTATGTAATAAATGGGTTGACATAAAAGTGTCAGCCCATTATACTGTTATGGTGTAATAAAATAAAACACTATATCTAGTGGAGGACAACTTATGATATTTACTGGAGAAAAGAAAAACAAAATAAAACGGAAGGCGATCGCTATGGTGCTATGCATCTGCATGGTTATAACCCTTAGTGGCACATCGGGCTTTGGTCCATTTGCTGCTGGCGAAAATGCAGGTACAGGTGATACAAGCGGTGTAGCAACTGCAGGAAATGCAGATGTTTCCGGAACTCCGGTTGGAAATATTGGTGAAGAAATTACTGAAGCCCCTACAGAGATTGCAACTGAGGAGCAGACTGAGGAAGCTGAAGAGGATACAGTTCAGTCTGAGCTTTCACTTAACTGGGCAGTTGTAGAGGCAGGCCGTTTCGATACCCCATCTGAGAACAACTATATCGTTCTTGATCTAGGAGACGGCAGCGTGACATTTGACGATGCCACACTTACACTTATTAATGAGACAAACGGTGAAGAGATGACTCTTGCCGTTGATACAATTCTCGATACAACCCTCCTCTTTTACGCTTCCTTCCCTGATACTTCCTTTGATGGAAAGTACAGGGTTGCGAGTGTGAAGTACACATCCGCAGGCGTGAATTATGAGAAGAACCTCATGGATGATGAGATGGCACCAAGATTTGGTGTTGACTGTGATATTACTGAGGAGCCAGACCTCTATCTTGGCGGTGATGACTTCGAAGAAGTAGCAACCAGCGACGAGGTTTCTGAATATGAAGAGCCAAGCATTACTGATAATGATTCAGCCGCTGAAGATGTAACAGATGTTGTTGATTATGATACATCTCTTCAGGGTGATGTGCTTGACCTTTCATCTGACTTTTCAAATGCCAACGTTATCGGTATTGATGGCGAAAACAGCGATATAGATCTTTCTGGTCCTGTTCTCTCAGGTGATGAGTCAGGACTTACAAAGGAGCTTAATAATGACGACCTCCTTTGCAGTTCACTTAATGAACTTGTATTTTCAAAGTCGCCTGAGAACATTGTAATCGTTCTTGACCCAGGTCACGGTGGTTCAGATCAGGGTGCGGTTCGTACATGGAATGGCGTTAGATACTGCGAGCGTGATATGAACCAGGTTATTGCAAATGCCTGCAAGGACGAGCTTGCTAAGTATAAAAATGTAACTGTATATATGACAAGATCTTCGACATCTGAAGCACTTCACGGAAGTACAGGTGATGATCTTCAGTGGAGATGTAACTACGCTCATGAGATGGGCGCTGACCTTTTTGTAAGTCTTCACTGTAACGCTTCAACTGTTGATAATACAAAGTACGGTGCAGAGGTTTATGTTCCAAACAGCAGCCTTAGCACTCAGGCATATAACGTTGGTAAGACAGTAGGTGCTAAGATCGGTGAGAAGCTTAAGGCTCTTGGACTTGCTAACGGATCAACTTATACAAGAAGTTCTGAAAACGGAACAAAGTATGATGATGGATCAATCGCTGATTATTATGCAGTTATCCGTCATTGTAAGGAATATATGATTCCTGGAATGATCGTAGAGCACGGATATGTAAGCAGCCAGTATGACTGTGAGACATTCTTCGGAACAAATGAGAAACTCCAGAATCTTGGTAAGGCAGATGCTCAGGCAATCGCTGAGAACATCGGACTTATTGAGCAGAACCGTGTTAACAACGATATGAAGATTACAGGATGGCGCAAGAGTGGCGACACCTATGTATACTATATAGATGGAAATGTTCAGACAGGTTTCTTCGTTGTCGGTGGTAAGAAATACTACGGCCGCGAGAATGGTCAGATCGTAAAGGGCTGGCAGCTTATTGATGGTAACTACTATCTCTTCGATGGCGATGGAGCCATGATGATGAGTGCCTGGGTTCAGGACGGCAGTGGTAACTGGCTGTGGCTGGATGCAAATGGCCATATGGCAACAGGTATTACAGATGCTGCTGGAACCTGGTATCTGATGGACGGCGATGGCCACATGCTTAAGGGCTGGCAGTTATACGGAAATCGTTGGTACTACATGAATGAGTCAGGCGTAATGTATCGTAACTGTTGGGTTAAGAGTGGATCAACTTGGTACTACATGTGTGCTGATGGTCACATGGCAGCAAATGAGACGATCAACGATGGCGGTTATGCATATTACTGCGGCAGTGATGGTGCTATGGCAACTGGTTGGAGAAATGACGGTTCAAACTGGTACTATGCTGCAAGCTCAGGTGCACTCTATGTTGGATGCTGGGCTAAGTACAAGGGCTACTGGTATTACTTCGAAGCTGATGGCAAGATGGCAACCGGTATGAAGAATCTTGGCGGTACACTTTACTACATGTATGGCGATGGTTCTATGGCAACAGGTTGGATCAATATCGGAAATGATTGGTACTGCGCTAGCGATTCTGGAAATCTCTACCTTGGATGCTGGTATAAATATAATAAGAAATGGTATTACTTCAATGGCGATGGTAAGATGGCAACTGGATTTACAAAGATCGGTGATCAGACTTACTATCTGGAAGGAAGCGGTTCACTGATCGAAGACAACTGGTTCAAGATAGGAAACGACTGGTACTATGCAACTGGCTCAGGTGCACTTCTTGGAAGTAACTGGCTTCAGAGTAATGGAAAATGGTATTACTTCAATGCAGACTTTAAGATGGCAACTGATTCAGTCATCATCGGTGATAAGAAGTATTACTTCGATGCAAGTGGTGCCATGACACGTTCAGAAAACTACGTTGCTCCAGAGAATGGAACAGGAACTGGCAGCACAAGTACATCACAGCTTTACTCAATCATGGGTGGAACAACTCATACAGCAACAGACTTTGCTAACAGATATATTAAAGAAGGAAAAACTTATCCAACTGCTGTTATGGCAGCAGGTGGAGCTGCAAATATTGAAGCCTTCTGTAAGATAATAATAGAAGAAGCAAATGCTGAAGGAGTTAAGGCGGAAGTAGTGTTTGGTCAGATAATGCATGAGACAGGTTACCTTCAGTTTGGTGGTTCAGTTGCACCAGAACAGTATAACTTCTGTGGACTGGGCGCTGTTAACTCCACTGAAAAGGGTTACTCCTTCAAGGACGTAAGAACAGGAATCAGAGCTGAGGTTCAGCATCTTAAGGGCTATGCTTCAAAGGATGCGCTGAAGAATGAGTGTGTCGATCCTCGTTTCAAGTATGTTGAACGCGGATGTGCTCCATATGTTCAGTACCTGGGTATTAAAGAAAATCCAAGCCATAAGGGCTGGGCAACAAGTGAGCAGTATGGAGAAAAGATCATGAAGGTCATTAACTCCCTCACAACAAGCAATAAATAGCCTGGTGCACAAAATGCTTGCATTTACTGAGACGGTAACTTATAATACCTAAAATGTAAAAGAATAAAGACATGCATTGACGAAGACGATATCTGATATCAGATTCCACAGGGAGCGGTGGTCATGGACTGAGAGCCACCAGCGGAAACAGCTACATGCAGATTCAGATGGAGAACACTTCTGAGCATACTTATAAAGTAAGAAATGCGGGTGGTACCGCGGTTCTCTTAAAGTTAAAGAATCGCCCCGGGTCGTGGATTAACACGTCCCGGGGTTTTATTAATTTTTTAGGTGCAGCGGGGGACAGACCCCCGTGCAATGGGGACGGACCTCCGTGCAATGGGGACGGACCCCACTGCACCAAAATAAAAAAGAGGAAATGAAGATGGAAATGAAGAACATTTACAGAGACAAAACGATCGATCTGATGAGTGAGGCAGACGTTGGAACAACTGTTCGCCTTGCTGGATGGGTTGAGAATATCCGTGATCACGGTGGTGTTTCCTTCGTGGATCTTAGAGATATGTACGGTGTAATGCAGGTTGTAATGCGTGACACCTCTCTTCTTGATGGAATCACCAAGGAGCAGGCTATCTCAGTTGAAGGTAAGGTTGAACACCGTGACGAGGAAACCTACAATCCAAAGATTCCTACAGGAACTATAGAGCTTGAGGCTCATTCAGTAGATATCCTCGGAAGAGTATATTCTCAAGTTCCATTTGAAATTATGACTTCAAAGGAAGTAAGAGAGGATGTACGTCTTAAGTACAGATATCTTGACCTTAGAAATACAAAGGTAAAGGATAACATCCTGTTCCGTTCAAAGGTAATAAGACACATCAGACATAAGATGGAGGACATGGGATTCGTTGAGATCCAGACTCCTATTCTCTGTGCTTCTTCACCTGAGGGTGCACGTGACTACATAGTTCCATCACGTAGATTTAAGGGTAAGTTCTATGCCCTTCCTCAGGCACCACAGCAGTATAAGCAGCTGCTTATGGTTTCAGGCTTTGATAAATACTTCCAGATTGCTCCTTGCTTCCGAGATGAGGATGCAAGAGCAGACAGATCTCCAGGAGAGTTCTATCAGCTGGATTTTGAGATGAGCTTTGCAACTCAGGAAGATGTATTCAGAGTTGGTGAGGAAGTTCTTACAGATGTATTCCAGAACTTTGCACCAGAGGGTTACACAGTAACTCAGGCACCATATCCGATCATCAGCTACAAGGAAGCGATGCTGAAGTATGGTTCTGATAAGCCAGATCTTCGTAATCCGCTTATCATCATCGACCTTTCAGAGTTTTTCCAGAGATGTACATTCAAGCCATTCCATGGCCTTACAGTAAGAGCAATCAAGATAAATGAGAGACTCACAAAGGGTCAGCATGAGAAGCTTCTTAAATATGCACAGGGCATTGGCATGGGCGGCCTTGGATACCTTGAGGTTCTCGACGATGGTTCTTACAAGGGTCCTATCGATAAGTTCATTCCAGAAGATATGAAGGATGAACTAAGAGAAAAGGCTGAGCTTGCTGTAGGCGACACAATCTTCTTTATAGCAGATAAGGAGAATCAGGCAGCCCTCTACGCTGGACAGCTTAGAACTGAACTTGGTAACAGACTTGATCTTCTTGAGAAGAATGCATTTAGATTCTGCTACATAAATGATTTCCCAATGTACGAGCTTGATCCTGAAACAGAAAAGATCGGATTTACACACAATCCATTCTCTATGCCACAGGGTGGTCTCGATGCATTACTTAATAAAGATCCTCTGGATATCCTGGCTTACCAGTACGATATCGTATGTAACGGTGTTGAGCTTTCATCAGGTGCTGTCAGAAATCACGACATGCAGATCATGGAGAAGGCCTTTGAAATCGCTGGTTACTCAAAGGATGTTCTTGAGAAGAAGTTCGGAGCTCTTTATACAGCATTCCAGTATGGTGCACCACCTCATGCAGGTATGGCGCCTGGTGTAGACCGTATGATCATGCTCCTTAGAAATGAAGAAAACATCCGCGAGGTTATCGCATTCCCTATGAACGGAAATGGTCAGGACCTTATGTGTGGAGCTCCTGGCGATGTTACAGAGGAACAGCTTCGTGATGTTCACTTAACTCCAGATGATATCGCTGAAGCCTATGGTATGAAGATAACCAAGAAGGCTGGAGAGGCTGCAGAAGAGGAAACTAAAGAGACTCCTGGTGCAGTACAGATAACTGATGAGGTCATCGAATACGTTGGTATTCTTGGCAAACTTGAACTCTCAGAGGAAGAGAAAGAGAAGTCAAAGAAGGACCTCACAGAGATGCTTGATTACGTTGGCAAGCTGAACGAGCTTGATACATCGAACGTAGAACCAATGAGTCACACATTTGCAATATCAAATGTTATGCGTGAGGACGTAGTTACAAATGGCGATGACAGAGCAAACATGCTGAAGAACGCACCACAGAGTAACGGCGACGCATATATTGTACCAGAGACTTTTTAATAAATAAGGAGAACAGTAATGAGTGATATACTATCACTATCAGCCCTTGAGCTTGGTAAGAAGATAGCTGCTGGAGAGATAACTTCAGTTGAAGCAACAAAAGCTTATCTTGACCATATCGGTGCTGTAGAGAAAGAGATAAATGCATACGTAACGGTTGATACCGAAGGTGCGCTTAAGGCTGCTGCTGAGGCAGACGCCAAGATAAAGAGTGGTGAACTCACAGGTCCTTTCGCTGGTGTTCCAGTGGCTATCAAGGATAACATGTGTATAGATGGAATGCTTACAACTTGTTCATCACATATCCTGGACGGTTTCAAGCCAACCTATAATTCAACAGCCGTTGAGATGCTGATGAATTCAGGCGCTGTAGTAATCGGACATACAAACATGGATGAGTTCGCTATGGGAAGTACAACAGAGACTTCATACTACGGACCAACAAAGAATCCAAGAAATACAGAAAGAGTTCCAGGTGGTTCATCAGGTGGTTCTGCAGCTGCTGTAGCAGCAGATGAATGTGCCATCGCTCTTGGATCAGATACAGGTGGATCTATCCGTCAGCCAGCTTCCTTCTGCGGAGTTACAGGAATCAAGCCAACCTATGGCCGTGTTTCCCGTTATGGACTTATAGCATATGGTTCATCACTTGATCAGATAGGACCTCTCGGTAAAAATGTATCTGACTGCGCAGCTATGCTCGAGGTGATCTCAGGACATGATCCAAAGGATTCAACTTCAGCCATAGATGAGAATGCAAAGGAGAATCTGGACTTTACTTCTGCATTAGTAGATAATGTGGAAGGCATGAAGATAGGTGTACCTCGTGATTACTTCCTTAAAGGAATCGATGAAGATGTTAAGAAAGCAGTACTGGATGCTGCAGAGGTACTTAAGTCAAAGGGAGCTATAGTAGAAGAGTTCGACCTTGGTATGGTAGAATATGCTATCCCTGCATACTATGTAATTGCCTGTGCTGAGGCATCATCAAACCTTGAGAGATTCGATGGTGTTAAGTACGGATATAGAACAGGCGAATATAAGGACCTTCACAACATGTATAAGAAGACACGTTCTGAAGGCTTCGGAGCTGAGGTAAAGAGAAGAATCATGCTTGGTTCCTTCGTTCTTTCATCAGGATACTATGATGCATACTACGTAAAGGCCCTTCGAGTAAAGGCACTCATTAAGAAGGCATTTGACGATGCATTCAGTAAGTATGATATGATCCTTGGACCTGTTGCTCCAACAACAGCGCTTCCGCTGGGAGAATCACTGAGCGATCCTATTCAGATGTACCTTGGTGATATATATACAGTATCTGTTAATCTGGCTGGTCTTCCAGGAATCTCACTTCCATGTGGCGAGGACAAGGACGGCCTTCCTATAGGTCTCCAGCTGATCGGACAGACATTTGATGAGAAGAAGATTATTCAGGCTGCATACACATATGAACAGTATCGTCTTGCAAATATGAACCTGAAATGTGATAAGAAGGAGGCCTAGTTATGAGTAAAGAATACGAAGTAATAATCGGTCTCGAGGTTCACGTAGAGCTGAATACAAAGACAAAGATTTTCTGTGGCTGCTCCACTGAGTTCGGTGGCGCACCAAACACACATGTGTGCCCAGTATGTTCAGGTATGCCTGGTTCACTTCCAGTCCTGAATAAAGAAGTAGTAAATAAAGCAATAAGCGTTGGTCTTGCAACAAACTGTGAGATCACACGTAACTCAAAGTTTGATAGAAAGAATTATTTCTATCCTGATAATCCACAGAACTATCAGATATCACAGCTGTACTATCCTATATGCAGAAACGGTCACGTTACCATTTCCGCTAAGGGCGGCAGCAAGGATGTAAGAATCCATGAGATCCATATGGAAGAGGATGCTGGTAAGCTGATTCACGATCCTGTAACAGATGATACATACGTTGATTTCAACCGTTCAGGTGTGCCACTTATCGAGATCGTATCCGAACCTGATATGAGATCTGCAGATGAAGTTATCGCATATCTTGAGAAGCTCCGTGAGACTATCCAGTATCTGGATGCTTCAGACTGCAAGCTGAACGAAGGCTCCATGCGTGCCGACGTAAATATCTCCATCAGAGAAATGGGCAGCGAAGAGTTCGGAACAAGAACAGAGTCTAAGAACCTTAACTCATTTAAGGCAATCAGACGTTGTATCGAAAATGAAGTAAACCGCCAGAAGGATATAATCGAAAGCGGTGAGAAAGTCATCCAGGAGACACGTCGTTGGGACGACGAGAAGGGGGTATCTTACCCAATGCGTTCCAAGGAAGATGCTCAGGATTATAGATACTTCCCAGATCCAGACCTTGTACCTATAATGGTAAGTGATGAGTGGATCGAAGAGATAAGAGCTGCTCAGCCAGAGTTCAAGGATGAGAAGAAGGTAAGATACAAAGAAATGTATGGCCTTCCAGATTACGATATAGATCAGATAACAGGAAGCAAGAAGCTTGGCGAAATCTTCGAGGGAGCAGTTGCTGCAGGTGCAGATCCTAAGAAAGCTTCTAACTGGCTGATGGTTGAGACACAGCGTCTCATGAAGGAAAATAGCCTCGATGCAGACGGACTCAAGTTCTCAGCAGAGAATCTTGCTAAGCTGATCAACCTTGTAGAATCCAAGGAAATCAACAATGCAGTAGCAAAAGAAGTCTTCGAAAAAGCAGTATTCCTTGACAATCTTGACCCAGTACAGTATGTTGCTGATAACAATCTGTCAACAAAGGCTGATTCAGGAGAACTGGAAGCAGTTGTAAAGAAAGCTATCGAAGCAAATCCAAAGGCTGTTGAAGACGTAAAGAACGGCAAGGGCAAGGCGGTTGGCGCCATTGTCGGCTTCGTAATGAAAGAAATGAAGGGTAAGTGCGACCCAGCCGAGGCAAACCGCCTCATCGCAGCAGAACTCGCCAAACTTTAGAAATATCGCTAGTGAGAATGAAGTATTATTTATGATATTTTAATAATATACAGCGTAGTGGATTGATACAATGCATTCAAGACCATTGTGGGTCTCGGTACTTAGCGATTTACGAGCAAAGCGAAGTGAGAGCTTAGTACCGCTAGGGGTACCCACATTGAGCGGAAGCGATGTCTTGAAGGCATTGTGGCAATACACGAAGCGTCACAGTAAAGGAGAAAACAAAATGAAAACATATCTTGTAACAGGTGGTGCCGGTTTCATCGGATCTAACTATATTCATTACATGTTCGAGAAGTACGGAGATTCAATCCGTATCATCAACGTAGATAAGCTTACATACGCAGGAAACCTTGAGAATCTTAAGGATATCGAGGATAAGGAAAACTACACATTCGTAAAGGCAGATATCTGCGATAAGGAAGCTATCACAAAGGTATTCGAGGAAAATGATATCGACCGCGTAGTTCATTTCGCAGCAGAGTCACACGTTGACCGTTCTATCAAGAACCCAGAAGTATTTGTTCAGACAAACGTACTTGGTACTGCAGTAATGCTTAACTGCGCTAAGGCAGCTTGGGAGAATGAAGATGGTTCATTCAAGGAGGATAAGAGATTCCTTCATGTATCTACAGATGAGGTATATGGTTCACTTCCAGATGATCCAAATGCTTACTTCTATGAGACAACACCTATCGATCCTCATAGCCCATATTCATCAAGTAAGGCATCATCAGACCTGCTTGTAAAGGCGTATGTTGATACATACCATTTCCCTGCTATTATTACAAACTGCTCAAATAACTATGGCCCATATCAGTTCCCAGAGAAGCTGATCCCACTTATCATCAATAATGCACTTGCAGGAAAGAACCTTCCTGTATACGGCGATGGTAAGAACGTTCGTGACTGGCTCTATGTTATGGATCATGCAAAGGGTATCGATATGGCTACAGAGAAGGGCCGTTTCGGTGAGAGATATAACATCGGTGGTCACAACGAGAAGCAGAACATCGAGATCATTGAGATCATTATTGAGACACTTCAGGAGCTTCTTCCTGATTCAGATCCACGTAAGGCAAATGTGTCTAAGGATCTTATTACATATGTAACAGACCGTAAGGGTCATGACCGCCGTTATGCTATCGCACCTGACAAGATCAAGGCTGAGATCGGCTGGTATCCAGAGACTATGTTCAAGGACGGTATCCGTCTTACAATCAAATGGTATCTGGAGAATGAAGACTGGATGAAGAACGTCACAAGTGGTGACTATCAGAAATATTACGAAGGTATGTACGCAAATCGCTAATAGGGGTAATTAGCAAAAGACTTATATAATATTTGTGTAGGGGGCTACGACAATATTATTATAAGGAGATGAATCCACTAAGGATGAGTCAGGAATTACAAAGTATAAAAACAATAAACACTAGGCATAGTGCTGAAAACAGAGAAGTTATCAGACGAAGTGCCATGTATGGGTTAGAAGTAGAAATTAAGCGTTTGTCGGATGTAGTTCTGTCGCTTTGTATGCTTGCTGTCTTTAGTCCGCTGATGCTTTTCATATCTATAGTTGTGAAGCTTCAGGATGGAGGTCCGATCATATATAAGCAGCGCCGCGTTACAAAGGGCGGAAAGCTTTTCTGGATCTATAAATTCAGATCCATGATAATAAACTCTGAGGAACATGGAGCAATGCTCTCTTCAGAAGATGATGATCGCGTGACTCCATTTGGAAGAAGACTTAGAGATACTCATTTAGACGAGCTTCCTCAGTTGATAAATGTTATCAAAGGCGATATGTCTTTAGTAGGACCACGTCCAGAGCGTCCAGAACTGATCAAAGAGATCAAGAAGGAACTGCCTGGTTTTGATAAGAGACTTCAGGTAAAGGCTGGACTTACTGGCTTTGCTCAGGTATATGGTGACTACGAGATAGAGACAGATAAGAAGCTCAGATACGATATGTATTATATCAAGCATTTTTCATTACTGCTTGATATGAGACTTCTATACCTTACACTTGGTAAAATACTTAGCGAAATTTTTTCTAGATAATGTGTCAATTCTTAAGTTCCCTTGGCACATAGTGAAGGACTTAGTAGCATGTTGAAACTAACTATCGTGATGCCTTGCTACAACGAAGGAACACGAATTTACAGAAATATAATAGAGACACTTACACAGGTTGAGAAGTTCTCGGATTCCTTCAGACTGCTGGTTGTAAATGATGGCAGTACTGATGAGACGGAATCGGAGATAAGACGTGCTATGGCCACAGATAATCGCGTTGGTCTGATTTCCTATAAGCAGAATAAGGGAAAGGGCTATGCGGTAAGACGTGGTATGATGTCAGCAAAGTCGGAATACACAGCATTTCTTGATGCGGATCTGGAGCTGCCTCCATATCTTCTTGAAAACTTTCTTAAGAAGATTGAAGGAAAACTGGATGAGCCTGCTAAGGATGATGAGAAGCCAATAGGTATTGTTATTGGTTCGAAGATGCATCCGGATTCTCAGGTTGAGTATCCTCCTCTTCGTAAGATCATGAGCACGGGATACTATTTGTTCCTTAAAGCTATCTTTGGACTAAGGCTAAGAGATACCCAGACGGGAATCAAGCTGTTCAGAACGGATCTTGCCCAGGAAATTGCCAAGTATTGCCGTTGCAAGGGCTATTCTTTTGATATAGAGATGCTTGCGATTGCAGAAAAGATGCATAATTACAGAATAGAAGAAATGCCTGTAGTGGTTAATTTCTCAAGAAACAAGGATAATAAATCAAAGATAAAACTGAGAAGCATATTTGCTATGGTACGCGATACCCTCAGAATTAAAATGTATGTCTCAAAGCTTGGATTATGAAAGGAAGAGTATGAGCAAAGATTTTGATGAAAATGATGATGATCTTGCCGACAAGATTGAGGAAAGACGCTCTAGAAGAAAGAAGAGAAAACGCTGGAGCTCAAATGCTAAGTGGGGAGTTGCTCTCTTAGTTGAGCTGATCGTGATCATTCTCCTTGGCTATGGAATCCTCAGGGTTTATCTGCATCAGAAATATACAAAGTTCGATCATGTAAATGATCTGTCTGTTGAAGAACTGGATATTAATGAGGGTGCCAACGAAGAGATGCAGGGTTACACAAATATAGCCCTCTTTGGTATTGATGCCCGTGACAACAACCTTGAAAAAGGCAGCCGAAGTGATGCGATAATCATTGCCAGCATTAATAATGACACTAAGGAGATAAAGCTCCTTTCTGTTTATAGAGATACACTTCTTCAGATTACAAAGAACGATGGTTCAACTGTTACTACAAAGGTAAATGCGGCTTATGCTTATGGCGGTCCGCAGCTTGCTCTTCAGACATTGAACCAGAATCTGGATCTTAATATATCAGAATATGTTGTTGTAAACTGGGAAGGTCTTACCCGTGCTATCGATGCGCTGGGCGGAGTAACAGTTCACATTGAAGAGAATGAGCTGGATACACTTAACGGTGTTCTTGCAGAACAGATACAGGTAAATGGTATTAACTCCGACGGTGTTTACGAAACAGGCTATGTTACCCTGAACGGAGCTCAGGCAACTGCCTACTCCCGTATCCGAAGCACAGATCAGGGAGACATAACAAGAACTGAGCGTCAGCGTGAGGTCATTCAGGCTATGATCGATAAGGCGAAGCATTCTGACCTTTCAACGCTTAATTCTATTATCGATGAAGTATTCCCATATATTGGTACTTCGATCACTGAAGATCAGGTCTATGATCTGGCAAAGGGTGTAATGTCATACGAATTAGTTGAGAGTACAGGATTCCCACTTAGTTGGGAGTATTACTCATCTGGAACTAAGGGTTCATGTATAGCACCTGTAGATCTAAATGAAAATGTTATCACCATGCAGCAGTTCCTTTTCGGAACAGAGGGTTATACACCAACTGCAGATGTTCAAAGCATTAGTGCTACTATCAGTGCAGAGACAGGATATTCAAGTCAGGGAGCTATTCCGCTGCCAGAAAAACCGGCAGATGATAGTACTGAAGAGTAAATGCTTAGAAGGTGTTCGGCTATATAAAAACAGTTGCATTATATAAGCTGAAATAATATAATAAAGACATCATAAGACTTATGATTTGGAATTAATATTAAATATCTGGGATGCACGATAACTCCTACAGTTTTTGAACCTACACTTTTTTATAGGGAATTCTAATCATGTGGTAGATGACATGCCTCCATGGAGTGGACTTCAGAAGCCACATTGCGAATACCCACCTGGCTTCGGCTAGGAGTCAAAAAGTAGGAGCCGGCATCTTGGATGTTTAATGACCGGTACGATAACTCAGGCTTAGCGAAACAACGTTAAGCCTTTTCTTATGGGATTATGAAAGATAGGATAAGGGATATTACAAGATTTGCTAAGAGTACGAAGGATGAGCACATGGGCGCATTTGCTGCTCAGTCTGCATTCTTTATTTTTCTGTCCTTTTTTCCTATAATCAACCTCATTATATCCCTTCCGAAGTTCCTGTATCTTTCGGAGGATCAGGTGCTGGATATCATTTATTACGTACTGCCAAACCGATTTGAAAGCTATATCGGTGACACGGTTATGGAGATGTATCAGCATTCAAGTGGTTCCCTTACCATAGTATCCTTCCTGATAGCTGTATGGTCAGCTGCCAAAGGTCTCATGGCTGTAAGATACGGGCTAAATGAGGTCTACCGCTCAAGAGAGCAGAGAAACTACTTTATCATTCGAAGCATCAGTTCTGTTTATACTATAGCCCTGGTCATTCTGATCGTGGCGCTGTCGATACTGAACATGTTTGGTACACAGATTGCCAAGTATGTGCTTAGCCAGTTTCCGCAGTACGCAAGTGAAGCCTGGCTTGTGATCAGTCTAAGAGGAGTGGCTACATTTGTCCTTCTCTTTGTAATGTTCGAGCTGATGTATACAATCGTTCCTACGAAGAAGCTTCGTTTCAAGAATCAGGTTCCTGGAGCGCTGTTCGCTGCCTTTGCCTGGGTCACAGTTACGAAGATATTCTCATTATATATTGATATTTACGCATCGAAGAGCTACCTTTATGGTTCTCTTACCACAGTCATCATGCTGATGTTCTGGATGTACTTTGTTATCTACTTCGTATTTATAGGAGCTCAGATCAATGAGTATTTACAGACATGTCGCGACCGTGAGAAGGAGTACGAGCTCAGCAAATATCATAAGGATGCAACCGAGGTCTGGGATGACGACGAGATAGAAGACCCAGAACTTGGAGAATTTACAAAAGAGGAAATGGAAGCAATCCTCGACACTAAAGAAGAATAAAAAGTGCAGCGGGGTCCGTCCCCATTGCACCAAATAAGAGAGGAAAAAGAAATGAGTAAGATTAGAACAAGATTTGCCCCAAGTCCAACTGGAAGAATGCATGTTGGTAACCTGAGAACTGCACTTTATGCATACCTCATCACAAAGCATGAAGGTGGTGACTTTATACTCAGAATTGAAGATACAGACCAGAACCGTGAGGTTGAAGGTGCTGTAGATATCATATATAGAACGCTGACAGAAACAGGTCTTCTCTGGGATGAAGGTCCTGATAAGGACGGCGGTGTAGGTCCATATATTCAGTCTGAGAGAATGGCTCAGGGAGTTTATATGGAATATGCAAAGAAGCTTGTTGAGAAAGGTGAAGCATATTACTGTTTCTGCGACGAGGAGCGTCTTGCAAATCTTCATACAGAGATTGAAGTTGATGGCGAGAAGAAGACTGTATTCCACTATGACAAGCACTGTCTGGGACTGAGTAAGGAAGAGGTGCAGGCAAAGCTTGATGCTGGAGTTCCATTTGTCATCAGACAGAACAATCCAACAGAGGGTGAGACAAAGTTTGAGGATGAGCTCTACGGAACTATCACAGTTCCAAATGCTGAGCTTGATGATATGATCCTGATCAAGTCAGATGGTTTCCCAACATACAACTTCGCTAACGTTGTAGATGATCACCTTATGGGTATCACACATGTTGTTCGTGGTAACGAGTATCTGTCATCTGCTCCAAAGTACAACAGACTTTACGAGGCATTTGGCTGGGAGGTTCCAGTTTACATTCACTGCCCACTTATAACAGATGAAAATCATGCTAAGCTTTCTAAGAGAAGCGGACATTCTTCTTTCGAGGATCTTCTTGAGCAGGGCTTCCTGACAGAGACAATCGTTAATTTCGTATCACTTCTGGGCTGGAGCCCAGAGGGTAACAATGAGATCTTCTCTCTTGAAGAGCTTGTTAAGGAGTTTGATTATCATAAGATTTCTAAGTCTCCGGCTGTTCTTGATATGACAAAGCTGAAATGGATGAATGGCGAGTATATCAAGAAGATGGATCCAGATAAGTTCTATGAGAAGGCTGAGCCAATCCTTAAGGAGGTTATCTCAAAGCCTCTTGATCTTAAGCATATTGCATCTATGGTTCAGTCACGTATTGAGGTATTTACAGATATTAAGGATCAGATAGACTTCTTTGAGGCAGTTCCTGATTATGATATCGAGATGTATACACACAAGAAAATGAAAACTAACGCAGAAAACAGTCTGCAGCTCCTGAAGGAGGTTCGCCCAGTACTCGCAGAGGCAACAGCATTTGATAACGACAGTCTGTTTGAGCTTCTTAAGGCTTTTGGTGCCGAGAAGGAATATAAGACTGGATTTATCATGTGGCCACTCCGTACAGCAATGTCAGGAAAGGCGGCTACTCCAGGTGGTGCAACAGAGCTTATGTCTATCCTTGGAAAGGAAGAATCCCTGGCTCGTATCGATGCTGCTATAGAGAAGTTATCATAAAGCGTGATTGTTTTTTGAGGGGCTCTATGTTATACTATTATGCGGTGTTTTCTCGTGCGGATTAGTTTATTAACTGGCCTTAGAGAGGCACTGGTGAATAGTTATAATCGAGATTAGAAAGGGGTTTACTCCATGAGTGATATTATAGAAAGCTTGAAGACGATGGATACATCTACGCTTTTTATCCTTGGTTTTGCAGCACTTCTTTTGATATTCTTGCTTGTACTCATTATTATTACGATCAAGGTTTTAGCTTCTAGTGGAAAGTATGAGGAAGAGAAGAAACCAGTCAGAGCACTTCCTGAGGAAGATGACGAGGATGACTACGATGACGATGACGAAGAAGATGATGAGATGTCGCGTCGTGTTCGTGAGGCTGTAGAATCGGTGGAGGAGACCAAAGCGAAGGTTGAGGCTGAAAGAATCGCCCGCGAGCTTGAATCTGTTGATGAAGCAGAAGATGATGCTGCAAGAGCAAGCGCAGCTGCTAAGGTTGAAGAAATAGCAAATGCTGTTCAGGGTCAGACTTCAGATACGAACGCACCAAAGAAGAATAGACTTTCATCTAGATTTGCTGATATTAAAGCAAAGGATTCTGCTCCAGCAGTAGAAGAGGAATCTGAGAATGATGAAGATATCGTTCCAGAGAATCTTGTAGGTAAGGATGTTGATGAATCTGTTGATGGTAATACAGCAGAACTTGATACAGAGAAGATAAGAGAAGCACTGAAAAATGAAAGAGACGCCGTTCAGGAACAGGAAGACAGCCTGAATGAGATGGCTAAGATGAGAGCTGAGTCACCTGACTATAATGCTTCATTCGACAGTGCATTTGTAGATAGACCTGACAATGAGGAGAAGAAGGAACCAGTTATTCCTAATCCTACACCAGAGTCAGTGATGGCAGGAGTTGCTCCTGCACAGCCAGTAGTTGCTGGTCCAGATCCTAATCTGATGATGAATCAGCAGCCAGCTGCACCTACACCGGTAGCTCCAACACCTGTTATGGAGACTCCGGTAGCTCCAACACCAGTAGCACCAGTTGCTGCGCCAGTAGAGGATACATCGTATACAGATGGTCCTACAGATGTTCTTGCAACACCTGAGAAAAAGAAGAAAAAGAAAAAGAAAGAGGTTCGTCCTGCAACTCCTATCGAACAGGTATCAAGTGCTCCTGGAGCAAATTATTACTGGTATAACCAGCAGGATGTTGAAGGCCTTACACGTAAGGAAGATCTTTACTTCAAGAGCCACTACTTCAATTCTGCTGATGAGATCATCCTTGATCTTATTACAGAAATGTATGACTGTGGATTTGTTAGAACAGAGGAACTTCAGAGAATTGCCTACGGAATAACATTTAAATCCCTGGGTATGAAGGAAATCCTTCGTTCAGACGACAACCTTGGTTTCGATAAGGAAAAGGCAACAAAGGAGCCAAGTGCTTCAGATAAGCAGGAAGCTTACGAGAAGTGGTGTGGCTATGTTAATAACTTTGTTAGTATCATCGTTATTAATGCACCTGATGATGTAAAGAATTACGTTCTTCAGAAAATGTATGAGTATGGAAATCGCGACATCGAAGATCTGATGTACAGCCCATACTAATTAAACAAGATGTGACGGGGCTCGCCCAGAGGGGCGGGCCCTTTTTAGACCTTTAACCCTTTTTGATAAAAAGAGGTGAGCTTATGAAAAGAATAAAAAAAAATATTTTAATTCGAGGTACTGTCGCTATCCTCACTTTTGCTTTTACAGGATGTGGAAGTGGCGAGGCAGCTTCGGATGTGACTGAGACTATTGAAACTACTGAAGAAATAACTGAGGAAACAATTGAAGAGACTGCTTCAGTTACGGATTCTGGGGACACAGAGATAGGTGATGTTACTGAGACGAAACAAGGCTGTTTCACCTGTACCTTTGATGGTCTGGAACATGAGTTTATTGTGGATACTCCGGAAGTTGTGGAAGGTTCTCCGTTGGTTATAATGCTTCATGGCTATGGCCAGAATGCAGAGAGCTTTCGGCTTGCCTGCGGTTTTGAAAAGGATGCCTGTGAGGAAGGGTATACTGTGGTCTATGTAACAGGGGCTAAAAGCTCAAATGACGCCACAGGAGCTACAGGCTGGAACTCAGGTCTTGGTGATTCAGAAAACAGAGATACAGCCTTTCTAAAGGCCTTAGTGCATTATATTCAGGAAGAGTATAAGACAGATGCGTTAAAGACCTATGCAGTTGGTTTTAGTAATGGTGCATTTATGACTCATCGACTCGCACTGGAGGCAGATGACACATTTGCTGCTGTGGTCAGTGTTGCAGGAATGATGCCTGAAAGTATATGGGAGACCCGTCCTGACAGCCTTAGTATCGGCGTATTTCAGGTTACTGGTGAAAAGGATGATGTGGTGCCTAAGAATGCTGATGGCAGCGCTGATTCCTCAATTAACCCTGCTATAGAGGATGTTCTTGATTATTATGTTGCGGCAAATGGTATGACTGGGTCAGGGTCTGAAGAAATAGGAAAGGCTTCCACCCTATCTAAGTTCGAAAACGTAGATACCGGTAAAAGCCTTTGGAATCTCTCTATTAAAGATGGTCGTCACTCCTGGCCAGATGAAGGAGTAACGGGAATAAATATCAATCAGTTAATTCTTGAATTTATGAATGCTTCTTAAATGGCAGGAAGCGGTTAGTTTCATTTTTATAATCCAGATAATCCTGTCCGAAGGTTTTTTCCAGAAGCTCTTCTTCGGTATTTGTCATAAGGTATGACATGAATAGCCAGAACAATACTGGAAGGAAGAATACGAAAGCATTTCCTGATATAAAAAGTGCGCCTGTACAGATAAATGTTACGCCTGTGTACATTGGATTACGAGTTTTGCTGTAAACACCTGTTGTAACAAGCTTACCCATCTGCGCATTGATCAGGATAGCGCATTCATTTATGGCGTTGAGTATGAGACTGATTCCCCATGCCAGAATGGCAACGCCAAATCCGATGTATATATATCTAAATGTTTTGTTGGTGATGACTCCTCCAACAAAAGGTCCGATATGACCAAGCACTATGGCAATTACTGTGACTGCTGAAATGATAGGCACATATTTAAATCCTGGACCATACTTTGGCATGGACTTGCTTGCAGGTTTTACTGTAGTGCCCCAATCTTCATGATAATCTGCAGATGGTTTCTTTGGCTTTTCTTTAAGAACATCTGTTGTGCCATCAGATATAGAATCCAGTGATTCATCTTCTTCTAAATCTGAATAATCTGGTTCATCATAATCTGGTTCAGTATTATCTGATTCGTTCTTACTGACATTTTCGTCATTGTTATCAGATGGAGCTTCTTCAGCAGCAGGCTCTACAGCTTCTGCCTTGCTCTCTTCAGTATCACCATTAAAGGTTGACTTGATTTCTTTCAGGAGTTCTTCCTGTTCCGATGAAAGATTTGCCATAAAACTATCTCGCTTTCGTAAGTTTAGTCTCTTGTTACACGGCAAAGTATAATACTTTTAACCGAATGATATTATAACACTGCGGCTATAGAAACGCCAGTAAAAACGCTAGTTTAACTTGTGAAATGTATGTGTATCTTGTATAATAATTCTATGCGCGGTCTAAGCATAAACTAGGAAATTTTAGGATAAAACAAACCATGTCATATCTTGCTTTATATAGAAAGTTCCGCCCTGACAGCTTTAATGAAGTAAAGGGACAGGAACACGTTGTTACAACTTTAAAGAATCAGATAGCAAATAACAGAGTTGGACATGCTTATCTGCTGCGTGGTACAAGAGGTACAGGTAAAACTACCATTGCGAAGCTTATGGCAAAAGTCGTGAACTGTGAGCATCCTACGGAGGCAGGTCCTTGTGGAGAATGTGACAGCTGCAAGGCTATAGCAGATGGTAGTTCTTTAAATGTTATAGAGATTGATGCTGCAACACATAGCGGCGTTGATTATATGCGACAGATTAATGAAACCGTTCAGTATGCACCGGCAAATGGAAAGTACCTGGTCTACATTATCGATGAGGCTCATCAGCTTTCTAACGGAGCTTTCAATGCACTCCTGAAGACTATGGAGGAACCACCAGAATACGTTATCTTTATTCTGGCTACTACTGATGATGAGAAGCTTCCAATAACGATTAAGTCCAGATGTCAGGTATTTGATTTCCATCGAATTCCTATAGAGACTATAGCTGACAGAATGGCAGACATAGTTTCCAGGGAGGGAGAAAAGGCTGAGCGTGACGCACTGCTCTATATAGCAAGACTTGCGGATGGTTCCATGAGAGATGCTTTATCTATCCTTGATGAATGTCTCTCTGCCAATATGGGTAAGGAACTTAGCCGAGATATGGTTCTGGCTACGGTTGGAGCGGTATCGATTGATATATATATCAGACTCTTTGAAGCTATGATGAATCAGAGGGCTGACGAAGTTCTGGATATAATAAATGAAAGCATCTGGAGCGGAAAGGATCTGACGAAGTTTACTGATGATCTGGCTTGGTTCGTAAGAAATATGCTTTTCCTGAAGCTTTCTCCAAACCTAAGAGATGAACTGGATCTCACCAGTGAAAATGCAGACAGGCTTATTGAACTTGGTAAGGATTATCCGGTAGAAACCCTTGCATCGTATCTTACGACTCTGCAGTATCTCTCGGCAGATATTAGAAAATCTACAGTAAAGAGAGTTACTCTGGAGACAACTCTTATAAAGCTTATGTATCCTGAGGCAAAGGGTGATTATGAATCTCTGGCCAGTAGACTTGATAAGCTGGAGAAGGCAGCCTTTGCTGGAGGCACAGCACCTGGTGCTGGAGCCCCTGTCCAGTCGGGAACTCTCAGCAGTGTCAGCAGTGCAGAGATAGATGCTCTTGTAGATGCCAGACTGCGAAGCGAGCTTGATAAGAAGGTGGCTGAAAAGTATGAGCAGATCAAGGCTATTGCTATGGAAACTGCCAGCATGAAACGTGTCCAGGTAGAGGACATCGAAGGAAAAAGGCAGGAGTACAGAGAAAAGATAAAAGAAAAGTACCCACCAGCTACTGCAAAGGAACTGGATGAGCTGTTTTTAGACAGGTGGAATGAGATAGTATCGCAGCTTAGTCCGATAAAACAGGATTTGCTCAACTATTACCAGGTTGTTCCATCAACTGAGTATGGACAGGAGGGAAAGGCTGAACTGATCATAAAGATCAGAAAGACGCCTAAGGAAAAAGGACACCTGAAATACTATGCAAAGAATGCTGAGAACTTAGAGCAGCTTGGTAAAGATATATCCAAAATAGTTGGAAAAGAAATAAGTATCAGATCGCAGGATGACGATACTGCGTCCAGCGAAGATAAAAGAAAAAAGGATTCTCTTAATCTATTCTTGGAAAAGGGATTACTTGTAGATGTTATAGAAAGTGAGGAAGATAGAAATGGCTAAAAGAGGTGGATATCCTGGAGGAATGATGCCAGGAAATATGAACAACCTGATGAAGCAGGCTCAGAGAATGCAGAAGCAGATGGAGGAGACTCAGGCTGAGCTTGAGGCTAAGGAGTATGAGGCTTCAGCAGGTGGTGGAGTTGTTAAGGTAAAGATTAATGGTCAGAAGGAGATTACAGAGCTCACAATCGATCCAGAGGCAGTAGATCCAGATGATGTAGAAATGCTTCAGGACGTAATCATGGCAGCCGTAAATGAGGCTATCAGAATGCAGGCTGATGATGAGAAGGAACAGCTTGGCAAGATTACAGGTGGCATGGGCGGAGGCTTAGGAGGTCTCTTCTAATGGATTTATACGGCGGTGAGGTTAACCGACTGATAGAGGAACTTAGTCACCTGCCTGGTATCGGTTCGAGAAGTGCTCAGAGGATAGCATTTTATATTATTGGTATGCCGGAGGAGAGAGCTACAGCCCTCTCAGATGCAATAGTAAATGCAAAGCGCAATATCAAATATTGTAAGGAATGCTATACCATCACTGATAAGGAAAAGTGTCCTGTATGCTCGGCAGCGGGCAGGGATCATAAGACCATTATGGTGGTTGAGTCTTCCAGAGATATGGCAGCATATGAAAGAACTGGTAAGTACGAGGGTGTATACCATGTTCTCCATGGTGTGATAAATCCAAGTCAGGGTATAGGACCTCAGGAGATAAAACTTAAAGAGCTTATGGTCCGACTCAGAGATGATGTGGATGAGCTTATTATTGCGACAAACTCCAGTGTGGAGGGCGAAGCTACAGCAATGTATATCTCTAAGCTGGTCAAGCCAGCAGGCGTCAAGGTATCCCGAATCGCCAGTGGCGTTCCGGTGGGTGGCGACCTGGAAGTAACCGACGAGGTAACGCTGATGCGTGCACTCGAAGGTAGAACGGAAATGTAATCATTTATACATAATAAGGAGGGGTTATAAATGAAGAGGATAGGTATTCTTACTAGTGGTGGTGATTGTCAGGCGCTTAACCCGACAATGCGAGGCGTTGTAAAAGGCCTTGAAAATCTTTTTGGTGATGTTGAGATTTACGGTTTCCTTGAGGGCTATAAGGGTCTCATCTATGGAAATTATAAGAAGATGGAGCCTATGGAATTCTCTGGACTCCTTGCAAAGGGTGGTACTGTTCTTGGTACATCCAGAGTTCCATTTAAATATCTTGATACTCCAACAGATGATGGAGTTGAGAAGGTTCCAGCAATGATCAAGACTTATAAGAAGCTTGAACTGGATGGTCTCTTTGTTCTTGGTGGTAATGGCTCACAGAAGACAGCTAACAGACTTTATCAGGAAGGGCTAAATGTTATCGGTCTTCCTAAGACTATCGATAACGACATCTGGGGAACAGATGTAACCTTTGGTTTCCAGAGTGCTATCGATGTAGCAACAAATGCTATCGACTGTATCTACACAACAGCAGAATCTCACAACAGAGTTTTCGTTATTGAGACCATGGGTCATAAGGTTGGATGGATCACACTTTATGCCGGTGTAGCTGGTGGTGCTGATGTCATTTTGTTGCCTGAAATACCTTATGATATGAAGAAGGTTTATAAGACTATCGAGAAGAGAAAGAAGATGGGCAAGAAGTTTGCTATCATCGTTGTAGCCGAGGGTGCTATCTCTAAGGAGATTGCAAAGCTTCCAAAGAAGGAAAGAAAGGCAAAGCTTGCTGAAAAGCATTATCCTTCTATTGCATATGAAGTTGCTCATGACATTCAGCAGAAGTATCCTGCTGCAGAGGTAAGAGTAGCAGTTCCTGGACATACTCAGAGAGGTGGAAATCCAGATGCATATGACAGAGTTCTTTCAAGCCGCTTTGGTGCTAAGGCAGCTGAGCTCTTTAAAGAAAAGGATTTCGGAAAGCTGGTTGTATTTAAGAACAACGAAGTAACAGCTATTCCTATGGAGGAGTCAGCAGGTAAGCTTAAATATGTTGAACCTGATAATCAGCTTATTCAGGAAGCTAAGACACTTGGTATATCTTTCGGAGATTAATCTGTAAATACGACATCCTGAACTCATGAAGGATAATTAATTAAATGATTAAACGTACGATATTTGGGTCGCTCCTATTTATAATTATATTTATAGGGGCGGCTCTATCCTTTAACTACATAAGAAACAGAAATCATGGAACCAGACCTGTGGAGGGATATAATCCTACTATGGGTAAGGCGTATATTCTGTACGATGGAATGAAGATCAACAGTATGCAGGGATACACCATATCTTTAAATACCAGTCTCTACAGAGACTCAATATTTCCTGTAGATTCTTCCAAGACAGTAGATATACTGCTTCCAAATGGAATTGATACAGGAGCTGATATTCGATATGAACTCCGTTCTTTTGATGGTAGCAATCTGGTTGAGGATGGTGATTTCAGATTTGTTGATAAAAGTGGTGACATGAACCACTACTCAGCAGAACTTAGAATGGATATGACTGAAGGCGTTGAGTACAGCTTTGTTATCGATGTAGAGAAGGACAAGAAGTTTATAAAATACTATACAAGAGTTGTTCGTCTTGAGACTCAGAAGCTTTCTGAGTTTATAGCATATGCCATAAGCTTTAGTGATGCGGCTTATGCTGGAAATGCATCTTCCAATCAGACTGCCACAACAACTGATGCGGTGACTACATTTAACGTTTCTGGAACTGTGGCAAATATCAAGAATGAGCTGCAGGAACAGGAAGATGAATACGCTGTTGCAACAAGTACAGATGCTATGCAGGGTGTTCATGTTGCAGATATAGCTTCGGTTTTCGGTAGTGCAGATGCTATGAGTTCTCAGTACAGTGCTTCATCTGCATCAGATATTACATCGGATGGAAATCCTGGATTTGTTACACTGAATTCTTCCTATGAGGACGTTACCTATAATGGTATGAAGATTGAAAGAATCAGTGAGCCAGTTCCAAAAGTAAGAGAAATCTCTACTGACGGCTCTGTAATCGAGCTCAAGTATAAGGCTATATCAGAGGATGGAGAGATAATAAAAACCTATGCTGTATCCGAATATATGACTCTGGAATACAACAACGGTGAAGCTGCCATCGATGTATATGACTATAGAAGATATGTAAATCAGGACTTTAACGAGGCTGGATTTGATTCAGTCACCAACAGCATAAGTCTTGGTATTACTGCAAATAGAACTCCACAGTTTGTAGCAAGCGAAAACTCCAAGGTGGTTTCCTTTGTTGCAGATAACAGTGTGTGGATCTATAACAATGAAACAAGAACTTATTCAAATGCCTATGGCTCCTCTACTGAAGAGGCAGAGAAGGAACGAAATCCTCAGGAAGGCTATGAGATAAGACTTCTCAGTCTGGAAGATGGACTTCTGGACTTTGCTGTATTCGGCAGAATAAATGAAGGTCCTAGGGAGGGCGAAAATGGAGTCGCACTTTACGAGTATGACATTGAAAGTGCCAGTCTCCGCGAGATTTCCTTCATCAGTTCCAGCCTCAGTCTGGATGCGCTAAGACTTTCGGTGGGACGTTTCTGTTACTATCGAAGAAGTGACAGACATTTTTATACACTGCTTGGAAATCGACTCATTGACGCAGATATATTCTCTGGTCAGATGGAGGAAATCGTATCGGGTATTCCAACAAGTCAGATCATGGTATCAGAAGATGGAACGGTTGTTGCCTATCCAAATTCTCCAGATACTACCAACGTAACTGCGGTGACGATCATGGACTTTAAGACAGGCAAGAGTATTGAGAAGAGAGAGTCTGATCACGTTATGGCTCTGCTTGGATTTGTGGGCGACGATATAATGTACGGCGTGGCCAGTCCGGACAATGCAACCAAGGATGTGGATGGAACTCCTGTCTACCTCTTTGATAAGCTCTATATTGTGCATTCAAATGGAGTCGTTGTTAAACAGTATGAGAAGGAAGGCCTTCTTATCTCTGATATACGTTTCGATGACAGCGTTATATATCTTGGAAGAGTTTCAAAGAATGCAGATACCGGTGAAGTAACTGCTGCAGATGATGATTATCTATCATATAAGCCAGAGGAAGATCAGAGCGGTATCAAAGTAAAGATAGTGGAAAATGAAGTCGAAAATGAAGAGGTGTGTCTGAAGTTACCAGAGAACATTTATGTGAGTCTCAGTAACGAAGAGTTCTTCACCAAGATCATTGGTGGTTCTTCAGATACGGTGATCGATGGAAGAGAGATAGGTTCAGATATGGATGGAATCTATATTTATTCTCCATCAGGAATTTCTGGAGTATCAACCAGTGTTGGAAAGGCCGTTCAGCAGGTATATGAAGACGGTGGTTATGTAGTTGATTCTTACGGTGCAACACTGTACCGCGAGAAACAGATGAGACCGTATCTTACTGTTGCTGGAACCTTTGAGTATAAGGCTGTTGACCAGCCTGAAGATACACTTGCGGCCTGCAACTATATGTGTCTCCTGGCTGCTGGTATAGATGCGGATTATGATGAAGTCAGAACCCTTAATTCCTGGGAGGGAAGCTTCCTGGAATATGGTAAAGATGCAAGAGGCGTCAACCTGTCAGGTGTTAAGATGGATACGGCGATTGGTTATCTAAGTGATGGATTCCCATTTGCGGCCAGATATGAAGATAGATTTGTACTGGTTGTAAGTTACAATGATGATTTCATAAGATTCTATGATCCAATAGCTGATACAGAGGTAAGACAGCAAAGATATTTGTTCCAGCTAAAAGTAAACGAACATAGTAACGAGTTCTATACATTCTATAAATAATTAAAAATAAGATGCATGTCAGAAAAATGGCATGCATCTTGTTTTTGTTTATAACGCGTTAAGTATAAAAAGTCCTTACACTAAAAGAGAGCCGCTTGGCGACGGCTCTCTAGTATGAAAAAATGTGGGGGAAGGTATAGAATCCTTCGTTTGGAACAATTACAATATAACAAGTATTTATGAAGACAATTAGTATAATATGTGAAGGAATTGTGAACTTTTGGAATCCGTATTTCCTCAAACAATTATCGGCCTGTTTAGGCTAGGTAAGAATTGAGGTTGGTATACTCTTATCCAGGTTCTGAGTTGAGAAAACTCCGTCCATTGTCTGTACAATCTGGAGATCAATCTCTCCATTCATACCCATTTCACGCATGATACGAATTGCCTCTTCATGAGGGAATCCTTTCTTATATGCACGCTCCTCTGTGAGCGCCTGATAGATATCACAACAGGTCATAAGTCTCTCTTCCATGGAGAGCTGGTCTCCTGTAAGACCAAGAGGATATCCAGTACCATTTAATTTCTCGTGATGGTTGGAAGCCCATTTCATGATATCGATCATATCTTTATTCTTTATATTTTCCAAAATCTGATGTGTATAGAAGGCGTGCTTCTTCATTCTGTTAAACTCGTCATCGTTAAGTCTGTCTGGTTTCTGCAGAAGACTGTTAGAAATCATAAGCTTTCCAACGTCATGAAGTGCACCTGCCAGATAATACTTAGTAATCTTTTCAGGTGGGAAATCGTAGTTCTTAGCCATAACTCTACAGTTTACGGCAACACCAGAAGAATGCTTGCAAGTATAATGTGACTTGAAGTCTATGATCTGAGCAATCAGAGTAGCAAGGTTGAAAACCTCCTGCTGAGAATACTCATCATTAAAATGCTTTGTTGCCTTTCGAAGGAATGTATCAACATTTGTCAGTGACAGATTAACAAGATGCTTCATCTTAAAGAACTTGCAGAAAGTATCACTGATCTCACGTGAGAATATAGTTCCTGCATTGGACTTTACAAAGTATATGATCGCACCATGTGTTTCCCTTGTTGGAGTTTTCAGATCGAAGTTGTAATCTATGGTGTCAGCAAGATGGATGATCTGAGCTTTGATAGGAGTTCTGTCATAGGTTCTTCCCTGTGGGCCTGAACCATCAGCATTCTCGTGATGTAAAAGAATAACGTCGCGATTGTTGGTTCTAAATGGCATGAATCTTGTGTTGCTCTCACCAAGAATGCAACGTCTTATATTGAAGTCTCTTTCAGTATATCCCTGACCATTGTTGTACTTTTTATACTCAATCTCTTCCTGATTAACCTGTGTCAGGGCATTGTCGTGGAGAATAGAAAAAGCAGCCAGGTCAATAAGTTCATCGGAGCTAAGTCCGAGTGCCTTGCCTAGCATAATAGATAATGCAGCGAGTCGTTTGCAGTGACCCTCAGTAAGATGCTTGCCATTACAGTGATTATTCTCGTTATCACGAAGCTCAATCTCGACTGAATCAAGTCCCTGAGAAACGGCGTATAATATTTCATTTAATTCTATCTTCAAAGTTAAAAACGCCTCGCAATAGGTTTCTCAAAATCATTCTCTCACACCTAATAATAATACAGCAAAAAGTGATTTCTTGCAAGAATTATGATATACTACCAAATAGAAATAAATCATATTATTTTAAGGAGAATATAGAATGTTAACTATACCTATATACGACACAATTCTTTTGCCAGAGGTAACATTTTATTTTAAAAAAGAAGTTATAGATGGCTGGGATCTTGAAGAATTTAATGTTGGTGACATCATGGCATTTGCTATGCTACGTGAGGACATTGATATTACAGAAACAACCTTGGAGGATATATATCCAATAGGTGTTTCTGCACGTATTGAATCAATCGACTCAGAGGGGAATGTCAAAGTAAGAACCATCGAGCGTGTAAGCATACTGGATATGACTCGCGACAAAGATGGCACTATTGATGCTGAGGTTGAACCTAGAGCTGAGATAGCAGATATGAATGAGGAAGATAAGAAGGAGCGTTTTGAAAAGCTTAAGTCTAAGTTCCTCAAGTTCGTACAGAATTATCAGTGGGGTCTCTGGGCAAGAGGCTTCATTCTTCAGTGGAAGAATATCAACGAGCTGGCATGCTCTATGACAGGCTACTACAGTGTAACCTGGGAAGAAAAGTATGAGTTGGTTGAGGTGGATAGTGAGTCAGAAAGATTCAAACTCATCGAGCATCTGTCATATGGCTTCATGGAGCTTGCAGATGTTGCAGAAGGTGCAGAGCTGGAGCAGCAGGCGAGAAATGAAAGCCTCTACCGTGAGGATGCTATAAAGAAGCAGATTGAGATCCTTCAGCGCGAGCTGGATGATATGCATCCAGAAAACATTTCCGATGTCAGAAGATTCGAAAAAGAAATCTCTGAATCAGGAATGAATGAGACAGCGGAGAAGGAAGCTCGTAAGGTACTCAATCGTATGAAACAGGAAGGACAGGATGGCCATGAGTATGGAATGCTTTATGACTATCTGGATTTTGTAACAAGCCTTTCCTGGAAAAATGAAGAATATGTTCCTATAGATCTTGAGAAGGCAGAGAAGGTTCTGGATAGAGATCACTACGGTCTTAAGAAGGTGAAGGAACGTATCATACAGCAGCTGGCTGTAATGGCACTTAACAAAAAACAGTCTGGTTCCATTCTACTTTTTGTAGGTGCACCAGGTACTGGTAAAACAAGTATTGGTCAGAGCATTGCTGATGCTCTTGGAAGAAAGTATGTTCGTATTTCTCTTGGTGGTGTGAGAGATGAGGCAGAAATTCGTGGACATAGAAGAACTTATATTGGAGCTATGCCAGGACGTATTATGGAAGGAATGAAGCGCAGTGGCGCATCAAATCCTGTTATGGTTCTGGATGAGGTGGATAAACTGGTTCGCGACTATGGTGGAGATCCATCATCTGCACTTCTTGAAGTGCTGGATCCAGAGCAGAACTTCAGCTTCACAGATCACTACATGAACGTACCATACGATCTTTCTAACGTACTCTTTGTATGTACTGCCAACTCAACAGATACTATCCCTGAGCCACTGCTTAACCGTATGGAGATCATTGAGTTCCCAGGCTATACAGCAACAGAGAAGTTCCAGATTGCAAAGAAGCATCTTATTCCTAAAGCTATGAAGGCGACAGGAATCAAGCGTAAGAATATGACTGTAACAGATGCTGCAGTTCGTAAGATCATTTCTGACTATACTATGGAGTCAGGAGTTCGTGGTCTTAAGAAGCAGATAGAAACCGTAATGAGATACGGCGCAGTTCAGCTGGTAAAGGGTAACAACGAGAAGCTATCCGTAAAGCCAGACAACCTTAGAGAATTCATCGGTCATCGTGGAATTAATCACGACATCATCGATAAGAAGTCTATACCTGGAGTTGTTACTGGACTTGCCTGGACTATGGCAGGCGGCGAGATACTCTTCATCGAGACCAAGACCGTTCATGGTTCTGGTAAAGTAACCATCACAGGCCAGCTGGGCGATGTCATGAAAGAGTCTGTAGAAATCGCAATCAGCCTAGTTAAAGATATGTATCCAGTTGAAACCCGAAACATGAAGAACTACGACCTTCACATCCATGTTCCAGAAGGTGCAGTTCCTAAGGACGGACCATCAGCAGGTATCACCATCATCACTGCACTTACATCGCTCTACACAGATAGAGCAGTAAACCCTAAGATTGCCATGACAGGCGAGATATCCCTCAGGGGAAATGTCATGCCAATCGGTGGACTTCCAGAAAAACTGATGGCTGCAGTTCGCGCTGGTGTGAAGACAGTCTTCATTCCAGAGAAGAACGTAGAGGACCTTGAAGACGTGGCCGACGAAGTGAAGAAAGAGTTGAACATCGTTCCTGTCAAGTCCGTCAAAGAAGTGCTGTCGCAAGTCTTCTAAACAAACCCACCGCAAGTCTTGCAACGAGCTTGCAAGACTCACATTCTCGACACTGCTCGCGCACAGGCGCGGTGCCCTAGCGGACGCCGGCTTGGTTTCTTCGAAAACAAGCTTCGGCTTGCTAAGCTCTCACTGCGTGCAAAGCACTTGTGAATCGCTAAGCACCGAGACCGCTTATGGTCTCGAATGTGAGTTTGCAAGGCTCTTTGTTGCAGACTTGCTCGCGAGCAAGCAGGTTTAAAACGAGGGTCGACATGCACTCACGAGACCATTGCGGGTCTCGGCGCTTAGTGATTCAGACGCCGACATAGGAGGCGGCTGAGAACTTAGCGAGCGAATGCTTAGCGAAGCTTAGCAGAGCGGTCCGCTAGGGGTAGCCCGCACTGAGCGGAAGCGATGTCGAGAGAGTGCATGGTCGAACTCGTTTACCCTGCTTGGAGCGGAGAAAATATAGATTACAAAAGAGGTAGAAAGGTATGGCTAAGGAGAGGAAACTGGCGTTTACGTATAATGCGCCTGTAACACTGACGTTTGCACTGATTTCATTTATCGTGCTTGTGATCGGCTGGATAACTGGCGGGAAGAGCACCGCGCTATGTTTTGAGGTGTATAGGAGTCCCCTGAGTTTCTTTTGGTTCGTGAGACTTTTCGGCCATGTTTTGGGCCATGCGTCGCTAACACATTTTGCAGGTAATATGACTCTATTCCTGCTTCTGGGACCTGTCCTTGAGGAGAAGTATGGACACGCTATACTTATAGAAGCTTTCTGTATTGTTGCTGTCGTGTCTGGTCTTGTGAATGTTATTTTCTTCAGTACCGCACTTCTTGGAGCAAGTGGTATAGTATTCATGATGATCATACTTGTGTCTGCTTCAGATCTGAGACGTGGTGAGATTCCAATCACTATGATCCTAGTTATGGTCATCTATCTTGGAAGCGAGCTTTGGACTATGGTTACTTCCCATGATAATGTATCACAGCTGACTCATATAATTGGTGGTCTCTGTGGAGCACTTATAGGAGCTCTGATCAATTCACGACATGAAAAATAAAATGGTATATATCACTATTTAAGAGAGAAAGTGTCTTTTTTTGACACTTTCTTTTTTCTTGTATGAAAGACAGAATAGTTATATAATGTGATTTGGTGTTTTTTTATGGCGCCAATTAGTAGAAAGGAGAAAAAGGATTTGGACAAAGGAAAAAGAACCAGATTTCTCGTAGTGATGGCTATAGTTCTGGTACTGCTCCTGGTCAGCATTTTTGTCACTAACAAGGGAGGCGGAACTCACGAGTCGATTAAGACTGTAATGCGAGATGCTGTTATTCACGAAGAGAACAAGATGAACTTCTTCGGACTTACAGTTAACCCTTCACTTGTAGCAGGTTATATTGTCTCAGCATTATTACTTTTTATTGCTTTGATGATAAGAATATTCGCTATTCCTCGTTTCAAGACTGTACCTGGTAAGTTCCAGATGGTTATTGAGATGTGGGTAGGATATTTTGATAATCTGGCCAAAACGAACAGTCCACATTTGAATAAGGCTCTTGGAGCATATACATTTGCTGCAGGATCATATATATTCTTAGGAACTATATTTGAGCTTTTTGGTATCCAGTGGATGACTACTAATGGACACCCTATGGCGCTGCCTGCTCCACTTTGTGATATCAACGGAGCGATAGCAATGGGTGTGTTCTCATATGGATTCATTATGTCTGGTGGTATCAGAAAGAATAAGGTAAAGGGAGTTGTGCTTACATTAAAGGAGTTCTCACTTCCAATATCTATGAGCTTCCGACTTTTCTGTGCACTCCTTTCTGGAGCACTTGTAACGGAACTTGTATATTACACCATGATGCTCAGCTTTGTGCTTCCAGTTTTTGTAGGTGTTCTATTTACACTGATACATGCTGTAGTACAGGCATACGTACTTACGATGCTAACATCGATTTACTATGGTGAGGTATCAGAGGTTCACGAGAAGAAGCCTAAGAAAAAGAAAGAGAAGAAAACTGAAGTTGCCGTAGAGGCATAGAGTTTGAATAGATAAATTATACTGAATAATAAAAGTAGAAAGAGGTAATGATATGAAACTATTAAAGAAATCACTTTTAACAGTTGTGTTATTCTTTGCAGCATTTGCACTTTTCTCAGCAACAGCACCTGCTACAGTATCTTATGCAGCAGAGACAGAAGCAGAGGTTGAGGCTGAAGCAGAAGAGGGTGGAGATAATGCAACAGCTGGTAAGGCTATTGCAGCAGCTATCTCAATTGGTATTGCAGCTGGACTTGGTGCTTTAGGTATGGGTCTTTGCGTTGGTAAGTCAGCTGAAGGAATTGCTCGTCAGCCTGAGGCAGAGGGTAAGATCAGAACTACTATGATTCTTGGTATCGTATTTATAGAGACAGCTGTTCTTTACGCACTCGTTGTATCGATCCTTGTCATATTCGTCCTATAACAAAACAAAACTGGAATTAACATATTTAGGTTAAGAAGAAAGTATATAGATTGTTAAGTAAGTTTAATATATTTGAGAGGTAAGAAAATGCCATTAGGAATTGATCTAACACAGATTTTACTGCACATGTTCAATGTGGTTATTCTTTTTGGAGGTCTGTACGTTATTATATATGCTCCTGTGAAGAAGATAATGCAGCAGAGAGAAGAGCATTATAAAGAAATGGATGAAACAGCTCAGAAGATTTTATCTGAGGCTGAACAGAAGAATGCCGAATATGAAGAGAAACTGAAAAATGTTGACTCAGAGATTTCACAGCAGAAGAAGAAGGCATCTATGGATATCGCTACTATGAGATCAAATGCAGAGGCTGAAGCAAAAGAAACTGCATCTAAGATTATAGAAGATGCTAAGAAGGATGCTGAGAATCAGAGGAATGCAATCGTAGAATCAGCTAAGAAGGATATTACAGCTATGGTTGAGGATGCAACTCGTAAGGTTGTTCTTGCTGGTAATACTAGTGAAGCATATGACATGTTTCTTGATAATGCTGAAAGGAGCGATAGTTAAGTGGCGGAAGAAAAGATTGTTAAGGCCCTGCTCTATGCTCCTGCAGAACCTGATGCCACTCAGAAGAAAAGATTCACCGATTTTATCGTAAAGAAGTACGGCGAAGATATTCCATTTGAGTGGATAGAGGATAAGAATCTAAGTTCTGGGTTCAAGCTTGTAGTTGGCGAGGAGGTCTATGACTGGACAAATGAAGGTCGACTTCATCAGTTAGAGGGAATGCTTCGTGAACTTAAGGAAGAAAAGGTTTCTTCTGGTTCAGAGCTCATTTCTCTTATGAAGAGCAGTATCTCAGAGTGGCAGCCTCAGGTTATCGCTGAGGAAGAAGGTCACGTTGAGACTGTTGGTGACGGAATCGTATTTGTTGATGGACTTAAGTCTGTAATGTATGGCGAGATTGTTGTATTCGAGTCAGGCGTTAAGGGAATGGTTCAGGAACTTAGACCATCGGATATTGGTGTAATCCTCTTCGGTGATGATACTGATGTTACTGAAGGCAGCAGGGTTATGAGAACTGGCAAGACTGCTGGTATACCAGTTGGTGATGGCTTCCTTGGAAGAGTTGTTGATCCACTTGGTAATCCAATAGATGGTGAAGGTCCTATCGATGCTGACGATTATAGAGCAGTTGAGACAGCTGCGCCTGGTATCGTAGAGAGACAATCAGTTGATTCTCCTATGAATACTGGTATTTTGTCTATCGACTCTATGTTCCCTATCGGTAAGGGACAGCGTGAGCTTATTATCGGAGATAGACAGACAGGTAAGACAGCGATAGCGCTGGATACTATACTTAATCAGAAAGATAATGATGTTATCTGTATATATGTTGCCATCGGACAGAAGGCAAGTAGTGTGGCACAGCTTGTAGGTACTCTTAAGAAGAAGGGTGCACTTGACTATACTATAGTTGTAGCCGCAAATGCATCTGAACCAGCACCTATTCAGTATATTGCTCCATATTCTGGAACATCTCTTGCTGAATACTTTATGTGGAAGGGTAAAGATGTACTTATAGTGTATGATGATCTGTCAAAGCACGCTATAGCTTATAGAGCTTTGTCACTTCTTCTTGAAAGGTCTCCAGGTCGTGAGGCTTATCCAGGAGATGTATTCTATCTGCATTCAAGACTGCTGGAGAGATCTGCACGTCTTTCGGATGAGCTTGGAGGTGGTAGTATTACAGCTCTTCCTATAGTTGAGACACAGGCTGGAGATGTATCAGCTTATATTCCTACAAATATCATTTCCATCACAGATGGACAGATATTCCTTGAGAGTGATCTCTTCTTCTCGGGTCAGAGACCTGCCGTTAACGTTGGTCTGTCTGTATCCCGTGTTGGTGGAGCGGCACAGACTAAGGCTATGAAGAAGGCTGCGGGTACACTTCGTCTTGATCTTGCACAGTATCGTGAGATGGAGATATTCACACAGTTCTCTAGTGACCTTGATGATGCAACTAAGAGACAGCTTGCTTATGGACAGGGACTTATGTATCTGCTGAGACAGCCTCAGAATAACCCATTTAAGCTTCATGAGCAGGTTATTATGCTTGTGGCAGCTTCAGCTAAGGTTATGGTTGGTCTTCCGATAGATGATATAGGTCATTTCAGAAATGAACTGCTCGCATATTTCCATGAGGAAGAGGATGCGCTTTGCAAGTCTATTGATTCAACAGGTCAGCTTTCGGATGACGATAAGCAGATAATCATAGATGCAGCGACTAAGTTCCGTGAATCATATAAACCTGAATAAATTAGTGGCATATGCCACATATGAGTAAAAATGGCTAATACAAAAGAGATTAAAAATAGAATAGGCAGCGTACAGAATACGCAGAAGATTACAAATGCGATGTACCTAATCTCTTCTACGAAGATGCGTAAGGCAAAGGAAGAACTGGATAGAACCAGACCTTACTTTGAGCTTCAGGAACATGAGATTCGTCGTATCTTCCAGACGGAGATAGATATCACCAGCCGTTACTTCTATCCAAAGACAGGTAGAAAGCCTGCGGAGACTTATGCGTACTTGATAATTACTGCTGATAAGGGTCTTGCTGGTGCTTATAACCAGAATGTTATAAAGCTGGCAGAAGAAGAGATGGCTAAGCATAAGAAGACTAAGCTCTATGTTGTTGGTGAGTATGGACGTAGGTACTTTACACGTAGACATTATGAGTTGGAAAAGTCCTTCTTATATACGGCGCAGAATCCTTCATTTTCAAGAGCACGTGAGATCAGTTCCATACTGCTTGAGCAGTATGATAATCATCAGATAGATGAAATCCGTGTTATCTACAGTGATATGGAGAGTGAGTTTTCAACAGTTGTTAAAATGATGCGCCTGCTCCCATTTGACAGAAAGGAATTCTGGACTAAGCAGGAGGAAAGAAACGAGAAGGATGTTCACTACGAGTTCTATCCAAATGTTAACGAGGTAATCAACCGTGTTATACCTGGATATGTTTCAGGATGTATATACGGCGCACTTGTAGATAGTTTTTCTGCAGAACAGAATGCGCGTATGACTGCTATGGATTCAGCAAACAAGAATGCTGAGGCGCTTCTTGCTGATCTGAAGGTTCAGTATAACAGAGTTCGTCAGGCTGCTATCACTCAGGAGATTACTGAGGTTGCGGCAGGTGCGAAGGCTCAGAGGAAGAAGCGTAAGGCGGAAGAGTAAGTATAGATTATTGATTATAAATGAAGTTTGAGGAGGCCACACATTGAATAGTGGAGTCTTAAGTAAAGGAAAAGTAGTACAGGTTTCTGGACCTGTTGTAGATGTGCTCTTTGAGTCGGGACATTTACCAAAGCTGAGAGATGCTCTTAAGGTAACGGTAGATGGAAATGAACTGACTATGGAAGTAGCACAGATGCTGGGCGAGGGCGTAGTTAGATGCGTAGTTCTTGGTTCCAGTGATGGTCTTGCGAGAGGTATGGAGGTTTCACAGACTGGAGCTGGTATATCAGTTCCTGTCGGAGATGCAACTATTGGACGTATGTTCAATGTTCTCGGAGATCCAATAGATGGCGGAGACAAAATAGCTGATTCTCAGGAGAGATGGAATATACATAGACCAGCTCCAAAGTTTGAGGAGCAGAATGTATCTGTTGAGATTCTTGAAACTGGTATCAAGGTTATAGACCTTCTTGAGCCATATGCAAAGGGTGGTAAGATTGGTCTGTTCGGTGGTGCCGGTGTTGGTAAGACTGTTCTTATACAGGAGCTTATTCACAACGTAGCTATGGAGCACGGTGGTTATTCAATCTTCACTGGTGTTGGAGAGCGAAGCCGTGAGGGTAACGATCTCTGGAATGAGATGAAGGAGAGCGGAACTATAGATAAGACAGCCATGGTATTTGGACAGATGAATGAGTCACCAGGTGTCCGTATGAGAGTTGCTCTTACAGGACTTACTATGGCAGAATACTTTAGAGATGTACAGCATAGAGACGTGCTTCTCTTTATAGATAATATATTCAGATTTGTTCAGGCTGGTTCTGAGGTTTCTACACTTCTTGGACGTATGCCTTCAGCCGTTGGTTATCAGCCAACACTTGCACAGGAGATGGGTGCTCTTCAGGAGCGTATTACTTCCACATCTGCTGGTTCAGTTACATCTGTTCAGGCTGTATACGTGCCTGCCGATGACCTTACAGACCCAGCGCCTGCAACAACATTTACCCATCTGGATGCTACTACAGTTCTTAGCCGTAGAATTGCTGAGCAGGGTATCTATCCTGCCGTTGATCCACTTGCATCAACATCCCGAATCCTGGAAGCTGATGTGGTTGGTGAGGAGCATTACAAGGTTGCTCGTGAGGTTCAGGAGTATCTTCAGAAGTATAATGAACTTCAGGATATCATCGCAATCCTTGGTATGGATGAGCTTTCAGATAGAGATAAGGATGTAGTTAACCGTGCTCGTAAGATACAGAGATTCCTGGCACAGCCTATGTTCGTTGCTGAGAAGTTTACAGGTATGGATGGTGTATATGTACCTGTAAGTGAGACAGTTAGAGGCTTTAAGGCTATTATCTCTGGTGAATATGATGATCTTCCTGAGGCTGCTTTCTACAATGTTGGTACTCTCGAAGATGCTATTCGTAAGGCGGAGACGCTGTAATCTCTCGTACTTACATATCATTTTTTGAGGAAGATAAATGGATTTATTTAATGCAAAAATTATAGAAGCGGATAGTACCTTCTATTCTGGCACTATGCAGTCGCTGGTTGTTCCGACTATTGATGGACAGTATGGAGTGCTTGCACATCATCAGAACCTCATGGTTGCTGTGATTCCTGGTCTTCTTAAGTTTATGGACGAGGAAGGAAACTGGCAGGAGGCTTCTGTATCAGATGGTATGATGCGTATCGAGGATGGCGAAGTGCTTATTCTTGTAGATGCTGCTGAGTGGCCATATGAGATAGATGCAGAGAGAGTAAGACAGAAGGAAGCTGCTGCGCGTGAGGCTATGTTGCAGAAGAAGAGTGTAAGAGAATATACTCTTGCTGAGGCAAGTCTTAAACGTGCTATCTCTCGTATGAAGATTAAAGACGGCGATCATATGGGATAATTCTATGTCTAAATTAACTGGTTCTGAAACTAAAGAAGAGTTGGAAAAGCGTTACGGCATAGATTTGTCACCTAAGGCTATAGTACAAAGAACGATTCGTGACATTGTTATCTTAGGCTTAGTCGGTGTAGTCTATTACTTTGTTGTCAGATTTACTGATCTTGGACTTAAATGTTATGTCCATGAGATCACAGGTCTAGATTGCCCTGCCTGCGGAACTACAAGAATGATAGTTTCTGCTTCCAGGCTGGATTTTGCCAGGGCTTTTCGATATAATAGATTCATGTTTATTACATTTCCCTTTGTTGTTGGTGAGGTGATCTACTTCATCTATATCAACGAGGCAAAGAAACCAGTTAATAAAATTAATCAGGTGATTGTTTTTATCTGGCTTGGTCTTTTTGTACTATATGGCATTCTTCGGAATATCATTCCGGTATAAGGCGTTCTTTGGAATATTTTTCCGATATAAGATGTCATTAGGTGCATTTAGATAGAAACATATATCAGGTTTTTATTTAAATAAGAAGGGAGAAGGTATATGGAAAGTATGAAGAAGTATATTGCTGAGTTTATAGGTACATTTACGCTTGTATTCATTGGCTGCGGAACTGCAATGCTGGTTGGATGCGATGCAGCAAATGGCTGTGGATATATTCTTACAGCATTTGCATTTGGACTTGCTATCATAGCTCTTGCTTATGGTGTAGGCAATATCTCAGGTGGACATGTTAATCCTGCTGTTTCGCTGGGCGTTTTGATCAGTGGTGGTATGACACCAGCTGATTTCTGCGGATATGTAGTTGCTCAGTGTCTCGGTGCTCTTGCTGGATCTGGTCTTCTGGCTGGTATCTTTGAGATGGGCGGAGTAGAGGATAAGACTGGCGGACTTGGAACAAATGGTCTTGGCGGTGTTAATGACAGTATCGGAGCAGGTATGCTGGTTGAGATAGTACTGACATTCCTTTTCGTTATTTTGATTCTTGGTGTTACATCAAAGAATCAGTCCCACGGTTCATTTGGCGGACTTATTATCGGACTTACTCTTGTGGGAATACATATTATTGGTATCGGTCTTACAGGAACAAGTGTTAATCCTGCAAGAAGTCTTGGACCTGCTATTATAGCAGCTATCGAAGGTAATTCTGATCCTATAAGTGTTGTATGGGTATTTATAGTTGCACCTCTTATTGGTGGAGCCCTTGCAGCATTTGTTTATAAGTTTTTAGAGTCTTCTAAGGAAGCAAAAGAAGAAAAATAATCGGAGGTAAATAATGGACGATAATAACATGAATCCATATTCAAGTGATCCTGCATTTAATCCATACGCTGGAGACCCAGCTGGAAGTGAGCCAACAGTGAGTGAGCCTTCATTTACTGAGCCAGTAGCTCCGGAACCAGCTGTATCTGAACCAGCTACACCAGAACCAGTTGTATCTGAACCAGTTACACCAGAACCGGTTGCAACAGATAGTTTTGGTGGGTCTGCTAGTTCGCAGGATTCATATAGTCAGCCAACAGTTGGAATAAAGGATCCGTACGGAGAGTCAAGTTCACAGGATCCATATAGTCAGCCAACTACTGGAACCCAGGACCCATATGGCCAGCCAACAAATGGTACCCAGAGTCCATACGGTCAGCCAACAAATGGTACTCAGAGTTCATATGGTCAGCCTTCAGCAGGTGCGCAGAATCCATATGGCCCAGCTGCTTCTGGTGAACCAAACAGCTACTATTCTTCGACTAACAGTAATAACTATGGTGGACCAGCTATTAGAACAAGCGCACCATCAAATAATTATGGCGGCAATACAAATGCGTATGGTGGTAACACATATGTCAATTCCTCATATGGTGGAACAGGATATAATGCTACTATGCCAACTATGCAGCCAGAGGATGGTAAAGCTACAGCAGGTCTTATCCTTTCTATATGTTCACTCGTATTCTGTTGTCTTGGATTGATACTTGCCCCTATTGGAATGGTTCTTAGTAAGCAGGCAATAAATGCGGGAAATGATTCGGGTAAGGCTAAGGCAGGTTGGATATGTGGAATTATTGGACTTGTTCTTAATATTCTCTTTGTTGTAGGATATATTGCTCTTATCGCATTTGGAATAGCAAACAGCTAAGATGATGCATTATCAATCGCCTCTTCGTAGCCTTTAAGGGCTGCGAATGGGGCGAATATTTTTGCCCTGTTTTCCTGACTCATGTGTGGATGACGGGCTTCAAACTCGTCCCCATTATGCTGGGGACGTTCTTTATTTATTATATCTTTATATTCTTCTGTATAATCTATGTTCATATCTTACCTCTTTAGAGATGATCTTCTAGTTTAATGCTTCGCTCCACAAGGTCAAACAAGTTGACCGTAGGTTAGGATTTATGGCCACCAATCTGGGAGTTTCGCTCACGGGTTGTGGCTCCTTCCAGATAGTTGGTTCCTTTCAGTACGGCATTTTTTCCATATTTACCCTGGATTTCCAGGAGTGCCTGTTGGAGTTTCTTCTCCTGCTCAGCTTCGGAATAATCTGTGAACAGATCCATTTGCTGGTAGTTTTCGGATTCGTTTTTCAGGTTGTTGGCACATATGGTTATTCGTCTGACGGTAACGCCAGGCATGACTATCCGATCAAAAAGCTCCAGCATTCCTGCCATGATCTTTTGGGTTGAACTGGTATGTTCTCCAAAGTTTGCGGTTCCATGAGACGGAACAGGTACCATTCTTCCATAATAGTCGATCACTACGTCTCCTTCATAGGTGCCGCTATCTACTGATTCTCGGTCATAGCCGATGGTCAGAGTGAAGGAATCTGAGAGAACCTTCTTGGATACCATGTCCAGAACCAGAAGGTCTGTCATTTCAGATACGATAATACGAGCCTTGTCAGTTGGATATGGTTCCTGTAGGACCTGTCCTGAGGATAGAGAATTGGTAGTTGGCTTATATCCCTTAATATCAGAAATAAGTGTTGGTTCTATTCCCCAGGCATGATCTATAAGTATCTCTGCGTCGATTCCAAATATCTTATATATGTATTCTTCGTTATATAGACTTTCTCTGGCTAACTGTCCCATGGTATAAATCTTCATCTTTGCCAGACGCCTTGCTGTTCCAGGTCCGATACGCCAGAAGTCAGTAAGCGGCTTATGGCCCCAGAGTAGTCTGCGATAGGACATCTCGTCCAGCTCGGCAATACGAACTCCATCTTCATCTGCGGGCATGTGCTTGGCAACTATATCCATGGCTATCTTGGCCAGATACATATTTGTTCCAATTCCTACTGTTGCGGTGATACCTGTTTCTTCCAGTACGGACTTTATTATAGTGATGGCCAGTTCGTGAGCTGTCTTCTTATAAATAGATAAATAACTGGTCACATCCATGAATACCTCGTCGATACTGTATACATGGATATCTTCGGCTGAAATATATCGAAGGTATATTTTATAGATGTCAGTTGAATATTTAATATATTTGGCCATTCTTGGAGGGGCAATGATGAAATCAATATGTTTGCCTGTGCGTTTCTCGTAGTCATTTAATACCTTCTTTGCTTCGAAAAGTCGCGCTCTTCCGGAAATGCCATACGCTTTAAGGGAAGGGGAAACTGCCAGACAGATAGTCTTGTCGGTTCTGGATTCGTCAGCCACAACCAGGTTTGTGGTAAGAGGATCCAGTCCACGCTCGAAGCATTCGACAGAGGCGTAGAAGGACTTGAGATCGATGGCTATATATTTTTTGTTTTTTTCTCTTTTTTCTTCCATATATATACCATTTTATATCGATTTAAGTGTTATAACCTTATGTGAACATAACTTTTGCACAAATTAAGTTGTGCAAGGTGCACAAAAGTCCTAAGGAAAGTTCTATTGTTGGGCTGATGCATATGCACACTGGATATGTTAAAATTATATTGGTAATTATGCTAGGTCACTTCGCACTTAAGTATATCATCTTATTAGCTGATTGCCTAGTTGATGATCCCTTTAGCATAGGAGAAGGGAGGTGGAGTGAATGTTAAACATAGAAGTTCAATTATGTGGATTTGTATTTGATCTTATCCTAATATTCTTTATTTCCAGACATGAATGTGTTGGACTTAAAAGCGAGAAGATATTCAGACAGTGTCTTGTGATCTTTACCGCTTGTGTTTTTCTTGATATTTCCTCCATCGTTGCAGTTGAATATGCATATGCTTTACCGGCTTTTGTTGTTGAAGCAGTTTGCAAGCTGTATCTTGTTTCTCTTGTGACATCAACGTATTTCGCATTTGCTTATACCTATAATACAGTTTTCCATTTGAGAGAAAATTCAACATTTAAGACTGCAGTTCTCACTATGGGTATTGTAGGTTCAGTACTGATATTACTAACTCCAATTTACTATTACAACAAGGACAGGACAACATATACATATGGTCCTTCAGTTGTTATTACTTATATCTTCTCCTTTATATTCATCTTGTCGACGCTGATCACAACATTTATGTATGGCAAGCTTATGAATATGCATAGACGTAAGGCTATCAGATCTTGGATGTCTATAGAGATTGCAGCGGCATTAGTTCAGCTGCTTGCACCATATGCGAGACTGGTAGGTTTCGGTTCGGCACTGGGACTCTTCATTCTTTATTCGGAGCTGGAGAATCCTGAGGTTTATCTCGACAGAGTGGCTGGGTGCTTTTCATTTGACACCTTTGCTATGTATCTGAGACAGGAATATGAGAAGTTCAGGAACTTCTCCACAATTATCATATGTAATGATGTGGATATCAAAAGAAGTGATGAGGAACAGAAAAGGATTATCGTAGAGATATCCGAGTACCTTAATTCCTTCGGACTCGCAAAGCTGTTCAGGCTGAGCGATAACGATTTCGCACTTGTATATGATAAGGGACAGCAGGACATGAATGGAATCGAGAGTGCTGTGAACCTGGATGTGATAAGAGAGCGCTTCAAAAGCAAATGGGGCGAAGACAGTGTACTTAATACGAAGTTCCTCCTTGTTCCAGATGGCCATATAGTATCAAACGCTGAGGAGTTTATCGAAGTATACGAAAGAAATCGCTTTAAGTTTGAGAAGGGCGAGGATATGAGAATCCTGGATGAGACTGCTGGTCAGGACATCAAGGAATTCAGGGAAATGGTAATTGAGATCAGGGATGCTCTCCAGACTGACAGGGTTGAAGTATTCTATCAGCCTATCTACTCCATAGAGACTGGCAAGTTTGTATCAGCTGAAGCACTTGCGAGAATCAGAGGAAATGACGGAAAGCTCATAATGCCTGGCAGGTTTATACCGGTTGCTGAGGAATCTGGCCTTATTGAGGCAATAGGTGAGAGAGTCTTTAGTAAGACCTGTAAATGTATCAAAGAGAATAATCTTAAGATGAAGGGTGTTGACTACGTTGAGGTTAACCTTTCGGTTGCACAGTGTGAGAATCCAACACTTTCCAGTACATATGATGAGATAATGAGGTTAGAGGAGGTACATCCTAAGGAGATTAACCTCGAGATAACCGAAAGCTCTACTCTTAATCAGAGACATATATTGCTGGATAACATGCAACGTCTTATGAATATGGGATGTGGTTTCTCATTGGATGACTTTGGTACAGGTGAATCAAATCTTAACTACATTGTTGATATGCCAGTAAATATAGTTAAGTTTGACAGAAGTATGGTACAGGAATATTTCACCAACAAAAGAGCTGAGATAGTCATGAGAGCGACAGTTGGAATGATCAAGGATCTGGGACTAAAGATAGTTGCAGAGGGAGTTGAAACTGAAGAGCAGGTTGAGGGTATAAAGCAGCTTGGTATTGATTATATCCAGGGCTACTACTACTCAAAGCCTCTTTCTAAAAATGATTTTATCAAGTTTATTGAAACAAAAAATGCTTCATGATGTGGCTGACTCAGGAGAAAAGCTCCTCTCGCTTTTTTCCTTTCTTATATAAGTCAGACTCATGAATAAGTGGTTAGCTTTGGAGTAAGCTAAGCCGTGGGGTGACCGTTCTCGGGTCACCCCATTTTCGTTAAAAGCCTTAATAAAACAGGAGTTATAGGCAGAGGTAAACTAAAGGTAGATTGAAGAGTGGTTCTTTCGATGTTAGAATATAAAGAACGACGAAAGGATAAATGATATGAAGATTTTACATACAGCTGATATTCATCTTGATTCTAAGATGACCAGGCATCTGGATAAGACAAGGGCAAAGGAGAGAAGAAACGAACTCCTTGTTACCTTTAATAATATGGTTGACTATGCTGCAAAGGAGGGAGTCCGCGCAATAATAATTGCGGGGGATCTTTTTGATGTTCCATCGGTTTCAGCTACCGCCAGGAATTCAGTTCTTGCGGCAGTTACGTCAAATCCAGAGATTACATTTTACTATCTCAGGGGAAATCATGATGCCACTGGATTTATTCAGGATGTAATAAAAAAGCAGGGAGCTATTCCGGAAAACCTTAAGCTTTTTGAAGATGACTGGACAAGTTACACATTGGAGGAAAATGGAGTAGAGGTTGTGATCACGGGTGCTGAGATGACTGCTGAGAATAATCGTCACCTTGTTGATAGTCTGGTGCTTGATCAGAGTAAGTTTAATATAGTGACACTTCATGGTCAGGAGATTGAGAATGTGGCTGATAAGGATGCGGAGGTTATTCCGCTTCGTGACTACCGTAATCGTGGCATAGATTATATGGCGCTGGGGCATGTTCATGAGCCAAAGATACAGCAGCTGGATTCAAGGGGAACTTATTCTTATCCTGGATGTCTTGAGGGCAGGGGCTTTGATGAGTGCGGCCCTCGTGGTTTTAACATGCTTACAATTACTGCTGGGGATGAAACAGGTTCCCGTGCTCCGAAAGTAGAAGTGGAGTTTATTCCATTTGCCGAAAGAATTATGCAGGAGCTTGATCTTGATGTTTCAGATGCTATTACCTCAGATGATGTAATAAGCAGGATCAGGGAGACAGCTTCAAATGAAAATGTGCTGGAAAAGGATATGGTCAAGGCGGTTCTCGCAGGTGGCGTCTCTTTGGATGCGGAGTTTGATCCTGAGTACATAGAGAAGATGCTGGAAAAGGATTTTTACTATATCACTGTAAGGGATAAGACAAAACCAGTTATTGATTATGATTCGTTTGCCTATGATAAAACTCTTAAGGGAGAATTTGTCAGAATGATCAGAGCTGAAGAAGAGGCCGGAAAGCTTACTTCAGATGAAGCAGGGGAAATCATTAGAACAGGTGTGCAATTACTTGCAGGAGAGGGGGCTCTTTCATGAAACTAATTAGCTGTCATATAGAAAATTTTGGAAAGCTCTCCAATATAGATATAGATTTTAATTCTGGGGTTCACAAGATCTCAGAGAAAAATGGCTGGGGTAAGACTACTCTCAGTGGTTTTATTCTTGCTATGTTCTATGGCCTTGAAGGAACAAATAAGAAAAAGTATGAGGAGAATGACAGAAAGAAGTTTCTCCCTTGGAATAGCGGATATTTTGGTGGCGAGCTTACATTTGAGACGAAAGGCAAGAAGTATATCATTGTACGTAACTTTGGTAAGAAAGATAATGAAGCAGAGTTTAAACTGCTGGATGCTACCACAAGGCTTGAATCTACTGACTATTCTGAGAAGGTAGGCGAGGAACTCTTTGGAGTGAATCGTGAATCATTTGTCAGAACTGCGTTCATTGGCCATAGCGATACTCGCTATCAGGGTTCCAATAGTGTGATCAATGCCAAGGTTGGTTCTCTTTCTCAGCAGGGTGATCTGGAGAATTATGATAAAGCTAAGGCTGTCCTGAAGGACTATCTCAACAGTAAGTCACCTACCAGATCAACTGGTGATCTTAGCAGGATGAAGAGTTCCATAAGTGAGCTTGAACGTGATATTGCTACGACTGAGGATCTAGAAAAACGTCTTAGTGATATCAGAACTAATATAGGAAATGAACAGCAAAAGCTTACCAGTCTTGAACAGAAGGATAAGGAGTTCGGTGAGGCTAGAAATCTTAAGTCAGAACTGGACAGCCTTGAGAAAAGTATGAATACTCTTCCGAAGGTTGATAACTCAAAGCTTGAACGACTTGCCAAGGTTTTTGAAGCAGGAATTCCTGAGGAAAAAGAGTTTGAGGATAATATTGCAACATATAATGAGGTTCAGAATCTGATCCAGAAGAATGATACTCTGGAGACACTGATTGAAACTTTACAGGAAAATGAAATCGCTGCATCTGATACAGACGAGAAGGTGCAGGCTGCCAGAGCGGACCTTGTGGAGAAGAGGAAGCAGAGAATCGGGCTTGGTGTGATCTTCATTGTAGTGGGTATAGTTATTGCAGTATTAGTGGCGATTCTTAAGAAGCCATTTCTTGTTCCGGCGGTGGCAGCAGGAACTGTGTTTGTAGTTGAAGGAATCATTACCTTGTACAAGGCTCTTTCTGAAAAAGTGGTCTATACTGGTGGCACTGGAGCATCCCAGACCAGTGTAAATGATAAAGCTAAGATTGAAAGATATAAGCAGAATATTAAGGCTAATAATGATACTATAAAGTCCTACGAGAAGATTCTGAAGGAGTTCTTTGCAAGATTTGGAGCTTCCTATTCAAGAGTGGATGCAGAAAACTATCTTTATGATCTGAAGGCGAAGGCCAGAGAGTATAAAGAAGCAAAGGATAGTATCGAAATCTATGATAAGCAGACTGAAGGTATTCAGGCTGAGCTAGCTGAAAAGAAAGCTAATTGGGAAAAGTATCTTGCGTCACACCCTGAACTGGGAAGTGGGGATATCTCCACTGTCCTCGATGGAATCTCCAGTGAGATGAGCGCATCAAGAGGCATCATAGCAAGACTTGAACAGGAACAGCAGGATACCTTAGAAAGAATTGATATTCTTAATGACAAAAAAGAGCAGCTGGCGAGTCTTAAAGAACAGCAGCTAGAGCTTGCTGCTAGATATGAAATAGTGAAGAAAACAGATAAGTATCTTGCGGCGGCAAAGGATAACTTTGTATCTGCGTATATGGCTCCACTTAAGATGTCATTTGAAAAGTATTATGAAATGATGACAGGCGAAAAGGATGACTTTGAGATTGATGCGAGTCTTTCCATATCCCGTAGGGAAGAGGGGGCGTATCATGATGTGGAAACTCAGAGCGACGGCTACGGAGATATGATAGGTCTTGCGGCGCGTATGGCTCTCTTAGACGCAATGTATGAAGGAGAGAAGCCATGTGTGATCATGGATGATTCCTTTGTTAATCTGGATGATACTAACCTTGCGGGTGCAAAAAAATTCCTGGATGAAATAAGTAAGGAGTACCAGGTGATATATCTCACCTGCCACTCCTATTAATCTAAGCGACGATATTTCTCATCCATACACCCTTCTTTACAAGTATGAAACCGAGGGTACATTTGAGCAGATCAGCTGCATGAACCATAGCGAATATGGTAGCTGGTCCAAGATTTGTAAAGTGTACCAATGCATTTGCCAGCGGTACACTGACTAATAAAATAAAGACACTGTCAAAGAGGAAAGTGATGATCGTTTTTCCTCCGGCTCTGATCGTGAAGTACGATGTATGAAGAAATGCATCTTTTGGCATTGCGATAGCCTGTACCATAATGAAATGCATTGCCACAAGGCGTGCCATATCATTTACTCCGGTGTAAAATTTAGGGAACACTCCTGACAGACAGAACATTATCGCACCGATACATATAGTGCTCATTACAGCAAAGGCGATGATCTTAGTATCATCTTCCTTTGCTTTTTTCATGTCACCAGCACCGAGATGCTGACCGATGATTATTGCAACCGCATCTCCCATAGCAACAAAGAATATATTGAAGAGATTGTTAATTGTTGTAGCTATGTTCATACCAGCTACGACATTGAGTCCTCGTACTGAGTAAGCCTGATTCAGCATTGCTATACCTACTGACCATAGTCCCTCATTAAGAAGAAGTGGAATTCCGGTAATAAAGTATTTGCCGACCAGCTTAGATGGGATCTTTATAGTTGTATATAGTCCTTTAAGGTAGGTGTGGGTGTTCTTATGCATGTTACACCATATAAGAACTATAGAAAGCTCGATCAATCTTGCAATACAGGTTGCAAGCGCTGCACCCTTTACGCCTAAAGCTGGAAGTCCGAACTTTCCAAAGATAAGTAGGTAATCCAGAACCAGATTGGAGAGCACTGCAGAAACACCTGCAATCATTGGAACCTTTGTTTCTCCACATTCTCGAAGAGTGCTGCAATATACCTGAGTGATATATACTAAAGGAAGCATAAAAAGAATTATGCTTAGGTAGCCAATACCGTAGTTAAGTGTGGCCTCCAGGTTTTCACCATCTTCGGAATTGGTCAGATATAAACCTATAATAGTAGGTCCCCATTTTAATAGTAATAAAATGATAGAGACGGTGATAATAAAACCAAGCCACAACTTATATCTAAAGGTATGCTTAATACCTTCAATGTCGTTATTGCCGTAGTACTGAGCAGTGAAAATACCTACACCTGAAACTCCGCCAAATATAAAAAGGTAGAATATGAAAATAAGCTGGTTTACTATAGCGACGCCTGACATCTGCTCGGTACCCAGCTGGCCGACCATGATATTATCCAGGAGATTGACAAAATTTGACATTCCATTTTGCACCATAATAGGAAATGCTACTCCCAGCAGCATTTTATAGAAGGCCGTATCTCCCAAATATTTTCTTCTTACATTTGTTAACATTTGAACTCCATTGATGTATAATTCTAGTCTGATGTATCTCAAGTTTCTGCTATATACTTAGGCAGATAGCGTTAATTATAACATTAAAAGAAATCATTTCAATATATCATAGGTTTAATTTTTTAAGGAGAAAAGACATGAATATTCCTAAGGATCCAATAATGCTGATGAGTTTTCTTAATACTCAGCTACGTGATAATTACAGTTCCCTCACGGAACTCGTAAAGAGCTATGGAGTGGATGAGGGTGAGATCACACAAAAACTATCGTCAGTTGGATACAGTTATGACCCGGAAAAAAACCAATTTGTGAGGGGATAGAGCCAAGTATAGACATACAAAAGGCTTGCGTTAACCCGAAAAATCAATTATAGTACCAATTGGACTTTAATTAGATACATATAACTATATATAATAAGGAGAAAAATTATGAGTAAGAAACCAGTTGTTCTTATGATACTGGATGGATACGGAGAGTCAGACATCCAGGATTCAAATGCTGTCGCTTTAGCAAAAACACCTGTAATGGATAAGTTAAAGGCTGAATGCCCATACCAGAGAGGCTTCGCTTCAGGAATGGCTGTAGGTCTTCCAGATGGTCAGATGGGTAACTCTGAGGTTGGTCACATGAATATCGGTTCTGGCCGTATTATCTATCAGGATCTTACACTTATTACAAAGTTTATTCAGGATGGAGATTTCTTCAAGAATGAAGAACTTCTTCGTGCAATCAATAACTGCAAGGAGAAGAACAGTGATCTTCATCTCTGGGGTCTTCTTTCAGACGGTGGTGTTCACAGCCACAATACACACCTTTATGCAATACTTGAGATGTGCAAGAAGGAAGGTCTTGAGAATGTTTACATCCATCCATTCTTCGATGGAAGAGATACACCACCTGCATCAGGTAAGGATTATCTTCAGGAGTTAGTTGATAAGACTAAGGAAATCGGTGTTGGTAAGGTAGCTTCTATGAGCGGACGTTACTATGCAATGGATAGAGATAACAACTGGGATCGTGTACAGAAGGCTTATGACTCACTTGTACTTGGTGAGGGTGTTAAGGCAACTGATCCAGTTGAGGCTATGCAGAAGTCTTATGATGATGGAGTTACAGATGAGTTTGTACTTCCTACAGTTATCACAGATGAAGCAGGCGCTCCACTTTCAGTAGTAAAGGAAGGAGATTCAGTTATCTTCTTTAACTTCCGTCCAGACAGAGCTCGTGAGATCACTAAGGCATTCTGTTTTACAGATGAAGATATTGCTGCTCAGGATGGAGATGCATCAGATTCTAAGTGCATCAAATCTCTCAAGAGAGCTAATGGCTACATGCCAATCACATATGTTTGCTTCAAGGATTATGATGAGACAATCCCTAACAAGTTTGTTGCATTCAAGAAGCAGGAGATTACAAATACATTTGGCGAGTATCTTGCTAATAAGGGTCTTAAGCAGCTTAGACTTGCTGAGACAGAGAAGTATGCTCACGTAACATTCTTCTTCAATGGTGGTATTGAGGAACCTAACAAGGATGAGGATAGAATCCTTGTTAATTCACCAGCCGTTGCAACATACGACCTTCAGCCTGAGATGAGCGCTCCAGAAGTTGGAGAGAAGCTTGTTGAGGCAATCAAGTCAGATAAGTATGATGTTATCATCATTAACTTTGCTAACCCAGATATGGTTGGTCATACAGGAGTTCTTGATGCTGCAATCGCAGCTGTTGAGGCAGTAGATAAATGTGTTGGTGATGCGGTAGAAGCAGTAAAGGAAGCTGATGGCGTTCTTTTCATCTGTGCTGATCACGGAAATGCTGAGCAGATGAAGAACTATGAGACAGGTGAGCCACATACAGCTCATACAACAAATCCTGTTCCATTCATCCTTTACAACTATGATGAGAACTATACACTTAAAGAGGGTGGAAAGCTCTGCGATATCGTACCTACACTTCTTGAGGTTATGGGTATGGAGCAGCCAGCTGAGATGACAGGTCAGTCACTCCTTGTTCGTAAGTAATATATAAAGGATATATTTATGCAATTAAAGAAAAGCGATGAACCAATTAATGATAATGTGGTAACCTCTGGAAATGGATCTGGAATGAATCCAGGTGGATTTAACGGAGGAAATGACTACTATGGTGATGCTTCAGTGAAAGAGAGACCAGTTAACTTTGGTGCTAACGGTCCATATGATTCTCCTTCGCAGTCGCCATATGATTCACCAGCATCTAACACTACACCGTTTGGTGCATCCTCGATGTCAGGGATGAACCAGGGGATGAATGGACAGCCAGGAATGCAGGGACAGCCAGGTGGCATGGGACAACCAGGAGCTATGGGAAGCCCATATAGACCGGGTCAGCCAGGCGGCATGGGTCAACCAGGAGCAGCAGGAAGTCCATATAGACCAGGTCAGCCAAGCGGAATGAATGGTCAGGGTGGCTATGGTGGCCAGCCAGGAATGGGTGGTCAAGGTGGCTATGGCGGACAGCCAGGAATGCCAGGTCAGCCAGGAGGAATGGGCGGATCAGTGTACCGCGGACCTCAGGAACCTATAATGAGAAAGAAGGGACTTAATCCTTTATTTATCATTATTCCTATAGTACTCATTGTTGCTATATTCTTTGGTTCACAGTTTAAGAAGATATTTGGAAAATCTGAATACATTCCAGGAACTCTTTCAGAGGGTGTTTTCACGAATGAGTATTTTGGTTTTAAAGCAGACTTCAGTGGAAGCGGTTGGGATACAGATGGTTTTTCTGGAGATGCAGATTCTGAAAAGAGGGCTCTGGATGCAAAGCAAACGGTTTCTGAACTGTATGCTAAGAATGAGATGAACATTGAGATACTGGATTTCACTGTTTATCAGACTCCTTATAATATAAAAGAAACTGGAACAGATATTTCTTCTCTGATGGAAACCTACAAGGATGAATATGTAAAAGAACTTGAGGGAATTGGTTATTCAGTAAAGAGTATTAATAAAGATACTATGACGATTGCTGGTAAAACCTGCAATGGATATGTGATTGATTGTGATTATTCAACAGGTGGACAGACCGTCAGCATAAGTCTTGTGCAGTTCTTTGTATTTAAAGGAAATTATATGGGATATTTTTCTGCCGGATCAAATTCTGGCGGAAAAGCTAAGCTGATCATTACAAATCATGTATCAGCCCTTGATTAATTACTATATAGATACCACCCAATTTAATGGGTGGTATCTTTTTGCTTTATATCCCTTGATTTTTCTGAAAAAAATTTAAAACTAGGTATTGACAATTATATGAAGTTATAATATTATACGTCATATAATATAGATGGCGAAATAATATACAAAATAAAATAGTATTAAAACAGTCCCTACAAAAACTATTGGAAAGGAGAAAATATGACGTATCAGCTTACAGCGCCACTTCTTGATGCCTGCGTTTTAGGTATCGTTGAGAAAGAAGACGCATATGGTTATACTCTGACGCAAAAAGTTAGAGAATTAGTAGATATTTCAGAGTCAACGCTTTACCCGGTTCTTCGAAGACTTCAAAAGGATGAATGCCTGGTGACTTATGACGCCCCATATCAGGGTAGAAATAGAAGATATTATGCCATTACAGATTATGGAAGACGTAGACTTGAGTTCTACAAGGATGAATGGGAGAAGTATAAGGCAAACATTGACCGACTTCTTCTAGAGGAACAGATACCAACAGAAAATCAATCGGGCGACGAAGTTAAAGCAGAAGTGAAAGAAGCAGATGGAAAGGAGGAACAGGGTAATGAATAAGAATACATTTATTAGTGAACTCTCAAGAAAACTGAGAGGACTGCCTAAAGCAGATTATGATGATGCAATGAATTACTATGTTGAATTCTTTCAGGATGCAGAAGTCGATGATTTATCGGATGTCACACCACTTGTTGGAAATGTAAATGATGTAGCTGAGAAGATTCTTAGCGAGTGTTCTGAGAAGCAGTTTGAAAAGGTTGAGAAAGAGGGCGGTGTTAAGAATAATACTAAGGCTATCTGGTATGTTATTCTCGGTATATTTGCTGCTCCGGTAGCGTTTCCTCTTGCTCTTACTGCAGTAATCCTTATTTTTGTTTTTCTGGTAGTTACTGTCGCAATTCTTATTGCACTTATAGCTTCGTCAGTTGGCGTTGTCTTTGCAGGATTCTGTGCGATCCCTGCAATATTCTGGGCGGAGACAGGATCAGAAGCTATGATTTTACTGGGATGTGCTTGTGTTGCTATAGCTCTTGGAACTTTGATGTGTATAGCATTCTTCAAGATTGGAGAGCTTGTTGTGAAGCTCATCATTAAGATATTTAGAGGTATTTCTAATAAAAGAAAAACTTCAAATGTAAAGAAAACAGAGAACGTAGCAAGTGTTAGAACAGATATGCCAGGGGCTACATCAGAAGAAGAATTATACCAGCAGGGAGGTGAAGTATAATGAAAAAAGGCTTAAAGATCGTACTTATCACATGCGTTATACTTTTTATTCTCGGTGGAATATTTATTGCAGTTGGTATAGCAAATGGCGGTTCTATGGCGTATTACATTGATTATAAGAACCATAAGATATCATCATCTGTAGAGACGGAGCTTGTATCTAGTAATGATCAGTTGGATGCATTTAACGAGTTTGATATAGATGCTGATGCTGCAAAAGTTACTATAGTTAAAGGCGATTCATATAATGTAGAGTATAAGCTTTATAAGCGTGAGAATACTAGCATTAATGTAGAAAATGGTAAGCTTGTTATAACAACAAAGATTGAAAAGAATACATTTAATTTTGATATTTTCGCAGATGATCAAAATCCATATATCAAGATAACTATTCCTGAAAATGCTGAGTTAAGTAATGGAAAGATTAATACTGATTCAGGAAGCGTAATTCTGAACGATTTGAATATGAAAGATCTTTCGCTTGGTGTGGATTATGGCGAAGTAGAAATCAAGGATAGTTCATTCAATAATCTTGACATAGAAACCAACGCTGGAAGTGTAACATTTGATAATGTCAAAGCTGAAAAGGCAGTGATCAATACCGATTACGGTGATGTAAGTATTACTGGTACTGAAGTGGGTGATATAAAACTCGATATGGATGCAGGTGATCTTGATGTTGATAGTACAAAGCTGGATAATATTGAAATCGATGGAGACTATGGCGATGTAGAGCTTAAACTTATCGGTGAGAAGGCTGACTATGAATTCAGAGTATCGGTTGATGCTGGTGAAATAAGTGTTGACGGCGAGAAGGAAGGAACAAAATATAACTCAAACGAAGGTAAGGATAAGAAGATTAAGATCGATGTTGATGCTGGTGATGTAGATATCGATTTCTAAAAAATGTTATTAATTAATTGGTTGCATATAACCTTCCCCCACATATCGTGGCATTCTGCTTAGGCAGAATGCCACTTTTAATTTGTTACTTGTTACGTCCTATTATCACATGGTAGAATGTGGAATAGAGTTTTTTCTTATTTAAATGCAACAGTAGTGGAACAATGCTGCACTATATAGATATACAGCTGTTCCTAGTGATATCAAAAGGAGAAGAAGTATGATCGATAATGAAAGGATGGTGGTTTTGGCCCGCCAGGCAAAACTAGGCGATTCGCATAGTTTCGCCGAGCTTTATAATGCCATATACCAGGACCTTTATAGGACAGCGCTATATACACTAGGCAATCCTGACGACGCTGAAAATGTGGTCAGCGATACTGTTCTGGATGCTTATGCGGGTATATCGAAGCTTTATGACGAAAGAAAATTCCGAGCGTGGATTTTCCGCATTCTTTCAAACAAATGTAATCGAAAGATTCGTGAGTATGTGAAGAGACGAGAAACTGAGGCTGAGAAATCAATTGATGATATGGCCGAAATGCTATCATCAAGAGATAACAGCATGGAACAGGTTGAAAATCAGACATTGGTCCAGAAAGCATTTTCCGTCTTATCAGAAGAGGAGAAGGAGATCGTAACACTCACTATCTACGGGGAATATGATAGTGGTGAGGTTGCGGGAATCATGAATCTAAATCGAAACACTGTGAGATCCAAATATTCCAGGGCGTTGGCAAAGATGCGAGAATGCCTAGGTGGTACGGGGCTCGCCCAAGAATAATTAAGGAGGTTAGGTTATGTCAGATACAAATGATAAAATACTGGAACAACAGCTTAAATCAAGCGTTGAACAAATTCCTGACTCTCTTAGACCAGAGAACATAGAGGCAAGACTTGCATCAATGACAGTTGCTGAGAAGTATTCCAGAAGTCGTAGCGAGGACATCCCTATGGATGACATTAAGGTGAAACGGTCGGGAGGAAAAGCAAAGTATATTATTCCTATAGCTCTTGCTGCAGGTGTTATTCTTGCTGCAGGTATAGGACTAGGAGTAGGACTTAGTAAGCCTAAATATATTGATTCTAGTACAGTGACTCAGTCCAGTCAGATGACAGATAAAGATCGTAATGGAGGTACCAGTCTTTTTGGTAAGAGTGGGGACACTGATAATTACGAACTTGCTTATAATTATTTTAAGGATTATAAGAAATATCTGGATGATCAGGAAAAAGAATATGATGATATTGATTATGCGGTTGAGGAAGATGCTGTAGATGAAATGCCTGCTGATGCAACTGTTGGTGCCACAACAGGCGCAAATGCTGCTGCAACTGGTGCAAGCGAAGCGTCAGAAAGCTTTACTGATACAAATGTAAGAACTGAGGGTGTTGCTGAAGCGGATATCATAAAGACAGATGGAAAGTATATCTATGAATATGATTCTCATACAGAGCATCTTAACTTCTACAGTGTAAAGGATGGAGAAATATCCAAGGAAGGTAAAGTAAACGTTCTTGAGGATGAATACTACTTTAAAGAGATGTATATTGTTGGCGATAAGCTGATCCTCCTTGGAACAAATATGGAAAATTACTATGGCTACTATAGTTATTATGGTTACTATAATAATAGTTACGCTGGTGCCAAGACTTATGTAGCAATATATGATATCACTGACAAGGGTGAACCTGAACTTGTTGATACATACGAGCAGAGCGGTTCGTATGACAGCTCAAGAATGGTTGATGGAGTTCTTTACACCTTCTCAAAGAAATGCTTTGATCTGGATAAGCTGAGGAAGAAGGATTATGATACATATATTCCTGATGTAGATGGCGAATATATTGAAAATGATGACCTTTATGTACAGAAAGATGTGTTCTCATCATGCTTTGAAGTTATCACATCCATGGATATTGAAAAGGGTGAATATATCGATAAGATGGCTATCCTTGCTGGTAGCGACACAATGTATGTAAGTACTGACAATATCTTCCTTACAGATCATACATATAATTGGACAAGCTTCTCTTATGGAGATGATACAGAAGTTATCAAGATTTCTTATAAAGATGGTGAACTTGAGTATGAAGCAAAGGGTAACTTCCCAGGATATCTAAATGATGATTACAGCATTGATGAGTACAATGGCAACTTAAGACTTGTTACAACTTATCGCGATGCAAACTATGCTCAGTACAATGCGTTATATGTATATGATGATGATCTTAATAAGGTCAGTGTTATTAAGAAGCTTGCAGAGGGAGAGACAATCCGTTCAGCAAGATTCATGGGCGATACAGCATACTTTGTTACATTTAGAAATACAGATCCATTGTTTGCTGTTGATCTTTCAGATCCTGAAAATCCAGAGATTACAGATTATCTGAAGATTCCTGGTTTCTCGGCTTACTTACATCCATATGGAGATAACAAGCTTTTGGGAATTGGATATGATACAGATAGTACAGGTTGGATTAACTGTATCAAGCTTACAATGTTTGATATAACTGATCCATATGATATCGTTGAAGAAGATACAAAGGTTCTTTACGATTATCAGGAAGCATCAGTGCTTAATGACAGAAGAGCGCTTATGTTTAACGATGAGGATGGTACATTTGGATTCTCAACATATGCTGAAGGATATTACTACCTTGAGGAAGACTGGTTCAAGGAAGAGTACGAAGATGAGTATGATATGATCATAGATAATGTGGATCCTGATAAGGAAGGTATGTTCTACATGATCTGCGATTATGACGAAAAGAATGGATTCCAGATTCTTATGGATGAGAAACTTGGTGAAGATAACGATTATTATGATTATACAACAATGGATGATACAAGAGGTATTGTAATTGGTGATTATCTCTATGTTGTAACTTCAGGTTCTGGAATTAAATCTTATGATACAACTAATTACAAGCTTGTAGATGAATGTGACTAATAGTCAATACTCTTATTTGACAAAATGACTAACAAACTGGGAGTAAAATAAGTCAATTTTCACGAAATTTATTTTGCTCCTTACCTTAACTAAATTACTGTGTTACTATAATAGAGGACGCTTTTCGAGGACCTTTGCCCACTCGAAAAACGTCCTTTGAAATCTCTAAGGGTTTCGATTGTAACAGATGACTAGGATAAGATTTGGATAATTTAGAAGTAGGGAGTGTTTGTGATGTTTGACGTAGGCGATTACATTATCTACGGAAGTAATGGAGTCTGCAGAATTACAAATGTAGGGCCAATGAAGATGCCCGGAGTATCGAAGGATAAGCTGTATTACACGATGGTTCCGTGTTATATCAGAGACAGCGAGATATTTACCCCTGTTGACAACGAAAGAGTTGTAATGAGAAGAGTTATGTCGAAGGATGAGGCAGAAGATTTCATAGATGAAATGTCAGAACTTGACGAGCTTGAAATTATCGAAGAGAAGAAGAGAGACTTAGAGTATAAGGCAGCAGTTCTCACGTGTGATCCTAAAATTTTGGTAGAACTTATGAAGACCATTCGTGCAAGAATGGATGAGAGAATAGCTGAGGGCAAAAAGGTCACTGCTTCAGATGCAAAGTATTACCATATCGCAGAGGAAAGCCTCTATGGAGAGCTTGCTATATCACTGGATATGGATAAGGACGGGGTAAAGGTTTATTTACAAAACAAGGTTGCAGACTTTTAAAAGCGAAATGTGGATGTTTCTTTTAGATTAATTAAAAGAGGCATCCACATTTCGCTTTATTTATGTTACAATTACCTTGTTGCGAAGTGCGCAGCATTTTGAATAAAATGGTGTCTTTTTTTATTAATAACGGGGCATATTATGGGCGTTGTAACAGACGGATTTTATAAAGATTATAAAAAAGTAAATATAGAGAAGAATAAGATCTATACTGTAAATATTGAAGATATGTCAGACGAGGGACTAGGCATCGGCCATATCGACGGAATGGCTGTATTCGTAAAGGATACAGCGCCTGGAGATGAGGCCGAGGTTCGTATAGTCAAGGTGAAGAAGAATCTCTGTTTTGGAAGACTTGAGAGGATCATCACCCCCTCGTCTTTTCGTGTGGAGCCCTTCTGTCCGATAGCAAAGCAATGCGGTGGATGTACTCTGCAGCATATAAGCTATGAGAAGGAGCTTGAGATAAAGAAGAACAGAGTACTGAACTGCTTCTCAAGGATTGGTGGGATTGAGGAACCGGAGAAGTATTTCGAAGATGTGTATGGAATGAAGAGTCCATATCATTATCGTAATAAGATGCAATTTCCTGTCGGAGTCAGAAACGATACTTCGAAGGGTGCTTTCAGCTGTCAGACTAATACGGTTCTAGGATTCTATGCGGGAAGGACTCATAGTCTTATTCCAATTACCAGCTGCAAGATTGGACATGGCGTGAATAAGGCAGTCATTTCTGCAGTTACAAAGTGGGCTGATAAATGTAAGATCAGCGTGTATAACGAAGAGACTGGTGAGGGTATACTTCGTCATGTACTTACGAGAGTGGGCTATGCAACTGGCGAGCTTATGGTATGCATTGTTGTAAATACAAAGAATGTTCCAGAGCTTGATAAGCTGGTGGCACAGCTGTCAAAAGAGATTGATAAATATAGAGCTGGCGGAAATAACGTAAAGCTGAAGTCAGTTGTTATGAATATAAACAAGGAGCGGACTAATCGTATCCTGGGTGATAAGACTGTTCTTATCAATGGTCGGGATCACATTGTAGATTACATAGGAGATGTAAAGTTCCAGATCTCGGCTCAGTCTTTCTATCAGGTTAATCCTAAGCAGACTGAGAAACTATACAGTAAGGCGCTGGAGTATGCGGATCTTTCAGGCGAAGAGATCGTTTGGGACATGTATTCGGGTATAGGTACCATTTCCCTTTTCCTGGCGCAGAATGCGAAGAAGGTTTACGGTGTTGAGATTGTAGCTCAGGCTATTGAAGATGCCAAAATAAATGCGGAGATAAATGATATCACCAACGTTGAGTTCTTTGTAGGAAAGGCTGAGGAGGTTGTCCCAGTCTGGATGGAGAATCGTATAGGTGAGTATGATTCTAACAGTTCGAAACTCCATAAGGGAGTAGATGTGGTGGTGGTAGATCCGCCACGCAAAGGCTGTGATGAGAAATTGCTCGAGACTATAGTTACCATGTCGCCGAAACGAATGGTTTATGTATCCTGTGATCCGGCTACACTGGCTCGAGATCTGAAGTATCTCTTGGCTAACGGCTTTAAACTTGAGAAGTTTGCTGTATATGATCAGTTTAGTCGCACAATGCATTGTGAGACGGTGGCTTTACTAACAAAGGGTTAACCCTGGAAAGATGTATTATGGGAAGACTACAGAATAAGATAGCGAAATCCTCGAGACGTTCGAAGTACGATATATTGCTTAGTAACCTGCAGGGGTTAGGTGCTGTAGCTGTAGCCTTTTCAGGTGGTGTGGATTCCACATTTCTCCTAAGGGCGGCGAAGGAGGCTTTGGGTACTGATGGGAAACTGCTTGCGGTGACAGTCCAGATTAATTCTATGCCTGAAAAGGACCGGGATGAAACTAAAGCTTTTTGTGAGAAGGAAGGTATTCAGCTTATTACGGTATGCGTTAATGAGTTGGAGATACCAGGCTTCGTCGATAATCCTCCTGACAGATGTTACATTTGTAAGAAGGTTCTCTTCGGTAAGATGCTGGAAGAGATAAAGAGGCGCGGAAGTTTCACCTTAGTGGATGGTTCTAATGTGGATGATGACGGTGACTATCGACCGGGTATGAGGGCGCTAAAAGAACTGGGCATCGTGAGTCCTTTAAAAGATGCAGGGCTTACGAAAAAAGAGATTCGAGAGTTATCAAAAGAACTTGGACTTCCAACCTGGGATATTCCTTCGGCGGCGTGTCTTAGCTCAAGGATTCCATATGGAGAAATGATCACAGCTGAGAAACTTCGAATGATAGATAAGGGAGAAGACTATATAAAGTCTCTTGGGATCAGTCAGGTCAGAATAAGAGTTCACGGAGGTAATTTAGCTAGGATAGAAGTTAGTCCTACGGATTTTGGACTGCTTTTAGATAATAGAGAGGCTGTTTATAGCAAACTGAAAGATATTGGATTTGCCTATATAACTATGGATATGATCGGTTACCGCACAGGAAGTATGAATGAGGTACTATCACATGCAGACAAAGGAAATACTTGAGAAAGTAAAGAGTGGAGAGCTCTCTGTTGAAGAAGCAGAGAAGCTTTTTCATTTAGAGACATATAAGGATCTTGGGTACGCCAAGCTTGATACAAATAGGGAAAAACGTACAGGTTTTCCTGAGGTTGTGTATTGTGCTGGGAAGCCTGATGAATATATTGTTTCGATATTTGAAAAACTGTTGGAAGCTGATGGCAGGGCCTTTGGTACAAGAGCTGCAAAGGAACAGTACGAGCTTGTGAAGGAAAGGATTCCCGATGCTGAGTATGATCCTGTTTCCAGAATCCTAAAGGTATATAGGAACGACGTGGGAAGAACTGGATGCGTTGCGGTTTGCTGTGCTGGAACCGCAGATATTCCGGTGGCAGAAGAGGCTGCGCAGACAGCGGAATACTTTGGTACAAATGTTGAACGAGTATACGATGTGGGAGTAAGTGGAATACACAGACTTCTTTCGAAGACAGAGGTTTTGCAGAAAGCAAATTGCATCATAGCTGTTGCAGGTATGGAAGGAGCACTTGCCAGTGTTATCGGAGGTCTTGTTTCGAATCCTGTTATCGCGGTTCCTACATCAGTTGGATATGGAGCAAGCTTTGAAGGTCTGTCTGCCTTACTTACAATGATCAATTCCTGTGCAAATGGAATCTCAGTAGTAAATATTGATAATGGTTACGGTGCAGGATATATAGCTACTCAGATTAATAGACTTGCAACTAAATCCGTGGAGGGAGCCCTGGAATGAGGCGAAAAGGTGGATTTTTTATATTTAAAATGGGGGATGTATGAAATCATTATATTTAGAATGTGAAACAGGAATTAGTGGTGATATGATCGTTGCATCACTACTGGATCTTGGGGCAGATGAAGAGGTGCTCAGGAATGTTCTCTCAGGTATCAAGGACAGCAGCTTCGAGATAAAGATCAGCAGGGTGATGAAAAGTGGAATCGACTGCTGTGACTTCGATGTAGTGCTGGATGCAGAACATGAAAATCATGATCATGATATGGATTATCTCTATGGACATAAAGAAAGTGAAGATCACCATCATGACCATGGACATCACCATGAGGGACACCATCATGACCATGACCACCATGAAGAGCATCACCATCACCACGAACATCATCACCATCATGATGCAAGAAATCTTGATGATATATATAAGATCATTGATGGACTTGAAATGACTGATGCAGCAAGAAATCTTTCAAAAAAGGTATTTCAGATTCTTGCTGAAGCAGAGGCAAAGGCGCATAAGAAGGAAATAAGCGAAGTTCATTTCCATGAGGTTGGCGCTATTGATTCTATTGTAGATATAGTATCGGCTGCTGTATGCTTCGATAACTTAGGAATCGAAGATGTTATAGTGAAAAGGATATGTGAAGGCCATGGCCATGTAAGATGTCAGCACGGTATTATTCCAGTGCCTGTTCCTGCAGTAATAAATATATGCACCCAGTATGCGTTGCCGTTATCTATTACAGAAAGGAAGGGCGAATATGTTACTCCTACGGGAGCGGCATTTGTAGCGGCAGTAATGACATCGACGGAACTGCCGGAAGTTATGACCGTAGAGAAGGTTGGACTGGGAGCGGGAAAACGTGAACATGAAATTCCAGGCGTCGTACGTGCGATGATAATAAAATGAGTCAAAGAAAGGAGTTTATTATGAATGAGAATATTGTGAAGAGAAATGAGCTTCTGGCTCAGAAGGTTATAAAGGGACTGGAGTCCAGAAATATGACTGGTTACTATGCTGCTACAAAGGAGGAGGCTCTTGCTAAGGCACTGGAGCTTATACCTGAGGGTAGTAGTGTTACTATGGGCGGAGCTATGAGCGCTCGTGAGATTGGTCTTGTAGATGCACTTATTGAGGGTAACTATAACTTCATCGATAGAGATAATTATGAGGATAAGCGTGCGGCAATGCTGATGGCTTATGACGCAGACTATTTCCTTGCCAGCGCAAATGCTATGACAAACGATGGCGTTATTGTAAATATTGATGGAAACTCTAACAGAGTTTCTGCCATCGCTCAGGGACCAAAGCATGTGCTCTTTATTGTGGGTATGAATAAGATATGCGGAGCAGATATTGATAGCGCCATGAAGAGGGCGCGAAATGTAGCCGCTCCGATCAATGCGCAGAGGTTTGGCTTAGATACTCCTTGCGCCAAGACAGGTGCTTGTTTTGACTGTAAGTCTCCAGATACCATTTGTTGTCAGTTCCTTATTACAAGATTCTCCAGACATCCGGGAAGAATCAGTGTAATTCTGGTAAATGACGATTTAGGATTTTAAGGTTAAGGAGGCTTTAGCAGCCTCCTTTTTTTAAGTCTTTAATTCTGCAAAGGGTTGTGCTAGAATGTGATTCAGTCGCTTCTGGGGAGGTTTAGGCGACTCGGGGGAATATAATATCGGACGAGGCGTGATATGGATAAACTGGAAATATTAAAAAATGTAGCGATAGTTATTATTACTGCAAAGCTTTTTGGACTTGTTGCAAGGAAGTTTAAAGCACCTCAGGTTGTTGGTGAGATCATTGCCGGACTTCTTCTTGGACCAAGTCTGCTTAACTGGGTACAGCCTAGTGATTTCCTGTCGGGTATGGCAGAGATTGGTGTTATCCTGCTTATGTTCAGTGCAGGTCTTGAGACGAATCTTGGTCAGCTTAAGAAGACAGGAGTTAAGGCAACGCTCATTGCTTGTGCAGGAGTATTTATTCCGCTTATTTGTGGAACTCTTTTGTTTTTCTGCTTCTACGGTTTTAAGCCGGTGGGAAGTGATGAATTTTTCCACGCACTTTTTATCGGAACAATACTAACTGCCACTTCTGTAAGCATTACCGTTCAGGCTCTTAAAGAGTTGGGCAAGCTTACTGAAGAAGTAGGAACTACTATACTTAGTGCTGCAATCATCGATGATGTTATCGGTATTCTGGTGCTGACACTTGTAATAAGCTTTCGTGATCCTAGCAGTAAGATAACAGATGTACTGCTTAGAACAGTTGGCTTCTTCGTGCTTTCTTTTATTGTTGGTATCATTTTGTATAAGGTAATGAAATGGCTCGACACCCGTTACCCTCATACGCAGCGAATCCCGATCATAGGTCTTGCGCTTGCACTTGCGCTTTCCTTTATAGCTGAAAAATACTTTGGAGTTGCAGATATTACTGGAGCATTTGTTGCTGGTATAATCCTTAGTAATTTGGATGATTCAAAGTATATAGATAGAAAGATGGATGTGAATTCATATATGATCTTTGGTCCTATCTTCTTTGTAAGTATAGGTCTTCAGACTGATATGAAATCACTGGATGTGACAATTCTGCTGTTCTCTATAGGATTTGTTTTAGTTGGTCTTTTCTCGAAGATTATCGGCTGTGGTCTTGCTTCAAGAATATGTGGATACAAAGGAAGAGACGCGATAAGGATTGGTGTTGGAATGATGACCAGAGGTGAGGTTGCTCTGATCGTATCTAAGAAGGGACTTGAGGTTGGAATGCTGGACAGTAAATATTTTACTTCAGTCATTCTACTTATCATTGTCAGCTCAATTCTTACACCTATAGTTCTTAAACTTCTTTATTCAGAGAATAAAAAAGTTAGTAAGGAAGAATAAATTATGTTATAATTTAAGTCCACGACTGAGGAGAACTGTCGTTGGATGAGATATGTTTTGGGGTATTTTTTGTAAACGGAGATAAGGTATGGGGACTACTTTATATAGCAAGAATTACAAGGCGTTTATTAAGGCAATCGGTAATGGAGATAATTCCATTAAAGATGTTATAAATAAGGCGAAGGAGTCTATGGGACTCATCGCAGAAGAATTAAATATTGGAAGACTTGAGTCGGTTATTTCGACTAAGTCGAATCCTGTTGAAAGAGTTGGCTATAATGGTCAGGATGTTCTTTATCAGGCTAGAGCGGGCTATGATCCAGATCTGCATTCTGTTGAATTCCACACTGGTGGTGGAACCAAGATGGTTATGAATGCATATCCGGTCAGAGGTCACAAGTGGGATGATGAAGAAAAGGACGACCTTCAGTTTCTGTGTGCCAACTTTTTTTCTATTTTAGAAAGAGCAAGGATGAGTAATATCCTGAATAATGCAGCATTTACTGAAAGTATGACAGGTGCCCTCAATATAAATGGTATTATAAGAACTGGTATGGGTATGTTGCAGAAGGGCATTCTCACTGACTATACCTTGGCATTCTTTAATATCAAGGACTTTAAGTTCCTGAATGGAGAATATGGTATAGATAGAGGTAACATGGTCCTTCGTGGACTGGTTGATAAGATCTTCGGATTCCTTATTCCTGAGGAACAGATTGCAAGACTTGGTGCTGATAATTTTGCGGCCCTTGTTAGAAATGAAAGAGTTGATATCTTCTTAGACTTTCTGAATCCGATGACATTTGAAGTTGCTGGTGGAGTAAACACTGGATTTAACAGAAGACCGGATGATGTACCTTTAGGACCAGGAAATGCAACAATGAGTACTTTTAGCCCTCGTACAGAAGAGGTGAAAGAGGGCAAAGTTTTAAAGCCAACTAAGATTGAGATAAACTTCAGAGTCGGACTTTATAAGCTGCAGCCAGGTGAAGATGTGGGAGTTGGAGTCACAAAGGCTAATTCAGCTCTGCGTCAAACAAGAATAGAGGGGAATTCAGATGTTGTCTGGTTTTCTGAGGAGTTTCTTGATAACGAACTCAATGCGAAGAAGTCTACATTCAAGTTCCGAGAGGCTCTGGATAATAGAGAGTTTGTTGTTTACTATCAGCCAAAGGTTAGTTTCGTTGATGGAACACTTTGCGGTGGAGAAGCTCTTGTGAGATGGAATCAGGATGGCAAGCTTGTATCACCGATGACCTTTATTCCTGCACTTGAGGATGATGGAAGCATATGCGAACTGGATATGTATGTTTTTGAGAGGGTATGCCGAAATATCAGATCATGGATCGATGCTGGTGTGGAGCCGGTAAAGGTTTCTACCAATTTCTCTAAGCTTCATATCAAAGATGATGATTTTGCGAAAAAGCTGATTATGACCATTGATAGATATGGAATAGATCCAAAGTATATTGAGGTTGAACTTAAGGAATCAGCTTGCTATGAAGAACCTGAAAAGCTTAGAAAGTTTCTTTCAACTATGAGGGAAAGAGGAATCTTTGTTTCAATTGATGATTTTGGATCAGGCGTTTCGTCCCTCAGTCTACTTAAGGATCTGATGGTGGACGGTATAAAGATGGATCAGTCCTTTATCAGGGGTATTCAGTCTGAAGATGAAAAGATTGCCAGCAGTGAAAAGGTTGTTATAAAGAATCTGATCAACATGGTGGATGAACTTGATGTAAAGATTCTTGCTGAAGGAGTTGAGACAAAAGAGGCGGCTAAGTTCCTTAAGGGAGCCAAATGTGATATGGTACAGGGATATCTTTTCGATAGACCTAAGTCTCTTGATGAGTTTGAAACTCTTCTTCGAGGTGATAGGAAATATAGTGCATAAAAATAGTGGATGTTTGAGGTGACTCAAACATCCACTTCTTTATTATCTGTCTAATGTTTCTGGTTCTGGGAATTCAGTTCCGAGTGTATCTACAGTAACTGTCTTCATAACCTGTGGTGTTACAGGCTTATCAGCCCAGCCAGTCTTTGTAGTAGCGATTCTATCTACAACATCCTGTCCTTCGATAACCTTACCAAATGCTGCATAGTCACCATCAAGATGTGGAGAATCAGCATGCATGATAAAGAACTGAGAACCTGCGCTGTCAGGCATCATTGAACGAGCCATAGAGAGAACACCTACAGTGTGCTTTAGATCATTTGCGAATCCATTTGATGCGAACTCACCTTTGATTGAGTAACCAGGTCCGCCTGTTCCTCTTCCGTCTGGATCGCCACCCTGGATCATGAAGCCTGGGATAACTCTGTGGAAGATAAGACCATCATAGAAGCCCTTCTTTACCAGTGATATAAAATTGTTTACTGTATTTGGAGCGATGTCTGGATAAAGCTCAGCCTTTATTACGCCGCCATCCTCCATTGTTATTGTTACGATTGGATTTGCCATTATTAGCCCCTCACTTTCTACTTTATACGTTGCTGAGATCAGCAACCACTTTAGGTATTATAATGCATCTCAGTTAAATACGCCATGATTTTATGTTCAAAAGGGGGATTACTTTGTGTGTTGACATAACTTGGGAAGCCGCAGAAATAGTGGATTTTTGTATAAATTAACGGTTGACTTTGAAGGGGCAGAAAGGTATAGTGTATTTACTGCGTGACTGACGGATTTGAGTGGAGTTTACCACAGGGAGCGCAGACTCGAACTAGGAATATTTAGTTCGTTTGTGGTGATTAGCCGGCCGTCTGGGTGAGAAGAGCCCAGGCGGCTTTTTACATTTTTATTTATTTAGGAGGAACGGAAATGAAGAGTGTTAACTTAGCAGCAGAAGTTGGTGCAACAAGCTATCCAGGTCGTGGTATCGTTATTGGTCTTACACCTGATGGAAAGAAGGCAGCTATCGCTTACTTTATTATGGGTCGTTCAGAGAACAGCCGTAACAGAGTATTCGTAACTGAGGGAGATGGAATCAGAACAGAGGCTTTTGATCCTTCAAAGATGGAAGATCCTAGTCTTATCATTTACGCTCCAGTAAGAGTTCGCGGTACAGATACTATCGTGACAAATGGAGATCAGACAGATACTATCTTCGATAACATGGAGCAGGGCGACACATTTGAAGAGAGTCTTCGTAACCGTGAGTTTGAGCCAGATGCTCCAAACTATACACCTAGAATATCTGGTGTGCTTCATATAGATATGGGATATACATATGAGATGTCAATCCTTAAGTCAAACAACGGCGATCCAGATCAGTGCCTTAGATTCACATTTAGCTATGATAATCCAAAGGCTGGTGAGGGACACTTCATTCACACATATATGGGTGATGGAAATCCACTTCCAAGCTATGAGGGTGAGCCAACAATCGTTGAGATCGGAACAGATAATCTTGATGAGTTTACAGATATCGTATGGAACGCCCTTAATGAAGACAACAAAGTATCACTCTTCACACGTTTCATCGATGTAGAAACAGGCAAGGTAGATACAAGAATCGTCAACAAGAACAAGTAATTCATAATATATGTTTATTACATCAATTATGTGTATTTAGTAATTAAACCAGCCTCGGATTCAAATATATTTTATGAGACCATTGCGGGTCTCGGCACTTAGCGATTCACGAGTACGTAGTACGAAGTGAGAGCTTAGTGAGCGAAGCGGCCGCTAGGGGTAGCCCGCACTGAGCGGAAGCGATGTCGAAGAAAATATATTTGAATCCGAGGCGTATAACAAAGGAGAAATGAAATGAACGAATTAGAGTTAAAGTATGGATGTAACCCAAATCAGAAGCCTTCACGTGTTTTCATGAAGGACGGAAGTGATCTTCCATTTACAGTTCTTAATGGTAAGCCAGGATATATCAATCTTCTTGATGCATTCAACGGCTATCAGCTTGTTAAGGAGCTTAAGAAGGCTACAGGTCTTCCAGCTGCTACATCATTTAAGCATGTATCACCTGCTGGTGCTGCAGTTGGTCTTCCACTTACAGATATTGAGAAGAAGATTTACTGGGTAGATGATATGGGCGAGCTTAGCCCACTTGCATGTGCTTATGCAAGAGCAAGAGGTGCTGACCGTATGTCATCATTTGGTGATTTTATATCTCTTTCAGATGTATGCGATGTTGATACAGCTAAGCTTGTTAAGAGAGAGGTTTCTGATGGTATCGTTGCTCCTGGATATACAGATGAGGCACTTGAGCTTCTCAAGGCTAAGAAGAAGGGTAACTACTGTGTGATCCAGATAGATCCAGACTATACACCAGCTCCACTTGAGACAAAGGATGTATATGGCGTAACATTTGAGCAGGGAAGAAATGAGCTTGTTATCGATGATGATTTCTTCGGAAATATCGTTACAGAGGCAAAGGAGCTTCCTGAGTCAGCAAAGATCGATCTTGCTATTGCTATGATCACACTTAAGTACACACAGTCAAACTCAGTTTGCTATGTAAAGAATGGTGCTGCAATCGGTATCGGTGCAGGACAGCAGTCAAGAATTCATTGTACAAGACTTGCTGGTGAGAAGGCAGATAAGTGGTTCCTTCGTCAGTCACCACAGGTTCAGAATCTTCCATTTAGAGATGATATCAGACGTCCAGATAGAGATAACACAATCGATGTTTATATCAGCGATGATTATGAGGATGTTATCGGTGATGGCGAGTGGCAGAAGTACTTCACAGAGCAGCCTGCAGTATTCACAAGAGAAGAGCGTAAGGAATGGCTTAAGAAGAACACTGGTGTTTCACTTGGTTCAGATGCATTCTTCCCATTTGGCGATAATGTAGAGAGAGCACACAGAAGTGGTGTTGAGTATATTGCTCAGCCAGGTGGTTCTATCAGAGATGATAATGTTATCGAGACATGTAATAAGTATGGAATCGTAATGAGCTTCACAGGAATCAGACTTTTCCATCACTAATCAAAAGTAAAGCAATAAAAAAGTATCACGGGTTTTATCCCGTGATACTTTTTTATTTACTGTGTATCAGGTATCCAAGCTCCGTCGGAACCAAGCTTACATCCATCGATTACTGTATCAGTCATTATGTAGCCGTTTGCACCGAAGTAATACCATTTTCCATCAATCTTAGCCCACTGTGATACTGGGTACCAGCCCTGTGAATCCTGGAACCACCAGCCTGTGTTGTTGTGATACCAGCTTCCTGTAGCCTTATATGTCCATGCACCGTTTGAACTGAGGTAGTAACCATCACGCCACTCACCTTTGGCCATTCGAGCATCTTCATTCAGGTAATACCATTTACCACCTGATGTTATCCATCTCTTGGAATATGCACCGTTGCTTGATATATAATACCAGTCTTCGCCAATTCCAAGCCATCCGCTGTGGAGATATCCAGAAGCATCGAAGTAATACTTAACTCCGCCAATCTCAAGCCATTCGCTCTTTGCGTATGAACCATCGCTCCACTTGTACCACCAGCCGCCAGAGCCTGACATCCATTGACCTGTATTTTCACCGTTACTAGCTGATGCGTCAGTTGAAGCTGCTGCTGGAATACGTTCTGTTCTTGGTGTTACGACCTTACTGAAATCTGTAAATCCAAAGTCGATATCAACTGAGTTAACCTCGATTCCGTCAAGGAATGTTGTACTTCCTGCCTGCCATATATCACGTGTGTAGTCTGTGTTATATGTTCCGTTGTATCTTGCAATCCACTTGTATACGCCATCAAGCTGTGGCCAGTCGATATATTTCTTAGCCCAGTTTTCATTGCAGTAGATCATTGGTGTGTAACCAGCGGCCTTAACCTCGTCACAGAAAACCTTTGCCATGGCAGTGATAGTTTCCCATCCAAGATCAACCTGACTGTTACTCTCAAGGTCGATCGCAACTGGATAGCTTACTGTGTGTCCCTTCAGCTGATCGATAACCCAGAGAGCATCGGCTCTGGATTCTTCAACTGACTGAGCTGTACTGTAGAAGTAAACTCCTACCTTGATTCCAACTGCGTTTGCGTTGTCGATATTCTTTACGAAATAAGGATCAACCTCATGTGCTCCATGACCAACTCTTATGAAGGCGAAGGAGATTCCCTGGTTCTTAACCTTAGTCCAGTCCATGTTTCCCTGGTACTGTGATACATCGATTCCCTTTATGGCATTCTCATCACCCTTGCATTCCTCATGGTAGTAACCATTTGAATCGAAATACATATAGTCGTTATTGATGAACTGCCATCCAGTCATCATCTGTCCACGCTTCCAGGAACCACGGTCCTTTTCGCAGAAGTAATAAGTGTGTGATCCGATATTCTGAAGACCGGTAACCATCTTTCCATCTGCTCCAAAGTAGTACCATGCGCTGTCATAGTGCCAGCCGTTGGTAAGCTTGGAACCATCATCTAAGATGTAATACCAGTCATTTCCTTCCTGACGCCAATCGGCTGCATTTGCTGTTAGTGGGGTAAGGACAAATGCCATCGCCAGAATGAGAGTTGTCAAAAGTGGTTTAATAAATCTTTTTGAACTCATAATCTTTCCTTTCTTTGTTCTTTTGTGAAAGTGCATTTAGTTTGATAGTAAATATCATAATCGGAGATGTCATAGTTTTGCCATAGTTTTGACATCAACCACGCACTAGGGTAACATGAAATAGGCGAAAAAACAAGGTTGCGGAGTTTATACATTTCCTATAAAATATTTTGTGGACGGCCGTTTTTCGTGAATGGCAGATGTCATAAAAAACATGAACCAAGGAGAACACATTGCTTCGATACGAGGATATAAAAGATATATCAGATGGCAGATTATATGACGCAGACGAAAAGGCTCTTCTTGGAACCGATGGTTGCAAAGGCTGTAGTCACTGCTGTGAGTCAGATATGGGATACTCTATCGTCCTTACTCCATACGATATGTATCAGCTGTCGAAGGGTACTGGTAAAAGCTTCGACGAACTATTAGTTAGTTTCCATTTAGAACTAAGTGTGATAGATGATGTGGTTCTGCCACACCTTAAAATGGAATCAGGATGCAAGTTTCTCGAAGATGGCAGATGTTCCATCCACCAGTTCAGACCAGGAATATGCAGACTTTTCCCTCTTGGAAGAATTTATGAGGGAGATAGTTTTAAATACTTCCTTCAGGTAAATGAATGTCTGAAGATTTCAAGAACACCAGTTAAGATCAGTGACTGGCTGGGAATTGAAGACCTGGAGAAGAACTCAGCCTTCATTTCCAAATGGCATAAATTCCTGAAGTATGAAACGAAGAGGATATGTGAAATCCGGGAGATGGCAGGCTTCGAGGTAAAACGTCTGGAAGGCCTAGAAGAAAAGGATCTGACGGACCATGCTACAGCAACTGGCGAAGCTGAAGTTTATGAAGAAAAAGGCGCTGAGCTGTATCGTACTGATAAAATAGAAGAAATAAATGAAGAGTCTGAGTATCGGGTAAAAGAGATAATGAAGACTGTGCTTCGAATCTTCTTCATGGATAAGTATGATACAGATTCTGATTTCTATTCTCAGTTTGACGGACGCATGAAGCAGTGCCTGAAAGAATTACACCACATATAAGAAAAAAGAATTTAAGAAGTACTATTTATAAAGATGTGAGGAATCAGCATGGCTGATAATGAGAAGAAAATGCTCGTTGCAATGAGCGGAGGCGTGGATAGCTCTGTTGCCGCATATCTGGTGCGGGAAGAGGGCTATTTTCCTTTAGGAGTAACGATGATGCTGCATGATCAGGACCTTTCCTGTACTGCGGGAACTCATCTTTGTTGTACGCCTGATGATATAGAAGATGCCCGCGTCGTATGTAGTTCGCTGGGAATACCATTTCACGTTGTAAACTTTATGGATGGTTTTCGTGAGAAGATCATCGATAATTTTGTGGAGACTTATCTAAGAGGTGAGACACCAAATCCGTGTATTGATTGCAACCGATATATGAAGTTTGGAAAGCTTTTTGAAATGGCTGACGAAGAAGAGTGCGAAAAGGTTGTAACTGGGCATTACGCAAATGTTGAATATGATGAAACGCAGTTCAGATATCGACTCAGGCGTGCGGTGGATCTGACAAAGGATCAGACCTATGTGCTGTATTTTCTAAGTCAGGACCAGCTGGCAAGACTTTATTTTCCGCTTGGTCGATTTGAAAAGAGTGATGCCCGTGATCTTGCTGAACGTGAAGGCTTGATCGTTGCAAGAAAGCATGACAGTCAGGATATCTGCTTTGTTCCAGATGGTGATTATGCAGGATTCATGGAACGAGAGGCATCGGTCCAGGTTAAGCAAGCTCTTGAAAAGGCTATGGAAAAATATAATGAAAAGTATGGAAAGTTCCTTGATGTGGACGGCAACGTGCTTGGTACACATAAGGGATATTATCACTATACTATCGGACAGCGCAGGGGACTAGGTATTCCTGCTGCGGATCGACTGTATGTAGTTGATATCATCCCAGAAAGAAATCAGGTTATTCTGGGGGCAAATGAGGATCTTTTCACAAGGGAGGTTAAAGCGAAAGATTTTAATCTCATTAGTTTGCCTGACGCGGATAAGATAATTAAGGATACAGATGAAAAACAGATGCGTGTCACTGCTAAAGTAAGATACAGGGCAAAAGACACATCTGGGGTTCTCACGTTAAAAAGTGATAACACGGCAATCATGCTTTTTGATGAACCGGTCAGAGCAGTCACGCCAGGTCAGAGCCTGGTAATCTATGACGGTGATTACTGTCTCGGTGGAGGTACAATAGTTAGCTGATATATAAGTATTTAAGAAGGGGGAACGAAGATGACAGAGAGAGAAATGCTGCAGTATATGCTGAACGGCGAAGTACTGTGTCGTGGTGTTGATGTAGTTGATCCAAAGCTTTATGATGAGTACGGCGTAAAGCGTGGACTTAGAGATCTGAATGGCCATGGTGTTCTTACTGGCGTTACCAACATATCAAAGGTAGTATCATCAAAGATTATCGATGGTCAGGAAATATTCTGTGATGGCGAGCTGTGGTATCGCGGATACAATGTTATCGATATGGTGAAAGATTTCGGATTTAAGAGATTTGGATTCGAAGAAGTAGCATATCTTCTCCTCTTTGGTGAACTTCCAAATGAGCATCAGCTCTGTGACTTCAGAGAAGCTCTTGGAAACCTGAATCATCTTCCAACTAATTTCACAAGAGACGTAATAATGAAGGCTCCAAGCCATGATATTATGAACTCTATGACAAAGTCGGTTCTTACTCTAGCTTCCTATGATGATTACGAGGTATCAGATCTTTCGATATCAAATGTCCTCAGACAGTGCATGGCTTTAATAAGCGAGTTTCCAATGCTGGCTGTTTATGGATACTGTGCATATAACCACTATGAGAAGGATGATAGTATGTATATCCATCGTCCTAATCCAAAGCTCAGTACAGCAGAGAATTTCCTTAGAATGCTTCGTCCAGATAAGCAGTATACAGAGCTTGAGGCTCAGGTTCTTGATGCAGCACTTGTACTTCATATGGAGCATGGTGGTGGAAACAACTCCACATTCACAACTCGTGTTGTATCCAGTGCTGGTTCAGATACATATTCAGTTATCGCGGCGGCACTTTCCTCACTTAAGGGACCAAAGCATGGCGGCGCTAACATCAAGGTAATGCAGATGATGGAGGATATCCGTCAGCATGTACCTGACTATAATGATAAAGTTGCTCTAAAGGATTACCTGGCTGAAATAGTGGATAAGAAGGCGTTTGACAGACGTGGACTTATCTATGGTATGGGTCATGCTATCTATGCTATATCTGATCCAAGAGCCAGAGCATTTAAGAAGTTTGTAGAGAAGCTCGCAGTTGATAAGCATATGGAACGAGAGCTTCAGTTATATAAAAATATTGAGGAACTGGCTCCTGAGGTTATCGCTGAAAAGCGTAGGATTTATAAGGGTGTCAGCGCAAATGTGGACTTCTACAGCGGCTTTGTTTACAGTATGCTGGGAATACCGGTAGAGCTCTATACACCACTCTTTGCTGTAGCCCGAATCGTAGGCTGGTCAGCCCACCGAATCGAAGAGCTGATCAATGTAGACAAGATCATACGTCCAGCCTATAAGAGCATAATGCAGGAACGCGAGTACATTCCTATTGATGGACGCTAATAAATCATTTGTAAAAAAGTGTCACTATCCATGCGGGTAGAGGCACTTTTTTTGTACATTCTTAGCGCAAATTTCTGTTTTATTTTTCTAAATGGTTTTGTTATAATGTACTTTGGCTTTCTGTTCGTGCAGATTTAATTGGACAAGCACCGCGAAAACTTGCTTTCCAAGGTGCTTGTCCAATTAAATCTATACGAGGCGCAGCCTCGTATTCGATGAACCCGTTTACGGGTTTATCGAATACGCACGAACATAAAAAAAGTTATGTTCATCGAATACGCACGAACACAAAAAAATTATGTTCAGCAATTAGCACGAACATAAATCAAAACCTTTCACATCATTAGGAGGAAAAAATGAGTAAGGCAGTAGAAATCAGATGGCATGGCCGTGGCGGTCAGGGTGCCAAGACTGCAGCACTGCTTCTGGCAGATGTTGCATTTAACACTGGTATGTACGTGCAGGGCTTCCCAGAGTATGGTCCAGAAAGAATGGGTGCTCCTATTACAGCTTACAATCGTATCAGTGAGAAGGAGATTAGAAATCACTCCAACATATACAACCCCGATTATGTTGTAGTGGTTGATGAGACTCTGCTTCATAGCGTAGACGTAACCTCGGGTCTCAACAAGGACGGCGGTATCGTTATTAACACCGCAAGACCTAAGGAAGAGATTATTCCTCTTCTTAAGGGTTATGAGGGCGCAGTTTATACTGTTGACGCTCGTACTATATCTTTGGAAACACTTGGAAAGTATTTCCCTAACTCACCTATGCTTGCTGCAATAGTAAAGGTGTCAGGAATCATGTCCAAGCAGGATTTCCTTGAGCAGATGAGAGGCTCATATCAGCATAAGTTTGCTAAGAAGCCTGAAGTAATTGATGGAAATATGGCAGCTCTTGAGAGAGCTTTCGAGGAGGTGCAGTAATGGCTAATAAAGTAAGAACAGATATAACAAAGATTACTGAAAAGTCTCCATACCAGGATATTACTCCAGGAAATGTAGTATATGGTGGTGGCGGAGCTGTAAGCTTCCTCACAGGAGAGTGGAGAACACAGACTCCAGTTATTGATTGGGACAAATGTAAGCAGTGCCTTCTTTGTGCACCAATGTGTCCTGATTCATCTATTCCAGTAGAAGATGGAAAGAGACTTGATTTTGATTATGATCATTGTAAGGGCTGCGGAATCTGCGTAGGCAGCTGCTCCTTCGGTGCAATAACTATGAAGGAGGGACTGTAAATGTTAAAGGATAGAAATATTAAGGTTAAGGGTGTAAGCCTAGCTGACACAGCTAAGTCAGCAATCGAGGCAGTTAATCCTAATCAGACACAGTCTGTAGAGAGCCCTTATGATACAGAATATAACGAGAGTGAAAAGGCTAAGGCTGAGATCCGCGTTCAGGGTACTGCTCTTAAGAAGCGTGACCGTATGTCAGGTAACGAAGCAGTTGCACTTGCTATTAAGCAGGTTAACCCAGATGTTATGCCAGCATTCCCAATCACTCCATCAACTGAGCTTCCTCAGATGGTATCAACATACATCTCAAATGGTGAGATCGATACAGAGTTCATCCCTGTAGAGTCTGAGCACAGCTCAATGAGTGCTGTTATCGGTGCATCAGCTGCTGGAGCAAGAGCTCTTACAGCAACATCATCAGCAGGACTTGCATTTATGTGGGAAGAGCTTTATATAGCTGCTTCAGATAGACTTCCAGTTGTTCTTTGCCTTGTTAACAGAACACTGACAGGACCTCTTAACATCAACTGCGACCACTCAGATGCTATGGGTGCAAGAGACAGTGGATGGCTTCAGGTTTATGCAGAGACAAACGAGGAAGCTTATGATAACTTCATTATGGCATACAGAGTAACTGAGCATCCTGACGTTATGCTTCCTATGATGGTTTGCTACGATGGATTCATTACAAGTCATGCTGTTATGAATATTGAAACAATTGATACAGAGTCAGTAAGGAACTTCGTTGGTGAGTATCATCCAGAGAACTTCCTTCTTAACAAGGATATGCCTATGGCTGCTGGTCCTTATGCAAACTCTCCTTACTATATGGAGACAAAGTACAGCCAGCGTGCAGGTATGAAGAATGCCAAGAAGGTTATCCTTGATGTTTGTGCTGAGTACGAGCAGCTTACAGGACGTAAGTATGGCCTCTTTGAGGAGTACCGTATGGAAGATGCTAAGTACGCTATCGTTATCATGGGTTCTGCTGCAGGACAGACAAAGGATGCAGTAGATAAGCTCCGTGAGTACGGAATTCACGTTGGTATGATCAAGGTTCGTGTATTCAGACCATTCCCGGGTGAGGAACTGGCTGCTGCACTTTCTAAGTGTCAGTCTGTAGCTATACTTGATAGAGCAGAGAGCTTCTCAGGTATGGGCGGTCCTCTTGGATCAGAGCTCAAGGCTGCTATGTATGATGCAGGACTTGATATCCCAACAGTTAACTACTTCTATGGACTTGGTGGACGTGACTACACAGTAACAGAAGCAAGAGACGTATTCAGAGATATCCGTGAGATAGTTCGCCGTGGCAAGGAGCCAGAACAGTTTAAGTATGTTGGTCTTCGTGACCGTGATGCTGATAACTCAAATGAGTTCCGTGATTTCGGTGGTGATGATCAGATGGATATCCGTCAGTCAGGTGATGGCGTTAAACTTAGTGATAAATAGTGCAAATATCAGGAGATATAGAAATGGCATATAATCTTAAAGAAGTTATGAGCAAGCCGGAAAGGCTTACTCCAGGACATAGACTCTGTGCTGGCTGCGGGGCTGCCATCACAGTTAGAACAGTACTTAGAGCCCTGAAGGAAGAGGATAAGGCAGTTATCGGTAACGCAACAGGCTGTCTTGAAGTTTCAACTTACCTCTATCCATTTACTGCTTATACAGACAGTTATATTCATAATGCATTTGCTTGTGCAGGTGCTACACTTTCAGGTGTTGAGACAGCTTACAATGCACTGAAGAAGAGAGGACGTATCGACGAGGATACAACCTACAAGTTCATTACCTTTGGTGGTGATGGTGGTACCTACGATATCGGATTCCAGTCACTTTCAGGTGCTATGGAGCGTGGACATGACATGGTTTATGTATGCTATGATAACGGCGCTTACATGAACACAGGTATCCAGCGTTCATCAGCTACACCAAGATTTGCTGATACAACAACAACACCTGTTGGTTCAGTAAGTAACGGTAAGGTTCAGTGTCGTAAGGATCTTGCAGCTATCATGGCAGCACATAACATTCCTTACGTTGGACAGTCAACATTCACATCAGGTATGAAGGATCTCTATGAGAAGTCTGAGAAGGCTATCTACACACCAGGTCCTGCATTCCTTAATGTAATGTCACCTTGCCCAAGAGGTTGGAGATTTGATGCTGCAGATATGGCTAAGATCTGTAAGCTTGCTGTAGACACATGCTACTGGCCACTTTTCGAAGTAGAAAACGGTAAATGGAATCTCAGCTATAAACCTAAGAATAAGCTCCCAATTGAGGATTTCTTAAAGCCTCAGGGACGTTTCAAGCATCTCTTCAAGCCAGGTAACGAGAAGCTTCTCGAAGAGTTCCAGGCTGAGGTAGATAAGCGTTGGGAAGAATTACTCAAGAAGTGTGAAGCATAAATAAAACCGTGCACTGGGGTCCGTCCCCACTGCACCAAATGGGGTTGCATAATGGTTACAAAGAATATCAAACAGATGATAAATTATTGCTTTCAATATGCGGACAATGTGCAGTTTAAGGCGGCAAGTCCTTATCCTGCCGATGCTCGCGTTACCCTTAAGAATCAGCTGAAGGATGATATGCTGGTTTATCTGGGGTATATTTTTGATGAGTCTAGTTCTGATATTTCTAATCAGATCAGATTCATAAATGAGAATCTTGAGATTGTGATCAGTGAGTACAATTTCAAGAGATTCATAAATGATCGCTGCAATAATATAGATCTTTCAAGTTATGTTCCAAGAAGTCTTCAGTATTTCGTACTGGATGACACATCACCAATGAGTCAGAGAACTGGATACGGTACTTCGATATCCAAATATCTGGTGAATACATTTAACGATCTAGGCTGTAATTTTGTAGCCTATGGTGGAATCAGTGACAGAGAAGCAGACAGAGTTTCTGATTACATCAATGCAATGAATAATTACCTAAATGGTTTTGATATCTATAAGAATACTCCAGGCGGCGGAAGTATAGGTGGCTTCGGAAATGCTGGCGGAAAAGGCAATGTTTCTGAAGATGAAACACCTGTTAATGTAAAGATTTCACTTCCACCTAAGCAGGAGACGCTGGATCAGCTCCTCGCAGAGCTGGATTCACTTATTGGTCTTGAGGTTGTTAAGAAGAATCTGACTAATCTTATTAATCTGGTTAAGATCAGAGGAATGAGAGAGAAGCTTGGACTTAAGACTCCAAGTATGTCACTTCACCTTGTTTTCTCGGGTAACCCTGGTACTGGTAAGACTACAGTGGCAAGACTTCTTGCTAAGATCTATCACCAGCTGGGAGTTGTCAGCAAAGGCCAAATGATAGAGGTAGATCGTGCAGGACTTGTGGAAGGATACGTTGGACAGACAGCCCAGAAGACTGCCAAGGTCTGCGATGAGGCAATGGGTGGTGTGCTTTTCATCGATGAGGCATATACCCTTACAAGTGCTGAGGGCGAGGATTTCGGACAGGAAGCTGTTGATACGCTCCTTAAGCGTATGGAGGATAACCGTCAGGATCTTATCGTAATCGTTGCTGGATATACAGACGAGATGAAAACATTTATCAACTCTAACCCAGGACTTAAATCAAGATTTAACAAGTTCATCGAGTTCCCTGATTATACAGGCGATGAGCTGATCAAAATATTTGACCTTATGTGCGTAAGCCAGGATTATGTGATGAACAAGGAGGCTACAGATTATGTGGCCGACCGTCTGCAGAAAATGGCTGTTGATCATGAGGAGCACTTCGCAAATGCGAGAGAGGTGCGAAACTATTTCGAACGTTGTGTAGAGAGACAGGCAACTCGTGTGGTTGAGGAAACTAATATCGATGCCAACAGTCTTACTACTTTCAAACTTCCGGATGTTACGGAAGAGGACTAATTTTTTAAAAATCAATGGAGGACAAAATGGTAAAACTTTACGAGACAGGTGCATACCTTGTAAATGGTAAAGACCTTGTAACAGACGAGGCAGAGCTTAGTAGCAAAGGAATACAAACTACTAAGGAAGAGGCAAAGAAGGGAACCATTGCACATGGTATTCTTACCAGCCACAATACTTCAGGAGATGCAGAGAACCTTAAGATCAAGTTCGATAAAATGACATCTCACGATATTACATTTGTCGGCATTATCCAGACAGCAAGGGCATCAGGTCTTACAGAGTTTCCTATCCCTTACGTTCTTACAAACTGCCACAACTCACTTTGTGCAGTTGGTGGAACAATAAATGAAGATGACCATATGTTTGGTCTCTCAGCTGCTAAGAAGTACGGCGGAATCTATGTTCCACCTCATCAGGCAGTTATTCACCAGTATGCTCGTGAGGAGCTTGCTGAGTGCGGAGCTATGATACTTGGTTCAGACAGCCACACACGTTATGGTGCTCTTGGTACTATGGCTATCGGTGAAGGTGGTGGAGAGCTTGCTAAGCAGCTTCTTGGAAGAACTTATGATGTTAAGTCTCCAAAGGTTATCGCTATCTATCTTGATGGCGAGCCAGTGAAGGGTGTTGGTCCTCAGGACGTTGCACTTGCACTTATCGGAGCTACATTTAAGAATGGATACGTTAAGAACAGTGTTATGGAGTTCGTTGGTCCTGGTGTTGATAAGCTTTCAACTGACTTCCGTATCGGTGTTGATGTAATGACAACAGAGACAACATGTCTTTCATCTATCTGGAAGACAGATGAAAATACAAAGAAGTGGTTCGAGACTCACTATAGACCTGAGGCTTATAAGGAACTTGCTCCAGCAGATGTTGCTTACTATGATGGCGTGGTATATGTTGATCTTGCAAAGATTCGTCCAATGATCGCGCTTCCATTCCACCCATCAAATACATTTACTATTGAAGAGTTAAATGCAAATCTTAAGGACATTCTTCACGAGTGTGAGGAAAATGGTCGTAAGCAGCTTACAGGTGATGTAGAGTTCAAGCTCACAGATAAGATCCGTGATGGAAAGCTCTATGTTGAGCAGGGAATCATCGCTGGTTGTGCTGGTGGTGGTTTCGAGAATATTTGCGATGCTGCTGATATCCTTAAGGGTCACTATATTGGAAATGATGAGTTCACACTTGATGTATATCCAGCAAGTATGCCGGTTATGATGGAGCTTGTTAATAACGGACGTGCAGCAGATATCATGAAGACTGGTGCTATTATCAAGACTGCATTCTGCGGACCTTGCTTCGGTGCTGGTGATACACCTGCTAACAACGCACTTTCAATCAGACATTCAACACGTAACTTCCCTAACAGAGAGGGATCAAAGATACAGAACGGACAGATCAGTTCAGTTGCTCTTATGGATGCTCGTTCTATCGCAGCTACAGCTGTTAACAAGGGCTTCCTTACACCAGCTACTGATATCGATGTTGAGTACACAGGACCTAAGTACTTCTTCGATAAGTCAATCTATGAGAACAGAGTATATGACGGATGGAAGAAGGCTCGTCCAGAAGAGGAGCTTAAGCAGGGACCAAACATCAAGCCATGGCCAGCTATGCCAGCTCTTGAAGAAAATCTTCTCCTCAAGGTCTGCTCAGTTATTACAGACCCTGTAACTACAACTGATGAGCTCATTCCTTCAGGTGAGACATCATCATTTAGATCTAATCCTATCGGACTTGCTGAGTTCACACTTTCACGTAAGGACCCAGAGTACGTCGGTCGTGCTAAGGAGTTCCATCAGGTTGAGGTGGATAGAGAAGAAGGCGGACATCCATGTGAGAACTATCCAGAACTTAAGGATGTAATGCCTATAATCAAAGAGAAGTTCAACGATGTAAACCGTAAGAATACAGGTTTTGGTAGTACAATCTATGCAGTAAAGCCAGGAGATGGTTCAGCTCGTGAGCAGGCTGCATCATGCCAGAAGGTTCTTGGTGGATGGGCTAACATCGCTCGTGAATATGCAACAAAGAGATATCGTTCAAATCTTATTAACTGGGGTATGCTTCCATTTATCATGGATGAAACTGCAGTTGATGTAAGTCAGGATAATCCATACGGTTTCGAGAACGGCGACTATGTATTCGTTCCAGATGTACGTGCTGCTGTAGAAGAGAAGCGTGAAGTGATCAAGGCATACATCGTTAACAAGGGTATGAAGGAAATCTCACTGAAGCTTGGTGAGCTTACAGATGATGAGCGTACTATTATCACAAGCGGATGCCTCATCAACTACTATCGTGATCACTAATAAGTGACTATCATTATATTAATCTAAGAAATAAACCTATGTGCGAATGGGGCTATCCCCACTCGCACATTCTTTTAAGGGAGAGATAATATGTTAGAAGATAATGTTAAAAAGCCTATGGTCGTAGGCGTAATTCTTTACGGAGTTGTGTTTTTAATAAACGTTTTATGTACATTAACACAGTTTAAAGGTGGGAATTTATTTCTGCCCGAACAATTTACGGAAGCGCATGAGGCCAGGGTTATTCCAGCTAGTCTTTTTACTTCTTTAGTACACCTTCTTATGCTTGTTGTCTTTATGATGATAATGTTCACATATAAAGGGGAATCCAGAAGAACAGTAGAGGTTGTAATGTTTGTTGTATACATTGTTTTTGGATGGATATTAGGCATTGTATCAACTTATCTGGCAAACTACATATATTCAAGACAAGGACAAGAATACCTTGTAGCAGCTAACGCTATGAGTAATATTATTTCAATTATATCAACTCCATTTGGGACTGTGTCAGGTATACTGATAGTAGTTGCTATTGGCAGATATGGAGTCAGTACCATTTGGAAGCCAAATGAAATGCAGCCAAATAATATGTATCAGAATGACATGCAACAGTTTTAATCCCTAGCTATACATATGTTTAGGTAGGGAAAGGGGTTTAGTAAAAAATGATCATTTTAAATATATTACTTGCCTTTATTTATTTTATAGAGGCTCATGATATATATAATAGTAATGGCGAGGGCTTTGTTTCTGGATATGACACCATAATGAAGAGAACTCCCTTTGTTGACGGAACATACTGGGGATACATAAATGCTTGGCTCGTGCTTATACTTGCTATAGCTATAGCGTTCATTATTCTAAGTATTTTTCTGGCAGGAAAGGATCAAAAGACTGCTGGTCTTTTAAAGATAATTGTTTATTTAGTCACTTTCGTTGCATTTGCTGGCTATTATCTGAATGTGTGTATTTATGCCAGATATCAGCTTGATTCTATAAAATCACATTCCAGATTCCTTGCTACAGGTGCATTCACCTTTATTATGCTGGTGATCAGTATCATCTCATATATCAAATCTTTGAAAAAAGCATCTGATAACGAAGAAGAACAGGCTGATGGCGAGGAAAAATCTTCAAAGAAAAGCAGCAAAATAATCAGAATAGTTCCAATCGTTTATATTCTGGCAGTTTTAGGCGTATCTGTTTTCTTATATAAAGCTTGTAAGGTGTGTCAGGATTATTCGAAGAATTACGGCGAATATATTCTGGGTGAAAACGAATCCAGATATGACCTTGAGGATCAGCTCAATAGCTATAAAAATGAATATATTGATACTGAGGATGGCCTGTATTACTGTGATGGAAAAGAAGTGAAACTGGTATCTCTGGATGGCGCAGAAAGTGTAATCTACGAATCAGAGTTATATGCAGATGCGGTTCTTGGAATCCATGATGGGTTTTTATATATAAGTGAATACAGAAGTCATATATCTACGAAGAAAGAATCTTTGAAGTACGTTATCAGGTTGAATCTTTCGAATGGTACAGTTGAGGATGTAATGGGTCCGGAGGATCTTGAAGAAGGTTATCAGATATCCGTGCCATTTATCAGGGACAATAAACTCTATGTTCTTAGCAAGAACTATGATGCATATCGTGTAGAGTATATTGATCTTACAAAACCAGAATTCGAAAAGAAGTTATATCTTGGAGATGTTGACGTCAGTGTATCTGCTACGGAATGTTTGCTGTATAGATTTATGTATGATTATAAATACTATATGGAAGCAGAAGAATTGCCATGGAACCATTTAATCCTTATGGAAGGATATGACACTATGACTCAGGTTAAGGATGGTAAATGGTATTATCTGACAAGTGATTTGGATTCGAAGGAATCATCATATAATCGTCTGGAGTTTAAAACAGATAATGGTTCGGATAGTGCTTCTTTGGCCAAGACTGTATCAACAGGGGTTTCTTCATTTTGTATTCATGGAGATACGCTGTGGTATACCCTCTATTATTCCATGAATGGCGAGTCAGCTGTGGGAATATATAAGAGTGATCTGGATGGGAATAATGCCACACTCTACAAGGAAATAAAGGTGGATGACCCGGCGTATTGCAGCAGAATAAGGGTTGGAGACCACCATATGGTTCTTTCCTTTGCATCGCTTAAAGAAGGAGAACAGAACAAGGATCTGGGCTCTCAAACTATTTCTCTGTTTTAGGAAAATATTATGATATAATTATCCTGTCACAAGATTTTTTTTTAACAAGCTATTTAATATAATGCTGAATTATGAATAGTTTGTTATAATTGTGTATTGTATAGTTGATCAAAGAAGGAAGGTGAAGGTATGAGCTATGGCGTATTTTGGGTTATAGTCGCGGCAGTAGCTCTGGTGGTAGAGATAATTACTCTAGGACTTTCGTCCATCTGGTTTACGGGTGGCGGTATAGTCGCGGCGATAATCGCATTTATGGACGGGCCTGTATGGCTGCAGTTAGTTGCATTCATAGGAGTGTCCACCATATTACTTCTGCTGATGAGGCCATTTGCCAAGAAGCATCTGGCAATCGGGCAGGAGAAAACCAATACAGACAGTCTTATAGGACGAACTGAAAAGATCCTTACGGCTGTCGATAACAATGCTGGCACAGGAATGCTGAAGATTGGCGATGTTGAATGGCGAGCAGTATCTGATGACGGCAGTGTTATTCCAGAGGGAACGCTGGTGACAATACAGCGTCTTGAAGGAACAAAGCTTTATGTAAAAAGAGAGCTTCAATCATTTTAAATGTTAACTTATATATGTAATACTAAGGAGGTTAAAGTATTATGTCATATGTATTTATTGTACTTTTAGTTATTGCAGTTATTATGCTTTGCAGCTGCCTTCGTGTAGTTAGACAGGCAAATGCATATGTAATCGAGCGTCTTGGTACTTATACAGCTACCTGGGGAGTTGGTCTTCACATGATGGTTCCTGTAATCGACAAGGTTGCTCGTCGTGTTTCTCTTAAAGAGCAGGTTGCTGATTTCCCACCACAGCCAGTTATCACAAAGGATAACGTTACAATGAGAATTGATACAGTTCTTTTCTTCCAGATAACAGATCCTAAGCTTTACTGCTATGGTGTTGAGAATCCTCTTGCTGCTATCGAGAATCTTACAGCTACAACACTTCGTAATATTATCGGTGATCTGGAACTTGACCAGACACTTACATCTCGTGAAACAATTAACTCAAAGATGCGTGCTACACTTGATGAAGCAACAGATCCTTGGGGAATCAAGGTTAACCGTGTAGAGCTTAAGAACATCATGCCACCTGCAGCTATCCAGGAGTCAATGGAGAAGCAGATGAAGGCAGAGCGTGAAAGACGTGAGCAGATCATCAGAGCTGAAGGTGAGAAGCAGGCAGCTATCACAGTTTCAGAAGGTGAGAAGGAAGCTAAGATTCTTCGTGCTACAGCTGATAAGGAAGCTACAATCCTTGCTGCTGAAGCTAAGAAGCAGGCAGCTATCCTTGAAGCTCAGGCACAGCGTGAAGCAGCTATTCAGAGAGCTCAAGGTAATGCAGAGGCTATTCGTCAGGTACAGCAGGCTGAGGCTGACGCTGTTAAGATGATGAATGATGCAGCTCCTACACAGAACACAATTGCTGTTAAGGGTCTTTCAGCATTTGAAAGAGCAGCGGCTGGTCCAGCAAACAAGCTGATCATTCCTTCAGATTTAGCTGGAATTACAGGTCTTGCAACAGCTGTTACAGAGGCTATTAAGACAGGAAAAGAATAAGTTTTTCGTGAGTTTATAACGAATATTTAGTGATAATTTACAATGAGGCAACCCCTGAATAACAACATTTAGGGGTTGCCATTTTAATTGGTCATAGTCATTTGTGCAACATGTATAAATGACGTGTTAAAATGGTACAAAAGGTGGTAAAATTATCTAATTTATTGTTTCAATATTGCATCAAAAGTGTTATAATACTATTGGCTACTTAATGACATAATATTATTACTTAAAAGGAGAGACAAAACAAGATGGTTAAGAAGGAAATGATCGCAATGCTTTTAGCAGGTGGTCAGGGCTCTCGACTCGGAGTGCTCACCTCGAAGCTTGCAAAACCTGCGGTTGCATTTGGTGGTAAGTATAAGATTATTGACTTCCCGCTTAGTAACTGCATCAACTCTGGAGTTGATACCGTTGGTGTATTAACACAGTATAGACCTCTTCGTCTGAATCAGCATATTGGTATAGGTATGCCGTGGGATCTTGATAGAAACTTCGGAGGTGTTACAGTTCTTCCACCTTATGAGAGTACTGAAAACACATCCTGGTACACTGGTACAGCAAATGCTATCTACCAGAACCTGGAGTTCATGGAGTATTATGATCCTGATTATGTACTGATTCTTTCAGGCGACCATATATATAAGATGGATTACGAGGTAATGCTTGATTTCCACAAGTCCTCACATGCGGACGTAACTATTGCAACCTATCAGGTTCCAATAGAGGAAGCTAGCAGATTTGGAGTTGTTATTACAGATGACAACGGTGTAATTCAGGAATTTGAAGAGAAACCAGAGCATCCAAGAAGCAACAAGGCTTCAATGGGTATCTATATCTTCAACTGGAAGCTTCTGAAGGATAAGCTTATTGAGATGAAGGATGTTCCTTCATGTGACTTTGGTAAGCATGTTATCCCTTCTTGCCATGAAGAAGGAAAGAAGATAGTAGCTTATGATTACAAGGGCTACTGGAAAGACGTTGGAACTCTCGGATCATACTGGGAGTCTAACATGGAACTAGTTGATATTATTCCAGAGTTTAACCTCTATGAGGAGTTCTGGAGAATATATACCAAGAGCGACAATCTTCCGCCACAGTATATTGCAGCAGGCAGTAGCGTTACCAAGAGTATTATCGGTGAAGGTACTGAGATATATGGAAATGTTGAAAAGTCTGTTATTGGTTCTGCTGTAAAGATAGGCAAGGGCGCAGTTGTTAAGGATTCCATCATTATGAACAATGTTGAGATTGGTGATGGAGCTATAATCGACAAGGCTATACTTGCTGAGGGCGTTGTGATTGGAAAGAACGCTGAACTTGGTGTTGGTGAGTCTGCAGAGAACACCTATAAGCCTGCAGTTTACGCATTTGACCTCGTAACTATTGGAGAGAATTCTGTCATTCCGGAAGGTGTTAAGATCGGAAAGAATACTGCTATTCTCGGTGAGACGACTTTGGATGATTATCCTGATGGAATTCTACCTGGAGGCGGCTCGATAATTAGAGAGGCAGGTGAGTAATATGAGAGCGATAGGTATAATTCTAGCAGGTGGTAACAGCAGTCGTATGGGAGATCTCTCAGCAAAAAGAGCTACAGCCGCTATGCCGATGGCAGGCTGCTATAGAGCTATAGATTTCTCACTGTCGAATATGTCGAACTCACATATTCAGAAGGTAGCGGTTTATACTCAGTATAATTCCAGATCACTGAATGAGCATCTTAACTCATCAAAGTGGTGGGATTTTGGAAGAAAGCAGGGCGGACTGTATATCTTCACACCTACCATCACAGCAACTAACAGCTATTGGTATAAGGGTACAGCAGATGCGCTGTATCAGAACATTGGATTCCTCAAGGATGCACATGAGCCTTATGTAGTTATTGCATCAGGCGATGGTGTGTATAAGATGGATTACAACAAGGTCCTGGAGGATCATATAGCCAAGAATGCGGACATCACGATTGTGACTAAGGAGATTCGCGCTGATGAGGATGATATATCCAGATTTGGTGTTGTAAAAGTCGGTGATAACGGTAGAGTACTCGACTTCGAAGAGAAGCCACTGGTTGCCGAGACCAGCACAGCATCAATAGGCGTGTACGTAGTTAGACGCCGTCAGCTGATTGAACTTCTTGAGACTTGTGCCGCTGAAGGAAGAACGGATTTCGTTAAGGACATACTTATCAGATATAAGAATGTCAAGCGTATAAACGCATATAATCTGGATTCCTATTGGAGAAACATTGGTTCTATAGATTCCTACTACAGGACGAATATGGACTTCCTTAATGCGGAGGTCAGAAACCATTTCTTCCGTACAGCTCCTGGAGTTTATACGAAAGTAGAAGACCTTCCACCAGCAAAGTTTAATGGAGATGCAGTAACATCCAATTCACTTATAGCTAGCGGATGTATCATCAACGGCTCAGTAGAGAATTCGGTGCTGTTTAAGAAGGTTTATGTTGGAAATAATTGTGTAATCAAGAACTCTATCATCTTGAATGATGTACATATCGGTGACAATTGCTACATCGAGAATTGTATAGTAGAGAGTAGAGATACTATCAAGGCTAACACAGTTCACACCGGTGAGGCAGATAGTCCAAAGATAGTCATAGAGAAGAGCTTTAGATATACACTATAAAGACTATTAAAGGTATTTTATTTGGAGGTTACAGCATATGGAAATTACAGATGTTAGAGTAAGAAGAGTAGCGAAAGATGGCAAGATGAAGGCAGTAGTATCTATTACCATTGATAATGAGTTCGTTATTCATGATATCAAGGTTATAGAGGGAGATAAGGGATTGTTTATAGCGATGCCTAGTCGTAAGTCGGCTGATGGAGAGTATAGAGATATTGCTCATCCAATTAATTCAGAGACAAGAACAAAGATTCAGGATCTGATTCTTGCTAAATATGAAGAAACTCCGCTGGAAGATATTGGTGAATAAAACTGAATAGGGGTGGCTGGCAGGTGCGAGAGCGCGCGTGTACGGTGAAAAAGCCAGTCGAATTATTCCACAATTTAATAGAGTTTATGTTCAAATTATACGCGAGGCAGAGGGTAAAACCTCTGCCTTGTTTTTGCTAAACAGTTGTGATATAATCACCCGAGCAAAAGTAACGAACAATATTTTAGAGGAGTTGAAATTACATGGATAAGTTCAAGGCTGTTATACTTGCTGCTGGCAAGGGAACACGAATGCATTCAGATCTGCCAAAGGTTCTTCACAAGGTGTGTGATAAGCCTATGGTTCACTATACCATTCAGGCGGCAAAGGATGCTGGGGCTACAGACGTAATAGTAATAGTAGGATATCAGGGACAGCTTGTTAAGCGCGAGATAGTTGATGTCGTTCAGTTTGCTGAACAGCACGAACAGTTAGGTACAGGACATGCAGTTAAATGTGCCGCTCCACTTATTGGCAGCGAAGGTGATGTGGTAGTTCTTTGCGGAGATTCCCCACTTATTACTGCTGATACAATAAAGAAGCTCTATGATGCACATAAGAAAGCGTCAAATGGAGTCACAGTTCTTTCAGCTATTCTGGATGACCCAACTGGTTACGGAAGGATCATCAGAGACTCTGAAGGAAACTTTATTAAGATAGTTGAACATAAGGATTGTACCGAAGAAGAACTTCTTACAAAAGAAATCAATTCTGGTATGTATGTATTTAATGCTGAGGCTCTTACAGCAAGTCTTGGCATGCTTACAAATGATAATGCTCAGGGTGAGTACTATCTGACAGATACAGTTTCAATAATCAAGAATGCTGGTCTTAAGATAAATGCTCTTCCTGTAGAAGATATAAATGAGATTCTTGGTGTAAATACTCTCGAGCAGCTTGCTACAGCTGAAGAGATAATGAAGGAAAGACAGTAAACTATGAAGATAATAGTCGGACTTGGAAATCCAGGTCTTAAATACGCTGGAACGCGTCATAATACTGGTTTCTCGGTGCTGACTGGAATATCAGATAAGTATAATATTCCTATCAACAAGAAGGAATGTAAGGCTCTTACTGGTCATGGTGTCATTGGTGGGGAGAAAGTGGTTCTTGCTATGCCACAGACCTACATGAATCTTAGCGGTGATGCAGTTCAGGAGCTGGTCCATTTTTATAAATGTACTGCTGAGGATGTTATAGTCATATATGACGATACAGATCTTGATGTTGGAAGGATTCGTATCAGGAAGCAGGGCAGTGCTGGCGGACATAATGGAATCAAGAGTATCATTTCCTGTCTTGGTACTGAGGAGTTTGATAGAGTAAAGGTTGGAATCGGCCATAAGCCGGTGGATTGGGACCTTGCGGATTATGTGCTGGGAAGATTTCCTAAGGAAGAACTCCCACTACTTCGTGAGACAGTCGAAAAGGCTGTTGATGCAGTAACAGCAATTGTGGAGGATGGCGCTGATTTAGCCATGAACCATTTTAATTAGGATTCTGGGTAAGGAATCCATAAAGGAAGGTGTATGGACGCACTTGTAAAACCAGTCAGGGAAAGTGCTGAAATATCAAGATTATGTGACAAGAAGGGACAGACTCCTGCAGCTATATTCGGGCTTAACAGATGTGTTGAACCGCTGGTCATGGAGGCGCTTCGCGGGGATCAGCTGTTTACATTAGTTGTTACCTACGACAGAGCCAGAGCAGATAAGCTGTATCAGGATTATAAATTCCTGGATAGAGATGTATATCTTTATCCTGCGAAGGATGCGCTGTTCTACTATGCAGATGTTCACGGTAATCTGACTTCAGCTAAGAGACTGGAAATCCTAAAAAGAATATATAGAAAAGAACGTACAGTTATCATAACCACCGTTGATGGACTTATGGACAGGCTGCCAGATATGAAGTATTTTAGAAGGCATGCATTTACACTGTCTGTTGGCGAAGAGATGGAGATGGACGAAGTAAAACGTCGTCTCGTTATGCTGGGATATGAAAATGTAACTGTTGTTGAATCTAGAGGGCAGTTTTCTGTTCGAGGAGGAATTATTGATATATACCCCCTCACGGAAGAGTGCCCATGTCGTGTTGAGTTCTTCGGTGATGAGATAGAATCTATCAGATACTTTGATGAGAGTACTCAGAGGTCTATTGAGTCAGTAGATAGTTTCGATATACTACCTAGTAGTGAATATGTACTAAGTCTTGCTCGTATAAGACGAGGTATTGATGCTATTGAGGCAGAAGGCGAGAAGGTTTGTGAGGCCTTTAAGAAGAGCTTCCAGACTGAAGCTTATGCACGACTTAAGTCATATATCAATCATGTTAAAGAAGAGGTTATGGAGTACAACTCTACTACCGGTCTGGACAGTCTGGTAACCTACTTCTTCAGTGATACAGTATCATTTCTCGATTATCTGCCAGAGGATACTCCAGTCTTTATTGATGAGATAACTAAGGTTGAGGAGCGTGCAGCTGCTCATACCCGTGAGTTTGAGATATCCATGTCGGCACGTCTTGAGAGTGGTTATATCCTACCTGGACAGGCTGATGTTCTTTTCAGTGATGAACTGACGCTGGACCGTCTTGCTGGAATGAAGACGGTAATGATGTCAGAGTTTCTTCCGAGTACATCTCGAATCACGCCAAAGGTGTCGATTCCATTTGAAAGTAAAGGTGTTGAGCCTTATCAGGGAAATGTTACGCGCCTTATCGGGGAGATTCAGAAGTGGCGTAAGGATGATTATTCAGTACTGATTGTATCCCCATCCCAGACAAGGGCGAAGAGACTGGCACAGTCCTTTATGGACGAGGAACTGCCTTGCTTTTTCTCGGCCAGCAGATCAAGGGTTCTGCAGCCTAGGGAGGTAATGGTTACAACTGGTAACCTGGATGAAAGCTTTTATATTCCTGCTATTAAGCTGGTGTGTATTTGTGAGAGCAGTATCTTTGGTGCTACTCACAGTGGAAAGAAACGTAAGAAGCTTAAGGCAAAGTATGAGGGCGAGAGAATCAACTCTATCGATGAGATAGGTGTTGGTGATTATGTTGTGCACGAGCGTCACGGTATCGGTATCTATCGCGGTATCGAGAAGGTTCGTACTGGTGACAGCAGAGAAAGAGATTATATTCATATAGATTATGCTGGCAGCGGCAAGCTCTTTATTCCGGTTGAGCAGCTGAGTCTTATTGGAAAGTATGCCAGCAAGGATGCGAGAAAGCCGAAGCTTAATAAGCTGGGCGGCAGCGAGTGGCAGAAGGTTCGTGAGAGAGTTAAGCTTCATATTGATGATATGGCTCAGGAGCTTATTGATCTCTATGCTATAAGACAGAATAAGAAGGGTTATGCATTCTCTGAGGATACAGAGTGGCAGAAGGAGTTTGAGGAGCTGTTCCCATATGAGGAGACTCCGGATCAGTTCACTGCTATAGCGGATACGAAGCGCGATATGGAGAGCGAACGTATCATGGATCGTCTTATCTGTGGTGACGTTGGATTTGGTAAGACCGAGGTTGCCATCAGAGCAGCATTTAAAGCAGTGCAGGATGGTAAGCAGGTAGCATATCTTGTTCCAACTACAATCCTGGCGGAGCAGCATTATGAGACGTTCTGCGAGAGAATGAAGAACTATCCGATATCAGTCAGAGTTCTGTCTAGATTCTGCTCGGCAAAAGAAGCCAAAGAAATACTTGCCGGACTTAAGTCGGGTGAGGTTGATATTGTAATAGGTACTCACAGACTTCTTTCAAAGGATGTGGGTTATAAAGCACTGGGACTTCTCATCATAGATGAGGAACAGCGTTTCGGTGTAAAGCATAAGGAGACTATCAAGCAGCTGAAGAATACAGTTGATGTTTTGACTCTTACAGCTACGCCTATTCCTAGAACACTTCATATGAGCCTTATAGGAATCAGAGATATGAGTCTTCTGGAGGAGCCACCGGTTGATAGACGTCCTATCCAGACATACGTTATGGAGTATGATAAGGAGATAGTCAAGGAGGCTATATCTCGTGAGCTTGCCCGAAAGGGTCAGGTTTACTATGTATACAACCGAGTGGATGATATAGAGAGAATAACTCTGGAACTTCGCAGCCTTCTTCCTGATGCAAGAGTTGAGTTTGCACATGGAAAGATGCGTGAGCGAGAGCTTGAGGATATCATGCACGAGTTCATCAATAAGGACATAGATGTGCTCGTATCTACAACTATCATTGAGACTGGACTTGATATTCCAAATGTTAATACGATCATCATTCATAACGCAGAGAACTTTGGACTTGCACAGCTTTATCAGTTAAGAGGTCGTGTAGGTCGATCCGACAGACAGAGCTATGCTTTCCTGATGTATCGCAGGGATAAGATGATAAACGAGGTGGCCGAGAAGAGGCTGTCTGCGATTAGGGAGTTTACAGAACTGGGCTCTGGCTATAAAATATCGATGAAGGATCTGGAAATCCGTGGAGCGGGTAACGTTCTCGGAAGCAGTCAGTCTGGACATATGGAAGAGATTGGTTATGATCTATATGTTAAGATGCTTAATCAGTCCATCAAGGCAAAGCTGGGAGATGAAACTCCTGAAGACTTTGACACGATGCTGGATCTTCCTGTTGATGCGTATATTCCTGATGAATATGTGCGAAATGAATACTTAAAGCTTGAGCTTTATAAGCGTATATCAAGAATCGAGACTGAGGATGATATAGCTGATATTGAGGCAGAGGCGGTGGACCGTTTTGGAGATGTTCCAAAGCCAATGCAGCGACTTATGAGGGTTGCACTGCTTAAGTCCGAAGCACATAAGGCTTATATAACATTTCTCAGATATAGAAATGGATGCGTTGAATATATCATAAGGGATGGAGCGAAGCTTGATATCGCAAAGATTCCTCAGTTTATGAAGAAGTACAAGAAGGATATCAGGATCATTAAAGCGAAGGAATCTGGCTTTGCGGTTAAGACCTCCAGTCTGATCCAGGATTCAATGCTAGATAGTATCGAAGATGTACTAACTAATATATATGAGATGCTTGTCATCAAAGAGAGCTCTAAATAACGGGCTGTAAGGATAAGTAATGAACGTAGTAAAGAAGATTAAGAACTTAATATCAGTAGTGCTGGTGATGACATTTATCTTTTCACTCACAGCCTGTGGAGAACAGGATACCATTATCAGTGGAAAGAATGTGGTGCTGAGTTTTGCTGGTGAAGATATAACTCTTGGCGAGGTTTATCTTTATGCCAATACAGTGATTGAGGATTATGAGTCGGTATACGGAAGCGAGATCTGGGGCACGGACATATCTGTAGGCAGAGATGCTACTGCAAATATGGAAGATGTTACTAGACGCGATATTATCGAAACAATAATTCACGTGAAGATGCTGAAGAAGATGGCGTCGGAATACAAGGTGGCCCTCTCTGATGATGAGATGAGTGAGGTGCTTAGAACAACTGATAACTTCTATGAGAAGCTGACAGATGAACAGTTGAAAAATATGGAGCTTGATTATGAAACAGTGCAGAAGGTGATGGAGGAAAATGCCATCGCAAGGCGCGTGTATGACGAGATAATCGGTGATGCTGAGCTGGAGGTTTCGGATGAGGAAGCCCGTGAGACCACATTTTACGATCTATACTTTGAGTGCTATGCGGTTGCTTCCAGTGGTGATGTAACTCAGTTCTCTGAGGATGAAAAGGCTGCTCAGTATGATAGAGCGCTTCAGGCATATAACACACTGATCAATCCTATAGAGAGTAATACGAATGACGGTACTTCTTCTAAAAAGTCTAATAGTATGAATATTGAAGGACTTGCTGAATATTACGGACTGAAGAATTCTGCATATTATACTATGACTCCTTCAGAGATTGAGTCTATCTATGGAAAGGATATATGCGACAGCCTCTATGGACTTGAGGATGGCTCTTACAGTCTGGTTACTGAGTCAGAGTATGGATATCATATATTCTATATGAAAGAACTGACAGATAGAGATGCCACAGATCAGCATAAGCTGGATATTATAAAGACAAAGAAGAATTCCTATATGGAAGAGATTTATGCAGAGTGGCTTCCTAAGATTGATGCAAATTATTCTTACGAAAAATCTGTAGATTTTGATCTTTATGATCAGATAAAGTTTTAAAAAAACGGACGGCCTGTGTCTTATTTGAAAGACTCAGAACCGTCCTTTTCTTTTATCCTACATAGTTCCTGTTGAACCGAAACCACCTTCACCTCTTACGGTGTCGGAAAGCTCCTCCACTTCGTTAAACACACCCTGGAAATATGGTGCTATAACGATCTGAGCAACCCTTTCACCTGGCTCGATCTTTTGCGGAATGTCTGACTGGTTATAAAGTGATACCATAATCTCGCCCCTGTAATCGGAATCGATCACTCCTACTTTGTTAGCTGGTGCCAGTCCCCTTTTTGTAGCAAGACCGCTTCTTGCATAGATAAGTCCCACATATCCCTCAGGGATTTCCATAGTGATTCCTGTCTTTACGAGAAATGTCTGCCCTGGCTCCACTGTTACAGGAGCAAAGAGACAAGCGTGTAAGTCAGCGCCTGCAGCAAAGTCACTGCCATAAGTTGGGGTGACTGCATTTGGGTTGATCTTCTTAATGTTTACCTCAATCTTCTGTACCATTTTAACCTCCCATAATATAACGGTATAAAACATTACATAACAATACATGATAATTATAACATCTGAATGCGTTATTGAATAGACTGTTCTGAATGCTATATGGTAAAATGTAAATGTTCATTACAAAAACACGAAGAAAACTCGCAGGTGCGAGACCAGGGGGGAGTATGAATAAAGAAAATGAGAAGGTTCTTGAACGACTTATAAAGGGAAATGATATCTACGTTGAAGAGAATCAGAATGCAGGTGATGTGTCGCTTCCAATCCGTCAGAAGACAGCCAGGGAAGGTCAGCATCCCTATGCCATAGTTATTACTTGCTCGGACTCGAGAGTTATTCCGGATGCAATCTTTTCTGCGGGAATTGGCGAACTTTTCGTTATCCGTGTAGCGGGCAATGTGCTGGATAATCACCAGCTGGGAAGTATCGAGTATGCATTTTCACATCTGGATGCAAATGTGATCGTGATGCTGGGACATACTAAGTGCGGCGCAATATCTGCTGCTCAGCAAGCACATGGCGGAACAGATAAATTCATCAAATATATAATTGATGATATTACAGAGGCTATAGGTTCAGAAACGGATGACTATAAGGCGACGGTGCTAAATGTAAAGCATGGTGTGAATATCATCGAAAAGGCATTTAGAGACCATCCAGACATTGAGGACGGGGAGCTTGATGTTCTGGGAGCGGTATATGATATAGAAACAGGAAAGGTTGAGTGGCTTTCCTAAATCAAGGAGTTGGTATAATGAAGGATAAGGTATTTAGGGTATTATTTATAGCTGTAACAGTGTTCTATCTGTTGATAGCATTTGGATCTAGTGTAAAGGCGGATATGGGGCCTAAGCCTTCCATCAAGCTTACTGTGGTAAATGCTTCCGATGATTATTATGTGGCGCTTTTAGATTGCTATCCTAATGAGGACCGCACAAATTCTGAACTAAAGCTGGATAATGTCACTGATGAATCAGTGAATGCTTACCTGGAGGAGTTTGTTTATGATAGATGGCACTTCTTTCAGTCACCTGTCGGTAATAACGTATTTCACTCTACTGAAGAGGGCGTGTATGACTTTACATACAGCGTACCTAATCCATTCAGGGTGGTTCTAATCAGCGCTGATGGAACAGTAAAGGTAAGTGAAGAGTTTACAAAAGAAGAGTATAACGCCGTATGTACTTATGATGCGGCTTCAGGAAAGATAACAGAGTATAGAACTAATAGAATAGCCAGACGCGTTATTTATACAGCTATATGCTATATTCTCACTATACTGATCGAGCTTGGTGTTCTTGCTGCATTTGGATATCCATTTAACAAGTTCAATATTATCTGCTTCTTTATGATCAACACTATAACCAATATTCCATATAATATAGTGATTGCCAATATGTCTAAAGGTGGCATTGCCCTTATTGTTTTTTCGTTCCTTATGGAATGCCTTATCTTTGTTGTTGAAGCTTTGTTCTACCTGTTTACGATCAAATATAAAGATGGCACAGTGCATCATAAACGCAACCTTTTCTATTCGATAGCTGCTAATGCGGCCAGTGCTGCATTTGGCTTTGTGGGACTCTTCATTGCGGCAATGTTTATATAAAAGACACAGGTAAAGGTGGATAAATGTTATCTAAAATGGTAAAATATTAAAGGGGTATTTAAAACTTATTATGGGGTAAAATATATGGCAAAGAAAAGGAAAAGGCTTGCTCTTTTGGTAGGACAGGCTGATGAAAATTTTCAGAGTCGTTTTATTACAGGGTTTACAAAGCAGGCATTTGCTCTGGGTAGAGATGTCGCTGTATTTTCTATGTATAAAAAGTATCAGGATACGATAGATAGAGAGATGGGTGAAACCAATATCTTCTCTCTTCTTAATCCTGATTTTTTTGATGGAATCCTTATTCTAAAAGATACCCTTCAGACAGCAGGTGTAGCTGAAAAGATGGAAGAAAAGCTTCATGAATGCTATGAAGGCGCTGTGCTGGTAGTTGATATGGACAGCAAGTATTATGATTCTGTATTTATTGATTGTTATACTCCTGTATTAAAACTGACAAATCATCTTATTGAAGATCATGGAGTAAAAGATATAGCTTTCCTCACTGGAAAGAAGAAACATCGTCATTCGCTTCAGAGACTGGCTGGATTTAGAGAGTCTATGGAGAGGCATGGCCTTGAAGTTCCAGAAGATAGGATCATCGAAGGTGATTTCTGGTATCAGAGTGGTGAACAGTGCGCGGAAAATCTGATGTCTTCAGGAAAGAAGCTTCCAGAAGCAATAATATGTGCAAATGACCAGATGGCAATCGGAGTATGTAAGTCCTTTGAAAAGAAAGGAATCAAAGTTCCTGAGGATATTCTGGTTGTTGGATGTGACTCTACTGAAGAAGGCAAAACCAGCCCGAAGATTCTTACCTCTTATGAGGCACCAGCTTTTGAACTGGGATGTTATGCGGTGGATGCGCTTAGAGATATAAAAGCTGGAAAAAAGCCTTCTGAATTCACTGGAGAGGCTGAAATTATTTATGGTGAAACCTGCGGCTGTAAAGGGATGGCTGAGTCAGGCTGCAACATTAGAAGAAAAACCTGGGGAACAGAAATCTCTGAAGAGGGCTTTGGCTCCATCAATAATGTTATCTTCGAGAATCTTATGATTCAGAATGACATACTGGATTATATTGGAACAGTTTATTCCTATGCTTATCAGATCGAAGAGGCAGAGAGCTTTTCATTATGCCTATGTAAGGAGATTCTCCAGCTGGGACAAAAGGAACCTCGGAGAAATGATGGCTATAGCGACGAGATGATCTACGCCATCAAATATAGCAAGGATCAGCTGGGGGATATGGTTGGTCTTGATGAAACCTTTGATAAGAAGGAAATGTTACCTGATCTTTTAGAGTATCGGGATAAGCCTAGAGCATTTTTCTTCACGCCTGTATTCTTTGAGGATAGGTGTTATGGATATGGCGTTGTCAGCTATGGTGATACAGCCAGATGTTATGATGATGTATACCGCAGATGGATAAAGGCGGTTTCCTTCGGTTTTGATAACCTTAAAAAGAATATGACAGTGAAAGCGCTTGAAGAAGAGGTTAAGTCTGCTAAAGCATCAAAGTTTGATAAGTTTGATGCAAGGTATGACAGCCTTTCTCCAGAAGAAAAGAATGATTATGCGCTTGTTACTGATATCATCGATAACAACCGCTTTAAATACCATTTCCAACCGATAGTAAGAGCCAAGGATGGAAGTATATTCTCTTACGAAGCACTTATGAGATCCAATACTGAGAGAAAACTATCTCCGCTTACGATTCTTAAGTATGCAAGTATGCAGGATAGATTCCCGGATATAGAGAGTGCAACCTTTAATAATGTTTTGAATATAATTGCAGAAAAGAAGGATGTGATAGGCGACGCGAAGGTCTTTATCAACAGTATACCTGGCGTTAAAGTTGATGATCTGGAAGAGATAACCAGAAAGCTGAAAGCCTGTCATGAAAGCGTTGTCGTAGAGCTTACTGAAGAAGCAGAGCTGGATGATACAAATCTTGATGAGCTCAAAAAATTCTTTGAAAGCATAGATGTAGATATTGCTGTTGATGATTATGGTACCGGATATTCAAATATCAGCAACCTGCTCAGATACATGCCTAACTATGTAAAGATAGACAGGTCCCTTCTCAGTGAGATTCAGAACAAACCGCAGAAGCAGCATTTTGTCAGGGAGATAATTGATTTCTGCCACAACAATGACATAATGGCGCTTGCTGAGGGAGTTGAGACTACAGAGGAACTTAGTCAGGTTATTCATCTGGGAGCGGATCTGATACAAGGATTCTATACAGGTCGTCCGTCGGCGGAGTTGATCGGAAGAATCGATGAGAAGATAATAAATGAGATCAAAACATATTATCAGGAACGAATTGATGGTAAGTCCAAGAATGTATATGTTGCTGGAAAGACCAACAGAGTATCTCTGATGACCCTTATGAAGGAAGGGTATTCTGACATAGTGATCGGCAAAGAGGACATGGTATATAATGATATCACCATAGTTGGACTTCCTTCATTAAAGACGGATATGCATCTCAGGGTTGAGGCGGATTACTCCGGAAGGATTACTCTGGAGAATGTTTACTTCTCAAATATAAAGAACAGACCTTGTATTGAACTTGGTGAGAATTCGGATGTTACGCTTATTGTTGAGGGCTCCAATATTCTTCATAATACAGGAATCATGGTTCCTGATACGGCAGAGTTCGAATTAGAAGGTTCTGGAAGCTTAAAGATAGAACTGACAAATCAAGAGTTCTATGGAATAGGTAATGATCATCAGTCTAAACATGGAGCCATCTATCTTAGTGAGTCTGGAAATCTAACTATTACTGCAAATGGAACTAAGGGAACATTTATTGGCTCAGGTCTTGGCGGTAATATAATGATCAAAGGCGGTTCCTTTAATTTTGAGGGCAACAGTACCGAGTGTGTTGTAGTTGGTTCCTTGTATGAGGATTCAGAAGTATCGATTACTCAGTGCGGAATAGAGGTTGATCTTTCGGGAACAAGACTTGCTGTGGTTGGTTCTCTTGAAAAGAATACGTCTGTCAGCATTTCAGATTGTTCCTTTAAGGGGCTGGTCGATGGACGAGAGGTTGTTGGTCTTGGATCATTAAATGGAAAGACATCCTTTGTTAAGATATATAATTCGCTGGTCGATCTATGTATTAACGCAGATACATGTACAGCACTGGGAAGTCTGGCTGGCGAGACTAAACTGGATATCAGTATGGCATCTGTGAGAGTGACCAATGCAGGTGAGAATGCACTGGCCTTCGGTGGCGCGAAGGGTGAAACTGTTATTGATCTGATTGGTGTTGATACAAGAGTTAAAGTCTTTAATACTATCGGCCGCGAGACATTTGCCAAGAATGAAGATATTACTATAGTAAATGGTAGATGCAGAATTGTAGTTAATGACGAAGAGATTGAGCGAGAACTGGTATTCAAGTTCGGTGACTGATCTTATGAATTTTGACACTTATGTCGTAATAATGTATAAATAAATGAAACCTTCCTCGGACTAGTCGGGTTATATATATAAGAGGTAAACCCCAGGCTACCCATTTGAGGGAGGTTCGTTTATGTAATAAATGGTTAAAAGTTAAGAAAGATGAGTATGGTGACAGTATGGGTAGTACGTTATTTTCTGTGGATGTGGATCAGGCGGTCCGCAAGTACGCAGACATGGTATACCGGCTAGCTGTTGCAAACACCAGGGTGAATCAAGACGCTGAAGATGTATTCCAGGAAGTGTTTGTAAAACTGGTCAGGTATAAGGACAGAATCGAAGATGAAGAACATCTGAAGAACTGGCTGATAAGGGTGACCATAAATGAATCCAGGCGAATTGAAGGAAGTTCCTGGAAGAAAAATGTCAGCTTAGATACTACAGATGACGAGGATACGGAATGGACTCCACCGGATGAGGATTCGGATTCCAGTCCAGAAGATGTTTTCCTCGAAAACGAAAGAGCGGAGGGAATCCTTGAAAAAGTCAGGGAGCTGCCGCAGAAATATAGAGAAGTAATACATCTTCATTATTATGAAGATATGAAGCTTGTTGATATATCGCACATGTTAGGAATCAATGAGGCCACGGTCAAAACACGGCTGCGGCGAGCCAAGGATATCTTAAGTAAATCTTTGAAAGGGGGTATATAATATGTCAAGCTATAAAGAAGAACTGAATAACATACATGCCCCTGAGGATCTTATCCTTAAGACTCTTAACAAGGTGCACGAGGAAGAGAAGAAGGTAGAAGCTGAGAAGGAAATAAAAGCTTCTAGTTTATATAAAGAAGAAACTGCAGAAACTGAAGATAATTCATTTTATTCAAAATATGAAACAGGGAAAACTCGCGGTAAGGTTCGTAGAGTTGTTGTTACAATCTCAACTCTTGCGGCTGCAGCTGCGGTACTTTTACTTGCAATGAGTGCAGGAATGTTTAAGGGATTTAGCGGAGCACCTTCAGATACATCATCTAGCATGGAAGCAACAACAGCAGCAGCTGATAATTCTTCCAGTGCAGCGTCTACCTCTCAGTCAAGTTCGGCTACAGAAAATAATAAATCGAAGGGAAATACTTATTCAAACGAGGAATCGGCGGTTGCTGAGGATGTGGAAAGTGCAGCTGATATGTATAGTGATGACGATGTTGCTGAGTCAACTACTGAAGCAAGTAGAGATGCTGAAGACAGTGATGCTAAGAATAATAATGCTAACTATGGAAATAGCAATAACTATTTGGGAGTCAATAATAATTGGGAGTTTGCTCTGGCAGGTGGCTGGAAAATATCTTCTGATGTTGAAGTAACTGCAGAACAACAAGGCGTATTTGATGAGGCACTTGAGTCATTCTCGGGTCTTTATTATACTCCGGTTGCATATCTCGGCTTTAAAACTGTGACAACAGGCACTAATACCGCATATCTATGTAAAGCAACAGAGGATACTGGCACAGAGTTTTGGTCTGTTGTATATATAAATGAAGATTTAAATGGAAAAGCATCCCTTGTAAATGCTCCAAGTATCATCCTTTCTGAATCCTCAGACAGAGATACAGTTCAAGTCGGACCGGCGTCTGGAGGGGCATTAGTTGGAGCCTGGGAAATAGCGGATGATTATACATTGGATGATGAGCTAAAAACGGCAATTGATGAAGCACTTAGTGAGTCTGAAGATATATCCTATGCACCAACTTTAGTTATGGGATCACAGGTAGTATCAGGAACAAATTACGCAATACTCTGCAGGACAAAAGAACAATCTGCTGATTCAAAAGACTACTGGACAATCGTTTATGTTTATAAAAATCTCAGTGGTGATACAGAGGTTCTAAATGTAGCTACACTTAATTTTGAAGAGGAGTAATGTGGTTATTTGGTGAACAATCATAAATTTATGCTTTATTTTTAAAAGTTTGTATGGTATTATCATACAGTTGGAAAATTAACTAGATTAGCAAGATAAAACACTAAGGAATTGAAAGGAGCTTTATTATGAAGTTCAGAAAGCTTAGCGCTATCCTTATTGCTGTTATGATTCTTTCCCTTATGTCTGGATGTGGAAAGAAGGATAAGGGTGCTATTGATGAGATGAAGGATAACTATATCAAGTATGTAACACTTGGTACATATAAGGGTGTAGAATATACTCCAACTCACACAGAAATTACAGATGATTATATTCAGTACGATATTCAGAATCTTATTTCAATGAATACTACACAGAATCAGATTACAGAAGGTATCGCTACAATGGGTGATACAGTAAATATTGATTTTGTTGGTTACATTGATGATGAGGCATTTGATGGTGGAGATTCACAGGGAGCAGGATATGACCTTGTTCTTGGATCAAACAGCTTCATTGATGACTTTGAAGATCAGATCTGCGGTCACAGTCCTGGAGATGCATTTGATGTAAATGTTACATTCCCAGAGGACTATGGTAACGAAGACCTTGCAGGTAAGGATGCAAAGTTTGAAACAACACTCAACTATATAGTAGAGAATGTTGAGCCAGAATATAATGATGTTCTTGTTGCAAGTGCTACTGATTATGCGACAACAGAAGAATTTGAGACAGCTAAGAGAGAAGAGTATGAGACTCAGGCAGCTGAATCAGATCTTTCTACTGACAAGAACACAGTATTTAGTAAGGTGATCGATTCTTGTACTGTTAGTGAATATCCTGAAACTGAAGTAAATGACCGTATCCAGATGGTTATGGACAATGTTCAGCAGGAAGCAGAAGCTAACGGAGTTGATATCAATACATATCTTTCAAACTACGGTTATGATCTTGATAGCTTCAAGGAGAACATCAAGGAGTCTGTTGAGACATATATCAGAGAGAAGATGATCGTTGTTGCTATAGCTGATGCTGAGGGTATCAGTGTTTCTGAAGAAGAAGCAGACCAGAAGGTTCAGGATCTCCTTGCACAGACAGGTCTTACAGATAAGGAAACACTTAGCCAGCAGTATGGCTTCAAGGATGAGGATTATTACTACGAAGTTCTTTACTCAAAGGTATTTGACTTTGTATATGAGAATGCTGTAGCAGTTGAAGCTACTGAGACAGATGCTACAGAGGATGATGCTTCAGAGTCAGATGGTCTTGTAGATGACTATGGTACTACAGAAGAGGATACAGAAAAGACTACAGAAAAAGACACTGAAGAAGAATAATTTATAAAGAATATGTATAGCCACTGTTCTGTTGACATCGAAAGATATTGATGTTAAACTATGGCGCAGTGGCTATGATAAGCAGATGTGGCGGAATTGGTATACGCGCATGATTCAGGTTCATGTCCGCATTAGTGGGTACGGGTTCAAGTCCCGTCATCTGCACTAAGACATTTTGTTGAATTAATTGTCGAAATAATATCTGAAAGGAATCTATGATGGAAGATAAGAAGAAACAGATTACCTATGAAGAGTTAAAAAACCTTGAGGACGAGTTATCAGAACTTAAAAATAATCGACGTAAAGAGATTGCGGAGAAGATTAAAGAAGCTCGTGAACAGGGAGACTTATCAGAGAACGCTGAGTATGATGCTGCTAAGGATGAGCAGAGAGATATAGAGTCACGTATTGCTGAACTTGAAGATATCTTAAAACATGTTGAAGTAATCGATGAGTCCAATCTTGATACTGAGTCTGTATTTATTGGATGTACAGTTCATTTTGTAGATATGGAATCCAAGAAGGAGTTCACCTACAAGATATCCAGTTCAACAGGTGCTAACATCCTTGCTGGAAAGATATCAGTTGAATCACCAATTGGATCAAAACTTATCGGTTCTAAGGTAGGTCAGGTTATTACAGTAGATGCTCCAAATGGTAGATACAGTTATAAGATTCTTGATTTCAAGAGAGATAAGAACAAGTAATTCATTGACTAATTGCCGCCGGAGTTAATCTTCGGCGGTTTTTGTATGCATATCGGTATGAAGGGTAGAGGCTACCTTTCTGATGAAATAAAATGATATTTGAGAGGAAAAGAACATGGGAGATCAGAACAAGAACAATGGACAGGGTCAGCAGCAGGATATAAATCAGCTTCTTAAGGTTCGTCGTGAGAAGCTGGCTAATCTTCAGGAAGCTGGAAAGGATCCATTTGTGATCACAAAGTATGATCAGACTTATCATACAGAACAGGCAAGACAGGAATATATTGCTTTAGAAGAGAAGCTTCTTGTTGGAAAGGATATGCCTGATACAGAGGGCATGGAGCCTGAAGAAGCAAAGGCTGTTAAGACAGAAGCTTATAACGAGAGACGTGCTATCATGGATGCAAATCCTATAAAGGTAAGCATCGCAGGTAGAATGATGTCAAAGCGTGTTATGGGTAAGGCTTCATTCTGTAATATTCAGGATAAGAGCGGAAACATTCAGGTATTTGTTTCAAGAGATGAGCTTGGAACAGATGATTATGCAGATTTCAAGAAACTGGATGTTGGTGATATCATCGGTGTAACAGGATATGTATTCCGTACAATGATGGGTGAAGTATCAGTTCATGCTGACACAGTAACACTTCTTTCAAAGTCACTTCAGATTCTTCCAGAGAAGTTCCACGGACTTACAAATACAGATATCAGATATCGTCAGAGATATGTAGATCTTATAATGAATGCTGATGTAAAGGAAACATTTATTAAGAGATCTAAGATCATATCAACTATCAGAAGATTCCTGGATGATCAGGGATTCATGGAAGTTGAGACACCTATGCTTGTATCAAATGCAGGTGGTGCGGCAGCTCGTCCATTCGAGACACATTTCAATGCTCTTGATGAAGACCTTAAGCTTCGTATATCTCTTGAGCTTTACCTTAAGAGACTTATCGTTGGTGGTATGGAGAGAGTATACGAGATCGGTCGAGTATTCCGTAACGAGGGTGTTGATACACGTCATAACCCAGAGTTCACACTTATGGAGCTCTACCAGGCATTCACAGATTATCATGGCATGATGGATCTTACAGAGAACATGTTCCGTCACATTGCTCAGGAGGTTAATGGATCAACAACCATTACTTACCAGGGAGTTGAGATGGACCTTGGAAAGCCATTTGAGAGAATTACTATGGTTGACGCTGTTAAGAAGTACAGCGGTGTTGATTGGAACGAAGTTGCTGATCTTGATGCGGCTCGTGCACTTGCAAAGGAGCATCATATCGAGTTCGAAGATTTCCACAAGAAGGGTGATATCCTTAACCTCTTCTTCGAAACATATGTAGAAGAGCACCTGATCCAGCCTACATTCGTTATGGATCATCCAATAGAGATATCTCCACTTACAAAGAAGAAGCCAGAAGATCCAAACTACGTTGAGAGATTTGAGATGTTCATGAATGGTTGGGAGATGTGTAACGCATATTCAGAGCTTAATGATCCAATCGATCAGAGAGAAAGATTTGCAGCACAGGATGCACTTGCAGATGCTGGTGATGATGAAGCTAACCACACAGATGAGGACTTCCTCAACGCACTTGAAGTAGGTATGCCACCTACAGGAGGAATCGGATACGGAATCGATAGACTTGTTATGCTTATGACAGACAGCCCAGCTATCAGAGATGTACTCCTCTTCCCGACACTTAAGTCAGAGAAGAAGTAAATCCTTTATTTTCAAGGGTTTACAGACATTTATAACCGCTTGTGTACCAATTTGGTATGGGTAAGTACCCGATAATATGGTTATGAAACACTTATAAAACCGAGATAGTGAACACTGATTACTAAGCACTTTCTGAAACAAAACGTTTTGGAAAGTGCTTTTCTTATAATTATATATAGTTTTTATGTATATATATCATTCTGTTATAAGAAGAAAACGTGTGATATTATAAAAAATAACAATTATAGTCTGATACTAAAGATATAATTTTATGGCAGAGGATAAAACTATGATTCCTGATATTAAAGATTCTACTAAAGAAGAAAGAGAATCCTATATTAAAGATAGATTTAAATGTATAAGTGACTGTGACAGCTGTGGAATATGTGCGATGTATAAAAATCAGGATCCGCTGCTAGTATATAAGGATTATATAGATGGCGTTCGTGATTTTCAGGATATAACAAATGATTATCGGTAGTTCGAATAAAGGAAGGCGGTAGTGATTATGGAAGGTATAAAATCGATTTTGATAAAAGACACGACCAGAGAAGAAAGAATTCGGATAGTCAATAAATCTTTAGAGGTATGCGGGCAGGAATGTCAGTTTTGTAATGGATGTGATAATATAGGTGGTGGAAGGACAGAAACATTCTATCAGCCATATATTGACGGAGAAAAGGAACTAAGAGAAATAAATGCAGAGTATATTGCAGGAAGGGTAAAGGGATAAGATAAATGATATCAAGAGAAGAAGCTTTTTCACTTTTAAAGAAGTATAATAAGGAATCCTTTCATATTCAGCATGCGTTAACTGTTGAAGCTGTGATGAAATGGTATGCAGAGGAACTGGGATATGGTGAAGAAGCAGAATATTGGGGAATTGTTGGACTTCTTCATGATATAGATTTTGAATTATACCCAGATGAACATTGCTTAAAGGCGCCAGAGCTTCTAAGAGAAGGTGGTGTTAGTGATGATATAATTCATGCTGTATGTTCACATGGATATGGAATAACAGTTGGTAATGGTGTGACTATTGATGTAGAGCCGACTAGAGAAATGGAAAAGGTTTTATTTGCTGCAGATGAACTAACTGGTCTTATCGGTGCAGCTGCTCTTATGAGACCTTCCAAGAGTACTAAGGATATGGAACTGAAATCTCTTAAGAAAAAATATAAGAGTAAAGGCTTTGCAGCTGGTTGTTCCAGAGAAGTTATAGAGAGAGGTGCTGAGCAACTTGGTTGGGATCTTGATAAATTACTAGAATTGACGCTTCGAGCTATGGCAGCAACCGAAGATATTCTTAATGAGGAAATAAAAAATAATTAGCACTCACCTCTTGACAGTGCTAACAAATAGTGCTATAACATAGTCAGAACAAAGGAATAGAGAAGATTCCGATAAAGAATCCAAACGCTCCTTCCCTTGCTCATGAAACTTATTTAATTATATTTTTCTTGAGAAGGAGGAATGACTTATGTTACTACCTAGTATTTTTGGAGAAAACTTATTGGATGATTGGATGGATTTTCCAAGGTTTGATTTCGGAGATGTTGACCGCAAGCTTTATGGAAAACGAGCTGCACAGGTCATGAAGACGGATGTGCATGAGCATGATGACAAGTACGAACTGGACATTGATTTGCCAGGATTTAAGAAAGATGAGATTAAGCTCACGCTTGAAAATGGTTATCTGTCAGTAAGTGCTGCAAAGGGACTTGATAAGGATGAGAAAGACAAGAAAGGCAAGATTATCCGTCAGGAACGTTATGCAGGTGCTATGCAGAGAAGCTTCTATGTAGGAGATGCAGTTAAACAGGAAGATGTAAAGGCTAAGTTCGAGGATGGAGTGCTAAAGCTTTCAATTCCAAAGAATGAAACAGAAAAACTTCCAGAAAAACAGTATATAGCCATTGAAGGATAATATGTAATTAATGGGATATCGTGGTTGTACCTGATTGGTACGGCCGCGGTATCCCGTTTTTTGTTGCTTTATTAGTATTTATAAGGCTTCGCGGGCCTCCAAGTTAATTTTGTGTATACGTATTTGTTGGTATTATGTTAACTAAGGAGGTTTAAAATATGGTTGATATAAATAGTATAACTTTGAAGAATAATGCGATGTTCAACATCGTTATGAAACGCCCGGAGCTTTGTAAAAAATGTTTGGAAAGAATCCTGAATAAGAAGATAAGCGAGATTAATTATATTGATTCTGAAGTTAGCGTCGATGAAGATGTCGTCTTAAAAAGTATCAGACTTGATATCTATTGTGAGAGTGAAGACACTGCATATGATGTGGAACTGCAGAATGGCATTTACGAGGATTTGCCTCGAAGATGCAGGTATTACCAGGATATGATCGACATCGAGCTTCTTGAAAAAGGTCAGGACTATTCAGAATTAAAAAATAGTATTATAATATTCATATGTACATTCGATGAGTTTAAATGCGGAAGGCATCTTTATACATTTGAAAACCGATGTCTGCAGGATACGGACATTTCTTTGGATGATCACACAACTAAGATTTTCCTTAATACAAAAGGAACAATGGATGATATCCCTAAGCCGCTCAAGAACTTCCTAGAGTACATAGACAATGGAACTGTAAATGATGACTTAACTCAAGATCTTGACGATGCTGTTAAAGAAGTTCGAAAAGATAAGAGATGGAGAAATAAGCTTATGACAGTTGAAGAATATGCAAAAGCGACGGCGAAGCAAGCTGCAAAAGAAGCAACTGAGGCTACTACAGAAAGACTCAATTTATTAACTCAAAAACTTATTGCTGATGATCGAATAGATGATTTGAGGAAATCCACGGAAGATAAAGAGTTTCAACATCAACTTATGGTGGAATACGGCATCATTGATGAACAAAACTAAATATTTGTAGAATTACAAAGCCAGCGGTTTTATCCGCTGGCTTTTATATTCTAGAGGAATGAAGCTGGTTGAGGCTCCGAGTGGTGATGTAACAGAAAATCATCAGAAATGTAAGGGATTTATTGCACTTGTCCCGTTTATAATACACCTAAAATGTGGTATAATACTCCATAGTTTCTATTGTTTGTATATGGGGATAAGGAGCAATAGATATGAGGGGTAAAAATCAAAAACTGAAACTATTATATTTGGCTAAAATAATGCAAGAGCAGACAGATGATTCACATATGCTTACTATGCCTCAGATTATTAACGAACTCGCGAAGTATGACATTGAAGCGCAGCGTAAAAGTATATATGACGATCTGTCTGCTCTTCAGCTTTTGGAATAGATATCAACAAGTATCAGGAGTTTGGGAAGACGTATTACTATTGCGGCACCAGGGGATTCGAGGTGGCGGACATCAAGCGGAAGGGTAAGACGGAGTATGGGCGCCTGGACAAAGCGAAGTACAACGAGCAGTACTTCAGGATGAACGGCGGCGAGGTCCAGACAGTAACCCTGCTCTGCAAAAATGATATGGCAAATGTCATCATAGATCAGTTCGGCAAGGACGTGTCCCTACGCCCGGTGGACGATGAGCACTTCACGGTGAGCGTCGACGTCGCGGTGAACAGTCAGTTCCTGGCATGGGTGATAGCGTTGGAAGGAAATGTGGTGATCAAAAGTCCGGAAAAAGTGAAGAAGGAAATGAAAGAACTGATTTCTAAAAAATTTACGTGGTAATACATGACAGTGAAAAGATAAAACAATTAATCAAAGAAGGTCATATGACAGATTAACAAATATAAATGGAATGAATATTGGGACTTATTAGATAGTAATGAAATTAGGAGTGAATGGTAATGGGAAATAATAGAGAGTTTTCGGATTCTATCAAACTTGAAGTTATTAAAAATAACCTTAAGACCTATGATGGTTCAATCTGTTGTGAAGCTTGTAAAAACAAATTAAAATCTATTGATGAATGTCATTTTGATCATATTTATCCATTTGCCAAAGGTGGAAAGTCTACACTTGAGAATTGTCAAATTCTGTGTAGTGATTGTAATCTTCGTAAAAATGATAAAGAACTTCATGATTTTATGCTTGAGGAAAAAGCAAAACGTTTTCTTTCTGGTTCCATATTAAGTGATGAATTAATAGATAATACATCTAATATAGATGATGTGGTAATCAATGAGAAATACGATAATTCCCAAAAGCTTTCTAAAGAAGAATTTGATAATATGATTCAAAACTTTATTAACTTGAAAGGTGATATACATAAGGTTGACTTTACTCGTTCATATAATAAATTACCTTCGGTTTGGTATGTTCGTGAGTATTACGGTGATTTAAATTCATTGAAGAAAGCTTTTGGTATAGAGGATTTATCATTAAATTGGTCAAGAGAAAGAATAAAACAAGTATTAATTGAATATGTAAATGTTAATGGAAATGTAAGTGAAAAAGATCTGAAAAAGAAAAATGGTTTGCCTTCATATCCTTGTATTCTTAAGTATTATTCTGAATATAAGTCATTTTCGTTGTTTAAAAAAGAAGTATTGGGAATTGAGAATATTTACAAGGTTTGGACAAAAGAAGAAATTATATCGAGTGGAAAACCTTTTGTAAAAAAGAACGGAAGTCTTAATGAAAAGGATCTCAAAGCAGCAAATGGTTTACCGACATCAAAAGTAATATACAAATATTTTGGTACTATTAACAATTATCAAAGAATTATTGGGGCTCCAGTTAATGATTCTTCAAAATATATATCGATAGAAGAAATTGAAAAAGCTGTTGATGATTTTTTTGGTGATAAAGAACGAGTAGTTGAGTCTAGAAAGATATTTTTTGAATCGTTTCCATATAAATCAGGTACCATATATAAAAGATATGGTTCCTTCGAAAACTTCTGTTCTGTTACTGGAATTAGATTTATAAATAATAAAAAAGCATCATATACAAAAAAAGATATAGATGATGCAATACATAAATGGGTTTTTGATGGAAATGATATTCCGAAGTCTAAGGACTTAACTAAAAATGGTCTTCCTTCAATGGGCTCAATTATGAGGTTTTACGAGAATTGGAAAGAACCATTTTTGCTATACAAAAAAATCTATAATGCGGCGAATCGAAATAAATAGTGTTCTTTGAATTTGTGTTGTGTTTTGATTCATATAGTATTAATACACATAATCTAATTGGAGGGGAGTACAATGTTGTACAACAAAGGAGTGTTGGATTCAGATGATGATAGGTGTCGCTTTAGAACCAATGTGGATGTATTAAATGACTGCTTTGGTACAAACAAGTCTCATTATTTTATGGCTTCTTATCCTCAGAAAAAAGGCGAAACATTTAATGGAGCAAATACTGATGATAAGTTTTTTGTTTGGATGCCTAAATTTTTTGGTAACAGTTCTTTGTGGGATAATGGTATTACTTCTGATGGTAATCTTATTTATGAAATCGCTGAAAAAGAAAGAACAAGTGATTGGGTTGATGAAGGAAAACATGACATTAGTGCTGTAAGATTAGTATTTGCAAAAACTGATAGTAAAAGTCCATATCAATTTGTTGGTGCTTTTGCTACTTTTAATGTGGAACATTGTAATCATTTGTATATAAAAGTTGCATCAAAAGTTCGTTTACTGGGTAATCCAGTCAGTGAAATCAAGTTGCTTGATGACTATAGAAAGGATTCAAAAAAAATAATTAATTTATTTAATTCTTTATGTTCTTATTATGGATTTAATAAAGAAGAAAGGGCATTTATTGAAGGATTAGGATATAGTTGCAATTTCTCATCATCGAATAATTCATACGATTATAGTTCAAATATATCTTTTGAGGAGCTTGATAAACTAATAAAGAACATGAAACTATTCCGAGAAAGAAAAGACAGTGTTTTAGATGATTCCTTAGGTGTCAATGTACAGAGAATATTATTCTGTAATATTGCATATATGAAGTATTATAGCGGAATAACATCAACTGATAAACCTGTTAATGGTGGTAAATATATAAAAAATACTGGAGATGGTTTTGAAAAGTATAATTTCTTGCAGATTCAAGATAAAATGTATGGATTTGTCGAAACAAAACATACAGACAAAAAATCAAATGAATTACACATTGAAAAAATAGATGGTCAGTATGAAAACAAAGATTATATAGATAATGTAGTTGTGGTTTTTTGTGCACGAGATATAGATAAAGAGACCGTTATTATAGGTTGGTATGAGAATGCAACTGTTTATAGAAATTATATTGAATTAGCAAGGGATAATGAGAGATGGTGTTATAACATAAGTACAGATTCAAATCATGCTTATCTTATTCCCCCCAATCATCGAGGTTTTATAGTACCACGTGTTAAGAAATCCGGAGATGTTGGATTTGGTCAGAGTAATATCTGGTATGCAAAAGAAGATAAAGACTTTAGAGAAAAAGTACTCAAATATCTAAAAGAGATGAGAGTAAGCATAAATAAAGAAGTTAATGATGATATTGATTATTGCAATGAACTAGAAAAAAAAGATAATCTTAAAGAAACGGAAAAACAGATTCTTGCTAGGGCTAGAATAGGTCAAGGATATTTTAGAGATAAACTAATACAACGAGATGGTTGTTGTGTTATATGTGGATTAATGAATAAGAATCTTTTATATGCAAGCCACATAAAACCATGGAGCGTTTGTGAAGATAGTAATGAAAAGCTGGATTCAAATAATGGATTACTGTTATGTGCGATGCATGATGCATTATTTGATAAAGGTATTATTACATTTGATGAAAATGGCTCTATACAAATATCAGAGGCGATATCCGAATCTGATAGACGAATATTAGATCTGAATGAAGATTTTAAACTAGATATGAATGAATCTATGAGAAAATATATGAGGTGGCATTATAAAAATGCTATTAAGAAGAGTAATCGAGTATATCATAATAAGTTTGGTTATGGAGAAATTTTAAATGAAACAAAAGACACAGTTTCAATAAGTTTTGATAATGAAAACGCAGGAAGCGTTCAAGAATTATCAAAAGTTGTATTCAAGAATGGTGTTATGAAAAAAGTGTTTTAATTTAAAATATAGGATATAGATATGTCACCAATTATAAAACTATATGTTATTCTTTTGTTGATTTTATCATTTGAAGTTATAGTTACTTCATATTTAACATCTCCAAAACGATTAGGAAGAGTCTTTGAAAAGCAAATTGTTAGAGCATTAAAGCGTTTAGATAAGCATGGTATATATGGCAAAGCCTTAAGAAATATATATCTTCCTAAAAATGAATTTGAAACTTCAGAAATAGATGTTTTATATATCACAACAATTGGTTTATTTGTAATTGAGTGTAAAAATTTTAAAGGATGGATATTTGGAAAATCTAATGATTTAAAATGGACAGTTTCTCTACCTAGAGGAAGAGGGAAATCTTCTAAACGTAGTTTTCTAAATCCACTTAAGCAAAATATGTCACATATAAAACCGCTTAGAGATTATATAATTACTCAATTTTCTGATAGGCCAATAAATATATATCCTATAGTTGTATTTTCTGATAGAGGCACTTTGAAGAAAATTACAAATTACTCTGATCAGCCTGTGGTGTATACTCGTGAAATGTTAGAGCATATTAAGAAGGTTGCTAAGGATTCAAATCCTGTTTTGACTCAGGTGCAAGTTGATTCTTTGTATGAGAGTATGCTTCCTATGACAAAGGTAAATAAGGAAGTAAAGAAGCAGCATATCGAAAATATACGTAAGAAATCATTATAATAGGTTTATATAATTATATAGCGTTATATCGTCATGAGGTTTAGTATATGCATTCTATTGTGGGTACATATATATAATCATGTGTCTGATTATGGTTGTTGCAGTTTATTTTGATATTGTAAAACCGCTAATTAGAGGGAAAGATAGTGTTTCAAGAGGTACAGTGAACTGATAAGAGAAAATCATATTAGTTCGGGAAGGAAATTATATGGGGAATTATTTTGAATTTCATTACAATACAATAAAATATCCCATAGATTCGGAAGAAAGTAAAGGATTACGAAATGCTCAATTAGGAGCGATTCATGCAATATCATCATTTTTTACGCTTGACAAAAAGGATGCGGCTATTGTTATTATGCCTACGGGATCAGGAAAAACAGCTGTGCTTATGTTGGCCCCATATTTAATCAGAAAACAACGAGTGTTGGTAGTTACACCAAGCAAAATGGTTCGTGGTCAAATTTCAGAAGACTTTTCAGAGCTTAGAACATTGTGTGTAGCTAATGTATTTAATTCTTCAATGAAAAAGCCTAACGTTTTTGAGTTGGAACATTTATATACAGAAGAATATCAAAAAGAATTAGAGCAAGCAGATGTTATTGTTGCTACGCCTAATTGCGCACTTAGTCTAAGCGAATCTGATTGGGCGAAAGCGAATATTGATTTGGTGGAAGTTGATGAGGCTCATCATACTCCGGCTAAAACATGGCAGCAGATATTAGTAAATCTATCAGCAGCAACGCATGTGTTATTTACCGCAACACCATTTAGGTTGGACAGAAAAGAGTTATCAGGCGAAATAATATATGATTATCCACTTTCGAAGGCATATGAAGATGGTATTTTTGGCGGAATTCAATATGTTTCCGTGGAGAGTGGAGAAGAAAATGATTTGTGTATTGCTAAAAGAGCTGAAGAGGTATTGCTAAATGATCGAAAAGCGGGATATGAGCATTATCTGATGGTACGTACTGATACTAAAGCTAGTGCTGAAAAGTTGGAGGAGTTGTATAGAAATAATACATCATTAAAACTTTCAAAGGTAGATAGTTCGATGAGCAATTCCAAGGTTAAGCATATTTTGGAATTATTACATTCCGGGGAACTAGATGGAATTGTGTGTGTAGATATGCTTGGAGAGGGATATGATTTTCCTAATCTTAAAATCGCGGCAATACATGTTCCTCATAAATCTCTTGCGAGTACATTACAGTTTATTGGTAGATTTGCCCGGACAAATGCAAAGAATATAGGAAAAGCAAAATTTATAGCTGTAAATAATGAAGAATTAGAAATTGAGAACAATTTACTCTATTCCAAAGATGCGGTATGGCAGGATATGATTATTGGAATGAGTGAGGGAAAAAACAAAAGTGAACAGGAAAATAGATATTATTGCAAAGAATATGTTGTGGATGATGAGCGTATTCTCGAAAGTGTTCCGGTTCACGCAATTAGACCCAATTGTCATGTGAAAATTTATCGCTCGATGAGTTTTGATATAAACGCTGATTTTCCTGAGGCATGTAATGTGGCAGGAAGAATATTAAGAAATAAGCAAGAAAACACGGTAGTAGGAATTGGATTAGAATATGTTTCACCACTTTGGATGGGAAGTGGTGATAAGGTTAATCTTGAATACATTTTATATATAATACATTACCAAACAGATACTCATATGGTACATATATATTCGCAAAAACATTCTGAGGCAATGTATGATGACTTGGTATCGTCATTTTGTGCTTCGTATGAGCCAATACCAAAGTCAGAAATATATAAAGTATTAGGGAAACTGACAAATTTCGAGATTTTTAATTCTGGAATGTTGAGTAAGCAATCGCAATCAGGAGAGTCATATAGAATAATGGCTGGTTCAGATGTGAGTGATGCAATAGATAAAGATTCCGGAAGAATGTATTCTGCTGGGCATGCATTTTGTAAGGCGGTAGATGCTGTTGAAGGAGATATTACGATTGGATATAGTAGTGCCTCGAAGGTTTGGAGTAGTGCGTACAAAAACTTAAAAGATTATATACAGTGGTGTGATAGTTTGGGAAAGAAAATAGCAAATAAAAATATAAAGGTAAAGACAAATACAAATTTTGATTTTCTGCCACAACCCCAAGCTCTTGTAGAATATCCAGAAGATATCTTTTATGCGGATTTTACTGCAGAGACATATAATTGTGATCCAGTAATTAAGTATCGTAGTAAAGGCTTGGATTATGAGTATTGCAGGCTAACGGATGCTGTAGTTTCGGTGGAAAAAAGCGAGAAGGAAAAAGTCTCAATTAAGGTTTCTATTGGAGAAATTTCAGAAAACTTGGAATGCGATATAAAAGCCAGATATAGAAGTTTGGGAAATGAATTTATTGTGTGTTCAGGAAAAGATGAAATATTATTGGACAGATTTCTCACGGAACAACCGCTAATTTATAAAACTGTAAAAGATACGACGATAACGGGTATTGATGTGATAGAAGGTGATTTTGAGGGCGAGTTATTTGACAATGGGATCATAGAAGGGATTGATTGGAAACGTTATAATACAAATTTGAAGTTGGAATTTAGAAAAGATAACAGTGATAAAAGGGTATCAATTCAAGATGCATTATACAAAATCTTAGAGGCAGATGAAAAATTTAAATATATTATATATGACCATAGTTCGGGTGAGATGGCAGACTATATTACAATTCGTGAAACAGATAATGAACTGATTGTTGAATTGTATCATGTCAAAAAAATGGGTTCATCTTCGTATAACAATAGTGTTGGTGATGTATATGAAGTGTCTGGACAAGCAATAAAGTCGGTAACATGGTTTGCAACGAAAGGAAAGTTAATCGAAAAGTTTACAAGTCGCCACAATGCGGGGCACTGCGTGGTGAAAAAGGGTGGTGATTTTAAAGATATGATTAAAGAACTAAAAGCATCTGGAAAAGTATTGCGTGGAAGTATTTGTATCGTACAACCGGGTATAAAAAAGAGCCAGGCTATACCAGATAAAATTCAAGAAATACTTGCAGCAACAGATTCGTATGTAAAAAAAGCGGGGAAAGTGAATAGACTTAGGATTATGGGAAGCATATAAAAATGATAGTAAGTATATATCTCGCCAGTCGTAAGAGAAGTTTTGGTACTATTGCCAATATTTACAGTGATTAGCGCCTCACTCGGAATCCAGACTTAACTGTTTAATGAATCATCCGATGAGGAAGTACACCATAATTTATACTTACAGATCGAAGCAATGTGGGCTAAGAACATTCAAGAGCACAATATGAGAAATCTCTATTGATTTTTCACCTCACCTGCCCCATAATATCCCTATGGAATGGTAAATCTACTTCCCAACTTCCGGTACTAAAATGGTACTATTTCTCATTCCAAATACCGGATAATGAGAGGAAAAACGACCACTTTATATACAAAATAGTATAGAAATAACCTTAAAACAGAACTGGACTACGAAGGTCTTTGCGAGTTTGAATAATATAATTGTTTTAGAAAAAAGGTGATATAATAATAATATATCCGTGTTTTGAGGCTATTATGAATGCTCTGGAGGCTGATAGATAACTAAACTTAATTATTTGACATTACAGATTTAGTCTTATTTTCCTCAGCCTCTTTTTGTTCTTTCTCATATATATCTATTGCTTCAATAAAATCATCAATAAAAGCTATTCTGTTTTCTAATTCTGTTACTTCAATAACTATAAGTATTATAACTACAAAAGTTAAAATAAATACTCCAACTAAATCATATCCGTTAGGGAAACTATCTTTAAACGCAGTTACCAATCCTAGTTCTCCAGGCAAAACGATTGTTTTCATCATATCACTACTTGCCTGACAATCCTTACGTTCTCGAAGTAAACATTTGTAAAGTTCTTTTTTGTAATTTGGTGTATTTAGTATATATACTTTATTTAATATATACTCACTCCAAGTTTCAAAATCTTTATTATCTTGATTCGCTTTTTGGGTGCCTATTATTCTATGTATTTTGGCTTCTTGATTAATATATATTCCAGCATTTAAGTAGTTTAATACCTCTTGGTTTTTTTTATATTTCTCATTCGCTAAGGCACCTACTATGATAAAGATACCACCAACTATTGATATACCGGTAAACCAGGAAATATTAATTTTTCCCCAACTTACAAAAACAATCGAAGCAATGATGGCCAATGTTCCCAATGATATTATAAATATATATCTAAAGTTACTTGTTTTCTGCTTTTTATTATTCATTTTAAACACCTCGAAAAATTAAAGAAAAATCTATAAATGTCAGTATTAAAGCTGATGGTATTCTAAAATATTATAGAGTAGAATTGCTGTCTGTTTCATAATTGTATTTATATTTCAGTAATGTTGCTGTCATTTAAATTATAAATTATAATAATTATTATTACAAATCGTGTTAAATCTATTATTTGTTTATCAATATATTTTATGCGGATTAGATAAGAGAAAATATGAGAAATCTATAGTAATGCTATGATTTAATTAATTTAGAAGGGTTTAGTATTTGAATATATTATTTGTATGCAGCCAGAATAAGCGGCGTAGCTTAACTGCTGAGAAGTTATTTGACGGAGTTAACGGACATTGTGTTAGATCTGCTGGCACTGAGAAAAACTCCAGGATTAAAGTCACTCCTGGGTTAATTGGATGGGCAGATTTGATATTTTGCTTTGAGAAGAAGCATTTGAGGAGACTTCGTGAGAAGTACTCCGAAGAAGTGAGTGGAAAGCAGATTGTAACACTGAATATCCCTGATGACTTTGAATATATGGACGAGGAGTTGCAGGATATATTACATAGTTACGTGGATGAGTATATATGAACGAGATGAATAAACTAGACGGAATCAAGCGCTTTGCAGTCCTTGATACTGAGACTACCTGGACGGACGAGGTGATGTCTATCGGTATCGTCATTGCAGACGTGGAGACTAAGAGAGAGATTAGATCGGAGTATTATATCATTTCACCTGAATATGAGAGTGGTGGAATGTTTTCGAATACCCTCTTTGATACACCGAAGAAGAAAACTAAGGTGCTGTCGCGTGAGGAAGCGATTGAGGGTATAGAGAGCGTGTTGGATGAAGAGGCGGTTAGTACTATATTTGCTTATAATGCCTCATTTGATTATCGTCATTTGCCTGAACTTGCGTCCTACACGTGGGTGGACATCATGAAGATAGCTGCCTATAAGCAGTACAACCGCGCTATCACCGATGACATGGAGTGTTGCCTGTCGGGGAGACTGAAGAGGGGCTATGGAGTGGAACAGATTCTGGGGATGCTAAAACCGAGATATAGGGAAACACATAATGCATATTTTGATGCTATAGATGAATTAGAAATAGTTAAGCTACTTGAGCTCGACATAGATGTGTATGAGAATGCTATCCTGAACTAGGCTAAAGCATTTTGGGGATAAATATGAAGGTAATTCGCTACGGAAATGAGAAATCAGAGAATATCCTTATTCAGATGATTGGAATGCATGAGATTCCATTTCTCGAAAATGAGGTTAAGCTAATTCGGGAGTATAGTGGCACGGAGGATTTCCAGCTGCACGCGGTGAAGGTGGACGATTGGAACCGCGAACTGTCGCCTTGGGTTGCTCCAGCTGCATTTGGTGATGAAGATTTCGGCGGCCAGGGTTGGACGACGCTTAAGTCGCTGCTAGATTATATTGAAAATGAGATCTACGGGGAGCGAGAGGAGTATTATCCGCATTTACATCTGGGAGGGTACTCGTTGGCGGGGCTCTTTGCGCTGTGGGCGTCGTACCAGACATATAGGTTCGAAGGTGTTGCGGCGGTATCTCCCTCAGTTTGGTATCCAAAGTTCGAAGAGTACATTTCATCAAATGACATAATGGCGTCGCGGGTGTACCTCAGCCTCGGTAAGAAAGAAGCGGCGACCCGAAATGAGATGATGTCCCAGGTGACGGACATAATCCAGCGAGTGCGCGACGAGCTTGAATCCGAGATCAAAGTGACGTTGGAGTGGAATGAAGGAAATCATTTCAAGGATCCAGACGTCAGGATGGCAAAAGGATTCGCCTGGGTCCTAAATGAACTATGAAATTTTATATATCATTTGGGGACGCAAAGTCATGTAAACCATATATACGGTCAAGGTATGACACTAACATAGATTTTCTATTTTTCTCATTTAGACAATTAAAGCGGACAAGATTTATAGATTCAGCGTGTTTTTTGATGCACATTCTTGATATCATTTCGTTGATGATTACTTATCAGCGTGCGTTGGTTAGCTGCATGCGATAAATTAGCTTCATTTCTAATTAACTGTTTTTATTGATACGTGACACGCGAAAGGAGACATGAAATGGGCAAAAATGATCGTTTTAAGAAGGTTTATTCACAGGGCACAGTTAATTCAACTCAGATCTGGGTTGACAAGGAAACTGGCGTAAATTATCTATATCATGAGGACGGATATTCAGGCGGCCTAACTCCACTGCTAGATAGAGAGGGAAAGCCAATTGTTACCCCAATCATCGAGAAATAAAATACCGAATAAACAATCTCAAATAAATATTCTCGAGTAAATAATATCAAATAGTTGAAAAGAGCTTTATTCAAAACTGAGTAAAGCTCTTTTTTGTTGCTTTAATGGGCTTCATTGTTGCCATTTTGTTGCGCTTTTGTTACCCATACCTGGAGTATAATCATATAAAATGAGTCACCTTGCACGTCCGACGTAACAGGTGACTCAAAAATGAGTCAACAGTTACGTCCGACGTGCGAAGTGACTCATTTTCAAAAACAAGGAGGATATCATGAGCAGATTAAAGGAACTTAGAAGTTACATCAACGAAGAGCTGTATAAGATGGAAGATATCGATGAGCGTACCGCCGCAATAACACATCTAAATGGTGTCGCTCTAGCTGCTACAATTCTAGCTAAGAAGCGTGGCTTTGATCCTGAAGTTGCTGCGATGGCGGGGGTGCTTCACGACCTGCACGCATACAAGACTGGTTCATACGAAGAACACGAGCATAAAGGTTCAGAGCTTGCTCGCCAGATACTCGAAGAACTCCAGCTTACAAATCCTGATGAAACAGAAATGATATGCTCAGCCATATACCATCATGGCGATAAGCTAACAGTAGATAGTCCGTTCGATGAATTATTAAAAGATGCAGATGTAATATCGCATACGTTAAATGATCCAACTAAGCCAATAAAAGAAAGAGAGCAGAAGAGATACGATGCTCTATGCGAAGAGTTTCATTTAATTTAAAAAAATATGACGAAAATATGATGAGGCCATATCTTGCGGAAATAGTAATTGTTTTAAATGTTATATTTGTAAAATAATTGAGTAGAATTTGTTTTGGATGAGGAGAATGTATTTATAAAACATAAAGACACACAAAGTTCTGTTACAGCAGAAACTTAATAGGTTATATGCTTTTGCTCTATATATGGAAGGGAGTAGAGATATGGCACTTATAAATAACAATAATAATTTTAATTTCAACTTTGACAATTTTTCATTAGGAAATATAGGTAAAAAGAAAGAATCAAGAAATTGTCCTCAATGCGGATACTTATTTAATGGTATTGTTGCGGTTTGCCCTGCTTGTGGATATGAACTCAGATATGAACAGTCTTCTGGTGCTACACGGCAGTTGGCAAAGAAGATAGAGGCTCTTGAAAAATGGAGAAATGGTGTTACTGATACTATATCCAAGAAGATATCTGGTAAGGATCCGACAGATGAAAAGATTGCTAGTTTGATTAAGAATTTTGTGGTTCCAAATACTAAAGAGGATATTTTCGAATTTATGTTGCTTGCTTCCGGTAATATGGATGCCACTAAGATTGCGAAGAAAGAACATGAGTCAGATCCTGTCATGAAGGCGTGGGAAATGAAGTTCCATCAGACTTATCAGAAGGCAAAGCTTACTTTTGGAAATGATATAGACTTTAGAAAGATTCAAGATATATATGATTCAAAAATGAATGAAATAGAAGCGGCAAAACCAAAAGGTATTTTTAAATTATTCTCATAATATGGAATAAGGTGAAAAATGATACTTTTAACAATAAAAATAATTTTTTTCAAAAAGTTGAAGGTTTTTTTTACAAATTTTAGATTGACAAAAATGAGAGGCAGGAATAGAATTAGTCACTGAACTTAATAAAGACGGATATGATATTAATATCATTGGGGAGCTAGTGTGCTGGCTGAGAGGAAGTATAAACTTCGACCCGTTAACCTGATTTGGATAATGCCAACGTAGGGAAGAGTCAAAGAATTAATTCTTTTATGTGAATGAAGTAACAGCTGATATACCTGATGGTATTTCAGCTGTTTTTTTGTGTCGCAAGGGACACTCTATTTAAAAGTATATAAATCATAAGGAGGAATACATATGGTCAAGGTGAATGGTGAGAGCTATGACTTTGCTGGGCTTACTGTTCTGGAAATGCTTGAGAAGCTCGGCTTTTCTACTGAACGTATAGCGGTAGAGATAAATCTGGAAATAGTGCCTAAGGCAAGTTATAGTGCGACTACTTTAAAAGACGAAGATACAGTTGAAGTTGTAAGCTTCGTGGGAGGTGGCTGATATGATCCCTTCTAGAGAAGAGTGGATAGCGGCATTAGTGGAGAGACATGGAGAGGAAAGACAGAATGCATTTCTAAATGCAACTGTTGCCATATGTGGACTTGGAGGACTGGGTTCTAATATAGCAACTGCTCTTACTCGTGCAGGCGTGGGCAAGCTGATACTGATAGATTTTGATAAGGTTGATATCACAAATCTTAATCGTCAGCAGTATAAAATGAGTCAGCTTGGAAGAACTAAGACAGAGTGCTGTCTGGAGAATCTAAGGGATATTTCTCCATATACTGAGATTGAAATACATACGGTTAAGCTTACCGAAGAGAATATACCAGAGCTGCTTGGGGAGGCTGATATCATTTGCGAAGCATTTGACAAAGCAGACCAGAAGGCGATGCTGGTTAATACTGTGTTAGAAACCTTTCCAGATAAATATATGTTGTCAGGAACAGGGATGGCAGGCTTTGGAAGCGCAAATATTATACAGAGTCGTAAGGTATTTGGAAGGTTTTATCTCTGCGGTGATGAAAAGAGCGACGTGAATGATGGCATCGGACTTGTCGCATCCAGAGTTATGGTATGTGCGGCGCACGAAGCACACATGGTTCTTAGGATTTTGTCAGGAGAGACAGAAGTGTAAGTGTTCTACAAAAGTCTAGGACTATAAAAATGAATATATGATTAAAAACTAAAAAGAAAGAAGGAAATGATATGGAAGACATTAAGACAGAAGACAAGTTAGTGATTGGAGGAAAGGAATTCACTTCCCGTTTTATTCTCGGTTCAGGTAAGTATTCTATGAAGCTTATCGAGGCGGCAGTACGTGATGCGGGAGCGGAGCTTATCACTCTTGCAGTAAGAAGAACTAACACTAAGGATAATGAGAATATCCTTGACTATATACCTGAAGGAGTAACACTTCTTCCTAATACAAGTGGTGCAAGAAATGCTGAAGAAGCTGTAAGAATCGCTCGCCTCGCAAGAGAGCTTGGATGCGGTAACTTCGTAAAGATTGAAATAATGAGAGATACTAAGTATCTTCTTCCAGATAATGTAGAGACTATCAAGGCTACGGAAGTCCTTGCAAAGGAAGGATTCGTAGTAATGCCTTATATGTATCCAGATCTAAATGCAGCTAGAGACCTTGCAAATGCAGGTGCAGCATCAATCATGCCCCTTGCTTCTCCAATTGGTTCCAATAAGGGACTTGCTACAAAAGAGTTCGTTCAGATACTTATAGATGAGATAGATCTTCCAATTATTGTTGATGCAGGAATTGGCCGTCCTTCACAGGCTTGTGAGGCAATGGAAATGGGATGCGCAGCAGTTATGGCTAATACGGCTCTTGCTACTGCCGGTGATCTTCCACTTATGGCATCTGCATTTAAGGATGCAATAAATGCAGGACGTAAGGCTTATCTTTCAGGACTTGGAAGAGTGCTTACCAGAGGTGCATCTGCATCGGATCCTCTTACAGGATTCCTTAGAGATTAAGGGTTTCGAAAAGGAGGATTAGAAATATGGAGAATAACTTTTTAGTAGATTCAGATGAACTGTCACCAGAGGCACTAGAAAAGAAGCACCGTCTGGAAAATGATCCATCCTGCAGAACTAATCATATGGAGTATATGCCTGGGATGGATATCATAAAGTCAGATATCTGTGATAAGGTTCTTAGCGAAATGAATAGCTATGACTATTCTAAGTATACAGCAAAGGATGTTGTAGCTGCACTTAACCACGATCACTGTTCTATAGAGGATTTCAAGGCACTTCTGTCACCAGCTGCAGAACCACTTCTTGAGAAGATGGCAGAGAGAGCAAGACTTGAAACCAGTAAGCATTTTGGTAATACAGTATATCTCTTTACACCATTATATATAGCCAACTATTGCGAGAACTACTGTGTATACTGTGGCTTCAACTGCTATAACAAGATTCGTAGGATGAAGCTGACTATGGAACAGATAGAGCATGAGATGAAGGTTATAGCTGACAGCGGAATGGAAGAAATCCTGATTCTTACAGGCGAAAGCCGAGCTGCCAGTGATGTTGAATATATAGGTGAAGCCTGCAAGCTTGCAAGGAAGTATTTCCGACTGGTTGGACTTGAGGTCTATCCTGTAAATGTGGATGAGTATAAGTATCTGCATGAATGTGGTGCGGATTATGTGACTGTTTTCCAGGAAAGCTATGATACAGATAAGTATGAGACACTCCATCTGATGGGACATAAGAGAGTGTGGCCTTATCGATTCGATGCTCAGGAGCGTGCCCTTATGGGCGGAATGCGAGGCGTTGCATTTTCAGCTCTTCTTGGCCTTTCTGACTTCAGAAAGGATGCTCTTGCCACAGCGCTTCATGCATACTTCCTTCAGAAGAAGTATCCACATGCAGAGATTTCACTTTCCTGTCCAAGGCTTCGTCCTATCATAAATAATGAGAAGATAAATCCGCTGGATGTACATGAGAAGCAGCTCTGCCAGGTGCTCTGTGCATATAGAATATTCCTGCCATTTGCTGGTATTACAGTATCTTCTAGAGAGACAGCTCAGTTTAGAAATGGAATCGTTAAGATAGCAGCTACTAAGGTCTCAGCAGGTGTATCTACAGGAATCGGAGATCACGAGTCGAAGTATACAGGAAAAGAAGATGAGTACGATCAGGGCGATGAGCAGTTTGAAATCAGCGACAGCAGAAGTCTTGATAAGATGTACCAGGATATCGAGGGTGAAGGCCTTCAGCCGGTACTAAATGATTATCTTTTTGTATAAAAGCAGGAGACTAAATGAAAAGGTGTGACATAATTTGCGTTACAAATAGACACCTCTGTGAAGGGGATTATAGAGAGAAACTGGTGGAAGTTGCAAAGGCTCATCCCGCAGCAATTATTCTTCGAGAGAAGGATATGAGTGAGGAAGAATATAGAGAGCTAGCCAGCTTTTTTCTTCCAATCTGTAGAGAGGAAGGCACAAAGCTTTTTCTCCATAATTTCTATAAGGTTGCTATGGAACTAAGGAGCGATGGACTGCATCTTCCTCTTCATATTCTAGAAGAAGTGATGTCAGAACTCGGAAATGATCAGCCAGAGTTACTCCGGGAAAGATTGGGAATAGCAGAACTTGGAGCTTCCTGCCACAGTGCACTCGATGCAAGAAGAGCTAAGGCGCTTGGCTGCACCTACATCCTTGCAGGCCATATATATGATACAGATTGCAAGAAGGGCCTTCCTGGCAGGGGTCTGGAGTTTTTAAGAAATGTAACCAAAGAAGTTGATTTGCCGGTCTATGCCATAGGCGGTATAGAACCGGCGAATATAGATGAGGTACGAAGAGAAGGTGCGGCGGGAGCCTGCATCATGAGCAGTGCCATGAAAGCTAAGAGTGTTAAGGAATTACTGACTAAGTTCAGCCAGTAATCCTTTCACATATAGCGGTACATTGGGGGCACCACCTTGTATCGCGAGAAGAAAAATTAATGCGAATAGAAAAGGAGAAACAAATGAAAGAAGCATTAAATATCACTGAGAGAAAGCTCGGTGAAGGCGCCGGTGAAAAAAATTATACAACTCAGATGGATGCCGCAAGACAGGGTATCATCACACCGGAAATGAAAGCAGTAGCAGCTAAAGAGTACAGAACTGAGGAGGAAATCCGTGACCTTGTTGCAAGAGGACAGGTGGCAATCTGCGCCAACAAGAATCATAAATGTATCGATCCTAATGGAGTAGGTTCAATGCTGAAGACCAAGATAAATGTTAATCTTGGCGTTTCCAGAGACTGTAAAGATTATGATATCGAGATGAAGAAGGTTATGGAGGCTGTAAATATGGGGGCCGAAGCTATCATGGATCTTTCATCCCACGGAGACACACAGCCTTTCAGAAGAAAACTTACTAGCGAATGTCCTGCTATGATTGGAACAGTTCCGGTATATGATAGTGTAATTCATTATCAGAGAGACCTAGAGACACTTACTGCCCAGGACTTCCTTGATGTTATAAGACTTCATGCTGAAGACGGTGTTGATTTTGTAACACTTCATTGTGGTATCACTCGTAAGACTATAGAGCAGATTAAGAAACATAAGAGAAAAATGAATATAGTATCACGAGGGGGTTCACTTGTATTTGCATGGATGTGTATGACAGGCGAAGAGAATCCATTTTATGAATACTATGATGAGATACTTGAAATATGTCGTGAATATGATGTAACCATCTCCCTAGGTGATGCCTGCCGTCCAGGCTGTATTGCTGACGGAAGTGACGTATGTCAGATAGAGGAACTTGTTCGTCTTGGAGAACTAACTAAGCGTGCATGGGAAAGAGATGTTCAGGTAATGGTTGAGGGGCCTGGTCATATGCCTATGGATCAGATAGCTGCTAATATGAAGATACAGCAGACCATATGTATGGGAGCTCCATTCTATGTACTTGGACCTATAGTTACAGATATTGCTCCAGGATATGATCATATCACATCTGCTATCGGTGGAGCTATTGCGGCTTCTGCAGGAGCAGCATTCCTTTGCTATGTAACACCAGCAGAACACCTGGCGCTTCCTAATATTGATGATGTAAAGCAGGGAATCATGGCATCTAAGATTGCAGCTCATGCCGCAGATATAGCTAAGAAAATTCCGCATGCTATGGATATAGATAATGCTATGGCAGATGCGAGAAGAGCGTTAGACTGGGAGAAACAGTGGGAATGTGCACTTGATCCAGAAACAGCAAAAGCAATCCGGGCTGACAGGTCACCAGAACATGATGATACATGTTCTATGTGTGGAAAATTCTGCGCAGTAAGAAGCATGAACAAAGCATTAAATGGTGAACATGTGGATATACTGTAAAACTAGTTGAAAATATTTTTTAAAAAAGTGTCAAAATTTTTTTAAAAAAGTTGTTGACATTTATCTTGAGATTTAGTATATTATGTTTCGAGAGAAGTGCCTGTCTCTCCGTTTGTTATGTCTAAACGGAGATATGGGCATATTTTTTTGAAATCATTAATAACTTCTGAAGTGATTTCATATGATAAACAAATCTGACAGAAAGAGGTAAGGAAAAGCAAATGAGATCTTTAGTAATGATGAATAGAATAATCGTCATTAATCGACCTGCTATATGTGGGTTTAATTTCTCATGCCTTCAGGCGCCTCATTTTGATCAGGTGGCTATAGCCGGCAAAGAAGGAAAAGATAAGGATTGGGATAGAAATAGGTATAGATACAGGCGATATTAGGCACATTTTGCTTATGAAAGATATCGAACCGTCTGTATCAAGATAAAAAAGATACAGGCGGTTTTTTATTTCAAATAATAAATGATTATGGGGCGTTAGCTCAGTTGGGAGAGCATCTGATTTGCAATCAGAATGTCACAGGTTCAAATCCTGTACGTTCCACTAGACCATTAGTCTAACGGATAGAATGTCCCGCTACGAACGGGAAGATATAGGTTCGACTCCTATATGGTCTACTCGGTAGCATAAACTACCAAATAATAATTTTATATCGAGCGGGAGAAAACAGGCACTTCTCTCGCTCACCTGTGGGTATCGTATAACGGTTAGTATATTTGTCTTCCAAACAAATGGTGCGAGTTCGATTCTCGCTATCCACTTAGGTGTCTATTGGACGGATATTATTGATTGGAACGGGAGTCTATAGTTTCAGCGGACAATAGATACTCCACTATGGCTGTGTGGCGTAATGGTTAGCGTACCAGATTGTCTCTCTGGGGGTAAGGGTTCAATTCCCTTCATAGTCGCTTATATTGGGAGTGTGGTGTAATGGTAGCATACTAGATTTGGATTCTAGGGGAGAGGTTCGAGTCCTACATTTCCAATCGCGGGATATTATCAATTGGAAATAACGAGTCAAAGTATCTGTCATGCGCTTGCGCAAATGACAGATACCTTGACGAGTGTCCTCCTCGAGCACGAAGTGCGAGAGGAAGATAGCCGGGCCCATAACCCGGAGGTTGCCGGTTCAAATCCGGTTCCCGCTACTCAAATAATAAGAAGGAGAAATGAAACAATGCGATCTACAGAAATGATGAGAAAATTTAAGCAGATACAGAATATTCAGTTTTGGTGCAATATTAAAAACTGGATTATTTGTCGTGTCTTTATCAGATTATGTGGATTGTGTGCTGTATAAGCAGTAATTGAATGCTTAGCGGAGTTTGACCACTTGTCTGATAAGGCAGGTGGTTTTCTTTTTGGGAAGATAGCTCCAATGGTAGAGCGGTGGATTGAAGCTCCACGCGGTATAGGTTCGAGTCCTATTCTTCCCACTATATAGGAAGGTAGTTCAGCTGGTAAGAATTCCTGTCTGATAAGCAGGCGGTCGTGAGTTCGAGTCTCACCCTTCCTACTTATATAATAGGGTGTCGTACAACTGGTCAGTACACAGGACTTTGACTCCTGTAATATGGGTTCGATCCCCGTCACCCTTGTATGGATGCTTAGTGTAACTGGCAGCACGATAGTCTCCAAAACTATTAGTAGTGGTTCAAATCCATTAGCATCTGCTTATAGCCGAATAGTGTAAAGGTATCACATCTGACTCTGACTCAGAAGATATAGGTTCGATTCCTGTTTCGGCTGCTATATGTACCGTAGGTAGCGGCTGCCGTCCGGTCTGCAAAACCTGATTCAGTGAGTTCGACTCTCACACGGTACTTTATATCCCTATGTAGAACAATGGTAGTTCAGCTCACTGTTAATGAGAAGGTTGGAGGTTCGAGTCCTCCCGTAGGGGTTGGGATGTAGCTCAACAGGTGAGAGCCACGGCCTTATAAGCCGTAGGCCCTAACAAGGTAAATATGGGTTCGATTCCCATCATCCCGACTTATATGCAGACGTGGCGTAATGGATCAGCGCATCGGATTTCTAATCCGACGGTTAAGGGTTCGAGTCCCTTCGTCTGCACTTGCAGTGTAGCTCAGCTGGTTAGAGCAGGTTCTTCATATCAGCTCTCGATTACAAAGTAATCGAGGGTCCGAACGAAGTGAGGATGCGTTCTGCGTAGCAGAACCAAGCCTTGTATAGCAAGGCTTGCAAGCATCCATTGGATGCTTGGCACAACGGACAAGGTCGTGAGTTCGAGTCTCACTACTGCAATTTATGGGTATATAGTATAACGGTAGAACACGGCACTTTTAATGCCGCAGATATGGGTTCAAATCCCATTATACCCATTATACCCATTATGGATGTGTAGCTCAGTTGGTAGAGCAGGAAACTCTTAATTTCAAGGTCGGGGGTTCAAATCCCTCTACATCCACTCAAATGATATACCACAGGTTTACTATACAAATATTCTTTTGATGGTATAATCAACTCATAAAATCTTTGAAAGGAAAAAAGCAATGAACACATTTAGAAACTTATATCTGCATAGTGAATATTCGCTCCTTAGTCTCGAATCAGAGTCAGACGAAGGAATATTTGTTATGCAATGAGATATAAGTGGAAAATGAATGCTAAATGATATATCGCCGCTTATGCTCAGATGCATAGGCGGTATTTTTCTGTGTTAACTATGGAGATGCCGCGAAAAAGGTGTCTCCTTTTTTGTTTATTAATATGCCTGTGTGGTGGAATGGGATACACAGCGGTCTTAGAAACCGTGGCGAAAGCATGAGGGTTCAACTCCCTCCGCAGGTACTGTGCCAAGCATACTAAGTGTGCTTGCAATCCTTGCTTCGCAAGTATTGGTTATGCTTCGCATAACGCATCCTCGCGTTGCTCGGACTGTCGATTACTTCGTAATCGATAGCTGATATGTGCGTATATCCGAATTGGTATAGGAGCTGCACTAAGAATGCAGTCGGGAAAGCCGGTGGAGGTTCGAGTCCTCTTACGCACACTTTTATGCCCTCGTAGCAGAATTGGAATATGCATCGGATTTAAGCTCCGTGATTTGTGGGTTCGATCCCCTCCGAGGGTATTATGGCGGATTCGTCTAAATGGTTAGGATCGGAGACTCTCAATCTCCAGATGTCGGGTTCGAGTCCCGCATCCGTCAATCAATCAGGTCCCATCGAATAAATGGCTAGTTCACCGGGCTTTCAATCCGGAAATGCTGGGTTCGAGTCCCGCTGGGATCACTGTGGCTTTCGTACAAAGGTCAGTACCTCAGATTGTGGATCTGAAGATATGGGTTCGATTCCCATAGGTCACACTTGTATTATTAATGCCGTATGTCCGGGTAGTGAGGAAGCGGTCTTGAAAACCGTTGGCCCGAAAGGGCTTGCAGGTGCAAATCCTGTGTACGGCGCTCATAGGTGGATGAGCAGAATTGGAATTGCAGCGGACTGCTGGGGTTCAAGGTCTCGCTTCGCTCGGTCAAGGTCGAGCATAGCTCTCCCTGAATTGCCTAAAAACAGTCCACTGGACTGTTTTCTATACGACAATTCCCCTCTCCACCTATTATATGCCTGTATAAGCCTAATTGGTAAGGCAGGAGATTGCTAATCTCTGAGTAATCAGATTCTTCTGGTGTTCTGGTTCAAGTCCAGATGCAGGCGCTAGGTAAATCTAACAGCCCCTAGATTTATCATATTAATGATAAGGAGATTAATGAAAATGGGCAAAGTTTGGTTAAAAACTAAATACGATGAGTCTATTGGTATGCAAGTTCCATATAACCCTAATTTTGCACAGGCTATGTATGGCTTTAGGGATTTAGGGGCTGAGATAAATTTTTACGATGCAATAGATGAGATATATGATAAGGTTGAACGAGAAGATATAGTTCTCGATTATATTAGTCAGTGTAATACTATATTCAAGAAGTTTGGAGCAGATCCTTATATTCCAGATTATCCGGAAGTAATGACAAAATACCTTGGAAGAAAAGTCTGGCATGATACGATTTACAGTATTTCTTGTGATGAGAAGAAATGGAGTGCTGGTTATTTTGTAAAACCTATAAAGGATAAAGTGTTTACTGGACATATAATTAAAGATATCCGTGATCTGATTGGTTGCGGTAGCTGTTATGAGGATTATGAAGTTCTTGTCAGTGAGCCAATAGATATATTGGCTGAATGGCGGGGCTTCATTTATTATGATGAAATCCTTGATATAAGACCTTACGGTCTGCTTCTTGGAAGAGACAGAAAGAGTTTTATGTATCATTATGACAGTGAAGTTGTGTGCAGCATGGTAGAAGACTTCAAGAAATGGGAAGGAAGACCTGCAGCTTGTAGTATGGATATCTGTTATACCAAAGATGGAAGAACGCTATTGGTTGAGATGAATGATGCTTATGCACTTGGATGCTACGGCTTAGAAAAAGTGATGTATGCTAAGTTTATTTCTGCCAGGTGGAGCCAGCTTCTTCAGAGAGAAGATGAATATAGATTCTAATATATTATATTACGAAATTGCGTCTATGAGTTGAAAATACTTGTAGGCGTTTTTTTCGAAATTATAGCTAGCAAAATTGTTTGAAAAACAGTTGATGAAGCTTATTGATATATCTTAAGCACTTTCCAAGACGAATTAGTTTTGGAAAGTGTTTTTCATTTTGCGACATTTTAATATCTGTTCACAACAAATTTCCTATATTAATGTAAAGGCTGTTGTATCATTTTATAATTAGATAAAACAACAAAAGGTTGATGAAATGCCAGAAAATGTTGATGAAATGGCTAAAATTATGCGTGATAGAAGGATAAAAGCAACAAAACTAAGCTGAAAGGATTCGAATTGTTGCTTTGGGGACTGAAATAATGCTGTGGAGAAGGATAAAAGCAACAAAACTAAGCTGAAAGGATTCGAATTGTTGCTTTGGGGACTGAAATAATGCTGTAGAGAAGGATAAAAGCAACAAAACTAAGCTGAAAGGATTCGAATTGTTGCTTTGGGGACTGAAATAATGCTGTAGAGAATGAAAAAGGCAACAAAACTAAGTCAAAAGGACTCAAAATGTTGCTAGCATAGAAATACATTTGATTATCGGCATAAGTTTAGATTATCGGCATAAGTTTAGATTATCGGCATAAGTTTTGATGCATATGTATGATACATAATTATTATTGACAGATAAACTTAATATAAAAACGATTTAAAAAACTTGAGAGATAATCCATATGTAATAAGTTGATATGCTTGCGGAGGTAAACAGAGTGAAAGAAAAGAAAAAAAGAAAGGTGTTAATAGGACTTATAATAGGTGGCGTAGTTGGGGCTGCAGCTATATCTGTCTTATTGATTGTGTTTGGCTACTACTTTTTATATGGTGGTCCTGCACAGATTACGAACGATGCAAAACTATACGAGGAAACCATGCATAAGTACAGGAGTGAGGTTGTGGGAAAGGTGCGAACAGGCTTTGTTTCTTTTCCAGAGTCGATTCCTGAAAGTGCCTTTATGAATGGTTCGGAGCCGGAGTTCTATTTTTATTATAGAGATACATGGGATGATCCTACATGCGAGGTATTATTAAAATGCAAATACTCGGATGCAGATTATTCAAGTGAACTTGATCGCTTGAAAGATGGTATTGAACTTAAGGGTGCTGATAGAAAGATTGAAACTAGTTTGGAGTATGAAGAAAGTAAGCGGTTTAGTTATCCGGTTTACAAGGCAATAGACTGTGATGATTATGCCTATGAGTATGCAATGGATCTTGGGAATAATGAGATAGCATATATCTACACCTCGTTCAAGGATGATTTTAAGTCGTTGAAGAAAATACCTGAGGATTATTTGCCGACGGATTTTGAATCATGTCGAAGTAATTATCTCTCTGGTAAAGATGGGTATAGTGTATACATAGTTGAGAAAACAAGTGACCACGTGTCGTACGAATATGGAGACAGATTCGATTGATAAAAGGGAGCTGCTGAAGTACGTTTTTCAGGGGGGATTTGATGAAACGTAAGAAGGTTTTTATTTTAATACTCTTGGCTTGGGTAGTCATATGTTTATGTATGACATTTCTTTTTTGTGGAAAGCAATATTCTGTAGCCGATGAGATATCTGTTGAAGTGCAACCGGATCCATGGACGATTGTGGAAATAAGTTATCATAATCTTTATAAAGCATATAAGGAAAATGGAAAGTACTATATCTCATGTCAAAGTTTGATATATGATGATTCGACACCGCATATTTTTGAAATAAGCGCAAAAGAGTATAGATACTGTGCGGGAATCAATCCCGATAGATTCTATAATTACGAAAGCGGCATGGGTAATCAATATGACGTTAATGTCCGATATGGAAAAGATGTTAAATCGTACAGTGTTATCGGATGGCCTTCCCCCCTCCATGAATTAGAGGAACTTTATGAAACAAAAGTGAGTTTAGGCGAACAGGAAACTTATCGTGATAACATATGTGGCGCACTTACAGAATTCCTCGATTGTAGTTCTATCGATGCTGCATATGTAACCTATCCTTCAGAGGAGTACTCGAAAGATTTGTTTTTTTATGGAGACGTGTCATGCCAGAATTTCGTTGACGCTTATCGTGACTTGACAATCAGGCATTACAGCAACCAGACATTAAATGGCAAGTTAATGAAGTTGTACGAGGAGGGGACAATATCTAAGCCTAATCTAAAGGCTGATTATGAGAAGAAAAAGGAAGTTTACGAACAGGCCACGGGAAAAGAATTTTTTGAGGAACGATCACCTTCATCCAAAGCTAGAGAGTTTATGGTTCAAAATGAGGTGGGGGCTCTTTCTGGATATACTAATAAGGCGTATAGTGATATTACCTATGGAACTAAGGGTATGATCTACTATGAAATATATGTCCCTGATGATCATAGGTCTTACACAGTCACCATTAAAAAGCCGGCTTTTATGCCTACGTGGTATTTAAGGACAGCGCTTAATCACATCCTCATTAATGAAGGTAATACTATACCTTGGGGAAAACTCTATATGTTTTTGTTTTTCTTTATCCCGACTGTAACTGGTTGCCTGGTACTGTGGATTATATATAAAAAGAAAATGCTTTTGAAGCACTTATAGATTTATTAGAATAAAAATATGCATATCGTGGTCATAAATGTGGCTGCGGTATGCTTTTTATAATAAGGACTTGTCAGTTGATGTATACTATGTATATAACTAACAAAGAGGTATCTCAAAATGATTGACTGTGTATTTACAAACTATCTTGATTTGAAAGCACTTTATGAGAAATACGGTTTGAAAAGGAATATTCGAGATGTGTTCCGTATTGGTTTTGATGGAAGAATCTATGTTTTAATTGAAACAGAATCTGTTGGAGAAAACCGTGGAAGATATAGTGTACTCATTTTGGATGTGGATTGGGATGATGAGAAACTGATTAGTTCTTCCTGCTATAATCTTGGAGAGTTTTATTCTGCCTTCTATCATGTTCAGCCAATAGGTGAGAATATCCTTATGGTTGATTGCCGCTCGAGTTATAACAAAGGGAATCCTGAAAAAAATGCTATGATATTAACTCTTGGTGGTGAAGTGCTTGAGAGGTTCTGCTTCGGAGACGGTATTCGGGATGTATATGTAAGACCAGATAATACAATCGTTACGAGTTATTTTGATGAGGGTGTATTTGGAAATCTGGGCTGGGGGGATCCTGGAGGTGCTCCTCCGATAGGTGCTTCAGGACTTGTAGTGTGGAATGAAAAAGGTGAGCAGCTATTTTCAGCTAAGCATAATATATTCGATTGCTATGCATTAAATGTCGATAGCAATAATGACATTTGGTATTACTATTATGACGAGTTTAAGCTGGTGAGAAGTAATGGTGATAAAGAAATAGATTTTGATCCTCATATAGCGGGAGCGAGTTTCTTTGCACTTACTGAAGATGGTCAAAAGGTTATATTTGACTCAGGATATGATAAGTATGGAACATATGAGGTATATGATTTATATAAGAATACCGAAAATGAGAAACTAAGATTCTTTTTTGAAGAAAGCGAATTACTAATTGCAAATTATAGGTCGTATGGATCTAAAGCTTTTTTCATCGATAACAATAATAGAATGTACTTAAAAAGATTTATCTCGGTTTGATTCTGAAAAAGGAGACAAATAAGGTATGCCATTAGTTAAAATTGAAACAATAAAGGGCAAGAGTTCTGAATATAAGGAATCACTCTTTGATACGATTCACGATGCACTTGTTAAATCTTTAGGGATAGAGGACTGGGACAGATTTCAAAGAATAATCGAATATGATAAAGATAATTTTGAAATACCTGAAGGGAAAACAGATGATTTTATGATCATTGAATTAACTGTTTTTCCTGGAAGAAGTAAAACGCAGAAGAAAGCCGTTATAGAAACTATTACATCAGATTTAAATTCAAATCTAGGGATTGCAAGTACAGACATTTTTATAGTTATAAATGAACCGCCTCTGGAAAACTGGGGAATGGCTGGTAAACAATTAGGTGGTGTGGAGCAGTCTGGAAATGTAGAAGAGCTTTTAGAGCATCTAGATGAAATTCATACTACCGAGTTAGGTATGGAAAGAATAAGAAAGAATCTTAATCTATCTGAGATGGATGTTATAGCATGGTGCAAAAAACAGATAACAAGTGAAGAAGCGAAGATTTCGAGACAAGGAAAAAACTGGTATATAGAGATAGGCGGAAATGTTATAACGGTAAATGCAAAGAGTTATACCATTATTACAGCACATAAAAAACGGTATTAGTGGAGGAATAAAATGTTTGAGAGTGAGTTCGCAAAATGTGAATATATAGAGAAAGATAATGTGGTCTTTCACATTTGGAAAAAGGAAGCGCATTTTGATGATTATCGTGATCCTGTAAATGCATCTTTAGAAATGTTAAGACTTCATAAGGGAAGTGTCTTTGTTGTTGATGCCAGAAATGGATTTGAAGATGTAAAAGAAGATGTGGACTGGGGATTCAACTTCTTTCTTCCTGAACTTAAGAAGACAGGATGTAAGATATGGGGATTTATTCTTCCTGAAGTATCTGATATAGAAGGCGAGATTGATCTCTGGACTAAAGAGATCGAAAAGAACTTCGAAGTTATAAGAGCCACATCGTATGATGATATAATTAATCAGGTGAAATGATGATAGATCAAAGGAGAGATATTAATGGGAACAAGAGCAGAAAAAGCAGTAGATAATCATAAGAGTTTTCATACATGTTCCGGTTCGGTTCTGGAAGCATTTGCAGATGTTATTGGAATAAGTGAGGCGGAAGCTCAAAAGATTTCAATGCCATTTGCTGGTGGACGCATGGGAAAGTGTGGTGCAGTTTTATCAGCGGAATATGTTTTAGAACAGAAGTTCGGAGACTCGGCGGCAGAAAAAGTTGCGGAATACGAGGAGAAGTTTAAGGCTTCGGATAAAGGCTCAGTTATGTGTTCTGATCTTAGAGGCAACTGCAGAGCCTGCGTAACTGATGCTGCAAAAATACTTGAAGAAATGCTGGGTGAATAAATAAAGGCTTTGATCTAGCCAGGGGATTTCTATGTAGATAATTGTATTGTCAATATTCAGAGTAAAATGCTATAATTTCATTTGTGGGGATTAGAAAGTGAATGATTCATTTCTTAAATGAGGTAAAGAGTTGAAGGATACAAAGAAAGCAAAAGACGTGAAGGATACGAACAAAGAAAAAGAAGTGAAGAGTACATACAAGACTAAAGCGAGAGAGTGCATTGTGGCGTACCTGAAGGAGCATTCGGGCAAGCGATTCACCGCCCGCGAGATATATAACTACCTGAAGGATGAGGTTGAGGGCATCAACCGCACTACAATTTATCGTAATCTTGACCGCCTGTGCGAGCAGGGTGAGCTCATGCGTTACAAGGAGCCAAACCAGGATGCGTGGTACTATCAGTACTCGGAGGAGCATCAGCATTGCGACCAGCATATACATGCGCAGTGCAGCGAGTGCGGCAAGATATTCCATCTTGAAAATGATTTCGTCGACGATTTCGAAGAGAAGCTGCATAAGTTCTATGGACTGGACATTAATGCATCCAAGACAATGATTGTTGGAAAATGTGAAGATTGCAGCAAGACAAATAAGAAAAAATAAGAATAAATGAGAATAGTTTACTATTATTAAGAAAGGGTTGCTACCTAAGTGATTTATTCACCTAGGCGGCAACCTTTTTATTTTACTCGGTTTATTGGAAATACTTGAAAAATGATTTGGGCAAAAATGATTTTCGCAAAAATGCAACATATTTGCAAAAAGCATTGACAAACAGAAACCACCCCCTTATAATATGCAACTGTGTTGCAAGAAAATGCGAACGTGTTGCAAAATATATTTTGTCTATTGTTTATTTCATTTAAGTTTACCAGGGGGATCCTGGAATAAGGAGGAAATTATGATAAAGAGAAAATGGTTAGCAGGACTTCTTACCGGCGCGCTGGCGCTTGGAACCATTACAGGTTGCGGCAGCACACCTGCGGAGAGCGAAAATGATACAACTGCCGTAATTGACATCGAGGATGCAAAGAAGGCAGATCCTTCTGACGGAAATGAATCTACCAGCGGTGATGCGACGAAGGGGGCGGCGGATGCGTCGATGAAGATCGTGACTACGATATTCCCTGAGTATGACTGGGTTAAGACGATGCTCGGCGACAAGGCTGAAAATGCTGATATGACGCTGCTTCTTGATAATGGCGTTGACCTTCACAGCTACCAGCCAACTGCTGAGGATATCGTGAAGATCAAGGAATGCGACATGTTCGTATATGTCGGCGGCGAGTCTGACGAGTGGGTTGAGGATGTTCTTGCATCTGCTGAAAATGAAGACATGGTTGTAATCAATCTTCTCGATGTGCTGGGTGACAGCGTTAAGAATGAGGAAATCGTCGAGGGTATGGAGCACGAGCACGATCATGAAGAAGGCGAAGATCATGAGGATGCAGATCATGAGGATGGTGAAGATCATGAGGATGCAGATCATGAAGATGGTGATGAGCATGAGGATGCAGATCACGAGGATGGCGAAGATCATGAGGATGCAGATCACGAGGATGGCGAAGAGCATGAGCATGAGGAAGAGAAAGATGAGCATGTATGGCTCTCTCTGAAGAATGCTTCAGTGCTTTGTGAGGAAATAGCAACTCAGCTCGGAACTATTGACGAAGCAAACAAGGATTACTACATGAGCAACTATGAGGATTACAAGGCTGAGCTCGATGCTCTAGATGAAGAGTACCAGGCAGCTGTGGACGCTGGTTCAAAGGATACAATTCTCTTCGGCGACAGATTCCCATTCCGTTACATGGTTGACGATTACGGACTTAACTATTATGCAGCATTTGCAGGCTGCTCTGCTGAGTCAGAGGCAAGTTTCGACACAGTTATCTTCCTTGCAGGTAAGGTTGACGAGCTCGGACTTCCAGCTATCTTGACTATCGAAGGCGCGGACCACGATATTGCTGAGACAGTTAAGGAGAATACTAAGTCAGGCGACCAGAAGATTCTCACTATGAACTCACTTCAGTCAACAACTTCGAAGGACATCGAAGAGGGCACAACTTACCTGTCAGTAATGAGAAGCAACCTCGACGTTCTGAAGGAAGCTGTGAAGTAGGAAGATACGGAGATCGAATATGAGTACAAATATCGAGAAGAGAGTCCCAGTCGTTTTGATCACGGGTTACCTTGGTTCCGGCAAGACGACGCTTATGCAGCACATTTTGCAGCAGGAGCAGAGAAAGGTGGCTCTCATAGTAAATGACATGGGCAGCATCAACATCGATGCTTCCCTCATCAGCAAGACCGGCAATCAGGTTGTCCAGGTTGAAATGGTGGAGCTACAGAATGGATGCATCTGCTGTACCCTAAGAGATGAGTTTATGGCTGAGATTGAGCGACTTGCGAAGGACGAGACCATCGAGGCTATCTTTGTTGAGGCTTCGGGCATCAGCGAGCCATCTTCCATAGCGGGTGCATTTATGATGTATGCCGAGGAATGTCCGGATTCGCGTGTGTTCTTGAAGACCATCGTATCGGTGGTTGACGCGGACAGAATCTATCGCGAGTTCCTGCACGACCTGGAGTCTGAAGCTGCAGATGGCAAGTCAACTGATGAGAATAAAGCTGATGTAGAGGACGGCGACATTATTAACTTAATCATGGATCAGATTGAGTTCTGCAACTTGCTTCTTCTTAATAAGACTGACCTCCTGGACAAGGAGCAGGTTGAGGAAGTGCGCACCGCTCTTCGAAATATCCAGCAGGAGGCAGATATCATTTCGACCGTAAATGGCAATATCGACCTTGACTTCATCCTCGCTCAGGAGGACTTCGACTATGAGAAGGTGCTGGACTCGGGCTGCATCCAGAGGGCACTGAACGAGTGCGAGCCGGAGGACGAGAAGGCGTGCGTCGACGAATACGGGATATCGTCATTTGTCTTCGAAGAGAGGCGTCCGTTCAACCGCGATGCCTTTAACAAGCTCGTCGAAAATTATCCGAACACGCTGATCCGTTCGAAGGGCTACATCTGGTTCTCCGACGACGACAAGCACATCCAGCTGTTCGAGCAGGCGGGGCGAAATGCATCTATCACCGAGCTGTCTGAGTGGATGGTGGCGTGGACCGACGAAGAGCTCGAGCGTGTCAGAAATGACTTTCCAGACGCATTTGAGGACTGGGACGATGAGTACGGCGACCGCATCAATCAGATCGTTTTCATAGGCAAAGGGTACGAGAAAGCTGACATTGAGGCACTCGTGACAGGCTGCCTGGAGGGGTAGTTTAAAAACTTGGAGAATTAATTTATGGCGACAGTTTATTTTATCATTGGGGCGCACAATCTCGATCTTATCTGCGCATTATTTAATTCTTAATTGAGATATTAGAGATGCGGTGATATAATACACACGTTTTAAATCTTATAATCTGGAAAGGAGATGGAAACGTGAATGTTCTTCATATGAAATATGCTGTTGAGGTAGCTAATGAAGGCTCTATAAATAAGGCTTCTGAAAAGCTATTAATAGCTCAGCCCAATCTTAGTCGTTCTATAAAAGAATTGGAAGCAGATCTGGGTATAAGCATATTTGCCCGTTCGTCTAAGGGTATGTCTCTTACTGCTGAGGGTGAAGAGTTTATTCACTATGCCAAGAAAATCCTGCACCAGATAAATGATATCGAATTAATGTATAAAACTGGAAAACCGGCAAAGCAGCTTTTTTCTATATCAGTTCCAAGAGCAAGTTATATTGCGTGTGCATTTGCGAAATTTTCAAATCATCTAGACGGTGAATCTTCATCGATTTTTTACAATGAGACCAACAATGATATGGTTATCAAGAATATTCTGGAAAATGACTACAAGCTTGGTATAGTCAGATACGCTACAAATTTTGATAAGCATTTCAAGATAATGTTTGAAGAAAAAGGCTTCACACATGAATTTGTTTCTGAATTCAAGTACGTTCTTATCATGAATAAGGATTCTAAACTTGCGAAAAAGAAAGAGATTGTGCTGAATGATCTTTCGGATTATATAGAGATAGCACATGCGGATCCTTATGTACCGACACTTCCGGTTTCTACTGTTATGAAGGCAGAACAGGTTGATGTTTCTGATAAAAGAATATATGTATTCGGAAGAGGAAGTCAGTTTGATCTTCTTGTTAATAATCCGAAAACATTTATGTGGGTTTCTCCACTTCCTGCGGAAATGCTTGAAAGATATAATCTGGTTCAGAGACAGTGCACAGATAATTATAAAGCTTATAAGGATGTATTGATATATAAGAATGATTATAGCCTGACAAAACTGGATCAGAGCTTTATATCTGAGCTTATAGAATCACGAAGAAAAACGTTATAAATAAAGAGAAATAGAGGACAGTTAGGATGTAATTCCTAACTGTCCTTTTTTAATGCAATATGCTATATATCGATATTTGATATATCGATATACCATTTTGATAATTCATTTTTTAAATTCCTTGTACTAAAATGCAAATCGAAAAAAGAACTACAACATTTTAAGTCAAGGAGGCTGAGTATGGTTGTGAATACGGGCAATATTATAAAGAAACTCGATGTAACACTTTTTGGTGAGAAGTTCACTCTTCCTGTGAAGTATGACGTTTTTTGTGGAGAGATGGTGCTCGATTCTCAGAAGAATGCATTAGAGATGTTTCTAGGAAAAGCTGATGAACTTTTGGCCGATTCAGATGAGGTTAAGAAGTATATTGAGAACCAGAAGCAAACTAAGGTTCATGACCTCTTTGAGGAATTGGTTCCAGAATGTATCTATGTTGAAAGAAATGATTTAGACAGATATATAGATGTCTTTTTCTCAGGCATTGATGAGGATGGTAAAAGAACAAAAGATTCTATCGCTATTGAATTCAAGAATGAGGAATTCTACCGAGTTGGAGATAGAAGCGTAGCAATATAGAAAAGATGGCTAAACTGTTTCTGATAATTTAGTACGGAGGAAAGCAGATTGTCACTGATAATAACGAAAGCTACACTTGGCAGACTGCCGGTGTATCTGGAGTTTCTAAAAAAACAGAAAACTGAATATATATCATCGACTCAGATAGCAAGGTCTTTGGAACTTGGTGAGGTTTTAGTTCGTAAGGATCTGAATTCTGTGTGTGGTCTTGGTAAACCTAAGATTGGATATGACAGAGAGAAGCTGATTGCTTCAATACTGGATGCACTCGGTGTGAATAAAAATATATCGGCTGTTTTAGCAGGTGCTGGACAACTTGGTACTGCACTCATGGAATATAAAGGTTTCTCAGAATATGGTGTAGATATTAAGGCTGCATTTGATAATGATCCTAAGAAGATAGATCATACATTTGCTAATGGCAAAAAAACATATTCTATCGATTCTTTAAAAGAGTATTGTGAGTCAAATGAAATCAAAATTGGAATAATAGCGGTGCCTCAATCAGAAGCACAGGCAGTATGTAACAAGATGATCGAATGCAATATCAGAGCTATATGGAATCTGACAACTTATTCGCTGGTTATTCCTGATAACGTAATCGTAAAGAACGAGAATCTTGCTTTATCACTATCTTTTTTAAAGACTTGCATGTTGAGAAATGAAGAACCTGATATAGACAGTACGCTAAGAAATGAGGATTGAGATGACATTTGACAGAGTTATTGCTGTAAGAAATACAAAGACGGTATATCGTAACGGCGAAATATGCATAAAGGTATTTAATGAGGGGTTTAAAAAATCTGAAATACTCAGTGAAGCCCAGAATCTGGCCATGATGGAAGAGACGGGGATGTCTGTTCCGGAACTGATAGATGTTAAAAAGATTGAAGATAAATGGGCAATAACGACTAGATATGTTAAAGGAAAGACTCTTGCCATGAAGATGAAAGAGAGTCCAGAAGAAATAGATGATTATATAGATAGATTTACTGATATTCATATGGATATCATAACGCGCAAGTGTAAATATCTGGATAGACTTACAGATAAGCTTAATACAAAAATATGTGATTCAAGACTCGCGGCAACAGAGAGATATGATCTGCATGCTAGACTATATGATATGCCTCAAAGAGACAATATATGTCACGGCGATTTTAATCCAACCAACGTTATAGTTTCGGAAGAAGGTATGGTATATATCGTCGATTGGTCCCGTGTCTGCAGAGGAAATATGCTTGCTGATATAGCCAACACATATGTGGAATTTATGGTTGATATGGACAAAGAAACTGCAGAAAAATATGTGGCTGCGATGTGTGATAAGTTGAATATCAAGCGTGAAAAGATAGACAAATGGATTCCTATCATAGCTGTATCGAACAGCGTTGGCGCAAATCGTGAACGAAGAACAAAACTAATGAATATATATAAGCAGAATTCGCAAAACGTGGAATAACATTTGGATGAAATATAAGGAGTTTATTAAATGAAAGTAACTATATGTATCGGCTCATCATGCCACATAAAAGGTTCAAGACGCGTGATCGAGAGATTTCAGGAACTCATAAGTAAATATGAATTATCTGACGAGGTTGAGTTAATCGGAACGTTCTGCATGGGACATTGTCAAGAGGGTGTTTGTGTAACTGTTGACGATAATTTCTTTTCTGTATCACCAGAAACTGCAGAAAGCTTTTTCGAAAAGGAGATTAAATGCAAGATTGCTTAACCTTAAAAAAGTCTAATTGTAAGAATTGTTATAAGTGCATTCGTAATTGTCCAGTTAAGTCTATTCGATTTTCTGGAAATCAGGCTCACATTATAAATGATGAATGTATCTTATGCGGAAGATGCTTTGTGGTATGTCCTCAGAATGCCAAGCAGATAGTTGATGAAACTGAAAAAGTTAAGGTGCTCATGCAGGGACAGACACCAGTAATAGCAAGTGTGGCGCCATCTTTTGTAGCGAATTATCCGGGAGTAGGTATATCTTCATTTAGAAAAGCTCTTCAAAAGCTTGGATTCACAGATGCAGAGGAAACTGCACTTGGTGCAACCATAGTAAAGAAAGAATATGAGAGGATTCTTAATGAGGAAGATAGGGATGTTATCATTTCTTCCTGCTGTCATTCTGTTAATCTTCTTATCCAGAAATATTATCCAAATTGTCTTCCATATCTTGCAGATGTGATATCTCCTATGCAGGCTCACGCTGCTGATATAAAAAGAAGATATCCAGATGCAAAGGTTGTTTTCATCGGTCCTTGTGTTTCAAAAAAGGATGAAGCTGAACATTATAAGAATTATGTTGAAGCGGCTCTTACCTTTGAGGAACTCAGTGAGTGGTTCAAGAAAGAAAATGTAGAAGTTGAGCAGGTAACTGATACAGTTGATGAGAGTCTTGCCAGATTTTTCCCAACTACAGGTGGGATTTTAAAAACCATGACACAGGAAAACACAGATTATGATTATCTGGCAATAGATGGTGTTGAAAACTGTATAGATGCTTTAATGGATATATCAGAAGGAAAGATTCATAAATGCTTTATAGAAATGTCAGCTTGTGTAGGCAGCTGTGTGGGCGGACCTGTCATGGAAAGAAAGCATAATAGTTCAAATGGAAATGTAAGTTTTCGAAGAAATCCTGTAAGTGATTATGTTGCGGTTTCGAAGTATGCAGGTAGTAAGGATTTCGATATTGAACAGCCGGATGTAACTGAGCTGAAGAAAATCTTTGAACCTATAGAGAAGAAGAACGTATATCCACTTGATTACGAAATCAATAACATCCTTAGACAGATGGGGAAAACAAGGAAGTGTGATGAACTAAATTGTGGTTCCTGTGGATATAACACTTGTAGAGATAAAGCTGTTGCTATCTTCCAGGGAAAGGCAGATATATCTATGTGTCTTCCTTATCTTAAGGAAAAGGCAGAAAGCTTTTCGGATACCATTATCAAGAATACTCCAAATGGAATAATAGCACTTAATTACGGTCTGGAGGTCCAGCTGATCAATAGTGCAGCTTGTAAGATTTTGAATATTCCAAGTCAATCAGATATTATCGGCGAGCCAATCGTCAGAGTACTAGATCCAAAACTCTTTATCAGAATTCAGCAGGGGTCTGACAACGTTTATAACGAAAGAACATATCTTGCCGAATATGGAAAATACGTGGAACAAACAATAGTTCGTGATTCCGAAAGAAAGATACTTATATGTATCATGGCAGACGTAACTGAAGAAGAAAACGAGCATAAGAGAAAAGAGGAAATCAGTCAGCAGACGGTTGAAATCGCCGATAAAGTAGTAGATAAACAGATGCGAATTGTTCAGGAGATTGCTTCGCTTTTAGGTGAAACTGCAGCAGAAACAAAGATTGCACTTACAAAACTTAAGGAGTCAATATCGGATGAATGATCTATGTGCAGATATCGGTTATTTAAGTATTAATCATTTTGGTGAAAATCTGTGTGGCGATCACATCGACATAGTTGAACAATCTGAGGATTCTAAAGTTATTGTTCTGGCAGATGGAATGGGAAGCGGTGTTAAAGCCAGTATTCTTTCAACGCTCACATCGAAGATTATTTCAACAATGATGGCAGAGGGAATGTCAATCGAAGAGTGTGTGGCAACAATTGCTGCAACACTTCCTGTATGTAAGGTGCGAGAAGTTGCTTACTCAACCTTTACGATAATCAGAATCCTCAATAGCGAGATGGTGGAAATAATTCAATATGATAATCCGAAGATTCTCTTCATACGTGATGGAAAACCATTTGATTATCCAGAGATTGAGATGCACATCGATGATAAGACTATATTCAAAACAACCATCAATCTACTGGAGGGTGATACTATAGTCGCCATGAGTGACGGGTGTCCACATGCAGGTATAGGTCTGAGTTATAACTTTGGCTGGGAGATGGATGATATCTCGCAATATATGTGCACCATGTCGGCTGGTAACTTTACAGCTAAGACTCTTTCCACTATGTTGATCGATGAAGTGAACAAGCTGTATGGCAATTGCCCTGGTGATGATGCAACTGCGTGTGTAATAAAGATTAGAAAAAGGTTCCCTGTTAACATTCTTTTTGGACCACCATCTAATCGTGATGATTGTAACAGGATGATGAGCTTATTCTTCTCAAAGGAAGGTAAGCATATTGTGAGCGGTGGAACAACTGCAACTATTGTAGCTAAATGGCTTAAAAAACCACTTATAACTAGTCTTACATTTGATAAGAGCAACATGCCTCCGATAGCAAGCATTGATGGTGTTGATCTTGTTACAGAGGGCGTAATCACAATGAATAAGGTTGTAGAAAATGCTCGTGATTATCTTGAGAAGAATGAATTCTTTGAGCAGTGGGGTTACGGAACAGATGGTGCCTCACTAATATGCAGATTACTCTTTGAGGAAGCGACTGACATAAACTTTTATGTTGGAAAAGCTATAAATCCTGCACATCAGAATCCTGATCTTCCGATCAATTTTAACATCAAAATGAATCTTGTTCAGAACCTGTCTGAGTTACTGGTCAAGATGGGAAAGCGAATTAAAATATCGTATTTCTAATAGGAGTTTATTATGGACAATTCAAGAAAGTTTGACACTAAGGTGCAATACCTTAAATATAAAGTGTTAAGAGAAGTTGCTCGGCAGGCTTGGAATGGAACATTGCTTGAGAATATCATGGATATTCCAAAGGAAATCGTTCCAGGAAAAGTACCTACTATGAGATGCTGCGTGTATAAGGAACGCGCGATAGTTGGCGAACGTGTAAAGCTGGCTATGGGAGGAAAGGTCGAGAATAGTAACATTATTGAGGTTATAGATATTGCGTGTGATGAGTGCCCTGCTGCAGGATATGAAGTTACGGATTCATGCCGTGGCTGTCTTGCTCATAGATGTGAGGGCGCATGTCCGAGAGGGGCGATATCATTTGACCATAATCATGTGGCTCATATTGATAAAACCAAATGTGTTGAATGCGGTCAGTGTGCGAAGGTTTGTCCTTTTTCCGCTATCGTAAACAGAAAGCGTCCATGTCAGGTTGCCTGCAAGATAAATGCTATATCAATAAATGATAAAAACGCAGCGGCAATCGATTATGATAAATGTATCTCCTGCGGTGCCTGCGTATACCAGTGCCCATTTGGTGCAATCTCAGATAAGTCATACATTCTAAATGTAATCGATCTGATTAAGAAGAGTCAGGCAGGAGATGGCTCAAAGGTTTATGCAATAATCGCTCCTGCAATATACAGTCAGTTCAGCTATGCAAGTGTAGGACAGATTGTTGCTGGAATAAAGAAGCTTGGATTCCATACCGTAGTTGAGGTAGCTCTTGGTGCGGATATGGTTGCTAAATCAGAATCTTTGGAACTTGTTGAAAAAGAATTTCTTACAAGTTCATGCTGTCCAGCCTTTGTTTCATATATCGAAAAGAGTTATCCGGAATTACTTCCTTTTGTATCTCATAACCCTTCACCGATGGTTGCTCTTGCCAAGTATATCAAGGAGCATGAGGACAATGCAAAGGTAGTATTTATTGGCCCATGTACCGCTAAGAAGATGGAAATGAAGAGGGATGAGGTGGACCGTTATGTGGATTCAGTTCTCACCTTCGAAGAGCTTCAGGCAATCTTTGATAGCAAGGATATTGATGTAAATACTCTTGAAGAAGATGTGCTTGATAACGCCTCATATTACGGAAGAATATTTGCCAGGAGTGGTGGACTTTCAGAGGCTGTCGCTGAGGCACTTAAGGAACAGGGACATGAGGATTTTAATCTAAATGCTATTCAGTGCGACGGTATCGAAGAATGCAGGAAAGCGTTGATCATGAAGAGTAAGGGTCTCCTTAAGAATAACTTTATAGAAGGTATGGCTTGCCAAGGAGGCTGTATCGGAGGAGCGGGAGTTCTTACTCACGGTGTTAAAAATAAAGTTAAAGTAGATGAATACGGAAAACAAGCATTAGAGAAAAAAATACTAGATGCTTTATCAGTTTTAGATATAGATTAATAATTTAATTAATTAGTTGGTGATGGCACGGGGATCTAAATTATTGTAGGATTTTTTCATAAAACCTCGAAAATGCAGTATTAAGCCCCTAAGACATATCTCCCCCCGTGCCTTTCCATATAACCTGCCACTGGCAGGTTTTTTTATGCAATTCACGACATGATATTGTCCATTCACGCCAATGTGGATATATGTTCTTTTTGTTCGTGTATCATATCAAAGTTGGGTTAATCGGTTTATTAGTAATTGATGACTTAAACTAGAGGGATAATGAGGAGAAAATTATGAAGGATAAGAAAGAAAGACAGGACAAGCAGGAAAAAAGAAAAAAGAAGAAAATAGGCGGAAAGATTTTCCTGGGAATACTTTGTTTACTATTGCTTATTACTATATTCGATATATGCATAACAGAAATATATGCAAGAAAGCTTCCGCACCATTTTGCATCAGCGGAAGAGGGAAAAGAGATACTGCTTGCTGAAACAGATTATTATGGAGCTTTTACACAGAATGATATCGAGTACAGAATGCAGAAAGAGGGTGCAACATTAGATGAGCTTATGACTGCATCCGCTGACGAGATTAAGGATTTCTCTTTGCTTGATAAATATCTTGTGGATCGTAGAATCTCAAAAATGTTTAGAACACTCAAAAAGAATGGTTATGAACTTCCACCAACTGGGGAGATTGTATATATAAAAACAGATATGGCTATGGAAAACGGAGTATGCAAGGGTGCTACCGGATATACTCACGGCAATCAGATATATCTGAATTCTACAACTATATTTATGAGTATAATTCCTGAGGCAAGTCAGTATTTTGATACGTTGATGTGGCATGAATTGTTCCATTGTCTTACAAGAAATAATCCTGATTTCAGAGCTGAGATGTACTCGCTTATCAATTTTACTGTTACAGGTGAGGATTTTGAGTTTCCTCCTAGTGTGAGCGATAAATACATAACCAATCCGGATGTTGAACATCATGATTCGTATGCAACCTTCATCATTGATGGTAAGGAGGTAGATTGCTATACTGTTTGGGCTAAACAAAAGCATTTTTCTGAAGTGAAAACTGACGAAGATGCTGAAAGCGTAACATTGCTTGTTCCAGTTGATGGTACGGATACTTATTACTTAATGGATAAAGAGTCAAATTATCAGGATGTATTCGGAGCTAATACGGACTATACTACAGATCCTGAGGAGTGTATGGCTGATAACTTTAAATACGCAATGTATTATGGTATTGACGGAAAAGATGGACAGGGGTATCCTAATCCTGAAATAATACAGGGGATAATAGATTATGTAAGTCAGTAATTGATTTGTTTAATCTTTTTATTCGTACTAAATTGAGGGTATTCTTGTGGGTAAAAAGATTGTATTTCAAATTTTAAATGGATTTAGGATCGTATCCTTCTGGATATTTATGGCTCTACTTGTCGTAAGTGTCATAGCGGCGGTACGGGAGTCTGAAGTTAAGATTACTGTGAAGGACGGAGTGCTGGGGGATGTGATTCATGAAGGCCCTTGGTTCACGGAATTTCAGTGTACCTGTGATGGCGAATCAATCCAGGTTACGGATACGGAAGGCAGAAAGAAAGGCGATAAGGTACAGTTAATCTTTAGGGATGGGCAGTTTTATTCGCTTCGAAGTACTGAGTTCCCAGAAAACGATGTGGAATTTTGGAATAGAGTGAATTACAGATTTACTATGGCTACTGGTGGAAATCTATTCTTTACATTTATCGCTTATTTATTCTTTTTCCTCATAACCATAAAAGCAAGAAAAGGCTTTAGAAAAGAATATCCAATCCTTTTTATAGTCACCCATGTGTGTGGTTTGCTATCAGTTTTCCTTTTTTATATATGGTGCTACTGGTTTGATTTTATTAACCTAATTTTCTATGCGGTGGTATTTGCATTTATCTGGATTATCAGAGTTATAGTTAAACAGATCCGTTTTAAGAAACAATTAAGAAATACAGAAGAAACAGATTAAGACTACTCCTTTGTCATTTGGTAAGATAGGTTCATCAAATGACGAAGGAGTTTTATTATGGCTGAAAGAATTAAGAAAAACACTATATTAATCTTCTTCATGTAACAACAGATGGCGAACGTAAAAGGAAAGAAAACAGTAGGCTAATTGAAAGGGTAAGGATAAGAAAAATGCATTTTGGCTTTTCATATGTTGGTTTAATATTTCTATTAATGCTTTTTATTCCAAATGGAATCTGGGCGAAAAATCTTCCGAAGGACTATGAGGAATTCAGCAAGAATGAGAATAAGCTTCTTCTGATCTTTGAAAGGATAGGTGAGATTCTTGTTTCAGTACTTGTGCTTATTTTTGCTGACTGTAACGTGAGAATTCATTCTTTATGGATTGGCTGGCTGATACTAGCTATTATCTTGATGGTTCTTTATGAGTGCTACTGGGCTAGATACTTTAAAAGCGAGAAAACCATGGCTGATATGTATTCTTCGTTTGCAGGTTTTCCAGTGGCGGGAGCAAGCCTTCCGGTTATAGCAGTTTTATTCTTAGGAATATATGCATGTAATATATTTATTATCGCAGCTTCGATCATTCTTGGAATTGGACATATTGGAATCCATTTGAATCATAGAAAAGAAGCATTCAGTGAAGAGATAGATGATAATAGTGAGAAGAATAGCAAGAAGAGTGGCAAAAAGGAAAAAGTTTTACGAGTTATAAAAATCATTGTTCTTGTTCCAGTTGTTCTTTACGTAGCTGTATGCATTGTTTTGATAGGCGTACGTAATAAGAACTTCTTTACTTCGATTATAGATACAAAGGAAGGTGTTGATGAGGCCGACTTTGTAGAGATAAATGGACAGGAACAATATATTACTATAAGAGGACGAAATCAGGATGCTCCGGTGATCCTATATCTTCATGGTGGACCAGGCGCCCCTGACAGTATGATGACTTATAGATTTTCTAATGAGCTGATTGATGATTATACAGTTGTATGCTGGGATCAGCGTGGTTGTGGAAGAACATATCTAAGGAATGATGATAAGGATAATGAGACAGTTACTCCTGATCAGGCAATAGAAGATATCGATGCTTTAGTTGATTATCTATCTAATAGATTCAATCAGAGTAAGATAATTATTATGGGCCATTCATACGGTTCGGTACTGGGAAGCAGGTATGCTTATGAGCATCCTGAAAAGGTAGCTGCATTTATCGGAGTTGGTCAGTTTGTGAGCTTCGAGTCATCTGCTGAGTGTGAGTACCTGGATGCTCTTGAAAAGGCTCAGGCTGCAGGAGATGATACAACAGATTTAACCAATGCGTATGAAAACTATTGCAGAGAAAAAACTATAGATGCAGCGTCTGAAATTACAAAGTATGCGGGTAAGTACCACAAAGCTCCTAGGAGTAAGAGTACTATTTTAACTGCATTTGTTTCGCCAACATTTGAAACGGATGATCTGCTGTGGTATGCAAAGGTTCTGAATTATGACCAGTTTATGAAGTATAATGAGGTTCTTTTGAATTATTTATTAGAGGTGAATTTAAGAGAGACTCAAGACTCTTACGAGGTTCCAGTATTTTTTATTTCTGGAGGATGTGACTGGAACTGTGCTGTAACTGATATGATCGATTATGCTGATATGGTTTCTGTTAAGTACGATATTATAGAAGGCTGTGGCCATTACGTACATAATGATGCTCCGGTTGAGTTTGCCAGAATCGTGAAGGAGGATCTGGAATCTGTGGGATATTAAAAGACCGCAAAATTTAGGCAAAAGAAGATAAATATATGCTATTGATAAAACTCATATTTTTATATTCTATAAATTAGGTGAAAATGTGTTAAAATGTCTGTCGTATATAGACAGAGAAAGGGGAACACCATGACACTTGATTGGAAAGAATATGAGGCTTTAGCAAGAGAGGCTGTAACAGAAGGTGTAGTACTTCTGAAAAATGATAACGGCGTACTGCCGCTTAAAAAGGACTCTCGATTAGCCGTATTCGGTCGTATGCAGAATAACTACTACAAGAGTGGAACAGGCTCTGGTGGTATGGTTAATGTTCCTAAGGTTTGGAGCATAGTTGAAGGTCTTCAGGAAGAGAATATAGCTCTTAATGAAGAACTACTTGAGATATATAAAGAATTTGAAAAAACACATCCTTTTGACCCAGGGGTTGGATTCGGAAATGAACCTTGGTCACAGGAGGAAATGGAAGTTTCAGAGGAACTTATTAAGAAGGTTCGTTCTGAGTCAGATGTAGCGCTTGTTATCATCGGACGTACTGCAGGTGAAGAGCAGGATTACGTTGATGAAAGAGGCGCTTTTAAGCTTTCAGAAAAGGAAGCTCTTCTTCTTAGAAAAGTAAGAAAAGAATATGACAAGTTGGTTCTTGTAATGAATGTCAGCGCAATCCTTGACATGCAGGAGATCCAGGAGATTTCTCCAGATGCTATTCTTTATGCTTGGCAGGGCGGTGAGGTTGGAGCACTTGGCTGTGTAGATGTTCTTCTTGGAAAGGCGAACCCAAGTGGGCGCCTGACAGATACCATCCTTCATAAGATAGAAGATGCTTCAGCTTATGGTAATTTTGGTGATCGAGAGATAAACTATTATGCAGAAGATGTATATGTAGGTTATCGTTACTACGAAACCTTCAATAAAGATGCGGTAATGTATCCTTTCGGATATGGACTTTCTTATACTGAATTCGAGGTAACACCTGGTGAGGCTGGTGGTGACCTGAAGAAATCGGTATCTCTATCGGCGGATGTAAAGAATGTGGGCGACATGGCCGGAAAAGAAGTCGTTCAGTTCTATGTATCAAAACCTCAGGGAAATCTTGGTAAACCAGCATTCAGTCTGGCGGGATTCTTAAAGACTGATATTCTAAATCCTGGTGAAAGTAGCAGACTTAGTATCGAAATACTACCATATACTATAGCATCCTATGATGAGACAGGTGTTACTGGTTTCGAGAGCAGTTATGTTCTTGAGGCCGGAGAGTATGTATTCTATGTTGGTACCAATGTAAGAGATATAAAAGAAGCGGGAAGATTTACTCTGGAGGATACACTTCTGGTTGAAAGCCTTAGTCGTCAGATGGCTCCATCTGTCAGCTTTGAGAGAATAAAACCTGTATATGAAAATGGAAAATATATAGTCACTAAAGAAGAGGTTAAGGCTTATCCACTTATGGACTTTGAGGAGTCGCTGGAGGATACACCTAAAGCTAAAGCCTCTACAGGAGATAAGGGAATAAAGCTTAAGGATGTAAGAGATGGCAAGGCAGATATGGAAGATTTTCTTGCACAGCTTTCAGATGAAGATCTGTCTGTGATAATCCGAGGCGAAGGAATGGGCAGTCCTAAGGTAACTCCAGGAACTGCTGCTGCATTTGGCGGCGTGAGTAAATCACTAAAGAGTTTTGGTATTCCGGCCGCATGCTGCTCGGATGGTCCGAGTGGTATGAGACTTGATTCAGGAACTAGAGCTTTCAGTCTTCCGAGTGGGACTCTTCTTGCTTGTACATGGAATTTAAGATTAAATACCAAGCTTTATAGTATGCTTGGTATGGAGATGAATAAAAATAATGTTGATTTTCTCCTTGGACCTGGAATGAATATTCATAGATTCCCTCTTAACGGAAGAAACTTTGAATACTTCAGTGAGGATCCTCTGGTAACAGGAAAGATGGCTGCGGCTCAGATCAGAGGCCTTAAGAGTAGCGGTGTTTCAGGTACACTAAAACACTTCTGCGGAAACAATCAGGAAACCTGTCGCCATACAGAGAATAATATAATCTCAGAAAGAGCCCTTCGAGAGATTTATCTTAAGGGATTTGAGATCGCTGTAAAGGAAGCAGGAGCTGATTCAGTAATGACAACCTATGGTCCTGTAAATGGAATCTGGACCAATTCACGTCATGACCTGAATACAAATATTCTGAGAAAAGAGTGGGGCTTCCGCGGCGTTGTTATGACAGACTGGTGGGCTAACATTGGAGACTTCGAAGGAACCTTCGATAAGATTTCATTTAGCCGTCTTGTGCTGGCACAAAATGACTTCTATGCAGTATGTCCTGACGCAGAAACTAATTCCATGGGTGATGATACTCTTATTGCTCTTGAAAGTGGAAGTATTACGAGAGGTCAGCTTGTAAGATGTGCGCGAAATATATGTGAGGTACTTCTGGGTACTAATGCTCTGAAGAGACTTTGCGGCGAACCATACAAGGTTGAGGTGAAGAACTTCGATGATGATACGGAAGAGATCGAAGCAGAGGATGTTCAGTATTACGAGATTGAGAATGGAACTATAATCGATCTATCAAAGATTGATACTGGTAAGGGAGCGGTATGCTTCCTCGGTTTCGATGTTCAAAAGAGGGGACGTTACTTTATAGATCTGATAGGAAGCTCAGATCTTTCGGAACTCTCCCAGATACCAGTTGGCGTTTTCTTCCAGGGAGTTCCAAGCGGCACATTTACCTTCCATGGAGGCGGTGAGGTACAGTCCATCAGAAGAAAGATATTCTTCCACTCCAGATATGGAGTAATGAGACTTAAGTTTATGAATGGTGGTCTCAAATTAAAAGAGATGAGATTCACTTTTGAAAAAGAACAGGAATCATTTGAGAACTTTGAAGATATAGGCGAGTATATTTGTTAAGAAAGAAGTTTATGGAAATATTAAAGGATTTAACTTTAGATGAGGAAAGAGCTCTTTATGGCAGCGATAATGTTCAGGTTATAAATTGCCGCTTTGATGGTCCTGCTGATGGGGAGAGTGCGCTGAAGGAAAGTAGCAACGTAGATGTGAAAAACTGCTACTTCAACCTTAGATATCCCTTCTGGCATAATACGAATCTCATTATTGATAGTTCGGATATGTCAGAGCTTGCCCGTGCAGCAGTGTGGTATTCTAAAAATGTAAGAATCACTAACACGCGTATGCATGGTATCAAGGCCTTGCGGGAGTCTTCGGATATTGTGATTGAAAACTGTGATATAGAGTCTCCTGAATTTGGCTGGTTTAATCAAAACGTTTCGATGAGGAACTCGAAGGCTGAGAGCGAATACTTCATGATGCTCACAAAACGTATGAGCTTTGACAATGTGTTACTTAAGGGTAAGTACTCATTCCAGTATATTGAGGATGCGGTATTCACTAACTGTAACTTTATGACAAAGGATGCGTTCTGGCATGCAAAGAATGTTGTGGTGAAGGATAGCGTTGTGAAGGGTGAGTATCTTGCTTGGTACTCTGAAAGCCTTACCTTTGAAAATTGCAAGATTTCTGGAACTCAGCCACTTTGCTACTGTAAAAATCTGAAGCTTATTAACTGTCAGATGCTGGATGCAGATCTTGCTTTTGAAAAATCAGATGTGGATGCTACCATACTAAATGGAATCATCAGCATTAAGAATCCGAAGAGCGGTGTGATTCGCGTAAAAGATGTGCAGGATATCATTTCCGATGATCCAGAGTCCAAGTGTGAGATAATTGTTGGATAATTATGTGAGTTAACCTCCATGCTACTTTAAGAAGTTCTTGGTGATAAAGTAGAGCTTTTTAAAGTGGGGCTTGTAAAAACTATTTAGCCCTATATTTTTGCTTTTTGAAAAAATATTAATCGTTATAGTAAAAACCTATTGACTTACTAGGCGAATAGTGTTAATATGACACCGTTCAAAGATTTGGAAGAAGGAGACAAGGCTATGTCAAAGAATATAGTAAGCATAACTAAAAACTGTTGCTGCTGCTGTTCTATGTTAAATACCCGGACATATAATATGGCTGGTGTCTTGACGTGCCGATGTTGCTGCCTCAAGTAAACGCCAAACACTGAACAGTAGAGTGACTCATATGTCATAAACGAAGTTCGAAACCATATGCCCGGGAGCTTTTCAACAGCCTCCGGGCTTTTATTATGCAATGGTGCAGTGGGGTCCGTCCCCACTGCACGGAGGTCTGTCCCCCGCTGCACATTTTTAGAAGAAAAAGGAGAATAAAGAGATGTCAATTAAGTTAAATTCATTAGTAATTCATGGTGGTATAGATGGTGATGAGAGAACTGGTGCTGTAAATGTACCTATCTATCAGACTTCAACATATAAGCAGGATGGTCTTGGAGAGAATAGAGGCTGGGAGTATTCAAGAACAGGTAACCCAACAAGAGCAGCGCTCGAGAAACTGATAGCTGATCTGGAAGGTGGAGAGTATGGACTTGCATTTGCTTCTGGTCTTGCAGCCATCAATACAGTTCTTTCGCTTTTCAAGGAAGGTGACAGACTCATAGTTTCGGATAATATCTATGGTGGTACCTTCCGTATTCTGGATAACGTATTCAAGAATTTTGGAATCACATACACAATCGTTAATACTTCAAATCTTGATGAGGTTGAAGCAGAACTAAAGGGCGAAAATGCAGATGAAATCAAAGCTGTATATATTGAGAGCCCTGCGAACCCACTTCTTACAGTAACTGATATCGAGAAGGTATCAGAACTTGCAAAGATCTATAACAAGAAGGTTATCGTAGATAATACCTTCCTTACACCATATCTTCAGAGACCACTTTCACTTGGTGCAGATATCGTAGTACACAGCGGAACTAAATATCTTGGTGGTCACAGCGATACAGTATCAGGTTTCGTTATTGTAAATGATAAGGAGCTTGCTGACAGACTTTACTATCTGCAGAATGCCATCGGCGGCGTTCTCGGTCCATGGGACAGCTACCTTATGATCCGCGGTATCAAGACACTTGCTGTCAGAATGGATAGACACGTGGCAAATGCTATCAAGATCGCTGAGTGGCTCGAAAAGAGCGGCTACGTAGAAAAGGTTTACTATCCAGGACTTAAGTCAGATCCTGGTTACGAAGTTCAGAAGAAGCAGGCCGATGGACCTGGAGCTATGATCTCATTTACTCTGAAGAAAGAGTACGACTATAAGAAGTTCTTCAAGTCACTGAAACTCGTTACCTTGGCGGAAAGCCTTGGTGGTGTGGAGTCACTTGTATGCCATCCAGCATCTATGACTCATGCAGCAATCCCTAAGGATATTCGTGAAGCTGTTGGAATCACAGACGAGCTTATTCGTCTTTCAGTAGGTATCGAGGATGCAGATGACATCATTGCCGACCTTGAGCAGGCAATTAACGCTTAGAAAGGAATTTATTATGGAAGTTTTTGATAGTGTTCAGGATATGATAGGTAACACTCCTATAATGAAGATTAATCATATGGGCGTTAAGCCCGGTGTTAATTTATATGTAAAGCTGGAGCTTATGAATCCAGCAGGAAGTGTTAAAGATAGAGTAGGAATGTATATGATAGCGGATGCAGAGAGAAGAGGCATCCTTAAACCAGGCGGAACTATAGTTGAGGCAACAGCTGGAAATACTGGAATCGGAATTGCAGTTGCAGCCCTCAACAAGGGCTATAAAATAATCTTTGCAGTTCCAGAGAAGTTCTCTCTGGAGAAGCAGAGGGTTATGGCAGCTCTTGGGGCAGAGATAGTGCATACACCTAGAGAAGAAGGAATGCTTGGTGCAGACAGAAAGGCTGACGAGATTATTGCTTCGATACCTGGAGCAATCTCTATGAAGCAGTTTAAGAATCCAGCCAACCCGCAGGCTCATTATGAGACAACAGGTCCAGAGATTTATAGACAGCTGGATGGAAAGATTGATTACCTTGTTGCAGGAGCTGGAAGTGGCGGTACCTTCTCTGGTGCTGTAAAGTATCTTAAGGAGCAGGATTCTAATATTAAGGGTGTGCTGGCTGATCCAGTTGGTTCCATCATCGGCGGTGGTGAGCATGCTGACTATGACATAGAAGGAATCGGAAATGACTTTATCGCAGATACCATGGATGTATCTCTTGTTGATAAGGTATTCAAGATAACAGATGAAAATGCCTTCACCACAGCAAGAGCACTTGCAAAAACTGAAGGTATCCTTGCAGGTTCATCATCAGGTGCAGCCCTCTATGCAGCATTAAAACTATCAGAAGAGATTGAAAGTGGAAATATAGTTGCTATACTTCCTGATCGAGGAGACAGATATATAAGTAAGGGACTCTTCTAATCCTGTACTTTATATTATTCTTGACAAGGACGTATGAAAGAAAGAAAATTGTTCGTGGGTAGAAAGTGTTTGATGTAGTAGAAAGGTAGTAATACTATGACATTAAATCAGTTAAAATATGTGATTGAAATATCAAAGCAGAACTCTATAAATGAAGCGGCTAAGAGTCTCTTCATTTCGCAGCCAAGTCTTACTGCTGCTCTTAAATCTTTAGAGCAGGAGGTTGGTTTCGATATATTCACCAGGACTAACAGTGGTATCAAGCTGACTGTAAAGGGTGAGGAGTTCCTGGGGTATGCAAAGTCCGTAGTTGAACAGTACGATATCCTGGATGCAAAGTATATCTCCAAGAGTAATATAAAGAGAACTTTCCATGTTTCCATGCAGCATTATACATTTGCGCTGAATGCATTTATTAATGTTATCAAGCAGTATGGTATGGACGAGTTTGAGTTCGAGGTTCACGAGACTAGAACCTATGATGTTATCGATAACGTTAAGAGCCAGAAGAGTGAGATCGGCGTTCTCTACATGAACGATTACAACAGAACCGTTCTTGAGAAGATTCTTCGTGATGCAGGTCTTAAGTTCACACCACTTTTCGATTGTAGCATCTATGCATACATGAGCAAGAGTAACCCTCTGGCAAACAAGAAGTATGTCACCATGAAAGATCTTGATGACTATCCTTGCGTTGCATTTTCTCAGGGCGAGCATAACTCCTTCTACTTCGCTGAGGAGGTTATGAGTACCTACGAATATAAGCGTCTGATCAGAGTAAATGATAGAGCTACCATCCTGAATATGATGGTTGGTCTTAACGGATATACCCTTTGTTCAGGTATCATCTGCGAGGATCTAAATGGATCTGATTACTGTGCAGTAAAACTAAAGACTAAAGAGAAGATGACCATCGGTTACATCTCACGTAAGCACTCCAAGCTTAGCGAGATGGGACAGAAGTACATCGAAGAACTTAGCAAATATCAGGAGATGGTTCTTGATTAAAATATAGAGGCGATATTTACGTTTGGTAATTATTTGAAGAAAACAGCTGGGACTATACCAGTTGTTTTTTTTGTGTAAAAACAACTGGTTATATAAAAAACTTATAGCAAACCATAGATTTTTAGACTTAGACAGATAACTAAAGTTTGAATTAGAATGAACGCCGTTAAGAGAGTTGGATATAACAAAAGAACAAAGCATAGATGATAGGAGATGGAGAGTATGTCAGATAAGAATGAGAGAAAGGATATCATACGCTTCGAAAAAGTAAATGTAAGCTTCAGGCAGAAGCGTAAGAAGGTCGAAGCTGTGAAGGACGTAAGCTTTTCTATAAAGGAAGGCGAGATAGTTGGAATCATCGGTTCCTCTGGAGCAGGAAAGAGTACACTTCTTCGAACCATTAACGGTTTGCAGAACCCAACATCGGGAGAAGTTAATGTTGATGGACAGGTTGTTGGAAAATTGAAAGATAAAGACCTTCGTCTTCTGCGAAGTAACATAGGAATGATATTTCAGCATTTCAATCTGATCAACAGCAAGGATGTTTATTCAAATATCGAATTTGTTCTGACAGAAAATGGTAAGTCTAAAAAAGAAGCTGCATCGAGAATCGAAGAACTACTCAGCTATGTAGGAATCGAAGATAAGAAGCACGCATTTCCTGAACAGCTGTCAGGTGGACAGAAGCAGAGAGTTGCTATAGCAAGAGCACTTGCAAACAATGCAAAGATTCTTCTCTGTGATGAGCCAACATCAGCATTGGATACCGAAACAACCGAAGCTGTTCTGAGTCTTATAAAGAAAATCAATAAGGAACTGAATATTACAACCGTGATCATCACACATGAGCTTGATGTTGTAAAAGAGGTTTGCGACAGAGTCGTAGTTATGGATGGCGGAGAGGTTGTAGAAGCTGGAGATGTATATGATGTCTTCACAAAACCAAAGAATGAGTTCACTGAGACACTCATACAAAAAGAAAACAAGTTCACAATCCCAAAGAATGTTTTAGAGAATGCAAAAGGAACAGTGATCAGAGTTGAATATTATAACGAAAATGCAGAAAGAGCTCTGATAGCTGAAGCAATAAAGAAGTTTGATGTGAAGATCAATATACTTCACGGAAAGATTGAATTTATAAAGAAAAAGCCTCTTGGAGTTTTATATATCTGTGTGGATGGAACAGATGAGGCAAAAGAAGAAGCGTTGGAATTCATTAAGGATAACGCAGGAAGAACGGAGGTGCTGAGATATGCTAGCTAATTTTATTCAGATATTTTTAGAAATACAGGACAAGCTTGTTAAGGCACTTAGAGAGACAGCATTCATGACCTTCACTTCACTAGTACTTGCGATAATTCTTGGTATAGCACTTGGACTTGTTCTATATGTAACAAACGAGCCGCTGCTTTCGAAGAATACGCCGGTATATCAGATAGTTGGTTTTATATCAAATATGATCAGTTCGATACCATTTCTTATTCTTATGATTTTCTTCCTTCCACTTTCATCCATAATCGTTGGAACAAAGATAGGATCAAAAGCAGTGATCGTTCCGCTAACTATAGCGGCAGCAGCCTTCTTTGGAAGACTCGCGGAGGCTTCATTTTCTGAGGTTGATAAAGGGGTTCTAGAAGCAGTTCTTTCATCAGGAGCTAAAAAGAGCCACGTGATTGCAAAGATAGTTCTTCCAGAAGCAAGGATATCACTTATAAAAAATATTACAGTGACAGCTATAACAGTTCTTGGTTTTTCAGCCATGGCTGGACTTGTAGGTGGAGGTGGAATCGGAGATCTGGCCTACAGATACGGTTATCAGAGATATCAGAAGGAAGTAATGATCATATGTATCGTGATGCTGATAGTCCTGGTTCAGATAATACAGACCATCGGAAACCTCATAGTTGTATCGCTTCAGAAGAGAAGGCAGGGATGATATGAAGGAGATAACGTGGTATGGCCGAGGCGGACAGGGAGCATTTACAGCCTCCCGTGTATTAGGAGCTTCGGCAGTATATAAGGGCTTTAATAGTCTGGCATTTCCATCCTTCGGACCTGAAAGAAGAGGCGCTCCCATAAGGGCATTTACCAAGATATCAGATAAAAGAATCGTCGATAGAAGCATTATAAAAAAGAATGATTACATCATAGTTCTTGATGACAGTCTTTATACAGATAAACTGCTTGAAGAATTAAAACCAGGTGGTTATCTGCTTCTGAATACAAAGAAGGAAGCATCGCAGATTACAGACGAAAGAATTATTGCTGGAGATATAACTACAAATGCTGAATTAATTCTGAAACGTCCCATAGTGAATATAGGAATTCTTGGTCTTCTGATAGGCAAGGATGAAGATATAGACCTTCAGATTCTGGAAAAGAGTATAAGTGAATATATGCCAGCGAAGGTAGCGGGGAAGAACATAGAACTTCTTCGAAAAATATATGAGATAAGTGGAGGAGAAAAAAATGATTAGACCTTCACTAGAACCGAGACCTGTCATAAGAAAGCTTTCGGAGATACCTCAAGGTGGAAGCTGCAAAGCAGGATTTCTGGTTGATAAAAATGCAGGCTGGAGGAATAGAACCCCGAAGCTAGATATAGATAAATGTATAGGATGTCTTCAATGCTATCTATATTGTCCAGATGGTGTGATAAGCAAAAAAAATCTGGACTCGGATGGAAAGCAGCTCACAAAGGTTGATATAGATTACGACTTCTGTAAGGGCTGCGGAATATGCGAAAAGATATGCCGGAGAGGTGCTATCAGTATGGAGGAAAACGATGGGTGAGATTAGATATGTATCAGGTGATGAAGCATTTGCCCAGGGAATTCGACTTGCTAAACCACAGGTAATATCAGCTTATCCTATAACACCGCAGACAATAGTTGTTGAGCGACTTGCGGATATGGTAGAGGATGGTTCACTTGACAGTAAATTTGTTCATGTAGAATCAGAGCACTCGGCTATGATGACAGCCATGGGCGCATCGGCCATGGGAGCAAGAGCTTTTACAGCAACATCATCTCAAGGACTTCTATATATGGCAGAATGCCTTACCTATGTTTCAGGTGGAAGATTTCCCATAGTAATGATGAATGCCAATCGTGCCACAGCACTTCCGTGGAGTATATACGGAGATCATCGAGATTCACTGTCGCAGCTGGATTCAGGCTGGATACAGATATATGTGGAGGATGCTCAGGAAAGTCTTGATATGGCTCTGGAAGCTTACAGGCTTGCGGAGAATGAAGACGTCAGACTTCCGGTAATGATAAATCTGGATGGCTTTATTCTGACACATACTTACGAGGCAGTTGATATACCTTCGGAGGAAGAAATTAGCGGTTTCCTAAAGCCTAGAGATACATGGGACAAGCTTGATCTGGATAATCCAGTGAGCATGGCATTTACTGTTGGTCCTGAGTTAAATGAGGAGTTTAATCTCCTGCATCATAAAGCATCACTTGCAGCAATAAAGGAGCTGGAAAATATAGATGCTGAATATGCAAAGCTTACAGGAAGAAGCTATGGCGGAGCCGTCAGTGGATATCTTACAGAGGATGCAGAATATATCCTGATAACCATGGGAAGCATCAGTGGTCTCGTCAGAGATACAGTGGACGAACTAAGAAGTGAGGGGGTAAAGGCTGGAGTCTTAAAGATAAGAATGATCAGACCTTTCCCTACAGATGAATTATTAAAGCATTTGGGAAATGCCATTGCCATCGGAACTTTGGAGAAGGACATATCATTTGGCTACGAAGGCACAGTTTATACAAATGTTAATTCAGCACTTCATAAGGGAAGAAACTTTGCTGATTCATATGATTTTATCGGTGGTATCGGTGGTAGGGATATATCGAAAGAGATAATCAGAGAGTGCTTCACAGTGATGATAAATCAGGAGACTGACAGACTTGTAAGATTCGTAGGATTGGAGGTAGAGGATGATGTCAGATAGGATAAATGCAAGAAATATATCTGATAGCGAATTCTTCTACGGACATAAGGCTTGTGCCGGTTGCGGCGGATCGCTGGCAGTAAGGATAGCACTTAAGGTTCTTGGAGAGAACACACTTCTCGTTGAGCCGGCAGGATGTATGTCGGCGGTGAGCTTTAACTATCCACAAATGAGCTTCGCAAACAATGCCATAATATCAGCATTTGCTGGAACAGGCGCTGTGATGAGTGGTCTTAAAGCAGGAGCTGAAGCCATGGGTCTTAAAGACTATCATGTGCTGGGTATAGCAGGTGATGGCGGCACAGCAGATATAGGTATTCAGGCTCTGTCAGGACTTATAGATAGAAATGATGATGTCATCTATATCTGTTATGACAATGAAGCCTATATGAATACTGGAATACAGAAGAGTGGTCTGACACCATTTGGAGCTACTACAACAACGACTCCTGCAGGAAGCAGAGTTAAGGGAAATATTAGACCTAAGAAGAATCTCTTCGAGATTGTAGCAGCACACGGTATTCCTTATGCGGCAACAGCCAGTGTTGGATATATAGAGGATTTTGCTAATAAGGTAAAAAGAGCTTCTGAAGTGAAAGGAACATCATTTATTCATGTACTTGCTCCTTGCCCAACAGGCTGGGGAGTGGATACTTCAGAAACTATCGATATAGCAAGAGAGATTGTAGATACAGGGCTCTGGTATCTGGCGGAATACTATGATGGAGAGTTTCATCTAAATATGAAGCCTAAAGCCCTGGAGGGTGTAAGTCATTACATCAAAAGACAAAGCAGGTTCAAACATCTAAGTGATGAGGACATAGAGACAATAATACGTGAAAGGGATAAAACCTGGGAGCGTATAGCCTTAATTGGCGCATAAGATTTTATTAATCCCTAGAGGGGGATTAGAAGGAGGATTATTATGAGAAAACAAATTTTAAAGAAGGCACTTGTAGGTTTAGTTATTGCAACACTTGGATTGACAACAGGATGTGGTTCATCAGATAGCGCATCAAATGATACTAGCGATGTAAAGACAGAGGCTGCTGAGGTTACAGAAGCAACGGAGTCTACTGAGAAGGCAGAGGAAACAGAAGAAAATGCTGAACCAGTAGTTGAGGCAACAAGCTTAAATGCGTTAGGTGCAGCACCAAGTGAAGAGGATAAGAAGGTAACAGTAGGTGTATGTGCTGGTCCTTATGGAGACATGTTTGCAGATGCAATCCAGCCATCACTTGAAGAGATCGGTTATGAAGTTGAAATCATAGAGATTTCAGATATCGTTACTCCAAATACAGCAGTTGATGAAGGTGAGATCACACTTAATGTATTCCAGCATTCAATCTACCTCAACAACTTCAATGAGGAGCATGGAACACATCTTACATATGTAACAGAAATTCCTACTGCAGGAATGGGTATCTTCTCTGATAAGTATGATAAGCTTGAGGACCTCCCAAAGGGTGCAACAATTGCAATTCCTAATGATGTAACTAATACAGCAAGAGCACTTAGAGTGCTTGCACAGACAGGTCAGATCGAACTTGATCAGAGCGTTGAGCAGGCAACTGTAACAGTAGATAACATTACAAGCAATCCAAATGAGTATGTATTTGAAGAGATGAACCCAGAGGTTCTTCCTAACATTCTTGACAGTGTAGATGCAGCAATCATCAATGGTTACTTTGCAATCGCAGCTGATCTTGACCTTTCAACAGACCTTTACAATGAGCAGGTTACAGAGGGATATATCAACGTTATCGCTGTAAGAGAAGCAGATAAGGATTCTGAGCTTACAAAGACAATTGATAGAATAGTACATTCAGATGCATTTAGAACAGCTATTGAGGATGAGAGCAAGCAGTATAAGTCATTCACAAAGCCAGATGGCTACAATGATGAGAGCCAGTTCGCAAATGAGTAATTCGATAGAAGTGAATTAAGAAATTACATTTATTCGAAAAAATAGAAGATGATTTCGGAGGCAGAAATGGGAGAAAGTAAATACTGGGAGGAAGAGTGGGAAACTCTTCCTCGTGAGGATATAGAAAAGAAGCAGCTTGAAAGTCTGAAAGAGATTGTGAAGTATGCTTATGATAATACAATTTATTATAAGAAAAGCTTTGATGAGGCAGGTGTGAAGCCTGAGGATATCAAGACATTGGAGGATATAAAGAAGCTGCCATTCATTGACAAGCAGACAGAGCGTAAGACTCAGGGCATAGGTTCCATGGTTGGTGAGCTCTGCGCAGTACCAGAAAATGATATTGTCTTCATTTCAGCTTCCAGCGGCTCAACAGGTGTTCCAACAATAAGTCCATTTACACAGAAGGATTTTGATGAGTGGATGAATATCGAGAGCCGACTTATGTATCAGGCCGGAATGCGTAAGCATGACAGATATATGCATGGTATAAACTTCAGTCTGTTCGTTGGAGGACCTTGTGTTCTCGGCGCACAGAGACTTGGAGCCATGGGCATATGGGCAGGAACACTCCCGTCTGACAGATTGTTATATATAATACAGCAGTTTAAACCAACGTTTATCCAAACAACTCCATCTTATGCTTTATATCTTGGCGAGACGGCGAAGAAGAAAGGTATAGATCCAAAGAGTCTTTCGGTGAAAAGGATTATAGTAGCAGGTGAGCCTGGTGGCTCAATACCAGCAACCAGAAATGCTATCGAGGCATTATGGGATGCTAAGCTAATAGAGTTTTATGGACTATCTGATATCTTTGGAGCCTGTGCAGGTATGTGCGATGAACAGCACGGACTGCATCTTGCTGAAGATCATATTCTGGTTGAAACTGTAGATCCGAAGACGGGAGATGTTTTAAAAGATGGAGAGACAGGAGAACTTGTATTTACAAGTATCCGTAAACATGCTCGTCCTATGATCCGATTCAGAACAGGTGATATAGGATATGTAGATAAGAGCACATGTAAATGTGGCAGAACATCTGCCAGAATTCATATCGTAGGAAGAAAAGACGATATGTTTATTGTATCAGGAGTTAATATCTTCCCATCAGATGTTGAAACTGTACTTAGAGATTTTGAAGGTATCACAGGAGAATATCGAATTCATGTATTTGAGCGTGATTACACTGCAAGATATGGAGTAGAGGTTGAGAAGGAAAAACCTGACGCTGATGTAGAGGATATCAAGAAGAGAGTTGTTGCGGCACTTAAGAGCCGTATAGGCGTAAAGCCAGATTATATATCAGTACTTGCTGATGGCGAACTTCCAAGAGCAGAGCATAAGGCTAAGAGACTGATTGACGAAAGAGAACACAAGATTGATCAGGCAATCCTGATCTAGATTTGGAGGATAAGACATTGCCTGAACTAGCTGAAAGAACAAATGGATTTACAGATTCTGTAATCAGACGAATGACTCGTGTGGCTAACAAATATGGGGCCATCAATCTATCCCAGGGATTTCCAGATTTTGATCCACCTGTTGAGATAGTAAAGAGATTACAGGATATATCACTTATTGGTCCTCATCAGTATCCGATAACCTGGGGAGCTAAGAACTTCAGAGATGCACTTGCTAAAAAGCAGGAAAGATTTATGGGAAGAACCATAGATCCTGAACAGGAAATACTTGTTACCTGTGGAAGCACAGAAGCAATGATAACTGCTATGCTTACGGTTGTTAATCCTGGAGATAAGGTTATAGTATTTTCACCGTTCTATGAAAATTACGGTGCTGATGCCATACTTTCTGGAGCTGAACCAATATACGTTCCGCTGAATCCACCAACCTTTAGCTTTGATCCAGAAGTGCTTGAAGATGCATTTAGACAGCACCCTAAAGCTTTGGTGCTCTGTAATCCTTCAAATCCTTCGGGAAAGGTCTTTACTAAAGAAGAGCTGAAGATAATAGCTGATCTCGCGATTAAGTATGATAGCTTTGTAATAACAGATGAAGTGTATGAGCATATAGTTTACGAACCATACCAGCATACCTATATCAATTCACTTCCTGGAATGTATGAGAGAACTATATCATGCAGCTCGCTTTCAAAGACCTATTCTATAACAGGATGGCGACTTGGATATTTGATTGCACCACCTGAACTTACAGAGAGAGCAAAGAAGGTTCACGACTTCCTAACAGTTGGAGCGGCGGCGCCACTAATGGAGGCTGCTGTGGTTGGACTTGAATTCCCTGATTCATACTATGATGAACTTAGAGCTCATTATACTCATATGAGAAATCTATTCCTAAATGGTTTAAAGAATCTTGGATTTAATTATTCAGAGCCACAGGGAGCGTACTTTGTGTTAGTAGATGTTGCAGAGTACGGTGTAAAGGATGACCTTAAGTTCTGTGAGTGGCTGGCAGAAAATGTTGGCGTTGCAGCTGTTCCTGGTTCAAGCTTCTTCAAAGAAGATATAAATAATTATATAAGACTTCATTTCGCAAAGAAGGATGAAACCTTGAATGCAGCACTCGATAGACTTGCTTCCTTTAGATCCAAAGTTATTGGATATTCGGCATAATAGCTTAAACCTATAACGGACTATTGCTTATAGGTATTATACAGAACAAAAATTATGGAGTAATATAACGACATATCAAAAAAACACCTCCTAGTGAATTAATATTCATGGTTTCTAAAATATGGCAATGTGCTTATCAGTCCCTTAGCACCTTGCCATATTTTATTTATTATAAAGAGAAGGATTGGTAAAATGATTTATTCGAAGGTTTGATACTTGATATCAATGAGGGAACCGTCCATAGCATTTATATAGACCGTTGCTATCCCTCCGTTATTTCCTTGACTCTGAATCTGGAACTGCCAAGCAGGTATAGAAACGTAGGTGTCGCTTTTTTTATCTTCGTAATAATCAACATTAAATAAATAGACGGATATAACATTCAAATTATTAGGATATCCCAGTTCATCCAGATTCAGGTTTTCCTCAACTGCAGATTGAAAACTAGTTTTTATTTTGTCGAATTCAAGAAGTTTAACATTTTCTACTGCATCGATTATCTTGTTTGATAGTCTGATATCAACGCTATAAAGACCATTGCTTGTGTACTTTATTATTCCGGAGTTATAGGTTATAGGTGCAAATGAAGTATTATCGCCTCCTTCATTGGAAATGTCAAAGTAGTTATAGTCTTCCAGATAAACTGCGTATCCATCTATGGTGTAGTTTGCTACGTCCATAAGATTAGCTGCACTGTCACTATATATAAATTCAGAATAATCCTGTGTGCTAGCTGGATTTTCTATCTTGAATTCCTGAAGCAGGTCTCTCTGTTCTGAAAGAACCTTATAATCAATGGCTGCTCCCGGAACACGAGTCATAAGTGTGCTTAGAAAATCACAGTCTGAAAACATAAGGACTGAATTACCTGGTGCATGATTATCATCTTGAAAAAAAGGATCGATCATATTGATAGATGAAGCTTCGTCTATGATGGAATCAACTGTAGAGTTTTTATAGTTTCTTCCATCATCTGTAACGCCGAACATATCATTTAAATGAAGTTCGTTGTCAATAAAACTTTTTGCATTCTCTTTAATAGTATCAATATCTTCTGAGCACTGGTTATCTATTTCGAGAGGAGTTCCAGCTGAATCTCTTGAACCTGCCACCATCAGTGTTTCAAAGTCATAATCTGGGAAATAATCCTTGATGCTTTTAGGTTCGAAGAATATGTATCTGAAATTTGCTGTATAATCATATGCCAGAAGCAATACAAACTTTGTGTTATTGTAATCACCTTCATACATATGAATATATATGTCGTCAGCATCTTTCCAGTAGTATTCTTCAGCGTTAGCAGGGGTGATTATCTCTTTTTCATAAGGTACCCATTTGAAATCATCTGAATTTTTATATATTTCATGGGCAGACATGATCTGTCTATATTTATAGAGAAGAGTCATATTATCATACTCATTTGTATAGCCTATACTTTCAAGTTTTGTAGCAGTATCGCCAAAGAGCGAATCTACTATAGCCTGCTCATCTTTCTTGCCGTCGTCGAACTTCTGCATATTATAAACGCTCATATATGTCTTGTCGGGAACTTCGTAATATGCGGATGCGTTTATCTCTGCGGTTCCTACTGAAAAGTCATCCTGATAGCTTACACTGTCTCCGTATATATCTCTAAGAGATTGTGCATCTCCTGTGGATATACTGATACTGTCTGTGCTTGTACTAGTACCTGTACTTGCGTTGGTACTTTCTATTTCTGTATCTGTTGTTCCGTAATCATCCACCGTGGGTTCTTCTTTTCCGCAGGCTGCTGCGGAAAAACATAAGACGCCGGCAAGTAATAAACTAGTTAGTTGTTTTATATTTTTCTTCATGTTTCGTATAAAAACCTTTCTTAGTAATATTCATAATTTATATCGACGAGTGAACCGTCCATAGCATTTATTGTTATAAGAATATATATTGGACCTGTCTTACTGTTTCCTATGCCATTAACAAGAAACTGCCATGAAGGAACAAATGAGTATGTGTCGCTATTCTCATCTTCAATGTAAGCAGAGTAGCATAATTCTGTAGTGGATATTGTAAGGTCTCTGTCAGATCCTAGTTTCTCTTTATCCATATCATTTTCAAGAACTGTCTTAAGGCATTCTTTTATTTTGTCGTATTCTAGAAGTCTCACATTTTCTATAACATCAGTTACTTCGTCAGTTAGAGCTATATCCACACTATATAATCCGTTGCTGGTATATTTTATAATTCCAGAATTACTGGTTTGTAAAGAAATAGCGTTAATGGTGCTAAGGTCAGTATCAACTGAAGCTTCGCTTTCTAAATATACTGCATAGCCATCAACAGTGAAGGTGGTTTTGTCCATTAGTTCTTTTGCACTGTCAGTAAAGAGAAATTCACCTTCTGTTATGGTGGATCCAATATGATCAGCTTTATGCTCTGATATAAGATCTCTCTGTTCAGTGAGTATTCGATATTCAACAGCGGCTCCCTGTACACCGGTAATAAGAGTACTTAGATAATCAGTGTTTGAAAACATCAGGAGGGAGGAACCAAAGTTATCATAATTGATTGACTCAGTCATATTAACCTGAGAACTAAAATCAACTAAACTATCTGAATAACAGCTTTTAAATGTTTTTGGACTTTCTGTTATCTCATATCTTCCTTTTAATTTAAACTCGTTATCTATAAGGCTTTGTGCATTTTCTTTAATGGTATCGATATCGTCGATGCAAGCGTTATCTAGTCCCAGTGGCTCTCCATGGATATCATTTGATCCGGCAACGATTAGGCTTTGGTAACCGGTATCTGGGAGATATTCATTAATGCTCTTAGGTTCGAAGAATATATATCTTGTGTTTGATACATAATCGAATGCCAGAAGGAGCACATAGGTCATGTTATTATAGCTGCCCTCATACATATGAATATAAAGCTCGTCATCATCCTTCCAGTTAAATACTTCGCCACTTGAGGATGTGATAACATATCTTCCGAAAGATTCATCATTTTCATATGAAGTATCATTGTTAAATATCAGTTTATATAAAGCCTGGTTTGAGAGAACTGTTCTATACTTATAGAGGAGTGATATGTAATCATATTTGTTGACGTATTGAACCATCTCAATCTTTTTGGCTGTGTCACCGAACAAGGCTTTAACTATGGCATCTTCGTCTTTCTTTCCATCATCAGCGGTCTTCATGTTATAAACATTCAGATGATCCTGATCAGGAATCTCAAAATATGCACCGCCAGAGTAGGATATGGTGTCTATGGTAAAGTCATCCTGGAAACGAACAGCATTACCAAACATTTCTCTTAGTGTTGCATCATCACCTTTAGATACAGAGAGACTATCTGTGCTGGTGCTTTTCTTCTCGTCTGATGTATCCTGATCTACAACTCCATAATCGGAAACAATAGTTTCTTTTTCTCCACAACCAAAAGTTGATAGACACATAGCTGTAGCGAGTGTTAAACATGAAAGCTTTTTGATCATTCCCTTATTCATATTGTATCCCCCGTAAAAAACAACACGTACCAATACAGTTAATTGGTATAACTCCCTTAATTAGAAGATAAATCTATTCTGTATCCGAAATGTATCTATTCTGTATCTGAAATTTATCTATTTGTGCATAATTCACGAATCGTTTGAGCAAATATAATAAAAATACGTTTGGAACATTTACCATATGACCTAAAAATGATAGAATGATTCTGGCTTTTTAGGCCAATGTATTAGAGGGAGAGAGAAGAAAATGAAGGGGAAAAAGGTAACGAGAAGTTTATGGTTGATACTGCTGATCTTGATGGCGGCAGTATCTCTTTTTGCTAGTAGGGGAGTTTTTGCTGCTGATGGAGATACCACGTGGCAAGAGGATTACGCCTATACGCTTGATTCGTCGGATCCGTCTAATCCTACAATAACTCTAACAAAGTACAACGGAACTGCTACGGATTTAGTTCTTCCTGCTGAGGCCGTTGTTAATGGAGTGGCATATAGAACACAGATTGATGGAGAGGTTTTCCGTTACGCTACAATTGAAAGAATTACAATTGGTGAGGCTAACGATAATAGAACTGTTAAGGTAATAAATGGTGCAAGCTTATTTAATGCATGTAATAACCTGGTGTATGCAGATCTAACAAAGCTGGATAACAGTACTAATCCTACGACAGCTGCTATGTTTGCTAACTGTGAGAAACTTGAAACATTGATATTGCCTGATTATTTTTTGACTAGCAATACATATAGAATACATGCAATGTTTTGGGATTCAAATCATGATCTTAAGCTTGATTTGAGTACCTGGGATTTTAGTGGTGTTACTGCTTATACTCCTTCTGGAAGCTCGACAGGTAATATGTGGTACGCATTTGAAGGAATATATAACATAGAAAATAATGGAGCAATCGGTGCTACAATTCGCCCGGATCAGACTGCATATCCTAACTCATATTATGGCTTTGGTTTATATGGTAGTTATGGCGTGTTTAGGGAGAATAATCTGGATAGGGTTTATTGTCTAAATTCCAACAAGACATTTCCAGAAGATAATATATATAATTATACAGCATATAATATCAACGATACCGCTCTCTTAAATGTAACTAATGGTTCTAGTGGCTTATCTGATCAGGAATCCTGGAAAAAGATAGCGGCAGCAATATATTTATATGGGGATGATTATTACATTCAAAAATCATTGCAGAGAGTAATCTGGTATTATTCTGATAATGATACAAGTCACATTTCTTCTACTGAACGTAATTTGATAAATAATGTCGAGGATGAGTATAAAAAACTTGATCTTTCGAATGTAAATCTAGGTGTATATACTACGGCAGATGGATCAAATGCGCAGTTTCTTATAAGCAAAACAATGCTTTCAGGAGTTGTTCGTCCAGAAACCACATTTACACTCACTGGAACCAAGACACTTACTGGCAGAGATATGTCAGCTGGCGAATTCTCATTTGAAGTTAAAGTCCCTGATTCAACAACTGCAACAGGAACAAGAGTTGTTGCTACAGGAAAGAATACCGCTTCTTCGAATGGTGTTCCAGGGGCGATTAATTTTGATCCTATCACATATGATCTTAGTGATGCTGGAAAAACTTACACTTACACAGTTACAGAGGTTAATAATGGAATTAAAGGCGTAACTTATGATAGATCTTCATTTACTGTTAAGGTGAAAGTAGATTATGATTCGGCTACTCAGACTCTATCTGCAAATGTTGTTAGTGCAGAGTCTGATAATGTAAGCTTCTCTAATACTTATGAAGCGAGATTTGGTATATCACTAATAAAAGAATTTACTACATTGGCACAGCAGAATGTAAGTAATGGCGACACTTTTGAATTTTCTGTAGACGGAGTGGCTGGTACTAAGGCTGCTGGTTATCATGATGATATATATGTAGCATTACCAAATGTTTACGGACAGGGAAGTATTATAAGTTTCTCCAATGCAGGCGATTATTCGTTCCTTGTTACGGAAAAAACACCTCAGGTTCGTGGGTTTACAAAAGATGATGCTCAGTGGAGAGTTGATGTTAATGTAACAGATATCCCAGGTGGTGTTCAGATATCTAGTGTTAAGGTTTATAAGGATGGGGTTGAACAGACAAGTATCTATGATCCATATTCCCAGATGACTTATCCTTGTTATATCTCTACTTCTGGAGTGGCTGTGACTGGATTTACTAATGATTACAATCCGATACAGTATTCCGCTGAAGAGTCTTTAACTCTGACAGCAGATAAGATTCTAAATGGCAAAACTCTCGCTGCAGATCAGTTCTCCTTTGAGCTTCTGGAGGATGGAAAGGTTATCGATACTGCTTCTAATGATGCAAGCGGTAAGATATCATTTAAAGCTGTTGATTACTATATATTTAAGTATCTTCAGGGTAACGATGATGAAAAGCTTGGTACCTTTAACTATACAGTTCGCGAGGTAACTCCTGATCCAGTGCCTGAGGGATATAAGTATGATAATTCAGAATATAGCTTTAAGGTTACTGCAGCAGATGATGGTAACGGAAAGATAAATCTTACAGTTTCTGGCGACGTTGCCCAGGATGGAAATGGCTATAAGCTGATTGCAAAGGATAATAAGAAGGCTGCCTTTGTGAATGAATATATAGAGGCTGCAGAGATTAGTCTTGGCGGTGTTAAGAGTGTTGAGAATCTTAGCCTTGATAACATAACTGATGGAAAAATGAAGGATAAAGATTATACATTTGTCCTTGATGAGTATGATGGTGCATCGTACAAGAAAGTGTCTGAAGCTCAGACTGCTGCAGATGGTAAGTTCAGTTTTGCTACTATCAAGTATCAGTATACAGAGGCTGGAACATATTATTACAGAATATCTGAGGTTGCAGGTGGAAAGAATAATATTCTTTATACTGCAACACCTATCTATGCAGTTGTAACTGTAAATAATAACGGCGATTACACTATGAAAGCTGCTGCAAAGTACTACAAGGCTGATAGTATTGCGCAGGTTATTGCAGGATCAGGAATCGAAGTCTTTACTCAGGAATTTAAGAATAAGATTACTGAGGTTAAGGTCAACAAGACAGATGCTGACGGCAAATCTCTTTCAGGTGCAAACCTTTCTATTCAGGATAAGGACGGAAATGAAGTCTATAGCTTTACTAGTGGCGAGGCAGCTGTAACAGTATATGGCCTCGATCATTCTAAGGAATATAAGTTGAAGGAAACAAAGGCTCCAGAGGGATACGAAGTAGCAAGTGATATATCCTTCAAGCTAAATGATATCGGAGAGCTTTTTGTTCTCGAAGGCAGCGAGTGGAAGAAGGCTGACAGCATCACAATGATTGATAAGAAGGTAACAGTTCAGAAGCCTAAAGAAGATAAGCCTACCGAAGAGAAGACAACTGAGGTAAAACCTAAGGAAGAAAAGCCAACTGAAGAAAAGAATCCTGGCAGACCTGGCGTTAGTACAGGTGATGCTATGGCAGTAGTTCCTGTTGTAATATTAATGCTTTCTTCTATAGCGATAATTGTATGTATTCTAAAGATAAAAAAGGAAATGTAGAGCACATTACTAGGTTAACAAAACGTTGATATTAAGTTATAATTATATTTGAGGTATTTTAAGTTAAGTAGAGATATTGGAGCAATAGATTTACAGGGGAAATCTTGAATGAAAAAACGCATAGCTGTTTTTACAAATGGATTTAGCAACGAGTTTATAGAACATGTTGTCACCGGCCTGCAGAAGAAGGCTGCAGAAGATGGCATTGATATTTTTGTGTTCGTTACATACTGCTCGTTAATGGATCATGAGATGCAGAACAAATGCCAGCTCAATATATTCCATTTGCCTGATCCAGATGAGTTCGATGGTGCCATCATGTGCACTAATACCTATAATTTCCCTGATGAGCAGGAGCGTGTATGCGCTCGTTTCCAGAGAGCTGGAGTTCCTATGCTTTCCCTTGAGGTTGACGTTCCAAATATGTCTTGTATAAAGACTGAGAATTACAAGGGTGTCTACGATCTTGCGAAACACCTTGTTGAAGAACATAATGCAAAGAAGATTTTATACGTTAACGGTGTAAAGGGAAACGTTGAGAACACCATAAGAAGACAGGCACTTGTAGATGTTCTTGCTGAGCATAATCTGGTGCTTTACGATGAGTTTGATTGTGACTTTGGTTTCTATCGGCCGTATCTTCTTATGAAGGATTTTATCGAATCTGGCAAAGAGTTGCCTGATGCAATAGTTTGTGCAAATGATTCCATGGCGCTTGGTATTAATACTGCAATCGGTGAGTGTGGACTTAGTATTCCTGAGGATGTTATGCTGACTGGCTTCGACATGATCAAGGATGGACAGTGTACATTCCCGATCATTTCTTCTGTATCAAGAGGCTGGGAGAAGTTTGGTGAGATTGCTTATGACAAGCTGATGTATCAGATTGCTCATCCAGATGAAAGATTTGAAGAAACTTATGATTCGTTCTTTGTTCCTTCTGAAAGCTGCGGATGCAGACCTACTCAGGAAGCAGTAAAGAATCGTTTTGATAATATCAGAAATATATACTTTGATAATCTGCAGAAGAGTATTATGGATATATTCTTCCAGAGAATCCAGATACCACTTTCCCTGGCTACAAAGAAGACAGACTTCTTTGATAAAGGAATGGCAAATGTAAATGATATTCCATTTATGGGAAAGAACTATTGTATTTGTACTGAGCCGGAATTCTTTGAGATAGATGACGATGAGTATCCGTCCAGAATACGTGGTTATAGTTCAAATATGGATATTCTCTATGAATTCAAGGATGGAGTGAAAACACCACTTCAGCATTTTGATTCGAAGGAGCTTTATCCTGGATACGTTAAAGAAGAGGGCAAGTCTAACATCTATATCTTTGCTCCAATGAATTATCTGAATTATATCATTGGATATGTGGCAATAAAGAATACTCCAGATCTACTTTTTAATCTTGATCTAAATACATTTATCAAGAGTATGAATGCGCTGCTGTTCAGTATGCGTCGACATATATTCTCCCAGAGAGCAAATGAAGAACTTAAGAAGATTTACATGAAGGATGCTCTTACGGGAATATACAATCGTACTGGTTGTGAGAATGTGGTTTATGAATACATTAATTCCCTCAAAGAACAAGGGGAGAAAGCGATTCTTGTTTTTGCTGATATTGACCGTATGAAGACCATCAATGATCAGTACGGACATCTTAATGGAGACTTTGCTATTAAGGCTACCGCAGAGGCGTTTATGAAGTTCTCGCCAAAGGACTGGCTGTACGGAAGGTATGGCGGTGATGAGTTTATAGGCGTAGGCAAATGTCCTCCTGAGGAAGAAATCGAAGGACTCATTAAGGATATATCCAAGAATATGAGTAAGGAATTCAATTCACTGAATCTTAGATTTATGCTTCATGCCAGTGTAGGATATGTGATCATTACTCCAGACGACCATGGTACTATTGATGATTATATCGATGCAGCTGATAAGTCGATGTATGAAGAGAAGGAAAAGATTCACGAACTCATGGATTCACTGAATTTTTAATGTTTTTGTATATCTTCAGAAAAAATCGTTGACAAGAAATATTTCAAAGTGGTAGCATAGGGCTATCGAAAACCGAAGATGAAGAGTAAGTAGGTAAGACCTCCTTTTCTACAGAGAATCGTTAGATGGTGAGACTAGCGGATGTAAAGTGTCTGACTGAATGGACTTCAGAGGGCGACCTGAAAGGCGTGGGCTGAGTATGGGAGACGGAGCTGAACCTTCGTAAACAAAGTTCAACATATAAACGTATGACTTAAGTAGTATTAAGTAGTTATGTGGAGTATGTACTGAGAGGGTGTGATAGCACACCAAGCCGGGTGGTACCGCAGGTAGATTAAAGATTATCCTGTCCCAGCAATCATTAATTTGATTGCTGGGATTTTTGTTTTAGGAGGAATATAAAAATGATAAATCAAGTATCTGTTTTCACAGAAAATACTAAAGGAGCTATGCTGAAGGTTTCGAAGCTTATATCTGATGCAGGCATAGATATCTACAACGTAGTAACTAACGACAGTGCAGAGTTCGGAATCGTAAGAATGCTTGTAACTGAACCAGAGAAAGCAAATGAGCTTCTCCTTGCATCAGGTTACATGAGCAAGCTCGATAATGTTATCGGAGTTGAGATTCCTGATGAGATAGGAAGTCTTACAAAGCTTCTGGCAGCTTTGGACGATAGCAATATCAATATAGATTATATATACGTATCATTTAGTCGCGACTTCGTATCACCACTTGCAGTACTGAAAGTTAAGGGATATCTCGAGGTTGAGTCTTGTCTCAGAAGCAGAGGCTATAAGACAGTATAGAAGTTGAAAGGAGAAAACTATGGATATCAGACCTAGTTTAGAGGAATTAAGAGATCTTGATACAAATGAATATACAGTTGCTCCAGTAGCTACTGAGATTCTTTCGGACTTTATCACTCCGATAGAGGCACTCAGGATACTGAAAAATGTATCTTCTCATACATACATGCTGGAGTCAGCACAGGCCAACGAAACCTGGGGAAGATATACATTTCTCGGATTTGAACCAAAGCTTGAGATAACATGCATCAACGGAGAGATGAAGGCAGGAGATGTAAGCTTTCATACAGAGAATCCTACAGAGTATCTGAGACAGATCCTTGCAGAATATAAAAGTCCTAGATTTCCATTTCTCCCTCCATTCACTGGTGGACTTGTTGGTTACTTCTCCTTTGATTATCTGAAATACAGCGAGCCAGTTCTTAGAAATAATGTTAAGGACGAGGAAGAGTTTAGAGATGTGGACCTGATGCTCTTCGATAAGGTGATCGCATTTGATAATGTAAGACAGAAGATAGTGATCATCGCAAATGTTAAGCTGGCTGAACTTGATACAGAATATAACAGAGCTACGAAGGACTTGCAGCAGCTTGTGGACCTACTTACAACAGGCGAACGCTTTAAGGAATCAGCCGGAAAAGTACTTGGAGAGTTTAAACCTCTCTTTAATAAAGAAGAGTACTGTGAGATGGTTGAGAAGGGTAAGCATTATATCTTTGAGGGAGACATCTTCCAGATTGTTCTATCCAACAGGCTCGAGGCTCCATTTGAAGGCAGCCTTCTGGATACCTACAGAGCTCTTAGAACTATTAACCCTTCACCATATATGTTCTATTTCTCAGGAACCGATGTTGAGGTGGCAGGTGCTTCTCCAGAAACTCTTGTTAAACTTAAGGATGGAGTGCTTCATACATTCCCACTTGCAGGATCAAGACCTAGAGGAACTACAAAGGAAGAGGATGAGCAGCTTGAGGCTGAACTTCTCGTAGATGAAAAGGAACTGGCTGAACACAACATGCTGGTTGATCTGGGAAGAAATGATCTTGGCAGAGTAAGCAAGTTCGGAACAGTTGAAGTTGAACATTATATGGATGTCCTGAAGTTCTCTCACATAATGCATATCGGTTCCACCGTAAGAGGTGAGATTAGAGATGACAAGGATGCACTTGATGCTATAGAGGCAGTGCTTCCAGCAGGAACACTTTCAGGAGCACCTAAGATCAGAGCTTGTCAGCTGATCGATGAACTGGAAAACAACAAGCGAGGCATCTACGGTGGTGCCATCGGATACATCGATTTCACTGGAAATATGGATACATGTATTGCAATCCGAATCGCTTATAAGAAAAATGGAAAAGTATTTGTTCGAAGCGGCGCAGGAATCGTTGCAGATTCTGTACCAGCTACAGAGTTTCAGGAGAGCCTCAATAAGGCGCAGGCAGTAGTAAATGCACTGAACACAAAGGTTTCGTATTAAGAGGTAACGGATATGATTTTGTTAATAGATAATTATGATAGTTTTTCATACAACTTATATCAGCTTATTGGAAGTATCAATCCTGATATAAAGGTGATCAGAAATGACGAGATGACAGTCTCGGAAATAGCTAGTTTAAAACCCTCCCATATAATACTCTCGCCAGGTCCTGGTAAGCCACAGGATGCCGGGATCTGCGAGGACGTCGTTGGGGAATTGGGAGGTAAGATACCAATCCTTGGAGTATGTCTCGGACATCAGGCAATATGTGAGGTCTTCGGAGCAACAGTAACTTATGCATCAAGACTTATGCATGGTAAACAGTCCGAGTGTACAGTGAAGAATGATCCAATCTTTGCTGGAATAGATGAGGGTAAAGAAGAAAAGAAACTACTTGTTGCAAGATATCATTCGCTGGCGGCAAAGAAGGAAACTATGCCGGAAGAGCTTGAGGTCATTGCAACATCAGATGATGATGGTGAAGTAATGGCAGTTCGCCATAAAGAGTATCTGATATATGGACTGCAGTTCCATCCAGAATCAATACTTACACCAACCGGTAAACAAATGCTAAGTAACTTTTTAAATGTGTAAAAAGTGCAAGGGGGACGGACCCCACTGCACCAAATGGAGGTATTAAAAATGATTAAGGAAGCAATTGAGAAAATCGTAAACAAGCAGGATCTTTCATATGACGAGGCATATACAGTAATGAATGAAATCATGAGTGGTGATACAACACCAACTCAGAATGCAGCATTTCTTTCAGCTCTTTCAACAAAGAGTGCAAAGGCTGAAACAAAGGATGAGATAGCAGGTTGTGCTGCAGCAATGCGTGATCATGCGATCCCTGTTGAGACAGGAATGGATGTATTTGAAATAGTTGGTACAGGTGGAGATAATGCTCACAGCTTTAATATCTCTACAACATCAGCTCTTATAGCAGCTGCAGGTGGAATGAAGGTTGCCAAGCATGGTAACAGAGCAGCTTCTTCTAAGTGTGGAACAGCTGACTGCCTTGAAGCTCTTGGTGTAAACATTCAGCAGGAGCCAGAAAAGTGTGTAGAACTTCTTAAAGAAGTAGGAATGTGCTTCTTCTTCGCTCAGAAGTATCACACATCAATGAAGTACGTTGGACCTATCAGAAAGGAGCTTGGATTCAGAACAGTATTCAATATCCTTGGACCTCTTACAAACCCATCAAAGCCAACACTTATGCTCCTTGGTGTATATGATGAATATCTTGTAGAACCACTTGCGCAGGTTCTTGCAGATCTTGGAGTAAAGCGTGGTATGGTTGTATTCGGTCAGGATAAGCTTGATGAGATATCACTTAGCTCACCAACAACTATCTGTGAGATTAAGGATGGATGGTACAAGACAAGAGTTATCTGCCCAGAGGAATTCGGTTTCAAGACATGCAAGAAGGAAGATCTTGTAGGTGGTGATCCAGCAGAAAATGCAGCAATCACAAGAAGTATCTTAAGCGGCGAGGAGACAGGTCCAAAGCGTGATGCAACACTTCTCAATGCTGGTGCTGCTCTCTATATCGGCGGAAAGGCTGATTCTATGGAAGCTGGTATCGAACTGGCAAAGGAGATCATTGCTTCTGGTAAGGCAGTAGAAACCCTAGAGAAATTTATAGAAGTAAGTAATCGATAAAATGGTGCAGTGGGGACGGACCCCACTGCACCAAAGGAGAGAGTTATGATTTTAGATGAGTTGGCTGAACTGACTAGGAACAGAATAGAGAGACAGAAGAAGATTTATTCTCTGGATGCAATACGTAAGGATGCTGAGGCTATGGCTGCTGAGGAGAAGGAAACTGCTCCTTTTGAGTACCCATTTGAGAAGGCTCTTAAAAAGGAAGGACTTTCAATAATCTCTGAGGTTAAGAAAGCGTCTCCATCAAAGGGTGTTATTGCTGAAGATTTTCCATATCTTGAGATTGCGAAGACCTATGAGGAGAGTGGAGCGGATGCGATATCATGTCTCACAGAACCTGATAGGTTTAAGGGAAGTGATGAGTACCTGAAGGCAATCACAAAAGAGGTGAAGATTCCTGTTCTTAGAAAGGACTTTACAGTCGATCCTTACATGATATATCAGGCAAAGCTTATGGGAGCATCTGCAGTTCTTCTTATCGCTGCAATCCTTTCAGATGAGGAACTTAAATCCTTCTATAATATAGCTGATGACCTTGGTCTTTCATGTCTCTTCGAAGCTCATGATGCTGAGGAGGTTGAGAGATGCCTGGCGGCAGGAGCCAGAATAGTGGGAGTTAATAACCGTAACCTGAAAGACTTTACAGTTGATATCAACAACAGCATCAGACTTCGAGAGATGGTACCGGGAGACGTGACATTTGTCTCCGAAAGCGGTATTGAGAAGCCTGAGGATGTAAAGGCTTTAAGATCAAATGGAACGGACGCGGTTCTTATTGGAGAGATGCTGATGAGAAGCACCGACAAAAAGTCATTAATTCAGGAACTTAAAGAGTATGGAAAAAACTAGAACAAGAATTAAAATATGCGGGCTTTCCCGTATCGAGGATATCGTAGTAGCTAATGAACTTCTTCCGGATTATATAGGATTTGTTTTCTGGGAGAGAAGCAAGCGAAATGTCACGAAATTAGAGGCGGCGGAACTGAAGAGAAACCTGGATAAGCGCATCAAAGCCGTTGGTGTTTTTGTAGATGCGGAGATTGATTATATTGCCGACCTGATAAACTGTGGTATAATAGACGTCGCTCAGCTTCACGGTTCTGAGAGCGAAACCTACATTAAGAAACTTCGAGACAGATTGGCAAATGAAGCTGGATCAGCTCCTTGCCGAATTATCAAGGCCTTTAATGTGAATCAGATGACTTCCTTTGAGGAGGCAGAAAATTCTTCTGCAGATTACATCATGCTTGATTCGGGAAAAGGAACCGGTATAACCCATGACTGGTCCAGACTTAAAGGGCTTTCAAGACCATACTTCCTTGCGGGAGGTCTTGATCCAGAAAATGTGAGTGAGGCTGTAAAGAGTCTTAATCCTTTTGCGGTAGATGTAAGTTCAGGTGTTGAAACTGATGGCGTGAAGGATGCATCTAAGATGAGAGCATTTGTTAAGAATGTTTCTGAAAGATAAGACTAATGATTCATAATGGAATATATATGAAAGGATATGATTATGGGAAACGCAGTTAATGGAAGATTTGGAGAGTTCGGAGGACAGTATATCCCTGAAACTCTGATGAACGAGATACATAAGCTTGAAGAAGCATATGAGCATTATAAGAATGATCCAGAGTTCGTAGCAGAGCTGGACAAGCTAAATCGCGAGTATGCAGGTCGTCCATCACTTCTTTATTATGCAGAGAAGATGACAAGAGACCTTGGTGGAGCAAAGATCTATCTTAAGAGAGAAGATCTCAACCACACAGGTTCACACAAGATCAACAACGTTCTTGGTCAGGTGCTTCTTGCAAAGAAGATGGGTAAGACCAGAGTAATCGCTGAGACAGGTGCAGGTCAGCATGGTGTTGCAACTGCAACTGCAGCTGCACTTATGGATATGGAGTGCGAAATCTTCATGGGTGAGGAGGATACGATCCGCCAGGCTCTTAACGTATTTAGAATGGAACTTCTTGGAGCTAAGGTTCACGCAGTTAAGACAGGAACAAAGGTTCTGAAGGACGCAGTAAATGAGGCTATGCGTGAGTGGGTTAGTCGAGTTGACGATACACTCTATGTACTTGGTTCCGTAATGGGTCCGCATCCATTTCCTACTATTGTAAGAGACTTCCAGTCTGTTATCAGTAAGGAAAGCCGTGCACAGATCCTTGAAGCAGAAGGAAAGCTTCCGGATGTTGTTATCGCCTGCGTTGGTGGTGGAAGTAATGCGATAGGTTCCTTCTATGAATATATAAATGATGAGGGAGTACGTCTCATAGGTTGTGAAGCTGCTGGTCTTGGAGTAGATAATCCTAAGAATGCAGCAACAATGGCTAACGGTTCTATGGGTATCTTCCATGGTATGAAGTCACTCTTCTGTCAGGATGAGTATGGACAGATCGCTCCAGTTTACTCAATCTCAGCTGGACTTGATTATCCAGGAATTGGACCTGAGCATGCATATCTTGCATCAACAGGCAGAGCAGAGTATGTTCCTATCACAGATGAAGAGGCGGTAAATGCCTTTGAATATCTTTCAAGAACAGAGGGTATCATCCCTGCTATCGAGAGCAGCCACGCTGTAGCACATGTTCTGAAGATTGCACCAAAGATGCCTAAGGATAGCATCATTGTATGTACTATCTCAGGTCGAGGTGATAAGGACGTTGCAGCAATTGCCCGTTACCGTGGAGTAAACATATATGAATAATGAGTCACCCTTACGTCGGACGTAAAAAGTGACTCATTTCATCAAGATATAATTAGGAGATAATTATGAGTAGAATATATAAAGCATTTGAGAATAAGAAGGCGTTTATTGCATTCCTTACAGCTGGTGATCCAGATTATGAGACAAGTCTTAAGAACTTCCGCGCAGTGCTGGAAGCAGGTGCCGACCTTGTAGAGGTGGGAATTCCATTTTCCGATCCTATCGCTGAAGGACCTGTAATTCAGGAGGCTGATATCAGAGCACTGTCATCAGGTATGACTACTGATAAGGTGTTCGAGCTTGTGAAGGAGCTTCGCAAGGATTTCGATACACCAATCGTTTTCATGACTTATGCAAATCCTGTATATCACTATGGAACAGATAAGTTCTTTGAGAAGGCTTCAGAGGCAGGGGCTGATGGAATCATCATTCCTGACTGTCCATATGAGGAGCGTCATGAGTTCGATGAGACTGCTGCAAAGTATGGAATGGATTTCATATCCATGATCGCACCTACAAGTGAAGACAGAATCAAGATGATCGCATCTCAGGCAAAAGGCTTCATCTATGTAGTTTCTTCTCTTGGTGTTACTGGAGTCAGAAGTGAGATCAAGACTGATTTAAGTACAATTCTTAGTCTTATAAAGGAAGCAACTGATACACCAGCCGCTATCGGCTTCGGAATCAGCAACCCTGAACAGGCTAGTAAAATGGCACAGTTCGCAGATGGCGTTATCGTAGGATCAGCTATGGTTAAGATAGTTGCAGAATACGGCAAGGACGCTCCAGAGAAGCTGTCTGATTTTGTAAAGGGTATCAAAGCTGCTATATAATAGAAAAAAATCCGAAAAATAACTTGACTAATAAATATAAAGTTATATACTAGATGTGGTTAAAAAAAGTAAGCAAAGGCGCTTCGAGTCTTTTTTTCTCGAAGTGCCTATTTTTAGAGCAGTAGAGAAAAAGGAAAGAGTATGTCAGATTACAACAAAAAACTTATCATGGAGGATGGTACCGAGTATCTTGGCTTCGGCTTTGGTGCTGATAAAGAGGCAGTCTGCGAGATAGTTTTCAATACCTCAATGGCTGGCTATCAGGAAATCATTTCCGATCCATCCTACACAGATCAGGCGATAGTTATGTCCTATCCGCTTATCGGTAATTATGGAATCACTGATGAGGACTTCGAGAGTAAGATGATCAATCTCGGAGCTCTTATTGTAAGAGAGGTAAATGAATCTCCATCAAACTTCCGTTTTACAAGAACATTATCTGAGCTTCTTGAGGATTCAGATGTTCCTGGAATCTATGGTGTAGATACACGTAAGCTTGTCCGAAGCATCAGAGATCACGGATCAAGAAAGGTACTTATTACAAGTATCGATACAACTCTTGAGGATGGTCTTAAGAAGCTGGCTGAGACAGAGCTTCCACGTGATCAGGTAAAACGCTGCAGTTCAAAGAAGAGATGGTATGCTCGTACCTCAAATCCTAAATTCAATGTTGTAGCAATAGATTGTGGAATGAAGATGAACATTGTACGTGAGCTCAATGCCCATGGCTGCAATGTTACAGTTGTTCCATACGATACACCAGCGGAAGAGATAATGAAAATGAATCCTGACGGACTCTTCATTTCAAATGGCCCTGGCGATCCTGAGGATGTTCCTGAGGTTATCGATACACTTAAGGCACTTAAGGGACAGCTTCCAATGTTTGGTATCTGCCTTGGGCATCAGCTGATAGCTCTTTCTTATGGAGCAAAGACATATAAGCTTAAGTTTGGACATCGTGGTGGTAACCATCCAGTAAAGGATCTTGCTACAGGAAAGATAGAGATAACAAGTCAGAATCACAGCTACGCTGTTGATGATAATACAGTAGAAGGAACTGGACTTAAGGTTTCTCACATTAACCTGCTTGATAATACAGTTGAGGGACTTGCATCAGAGGACGGAAAGGTCTTCTCAGTTCAGTACCATCCAGAGAGCGCACCTGGACCACAGGACAGCACATACCTCTTTGATCGTTTCATTTCAAACATGAGTAAATAAAGGATAAGAAAATGCCAAAAAGAACAGATTTACACAAAATACTTGTGATCGGCTCTGGCCCTATAGTTATCGGTCAGGCAGCAGAGTTCGACTACGCAGGAACCCAGGCCTGCCTAGCTCTTAAAGAGGAAGGTTATGAGGTAATCCTTGCAAACTCTAACCCTGCAACAATTATGACTGACACAATGATTGCTGATAAGGTTTATATGGAGCCACTTACACTGGAATATCTTGCACGTATCTGCCGCTTTGAAAGACCAGATGCTATCGTTCCTGGAATTGGTGGACAGACAGGTCTTAACCTTGCAATGCAGTTAAATGATAAGGGCGTTCTTCAGGAATGCGAGATCGAACTGCTTGGAACAGATGCGGCTTCAATCAAATGTGCCGAGGATAGAGAAGAGTTCAAGGAACTCTGTGAGAGACTGGGTGAGCCAGTTGTTCCATCAGAGATTACATATACTGTTGAAGAAGGACTTAAGGCTGCTGAGGAGATCGGCTATCCTGTAATCCTTCGTCCTGCATTTACCCTTGGTGGTACAGGTGGTGGATTTGCTGATAATCCTGAAGAGATGGCTGAGATGATGAAGAATGCACTTGCACTTTCACCAGTTCATCAGGTACTCGTTGAGAAGAGTATCAAGGGTTACAAGGAAATCGAGTACGAAGTAATGAGAGATGCTAACGATACAGCTCTCGTTGTTTGTAACATGGAGAACCTGGATCCAGTTGGTATCCATACAGGTGACTCTATCGTTGTTGCTCCTAGCCAGACACTTACTAACAAAGAATATCATATGCTCCGTGACAGTGCTCTTAGAATCATCAGAGCTCTTGGTGTAGAAGGTGGTTGTAACTGCCAGTTCGCCCTTGATCCGGAGTCATTTAGTTACTATGTAATCGAGGTTAATCCTAGAGTTTCACGTTCATCTGCGCTCGCTTCAAAGGCCAGTGGTTATCCGATCGCCAGAGTTTCTGCGAAGATTGCAGTCGGCATGAATCTTGACGAGATAAAGCTCGCCAACACTCCTGCCTGCTTCGAGCCAACACTTGACTACGTCGTAACCAAGATGCCTAGATTCCCATTTGACAAGTTCACTCTGGCTTCAAATGTGCTCTCAACTCAGATGAAAGCAACAGGAGAAACTATGAGTATTGGCCGTACTGCAGAGGAAAGTCTCCTAAAGGCTATTCGTTCTCTTGAGGATGGCAAGAATCATATACATCTTGAGAAGTTTGATGTTAAGAGCCTCTCTGATAAGACTGACAGCAAAGAGGCAAAGAAGGAAGCTATCGACAAGCTTCTTAAATACGTTGAAGATGGAACAGATGACCGTATCTATGCTCTGTCACAGCTGATCTGGCTTGGTGTGGATCTTCAGGTTATCTACAACAAGACTCGTATCGATATGTTCTTCCTTGATAAGATCAAGAACATAGTTGATTTCGAGAAGAAGATTGAGGCAAGAGCTAAGGAGTTTGCTTCAGAAGGACTTACCAAGATCCTCGATAAAGAAACTCTTTATGATGCAAAGAAAATGGGATTCTCAGATTCTTACATTGCCGAGCTGACTGGTGTTTCTGAAGATGATGTCATGAATCTTAGACGTGAACTGGGGGTAAGACCTGTTTACAAGATGATCGATACTTGTGCCAGCGAGTTCGAAAGCTACGTTCCATACTTCTATTCAACATATGAAGATGAGAATGAGTCTATCGTTTCAGAAAATAAGAAGATAATCGTTCTTGGTTCTGGTCCTATTAGAATCGGACAGGGTGTTGAGTTCGATTATTCAACAGTTCATGCAGTAAAGACAATTCATGAGATGGGTTATGAAGCAATCGTTATTAACAATAACCCAGAGACAGTTTCAACTGACTATACAATATCTGATAAGCTCTACTTTGAGCCACTCACAGTGGAAGATATCATGAATATCATCGACCTTGAGAAGCCAGAGGGCGTTATCACATCTCTTGGTGGACAGACAGCAGTTAACCTTGCTGAGCCGCTTGAGAAGAAGGGCGTTAAGCTTATAGGTACAAGCAACGAGGCTATCTTCAGAGCAGAGGATAGAGATGCATTTGAAGATGTTATCTCTTCTCTCGGAATTCCTCATCCAAAGGGAGTTGCAGTAACTGATATTGAGAGCGGTGTTGCAGCTGCTGAAAAGATCGGTTATCCAGTTCTTGTTCGTCCAAGTTTCGTACTTGGTGGACGTGCTATGGAGATCGTTGCTAACGAGGAAATGTTACGTCACTACTTAAGAACAGCTGTTGAGGTAGACGTAGACAGACCTGTACTTGTAGATAAATACATTGTAGGTAAAGAGGTTGAGGTTGACGCTATCTGTGATGGCGAGACAGTATTCCTTCCAGGTATTATGGAGCTGGTTGAGAGAACGGGTGTTCACTCTGGAGATAGTACAAGCGTTTATCCTCCATATTCAATCTCAGAAAAGGTTAAGGAAACCATTACTGATTATACAAACAAGCTTGGTCTTGGAATCGGTATCGTTGGTCTCTTCAACATACAGTTTATCGTTGATAAGGATGATAATGTATATATCATCGAGGTTAATCCAAGAGCTTCACGAAGCGTTCCATTCCTGTCAAAGTCAACAGGCTACAGCTTAGTAGATATTGCTACAAAGGTAATGCTTGGTCACAGTCTTGCTGAGCAGGGCTACACAGGTATTGGTCCAGAGGGTGGTCTCAAGCTTATAGGTATCGAAGATCCAGATGCAAAGAAGAAAGCAAAGAAATGGTATGTTAAGACTCCTGCATTCTCCTTCGCAAAGCTAAATGGTATGGATCCATATCTTTCACCAGAGATGAAGTCTACTGGTGAGGCAATCGGTTATGATAGAAGTCTTAAGCGTGCATTCTACAAGGCTCTTCAGGCTAGTGGAATCAAGATGAAAGAGTACGGAACTGTAATGGTAACTCTTGCAGATGAGGATAAAGAGGAATCTCTTCCACTTGTAAGACGTTTCTATGAGCTGGGCTTCAATATCGAAGCAACAGTTGGTACTGGTGAGTTCCTTAAGGAACATGGTATCCGTACACGTATCCGTGGAAAGCTTAGTGATGGTAGCGATGAAGTACTTCGTTCTATCGAGGCTGGCTACGTAAGCTACATCATAAATACTCGTGCTATTCTTTCAGGTATCCACTATGAAGATGGTGCTGAGATAAGACGTTGTGCGATAATGAATGGTGTTACAATCTTCACATCTCTTGATACAGTTCGTATCCTGTTAGATGTTCTTGAAGATATCACTCCACGTATTTCAACTATATAATCGCCCAGCACATTCGTTTTGGGCAGTTTTAATTAAAAATATTGTAAAAAAGTGACAAAAAGGCTTGCCTTTTTTGTCACTTTTTTATTGTTAAAGAGCGGGTCGGATGATATACTAATTTTACAAGTTATATGTTATTTCTACGAAAAGAGATGTGACAATGCCTATTGCAGTCAGGACAGCTTCCAGTAAGGAAATGAATAAAAACAAGAATATGGTAAAGCTGCTTACAAAGGGCAGGGAGTTTGATGAAAACATGCTGACCATAGACTGGTCGAAGGCTCGAACTCTGCCAAATCTGGGTTACACATTTCTTCCGAGAGAAAAGGGAGTAAAGGGTTACAGAGTTCCTATAGGTGGAACTATATCAGAACTTCTTCTTCCTGAAGATGTGGATGATTCTGCTGTGATCTTATATATACATGGTGGCGGCTTTGTATCGGGTTCAGCATCTGCTTCCCGATCATATTGTTCTATGCTTGCAGCATATACAGGCTTTCGTGTCATTTCCGCTGAATATAGACTGTCTCCTGAAAACAAGTTTCCAGATGGACTTGAGGACTGCTATAACATACTTCGTGTTATAAGAAAGAAGTATCCAGATTCTAAGTTAGTGTTAGCTGGAGAGAGTGCTGGTGGTAACATGAGTCTTGCACTGGCACTTAAAGCTCGTGACAGAGGCAGAAGAAGCATAGCAGCAGTTATTGCACATAGCCCTCTGGTGGATTTTACCGGAGCGCTTGATAGAACACAGCATGAGATAGATGATTTCACTGTAAAGGAAGGATTCATTGAACCTATGAGGATTGCCTACGCAGGTGATGCGGATCCATCTAATCCTTATATATCTCCATTTTACGGTGATTATAAGGGAATGCCACCAATATTCCTGACTGTTGACTACAATGAGACGCTTTTTGCAGATTCTATGGCAATCTACCGAAAGTGCAGAGCGGCTGAAACACCTGTCAGGATGGTACAGATGAAGGGAACCTTCCATGCGTTTGCAACGATGGGGACAAGAACTCCCGAAACTGAAAAGATATTAAGAGAGAATACAAGTTTCATTATGAGGTATTTGAATCAAGACATGATGACACTCTGATTGAGGCTTTTTATATAAAGGACAGTATATGAAGGACGAAGTTAAAATAAGAATGTCGCTTATAGCGAGTATTCTCATATTCATAGCAAGTGCTGTGCTGCGTGAGATGGGCTATAGAGTTATGGCTTTCACGCTTTTTGGCGTTGCTCTTATTGAGATAATAGCTTTGTATGTTGTTATGCTTCAGTACAGTACGAAAAGTCAGGAGGAAAGAAAGACATTTTCTCAGATTGCTACGTCTCTTGCCGGAGACTATGAAAGTGTGTACTACATTAATACTAAGGATAACAGCTACAATGAGTATAGTCTTATGGGACAGCTTGAGCAAAAAGAGGATGGTCTTACGATTATTTCCTCAGGTAAGGATTTCTTTGCGGATACCAAGGTAAATACAGAGAAGCTGGTGCATAAAGATGATAGAGAGCATTTTAGTTCTTACATCAATAAGCAGAAGCTATATGAGATATTCCGTAAGGATGAAACCTTCCATCTTAATTACCGTCTTGTTAAAAATGGTAAACCAGTTTATTACAATCTGAAAGCGACTAAGGGTGTTGGCGCAGATGATAAATACATAGTAATTGGTGTTCGAAATGTGGATGCAGAAACTAAGGCCCATAAGAAGGCTCTTGCTGCTGCAGAGCAGGGAGAGGTTTACGGACAGATAGCTAAAGCTCTGGCTTCACGATATGAAGTTCTTTACTATGTTGATACCGAGACAAATGAATTTGATGAGTTCAGTACAAGTGAAGCATACAGTCACTTAGATATTGGCCATCATGGATACGATTTCTTTGCTGAAACCCAGCGAAATCTTGTACGCGACATTCATGTGGATGATTATCCAATGATGGCGACAGCTATGGACAAGAATTATCTGCTTAAGGAGATTAGAGATAAGAAGGTCTTTTCTATCACCTATCGACTTATTCTGGATGGGGATCCTCAGTATGTAAACCTTCGCGCATTAAAGCCTCGTGGTGATGATAAGCATATTGTTGTTGGTGTTATCAATATCAATGATTCTATGCAGCGTGAGGAAGAATATAAGCAGCGTATAGATACTGTAATGAACATGGCTAACCGAGATGCTCTTACAGGTGTTAAGAATAAGAACGCTTATGGCATCATGGAGAACGAAGTAAATGATAAAATATCTGCTGGCTCTGAAGGAGAGTTTGCAGTTGTTGTCTGTGATGTTAATGATCTGAAGAAGATAAATGATACTAAGGGCCACAAGGCTGGAGATGAGCATATTCGAGAAGCCTGCATGATGATCTGCCGTGTATTCAAGCACAGTCCTGTATATCGTATTGGTGGTGACGAATTTGCGGTAATCTTAAAAGGTGAAGATTACGAAAATCGTGACTCGCTTATGGGAGAGCTTCGTACCCAGGTTCAGATCAACAAAGACGAAGGAAAAGTTGTTGTTGCCAGCGGAATGGCAGACTTCCATAAGGGTGTAGATACAAATCTTGAATTAGTTTTTACGAAGGCTGATAACGAGATGTATGCAAACAAGAAAGAATTGAAAGATGAATAATCAAGGATTTGATCCAAATCAGAATAATGGATTTCAAGGGCAGCAGTATAATCCGCAAGGACAGATGCCTCCGCAGCAACAGTATAATCCGCAGGGGCAGATGCCTCCGCAGCAACAGTATAATCCACAGGGGCAGATGTATCCGCAGCAACAGTATAATCCGCAGGGGCAGATGTATCCGCAGCAACAGTATAGTCCACAAGGGCAGATGCCTCCGCAGCAACAGTATAATCCGCAGGGGCAGATGTATCCACAACAGAATGATAATCATACTGCCACTATACTTTGTATTATATCGCTACTATGTCACTTTGTTGTTCCTACAGTATTTACAATGTTGCTGGGAGCATTTGGTGATGGTGATATTGGTGGTTCTGATGATACTTTGTTATCATCGTTTTTTTCAATGATAGTCTGTGTATCATATCTTGCTTCATGGGTTCTGATGATCATTGTCAGAGTAAAATACAGGAATAGTACATTTGGCAAGGTGTTAATGATAATTTATATTGTTATATTGGCTTTGGGTATTATTGGTTTTATAATTTTAGTAGCGGCGTGTGTCGATATGGTTCGCCATTGTCCTGGTTTTATCCTTCCATAGTAGCTTATTGATTTGATATATTACTTTCTCTATGACATTTTTTATTCCAGAATTAGAATATACTTTCTATGGACCTATCGTGCTCGGTTCAATCCTTATAGGAATTATCGTAGCATGTGTCCTAATGAGAAAAGCAGGTGTGGAAAGAGTGACTGTATTATTTACAGCACTCTTTACCTTTGTATGCATTATTGTTTGTTCGATAATGACATCTATTATTCTGTTGAGAGATATCCATAAGATTGGATTTGTTGCAGCGGGAGGAGCCATAGGACTCATGCTGGGAGCTGTTACATCTGTGCTCATTCATCGGGAGCATACTAGGGAGGCACTTACAGTATGGATCTTAGTTGCACCACTTATGTACGGGCTTTCCAAGATAGGTTGTCATATAGCTGGCTGTTGCTACGGCGTTCCATACGAAGGACCTTTTTCAATTCATTATGAAAGATATGGCGGGGTGGGATGCTTTCCTATACAGCTAACCGAGACGATAACATTTGTCTTGATCTTTATCATCGGAATGATAGTTTATCTTTCAGGTTCTGAATCTATCAGTCATATACGTGCTGCGAAAGTGGTTATTATCCTTTCAACAATAGCGAAGATAAGTCAGGAATATCTAAGAGAAGGGCATACTGGAGGCTTGCTTTCGAACTATCAGATACTGATTTTTGTGATTGCGGTTATAGCGTATATTTCGACGGTTTTCATAAGCAGGATGCCTTCAGATTAGGATTGTATGTGAACAGTTTAAGGTGTATTATGAATTAGCTAAATAAAATATATGACGGTGCGTGGCTCAGCTTGGTAGAGCGCGTCGTTCGGGACGACGAAGTCGCAGGTTCAAATCCTGTCGCACCGATTTATTTTTGTTAGAGGTATTATATGAATAAAGTTAGAAGAGCAGAGATAGGGGATATCCCAGCTATATTGGAGCTTTTGGTTCAGGTAGATATGGTGCACCACAATGGGCGTCCGGATCTTTTTCGGGGACCGGCAACAAAGTATAACGCTGAGGAACTTAAAAGTATAATCGCAAATGAAAAGACTCCAGTTTTTGTCTGTGTGAATGATGAAGGCAAGGTGCTTGGCCATCTTTTTGGTATGTTTAAGCAGGAACTGAATGATTCGGTTCAGACAGATATAAAGACTCTTTATATAGATGATATATGTGTGGACGAGGCTGCTCGAGGTCAGGGTGTAGGTCGGACGTTGTATGATTATATAAAGGGTTTTGCTAAGACGGAGGGGTGCTATAACATTACTCTCAATGTATGGTGCTGTAATCCTGACGCTATGAAGTTTTATGAAAATATGGGACTTGTTCCTCAGAAGATAGGTATGGAACATATCCTGGATGAATGAAGCAACTATATTTGAGCAACTGTACTTGTTACAGTTGCTCATTTTTGTTTAGAAATATTCTTGGGACTGTTAGCATATAAGAGTCTATGATATATTGGGTAGTAGGTGTGGGAATACTAAAGTAATGAGAGGGAAATAAAGATGTATATTGAAACAGAAAGATTAATAATAAGATCCATAGAGCGTGGAGATGAGATAGCGTATGCAGAGATGGCAAAGGATGGAAGCCTTAATGAAGTGGGCTTTGATGAATCATTTTCTGACTGGGCTGGTGGATGGATAAATGAAGCGCTTGAGTTAACTGAAAAGGATGATGCAAGAACGGATTACATTCCATGTACTATTGTTCTTAAAGCTACTGGTGAAGTTATCGGAAATGTTGGGAATACATACTATGAAGATACAGACCAGATAGGTATATGCTACTTTGTCGGAGCGACATTCAGAAGAAAGGGATATGTGAGTGAAGCGGTGAAGGCTTATATTCCATATTTCTTTGAACACTATAATGAAGATGAAATTATCGCAACAATAAAAGCTGATAATGAGCCTTCCTGGAAGACGGCAGAAAGAGGCGGCTTCAAACTGCTGGAAACAAAGATGTATAAGGACATCGATGACGAGAAGGAAGAATTATACAGATTCTATTCTGCAAAACGCGGATAGCTTGAATCTTTGAGAGGTGAAAAACGATGGTAATAAGACTTGTAAATGATAATGATATTAGTGGTCTTGCAAAGGCTATGTCTCAGGCTTATTCTGAGGAACCATGGAATGAAAAGTGGACACCAGAAACTTCTGAGAGACGAGTTCGCTCGATCATGGGAAACTTTGAAGCCATGGGACTTGCCGCTGAAGAAGATGGAGAGATTATAGGGGGACTTCTTGGATTTATTGATCCATATGCTGATGAAGACTTCTTCTTTGTGGCAGAGCTTTTTATAGTGCCGGAGAGAAAAAAACAGGGAATAGGAAGATCACTTCTAAATGAGTTAGAGGTTAAGTTAAAAGAGAAGAATATTCCTGTTGTACAGCTGATATCTATTGAGGAAAATCAGGTGTTTTATAATAAATGTGGACTTAACAAGGATGCTTGCGGAGTAATGGGTAAAAGGATTTAGGTGATTTAGGAGATCAGATTATGGATTACAGCAGAAAAATATCTGAAAGGATGTGGAACCAGCCTGATAAGGGTGAACTGGAGGCTGAACGTGAACAGACTTTCATTGATGATATAGTTCAGAAGTCTCATATTGAAAAAGAGTTACTTGCTCATCTTGGTGGTGTGGAGACTGCATTTGATGGTGGCGCAGGAAGCGGAAGGTTTTCCATACTACTTGCGAAGCAGGGAATCAAGGTAACCCATTTTGATATATCTCAGCCTATGATTGATAAAGCAAAGGAACTTGCAGAGAAAGCTGGAGTAATAGACAATATGACTTTCGTTAAGGGGGCACTGGAGGATCTTTCTGCGTATGCCGATAAGTCTTTTGACCTCGTGATGTCATTTGATGCCCCTATATCCTATACGTATCCGAATCAGGAAAAGGTGATAGGTGAACTGGTTCGAATAGCAAAGAAAAGGATTATGATCAGCGTGTCCAGCAGACTTGGATCACTCCCGTATCTTGCAAATCCTATTCAAAAGAATCAGTTCATACTTGATGAGAATTCAAAGGATGGCTGGGTTCAGTGGTGTATACAGGCTAGGGAACAGATGATCGATGGTTTCTCTTTCGATAAAGAAAATCTGATGAAGACATTTGAAGCAGGGCTTATGTGTGATGTCGAAGAGACGAAGCAGGCTTATGAAAGAGGAGAGGTGCCATGGGTTATAACTTATCATTTTATGCCTGATGAGTTAGAAAATATCCTAAAAAGAAATGGTGTTAAGAATATAGAGATGGCAGGGCCTGGGGCCTTTGCGAGAACTATTCCTAATGAAATACTTGTGAAGATTATGAATGATCCGGAGCAGAAGAATGAGTTCCTCGAATTCTGTCATATGTATGATAGTAATCCATATGTTTGTGGTATGGGAAAGGATAATCTTTTTGCAACGGGAGAGATATAGATAGAGAAAGGAATAATAAAATGAGTAAATATGAATATGTGATATTAAGAAATAAACCGGAACTTAAGGACACTGCTGCTGAGTGGTTTCATAGCAAGTGGGGAGTTCCAACAGAAGCTTATCTTGAATGTATGAATGATTATTTAGATGGAAAGGTTGAGTATGGCTGGTATCTATGCTTAGATGGTGACAAGATCGTTGGAGGTCTGGGGGTTATAGAAAATGACTTCCATGACAGAAAAGATCTGAGTCCGAACGTCTGTGCTGTGTATACAGATGAAGATTATCGCTGCCAGGGAATAGCAGGAACACTTCTTAATCTTGTTGTTGATGATATGAAGTCGAAGGGGATAACTCCTATATATCTGCTAACAGATCATGAGAACTTCTATGAGCGTTATGGATGGGAATTATTCTGCATGGCTCAGGGAGAAGATGAACCAGAGATGAGTAGGCTATACATCCATAGATAAGTTTGATCTATAGACATATTAAACTTTGTTCTTGACTATTAGTAAACGATAGTATAAAGTTTCGAATTGGAACAGTTGTTTATTTGTTTAAAGAAAAGGAGAAATTATTTTATGAGAAGATATGTTATCGCTCAGTAGTCTGAGCTTAAATAAAATGATGAATAGTAAGCTCGGATGAATCCCCGGGAATGCTTGATGCATTCAAGAATAATAGGAGGATACATGAGCTATATAAGAGCAGAAGAAGTTCTGCCAAAAGAATTGATAGAAACTATTCAGCAGTACATCAGTGGAGAAAACATATATATTCCATGTGTAGAGAAGAAAGACTGGGGCAGTCAGACTGAAACCAGAAAGTATTACAATGAGCGAAACCGTGAGATTTGTGATAAGAGCAGAAAAGGAGTTTCCACATTAATACTTGCACAGGAATACTTTCTTTCTGAGAAAAGCATCCGAAGAATTATAAAATCTGAGGCTGTTGCAAGTTGATAGATGCTGAATTCAAGAAAGCCGCCGAATGGCGGCTTTTTTGATTGTCGCTATTGTGATAATATATTGGACGTGGTTAGGGGGATAATTATGAATAATGAATTAAAGACAATAGATATGGAACAGACTTTATTTATAACTGATCTGGATGGAACTCTTATGAGAAATGATAAAAGTATTTCAGAAGAGTCCCTCAGTATCATTAACGGTCTTATAAAACAGGGGATGACATTTACCGTTGCAACGGCTCGCTCAGTTTCCAGCCTTCAGCATATAGTGGAACCTTTGGATATTCAGGTGCCACTTGTTGTAAGGAATGGAACGGCACTGGCTGCTCCGGGAACTTTGGATATCATAGAAAAGGCGCTCTTTACTGATGATGAGATAGGTCGACTTAGAGAATTACTTACTGAGTTACCTGTCTGCGGATTTACAAGCATCTGGAACGGTAATGAGATGAAAAAGGTCTTCTTTGATGGCGAGCATTCTCTCGGAATTCAGAAATATCTGGAAGAGAGACCAGGAGAGAAAGGCATCATCTTAGTAGGTGGTGTGGATGAGATGTTTGCTGGGGATGTTGGCTATATCACCATGATCGATGATAAGGAGAAACTTGATCCTATATATGAACGGGTGAAGAAGCTTAAAGGTTGGGAAACGGTTCTGCAAAAGGATTCGTATGCCGATGAATACTGGCTTGAACTATGTCCTGAGAATAGTACAAAAGCTAAAGCGATAGTTAAGCTTAAGGAAAAGCTTGGAAAGAAAAAACTGGTTGTGTTCGGTGATTCGGTAAATGATATTCCGATGTTCCAGATTGCCGACGCGGCCTATGCGGTGGAGAATGCACTACCGGAGCTGAAGAAATATGCCACTGGGATAATCGCTTCGAACGAAGAAGACGGGGTGGCCCATTTCCTTCGAGATGTAATACAGGTTTGACACAATATGTGTTAAGTGTTACTTTATTGAAAAGGGCGTTACCGATAGACGGTTGCCTTTGAATATTATAGCTAATTACAAAAAGTAACTGCCAAAGTTTCTGAGGCTTAGGGCAGTTACTTTTTTTTATTTTTTTGTCACATTTCGATGCTTTTGATAGTTATTATGGGTGTAAGAGATAAAACGTACGGATAAACTTACAAAAAAGAATGATTAATATAGTGAAGAAAATGAGGTAATGACATGCAAATGGCAAGGAAACAGGTAAGATTTATCGAGGCCTGTTATAGATTGTATGAGCAGAAAATGTTTTACGTTGCATACAGTATTCTGCATGATGAAGGAAAGGCAGAAGATGCGGTGCAGGATGCATTTCTAAAGCTGATGAAGCATGAGGTTCAGTTTGATAGGGCGGATTCAGATGATTGTAAGAGGTACATAATTACAGTGATAAGAAATGCTGCTATTACAATCTATAACAAGACGAAAAGAGAAAGTGAATATGTGTATCTGACAGATAAGGACGAAAGAGTTGAGGCTGTGTCGGATGAACACTTCTTCACGGATGTAGATATTAAATCGATAATGAATTGTCTTCCTGAAAAGTATTATCAAGTTGTCGAATGCTTAGTGATTCATGACTATAGCACAAAAGAAACGGCTGCAAGACTTGATATTACGGAGGCAAATGTTCGAAAGAGATATGAACGTGCTAAGCAGATGATGAGGGACTATCTAGGAGGTTTAGGTTATGAGTAATGATTATAATATATTTGAAGAAGCTACTCAGGAAATGAGCATAGAGGAGTTTGATAAGATTACTGAAGGGAAAGAGAAACATGTCTTTTCTAATAAGTATAATCGTAGAAAAGAGAAACAGCTTAAGGCTTATAGAAAAGAAAAGCTTGGAGTTATCACTGGCAGGTTTGTAAAGGTTGCTGTAGCAGCGGCTACATTTATTATTGTTACACCGCTTGCTGCAAACGCTGCAACTAATGGTGAACTGTTCCAGAGACTTTGGGGAAACGCTGGAAAGCAGAATATAGAAAGTCATGACGAAACATTTGTAGAAGAAGGAAAGGTTGATAATGAAGGTAATACTAATGAAGTAACTGTGACAATGCCTGAAGTTGAGTATGTGGAAGTGGATGAGGAAAAGGCTCAGGAGCTTATAGGAGATAATGTTTCTACTGAACCTACAGTTATTCAGATGGGTGATACTACTATGACAGTTCTTTCTACTACACGCGATAATAATAGCGTAGTAGTTGAGTATACTCTTGAGAAAGAGGGCGGAGTTGACTGCTTCAACTATAGTGAATTTGATAATGAGGCAAAGGGTGCTTGGATAAATGATGATCAGGAACTGAACTTTGCTTTTGAAGAAGGGGCAGGAAAAATCTATGTAGATCTTGAGAAGTCAACTGAGGATAAGCTTTATTGTTATGAGTATATTACTACTAACTCAGATCAGCTTACATTCTGGTATAGAGAATATACAAAACCAAGATCAGAAGTGTTAGCAATTCTTGATGAGGATCCACATGTTGATCTTGATGCTTATGAGGCACAGTTTGTAAAGGAAGAAAATGAAGTGGAGATTCCACTGAAGGAAAAAATTGCTAGTGTTAATTATGCAAATGCTGATGGTGGACTGATTGAGATTTCTCCTATATCTATGAGAGTTATTGGAGCTGCAGGTCTCCTGGATTCAGAGCTTGAAGAAGGCTGGGAGATAATCGATTTTATTGGAAGTATTAAGATTACATATAAGGATGGAACAGAGTATCTGGTATATAGCTCAACTTATATGAACGAACAGGAAGAGGTGATCGAACCTGATAAAGAGGTTGAAAGCTGCGCTTACATTTGTGGAAATGGATCTGAAATGACAGCTATTTTTAATAGACTTGTTGACACTGATCAGATAGAAAAGATCACAATTAATGATACAGACTATACTAATTAATTCTTTATGATGCCGTTATCCGTCGGCGTGTGTTATAATATTCTTACATGATGTACTGAAGGTTTAGTGGTTGTAAGGGGGTATTATATGCAGGAAATGATTTTAAGCAACGGTGTTAAGATACCTATGGTTGGTTATGGCACTTATATGTCGACGGAGAAGGGCGGCAAGCATGTTATTCTGGAAGCTCTGGAGGCTGGCTATAGATATATAGATACTGCAAAGATGTATCTAAATGAGGATGCAATCGGTGAGGCTATAAAGGATGCTGGTATACCGAGAGAGGATATCTTTATATGTAGTAAGGTATGGCCAACGATGCTGGGAACAGAAGAGACAAGGGAGGCTTTTGAGGCTTCATGTAAGAGTCTTGGTACAGACTATCTTGATATGTATTTGATCCACTGGCCTAAGGCAAGTCAGTATGATGAAAAGTGGCTTGAAAAGGTTATTGCTGGCTGGAAGGTTATGGAAGACCTTTATGATGAAGGTAGGATCAAGGCCATCGGTGTATCTAACTTCCTGCCACATCATTTACGCCCACTGATCGAGGCTGCACGAATTAAGCCAATGGTTGATCAGTTGGAGCTTCATGTTGGATATATGCAGGAATATGCTGTTAACTATTTAAAGAGTGAGGGCATAGTTGCTCAGGCCTGGAGTCCACTGGGAAGAGCCAGATTACTTAGTGATTCTCGTATAAAATCTTTGGCAGAGAAGTATGGAAAATCTCCTGCTCAGGTGCTTATAAGATTCTTGATTCAGAGAGAGATACCGGTGATTCCTAAGGCGTCTAGTAAAGAGCGAATGATCCAGAACATGGATGTGTTTGACTTCGAACTTACACCGGACGAGATATCATTTCTTTCCTGTATTCCAGAGACTGGATGGTCAGAGGAACATCCGGATATTTTTGAAGACTGAGGATGAATAAATGAGAAGAACAGCTGTGAAATCACGAATACTGGTTATGTTGGTAGCCATGTGTGTTGTGTTTTGTGGCTGTTCTTTTAATGACTCTTCGTATAATTCGACCACTGAGTATCAGACTACGACTGAGGCTGTCAGTGAAGAGAAGACAACGCTCCAGGTTGTGGATGAAATTACAACTGAAGCGAAAGAAGAAAAGACTGAAGCGAAAACCGTAGACGAAAGCACTTTAACTGATTCGGATAAAAATGAATCAGAGACCGCTAGAGGTGCGGTTGAGTATCCTCCATATGATGGAGAGGCCTTTGTACAGCTAGAGGGGAATTCTCCGAATTTTACTGATGATGAGAAGAAGAATACTGAAGCCTTTGAAGAGTATAGCGAGCTTGATTCATTGGGTAGGTGCGGAGTTGCGTATGCAAACATATGCAAGGAGATAATGCCGACGGAGGAGCGGGGCGAGATAGGTGAAGTAAAACCTACTGGCTGGCATCTGGTGAAGTATCCTGAACTGATTGAGGATAATTACTTATACAATAGGTCGCATCTGATCGCATTTAGTCTTGCTGGAGAAAATGCAAACAAGAAGAATCTGATCACGGGTACAAGATATCTGAATCAGGAGACTATGCAGATTTTCGAACTTAAGGTTTTGGACTATGTACGAAGTACTGATAACCATGTGCTTTATCGCGTGACTCCTGTTTTCGAGGGGGATAATCTGGTTGCTACGGGGGTGCAGATGGAGGCCTGGTCTGTTGAGGACGAGGGCGAAGGAATCTGCTATAATGTTTTCTGCTACAATGTGCAGCCGGGGATAGATATTGATTATGCTACTGGCGATAGTAAGGTATCAGAAAAGACAGAAGATGATGCAAAGCAGGCTGATGATATTCAGGTTGAAGGTGCTACAGAGAAGGTGACTGAGACAACCACTGAGAGTAGAACAGAAACTGAGACGAAGCTTAGTGGTGAGGATGAGGTTCGTAGTTATATTCTGAATACTAACTCCAAGAAGATTCATTTGCCTACTTGCAGCAGTGTTGATGATATGGCGGAGCATAATAAGAAAGAGTGTGAGAGTTCGATAACAGAGCTTAAAAAGCAGGGCTATGATCCGTGTGGCAGATGTCTTGCAGAATATAGATAGAGGATTAATTAAGATAAAGGATGATAAAGATGGAAAAGACCAATGTAATGCGTGTTCTGGACAGCAAGAAGATTAAGTATAACAGTCATGAGTATGAACCTGATGCTACCATGACAGGTGAAGAGATAGCTGGGATACTTGGAGAGAATCCAGATAAGGTTTTTAAGACGCTGGTAACTCAGGCGAAGTCGGGACAGTATTATGTGTTTGTAATTCCTGTTAATGCAGAGCTGGATCTTAAGAAGGCGGCCAAGGCTGCTGGAGAGAAGGCTGTGAGCATGATCAAGCAGAAGGAACTGCTTCCACTTACTGGATATGTACATGGTGGCTGTTCACCGGTTGGTATGAAGAAGAGATTTCCAACGTTCATTCATGCGACTGCTGAAGGCTTTGAAAAAATGTATGTAAGCGCCGGAAAGGTGGGCTATCAGGTTGAACTATCTCCGAAAGATCTTGTAAGTGTTGTGGGCAGTAAATACGCCGACCTTATCGTTGAATAGAGAATGAGTCAATTGGGCTTTGAGCCAAAGCAACTCAAAAATGAGTCAATTCGGCTTTGAGCCGAATTGACTCATTTTAGGTTAGTGGGTTGATATAACCTTTTCGTAGTTGTAGCCACGGTCTGGTGTAAAGGTGCGCTTCTTGATCTCGAAGTATTCTATACCATGTTTATGGACAGTGGATTTTACAACAGTTTTCTCATCTTCGACCTTTAACACGTCGCTTGTGATAAGAGGGAATGCACAGGATTTAATAAGCTCTGTCTGCTCCTTTGTTGGGTATGCAGGCTCGCCGATATCGTGCCACAGTTTAAGTGGATTACAGCATTCCTCATCAACAGTCTTTCTGATTATTGTGTATTCATCATTTTCTATAGGAAGAGTGATCTCTATATCCAGATCTTCATCGTCTTTATCCCAGAGAATTCCAGCATAGCCTTCTTTTGATTTAACGATGATTGCATTTTCATCTCTAAGTACACAGGTCTCACTGAACTCCTTTAAGTGCTTATAGAAGGAGAATATCCAGAAGGTTGGCTTAGGAATATTTCCTGCAGCTACCATACCGAATCCACCGTGGAAGAGTGAGTTTGGAACGCCCTTCTCCTCGAATACATCACCGAAGGTCCAGTAAGAATAAAGCTCATTCATATCTCCAAGGTGTGACAGCTGGTGAGCAAGGAATGCAGCGTTAAGGTTTGTGTCATGAATAACGCCCCTTGGTGTATATGAAGTACTGAACTCAGTTATATGTATCGGTGTTCCTTTATACTCGTCAAATGTATCTACCAGATCTCTGGTTGCCTGAAGATTGGCGATTCTCATATCAGAGTCTTCCAGCTTTGAATAGTCGTAGTGACCGATTGCCTCAGGGAACTCTACTGTGTAATGATGTCTTGTTATATTGTCTGGCTTAAGATTGAATCTTCTGCAGAAGGTCAGGAACTCGCGAGTCCAGTCCTCTTCCATAACTCCGCAGATAGCAGGGCCGCCAACTTTAAAACGACTGTCATAGGCCTTGATAGCTTCGTAGGTTTCTTTGAAGAGTTTGAAGTATTCATCCATATCACCCTTGAACCAGAAGCCAGGAAGGTTAGGTTCATTCCATACTTCGATTGGCCATTCAAGAACCTCTTCCCCATAGCGGGCGCGGAGATTCTTTAGGAGATCAACTACCATTTTATTCCAAAGTCTATATTCCTTTGGAGGAGTGGTGTTGGCCTTCCAGTGGAAGAGTGTCTGTGTACCCTTAGCCAGCTGAGATGGCATAAAACTGAGCTCCAGATAAGGTCTGATTCCTATCTCCATAAATCTATCAATTATTCTAAAGAGATAGGTATAGTTATATTCCAGCTTTGTCTCTCCATCCTCTTCATACTCATGATAGATAGAAAGGTCGTCATGAAAGATACCATGACCACGAATGAACTTAAAGCCAATCTCATTTTGAACGAATTCAAGTTCTTTAAGATATTCTTCTGTAAGAGCAAGTCCCCATCTTCCTGTTCCTACGCAATAGTCTACGTTGTTACGAAAGTCTACGCGATTTTCGCTGTCAACTGTAATACTTTTGTTCATAATTAACCTCCACGTAAAAATCATGTAAATACCTTTCTATTCTATAACAGATTGTCCATTTTTTGTACACTATAAAATACAGCTAAAACTTACTTTTTTCTTGAATTATCTTTATGGGGAATATAGCAATAAATCTATTGAACAGAATATAAATAAGCGATATATTATTAGGTATAAATGTGCGTTTATATACGCGAAATTGTGGAGGTTAATATGATTAAAGCGTTACTTACAATAGATGATATAGCATCACAGAATACACCTGCTGTTGTAGACTATCTGGTGGAGAAAAGGATTCCTGCCATAATGTTTGCATGGGGTGAAAATGTGGAGAGATATTTTGACTTTGCAGTGCATGCATTAAAGAGTGGGATCATAGTTGGTAATCACAGCTATTCACATCCGCATTTTTCTGAGCTTACTTTCGAAGAATGTGTAGAAGAGATAGAGAAAAATGAAGCTGTGCTGGATAGGCTTTATGCGGCTGCTGGAGTAGAAAGAAAATATAGACCATTCAGATTTCCATATGGAGATAAGGGTGGAGACAACAAGGAAGCACTCCAGACGTATCTGAAGGAAGCAGGCTTCGATAAAGTAGATGATACTAAGATCACATTTGACTTCTGGAAAGCTGCAGGCTTCGATAAGGAGATAGATACTGTATGGACCTTTGATCTTATGGAGTGGAACATCCGTAAGGACACAGGATTTACTAAGGAGGATGTTATAAAGAGAATCTATCACATAGATCCTGAGACAGGGGATGGAATGCTTGTAGATGGCTCATGGCAAATGGTTCTCCTTCATGCACATGACGAGACAGAGGAGTTAGTACCAGAATACTACAAACTCTTTATTGAGGAATTACAGAAAAACGGTGTTGAGTTTGTTGAACCGGAATTTATAAAGCTTTAGTTTGCAGTTTACAACAGTGTATTGCAACTCACGACTTTTTTTATACTGTTTACGACATAAAGAGTGTCATTAATTTTATAAGTTGTATTTTGGATAGCGGTGGATTAGGTCCAGCGCTATCTTTTTTTGCCCCAAACAACCTATCATTGACATAGATGACAAAAAATAGGCAAAATATAGCAAAAATCGGTCAAAAAAGGCGAATAATTAATATTTAATTAAGTATTTTTAATAAGTAACGAAGTATAATCAATAATGCTTTATTTAAATAAAGGGAAATGGGGAGAGAGAAAAAATGAAAAAACACAGAAGACTGATTGCATTTCTTATTTGCGTGGTTCTTGTTTTTTCAGAGACGAGTGGAATATCATTTCCAGTTCGTGCTGAAGGAGATGAACAACATGCAAGTGCAACCGATGCAACAACTACGGATTCTGAGGAGAAAGGTCTTTCTGCAGATGTAGAAGGAATATCTGTATCCGTAAAGGATGTTAATGATGTACTGCCAGAAGGGGCATATATCCAGGTGGAAAAACTCGAGGACAAGAAAGCTCTCGAGATGGCACAGGATGTGGCAGGACAGACTGAGGATGGAACTGAACTTGTAAGAGACGCATTAGGAGTGGATATTACATTCTTTGATGCGGATGGTAAGCAGTTCGAACCATCAGATGATGTTGAAGTAAGCATTGATCTAGAAGACTATAGAAGTCTTGATATTGAAGACAAGTTTTCTAATCCAAGCTATGACGTACTTCATATTCCAGAAAAAGGTGAACCAGAATTTATTGAGAATAAGGATTCTGACGAAGATGGTGTAGTATTTGAGTCTGACGAGTTCAGCCCATACATTATTACTGCTTCACCTATAAATCTTTACCGCGCTAATCAGCCAACAATTCTTTCGGGCTATTCAGATTACAGCCCATATCTTACTACTCATATTCTCACGGTAGATAATAAAGAGATTCTTTCAGGGGATACTATCGAGCCTACACAGAGCTTTGAATTGGAGCTTTCCTTCAATATGAAGCTCAGCGATATGTCACAGAATATGACTGCGACAACAGATGGCTTAAAGTATTACTTTGCTCTTCCAGATCATATCTCTATCGGAGATAAGGGAACAGCAGATTCACAGATCCCACTTTATAATTCAAGAAATGTTCAGATAGGAACATATTATATCAAGTCATCAGCTGATGGAGATGTTATGTATGTAACGTTCCCAGGTTTTTATGATGACGTTACAACTAACTTCGACTTAAGCGCGTCATGGTCTGATACTGATGATCAGGATTCTATCGATGTTCCTTGGAAAGATAGAACAGATACATATAAGATAAACAGAACTTCTCTTATTATTACTAAGGATCAGACTCATGCCAAAAGAGGCGAAGATGGAATATTAAGAAATACATTCACAGTAACAATTAAGGCTAAGGATAATCTGATGCCAGTATCAAATGTCAGCTTCAAGGATGAGATGACTTCGCAGCACATGATCCTTGATCCTGAGTCTATTGATGATGGTGCAGGTAATAAGTATGCATTTAAAATAACTGCTTATGCAGCAGATGGAACAGTTAGTGGTGAGCCAACATATCTTGATGCGTCAGCAGCCGTAGTGACTGATGCTGGTGCAGAAGGAAAGAAGACTACACTTAATGTAACTGGTCTTACAGTTCCTCAGGGCGGAAAGCTTGTTGTGGAATATACAGCATATATTCCTCGTGAGGTTAAGAGAACAATAGATGAGAATAGTGAGACAGATACACTTACTAACACTGCTGCAGCTTCTCATCCAGTAACTAATTCAACTACACATGAGGTTGAGAATCCTTGGATCACATCTAAGGTAACTGACAACATAATCCCTAAGAAAGAGTGGATTATGAAGGATGCTAACAACAAGGATCTTGTTAAGGTTACTGATACAGATAACACAGAATATATCGTAATGGATTACGATGTTGAGATTAACCCACTTAGAGAATATACAATGGGTGGAGCTCTCGTAAGAGATGTGATCAGCAATTCCTTCTATAGTGAAGATGATATTAAATATACAAATGTAACTTACGACGTAAACAATCTTTCAACAAAGGGAGTAAAGGTAACAAAGACAGTTAAGGCAAATACTACTACTGAGAAGGAACTTAACTGGGTTGTTCTTGATACAGCAACATATAATAACTTCCTTACAAAGATAAATGTTAAAGATCCGCTTAACGCTTTAAGCAGACTGCAGAATAATGCGGATCTTGCTGATGTAAGAACTGCTCTTCAGAGTGCGATTGCAGCAGCTGGTTATTCATTTACTGGAGATTACACAGACTATATCTATACTGATGCAGCATGCCATGAATTCATCTGGCTTCTTCCAGAGGATGATGTGGTAAATGGTGATACAGTAGTTGGAACATACAAGCTTCATTACTATACAGTTTCAGGCCTTGGAGTTGGTTCATTCTCGAACAGTGCTTCACTTAGATATAGAGAGATGGATCCAGTTGTCTTTGGTGCTATAGGTTACCCAGGAGATTATGGTCTTACTGAGAGAAAGATAGATGCTACAAAGCACAATGAAGGTGTATACCTTGGCGATGATGGAAACTTCTATGTTGACTGGACTATCACAGTAGGTGTTCCAGCAAACTCACGTGGATGGGAAGATGTAATGCTCATCGATGAGTTCCCAAGATATGAGGTTGGAACTGGTGACGACAAGGTAGTTTATTCAGACTGGTTGAAGGGACTTAATGCTCCTGATTACGATTCACTTAATAGTGGAGTATTCAAGTTCTCAACAGAAAGTTCAAGACCTGAGGTTCAGGCAATCGTTAATAGAGCAAAGGTTGGTCTTGATAATGGATATTGGAATGCATATTCAGAAACAATGACCAGCACATATGCAAATGGATATTTTGTAGAAAGACCTGACGAAGAGTGGATCGATTATCTCTCACAGTGGGGTTCTACAGCATTTAATGCCAGCATAGTTTCAAGAGGAACATATTATAAGGGCAAGAATCTTGCTGCTGGACAGTTCATTGTTGATACAGATGGAACTGACTGGGTTGCTAAAGTAAAGAAGGGTGATACTGGTACATTAAATAATTATACAATCTATCTTGGAGATTTCCCTGCAAGTACAACTAATGAGGGATACGAGGTTAAGATTAAGTATACAACTCAGGTTAACCCACTTCTTGTAAAGAGACTTCCTGATATTCTTAAGGACGAGAATAAGGACGTAGTAACTCTTACAAATGTTGCTCATGTATATCACAGCTATGTTAAGAGAGATGGCGAAGGAAATATCTTAGGTCGTGCTCTTATGCAGGGTGGAACTACTGAAGGCTGGATAGGTGATCTTAATGCATCTTACTGGCTTGGAAGTGGTGATGCTAAGGACTGTATAGTAAAGGATAAGACTAGTGATTATAGTGATCAGACAGGTGCAGTTGGTTATAAGTCATATCTTAATAAGAACAAAGATCTTGATGCGCAGCCTTTTGTATATACAATTCAGGATGCAATGAATGTCCCTGGAGTTTTATATAAAGATATTAATCTTAAGTTCCCATCAGATGTTAATGGTGGAGCAGCAATCATCACAAATGGTGTTGTCGCTGATGCGTATAAGAATTACGTAACGGTGAATGCGACAGCAAATAAAGATAATTCTAATACACTGACGATTACATTTGATAATAAAGACGGTAAGTTCCAGGATTCGAATGGAAAAGTTGCTCAGCTGGAGCTTACATATAATGCTGATTTTAAGACAAATGGTGTTACTACAGATGTAACTCTTAATAACTCTGTAGTACTTAGCGTGAAGATTCCAAGTGCTGACGGTAAGTCATATACTACAAAGCTGATCGATCAGGCTGAGGTTGAGTATACAGTTGATAAGGCGTTGGATAAGAATCTGGATACAACCAGTCTTCCGGCTGAGTCCAATAACTTTACAGCTAAGTATTATATCCTTGTTGATCCAACAACTGAGAATGCGAAGGAACTTCAGAATCTTCCAGTTGGTGATGTCTTTACTGTAAGAGATACTATGGGATCAAGTCTTGATCTTATCCTTAGCAGCGTTAAGGTAAGTAAGATTGAGAATGGAACAGCTACTGATATAACTGCTGACTGCCAGCGTTCATATAACGCACAGACAAAGGTTCTTGATGTTAAGATCACAAAGCAGAGTGCTACTGCAGAGTACAAGATAGAATACAGCGTAAATGTAACTCATCTTTCTAAGGACGGCGAAACATATCTTAGCAATAAGGCTGAGATTCTTGGTACATCTGTTAAGAAGGACGAGCTGAATGAAAGAGTTAGTATCATGAACAGCAGTGAGAGTTCTGATGCTACAACTAATATGATCCGTGTTCAGAAGTATGACATGAATGATATTAGTGCTACAGTAAATGCTACATTTGATATTTATAAGTATGATAATGGCTGGAAGTGTCTCACATCAGGACCTGACAGAATTTTCCCAGATGATTATCAGATTTCTACTACAGGTGGAAAGGTTGTCATCACAAACAAGATGTACAACAATCAGCCAATCTCGATCATTGAAAAAGATACATGGTACAAGCTGGTTGAGGTAAGTACAGATCCTGGATATACAGTAAATAATGAGCCACTGTATTACTACGTATCAGTTGATGGACAGACTCATAGCAATCCACCTGCTGGTGTTACAAATTATTCTATAGCAACTCTTATTACTGGAAAGACTGAGAATGAGATTGAAGAGGATACTCTTCCAACACTTCTTTTAGGAAATAAGAAGGCCGGCTTTGATATTGAAAAGACTGATAAAGCAACAGGTGATGTAATTCCTGGAATTGAGTTTACTATCTATTCAGATGAGCAGTGTACAAATGCTCTGGATACAGCTGTAACAGATAGTACAGGTATTGCTGAGTTTGCAGGTATCACAGCGTTAAATGGAAACGGTGATGGTGATATTTATCTGAAGGAGACTGGAACAACATCCCAGTACCTTGCAAATAACAATATATATAAGATTACATTTGCCGGTGGAAATGTAACTGCTGCGGTAAATGTAAATGATGCAAATGATACACTGAAGATAGATTCTACAGGTATTCTCAGTAAGGTTAACGTAGAGAATATTTCAAAGAATAATAAGCTTATAGTTGAGAAAAAGGTTCAGTCTATCTCAAGTAAATATAAGAATGATGAGTTCGAGTTTATTATTAACCTCACTGATGATGCAGGTAATACACTTACAGGTTCTTATAATTCTCGTAAGTACTATGCAGATGGAACTGCTGATCTAACAACTACACCAATTAAGAGTGGTGACAGGATCAAACTTAAGTCAGATGACAGAATTGAGATTGAGGGTCTTCCTACAGGAGCTGGTTATACAGTTAGCGAGCTTACTCCGAGGGATTATGATGCTTCACTTACTGTAACTGACAAGGTTGGTACAGATTCAAAGGTCAGCTCTGCAAACTTTACAACAGGTACTATTGAAGAAGGTAGTGCTGACTATATAACATTTAACAATCGTCGTAAGACTTCGATAATCGTAACTAAGGAAGCTGTTAAGGAAGATGGAACAGCACTGAATATTCCTGATGGCTTCACAGTAACTATTAGATCTGAGAATAATCAGAATGGACCTATCTGGGCTATCGCAAAGTATGATAAAGCTTCAGGTAAGTTCGTAAGTGATTATCTTGCTGATGCAGGCATGGTATTTACTACATCACTTGAAGATGGAACTCCAATCGATGGCGGTTTCAGAATTACAGGAATTAATACTTCGAGAGGACTTGCTGTTATAGAGTCAAATGCTGATATAGATGGTTATGCTTATAAGCTTACTAACGCAGACAGCTTTAATGTAAACTGCAACTGGAGCGGTGAGTCATCTGATGACAGAACAGTTGCTCTTAAGAATACATACTATGAATCATATGCAGAAGTAAATATCACTGCTAACAAGACTCTTGTTGGTAGAAAGATGGATGCAGGTGAGTTTAACTTTGCACTTTATACAACACGTGCTGATGGTAATTATTCAAATGAGATCAAGACTAATGTGAAGAATGACACCACAGGAAAGATTGATTTTGGAAGAATCACCTACACACTTGCTGATCTTGGTGGTCAGGACACAGCAGATAAGTATTACATGATAACTGAGATTGCTGGAACCAATCCAGCTATTAAGTATGATTCTACTACTAAGGTATATGTAAAAGTACACCTTCATAAGGAACAGGTAAATGGAGTTGATACTGTAGTTGCAGATGAGCCTGTATATTCATCTACTGATATGAAGGACGGTTCTGCTGGAGACGGCAACAAACCAAGCTTTTTAAATACGTATAACGCTTGGGGTAATCTTGATCTTAAGATTGGTAAGACAATTAAAGGCAAGGATGCTAGCGATGGAGAGTTTACATTTACTCTTACTGAGTATACTGATGACACCTTTACTACTACTAGATCAGATAAGCCAGTTCCACTTAGTCAAAAGACTTCATCAGCTATTTCGAAGGATGGAACAGGGGAGATTACATTTGGCACCCTTACATTCCCAATACTAGTTGAAGATGATGGAAGAGTTGTACTGAACGAAGGTGGAACGCATTACTACATCATTGAGGAAGTGATACCTGCAGGCGCTACTAAGATGACTATGTCTGATGGAACTACTGCCTGGGTAAAGGATGGAATCGGTTATGATGATACTAAGTATAAGATTGCCATAGTAGCAAATGATGATAAGCAGGGTAATATAACTCCTACTGTTTATAAGATAAATGATGATGGAACTACTCAGCTTGTTACTTCTAATAACTTTACTAAGGAGCTTGCATTTACCAACTCTTACGAAGCTGCAGGTGATATCACATTTAGCGGTACTAAGACAGTTTCAGCTTTCGATAAGATGTTTAATAAGCCAAGTCTTAAGGCTGGAATGTTCAACTTCACAGTAACTGATACAAATAATAAGGTGGTTGCTACAGGTTCAAATGATTCAGATGGAAAGATCGTCTATACCAGCATTACATATGGTATAAGTGATGTAGGAACACATGAATATATCATTACTGAAGATAGTGATGATCCAATCGCGGGTATGATCTATGATACAGATCCTGTTAAGGCTACAGTTGAGGTAATAGATAACGGGGACGGAACTATATCAGCTGATGTTTCATATGAGAAGAAGGGACAGACAGTAGCAGGAGCAGACTTCATAAATGATGCATCTGAAATAAAGGTTAAGAAAACTGATAAACAGGGCAAGGGACTTGCAGGTGCTGAGTTCGATATTACTACTAAGGATGGAAAGGTAGTAACAAGCTTCACATCAAATGGTGAGCTCAATCATATCTACGGTCTTGCAGTTGAAACAGATTATGTACTTGTTGAGACAAAGGCACCAGAAGGATATAAGACAGCAGCAGATGTAAGTTTCAAGCTGGATAAGACAGGAGCACTTTTCGTTGATGGTGCGAAGGTAGATCAGATCATAGTTGAGGATGAGAAAATGGAAACAAGTGTTCCAGGAAAACAACCAAGTACTGAAGTTGAAAAGCCAACTGAAGAAAAAAATGACGGCACAGAAGTAAAGCAGCCAAGTACTGAAGTTGAAAAGCCAACTGAAGAAAAGAAGGACGGCACAGATGTAAAACAGCCAACTGCACCAGAACAGCCATCTACGCAGGAGACACCAGAGACACCTAATAAGCCTGGTACACCTAACGGACCTTCTACTGGAGATAACTTACCACTTGTATGTATCGTGATTATAATGTTTGCTTCACTAGCTGGTATCGTATTCGTCTTCGCAAAGAAGAGAAAAACTAAATAAAGAATGGTGACTGAGAAATGTGACTAAAGTGTCACTTTAAAAGTCACTGCTGAGTCATAATAGTGTGATATATTAATAAGCGTCAGGGAGATACATCCCCGGCGCTTATCTTTTTATCTTAGAAAACAAAAATACAAAGCATAACATTTGAAAGGAAAATGGAATGGAAATTTTAAAATGTGAAGGTGTTTCAAAAATATATGGTTCAGGAGAGACAGAGGTGAGAGCTCTTGATAATGTAAACTTCTCAGTTGAGAAGGGAGAGTTCGTATCAATCATCGGTCCTTCAGGAAGTGGTAAGTCAACACTGCTTCATATCTTAGGCGGAGTTGATAAGCCAACAGAGGGTAAGGTCTTCATTGATGGAACTAATATCCATGAGCTTAGCGAAGATAAGCTGGCAATCTTCAGAAGAAGACATATCGGACTTGTATATCAGTTCTACAACCTGATGCCAGTTCTAAATATAGATGAGAATATAGCTCTTCCTCATCTCTTAGATGGAAGAGAGCTTGATAAAGAACGACTTGACCAGGTAGTTGAGCACCTGGGACTGACAGATAGAAGAGGAAATCTTCCAAACCAGTTATCCGGTGGACAGCAGCAGAGAGTATCCATAGGAAGGGCACTTTACAGTCACCCGGCAATACTTCTGGCAGATGAGCCAACAGGTAACCTGGATAGAAAGACTGGAGAAGAAATAATCGAACTCCTAAAAGAATCTAACAGAGTTAATAAACAGACACTGATCCTTATAACTCATGATGAAGGCCTGGCAATGCAGGCGGACCGAGTGATCAGCATTGAGGACGGCCACATCATAAAGAATGAAAGAGTACGCAACATAGTTTAATGAGTCAAAAGGGCGAGAGAGCCAAATCGACTCATTTTGGACAGGGGAATAAAGATGAATAATAAGAAGATTATATTTCAGGTAACTAAAACATATATGAAGAAGAACAAGAGGAGAACTGTTATCACTTTTGCAGGAATCCTTGTGATGGTTGTTCTTATGACTGCTGTCTTTGTTGGTAAGGATACAGTTATGGATTTTATGAAGCGTGCAGTTGAGGCTGACCAGGGCAGCTGGCACCTTCAGATCTATGACATAACAAAGGAAGAGGCTGAAGAGATAGAGGCGCTTGAGTCAGTTGAAACAGCTGAGGTTTCAAGACCACTTGGCTATACTGAATTTCCACAGAGTGCAAATGAGGCAACCCCATTTCTCGAGCTTAAGGGATACTCAGGTGAACTCTTTGACTGGATGAATATAAATATCTTTGAGGGACGTATTCCTGAAAATGATAATGAGATCATCATAAGCCAGCGTGCAATTCAAGACGGTGCTGACATAAAGATTGGCGATACCATCGAAGTAGATGCATTTGATAGATATATTCATGCATTCTATAAGGATGGTGAAGAGGAAGCTATCGCTTCTGGTAAGGAACCGGGAATGCTCATGTTTGGTCCGAACTTTGTTGTTTATCACGGCGACACAGCAAAGGCTCCTGCACATTTTGCTTACTATTGGGGAAACGATGATTTTGAAGAAATTCACGAGTCAACAGGTCTTAAGGGTACATACACAGTTGTAGGTTTTATGGAGACTCCTAGCTATGAGTCAGAAGGACAGGGTGGATATACTGCTCTTACTATGACATCAAAGGATGTGGCAGATGACGAGATAATCAACATGGTTCTTCAGGCTGACCTTAGTTCTAATGAGAACACATATGTTGAGGTTGCAAAGATACTTGATTCCCATAGAACAGAAGCTGAGAGAGAAGAAGTAAGAAAGAACGGAGCTGCAGTTGAGACAGAATATGGCGAGAAGATTCCTATAGTAAATAATCAGTTAGTATCAAATGATATGCTCCTCACTTTTGCATCGAAGGGCCGTGATGGAAATTTCAACTCTATCATGATCTTTTTCCAGGCATTCTTTATCATACTTATTTCTGTTGCAGCACTTGTACTGATCTACAATGTATTCAGTATGTCATACAAGGAGCGTAGCCGCTATCTTGGAATGCTGTCTTCAGTTGGAGCAACACGTACACAGAAGAGATGGAGTGTATACTATGAAGTATTTTCACTTCTGCTTGTAGCACTTCCACTTGGAATAATCCTGGGTCTTCTGGTTGTAAAGGGAGCAATGATGCTTCTGTATCCACATTTTTCTAGTATTATCTCAAGCATCGCAACAAATGTTATCACAGGCAGGAGCTGCGAGATAAATTATCATCTTATTGTTAATCCAATCAATATCCTTTTCGTTTTGTTATTCTCAGTTATTGCAGTGTGGATCTCAGCGTGGATCCCAGCAATGAAGATCAGCAAGATCGGTCCTATAGAGAGTATCAGAGGAAATGATGATACAGGTGTTAAGGGAAAGAAGAAGGGTGTAAAGACATATCTTTCACTTATGATGAAGGGTCGTCCAGAGAGACTTCTTTCAGCTGCATCAGTTAGCAGAAACAGACATTCAACTAAGGGGATCATAAGAAGTATTACAGTGTTTATATCACTTACACTGGTAACCGCATTTAGCGTTAGAAGCTTTACTGATATTGTTAGAAGTAAGTCTGAACAGGAGCAGATACTGTCTGGTGTTAAATACGAAGGCTATGAGTATTCTTTCAGCTACTCTGACAACGGTGAGTACTATGCAGGAAAGGATGCGATAAAAGATTCTGAAGAAGTAACAGACTATATTGAGATGATGGCTGAGCTTTATGTATATAATGTGGCGCTTTCAGATTACACAGATGAATACCAGGCTGATCTTAGAACAATAATTGAGAAGTATTATCCAGATAATATTCCTGAGATTGTAAATGAAAATGTTCTGGAACCAAAGGAGGTGACTCAGAATCCTACAGTACATATCATAACTCTGTCTGACGCGGAATTTGCAGAGGTGGCAGAAAAAGCTGGCGTTGATTTTTCAGGCGAGAATCCTGTGCTTGCATATGACACAGTATCTCTTACAACAGATGAATATAAATATGCATTTGAAGGTGCTCTTAAGCCTGATTACACAAGATACGATGTTACAAAGCCACTTAAGACACGCGCCGGTGAAACTCTGAATCTCATGTATGGACGCTATGATGAAGAAGCGGAAGAGATGAAAGAGATAGATATTCCTGTAACCTTTGCTGGTTATATAGATGCAGAGGATATAGCAGATTACTATACACTAAGAGGAAACGTTCTCTGGATCATCACATCTGAGACCACCAGAAATTACATGATGGACTTTACCCCAGAGCTTACTGAAGAAATGCTTGGAACCAGACAGGTTCTCTTTAATGTAAATACAGATGATTCAAGACTTGTGAGAAATCTTTCTCAGCTGAAGGATGAGTTTGATAGAAGCGCCATCAGCTCAACAGGAATGATGACGGGAATGACTGATTTTATGGGAGCAATAAACAAGATCATCAACATAGTTGCTGTATGCTTTACACTTCTTATCGCAATCATCTGCCTTCTCAATCTTTACAATTCTGTAATGGGTAGAAGACTTGCAAGACATCAGGAGCTTTCAGTTCTTCAGTCAATGGGTATGACTAAAGCTCAGAGAAGCAAAATGTTATTCCTGGAAAATGTACGTCTTATGGCAAAATCAGTTCTGTATTCAGGAGCCATCACAACAGCCTTTGTTGTAGCAATCCGCTTCGTGCTTAATTCAAGATTCGGCAAGATGACATTTACCCTTCCAGTTTGGATCATGGCAGTTACATTTGCTATCAGTGTAGGAGCACTGCTTGGTTTCACAGCACTTTGCTACCATGAAAAGAGTGCATCTAACCTCGTTGAAGAAGTAAGAACAGATATGGTATAATGGCGAGATGTGGGTGATAAAATGAAAGTTTTTATAGTAGAAGATGATCCAATAATCGTTGAAGGATTAACCATCGCCCTTTCTGGAGAAGGCTACGAGGTTTCCTCCTTCGACAATATGACGGACGCAATAGAAGAAATCAATTCAGAGGCACACTACGACGTGTGCCTCCTTGACGTTAACCTTCCGGATGGAGATGGCTTCCAGGTATGTAAGGCAATTCGCGCAAAGTCTGACGTGCCAGTTATATTCCTTACCGCCTGCGATGATGAGATACATACGGTACTGGCTCTGGAGCAGGGGGCGGATGACTATATATCCAAGCCATTTAGAATCAGAGAGCTTCTTGCAAGAATAAAGGCAATCCTTCGCAGAACAGGAAGTGACTCGGGTCGCGAGAAGCCACAGGAGGTTGTGACAGTCGGAAGGAATACTGTGGATATAATGAGTGGAAAGGTCTTCCGAGATGGGGAAGAAGTATTCCTTTCTGCAGTTGAATATCGCCTGCTGCTTACATTTATCAAAAGCAGAGGTCAGCTTCTCACTCGTCAGCAGATACTGACAGCTATGTGGGACAGTGCAGGGGACTTTGTAAACGACAACACACTAACGGTATATGTTCGTCGCCTCCGCAAGAAACTGGAAGTTGAGAGTGACGCACCAGTAATCGAAACAGTACGCGGTATGGGATACCGCCTAGATTAAAGAGGAACAATGATATATGTGATCTGTGCTGTGCTTGCTCTGACGGTTGTGGGTCTTCTGATCTACATAGTGTTAGGGAAAAGACGGCAGGAAAAACAAATACAGGAAATGATAGACTACCTGACTAAGGTTCAGGATTTCACTGAGCTTCCGGGAATGAATGAGATCACCGAGGGCCGAATGGGAATCCTGCAGAGTGAAATCTACAAGGTGGTAACCATACTGAAGGAGGAGTATTCATCAGAGCATAAGCAGAAGAAGTATATGTCGGATATGATGTCTGATATATCTCATCAGTTTAAGACTCCCCTTACAGCAATCTCGCTTATGACAGAGCTTCTGATGGAGCCAGGTGTCACGGAAGAACAGCGCCTTGAATATGCTTCAAAGATAGATTCTCAGATTAACAAGATGACATGGCTCATCAAAAATCTGCTGACTCTGTCTCAGCTGGAAGCAGGCGTTCTGGAAATGAAATCGGAAGACATCTCGCTGAATAATATGATGTCTGATATCGAAAGCAGTCTTGAAGTTATGGCAGAAGTGGCAGGTGTTGAACTTTCAGCAGAAGTGCCAGATGGACTTAGTATAAAGGGCGACAAGCACTGGCTCAGAGAAGCACTGATGAATATCATCAAGAACTCCGTTGAACATACTCCGGAAGGCGGCTTTGTAAAGATAAATGTTACTGACAACAATATCTTTACCGGCATCACTATAGCTGATAACGGCAAGGGTATCTCCAAGGAACATCTGCCTCACATATTCGAGAGATTCTATAAAGCAGGCAATACCTCTACCAACAGTGTGGGTATCGGACTTGCCATGGCAAAGCAGATAATTAACCTTCACGGTGGAACCATAGAGGTTGAAAGTGAAGAGGGGGCCGGCACCACTTTTACCATAAAACTCTATCATTAAAAATGAGTCGATTGGCGAGAGAGCCAAAGTGACTCATTAGTAAAGGATAAAGAGATGAAAGAAAAACTAAGAAGTATTTTAAAAGATAAAAACATGGATATGATCCTCATCACGGATCCTTACAGCCTTCGTTATTATACAGGCTTTCGTGGCGGCGAAGGAGTTGCTTTGGTAACTGAGAAAAGCGACGTCCTTCTGGTTGATTCCCGTTACACCGAAGCGGCTGGAAAGGAAAGTGATTTTGAAGTAATAGAGTTTAATCTGAGAAATCCACTTAAGGCATGCGTACAGGATGTTGTTAAGAAGGATAATGTTCAGAAGGTGGGCTTCGAAGATCAGAGCATTGCATATGCAGACTATCAGCGTTATGTAGGTTACATGCAGGACGATAAGGCGGATAGAATTGTAGAATTTACACCTCTGGGCGATGCACTTCTTATTCCAAGACAGATAAAGACTCCTGAGGAGATAGAACTCCTTAGACAGGCAGAGCATATTGGGGATATGGCATTTGATGATATATGCGGAATCCTTAAGCCTGGTATGACAGAACTTGAGGTGGCAGCAGAGCTTGAATACAGCATGAAGAAGCATGGGGCCGAAGGTTTTTCTTTTGATACTATCGCTGCTTCAGGTGTTAATTCATCCATGCCTCATGCCATTCCTTCAGAGAAGAAGCTGGAACAGGGCGACTTCCTGACTATGGATTTTGGATGCACATATAATGGATACTGCTCAGATATGACTAGAACTGTGTGTATCGGTAAAGCCAGCGATGAGCAAAAGAAAGTATATAACATAGTTCTCGATGCACAGTTAAAAGTATTAGATGAGCTGCGTCCGGGGATGATGTGCAAGGATGTTGATAAGATTGCCAGAGACTATATAGCCGCACAGGGTTATGGTGACTATTTTGGTCATGGTCTTGGTCACGGAGTTGGACTCTATATTCATGAGTCTCCAGCATTTAATACGAGGGATCAATCTATCGTAAGACCGAATATGATTGAGACTGATGAACCTGGAATCTACATTCCTGGAAAGTTTGGTGTCAGAATCGAAGATATGATACTGATAACAGAGGATGGATGTGAACCATTGGCAAAATCCCCTAAACAGCTGATCGAATTATAAACAAGACCTTTTCAAATAAGGAAAAATCAAATGATGGGGTTTTGATAGAATATAGATGTAAAATCTGTTTTCGAAATATTAGAGGAGACAAAGACAAATGAGTTACGAAGATGAGGAGCTTGCGAGAATACAGGCAGAGACCATCAGGCGTAAGCAGGAGCTTGAGGCTTTGCAGCGCGAAGAACTTCGCAGGATTCAGGAACTTGAAAGAATGAAGCAGAGAGGGGCAGGAAATGGCTACTCCCCAGAGATGGATTCTGCATTTATTCAAGAGCAGCCTGCACAGCAGGGCTATATCCAGAATCCTATGCCACAGCAGCAATATTCAGGGCAATATACTCAGCAACCATATCAGGAACAACCATATGCTCAGCAGTATCAGGAACAGGCCTGCGCTGAGCAGACAGTTCAGCAGCGTCAGAAGCCTTCCAGACAGAAGGAACGTATTCAGGATCCGATGCCAAGAAAGCATCGTCAGAGAACCTACGATCCAGATCAGGCTGTAAGTGATACTGAGTATCTTGAAAGCTTTGATGACGACTACGAAGATTATGATGATTATGACGAGGCATATGACGTGTACGAAGAAGAAACTCGCAGCAGACGTGACAGAAGCGGCAGAGACAAGAAAGAAAGAACGAGAGAAGATAGCCGCAGAAGACAATCAAGAGACGACTACGAAGAAGATTACCATAGAAGTAAAAAAGAGAAGCATAGAAATGAAAAGCCAAAGAAGAAAAAGAAGAGCCCAGTGAAGCGCTTCTTTAGAAATCTTATCATTATCATTCTCATATTACTTCTTGCTTTCGGTGGTGCGGTTTGGAATATAACCCGAAAGTTTAATAAGATAGAAACTGAGGTTTCAAAGAGACCAGACTCTATGAAGCATCAGATAGTCAATATATTACTGGTCGGACAGGACGCCCGTGACGGGCAGGAATCTCAGCGTTCTGATAGTATGATAATCCTTTCAATCAATCAGAAGACCAATAATGCCTGCATGATATCACTGATGCGTGATACTTACGTAGATATCCCAGGTTATGGTGGAAACCGACTTAATGCGGCTTATGCCTATGGCGGTTTCGACCTTCTGGATCAGACTATCGAAGAGAACTTTGATATTACTATCGATGGAAACATGATGGTTGACTTCAACGGTTTCCTTGATGCCATGTCAGCAATCGGTTCTCTAAAAATGGATCTGACAGCTGAAGAAGCTCAGTATATGAATGAGAATCCTGCACTTGGTTCAAACAACGATGTATCTGATGAAGAGTGGTCACTTACTGAGGGCGAAAATGAGCTTACTCCAAGTCAGATTCTGTGTTACTCTCGTATGAGATATGTAGGTAACTCTGACTGGGATAGAACTGAGAGACAGCGTAAGGTTATCTCTGGTGTTGTAAGCCAGGTAAAGCATGGACATTTCATAAAGGGATATAAGGTTGCCAGCGAGGCTGCACCTAGTATCACAACAGATCTGAGTACATTTGGAATGATGCGCCTTGCTTCAGGTCTTATGACAAGCGGCGAGATGCAGAGTTATATTATCCCTGCAGAAAACACCTACTATGCAGACACGGTAAACGGTATGGCAGTACTTGTACCAGATATCGCAGCAAACCAGCAGCTGATTCAAGAGTACATGAATGGAACAGCAGAGTAACTGGTTTAAAATGTAATTTAGAATCGATTAAGGAATATACAAGAATCAATTTAAGACTTCCATGTGAGGTTGTTGTAAATTAATGTCAACAACTTCGCGTGGAAGTCTTTTTTATTGCTACAAGAAAAAAATAATCTATTTGAACCGCGTAAGAATTCTGTAAGAATTTTTAAAACTTGTGTAAGAATTTTTAAGACTTGTGTAAAGATGTTAAGAATTCTGAATAATATAGTAGATACATAGGGATAAACAGTAGGAAAAATATACTTTATTGATTAAGGTGAAAGGAAAAGTAAATATGAACAGAGGGATTCTTAAATGTGCGTTATCGTTTGTAATAACCATTGTTTTAGTGCTGGGCATGATTCCGATGGGAGATGCAAATGTGGTAGAGGCTGCAGAAAAAAAAGTCCTGGAAATCAAAGCCTCTGAACTAGATTCAAGTGGCTATTATGATTTAGATCCGGATGGTCTTAAAAAATTAGTATTTGACAATCGAATGAATTTCTACAACAAGTATTATAAGGTTAATCTGATTATGGACGCAGATATAGAGATTGATTTAATACGGTGTGGGGTAGAGTTAGTGATTTCTGGAACGAAAACACTTACTTTAAGTAAAGGAATTGATTGTTATGGTTCTCTTTATCTTAATAAGAATGCAAATATTAAGATTTCTGGAAAGCAAGGATATATTATTTCGGACAAATCTATTTATTCAGAAGCAAATATTACGATAGAAGCAGGGGAACAACGTGGCAGTGTAATAATGGCAGATAATGAAGTTAATATATCTGGGGGATTTATAAAGTGTAAATATTGTAATTGTTTCTTTAGATGTTATAAAGATGCAAATCTTTTGATTAGTAATAGTGAAATACAGATAGATTCATGCATTTACTTTGCTATATTATCTAATGGGAATGTATCTATAGATAACAGTGATATTTCTTGTAATGATCTAACTTACGGTATAACAGCAAAGAACATATCAGTAAATGGCGGTAACAGTTATTTTTCTATTAATGACAAAGAGGAGGCTTCAGAAAATGTATTTTTCTGTGAATCCTTTAACTTTAATGGTGGCACTCTTTCTTTATCTTCTACCAAATCCCCAATCAAAACACCAGAGAATGGCATAAAGTTAGGTGAGAGATGTTATGTTTCTACTCCAGAAGGAGGAACAATACAGAGCAATGGTGCATTTGACTTTGTTGCAGACGTAAATGGTAATGAAGCAAATACGGTTGTTCTAAGTGAACTTTCTGAAAGTAATGTTGGAGATATTGGAGGAAACAACTCCGGCAACAATGATAGTTCCGGCAACAGCGGAGGAAATAACTCCGGCAATGATGGAAGTGCAGGAAACAGCGGAGGAAACAACTCCGGAAATGACGGCAGTGCAGGAAACGCAGGAGGAAATAACTCAGGCAATGACGGCAATACAGGAAATGCAGGCAATGATGGAAACACCGATAATACCCAGAAGTACTGCAACGAATGGGTAGATGGCAGATGGTACAACGCTGACGGTGTTTGCGACTACGAAGGAATCCTTTCATGGAAATGCAATTCCACCGGTTGGTGGGTAGAAGATACCCTGGGCTGGTATCCACAGTCCCAGTGGCAGAAGATAGATGGCAAATGGTACTACTTCCTGGACACAGGTTACATGGACTATAGCGAATACCGCGATGGCTATTGGCTCGGCTCAGATGGAGCCTGGGTAGAAGACTACTACGGTGGTCACTGGTGCAGTGACTCAACTGGCTGGTGGTACGAAGATTCATCAGGCTGGTATCCAACATCCCAGTGGCTCTGGATCGACGGCAAGTGCTACTACTTCGAAGCAGATGGTTACCTGGCAATCAACAAATACATCGATGGTTACTGGGTAGGCTCAGACGGCGCATACTAGATTTTAGAAAGTTAAATGTTTTATGGATGAAAGTATAAGATTATTAGATAAAAAAAGGCGCAATATTTTAAATCAAAATAGGTTTATCAATGCTTCAGTAATTATTTACTTCGTGCTAGGTATTATCTTGTTATTTTTGATGTCAGTTCGTTCATCATTTGCTCATCCTGATTTCTTTGTGATTCTAACAATATTAGTAATAGTTATTGCAGCGAGTGCTTATGTGTCAATAGTTATTAGACGAAGAATCAGATTTTTTGAAGCTGAACTTAGAGATAAGATTGTAGGTCCATATCTTTATGAAAGATATGGTGGACCTGAATATATCAGTCAGAACAAATTTTCAAAAGAAGAAATAGCTAATTTTTGTATAATTCCAAATACTCATTTAGTGAGACCTTACATTTTTAACTCTGAGGATTATATAAGAGGAACATATAAAGGGGTTGCATATGAGCAGGCCAGTGCCCAAATGGTTCTATATACAAAGAGGCATGTATATCAAGATGGATTAAAAAACCGTCTTAAACCGAAATATGACTTTGATGGACGTATTCTTCTTTTTTCAAGTCCAAGATTTCAGAATATTAATTCGGTAAAGATCACTACTAAATCATTTCCATATTCCGGTTCAGGTTTGCTAAATGAAAAAGTACTTACTGGAAATGAATTGTTTGACCAATGTTTTATTGTGTCTGCTATTAATTCGCAGGATGTTTATAATCTGTTAACCCCTCAGTTTATGGCTGAAATATTGAATCTTAAAAACTATTTTAATGGTTTTTCTCTCTATATATATCGTGGAATGGTATACATAGCTATCAATAAGCTAAGCAGTCCATTTAATAAGGTTTATGGAACAACAATTGATAGGAATCAGGTAAATCAAATGACTGATGAATATATGAATGTTACTTCAAGAATGTTAGACACTATTTTTGCTGTCTTTTTATAGTAAATAGATTTTGAAAGGTGGTAACCAAAATGAAAAGAGGGATTCTTAAATGTGCGATGTCATTTGCAATAACCATTGTTATGGTGCTGGGCATGATTCCTACGGGAGAAGCAAATGTGGTAGAGGCTGAAGCAAATACTGTGGAAGTAAAGATTTCAGAGTATCAAGATGGTAGTGAAGTCTCTTTATTAGGTACTGAAAATTTTGTCATTTTGCTTGATGAGGAGAAAACTGTAAGTGATTTCTTTATAAAAACGACTGGTAGCGTCTCAATAAAGGGCGATAAAAAACTCACTATTACAGGTGAATCTATAGGTTTTCAAGCTGATACAGGTAGTTTGACGCTTGAAGAAGGCGTTGATATCAATTGTTCAGCAAAAAACTTCAAATTATATGGTGGAGATTTCGCTATGAATAATGGATCAAACCTGTCAGTGGTTAATTTTATTTGTGAAGAGAGTAACGTGACGTTAAGGAGTGGTTCTAATCTCTCTGCAGAAACATTCAAATGTTATGGAAATGATACTAGTGTTGTTACATTTGAGGCTGATTCTAATATTAAATTCCCTTATTACACTGATGATAAGTGCATTTATATTCATAGTGGTAGTTTTATTTCAGCTGGTAATATTTGGATAAACTATTCTTGTTTTGGTTTGACATTACGTTGTAGAGCTGTTATATCGGGGGGAAATATAAACGTAAAATGTTGGCGTTATGCTATTGAAGGATCTGAATTAAATATAACTGGTGGAAATATAAATTTACATGCTGATGATATTCCGTTATATGGTGATAAGCTAAATATTTCTGGAGGTAATATAAAGCTTATAAGGAATTATGAAGAACCTACAGGTAATATAACAGAACCACATACCTTAAAGTATTACGATATCTGTATCGCAGATAATATGGAGGTTACTGAACCAGAGAATTATATTCTTAAAGATAATTATTTATATGATTCAGACGGAAACGAGCCTCAAATGATCTTTATATTCGAAAAAGAAGTTAAGCAGGATGATGGTTCTAGTTCAAATAATGGAAATGACTCAGATAGTGGAAATAACGGCAATTCAGGAAACGCAGGCGGGAACAACTCCGGCAATGATGGCAGTAATAACGGCAATTCAGGAAATGATAGTGGAAGCAACTCCGGCAACAATGGCGGTTCCGGCAACAGCGGCGGAAACAACTCCGGCAACAATAATAGTGCAGGAAATGCAGGTAATGAAGGAAACACCGATAATACCCAGAAGTACTGCAACGAATGGGTAGATGGCAGATGGTACAACGCCGACGGTGTTTGCGACTACGAAGGAATCCTTTCATGGAAATGCAATTCCACAGGCTGGTGGGTAGAAGATACCCTGGGCTGGTATCCACAGTCCCAGTGGCAGAAGATAGATGGCAAATGGTACTACTTCCTGGACACAGGTTACATGGACTATAGCGAATACCGCGATGGCTACTGGCTCGGTTCAGATGGAGCCTGGGTTGAAGACTACTACGGAGGTCACTGGTGCAGTGACTCAACTGGTTGGTGGTATGAAGACTCATCAGGCTGGTATCCAACATCCCAGTGGCTCTGGATCGACGGCAAGTGCTACTACTTCGAAGCAGACGGTTATTTATTTGAGGATTAAAGATTTTTATAGAAAGGATACTAAATAAATGAAAAAAAATAATAAATTGATATCATTAACTCTTGCTGCACTTCTTTTGCTTTCAGGATGCGGAAGCAACGAAACGACTACGAACTCCTCCGCAACTACTGAAGGAACAACTGCGGTAGATGTTAATTCAAACGGTTCAGAAGAGGTTGAAGAGACAACATCTGAAGATACAGATGAGGCTTCTCAACAGGAAGGCTCTTATGGTTATCCTGACAGTCTTAAGAGTGATTTGGAACCAATGGATCGGAGAGCTGATCTCTCTAATTTATATTTCAAATGCCCGGGCATATTCGATCATGAGTGGAATGCCTCTGGTTTCCAATTCCGCAAATACACCGATGAAAATGATAATATATATTATTTTATTGAAGATACCGGTGATTGGGTGGAGGATGTTCCGGACTGGATGGCAGCAGACCATATGGAGTATACGCTGGATACCGTACCGGACTACTTAGAATATGATTTTATCGAATGTATAGATAGTGCCCCGGGAGTTGACCCCCAAAAGCATGATGCTCCATTTTTTTTACACGATAAAGTTATATTTAATCTTGAAACTGAAGAAAACGTTGAAATCAACGGAGAAAGCTATATTAAAAGGACAGGTACTGCTCACGCAGAAAATTCTGATATGGATATCACAGTTTATTTTTCTTGTTATTATTTTTTGTTGGATTACAGCAGTGACAGCAGATTCGATACAACTCCTGGATTTTTATCCGTTATGACACAGGATTGTTCGGATGCTGGAAAACAGCTGGTTAATGACGCGGCTGATTATGCAGTAACTAACAGCTTCAGAGAATGATCTCATTTAATTTTTTGGTTATTTATTTGAGGATTAAAGATTTTTATGGATGAAAGTATAAGGTTATTAGAGAACAAAAGACAGGAGGTCAAAAGGTCACTATTATATTTTAATATATATCGTATAGTGATAGTGATCTCAGTTTGTGCGTTTATCTTCATAATCTTGTTATTTGTTCCTTCTATATATTTGAATCTGGTGTCTTTTATATTTTTCCTGATAATAGTTATATCAAGTATTCCGAAATATAACGTGGATTTAAGTTTAATAAAACAGGTTAGTGAATTCGACAAAGAACTAAGAGAAAGCATTGTTAATTCATACATATATGAGAGATATGGTGGACCTGAATATATAAGTCAAAACAGATTTAATCTTAATGAAATAAAAAATTATCATGTGATCTTAAGAACGCTTTTTGGAAACCCAGTTATAACACCTCGACGACTTGCGTTTTATAATTCTGAGGATTATATAAGAGGAACATATAAAGGAGTTCCCTATGAGCAGTCCAGTGTTCAAATGCATATTAAATATACTTATAGTTGGAAGAATCCATATGGATACTATAAATGGAGCTTAAGACGTCTTAAACCACGATATCCTTTTAATGGGCGCGTTTTACTTTTTACAAGTCCACGATTACAGAATATTAATTCAGTAAGTATCACAACAAAAACATTTCCTCATTCAGTATTTACTAGCTTTGATGGAAAGCAGGTTATAATAAATGATTTATTTAATAGAGATTTTTTTATATATGCTTCAAATCCTCAAGATGCTTATAATCTGCTTACCCCTCAACTTATGGCTGAAATAGCGAATATAAAAAATTATTTTTCAGATTTTACTATATGTATAAATCAGGGGATTGTTAGTGTGGCTATCAATAATCTTGACAGCCCATTTGACAGGGCTTACGAAGCACCTCTTGATAGGCATCAGATATATCAATTGACTGACGAATATATGAATGTTACTTCCAAGATGTTAGACACCTTTTTCGCTGTCTTATTATAAGAATGATTTGAGTAGGAAAGATTATTATGAATAATATGGATAACTTTAGTAGCGTTAATGGTTATGACAGTATATATCGTATGAATGACTTACCCAAAATTAAACATGTTCCTAATCCTTATAAAATATGCTTTATACTGAATCTGGTATCAATTCTTGTGGCGGGTATCCCAAGCGTTTTAGGGATTCTTTATTTTTTGTTTTGGTTTATTCTGGGTTTATGTACACTTTTTGTCATATGGATAACAGAAGTTTTTGATCCTGATTTCTTTGGTGCTGCAGCGAAGTTTGGTATTACAGCAATTCCATTTTTTATAATATCATTGACGCTGAATGTAATAAGCCTTAAGCCGTCAAAGGAAATCCCGGATAATATACTGATGCTTATTACTTCATATGTTGTTTTGTTTTTTGATATCGTATGGGGAGTATGCCTTATAATAATCAGAAAACAGATATGTAGTCATTTCGGAAATGTAATATTTTTAGTGTTCTTAATCCTTATTGTGGCGGGCATTAGCTGTGCGGTACTTAGTATTATAGAAAACTATTCAATAAAAAAATCAAGAAAATAGATAGTGAAAAGAAAGGCAATAATAATGAAAAAAACTATTTTAAAATGCTGTCTATCGTTTGTACTAAGCATTATCTTAGTGCTTGGCATGATTCCAATGGGAAATGCAAAGGTTGTGGAGGCTGCCGAATCGGGAGTTCTTGTGATCAAAGCATCTGAATTATCAGATAATCGTCTCTACGTTCATGATGGCCGTTTAAGATTCAATAATAACTGTGACATAAACTTTACCAATCGTGTTCAGAAGGTAAATCTGATCATGGATGTTGATGCAGAATACTTTAAGTTAGATTGCGCAGTGGATCTGACTATTTCGGGAACAAAAACCCTTACTATAGGTGATAGACTTTATAGGTATGATCACTATATTGATTGTGATGGATCACTCTATCTCGAAAAGGATGTAAACATTAAGATCAATGGAGATGATGGAAGGATTAGTTCGGATAAAAATATATATTCTGAAGCAAATGTTACTTTCGGCCAGGACTTTTATAGTTATGGAATATCCGCACCTGATGGGATATATGTAAAAGGCGGATCTATAGATAACCTGGGAGATGGCAGTAGTTATCTTTTATATAGTCCTTCTGGAAATATTTCAGTAAAAAATGCAAATATAAATGTGAAAAAGGTTGGAACTTGTTTCTACTGTAGCAAAGATGTATCAATAAGTGGAAGTAGTGTACGTATTGATGAATGTAGTATATTTGCAGGTATTTCAAATTCTGATAGATATACAGATCATAGTAATATGCTAAACAGGGATATAAATATAGATAACAGTAATATATCCTGTAATACTTCCAGCATTACTATTGCAAAGAACATAACGATAAATGGTGGAAACAGTTCTTTTGCCTTAGATGACAGTTTAGATATAGATGAAAATGTATTTTTCTGTGAATCTTTTGCATTTAATGGTGGAACTCTTTCCTTATCATCTATGAAATGTCCGATCAAAACTCCGGAGAATGGCATAAAGCTAGGGGAGAGCTGTTATGTCTCAACACCGGAAGGAGGATCTATCCAGAGTAACGGTGCGTATGACTATATTGCTGATGCAGACGGAAATGAAGTAAATACTGTTGTTCTAAGTAAAGACACTGTAAGTAATGGCGGTGATGATAGTGGAAGTAATAATGGTGGAAACAATTCTGGAGGAAATGGCGGCGGCGGATATAGTAATGGCGGCGGAGATAACTCCGGTAATGATGGAAGTGCAGGAAACGTAGGTGGAAATAACTCCGGCAATGACGGTAATACAGGAAACGCAGGTAATGACGGGAACAACGATAATACACAGAAGTACTGCAACGAATGGGTAGATGGCAGATGGTATAACTCCGACGGTGTTTGCGACTACGAAGGAATTCTTTCATGGAAATGCAATTCCACCGGTTGGTGGGTAGAAGATACCCTGGGCTGGTATCCACAGTCCCAGTGGCAGAAGATAGATGGCAAATGGTACTACTTCCTGGATACAGGCTACATGGACTACAGCGAATACCGAGACGGTTACTGGCTCGGTTCAGATGGAGCCTGGGTAGAAGACTACTACGGTGGTCATTGGTGCTGCGATTTCGCCGGCTGGTGGTACGAGGACTCATCAGGCTGGTATCCAACATCCCAGTGGCTTTGGATCAACGGTAAGTGCTACTACTTCGAAGCAAGCGGTTACATGGCAAATAATTAATAAATCGGCGATTAAGAATTAATTAAGGAATATAGAAGAATCATTTTAAGACTTCCATGTGAGGTTGTTGTATATTAACATCAACAACAGTACATGGAAGTCTTTTTTACATAGAAAAAGACAGAGTGAATGTAATAAGAATAGGAGAAGAAGAATGAATAAAGAGGCAATACTCACGGCAAAGGATTTATCAAAAACATTTTCTAATGAGTCAGTTCAGCAGCACGTTCTGAAGAATCTGAACCTCAGCGTATATAAGGGTGATTTCACAGTAGTTATGGGAAACTCCGGATCAGGAAAGAGTACACTGTTATATGCACTTTCAGGAATGGACAGACCAACTCTTGGTTCTATCACATATTACGTAGAGGAAGAAAATAAGAAGCTGAGATCTAAGAATGGAGATGGAATCGAGATATCAAAGTTCAGCAATGATAAGCTGGCACTCTTCAGAAGATATCATGCAGGTTTCGTATTCCAGCAGAACTACTTGAATGACTCTATGAGCGCACTTGATAACGTAATGGTAAGCGGTTTACTTCGAACAAAGGACCGCAAGGCTCTTGCAAGTAAGGCGAAGGATCTGCTTGAAAAGGTTGAGATCGGACATAGTGATTACAAAAAATTCCCAACACAGCTTTCCGGTGGTATGCAGCAGAGAGTTGCTGTAGTAAGAGGAGTTATAAATGATCCAGAAGTCCTCTTCGCTGATGAGCCAACAGGAGCTCTTAACTCACAGAATACAACAAATGTTCTGGATATCATGACAGATCTTAACAACCAGGGACAGAGCATAGTAATGGTTACACATACAGTAAAAGCTGCAGAGAGAGGTAATCGTATAATCTACCTTGCAGATGGTGTTATAGCAGATGAGCTGGATCTTGGACCATATCTTGGAGACTACAAGGATGAGTCAAATCCACATCAGGAGGAAGCAATCGAGCGTCACCGCAAGCTTAAAGACTTCTTACAGGAGATGGGATGGTAAGGGCCACGATTGCAAAGCAATCGTGAGGAGCGAAGCGACCGGAATAAGGAGAAACACTATGTATAAATTATTTGTAATTGCAAAAAATAATATGAAGAAGCAGAAAGGTGATATGATCACATTTCTCATTCTCACTTTCCTTGCAGCCTTTCTTATCTTTGATTGTGCATCTGCTCTTACAGGAATCACTAATGTATTAAATGATAAATTTGAGGAAATTAATGGTGCACACATTCTTCTCTACGCAGGTGCAAGCGATGAAGAGGTAGAAGCAGCTGAAAAGGCATTTAATGACCACGACGAGATTATAGAGTATGAACAGACACCTGCTTATCGTATATTTGCTAAGTATAGAAAAAAAGGCGATAAGGACTTTATGGACTACACATTCATGGCAGAAAACTTCGATACTAAGAAGACCATAATGAATGTAGAAAGACCTGACAGAACATATAAGGATGATGAAATACTTCTTCCACTAAATATGCAGGGAAAGTTTTCAGAGGGTGATGTTATACAGCTGAAGCTGGATGATGATATCTATGATTTTACAGTTGTTGGCTATCTTGAAGATCCATACTTCTGTAATACTATGAATCTTACAATATATAGCATAAATCTTTCTCAGAATATGATAGATGAGCTGGTAGAAGATCATTCAAATATTGTTCAATCCTTGATAGCACATAAGGGACTTGTTGATGAGTCAAAACTTGAATCAGGAGAAATCAATACTACAGATATTGAGGGTGAGATAGGAGAAGACTATAAAGCAGGACTTGCTGAGGCTCAGAAGGAGAACCCAGAAAAAGTATATCCTAGTTATTTACTTGCCAACTGGCAGATGATGAGAGGAGGATCTCAGTTTATCCCTATTATAGTAATGGCTATTATCTTAATGTTTGCCGTACTTATACTTGTTATAGCTATCGTAATAATTTCATTTAGCATTAAGACTTTTATTCAGAAAAATATGAAGAACACAGGTATCCTGGAAGCTAGTGGATACACAGTTAAAGAACTTAGATGGGCTCTTACACTTCAGATTGTTCTTGTTGGACTTGTAGGAAGCCTTATTGGAATTGGAACTGGAATTGCAACATTTAGCAACTTTGGTGATATTGTAAGTCTTGTTTTAGGGCTTACCTGGAATCAGCCAATTAACTGGATGCTGGCAGTAGTGACAGTGATCGGTGTTGTAGCAACTATGGGAATAGTAGCAAGATTAATAAGCGGAACTTATAAAAAGATTACTGTACTTGATGCACTTAGAGGAGGAATATCAACACATAACTTTAGAAAGAATTTCTTCTCATTTGAAAATACACCGCTTCCTATATCACTTGTTATGTCACTTAAGGATACATTTGGCGGATTTGGTAGAAATCTCGTAATGGTGCTTATAGTTGCGATTCTTGCTATATCAACAATGGCTGGATTTGGAATGCTGGAAAACTTTGGTAAGTCACCAGACAGTATGCTGGACATGTTTGGATTTGAGATGTGTACAGCCCTTGTAGACGATGATGACAAGAGCACTGATTACAAGAAGACGTCAGAGTACTTAGAGAGTATTGATGGTGTTGAAAATGTTCTCGTAGTTGCAGGAACTGATCTTACTGCAAAGTATGGTGATAAGGAACAGTCAATATTTACATATATTTATGATGATGTAGATAATTCAACTAATACCTTCCTTCTGGATGGAAGATATCCTGAGAAGGAAAATGAGATTATGATCAGTTCAGGAGTTGCTGAAGATTTAGGAGTAAAGATTGGCGATATAATCTCAATAAAGTATGCCGAGGATGAGGCGGATTATATAATCGTTGGAACAAATCAGAGAATGGAGAGAATGGGCCGTACAATCCTCATGACTATTGAAGGCTCTAAGAAGATTTTTTCTGGAGGACTTCCATATCAGTATTATGTTACAACAAATGATGGAACAACCTATGATGAGTTTGTTGATGGCTTAAAGAGTTTAGAGAAAGATGAAGATTTAAGCTTTAGTAGCCAGGATTATAACAAGCAGATGGCTTCAACAGTTGATTCTCTTGGAATGTCTATGAAGCTTATATGTGTGATCATCGTGGTGGTAACAATACTAGTTGTAGTCTTTGTTGAATCCCTTGTAATCCGTGCAAAGATCAGCCGTGAGTGGCGTGGTATGGGAATCAGTAAGGCACTTGGACAGACAAGCGCTAACCTTATCTCCCAGATAATGCTTTCAAATATGCCTGCTGTTCTTGTTGGAGCATTGATTGGATCACTGCTTTCGCCGCTTGTTGGAAGTGCAGGTTGTCGTGCAGCATTTGCGCTCTTCGTTATAAAAAGCGTTCCATTTGAAATACCTGTATACTATATGCTTATTACAGTAGCTGGTATTGTTGGTATTGCGATACTCTCATCAGCGTTGGCAGGACTTAAGGTAAGAAGACTTATTCCAATCGAAATGATCACAGAAGAGTAATCTTCCAGAGAATAGAGATAGTTTAAAAAATACTTAATATGTAGTAAAATATGATGTGACAGTTGAGATTTCTCTTGACTGTCACATTTTTGAAGGGGACATATTATGCATTATAATTGCTTGATAGTAGATGATGAGGTAGAACTCGCCAAGATGACGGCTGAGTATTTCAATATGTTTGACGTAAAGACTGAGTACGTTGATTCGGCTCAGTCTTGTTTTGATTTTCTAAAGGAGAATAGCGTGGACCTCATCCTGCTGGATATTAATCTGGGAGATGGCTCTGGATTTGAGGTATGTAAGAAGGTTAGGGAAGAGTATCAGCTTCCGATCCTTTTTATCAGTGCTCGTCAGAGCGACGATGATGTACTTATTGCACTTAGTATTGGTGGAGATGACTACATTAAGAAGCCTTATAGTCTTTCGGTTCTTCTTGCTAAGGTAAAGGTTAATCTGAAACGTGTGGAACAGTTGAATCAGGCTTTAGATAGTAGTGATTCGAAACTAAGTGGTTCGGGGGCAGATGCATCAGGTGAGTCTAATTCAAAGTCAGATATTATGAGCCTGGATGAACCTACAATGTCAGTGATCCTGAGAGGTGAAAGAATAAGTCTTAAAGCTAAAGAATTTGCGCTTCTTAAGTGTCTTTACGCACATAAGAATACCATAGTAACAAAGGATACTCTCTTTGATGAAGTTTGGGGAGATGCATTTTATTCGGATGGTACATTGAATGTGCATATCAGAAAGCTTCGTGAGAAGATGGAAAACGATCCTAATAATCCTGAATTTATCAAAACTATCTGGGGTACAGGTTATATCCTTGAACTGTAGTGTGATCTTAGAGAAAAGCGAATTATTGAAATGAAATTAATTAGAAATGTCACAATTGCATATACAGTGTTTATGGCCATAGCCCTTTTTGTGATGCTTCATTTTGTTGGAAGATATGACGCCTCACTTAGTGATGTTGGTTCATATAGCGACGCAGAGCTTGAGATGTATAAGGCTATATGGAGCGACATTAATAAAGGAGTAGAGTCTTCACAGCATAACCTGCTATTATACTGTGTAGTTTTCTGGGGAGTACTTCTTGTTATTGGTTATATATTCATAGCTGCGGTTTATATCATTCAGATAAAACCTATCAGGGATATGGAAAGCGTAGCTACAGAGATTGCAAAAGGCAATCTGGACGCTATCCTTCCTATGCGAAGAGGTAATATGCTGGGTGGTGTAACAGAAAGCTTTGATCTCATGCGTGAGGAATTAAAGTCTGCTAAAGAGAAGGAACTGGCGGCTGAACATGCTAAGAGAGAAATGGTAGCAGAGCTGAGCCATGATCTAAAAACTCCGGTTGCTACGATACAGGCTACATGTGAGGTCCTTGAAATGAAGGTGGGACGTAAGCTCTCTCAGCTTAGGGAAGAACTGGAGTCTTTAGGTGAGGACGAAACGGACGAGAAACTCGCTGCAAAAACTGCGGAGAAGAAGGCGGAGGAAGAAGAGTTAAATGACCTTTTAGAGAAGGCAGGATACATTTCTTCAAAGAGCGAGACTATAAATCAGCTGGTGCAGAGTGTATTTAAAGCTAATCTGGAGGATATGGACGAAATTCAGGTATCTCCGGTTGAGACAGATTCTCGTGTGATACTAGGATTCTTTAAAGAACTTAAGGATTACGGTAATATATTGCTTGAGAATGATATACCTGAGTGTCTTGTGTATCTTGATACACTTAGAATGAGTCAGGTTATAGACAATATTGTGGGAAATGCCTACAAGTATGCAGGTACAGATGTGCATGTAACTTTCTCTGAGGTTAATGATCTGCCTGGCAAGAACAAAAAGAAGAATAACTATATCAAGATCAAGATTAAAGATGATGGACCTGGCGTGCCTGAGGATGAACTGCCTCTGGTTATAGAAAAGTACTATCGTGGTAGTGATTCAAAGGAAAAATCGGGTTATGGTCTGGGGCTTTATCTTGTAAAGTGGTATATGGAAAAGCAAGGTGGAGGTATGGAGTACTACAACGACAATGGCTTCGTGGTAGAGCTCCTTGTTAAGAAGGTTTAGGGGAAAACATAAGTGGATTATAATAAGTTCCAAAATAAACAGCATTGGGGATGCATATATGAAAATATATCCCAAATCCGTTATACAAAATCTGCTTATAATATGTTAAAATATTAACGGTTGGTTATGAGATGGGAGAAGGACATCTACAACTTATGGGAGGTTACAGAATATGAAGAAGAGACTTGTTACTCGAAGTGATTTTGATGGTCTTGTTTGTGCAATGCTTCTTAAGGAACTGGACCTGATTGATGATATAAAGTTCGTTCATCCAAAGGATGTTCAGGACGGTAAGATAGATATCACGGAAAATGATATCACAACGAATCTTCCTTTTGATAAGAGGGTTGGACTGGCATTTGACCACCACGAGAGTGAGCTTATCAGAAATAAGAAGGAAGAGTACGAAGGCAAGTATATAATTGATGGTGACGCTAAGTCTGCTGCCAGAGTGGTTTATGACTACTATGGTGGAAAGGAGAAGTTCACCAGAGTTTCAGAAGAGATAATGTGGGCTGTTGATAAGGGCGACAGTGCTGACTTTACTGAGGAGGAAATCCTGAATCCTACTGACTGGGTTCTGATGAACTTCCTTATGGATGCCCGTACAGGTCTTGGACGTTTTCATAACTTCCGTATCTCGAATTATGATCTTATGATGGAGCTGATCGACTACTGTGTTGATCATGATATAAAGCAGGTTTTGGAGCTTCCTGATGTGAAGGAACGTGTGGATATGTACTTTGAACAGCAGGAGCTTTTCAAGGAACAGCTTAAAAAGATAACAAAGATTCATGACAAGGTTGCGGTTATCGACCTTAGAAATGAAGAAACTATATATACTGGAAACCGATTTATGGTATATGCAATGTGGCCAGAGGTTGAAATCTCGGTTCATGTTGCCTGGGGCTTTAGAAAGCAGAATACCGCAGTAATGATCGGTAAGTCTATTATTAACAGAAGTTCTGACTTTAATATTGGAGAGCTTTGTCTTTCCTATGGCGGTGGTGGTCATGCAAATGCAGGAACCTGCCAGCTGGATAATGACAAGGTAGATGGGGAACTTCCGAATATTATTGCTAAGCTAAACGGCAACTAATAGGTATTTTTATGTGTCAAAGGGGAGTCCCCTCTTTGACACATTTGTTATAAATGGGCGTAGTATATGAAGGTAATCAGCAAGAAACATGTAATATACGTAATATCCATGATCATACTTGGGGTGGCTATCAATCGTGTTGTTAGTAGTATTGGTGCCTATTTTGGCCTGCCTCTCTATCTTGATAGCATAGGTACTATGTTCATAGCTGCTCTTGGTGGAACCTTCCCAGGTATGTTGGTTGGATTTATTACCAATATGATTGGCGGTATAAGTGATACCACCACTTTTTATTATGGTACGATCAATGTTCTGATAGCACTTATTGCTGGTATGGCATCTGAGAGAGGATACTTTGATAAGATCACCAAGGTGATATCTCTGCTTCCACTCTATATGCTTCTTAGCATTCCATGTTCGCTGCTCACATTTATCCTTTTTAAATTCCAGATAGGTGATAATGTATCTGCTCCAGCGGTTGCTTATCTGAATAACAAAGGACTTCCTGTTCTGGCGGCTCAGATACTAGGGGATTATGCGGTAGAGATTCCTGATAAGCTTATATCTCTGCTAGTTGCATTTGGTCTCTTTATGATTGTTCCTAAGGCGCTCAGAGAAAAACTGGGTAAACTTTCGGGCAAAGAGATAAAGAAGCATCTTTCAGAAGAGGATAAGAAGAAGAGAAATTCTCTCAGGATTCAGCTTGGTATATGGCTGATGATTGCTGGTATGCTTATCGTCATGGTGGCATTCTTTATTTCCTATAAGACTTATATGGAGGCAAAGGTTGCGGGATACCCAGACGGTAATTACGATGTACAGCTTCTTCGTCAGGAAACCCTTCTATACTCTGGTAAAATGTTATCGGCCGTGCTTGGACTTCTTCTATGCGTCGTTGCATTTGCCATGGTCCTTGCTGACCATGTGGTGGTAACTCCGCTTCATAAGATGGCAAGAGAGATAAGCCGCTTTGCCTATGATAGCGATAGTGGCCGTAACAGGTCTGTAGAAAAAATCGCGGCGCTGGACATCCATACTGGAAATGAAATCGAAGAGCTGTATACAGCTATGTCGAAGACCGTAAAGGATATCGACGAATATATTGATAAGACTAATGAGCAGGCTTCGACTATATCGAAGCTGCATGTAAATATCATTACGGCCCTTGCTGATATCGTGGAGAGTCGTGATGAAACCACAGGTTTCCATGTTAAGAGAACGGCAAAGTACTGCGAGCTTATAGCTCAGGAACTGAGAAGCAGCGGCAAGTATACTGATGAATTAACCGATGAGTATATTGAGACGCTCAGGATTGCGGCACCACTTCATGATATTGGAAAGATCAGGATTCCTGATGCTATTCTTAATAAGCCGGGAAAGCTTGATGATGAGGAATATAATACTATCAAAACTCATACGACCATGGGTAAGGGTATGCTGGAACGAGCAAAGGCTACCATGGGTGAGACTACTTATCTTGAGATGGCAGAGGATATAGCCTTCTGTCATCATGAATGGTGGGATGGCAGTAAGAGAGGATATCCTCAGGGACTTTCAGGTGTTAATATACCTTTATCTGCTCGTATCATGGCAGTAGCTGATGTATTTGATGCCCTTGTTTCAAAGCGTCCGTATAAGGACGGAATGCCTATTGAAAAGGCTATGGGTATAATCGTGGAAGAGGCTGGAACTCACTTTGATCCTGAGGTAGTAGAGGCTATGCTTCGGGTTAAGGTAAAGATCCGTGAGGTTGCGGAAAAATATTCTGATTAGGGAGACATATGAAGTTTGTGATTCAGAGAGTGACTGAGGCGTCAGTTACTGTAGACAGAAAAATTATTGGACAGATAGGAGAGGGCTTCTTTGTTCTTATTGGTGTTTGTGACACTGATACGAAAGAGATAGCTGACAAGATGATAAAGAAACTGCTGGGTCTCAGGATCTTTGCAGATGAGGAAGGAAAAACAAATCTGGATATTGCATCAGTAGGTGGAGATTTACTTCTGGTATCTCAGTTTACCCTGTATGCAAATTGTAAGAAGGGCAATCGCCCTTCGTTTGTAAGATCTGGTTCACCAGAACATGCTGAGGAGCTATATGACTATATAGTTGAGCAGTGTAAGCTTTTAGGTAGTGCAGACGGTAAAAACATCAAGGTTGAAACTGGAAGCTTTGGTGCAGATATGAGCTGTGCTCTTGTGAATGACGGACCATTCACCATTGATTTAGATAGTGACGAATTGTAAGACGGAGTAAGTAGTTGACTGGAGTAACATTTTATTTTGAATGGGAAGTAAAACTGATTGAGTGGCTGCAGAGCATGATGGGTGATGCAGCCGTGGCTCTTGCCAGTTTTATAACACTTTTTGGCGAGGAAACCATTATGGTTTTAATCCTTGCCATTTTATATTTTTGTTACGATAAGGAATTTGGAATATATATTGGAGAGAATATAACATTGGGACTGGTTCTTGGGCCAATGATAAAGAATATCTTTGTAAGAAGAAGACCTTACTTTGATAACAAAGGAATTAAGTGTCTGAAGATGGTTAATTCCTATGGGGATATGTATGATATTACTGCTCAGGGATTTTCTTTTCCGAGTGCTCACTCTACGGATTCGGTTATTGTTTATGGCTCAATTCCGTTCTTCTTATCGAGAAATAAGAGGAGAGGAACGAAGATATTTCTCGTGATTGCTATAGTGCTATCTCTTCTTGTTGGAATATCAAGATTTTCTCTTGGGGTTCACTATCCTACGGATGTAATGACTGGCTGGATCCTTGGACTGTTCTGCCTTCTTGTAATGACATTTCTTCAGAGAAAGATTGGTACAGATTCTAATAAGAGACATCTGATGCATCTTATCATATTCCTCATATCCTCCATAGGAATATTTTATTGTAAAAGCGATGATTATTTCACTGGTCTTGGAACAATGGCTGGTTTTTATCTGGCTTCACTTTTTGAAGAGAAATATGTGAATTTTGAAAAGAGCAGCGGAATTCCTGAGTCGGTGATCCGTCTCATAGGTGGGGGAATCATCTATTTCAGTCTGAATATGTTGATTAAACTTCCTTTTTCTGAGGAGTTTAGAAGCTCGGCAACTATGGGCTCATTTCTCTTTAGATTTATCAGATATACGATAGTCTGCTTTGTTGTGCTGGGCGTATATCCTATGCTCTTTAAATACCTAAAAAAATCCCCTACAAAAAGTAGAACAGACCAGTAAATTATGGTACTATTGAAACGGGTTTCTTCTCTTAAATGGGAAGGACTTATATAAAAATGTTAAGCTAGTTTTCAGGAGTAAGAAATGCAGGAAAATGTAATCAAGATCAAGGAAAACATCGAGAAGAGATTTGTGGGAAAATCCACTGTCATAGAAAATGCTATCATAGCACTTCTGGCTGGTGGGCACGTACTGGTAGAGGATGTGCCGGGTGTTGGTAAGACCACATTTGCCAAGGCACTGGCAGAGTCAGTTGATGCCAGCTTTTCACGAATTCAGTTTACTCCGGATACACTTCCGACAGATATAACTGGTACCAGTATCTTTGATGCTAAGGAGTCAAGTTTTAAGGTTGTAAAGGGACCTATTCATAAGGAGATAGTTCTGGCGGATGAGATAAACCGTGCATCACCAAAGTCCCAGGCTGCGCTGCTTGAGGCTATGGAGGAACATCAGGTTACAATAGATGGAGAAACCTTCCAGCTTCCAGAGCTCTTTATGGTAATTGCTACTGAGAACCCGGTAGAGCAGATTGGAACCTATATGCTTCCTGAGGCTGAACTGGACCGTTTCCTGATGAAGCTTTCTATCGGTTATCCTGAAAGAGAGATGGAGAAGGATATGGCTAAGAGACATCTGGCTGGAGAGCTTGAACTTGTGCTTTCGCCAGTTGTTAAGTCGTCAGATATCCTTGAGATGAAAAAAGAAGTAAGCGCGATCATTATGAGCGATGAACTGATCGATTATGCTCTTAGTATTATTGATAGTTCTCGTAAGAATGATAATCTTGAATATGGTCTCAGCCCAAGAGCTGCTATGGATCTTTTATCAGCTTCCAAGGCTGCTGCGTACGTGGCGGGGCGTGATTTTGTTATCCCAGAGGATGTCATAGCCATGGCAAGGATCACACTCCCACACAGAATGGTACTCACTACACAATCCAGGATGAACAAATATACGGGATTCCAGATTATAGTAGATATTATAGAGAAGATTAAGAGACCATCATAATCCATAGATACTCATAAGAAGTCGCACAAATGAAACATAGAGTTTTTAACATAATAAAAGATATATTACATAGGAGATGGGTTCCTGTGATTATTTACGTAGCACTGCTTATTGCAGTGACTATAAATGTAAGTAATAACGGAGGAACTTTTTCCTATGTTTTCTTTTATGCGGTACTTCTGTATCTACCGCTTTCATTTATCTATATAATCTATATTTTCCTGGCTCTTCAGATTTATCAGGAGACCACAGGAAAGCTGATCCAGAAGGGAACGGCAGAAGACTACCAGCTGGTGATCAAGAATGCCGGCCCAATTCCAATATCAGATATTACATTTTATTATGACAAAGAGATAACTAATTTCCCTGAGGATTTTACGGTGAATCCTTTCAGGCTGCTTCCTCGTGAGAGGGTAACAGTGGATGCTAAGATCATATGCCGCTACGCGGGAAGCTATGACGCAGGTGTTGAGGGCTATACGGTCCAGGATATCTTTGGAATACTTCGCTTCAGGAAGAAGGTCAAGATTCCGGTCAGAGTACATGTTCTTCCTGTTATTACAAATGTTGCAGAAGATATTATAGAACGTCTTATGAATGACGAGAAAAATGGTAATCTCTTTAGTCTAAAAACAACAGAGAACCATCTGGGAAATGATGTCAGAAAGTATATGGATGGCGACAGTCTGAATCAGGTGCATTGGAAGCAGTATGCTAAGACTGGAAATCTTTATGTAAGACTTCCTGAGAATCAGGAGTCGGAGATGATTAGTATGGTGCTGATCCCAGAGCCCATGGATAATTCTCTTCATAGCATTCAGCTGAGGGACAGGTATCTGGAGTATCTGGTTTCTATTGCAGAGTTCTTTGGAATGAAGCAGAAACCGCTTATGATCTTCTATTATTACGTAGGGGTTAAGTCCTATGTAATTGATAGTCCGGAGACCTTCCATGAGTTTTATACCGAGCTTCTTACAAAGGTGGGAAGCAAGTCGGCTGTAGGACACGAGGAAGAAATACTTGAAGAGGTTTCTAAGAAGGCTGGAAATATTGTAGTTTTCAGAGAGAAGGATTATGACGATAACCAGTAGTAAAAATCTGAATAATGAGCAGACGCAGCCAGGAGTTTTTGAAAGCTATATCATGAAGCTTCCTGAGATTCTTATAGTGGCTCTTATAGCATTCTTTGATCTTGCGGCTATACCAGGACTGAAGCAGCTGGATCCTCTTTTCTATAGTTGCTATGTCTTCTTCTTTGTGGGTATCATTATGATATTTGAGTACTGGAAGAAAAGACCGCTAATAATTCCTGGTCTTATTCTAATGTCTCTGGTTCTGATGCTGATTTCCAGAGATATGGTTCTTACTGTGAATATCCTCCTGGCATTGGGAATAACCTTCTTTATTTTGTTCATTGCCCTGTCCAGGTGGCAAAAGATAGCATTTATCTGCTTTTTGATATTTGTGGCTGCAAATTCAGTGGCCTGCGCAGTGACAGGAATTGATAATCGTTTTGCGGTAATATGCCTTACGGTTGGTGTTTTCTACTGTGTTTCAAGATGCATCAGAACAGATGTGGATTATAGATTTGCAGTTACTTTTGCACTTCTTTTTATTGCACTTCTGCCTATCAGAGAGGAGCCAATTCAGTGGACAGCTGTAAAGGATGTTTGGTACCGCGTGGGTTCGTTTGTGGATGGAATAGGAAATGAGATCGGCTACCAGATAAGTGGCATTATTGATCTTGGTGGTTCTTACAGTGGTTATTCAAGTGTTGGCAATCTAAATGGTTCCATTAAAAAATCTTCCAGGGAAGAGATAGCATTTGACAGGGCAGGTGGAAATGACAGAACTCTTTATCTGAAGGGTGCAGATTACAGTACTATAACCAGTAAAGGTCTTAGTGGCAAAGAAAGTATTTCTTCAGATTATAATGACTGGTTTATTGTATATATGAATGCTCTTATGGATGCTGAGGTATCAAATAGAGAAGCAAGATGTTTTGCACGTATTGAGAGTGCAGAAGTGCTCTATGAATATCTTAGAACAGAGGATATTATCCGACCAACTAATCTTATCAATATAGATGATGAGGTAGAGAATGGGCTTAGTCATAAGGCGGGCAAGGGCTTTAACTATAAGCTTCAGTACATGGATATAGATTATGCCAGCCCTTACTTCCAGAGAGTTATGGAAGGCTATTCTGGTGAGATCACCCACAGCTATGATGAGATGAAAGAATATGTACATGATACCTTTAAGATCAATGTTTCAAGATTCATGTCACAGGAAGGTTACGACGCAGCTGTGGCCAGAATGAATTCCCAGGAATATATGGATGAACTTAATCAGTATCTGGATACATCTATGTCTACTGATAAGATAAAAAATCTTTCGCAGGAGCTGACAGCAAACTGTGAGACTGATTATGAGAAGGCAAAGGTTATAGAAAGCTATCTTCGTAACTATAACTATGATACAAGCGTAGATTTAAGGGATAGTGACAACTTTGTTGAGAGCTTCCTCTTCGATACCAAGAGCGGCTACTGCGTCCATTTTGCTTCTTCTATGATGCTGCTCCTTAGAGATGCTGGCGTACCAGCAAGGTACGTAAATGGTTATCTATATGATGGCTCTGCGGACTTTGTTATGAGTAGTGATGCCCATGCATGGGTTGAAGCTTATATAGAAGGAATGGGTTGGATGCCATTTGAACCTACTGCTACTAAGGAATCTGCTGAGGATCTTTCCTGGGGCCTTGTAGTGAAGGAAATCGATGAGAAGGAGCAAACAGACTGGGGCGAATACTACGGCGAAGAAATGGTCGAGGAAATGATGGATGAGGGGGCTGGACAGTTCGATAAGACCTCCGATGAATCAGAAGAGACTGAAGAAGATAACTCTGCAGAAAACAGAGAAATAATTAAGAGGGTTCTTCTTTATGCAGCTATTATAGTTGGTGCGATTATAGCCCTTCTTCTTGTAGTGTTTGTGGGAAAACGAATATGGTTTACTTTCCTTCCTGAGGACAGAAAACTTGGAGAAATGGTAAAGAAAGAAAAGAAGACTATTGAAAAGAACATGGCACAGGATATAATAGAGAAGCTGCATAAGAATAGTTCATCTATCTACGATTACCTGAACTATGTAGAAACTGATGAGGAACGTGTAAGGCTGAAGGATCTTTTTGATAGATACTACCGCGTGCGTTTCCGCAAGACTGGAGAATAGGATGTTATATATAATCAGACACGGAAAAACTGACTGGAACGATAGAAGAAAAATACAGGGAAGAACGGATATACCGCTAAACTCCGAAGGCCGCCAGATGGCTGAAGAAGCAAGAGAAGAGTATAAGGATATACATTTCGATATCTGCTTCTCATCTCCTCTGATCAGAGCTAAGGAAACCGCAGAGATACTGCTTAGAGACAGAGATATTCCGATCATATATGACGACAGGCTTATGGAAATGAGTTTTGGAGTATATGAGGGTATAGAGAATTCCTTTGATATACCTAATTGTCCGATAAATGAATTCTTCTGGCATCCAGAGGAATATAAGGTGCCTGTTGAGGGAGCTGAGAGTATCAGTGACCTGGTAAAGAGGACAGGCGAATTTCTTGAAGAAAAAGTAAATCCCCTGCTTGAACAGGGGAAAGACGTTCTAATAGTTGGGCATGGAGCTATGAACTCCAGCATAGTGTATCAGGTGAAAAAACTTAAGCTGAAGGACTTCTGGAGTGAAGGTATTCCAAACTGCAAACTCCAGAGGCTTATCTAATCTGCCAGGGAGAACCGTCCCCAGTGGCCTTATTTGTTTAGGATGTCGATAACACGAGCGGCGGTTGAATACTGGTTGGCCAGGAATTCACCATTTTCATAGGTGATATCTGTTAGGTCGTATAGCACACTGCCGTAAAGATTTTCACGGAAATATAGTGGCATCAGCACCATATTGTATTTTGAATCAGTGATATAAGGATTGCTATAAATGTCCATAAGGTTGATCGGCTGTTCCTCTGGTGGAAGAACCTGAATCTCGCCTTCAGTCATAGCAACCTTGAGAAGCAATTTATCAGGAACTTTAAAAGGTTCCTTTTCTTTATGGAATATCGGCTTCTCGTAAATATATACGTAAGCATTCTTAATACCGAAGTGAGAAAGATTGGACACGATATTCTTATAGCTTTCGTCATCGCCCTTACTGAAGTTCAGAGTATCCTCAACCATATTCTTTAGGGCCATAAAGGAGTCACTCATCATCTTCTCATGTTTTATTACGTCGTCTCGCAGGATCATAGTGATTCTTTCTGAGAGTCCGGAGAATGTATTATATACAGAACACTTTGCTTCGTAGTCATCGAATCGATCCAGGATTGTCTGTTTTAGACGATTTACATAAGCCAGTAATACATTTGCATCAGAAAAGGCGAGAGCACCAGTCTGTAAGAATTCATCAAGCTTTGTTTTTAGAAAAGCTGATCTTTTAGGACTGAAGTCTGCATCATTAACATAGTCAATTAAAACATTCATGAATGTTTTATACTGGATCAGAGTCTCGAGTCCTTCTGACTCTGGAACATTCTCATATTTATAGAAGATTCGGTGGAAATATTTATCCAGATAGTTCTTGTCCAGAATCTTTTTATCTACATTTGTTCTGTTTAAGAAAGATCCAAATGAATCTCTCAGGATAAATCTGGTCGGAACTACTGAATCACCAATATCCCAGCCCTCTAAGATTCGGCGTACCTGTTTGTACACGCGTCTTCCCAGCATTTCTGGACTTGCTTCTACAGTAGTAAGAGATGGGGTTATCATGCTGCCGCTGATTGAATTATCGAATCCCATGATCTTTATGTCTTTACCCGGAACAAGACCGCGCTTTTCCATAGCCTTATAGAACTCCATAGCTGCTGCGTCAGTAACGCAGAATACAGCCTCCACATCAGGGTTTAAGTCCATAAGTCTGTAGCAGTCTGCTTCATAATCATTTGAATGGGTTGTGGTAATGACAGAGTTAGGCTCCACGGGCAATTTATAAAAGTCCATGGTCTCATAAAAAGCTTCGCAACGCTCTTCAATATCAGAATTGTTGTAGAGAGGACGGAGCATACAGATTTTTTTGACTCCCAGCTCCTCGATAAGATAAGTGATGCCATCAATGATGCCAACCTTGTTGTCGAAGACAACTCCTGGATAACCTTCTCTTCTTGATGCAGCAAGCAGAATTGGAATTCCCCTAGCTCTTAGTCCATCAAGAAAGTTCATCATGTTTTCTTTAGTTGTGAGACATCCTATGGTATCTGCAGATACGATTAGAACATCTATATTTTCTGCGATAACATTTTCAGCGTTAGTTTTATATTGATATTCATAGAGATCCTGGATCTCTTTCATCTCTCTATCGATATATTTGACAGGGATGACTATGATATCAACGTCATCATGTTCGGCCTCTTCTATAATCCCCTCACACAGAGGCTTAGTAAACTCGTCAGTTATACCACTGACAAGAAAACCTATCTTTTTACTGTTATTCATACCCCAAACCTTCTTCATACAGATTAAACTATTAATATTATAAACCAGATACCGGAAATAATATAGTGTAAAAATGAACAAAGAGTTATAGTAAAAACTACGAACAGAGAGTATAATACTTACATTGAAATGAGAGGTGTAACTATGGCTAGTAACGATACTAAACTTATATATGCAGCTGATGATGAGGAGAATATTCGCGAGATTCTGGGGGCTTTCCTTCAGCAGGCAGGCTACAGAGTTATGCTTTTTGAAACAGGCGATGCACTCTATGATCAGTTTTTAAAGGAACCATCAGATATGGTTATCCTTGATATTATGATGCCTGGGACAAATGGGATCGACATATGTAAGCAGATTCGAAGCATTTCTAAGGTTCCGATCATTATGCTGACAGCCAAGGAGTCTGAGATGGACTACTCCATCGGAATCACTTCAGGAAGCGATGACTACATGATCAAGCCATTTTCCCCTTCGATTCTTATGATGAGGATAAAGGCTCTTTTCAGAAGAATAGATCTGGAGAGAGAATCTGCAAAGGAAAATGTTATCGAAAACTTAAGCTACGGAGATATCTCTTATTCTGAAAGCCGTCATGCAATAATATGTGACAATAAGAATCTGGGTCTTACAGAGATGGAACTGGACTTCCTTAAGTATATGCTTAAGCGTTCTGATGAGGCTATATCCCGAGAGGATTTCCTGAACGACCTTTGGGGGCTGGATTCAGATACAGAGACAAGAGTAGTTGATGAAACTGTACGTCGCCTCCGTAGAAAACTGCGTCAGGCGCAGAGCAGAGTTACTATCAATACTGTATGGGGATACGGCTATCAGCTGGGAGAGGTTTTATGATAAAAACCAGAAAAAATCTAGGAATATATATATTTGTAATCCTTACGATTTCTTTCGTTATTGTGTTCTTATGTGTTCTTACTTCGCTTAACCGCTATATAGGTTCTGAAGCCTACAGAAGTATTCAGAACTGTGAGGGCTTCCTTCGAAAGAGAGATTCAGACTCGTATATGGAGTACAGTGAGGGTAAGAATCTCTTCAGGTCTTACTACTTTCTGTTGGAGTTTGATGCTGAGGAATTCCGTCCTGACATGGAGTATGGCGTAGAAAATCTTGTAAGAAGCTGGTGCAGAGAGAACAGAGATAAGACTAATAAGATTTATACGGTAGAATTAGAAGATCGTCTTTTTTACATTAAACAGATACGTGAGCAGGACACCAACGATCGTATAGCTATCTATACAGATATTTCGTCTGCTAAGACCATGGAGCATATAGTAATGCTTATCCTCCTTATGGTCATGATCGTTTGTGATGTTATATCAACGGTGGTTGGTTTTAGAATGACTAAGCGTATACGCGACGAGCAGGATAAGCAGAAGAAGTTCTTTGAAAATGCCTCCCACGAACTAAAGACTCCACTCATGTCTATTCAGGGCTTCTCAGAAGGCCTCCAGAAGGGCGTTATAGAGGAGCAGCATGCTTATAAGGTAATACAGAAGGAAGTGCGTAAGATGTCCCAAATGGTGGACGAGATACTGCTTCTATCTAAGTACGACCGAAAGAGCATGAAGTACAACAAGGAAGAAATCTCCATTAATGAGTTGGTGGGTGATGCGCTGGATGCATTCTACATGGAGATTCAGAATAAAAACCTTACAGTAACGACTGAGATAGAAGACCAGTTCATTACGGTTGATATCGAGCAGATGCAGAGGGCGGTGTCAAATGTCATCTCTAATGCCATTCGTTATGCACAGACTCGGATCTATATCGGTTGTACCGGTGGTACATTAGTTATCTGGAATGACGGTACCAGCCTCTCTGAAGAGGATGCCAAGAAGATGTTTGATCGCTTCTACATGGGCGAGGGCGGCAGTACTGGTATCGGTCTTTCTCTTGCAAAAGAGATTCTTGAACAGCACGGATTCTCCATAAAAGCAGAGAACTATAACGAAGGCGTTCGCTTCATTATAGTTCTCAGGTAATACTTTATTCATGAGTTTAATCAGGAAAACTTACTTAAGGTTTTTCTTATGTTCTTTCTTTTCCTGATACATCAGAGTATCGGCCTCTCTTAGATATCTCTCAGAGATATCGGTAATAGATGAGGCTTTTTCTTCGTCTTCGTTCGGAGTCTGGATATAGCATCCAACACTTACAGATATGCTATAAGGTTTCTTATCCTTTGTGCATGACTTATCTATGTACGAACGAAGTTCCTCAGTATATTTTTTAACTTTTTCATCGTCATAGTTCTTAGCAAGAACGACGAATTCATCACCACCTGATCTGATACAGATTTCTTTTGATGATGCGGCCTTCTTCATAGCATTTCCTATGGTGCAGAGACAATAGTCACCTTCATCGTGTCCGTAGTTATCGTTGATGTACTTCATGTTATCCATGTCGATAAGGAATACGGCAATGGAAGAACTATTCTTAAGAGACTCTTCGTAATAGGTCTGGAAATGGGTTCCATATCCTCGACGATTATAAAGACCAGTCAGCATATCAGTCATATACAGGTTCTCAAGTCTGTCAACTGTAACCTTAAGCTTCTGCTTTACTCGCCAGTTCTCCAGCATGGAGCTGACATTTATAAACCAGGACTTAATGTTCAGCTGTGACAGATTCTCCAGATCAGGAGATATGATAAAGTAGCCCATAAAGTACTGAAGATGATGAATCGGTACCAGGTAGTACGCTTCACTATCCTCAAGCATTACTGTTGGTAGAAGCTGACCCTTTGGAAGTTTTTCTCTACGTATGGATCTCTCGTTGTAAATACCGCATACAACCTCAAATTCTGCATCGTCAAAATCAGAAGGCTCATTTATTATCTTATGCTGATCCCATCCATTGATCAGACAGAGAACAGCGTCCTTGAAGCCTGTGTCTTTGCGGCAGTTAGCCTCAATCTCATCAAATACATCCTTGTTAGTTTCTGCGGAAGAAACGGAAAGTATAAGATTCGTGTTGGATCTGGACAGGTTACCCAGCTTATCAATAATAGTTGCATAACTCTCTCTTAAGTCGTCCTGCTGGTACTGATGCTTTTCTTCACATCCACAGGACTGACGCTTTCTAAGAAGACCAGGTTCTGCAGTAGTATGCTCAACAGGCTCTCCGCTCCATATTTTTTCTAGAATGCCAATACCATCTTTTCCTACCTGCTCAAATGGCTGAGAGGATGTAGTGATAGATGGATCGTGGAATCTTGCCTGAATTACATCATCATATCCGGTAATGATGGTATCTTCAGGAATTCTGAAGCCTCGTCTTGATAATTCATCTGCGATGCCGATAGCAGTATAGTCGTTAGCACAGATTATGGCATCAGGTAGCATATGGTTCTCATTTGTCTCGTAAAGTTTCAGAATCTCATCTGTAACACGCTGAGCAGAATCATACCACAGTGTTCCGTAGAGAATACGGCTGTCATCATATGGCAGATTATGATCTAAAAGAGTATCCTTAAATACTCTCATTCTGTCCTGAACAAAAGAGAGTTCAGGATTACCTGCTACATGGATAAGCTCTTTAGCGCCGTGAACATTGATAGTGTGCTCAATAACCTCTCTAAATGAAAGATCCTGATCATTTACAACGTTATAAGAGTAGTCCTTAATATCTCCCAGAGTTACAACTGGACAAGGCGCCTTTTCTTTAAGGTCGTTGATCAGACTTATAAAGATACTAGGCATATAGCTGTCATAAGTAACAAGGCCATCGAAATTATTGAGATTCGGTAGCTTATAGATAGCACTGTCGCCAATATCATAATTTGAAATGCGGGAATACTGAGCATTACTGAAGTTGTCACTAAAGCTCGCAAAGAAAAGAAGCTTTACCCCAAATCGCTTTGCTGCCATAATAGTGCCGTACTGTGTCTCCTTTACCATGTCACGGTAAATGTCGGCAATAAATGCAGCGACTATCTTTCTATTCATAAATTAACCCCTTAATTATGTAACAAAAACCCCTATATTTTTAGTTAATAGCTAGTGCTATTATTATACCATGAAAACCGCTATAATTGAAGCAATTTAATGATATTTTTGTACGAAATTATAAGTTATTATTTGTAAAAATTTTTAGAATTAAATGCAACACTCAATAGTATATTCGACACAGTAAGACAGAAAGGAAAAAATTATGGAAGCTATAACATTTGTTGGATTAATATTTTTAGGAATTGGAGTATTCTTTATTCTGTTTGCTGTACTCTTTAATGTAATTGAGAATAGCACTATGAAGAACTGTACTGAACGCACCTTTGGAGAGGTGGTAGAAACCAAAACCAGAAATGTTGTTATGAGTACGAATGTAGGACCAAGGAGTCATCAGAAGGTTTATGCACCTGAATTTCGTTTTATTGCAAACGGACAGTGGGTTCAGGCCACTCCAACTATATATACATCAAAGCAGAACTACCCAGCAGGAACTCAGCTTCCTATCCTTTATGATAGAAATAACCCTAAAAGAGTTATTATCGAAGGAACAAGAGGCTTCAAGCTCTTCTATATAATTTTTTATATAGTTGGCGGCTTCATGATTATACTCGGATTATCATTCCTAGTACTTCACCTGATCGGTCTTTTCTAGATATAACATATCAATTCACACGATAATTTTGTCCTTCCACACCATTTTTCTATTTGTCGAAATTTTTGATGATATAGTATAATAAGTTTTAGCGCATGCTGTGTGGAGGGTGAAGTTATATGATAATCGTTGGAAGTTTATTCCCATTTATTTCTACATATATTTTTCCTATACTTTCCTATATCGGGGAAGTTTTTTGTGCACTCTCTGTAATCTTTATTATGATCTGTTTTCTTGGGAGAGAAGGTGAAGTTACGAAGTATACTTTTCTTCCAGGAGCTATATATGTCGGATTAGTCACAATTTTAAATGCTATCTTTAGGGGGCATAATCTAAATATTCTTTTTGTAGTACTGTTCTTTATAGTAACAGTAATTACCGCATTTTTTACATTTACTTCAAAACGCGTGATCAATTGCCTCATAGCGTGTCTAATGATCTTCATGTTCGAAACTTATATATCATGTGAAATGATATTCACCGCCATGTATTTTTCCGAAGCACCTAGAGAATTTATGCAGGGCTTTAACGGAATGGATGGATACTTAGGTAGTGGATTTTCTGGCCTTTTTATCTTTTCATATCTGCTGATCATGCTGGTCATTTTCCTGTCTTTATATTTTGGAATGATAAGAAATCAGAGAACTATGTATATCGGATGGAATTACAGAATCATGTTTATTCTCTGGGAGATTTTAGTAATCTGTACTACTTATGTTCCAGTAATGGGAGCAAATTCTCATAATGAACAGATTCACTATATGCAGTATGAACTTGGAGTTATCATGCTTTCCATGGGCATAGTAGTTCCTATTCTGATGATAACTGTGATCTCAAGGCGATATGCTTTGGAAAAAACAGCCCTTCAGGAGGACTATATATCAGCTGAACTTGACTATATAAACCAGTATAAGAAGAATCAGACTGAGACAAGAGCCTTCAGACATGACATCATCAATAATCTGTCCATGCTGTCTGTAATGCATGAGGAAAAGAAGTTTGATGAGATAGAGGAATATCTTAGTACACTTCTTAATGATATAAGTTCTAAGTCTTCTCAATATTTAACAGGAGATGAGATGCTTAACTGCATCATAGGAATGAAGTCTTCAAAGATGGAGGAGGAAGGAATATCATTTACCCTGGACGGAGCTATTGAAGGCGGTCTGGGAATAAAGCCTGTGGATATCTGCAGTATCTTTGCTAACGCACTGGATAATGCTATAGAGGCCTGTGAGAATATTGAGGATGATGATCGCTGGATCAGTATGTCATTAGAAAATTCTGACAAAGCTATAAATATAAAGCTTAAAAATGCTATCTCTTCGGAAGAACAGACAAAGAAGAAAGACCTGGGATTACATGGATCCGGAATGCATAACATAAAGACGACTATATCAAAGTATGGCGGTACTTGTAATAGTAAAACAGAAGATGGAGAGTATACGCTATCTATAAGTATTTCAAAGAACAATTAATTGGTTATAAGTTGGTAGATGATCATGACATGTGGTGAAATGTTTAAATCACAACTTAATATGTTCATTCCCATGATTCTGGATAATTCATCATGTATTTTTACATCTTTAACTGTGATGATGATCCTGATATGTTTTTTGGGGAAAGAAGGAAAACTCACTAGAAAGAGCATTTATCCATTAGCTTTTCTTTGTGTGGTTTTAGTTGTACCTGGTGTATTAGTTGTGATCTATCAATATGTAACGCTTAGAAAGACATGGAATGAACCATATCAAGATGGAATGCTGTTGATTCAGTATCCGGGAATACCTCTATGGTTTGGCAGATTTATGGTTTGCGTATGTGTTTTTCTGTCAGCTATGTTCACATTTTCGAAGAAAAGAATTCGGACAGCAATTCTATCATTGGTAATGAATTTAGTTCTTATAGGGTATGTTGAGCTTGAAACTATATATTCGATATCATTCTTTTTTGATGATCCAAGACAGGCCATGATAAATATGGCCAATGTAAATGATCATTTAGGGCAAAAGCTTATATATGTATATGTTATTGTTTCAACTCTTATAGGTATAGTGATTTTTCTTGCACTTTACTTTGGAATGATGAAAAAATCCAGGACTATGTATATTAACTGGAAGTATAGAACGCTGTTTATCATATGGACATCCTTTATGATAGGTTTGCTTCTTGTAGAATCTAAGAGTTCGGATGCAACATATGAGACATGTATCAGATATGAGCTTGGAGTTATTCTGCCAATTATTGGTTTTGTAGTTCCATTTATGTTGATATCTATTATCTCCCGACGTTATGTGGTTGAAAAATCAAAGGTTCAGGAAAACTATATCGCGGCAGAGCTGGATTATCTGAACCAATATAAGAAGGATCAAAATGAGACTCGTGCTTTCAGACGAGAGATAAAGAACAATCTAGCCAGTCTTTCTACGCTATATGCAAATAACAATATCGAAGAGGCAGGAGAGCAGCTAAAGTCTCTTCTGGGCAATATCAAGTCAATGTCACCGAAATATATAACAGGAGATGAGATGCTGGACTGTATCGTTGGTATGAAAACCTCTAAGATGGAGGAAGAAAAGATAGATTTTATTATCGATGGAGTCGTTGATGGAGGCCTTGGAATGAAGCCTGTAGACATCTGCAGTATCTTTGCAAATGCTATGGACAACGCCATAGAGGCCTGCGAGAAGCTTCCAGAAGAGAGTGAGAGATGGATTAAGCTGGCCATGAAGAAGACCGACAAATTCTTTTCAGTAACTCTTAGTAATACTATGGTAGAGGAAGGAAGTATTGTTGGAAAGCTTTTTGGGGACGGTGAAAGAGTGACTACGAAGAAAGATAGGTCACTTCATGGATTCGGAACACAGAATATGAAGGCTACTATCTCCAAGTATGATGGAATAGAAAAGGTAAGTGCAAAGGATGGGGTATTTACGCTTTCTATATTAATTCCTAGAAAGAATAATTAGTTGGTTAAAAGCAGGTTGAAAGATCATGACATGTGGTGAAATGTTTAAATCACAACTTAATATGTTCATTCCTTTGATCCTGGATAATCTAGCGGGTGTTCTTGTAGCTTTTTCTGTGATAATGATCCTGATATGTTTCTTTGGGAAAGAGGGAAAGCTTACAAGAAAGAGCGCTTTACCGCTCACTATTTTTTTTATATTTTTTTTAATCTGTTATGTAATAGTTGTGATCTATGAATTTACTACGCTTAGAAAAACTTGGAATGAACCATATCAGGAGGGCATGCTGTTAGTTCAGTATCCGGGAGCACCTATAGGGCTTTGCAGATTTATGTTTTACTCATGTATTTTTCTATCCGCTATGCTTACATTTTCGAAGAAAAGAATTCGAACCGCCCTTTTTACTATGTTAATGACAATAGGTCTTATAGGGTATGTTATGCTTGAAACAACATATTCGGTATCATTCTTTTTTGATGATCCAAGACAGGCCATGGTAGATATGACCAATATAGATGATTATGTAGGTCGAATGCTTAGTTATATATGTGTGCTTGTTTCAACTTTTATATGCTTGATCATTTTTCTTGCACTTTACTTTGGAATGATAAAAAAATCCAGGACTATGTATATTAACTGGAAGTATAGAGTGCTATTTATTCTATGGGAATCCCTTATGATAGGTCTGACCCTTATGGCATTTATCAGCTCTGATACAATATATGAGACATGTATCAGATATGAACTTGGAGTTATTATGCCAATTATTGGTTTTGTAGTTCCATTTATGTTTATTTCCATTATTTCTCGACGTTATGTGGTTGAAAAGTCAAAGATTCAGGAAAACTATATCGCGGCAGAACTGGATTATCTGAACCAATATAAGAAGGATCAAAATGAGACCAGAGCTTTCAGACGTGAGATAAAGAATAATCTGGCCAGTCTTTCTACACTATATTCAAATAATAATATTGAGGAGGCAGGGGAACAACTGAAGCTTCTTCTTGGAAATATCAAGGCGATGTCACCGAAATATATAACAGGTGACGAGATGCTGGACTGTATCGTTGGTATGAAAACCTCTAAGATGGAGGAAGAGAAGATAGATTTTATTATCGATGGAGTCGTTGATGGCGGCCTTGGAATGAAGCCTGTAGACATCTGCAGTATCTTTGCAAATGCTATGGACAACGCCATAGAGGCCTGTGAGAAGCTTCCAGAAGAGAGTGATAAGTGGATTAAGCTGGATATGAAAAAGACCGACAAATTCTTTTCTGTAACTCTTAGTAATACTATGGTTGAGGAAGGAAGTATTGCTGGAAAACTTTTTGGGGACGGCGAAAGAGTTACTACGAAGAAAGATAGATCTCTTCATGGATTTGGTACACAGAATATGAAGGCTACTATATCCAAGTATGATGGGATAGAAAAGGTAAGTGCAAAGGATGGGGTATTTACGCTTACTATATTAATTCCTAGAAATATGTAGTCGATATGATATAATAAAGTACGGGGTATTAGTACAATTTAAGAAGGAAAATCCAGAGAGGAGAAGGCATATGGATTTTGAAAGATTATTATCGGGGTACAAGGCCAAAACTTGTATCATTTCTGTAGAAATGTTTTCGGATGATCAATACGGAAATATTCGTATTGTAGCTGGAAACAAAGCTCACTGTGATGACATGATGAATGTCATGCATCGTCCATTTATTCCGGATTCACCTTATGAGGAGTATCTTCCACAGAACAGAAACTTTGAGGATTTCTGTTATCGTTCGGCGATTTTAGGACAACCACTTCATACATATGTTAAGCTTCCACAGATGGGGCTTTGGCTTAATATGTTTCTACTTCCACTAGAGTCAGATAAAGAGAATACAGGTTACTGCATTTATTCATACGATGTAACACCAAATGCAGATTCTGAGCAGCGGGCGAGTCTTTCCGCGGATACATCTTCTGCGGTTTTATCAACCTGTATTAAACTTAGGAGCACAGATAATACTCGTGAAAGTCTGGATGAAGTAATAGAGGATATCAGAAAAATATGTGACTCAGATCATTGCTGCATTCTTCTTGTTGATGATGAAGTAAGGCGTTGTCAGACCTTCTGTGAGGCACTTAAACCAGACTGCGGTCTGCTTCCAATGGATACATACCTTAACGAAAGCTTTTATGGAATAGTCCAGACCTGGAAAGATACTATTGGTGATAGTACCAGTGTTATCATAAAGGATGACAACGATATGGAGTGGCTTAAGGAGATTAATCCAACCTGGCATAAGTCACTTACAGATGCGGGTGGTAAGAATATAGTGCTTCTTCCATTGGAATATAATAACAGAGTTCTAGGATATATATGGGCCATTAATTTTAATGTTGAAAATACAGTAAAGATCAAAGAAACACTTGAACTCACATCTCTGTTTATTGCATCAGAAATCTCTAACTATCAGTTGCTTAAGCGATTGGAAGTACTTAGCTCTATGGATATGCTGACAGGAGTCAGAAACAGAAATGCCATGAATACATATGTAAATGATATCGTTGATGGTAAGATTCAGATTAAGTATCCATATGCAGTTGTATTTGCAGATTTAAATGGTCTTAAGAGAGTTAATGATGAGAAGGGGCATGACGCTGGTGATCAGATGCTTCAAAGTGCCGCTAAGACATTGCTTCAGGTGTTTGATGATTCTTTAGTTTATCGAGCAGGCGGAGATGAGTTTATGATCATTGCTCCATTTACCGATGAGGACCAGTTAAGTCATAGAATAAAGGCGATTAATCAATATGCAGAAGATGTACATAGTATTCATTTTGCTGTAGGAACATATGTAGTGAGTGAAGGAGACGATATCCGAAAAGCTATGCGTCTGGCAGATGAAAGAATGTATATAGATAAAAATGAGTACTACAAAGCTCATCCAGAGAAAAAATATAGATAAGGCCAATGGGAACACAAGTAAAACAAAAACACTACCGCTAAGCTTTTGCTAAGCAGTAGTGTTTTTATGTGTGAGGGAATGCTTTATATGAGCATTTCTATTATTAATACTGATTTCCGAGTGGTGTGTTTCTGGAACCATCTAAACCAAGCTTTGATGCAAAAAGGGTAGCAGTCTCACTATCTCTTGAATGTCCTGAAGCGGATACTCTGTTTTCGTTTGATGCGCTGGCACCAAGGTGAATTTCACCGTCTGTATCCACATAAACATCCAGCTGGTAAGTATTCCAGGTTGTTTTTTCTCATAACTCAACGTCCTCTCTTTCGATATATAGTTGTAAATAGTGTATTTGTGTAATAGTGTAATTTGATTATAGTTTTTTGCTAAATATTTGCTATAATATAAATGGCTTTTCTAATAAAATAAAGGCCTATTTTTAGCCATTTTTTTGATGAAAAAGACCGATATTTTATACTTGAATAAATGCTTTAAATTTATGTCATAATATCGATATGAAAGGGGTAAATATTTTATGAAATTATCAAATGAAAAATTGAAAGAAATATACTATGGTGCACTCTATTTTGAGGAAACAGAAGATGGATATCTTAAAGCCAATCAGTATACCAAACCTCAGATGGATTACTTTGAAGGTGCATTTGAAATGTGGTTCGAAAGATGTGATGCTTCTACAGCTAAAACTATAGAGTTTATATCTGATGCAACAAAGGTTTCTTTCGATTACAAGATCATATGGAAGGGTTCAGAAGATTCTTTTGAACTATCTATAGATGGTCTTGCTACAGAGATTGTATACGTGAAGGATGTTGAACTGGAAGGAACAATCAGCTGGGATATGCCACAGGGAGAGAAGAATGTAACCATCTATCTTCCTGCTGACGCTACAGTTCTTATTAAAAATTTTGATATAGATGCTGACTATAAAAATGTTACTAAAAATGAAAAGGTTCTGTGGCTTGGAGATTCAATAACCCAGGGCTTCGGTCCTCTTAGATCATATCAGACATATGTTAGTGTAGCTAACAGATTATTAAACTATGATATTTTAAATCAGGGAATAGGCGGATATATTTATGATAATAAATCTCTGATGAAGATGGAGGGATATAATCCTGATAAGATCATAGTTGCTTTGGGAACCAATCAGTACGGAGATGAGAATGCTCCTCAGGTTGTAGAAGAGTATTATGAAACTCTTATCGGAATTTATGGAACAGAGATTCCAATACTATGTATAACACCATTATGGAGAGGTGATTCAGAAGACGGACTTCCTGTTCTTACAAAGTTCTGTGAAGAGATAAAAAGGATTGTAGGAAAGTACGGCAATATAAAAGTTGTTGAAGGCTTTACACTTGTTCCGCATCTTTCAGAGTACTATCTGGATAATCTTCACCCTAACGGACTGGGTACAGAAAGTTATGGAAGAAATCTGGTAGAGGCAATCAGAAGAATAGGCTTTTAATGTGGTAGAATCTTCACTTTTTTGGTATTATATACAAAAGATTTGAGGATGGATTTTTATGCAGGATAACAAGAAACAAGGGCTGTTAGAGATGAGTGTTACAGCAGTGAAAGTGCTGCTTTTAGTTATGCTTGTCTTTACAACCTTTGTTTTTGTTTATTATGGATTTATAAATAAAGGTGATACCTTAAAAAAAGAAGAGGTTCGCTTCATTGAGGATTGGACAACAATCTATGAAGAGGATAGTGATCAGACAATTATATCCACTCTTCCTTATGAAATTGCTGATAACGAATATCTTTACTTTGATACTCGTAAGGATGTATCTGTATATATAAATGGGACTCTCAGAAAAGACTTTGTTGAAGAACGAGATGTAAATATTCCCGGTGGTTCCTTCAGAAGATTTCTTTTTAATGTGCCTCTTAAAGAAACTGATTCTGGTGCAGAAATAAAGTTAGTCCGTAAGTCTATACAGGATATTGATTACGGAATACCGGAGGTTTTTATCAGCACTCGTTCCGGTGCTCTTATGTATCTTTTTAAATCTGTGGGACTACTCTTTATTCTATCTTTTATAGTTCTTATTTTTTCATTTGTTTCATTTGTAGTTAGTATCATATTGAAACTAATGTTTAAACAGAAGATTGATATGATGTACGGTGCTCTTGGTATCTTTATCATAGCAGCCTGGCTCATTACCGATTCTAATCTGTTTCCACTGATATTTGGAGTTTATCATGTTAATGGCTTGCTTAGCTTTATGCTATGCCTGATGATTCCGCTTTGTCTTATTATTTATCTAAATTCTATACAGCGTGGAAGGTACAAGAAGAGTATGCTGGTTGTAGTGCTCGTTTCTGTACTTAATGCTGTTGTCTGGCCGTTATTACATTTTACTGGAATACTGGATTTCTATTATGTGATAGATGTAGCAAATGGCGTTCTGGTGCTTCTGGCTGTAATGGGAATTGCAAATCTGGTTGTGGATGCAGTAAAGGGAAACACTGTATCTTACCACTATACCTTTATGGGATTCCTGGGATTCCTAGTTGGCTGTCTTATTGAATTAACTAACACTCTCTTCGATATCAGAATTATCAGAGAATCAATCCCGATGGTTGTGGGACTTGGATTCCTTCTTACCTTTATTGTTATTCAGCAGGTACATGATCTTAGAAAGATCAATAAGGAGAAGCAGCATGCTATAGATATTTCTGCTGCTAAGACCAGATTCCTCGCAAGTATGTCTCATGAGATTAGAACACCTATAAATGCAATCCTTGGTATGAATGAAATGATACTTAGGGAGAACAGCGATAAAGCTATCGAAGAGTATTCAAGAAATATTAAGACGTCTGGAAAGATGCTTCTGATGCTGGTTAATGATGTACTCGATTTTACAAAGATCGAGTCTGGAAAGCTGGAGATAAAAGAAGCTGATTTTCTGATGTCAGATATGCTGTATGATGTTATCTCGCTTATTAAAGAAAGGGCTGAGGAGAAAGATCTGGAGCTTTGCACTGAGATAGTAGATAAGGTTCCATGTCAGATGATCAGTGATGAGTTTAGAATAAGACAGATCCTTATCAATCTTTTAAACAATGCAGTTAAATATACGGAGAAGGGTAGTATCACCCTTAAAGTTGGCGGAGGAGATACTCCTTCAGGCTATGAGCTGAGATTCTATGTAAAAGATACTGGAAAGGGAATCAAAAAAGAAGAACAGGCCCACCTTTTTGAAGCATTCTCAAGAGCAGATATAAAGTCAAATGCAAATATAGAGGGTACGGGACTAGGACTTGCTATAGTTAAAAGCATAGTTGATTCCATGAATGGAAAGCTAGGAGTAGAGAGTGAATATGGAGCGGGATCTGAATTTTGGGTAACGCTTCCTGTTAAGATAAAAGACTCAGAACCACTGGAAAAGGATTTTCTGGAGCGTAGATCAGAACAGTATGTTGAAACCTCGAATAGCAGCTTTATAGCTCCTGATGCAAAGATCTTAGCGGTAGATGATAATCAATCTAATCTTACTATTGTAAAGCTTTTCTTAAAGCGAAATGGTATAGTTCCTGATCTCTGTAACTCAGGTGAAAAAGCTATAGAGCTATGTAAAGAGAAAAAGTATGATCTGATCCTTATGGATCATATGATGCCAGAACCAGATGGTATAGAAGCTCTTCACATTATTAGAGAGGATAAAGATTCACTAAATAAAGATACAAAAGCTGTAGTACTCACTGCAAATGCTGTAGCTGGAAGCCGCCATATGTATCTGAGTTCAGGCTTTGATGATTATCTAACTAAACCATTGGATTCCAGTATTCTTGAAGAAATGGTAAAAAGACTGCTGCCTGCAGATATAGTAACTGAGGCTGCTGTCGAAGCTCATATCGAAAATACAGGTTCTTTAAAGGATAGACTATCGTCTATAGATGGACTTGATTATGATACTGCTCTCAGCTATTGTGGTGGCGAAGAAGATCTTCTAAGGGAAATCATAGCTGATATAGTTAAGGAATGCGAAGAACGCTCTAAAAGAATGAGAAAGAGCCTTGAGGCAAAGGATATACAGGCTTACAGGATTGATGCTCATACCATAAAGAGTTCTATGGCAACTATAGGACTAAAGGATTTCAGTGAACGTTCAAGAAAACATGAGTATGCTGCTAAGGATAATGACCTGACTTTTATTTATGGAGATTCAGAGTCATACATTAATGAATATATTAACCTGTGTAAAAAGTTGGGGGATATATAATATGGATACTAACAGCACATTAAATTATAGGTTATATCTGCAGCGTCAGCAGGAATTTATTCGAGATGATTATCATGCTGAATTCAGGCAATATAACAGGATCAAAACTGGTGATGTTGAGGGAGCTCGTGAAAGGTTTAAGGTTGCCAGAAAGAAATTTGCTGATACCAGGGGAACCCTTTCTGATGATCCTCTTAGAAATATGAAATATCATTGTGTAGTAGCTGCAGCTGTAATAAGTCGTATGTGCATCGATGCAGGTATGGAAAGAGATGTAGCTTACACATTAAGTGATATTTATATTAAAAAAGCTGATGTGGCAAAAGATGAAGAAGAAGTTTTAGATATAATGGCTGAAATGCAGATAGATTATGCCACCCGTATGAGAGACCTGAAGAAGCATGATGCGGTATCAATTCATATCAGAAGAAGTATAGAGTTCATATATGATAATCTTCAGAGACAGATATCAGTCAATGAACTGGCTGAAAGAGCAGGTCTCAGTACTGGTTATTTCTCCAGACTCTTTATTAAAGAGACGGGAATGAATGTAAATCAGTTTGTAAATCAGGCAAAGATCAACACAGCCCAGAATATGCTCAGGTATTCAGAGTCCTCGATTCTTGATATATCAGTCTCTCTCGGATTTGCATCACAGAGTGCATTTACATCCACATTTAAAAAAATTACGGGTGTTACCCCGAAGAAGTTTAGAGATAGCTACTCAAATAAGAACATGAGCGATGAATAGTGCAGTGGGGACAGACCTCCGTGCAGTGGGGTCCGTCCCCACTGCACCAAAAAAAGGCGATAGAGAACTCTATCGCCTTTTACAGTTGTTACTGGCAGACACCGTTGGCACCTATCCAGTAACCGTCTACTTTCTTATTGGTTACCATGTATCCGGATCCATTGAAGTAATACCAGCTTCCGTTGATCTTCAGCCACTGGTTGGATGCGTACCATCCAGAGGAATCTTCGAAACTCCATCCGCCGCTTCCAGATGTCCAGAAGCCTGTTGCTTCGTAAGTCCATTTGCCGTTAGAATCAAGCCATAAGCCATCCTGCCATGCTGATGTTACCATGTATCCAGCTGCATCAAAGTAGTACCAATATCCATCAATCTTTTGCCAGCAGCTTACAGGATACCATCCAGATGAATCTTCAACCCACCAACCTACTGAGTTACCTTTCCAGGAAAGGGTTCCTTCATAGGTCTGGCTTCCATCTGCACTATACCATTTACCATTAACCCACTCACTGCTGTAAGTAGAAGTGTTTGACTCACTTGCTGTGTTGTTTGTTTCATTTGTTGAGTTGTTTGGTACATCGTTACTTGGGTGATTCTCATTTGCCTGTTCAGCAGTATTGGTCTCATAAACTGCATTAGAGGTATCATTTGAAGGAGGTGTAATCTCATTGGCAGTTTTTTCATCCTGCTCCCAAGACTTTGAGCTATTAAGGTCAATGATCGTCATAGTTCCGTCTGCATTATCTACTATCTGAATATTTGAATCCTGATATGAATAATCAGAGGAACAGGTTGGATAATACTGTGGGAATTCTGGCTCGTGAGCCTTAGTATTATCGTCCTTAATCTTTATATGTGAATCTGATCTGTTGAGGAAGAGCTCGCCATAATAGCTGCCTATAGCATCATTCCAGGTGACATCCAGTGAATACCACTTTCCATCATCCAGCTGAACTCTGTTCCACATATGACCTGGAGCTGTTATACCTACAGTGGAAACTCCACAAGAGTTGAGCACAGCTTCAGCCATCTTTGAATATCCTGCACATACGGTAAGATTATCAACAACAGCACTGTATAGACTCTGAGTGAAGTCATCATCGTAGGAATAACTCGTAGAATAATCATAGTCCAGAGAATCGCACATATATTTGTTAAGGTTTCTAACTATCTCGGCTTTGCTTTTTGATTTTTTAAGGATCGAGCTTTTGATGTTGTCTATAGAACTAAATATGGTATTAGTAGTATATGCTCTGGTTGCACCATCAGCAAATCTGGCATATACCTCAAATCCCAGACCGTATACCCCATTAGAATACCAGTAGCTCATACCACCATTCAGGAAGTAATACTGCGGATTATTCACAGTGAACATGTAGTATACATTCAGAATCTCATTTACGGAAAGTTTAGATGCAATCTCTGTCTTCAGATAATAAGCATCTCTTGTAGTACCATCGCTGAAAGTCATGGACTGCGCGCTAAGAGAAGTATCTGATGAGATAAAATCCTTGCAGAGTTCATCTATAGAATCATAGACTGCCTTCTCATCACCACTTAGCTGATTATATACATAGTCATTTCTGTATACTGCCCAGTCTCTGGAGGTAACCTTACTACTTGCTGCTTGAACGTTTAACCCTGTTGTGCTACATACCCCGAGACATAGTGTAAAGGACAAAACAGTTGCTAAAAATCTTTTCTTACGTCCCATACCCTTATCTCCTTATAACAAACAAAAAAGCGCCACTTCTCTTGTGACGCTTATCTGATAATTCAACTAATTCAAGCACATTTAATTGAATGCAACTGGCTGTCATACTACTTTTAAGAAAAAATTCAGACCCTATAGCTTTGCGTCACAAGATTTCTCTTGCTTTGCCGATTAAGTTTTTAAGAACCACCGAAGGTGTTCCTTAACACAAGAAAATAATACTATAAAATGCACAAAAAAACAAGGCTCCGCCCTTGTTTTCTGTACATATTTAACAGAAAATTAACAGTTTGTTAACAAGAATATATTTAGGGTCGATTCATGAAAAAAATGTATGATTTATTGTAAAATTAATGACAGAAAAATGATATTTTTTAGCACAGTATTTCATAAGTGAAATATAACCTTTCTTTTTTTTGTGCCCGCTACTTTTTCACTCTCTCTTTTATGTGTTTTTATGGTGGGCACCCCATTTCCCCAAAAGAGCCTTGTCTTCCACCAAAGACAGGCTTTTTTATTTTTGGGGCTTATGTCTGATAAATACTTAGTTTCCCTTGCATTTATAATTGAATATGGTGTATATATAGTATCGCGTAAATGCGCTATTTTAGAGATAAATAGAGGTTTAAAAACTTATCATTACATATAAGGAGTTTTTCTATTCGGAATACCTGCTTCAATGTTTTTTTGAGTTTCTGTCGTATGTGGCAGAGGCTTTTTCTATATTAAATATTATTCTTATATCAACCTGTCTCTTCTGGATGCAATGCTTAAGGATGGAAAGACTGATGATGCAAAGGATCATCTGGATGAACTTCTTGGTGCTGTTAAGGAAATGTCTCCGAAATATATTACAGGAGATGAGATGCTTGACTGTATCGTCGGTATGAAGGCATCCAGTATGGATGAGAAGGGGATTGATTTCGAGATTGATGGTGTGATAGACGGCGGTCTTGATATGAAGCCTGTAGATGTCTGCAATATCTTTGCAAATGCTTTCGATAATGCCATCGAGGCCTGTGAAAAGCTTCCTGAGACCAATAATCGTTGGGTAAAGCTTCTTGTAAAGAAAACAGATAATTTCCTTGATATAGTGCTTACCAATTCTACTTTATCTAAGAAAAATGGTATTCCAGCAGATCAGCTTTTCGAAGGAGTAGGACGTAAGACCTCAAAGAAGGATAAGAACCTTCATGGATTTGGAACCCAGAACATGATGAGTTCTCTTGAGAAATATGAAGGAATGCTTAAAGCAAACGAAGAGGATAACGTGTTTACACTTTCAATCCTCATCCCTAGGTAAGAAGAAAGAGGCTGCCATTGGCAGCCCCTTTCTTCTTTAATTATGGTATAATCAAGATTGCGTGAATGAGGATAGAATATGAATGATATAGATAATGCATTGAAAAACCGAATATTAGAACTTGCTGAGAGAGCATATAGCGAGAATAGATTCATGTTCACAGACTTTCTCGATATGTCACAGCTTTCTGTATTTTACTCTGTTCAACGGGATGTAGATTATGTAGGCACTCTCGTTTCTGGAGGAACGGAAGGGTGCGAGAGGTGCATGGTGAGATTTGGTTCTTCGGTTCTTTTCGGCTACGACGAGCCATTTCCTATTACGCTCCTTCATATTACTCCGGTTCAGAAGAAGTTTTCTGATCCGCTGACTCATCGTGACTTTCTGGGATCTGTTATAGGTCTTGGCTTGGAGAGAACGAAGCTTGGAGATATAATAGTTAGAGATAATGAGGGCTATATCTTTGTGGCAAGTAGTATCGGTGATTATATAGTAGAGAACCTGGGCAAGGTAAAGCATACAATAGTAAGGGTAAATGTATGTGATGATATTCCGGCGGAGATAGCTCCAGTATTTAAAGAGGAAAGTGTTATCGTAAGCAGTAACAGGCTGGATGCGATCATCGCAAGAGTTTATAAGCTGTCCAGAGATCTGGCGGTTCGCTTCATATCCGAAGGAAAGGTCTTTGTTTCAGGAAGGCAGATGACTGAGAACGCAAAGCAGCTGAAGCCAGGCGACACTGTATCTGTCAGGGGAAAGGGTAAGTTTATCTTTGAAAGTGAAGGTGGAACAACTAAAAAAGATAAGCTATATATAAATATTAAACTATATGTTTAACACACATTTAAAAGTATTGAAAGGGGAGAAAATGGAAGAGAAAAATCAGGAGTTAGAAAAACGAATTGAGTATCTCGAGGAAAATGTTATCAAAGATGATATTGATGATCGAGGTATCACCACTGGCATCCCAGCTATGACTAAGAAGGATTATGTAGTTACAGGTATCTTTGCAGCTATATGCCTGATTCTTGTTATCATAGGGGGATGGGTATAATGAATAAGGTTGAAAAGGCTATAGAACAGGAGGTGTACTTTGGTACATATCCAGTTCTTCCTAAAGAAAGAAAATATGGCTTTATAGATGCTCTTTTGGTTCTATCAGGATACTGTATAGCAACCTGGAGCTACACTCAGGGTTCATATCTTGCAACTCTGGTCAATTTCAAACAGCTGCTTATCGGAGCATTTTTTGCTGCTCTGTTTATGCTTCTTATTTATCAGCTTCCGGTTATTCTTTCCGTAAGATATGGAATAGATATCTGGATCTGGCTGAGAAGCGTCTTTGGATTTAAGGGTGTAAATGTTGTAACCATCCTTATTATCCTCGTTAATTTCCCTTGGTACGCAGTGTGCTGTGAGCTTTTTGCAGACTCTATGGAGAATCTGCTGGGACTATTCGGTATAGGCCTATTCCCAGGAGGCCACCTGGTGCTTAGTATATCCTGCGTTGTGCTTGGTACATTTATCGCCTACAGAGGTATCGGTAGTATCACATGGACTACACGAATTCTTGTGCCACTCCTTCTTCTGGTAGGTGTTGTAGTTGTTATCGTTGGATTTACATCAGTTCCAATAGACGTTATCTGGAACTATAAGCCAGAGCTCAGTGGTGATGTAAGCGAAACAACTAATTATATTCTTTCTATAGAGGCAAACTTCGCCTTCGTTATTACTCTTGTGGGCGGTATGGCTGAGGTTCCTAGACTTTGTAAGTCTGAACGCAGCGGTTTCTATGCAGGCGTTCTTGGACAGGGACTTGCAGGTTCCTTCTTCGTAGTTGTTGGAGCGGTTATGGCCATTGCTATGCATCATGTTACAGGTCAAATGGTAGACGATCCGACAATGATGCTGGCAACTCTTTCTGCTCCTATCCTTGGACTGTCCTCACTGCTTTTAGTTGCATTTGCAAATATTGGAACTCAGGCAGTTGGTTCATATATCTATGGAGTAATGCTTAAGTCCACATTTCCTAAGGTATCCTATAGAGTACTGGTTCTTATCCTGGGGGCTTATGTGACAGCTCTTTGTGTATGGGGTAAGATCACTGAATACTTCGGAAGCTTCCTTACAATCGGAGCTCTAGTTTATGCGCCTCTTGCGGCGCTTCTATGTGTAGATTTCTTCCTGGTAAGAAAACAGAAGCTGGATCTGAGGAGTGCATTCGGTATAGAAGGACACCATTCCTACGACTATACCCATGGCTTTAATATAGTCGGACTGGTATGTCTTGCATTTGGCTTTGTTCTTTCGTTAGTAATATATAATCCGATAAAGGGTATAGTTCATGTTCCAGCACTTTTCGTACTGACTCCAACAGGATGTTCATTCCTAGCTACAGGTATTTTGTACTTCCTGCTTTGTAAGTTGGCACCGATCAGACGATATGTGCGAAAGGATGCGTACGTTATTCCGGACAAGAAGCCATTTGACCGTGATAAGGTACCTCCAAAACAGAATTTTTTTCTCTTTCCCCTGATGCTCCTGATCTGCAAGGTGATAACAGCTAAGAATAAGCTGACAATCGATAAGCACAACATGGAAGGAATCAAGCCTCCATATCTGGTGCTTGGAACACATCATTCCTTTACAGATTTCTATGTAACTCCGCTTTGTCTTTCGCCACACAGAGCGAATTACATATCCGAGTTAGAGGGGTTCGAGAATTTTGGTGAATGGATATATAGACAGACCGGTTGTCTTGGAACCAGAAAGTTTATTAATGATCAGGCTCTGATAAGAAACATAAGAAATGTTATAAAACGTAAGGGCATAATGGTCATCTATCCGGAAGCGAGATACGCAAATGTAGGTACTCCTTCAGAGCTTCCACTTTCAGTGGCAAAGCTGGTGAGACTTCTCAAGGTACCTGTGGTAGTTGTAAATATGCAGGGTAATTATCTCTTGTCACCTATCTGGAATCTTAAAGAGAGAAAGTCGGTAAAGCTTCATACGGACGTTACCTGCGTTCTCAGTGCTGAAGAGGCAAAGAGCCTTAGTATTCAGGAGATTCATAAGAAGCTGGTGGAAAGCCTTGATTATGATGAATATAGATATCAGCGTGAGAATAACATGGTGATCGCGGACGACTTCAGAGCTGAAGGGCTTCACATGCCACTTTATCAGTGCATCTGCTGCAAGAAGGAATTCAAGATGATCACAGCTGGTGCTGAAATCAAATGTGATTCCTGCGGAGCCACCTTCGAAATGGACGAGCTGGGTACCCTCCACAAAAAGAGTGGCGGTACTTTACCTATTAGTTCTGAGAGTCCTGAAAAAGATACCCTGTATATTCCAGAGTGGTACGATTGGGAAAGACAGTGCGTTAATGATGAGATCGATGCCGGGGAATATCTCTTAGATACCCGCGTAAAGATAGAAGCACTGCCGAATTCATTTAACTTTGTTGATTGCGGCGAAGGAAGACTGGTTCATAACCTGAATGGTTTCGATCTTACATTCTATAACTACAGAACTGATAAGACGGAGACACTTCATTTTGCACCTAAATCAACTATATCGATTCATACTGAGTATGATTACAGGGGCAAGGGACAGTGCGTTACTCTATCCACAATGGATGATACCTTCTTTATATATCCATTAGAGGATGGATTCAATGCAACGAAGATACAATTTGCAACAGAATATCTTGCAAAGAAATAATGCAAAGTGTATAATGCACTCTGTTAATAAAAAAGGGGAGCTGAGCGAGATTCGGCTGAGAACAAACTGTATGGTCTGGACCCATTACCTGATTTGGATAATGCCAACGTAGGGATCATAGTCGTGTATTAAGCAGATATGTCCGGTTGGATGTATCTGCTTTTTTTAACGAAAAACTGCTGGGCAAGATTCCAAGAAACCAACATAGAAAGGAAGAAAAATATGTTAGGAAAGTATTTGGAAAATGTTAGAAAGAATAGTCCGTTAGTTCACAACATTACAAATTATGTGACTGTAAATGATGTGGCAAATGTACTGCTGGCTTCAGGAGGCAGCCCAATAATGTCTGATGAGCCAGATGATGTTGAAGACATTACAGCAATCTGTGGCGGACTTAATATCAATATTGGAACACTTAATAAGAATTCTATAGAAGGAATGTTTAAGGCGGGAAGAAAGGCTGCAGAGCTTGGTCATGTACTTCTTCTTGATCCAGTTGGTGCAGGTGCATCAGCCCTTCGTACAGATACAGCTGTAAAGCTTATGGATGAGATTAAGTTCTCATGTATCAGAGGTAATATTTCAGAGATAAAGACACTTGCACTTGGAAGTGGAACTACAAAGGGAGTAGATGCTGACGTGGCTGATGCAGTTACTGATGAGACTCTTGATAGTGCTGTGAAGTTTGTAAAGGATTTTGCAAAGAAGGCAGGCGCAGTGGTTGCCATTACTGGTGCTATTGATCTTGTAAGTGATGGAGATAGATGCTTCGTGATCAGAAATGGTCGTCCAGAGATGGGCAAGATAACAGGAACAGGTTGTCAGCTTTCAGGACTTACGACTGCATTTCTTGTTGCAAATCCAGATAACCTTCTTGAGGCAGCAGCAGCGGCTGTTTGTACTATGGGACTTGCTGGAGAGATTGGCTGGTCATATATGCAGGAGGGTGATGGTAATTCTACTTACCGCAACCGTATTATTGATGCAATCTACAACATGGATGCAGAGACACTTGATAAAGGAGCAAAGTATGAGATTCGATAAAAAGGATTTACTTTTATATGCGGTTACAGACCGCCATTGGTTAGATGGAAGAACCCTTTATGAGGTTGTTAAGGAAAGTCTTGATGGAGGCGCAACATTTATCCAGCTTAGAGAAAAGGAACTGGATAATGAGCATTTCCTTGAAGAAGCAAAACAGCTGAAGGAACTGTGCGCGGAGTATAAGGTTCCATTTGTGATCAATGACAATGTTGATATAGCTATTGCTATGGATGCTGATGGAGTTCATGTAGGACAGAGTGATATGGAAACCGGCGATGTTCGTGCAAAGCTTGGAACGGATAAGATCATTGGTGTTTCTGCGCATACTGTGGAACAGGCAATCCTGGCAGAGAAGAGAGGCGCTGACTATCTTGGAGTTGGAGCGGTATTCCCAACAGGTTCTAAGGATGATGCTGATGATGTATCCCATGAGACACTGAAGGCAATATGCGAGGCAGTTAATATCCCAGTAATAGCTATTGGTGGAATAACTGTTGATAACACTCCTCAGCTTGCAGGTACAGGTATCTGCGGTATTGCTGTAATAAGTGCGATCTATGCACAGCCTGATATCGTTGCTGCTACTAAGGAGCTTAAGAGAGTGACCAGTGAGATGGTAGAAGCATAATGATAAAAGGAATTATTTTTGATATAGATGGCGTAATCCTTGATTCCATGGGGATATGGAATGATCTGGGAGCAAGATACTTACTCAGTATCGGGAAAGAGCCTGAGGAAGGGCTGAATACTGTCCTTTTCTCCATGAGTATGGAGCAGGGGGCTGAGTATCTGAAGAAGCATTATAAGATTAGGAAATCCACAGCTGCTATCCTTGAGGGGATAAGGCAGATGCTGGAAAGCTTTTACTTCGATGAGGTTTTAGCAAAGCCTGGAGCAAAGGAACTTATGGAGTTCTTTAAGTCCAGAGGTATTAGGATGACTGTTGCTACCTCCAGCCCAAGAATGCATGTGGAGAAAGCTCTCAGTCGAAATGGAATCTATTCATATATCGAAGCACTATATACTACCAGTGAGATAGGGGTAAGTAAGCATTCCCCAGATATTTTCTATAAAGCAGCGGAGTATATGACATTTGACGCTAACGAGGTAGTAGTCTTTGAGGATTCATTATATGCTCTTGAAACTGCTAAAAAGGCAGGATTCAAAACGGTTGGGGTATATGATAAGGAAGGCGAGACAGATCAGGACGGTGTAAAGACGACCAGTGATCTGTACGTTCTAGGACTGGATGAGGTCATCACCAGATGGGAAGAACTAGATAAATAAACATATTGGTATATGTTTTATAAAGCGACAGATTGGGGGCACCACCTTCTGCCGCTATACAAAAGTGCTGTAAGAAATATGTATGAAAGGTAGGTAATTAATATGAACACAGCATTAACCATTGCTGGAAGTGATTCTAGTGGAGGCGCCGGTATACAAGCAGATCTTAAAACCATGACTGCAAATGGAGTCTATGGAATGAGTGCGATTACTGCACTAACTGCCCAAAATACTACCGGTGTAACAGGAATAATGGATGTAACACCAGAGTTTCTTGAGAAGCAGATAGATGCAATATTCACTGACATTTTCCCAGATGCCATTAAGACAGGCATGGTTTCTTCAAGTGAACTGATACATGTTATAGCCGACAAATTAAAGCAGTATAATGCATCAAATATCGTTGTGGATCCTGTAATGGTAGCAACAAGTGGAGCAAAGCTTATAAGTGACGATGCAATCGAAACACTTAAGGAGTGCCTGCTTCCGCTAGCAACAGTGATCACCCCAAATATTCCTGAGGCAGAGGTTCTTTCTGATATGAAGATTGAATCAGAGGAAGATATGGAGAAGGCTGCAAAGCTAATCTTTGAAAAGTTTGGATGTGCCGTTCTCTGCAAGGGTGGACATCAGGTAAATGATGCAAATGATCTTCTGTACAGTGCTGATGGTCCAGTGTGGTTCAAAGGGAAAAGAATTGATAATCCTAACACCCACGGAACAGGATGTACACTTTCAAGTGCTATTGCTTCAAATCTTGCAAAGGGCGAGACTCTTGAGGATTCAGTTAAGAATGCAAAGGATTATATATCTGGAGCTCTGGCTGCAATGCTAGATCTTGGAAAAGGCAGTGGCCCACTTGCACACAACTATAAGTTTTTATAAGAGAGGAAAATATAATGAGTAACGAAAAGCAGAAATTTGACGGCTATGCAAATAAGTATGATGAATGGTTTATGGTAAATGATAACCTTTTTACAAGTGAACTTAGACTTTATAAAAAGGTTCTTGGTGATATCAGTGGAAAGAAGCTTCTTTCCGTAGGCTGCGGAAGTGGTCTTTTTGAAAGCTACATCGATTCATCCAACATTGAAGGTATCGAGCCTTCAAAGGATATGGGTGAGATTGCTGAGAAGCGTGGTATCAACATTATCAAGTATGGTCTTATCGAGGATGTAGATCTTCCAGATGAGACATATGACATCATATATTTCAACGGAAGCTCAAGCTATATGGAAGATCTTACTTCTGTATACAAGAAGAGTCTTAAGGCTGTTAAGAAGGGCGGAAAGCTGATCCTTCTGGACGTTCCAAAGGAGAGTGCATTTGGCTTTATGTATCTTCTTGGAAAGAGCCTTAACACATATGATCATAAGTATCTCGAGGGCGCTATGCCATCCCTTCCATATCCACTTGCACTTGCATCATCAGGTGTATGGCATTCAACTGAAGAAAAGATAGAAGTATTAAAGAATCTTGGAGTTGAGAAGTTCTCCTTCTATCAGACTCTTGTAAAGAATCCTATGTACACAAATGAGGAGCCAGAAGAGGTGATCGAAGGCTATAAGAGCGGCGGATATGTTGCTATCATTGCTGAAAAGCAGTAGGGGGATAATGATATGAATATTACTGACAGATTATATCTTGCGGCAGAGATTAATTGGATTGAGTCGGCTGAGAAGCCATTTCCGCTTGAAATGGCTGAGGGAACTCTGGATGAAAGTCTGTTCAAGAATTACATGATACAGGATTATCTGTATCTTCAGGATTACATAGTTATCTTGAAGAAAATGCTGGAACTGTCAAATGATGAAGAAGTGGCTGCTTTTGTAAAGAATACTCTGGATGCAATCGAGTACGAGACATACAATGTGCATGCTGCAAACATGAAGGCGCTTGGAGTGACAGATGCGGATGTAGAATCCTGCGTTAGAACTCCTGTAATTCTGCGATATGTTGAATACATGAAGAAGCAACTGGAAGAGGGAGGCCTTCTCTACGGACTTACTGCATTACTTCAGTGTTCATGGAATTATGCAATCCTGGGAGCAATCCTGACAGAAAGATATCCTGATATGATCGCCAAGAGCAAGTATAAATCCTGGTTTGATGCATACACAAGTGATGAGTATGTGGAGGCAAATGAAAGCTGGATCGCTCTGGTAAATAAGCAGGCTGCGGACTTACCAGATGAAGAGGTAGATAAACTCTGCGAGATATTTACAACCTGCGCAACATTTGAAAATCGTTTCTGGGACGCTCTATACGAGTATAAAGAAAACTAATATGACATGCACCATGTACATTCTACATGGTGCATTTTTTTGTATACTGTGATATAAGTGTTATAAAATATAGTTTGGAAGATAGATATGAAGAAACTTACATTGGGTATCCTTGCTCACGTTGATGCAGGTAAAACCACACTTACAGAAAGCATTCTCTATAATCTGGGAATGATAAGAAATGCAGGACGAGTAGATAATGGCGACGCATTTCTTGATACAGAAGCTCTGGAAAAGAAAAGAGGCGTTACTATCCTGTCAAAGCAGGCTCTCTGCAATGTGGACAAGGGAAATGATATCAACAAGAGCGAAGATGATCTAAGAGTCACAATAATAGATACTCCTGGTCATGCTGACTTTATAGGTGAGGCGGAGAGAGTACTTTCGGTGCTTGATCTGGCTCTTCTTTTAGTGAGTGGTCCTGATGGTGTGACGCCATCCACCAAGCGTCTGGTAAGTATGTTGACGAATTATAAGGTTCCATATGTGGTATTCGTTAACAAGATGGATATGTGCGAACGCTCAAAGGAAGAGCTTATATCAGAACTGACAGAAAAGATCAGTGAGGGATTTGTTCCATATGAGAGAATCTCAGAAAAAGAAGAAGAGATTGCGTCTCTCTCAGAAGAAACAATAGAAAAATATCTTGAGGAAGGTGCACTCGCCAAAGAAGATTATGTAAACCTATTGACTTCCGGAAGATTTCATCCAGTTGTCTTTGGTTCAGCACTGAAAAACGAGAACGTAGATACGCTTATCAGTGTGATCACAGAATATCTTCCTGATATAAAATATAAGGATGCCTTCTCAGCCAAGATATTTAAGATTGGTTATGAGAATGGTCAGAAGCTTAGTTATGCCAAGGTTACGGGCGGCAGTATATCGGTAAGAAATGAAATCGCTGATGAAAGATTGGTCGGCGAAAAGATCAGTCAGATAAGGTGCTATAGCGGCGGAAAGTTTGATAGCCTGGATAAGGCAGAAGCTGGTGATATTGTTACATTCCTGGGACTGGATAATACATTTGCAGGTATGGGAATAGGAGACGAGTACGATGACGATACTCCTATATGTCAGCCAGTTCTTAGGTACGATCTGTTGCTTCCGCCAGATGTTCCTCTCAGAGTATTCCTTCCAAAGTTTCGGGAGCTATGTGCTGAGGATCCCCTTCTTCAGCTTGAGATAACAAATGAGGATACAGCCAGTGTATCTGTAATGGGAGTCTTTCAGATGGAGATTCTGAAAGAACGTGTAAAAGAGCTCTATGATGTTAATATTGATTTCACCAAGGGAAGCTTTGTCTATAAGGAGACAATAGCCAGTCCTGTTATTGGTTATGGACATTTTGAACCACTTCGACATTATTCTGAGGTACAGATCCTTTTGGAACCTCTGCCTCGTGGCACAGGAATTGAAGTGGCAAGTGATCTGAGTGTAGACGATCTGGGCATTAACTGGCAGAAGACAATCCTTTCAACACTGTCTAATCATCTGCCTGTTGGAGTTCTTACAGGAGCTGCACTTACAGATATAAGATTTACCCTTATAGCAGGTAAGGCTCATCTTAAACATACAGACAGTCAGGATTTCCGTGAGTCTGTAAGGAGGGCTATAAGACAGGCACTGATGAAGACAGATAATCTGCTTCTGGAACCTATGTATGATTTTGTTATCACGCTACCAACAGAAAGTGTGGGACGTGTAATGACTGAAATATCTGACATGGGAGGAAGCGTGAGTCTCAGTGCAGATGGTACTCTGGTTGGAAATGCTCCTGCCAGATGTATAGCTGATTATCAGACGAAGCTTACTGAGTATACCTCAGGAGAAGGTTCTATAGAACTGAAGTTCGCTGGATACACAGATATGCCAGAGTCCGTATCTGAGGATGTGATCACTGAAAAGGGATATGATCCAGATTCTGATAAGGATAATCCTTCAGGCAGTATATTTATTGATCATGGAGCGGGATACTATGTTCCTTGGTTCGAGTGCGAAGAGTTGATGCATCTCGATTCTAAGGAGTCAGAGTATTTTGATACTGATAATGAGACAGATGATGAAAGAATTCTTCGTGAGGCTGAATCTCTTAGGCAGGCAGCTCTACGTTCTGAGAAGAATAAGTCTCATGAGAATAGAGATAGAGCTCTTGGAACTGATGAGATAGATGATATTCTAAGAAGTGCGACGCATTCAAATGCAGGAAATGAAAACAGAAGGACAAAGCGCGTATATCTTAGTAAGAGTACTGTGCAGGCAGAAAACAGACGGACGAGTTCTTCAAAGACCGTAACTAAAGTGGTTGATAAAAAGAAGTATCTCCTGGTGGATGGTTATAATATCATTCATGCATGGAAGGATCTTAAGGTACTTATAGAAAATACAAATGTATCGAAAGAACAGCAGTCCCTTGATCTGGAGGGAGCAAGATATAAGCTCCTTGATATGATGTCCGAATATAAAGCACTGAAGGGGACGGAAGTTATAGTTGTCTTCGATGCGTATAACGTGCGAGGCCATTTTACTGAGAAGATGGACTACCTTGGCGTACATGTTGTGTATACAAAAGAGGCTGAAACGGCTGACCAATATATAGCTCGTTTTACGGTAGAGAACTCTAAGAACCTTGATATTACAGTAGCTACATCTGATGGGCTGATACAGCTGATAATCAGGGGAGAAAACTCAAAGCTGTTATCGGCTGCCCAGCTGGAGAGCGATTACAAAGGACTTAAGGGACAATATGGGTTTTAAAAAATCCTCAAAAATATGTGTTGACAAACTTGGTTTATAGTTATAGACTAAAAGCGGTTTATAACTATAAACCATTCTGTCGTTAGTTGCTATCGGTGCGCAACGGTAAAAGCTGATGCGGATGGAACTATAGGATATATGCTTGAATTTAGGAGATTAAGTGATGAAAGATTTATTATTATGTGAAAGCGAATTTAGGATGATGGATGTGATCTGGGACAGCGCCCCTATCGAATCAGGTAAGCTAGTCAAGCTCTGTGAGGAAAAGCTCTCCTGGAAAAAATCTACAACCTACACAATGCTTCGTAAACTTGTTGAAAAGGAACTGGTTGAGAATAATAACTCTGTAGTCACTGTTCTTGTGCCTCGTGAGCAGGTACAGGAATTTGAAAGTGAGCATTTAGTTAAAAAGAGTTTCGGTGGTTCCCTTCCTGCTTTTGTCAGTGCATTTTTAGGAAATGGCTCGATAAGCAAGGAAGAAGCAGAAAAACTCATCGAGCTTATTGGATCACATATTGAGGAATAATATATGGAAGTAGCTATAAAGTATTTATTAAATATGAGTCTTTATGGAAGTATAGCAATACTCGCGGTTATTCTTCTTAGATTCGTATTAAAAAGATTTCCAAAGAGATATACTATCCTTTTCTGGCTTGTTCCGGCAGTTAGGCTATTATGTCCAGTTAATTTCAACTCAATTATTAGTATACTCAATCTTAAGGTGGCTGGCACTCCTGCCAGTTCAAGTGCAGTATCGGGAACTGCCACAGAGTATGGTAAAGTGACAGTTGATCAGACATTGGTGGATTATGCTAATCAGATGAAGGAAAAGGCATGGGAAATCGGTGAAGCGAGAGGTCCAGCCAGCCATAGTATTGGCATTGAAACAGTATTATTCAGCATATGGATAGTTGGTCTTGCAGCATTGCTTATGTATGTGGTGCTTAAGACCATTAAACTATTGATTGTCCTTCGAAATACTAAGAGAGTAGAGGGCACATCATATATTGAATCCAATCTTATAGAAACACCTTTTGTGGTGGGCGTTATAAACCAGAGTATATGGCTTCCTACAGGACTCGATGATTCTGAGAAGAAGTATATACTGTTGCATGAAAAGATTCATTTAAAGAATCACGACAATATCACCAAGCTTTTGGGCATGTTTATAGTATGCGTGCACTGGTTTGATCCATTTGTCTGGATAGCCTACCGAATGATGTGCAGTGACCTGGAGATGAGATGTGATGAAGAGGTCATAAATCTTTTAGGAAATGAAGTTAAGAAGAGCTACTGTACGTCAATCGTCTGCCGTGCTATGAAGCAGAAAAGATGCAGAGTTTTGCCATTAACATTCTTTACCCAAAAGTCCTTTGGTGGAATGGAGGTAAAGATGAGAATTAAAAATATGTTGAAGAATAAGGTTTCTTCAAAGGTGGTAGCTATTGCGGTTTCTGTTCTTGCTATTGGAGCAATTGCAGGCGTTTCATCGGCAGCTGTAAGAGCAAATGAAGTAGATGCTGCTGAACAGCCAGAAAAGACATCAAGTGTAAAGGTGGAAGATCAGGTAGAGCCTGATACACAGGCTCCTGAAGAAGCACCAGAAGAAGTTACAGAAGCCCCTGAGGAGGCACCAGAGGAGGTTATTGACCTAGAAGAAGTTGCTGAACCTGAAGAAGTCACTGAACCTGAAGAGGCATCAGAGGGCGGACTTGATATTCCACTTGCTGAGACAGCTTCAACAGACGAGCATATGATAAATTTTGGTTATGAAGTATTTACAATTCCAGAGGATGCAGTTCCTTCAGATGAGTTTATGTTATTCAGTAAGAGCTTTAATTATAAGGATTATACAGTTCTTGCAAATGCAGTAAAGGAATATGAGGATAAGGGCTTTACAGTAACTGAGGAGCCTGCAGAATTTATCGATCAGGACGGAAACATTCAGACAGGTAAAGAAATCTATACTGTATATCTAAATGATATTGTAGAGAATGAAAAGATTTATTCAGGAAGTATAGCATTTAGAAGTTTGGATTTTGGTAAGCAATACTTTGATGAATCTGATTTTGATGGTGAAAAGTATGTACAGGAAATAAACATGGATGATGGCTTCAGAGTTTATAGATGCTACGATCCAACAACTTACCTGATGTATGATTTTGTCTACATGGATGGAAAATATGCTTCTTCAGATAATGGAGTAGAAGTAACAGAATAAGAGATGTTTTTCCATTTACGACAATATTTGTTCTGTTCACAACAGATTCCCAGTATTTATGCATTACTTGCGGTAATATTCAATCATCAAATATATAAACAAGCAAATGCAAATAGATATTAAGGAAATGGAGGTTATTTCGATGACAAATAAAGCTACAGTAAAAAAGGATAAGAAAGACAATTCAAAGACATGCATGATCTTATGGTTTGCAGGAGCGTTCATCTGGCTCCTTTCTGCAGGAATCAGCCTTTATGGAACTGCATCAGGATATGGATTTAACGGATTTGTTATTACTCAGATAGGAATGGCGATTTTCTCAATTGGTCTGGGAATTGATAATCTGGTTAAATATAGAAAAAATAGCAAGTAGTGTTGTAATTTTATAAATTACAGCTTATTTCTCCCCAATACCACCGAGAGTACTCGGTGGTATATTTTTTATCTTGACATTCCACACCAAAAGTATATAATTCGCTTTTGGTGTTTTTTTTATTATATAGAATGCGAGGTAGTAGGTTTTGGAAGCCACTAAAAAGCTTGTAGAAATATTCAAGAAGGATTCTATCCTTATAATATCAGGAGTACTTGCTTTTATTTCATGCTTTTTCGTTAAGCCTGATTCGGGATATATTGGTTATATTAACTTTAGGGTTCTTGCAATTCTTTTTTCGCTGATGCTGGTTGTCAGTGCCTATATTCGAATTGGAACCTTTGATTTCTTTACTAATAAGCTTCTTGGAAAAATACATTCAGAAAAGTATATATCTTTGTTTCTTGTGATCTTATCATTCTTTATGAGCATGTTGCTCACAAATGATGTTACTCTTGTAACCCTGGTTCCATTCGCACTAAATGTATTAAAAGCGTTTAAGGATAGAAGAAGAACCATGTATACACTGATACTTATGACAGTATCAGCAAATCTTGGAAGCATGCTGACACCTATTGGAAATCCTCAGAATCTCTATCTTTATACGGAATATCATATATCGCTTGTAGATTTTGTTAAGCTGATGCTTCCATATAGCGCTGTATCACTGATGCTTCTCGTAATAAGCGTTCTGATACTAAATAAGACTGATAAGACAGTAGATACAGCAGTGACAGAAGAAGTATCTGCACCAAAGATAGGACCGCTTGTTGTATATACGGCACTTTTTGCTTTATGTCTTCTTACGGTATCCAATATAATAAACTTCGGTATCATGCTTGGAGTAGTAGCACTGGTTGTTCTGATCTTTGATAGAAAAGCCTTTGTAGGTATCGATTATGGACTTCTCTTTACATTTATATTCTTCTTTGTTCTGATAGGAAATCTAGGAAGAATTGATATTATTCATGACACCTTGTCTCGTGTAATAGAGAAAAATGTTACTCTCACCGCTGTGCTTGCTTCGCAGTTCATAAGCAATGTTCCGGCAGCTATGCTCCTTTCTGCATTTACCCAGAAGGGACCATCACTTCTTATTGGTACGAACCTTGGTGGACTTGGAACACTGATCGCAAGTATGGCAAGTCTTATCACTTATAAGTTTTATAATAAGGGTAAGAAGGAAGGAGAGCATTATCTTCTGGCATTTACCGTTATCAATATCATTTTCCTATGTTTACTGGTGGCGCTTTATATTGTTCTTCCGAATAACATATAATATAGCTTGATCCTATTTACATAGATTATCTAATTCTGTTTTCTTATTAATTATTTCAGTGATTAGTTCTGAATAGTCTGTATCTTCTCTTGATCTAAGTAGTTCAGTGATCTGAACCAGTGGATCATATAGTGGAGTAAGGGATAGGTTACCAACTGCACCCTTTAGCGCGTGTGCGCTTTCAAATGCACCGTCCAGATCCTTTGACTCAATGCTTTCTTTAAGTGTTTCAAACTTATCTTCAGAAGAAATGATACCTACAAGTTTTAGGTACAGAGCTTCATTTCCCATACAGCGTGAAAGCCCTTCATCTACATTTGCTCCATATTCCTTTAATGCATCTATTGTTATCATTGTCCTAACTCCTTTTTGATGAACTGAGTGAAATCTTCTGGTGGTACAGGTTTAGAGAAGTAATAGCCCTGAATGATATCGCAGCCTCTTTCTTTAAGAAGCATTAACTGTTCTTCAGTTTCTACACCCTCTGCGATTACAGGAACCTGAAGGAACTTGGCAATATCCAGCACCAGCTCCACCAGCTTCATACTCTTCTCGTCCTTCTGCATATTGCGGATGAATTTCATATCCATTTTTAATGCATCAATAGGGATAGTAGTGAGCATGTTCAGTGATGAATAGCCGGAACCGAAGTCGTCCATCTCTATCATAAATCCGTCACTTCGAAGATTTTCAATTACATTTACCAACTGATCTGCGTTATCTGCGTAGGCAGACTCAGTGATTTCCAGCATCAGCTCGTTGTTTTCAAGACCATTACTGCTGAGAAGGTCTATAAAGTCGTCTCGAAGCTTTGGATAATAGATATCCATTCGTGATACATTTACTGATACAGGAACAGACAGGCCATATTCTCTTTTCCATTCACCAACCTGTCTTGCGGCTTCCTTCCATACATAGCGGTCCAGCTTCTGAATAAGACCGTTGCTTTCAAACAGTGGTATAAAATCACCAGGGCTTATCATTCCCAGTTCTGGATGCTTCCAGCGGATAAGTGCCTCGGCACTTCTAAGCTTAGGAGTATCTCCCTGAATGCTGTACTTTGGCTGGTAGTAAACTATAAGGTCCTTCGAGAGAATAGCCTTGTCGATATCATTTATCAGTTTCTCCTGATATTTGGCCTTCTCATAGAATTCATTATTGTAGTAAGCAATATGTCTGGAATAGTCGCCTCTGATACGGTCACAGGCAGTTTTAGCCCTGTCAATCCAGTTTTCAGCTATAAGCTCTTTATCAACATCGGGATAAACGCCCATACGAAGGCGGACGTGAGAATCAGGCACTCTATCCGTAAGACCTTCCAGAAGAGTGAGGAGGGTCTTGTCATAGTCTGTACCATTTTTAGAATAAACATAGAAATAATCTGCCTCAGTTCTGCATCTGATACCTTGAGTATCATCGAAAATCTGAGACAACAGATCAGCAATACATTTAAGAACTTTATCACCTTCAGAGCGACCATAAAGTTCATTGATAAGGTGGAAATGCTCCACATTTATGACCATGAGATCCATATGATTCTCAGGGTTATACTTTTCAATCTGTTTTATGTACTGTGTAAAGAAGTCTTTGGTGTAGAGGCCTGTAAGGTGATCCTTTTCAGCAGCTCTGATCAGGCTCTTATCTTCCTGAAGCTCGATGATCCTCTCGCACCTGGCCAGGATTACTTCTGGCATATCATAAGGCTTAGTAATAAAATCAGCGGCTCCAAGTTTTATACTTCTTACCTCTGCATCCTTTTCGGATGTCATGACAATAATAGGAATTGTCTTTAGAACATCATCAGCCTTTATTTTTTCAAGTAATTCGAAACCGTCCATGACAGGCATAAGAAGGTCGAGCAGTACAAGAGAATATATATGCTCTCGCTTCAGCAGTATATCAAGTGCCTGCTTTCCGTTTTCAGCAAAATGAACCTCGTAGTCCTGTTGTAGGAGATTGCCAAGAATCTCACGGTTTATCAGTTCATCATCTACTATAAGAATGTGGCGCCTAAGGCCACTGGTTTCCCTGTAACTATGCATACCCCTGTCTCCTTCTCCTTTTTTATATACCCCAAGGAAATATTATCATATTAAGAAAAAAATTTCAAAATTATACCAGAAGTATAATGACAAATAAAATGATATGTGTTATTCTGTGAAATGGTTTTAGAAAAAAAGAGGGCAGGCGTGCCCTGGAAAGGAAAGAAACATGTTCGCATATACAACCACAAAACTTAATATTAGTCGTCTCGACAGTATTATGTGTGTATTGCCTGAATCCACAGGGATTGGTAATGGGAATATGCGTGCATTTAAGATGAGCGGAGACTCTTGTATTGTGGGAAAGCGTAGGCCTGGTTGGCAGTAAGAGGCTTTTCTATATTAATACATTTGAAATTATTTACCGCTTATCTTGTGTACAAGGTAAGCGGTTTTCTTATGCACATTAGTTGCTAGATCAGCACTTATTTGGAAAGGAGGTCGAGACGGTGCTTGAAATTAAGGGAAACGTTAATACAGCAATATGCTACACCAATATAATCGAGGATGTAGCTATAGAACAGATTCGTCGAATGTGTGATTACGAGTTTACTGCTGGCAGCAGGATCAGAATAATGCCTGATGTTCATGCGGGAAAGGGTTGCACGATCGGCACAACAATGACCGTCATCGATAAAGCAGTTCCAAATATAGTGGGAGTGGATATTGGATGCGGTATGTATACGGTGGAAATGGGAAAGGCAGATATTGATTTCGAAAGATTCGATGAGGCCTGTCATACGATTCCATCGGGAATGCATGTATGGGATGGTCGTAAGGAAAGATTTGATCTGAGTGAGCTTAGATGCAATCGAGTACTTAAGGATTCCAGATACATAGAGAGAAGCCTTGGTACACTTGGCGGGGGAAACCATTTTATTGAGATTGATCAAGCGGCTGATGGAACAAAGTACCTCGTTATTCATTCAGGAAGTCGTAATCTTGGAAAGCAGGTTTGTGAATATTATCAGAAGCTTGCAGTAGAAATTCACTCTGGAAAGGATGAATACTATGCCAAGAGAGATGCTCTGATCGCTGAATATAAGGCGGCGGGCAGAAGATCTGAGATTGAGGCGGCTCTCAAGGAGATTGAATGGGAGAATAGAGAATGTTTAATTCCAGATGATCTTTGTTATTTATATGGCACATACTTTGAGGATTATCTTCATGATGTAGAGATTTGCCAGAGATTTGCAAGACGAAACAGAGAGAAGATGGCTGAGCTTATCTTCGAAATGACTGGAATCACACCTGGTGAGGCATTTCATACCATTCATAACTATATTGATACAGATGAAATGATACTGAGAAAGGGTTCCATTGCTGCACATAAGGGCGAGAAGGTCCTGATCCCTATAAATATGAGGGATGGCAGCGTTCTAGCGGTAGGAAAGGGAAACCCTGAGTGGAATTTCTCAGCACCACATGGGGCTGGAAGAATCATGTCACGTACAGTGGCGAAGAATACTCTATCTATGGATGAGTATCACGAAATGATGAAGGGAGTATACACTACTTCTATTAATGAGAACACATTGGATGAGGCGCCTATGGCATATAAGTCTCTTGGTGACATCATAGATGTTATAAAAGAGTCAGTAGATGTCATAGAGGTACTAAAGCCTGTTTATAACTTCAAGGCTTCTGAGTAGTGCAAACATCTAGCAGGATTGACTGTCGGATGCTTGTTCTCCACAGGGGGCCTAGATCGGAGGACAAGAATGAACATGATACCTATGATTGATACTATTGGTACTGGCAGAAACATTGCCATCCTACGTAAAAGAGCAGGTCTCTCTGTAGCAGATCTGCAGGATGTTTTTGGATTTGCAACTCCACAGGCTATATACAAATGGCAGCGTGGAATGACACTTCCGACTATAGATAATCTGGTTGTTTTAGCTGAGGTTTTCGGCGTAACCATGGATGAGATCATCGTGGTTGCTCGTGAAAATGAGCGTATGACAGCTTAATTTAAATAAAGTGCAGTGGGGTCATTTAGGGGATTTTTGGTTAAGGAGTAGTAACAAAATGAGTGAAAAGATGTGGAAGCCTGTAGAGATACAGGATGATAGATTACGATTTGACGCCTTTAAGAATGGTGAGGTTCTCTTTGGCAAGAAGGGGCATCTGCCTGCTATGGGCTGGAACAGCTGGAATGCATTTGGAAGCGGAAATAATGAGACTCTTACCAAGGCTATGGTAGATAAGATGATCGAGCTTGGGCTGGATAAGCTGGGCTATACATATGTAGTGCTTGATGATGGATGCTATGGTTCAAAGAGAGTTGACGGACATCTTACCAGTGACGCAGAAAAGTTTCCTAGCGGCTTTATGGCTATGTCTGATTACATTCATGATAAAGGCCTTAAGTTTGGTATGTATAATGATGTAGGAGACAGGCTTTGTTCGGGTCTTGAGGTTGGAACTGTTGGATATGAAGATATTGATTGCCAAGATTATGTAAACTGGAAGATAGATTATATTAAAGTCGACAATTGTTATAACGTTTATGATAATGCTACATTTTCCTGTCCAAGGAATGCGAAGTTTACATTTGCACCTGATATAAAAGGCATTAGATTAATAAAGGTTTCTGATGATGGAACAACTGATAAAAGTAAAGAAATGGTATTCGACGCACTACTTGATGGAGTGATCACTGGAAGCCGTGCTTTTGTTGAGGGTGAGTATGTAACTGGTATTGGTACCTTTGATGGAACAAGTCCTGATGCTTCCCCTGTAGATGAGCTAAGCAGTGAACTTCACTTTAAGATTAAAGCTTCAGAAGATGGAGAGTATGATCTCTATATTGATGCCAGGTGTGGGGCTAAGGAAGGCTCTGGAAGCTGGCTGCAGGTTGCAGTGGGACAGGCAGAAGACTTAGTAGTAAATTACTACTATGATGATATGCTTGGTGAACCAGGTGATACAGAGTTATATGCTCCTATTAGAATAAACCTTAAGAAGGGCGAGAATACTCTGCGATTAATGAATCATCGTCGTCAGGAGAATACACTTACCTCTTATACAAGGATTCAGGAAAGCTTTAGTAAAATAGCTCCTGATAAGGACATTCTCTTTTCAATATGTGAATGGGGTAAGACTCAGCCACAGAATTGGGGATACAAGGTAGGTGATTCCTGGAGAATTCTAAATGATATAACATTTCAGGTTGGATCAGATGGAGATCCTGGAACAGTATCCTGGGAAGGGGCTTACACTGTAAGTGTTACAGCTCAGTATAATAAAGCTGTAATTATGGATGAGTTTGCAGGTCTAGAAAAGGGCTGGAATGATCCTGATATGCTGGTCATTGGAATGAATGGCATGACCGATGTGATGAATAAGACTCATATGACTATGTGGTGTATGCTTAATTCTCCACTTATGCTGGGAATGGATCTTAGAAATGTAGAAAAAGATGACGACATATATAAGGTTATTACGAATGAAGATGTAATAGCTTTGAACCAGGATAGTCTTGGTGTTCAGGCAAAGAGAATCTTTACATCAAAGGGTGTGAAGCCGGATACAACTTATCTTCGTGATAATGATAGAGTGGATGTTCTTGCAAAACCTCTTTCGGATGGCAGTGTTGCTCTGTCATTTATAAATGTCAGTATGGGCTTTAGAGAAGACAGGATATCAATCAGTCCTGAGCTTATAAAGCTTTATCTTGGAAAGAAGATGGTGAATGCTGATGCCTTTGTAAATGCAGATAAATACTCTGTCAAGAATCTATGGACAAAGGAAGAAACAGTAATTAGTGCTGCAGAGATAGCAGAGAAGGGATTCTCTGTATCTGGACTTGCAGCTAATGATAATCTGACAATTCGAATAACTCCAATGTAAAATAAACAGGGATGCCAGTGCATCCCTGTTGTTTTAATCTCGTCCGCCTTCACGCATGGTGAAGTCTTTATCTTCCTCGATCATCTTCAGCATGATCTCAGCAAAACGTGGATCAAACTGTGTTCCACTTCCGTTAATTAATTCTTCTTTGATATGGTCCTGAGAGATGATGCTTCGATAACTTCGGTTGCTGGACATGGCATCATAAGAATCGGCTACTGCAATAATACGTGCCTCTTCTGGAATCTCTTCACCAGCCAGTCCATCTGGGTATCCTGTTCCATCGTATCTTTCGTGATGCCATCTTGCACCTATAGAAAGCTTAGGCATCTCATTTATGTTCTTCAGAATCTGAGAACCAATAACTGGGTGTTTCTTTATCTCTTTAAATTCTTCTTCTGTCAGTTTATCAGGCTTATTAATGATGGTATCAGGAACACCTATCTTTCCAACATCGTGGAGCAGTCCCATAATATAGATATCGCTCTGTTCCTTCAGGTTATAGCCATATCGCCTTGCTATCTCTTTCGCATATTCAGCAACACGGCTGGAATGACCATTTGTATAGGTATCCTTTGCATCGATAGCACCTGCAAGTGAACTAACGACATTAAGGAACAGCTGTTCGTTTTCTTTAGTTTTCTTTTCAACCTCATCTGAAAGTCTCTTCTGAAGTCGAAGCAGTTCAGCAATCTGCTTTACACGAAGAGTCAGAATCTCAGGGATAAATGGCTTCTTAATGAAGTCTTTTGCACCAAGCTTCAGAGCTCTTTTTTCTGTGTCAGTATCATTTTCTGAGGTGAGAAATACAACTGGAATATCAGCAATTTCAGTTTCTTCCGCACGAAGCAGGCTGAGTGTTTCAAAGCCGTCCATTCCTGGCATATTTACATCAAGCAGGATGAGATCAGGACGATGATCTTTAAGGAATGTCATAAGTTCTTCGCCAGAAGTAAGCTTTGTTACTTCTATATCATTTTTTGTCAGAATTCTTTCGGCAAGCTTAAGGTTCATCTCATCATCATCTACAATAGTAACCCAGAGCTTATCTCCACCACCTGTAAATAATTGTTCGGATTCCATAAACTCTGTCTCGTATCTGATGTCGAGAACATTTCCCTGTTTATCACGCCAGGTTCTGATTATATTTCCTACTACCTGTTCAACTGCCTCTGCCTTGATATCAGTAAGGACAATGAAGTACATATTCTTTCTGACCTGCATCAAGAGATCGCTTCGTCTAAGAATATTTGTTATATGCTCACCGAAAAGCTCATAGTATTCAGATATATTTTTAGAAGATGTATTCTCTTCATTATATTCGGCTCCAGGGAATAAAGTGATAAGGAGCTTGCAGGCGTTTCTGTGATAGCGCATAGCGTAGCGCATGACAAATCTATAAACACTGACAAAGGATGATTTATCCAGCTTAAGTGCACTTCTTGCATCATTTCGTTCAGCCATGATCTTGGTGAGAGTATCAAGATCCATGATTACAGTTTCATCATCGTCCTCGTGAGCGTTTTCTGTATAGATAGCATAACCATGCTTTTCAGAGTTCTTTACCTGATAGAGAGCTTTATCAGCTTTTTTAAGCGCATCATCATAATCAGAACAGCCCTGAGTTATGAACAGCGCACCTATGGATGCTCCAAGAGGAATATCCATATCCTCTCCAAGTATACGTCTGGCATCCTGCAGGAAGTCAGAATTTAACTTTTCTGTAAGGATGTGAATATCGTTTTCATTCGTTAGGGCAAAGGAATAGGCGCTAAACTCATCTCCACCGATTCGGCCTATTATATCATCAGTACCAAGATGTTTCTTAAGCTGGGAGGAAAAAGCGATAAGTATTTCGTCGCCAGCAGCATGGCCGTAGATATCATTTACCAGTTTGAAGGAATCAAGATCGATCATCAAAAGCACTCCAGGTTTTCTGGAGGATATCATCTCTATCTTGTCAGTTGTGGCCACCTTATTTAATAGACCAGTCAGCTGATCGATTATAGCTTCTTCATGGAAATGGTTTATCAGCTTCTGACGGTTTAGAATATTCTCGATACGTTTTATAAGAATATCCGCCTTGAATGGCTTATGGATATAGTCTGAAACTCCCATCTCAAAGCCTCTGGCTTCTGATTCATTTGTTTCATCAGAAGTGAGAAAGACTACAGGAATCTCTTCCAGGCCTCTTTCTTTTTCAAGAACTCGTATCTTCGTAAGGGTTTCGAAACCATCCATTTCCGGCATCATGATATCAAGAAGTATAAGATCAGGGATTTCACTCTTTAGATAGTCAAGCAGTTCAAAACCTGACCCCAGCGGAGTAACAGATATCTCGTGCTTTGTAAGAATATTAGTGGCAATTTTAAGGTTGATAGAATCATCATCAACTAATACGATATGACTTTTCATGCCTTGGTTCCTTTCTGGTAGAAACTTCATGTTCTATTGTATCAAAAACTGCAGCGATTATAAACTTGAAATGATTATTTTTTGCACTTATACTGTAGCTGGAGGGGTGTTGCATATGATTAGTAGTAAAAAGAATCTTGCGATTATTTTGATATGCACATTTGTGCTTATGGCACTTATGGTTATCTTTACGTCGCGTGTTATCTTCAGGACTGCTTTTACATCTGTTGAGGAACTGGGGAAAGATAAGGCAACAGCTGTTACAGCAGATCTTGAGAACTATCTTGAGACCGCTGAAAGTGTTCTCTGGCTTGCCGCAGACACCGTAGATCATATGGTGGAAGAAGGTGCGACAAACGACGAGATAGTTGAGTATATTACAAGAGAGTCATCAAACACTGAAGAACAGTTTGATGAAAGCTATACTGGCATATATGGCTACATCAGAGGTGAATATATAGATGGTGTTGGCTGGGTCCCTCCAGAAGATTATGATCCTACCACAAGAAACTGGTATAAGACTACCATCTCAGGACAGGGAGATGTAATCATTATCTCTCCTTACGTTGATGCTCAGACCGGAAATGTTATCATTTCAGTTGGAAGAGCACTTTCTGATAATGAAAACGCATTGGCGCTTGATCTTACACTTAATGGTGTTCAGGAAATAGTTGAAGATATCCAGATAAATGGATACGGCTATGGTTATATCCTTAATAATGATGGAATGGTAATAGCCCATCATGATAAATCCGAAAATGGAAAATATTATAATGAAATCCCTGAGCAGAAGGAGGTATTCCAGAAAGCGACAGAGCTTGGAAAGGGAAGCTTTACTACGACTATAGATGGGGATAAATGTACTGTGTTTGTTGATACAGTTATGGATCAGTGGTATCTGGTTATCGTTACAAAGAATTCGGAACTGTATCAGGCTCCTATGTCCCTTCTGATCGTCAGTATCATTATTACCCTTATAGTATTTATCCTGACGACCACATTTTATATGCTGGGTTATAGAAGTGAAAGAAAGTCATATCTTAAACTCGAAGAAGCAAAAGAAAATGAGCGTAAGAAGGACTATGAGGCGAAGGTGCTTAAGCTTGAAAAGTCTGCTGCGGACAGTGCAAATAAAGCAAAGAGTAATTTCCTGGCAGATATGAGTCATGAGATCAGAACGCCTATCAATGCAATCCTAGGCATGAATGAGATGATACTTCATAGATCACAGGAAGAGGAAACCCTTGATTATGCTGCAAATATTAAGAGTGCAGGTAATACGCTTCTTTCTATCATAAACACAATCCTGGATTTTTCAAAAATTGAAGATGGTAAGATGAGTCTTGTGCCGGTAGAATTTGAACTTTCCGCCATGATAAATGGACTTGTACATTCCATAAACGAAAGAGCAAAGTCCAAGAATCTTGAACTGAGACTTGATATAGATGAGTCTATCCCATCGGTGCTGATGGGGGATGATGTAAGAATCAGTCAGGTTATAATGAATATACTTACGAATGCTGTTAAGTATACTGAAAAGGGTTATGTGCTTTTCAAGATCAGGAATCTTGGTACATCGAAGGGCTTTTGCCGTCTGCTGGTATCTGTTAAGGATACAGGTATTGGAATCAAGCAGGAAGATATAGATAAACTATCCATATCCTTTGAACGTATAGATGAGAAGAAAAATCGTCATATTGAAGGTACAGGACTTGGAATCTCCATTGTTACAAAGCTTCTTGAAATGATGGGCAGTTCTCTTAAGATTAAGAGTGAATATGGTGTTGGTTCAGAATTTTACTTTGAGCTTCCGATAGAGGTTGTTGATGATACTCCTATTGGTAAGTATGATATTACTACTAAGTCATCAAATAATGCTGCTGCAAGCGATGTGCTTGTCAGTGTATCAAATGCTCGTATCCTGATAACCGATGATAATGAGATAAATCGTAAAGTTGCATCCAATCTGATGAAGCTTTTTGGAATTAATCCTGATATATGTCAGTCGGGCCAGGAAACTATCGAATTAATGAGGAAGAATAAGTATGAAATGCTATTCCTCGATCATATGATGCCTGAGATGGATGGTATAGAGACATTAAAGATTCTTCGAGAAGAGTCATTGGTTGATAATACAGTAGTTATTGCTTTAACAGCAAATGCTGTAGTAGGTGCTCGTGAACAATATATAAGTGCAGGCTTTGATGATTATCTGTCGAAACCGGTGCAGCTATCCCAGATGGAAAAGCTGCTGGTAAAGTATCTGCCTTCTGATGAAATCACCCCTGTTGGTTCTGAATCAGAGGAGGTCCCTGCTGATTTCGTTGGCCTAAGTAACCTGGAAGGCTTAAAGAAACTGGGACTTAATACTGAAGATGGACTGGCGTATTGTGGTGATGATGAAGGATTTTACTTTGAGATAGTTTCTGATTATGCTGCGGCAGCATCAGAAAAGATAGAGAATCTTTCTGTATTTCTTTCGGAAGAGAACATGAAGGATTATAAGGTACTTGTTCATTCTGTGAAGAGTTCTTCTAAAACTATAGGATGCAGCAGTCTCTTTGAAAAGGCAAGAGAACTTGAGAAGGCAGCTGCAGATGAAGATATAGAGTATGTAAGGGCACATCATGAAGCTGTAATGGAAGAATATAAAAATCTGGCTGAAAAACTAAATGTCCTTCTTAATGATAAAGACGCTGGCTGAATGCCAGCGTTTTTTTTGTTTATGGATACATTTTTGAAACAATGAATGTTTATTATATGGACAAATAAACAAAAGGAAAGGTGGAGTGTATGCGATTAAGGAAACTAATAACGGTTCTTCTTAGTTCAGTATTTATATTATCTCTTTCGGGTTGTGGTACAACGGAGAATAGTTCTGCAGCTACGGAAGATGAGACAACTAAGGTGACAACCGAAATGACAACTGTGGTGGTTGAAGAACCAACAGAAGAGAAAACAGAAGAAGATACAGAAGAGAAAATAGAAGAATCTACTGAGGAAAGCTCAACAAATGGTGTGCTGCCATATGATGGTGATGAACTGGTTAGTAAGTATGAAAGCTTTGAACTAACATCAAGCAGTCTTCATGATGGAGTATGGGATGATGTTATATCAAATACAGACGAGGGATCTAATGTATCTCCTCAGCTTTCATGGGAACCAGTTGATGGAGCTACAGAATATGCAATATATATGGTTGATATCAGTATGCATTATTTCCTGCATTGGAATTCATCAGGAGTAACTGAAACAACCCTTCCTGAGGGTTGGGCAACCACTTCTGAATATGTTGGTCCATATCCTCCAGAGGGTGGATCTCATACATATGATATATATGTTATTGCTCTGAAGAATCCTATAGAAAGACTGAAGGGTGGTGTTAATACTTCAACACTTAATATTCAGGATTTTATTGATTCAACAGATACTGATGCCGAAGGAAATACTGGAAATATAATATCTATCGGACATCTTTCAGGTGATTTTACAAATAAATAATTATTTTGGTTCTAGATTAACAGTTGCTACTCGTAATGTGTTACAATATGTAATGGTTACGAAGTAGCAACTTTTTTTGGAGGATTTATTATGACAGACGATAAGGATTTAATGTGGGAAGAGGTCAGTACTGAGCATATAGTACAGGATGAATGGATTGATTTTAGAAAGACAGCATATAGATTTCCAGATGGAAAGATATTTGAACCATTTTATACATATTCAAGACGCGATTATGTAGTAATAGTCGCATCAGATGAAGATGGAAAGTATTTATGTGTAAGACAGTTCCGCCAGGGAATAAGAGAGGTTACAACTGAGTTTCCTGCAGGTGGCATTGAAAGAGCAGATGGAAAGCAGTATGGGGATAGAGTGCCTACATCTTCTGAGGATGCACTTGCAGCTGCAAAAAGAGAACTTAGTGAAGAGACGGGATATGAATCAGATGAGTGGACACATCTTATTACCATTCCATCAAATGCAACTATAGCGGATAATCTGGCGCATATTTATCTTGCTAGAAATTGTAAGAAAATGTCAGGTCAGAATCTGGATGAGATGGAATTCCTAAATGTGGAAAAATATTCAGCTGATGAGATAGAGCAAATGATATCAGAGGGGAACTTTAAACAAGCGATGCATGTTATGGCGTGGCTTATGACACAGAGGGTATAGCTGCTTAAGTGACAAGGGGGCTAAAATGTCATTTGAAAGTTTTGTAATAAATATAACCTGGAAAAAGAATGATGATAAGAGAGATGCAGGTCTTTCAATTCCTGAAGATATTAGATATATAAGGGATAATACCTATGGGGAAGAGGGCGCATATAATCTGCTGGATATATGTTATCCCAAGGATAAAGAGGGTAAAAAACTGCCTGTTATTATAAATGTACATGGTGGTGCTTACGTATATGGCAGTAAAGAAACATATCAGTTTTACGCAGCAGATCTTGCACACCGTGGGTTTGTAGTAATTAATTTCAACTATAGACTGGCTCCCAAGTATAAATTTCCTACACCACTAAAGGATCTGTCTCAGGTTATTCAGTGGCTGGAGGGTAAGAAAGATAGATATCCGGTAGACTTAAGTAACGTATTTCTGATCGGGGATTCAGCTGGGGCTCAGCTTGTAAGCCAGTACGCTGCTATATATTCAAATGAAAAATACAGGAATCTGTTTCGTCTAAGAAAACCAGAAATCACCATAAAGGGTATTTCCCTGGCTTGCGGACTTTATGATCTAGAAGACCATTTGTCTGGTAAAAGAACGGGACTTATAAAGGATTATTTTTCGTCGAAACCTGAGAGCTTTGGAGAGAAATTAAAAGTGCTGGACTATATAACAAAGGATTATCCACCTTGTTTTATCTTTAGTTCAGGAGGTGATTTCCTGTTAAAGAATCTAGAACCTATGACTGAACTTTTAAAATCCCGAGATGTGGAGTGTGAAAGCAGAGTTTATGGTGATGAAACTACGGGACATGTATTCCATGTAAATATTAAGAGCGAGCTTGCCACACAGGCAAATAATGATCAATGTGAATTTCTAAAAAGACATGTTGGCTAAATAGATGAAGTGATACAGTATAGTGTGATCATTGATAAAGAGGCATAAAGTATGGATAGAGAAAAGAAGATTATACGTACCAGTATAATAGGCATAATAGCAAATATATTTCTGGCAAGCTTTAAGGCAGGGGTTGGACTCCTGTCTCATTCAGTAGCTATCGTTTTAGATGCGGTAAATAATCTAAGCGATGCTCTATCATCTATCATTACTATTGTAGGTACTAAGCTTGCTTCCAGAGCACCTGATAAGGATCATCCGTTAGGTCATGGAAGGTATGAGTATCTTACAGCTATGGTAATAGCAGTAATCGTTCTTTATGCCGGTGTTGCGGCTCTGATTGAATCTGTGAAGAAGATAATACATCCGCAGACTCCTGACTATTCAGCTGTTACTATAGTTATTGTTGTGGTAGCTATATTTGTAAAACTTCTTCTTGGTACATATGTTAAGAAGACTGGAGAAAAGGTTAAGTCGGAGTCTCTTATAGCATCTGGTACAGACGCATTTTTCGATGCTATTATCTCAACTGCTACACTTATTGCGGCTATATTCTTTTTGCTTACTGGTATCAGTCTGGAAAGCTATCTTGGTGTTATCATTTCCGTTATTATTTTAAAAGCAGGCTACGATATTCTTATGGATACAATTAGCGAGCTGCTTGGAAAACGAATTGATTCAGAGTTGGCAAAGAAAGTAAAGTCAACTGTTGTGGATTCCTTTGAAGAGGTTACTGGTGTATATGATCTGGTAATTCATAACTATGGACCTGACAGGATGGTGGGATCACTTCACGCCGAGGTTCCTGCGTCTATGACTGTTAAAGAACTGGATAAGCTGGAGAGAAAGATTGGTGAAAAAGTTTTTGAAGAGACGGGAGTTATTATCACAGGAGTTTCGGTGTACGCCGTAAATACAGGTGATAAAGAGTCTGAAGATATTGAGAAAAAGGTAAGAGAAGTATGTGGCAAGTATAAGGAAATTTTGGAAGTCCACGGTTTCTTCTTTGATAAAGAGGAGAAGAATTATCGCTTCGATGTAATTATTGATTTTGATATTAAAGATAGAAAAAGTATTTATGATAAGGTAGTTTCTGAATTAAAGGAAATATATCCTCAGTATGAGGTTAACGCGACTCTTGATGTAGATATGTCTGATTAAAGAAATATAAAACACCGGTGAGGGACTTATGAAGAAGATTTTGATCCTTGAAGATGAAGAAAATATAAGAGACGAGATTGTGATCCTGCTTAGTACGTCGGGTTACGCTGTGGAAACATTGACCACATTTGATACTGCGGTGAAAGATATATTAAATGCTGCTCCTGATATGGTGCTTCTAGATATTAATCTGCCAGTTAAGAATGGTAAGGATATCCTGCGTGAGGTAAGACAGGTTTCTGATGTTCCGGTCATCATGGTAACCAGCAGTGATTCGGAGCGAGATGAGCTTATATCCATGGGCTATGGGGCGGACGACTATATTACAAAACCATATAATCCAACACTGCTGCTCCTTAGAATAGGCAATATATTTAAGCGTCTGGGTGGAAGTACAGATGTGGCAGAATATGGCAATGTAAAACTAGATTTCAGACGCAGCATGATCATTGGAAGTGATGGGACGGAGACGGTTCTTTCGAAGAATGAGATGCTGATAATGTCATTTCTTTATAATCATAAGGGCCAGATTGTTAGTCGTGATGACCTTATGACAGATCTTTGGAACAATAGTGAATATCTAAATGATAATGCACTTACAGTTAATATAAGCAGACTGCGAAGCAAACTGGCTGATGCAGGGGTGGCAAATGCTATCGAAACTCGAAAAGGACAAGGATACATCCTGGTATGACAGTAAAGAAGTATGTAAAAGACAAAATAATAGAGATAATAATTGCAGCAGTCGTAGGAGTGATAATCCTTTGGCTGCTGACTATATTTAAGGTTAACCTGGTTGCGATTACTCTTATTACAGGACTTTTTATCCTGTCCTGGATTTCTGTTTTTATTTATGATTATTACAGAAGAAAAGGTTTTTATAATCGGTTATCTGAGAGCGTGGATAAGTTGGATAAGGCATATCTTGTTCTTGAAACTATGGAAACTCCGGGATTCCTTGAGGGGGAGATCATCTCAGAAATTCTTTATGATATTGATAAATCCATGGCAGAAAATGTGGCTCTCTATCAGAAGCAGAGTAAAGACTTTTCTGAATATATCGAGATGTGGCTTCATGAGGTGAAGCTGCCTTTATCTGCTATAAGTTTAAAGCTCCATAATCTTATGAATTTAGATATAGATAACACTGAGTATAAGAAACTTCTTGCTGAAACAAGAAGGATAGAGACTCTTGTTAATCAGGTACTTTACTATGTCAGATCAGGAAGTATTGAGAAGGATTATCATATCGCAAAGTCACGCGTTGCTGATATCATTCATGAGACAGCTATGACATATAGAGAAAACCTTCAGGATAATAATATAGATTTTATCATTGATGCAGGTGATACAGATATAAATGCAGTAGAAGTAAATACTGATCATAAGTGGTTTATCTTTATTATGGGACAGCTTATTTCGAATAGCATTAAGTATAAGCGTGACGAGGTTCAGTCCTTTGTAAAGATAGTTGTTAATAGTGAAACTTTAGGTGAAGGAGAAAACGGTATAACTATATCTGTGGAGGATAATGGTATCGGAATTCCTGAAAATGATCTAAGGAGAGTTTTTGAAAAGTCATTTACTGGTTTTAATGGTGAGGGTCGTACCAAGTCTACAGGTATGGGGCTCTACATTGTGAAGGAACTATGTAAAAAACTTGGTCATGAGGTGACTATTGAGTCTAAGCAGAATGAATGGACCAGAGTTAATATCAGAATAACCAATGATTCATTCTATGATGTGATGTAATATTACAACATTGTAATATTAAGTAATGTTAGAAAAACGACATCCTCTTTCTTATGACGTATTATACGTACAGAACAAAGAAATTATACGAAAGAGGAAAGAGGAATTATGGAAGGAATACTTAAAATTGATTCAATCGAAAAATATTACGGAAGCAAGTCGTCTCTTACAAAGGCAATAGACGGAATAAGCTTCGAGGTTGATGAAGGCGAGTACGTTGCTATTATGGGAGCCAGTGGAAGTGGAAAGACAACACTTCTTAACTGTATTTCAACTATTGATAAAGTAACCTCTGGTCATATCTATGTGGCTGGAAAGGATATCACAAAGCTGAAGGGAAATGCTCTCAACAAGTTTAGACGTGAGGAACTTGGCTTTGTATTCCAGGACTTCAATCTTCTTGATACCATGACAGCTTATGAGAATATTGCTCTGGCCCTTTCCATTCAGGGAATGGGTGCGGCAAAGATTGACAGTCGCATCAGAGATATTTCTGCAGCTCTTGGAATAGAAGAGGTTCTTAAGAAGTATCCTTATCAGATGAGTGGTGGTCAGAAGCAGAGAGTTGCAGCTGCCCGTGCTATCATCACTGAACCTAAGCTTGTGCTTGCTGATGAGCCAACAGGTGCTCTTGATTCTAAGTCAAGTAAGATGCTGCTTGAAAGTTTTAAGTATCTAAATGAGTCTATCCCAGCTACAATCCTCATGGTAACTCATGATGCATTTACTGCTTCATATGCAAAGCGTGTAATCTTTATTAAAGATGGAAAGATCTTTAATGAGATCATTCGTGGAGGAAAGAATAGAAAAGAATTCTTTAATGAGATCATAGATGTTATCTCACTGTTAGGAGGTGACGCTAGCGATGCTCTTTAAACTTGCACTTAAAAATATAAAAAAGAGTGTGAAGGATTATTCAATCTATTTCTTCACTCTTGTAATCGGCGTTATTATTTTCTATATTTTCAATGCATTAGATTCACAGACGGCGATGCTGAATGTGTCCGAGTCTACTAAACAAATACTGATCCTTATGAATACATTCCTAAATGGAGTCAGTGTGTTTGTAGCAATAGTGCTTGGTGCACTTATAATTTATGCCAGCAACTTTCTTATTAAAAGACGTAAGAAAGAATTCGGAGTTTATCTTACTCTTGGAATGAGTAAGCGTCGTATGTCTACAATTCTTCTTACTGAGACTGTTCTTGTAGGTGTTATATCTCTCGCTATCGGACTTATCCTTGGTGTGGTTTTGTCTCAGTTCATGAGTGTTGCAGTTGCTAATATGTTTGAAGCAGATATGAGCAAATTCACATTTGTCTTTTCTGCAAAAGCTGCTGTAAAAACTATCATTTTCTTCGGCATCATGTATGTTGTTGTAATGATCTTCAATACTATATCAGTTGGTAGATGTAAGCTTATTGATCTTCTTCATGGAGAGAAGAAGAATGAACAGCTTAAGGTTCGTAATCCAATACTTTGTTTTGTTATCTTTACTATATCCTGCGTGGTTCTTGGAAGAGCGTATTACCTTGTAACAGTAGGCTTTAATGTGGATCAGGCGTTTGAATCACGTGACCTTGTAAAGGTTATTATCATGGGTTCTGTATCAACATTTTTCATCTTCTGGTCTGTTTCAGGAAGCATCCTTACTATTGCGACCAAGATGAAAGGCGTTTATCTTAAGAAGCTCAACAGTTTTACACTTAGACAGTTTAGCAGTAAGGCAAATACTATGGTGATGTCTATGACAGTAATCTGCCTGATGCTATTCCTTACTATAGTCCTCCTGGGAAGTGCTATAAGTCTTACATATTCAATGAATTCATCCATAAAGAATACACTTACTAAGGATGTTCAGCTTCTTATGAGCTATGATGTAGAGGGAGTTGATCCAGAATCTGATATACTCTCTGATTTAAGTACCAAAGGTTTTGATACTGGTAAGTTCGAGAATATCGAAGACCTAAGTGTTTATGATTCTGAAGGTCTGACCATGGGAGATACCATGGGAGAATATATTCAGTCAGCTCTAAATTATTATACATTTGTTAATGAAGAGGAAGAAGAAGAGATAATCTCTCTTTCTGATTATAAAAAGCTTGCCAGGGTATTTGACCTTAAGGATATTACTCTTGAGGAAAATGAATATGCAGTTGTTGCTGATCTGTCTATCGTTATGGAAGCCCGCGGAAATGCAATGAAGGCGGGTAGCACTTTTACATATAGAGGCAGAGAACTTTCTCCTGCATTTGATGAATGTATTGATGGACCAATTCAGATGAATATAAATAAATGTAATTCAGGTGTTGTTGTTGTTCCAGATAGCCTTGTAGAAGGTGCAACTAAGTCTTGTGAACTGCTTTTTGCGGACTATGTATCATCATCAGATGAAGATAGAGATGAGACAGAAAAATATGTTGTAGACTTTATGAATGATACGTATCAGATTGAAGATTACACAAAGTGGTATATGTATTATTCAACAAAGGATATTTTTAAGGCTGGTTCTGTTGGTCTTGGTGCTATAGCTACATTTGTAAGCCTTTATGTGGGAATCATCTTCCTTATTGCCAGTGCAGCAGTTCTTTCACTTAAAGAGCTTTCAGAGTCTGCAGATAACATTGAGAGATTTTCAGTGCTTCGTCGAATTGGTACTGACGAAAAGATGATCAACAGAGCTCTCTTTAAACAGATTGGTATGTTCTTCTTTTTCCCAATGCTTCTGGCGGTGATCCATTCAGTCTTTGGACTTCGTGCTTCCAGCAAGATTTTAGAAGTGTTCATATCTGATGGTATGGGGCTTGCAATCTTTGTGACAGCTCTGATCATAGTAGTGATTTATGGAGGCTACTTCCTGGTAACATACTTTACCAGTAAAAGAATAATCAAAGGTTGATCACATAACCTTCTTCCCTAAAAAGAACCACGTACATGAGGTGACCCCAAAAAGTTAGACTTTTTAAGCGTAGCAGTTTTATGGCTGCTACGCTATTTTTATGCAGCCAAGAGGCGAAGCCTGTATTGTACAGGGCTTAACCATCCTAGTTTTTCTTTAATTCTTTGTTCATTGTAATACTTTATATATCGCTCAATTTCTGATTTTAATTCTTCATAACTGTAATAAACAACTCCGTAATAAATTTCCTGCTTAAGAAGACCAAAGAAGTTCTCCATAACTGAGTTGTCGTGACAGTTTCCTTTTCTGGACATACTCTGAAATATTCTTTCTTCCTTAAGACGATGAGAATAAGTTTTCATCTGATATGCCCAACCTTGATCCGAGTGAAAAGTTCTGCGATATGGACAATCAGATGTTACATCTATAGCCTGTTCTAACGCATCCATCACATTTTGAGCAGACGGGTGTTTTGATATTGCATAACTGATAATCTCACCATTACACATATCCATAAATGGATCCAGGTAGAGCTTCTGCATAGTCATATGACCTTTAACATCAATCTCATAATACTTAAATTCAGTTGTATCAGTCGTAATCTTTTGGTGAGGTATGTGTGTGTTAAATCGGCGTCGGATTCTATTAGGGGCAATAGTTCCAACTTTACCCTTATAAGAGCTATATTTACGGCTTTTTCGAGTAAATGATGTAACCTGCAAATCAAGTTTTTGCATAATTCTTTGTACTTTCTTTTTATTGATACAGTACCCTTGATTTTTTAGTTCTCCTAACATTCTACGATAACCGTAATCTTTATTTATCTTTCGAATCGCAAGCATCTTTTCTTCGATTTCTTTGTCCGGATTTTCTCTATCAAATCTTTTTTGCCAATACATATACGTTGCTTTAGGCATTCCGGTATAAGAGAGAAGGTCTTTTAGTCTGAAGTCTCCTCGGAGGCTGTTGATGACGAGCGCCGTTCTCTCATTTTTTCCTCGTCCTCTAAACGCAGTCTCCTCAGTTCTTTTAAAAAGGCATTCTCGATTCTTAATTTAAGGAGTTCTTCCTCTAGTTCTTTTACATGTTCAGCACTAGTATCAACAATGTGTTCTTCTGATTTTATAGATTTACAATCTATCTTAGATTTATCCAAAGTTTTATTCTTACCTTTCTTTTGAGGTCTCAATGCATCAGGACCAGCGATACGGTATCGATTAACCCACGCAGCAATAACAGAAGGATTTTTGATTCCTTCCTGAAGAGCTATTTCCTGATAAGAGAGCTCGCTTGATAGATATAATTCTACAATATCTAATTTCTTTTTAAAAGAATACACTGTCTTCTTTCGTGAGCGAAATAAACCACTATCACCATATTTTTTATAGTTAGCAACCCATTGTCGAACCAATCTCCTATCTGACACGGAATATTTTGCCGTAATGTACCTGTACCCACCTTCATTATTAAGATAATCATTGACGACTTGCTTTTTAAATTCGTAGGTATACTTGCTTTTACCCATAAAAAACGACCTCCAAAAGTTAGATTTTATAGGTCTAACTTTTGGGGGTCGGTTCAACATTTGTACGTGGCTCTTTTGTATTTATTATAGTTTTTAATTATTATATTTTTTAAACTTTAGTATTTTGATCTTTAAAATAGTGATCACTACCAAAAAGATTAGTGTATGAATAAAGATCATTGTTGATCCGGTCCCATCAAAGTAATCCGTATTTCCAACCATAGTAAGTCCATCCGTAACAGGTGGAAGCAGGTAGTTCAAAAATGTCAGAAATTTAAAAGAGTGGATCAGTGGAGTTTTGCATATGGTAATGATAATAATACAGAATACGGCGGTAAGGCGATATCTTCGTGTGAATACAATTCTCTGATGACACAAATCACCAACTGCAATACCACAGAGTCCATTTCCAAGTACTATTAATCCTCCCCAGATAACATCCGGTTTTTCCATAGGTCTCGTAAAGTTAGAACTATTTATTAAAGAACGGATTGCGGGGTAGGCTATAAGCACAGCTGCGAAGATAAGTATTACACTGATCAACACCATCTCTCTGGATATATAATAATTTAGAGATGAATTACTATGTAGCAGCAATATTTCTTCATGTATATCATTTTCTTTTTCCTGGATACTGTTAGCTATATAAGTAGCAAGTACAAAGAGAAATATTCCTGAGATAAGAAAACTACCACTGACCTGAACCGGTCTTATTGAATACATGATTCCTAGAAATGCCAGAAGGAGTACAGCTGGGATAACCAGAACTGCATTTTTAATTGTTTCTTTCATTCTAAGTTTATATAGGCTAAATATATTCTTCAATTCCCACAAGCTCCCATTCTTCGCTGTATAGTTTCATAACTGTAGCTTTTACTTCGTCTCTTTGAACAGTGAGCACATACTTGTTACCGTGCTCTGTCATCTCAGGCCAGCGATTGATTTTGCTATCCTTATTTACATATATTTTGAATGTTGAATCGGCAACGTCCTCTAGTTTCAGTGCCTCCAGCTTTCCTTTATTTATTGTGTATATTTTGTCCGACAGCTCATCCATTAATTTCTTTTCGTGACAGGACATAAATACGGTGATGCCCTGTTTTTTAAGTTCGATCATCTTGTCTATAAATACACGCTGCGAATCGGTGTCCTGACCGGAAAGTGGTTCATCTAAAAGGACTATATCATGAGGAACCAGAAGAGCCTGAATTACTCCAACCTTCTGAAGACTTCCCTTAGACATGTTTTTCATTTTGGTTTCAGTCATATCTTCCAGAAAGAACTCTTCGATCAGTTTGTTTACGTTGGAATGGGAAACTCCTTCCATATCTGCAATTGATTTCAGGTAATCGATCATCTTCACATCCAGCCCCGGAAACTTTTCTGGGACGTAAGAGAATCTGACCTTCTTATGATATGTTAAATTTCCATGATTTATACCCGTAAATCCAGCCAGGATTTTTAGCATGGTACTTTTTCCACAACCATTGTGACCGGCAAATGTTATCGCTTCACCTTCGAAAAAATCATGTGAAACATCGTCGATAATGGTATTTCCGCTATATGATTTTGTAACATGTTCAAATGTAACTAACTTTTCCATAATTTACCTCACTCGTCCTATATTACCACAAACCCTTTATCTTGGAAACAAACAGGGGTTCGATTATAATCCGAAGTGTGATACAATCGTTTCTATTGAACTAATAAATAAAGGATTAATAAAGTGGCTTTAAAAGGATATCTTGTAGAAAAATATAATAACATGCTGGGGGCATACACCTGCAATCATCTGGTGGAAGAAGCAAAGAATCTTGGAATCGACCTAAAGATCATCGGTGTGCATGATACGTATATCACTGATGGAAAGATTTATAATTCCGGTGAATTACTGAAAAAAAGAGACTTTCTGATCAACAGATATAAATGGGGCAAAACAGTTGAAGCGCTGAACAGTCTAGTGACCAGAAGCTACAATAGCTTTGATGCCTTTGCTAAATATGTGAATAAATATAATCAGGTGAAGGAACTTCGAAGCGACGCCTTTCTTATTCCTAAAAATATTCTTGGAACTGCGTCGCTTCCTTATGACAGTCTGACCAAGGAACTGGGATGTCCTATCGTCGCCAAAGGTCTTGAAAACTCTATGGGTGCGGAGATTGAACTGATCCAGACTCCTGAAGAGTATAAGTCACTAAGTACAAGGTACAGCAGCGAAAAAGAATGGCTTTACGAAGAATATATTAGTACAAGCTATGGCAGGGATCTGAGATTCTACAGCATTCGAGGTAATGCAGTTGCGGCCATGGAACGTAAGTCCCAAGGAGATTTCAGGGCAAATGTGGCATTAGGCGCAAGCGTCGAAGCCCACGAGATCACTCCTCAGATAAGTAAGATTGCGGCGGATATCTATGAGGAGACAGGCCTTGATTTTGTAGGAATAGATCTCCTGTTTGGAAATGCTTTAGAAGAGAAGAAAGAAGATAAGCTCTACTTCTGCGAGATAAATGTTATGCCAGGTATCGAAGGTATCGAAGAAGCGTCAGGCATTAATGTGGCAGAGAAAATTATCAGGACTATACAAGAGGATTTTGAGATTGAATAGAAAAGAAGCTGAGGATTTTATATATAAATCCTACATGAAAGCTGAAAAGAATATAGATTATAGCAGCAAGGACTGTTATAAGAGACATCCCGAACTAACTCATGAACTGATTCAGCAAAGGTCATCAATGCCTGCTGTTCTTGTTACGGGCAGTAAGGGCAAAGGTTCTGTTGCCAGTATGATCTCTCAGATTCTCTCTGCAAAGATTAAGACTGGACTTATGACCAGCCCTCATATCAGCAGCTTCTGTGAGAGATTTAAGGTAAATGGTGTGGATATCTCTGACGAGGATTTTGCTAAGCATGTATCAGTTCTCGAAAAAGAGATTGAGACAATCGAAGCAAAGATTCCTGAGAATGTATATATCAGCCCTATGGGGATTCAAACGCTTGTTGCTCTCGACTATTTTAAGTCTCAGAATACGGAGGCAAATGTCTTCGAATGTGGCAAGGGTGCGAAGTACGACGATGTGAATAATATTATTCATCAGTACTCTATAATCAATAAAATATTTCTTGAACATACACGTGAACTTGGAAGTACACTTGCTGAGATAGCAGAAGATAAAGCGTACGTCATCACAGAAAATCAAACAAGAGTTTATATAGCTGAGCAGGATTCTGAGGTGCGAACAGTTTTGATAAATCGTGCAGATTCTTTAGGTGTTGCAGTAAAGGAATATGGCAAGGATTTCTGGGCTGAGAATATTAGATTCAGTAAAACTGGCATGCTTTTCGATGTTGTTATTAATTCTAGCAAGTATACAGATATTCTGGTTCCTCTCATGGGTGAACATCAGGCTGAGAATGCAACACTCGCTCTTGCATTTTGCTATGATTATTTTGAAGAGCATGGAATGGCTTTCGATATAGATATGATCAGGGATAGACTGTCAAAAATACAGTGGCCAGGAAGGATGGAGGTTATATCTACGTCACCTTTTATTATGCTGGATGCCTGTATCAATCGTGAAAGCTGTAAGTTAGTAAAAGAGGTTCTGGAAAACTTAGATATTAAGGATGTGACAACAATAGTTGGTATTCCTGATGATAAGGATTATGCAGGAGTGGTCAAAGAAATGGCAGATATATCATCTGACATTATGTTAACCAGATCCTCGAATCCTCATTATGTATTTACAGATAAGCAGGTTTCAACTCTTGCATCTGAAGGAATAAAGGTTATTCAAACTGATAGTGTGGAAGAAGCTCTCCAACTTGCGAAAGACAAGAGCAACAACATAGTGATATTAGGGACCACATCTGTTGTTGCTGACGTTAAGAAGCTTGATAAATCCTGGGTTAGTTAATTATGACACAACCCTTCCAAATACTTTGAAGTCACTGGCTTCATTTATCCTAATAGGCTTATAATCTGGATTAAAGGATAGTAGTTCTAAGAAGCCCTTTCCTTTATGGAGCTTCTTGCAGTAGGCTTGTCCATCCAGGTAGAAGATACCTATGTCACCATCGAAGAGTTCGGTGGTTCTGTATACCCAGACAATCTGGCCGTTCATATAACGTGGTTCCATACTATTTCCGTTAAGTCTTATTCCAAAGCTTGCTTTTTCTGGAACTTCGCTTCCAACAACAACCATCTCATGAGCTTCGCTATCCAGGAATTCTCCAGTTCCGGCAGATGCTGCTAGAAGATAGAGTGGAAGTTCTCTTTTAACTGGGAGCTCTATAACATTCTCCTCTTTATTCTCTTCTATACGATATTCTTTAGACAGTTTTAGAAGTTTGATGTAATCCTGTACTTTCTCTTTGCCGGCATCATTGAGAGAGGAAAGAGGATTATCAGGATTTGGTTCCAGGAAGGTTGAGTATATGTCTGTGATACCGTATATTTTGCAGAGTAAAAGAAACTGGGTTGGGTTAGGAGTTGACTTTCTTTTTTCCCAGGTATAGATACTCTTATCCTTTGTAGCTGTGCCTTCTTTAGTAAGTAGCTCGGCTGCCTCCTTCTGGGAATATCCGGCTTTCTTTCTGTATTCAGCAAGTATATTGCCTATATCTTTCATCTGATCCTCCTCCCCTGTATATTCGAAATTTTGTAGATTTTTTTCGATGTTAAATAATCACAATATGTATCATTTCTCTATATAGGAATATACAACATTTCGTGGAATGATGCAAGAAAAATCTATAAAATATCTACAATTACATAAAAATTACACTTGAAATCGACAAAATATAGAATTATACTGTCCCCAAAGCGCTTTATAATAATCTTTTGTTTTTGTAGGTCTATAGTTAGATAGAATAGTTAAAAAGGAGAGTGATATGAGATGAGCGAAGTTGAGAGTCCTGGTAAAATATACGTAGAGGTTGATGCGGTATTTACGAAGGATGGGGGATTAGTTCCAAAGAAGATTTTTCTGGATGATGATACAGCATATGAGATACAGAAGATAACTGAAGTGAAGCGGGCGGCCAGTCTTATTGCAGGTGCAACTGGACTTAGATATACAGTATATGTGGATGGCTTCAAAAGTTATATATTTTATGGAGATAATCACAGATGGTTTATTGAAGGTAAGAGGACCATGTGATATAATACCAACTGGACTGCGGATAAGATAATAGATATCAAAATAATCCGTGAAAACACATCAAAGGTCACTAAGGAATTAGTGTAGAGAAAGTATTTAGGAGGTACGTAAAATGACTATTTATTCTGTATTTGATCCAGAGTTTGCTGAGTTTGGTAAGGTTCTTGATGGCTATGATACAGCTGAGCTTGTAAAGGCTATGGAAGCTATCGATATGCCTGCTGAGGGAGTTGCATATGAGCCAGGTATTGACTCACTTGAAGCTTGTGGAATCATGAAGCAGCTTACTGACAATGGTTTTGGTGGTATGCCAATAGAGCTTGGTATGTGCTGGGGATATAACAAGGCACTTAACTGTCTTGAGTATCATAGAAATAGCGAGATCAACATCGGTGCAACTGACTTCGTACTTCTTCTTGCTAAGCAGGAGAAGATCGTTAACGGAAAGCTTGATACAGCTGATGTAGTTGCATTCAAGGCACCTGCAGGAGCAGTTGTTGAAGTATATGCAACATCACTTCACTATGCACCATGTATGGTAACAGATGATGGATTCAGAGTAGCAGTAGTTCTTCCAAAGGGAACTAATACAGATATTGATAAGCTTGATGCTAAGAACGAAGAAGATAAGTGGCTTTGGGCTAGAAATAAGTGGCTCATTGCTCATGCAGATTCTGCTGAGGCAAAGCAGGGCGCTTATGTAGGTCTTGTTGGAGAGAATATCTCTATCTAATAGTATCTAATTCGTAATAGCGTAAAAAATCGTAAAAAGTAAATAAGCTTTATGATTGTATAAGCGTGAATCCTATGTATAATAAGAGTCGACTGATTTTTATCAGTTGACTCTTTTGTATTTTGGAGGAAAGTAATGAAGGGAACCAATCCAGTAATAAAGATGGATTATCCAGATCCAGATGTTATATGTGTAGATAATACTTTTTATATGGTGACTACAACCATGCATTATATGCCTGGTGCAGAAATACTAAGATCCTATGACCTTATAAATTGGGAACATGCTGCTTATGTTTATGAAAGACTAGATAGTACTCCTGGACAGAAGCTGGAAGGGGATGAACATATATATGGAAAAGGAATGTGGGCGGCCACGATTAGATTCTTTGATGGAATGTTCTATATCCTGTTCGTATGTAATGATACTCAGAAGACCTATCTATATAAGTCAAAACAGATAGATGGCCCATGGGAGAAAAGTATAGTAGAAGGTTTCTATCATGATGCTTCCCTTCTTTTTGATACTGAATCAGATGCCGAAGGAAAGAATATAGTTCGAAAATATATTGTTTATGGAAATACCAAGATTTATCTTACAGAGCTAAATGATGAAATGACAGCGCCGAAGGAAGGAGGTCTCCATCGTCTTATTGTAGAGGATATAGGTAATCCTATGCTGGGTTATGAAGGCTCACATCTTTACAAGATAGAAGGCAGATATTATCTATTCTTTATTCATTCGAAGAAGGATAGATGGAGACGCGTTGAAGCCTGCTATGTGGCTGATTCTCTTGAGGGAGAGTTTAAGAATATAGATATAACAGATGGTGACCTTTTTGATGATGATCTTGGGTTTAGAAATTCTGGTATAGCTCAGGGTGGTATTGTTGAAGGCCCTGAAGGAGTATGGCATGCGATAATGTTCCAGGATAGTGGAGCTATAGGAAGACTACCGATGCTTGTTCCAGTTAACTGGAAGGATGGAGTACCTATATTTGGTACAGATGGAAAGGCAACTCGCGATTTGGAAACCATAAGCTTTCGTGAGGACTATAAGTATCATCCGCTTACAGATAGTGATGATTTTAAGTATGATATGAAACAGAAGTACGAAGAAGATAAGGAACACTTTGGTACTTACGGCCTTCGTAGTATGTGGCAGTTTAATCATGAGCCGGATCTCAGTCTCGTAAGTCAGGATGTAGAAGAAGGGTGCCTTTGGATAAAGACTGATAAGCTTACCAACTCTATCTACCGAGCTAAAAATACACTTACGCAGAGAATGACATTTCCTAAGTGCTCAGCTGAAGTAACTCTGGATGCATCGAGGTTAAATGATGGTGACTCTGCTGGTCTTGCTGCATTTCAGGGTAACTATGCCTGGGTAGGTGTTCAGAAGGAAGAGGGAAAACTATACGCTGTAATGTGTTCCTTTGAAAATACAAGTGGAGATATCTGGGAACTGAGTTCTGAAAAAGGAACAATTGAAGAAAAGATCGAATTAGATGAAAATGTAATAGATAGTAGTAAATTGAAACTAAGACTAAATTCAAGTTTTGAGGATGATACAGTATACTGCGAAGCTGATAGAGGAACAGGCTTTGAAAGAATTGGCGCTACACATAAGCTTACCTTCAGACTTGATCACTTTACTGGATGCCGTTTTGGACTTTTTATCTATTCTGAAAAAGAGACAGGTGGAAGTGCGGGCTTTATGGATTTTCGATTAAACTAAAAAATGGGGACTAGCATATAACTATGCTAGTCCCTTCATTATTGCTTTATTTTTATACATTGCTGCATCAGCACGTTTTTCAACTTCGTTGATGTCTGTGTCCACACCTGGATTATAGGTTGCTGTTCCAAATGCTATGGATACATAGTTATCTGGGAGCGGCAACTTGTTTGTGTATGGAGTCATAAGACTCTGCAGATGAGCAAGAAGTATATCCGCATTGTCATTGTCATCACCAGACAGAACGGCGACAAATTCATCACCACCGATTCTGTATATTGGACTGCGCTTAAAAACACTGCATATCAAGTGACAGCATTTTATTAGATAATTATCTCCAGCATCATGTCCTTTGGTATCATTTACCAGTTTAAGATTATTTACATCAAACATGGCTATAGTGAAGTTAGGACAGGTTCCAGCATCTATCTCTGACTGAAGGTGTCTTTCCTTGTCATCATAGGCCATGCGGTTGTTTACATTAGTAAGAGGATCGCGCCTCATTACTTCAAGAAGTCTCTTGTTGATAAGATCAAGACTTATGGCGTGACGGAACTTATCAAAAACAAGTCCCATACGGCTCTGGTAAGTCTGAAGGAAATGGTCTTCTATCTTTTCTATACAGTCCCGGAAAATTAGATAACCATAGGATTCATCTGCTTCGTGAAGAGGCAGGAATACATACAAGTGATTTTCATCATCTCCCTGGTAACCAGGAATGAGATCGTTTGAAGCAAACTGCTTATCCTCGTAGCTTATACCATTCTCTGTAGAATAAAGAACCTCCATGAATTTGCTGTATCCGGATGTTCTTAGCTTAACATTTTGATCATATATAGATAAACCAAAATTAGGCTCTAAAAGAATGTGGAATGAATCTCCTTCGTAATCATGATTTTCAATGAGCAGATTTTGAAGACTATTCATGAATTCCTGGTAGCTGAGACATGACAGAATTGTACTATCTATCTGGTTGACTTTTCTATTAAAGTAAGTGGTTTTTGTGCGATTCTTAAAGTTTTCTCTGCCTACACGTCTTCTTATCTTGTCACTGTTACGATATGAATAACAGTTACAGCTTTCTCCTGGAATGAACTTACAAGGAATTATCAAAGAATCAGTAGAGGTGTTTCCAGCTGTTGTGTCGATCCATAGCTTTCCGGCTGCTTCTCCCATTTCTGTAAAACACTGATCGACAGAAGCGATAGAAGGGTCGAATATCTGACTTTCATCTATAAAGTCATATCCGCATACAAGAACATCTTCTGGAACGCTATGTCCATTGTTACTAAGTGAAATGCAGGTCTCCATGGCGAGACCGTCGTTTGCGCATATAAATACATCTGGAAGCTCGCGACCTTCTTTAGCGAATTTATTTATATATCTTGTTACAGCGGCATTTTCCCACTTCGTATAGTAAACTTCGACAAGATCTTCTGTGCGTCCCTGCTGTTCAAGATAATCCTTAACAGCTTGAAGACGAATCTCAGAGTCAAGTGAATCCTCGGTTCCCGCAAAGAAGATGATGCGGCGAACGTTATGTTCTGAGGAAAGGTGTTCACACATCTCTATAGTGGCAAGATAGTTGTCTGAACCAACATAAAGAGTGTTTTCATGCTTGGCTCCCTGAATGATGACAGGGATATTAGCAAACTGACTTCTTTCTATTATATCGTTAATTTCTTCAGGAAAGTTCAGACCGCTTCCGAAGATAACTGTGCCGTCAAAATCTTTTAGATTTGGCAGCTTGAAGATATTCATTTCACCATGTTTCATGGCTGGTGTATCGATATATATTGGATAGCACAAAAAAAGGCATATATCTACAGCCTCTTTAGAAAGGGCGCTTTGCATGCCCGTAAGAAATTGAGACAGGATCTCGCTACACCATCCTGTTGAAAAAACAGCAATCTTTTTCTTCATGTGTTATACCCTAAAAGCAAAATACCTTAATTTACCCCGAAGAAATGTGGAGTTCACATCTCTGGTTAATATTATATCAGTTATTGATTTTATTTGCCAACACATAAAAAGATTTCTTTGTTTTATGGTGTGATTTTATGGTATAGTAGGTTCGTATTTTTAGTGATAAGAGTAACCGGTTATGATGAAGGAATTAGGATAGATGAAGCTGCGTTCAAAGATTAACAGCTACATAAATAGACTTAGTCTTAAAAGGAAGCTGATGCTCCTTTTTGTTTTTTGTGTTCTGATCCCACTTTTTGTAACAGATAGTATAGTCTTTTATAATCTTTATAAGGTTAATAAGATCACAAAGGAACAGGAACTTCGAAGCGATGCTGAAGCGATCAAGTACGGACTCATCGATGAACTGAATTATCCTTCTATCATTATTCAGAATATATACAAAAACTCTGAGATAGAGGATCTGCTCAATAAAGAATATTATGATCCGCTGGATTACTATACATCTTATATGGAATTTAAGAAGAATTCTATCTATGACAGCTGGCTTGGACTGAATAATGAAACACTTGAAATATATGCGGACAATAACACCATTCTTAATGGTGGAATGTTCTATAAGCTGGAGCCTGAGAGGGATGAAAACTGGTATAAGAAGCTTAGCGAGAACGAAGGAATTGTTCTTAGCTTTGAATTCAGCAAGGCTCCGACTGAAGCTTATTCTGAGCGAAAGATCCTTCTCATGCGTAAGATGGAGATGGCTAGAAAGAACCGTGTTGAAAAGGTTCTTAAGCTCACTATAAATTATAAAAGCTTTCAGAATGCTATCTTTAATGATGGTATTGAGTCAGACGTATATATATGTCAGGGCGATAAGCTTATCATGACAAATGTGGGCGGAACACATTATAGGGAAGCTTATAAGTTCTTTGATAAAAGCATTAAGTATGACTATAAGTATGATATGAATCTATATGGTGATAGTTACACCATATATCTTAAGAGTGGTAAGCATGGAATCTGGATGCTGGATCTCAAATCTACTATTATAGTATTCATTCTCCTTATCGCAAGTATTATGCTTCCTCTTTACATGATAAAGAGACTGGATCACTCAGTAACACGAAGAATTGAGCTTCTTGGAAAACTGTTTGAGGATGCAAAGTCTGAAACTCTGACTAAGATTTCTGATATAGAAGGAACTGATGAGATTTCGTCACTGATGACAAACTATAATGTCATGGCTGACCGAATGAATGACTTGATTCAGACTGTCTATATTGATAAACTTAAAAAACAGGAAATGGATATTGCGAGACAGAACGCAGAGCTGCTTGCACTGCATAGCCAGATAAATCCCCATTTTCTTTTTAATGCTCTGGAGAGTATTAGAATGCACAGTCTTCTTAAGGATGAAGAGGAGACGGCAGAAATGGTTGAACACCTTGCTATGATGCAACGAGTTAATGTGGACTGGCAGTCGGATATCGTATCTGTAGAAAAGGAAATGAAATTCATAGAAGCTTATCTTAAGCTTCAGAAGTATAGATTCGGTGACAGACTCAGTTATAGCGTGGATGTATCGCCGTCCTGCTACAATGTAATGGTTCCTAAGCTTTTTATAGTTACATTTGTGGAAAATGCATGTGTACATGGCATCGAGAGTAAGACTGAGCCGGGCTGGATCTTTGTAAGAATCTATGATACAGAAGATGAAGTAATCTTCGAGATAGAGGATACGGGAATCGGAATGGATGAGGAGATGAAGGATAACCTCCTCTTCAAGATGAACAACGCGAGTCTGGAACTGATCAAGACAGGACGCGGCGTCGGAATGACAAATGCCTGCCTGAGACTCAAGATGATAACAGAGGATAGGGCAAGGTTTGATCTGGAAACTGAACCTGGAGTAGGAACTATAGTATTTGTGGCTGTTCCGAAAAATCTTGATGAATCAAAGGAAGATATAGAAAATACTAGTAGTGACATAAAGGAAGTGTAACAATTGTTAAAGGTAATGCTTGTTGATGATGAGCCTTATATAGTAGAAGGACTTAAGGTTCTTATCGATTGGGAAAAAGAAAACTTTGAGATAGTAAAGGTAGCGGAAAATGGAATCGAAGCCCTGGATTATCTAAGGGAGAATACGGTTGATCTCATAATTGCTGATATCAGAATGCCGCTTATGACAGGTCTCGAGCTTCTTGAGAAAATAAAAGAGGAAGCTGTATCAGATGCTTATTTTGTAATACTTAGCGGTTATAATGATTTCCAGTATGCAAGAGAGAGTATGCGTCTTGGATGTATGGACTATCTGCTTAAGCCTATCAAGAAGGATGAACTTGTTTCTATCCTGAGAAAGATCTCGGCTCTTAGTAAGGAAAATACAATCCTTGAGAAACATCATAAAGAGACAGAGACTGCATATCTTCAGAGACATCTGATCGCTCTCATAGTAGGAAGATATGATGAACTGAATCTGGACTATCTGGAAAAGAACATGCGTCTTTCCGAAGGAGTCAGATATGTGATAATTGAACTTCCTGAAATAGATGATCTGGAGACTACCGAAGGAAGTTTGATGCAGTATCGAAGAGAAATGAACGAGGCTGCAATGCAGATACTGGGAGATGATAATAATCATCTTATATATGATGTATCTCTTAATCACAGCGTATATGATACAGGATTTATTTACTGCGATTATATGGCTGAAGATAAGGATATGGATGACTTTGAATTCCTTCTTGACCTAAGTAATCGTTTGAAGGCTTCACTTAAGAGAAATGTACGTATTCTTTCTGGTAAGAAAGTTCCTGATATCTCTCAGGTATCCAAATCCTATAGTTCGGCATGTATCCTTAAATCTCAGGAGGTATTCCATGAAGTTCGTCCGGTAGTTATATATGAAAGAGAAATGAGCATCAACCCTAACAAGGCAACACTGTTTAAGAAGAGCCTGGATGATCTGGTAAAGGCTATCGAGCAGAGTGATGATGAAGAGATCAAAAGATGCGTTGATGTTTTCTATAGTGATATATCAAAGGCCGGACTTGGAGATTCAGTAAGTCTTAACATGAACTATCTGTTATTCCAGCTGATTCATATAGCCACAGAGCTGGATGATGAACTGGATCAGGAAGAAATTCTTCATAGAATATCAGAGAGTTCCTTTGATGAAGGGATAAAGCGTGGAAGCGGCAAACATATGTATAAGTTTGCAACAGAATATGCACAGTATCTGAATCAGCTTAGGAAAAATGTGTCCGGAGGTATTCTGAAGGATGTTGAAAATGAAATAAAAGAGAGGTACAACGAGAACCTCAGCCTTAAGAAGCTGAGTGAGAAGTACTTTATTAATTGTAGTTATCTGGGTTCTCTTTTTACAAAGAAGTATGGAGTATCATTTAAAGATTACCTTACAGACTACCGAATAAATGAGGCTGCAAAGCTTCTGCTCAATACAAATGATAAGATTGTTGATATATCTGTTGCAGTTGGATATAAGAATAGCGATTACTTTATCAGACGCTTTATTGAGATAAAAGGAATGACTCCTTCTCAGTACAGAAGACAGAAAAAGAACAACCTGTAAAGAATATTAACGAAACATGAGCAATATGTTAAAATATACCAAAAGGTATGTTAAAAAACTGCGAAAAATATCAATTTTATAGTTAACATAACTAAATACCCTACAAAATCCTGTAAAATTTAAGTAAATTTTAAGAATTTGTAGGGTATTTTTTTGGAGTTAGTAGGGGGAAATATATCTTGTTAACGAGTATAATAAAGGTACTTAATTGCCTGGTAAGGGCTATCATACAAAATACATATTTTGAAGGAGGTAAAGTATGAGAATTAAGGCAAAAAGACTCGGAGCTTGTGCGCTTGCTGGTACTATGATGCTCACAATGCTTTCGGGATGTGGAGGTTCATCAAACGATGGTGATACTTCAAACACAGGGGACACTAGTAGTAATACAGCAACTGAGACTGCTTCAGAGTCATCAGCTACTGCATCTGGGGATGTTAAGGAATTTGATATGTTCATAGCAATGCCAGGTACAGAGATCAATGATGATAATGAGATTCAGCAGATCATCGCTGATAAGACTGGTGTAAAGGTTAAAGAAACATGGCTTACAGGTCAGACAGACGCTGAGGCAATTGGTACAATCATCGCTGGTGGTGATTATCCTGACTTCATCAACGGTGGAGATGCTATGATGCAGCTCTATGACAATGATGTACTTGTTGCTTGGGATGATTATCTTGATGATTATCCAAACCTTAAGGCGTTCTACACTGATGAAGAGTGGGATAAGTTCCGTATGGATGATGGACACATCTATTGGATGAACGTATTCGGAAATACTCTTGGTGAGTCTAAGACAACAACTCACAATGATGAGGCTTTCTGGATTCAGGCAAAGGTTCTTGAGTGGGATAACTATCCAAAGATTGAGACTCTTGATGAGTACTTCGATCTTCTTGAGAGATACTATGCTGAGCATCCAACAATGGATGATGGTACAGAAATAATTCCTTACACAATTCTTTGTGAGGACTGGAGATACTTCTGTCTTGAGAACGCTCCTGAGTTCCTTGATGGATATCCAAACGACGGTTCTGTAATCGTTGATAAGGAAAATATGAAGATTGTTGACTACAACACAACAGATACAGCTAAGATGTACTTCCAGAAGCTTAATGAAGAGTACAACAAGGGTATCATTGATGTTGAGTTTGGTACACAGACATATGATGAGTACATTTCAAAGCTCTCTACTGGTAGAGTACTTGGTATGTGCGATCAGAACTGGGACTTCAACTTTACAATTTCTGACGTATTCAAGCAGTCTGGTCTTGATGAGGAAGGCTGCAGCTATATCCCTCTTGGACTTGTAGCAGAGAAGGGTATGGAGAACAGATGGCATACATATGATGATACACTTAATATGTCATCAGGTGTTGCTATTACTAAGGACTGCGATGATATCGAAGCTGCATTCCAGTTCCTCGATGATCTTTGCGGACAGGAAATCAGAGACCTCAGATTCTGGGGTGTTGAAGGTGTTGACTATGAAGTAGATGAGAATGGTCTTTTCTACAGAACAGAAGAGCAGAGAACAAAGTGGTCAGATCCTGAGTATCAGGCATCACACGAGTGTGCTTACAGCTACATGCCTCAGTACCATGGTACATCAACAGATGGCAAGAACGCTAACAAGCCAGAAGAGCAGACATCCGAGTTCTTCGATACACTTCCACAGCCTGTTATCGATGTATTTAACGCTTATGGCGCAACAACATATCCAGAGCTTATTGGTTCTGTAGTTGAGTCAAATGGTCCTTGGTTCCCAATGTATTCATATTCAAACAATATGACAACAGATACACCAGGTGGTGTTGCTTGGGTTAAGATGGGCGAGACAAAGCATGAGTGGCTTCCAAAGGTAGTTATGGCATCTGACTTCGAGTCAACATGGAATGACTACATGGATGCATACAATGCATGTAATCCTCAGGACTTCCTTGATGAGATGCAGGAAGAGCTTGAGAGAAGAGCTGGACAGTAAGATTACAAAAAATGATCTGAAATCTTTAAAAGGGGTTATGCAGCCATAGCAATATGGCTGCTATCCTTTTAAAAGTTGGGAGAGATAGTTATGAGTGCTAATAAAACCAAATTGATTAAGCCGTCAAAAGTTAGGTTTTCGAAAAAAGAGGTAAAGAGACAGTGGCCACTTCTTGTTTGGTCAGCAGTTTTCTTTGCATATGGTATCCTGTTTAATTATATCCCATTGGCTGGTTGGTTAATGGCTTTCCAGAATTACAAGCCAAAGACAGGATTGTTCCACTCTAAGTGGATTGGAATGGACAAGTTTAAGTTCTTGTTCTCAGATGCAAATTTCTTGATTGATATCAGAAATACTCTTGCAATGGGTATTCTTAATCTGGTATCTACTTTCGTTATGGCAATTCTTTTTGCCATTCTCTTAAATGAGTTAAAGTCAAAGGGTGGAAAGAGAGTCGTACAGACAATTTCTTACCTTCCACACTTCCTTTCATGGATTATCGTTACAGGTATCCTTCATGATGCACTTTCTGCATCAGGTATCGTTAATGAGATTCTTGGTAATCTTGGACGTCAGCCAATCAATTTCTTTGCTGAGCCAAAGTATTTCTGGGGCATCGTTGCATTTGCAAACGTATGGAAAGAGACTGGTTGGAATGCAATTATCTATCTTGCAGCTATTACATCTATAGATCCTAACCTCTATGAGGCAGCTAAAATAGATGGAGCCGGAAGATGGGGTCAGATACGACATATCACACTGCCTTCACTTAGACCTACAATCATGATTCTTCTTCTTATGAACATTGGTTGGATCCTCAATGCAGGTTTCGAGGTTCAGTATATCCTCGGAAATGGTCTTGTAAAGCGTGTTTCAGAAACAATAGATATTTACACACTGACATGGGGTATCAGTCAGAACGACTATTCCCTTGGTACTGCAGCCGGTATATTCAGAAGTGCCGTTTCTATCGCACTTATTCTGATATCCAACTACGTTGCGCGTAGAACCGGTGAAGATAAACTATTCTAAGGAGGTTTTGAAAGATGAACGAATTCAAAAATGAAACTGAATTAGAACAGACTTCATCGGGTGATATGAGACGTGCTCCAAGCGCTACTGGCGGAAGAAACGAATATCTTCCAGTTCCAAAGCCAACGAAGTACAAGAGATCCGTTGGAGATCATGTTTTTACAGTTTGTAATATTATATTTATGGTACTCTTCGTAGTAATTACGGTGTACCCAATCCTCAATACACTTGCATTATCATTTAACGATGGTATCGATGCAGTTAGAGGTGGAATACATATTATTCCTAGAAAATTCTCATTAAACAACTATAAGTCTGTATTTGCTATGAGGAACCTTACAACAGGTCTTTTCATATCAGTAGCTAGAACAGTACTTGGTACACTTATCGGACTTTTCGTAAATGCAATCCTTGCATTCATTGTAAGTAGAAAGAGATTCCTCCTCAAGAAGCAGCTTACAGCATTCTGGGTATTCACCATGTATGTAAATGGTGGTATGATCCCTGTACTTCTGCTTTATAAGACTCTTCATCTTACAAGCACATTCTGGGTATATGTTATCCCAGGACTTATCTCAGCATTCAACATGCTGGTTATGAGAACATTCATGGAAGGTATTCCTGATTCACTTGAGGAAGCTGCTCAGATGGATGGTGCAAGCTATTCAACAATATTCCTTAAGATTATTTCTCCACTCTGCAAGCCTATGTATGCTACAATCGCACTTTTCATAGCTGTAGGACAGTGGAACTCATGGTTCGATACAATGCTGTATAACAGACTTTCAGCTGAGTATACAACACTTCAGTACGAGCTTATGAAGCTTCTTTCATCTGTATCAAGTCAGTCAAGTAAGGTTGATACAAACTCAGGTGAGGGAGCAAATCTGCAGCCTATATCAGTTCGTTCAGCTGCAACAATCGTAACAATGGCACCTATCGTTTGTCTGTATCCTTTCCTGCAGAAGTATTTCGTTGCAGGTCTTACAATCGGTGGTGTTAAGGAATAATTACTGGCGAGATTACTTATGAACTTTTTATCTAGATTCGATATATCAAATGAAACTGCACAGGAGAGATGTCTGGAGATTTTCCAGACAATCTTCTATGGTGCAGAAGGAGAACGAGTATACACACCAGTTGGTGAGGATATGGGATATATCGAAGATACGGGAAATCATGACGTACGCACAGAAGGCATGTCTTATGGCATGATGATGTGCGTGCAGATGGACCGTAAGGAAGAGTTCGACCGTTTATGGAAATGGGTTAGGACCTATATGTACTTAGATAAGGGCCCTAATAAAGGATACTTCGCTTGGTCTTGTGAGACCAATGGAGAGATGAATTCATATGGCGCTGCTCCAGATGGCGAAGAGTTCTTTATTATGTCTCTTATTTTTGCGGGAAATAGATGGGGTAATGGAGAGGGAATCTTCAATTATCATGAAGAGGCCCGTCAGATAATTCATACTTGCATTAACAAGGGAATCACAGATGGTTCTAAAGGTAGTGCAATGTTTGATGCAGAAACAGGATATATAAAGTTTATTGCTGACTGCAATTTCACTGATCCATCTTACCATCTTCCGCATTTTTATGAACTGTATGCTCAGGTAGCTGAACCGGCTGACGCTGAGTTTTGTAAAAAAGCAGCTGTTGCCAGTAGAGAATACTGGAAGAAGGCTTGTCATCCAGAGACTGGTCTTTCAGCTGAATACGCTAATTATGATGGAACACCTCATAAGTTAGATCATCCTGAATATTTCGGTGGACGTCATGACTGGTTTTATAGTGACGCCTATAGAACTATTCTCAATATTGCTGTTGACAGCGTATGGTTTGGTGCATCTGATTGGGCTAAGGAAGAAGCTGATAAGTATATTTCTTTCTTTGAAAGACCTGAAAATCAGGATGACTGGGATCATATATATGAAGTGGATGGTACAAAGTTAGATGAGCCTGCACTTCATCCGATTGCGATTATTGCGACAAATGCTACTACTGCAGTATTAGTCGATAATGATAAAACTTCTAAATGGGTTAAAAGATTTTTAGATACTCCACTTAGGCTGGGGGATAGAAGATACTATGACAATTGTCTGTATTTCTTCTCTTACATGATTCTTAGTGGAAATTATAAAGTTTGGTAGGTTAAGTATTAATGGATATTTTCAGATACGACAGTGATTTTATGCAAGCGCTCGGCAGAATAGCTGATCTGGCGTGGCTAAATATACTGTGTGCGATCTGCTGCTTTCCGATATTTACCGCAGGAGCTGCTGTCACCGCAAAGTATTATACGGCTATGAAACTTGAGCGTGGACAGGCGCCTGGAGTTACCAAAACTTTCTTTCGTGCATTTAAGGAAAACTTCCTTCAGGATCTGAAGGTTACAGTGATACTTATTCTGATTTGCGCATTCTTCGCATATGATTGGTTATATATCTACAAACAAGGTGTGGGATCACTTAGTCCTGTAGTTATAGGTATGTTAAGTATGTTTACTGCGATGATACTTATTATAACCTTCTGCGTATTCCCTATGATTGCTAGATTTGAAATGAAGACCTTTGATTCCCTTAGGAATGCATTGGTTTTTGGAATAATTCATCTTCCAAGAGTTGCTCTCGGAATCTTCCTGGCTGTAATACCATTTGTCATTAGTATCTGGTATTTTAAGTGGGCATGGCTCATATGGCTGTTTTTTGCTTGTATAGCGCTTTATTATAATTCAAGATTTTTCATAAAGAGTTTTGATAAGCTTGAAGAGAGAACCTTTGGACCAAAGGAAACTGCTGGAGATCCAGAGTATGTTCTGGATGATGAAAAATCAGATGAAGAAGATTCAGATCCTGAATCTCAGGAGGAAGAGTCTGAGATTGATGAGTCTGAGGATGAAGTAGAAGAGCCAGAGAATGATGAGGAAGAGGATTCAACCGAAGAGGAGACTGGCGAGGAGACTGAAGAAGAGTGATTCACGGATTAACCTTTAAGGAATATGTTGAGGAAGAAAAACAGAAACTTAGCGAGATGAATAAAGAGGAAAAGATAGATTACTTTAAGGAGTACTATCTGAAGCTCTGCATCTTTGGTGTAGTAGTTTTAATTCTTCTCTTATGGTTAATGATAGATATTGGACTCAATCTTAGACATAATGTCGTTACTGGTGGTGTTGTAAATACAAAGCTGACTACGGAGGGAACTGAACTTCTAGGAAAGCAGTATCTGGAACACCTTCAGCTTAGCAAAGTATTTAATAAGGTGAATATTGCACCAGATATTTTCTTAGATGACGATGATCCGCAGTCGTATACTATCTTTCAGGCAGAGCTTGCGACTAATTCATATAATTATCTGATCACAGATGATAAGGGACTGGACTTCATAGTTGAACTTGAGTGTCTGGCTGACCTGGATACCGTACTTGACTCAGAGGTTTCAGGACAGGTTTCAGACAAAAAAATATATAAGAAGCTAAAGGAGTCAGGAACGGAAATAGCAGCAGCTATTGATATAACTGATACAGCCTTTGCAAAGGAATATATTGAATCAGGGGGAAAAGTATATTTTGTCATCTCCGGAAAGGAGAAAGAGTACGACTCAGCAGTTGCTATGCTGAAGTACATTCTGGAAAGATGACAAAAAAATTGGGGCGGATACTTAAAACCTCCTTAAAAGTTTTTTTGACGGGCGTATCTTATCTTGGATACGCCCATTTTTTTAAGAAAGGAAATAATTATGAGTGAAGCAGTTAAGAGAGAAGCAGTAAATCCATATCTTCCATCATGGGAATATATACCAGATGGTGAGCCATATGTTTTTGGTGACAGAGTATATATTTACGGTTCTCATGATATTTTCGATGGTCATGTATTTTGTCAGGGGGATTATGTATGTTATTCAGCCCCAGTAGATGACCTGGGTAACTGGAGATACGAGGGCGTTATATATCCAAAGACAGCAGATCCACTTAACCCAGATGGTTCTATGTGCCTTTATGCACCTGATGTAACAGTAGGTCCTGATGGACGTTACTATCTCTACTATGTTTTAGATAAGGTAGGAGTAACTTCTGTTGCAGTTTGCGATACTCCTGCAGGTAAGTATGATTTTTATGGATATGTTCATTATAAAGATGGTACACGTCTTGGAGATAGAGAGGGAGATGAGCCTTCATTTGATCCTGGTGTAATTACTGAGGGAGATAAGACATATCTTTATCTTGGTTTTGCGTCACGAGGAGATAAGTCAAGAAGTGGTTCTCTTCTTTCTGTACTTGGTCCAGATATGCTTACTATCGAGGAGGAGCCTGTACTGGTAGCTCCTGGTATTGAATATCCTGATAAGGGAAGCTTTGAGGGCCATGAGTTCTTTGAGGCATCTTCAATCAGAAAAAGAGGAGATACATATTATTTCATCTATTCTTCTATATGGATGCATGAGCTTTGCTATGCTACATCTGATTCGCCAAAGGGTCCATTTACCTATAAGGGCGTGATCATCAGCAATGCTGATATGGGTATCGATACCTACAAGAAGGCTGATGTTCCTGGAATGTATGGTGCAAATAATCATGGAAGTATCGTTGAGATAGCAGGTGAGTGGTACATATTCTACCATCGTCATACTAATGGCACCTGGTATTCCAGACAGGACTGCGCTGAGATAATCCATTTTGCTGAGGATGGCACTATCCCACAGGTTGAGGTTACCTCACAGGGTCTGAATGCAGCTCCGCTTACAGGACGTGGAGAGCATCTGGCATATACAGTCTGCAACATGTTTACTAATGAGCCTGAAGTTTACATTGGTAAGCCAGGGCTTCCAACTGTAAAGGAAAGACTTGATGAAGGCATGGAGCATCCAGAGGCATTTATCACAGGTATCGTTGATGGAGTAACTCTTGGATTCAAGTATTATAAGTGCGAGGGAATCAAGAGTATTACTCTTGAGCAGCGCGGTTACGGAAATGGAGTATTCGAGGTAAGAACATCTCCAGATGGTGAAGTTCTCGCAACGCTTCCTGTCGAAAACAGAAATATTTGGACTGAGCTTACAGCAGATATTGATCTTCCAGATGGAGTATATGCATTTTACTTCACATTTGTTGGAGGTGCCAGCAGCCTTCAGCTTCGCAGCTTCACATTAAAGTAGTACAAGGAGTAACAAGATGAAAGCTAAAATTAGTATTGATTTAAATAAACAGATCAGCAAGATTGATGATCGTATATATAGCTCATTTATTGAGCATCTTGGCAGAGCCGTATATGGCGGTATCTATGAGCCAGGTCACGAGACAGCAGATGATATGGGATTTCGCCAGGATGTAATGTCTCTTATCAAGGAGCTTAAGGTTCCTATGGTGAGATATCCAGGTGGTAACTTTGTTTCTGGTTATAACTGGGAGGACGGAACTGGAGATAAGGCTCTTCGTCCAAAGAAAATGGAACTCGCATGGAACTCTATCGAAACAAACGAAGTTGGTATCGATGAATTCCAGGAGTGGGCAAAGCGTGCTGAGTCAGATGTGATGATGGCAGTTAACCTTGGTACAAGGGGAGCTGATGATGCAAGAAATATCGTTGAGTACTGCAACTCAAAGACTGATACATATTACGCAAATAAGCGTAGAGAGAATGGATTTGAAGATCCCTTCGGAATCAAGGTTTGGTGCCTTGGAAATGAGATGGATGGTAACTGGCAGATAGGGACAAAGAGACCTGCTGAGTATGCAAGACTTGCCTGCGAGACAGCTAAGCTTATGAAGATGGTAGATCCATCTATTGAGCTTGTTGCGTGTGGTAGTTCAGGTCCTTTCATGGAGACCTTTGGCGAGTGGGAGGAGACAGTTCTTCGTGAGGCTTATGAGCATCTCGATTACATTTCTCTTCATAGCTACTATGGAAATCCAGATGACAACTCTCAGGAGTATCTTGGTTCTGCAGCGATAATGGATAAGTTCATTCGTGACGTTATCGATATCTGTGACAAGGTTAAGGCAGAGAAAAAGTCAGAGAAGGATATTAATCTTTCATTTGATGAGTGGAACGTATGGTTCCACAGTAATGAACAGGATAAGAAGCAGGAGCCATGGCAGATAGCACCACCTCTTCTTGAGGATATGTATAACCTTGAGGATTCTATCGTGGTTGGTGATCTTATGATCACACTTCTTAAGCACAGTGACAGAGTAAAAATCGCATGTCTTGCTCAGCTGGTAAATGTTATCGCTCCTATCATGACCGTGACAGGTGGCGGAACATGGAAACAGACAATCTTCTATCCATTCATGTATACATCAGTAAATGGCCGCGGAACAGCACTTGATACTGCTGTTGAGGCTGGCACATTTACAGAAGGAAAGGCAGAGAATGTGGCTACAGTAGATGCAGTAGCAGTTCTTTCTGAGGATGGAAATACAGTATCACTCTTTGCAACTAATAGAAAGCTGGGAGAAGATGCAGAGCTTGAGCTTTCTGGATTCGAGGGCTTTAAGCTTGTGTCACATATCTCTATGGAGGGTGATGACCTTAAGGCAGGTAACTCTATGGAGACTCCTGACAATGTTACACCTGTAACACACGAAGTTGGTGAAACAGTAACACTTAAGGGCGGCTCATGGAACTACCTGAAATTTACAAAATAATGAGTCACTTTGGCTCTATCGCCAATTGACTCATTTTGAAGGATATAGTTATGGTTATTAATAAAGATACAAGCGTCCGGTTTTTCTATGAAGAGGAGACACTGAGCGGCGTAAAGAAAATATCTGAACTTGTTATGAAGGATGTGGAACTGGTAACAGATTCACATCCTGTTAGTGCGTTATATGATGCGACTTCGTATCAATGTACTACTAACTCAGTGGAAATCTTTTTTGGAACTATCGGGATGAGTCCACTGCTTGATTCGTTAGTTGAAAAGGGTGAGATTTCATTTGACGGTATAGAAGGAAAGAGAGAGGTTTATGGCTTCTTTCCACTGGTTGGAGATGATGGTGCTAATCGCATCGTGATCGCTGGTAGTGATAAACGAGGCACTATCTATGGTCTTTTTCATATCTCTGACCTTATGGGAGTATCTCCTCAGGTTAACTGGTCTCTGGCGACTCCTGCTAAAAAAGAACTTGTGATCACAGAGGCTGATAAGTTTATTTCGAAAGAGCCTTCTGTAAGATATAGAGGTTTCTTTATAAATGATGAGTGGCCTTGTTTTGGAACCTGGTGCAATAAGCACTTTGGCGGTTTCACAGTGGGTGCATATGAAGGCGTCTTTGAGATGCTTCTACGTATGAAGGGAAATTATCTCTGGCCTGCTATGTGGTCTTCCTGTTTTGCTGAGGATGGTCCAGGCCTTGCAAGTGCAGAGCTTGCTGATGAGCTCGGCGTAGTTATGGGTCTTTCCCATCATGAACCTTGTCTTAGACACGGCGAGGAGTATAGCCATGTTAGAGGTAAGGATTCAATCTACGGCGACGCCTGGAACTTTATTACAAATAGAGAAGGAATCATAAGATTCTGGAGAGATGGTCTAAAGAGAAATGGACATCTGGAAAATGTCATCACTGTTGGTATGCGTGGAGAGAGAGACTCCAAGATCATGGGTGAGGCAACACTTAAGGATAATATTGAGTATCTTAAGGATGTTATCCGTACACAGAATCAGCTGATAAAGGAAGAGGTAGATAGTGATCTCACTAAGGTGCCTCGTATGCTGGCTTTATATAAAGAGGTGGAGCCTTTCTATTACGGTGATGCAAATACTGAGGGACTCATGCATTCAGAGGAGCTGGAGGATATCATCCTCATGCTCTGTGATGATAATCATGGTTATGTAAGAACTCTTCCTACAGAGGAAATGAGAGCCCACAAGGGCGGATTCGGTATGTATTACCATTTTGATTATCACGGCGAGCCAGTTTCCTATGAGTGGATCAATAGTACATATCTGCCTGAGGTCTGGGAGCAGATGACTACGGCGTATGAGCATGGAATCAGAGATCTCTGGATTGTAAATGTTGGAGATCTTGGACTAAATGAGATGCCACTTAGTTATTTCCTGAGTCTTGCATATGACTACGATACTTATGGAATTAACTCTCCAAATATGACAAAGCAGTATCTAAGAAACTGGATGGAGAAAGCATTTGGCGCAGCCTTTAGTGCTGATGACCTGGATCTTCTTACAGATACTTATAATCGATATACAAGACTGGTTCATAACAGAAGACCTGAGCATATGGATGAGAATGCATATCCGATCGAGGGATATGTGGCTGAATCTGTTCTCCAGGAAACATCATATATAAGAAAGACTATCACTGAATTAGAAAGTAGATGTGCTGCAGATAGTAAGGATGCATTTACGGAACTGATTTCCTACAATGCACTTGCTGGAATGAATCTTATAGAGATGTGGATTTATAGAGCTTATAATCATGCATTCGCTTCTATTGGAGCTACTGTGGCCAATACCTATGCTGAGAAGATCAAGGAGTGTCTTGATATAGATAAAAAGTTTGCGGATAAGTTTGGCGAAGCGGCAGATGGTAAATGGGACGGCTTCCAGCTGGCTGAACATATAGGTTTTAGAAACTGGAACAGTGAGCTTTCTGCAAGACCGATTCTTGAAACTGTTATCCCTGTAAACGGCCCAACTATTATGGCGGGACTTACAGGTGAGCTGGACGCTAACAGCGGTATTGAGTGGTCTAAGAGGACACTTACAGTTAGAGAGTGGCGAGCTCCTTATGAAAGTGAATCCGAGATACGTGATTCTAAAGATTTATTTGAAACAAGAATCTTTGTTGCATCAGCAGGCGACAAGCCAGTTAGTTTCGAAGTGCTACTATCTGACGGAGCTGATATAGAGATAGATAAGACTAGCGGTACAGTTGGTCCAGACAACCTGATCGAATATATAACTGTTAAGGCTTCGAAGGAAACACTTGAACGTCTTTCGGAAAAGGACGATGTACATTTATATATTGCGTATGCAGATGGAAAGGTGGATTTCAAACTTCTTGGTTTCAGGAAGGATGTGATCGAGATTGCTGCTGAGGATTATACATCCAAGAAGGATGCAACTAATTCGAAGGTTGATGGAGATAAAGAGTTTATTACTCTAAAAGATGTTGGAAGCTGGGACAGTGGAGTGAAGTTCTTCCCGGTAATTAGTAATTCACTACTAAGCAGTGATACTCCATATCTTGAGTATGAGTTTAATGTTGAAGAAGCGGGAGAATATAAAATCTTCTTCCAGGTTCTACCAGCGAATCCATTTACCGCAGGAGAGAATATCTTTATCAGATATTCAGTTAATTCGCAGTCGCTTGATGATGTAAAAGAGATAAAGCTTCTTCCTGATGATTATCAGGCTGGAATCTCAGAAGAGTGGGGAGACGGAGTTCTTACACATATGAGACGTCCGGAGGCTTTGGTGAATTTAAACGATGGTGTTAATAGAGTGAGATTCTACGCGGCATCTCGCGAAAATGTGCTCGAAAAAATAATCATCAAGAAATATATCCCTGATAAGGGAAGACAGAAACATATATACGGATAAGGAGTTAATTATGAAAATGTCATTTCGCTGGTATGGAACCGGCAATGATTCGGTTTCATTATCAGATATTAAACAAATACCTGGTGTAGAAGAAATCGTTTGGGCTCTTCATGAGAAACAGCCAGGCGAGATCTGGACCAAAGATGAAATCCAGAAGGTTAAAGATGAACTTGACGAATATGGCTTTGGAATGGCTGTAGTTGAATCTGTCAATGTTCATGACGATATAAAGACAGCGGGACCAAACCGTGATCTCTATATTGAGAATTATAAGGAAACTTTGAGAAATCTGGCAGAGTTTGGAGTAAAGGTTGTATGTTACAACTTTATGCCAATCTTTGACTGGACAAGAACGGATCTTTTCCATCCACTTCCAGATGGATCAACAGCACTTTATTACGAAAAGGATAAGATCAAGCAGGATCCTAAGGAGATGGCGGATTATATCCTGAAGGAGTGCGAGGGCTATACAATGCCTGGCTGGGAGCCAGAAAGACTTGCAGCTCTGGAAGAGCTTTTCGACATGTACAAGGATGTGGATAAGGAGACTCTCTGGGAGAATCTGAAATACTTCCTGGAGGCGCTTATGCCAACTTGTCATGAGACAGGAATTAAGATGGCTATTCATCCGGATGATCCACCATGGGATATATTCGGACTCCCAAGACTTTTGGTGGATGCGGAGTCTGTGGATAGATTTGTAAGTATGGTGGATGATCCATATAACTGTCTTACACTTTGCAGTGGTTCTCTTGGATCAAATCCAAAGAACAATGTGGCAGAGATTGTTAGAAAGCATGCTGACAGGATAGCATTTGCCCATATTAGAAATGTTAAGCATTTTCCAAATGGAGATTTCAGCGAAGCTTCTCATCGCGACTGCGATGGAGATGTTGGAATCCTGGATATTATTAAAGCTTATCATGACGCTGGTTTTGATGGCTATATCAGACCTGATCATGGCCGTCATATCTGGGGAGAAAAATGTCGTCCTGGATATGGATTATACGATAGAGCCCTGGGAATAATGTACATCCTGGGTGCATGGGATATGTTGGATAAAAAATGAAACGCATTTTGAGGTAATAAAAGTTGGAATTAACAATTAGTGGAATAAAAGAAAGAGAAAAGTGGGAGTCTGTAGGGGTAAGTCTTCCTAATTATGATATTGAGGCGAAAAGAGAAAACACTAAGGAGTCTCCGGAGTGGGTGCATTTTGGTGCTGGAAATATCTTTAGAGGCTTTATTGGTGGTATTGCTGATACGCTTATGGAAAAGGGGGAGCTCTCTACTGGAATCATTGCAACGGATTCATTTGATGGAGAGATAATCGATAGAATATATGAACCTTTTGACATGCTCACACTTTCTGTAGGACTAAAACCTGATGGAAACAGTGTTAAGAAGGTTACAGCAGGAATTGCTGATGCAGTAAAGGCAGATAATGATCACCTGGATGAGCTGCTTGCAATAGCTTCGAAAGAGTCACTCAAGATGATTTCATTTACCATTACTGAAAAGGGTTATGCCTGCACAGATATTTCTGGTAATACACTTCCGTTTGTTGAAGAAGATATTACAAATGGACCTAAGAAGCCAACTACTGCTATGGGTATAGTTACTTCAATGCTCTATGCAAGATTCAAGGCTGGTGCTGCGAAAATCGCTTTGGTAAGCATGGATAACTGCAGTCAGAATGGAAAGAAGCTTCGTGATGGCGTGCTCTTTGTTGCTAAGAAATGGCAGAAGAAGGGCTTCGTTACAGAGGAGTTTGTTGATTATATATCTGATGAGGAAGTGGTAGCATTTCCTTGGAGCATGATCGATAAGATCACTCCTAGACCTGATGATTCTATAGCAAGTGAGCTTAAGGAACTGGGTATAGAAAATATGGATCCGATCATTACAGCGAGACATACCTACATAGCTCCATTTGTAAATGCTGAGATTCCTGAATACCTTGTAATCGAAGATTCATTTCCAAATGGCAGACCTCCACTGGAGGATGCAGGTGTCTATATGACTGACCGTGATACGGTTAATAAGGCGGAAAAGATGAAGGTTATGACTTGCCTTAATCCGCTTCATACAGCACTTGCTATCACAGGATGTCTGCTGGGCTATAAGAAAATCTCAGAAGAGATGCAGGATGAGGACCTAAAGAACCTTGTATATAAACTGGGCGAAGAAGGCATGCCTGTTGTAATAAGTCCTGGAATAATAAATCCAGAAGATTTTATAAAGGAGGTTCTTGAAGAGAGACTTCCTAATCCATATCTTCCTGATACACCTCAGAGAATCGCAACAGATACAAGCCAGAAGCTTGCTATCAGATTTGGCGAAACAATCAGAGGTTATGTTCAGAAGGGCGAAGAAGATAACATGAGGATTATTCCATTTGTCCTTGCTGCATGGCTCAGATATCTGATCGGTGTAGATGATGAAGGAAACAAGATGGAACTAAGTCCAGATCCTATGCTTGATGTATTAAGAGGGGCGCTTGAGGATGTAACTCTGGGAAATACCCAGGATGATATGTCAGGTGTTAACTGGATACTTAGTAAAGAAGAACTTTTCGGTATTAATATATTTGAAACCGATGATATGAATGGCAAGATCAAGAAACATTTTTCAGAAATGTTAGAGGGGCCAGGGGCAGTTCGTAGAGCTCTTAAAAAACTTGTAAGTGAGTAAAGAACTGGCATAAAGAGAGGTATGAGGTATGGTTAAACTATCTAGTATTTTCAGTGATTATATGGTTCTCCAAAGAGATACTGATGAGAACTTGTTTTGGGGGTTAGCCAAGGGACAGGTGACTGTTCAGTTTAAGAATGAAGAGTCTGGAAATCAGGATGAGATCTTCGAGGAAACGGTTGCAGTAGATGAGGGTGGTAACTTTAAGGTTAGTCTTCCTAAAAGAGCAGCTGGAGGAGATTTCAGTCTTACAGTAAAGGATGCTGATGGAGAGACTAAAGTATTTGAACATATCACATATGGAGATGTCTTTGTATGTGGTGGTCAGTCTAATATGGAACTTCCACTTGCTCGTACCATGGAGAAATATGCAGATGAGATTACTGCTACGGATAATAAGAATATCCGTTTCTTCAGAGTGCCTGAAAAGTTCAACTTCCATCATACTGAGGAAATGATCGAGAGTGGATCATGGCAGTATGCTAAGATGCCTGAAATACTGAATTTTGGTGCGGTAGCATATTTTACTGCCAAAGAGATCAGTGAGAAGGAAGGAGTAACAGTAGGTATATATAATACCGCAATCGGTGGTACTCCTATAAAGTCCTGGGTTGGCGAAGAAACCATGAGAGAGCTTGGACTTCACGTGGCTGAATATGAAGAGTGTAAGAATGATGAATGGGTTCAGGAAACTCAAAGAAGAGAACAGGCAGAAGATATGGCCTGGAGAGAGGATGCTGATAAGTCCTTTGAACAGGATCTTTCAGGCAATCTAAGTGGTACCTTTAATGTGCCAGGTTTCTTTGAGGGAACACCTCTTGGAGGCAAATGTCTTGCAGTTCATTTTAAGAAAGAGTTCGAACTGGGAGATGGCTGGAGCGACGAAGAGACAAAGCTCTATCTTGGTGCGATCATCGATTCAGATAAGGTCTATGTTAATGGTGAGTTTGTAGGTGAGACAGGTTATCTCTATCCACCTAGAATATATAAGATTCCACAGGGACTTCTTAAGAAGGGCAAAAATGTAATCGAGATAAGATTCCTCGTATTTAGACGCGAGGGCGGTTTTATGCCGGGCCTTGGTAAGTACTATATGATTAAGCGTCCTGATGGAGAGACTGTATCTTTGGCAGGTGAGTGGGAATATACAGTTGCTAAGGAGATGCCATATATTGAAAATATGACATTCTTCTCATACAAGGCGACTGGCGTATATAACTGCATGATCTACCCACTGAGACGTGTTAAGACACGTGGATTCTTCTTCTATCAGGGAGAATCAAATGTAGATGATTATGCTACATATAAAGATGAGTTTGAGGCTGTTATTAAGGATTGGAGAAAGCTGTGGGGTGATGAAACACTTCCATTTATGTTTGTGCAGCTGGCTTCCTTTAATGACGGTAACAGAGCTGGATACTATGGAAGAAGAAGCTACCTCACTGAAGAACAGAGAAAGTGCTGTGAGCTTCCATTTACAGCAATGATTCAGGCCTATGATCTGGGAGAGTCCAGTGACCTTCATCCAACTAATAAGAAAGAGGTTGGAAGACGTGCTGCTCTTGCGGCTGCAGATCTTGTTTATGGAAGGGAAAAGTATATTCCTGGACCTGAAAGAGTGGATATAGAGTATTCAATCTATAGTGAAACTGAAAACGAAGCAAAGGTTATCTTCGGAGATAGTATTAAATTAATACTAAGTCATGGTATTGGAATGCTGGTTGAAGAAGATAGAAATGAGACAGATGTTATCGGTTTCTGTTACTGGATTGGTGATACAGCTTATCCAGCGAAGGCTGAGATCATAGATAATAATAAGGTGCTTGTCAGATATCCAAAGGAGGCTGAGGTTATTAGCTATGCCTGGAGCGATAGTCCTCTAGATGCAAATGTTTATAGTGAGGACCGTCTGCCAGTAGTACCATTCCGTATTGAATTAAATAAATGATTATAAAAGACATTAAAAAGGGGGACTAGATAATTGTTAAGAGAAGTAAAGGTTGAAAATGGAATTGTAAGAGGAGTTGCATCTGCAGATCCTCGTGTTACTACATTTAAGGGTATTCCTTATGCTGCACCACCGGTTGGTAAGAACCGTTGGAGAGCACCACAGCCTTGTACAGATTGGGACGGAGTACTGCTTGCTCAGGAGTTTGCTCCTATCTCAATGCAGGATCAGCCAGGTGTCGGTGAAGATGTTTATTGTAAAGAGTGGCATGTAGATCCAGATATTCCTATGGATGAGGATTGTCTCTATCTAAATATCTGGACTCCAGCAAAGAGTGCAGATGAGAAGCTTCCAGTTCTTGTTTGGTATTTCGGTGGAGCCTTCCAGTGGGGCTATACAGCAGAAATGGAATTCGACGGTGAGCGCCTTGCAAGAAGAGGAATCATTGTTGTAAGTGTAAACTACAGACTTGCAGTTATGGGATTCCTTGCACATCCAGAGATCACAAAAGAGAATCCTGATGCACCAGCAAACTTTGGTCTTCTTGATCAGCAGGCTGGACTTCATTGGGTACATAGAAATATCGCTGCATTTGGTGGTGATCCAGACAGAATCACAATAGCTGGTCAGTCAGCTGGTGGTGGAAGTACACTTCAGCAGCTTACATGCGAAGCTAACAAGGATATTGTAAAGGGAGCTGTCATCTTCAGTGGAATGATCGACATGGAAGGAATGACAGGCGACATCTTTAATCCTCTTACTCTTGAAGAGGCAGAGAAGAAGGGTGAAGAGTTCTTTGAGTTTATGGGCGTTAAGTCCCTTGAAGAGGCAAGAGCCCTGGATGCTGCAAAGGTACGTGACCTGTACGGAGAGTTTTCACCTATGAATTTTGCTCCAGATTCTCCACCACAGCTTGATAAGAAGATGTTCCCTATCAAAGATGGTAAGAATTATCTTGGTAATCCACTTACACTTCTTGAGGAAGGTAAGTATCCAGATGTTCCAGTTATTACAGGATATACAAGCGATGAGTTTACATTTGGCGGTGTAAACATAGTTGAAAAGAGCGTAAAGAGAGCTGTTGGAAAGGCTATGGAAAGTGAAAAGGCTTTAGGAAAGAATGCTAACTTCTATTGCTACTGCTTCGATCCATCCATTCCTGGTGAGGATAATCCAGGAACCTTCCACTCAGTTGATCTCTGGTTCTGGTTCGAATCTATTCAGAAGTGCTGGAGACCATTTAAGGGTAAGCACTTTGATCTGGCAAGAGAAATGTGCAACTACTTTGCTAATTTTGTTAAGACAGGTGATCCTAACGGACTTGATGCAGATGGAACTGAGATGCCTAAGTGGGAAGCTTATGATCCAGATAAGGAGAACATACTTAGACTTAAGGAACAGTAGATAGTGCATGATTATAAAGAGAGGTGCCTATGAGAAGTATTATAGATGAGTATTTTTTACTACATAGTAAGACTGCGTGTAAGCTTTTTAATGAGCATGCGGATAAGATGCCTATAATTGACTATCATAATCATCTCAGTCCTCAGGAAATCGCTGAGGATAAGATGTATGAGAATATGACGGAGCTATGGTTGGGTGGCGATCATTACAAATGGCGTGCAATGCGTGCCAGGGGCTACTCAGAGGAGCTTGTAACTGGAAGACGAAATGTTACTGCAGTGGACAGTTTTATAGATGAGGAAGAGCTTGATTATCGTCGTTTCCTTGCATACGCTGATACGGTTCAGAATCTGATCGGAAATCCGATATATCACTGGACCCATCTGGAGCTTAAAAGATATTTTGATATCGACGATGCGCTTACACCAGATACCGCAGATTATATCTGGGACAAATGCAATCAGCTCCTTAAAAAAGAGGAGTTTTCTGCTCGTGGTCTTCTAAGAAAGCAGAAGGTGGAAACACTCTGTACCACAGATGATCCGATAGATGATCTAAAGTATCATAAGCAGATTGCTCAGGAAGTTGACGATATAAGCGTGAGACCTTCTTTCAGACCTGGAAATGTACTGAGTATAGAGAGTGCTGGTTTCTGTGATTATATAGCAAAGCTGGCTGAGGTATCTCAGATTGAGATAACAGATATTGAGTCACTGCTTGAGGCTTTGAAGAAGAGACTTGATTATTTTGTTGAGGCGGGCTGTCGTGTAACAGACCACAGTCTGGAAACAGATTTTTACAGAGATACTGATATCACTTCAGTAAATAGCATACTAAAGAAGAGACTTTCTGAGGGAGAGTCCACTTCTATAACATTAGATGAGGCGGCTGCATTTAGAGGCTATGTCCTTATCGAGCTTGGTAAAATGTATGCGGACCGAGAGCTTGCTATGCAGCTTCATATCGGAGCCCTCCGCAACAATTCAAACAGAATGCTGAAGGTATTGGGAGTGGATACTGGTTTCGATAGTATTGCTGATTTTAATTACATGCCTCAACTTTCTGCGATAATGAACAAGATGGATGAAAAGGATCAGCTTCCTCGTACTATTCTTTATTATCTGAATCCTAAGGATGCAACTGCACTTTCAACTCTAGCAGGTTGTTTCCAGGGAAATAATAAAGGAATCAGAGGAAAGATTCAGCTGGGAAGTGCATGGTGGTTCAATGATCATAAGTTTGGTATTGAACAGCAGCTTCAGGTGCTTTCAGATACAGGACTTCTTTCTACATTTGTAGGTATGCTTACAGATTCAAGAAGCTTCCTGTCATTCCCAAGACATGAATATTTCAGACGTATTTTGTGCGACCGTATAGGAACGCTGGTTGAGAAAAATGAATATCCATATGATATGGTATTCCTGGGTGAGATGGTAGAGAATATCTGCTACAACAACGCTAAGGATTACTTCGACTTTGATTAATGTGCAGTGGGGTCCGTCCCCACTGCACATTACCTCTAAAAAGAAAAGAGAGTAGATATGAAAACAGTAGATGAAATTAAAGAAGCATTTAGAAAGATTGGTATTATTCCAGTAGTTGTACTGGATGATGAGGAGCAGGCTGAGCCACTGGCTGAGGCACTCCTGCGCGGAGGTCTTCCAGCAGCAGAAGTAACATTTAGAACTGATGCAGCTGCAGCGTCGATCCGCAGAATGAAGGAGAAATATCCAGAGCTTCTTGTGGGAGCAGGAACAGTTCTTACAAGAGAACAGGTGGATAGAGCTGTGGATGCAGGTGCAGAGTTTCTGGTAAGCCCTGGGCTTAATCCGGATATAGTGAAGTATGCTATGGAAAAGGGAGTACCATTTACTCCTGGAACTCAGACTCCAAGTGAGATGGAGCAGGCCATGGCTTTAGGACTGGATTTCGTAAAGTTCTTCCCAGCTGAACCATCAGGCGGCCTTAATATGATCAAGGCAGTAGCGGCAGCATATACAAAGCTTTCCTTTATGCCTACAGGCGGAATTAATGCAAAAAATGTTGGGGACTACCTGGCGTATGATAGGATCGTTGCCTGTGGTGGAAGCTGGATGGTAAAGAAAGACCTTATAAATGCAGGAGATTTTGCTGAGATTGAACGTCTTGTGGCAGAAGCTGCAGCGCTGGTGAAGAGATAATATATATAATTAATTTATACTAGGAGTATATAGAAATGAAAAGTAGCTTGGTGATAAAATCAAAAAGTGATTGTAAATACGATATGCTGAGTCTGGGAGAGGTTATGCTTCGAATGGACCCAGGTGAAGGCAGAATTCGTACTGCACGTAATTTCCGAGTTTGGGAAGGTGGCGGTGAATATAATGTAGCCCGCGCACTTCACAAATGCTTTGATATGAAGACTGGAATCCTCACAGCAATTGCTGACAATGAGGTTGGACTTCTTATCAAGGATCTTATTGAACAGGGTGGTGTAGATACATCCCTGATCTCATGGAAAGAAACAGACGGAATAGGAAAGAAATGTCGTAACGGCATTAACTTTACTGAAAGAGGTTTCGGAATAAGGGGCGCGCTTAGCTGCTCAGACAGAGCAAATACAGCTATATCCCAGGCGACTATCGAGGATTTCGATTTTGAATATATCTTCGGAACTCTGGGAGTGAGATGGTTCCACACTGGTGGAATTTACGCAGCACTTTCATCTGAGTCTCAGAAAACTGTTATAGAGGCTTGTAAGATTGCAAAGAAGTATGGAACTATAGTTTCATACGATCTGAATTACCGTGCATCTCTCTGGGATCTTGCTGGTGGAATAGACGAATGCGTTAAGGTTAACCGCGAGATAGCAAAGTATGCAGATGTAGTGATCGGTAGTGAAGAAGACTATGTTGCATGTCTTGGATATGAGGTTGAGGGGGCTGACGAAGGTTTTAAGGAGTTAAATGTAGACGCCTTTAAATCTATGCTTTCGAAGGTTGCTGCAGATTTCCCTAACATTAAGATTCTGGCAAATATGCTTCATACAGTTAGAACTGCCAGTGTAAATGACTGGAAGGTTCTTGTACTTGCTGATAATGAGATTGGCATGTCCCGAGAATATGAGGGACTTGAGGTTCTTGATAGAGTGGGTATTGGAGATTCCTTCGCTGCTGGATTTATATATGGTCTTATGACCTCTACAGATCCAGAGGTAGCAGTGAACTATGGAGCAGCTCATGGTGCTCTTGCTATGACAACACCTGGAGATACATCTATGGCGCGTCTTAGTGAGGTTGAAGCTATTATGAATGCTGCAGGTGCCCGCGTTAAGAGGTAAGAAGCCATGAGAGAATTTAAGGAGATTATATGGCAGGACGGAGAGTATTCGTACGACGCTGCCTATGGATTTGTTCCAAGTATTCATGGATATATCCATGATGAGGATGATGCAGATAGAGACTGCATGCTGGTTATTCCTGGTGGTGGTTATTGTATGTGTACGCCTCACGAGGGTGAACTGGTGGCTGAGGTGTTTTATAAGCAGGGAATGAATACATTTGTCCTTACATACACCACAGATATTACTATGTCAGTTCCATTAAAGAAGCAGCCGCTGGAGGATGCATCCAGAGCTGTAAGATTCATCAGAAAACGAGAAACTGAATATAATATCCAGGGAAAGAAACTGATCGTTTGTGGATTTTCTGCAGGCGCTCATGTAGCTGGAAGCCTGGCGGTCCATTTTGCTGATATAAATGATAGAGCATCTGAATATGCAGATGTAAATAACAGACCAGATGGCGCCATACTTGCATATCCTGTTATTACAACAGGCGAATACACTCATGAGTATTCTGTGCAGGCGCTTTTAGGAAAGAAACCAACTGCTGAGGAACTTGAGTACTTCTCTCTTGAGAAGCAAGTGACTGAGAATACACCACCATGTTTCCTGTGGCAGACGGCGGAAGATAATCTGGTACCAGTAGAGAACAGTTATCTTATGGCTAAGGCTCTTCGAGAGAAGGGAATACCATTTGCACATTACGTTTTCCCTACTGGTTTCCATGGTCTCAGTTATCCATCGGAAAAATTCTTCTCCTTCAATGCAGGTGGAGAATATGTTCTCGAACAGCTGGAGAAAGCTGTGGCAGCCGTTAAGGCGGGCAAGGGGAACAATGTTTCCGAACAGAGGAAGAAGGAGCTGGAGGAACAGTTCCCAGATCCAAAGCCTGAAGGTCAGGATGAGAACAAGCAGGCTGAGACAGAAAACCAGGAAGCACAGCAGGATGAAGGGGGGCTTCCACCAATCGATTTTACATGGAGCGAGGATATAGGCGTATGGCCTGAGCTTGCACGTGTATGGATGAACAGGTTTTAGGAGGTTACGATGAGAAGAGGGATTAAAGTATTTACAAGCACAGCTCTTGCTGCGGCAATGATCTTAGGTCTTGGAGCTTGTGGCAAAGTTGAGACAGGGGACAATACTCAGAGTACAGAAGCGACTTCTGAGGACGTAGCATCAACGAGTGTTGCAGCTGTCGAAGAGGCAGAGGGAAACATACTTAAAAATGGATATTTCAGCAGTGATGATGTATCTGCATGGTCTATAGAAGGTGGTTCTCTTGGAATAGAAGTTATAAGCGATGGAAACGGACCTGATGGCTTTCCAACTTATGGAAAGATAAACAGAGATCCAGAGTCATCTTCACCTTATGACTGTTTCGCACAGGATGTAACTGATAGCCTTGAAGGAGGCGTTACATATGACTATGAATTTTATGCAATGCTTTCTGATGAATATGAAGGCGCTCCTGCAGATCAGCGAGTAGTTGATTTTGCTCCATACATAACTGTGGATGGAAATACAACATATCTCGGTTCTTACTCAGCTGAGATAACAGGTAATCCAAGTGAGACTCTAACACCAGGCGAATGGAAGAAGTTCTCTGGTACCTTCACTCCAAGCTTCAGCGGAAAGGCTGAAAAGGCAGTTATCCGTATTATTGAGCAGGGTACTGACTATGGAAATGGTACTTGCGTAAAGGGAGATTACTATATAGCAGGCGTAAAGCTTGTTCCTCAGGATGGAGGCGCAGCAACTGCTATAGGAGTTGAAGAGGATATCGTAGATCTTAGAAGCGTAGTTGCTTCATCTGAGGGTCTTGGTGATGATGCAATCATAGGCTGTTGTCTTGGATCCGTAGGTGTAAATGATTCAAATCTTATGAAGCTGGTTAAGAAACATTTCAATGCTGTAACTCTTGAAAATGAGCTTAAGCCAGATTCAATATTTGGATATAACAACGATGCTCCTGCAGATGGAAGTATTCATGAAGAAGAACTGAATGGTGAGACTATCGAAGTTCCCACACTTGATTTTTCAAGAGCAGAGGCAATCTTAGATGAGATAGCTGCATGGAATGAAGAAAATCCTGATAAGATCATCAAGGTTCGTGGCCATGTTCTTGTATGGCATTCACAGACACCTGAGTGGTTCTTCCATGAGGATTATGATAAGAAGAATGACTATGTTTCTTCAGAAGTTATGAACCAGAGACTTGAATGGTATATCAAGTCAGTGCTGGAACATTTTACTGCTGATGATAGCAAGTATAAGGATCTTTTCTATGGATGGGATGTTGTTAATGAAGCAATCAGCGACAGCACAGCTACCTATAGAACAGATGAAGAGCCAGGAAGTGATCAGCTTTCTGATTCAACACATGGAAGCAAGTCAAGCTGGTGGAAGGTTTACGGATCAAACGAATTCGTAATCAATGCATTTAAGTACGCAAATACTTACGCTCCTGAATCTCTTGAGCTTTACTACAATGATTACAATGAATGTGATTCAAAGAAGGCTGAGGGAATCAAGCAGCTTCTTACAGATGTTAAGTCTGCAGAGGGAACACGTATTGATGGTTTCGGTATGCAGGGACATTATACAGTAAGCGCTCCATCAGTAGATCAGATTGAAACAGCTGCAAGAGGTTATGCAGAGATAGTTGATAAGATAATGCTCACAGAGCTGGATGTAAAGGTAAGTGCCATGTTCGATGGAACAGAGGCAGGCCTTGTAGATGAGTATGCTAGACAGGCTGCTTATTACAGCCAGATATATGAGCTTATGAAGAAGTTAAATGCTGAAGATGGTATCACAGTATCAGGCATCACAATCTGGGGTGTTATCGATACATATTCATGGCTTCAGCAGCAGAGTAACGTAGGTGGTGGTGCAACAGGAACTATCCTTCAGTGCCCACTTCTCTTCGATGGAAGCTATAAAGCAAAGCCAGCATTTTATGCCTTTACTGATCCTTCATCAGTAGATGAGTCAGTTCTCGTAGTTGAGAGACCTACTATTGAGGTAAAGAAGGGTACAGTAAATGTAGAAGAGACAGTTGATCCAGCATGGGACGATGTTGAAGCTGTTCCATTGGAGATAAAGGTTCAGAATGCAAAGGCTACTGCTGATGCAAAGCTTCTCTGGGATGAGGAAAATCTCTATGTTTACTTTAATGTAAAAGATGATGTCCTGAATGATGACAGCGAAGATGATTATCAGCAGGATAGTGTCGAAGTATTTATTGATGAAACAAATTCACGCGCAGGCGGATATGATGATGGAGATAAGCAGTATCGTGTAAGCTTCAATAATAAGAGGAGCTTTAACGGTGAGAAATGTCTCGACGAATATATCAAGTCCTACGCAGAACAAACAGACGATGGATATATCATAGTCTGTGCGATCAAGTGGAGTGAGATAACTCCTGAGGCTGGAACCGAGATCGGTCTTGAGCTTCAAATAAATGATGCCGGTGGTAGCGGTGAGAGAATCGGTACCATGAGCTGGGCAGATGATACTGGTACATGTTATATGAATCCGGCAATGTTCGGACACGCGGAGTTAGTAGAATAAAGTGAAAAAAGAAGTTAGTAAAATGACATCGAAGGCCTTAAGTAGTATCGAGGCCTTCGATATTCATGAAAAGGATATATTGCTATACAGCCCGATAGATCTTTCTTTTGATACAACTGCAAGTGGTGGCTATATCAAGGGATATGTATTCTTCACTGATAAGCAGCTGGGTGTACTTACCATGGAACTCCCATCGGATTACGTGGTTACCTTTAATGGAATAAAAGACGGTATAAATGTGGATGAACCGGGTGAATATGAATGCACTCTTTATGATATGAGTGATATAGCACATATACATCTGGATCACTATATTGGAACTAATATCGTTTCAGCTGAGTATAAGGGTGAAGTCGTAAGGGTAGCTGCTTTTACCAATAGATATCAAGGCGAGATGAATGTTCTCATTCGTCAGCTTAGGGGATATCTTAAGGGACAGGAACTTACAGTGACTGAAATCGAGGAAGAGGAAGAAGCTCAAGAGGAAACAAAGAAGAACAAGCGTTCGATATTTGGAAGAACTCTGAAATACTTTCTGAAGTATAAGTTCCAGGTTGTAGTACTTATGCTTACCTATGGAGTTGCGGCTGTGATCAGTATTGCATGGCCTTATCTTATTGGTAAGGTGCTTTTTGATCACGTGCTGGAAAAGGATAATGAGTATCTGGCACAGTTCGGACTGAAGGGACAGTACATGCTGGCGCTGCTTCTTGTAGCGCTGGTTATGATAGGCTGCAGACTTATTGCTGCAATATCAAATTATCTTCAGATATTTGTTATGGCAAGAGTTGCCAGTGAGGCAGTCCGTGATATTAAGACAGATGTCTTTGATGCTATGAGCCGCCTTTCACTGGATTTCTTTGTAAATAAGCAGACTGGTGGACTGATGACCAGAGTACTTAGTGATTCTGAGAAAGTTAGAGATTTCTTTATCGATGGCCTTCCGATGGTCTTCGTGCATGGTATAACCATAGTCGTAACATTTGTTGTTATGTACAGACTTAATTGGCAGATGGCACTTATCGCCTGTATACTTCTGCCACTTCTGGTATTCCTTACTGTTAAGCTTCGTCCAGGACTCTGGACTCTTTCAGGAAAGAGACACCGCGCAGAGAAGTCAGTTACAGGTAGAGCAAATGATAATCTTACAGGTTCACGAGTAGTAAAGGCATTTGGCCAGGAAGCTTCTGAGATAGCGAGATTTGAATCACCAAATCATCATCTTAGAGATGCAGAGATCAACATGGTAAGACTTCGTAACCGTATTGCAATTCTTTACAATATGGTTCAGGAGATTTCAAGCATCTGGATTTGGCTTATCGGAGTATTCTTCGTATTGAAGACAGATAAGATTGATGTTGGTGTGCTGATAACCTTTGTTGGTTATGTTATGCAGCTTAACGGACCTATGAATTTCTTTGCATGGATATTCCGTATGTGGGCTGACAGTATTAATTCAGCTGAGAGACTTTTCGAGATCATCGATGCGATTCCTGATATTCAGGAAAAGGAAGATCCAGTAAGATTATCTGAGCCACGAGGAGAGATTGAGCTTTCAAATGTATCTTTTGGCTATCAGGTTGGACGACCAGTTCTGAAAGAGATCAACCTTAAGGTTAAGGAAGGTGAGATGCTGGGAATAGTTGGACGTTCCGGAGCAGGTAAGTCAACTCTGGTTAACCTGATATCACGTCTCTATGATGTAAATGAGGGTTCTATCAAGATTGATGGTACAGACGTTAAGGATCTGTCTCTTGCAGATCTTCGTAAGAATGTTTCTATGGTTTCTCAGGATACCTATATCTTTATGGGTTCCGTAGCAAAGAATATTGCGTATGGAAATGAGAATGCCACGAGAGCAGATATCATAAGGGCGGCAAAACTTGCCAGTGCTCATGATTTTATATCAAGACTTCCGGATGGATATGACACCATTATAGGTGCATCTGGAAAGAATCTGTCAGGTGGTGAAAAGCAGAGACTTTCTATCGCCAGAGCAATACTTGCTGATCCAAAGATTCTGATCCTGGATGAGGCGACAGCCAGTGTGGATACAGAGACTGAGAAGGCAATACAGAATTCTCTGAAGCTTCTGGTTAAGGGAAGAACAACACTTTCTATAGCACATAGACTTTCAACTCTTTCAGATGCTGACAGACTTATAGTAATAGATGGTGGACGTATAGTCGAAGAAGGAACTGAGGAAGAACTTGGAAAGCTGGAGAATGGTATCTACCATAACCTCCTGGAACTCCAGACCAAGTCTCTTGCCTTAGAGTCAGCTTCATTCTAAATACGCTTATGACACATTTTATAAGGATTAATTATGGAAGATACAATAAATATTTATGAGAAAAAAGCCGAGGAAATGACGGCGATACATATGATATCGAAGGATGATAAGTTTGCTGAAACTGAAGGAGGTTTTGTAAGCTTTGATTATGACGGTGTACATTATGACCGTATCAAGGTAGTAAGACTTTTCCCATTTAGTGATGCAAACAAGTTTATCTCTATTAGGGAGTATGGAAATGGAGATAAAGAGATTGGTATTATCGAAGATCTTTCTGAGATGACTGAGGAAACTCAGAAGATACTTAAGAAGCAGCTGGATCTCTGTTACTTTACTCCAGTTATCGAAAAGATAATGAGTATTAAGGATGAATATGGCTATGCATATTTCCATGTTATGACAGATAGAGGCGAGTGCAAGTTCACCATTAATATGGGTTCAAATGCAGTCACAAAGCTTTCTGATACGAGACTCATCATTATGGATGTGGATGAGAATCGTTTCGAAATCCGTGATGTGGAAGCTCTTTCACAGAAAGAGAAAAGAATGCTGGACATGTTCCTGTAAGCTAGTGTTTTTTGACGAGAGTATAAGGGTAATAATATGATACTAAAGTATATGCTTCCGAAGAGTCTGGAGAGTCAGATCAGTCTTTCGGGAGATGAACGAATCTATTACGCCGTACCAATCGATATAGATGATAGTGGTCGGTGGACTGAAAACTCCTTCTTTGTTGTTACTACAAAGAAGGTATATATACTGCGGGAATCAGACACGAAGGTGTATGATATTAAGGATATGAAATCAGCAAAGGCTGAGCCTGGAGTTGGTGGTGGAATTATCACAGTGAAGCATCAGGGCGTTGAGAGAGTTCTGGCTCACTATTCTGCTAAGCATCTGGGACGTTATGCATATATTGCCAGAGGTATCAACATTCTGATTTCTGGTCGATTTGAAGAGGTTGAGAGTCCTGAGTATGAGAAGACCTGTCCAATATGTGGCAGAGCCATTCCTGGAACTAAGCGCTGTCCAAAGTGCTCGAAGGAGGGCGGCTTCTTAAGTGTATTTCTTAAGATGGCAAAGCCGTACAAGAAAGGTTTCTTTGGCGTCTTCATGCTCATGGTTATGGTTGCTGTAACAACACTGGGTGGACCAGAGGTTCAGAAGCGACTCATTAATAACGTTCTGAAGAAGAATGGCAGCATGCAGGAGGCTCTTCTCTATCTGGCACTGATGTTTACACTAAGTGTGGCCATCGTTATCATCAATATAATGAAGAGTAACGGTTCGGCACGTCTTGGTTCAAAGATTGCGGCGGATCTGAGAGAAGAACTTTTCGTAAAGGTTCAGAAGCTGCCACTGGAATTCATTAATGATAGAAGACCGGGTGAACTTCTTAACAGAATAACTCAGGATACAAGATTTATCAGTGACTTTATGGCTGATGTATTCTGTAACCTGTTTGCTGTATTCTTTATCTTTATCTGGGATATCATCTTCATGCTTATTCTGGATGTTAAACTGGCACTTATGATCTTTGCTATAGTTCCGATAGTGACGGTATTCATGCTTTCACTTAGAAAGACTATCAACAGGATATTCCATTTGCAGTTTAAGAAAAATGATGACGTAGCCAGTGATCTTCAGGATGTTGTATCTGGAATGCGTGAGGTGAAGAGCTACGGTAAGGAACTGGAAGAGTCTGAACGCTTCAAGGTTGTTTCTAAAGACTATGCAGTGATCCAGATGAGAAACGAACGCTTCTGGGCAATGTTCGACTTTGTAATGTCATTTCTCATGGGAATGGGTGTTGTAATCGTTGTCTACTTCGGCGGCAGGGACGTGTTCGCAGGAACTATGTCGGCCGGCGAGCTGTATCAGTTCGTAAGCTACACACTGCTTCTGTTCCAGTATGTTGGATGGCTTGGTCGACTTCCTAGAGAGATTTCAAGACTGACAAGCTGTCTTGAACGTATCTACGATGTTCTGGCTCAGGAAATACCTGAGGAATCTGAAACTGCGCATCCTATAGATATTGACGGCGAGGTTACATTTGAACATGCAACCTTCGGATATAAGTCATATCAGCCTGTGCTTGAGGATATAAATGCTACTATAAAACCTGGAGAAATGATCGGTATAGTTGGTGCGTCTGGTACTGGTAAATCAACCCTGATAAATCTTCTCATGGGCCTATACAAGATAGATGATGGAAGGCTTCTGATAGATGGTACGGATCTTAATGAAGTAAGCCATGAATCCTACCATTCTCAGATAGGTGTTGTTCTTCAGGAGAACTTCCTGTTTGCAGGAACTATTATTGATAATATAAGGTTCTCTAAACCGGATGCAACGATAGAAGAGATTATTAAGGCTGCAAAGCTTGCAAATGCTCATGACTTTATCTGCAGGCTTCCGGATGGATATAATACCTACGTTGGAGAAAAGGGACATACCCTGTCAGGTGGTGAGAGACAGCGAATTGCTATCGCTAGAGCAATCCTTCCTGATCCTCGTATACTGATCCTTGATGAGGCAACAGCAAGTCTTGATACAGAAAGCGAATTCATGATCCAGAAGGCGCTTGAAAGACTTACAAGTGGCAAGACCACATTTGCTATTGCACATAGACTTTCAACACTGAAGAATGCAGACAGGATCATGGTTATTGATGGACATAGTATAGCTGAGATCGGTACTCACCAGGAACTCCTGGACCGAAAGGGTATATACTACAATCTGTTCACAGCACAGCTGGCTAAATCTTAGATTATAAGGGACGATTCTTTTACAGGGAATCGTCCTTTTTATGTCATAAAAAACTCTTTGATAACCGCCGTTCAGGGTTTATAATATAAGGAAGTAATGTTTGTTAAAACCATGGGGATTATTAGGGGTGTTTATGGCAAATAAAAGGATAGCACTTTTGCTGGGACAGGCAGATGAGCCTTATCAGCAGGAGTTTATTAATGGGGTAAAGATACGAGCATTCGAGTTGGGATATGATGTCCTGATCTTTTCGATGTTTATAAAATATCAGAATACAAAAGAGCGCGAGGTTGGAGATTCCAATATCTTTAATCTTGTTAACTTTTCTATGTTTGATGCAGTCTTAGTTCTTTCTGACACTATACAGACTCCTGAGGTTGAAAAGAAACTTGAGGAGCGTATATATCGTGAGTTTAATGGTCCTGTCATCTGTATAGATACAGATAGCAAGTATTTCTACAGTTTTTGGACTGATGGATATCCTATGGTCTATGCTACCGTTTCTCATCTCATTGAAGAACATGGGGCAAAGGATATTGCTTATCTTACTGGTCGTGAGCACCATTATCACAGCCAGAGACGACTTGCAGCCTATATGGATGCAATGAAGGATCATAATCTTGAAATCCAGCCTGGACGAATTCAATATGGTGATTTCTGGTACACTAGTGGTACCGGATTTGCTGAGCAGTTTTTCCATAATGGGGAGCATCTTCCTGACGCTATAGTGTGTGCAAATGATTGCATGGCTATTGGTGTTGCTGAGGAGATGACACGTCGCGGAGTAAGGATTCCTGAGGATCTTCTTCTTGCTGGTTTTGGAACTAGTGAGGAAGGACAGCTTTCACCAAAGTCAATTACATCCAGTTATATCCCTACAGAATACTATGGAGAATATGCAGTAGATGCATTAATCTGTCTTGCAAAGGGTGAAGCGGTTCCTGAGATTAAACCAGAGGTGGATCTTTTCCTGGGACAGAGCTGTGGATGTGAAGGTCTCCCGGAAGAAAAGTATTTTTCTAAGAGACCAACATGGATGTCTGCTGAATCAGAAGATGGTTATTATTCTATACATAACTGTATGCTGGAAGATCTTCTGGAGGCTACTGATCTGGAAGAATATTTCCGTACTGTGTATGAGAATATCTTTTATTTAAGAGGCGTAAAACGTCTCGAGATATGTCTTAATTCTGGATGGCTTAATGAAGATGTGCTGGTTGATAACGATTTTCCTGAAAAAGGTTACTCGCATACCATGATCAATGTTTTGTCCTATAATTATAAGGACTCTTCCCGTTCAGGAATTGATACAAAGAATATCATTGAAACAAGCAAGATGCTTCCTTATATAAATGATGATGAAAACCCAGTGTGTCTTATCTTTTCTCCAATCTATGTGGAGGAAAAGTCTCTCGGTTATTCCATGGTAAGCTTTGGTTCTGAGCTTAGGAGCTACGAGGAAGTTACTCGTCTTTGGTTGAATCTTGTATCCAAGGGGCTCGAAAGTCTGAGAAGAGCTTATGCTATAAGACTTCTGGAAAAGAGAACTACAAGTAAGATTCCTATGAAGTTCCCTGCAGATGATTCCAAGAAGTCAGCAATAAAGAGTAGAGAACTCACAGAGGAAGAGACCCGTGAAATAAAAGAGGTTGAGAAGATTCTCGATGAAAATCTGCTGACATATCATTTCCAGCCTATTGTTAATGCAGTTGATGGAGAAATTTATTCCTATGAGGCGCTTATGCGCTCTAATTCTGAGTGGATGATACCTCCGCTTCAGATTATTAAGGATGCAGATTTTCTTGGCAGACTTAGCGATGTTGAGAAAGCTACCTTTGTAAATGTCCTTACTCTGGTGGAAGAAAGAGCCTCTGAGTTTGAGGGCAAGAAGATCTTTATTAACAGTATTCCAGGCAGCAAGCTGGAGTATAATGATTTCGTTAAGATAGAGGGCCTGTTAAAGAAGAATCATGAGTCTACGGTTGTGGAGCTTACTGAGCAGGCTGAGCTTCTTGATGCTGAATTTGATCAGCTGAAGGAACAATATAATCGACTGGGTATTGAGATGGCGGTTGATGATTATGGAACTGGTTATTCCAATGTAAGTAATCTCTTAAGATATATGCCGAACTATGTAAAGATTGACAGATCTCTGCTTTCTGAAATACAGAACAGTTCTCAGAAACAGCATTTCGTAAGAGAGATAATCGATTTTTGTCATTCTAATAATATATTGGCTCTGGCTGAGGGTGTTGAAACTTCGGAAGAGCTTAGAACGGTTATCAGACTGGGAGCAGATCTGATACAGGGTTACTATATTGCTCGCCCAGCACCTGAGGTTATTCAGTCTGTTGATGGAAATGTTAAGCTTGAGATTGCCCGTTTCCATAGAGAACGAGAAGATGGTGCCAGTGAGATGGTTTATATTGCTGGAAGAACAAGCAGGGTATCTATCAGCAGTCTTGAGCGAGAAAATAAGAATACCATCATAATCGGTGATAAGGAAGCAACATTCCGAGATATTACTATTGTTGGAACTCCTAATAGAAAATCCAACATACATATAGAGGTTCTTGAGGGGTATGACGGAAGAGTTACACTGGAGAATGTGTCTCTTTCAAATAAAAAAGGAAGACCATGTATTAATATTTCTGAAAACTCCAAGTTAACTCTGAGCCTTGAGGGAGATAATATATTTGAGGGCGTTGGTATTACTGTGCCTGAAACCTCAAAACTCACAGTTGAGGGAGATGGAGATCTTAAGCTGTATTTATCGGGAGCTGAAATATATGGTATAGGAAATGGGGTCGAAAAAGGTCATGGCACTCTGGAATTCTATCAGGATGGAGAAATCTATATTGAGTCCAATGGTCAGACCACTATCGGAATCGGTTCGGGAATGGGTGGTACTACCAGGATCAATAAGGGTAAGTATAACTTCCATCTAAACAGCGATGAAGGTGTAGGTATTGGTTCTCTCAGAGGAAATCAGTATCTTGAAATTCATGACTGTGATCTTTTGATGGATAATGGATTCTATAAGGGTGTATTTATAGGTAATCTGGAAAATAATTCTGGTGTCAATATATGGCGAAGTCTTATCCGTCTTACAGGAAGTGGAAAGCGTCTCAGCATGATAGGTACTGTGGACGGCGAACGTGCAGATATCTATCTGCATGATATGTCATTTATCACGAGTTTTAGAGCCGAATATGCTACTGCTCTGGGAAGTCTTTCTGGAGATAGTAATATAAAGTATTCCAAGGCTGGTCTTAAGTATAAAGGCGTTGGACGTCAGGCTTTTGTTTATGGTGGTGTAAGTGATAAGACTACTGTAGATATTGATGATGTGGATATGCATATAACTCTGGATTCTGAATCTGGCAAGCTGACCAATGCACCGGATGAGAATATACGAAAATCCAGAGAAGTTGAAAGTGTAATAGTGAATGGTAAACAATTATGAATAGTGTAGCCTTTGTCTTTGCTTTGCTGGGACTTATACTCCTGACAGGCTTCATTTATCTGAATTATCCAAAACAGTGGCGCAGGCATAAGTTCTTTAATGTGATACTTATAGTCTTTCACATTATAGGAACTCTTTCCCTGGCCGGTATATTTGTAGTATATAAAAGAATTCCCTACGAGTGGGTTAAGTGGACCATATCTCGTTGGGGTTCTATCTATTATGTAGTAATCCTATATCTCGCCATACTATTCGGTCTTCGTCTGGTGGCGAGATTTATCTATGTCCGAGTAAGACGAGCAGAACATAAGAAGTTCACGGTGAAAGAGATACATCACCTGCTGGATAAGCGGGTTCACTCCATAGTATTTCTTGTGATTTCCTTTGGAATAGCATTTTACGGCTTTTTTAACATAGGAAATGTTATCGTCACTCACTACGATATAAAAGTGGACAAGGCCTGCCAGAGGGACAGCCTCAATGTGGTCTTTTTTGCAGATACCCACTGTGGAGCGGGAACCTGGTCTTTTACATATGATAAGCTGAAGAAGGAGATAGAAGAAGAGAATCCTGATATTATTCTGATTGGTGGAGATGTGTTCGACGAGACCACGTCTGAGAAGGATATCGAATACTTTAGAAGTCTGGTTGAATCCTTTGATCCCCCTCTAGGAACATACTTTATTTATGGAAATCATGACGACTGCAGGGATGATCATACTGCTGAACTTATGAGAGAAATGGGTATTACTGTTCTTGAGGACGAGATGCTAGTTGTTGATGGAGTTCAGCTGATCGGACGAAATGATCCTGTGGCTGGCCAGTTATCGCTGGACGCACTAATGGGAAAAGTAAATAAAGATGATTCACTTCCTACTATAATGCTCACTCATAGACCTGAGGAGTTTAAAGAGATATCCGCAGCTGGCTGTGATATTGCACTTGCGGGTCATACCCATGGCTTTAATATCCCTCAGTTTATGGGACGAAATATCGCTTATGATATGTATTATGGACGTAAGGATTATAGTGGTATGACAGCCATCACAACTTCAGGAGTTTCTGCCTGGGGATTCCATTATAAGTTTCCTGCAAAGAGTGAGATTGTGAGTCTTCATATCACCTTTGATGAGTAAGAAAAAAAGACACGTTATAGCCTTTCGGTATAGTTGATTTATTAGTGATTTGCTGTTATACTCTACGCGTTAAAAAAGTCATCCTGAGCGGGACTTGGGATCTTTATAGGAGGGATAAATTATGTTTAAGAAGGCACTTGCACTAATTTGTACAGCAGCTCTTTGCTTTTCGCTTGTTGGTTGTGGATCAAATTCCAACAATCAGGCAGGAGATAATGCTGAGGAGAGCGCTCCTGTTGTGGAGGATCTGAAGGCTATAAAGGATAAAGGGGAAATCGTAATCGGTATTACCGATTTTGAGCCAATGGACTATAAGGATGAGAGCGGTAACTGGATCGGCTTCGATGCAGATATGGCAAATGCATTCGCAGATAGTCTTGGTGTAAAAGCAAAATTCGTTGAGATTGAGTGGGATAACAAAGCTCTTGAGCTTAGTTCAGGAAGCATTGACTGTGTATGGAATGGTATGACTCTTACAGACGAAGTAAAGAGCTCTATGGACTGTTCAAAGGCATATTGCAACAATGCTCAGATAGTTATCGTTCCATCAGATAAGGCTGATCAGTATCAGACAGTTGAGAGTCTTACAGATCTTAACTTTGCAGTTGAAGTTGGTTCAGCTGGTGAGGAGCAGGCTAAGGAACACTCATTAAAGTATACATCAGTTACTAACCAGGCCAGTGCGCTTATGGAGGTTGCCGCTGGAACATCAGATGCAGCTATTATTGATTCACTTATGGCAGCAGCTATGGTTGGTGAAGGAACAAGCTACGATAAACTTACATATACAGTTGGACTTAACAGCGAAGAGTATGGAGTTGGATTCCGTCAGGGTTCTGATCTTGTAGAGGAGCTTAACAGCTTCTTCAAGACAAGCTATGATGATGGCTCTATGACAAAGATTGCTGAAAAGTACGGCGTACAGGCTGCACTTATTCCACAGTAGAAGTGGGAATACCATTTTATAATTTAGAGGTCCAGCGTTTATGGAACTTTTTTTCGAACAATTACCAATAGTTATACATGCCCTTAATATAGGCTTTCTGCAGACCCTTAAGCTGTTCCTTGTGACACTTATTGGTGCAGTTCCTCTGGGACTACTTATATCCTTTGGCTCTATGTCAAAGATCCTCCCAGTAAAGGGCTTCTTCAAGATACTTATCTGGATCATAAGAGGAACTCCACTTATGATCCAGCTTCTTATTATCTATTATTTTCCAGGATTAGTTATGCACAATGCTATCTGGGGTGGTGATGAGACAGGCCGTTTCCTCGCGTCTGCAGTTGCATTTATCATCAACTATGCCTGCTATTTCTCAGAGATTTTCAGAGGTGGTATTGAGAGCATACCAGTTGGACAGGATGAGGCCGGCTATGTGCTTGGTATGACAAAGTCTGAGGTGTTCTTCAAGGTTAAGCTCCTTCAGATGGTTAAGCGAATTCTTCCACCTATGTCTAACGAGATTCTGACACTTGTTAAGGATACATCTCTTGCTCGTATCATAGCTCTTCAGGAGGTTATATGGGCAGGACAGGCATTTATGAAGGGTTCCCAGGGTATCTCAGGTGCCATCTGGCCACTTTTCTTTACTGCCTTTTATTATCTGATATGTAACGGACTTCTTACACTGCTTCTTGGTGGTTTAGAGAAGAAGCTGAATTTCTTTAAGTAATGGAGAATCGTATGAGTATATTAGAGGTTGAACATATAAGCAAATCCTTTGGAAAGACTGAAGTCCTGAAGGATATATGCTTCACATTAGAGAAGAGTCAGGTTCTTTCTATTATTGGCTCTTCAGGAAGTGGTAAGACAACTCTTCTTCGTTGTCTGAATTTTCTTGAGGAGGCGGATAAGGGTGTTATCCGTGTAAATGGAGAGACTGTTTTTGATGGAGAAGATCCGCAGTATCTGAAGGAATCAGTAAAGAGAAAGAACGTTCTTCATTTTGGTCTTGTATTCCAGTCCTTCAATCTTTTTCCACAGTATACAGCTCTTGGAAATATCATGCTTCCAAGACAGCTTCAGGCGAAGAAACAGGATGACTACAAGTCCAACAAGAAGGAGATAAATGAAGCCATCCGTAAGGAGGCCGAAGAACTCCTGGATCAGATGGGTCTTTCGGAAAGAATGAATAACTATCCACATCAGCTATCAGGTGGACAGCAGCAGAGAGTTGCTATAGCAAGAGCTCTCGCAATGAAGCCGGATATCTTATGCTTCGATGAACCAACATCAGCTCTTGATCCAGAGCTTACTGGTGAAGTTCTTAAGGTAATGAAGGAACTGGCTGAAAAGAAGATGACCATGATCATCGTTACCCATGAGATGTCATTTGCAAAGGATGTATCAGACCAGGTTATCTTTATGGATAGCGGTATAGTACTGGAAAAAGGAACACCTAAGGAAGTCTTCGAACATCCAAAAGAAGAAAGAACAAAGCAGTTCCTGGGAATGTAGGACTGGGCGGTACTTAGTCTTAAAGGAAAGAATTATGGCAGATAAGAAAAACTTTTATGCAGTAAAAAAAGGACGTGTTCCTGGAATATATAAGACATGGGCTGAGTGCAAGGCAAATGTAGATGGCTTCTCTGGAGCAACCTATAAGGGCTTCAAAACTCTGGAAGAGGCTGAGGAATTTATGGGACTTCCAAAGACCAGCGTAAGCTTCGATGCAGAGGACTTAAAGTATTATATGGAGTCCCTAAGAGAAAGCGAGGCTGTGGCTTTCGTAGATGGAAGCTACAATATCGCTACCAAGGTTTATTCCTATGGAATGGTTCTTCTGGCAGGGGATAATCTGGTTGAGCAGTGCGAAGCCTATATTAACGAAGATATGGCTGCTATGCGAAATGTGGCTGGAGAAGTTGAAGGCTCCATGCATGCTATGCAGTACTGCCTGGACCACGGAATAGCCAGCATTGATATATATTTTGATTATGAAGGTATAGAAAAATGGGCTCTCGGCATGTGGAAGACTAATAAAGAGGGTACTAAAGCATATAAAGCCTTTTATGATTCTATAAAGGGGAAACTTGCGGTACATTTCCATAAGGTAAAGGGACATTCAGGAGATATGGGAAATGAACGCGCTGATCAGCTTGCAAAGGAAGCTGCGGGGGTAGAATAATGGATTTTGAGCGAAAGAAAAAGGAAGACTGTCCTGTTCTTGCCATATGCTATGACTTTGATAAGACACTGACACCTGATGATATGCAGGCACAAGGGTATATTCAGTCAGTTGGCTACGATGTAAAGGAATTCTGGCGTAAAACAAATGAGCTGGGGTTCGCAAATGATATGGACCCTAATCTTGCATATATGTATATGATGATCCGTGAGGCTGAAGGTAATCTTATCTTTAACCGAAAGACTCTTAATGAGTATGGTTCAAAGGTTAAGCTTTTTCCTGGCGCCAGCGAGTGGTTCGACCGTATGAGAGCCTATGGAAAAGAGAAAGGTGTTATCGTTGAACATTACATCATTTCTTCTGGGCTTAAAGAAATGATCGAGGGTACTTCACTTGCAAAAAGCGGTGCATTTGATAAGATATATGCAAGCTCCTTTTTATATAACGACAGAGGGGTTGCAGTATGGCCTGCACAGGCTGTAAACTATACAAATAAGACACAGTTTCTTTTCAGGATTTCTAAGGGGGTTCTTGATGTAAATGATAGCGGAGTGAATGATCATTTCGATATGGATCAGATAAGGATTCCATTTAGAAATATGGTCTATATAGGTGACAGCGATACGGATATTCCTTGTATGAAGCTGGTGAATTCCTACGGCGGACATTCCATCGGTGTATATGACTGCGAAACTAAAGATATGGCCAAGGTGAAGAAGATGATGAGGGATGACCGCATCAAATACTTCGCGCCTGCTGATTATCGTGAAGGTAGCGAGCTTGACGCTCTGCTTAAGGCAATCATCGATAGAACTGTGACAAATGAGATCTTAGAAAACATTCACTACAAAAACGAAAATGAGTCAAAGCTAAATTGACTCATTAGAGAATAGGAGGTTAGGTATGGGAAGTATTTATGAGGCAGAAGATTTTCTTAGGGCAAAGATCAATGAGATGGGGATTGCTCCTGAGGTAGGTGTTGTACTTGGCACTGGCCTTGGTGGATTGGCTGAAAAGGTAAAGGTTGTAGGTCGTGTTCCATATAATGAGATTGAAGGATTTCCTGTTTCAACAGTTGAAGGACATAAGGGTGAATATATTCTGGGATATATTGAGGAGACACCTGTTATTCTTATGAACGGCCGTGTTCATTACTATGAGGGTTACCCTATGAAGCAGGTGGTTGCACCTGTACAGGTAATGGGACGTATAGTTAAGAAGATTATTCTTACTAATGCGTCAGGAAGTCTGAATAGAGACTTTAGACCAGGAACACTTATGTGTATCTCAGATCACATATCAGCATTTATTCCATCACCACTTATCGGTCCAAATGATGATAAACTGGGAACACGTTTTCCAGAAATGAGTCAGATATATAATAGAGAATATAGAAGTATTCTTCATCAGGTTGCTGATGAGCAGGGCATTGATATTGTAGATGGAGTATATGTTCAGGTTACTGGACCTGCATATGAGTCTCCTGCTGAATCTAAGATGTATGCAATGTGTGGTGGAGATGCAGTAGGTATGAGTACTGCATGTGAAGCTATAGTTCTTAATTATATGGGGGTTAAGCTCCTGGGTATCAGCTGTATCACAGATATGGCTATAGATAATGAGGATACTCCTGTAACTCATGAAGAGGTTCAGAAAATTGCTGGTGAGAGCAGTGAAAAACTGATATCACTTGTTTATAATACAGTACCGAGAATGTAAAAAAGAAAGAGGTAAATTTATGAGCGATTATGTACTTAGCTGTTGTGCGTCTTGTGATCTTAATCCAGACTGGATGAAGAAAAGAGATATTCCATATGCATTTTTCAATGTTACACTGGACGGACTTAGTGTAAAGGATGATATGGGACTTTCATTTTCCCCTAGAGAGCTTCTGAAGAGAATGGAAGAGGGAGCTGATGCAAAGACTTCACAGGTCAGCATTGGTGAGTATCAGACATATTTTGAAGAGTTTTTGAAAGAGGGGAAGGACATCCTTCATGTAACTCTTTCATCTGGTATTTCAGGTACCTATAATGCTGCATGTACAGCGGCTAATATGATGAAGGAAGATTATCCTGACAGAAAGATCATCATTATTGATTCTATGGCTGCATCTTCAGGATACGGACTCCTGATGGAATATGCTGCAGATAAGCGTGATGAAGGACTATCAATCGATGAGCTTGCTGCATGGATTGAGGAGAATAAGTTAAATATTGTTCATTGGTTTTTCTCAACAGATCTTACCTACTATATCAAGGGCGGTCGTGTTTCTAAGACAGCTGGAACCATAGGTCAGGCACTTAGTATCTGTCCACTACTAAATGTGGATTTTGAAGGTCGACTTATTCCAAGAGAGAAGATCAGAACCAAGAAGAAGGTTGTAAAGCGCATCGTTGAGAAAATGGTAGAGGATGCGGAAAATGGAATAAATTACACTGGTAAAGTCTTCCTTTCTGATACAGACGTAGAGCTGGGTGATGCTGTTCAGGCACTTATTGAAGAGACATTCCCACAGCTTAAAGGAAGAATTCATAGATTTGACATTGGCTGTACTATTGCCAGTCATACTGGCCCTGGAACAGTGGCACTTTTCTTTAAGGGCAAGAAACGTGTAGATTAATAACGGGGTTAGATTTTTCTAAGTAATATGATAAAATGTGACAAAAGATGATTAGGAAAGCTTTTGTCACATTTTTTATATGGGGGTTATATGGATTACAAGGTTTTAGTTGTTGATGACGAGGAAGAGTTATCAGAATATACAGCGAAATACTTTAATATGTCAGGTGTAAGTGCGACATATGTTCTGGATGCAAAGTCAGCTATGGAATTCTTTGAAGAGAATACCTGTTCGCTGGTTCTTCTGGATATAAATCTGGGAGAAGACTCAGGCTTTGAATTGTGTCAGACCATAAGGCGTACTATGAATATTCCTATATTCTTTATTAGCGCAAGATCCGCTGAGGATGACATGCTTCTTGCTCTCTCAATTGGTGGGGATGATTATATATGCAAGCCTTATTCCCTTGGTGTGCTACTTGCAAAGGTTAAGGCAGAACTTAAGCGTTACGAGGACAGTCAGGCAGGGAAAGTAAATGCTATAGAGAATGTGGACACTGAATCAGGCACAAATGAGTCTGCGTCGAAGGGCAAGGTGAAGGTTGGAAATGTAGTAGTGAATCTTCAGTCAGCATCCATAGAAAGGGATGGTGAGGAACTGCCCCTAAAGGCTATGGAGTATAAGCTTCTTGTATATATGCTGAATAATCCTGACAGAGTGATTTCAAAGGACGAGTTTTTTGAGAAGATATGGGACACTCAGTTTGTTGGTGATGTAACCTTAAATGTTCATATCCGTCATTTGAGAGAAAAACTTGAGGATGATCCCGGAAATCCTCAGCATATAAAGACTGTATGGGGAGTTGGATTTATCTTTAAGAAGTAGCCTGATAAAAGAAATTAGAAAATGAGTGCATATGAAACTTAGATACCTTATCATATACATTTTAATATTTGTCATTCTTGGTACAGTAATATGTATCAGGATAGCGCGTGGTGATGGTACGGGTGAATCTCAGGCAAAGACCACTGAGATAAACCGTCTTCTTATAAGTATAGAAGAGGATTGGAACAGGGTTAGTATAAAGGACGCTGAACTAGCTGAAAAGGTTGATGGTCTGGATTACTCAGTTATTGATAGTAATTCAAAGGTTCTTGAGTTTACTCGTGATGATATATCAACCACTGTATCTGCGGCAACCACTCACTATGACATTATCCGTGATGTAGAGGTGGATGGTGAGGTAGTTGGTAAGCTGATAATTCATAATCCATCTGGAGAACAGCTACAGGCTAGAAACAAGCATTATGCCCTTCTTGCGGCAATGATGTTTGCAGTTATACTTGCTCTACTAGTCATATATTCGCTTTATATTCAAATGCGTGTTATCAGTCCATTTGCCAAATTAAAGAAATTTGCAACCAGGATTGCATCAGGTGATCTTGATTCACCGCTTGAGATGGATAAGGGACATGTATTTGGTGAGTTTACCGAAGCCTTTGATATTATGAGGGAGGAACTAAAGTCCTCCAGAGAACGTGAGGAGGCAGCTGTAAAAAGTCGTAAGGAACTGGTGGCTGAACTTTCCCATGACATCAAAACTCCTGTTGCATCCATTAAAGCTATGGCTGACGTAATGAGCCTTACTGCTACGGATGATGAACAGCGCAAGATGGTAGCTTCGATAAATGGAAAAGCTGATCAGATAGATAACCTGATATCAAACCTGTTCCATGCAACCTTGGAGGAACTGGAGCAGCTTGAGGTAAATGTTGAAGATCTATCTTCTTTAGATTTATTGCAGATGATAAATGAAGCAGATTATATGAATCGTGTCACAGACATAGATATAAAGGAGGCTGTCATAGTAGGAGACAGGCTTCGACTGAACCAGATCGTGACCAATATCATTTCCAATTCCTATAAGTATGCTGGGACGGATATAAAGGTAGTGAGCCATATTGAAAATGAAACTGCTGCAAAAGGTAAAAACATGCAGTTTCTTGTGGTTGAGTTCAGTGATAAGGGTGGCGGAGTTCTTGAAAGCGAGCTTGAACTGATAACTGAGAAGTTTAAGCGGGGTTCTAACGCAGAGGGTAAGGACGGCTCCGGTCTCGGTCTCTATATTTCAAACTATCTTATGAATAAAATGGGTGGAAACCTGGCCTGTCGTAACAATGATGAAGGTCTTACAGTTTCGCTCCGCATCAAGATGTAAATCTATTTTGAATTTTAAAGCATAAGTTTAAAATATAATTAAAGAATAGACAAAGAATTAAATTATGTTGTCGGATATACTTGGATCATACAGAGGTGTATGGTCCATTTTTTATGGAGGATTGATATGGAAAAGAAAGAAATTAGTATAAAAGCATATTTTTTGGTTTTTATCTTGATTGCAGCTGGAAATCTGTTGGCTACGGTTTACACGGCTGTTCGATATAGCACTGGGGTGCAGACCAAGGCGGTAGTTACCGAGGCGCAGCATAAGAAGGTTAGGAAAAAGCATGTAAGGAGCGGAAGCTCCAGCAGTAATATCACTAAGATAAGCTTCAGGTACTACGTAAATGATAAGGAGTACAACAAGACTGTTAACCTCAGTGGAAAGAAACACGTGAAAGAGGGCGATGAAATAAGGGTTGCTTATAATCCGAGGAAGCCCGAGAAGGTATATCTTGTAAAACAGATTGTATCGGGAATTGAGGCTACAATCTTTTGGATTGTGATCACAGTGATACAGATAATTATATATAAAAAGTTGACCAGTAATAAATCGAAACCTGTGGATGATGGAAAAGAGTCACAGCTGTAAAAGGAGAAAAAGAGATGAGTGATGTGGTAATAAAGACAGACAAGCTTTCAAAGAGTTTTTCAGTAGGCGGAAAGCAGCAGCACATAATAAAGAATCTGGATATGGAGATTTATAAAGGAGACTTCACGGTAATCATGGGCTCCTCAGGAGCGGGCAAGTCTACACTTCTATATGCGCTGTCTGGAATGGATAAGCCAACTCTTGGTTCCATCGAATATGCGGGGCAGGAGATTACCAAAATGAATGACGATAAGCTGGCAGTTTTTAGAAGAAAGCACTGCGGTTTTATCTTTCAGCAGATACATCTGGTAGATAGTATGAGTGTTATGGATAATGCTATCTCTACTGGTATGCTGATCGGACAAAAGCCCAGAGATCTAAAGAAGAAGGCCCTGGAACTTTTTGAAAGAGTTGGAATAAGCGAGGATCTGGCAAAGAAGTTTCCTTCTCAGCTTTCAGGCGGCGAGGCTCAACGTGGAGCCTTTGTGAGGGCATTGATAAATGATCCGGATGTAGTCTTTGCTGACGAGCCAACTGGAGCCCTTAATTCAGCAGGCGTAAAGGCTGTTCTGGATGTGCTGACAGATATCAACGAGAGCGGACAGACAGTACTGATGGTTACCCACGATATCAAGTCTGCAAGACGTGCTAACAGAATTATATATCTCCAGGACGGTGGAATTATGGGTGAGCTGAAGCTGGGTAAGTATGTAAGCGGAGATAAGGAACGTCACGAGAAGATCAGACGTTTCCTTGAAGAAATGGGCTGGTAGAGGGAAATAAAATGAGTAGATTAATCAAATCAAATATATATAAAGACCGTGGTATTCTTACAGCATTTCTTATGATCATAATGCTAGCTGCCTTTGTCCTCCAGACTGGTCTTTTTCTTAAGGGCTACGAGAAGAGATATGATGAAAAGATAGAGACCCAGCACCTTGGAGATGGGGTCTTTATACTTGTTGCTGATGAAGATGAGGTTAAAGAAACCATGGATGATATAGCTGAGGTTGAGGATTATACTATTCAGAAGATCATAATGCCGTCGGATTTTGTATATACCATAAATGATTCAGAAAAAGAGAAGAAGATGGAATATACGGTTATCATGGACAGGGATTCCTATACCACTCTTGATGAGGATAACTTTATCAAAAAAGATGAAAGTATAACCAGTGATTATGTATATCTTAATCTATATACTGCGTATTATAACGGTATCTCAATCGGTGATACTATTCATATAAACTCAGAGAATCTTGGTAACTATGATCTTAAGGTGGCTGGATTATATGAGGATTATCTGGTGGGTAATCCATATACTGGAGAGTCCTGGATCCTGGATGATGAAACCTATAAGACGATAAAGGAAAAGTCTGATGAACTTACATATTCTGGACAGGATTATTCCAGCAGGCTATGTGTAACCGATAATCTTAAGAACGGAGTTTCGAGGGATGATGGTCTTAAGATAGTTAATGATGCATTAAATGATGCAGGTGTAGAGTCTTCTGGCTATACAACCACACTTGTAAAAACAGGCTATATCAGTGTAGTCAATATTATGGCTGCATTTATGGAGTCATTCTCAGTTATTATTATGGCAATCTGTTTTATAATGATCATCTTCACTATCAACAACAATATTGATCGAGACATCGTGAATATAGGTGCTCTTCGTGCAGTTGGTCATACGGTGGCACAGGTAAGAATGGCTCTATGTGCAGAGTTTCTGATCATGGGAACTATAGGAGCGTCTTTAGGAATCGGCCTTTCATATATAACATTTCCGTATATAGATGAATATGTTTTAAGACAGATATCAGGACTTATATGGGAGAAGAGATTTTACCCAGATTATACTTTGGGAATCCTCCTGGGTTTCATTGTAGTTATTATGATCGTAGTTTATCTGTCTACTAGAAAGATACGTAATCTGCACCCTGCAACAGCATTAAGATTCGGACTGGCATCCAACTCATTTAAAAAGAATTACCTGCCACTGGGAGATGCTAAGGGCAGTCTTAACGTTCTGCTTGCATTAAAGAGTTCGCTTCAGAGTATGGGGCAAAATGTTATCATATTTGGAATCATACTTGCAGTTGCATTTCTCACTATTTTTTCTGGAGTGCTTTTCTATAATACGAAGATTGATATGAATAATTTCCAGCGTCTCCTTCAGGGAGATTCTCCGGATTCCTATGTTAATCTTGCTGAAATGTCAGAAGAAGAAGTATATGAAGTAATGGACGAGGTGAGCGCAATTGATGGCGTAACAGAGGTTTATGGCCTTGGAGGGACTGATATTCCGGCGTACGTGAATGATAACGAATCTACCCTGATTTATTCAGATAAGCCGCAGTTTGTTTATTGCGGAGTTTACGAAGGTGAAATGGTAAAGGAGGATAACGAAGCTGTCCTTGGAAGTATTACCGCTGAGAAAGCTGGAGTTGGAGTTGGCGACGAGGTTGAAGTAAAGGTTGGCGACAAGTCTGAGAGATTCCTGGTTGTTGGTCTTCAGCAGGCCGTATACGGTCTGGGCGAAAGAATCTACATAACAAGTGGAGGGTTAAAGAGACTTGGACTGGAACCAAACTTCTCTTACCTCAGAGTTAGAATAGATGAGCCAAATGTAGAAAAGGTGGATGAATTTAACGAGAAGGTGGAGACAAAGCTTGGCTCGAAATGTACAAAGACGGAGAACCATTTCAAGGATACAAGAAGCAAGGACAACGTTCCAGTTTATACAGTAAGTATTGTTGTTATGGTTATTGCCCTGCTCAATATAGTGGTTGTAATGGTGGTTATCAGACTTCTCCTTAAGTCAATTTTTGTGAAGAGAGAAAAGGAGTTTGGTATAAAGAAGGCTGTAGGTTTTACCAGCAGTCAGCTGAGACTTCAGCTTGCTATATCGCTGCTTCCAACCTGCCTCGTTGCATCTCTCACGGGAGCGGTTATGGGCCATCTCCTTATCAATCCACTGTTTGCTCTTATCTTTACCAGCTTTGGTGTACGCGAGTCCGACCTTATCATGCAACCGGTTCTGATTGTTTTTTCAATACTAGTTGTATCATTACTCGTATTCGTATTCAGCTATATCATGTCTGGTCGAATGAAAAAGGTTTCTGCTTACCGCCTGATTCAGGAATAAGGTGCAGCGGGGACGGACCCCGCTGCATATTTTAAGAGTTTCTTAAAGATTAGGATTAATAAAACATGCTACAATCTCGTCATAAAGAAAGTCGAGGTTGTGGCATGTTTTTTAAAATGTTAAAAAATGACCTTAAAGCACATAAGGGTCTGAATATCATACTTTTTATCTTTATTGTCTGTTCAACAGTTATTACAGTTGTGGCGACAAATCTTATGTATATGGAGCTGACAGGAAGGAAGACTACGGATAAGGTAACCAATGTTGCCAATATTACAATGAACTGTCTTGTTGGAATGGGAGACTTTGAAGAAAAGGGCGATAAACTGAAAGAATGGATAGATTCCAATGATATGCTCCGCGGGGGAGAGATTAAGGAATATGTTCAGCTTTCAGATTCTGAGGTGTGCATAAATGGAATATATGCTTCAGATGACAGTTTCCCGGAACACGATGTATTTCATCTCACTACTCAGTCCAAGAATTACAATCTTCTTTTTGATGACAAAGACGAACCCTTTTCAGTAGATACTGGTGAGGTGGCTATTACCCTTGATGTTGCGGATCTTGCCGGAGTGAAGAGGGGCGATAAGTTAAGGATCACAACACAGCTTGGTGATATATATGAATTTACAGTTTCAGAAATCTATAAGAATCCAAGCATTGCTAATTGTGAAGAACTGGTGGTATCAGATGCAGACTTCGAAAAGCTGAAGGGTGATATGCCATTTAGACTTTATAAGATGCTGCTGGATGCGAAGAGTATTACATATTCAGGGAAGTTGGAGAAGCAGCTTACAGATGCTGATCTTGTTATGGGCCTTTCTACCTGGGAATATACTCCGGAAATCGACATGAATTATACAATAGTGGTTGCTATATCTTACTTTTTGGTCGTGCTCAGTGTAGTGATCATTCTTATAATGCTGATTACTATTAGATTTATGATGATGGCGGCTATAAAACAGGAGGAAAAGGAACTGGGAATGATGCGTGCCATCGGTGTTGACTCTATGAAATATCGCTGGATGTTTGCGGCTACGTATCTCACATTTTCAATCATTGGTGGAATAGCTGGAATTACAGCTGGTTCTGCTATCTCACGAATCGTAATCAGACAGTTCTGTAAGAATATGATCCAGACCAGCCACTCCAGAGTTTATACTATAGCGATTCTTGTTTCGGTATTGATCGTTGCGATCATTCTGCTTTTCTCGGCATTTATGATGAGAAGGATTAACAAGATATCGGTAATCGAAACCATTCATGGAAGTGATGACGGTGAGAGATTTGGAAAGCTTAGTCGTATGACTCTATATAAGTCAAAAAAACTGAAGGTTCCATCCTTCCTTGCGGTTGGAAATATAGTGAATAGCTTTGGCAAGTATGCATTTCTGATCATCACATACATGATGGCCATGGCGGTAATAATAATGGTGTTTGATCTTCAAAGCACACTATTCAGCCACGAATATATAAAGAACTTTCTTCAGGTTCGAATGGATTTCACCTATAGAGTTTACGGTGATATGGCTAATTACTACTATCAGAAGGGCGGCGATTATATAGGTGCCATGGATCTTATAGTTAAGGAGTCAAATGATATCGGTGTGCCTGTAAAGTATCGATATGTGTGCAGCACGAATGGCGAGGCTCTTAGAGAAAATCAGGATGATCTATCAATCAGGATTCTTTTTGGTGATACAAATAATGAGAGATATCCTCTACGAAAAGGCAGCAAGCTTCCTATACATGAAAATGAGTTGATAATGAGTTACTTTACTGCAAAGAAAGAGGGAATGAAGATTGGCGATAAAATGACTCTTAAGTTTAACGAATATGATGATGATCATATCGGATATCACGAAGTAACTAAAGAATTTATAATAACTGGTTTTTATAACATTATGGAGGAGGGAAATCCAACAGTTATCTTGGGAGAAGAATATACAGGTGCGGTGGAGGATGATTACTTTATTACTGATACCTGGATAGATGCTCCGAAGAGAGAACATAAGGAATATATTAAAAAGCTTAAGGAATACTTTGGTGACGAGTATATTAGAACTTATAAAGAGGTTCGTGAAAGTAATTTCGCATATATCCTGAGACCGATACAGGCACTTAAGATAGTACTCGGAATAATGGTGGCGTTTATCCTGTCTCTCAATACACTTCTTTATACGACTGTAGATCTGGAGTTTGAAACTCCGCAGGTGGCTATGCTTAAGTGTGTAGGATTTTCACTTAAGGACCTAAGGAAGTGGCAGATAATACGTATGGGAATCATTCTGATCCTAGCATATATTCTTGCCAATATTTTTGAATTTACAGGTGGAAATCTTTTTGCAGAAAAGGTATTCGAAACATTTAGTATTACAGGATTTAGGTTTGTGCCGAATATGTTGGATAAACTGGTGATAATACCTGGCATTATTTTTGGAGTAGTAATTCTGGCATTTCGACTTTGCCTAAGACGGATCAATAAGATAAACATTTGGAACATCCGCGAAGAATAATGACAAATTATATCGTAGAATGATCTTCAGGTTTTGAAAGGAAATGGTATGGAAACGGTAATTGATGTAAAGGGTCTGTGTAAGACCTATATTGTAAATAAATATAGCAATAATGTTCTGCAGAATATTGATTTCACTTTAAATGAGGGAGAGTTCGTAACTATAATGGGTCCTTCGGGAAGTGGTAAGTCAACTATGCTCTATACTGTAAGTGGAATGGATAAGGCTACATCTGGTGAGATAACTTTCCTTGGTAAGAATTATTCTGAGCTTTCGGATAAGGCTATGGCTAGAGAACGTCTTGTGAGTATGGGATTTATCTTCCAGCAGATGTATATGGTGAGAAAGCTTTGCATATTAGATAATATATTACTTCCTGGCTTTCATGCGGGAATTAGGGATAGGGCAGAGATAAAAGAAGAAGCAGAAATGCTTATGCGACGTCTTGGAATTATGGAGATTGCGGACAATGCCATTAATGAAGTTTCAGGTGGACAGCTGCAGCGTGCCTGTCTTTGTCGCGCACTTATAAATCATCCCAAGGTCCTTTTTGCTGATGAACCTACGGGAGCTCTTAACTCCAAGTCAGCAAGTGCAGTAATTAATGAGCTGGTAAATGTAAATAAAGACGGTACAGCCATAATGATGGTTACGCATAGTTCTCGAGTGGCTGCAGCAAGTGACAGAGTGATCTACCTGATGGATGGTCATCTGGAGGGGGAGATTGAACTTGGAAAGCTGGAGGATGAGGCAGATCTTACACAGCGCGAAAGAAAGATCAACAAATGGCTTATGGAACAGGGATACTAATATATTTATAAATGAATGAAGAAGAGATTTAGGAATGAGATATAATACCAGGAAAAATAGAATAATTAGCTTGTTATTAGGAACGTGCTTACTGCATTGTCTTACAGGCTGCAATACCAGTACTGCAACCTATGAGAATTTTGTGCCTGATGTTTCGGCTGAAAGTAGTATAGAACCGGTGGGTTCAACTCTAAATAATGAAAGTTATGAGGGTGAAGAGGCAACTAAGGAAGATGCTATAGAGACTTATTCTTCTGCAGATGGCCTATGTACCATCGAAAAGAAACCTTCTTATTATGAGGTCTATCTGGATTATACAGGCGGAGATTATGGTGCAGTAGGTCGTGCTTATGCTGAAACCATACTGAAGACTGATTTTAAGTTTGGGGAGATAATGGAGCCTTATTTATATGAAAATATTAATATGGCATTTCCGAGTATAAATGGAGATTACTCTCCGGTTCAGGACAGAATAGATGATCTTATAGTTAATATTCCTGAAGACTATAAGGAAGAATTATTTGGTTTTGCAGAAACCCTGTCCCAGGGAGAAACAGGCTTTACTGAAGATGGAAAGGTGAGCTATGAGGAGGCTCTTCTGGTCAGTATGGTTCCGGATACTCTTAGAGGAACCAGCTGCAATGCTCTGTCTGTATGGGGAGAGAAAACTGAAACAGGTGAGAAGATTACCAGCAGGACTCTTGAGTGGACACTCGGTAGTGAAAATCAGATGTGCCTGGCACATGCAGTGACACATTTTAAAATGCCGGAAGATAGAAACAGTTATATGACATTTTCGGTTCTTGGAATGCTGGACGTTCTGACTATAATAAATGATGACGGTGTTATGGCTGGGATACTGGATGTGGGAACAGGATTTGACTATTATTCTGAGGGTAAAAAGTGTTATACTTATGAACTGAGATATGCGGTAGAACATATGTCAGAAGCACGTTCAGTAGGTGAATATATGGTTGGAGAAAGTAAGAACTTCACTTACTCCCATAATATTATTATCACTGACAAGTCGGATGCATTTGTGGCTGAGGACTGGGTAGATGATCCTGAGAAGGTTTTGGAAAAGTATGCATCAACAGGTGAAGTTGATGAAGATGATATGGGATTTTCTATTCTCAGAGATGCAGATACTCCACTGATGGATGGCATTACCTGGGATAATCCAGACAGTCTCTGTGTGGTTAATACTTTTATGACAAAAGATAATATAGATAACTTTACGTGCGTGGGAAACAACTTTGTACGGTTTACAAAGTTTAACACCTGGGTAGGAGAAAAGGAGAAGCTTTCTTTAGCAGACGTGAAGGGGATTGTGACCCGTGAGTCAACTGAAAGAATAGGTCGTTTCCAGAAGCTTTATTCAGAAAATGTATATCAGACAATAATCTATGATTATAGTACTGGAAATATAGATGTAGTTTTTACTGGGACAGAAGGCGTTGAGGATCATCCCGCTTTCGTCCGTGTAGAAGAATAGAAAAGGTTAAAAATGGCAGATATTCTAATAATTGAAGATGAGGCAGAACTTCGCGGCTTGATCGCTGATTTTATGGAGGCGGAAGGCTTTTCTGTAAAAACCACTGGTACTGCTGAGGAAGGAATAGAATACTTGGAAGAAGAAATTCCTTCTCTTGTACTGCTGGACATTATGCTTCCAGGAATAGATGGATTTGCGGCCTGCAGTGTAATAAGGGAGCATGGGAACATTCCTATTATCATTATGAGCGCAAGAGATGATGAGGAAAGTAAGCTGTTAGGCTATAAACTGGGAGCGGATGACTATGTGGAAAAACCTCTTTCTATTCCGATTCTCACAGCCAAGATAAGAGCACTTATGCGTAGGAGCGAGAGTAGTACAGGTCTCGATGAAAAGCTGAGCTATGATAACATACTTATCGAGAAGGATAAGAGAGCGGTCTATAAGGACGGAAAACTTCTTGATATACGCGGTAAGATGTACGACCTGCTTTTATACATGATGGAGAATCAGGGGAGACTCCTGGAAAAGGATGAGCTTTTTGATGCAGTGTGGGGTGACGCTTTTGTTGAGCCTTCAACCCTTAATGTGCATGTGAGATGGCTTCGGGAACGGCTGGAGATAGATCCTAATTCCCCGAAGATAATAAAAACTGTTTGGCGAAAAGGATACATATTTGGTGGTGACGATTGAAAAGATTAATTAAACTGATCATACCTATCACCCTGGTCTTTCTGGTTCTTTTACTGGTGATTTACTACATAGTTGATGCGCACTTTAAAGCAGAAAATGGAATGCGCACTGTGGTAATGAATCGAATTACTCAAGATGTACAAAATGAGTTAACGGATTCATCCGTGAATAATATCGCTCTTGAGGATATAGAGGAGACTTTACGAGGAGAGTATGCTTCCAGAGCGATTCCGAACGACGTGACATTTATTCCTGTGGATAAGCCTCTGGCTGAGGAATCTGTAAATGATACTGAGTACAGCAGCGAATACATAGAATCACTTAGCGATAGTGATGGGAAGCTGATCGGATTTATTAAATATTCATATAAGACTCAAGATGAGGGGTTTGTTTTAGGGATGGCTGAGATTATTCTCATCATCTCTTATTTTAGTATTATTGTAGGCTTGATAGTTGCGTATAACAAAGTTCTGAAACCTTTCAATGATCTTTCGGAGTATCCAAAGAAACTTGCCAGGGGCAGTGTTAGCGAAGGACTTCCGGAGTCCAAGTCCAGGTTTTTTGGAGAATATATCTGGGGAATGAATATGCTGAAGGATGAAATGAAGCATAAGGATATGAATCTCAGTCAGATGGAGCGGGAGAAACAGACCCTGATCATTTCTATAGCTCACGGTATTAAGACGCCTCTTTCCAATATAAAGCTCTATGCTCAGGCTATAGAACGAGGCATATATCATAATGATAAGACACCTAATTCAAAGGATGCTGAGTCTGCTGCAAAGATAGAGCAAAATGTGGAAAAAGTGGAAGCGCTTGTTAAAGAGATAATGGATAAAAGCGCCCGTGTTGATGTGGATTATCATACCAAGGTGGATGCATTTTATCTGGAGGAACTTGAGAAACAGGTTCGGAAGGAATATGAGGGCAGGACAAACCTGCTGCACATTCCGTATCAGGTGGTTCTTGAGAATAACCCTCTGGTGAATAGTGATAAAGACGGAATCTTTACTATTATTTCCCAGCTGGTAGAAAATGCTATCAAATATGGTTCGGGACAGGGCATAACTGTTACCATGGGACGGCAGGATGAGGAAGTTATCATATCGGTAAAGAATAAAGGAACTGTTCTTTCTGAAGAGGAAACTGCCTACGTATTCAAAAGCTTTTGGAGAGGATCAAATGCCAAAGATGTGGAAGGTCAGGGAATCGGCCTTTATGTATCCAAGAAGATGGCCGAAAGTCTGGGTGGTGATCTCTTCATGAAGTCCTGGGAGTCTGAGGGTATTACAGAGGTGACGTTAATACTTCCGCTTGAAGCATAAGTATTGAAACAAACAAAAATGAGTTACGTTCCTAAGAAAGTAACTCATTTTTTTGTTTGCTATTTATTCGGATATTACATAAACGTTAGCTGTTCTACGTCCAAACTGGATAGCTGAGCCATAGTCAGCAACGAAGATGTCAATTACATTTCCAGCCATTCCACCAGTATCTTCAACAACGAACTCACCGTAACCTTCGATATAGATCTTAGTTCCTAGTGGAATAGAGTTGCAAGCAACTGTATGATTAACTGTTGGGTAAACTCCTGAAGCACATCTGTTACCAGTTGCTATATAAGCTGTAAGCTGGTAGCTTCCAATGAAGCTTCCTTTTTCAGCATTCTGGCTGTTTTTAGCTACACGGTCAAGACTTGTCTCAGCCTGAAGCTTATAATCTTCGATTCGGTTCTCATACATCTCACGGCACTTTGCATTCTGAAGTGCTTTCTCGGCTTCAACCTCAGCCTTATGCTCATCAAGAATTTCCTGAGTGAATGCATCTATTGAAGATGTCTCTTCAGCAGTGATGTCCTGCGCTGGTAAATGTACTCCCCATATTGTAAGAGCGGCAAATACTGATGTTGCAAGAGTGAGTCGAATCTTCTTTTTAGTATTTAGTCTCATAAACAAGTTCCTTTTAGCTGTACTTAGCTGTAAATAAATTATTACATAACTGTAGCAAATATCATTTTGTTTATGCATCAAATTTACATCAATATTAATATAAATGCAACATTTTTGTAACATTTCGTGAATGTGATGATTATATTGTGGAATATTTAGTTGATTTATACAAAATGCACAAAATATAGTGGGGTGTTATGTAAATCACCCCAAGATATTATGTAAAGTACACAAATGACTGTTTCAAAAGTGTTACATCAGAACGTAACAAAATAGGGGGTTAGGGGACGTTTTATCCCCAGAAACACATATAAATCAGGGGATATCAAACTAAATATTTACAAGATTATTACATATGTTAAGCAATTGTGAAGCACTAAAAGCTTAACAATATAAAGTACTTAGATATTTGGAAAAGTGATTTAAAATATTTGTAAAAAAGTCGTTGACAAAAATAGATCATGAGCGTATATTGAACATATGAACAAACAAACATATGTTTTTTGAAGGAGTTTATTATGGAAGAAAAGAAAAATGTTATCGATAATATGCCAGAAGATGAATATCTATATGATCTGGCGGATCTTTTCAGAATTTTTGGCGATTCAACTAGAATCAAGATTTTATATTCACTGTTTGACGGAGAGCTTTGTGTAAATGATATCTCAAATGCGCTTGGTCTTACCCAGTCATCGGTGAGTCATCAGCTGAGAATCCTCAAAGATTCAAAACTTGTTAAGTTCAGACGTGACGGAAAAAGTATCTTCTATTCTTTAGATGATGATCATGTTCGTTCAATCCTGAATCTTGGCATGGAACATTTAGAAGAATAAATTGCTTCTATAAAACTATTTCAAAATAACATTTAAGAGAGGATATTAAAATGAAGAAGACTTACAAAGTTGAAGTTGATTGTGCAGCCTGTGCAGAGAAGATGCAGGAGGCTATTAAGAATACAGAAGGAGTTAAGGATGCAAGCCTTAGCTTTATGACACTTAAATGTAAGGTAGAGTTTGAAGATGGAGTAGATCCTGATGCAGTTATCCAGCAGGCACGCCAGAACTGCAAAAAGATCGAAGATGACATGGAAATCTTCATCTAATGAGTCAAAAGGGCGTGAGAGCGAATCGACTCATTTTTGAAAGAAGTTGAGATTATGAGTAAGAAACAGAAGAATAATTTGATTAGGTGTATAGTGGCGCTTGTTCTCGTGATAGCCCTTTCGGTGGCATTTCACTTTGTAGAGGCGCCATGGTGGATCGAACTTCCTGCATTTCTTGTTCCATATTTTGTAGTTGGTTACGATGTACTGCTTAAGGCAGTAAAGAATATCAGGAATGGACAGGTCTTTGATGAGTGCTTCCTTATGGCTGTGGCAACTATCGGTGCTATCGCAACAGGCGAGTATCGAGAGGGCGTAGCGGTAATGCTTTTCTATCAGATAGGTGAGCTGTTCCAGAGCATCGCTGTAGGAAAGAGTCGTAAGAATATTGCGGATCTTATGGATATATGTCCTGAGGTGGCAAATGTTATGCATGAGGATGGCAGTGTTACCGAAGAGGACCCAGATGACGTTGAGATTGGTTCTATTATAGTAGTGAATCCTGGGGAGAGGGTTCCTATTGATGGAATCATAATAGATGGTGATACAAGTCTTGATACAAGTGCTCTGACAGGAGAGTCAGTTCCTAGAGCCGCTCATCCTGGTGATGAGATAATAAGTGGATGTATAACTCTTTCTGGAATGATAAAGGTTAAGACCACTAAGGGATTTGAGGATTCCACTGTATCAAAGATATTAGAGCTGGTTGAAAACTCCAGCATGAGAAAGGCAAAGGCCGAGAACTTTATTTCAAAGTTTGCTAAGTACTATACACCTATAGTATGTTATTCAGCTCTTGCACTTTTCCTTATCCCACCAGTGATCAGACTGATTCTTGGTATGCCAGCTGACTGGCTCGACTGGCTGATGCGTGCGCTGACATTTCTTGTTATATCGTGCCCGTGCGCTGTTGTAATATCTGTTCCGCTTAGTTTCTTTGGTGGAATCGGATGTGCATCGTCTAAGGGAATCCTGGTTAAGGGTTCTAATTATCTTGAGGCACTTGCGTCAGCAGGAACAATAGTTTTTGATAAGACAGGTACTCTTACTAAGGGAGTATTTGAAGTACAGGAAATCTTTGCTGAAGAAGGAGTTTCTAAGGATTATATTCTAGAGCGAGCTGCAAATGCAGAGAGTGCTTCCAACCATCCTATTGCAGAGTCTATACTTCGTGCATATAAGAAAGAACAAAATAAAGAGATAAATCGTAATCTGATCCATGAGGTTGAAGAGATTGCTGGACATGGAATCAAGGTATGTTACAGAGAACTTCCAGATGGAGTTATCGAGACCATTGATTCTGATGAAATAGATGGAAAGGCAACTCATGTAAAACTCTATGCCGGTAATATCAGACTTATGAAGATGATAGGTGTAGAAGTATCTGAAACTCATGATGAAGGAACAGTTGTTTATGTAGCAGAGAGTTATGAGCAAAATGCTACTAAGTATCTGGGATGTATTGTAATAGCGGACGAACTGAAAGCTACTACAAAGCAGGCTATGGAAGGCCTGGCTAAGCAGGGTATTAAGACTATCATGCTGACTGGGGATTCTGAAAAGGCGGCTAAGAGAGTAGCTGAGACGGTAGGAGTGTCAGAGTATAAATCAGAGCTTCTTCCCGGTGATAAGGTTGACGAAGTTGAAAAGCTTCTTGCGGGACTTGGTGATGAGGAGGATGAGAAACGTGAAAGACTTGCCTTTGTAGGTGATGGAATTAACGATGCACCTGTTCTGGCAAGAGTGGATATAGGAATTGCTATGGGAGCTATGGGAAGTGATGCGGCTATTGAAGCGGCAGACGTAGTTCTTATGGATGATGATCCGGCAAAGATATCTCTCGCTATGAAGATATCAAGAAAGACACTTAGAATAGTAAAGCAGAATATTACATTTGCCATTGCAGTAAAGGTGCTGTGCCTGATACTCGGTGCTCTTGGCTTTGCTAACATGTGGCTTGCAATATTTGCGGATGTAGGTGTAATGGTGATCGCAGTATTAAATGCAACCCGTACACTTCGTATAAAGAACTAAAAAATTCGATTAAACTAGAGAGTAAAGAAAACGAGACAGGTAAACTTCAACTTACCTGTCTCGTTTTGGGAAAGAGAGAGATCTTTATTTAAGATCTATGAAAACTATTATTTATAGTCGTCACACTTTAGAGGGTTAAGTGCAACGCCTTGAAGGTTTGCATCTTTTTTGCCATCGGTAACATATACACAAGGCTCGTTTGTTGGAGCAATACATACCAGCCAGCCATCTGGATTAAACTCATTCCAGCTGCCCACTACGTAATCTGCATTTGTATAACCTGCGTCTGCAGGATTTACTGACTTCCTATATTTGAGCTTTTCTGGTGGACAGGTCTTATCCATCTCATTCTTCAGTGCTGTCAGATCAACTGAAGGTGAATTGCCATATATTGTCCACTCTGAATCATCCTCAGAAGCCACCAGAAGAGGTGTACATACATAGCTGTCACTGGCGGTTACACTTTTAACCTTATCCATTATAGAGTCGTAAATGATCTCGTTGGACATACTTGCTTTAAGCGCGGAGCCTATAGCATCTGCTGCAGCTATATCATCAGCCTTTCGTGATTTATCTATGTAACGCAGTAATGCTGGAGCGATAGCGACTGCAAGTATTGCTATGATAGTGATAATGATCAACAGTTCTACAAGTGAAAAACCTTTGTTCCTCATAACGCGTCTCCTTTCTAACAGAAATGTAAATAGTGTATCTAATTCGAATTATATCCAAGCGAAACATTTGTTTTATACGAAATCGAACCTTTTTTATCAGAATCAAACATAAAAAATGGCTAAAATAAAGGTTTCACAAGGTGGACACAATGCATACAAAATTGCTACAAAAACTAGACAAAAAGAGGACAAAAACCGAACAGGAAATTAGATATACCCATTCCGTCTGTAAGGTGTTATAATGGCTTCACTGTTTTTATTTTCGAAAGATATAGAAAGGTGGAATTAGCAATATGAAGGCAGCGATTATTATGGGTTCGACCAGTGATCTCTCAAAGGTAGAGCCTGCGATTGAACTTCTTAAAGGAAAAGGGATAGAAGTAAAGGTTAGATGTCTTTCAGCACATAGAGCTTCAAGACAGTTATCTGAATTTATTGAGGAGATAAATGGAGACGGCACTGAGGTAGTTATTACAGCTGCAGGTATGGCTGCGGCACTTCCTGGAGTTGTAGCTGCACAGACAGTACTTCCTGTTATAGGCGTACCACTTTCAGGTTCAGTTCTTGATGGACAGGATGCACTCTATTCAATCGTTCAGATGCCACCTGGAATTCCAGTAGCAACTGTAGCAATAAATGGAGCTAAGAATGCAGCATGGCTTGCACTTGAGATCATGGCTGTTAAGCATGCAGAGCTTCGTGAGATGCTCCTTGCTGAGAGAAAAGCAATGCAGGAGGCTGCACTTGCTGCAAATCAGGAGATTATATCTAAGTATGAGTAAAAAAATAAGTCACATCAGCGTTTCCGCCGATGTGACTTTCTTTTTTATTTAAAGTGTCTTACCTGTTAACATTGAGTAAGCTGAAAGATATTTATCTATTGTCTTATCAACGATATCCTGTGGAAGCTCCCAGTTCTCTGGCTCAGCTGTATTAGCATCAGACTTCAGCCAGTCACGTGCGAACTGCTTATCAAAGGATGGCTGACCATGTCCTGGTTCATAACCATCTGCTGGCCAGAATCTTGAAGAATCTGGTGTAAGCATCTCATCGCCAAGAACGATATTTCCGTCCTCATCAAGTCCAAACTCGAACTTAGTATCTGCAATGATGATTCCCTTTGTAAGTGCATAGTCTGCACATTTGTTGTAAAGAGCAAGTGTGTAGTCACGAAGCTTCTCAGCATATTCCTGCCCCTTGCCTGGGAATTCCTTCTCAAGAATCTCAACTGTCTTTTCAAATGATACATTCTCATCATGATCACCGATCTCGGCCTTTGTTGATGGAGTGTAGATTGCTTCAGGAAGCTTGTCGCTTTCGATAAGTCCTTCTGGAAGCTTTATACCGCAAACAGTACCATTTTCCTTGTAGCTTGCCCAGCCGCTACCTGTGATATAACCACGAACGATACATTCAACAGGAAGCATTGTAAGCTTCTTGCACATCATACTGTTGCCGTCATAATCTGGATTCTGGAAGAACTCTGGCATATCCTTAACGTCAACGGATATCATATGATTTGGAAGTATGTCAGAAGTGTAATCAAACCAGAACTTTGACATCTGTGTCAGTACAGTACCCTTCTTACTGATCTTGTTTTTCAGGATAACGTCATAGCAGCTAATACGGTCAGTTGCAACCATAATCAGGCTGTCGCCATTATCATAGATTTCTCTAACTTTTCCTTCTTTAATAGGCTTCATTTTGTTCCTCCATTAGATTATAATATTTATATTTTTTTGTACTATATTATAAATAGGTTTATAGCATAGTCGCTTTATTGAAAAAAATCAAGAAAAGTTTATCATTTTACAAAGTTATCTTTGTAAAATTCGTTGTATTGTGATAAAATAATATGGCGTAGAGGTATGTATTTTTTACATGCATTTACATATTAGGGATGTAGTTAGGAGGACTAGAATAGATGAAGCCATTTTCAAATGCTTATGATGCCATTAAAAAGCTGTTCAGAAAAATGTTTGGCAAAAAAGATGAAGAGCAGCTAGAGACTACTGAAGAAGAACTGGCTGAAGCAGCCGAGAAGGAAGCAGAGCAGGCGGCGGAAGCAACTGAAGCTACAGAAACAGCTGAGCAGGAAGCTCCAGCAAAAGAAGGAAAGAAGGCTAAGGAACCTGAGAAGGCTATTGAGGATGTCCTGGCAAGCATCGCCGATGAAGAGGGAATTAAAGAAGAGAAGGTTAGTAAGGGCGAGCTTGAAGAACAGAAGAAGTATGAGGAAGAGGTTCGTAAGAGAGCTGAGCGTAAAGCTAAGCGTGAGGCTGAGGACCGTAAGAAGGAAGCTGAAGAAGCTGCCAGTGCTAAGGATGAGAAGGTCAAGATGGTTACTGATCCTGTTACAGGTGAGGAAGTTCCACTTGGACAGCTTCCAGCAGAAGCAACATTCCTTAAGAAATATATGCGTATACAGACAACATCTGATGATGTTCTCGTAGCAATCAATTCAATTCTTAAGCATCCGGATATGCCAAAGAACGTAGTAGTACTTGGTAGAAATGGATTCGGTACCGTTAAGGTTGGTGAGGACTTTGCAAGAAGTTTCTACGAGCTGGGTATCGTTAAGTCAGATAAGATAGCAAAGACAAAGGCTAAGCAGCTGAACAAGATGGGTCTTGAAAAGCTGAGCGCTCTTAAGGGCGGATGTCTTATTATAGAGAATGCCGGTCTTGTGTCATTTAGCAAGCTGGTTGAAGTTATCAAGGATTCTGCACCAGAGAATAATGATTATGTAGTTATTCTTACAGGTGAGATTGACTCACTGGCTAACTTCTTTGATGAGAATGATGATATCGTAGATGAGTTCATCTACCTCATCGATATCCATAAGATTAAAGAGCGTGGTATGATGCACTTTGCTCGTGGATATGTTAAAGAGAGAGGCTACAAGGCTGATAAGGCTGTTTACGATAAGCTTAAGGCTTCCCTTAAGGCAATGGAGGAAGGCAACATCGACAGATTTGTTGCTCGCATTGATGAAGTAATTGAGAAGTGTGATAAGAGAGAGGCCGGTGGAGAAGCTACTAAGAATATTCTCCCAGAGGATGCTAACTAAGTTTCTCACTAAGCTATCGTAATAAATGTGATTTTATAAAAGCGGTGTCTCATATGAGATACCGCTTTTAGAGGTTTTATATGACATTTTCCGAGTTTATAACTGAATATAAAACAAGGTTTGGATGTAGTTTTAAGGATATTTCTGATGCTACAGGTCTTACTCCTGCCACTATCAGTAGATATAAATCAGGAGAAAGATGTCCTATAAAGAATAGTCCTCAGTACCAGGCAATTGTCAGAGGGTTTATCCTGCTGGCTGATAGAACTGGTAAGGTTTCTATGGAGGACATCATTAATGATATGGAGTCCATCTATAAAGATGATGATGATGATGACAGCTTTGATTTTTATGGCTTTAGACGTAACCTTTCAGAAATCATGGACAGGCTTCATATTACTCTTAAGGATGTAGCAGATGCAGTAGAAAAGGATGTATCTTATATTTCCAGGATTAAAGCAGGTACAAGACATCCTGCAAATCCTGCAAAGCTTGTATCTATGATAACCACATTTATCTCGGATAAATATACTAAGAGGTATCAGCTTGAAATAATCGCTGAGCTTCTAGATGTAAGAGTAAATGATATCACTGATGCCAGGAAACGAAGTGACCATTTATATAGCTGGCTGTTCTCTGATGATGAGAGCATGAAGAAGTATGTAGATGACTTCGTGCATAAGCTGGATAAGTTTGATCTGAATGAATATCTTTCATCCGGTGACAGCGAGAAGAATCTGGAGGAGGCGTCAGGCAAAGAGCTTCCAGAAAGTCTTAGCTATAATCTTGAGGATGTGCTGGTATTTCAGCGACGTCTTATTGCTAAAACTATAGAAGAAACTCGTGGTGGTACTCTGGATATTTGCTGGAATATGTCTAACAGCAAGTTGAATAAGACTTATATTTCATCGGATCAACTGATCAAGTCTTTGGCTAATGTTCTTAAAAAGGGTGTTCGCATCAGGATCGTTAATATCAACAGTAATCCTATGAACGAGATGATCGACTGGCTGGATAACTGGCTCCCACTTAACATGACTGGCCAGATTGAGTTCTATTATCTGGACCGTGCTGACAGTGACGTATTCATTAATTCCCTTATGGTTTCAGATGTGGCGGCTCTTACTTCCGAGGGACTCTCAGATAATAAGGATATATATCGTTCATATATGACTCAGGACAGGGCTGAGATAGAGTACTTTAAAAGGAAGTTTGAGGGACTCATCGATCTGTCTGAGAAGATGATCGACATTATCGGTGAGGATAACAATCTTCAGAGAAAAGAGTTTCTGAAGAATGATATGGTGACGGCGGGAAAGAGAACGAATATTCTATCAACTCCGCCGATATATACCATTTCCGATTCACTACTAAAAAGAATACTAAAGCGAAATGCAATCTCTGCTGAAGATGGAAAGAAGATACTGAAGTATATCCACAACGAGAGGGACAGAGTTCTTTCTGTTATGGAGCATTCCCAGCTGGAGGATCATATCCCTGAGGTTTCCAGGGAAGACTATGATAAGAAGCCTGTATTCTTATCTCTGTCAGGTCTCTTCTATGATAAGGATATCTTCTATACATATGATGAGTATGTGGAACATCTTTCTAGTGCCAGAGAGTTTCAGAAGAATTATAAGAATTATTCTCTGATTGTGAGAAATGATCTGGATTATAGAAATATACAGATATTTATACATGAAAATGAATGGGTGATGATTTCGAAAAATAAATCGCCGGCGATCCATTTTATTGTAAGACATCCGGTGATGAGAAGAAATCTGGAAGAAATGTTAGAGGCTATTGCTGAGTTGTAGTTGACATCGACTGATACTATTCTTATAATTCCTTATGTTGATATTTTTGCAAAAGAGTCAAAATTATTTGACAAAGATGTTATTAGATTAGGAGTAGTATCATGAGTTTTAGAAGAAAAGCTAAGAAAGTTGCAGCTCTGGTTCTTGCGGCTACTATGACATTTGGCCTTGCGTCCTGCGGTCAGGGTGGTTCAGCAAAGAAGGACACCATAAGAATTGGTTACATTAATCCTACAACAGGACCTCTTGCTGGTAACGGTGAAGGTTGTGACTGGGCTGTAAAGCAGATTACTGATTATGTTGAGCAGAATCCAATAACCGTTGATGGTAAGGAGATGGACTTCGAGGTAATCGTATACGATTCAGAGTCAGATGCAAACAAGTGTTCTGAGATGACACAGAAGCTCATCGAAGAAGACGATGTAGATATGATCATCGCTATTCAGACACCTAATACAGTTATTCCTGTTGTTGAGGTTGCTGAGAGATACGGTGTTCCATGTATAGCATCACAGGCTCCAATTGACCCGGTTGCTCATTCAAGAGACGAGTTCAACTGGACATACCTTTCATTCTATACTCTTGATGACGTTTATGAGTCACAGCGTGCTATGTGGACAGTAGCTGGACACGGCATTGACTCAGGTGCTAAGGTTGGACTTCTTTTTGCAAATGATGCAGATGGTACAGCATGGCATGATATATTTGTTGACAGACTTGCAGAGGATGGCTACACAGTAGTTGATCCTGGTCAGTATCCATCAGGTACTACAGATTTTACAAGTCTTGCAAACACATTTAAAACAGAAGATATTGATGTGATCGCTGGAACTAATATTCCTCCTGATTTCATGAATTCATATAATGCTTGTATAAGCGCAGGTGTTGAGGTTGATGCAGTTACCATGGGTAAATGTTGTCTCCTTGAGAGTGATGTTAACGCTCTTGGCGATCTGTCAGACGGTATCATGACTCAGGTATGGTGGGCTCCTACAAATCCATTTACCTCTGAGCTTACAGGTATGTCAAGTGAGAAGCTTGCTGAGCAGTATGCAGCAGATAATGATGGTCGTGTTATGCCACAGCCTACAGCTTATGCATACGAGGCACTTGAGCTTTCAGTACAGACTTTTAAGAATACAAAGTCTATGGATAAGGAAGATATCAGAGCTGCACTTGCAGGTCTTGATGTTGATACAATAGTTGGTCATATCAAGTATGATCAGGAAATGAATGGACTTCCATTTGCAAGAACAGTCCTTTGCGGTGGTCAGTGGCAGAGAGATGAGAATGGTGAGCTTAAGCTTATCATCATCGATAATTCCATTCATCCAGAAATTCCACTTACTGGTACTTACCAGTCTGGAAATGCAACAACAAACTAGAATGAGTCAAAAAGGCTTTGAGCCAAACTGACTCATTAATGGGAAATATATATGAGTAACATACTTAGTTTCGAAAATGTTAGCTCGGGCTATACTAATATTCGCGTACTCGATAACCTTTCCTTCGACGTAGTCGAGGGAGAGGTTTTTGGCGTTATAGGTCCTAACGGATGTGGCAAGACCACCATGCTTAATACCCTGGCTGGTCTTATCAAATGTACCGATGGCCGTGTAATGTTCGATGGTAAGGATATATCCAAGCTTCCTCCATTTGTTAGATGTTCTCTTGGAATAGGAAGAACCTTCCAGGTTCCTCGTCCATTTGAGAAGATGTCTGTAATGGAAAATGTCCTGGTGGCTTCAGTTCATGGAGCAGGACTAAGCAAACGCGAGGGTGAGAAGAAAGCTATGGAGGTTCTTGAACGTGTTGGTATGAAGGACCAGTACGCCATAAGAGCAGGAGAGCTTACTCTCCTTGATAGAAAGAGACTGGAGATTGCCCGTGCTCTTGGCTCGGCTCCTAAGCTGCTACTTCTGGATGAGGTTGCCGCTGGTCTTACAGAGCTTGAGGTAAAAGAGGTTATGAACCTTGTGGATGAGCTGAAGAAGGAAAAGCTTACTATAGTATGGATAGAACATATTCTTGAAACTATGCTTAAGTCTGCTGACAGGCTCATGTGTATGGCTGAAGGAAAGTCAGCTATAATCGGTGAACCTAAGTCAGTAATAGAATCAAAGATTGTTGAAGAGTTATATCTCGGAATCCGGGAAGATGAAGAATAGTTATAGATAGGATGAAAACTAAGAATGAGTAGTACATTACTACAATTTGATAACGTAACTGTAAAGTACGGGGATTTCACAGCTGTATCCGATGTTACCATGAGTTTTTTTGAAGGCTCTATCATCGGTCTCATTGGAACCAACGGAGCCGGAAAAACATCTCTTATGAATGCGGCTATGGGACTTACTCCTATCAGTAGCGGTAAAGTAAGTATTGCTGGTGAGGATATCACAAAGGTTCCGGTAGAGAAGAAGCTGGACTATGGAATGTGTCTTGTGCCTCAGGGCGGTCATTGCTTTAACAGAATGTCTGTGCAGGATAATCTCCTGGTAGGAGGAATCAGTACTAAGTCGAAGCGTGGAAAAGAAAACTACGTATCAAGAGCTGACTCCCTGGAAAAGGTATATGATCTCTTTCCTGTTCTTAAGGAAAAAGCGAATGTTCCAGCTGGAAGCCTTTCAGGTGGACAGAGACAAATGGTAGCTATAGGCCGCGCACTTATGTCGAATCCGCGTATTATCCTTTTCGATGAGCTGTCACTTGGTCTTGCACCAGTAGTTGTAAAAGATATATATGCAACAATCAGAAAGATAAATGAAACAGAAAGAACGACTATTATTCTGATCGAACAGGATACTAATAGAGTCTTAAGTATGACAGATTATGCGTACATAATGCTTAAGGGACAGGTTGCTCTTGAGGGAGATTCAGACAGCCTGGATCCGGATGAAGTAAAGAAAGCTTATTTTGGAATCTAATGATCCATATGGGAAAGTTGAGATATTAAGATGTATATTGTACAGGTGTTAGTCAACGGAATACTGCTGGGTGGTATCTATGCAGGTATCGGACTTGGAATGTCCCTTATACTTGGTATAGTGAAGCTGACAAATCTTGCTCATGGTGAATTCGTTATCATGGGAGCTTTTCTGTCTGCTATTCTTACTTCGGCACTTGGTATCGATCCGCTACTAACTCTTTTGGTTTCTGTACCTACAATGTTCTTCTTTGGATATGCTCTTCAGAGAGTACTTGTTAACCACGGTATGAAACGTGGTGCTGAACCGGCACTTCTGGTAACCTTCGGTATTTCTATCATTTTAAAGGATGGAATGCTGATGCTCTTTACACCAGATGCAAGACACGTTGCTACATCCTACAGCAATAGTGTAGTAACTATAGCTGGAATTGATATATCACTTCTGAATATAATACTACTCATTGTCTGTGCGGTATTTATCTTTGTTCTTAGAACGTTCCTTGAGAAAACAGATATTGGTCGTGCCATCAGAGCAACAGCTGACGATACAGAGGCTGCACAGCTTTCTGGAATAAATGTGGCGCACACCTTTGCAATAGCTATGGGTATTGCTACAGCCGCATCTGCAGTGGCTGGAACCTGTGTCAGCATGAAGTGGACATTCTATCCTACTTCGGGAGGAGAATATCTGCTGATTGCATTTGTTGTTGTAGTTATCAGCGGTCTTGGAGATATTCGTGGAACTCTTCTTGCAGGTGTTATGTTTGGACTTATGCAAGTTATCGGTGGCGCAAGCTACGGACGTCTCATCAGTTATATATTCCTTATTGTTTTACTAGTATTTAATCCACGTGAGATATTTGGAAGAATGCTTAGGGATAAGAGAGCCCGTGACCTTTCGGAGAGGGAGGTGAAGGCTGATGAATAAGAAGAAGCTTACACTTGCGATTGCCTTTGGAGTTATAGGGGTTCTGCTTTTCGCTCTTGGAGAGGCGGGAATCTTTTCTAATAACGCCATGAGATATCTTATGCAGATATTTATCTATATAACACTGGGTGAAATGTGGAATCTCCTCAGTGGGTTTGCGGGAATGACTAGTCTTGGTCAGCAGACATTTATTGGTATAGCAGGCTACAGTGTTGCCATGGCAACAACTGTGTACAAGATGAACTATGGTGCAGGAATTCTGATCGGCGTTGGAATCTGTATTATTACTTCAAGCTTCCTTGCTTTCCTGCTTCTAAAGATGGAGGGAATGTACTTCTCCATAACAACCTGGGTTATTGCTGAGGCGTTGGGAACCTTCTTCCTTAGCTGGGGCTATGTTGGAAAGGGTGCAGGTATGACCATATCCATATCCCCATACCCAAGGATAGATGCAATATATGCTATGGCATTAATACTTTGCTTTGTGACACTGATTGTTGTATACTTGCTACTTAACAGCAGGCTGGGTCTTGGACTCACAGCCATGAGAGATAATATCTCAGCTGCATCCTGTATGGGAGTTAATATCGGAAGATCTAAGTTTGTAGTGTATCTGATAGCTGCTATCTTCACAGGACTTGCAGGTGCTATCCTTTTTATCAATAAAGGTACTATCTATCCTGAGAGTGGTTTCAGCATTGGCTGGACTATCTCTATGGTATTTATTGTTATAATAGGTGGATCAGGAACTATAGAAGGACCTATTGTGGGTTCTATAATATATGTATTTCTTCAGGAGTTTCTGGCACACTATCCAGGATGGTCCAACATCATCCTTGGAATCCTTGCTATCGTTATAATTCTCTTTATGCCAGAGGGAATTGTAGGAGCAATCAAGAATAGAAAATTTACTAAAATGTTGAAGAAATCTAAAGGGAGTGACCTTTAGTATAACTGGGGTGTTGACTTGAAAAAACTTTTCATTGCGGAAAAACCTTCGGTTGCCCAACAGTTCGCCGATGCACTTAAGGTGAAGGGCGCCCGCAAGGATGGTTATATCGAAGACGAAAATAATATAGTTACCTGGTGCGTGGGACACTTAGTCACCATGAGTTATCCAGAGGTTTATGATCCTGCGCTCAAGAAATGGTCGCAGGATACTTTGCCTTTTATACCAAATGAATATAAATACGAAGTTATACCTGCTGTATCGAAGCAGTTTAATATCGTAAAGGGCCTGCTTAACAGGGATGATGTTGAGACTATCTATGTCTGTACCGACTCGGGACGTGAAGGAGAATATATCTACCGTCTTGTAGACAGGCTGGCAGAAGTGGATGCCAAGAAGGACCGTCGCCGTGTATGGATCGATTCTCAGACTGAGGAGGAGATTCTTCGTGGTGTAAGGGAGGCAAAGCCTCTTGCTGAGTATGACAATCTGAGCTGTGCAGCATATCTTAGAGCTAAGGAAGATTACCTGATGGGTATCAACTTCTCCAGAGCTCTTACTCTGAAGTATTCCTATCCTATCAAGCAGTATCTGGGTGTAGACAAATGCGTTATCGCCGTTGGCCGTGTTATGACCTGTGTTCTGGGTATGGTTGTAAAGAGAGAACGCGAAATACGTGAATTCGTATCGACCCCATTTTACCGTGTTGTTGCTGGTATTGAGAAGCCAGCTGAAGAGGGTGAGGAAAGAAGAAAACTTTTCGAGGCTGAATGGAAGGCAGTGAAGGGCAGCAAGTACTTTGAGAGTCCAAAGCTTTACAAAGAAAATGGCTTCAAAGAGCGTGCTGATGCTGAAGAACTGATCGAGTATCTGAAGGAGCCTGAACCGGTTGAGATGACTATTAAGAGTATCTCAAAGAAGACGGAGAAGAAGAATCCACCTATGCTCTATAACCTGGCTGAGCTGCAGAATGATTGTTCCAAGCGCTTTAAGATCAGTCCTACTGATACTTTGAATATTGTTCAGGAGCTTTATGAAAAGAAACTGGTTACATATCCAAGAACGGATGCCAGAGTTCTTTCTACAGCTATCGCCAAGGAGATAGATAAGAATATAAGAGGACTTTCGAATTATGCGCCTCTTGCTGGTTTTGCTCAGAACATTGTGGCGAATCAGGGGTATGCCGGTATTGCAAAGTCCAAGTATGTCAATGATAAACTGATCACAGACCACTATGCTATAATTCCTACTGGTCAGGGACTTGGCCAGCTTTCAAAGCTTTCAGACTTACAGCAGAAGGTTTATGACTTAATAGCAAGAAGATTTCTTTCAATCTTTTATGCGCCAGCTGAGTATCAGAAGCTTGCAATTACACTTACTAGAAATGGTGAGGAGTTTAGTGCTTCTTTTAAGATGCTGGTAAAGCCGGGATATCTTAAGATAGCAAATCCATCTTTATTGGAGTCATCTCAGAAGGATTCCGATAATGAACAAGATTCAAAGAAAGACAGTGATAAGGAAGAGGACCAGGCTCTTACAGCTGATCTTATGGAATATATCTCTACGCTTAAGAAAGGATCGGTACTTCCTGTATCTGGCTTTGAGATTAAAGAAGGTAAGACAAATCCTCCACAGAGATATAATTCTGGTTCTATGATCCTAGCTATGGAGAATGCTGGAAAGCTGATCGAGGATGAAGAACTTCGTGAGCAGATCAAAGGTAGTGGTATTGGTACATCTGCGACACGTGATGCGATCATAACAAAGCTTGTAAATAACAAATACATAGCACTCAATAAAAAGACTCAGATACTTACACCAACCTTCCTGGGAGAAATCATTTACGATGTGGTGTTATATTCGATAAATGGCCTTCTCAGCGCTGAGCTTACTGCAAGCTGGGAATATGGCCTTGAGGGAGTTTCGGAAGGAACAATTCCTGAGTCGGAATATATAGAGAAGATGAATGGTTATGTTGCAAAGTACGTTAATATCGTTAAGGGTATCCGTAATCAGAATCAGATGCATTTTGTGTTTGATAAAACCAAGCCATATTATGCAAAGAAAAAATAGATAAAGAAAAAAAGAGACAAACAGCGCGGCTGCTTGTCTCTTTTAGATTACTTAAATATGAATAATAAAACAGTTAAAATCGCAAGGATTACCATATAAATAATCCATGCTTTTGTTGAAGTAAATTTCGAATATTTCTTAGTACTATCTCGTCCTCTAGATAGAAGTAAGTGTTCACCGCAGAAGAAGAATAGTGCTAATAAAACCATCATAAGGATCCAGAAAACAAATGTTGGCATAATTTTTCATCTCCTTTTCACGAATTCTATATAGATTATAACATAAATCTTGAAAAAATACACAAAAATCCTTCCTTTTTTTGTGAAAATTTGTGTTAGTTGACTATAACATTTAAAATTTTTTAATTATCTAATAATATAAGAAGGATTTGCAGCATTTTTTGTTTATTATGCTAATATTACCTTCATTTATAATATGAATTAATAAAAGTGAAGGGTGGTATTTTACAATGAAAGTATTAAAAAGAGTTTTAGGAGTGCTACTGGCAGTCCTAATTGTCGTAACTTATGGTATGAAATCTATACCAAGTTATGCGATGTCGGGATTAGTAGACACGAATCATGTAGAGAAAAAGCTTACAATATATGTTCTTCCCTACGATGGTTTAACGGTTGATGAAGCATTTCCTACTGACGGAGACTCAAGAACCAAAGGTAGTATGAAGAATAGTATACTCAGTATTTATGGATACGTATATGAAAAAGGTTCATCTACTCCGTTAGATAAAACTGATGTTCTTAAAGCTGGTAAGACATATCATTATGTACTCCTTATTGCTGATGATAATTATGGTTTTGATAATGATGTTCATCCTGGAAAATATACAGTTACAATACTTAATGGGTCTGACTCTTCTGATACAAGTTGTTTTTCAAATTTTTCATTTAAATGCGGAGACAACGCTGGATATACAAATAATATTGAATGTGATGTTACTATTCAAGCAAGACCAAATTATAATCTTGGTTCCTGCTATGTGAATCTTCCTAAAGAAGGCGGTGAGCTTACTACGGGAGGTAATGTAATTAATCGAAATGCAGGTCCTATATTTAATAGTTTATCTTATGCCTTAGGGATGGATGCAGAAGATGATAAAATAAATGAACATATATCTTCTACGGACGAAGGCTATACATATTTTTATGATCTTGATAATGATGGCAGTTTTGATATTAAACTATTTTGGTCTAAGAGTGATCGCTCTAGTTTATTAAATGTAGAATCTTTGACTGTACTTGATTCCTGCAGTGTTAAAGGAAAGTATGAGTATACTTTTTCAGATGAGGATAAAAGAAAAAAAGATTCGATTTATTTATACTACTATGACAAGATAACACTAGATTTCGCACCAGAAGAAACTCCAAGTGTTACTCAGAATAATACAGAGAATAAAACAAGTAATAACTCAGAAAATACAGCAAACAACAACGCTGCAGATAGCAATGCGTCAAATAACGCTTCAAACAACAACGCTGCAGGAAGTAACGCAGGTAACACTGCAAATAATCAGAGCAGTGATGCTGGTAACCAGCCAGATAATAGTGGCGCTGGAAACGCTGGCGTAACATACGAGAATGAGTGGGTTAACGGTCAGTGGTACGGCTCAAATGGAGACACTTCATATACTGCACAGGGAAGCTGGAAGGTTAACAGCACTGGCTGGTGGTTTGAGGATACAGCAGGCTGGTATCCACAGTCACAGTGGGTAAAGATTGACGGCAAGTGGTATTACTTCACAGCTGACGGTTATATGGATTATTCAGAGTATCGTGATGGCTATTGGCTTGGTTCAGATGGTGCCTGGGTAGAAGGTTATGAGAACGGAACATGGCATGTAGACTCAACAGGCTGGTGGTTCGAAGATAATGGATGGTATCCAGCAAATCAGTATCTCTGGATCAATGGTACGGAGTATTACTTTGATTCAAAGGGATATATGAAATAAATTAATACTTTAGATATGAAGGCGGAGATCTTTGGGTCTCCGCCTTTTACTGATTTTTACATAAAAATATGTTAAATTATGAATAGGTTATTCTAGTAATAAAACTTGTATTCTTTATATAGAGGGAGAAGGTATGAAGAAAGACTGCATAGGTTTAAGATAGGCGAATTTTGCACTTTTATAGGTTAAATGGTAAAATGTTTAAAGTTTTTTGCGTGAGGTTTTATATATGAGACATAAGTTTAGAGAGCATATTAAGAGAGCGGCTGCCTTAGCCCTTGGAGCACTTGTTGTATTTAACACTGCGATGTCTCCAATCGGAATGAAGGCTGGAACAGCAGATGTTCAGGCTGCAGGAAAAAAGACCATAAAGGAATTTTTAAAGACTGGTCTTGAACCTATGGGTACAACCATGTATACCTACGGCGGCGGCTGGAATGAAGAGGATACAGGCGCTGGTACTGAGGCACGTACCATAGGTCTTTCATCCCGTTGGGCAGAGTTTGCTGCACAGCAGACTAGCAGCTACAACTATAAGAATTATGATTATAAGACAAATAAGGATGTTATCCATCTTGGACTTGATTGTTCAGGTTATGTTGGCTGGGTGCTTTATAATACCCTTGAAACAGAAAATGGAAAAGAGGGCTATGTAGATTACAATAACAAGGTTCTGGAAAAGCTTCAGAACCAGGGCTATGGAACGCTTACCATGGCGGCAAATGTTAAGGACTATAAGCCTGGAGATATAATGAAGACTCCGGATCATATGTGGATAGTAGTTGGTCCTTGTTCAGATGGTAGTGTAGTGCTAATGCATTCATCTCCTCCAGGAGTTCAGTTCTCAGGAACACCAACTCCTTCTGGTAATAAGAACTCTGAGGCTGTGACTATCGCTACATATTATAAGAAGACTTATTACAGTTCATGGTATGAAAAGTATCCGGATAGTACTAAGGGTATATCTTATCTTTCTGGATATAATCAGTTTAGATGGTCTACAACTGGTTCATCATTTTCAGATCCAGAGGGCTATCAGAATATGACTGCTGTTGAGGTTCTTAAGGATCTCTTCGGAACAGTTCCTCCTGGATACGATACTAGTTCGTCAGGATCACAGGGTACCTGGAAGAAGAACAGTAAGGGCTGGTGGTATGAGCTCTCGGATGGTTCTTATCCTGCTTCCAAGTGGCTGGAGATAGATAATACATGGTATCACTTTGATAAGAGTGGATATATGTCCACAGGTTGGGTAAAATCAGGTAGCGACTGGTATTACATGAACTCCAGCGGTGCCATGCAGACAGGCTGGGTTAAGTCGGGTTCGGCTTGGTATTATATGAATACAAGTGGTGCTATGCAAACTGGATGGGTTCAGGATGGAACAACCTGGTACTATATGAATACTAGCGGCGCCATGCAGACAGGCTGGGTAAAATCAGGTAGTGACTGGTACTACCTTAAATCCAGTGGAGCTATGGCAGTATCAGAAAACATTGGTTCGTATTACGTAGACGCTACAGGCAAATGGACAAAATAATCTGCCAACGGGGACGGTTCTCCGTGGCAGGTGAGAAGGATACAGGGGAATGAAACAAGGAATTATAGTTGTTAATAAGGGGACTGCAGATTATGAGGTCAGGAATAGGACCTTGGATGAATTTGTTTTATCTATTGGAGACAGATTAGAAGATGCAGAGATAAGCCTGGTTTTTACTGATGGTGATATCAGGAAGAATCTGAGAGATATAGCTGGTGAGAAGGTTCAGAATCTGAAGGCAGCAATTCTCGGTATGAAGGAGAGAGGTATTACTGATCTTCTTGTTGTATCGACTGATATTCATGATGGACCAGAGTATAAGAAACTGAAGGAGGAGACTGTTGGTCTTGCTTCTCTTTTCAGAAAGGTAAATATATCTGTTCCACTGCTTTGTCTTGATTCGGATTATGAGCTAACAGCAAGGGCATTTCTTGGTGCTTTTAAGGATATTGCAAAGGACTCGGTTCTTGTTGTTTTAGCTGAAGGACATAAGTCTGACGGGCTTGAAGAGTTGAAGGCTTTTGAGACAGCGCTGGTTAAGCATTTCCCTGCCAGCTTTGTGGCAACCCTGAATGGAGAGAAGAAGCCATATAAGATAATCAAGGAATTAAAGACAGGAATCCATGAAGGAAAAAGGATAGTTCTTGTCCCAATGGAGTTTATTGCTGGAGAAACAGTTGAAAATGCGGTCTCACAGGAGTATACTGACTTTGTTTTACGGCTTGAAGGCGAGGGATATGAGGTAGAGCCTGTATTTAAGGGGCTTGCTGAGTATGCTGACTTTCAGCGACTATATCTGCGTCATATCTATGATGCGATACGCTAAATAATGAGCTTATTTCCTTTATGGGAGATATCTCATTTGGATGGAGAATAATATATGAAGATAATTATTGCCGGTTGTGGTAAGGTTGGTCAGTCTCTGGCTGAGAGACTCACAAATACCGGTCATGAAGTTACAGTCATTGATAAAAGATACGAATCTATAACATCAGTTACTAATACCATAGATGTTATGGGTTATCAGGGTGACTGTACAAGTATTTACTGTCAGAAGGAAGCAGGAATTAAGGATGCTGATCTTCTGATAGCAGTTACAGATAATGATGAGATCAACATGCTTGCCTGTCTTATCGCTAAGAAGACAGGTAGCTGTCATACTATAGCTCGTATCAGAAGTCCGCAGTACACTGACGAGATCGGCTATCTTAAGGAAGAACTTGGTCTTTCAATGTCCATTAATCCTGAGATGGTTGCTGCAGATGAAATGGTACGTCACATTCAGATTCCTTCGGCACTTGAAGTTGATACATTTGCCAAAGGAAAGATAAGTCTTATAGGAATTAAGATTCCTGAAAACAGTATCCTTGATAATCTGAGAGTAAAGGATCTTTACGGAAAGGTTGGAGCTGGAGCTCTTATCTGCGTTGCCGAGCATGATGGCGACGTTACTATCCCTAATGGTGATCATCTCCTTCATAGTGGCGACATGATTTCTGTTACACTTTCCATGGGTGAGATAAACCATTTCCTTAACAAGATTGGAATCAAGGCTAAGAAGATCAAGGATGTTATGATCGCAGGTGGTGGTACCATAGGTTACTACCTAGCAAAGAAGCTCATAGATATGAGGATAAATGTTAAAATCATCGAGAAGGATGAGCAGCGTTGTGAGGAGCTTTCTGAGCTGCTTCCTAAGGCTATGATCATTTGTGGAGACGCAACTGAGAAGAGACTTCTTACTCAGGAGTCAGTTGAAGATATGGATGCAGTCTGTGGTCTTCTTCATAGTGATGAGGCAAATATTCTTCTGTCACTGTATCTCAATAAGCTTAATCCGGATATTAAGGTAATTACTAAGGTGCATAGAAATTCCTATGAGGATATCGTAAATGAGCTTCCTGTAGGTAATAAGATAAGTACAAAGGGCATTACTGCTGATTATATTGCCAGATACGTTCGTTCAATGCAGAACTCCATCGGTAGTGAGGTTGAATCTCTGTACCGAATTATGGACGGAAGGGTTGAGGCGCTGGAGCTTTCTATCGGTGATGACTTCCAGTGGGCCGGCGTTGAACTTAAGGACCTCAGCCTTATTGATAATACTCTTATTTGTAGGATCAACAGACGTGGAAAGATCATTCGTCCAGGCGGACGTGATACCCTGGAAAAGGGCGATAGCGTAGTAGTTGTTACTACTAATAAGAATATAAATGGAATCAAAGAAATTATTAAGGGTTAGTGCAGCAACTGGTCTGCGCTAGTAGATTAAAATGAATCATAAGATTGTTATTAATAATATTGGTAAGCTTATTCGTCTTGAGGGAATGCTTCTCATGTTTCCTACATTGATTGGAGTTTTTCTTCATGAGAAGGAGTTTCTGGCGCTGGCTGTTACGGCTGGTACTTCTATTATAGTTGGAACATTTCTCGCGAATATAAAACCAAAGAATAACAGAATTAGAGCCAAAGAGGGTTTTGTTATCACAGCCCTTGTTTGGCTTATTTTTAGTATAATCGGAGCAATACCATTCTACGCTACCGGTAACATCAAGAGCTTTACAGATGCTATATTCGAGACAGCATCTGGCTTTACTACAACAGGAGCAAGTATCCTGAGAGATGTTGAGGCCATGCCTAAGTGTCTTCTTTTCTGGAGAAGCTTCACACATTGGATCGGTGGTATGGGAATCCTGGTATTCATGCTGGCTTTTGCCTCATCCAGTGCTGATGAGATGAATATCATGAGAGCAGAGTCTCCAGGTCCATCTGTTGAGAAGATGGTTCCAAAGGTTAAAGAAACTGCTATCATGCTTTATGCTATATACACTGTAATGACAGTTACTCTTATAATTGCACTTATCATTGCAGGTATGCCTATCTTCGATAGTGTGTGCCATGCATTTGGTACTGCAGGAACTGGTGGATTTGGTGTAAAGGCTGATAGTATCGCAGGCTATAATACTGCATGTCAGATCATCATCACTGTTGGTATGATGCTCTTTGGTGTTAACTTCAGTTTTTATTATCTGATCATAATGAAGAAGTTTAAGGACCTTATCCATTCGGAAGAGGTTATCACATATTTTGCTATATATTTTGTGGCTAGTATCCTGGTTACTATGGGAACTTTGGTGGGATTTTTACCTGGTTCTATTTATGGCGATACAAGCATTGTAGGTTTTGATAATGTTGGAGAGGCTGTACTTCATTCCTTCTTCCAGGTTGCATCTGTAATGACTACAACTGGATTTGCTACAAAGGATTTCAATCTTTGGGGTACCATGCCTAAGGCTGTGATGGTGCTGGTAATGTTTGTTGGTGCCTGTGCTGGAAGTACCGGTGGTGGTATGAAGGTTTCTCGTATTATCATATACTTCAAGGAAGTAATGCGTGAACTGCAGAGCTATATCCATCCTTCATCTGTTAGAAGTATCAGACTTGATGGAAAGGCAGTGAGCAAGGATACTATCAGAACCACAAATGTATTCCTGATGGCATACATCTTTATTTTTGTAGGTTCACTTATTATCGTATGCTTCGATGGTTTTGATTTGGTGACGTCATTTACTGCCGTAACTGCAACCATCAATAATATAGGTCCTGGTCTTGAAATGGTTGGACCTACAGGCAACTTTGCTGATTTCAGTATCCTATCTAAATGGGTATTTATCTTTGATATGATTGCAGGAAGACTTGAAATCTTCCCTGTACTTATAATGCTTTCAATTAAAACTTGGAGAAGAAAATAGTGAAGACAGTAGTTGAAAAGCCTTCTAAAGAGGTTACACGTCGAAAATTTAAATCAGCTCAGCTGATTCCCCTAAGCTTTCTTGGGGCAATCGTGGTAGGAACTCTGCTTCTGATGCTTCCCTTCGCTACAGCCAGCGGAGAGCAGACAGATGCACTGACAGCGCTCTTTACAGCAACCACATCCACCTGTGTTACAGGTCTTGTGGTAGTAGATACATATTCTTACTGGAGTCTGTTTGGACATATAGTTATTCTGATCATGATACAGCTAGGTGGTCTTGGAATCATTGCAGTAACATCAATACTGATGCTGATGGTAAGCAAGAAGATGTCTCTTAGTCAGACAGTTCTGCTGCATGATGCATTTAACCTGAATTCCCCATCTGGACTTCGTAAGTTTCTGGTTGGAGTATTCGCTGGAACCTTTATAGTAGAGGGCGTTGGCGCGTTGTTCTATATGCCTGTATTCATCCCTCAGTTCGGTGTTGCAAAAGGAATCTGGGTATCAGTATTCACAGCTATATCAGCTTTCTGTAATGCAGGTATAGATATAATGGGACCTGACAGCCTGGTGCAGTACAACTCTAATCCACTTTTGATGATCAATACAATGATGCTTATCATCCTTGGTGGTCTTGGATATGTTGTATGGTTTGATATACTAAATGGAATCAGAACGGGAATTGCTAAGAAGTATTCACCTTGGACGGTGATAAAGAAACTGAGCGAGCATACAAAGCTGGTTCTTTCACTCACCCTGTTCCTTATTGTGTCAGGTGCTATAGCAGTAATGCTGATGGAGTACACAAATCCTGATACACTGGGACCTATGAGCTTTGGCGACAAGCTTATGAATGCTTATTTCCAGTCGATTACATTTAGAACCGCGGGCTTCGCTGCAGTACCACAGCAGAACCTTCGAGAGGTAACAGCAAGCTTTGGTAACTTCTACATGTTCATTGGTGGTTCACCAGTTGGTACAGCCGGTGGTGTAAAGACAGTAACAGTCTTCGCACTGATCGCAAATGCGGTTGCATTTATTCGTTCAAGAAATGAGACAGTAGTCTTCGGAAGACGTCTGGATGAAGGCCTGGTTAAGAAGGCTTCAGCTATTATATGTGTCAGCTTTTCAGTAACACTTGTATTTCTGCTTCTTGTAATGATGACAAATGACGTTAATGCAGTGGATGCATCCTATGAGATATTCAGTGCTACAGCTACAGTTGGTCTGTCCCGTGGCCTGACTCCACAGCTTAATGATATAGGCAGACTTCTGGTAATCGTATGTATGTACCTGGGACGTATCGGTCCAATATCCATGGCCCTCTTCTTTAACTATAGAGGCGCAGAACGTAACAAGGTAAAGTATTCGAAGGGTAACTTCTTTGCAGGTTAATAAGGAGATAGAAAATGAGTAAACAGATAGCAGTTTTAGGAATAGGAAGATTTGGAAAAAGCATAGCGCTTTCTCTTGCAGATATGGGTGCGGATGTAATGGCTGTGGATGCCAATCCAGACGTGCTTGAAAAGATTTCGGATAAAGTTACATTTGCCATTGAGGCTGATCTTAAAAATGCAGAGTCAATCGGCAGTACTGGAATAGAAAATATGGACGTGGTTGTTGTAGCCATGGGTTCTGACCTTACAGCAAGTATTACTTCAGTTATGGCTGCCAAGGAGCAGGGCGTTCCTTTCGTTATGGCAAAGGCTGCTGATGAAAGAATGGGAGCTATCCTGGAGAAGGTTGGTGCAGATAAGGTTATCTATCCTGAAGAGGAGACTGGTGTTCGTACAGCTAGAACACTTATGTCTGACAGCTTTATGGATTACTTTGATATCGATAAGAATCTGTGTATGCTTGAAATGCATCCTAAGGAGGATTGGATAGGAAAGAATCTGATCGAGCTTAATCTCCGTGAGAAGTTCAGAGCAAATGTGGTTGCAGTTAAAGACGATACAGGAATGCATTCTTTCGTGGATCCTAATCGTCCACTTGAGAAAGGTGATGAGCTTCTTGTTCTTCTTGAAAAAACAGATCTTAAAAAACTTCAGAAGTAGATAATAAAGTACATGTGAAAGTAATAACAAACAAAGTGGACAGTCAGTATGATGTGACTGTCCACTTTTTGAGTGCCTAAAAATCTTTTGATTTTATATTTTATTTATTTAACATCTGAAGTCCACCAGATGATACGAATCCGTCAAGCTGTACACCTGCCTTACAGAAAGGACACTCATGTGATGAGTATGATGCGTAGCCTTCGATATCCTTTACATGGAATATAGAGTGAACATCGATTCCTTCAACCTGATCTGCTGCAGAGAAGATAGCTGAGATACCAGCTATGCTTCCGCCATAATATCTGATGCAGTCAAGGATCTTCTCAGTTGTAAGACCAGTAGTTGCTGTAGGAAGAAGCAGAAGTACATGCTTGTTATTGATCATAGGAACCACATTGTCCTTAAATGTGTACTGTCCTGAAGAGTTAACCTCTGGAGTAGTAACATAGATGGTTCCATGCTGATTCAGACACATGATTCCTGAATCTGTAAGCGCATCAGCAAGATATGCACCGATAACTTCTGTTCCGTCAAGACAAACGATTGTATCAACGATAGTTGAAGCAATATATTCATGGCTCATAGCCTTTGCTACTGCTTTAGCTTCACTAGCTCTGGCCTTCAGAGTTGTAAGATCAATATAATGATTGATATGTGAGGATATAGTTGCGAAGTGTCCCTGAGTAACCTTAAGGCTAATCAGATTACTATATTCAGAATCGATTTTGAAAGTTTGCATTTTCTGTTCCCCCTTTTCAAGTGAGTCAAATAATTAGTTAACGAATCGCCATGCAATTCACATGTATTATTATATAAATAACTGGGGGATTTCACAAGTGATTATTAACTAATATTAAGCTAATTTTGAAAACCATGATTTGGAACAGGGTATTTATGTTATAATGATTTTGTGTCAGTAAATATGTTATCTGACACGTTTGCAGAAGGAGTTGGAATATGAGTGCAAGGTTTGAAATGTTAGCTGGAGCCTCAATGACAGGAAAGACTTATAGCCTGTCAAAGCAGGTGTTAGAGGAGGCTCATGCGAATCCTGATAAAAGATATTATATAGTGGTGCCTGAACAGTCTGGAAATGCATACGAGAAGAAGCTTATTCAGATGAATCAGGCTCTTTTTGGTGCGCCAGGATTTATGAATATTGATATCCTGGGCTTTAACCGTTTGTCTTACCGAATCTTTGAGGAGTTTGGAATAAAGGATACAAATGTCCTTGAAGAATATGAGAAGAATATGTTAGTACGAGTTGCCTCTGGAAGAGTGAGAAGTGACCTTGAAATATATGGTGGCAGCGTGGATAGAACTGGCTTTACTCAGGAGGTAAAGTCTCTGATCTCAGAAATGATCCAGTATAACGTAACGCCTGAAGAACTGGAGAAGGCTGCAGAAGATATAGCCAAGACCAGAGAAGGTCTTTCAGCAAAGCTTCGGGATGTGTCAAAGATCTATTCTGGCTTCATGGATATCCTGGATAATAGAAGAACATCGGTTGATCTGGGACAGGACATGGATTTTTCTATGACAATTTCTGAAGAGAGACTTAAGCTTCTTGCCCGAATCCTTAAGACTGACAGACTATGTAGTATTACTGATGGGGCAGTTTTTATCTTTGATGAATATAGAGGTTATACACCTGACCAGCTAAGCGTTATAGGTGCGCTTAAGAAGAGGGCTGAGGTGCTTCGTTTCTCTCTATGTATAGAAGCAAATATTCTAAAGCGTTTTCTCGATGGAGAGGGTGAGGTAAGTGAAACGGATATTTTCCATCAGAGTTATATGACCTATCGTCATCTGGCTGAAACTTTGGGAGATAAACCTGAGGTTCAGTATCTTAGAAAGTCGGCAAAAGAAAGCTCGGAACTGATACATCTCACACAGAATATATTCAGATATCCTGTAAAGGAATATAAGAACGACCTTAAAGATCTTGAGATTTATCATACAGATAGCTTTGAGAATGAACTGAGGCTTGTGGCTGAAAAGATCCGCAGTGAGGTAAAGGCGGGATATAGATACAAGGATATCGCTGTTGTTACTGGTGATATTGAAGAGTTCGATAGATGTGCTGACCGTATCTTTGCAGAGTACGATATTCCTATGTTTTCTGACTTCAGTCGTAAGCTAAGAAAGAATCCTTACACAGAGGCAATCCTTAGAATACTGGATATTCTGGACCGTGACTTTGATTATAATTCTATATTTGGCTTTGTTAAGACTGGGGTGCTCAAAATCGAGGACCATCACAGTCTGGACGAACTTGAGAACTTCTGTCTCAGAACAGGCATGAGAGGCAGAACCATGTGGAACCGCGCTATCAGAACCTATGGCAAAAATGTTCCAGAGGAGAAGAAGGAAGCCTATAAAAAAATGAACGAGGTGAGAAAGCTTATCCTTTCTACAATCGAGCCGGTTACAAAACTTGGTAACGGAAAGCATCTTGTTTCTGAGTATATAGCTGCGCTTCTGGAGATTATAGAAGCTCTTTCCTTTGAAAACCAAATGGAATCTAACGCCCAGCTTCTCGAGGCAGAGGGCATGATGACAGACGCCAGGGTTATGAAGAGCCTTTACGGTGTGCTGATGGGAATTATTTCCCAGACAGACGATCTTCTTGGTAACGAGGAGATGGATATCCATAGCTTTTCAGAGATTCTTTCAGCTGGTATTAGTGAGATAAAGGTGGGAGTTATTCCTCCAACTATTGATGCACTTGCCGCTTCTGATGTGGAGAGATCTCGTATCATTGATGCAAAGATTGTGCATGTAGTTGGAGCCTGCGACGGTGTTATTCCAGCTAAAAAAGGCGGCGGAAGAATTCTGTCTGATAAAGATAAGGAGCAGCTTTCAAATGCTCTTTCAGATATGGGAAGTGGAAAGTATCTGGCCAGCTTTGGCGTGGAGCAGAGTCAGAACTCTCTCTTTATGATATATCAGTTACTTTCCAAGGCAACTGAGAAACTGACTATCAGTTATCACGTAAGTGGAGAAGCAAGCAGAGATAAGCTGAGCCCATCCTTCCTTATTGGAAGAGTGAGGAAACTCTTCCCTGGTCTTGTGGATAAATATAAAGAGTGCAGTGATTTTAGTGGAACTGCGCTAAGTGATAGAAAGGCATTTCTTGGCTGGGTTAGAGAGGCCATGGAAGCCGAACAGTCAGGGGACACTGCTTCCTTAGAAGATAAAAAACTTATAGATAACATTTCACGATATATAACATATGTGGGTGCAGGAGATGATCTGCCTGAAAGAGACCAGATACTTCCGGGACTTCTCTTTTCTAATAGCCCTGAGATCATATCATCAGAGGCTATGGATACCATTAATCTGAAGCTTTCTGTTTCGAAGATGGAGAAGTATGCAAGCTGTCCATACTCTTTCTTTATGACGTATATTCTTGGACTTAAGGAGCGGCCAGAGAAAAAGCTGGAGCTCTATGACATAGGTAACGTGATGCATAGAGCGCTGGAGAATACATTTGGCGAGATATACGAAAAAATGAATAATGACTGGAAGGGAATAGAGGACGCAGAACTTATAGATATTGTTGAGGGCTATCTTGAGACCGCCTGGGTAGAGGAAATGACCGAGGAATACCAGGAGGATGTGGACGATGATATGGATCCTAAGACTGCCCGGATTAAGGAGAATCTTCGTGAACTTGCGTCTCGTACTATAACAACCCTTCGCTCACAGATCGTAAAGGGCGAGTTTCTGCCAGATCGATTTGAGCAGAAATTTGAGGCGGAGTTTATGGCTCATAAGCCTGACGGTACAGAATATCCAGTAACTCTCAGAGGTGTTATTGACCGTCTTGATACGGCTGAGATAGAAGATAATTACTATCTAAGAGTAGTGGATTATAAGACTGGTTCAAAGACCTTTGATCCTCTGGCAATCCAGGAAGGAACGGATATTCAGCTTCTGGTTTATACGAAGATAGTAAATGAAATTCTCCGCAGTACACGTGATAAGGTAATTCCTGCTGGTATGTACTACTACACAGTTTCTGATCCTGTTCTTGAGCTTAAAACCAAGGGACAGAAGGAAATGGCAGATGCGGAAGATGCGGACGGACTGGAGAAAGAAATCCGTAAGTCTATGGTAATGAAAGGTGTATCAAATGCTGATCCTATACAGCTTCTAAATCTTCATGATAAGACGCTTATAGATGAAGCGGGAAACCTTACTCAGAATAGTGACGTTATTACTATAAAAAAAGGCAGGGAAACACCATTAACCATGGATTCTATGACGCTTTCTGGAGAACAGCTGGATAGCCTCACTGACTATTCGCTGGATAAGATGAGAGAGACTGCGGATAAGATCCTGACTGGTGATTTCGCTAAGTCTCCAATTAATATGGGACTTAGTGGTGCTTGTACATATTGTAATTTCAAGGCGGCGTGTCGATTCTCTAAATATGGCGGAAAGAAACGTTTTCCTAAAAAAGAGCAAGCCTCAAATAGTGAGATGCTGGTTGCTTTATGCGAAAAGGCAGAGAAGTACAAGGAAGACGGAAAGACAGTGCAACTTAAGAATGCAAAGTTTGTAGGAGGAAAGAATGACTAGATGGAATGTTAGACAGCAGGAAGTGCTGGATAGCTTGCAGGATGGAATAAAAAATCCTCAGAATGTTCTGGTATCAGCTGCGGCCGGTTCTGGTAAGACGGCTGTTCTTGTTGAGCGAATAATACAAACTGTTGCTGAAGGTCTTGCCAGCATTGATGAGATTCTGGTAGTGACATTTACCATTGATGCAGCTGCCCAGATGCGTTCGAAGATTCTTGCTGCATTGGAAAAACTGGCTACTGACTCCGCAGGGGATGAAGCAGTAAGCAACCGTATTCTTCGTCAGCTTTCCCTTGCAGAAAATGCAGACATTATGACTATCGATAGTTTCTGTAACAAGGTGGTCAGAGAAAACTTCAATGTAGTCGGAATAGATCCTGCATTTGAAATATATGATTCCAACGAGATTGCCCTTCTTAAGGATGAGGTGCTGGACGAAGTCCTTGGCAGACATTATCAGAACGATGAGATGATGGCGGGGCTTACTTCATTTTTCTTTAAGAAGAATATTGATGACACTGTAGTGAAGGATATAATCCTTGGTATTCATAGAGTTGCAGAAAGCTTTGCGGATAAAGATGCATGGCTCGAGGCTGCCCGTGAAAAAACTACTGCTGAAGGACGTGAGGTCCTTCAGGAAAAATGGGTTCGCGACTATATAGCGTATCTGAATCAGACTGCGGAAGCATCTATAGAACTCTTGAATGGATACATTGAGGAACTGAGTAAGGATAAGGATCCTGACAGAGCAGATGGAATAGATAAGATCAGAGAAATATATAACAGCGATCTGGATAAGATCAAATTGATACTAAATGCTGATACTCTTTCAGGAAAAGCTGCAGCGTCAAAGGGCTCATGGGCGCAGGTTCGAAAGAGTAAAGCACTGGATCCCTTCGACGATTCAGAACTGGATGATATAAGAGCAAAGAGAAAAGCTATTAAGGGATATTTTAGTGGTATAGTTACTGAAGATGAGATTGTTAGTGAGGCTGTGTCTCAAAGCAAGATCAAGGACTGTCTCATCGACATTGTGATTGATTTTGACCAGACTCTCATGAAGGAGAAGAAGAGGCAGAAGAAGTATGAGTTCAGTGATATAGCTCATGCGGCTTTTAATATTCTCTATGATGTAAAGGAAAAGAAGCCTACCAAGATAGGTCTCGCTAAGTCTCTGGAATATAAGTATATCTATATAGATGAGTATCAGGACAGCAGTGATCTTCAGGAGGAACTGCTTTCAGCTGTTGCCCGCCGGGATAATCTTGGAAGACCTAATAACATCTTTATGGTTGGTGATGTTAAGCAGAGTATATATCGCTTCCGTATGGCAAGACCTGAGCTTTTTATTGATAAGTCCAATAATTATCAGAATGGTGATGGCGGAAGACTCATCAGCTTAAATATGAATTATCGTTCAAGAAAAGAGGTTCTTGCTGGAACAAATAGCGTGTTTAAGTATGTAATGACTCCTGATTTTGGAGGTATAAACTATAACGAGGATGTGCAGCTTAATCCTCCAGATGAGGAAGATTACCTGAAGCATTATCCGGATACAGGGCTAAATGTAGGCGGCAATGTTTCTTTAGAAAGAATATCTGGATGGAAACTAGGCTTTGACTCAGAGAGTGAGGAAGAAGACGATGAACTTCAGTATACCAAGGAAGAGATTGAGGCTATTCAGATAGGACGCAGGATACTGGAATTAGTTGAAACTCAGTATGTATTAAATGAAAACTTTGATTCCTCTCTTCCAGAATCGACTGAGAATCCAGTATACAGGAAAGCGAGATTTGGAGATATAGTTATTCTTCAGAGAAGTATCCGTGGCCATATGGATATGGTGCGAATATATGAACAGCTGGGAATCCCGGTGGCTATTGATGATTCTGGAGCATACTTTGAAGAGCTGGAGATTAGTACACTGATATCGGTGCTTAGGATCATCGATAATGTACAGCAGGATATTCCATTTGCCTCCGTATTGCTGTCTCATATAGGTGGTATAACGGACGAGGAAATGGTATGGATCGTTGGAAAGAGTCCAAGCTCACTTACAAGCCTTGCTGATAAGGCTAAGTTCTTTATAGATGCCTTTAAGGATAGTGAAGATGAAAAGCTTCGCAGGGTGGCAGATAAACTTATGATGATCACAGCTCTAAGGGACAGATGGGCAGAACTTCGTCCATTCCTTAGTACTCACGATCTTCTGGAACTGATACTCCGAGATACGGATTATGAAAGCTTTGTTATGGCAATGCCTGACGGCAAACGTCGTATTGAAAATATAAAGAAGCTTATCTTCCATGCCCGTCAGTTTGAAAGTGTTCGTAACGCCGGACTTCTTGATTTCCTCAAGTTCATTGATAAATGTATGAGCATGGATAAAAATCTTGAAGCAGCTCCTGGTGCGACAGAGTCAGGCGATGATGGTGTGGTACATATCACGTCGATTCATAAGAGTAAGGGTCTGGAGTATCCTATCGTTTTTGTGGCGCTTATGGGCAAAAGTTTCAGACTGTCTGAAAAGACTGGAGATGTTGCAGTGTATCCGGACTACCATCTGGTGATCAATCGAATGAGAACCGTTGGTGGCAGGGTAAAGGTCAAGAAGAGAAGTATCAAAGAGGGAGTCGTTAAGCTTCTTGTAGAGAAGGAAATCCGCACTGAGGAGGCAAGACTTTTCTATGTTGCAATGACCAGAGCAAAAGAAAAGCTGTGTCTTATCGGTTTTAAGGACTCTGACGAACCTATGATCTTAAGTGAATGCTCTAGCTATATAGATTATGTAAACCATGCGTTGAGTAAGCAGGAAGCATCGCCAATTATTGTGACAGAAACATCTGTTCCTGAGATTATTGAGGATTTCAGTAAGATCTATAAGAAAAAAGAACTGGATTATACAAATAGTCTGAATACTCTGATGGATAAAGTGAAGGTTCATATCAAAGAAATGCGTGACGAATCTGAAGAAGTATCGGTGGATAATCCTTATGACTATATCTATGACTATAAGTACTTCACTACCAGAAAGGCAAAGCTTTCAGTATCTGAGATTAAGCATGCTGAGATGAAGGAAAGTACTGAGATTCAGGATGACAGCGATGTGATCATTACCGACGTAGTTGACGAAGTGGATGAAGCGGAGGCTGCTGAGAAGGAAGCTGCCCGTGCAAAAGCAGCAAGGCGTGGTACAGTTATTCATGCAATCTTTGAGAGACTGGACTATAGCCGCGTGGCTTCAGAAGAAAGTCTCGCATTAGAGATAGAAAGAGTGCTGAGTGACAGCTTCTTTACTGATGAAGATAGAGAACTAGTTAGTATTAAATCGCTACTAAGATTTTATAGCGATGATAAAACATCTCTCTTCCAGAGAATGAGAAATGCATTCCAGGGAAACGCACTAAGACGTGAGCAGCAGTTTATTGCAGGTCTTAAGCTCACGGAGCTTCCAGGTACTGCAACTGAACTAAAGGGTTTGGGAACCGAGATTGTGTCAGAAGACAGTGACTTTGTAGTTATCCAGGGAATCATGGATGCATTCTTCTATGAGAATGGAGGAAATTCTGATGGCACATCGGAGGAACATATAATACTGGTAGATTATAAGACAGATAACGTAAAAAGTGGTCAGGAGCTTCTTAATCGCTATGCGGCGCAAATGTATCTCTATGGTCTCACTCTTGAGAAGCTAACTGGAAAGAAAGTGGAGGATTGTATCCTTTATTCAACGAGATTGGGTGAAATCCACTACCCAGAGTGGCGAGATTATCTGACATAAGGGTTAAAAGATACTTTTGTAAAGGAGGTGCTCAAGAATTGAAACTCGAAAAGGAAGTTGTAGTAAGACCTGTAATTGCAGAAGATGCTGCTGATATATGCGAGCTTTGTTGTATGGATCTTGGATATCAATGTGATAAGTTCCTGGTATCAGAGAGAATAAGTCAGCTTGAGGCTGATAAAGAAGCCGTGTTTGTTGCAGTCCTTGATGAAAAGGTAGTAGGTTTTATTCATATAGAGAAATATACCACATTATATTTTGAGGCCATGACTAATATTCTTGGTCTTGCGGTTAATAGTAAACTCCGTAAGAAGGGTATTGGCAGAGCTCTTCTGGAGCGTGCAGAAAAGTGGGCCGTAGAAAAGGATATCTCACTTGTGCGTCTTAATTCAGGTATAACGAGAGCGGGAGCACATAAGTTTTATAGGCGCCTCGGATATGGTATGGAAAAAGAACAAATTAGATTTATGAAACGACTGGAGGGAATTGACGGAAATGAGTAACACTGGAAAGGATAACAAATCAGCTTATAATTCAAATATCTATGATGAGCATATAGTAAATGTACTTCCTTACTATACTGAGTATCATGGTCAGGCAATAGACTTAGTTCGAACACTAGGCATAAAAGCACCAAAGTGGCTGGATACAGGTGCGGGGACAGGAACACTTGCAATTCGTGCTCTGGAGGTTTTACCAGATGCAAAGTTTACATTGGCTGATCCTTCGGAGAAAATGCTGGATATAGCAAAGCAGAAGTTAGCTGATAAAGATATTGAATATTTAGCTCTTGCATCAGGAGAACTAGATATTAAGGGTGAATATGATGTTGTATCTGCAATTCAGAGTCATCATTATTATAGTATTGAGGAGCGTGAAGAAGCAGTTAAACGATGCTATGATGCTCTTAAAGAATCTGGCGTATTTATAACATTTGAAAATATCAGAATGAGTACAGAGGAAAGCGATGACATCGCACTTAATCGTTGGAAGATATTCTTAAAGGAACATGGAAATTCTGATGAGGATATCCAGATGCAGATGGACCGTCGAGGTGTAGAGACTCATCCTATTACCATCGAACAGCATCTTGAAATGTTGAAGAAGGCTGGATTTAAATCTGTTAATCTTTTGTGGGCGTCCTACCTTCAGGCAGGCTTCTGGGCTGTTAAATAATTGAGTGTCATGACTGTTAATTTGTGTTGACAGATTTATTCCCAGTGGGTATTATCAAGTAAGAATAAGAAATGAGGAAAGGTTTTTATGTACTGGACAGTAAATAATGTTCAACTGACTAAAGGTTTCACAGTTCTCCCTTAAGGGGGATAGTGCGCTCATTTTCACTATCTTCCGATTTGTTTTTTTAGGATTCACTATGTGAATCCCATAACTAACAGAAAGGGAGATTTTTTTATGTCTAAAAATTCAAATAAATCATTTAATCTGGTAAGACAGATAAGAACATTATATATAACTGGAGTTTTAGGAAACCTGTCACTTACAGGAGCATGGGTAGTTATTCTGGCTGCCCGTGGTTTTTCCTTGGTTGAGATAGGCTTCGCTGAAACTCTTTTCCATATTACTAGTCTTATATGTGAGATACCTTCGGGAATGCTTGCAGATATATACGGCAGGAAGAAGATGCTGGCGCTGGGAAATGTTATGGCCATTGTGGGAGATCTGGTGATGGTCTTTTCTACGGACTTCTGGCTGGTGGCGCTTTCGATGCCATTTCATGCCATGGCCTATAACTTTGCGTCAGGCTCCGGTGAAGCACTTGCTTATGATTCCATGAAACTCGAAAATGCTGAGGCTGGATACGAGAGATATAACTCGAACCAGTCCATTATATATAGAGTAGCTACAGGTGTATCCACGTTGATGGCGGGACTAGCCCTATATCTGGGATATAGAACTTCGTATCTGATAAGTGCGCTGATGGGAAGTCTGACACTTTTCTTTACGCTTAAACTTGTGGAAGTCAGATGCTCTGATGAGTCGAGTGAAGTAGAGAATAAAGAAAAGATAGTTAGTATTCGAAAACTACTAAGTGAACTTATTAGGTTCTTTAAGGAGTCGGTTGTTTTTCTTGTTCGAAATAGTAAAGCTGCGAAGCTTATGTTCCTCAATTCTTTTGTGGGAGCGATTGATATACTCCTTCTTTTCTTTTTGCAGAGTAAGCTGAGAGATGCGGGTATTTCCAACTGGGTGCTGGGCCCAGCACTCTTCATTATGGAACTGGGTGGAGTGGTCGGAGCAAAGCTTATAGTTAAGGCTAAGAATGTTAAGTATTACAAGATTTTCATCATATGCACTTTGGGAGTTCTGGCGGGAGTTTTGCTTGAACATACCAGTGTGGTCTGGATAATGGTGGTGGGAGGTTTTATCTCCTCTATGGCGGATGATGCGATCGAAATTAGAACGAGCACTAAACTTCAGGATATGTTTCCTTCAGAGCAGCGTGCAACACTTATTTCCATATCATCATTTACATTTTCGGTCATCATGATGATCTTGTCACCGCTGGCAGGGTACTTCTTTTCAATATGGTAAACAAAAGGCGACAAAGCGTAAAAAAACGTTTTGTCGCTTTTTTTTTGGAAATATCTTGACAAGTATATCAAACGGTAGTATTATCTGTATTACAACAAGTAATACAAACAATACAACAAATACAAAACGTATTACAGTAACGGTTTAGAAAGGCTATAGAGATGGATAAGAAGAAAGTTATAAAGTTTGTGGCAATCGTATATGGAATAGTTTGGACACTTCAGATAATTGGAGCGATTCTTCAGGATAGAATGGCAGGTATGAAGGGAATCATAGCATTTAGGGGAAGCCTGGTTATCTCAATGTTTATTCCGATGATAGTAGCATTTTTCCTGAAGGCGGACTTTAAAGGGATGGGCTGGAAACCTAGACTGAGGGGTAATATCAAATGGCTGATTTTATCCTTACTTCTTCCTTCAGTATGTGCCATTCTCGGCTGGATTTTGTTCTTTATAGTATTTCCTGATCTCTTTGCTATGGATGGTTCATATTTGATCAAGGTTTATGTGTCTGTGGGAATGAATGCAGAAGAAGCTATGAGCAAAATGAATGAATCTGGTATGGATATGAAGACACTGTTCCTTCTTAGTGTAGTAATGTGCATTGTTGAGGTTCCATTTATCAATATGCTTACAGGTATCGGCGAGGAAGTTGGCTGGAGAGGCTTTCTGTATCCTGAACTTATGAAGAATATGAGCAGAGTTAAGGCGTGGCTTCTTGGCGGAATTATATGGGCAGCATTCCATTTCCCTGCAATGATCTTTGGTGGATATGAATATGGAAAGAACTATATTGGGGCTCCTGTCCTTGGACTTGTAACATTTTCAATCGCTTGTATAGCACTTGGAATAATGCATGAGATCATATATGACAAAACAAAGTGTATCTGGTATCCGGCACTTTTCCACGGGGCAATCAACGGTGTTACAACATTATACGTTATGCTTCTAGATGGTGATCAGATCGAAAAAATTGACAAGCTGTTTGTTTTTGGACCATTTTCACTTGGATTAATTAGTGTTATTCCATTTGTAGTAGCAGCAATCATCATGGGCACTCTTGCACTTAAGAAGGATAATGAAAGATAAAAGGTGAAGATAATGAGTAAAGCTATGTTAGAGATTAAAGGATATACAAAAATATATGGCGAAGGTAAGAAGGCTGCAGATAATGTGAGCCTTATCGTTGAGAGTGGTGATATCTATGGATTCATTGGTCATAACGGTGCTGGAAAGTCCACCACCATCAGAGCGGTGGTAGGAGTTCTGGATTTCACAGAGGGTGAGATTTATATCGATGGCCATTCGGTTAAGGATGATGCGGTGGAATGCAAGAAGGTGACTGCATATATCCCAGATAATCCTGATCTCTATGAGAATCTTACAGGAATACAGTATCTGGATTTTATAGCAGATATATTCGGGATAAATGGCACGACAAGAAAAAAACGTATCGAAGAATACGCAGACAGATTCGAAATAAAAGATTCTCTTGGAAATCTGATCAGCTCATATTCTCATGGTATGAAGCAGAAGCTGGCAATTATCTCGGCACTTATTCATGAGCCGAAGCTGATGGTGCTGGACGAGCCCTTCGTAGGACTTGATCCAAAGGCATCATTTACCTTGAAGCAGATCATGGCAGAAATGTGTGAGAAGGGAACGGCAATATTCTTTTCAACACACGTGCTGGATGTGGCAGAGAAGCTTTGTAACAAGGTAGCTATTATAAAGCATGGACAGATTATAGCAAAAGGCACCATGGAGGAACTGACACATGGTGAGTCACTTGAGGATGTGTTCCTCGAATCAGTTGATGAGTAAATAACATTTTGATTTGGAGGCTTGAGATGAAGAAGGTCTCGGTATTATTAAAAACTATGATGCTTTCCACAAGTCAGTGGAATATATATAAATATACAGAAGATAAGAAAAAGAAAGGAAGAGTTGTTGGTAACACTGTTGGTATGGTAGTCCTATTTATCATGCTTATGGGTTACAGCATTGCTCAGTGCATCGGCTATGGAATGTTTGGGCTAACCGATTCCATTCCAGTAATGTGTGCGCTTGTTATCTCGGCGCTTGGCTTCTTCCTTACATTTCTTAAGGTCAATGGATATCTCTTTAATTTTAAAGAGTATGACATGCTGATGTCGCTTCCTTTTAAACCTAGGGACGTGGCTGCGTGCAAGTTTCTTTATATGTATATAAAGAGTCTGCCATGGTATATGGGCGTATCGCTATCTATGATGATAGTGTACGGAGTATATTCTAAGGCGTCTATACTAACTTTCCTTATATGGATAGTTTCAACCATCTTCCTTCCACTTATACCAATGGTTGCAGCTATGTTCCTCGGTTTTATTATAACGAAGATAGGTTCGGGTTTTAAGAATAAGACTCTTGGACAGACTGTGATAACCTTTATCTTTATCCTGCTTATTTTCGTTCTTGAGTATGGACTTCAGTATGCTGGAAGAACAGGCAAAATGGGTGAAGTGATGGGCATGGTATCAGAAGCCACAGACAGTGTATGCAAATGGTATCTCCCAGCAAAGTGGTTTAAGGACGCTGTAAGTGATCTGAACTTCGTCTATATGCTGCTTCTTATAGTGATCTCGCTAGCTATCTTTGCGGTGGTATTTGTTATAGTTGGAAGCTCCTACAGAAAGATCAATTCTGCTCTTAAATCTCACGGCGCATCACATGAATTCGAGATGAAGGACAGTAAGACTCGAAGTGTAGTGGGTACGATAGCATTTAAAGAGTTTAAGAGAATGACAGGTTCCACTATATATATGACAAACGGTTGTGTAGGTGAGCTTATGTGTCTGGTTGGAGGAATAGTTGTACTATTCCTTGATATCGATAAGCTTATAAGTAAGATGTTGATGGGTGCTCCAATTACTAAGGAGATGTTAATACCAGCCATTCCTTTTATTATTTATTTCCTTGTTGGAATGGTGGCAACGACGGCATTTACCCCTTCTCTTGAGGGGAAGAATTACTGGATCGTGCAGAGCCTGCCAATCAGTAAGAAGACTCTTTATCAGGGTAAGATGCTTTTCAATATGATGCTTACTGTGCCATTTACTGTATTTGCGATTATTACTTTATCAATATCCATGAAAGCTGGACTGATGTCTACAGTTCTCTCGGTAGTTTTAGGTATTCTGCTTTGCGCATATTCAACCACCTGGGGATGCATATGTGGAATCAAGCATATGCGTCTTGACTGGGAAAATGAGGTTGAGGTGATCAAGCAGGGAGCTGCAGTTGCTGTGTATCTATTCCCAAATATGTTTGGAACAATGATTCTCATGGTTGCCACAGTTATGATTGGAACTAGACTGAATCATACCCTTATTCTTGGGATAATGATCGTTATATTTGCAGCTCTCTCAGGGCTTTGCTACAAGATGGTAATGAAGCTTTGTGAGAGAAAGTAAGATGATCCGGAGCGATTGCGTGATAAAAATATATGATATATAATGACGAAGTATAAAAAATCGAGGACGAATATATGGTTATAAAGATAGATGATTACTCGGATGTGCCTATCTATATGCAGATTCGAAACCAGATAGTCATGGGAATATCATCGGGCGAACTTGCGCCGGGAGAACAACTCCCGACGGTAAGGGCGCTCGCTCTTGAAATGGGTATCAATACCATGACTGTCAGTAAGGTATATCAGCTGCTTAAGTCAGAAGGTTATATACTGACTGACAGGAAAAATGGAGCCCGAGTTCGAGATAATATAAGCCAGTCTGGTGTAATAAGTGAAGAGAATAAAAATGAGCTGAAGCGTATAGTCTCAGAGGCTCGACTTTCCGGTGTTTCAAAGAAGGAAATTCAAAAACTGGTTGATGAGTTTTATTAAAGATTCTTCGATTTAAATGGAATCTTTTGAAAGGAATATAGATGAGTCATATATTAAATATTGTAATGCTCGCAATGATGGTTCCAACTATACTTATTCTTTTCTTCTATGAGTATCCGAAAAAATGGAGAGAAAGAAAGTATATATATGGAATACTGAATCGTGCGGAATATAAAGAAGAAACCACGGCATCAAGGATAGATGAGATAATTACCACCTGTAGAAAACAGGCGAAGATTATTCTTATCTGTTCTTTTGTTATAATGCTTGCTATCTGTGTTATTCCAGATTTTGTTATGAATATGATAACCTGGTCAGTATTTATTATTTTAGATATTATTCTGATCAATATTCCTTTATTTAAAGGGAATAGTGAGATGAAGAGTCTTAAGAGGGAACTGGGTATTACCTCAAAGAAAGGGGTTTCTTACACAGATCTCAAGAGTGCAGGTGCAGTTCACTCTCTTAAATTAGTGAAAATAATAGTACCTAATATAATAGCTGCAGTGTTCTTTCTGGCTTCCTTGCTCAGTTCCTTAGGTGTAGTGAATCTACATGGAATACTTGGTGGGCAGGAAGTTTACAGGACTAACATGATGACAGGAATGTCAGGAGCATTTCTCTTAGTTGGACTTATGCTGATACCTATCGCTGTTATGATGGACAACATAAGAAACGAAGTGATATCAGATGACAGTGATATCAACATGAATTATAACAGAGCCAAGAAAAAGAATATGGCTGACTTCTCAGTTCTTTTTACCTGGATTAATACCATATGCATTATCATAATGATGGTCGTGATGAGTATATGTGATATGGATATTCTCTATATGGTTATATGTGGTGTTTACATGCTGGCTCTTATGGCTGGTCTAGTTGTATTTTGTAAGAGAAATGTGGCTATCGAAAGAAGATACAAGAAAGAAACCACTATTGAAATTGATGATGATGACAACTGGTTACTTGGACAGTTTTATTATAATCCAGATGATAAGAGGTTAAATGTCGAAAAGAGAGTAGGCGTTGGAACCACTATAAATATTGCCCATCCTGTTGGAAAGATAGTAGGAACTGTGTCTGTACTGCTAATTATTTATGTTTTTATCATGCTTATTTATATAGGTATACTTAGCAAGACTCCGATGTCGCTTCGAATTGATAATGCGAGTCTTATCTGTTCTCAGATGAAGACGGACTACAGTATCCCTATCAGCGATATGTCAGAGCCAGAACTAAGAACATCTTCTGAAGACCTTAAACTGCATAAGTTAAATGGTTATGATATGGAGCCTCTATATAAGGGCAAGTTTACAGTAGATGATCAATCGAATTGTATTATCTTCTTAAATCTGGAGGCTGAGGATTACATTTATTTCAGCTATAATGGTCAGACCTATTATCTGAGCTGCGATACAAGCGAAGAAACCCAAAAGATATATGATGAATTACACACAGCCTGGGAAAATCAATAAGGCTAACCGTCCCCATTGGCAGGCCTATTGGCAGGTTTAGGAAAGAGAGGAAATGAGATGAGTTACAATTTCTATGGCTGGGAGGCTGCAACAGTACCAGCGATTACAGATGAATATAAAGGGGTAACAGATCCACAGAAGCTGTATGATGCACTCTTAAAGGTGTGGTGTGAATATACCTGTGCACCAAGGCTTCGCGGTGAGTGGAGTGAAGAGAATATAACTCTTGGACAGTGTTCTATTACTGCCTTCCTTGTGCAGGATATCTTTGGTGGAAAAGTATATGGTATACTTCGTCCAGGTGGAAATTATCACTGCTATAACGATGTGGATGGTCATATATTTGATCTTACCAGTGAGCAGTTCGGAGATGAAGTCTTAGATTATACAGATAATCCTGAGCAGCTCCGGGAAGTGCACTTCGCTAAGGAAGAAAAGTATGAACGTTATCTCTATTTGAAAGAGAATCTAAAAAAAGTCTGTCAGTGACAGACTTTTTTCTTTGTATTCTTTTTGCTTCATTAGTCAACTAATTGTGATATAATCATTAAATACCACAAGAAATGGAGAAAAGTAGTATGGAACATATTAAATTCAGCCCAAAGGGCGTTTGCTCAGTTCAGATTGATTTTGATATTGATGATGAGAAGAAGCTGCATAACGTTAAGTTCGTTGGCGGCTGCAATGGTAACCTTAAGGCTATCGGCAGACTTGTTGAAGGTAAGGATGCATCAGAGATAGCTGATATACTCCGCGGCAATACATGCGGTATGAAGGGAACATCCTGCGCAGATCAGCTGGCTAAGGCTATTGACGAAGCAGTATAGGAGAATGATATGAGTGATAGAGAAAAAGATGGTCTTACATTACTTGGAAATCAGGGAGTAAAGTACCCAACTGATTATAATCCAAGCGTTCTTGAGACTTTTGAGAATAAGCATCAGGATACAGATTATTTTGTAAAGTTTAATTGTCCAGAGTTTACAAGCCTCTGCCCTATAACAGGACAGCCTGACTTTGCCACAATTTATATTTCCTATATCCCGGATGTAAAGATGGTTGAGAGTAAGTCTCTTAAGTTATATCTGTTCAGCTTTAGAAATCATGGTGATTTTCATGAGGACTGCGTTAATAAGATCATGAAGGATCTTGTTGCACTTATGGATCCTAAGTATATTGAGGTTTGGGGGAAGTTCACTCCACGTGGTGGAATCTCCATAGATCCATATACTAACTATGGCCGCCCAGGCACTAAGTATGAGGAGATGGCTTGGAAGAGACTGGCTGAGCATGATATGTATCCAGAAAAGGTGGATAACAGATAATGTCATACATAGAGTTTAATGATGTTGATAAAGAGTACCGTGGAGAGGTAAAGGTCCTTGCAGTTAAGGACTGTTCCTTCACGGTAGATAAGGGAGAGATGGTTGCTATTCTAGGACAAAGTGGTGCTGGAAAAACAACCATTCTTAATATGCTCGGAGGTATGGACAGCCCTACAGGTGGAGCTATTATGGTGGATGGTAACAATATCGCCGAGTATAAGTCCAGAGAGCTTATTAAATACAGGCGAAATGATATCGGCTTTGTCTTCCAGTTTTATAATCTGGTAGCAAATCTGACGGCGCTGGAAAATGTAGAGCTGGCATGTCAGCTTTGTAAGGATGCTCTTGATCCAACAGAAGTCATGAATGATGTTGGACTTGGAGAAAGACTTAAGAGTTTTCCAAGTCAGCTTTCTGGTGGTGAGCAGCAGAGAGTTGCTATAGCAAGAGCAATCGCCAAGAATCCAAAGATTCTTCTCTGTGATGAGCCAACTGGTGCTCTGGATTCAGAGACAGGTAAGAAGATAGTGGAACTCCTTATCGAGACCTGTAAGTCAAGGGGGATGACAACCATAATCGTTACCCATAATTCTGAGATTGCAAAGGTCTGTGATAAGGTTATCAGGATTAAAAATGGTTCTGTGGATAAAGTAAAGATCAACGAAAATCCGCTCTCGCCTGATGAAATAGAGTGGTAGATATCATTTGACTATAACTTTTTAAAGGTTTTCTAAATGCTAGTTAAGAACATGCTGAAAAAAATAGGTCACAGCTTCGGTAGGTTTGCATCGCTGGTGGCGATCATTCTTATCGGAGTTGGTTTTTATGCGGGCATCCGTCAGTCGACGCCTGCTATTCGTGATGCAGAGAATAGGCTTGCCCTCAGCACGAATATGATGGACCTGCATGTTGTAAGTACTCTTGGATTTACTGACACGGATATTGAAAGGATAGAGAGTCTTAATTCTGTGGAAATGGTAACCTCTGGGTACTCAAAGTATGTATATTCTGGCGACAATGTCTTAAGGGTTCTATCCATTGATAATGATATAAATAAGTTTTATAAATGGGACGGCAAGTATCCAGTTAAGGATAATGAGTGTCTTGCTGACTCAATGTATTATAAGGTTGGAGATACTATAACAATTAGGGAGCCGGCAGAAGAAAAAGATGACGATGAAGAAGATGATTCTGATGAGTCTTCAGAAGATGATGAAGATATCCTGACAGATCATACATTTACTGTAGTGGGTACAGTTACAAGTCCGATATACATGGGTTCAGATTATGGCAGTGCCAATATAGGAAATGGTGAACTGTATTCTTATATCCTCATTAAGCGTGATGTGTTTGATCTGGAAGCATACACGGATGTATATATCACAACTGCTAAAACAGATGAGGATATACCTTATTCAGACAGCTACAAGGAAAAGCTGGATGCCCTGACCAAGGATATTGAGAAGATCAAGTCCACAAGAGAGACTGCCCGAGTTGCTGAACTCTATCAGGAGGCTAAGGATACCGCTGATGCAAAGATAGAGGAGAAGCGTCCGGAGATTGAGGAAGAGGTAAGGGCAGAGGTTGAGTCTGCTGTCCGTGAGGAGATAGAGGCGAGTCAGGAAGAGACCAAGGCCAGTCTTCGCAAAAAAGCGTCAATGTTCGGAATGACATTTGAAGAGTTTGTAGCTACCCTCTCAGATACAGTTACTGATGCCCTGTCACCGATTACTGATGCAAAGGTTGATGAACTGGTGGATGAACAGATGGATGACGCTATGTCCACCGCTATGAAGGAGGCAAGAGAGGAAGCCTACAGTGAGATTGAGATTCCAGAATGCAAATGGATCATCAGGAATCGAAATGACGAAGTATCGAATTATAAGATTCTGAATGATCAGTATGCTGAGGTTGAGAGTATTGCTGACATTATCCCTCTGTTCTTTATAATTATTGTTGTGCTGATGACGTCTAACACTATGTCCCGAATGATCGCTGAGGAAAGAGGGGAGATGGGAACTCTAACATCTCTTGGCTATTCAAATGCGGCTATCATCGGTGCATATATGATATATGTTATTGTGGCTACACTTATTGGTGTTGTTGGTGGATATTTTATAGGTATATATACCCTGCCAGGTTTTGTGTTTTCCTGCTTCCCACTGAATGTGCCTGATATGGCGGTGAAGTTTAATCCTTATATGTTTGTAGGTTCACTACTGGCCAGCTTCCTGCTGATGTCGGGGGTTACAATCTTCAGCTGCATGAAGGAGCTGAGAATGAGACCGGCTTATCTTATGAGACCTGTTCCTCCAAAGACAGGAAAGAGACTGCTGCTTGAGCGTATCTCAGGACTTTGGAACGCATTTTCCTTCTCTTGGAAGATAACTATCAGAAATTTCGCCAGATATCAGAGACGAGTTCTGATGACTATAATAGGAGTTGGAGGTTGTACCTTCCTGATGTTTGTTGGCTTCGCGCTGAGAGATTGTATCAGCCAGGTGGGTGATAAGCAGTTCAGCGAGATCGTCCATTATGATATAATGGTAAATCTGATGGAGGATAAGAAGAACTTCGACAGTATTGATGGAACCCGAGATGGAAAGAAGCTTTCGGATGAGGGACTTCTGGTGGATCCTCTGATGGTTCGTATGGAATCGGTTAAGGCAGTTAATAGTGAAGATCACAGCCTTGATATATATCTGCTGGTTCCAGATTCTCAGAATATGAAACAGTTTGAAGAGTATTTTACACTTCAATATGCAGATGCAAGAGATGTTCAGGCGGATCTTAATAATGGCGTAGAGATAGAGATGGGAACTCCACTAGGTCTTGACACAGATGGTGTGATAATCACTCCTCGAATTGCAAATCTCATGGATGTAGGAAAAGGCGATACTCTTACTATAATCGATGAGGATGACGTGGAGTATACTGTCACAGTTGGTGGAGTTACAGAGAACTATGTTTCCAACTATATCTATATGCCAAGAGAAACATATGTGACCACATTTAAACATGGAGTTATGTTCAATACTGTTCTGGCTAAGGCTGGATGGGAGAATAAAGATACACTTACTGAAAGACTTTATGATTCAAATGATGTGGCTAATATATCTATTACTGATACAGTGAGACAGAAGGCTAACGAGGCAGTTAAGGGTCTTGATGCAGTAGTGGTTCTTCTGACAGTTATATCCTCGCTGCTTGCATTTACTGTTTTATATAATCTGACTGCTATAAGCATCAGTGAGAGAACAAGAGAGATCGCAACACTTAAAGTGCTGGGCTTTACGCCTGTAGAAACAAATGATTATATATATAGGGAAACGATAATAAGTTCGATTCTGGGAATCGGTGCAGGCCTTCTGGTTTCACCGTATCTCCTTGGAAGAGTTCTGGATGTGATCGCAGTGGATAATCTGGTATTCCTCAGGGATATACATACCAGAAGCTTCGGGATCGCTGCAGGGCTTGCCTTCATCTTCACCCTTGTGATGATGCTGGTTACATTTATCCGCCTCTTCAGGATCAACATGATCGAATCCCTGAAATCTGTAGATTAAATCTGCTGGAGGTTATGAGTTGGTAAAGGTTGATGGTATTAGGAAAACCTTTGGGGCTAACGAGGTTCTAAAGGGGGTATCCTTCCAAATTGAGGAGGGGACTATATACGGTCTTATCGGGAAAAATGGAGCCGGCAAGACTACGCTTATGAATATTATGACAGGACTTCTGGAAGCTAACGGAGGAACTGTGGATATGGGAAAATCCAGCGGGAAGGGTGCTTCAGTTGGATATCTTCCTGATCTTCCAAACTTCTTTGATTACCTGACTACTGATGAGTATCTGGACTTTCTGCTTATGGACAGTAATCCCCAGAGACGTGATGGGCTGCTTAAGACGGTTGGTCTTGCGGCAGGTCTTCGTATTAAGACTATGTCCAGAGGTATGAAACAGAGACTGGGAATCGCAGCGGTTCTGGTAAATGATCCGGATGTGATCCTTCTTGATGAGCCTACCAGTGCTCTGGATCCTGCTGGACGTGCGGACGTAAGAAATATTCTGCTTAAGCTTAAGGCTGCAGGAAAGACCATAATTCTTTCTACTCATATCCTTGCTGATATGGATAGTATCTGCGACAGGGCAGGTTTCCTTAGTCAGGGTGAGATAGTTCGAGAGGTTGATATTGCTGAGAGTCGCCAGAGTGCTTCTGTTATGACGGTCTGCTTTGCAAAGGAGCCGGATCTTGAACTTCTTCGTAAATATGCTCCAGAGCTTATAGTTGAGGAGCCTTGCAAGATAAAGATAACTCTTGATAAATCAAATAAACTAAAGAGTCAGCAAAGCGTACTTGAAGGACTTGGCAAGCTGCAGCAGGAGATAACATCCATCAGCAGTGCATCCTTCTCACTTGATGATATCTTCAAGGAGGTGTGCTTATGATGATGGGAATTAAATGTTGTATAAAGAAAGATATTAAGGAGACTCTGAGGACTGGAAAGGTAATCCTTTTCGCGCTTCTTGCTCTGGGAATTGGAGTGATGATCATGGGATTTACCCTTCTCTTTACTGACATTCCAGATTATCTGGCTTACGAGCTTCCAAACTTCGACATAGAGTCACTGGAGAGCATGATGATAACTCTCTACCCTCGTAAGGTAGGCGGAAGTCTTGGAGTATTCTCATACTACATTGGATTTTTTTACAGCCTTATCACAATACTGGTCTGCAACAATATCATTCCTAAGGAGCAGAAGAATGGCAAATGGATTCTTCCAAGGGAGATGGGCTATAAGGGACGCGATTTCCTTACCAGTAAATGTATTGTTTACGGCAGTCTTGCAGGCATTTCAGTATTTGTAACCTACATGCTTTATTACTTCGTTGCAAATGCAATCTTCGAAAGAGATATGACATTTGGCAATGCCTTATTCCTTGCAATACTGCACGGCCTTAATGTATTCTTTATTCTGGATTTCACATTTCTTTTTGCAACCTGGTTTAAAAACGGAGTTGTTGCGGCTATCTCAATGATCGGCACGGTTATGTTCGTTCCTGATATAATGAACTACCTGCCAATTGGTAAGTACCTGCCAACATATCTTCTGACCTTTGTATATGATTATAGATCTGATTATAGCGAGGTTATAGGACCGATGCTTATTAATCTGATCTTCTTTGTAGCAACATATGTGTTTGCAGTTGATCGCCTTGAGCGAGAAGAAAAGAACAGTCTAAAGAAAGCTTAAATAAGAAAAGAAAAAAGATGACAACAAGTTACGATGAAATGGTATCTATAATATCCAGTATTCCGAAGTTCGTTCCTGGTGACAACATGGAGAAAACACTGAAAATACTGGAAAAACTGGGGAATCCTCACCAAAAGTTTAAGTCGGTTCATATAGCTGGAACTAATGGTAAGGGCTCCGTTGCGAAGATGATGTCTATCTTCCTTCACGAAGAAGGATTCAGGACGGGCCTTTTCATATCTCCCCATCTGGTTCGGATAAATGAGAGAATGTCTATAGATGGCTCAGATATCAGTGATGACGAAATGGTGCATATCTTTAGTACCATTAGGGACGATGTACTGGATATGGATCCACCACAGTATGTATTCCTGTTTGTTATGGCATGTGTATATTTTGCTGAAATGGGATGCGAATATGTGGTGCTAGAGACGGGGCTGGGTGGCAGACTTGATGCTACAAATGTGGTAGAGCCTGAGCTTAGTATCATTACATCCATTGGCCTGGATCACATGCAGTATCTGGGCAACACCATAGAAGAAATTGCCTGGGAAAAAGCGGGCATCATCAAGCCTCAGATTCCTGTAGTGTATAATACAGGCAGTGATATTGCGGATGAGGTTATATTCAAAAAGGCAGCGGATACCTTTACTCCCTTTGTAAATGTTCGGGAGTATATTGAAGAACATAAGGCCTTTCTTACTGATGAGGTTCTGGAAAAGATTGATTCCTTCCCGGCACTCTATCAGAAGGATAATGCCCATACAGTTATTGAAGCCACAACCATGATGGGCTTCAATAATCCTAAGCAGGAGCAGTACGATCTTAGATATAATGAACTCCTGAAGAAGACATTTGACTCCTTTTTCTTCCCGGGAAGGATGGAGTTTTTAAAAGAAAATGTTATAATAGACGGTGCGCATAACGAGGATGCCATACTCAGACTGGTTGAATCTGTGCGAGCATTGTGTTATAAAACGGGTATGAAAAAAATCAGCATCCTTTTTGCTGTGTCCAGTGATAAGAATTATGAGTCAATAATTCGGATACTTGCGAAGCAGTTCTCAACTGGTGGACTCAGCATAGAAGATGTTTATGTGAGCGAACTGAATTCCGACAGAAAGAAGGATGCAGGTGAGCTTATAGGTCTCTTTCAGAAGTACCTTCCACCTGAAAAGCATGTGGTTGGTACCCATAGTATAGAAAGAGCCTGGAATATGGCTATGGAAGAGCTTACGGACGACACCCTTCTTGTGGCGGTGGGTTCCCTCTACATGGTCGGTGAAATAATCAGTCAGTGGGACGGCCAGTAGGGACGGTTCTCAGTGGCGGATAAATCTTAGGTGTAATATGTCAAAAGAAGAAGATGAGAAGTTAATAAATGGTATCTATGACGAGGACATAGAACAAGAGACTGAAGAGTACTATGGTATCGAGGAAGAGACCAGACGTCCGGCAAGAAAGATAGTTCCGGATGAACCTCCAAAGACCAGAAGTCTCAGAATGAAGAAATACAAGGAGCAGAGCCTGGCTAGATTTTCAAATATCTATATGCTGGCTGGTATGCTGCTAGGTGTTGCTGTGTTCTACTTCCTTGTTATGCCAGAAATCAAGCAGGACTACCAGGAGAAGCTCCGTGAGATGGAGGCCTCCTATAATCAGACAATCTCTACCAAGAACAATGAGATAGAGAATCTGAGACTGGAGAAGGACGCTCTCAGCACAAAGAATTCAGAGTATGAAGATTCCCAGGTAACACTGCAGACAACTATTGATAATCTGGCATCAGAGGTTGAGATACTGAAGAAGACTGTGGAAAGTGGCGGTATGTCTATTCCTGACAGTGTAACCACTGATACAGCATCAGTCACTAATGCAACTCAGGTTACAGTTACTGAGGTGAACGAGGCTGCTCAGCGTAACAATCAAAATGTTATCGGAATCAGCGGCCCTTCTATCGAAGATATCATAAATAATGAGTGATATGAAAAGTATAGGATTCGTTTTAAAACAGCATATAAAGTCATATGTCCAGAACCACATGCTGCCTAAGGTCTATAAAAAGGCTGTGGCGCACACTAAGGTGGATAAGAATAAGGTGATCTTTGCAGAGATGCATAGCAACACCCTTCCTAACAGCATGATGGCGGTATATGACGAATTAAAGGCTTCTGGAAAAGATATAACCCTTTATGTAAGAGATATAAAGGATATGTCCTGGCCTGAGAGTATCAGTTTTATGAAGTCTTTTATGAAGGATTATGCAGCTGCAGGTTATGTTTATATCTGCAGCTATTTTCTTCCTGTGTCCTCCTGTAAGAAGCGTGATGAGACCAAGGTTATACAGCTCTGGCATTCAGGCGGACTGCTTAAGAAGATGGGATACGACACACTTGATGATATCCCTAAGGCTTACAAGGGAAATGTCACAGCCAACTATGACCTTGTTACAGTAAGTGCTCCTATCTGCGTGAATTATTGGAAGAAGGCTCTGCATCTTCCTGCGGGAATTACGAAGCCGCTGGGACTTCCAAGAACAGATATATATTTTGATAAAAAGTGGCAGGCTAAATGTAAGGTCCGCTTTGAAAAGATATACCCAGAAGCAAAGGGCAAGAGAGTAGTTCTATATGCTCCGTCCTTCTCAGGAAATGCAGCTTCTCCAAAGGCTCCTGGTCTTGAGATGGGACTGGACAAGGAATTTGCTAAGCTGGACGATATATATCTTATCGTAAGACCTCATCCGCTGATGAGGAGTGTATATCCAAAATATTTTGATAAGAGATATAAAGAGATTTCTACAGATAAACTGCTTCCAGCTATTGATGTGCTGGTGACAGATTATTCCTCAATTCTCTTCGATTATTCGGTATATAAGAAGCCATTTGTCATGTTCTGTCCTGATATAAAGGAATATGAAAAATCAAGAGGCTTCTATGCAGATCCAAGAAGCTTCCCAGCTCCTTTTGTGACTAAGAAGGATGAACTGTTGAAGTGTATTGAGGACAAGGAATACTTAGAGAAATGCACAGATGAGGAACTGGAAAAGTTCTATCAGACATATATGGGAAGCTGCGACGGCAAGGCCACAAAGAGACTTATTAGAGAAGTGGAGCGGATGAAATGACAAAAATAAAGATGCTTGCATTTGACCTGGATGATACAGCTCTGGATGGACAGGGCAAGTTGGCTCCTGAAACCAGAGAAGCTTTTATTGCGGCTGCAGAGGCTGGGATAGAGCCGGTTATCGCCAGTGGACGTTCCTTCTATTCACTTCCAGAGGACCTTCTGGATATTCCGGGAGTGAACTATGCTATATGTTCAAATGGAGCCAACCTCTTTAACGTTAAGACGAAGGAGTGCATGGAGGCATTCTTCCTGGAACCTGAATCTGTGGAGCAGATTGTAGCTCTTGCAGATGACTATCTGGATACGTTATATCTTGACGCCTTTACAAGAGGTATACCTCACAGCGACAGACGTCTTCTGGATACGTTACTAGCTAACGATAAGATATCAGAGCATCGAAAGAAGTACCTGCGTAAGACTCGCCGTGCTGAAGACGACATACGCTCCTTTATCAGAGAACATAAAACTGAACTGGACTGTATGAATTACAATGTTTTTGATACCAGCCTTTTTGAAGAACTGACTGGACGACTTAAGAAGGAAGTGGAGAATATCTACTTTACTTCTTCGATACCTGAACTGATAGAGATATCATTTAGAGAGAGCGGCAAGGGTCCAGGACTCAGGCGTATGTGCGATTATCTGAATATTCCTTTGGAGAATGTTGCCGCTTTTGGAAATGCAGATAATGATGCGGAAATGATATGTCTCGCGGGAGTTGGTTACGCGGTTGCGAACTCCTCTCAGGTGGCTCTGGATGCAGCTGATATCATTATTGGTCCATGCTGGGAAAACTCGGTAGCGTCAGCAATTCAGGATATAGTAGCGGCAGATGGATTTGTTGGATAATCTTATGTGGCATAATCCTTTGATTTCTGCTATACTTGGTGACTGAAAATGTGTTTTCGCTGGAGAATAAGATGAATAATAAATCAATTAAAGATTTCTTTCAGAAGAATGCGGTGTCCTTTATAGTTCCGCTGATCATGCTTATCGTCGGACTATTCTTCGTGTTCTTCCCTGGAAGTGCAATCAGTATAACAGTTAAGGTGGTTGGAATCGCATTTGTGATCGTGGGTGCTGTTATGGCCTGCACATTACTGGCGGCCTATTCACCTATCACCCTGTCTATAGCCATAGTGCTGGTGGCCTTCGGAATTATATGCATAGCATTTCCTGGTGTCATTGCAGCGTTCATTGTAAAGGCTATCGGCGTAATGGTGTTGATCAACTCGGCCATAAGGATACATGATGCCTATATGGTAAAGGGACGCAGCGACCATTTTGTACAGTACATAATAAATGATATCATCACGCTGGTTCTTGGAATCGTACTTGTGGCTATCCCTCTGGACATTGCCAGCACTCTTGTTATGATCATTGGCGTGATTATGATAATCCTTGGAATATCTAATATTATCACAGTAATTCGAGTATATCGCGATGGTCGTTATATCGATGATGGCTCGGATGTGGTCTGGGAGGAATAATAATGAGAATAGGAATGGGATATGACGTTCACAAGCTGGTTGAGGGAAGACCTCTCATACTTGGTGGTGTAACGATTCCATATGAGAAGGGACTGCTGGGACATTCTGATGCAGACTGTCTGGTACATGCCATAATGGACAGTCTCCTTGGTGCAGCGGCACTGGGAGATATAGGAAAGCATTTCCCTGATACAGATCCAGAATATGAAGGAGCTGACAGTCTGAAGCTGCTGGCTGCTGTAAAGAAAATGCTGGATGACAGGTCGTATATCATAGGAAATATCGATGCGACCATAATTGCCCAGAAGCCAAAGATGGCTGGGTTTATACCTGAGATGAGACAGAAGATAGCTGATACTCTTGAGATAGAGCTGGACAGAATTAATGTAAAGGCTACAACGGAAGAGGGGCTTGGATTTACAGGCGAAGGCTTAGGGATCTCATGTCAGTCTATAGCTTTACTTGAGACAGTAGACAACTACATATATAGAAATGTGACCACAGGTATTGTGGATGAGGTTGAAGGAAGAGGCCTCTATGATGTATCCCGTGAAAGGGAACAGGTAGAAAAAATAAAAGAAAACAGGAGCAGAAACAATGGATAAATACAACGAAAGACTTATAGATGCTAAGGCACCAGGTTCATCGAAAGGACTATTTGCACTCGCTGTATTTATTGTAGTTTTTTCAATACCATGTTTCATTCTTATTCCAGCTATTGGTTTTATAGTAATGGCTATTGGAATCTTTATGATCACTTATACAAAGGACGGACTCAGCAATGAGTATGAGTATATCATCACTAATGGTGATATAGAGATTGCCAGAGTTCTTGCTAAGAAGCGTAGAAAAAACATTGGAATGATCGAAGCTGATAAGATCAACAGACTGACTCTTGCAACAGATGAGAGAGTTGCTAATGATATAAGCATTGGTAAGTACAAGGTTAAGAAGTATGTTGGTAAGGAAGAGCCAAATGCCGACGAAGGTGAGTATAGAGTGGCTGTCTTTACTGGTGAAGGCGACAGTCAGATTCTGTATCTTCTTGATCTAGATAAGTCGTGTATCGAGCATCTTAATGCTATAGTTCGTTCAAAGTCAGAGATTAAGCTTTAATCATATAGTTATAAAATAAAAAAGCGTGTGCTGCTATCGCAGTACACGCCTTTAATATTCTAAATAATTAACATATCAAGGATCAAGAGGAATCATCTTAAGTCCTTTATACATCTTTGTATACATACTCTTCTCATCCTTGTATAGCATAGTTCCTCTTGAACCATCGCGGATGATATAGGCATACTTATTCTTTGAAACGTTCATGTATAATACTTCATCCACGTTAAGCTCTTTGGCTTTGACCTTCGCAGTATATACATTTACAGGCTCTAACTTATACTTTTTAATTGCTTGCTCTACAGTCATGTCAAAACCTCCTTCACGAAGAAATTATGCTACATCTGCTTTAGATACATTAAGTATATTGTATAACTTCCACAAAGTCAATTGTTAAAAATTAACAATTTTGAATAAAATGAACAAAAAATGAGCGAATTAAGTCAAAATCTAAATTATTATCAGGAATTTGAAAAACAACTTAAAATCGTGGATAAAGAATCGGGTATTAGTGGCAGAAAACCAACTCTGCTCCTGCAGGCATGTTGCTGTCCTTGCAGTTCTCATTGCTTGGAAGTACTTACATCCCATTTTGATGTAACGGTGTTCTTCTATAACCCCAATATTGATGAGGTTGCAGAGTTCCAGAAGAGATTGGACGAGCTGTATCGTTTCACTAAGGAAGCAGATTTCGCCTTGGATGTAAAGGTGGTTGAAGGCCCATACGAACCAGAAGTGTTCTATGAGATGGCAAAAGGCAGGGAAGACCTGCCGGAAAGAGGAGAACGCTGCTACGACTGCTACGAGCTCCGTCTTAGAAAGACAGCGGAGTATGGACTAGAGCACGGCTTCGACTACTTCTCCACAACATTGTCCATCAGTCCATACAAGGTGGCTAGATGGATCAATGAGATTGGTATGAAGCTGGAGGAGGAACTGAGGGCTTCTTCGAAAGATGGGCAGCGCGAGATAACATTTCTCTTTAGTGATTTCAAAAAGAAGAATGGTTACAAACGTTCTATCGAACTATCCGAGGAGTATGGTCTTTATCGACAGGACTACTGCGGATGCGTTTTTTCAAAGCGTGACCGAGACCTAAAGAAGGGAAATATAGATTAGATATAAAGGAGTTTTAAATGAACGATTACATTATAAGAGGTATGGCGGCAGGAAATGAGATCAGGTTCGTTGCAGCATATTCGAGAGAAACTGTAGAAAAGGCGAGAGAGATTCATAATACAAGCCCTGTATGTAGCGCGGCACTGGGAAGACTTCTTACTGGTGGTGCTCTTATGGGAGCTATGTGTAAGAATGAAACAGATGTGCTTACACTTAAGGTGGCTGGTGATGGACCAATCCATTCTATCACTGTTACATCTGATGCGCATTCAAATGTTAAGGGTATTATATATAATAACGCAGTTGATCTTCCGCTGAAGTCAAATGGCCATCTGGATGTAGGTGGTGCTGTGGGAAGAGGAACACTTACTCTTATACATGACGAGGGACTTGCAGAGCCATATGTTGGACAGACAGCTCTCGTGACAGGTGAGATTGGCGATGACCTCACATATTACTTTGCAGAAAGTGAGCAGATCCCTACTTCTGTTGGTGTAGGTGTGCTGGTTGATAAGGACCTTTCAATAAAGCATGCTGGAGGCTTCATCATTCAGCTGCTTCCTTTCGCTAAAGAAGAGACAATAACAACTCTTGAAAATAGTCTTGCTAAGGTTAATTCGGTAACAGATTATTTCAACAAGGGAATGACAGTTGAAGATATGATGAGAAGCATCTTAGGAAAGGATGTGTTTGGTGGCGATATTGTTATAGAGGAGCCACTTCCTATTCAGTACCACTGTAATTGCAGCAGAGAACGTGTTACTAAGGCGCTGATAAGTCTTGGCAGAAAGGAACTTCAGTCTATAATAGATGACGGAGAACCAATCACTATGCACTGTGATTTCTGCAATTCAGATTATACATTTGAAGTGCCTGAGATAGAGGCACTTATTAAGTAGTGCATGAATTGATAATATGCTAAAATAATATTGGGGATGAATTTTAGTTATTATTTAGATTCTCTATATTTTAATCTAGAGAATGGAGGGGTTACTATTGAAGAAGATTAAGTCTAATAAGGCTCAGTGCAAGAAGTGTGGAGATATCATAGAATCCAAGAAGAGACTTCAGACAGTAAGGTGCTCATGCGGAAGCATCTGGATAGAGGGTGGAACACACTACCTGAAGAGGGGCTTCAAGGAAAGCAAGGATGATATCATAGAGCTGAGCGAATACGAAGAAGTTAATGCATAAAATGTGGTAAGAAGTAGTTAAAGGAGTTTTAGTTTCAAATGAAAATTATAGATATACTTGATACAAAGAATATGTCACTTTCCTTTGAGGTGTTTCCACCAAAGAAGGAGAGTACATTTGAAAGCGTAGTTCAGGCGACAGAAGAGATAGCTGCTATGCATCCGGCTTTCATGAGTGTCACCTATGGAGCGGGTGGCGGAACCAGTCGCTACACTATGGAAATTGCAAAGAATATCAAGGATAAGTACAGCGTTCCAACGCTTGCACATCTTACATGTGTTTCATCCAGTAGAGAAATGGTTCATCAGAAGATAGAAGAAATGAAGGAGATGGGCATAGTAAATGTCATGGCCCTTCGTGGTGATCTGACGCCAGAACTGGAAAAAACAGATCCATCAACCTGGGATTATAAACATGCTACAGAGCTGGTTCGTGAGCTTAAGGAAGCTGGGGATTTCTGTGTTGGAGCAGCCTGCTATCCAGAGGTTCATCCAGACAGCGTGAACCAGAAGGAAGATCTTCTTCATCTTAAAGAGAAGGTTAATGCTGGTGCTGACTTCCTTACAACACAGATGGTATTTGATAATAATCTCTTCTTTAACTTCATGTATAAGATCAGAGAGATAGGGGTAACAGTTCCGGTTATTCCAGGTATCATGCCAATAACAAATGCGAATCAGGTGGAACGTGCTATAAAGCTTTCCGGATCTTTCATGCCACAGCGTTTCAAGAGTCTTGTAGATTATTTTGGAAATGATCCAGATGCTATGAAGCAGGCGGGAATCGCATATGCTACAGATCAGATCATTGATCTTTACGCTAACGGAATAACAAACGTTCACGTATACTCAATGAATAAACCAGATGTTGCAAAGGCTATAATGGACAACCTTTCAGACATCCTGGGCAAAGACTTCAACCGATAAAATATCTGCCAACGGGGACGGTTCTCGTTGGCAGATTTTCTGTTTCTGTGGGTTGTTTATTATAAATGGTGCAACAGTTACTATATGTTTTGTAACATATAGTATTGTGTATGATTTAGTAAACATTTAATAAAGATTTAATGATTCGGTTATAGGATATGAGATATAATCGGGTCATATTATTTGGAGGGATAAAAGTATAATGTTTAATTTAAAGATGACCAGAGATGACGTTGAGAAGCTTCTGGACCTTCAGGTCAGAGCAGGACGTATCACTCCGGAACTAAAACAGGAAAGACTACTTGAATATGATAGAAAAGTGGCTGAGATGAATGGGGAGCCATATGTTGGCCCGGATTCACAGTATGGCCAGCAGCAGTATGGCCAGCAGCAGTATGGCCAGCAGCAGTATGGCCAGCAAACTCAGCCACAGTATAATCAGCCTGAGTTTACTGGTGGATACGCACCAAATGAACAGGCTATGAATAGTCAGCAGGCGGCATACAACCAGCAGGCAACGTACAACCAGCAGAATGTATATAATCAGCAGAATATTATAAATGGTCAGGCAGTGAATTTTCAGTCAAATCCTGGAATGAATAGTGGCAAGTATCCGAGAGTTGGTCAGCCACAGGGATTACTTACAGGACCTGAGATGATCGGTACTGTCATTGCAGCAATTGGAATAGTTGTGGCTGCTAAAATGGATCTTGGATGGTTAGTTGGAATCCTGGCAGGTGTGATTTTTGCCTATATTGGTATTAGAGTGTTCTTAAAAGAAAGAGAAGTTGGAAGAGGTCATTCTCTTGTGGGAATAATTGCTCCTCTTTGTGGTTTTGCAATGTTGGCCTGGGGTCTCTTTAGTCTTATTGGAGGCGAAGGGGCTGAAGAATTTTTCGAAGCACATAATGATGTGATCTTTCTCTCAATATTCTTTATTGTAGGTTTTGGTTTGACCATTGGAGGATTTGTTAGTAATAATAAGGCTAAGAATAAATATACAGTTCCTGTTCAGGCAACTTGTATTGAGCTTATATCTTCACCAACAGATCATTCGGTTCCAATAAAGCTTACTCCAGTATATGAGTATTTCTATAACGGTGAAACTCATAGGGTATCAAATGGTACATATAGTAACAAAGGTAATCCAAGAGCGGGAGAAGTAAGAGAAATCTTCATCGATCCAGAGGATCTATATGGATACTATGATCCAATAAGATCAGGAAAACTAGCTATTGGCTCATGTATACTTGGTTTGTTCTTTGTAGGAATGGCAGTACTCGTTTTCATCCTGCTTCGACAGGGATAATGAAAAAGTGCAGTGGGGTCAGACCCTACTTGCACCGTTAGGTGCAAGAGGGTCTGACCCCATTGCACTTTTTTGATTTAATAAATGATTAAGAAATAGACAAGGGTTAGCTTAAGACTTCTCATAGAACCTGATATAGAATGAAATCAGAAATGATGAATTACTATAGAAAGGGAAATGCTATGAAGTCTTTTTCGAATTATAAAAAGTTTCTGCTTCTCTGGGCAGGTGAACTCATATCAAGTATAGGTGGCGGACTTACGAATTTTGGACTGGGGATATATATCTTTCATAAGACTGGAAGTGCGACAGGTATGGCGCTCCTTGGACTTATTGGATTTCTGCCAATGCTGTTACTCCGTGTGCCAGCAGGGGTTCTTGCGGATAGATATGACAGACGCCTTCTGATGATGATAGGTGATGGCTGCTCCGGACTTGGTGTGCTTTATATTCTGCTTTGTATGATGGATGGAAATGCAGAAATGTGGCAGCTCTATCTGGGAGTGGCAATAAGCTCCTGCTTTTCGGCTCTGATGGATCCATCATTTACAGCTACAGTTACAGATCTTCTGACTAAGGAAGAATTTTCAAAGGCAAATGGCCTCGTATCAATGGCAGGTAGTTCAAGATTCCTGTTTTCTCCGATCATTGCAGGATTTCTTCTGGCGGTCAGTGATATCAAGCTTCTTCTTATAATTGATATATGCACATTTTTCTTAACGATCATCTCTACGGCTGTAGTAAGAAAGGGGCTTGTTTCGAAGCCTGCAGAGGTGAGAGAATCGTTCTTACAAAGCCTGAAGGAAGGCTGGAATGCAATTCACTCTAAAGAAGGACTCTTCCTGCTTATCCTGATCTCGGCGGCTATAGAGCTGTGCTTAGGTGTATTTCAGATCCTGGCAGAACCCTTCATCCTTTCTTTTACAAATGAAAAAACTCTTGGTATTGCAGAGACAATCTGTGCATCAGGCATGCTTGTATCAGGACTAGTTTTAGGAGCGCGTGGAATAAAGAAGGGTTTTGCCCGAAAAATGAGTTTTGCCCTCATGTTTTCCGGAATCTTTATTTCAGGTTTTGCAGTGACTAGTAACATATTCCTTGTTTGCTTGTTCGGATTCCTGTTTTTTGTAAGTCTTCCTGTAGCAAATAACTGTATAGATTATCTTGCGAGAACTAATATACCAGATGAGCTTCAGGGCAGAGCCTGGGGACTTATCGGCTTTATATCTCAGATGGGATATGTGGTCGCATTTGCTCTTTCAGGTGTACTGGCAGACGAAATCGGAAGAGTTACGGGCTCAGGAGTCAGAGGCGGTTCAGCTGCAGTTATTATCGTATCCGGTTTAAGCTTGGCTGTTATATCCATAAGCATCCTGTTTGTAAAGAAAATACACCGTCTTGAAGTATGCCCTCAGTAAATACTATGACTTGAGTGGGTTTTATATATGTGATATAATTTCATGAACTAAATATATAGTTGTATGGTGCCGCTATTTGTTGTTTCAAATGAATAGAGGTTAAAAGGGAAGCAGGTGAAAGACCTGCGCGAACTCGTCACTGTAAATATGGAGTGCTGTTATCGCATAATCTGCGTAATACCCTATGGATTATGACCACTGAAATGTTTATTTTGGGAAGGCAGATAACAGTGCATTGATATATGAGCCAGGAAACCTGCCATATGACTGGTACAGGAAAAGCGTTTTCCAGATCACGAGTAATTGATCGTACTGAAATGACAGGGCAACAGGCCCTGCTCTTTTCGTGTGTTCAGTACTCATTTCAGATTCTGGAATGAGTATTTTTTTGTACCGAAAAAAGGAGGAAAAAGATGAGAAAGAAACTATTAACCACAGTACTTGCTGCTGCAGTACTTGCATCTTCACTTTCTGCATGTGGAAAAACAGACGATGCAACAACAGAGCAGGCCACAGAAGCAACAGAAGTAGTAACTACAGAAGAAGCTAGTGAGGGAAATGCTGAACTGAGCGATGAGGAAAGAGCTCAGGAGGTTGCTGATCTTATTGATGCAATCTATGTTCAGGAAAGAACAGATGAAACAGATGAGCTTTGTGCAAAGGCAAAGGCTGCATGGGATGCACTTACAGATGCACAGAAGGATATGGTAGAAGGCGAAAACGCTGATCCTGATTATTTCGGAAGAGATACAGGAGATGCTTCCAAGGATGATCCATTAAATGATGATGGAATCGGTGAGAATGAAATCCTTGTTGTCAGCTTTGGTACATCATTTAATGATAGCCGTGTTGAGGATATAAGCGGTATAGAGAAGGCTATTGCTGATGCAAACCCAGATTGGTCTGTAAGAAGAGCATTTACTGCACAGATTATTATCAATCATGTTCAGGCTAGAGATGAAGAAAAGATAGATAATGTTGAGCAGGCATTAGATAGAGCCGTAGACAATGGAGTAAAGAACCTTGTAGTTCAGCCTACACACCTTATGCATGGTGCTGAGTATGATGAACTTACAGAAACTCTTGATAAGTATGCTGACAAGTTTGACAGCGTAACAGTTGCTGAACCTCTTCTTGGCGAGGTAGGTAGTGATGCATCTGTTATCAATGAAGATAAGAAGGCTGTTGCTGAGGCAGTTGTAGCTGCTGCTGTTGAGTCTGCAGGATTTGATAGCTTAGAGGCTGCAGCAGATGATGAGACAGCATTTGTATTCATGGGTCACGGAACAGCTCATACAGCAAAGGTAAGCTATAGCCAGATGGCAACACAGATGGAAGAGCTTGGCTATGAAAATGTATTTATCGGAACTGTTGAAGGCGAGCCAGAAGAGACTGCATGTGAAAATGTAATCGAGGATGTTAAGGCTGCTGGTTATAAGAAGGTTATTCTTCGTCCACTTATGGTTGTTGCTGGTGATCATGCTAACAACGATATGGCTGGTGATGATGAAGATTCATGGAAGAGCATGTTTGAAGCAGCAGATGCATTTGATTCAGTTGACTGCCAGATTGAAGGTCTTGGAAGAATTGAGGCTGTTAAGGATCTTTATGTTGCACACACTGCAGCTGCTCTTGAGAATGTAAAGGCATCAAGCACTGATGCATCAGTTGAAGCTCCTGAAGAGGCAACTGTTCTTGAGGATGGTGAGTATCAGGTTAAGTTCACAACTGACAGCTCAATGTTTAAGATAAATGAGTCATTAGATGATATGGGAACACTTACTGTAAAGGATGGTAAGATGACTATTCATATCACACTTGTATCAGAGAATATTGTTAATCTTTTCCCAGGTCTTGCTGAGGATGCTCAGAAGGACGGAGCTACACTTCTTGATCCTACAAAGGATGAGGTAAAGTATGATGACGGAACTACAGAGACAGTAAATGGTTTCGATGTTCCAGTTCCATATCTTGATAAGGAGTTTGATCTGGCTCTTATTGGAACAAAGGGAAAATGGTATGATCATAAGGTAATTGTTAAATCACCTGAAGAGTAAAGTAGAAGATGAGTAAAAATAATGTATTAAAAAATTCTATATTTTTTCTATGCGTTGTTTTAATGCTGATATGTGTAACCTCCTGCGCTTCGCAGGGGGTTGCTTCATATAATCAGGAAAATGCAGAGATCACTAAGGAAACCTATTTGGTTGATATTACATTTGAAGGGGGAACCGGAAAGGCATATATTCAGTCCCCTGTTGAAGTGACCAGTATAGACGGCGAAATGACTGCAAAGTTCGTATGGAGCAGTAAGAATTATGACTATATGATAGTCAACGGAATAAAGTATGAGAACGAAAATGATGGTGGAGAATCGACCTTCACCGTTGATATAGATAACATAGATGAACCCCTCACCGTTATTGGTGATACAGTTGCAATGAGCAAGCCTCATGAGATTGAGTATGTGATCACCTGGGGGGAGAAGGAAAACTCTGAAACAGAAACTATAACTAGTGTGGCTGCTGATAGAGAGGCTGTAGAAAAGGCCCTGGCTGCTGCTGGTCTATCATTAACAGAAACAGTGCCCCTAAAGTATGCCCAGTGTTTTAATATAGATAAATACGGTGATTATAGCTATATCACCATTGATAATTCTGGAGATTATCTTGTGGTTCCTGAGAATGGCACTGTGCCTGAAGGGCTTCCTGAGGAAGTTGTGGTTCTTCAGAAGCCTCTGGATAATACCTATCTTGTATCAACGTCCGCTATGGATCTTATTAATACATGCGGCGCCCTTGATATGATAAAACTTTCTGGAACTAAAGAAAGTGACTGGTATATTGATGATGCTAAGAAGGCTATGCAGGACGGTACTATTCAATATGCAGGAAAATACAGAGCTCCGGACTATGAACTGATTCTTGGAAGTGGATGTAACCTAGCTATAGAGAATACCATGATCTATCATGAGCCAGCTACAAAAGCAAAGCTGGAAGAACTGGGAATCCCAGTTCTTGTAGAAACCTCAAGCTATGAAAGTCATCCGCTCGGAAGACTTGAGTGGATAAAGCTTTACGGAGTTTTATACGATAAAGAGGAAGAAGCAAATAAGTATTATAATGAACAGCTCAGTGCTATAGAGCCTATTATGTCTGATAATAAAAGTACTGGTAAGACCGTAGCATTCTTTCATGTAACAGCAAATGGTATGATCAATGTTCGAAAGCCGGGAGATTATATCACTAAGATGATCGAGCTCTCTGGTGGAACCTATGCGCTTACCTCTCTGGGAGATGAAGAAAATGCTCTCTCGACCATGAATATGCAGATGGAGGATTTCTACAAAGAGGCATCTCAGGCTGATATAATAATTTATAATAGTACCATCGGCGGAGAGATAACTTCTATTGATGAGCTGATAGATAAAAATGAACTCTTCAAGGATTTCAAGGCTGTAAAAGAAAACAGAGTATATTGTACAGAAAGAGATCTTTTCCAGCAGACAACTGGAGTTGCAGAGTTTATGCAGGATCTAAATAATGTAGTAAATGACGTTGATACAGATTATACATATATAAACAAACTTGATTAAAGACTCACAGGACGGAAGAGGATGAGTAAGAAACGAAGTATCATATTCTTTATATTGGTAGTCTTACTTATAGCAGGACTTTTATGGATCAGTATCATACTTGGAAGTACCGATGTTTCCACAGGGGATATTTTTAAGATTCTTTCAGGGGATAGGTCAGATACCGTGCAGACGAGTATTATCCTGAGTATCAGATTTCCAAGAGCTGTTTCTGCATTCTTACTTGGAGGGGCGCTGGCTCTTTCAGGTTATCTTTTGCAGACCTTTTTTGGTAATCCTATAGTTGGTCCTTTCGTCCTAGGAATATCCTCTGGAGCTAAGCTTTCGGTTGCAATATTTATGATATTCTTCTTATCCATGGGAAGGGAAATGGGTCTCAATATGATGGTTCTTTCGGCATTTATTGGTGCCAGCCTTGCTATGGTCTTTGTACTCGCTATCTCTCTCAAAGTAAAGAGTATGAGTATTCTGGTGGTATGCGGAATAATGATTGGATACATCTGTTCGGCTATTACAGACTTTGTAGTGACATTTGCTGATGATTCCAATATTATCAATCTTCATAACTGGTCTATGGGAAGTCTTTCGGGAGTAAACTGGGACGAGATAAAAGTAGTAACGGTAATAGTGATAGTTAGTATCGTTTTAACACTAAGTATATTAAAGCCTATGAATGCGTATAGACTTGGAGAAAGCTATGCCAGAAGTGTTGGCGTGAATATAACATTTCTTCGTGTGATGCTGATCTTTATTTCAAGTCTTCTTGCTGCTACTGTAACTGCTTTTGCTGGTCCAATTTCATTTGTTGGTATAGCTGTTCCACATCTGGTAAGGATGTGTCTCAAAACTGATAATTCATATGTGATGATACCTGCTAGCTTTCTTGGCGGAGCAGTCATAACACTTTTCTGCGACCTTATAGCAAGAACAGTATTTGCACCGACTGAAGTAAGTATCAGTTCTGTAACGGCAGTATTCTTGGTTCCAGTTGTAATATTCATGATGCTGAAGAGAAAAGACAGAGGTTAAAATGTCAGATCAAAAGGGTATAAAAACAGAAAAACTGAATATAGGTTATAAGTCAGATCTGATTAACGATATATGTTTTAATGTTGAACCAGGAAAGATAGTCACTCTGATAGGACCAAATGGATGCGGCAAGACAACGCTGCTTAAGACTCTTACGGGAGAACTGCAGAAACGTGGTGGAGTGGTTTTTATAGATGGAGAAGACAGGGATTCTTTAAAAGCTTCTGAGATAGCAAAACGCGTGTCTCTTGTAATGACTTATAAAATAAAACCAGAACTTATGACTTGTAGAGAGGTAGTGGAAATCGGAAGATATCCATATACAGGTAGTCTTGGAATACTCTCTGGTGAAGATAAAGAAAAAGTAAGTGAAGCCATGGAGTGGACGGATGTGGCAGATCTCTCGGATGCTCTCTTTTCTAATATCAGTGATGGTCAGAAACAGAGAGTTCTTCTGGCAAGGGCTATCTGTCAGGAACCGGATATACTTATTCTTGATGAGCCAACATCGTTTCTGGATATCAGACATAAGATAGATATTCTGCAGAAGATTAGAGACTATGTTAAAGAAAAGAACGTGGCAGTATTAATGTCACTTCATGAATTGGAGATAGCAAGAAATGTTTCTGATACTGTAGTCGCTCTGGGAGAGGGCAAGGTTCAGAGGATTGGAACTCCGGAAGCTGTATTCACAGAAGAATTCATCAGAAAACTCTATCATATTGAGAATTTGGATATAGATTTACTGGGGACTAAACCTTGGAATGTAAAGAAGTCTCATATTAAAAATGATATGAGCAGTCTAGAGGATAACCATAAGAATAAAGATAGTCATATGATAGCGGATGACAAAAAGGCTAAGGTTATTATGATTCAGGGAACCATGTCCAACGCTGGGAAAAGTGTTATCGCAGCAGGTCTTTGCAGGATCTTTTCTGATGCAGGTTTTAAGGTGGCTCCATTTAAATCTCAGAATATGGCCCTTAATTCATATATCACAAAAGAAGGTCTGGAGATGGGCAGAGCTCAGGTGATGCAGGCTGAGTGTGCTCGTATAGAGCCGATGGCTATTATGAATCCTATCCTGCTCAAGCCAACCAGTGATGTCGGTTCACAGGTTATCGTGAATGGAAAAGTAGTTGGAAATATGAAGGCCATGGATTATTTCCGACATAAGAAAGATTATATAAAAGATATCATGGCTGCTTATGAAAAACTGGCTGACATGGTTGATATCATAGTAGTTGAAGGCGCTGGTTCACCAGTAGAAATGAACCTGAAGAAGGACGATATTGTAAATATGGGACTGGCCCAGATGCTGGATGCACCTGTGTTACTTGTAGGAGATATTGATAGAGGCGGAGTGTTCCCTCAGCTCCTTGGAACTCTGGATCTTTTTGAAGAGGAAGAAAGAGACAGAGTGAAGGGACTTATTGTCAATAAATTCAGAGGTGACAGCCGACTATTTGAAGACGGTATTCGTATTTTAGAGGAACGTGGAAAGACCAAAGTAGTTGGTGTAGTTCCTTATATGCAGGTTAAACTGGATGATGAAGATTCTTTATCTGAAAGATTTGAAAAGCGTGATGTAAAGGAATTTGATATAGCGGTTATAAGGCTTAGTCACATCTCGAACTTTACAGATTTTGATACATTTGAACAGATAGAGAATGTGTCGGTAAGGTATGTGACCTCTCCTGGTGAGCTTGGAAATCCTGATATGATAATTCTACCAGGATCAAAAAATACACTGGCAGATCTTAGAGTGATCAAAGAATGTGGTCTCGCTGAGAAGATTACTCAGAAAGCGAAGTCTGGAACCTGTGTCATTGGAATCTGCGGCGGTTATCAAATGCTGGGACGGAGTATTGAGGATCCTTATGGAGTTGAGGAAGAAAGTACTGGTGGTAAGGTCGCAAATGAGACAGGACTTGGTCTCCTTCCTGTAGATACAACTCTGGAGAAAGAAAAGGTACGGACCAACTTTTCGGGAAAAGTTATTGGTGCAACAGGTGTTCTCAGTGGACTAGGCGGATTAGAGGTTGAAGGATATGAGATTCATATGGGAAAAACTGTTCCATATGAGGATGTATCTGAGTTTACATCGGAGAGTACTGGTTACTGTACTGGAAATGTTTATGGAACTTATATTCATGGTTTCTTTGATAATAAGGAAATCGTATCCTCTATAGTTGAGCGTATAGCAGAACAAAATGGCAAGAATATATCTACTAAAGACGTTAAGGACTATTCTGAGTTCAAGGATAGTCAGTATGATATTCTCGCAAAGGAACTTAAAGATAGTCTTGATATGGATTACATTTACCGTGTAATGGGTATAGATACGAATAGGTAATATAGAATGACAAAAGAAGAACTTTTTTCTATTTCAATAACTGAACCAGATCCTGAGATTTTAAAGCAATCCAAAGCAAAGTGGGACGGTATAGCTAAGCCTATCGATGGACTTGGAAGCTTTGAAGAAATCATATGTCGTATAGCTGCGGTACAGGAAAATGTGATTCCAGCTGTAGATAGAAAAGCGCATATCATTATGTGCGCGGATAATGGCATATTTGAAGAGGGGGTTTCTCAGACAAATCAGAAGGTCACACGTAATGTGGCTGAGCTTATGGGACAAAGAAAAAGCTCTGTGGGAATGATGGCTGAGGGATATCCTATAGATATGTTTGTATATGATATAGGAATTAATTCTGAAACTACTCCGGAGGGAGTGATAAATGCTAAAGTTCGAAAAGGTACTGAAAACTTTTTGAAGATGCCTGCCATGGAAGAAGCAGAGTGTCTTGCTGCAGTAAGGACTGGAATAGATGCTGTAAAAGCTTGTAAGGGAAAGGGATATCAGATCATTTCAACAGGAGAAATGGGAATCGCAAATACCACTACAAGTACAGCTCTTCTTTGTGCTTTAAAAGGACTATCACCTAAAGATTTTACAGGCAAAGGTGCAGGCCTAACAGATAGTGGTCTGAAGAATAAGATTCAGGTGATTGAAAAAGGAATTAGACTGTATCGAGAGGATAACGATCAGGAGATAACATCAAAAGAGAACGTCTTTGAAATCGTAAGAAGTCTTGGAGGCCTGGATATAGCGGGACTTACTGGAGTATTTATCGGTGGCGCTATATATCGTATCCCTATAGTGATCGATGGAGTAATAAGTGCTGTAGCAGCCTTGGTTGCAGAAAGACTTGTCCCTGGATGTAAGGATTTTATGCTTGCATCTCATATGGGGAGAGAACAGGGCATGAAGGTAGTACTGGAAGAACTTTCCCTTAAGCCTGTTATTCATGCGGATCTTGCCCTGGGCGAGGGAACTGGAGCGATACTTCTTTTCCCAATGCTTGATATGGCTATGTCACTTTATAGGAGTGGTACATCCTTTGGAGATACTGATATTGATCAGTATGAGAGGTTTGATAAATGATTTATATGGTTATTGGAACACAGAATAGTGGTAAGTCAGAGCTTGCAGAAAAGCTTGCTATGGAAACAGGAGATGATAACAAAATCTACCTGGCGACTATGAAAATATATGACAAGGCAGGACATGAACGAGTAAAAAAACATAGACTGCAGCGAGAGGGTAAAGGTTTTATTACTATAGAACATGAATATAATCTTCTTGCAGTGTTGGATAAGATAGATACTCCGAAAGAAACAACTATTCTTTTGGAATGCGTATCCAATCTTGTTGGGAATGAATTGTTTGAGAATAAAGCTTGGAATGAAAAGCTATTAAAGCACCTGAATGATCCGGACCTGTATGACAGGAAGAAAGAATTTGCAGACATTATTTCAAAAGATATAAAGAATCTGAGTGGCCAGATTTCTAACCTTATCATCGTAACTAATGAATACGATTACGAAGGTTCAAACTACGATGATGAAACAAGACTTTATGTGGAACTTCTAAGTATGGTTAATGAAAGAATAATTAGGTTTTCAGATAAGGTATATGACTTAAGGAAAGGCAGAAAGAGTTGAAGATATTTAGATGGCTTGCAGTTACATTTTCATTGTACAGCAAAATCCCAATGCCAAGGTTTGAATGGAAGGATGATGACATGGCTCATAGCCTGACATTTTTTCCTTTTGTGGGTGCTGTGATTGGAGCTGTAATCTGTTTACTAAACTGCATATCTCCTTTTAACACACTTCCTGTGGCGGTAAGGATTATTCTTTCGATTCTGGTGCCGCTTATTATCACTGGAGGATTCCATGTGGATGGCTTCATGGATACAGAAGATGCTATGAATTCGTATGCACCGAAGGAGAAGAAACTTGAGATTCTGAAGGATGCGCATATTGGAGCCTTTGCTGTTATATCACTGGTCAAATGGCTTCTCACATATTCTGCAGCAATCACCACAATCTTCCTAAGTGATAAGTTTTCTTATAGAGTCGTGGTTATCTTAGGAATGACATTTGTGATTTCCAGAGGACTTAGTGGTCTTACTTCACTTCTTTTCGAAAAGGCCAAGAAGGATGGAATGTTATATGAAGAGACCAAGAATAAACAGACTGGTACGATAGCTGCGTTGGTTATTCAACTGATAATAGCAAGTGCCGCTGTGGTATACATGAATGTTCTTTATGGAGTAGTGGTGATAATTTCATTTGGCCTTTACACATTATATTATCGTTACAAGGTGAATAAAGAATTCGGTGGGGTGACTGGAGATACAGCAGGGTTCTTTTTAACCACAGCGGAAGTAGTGTCTACGGTAATGCTGGCTATCGCTACATTAGTTGTTTAGGGTGATATTTATATAGAGGAGGTAATGGTATGGCTCATAAGACTATATATTTTATCAGACATGGAAAGACACCTGGAAATGCAGAGAAAAGATATATTGGAAAACGTACGGATGAAGAATTATCAGCAGAAGGAAAAAGTGAGGCTGGGGAATTACTTAGTAGCATATCGAAACTAATTCCTGACGGGATTGACAGGATTTGTTCCAGTCCTATGAAGAGAGCGGTACAGACTGCAGAGATTCTTTTTGGTGATCAGGATATTAAGGTGATAGATAATCTCATGGAGATAGACTTTGGAGTCTTCGAAGGAAAGAATTATACTGAACTGAATGGCGATGAGACTTATCAGAAATGGATAGACAGTAATGGTACCATGAGTATCCCAGAGGGTGAAAGTCGTGAGGATTTTATAGATAGATCTTATGCAGGTTTCGAAGATGCTCTTGGTGATAGAAGTAAAGAAGAAAGTGTTGTAATAGTTTGCCACGGAGGCAATATCATGTCAGTTCTGAGCAGACTGACAGGAAAAGATTATTATGATTTTATGACTGAAACACTTGGCGGATACGTCCTGGAAGTGGAGACTGATGATGAAGGAATTAGTGTTATATCATACCATAAGCTTGGGGCTGGGGATAATTCTTGATCAGATAATAGGTGATCCTCACTCTATGCCGCATCCAATTCGATTGGTTGGTAATCTGATATCTTTTTTAGAAAAGAGGTTGCTTGGATCAGATGATTCAAGTATTAAAGCTAGAACACCAAAAGAAAAACGAGGAAGAGGTGCATTACTGTGGTTTATTGTTGTACTTACAGTGATGATAGTCACATTTCTCATTATGCTTACATATATGCTTAATATATATTTAGGTATCGTGGTTGAGTCGATTCTCACCTGTTATATTCTGGCGGCTAGAAGCCTATGTCGAGAGAGTATGGCGGTTTATAAGGAATTAAAAACAGCAGGTGGTGATCTTAGTTCTGCCAGGTATGCACTATCAATGATAGTTGGAAGAGATACTCAGTCTCTTGATGAAGAGGAAATCGCTAAGGCTGCTGTGGAGACTGTGGCAGAGAATACTTCTGATGGAGTTATAGCGCCGCTTATTTATACGGCTATCGGTGGACCAGTTTTAGGATTCATGTATAAGGCAATCAATACCATGGACTCTATGCTTGGGTACAAGAATGAAAGATATGAGGATTTTGGATTTTTTGCTGCAAAGGCTGACGACGTTGTTAACTTTATTCCATCAAGACTTAGTGCTGTGTTTATGATAGCTGGCAGTGCTATGCTTGGGTTATTCTCAAAGGACTATAGTGGTAAGAAAGCCTGGGAAATATGGCGTAGAGATAGACTTAATCATAATTCTCCAAACTCGGCACAAACTGAAAGTGTATGTGCGGGAGCGCTGGGGCTGAGGCTCGGTGGTACTCATCTTTATAAAGGCGTTGTGGTTGAGAAACCAACTATAGGTGATGAGACTCGGAAAACTGAAATCCAGGATATAAAAAGATCAAATCGATTGATGTTTATGACTGAGGCGTTGATGGCAATTGTCATTTTTATAATCCTTGGATTAATATTTTTTGTTTTAAGTAAGTGTTTATATTAAGTAGATGTGAGTATTGCTATGTCGCACGGTGGAGATGTTTATAGAAATAAAGTGAATATGGACTATTCGGTTAATCTAAATCCTCTGGGGGCTCATGAAGAGGTTCTAAGCGCCGTGAGAGAGTCGATCAAGAGGGCATCTGACTATCCAGATTTAGAGCAGGATGAGGTGAGAGAAGTATTGGCTCATTCCGTGGGTCTTGATAAGAAATATATCTTCGCGGGAAATGGGGCTTCAGAATTACTCATGGCCATAGCAAGAACCATAAATCCCAAAGAGACACTTCTTTTTGAACCAGTATATTCAGGATATGAATATGTACTTGATTCATCTATCAAAAGATGCGAACTAAAAGAAGAGGAAGGGTTTTTATTAACATCTTCAAAACTGGATCTTATAAACGAGAATACTGATTTGATCTTTATTTGTGATCCGGTAAATCCTACTGGGAAAAATATCGATGATGACATACTTATCAAAATCATCGATACAGCAAAAAATGTGGGCTCATATGTCTGCATAGATGAAAGCTTTTTACTTATGTCTGAAAAGGCGGATAGAAAAAGAGACATTGATCTAACAGAAATTGTGAAGCAATATGACAATCTGATCATAATTCGTTCCCTTACGAAGCTTCTTGCTTTGCCAGGGATACGGATGGGATATGTAATATCAGCTCCGCAGAATATTGAAAATATAAGAAAGAATCTTCCGGAATGGAATCTATCGGTGATGAGTGAAGCTGCCATAAAAGCGGGAATCAGATTGATAGATGAGACGGATTTTATATCCAGAACAATGAGTTTGGTTCGAGAGGAGCGAGAGTTTCTTAAATGTGGCTTGAAGGCTCTTGGGCTAAAGGTCTTTGACAGTGACACATCATTTATTTTCTTTAAAGGACCTGAAACACTATATAAGGATTTATTAGAAAAGAATGTTCTGATCAGAGATTGCAGTGACTTTGCTGGACTAAAGAAAGGGTTCTATAGAATTGCTGTAAAAACGCACGTGGAAAATGAGAAGTTCATTGAAGTATTAAAAGGAGTAGTTGATTACTCATGAATTTTGAAAAAGTTAGACCTGATGAAATAGAAAAAAGAAGCTTTGAGATAATCACTCAAGAGCTTGAGGAGGCTGGTGTTATTCTTGATGAAAAGACATCATTTGTTACTAAGAGATGTATTCATACATCAGCTGATTTTGAATATGCCTCAACGCTTACATTTTCTGAGGATGCAGTTGAGAAGATGCAAGATCTCATAAGACAAGGAGCCAGTATAGTAACTGATACAAATATGGGGCTGGCAGGAATTAATAAGAAAAAGCTTGCTACATATGGTGGAGAGGCGCTTTGCTTCATGGCTGATGAGGAAGTTGCAAAGGAAGCAAAGGAACGTGGAATAACCAGAGCTGCTGTCTCTATGGAAAAGGCAGCAAAGCTGGATAGAGATATTATCTTTGCTGTTGGTAATGCGCCTACTGCACTAATAAAACTGCATGAGATGATGGAAAGTGGTGTGTTTACTCCAAAGTTTGTTATAGGCGTTCCGGTTGGCTTTGTAAATGTGGTTGCGGCAAAGGAACTCTTTATTGATTCGGATGTACCTTACATTATCAATAGAGGAAGAAAAGGCGGAAGCAATATAGCGGCAGCAATCTGCAATGCCGTCTTGTACAATATGTAAAAGGATGACAGTATGAACAAGGGTTTCACAACAGGAAGCTGTGCGGCGGCGGCAAGTAAGGCAGCTGTATACATGCTTCTATCTGGAAACAAAAAAATGAATATTGAGATAGATACTCCTGCTGGAATTAAATACTGTCCACAGATTGAAGAGATTGAAATTGGCAAAGATTATGTCATCTGTGCTGTGAGAAAAGAATCTGGAGATGATCCTGATATAACAAATGGCATTTTGGTTTTCTCGAAGGTATCTTTAGAAGATAATAGCGCTGGCAATAGCATTTTAATTGATGGCGGGAAAGGTATTGGTAGAGTTACCCGGCCAGGACTTGATCAGCCGGTAGGTAATGCTGCAATAAACAGTGTGCCGAGACTGATGATAGAGGCTGAAGTCAGACAGGTAATGGATCTTTTTGATTTTGAAGGAAATCTAAAGGTTGAGATTTCAGTTCCTGATGGCGAGGCTCTGGCAGAGAAAACATTTAACCCTAGACTTGGAATAGAAGGCGGTATTTCTATTATTGGTACGACAGGAATAGTTGAACCAATGAGTACAAAAGCCCTTCTGGATACTATAAGAGTAGAACTTCGACAGATTAAGGCTGAAGGTGCAGAGGTAGCTGTAGTGTCGCCTGGAAATTATGGCCTGGAGTTTATGAAAACGAACTACGACTATGACCTGGATAAGGCAGTAAAATGCTCCAACTATATAGGCGATACGATCGATATGGCGAAGGAGCTGGGCTTTAAGAAGATGCTTCTATGCGGCCATATTGGAAAGCTGATAAAAGTTTCCGGTGGAATATTGAATACCCATTCCAAAGAAGCCGACTGCCGAATGGAGCTTATGGCTGCTGCCGCAATAAAGTGCGGAGCATCATCGGAAACATTAAATAACATCTTAAACTGCGTTTCTACCGAAGAAGCGATAGAAGTATATCAAAACGCTGATATCGAAAAGAACTGTTTTGAATATATTATGCAAAAGATAGATTATTATCTGAATAAACGGGGCGCTGGAGATATTGATATTCAGTGCATGGTTTATTCTAACAAGTTTGGTCTTTTGGGACTGACTGACAGTGCTGAGTCATTCTTGAAAGAAGCAAAGGTTTAAATTGAAAGGGTTATATAATGGTTTATTTTGTTGGCGCCGGACCAGGAGCGGTTGATCTTATAACGGTTAGAGGGATGGAGCTTCTGAAGAAGGCTGATGTGATCATATATGCTGGCAGTCTGGTGAATCCGGAACTTCTTGGATACGCAAAAGAAGATGCAGAAGTTCATAATAGTGCAGTCATGACTTTGGAAGAAGTGATGGATGTGATGATAAATGCGGCGAGAGCTGGCAAAGAAGTTGTAAGGCTTCATACTGGTGAACCAAGTGTATATGGCGCTGTCCGTGAACAGATGGATATACTGGATAAAGAGGGCATAAGTTATGAATCTTGTCCTGGAGTTACCGCGGCATTCGGCGCAGCATCAAGTCTGAATCTTGAGTATACATTACCTGGTATATCCCAGACGCTGATCATCACAAGGCTTGAAGGGAAGACCAAGGTTCCTGAAAAAGAACGAATGGAGCTGCTTGCACAGCATGGTTCCTCTATGGCCATATATCTCAGCATTGGAATGATAGAAGAGTTAGCTGAAAAACTGTTAAAGGGTGGATATACACCAGAAACTCCAGCGGCTATTGTCTATAAAGCAACCTGGTCAGAGGAGAAAAAGATTGTATGCACTATTGGTGATATGGCCCAGAAAACTAAAGAGGCAAAGATCGTAAAGACGGCAGTAGTGCTGATAGGTGAGGCGATTGATCATAGTTCATATGAAAGATCAAAGCTGTATGATCCAGAGTTTTCAACTGAATTCAGAGAGAAGATAAAGTAATGAAAAAGATTGCAGTATGTTTTACTCATAACGGGGAAGACATTATTGAAAAACTAAATATGGGCTTGGTTGAAAAAGGTATTGAGAAAGCTGAGGCGTACATTTCAAAGGACACCGAAGAATTACGAGAAGGATTTAAAAGGATTTCATCTCCTATAGGGGAATGGACAGCTTCGGTATTCAAGGCTGGTAACGCTCTTATCTTTGTTGGAGCAGTTGGAATAGCGGTCAGATCTATATCCGGCCTTCCTAAGGATAAGTTGAGTGATTGTCCTGTAATTGTTATAGATGATAATGGTCAGTTTGTAATACCAATTCTGTCAGGGCATGCAGGCGGCGGTAATAAACTAGCGGAAATACTGGCTGAAGTCTTAGATGCAATTCCAGTTATTACAACATCTACTGACGTGAATGACACATTTTCCGTTGATACCTTTGCGGTTGAGAACAGATTAAATGTGATCAACAGAGATGGAATAAAAAAGGTTTCTACAAAGGCTATCGAAGATAAGAAGATAACACTTTCGATTAAGAATTATCCGCCAAAGGAAAAAGTGGATGTTATAGTGGCTGATGAGACGGATAAGGAATATTCGCTTCTGCTAAAACCCAAGAAATATACGGTTGGTCTTGGTATGAAGAAGGATAAAGACTTGGAATCAGTTGAGCAGTTTTTCTTAAAAACAATAAAGGATAATAACATTGATGTCAGTGATATATACGCCATATGCACCATTGATCTTAAAGAAGATGAAGCTGCGATCAAAAATCTCAGAGATAAATATAGACTGCCAGTTCTGTCTTTTGATAAGGAAATTCTAAACAAAGCTCAGGGTGATTTTGATGGTTCGGATTTTGTAAAGAATACCGTTGGTGTAGATAATGTATGTGAAAGAGCTGCGGTAGTTGGAGCTGGAACTGGAGCTGAGCTAGTTCTTAAGAAACAGGCGTATGATGGAATGACTATAGCGATTGCTAAAAGATTTTAAGGCCGATAAATAGGAGATAATATGGGTAAGATATATGTGGTAGGGATTGGCCCTGGAAAAAGAGATATGATGACTGCTCAGGCAAAGGAAGCACTGGATAGAGCGGATGTCATAGTCGGATACAAAACATATATAGATTTGGTGAGAGACGACTACTCTGAAAAAGAATTCTATGAAAATGGAATGCGTGGAGAGATAGAACGCTGCGAGAAGTGCGTTGAATATGCTAGAGAGGGCAGGACAGTTGCTCTTATATGCAGCGGAGATGCAGGGGTTTATGGTATGGCCTCACCCCTACTGGAAGTTGCAGAGAAAGAGAACTTTTCAGATGTAGAAATAATTCCTGGAGTTACTGCAGCTTTAGGTGGAGCGGCTATTCTTGGAGCGCCACTCAGTCATGATTTTTGTATTATAAGTCTTAGTGATCTGTTAACGCCTTGGGAGATTATAGAGAAAAGACTTCGAGCAGCAGCGGAAGGGGACTTCTGTATTGCTATATATAATCCATCCAGTAAAAAAAGAGCAGACTATTTATATCGCGCCTGCAATATATTGATGGAAAAACTATCTAAAGATACAGCTTGCGGTTATGTAAAAAATATTGGTCGAGATGGCTGCGAAAAGAAAGTATGTACATTAGAAGAACTATCACAGGAAAATGTTGATATGTTTGTAACAGTATTTATAGGAAATTCTCAGACGCAGATTTCTGATGGTAAACTCATAACACCTCGAGGATATAAGTTATGAAAAAGATAATTATTTTTTCTGGAACAACTGAAGGAAGAATTCTGTCTGATAAACTGACGAAAGAATCAATATCCCATATAGTATGCGTGGCCAGTGATTACGGAAAAGAAATGATGGAAGAGAATTCATTTGCGCAGATTAAAGTTGGCCGCATGGATGCAGAGGGGATGACTAGATTTTTCGAAGAACAGAAACTGACCGAAGGGGATGTGGTTATTGATGCAACACATCCTTTTGCAGTAGAGGTTACTTCGAATATAAAAAAGGCAACAGATTCATTTGGAGTAAAACTAATTCGTGTTATCAGAGAGGAGGATAAAGAGCTTCCGGAAAATGCAAAGAAGTATTCAGATATCACTAGCTGTGCAAAAGCTATTGAAGAGACCTCAGGTAATATTCTTCTGACTACAGGTAGTAAAGAACTAAGTCAGTATTCTATGAATGTTTCTGATTCTACAAAGCAGAGAACTTATGTTAGAGTTCTGCCATCTGCAGACAGTCTGAAGATTTGTGAAAAGGAAGCTATAGAATCGGATCATATTATAGCTATGCATGGCCCTTTCAGTACAGAATTAAATGAGGCTCTTATCAGACAGTATGATATAAAGCATCTTGTAACTAAAGAAAGTGGAGTGGCTGGTGGTTTCTTTGAAAAGAAACAAGCGGCTGTTAATACGGGCGCACAGCTTCATGTTATAGAAAGACCATATACTGAAGAGGGGATAAGTGTTGACGAAGCATATAAGGTTATTACTGGAAAGACGGCTTCAGACACACATGATATAAAGGTGCGTGATAATAGAGGTATGTCAATCTATCTTGTAGGAATAGGAATGGGTGATGAGGATTCATTGACATTTGCTGCAAAAGAAGCGATAAAAAACTCTGATATAGTATTTGGTGCTGAAAGATTACTTAGGAATATTACCGCAACAAACACGTATTCCATGTATTTATCAAAGGATATTATTCCTGTTTTGGAGAGAGATGATCCAGATAATGTAACTATTCTTTTTTCTGGTGATACAGGATTTTATAGCGGCACCAAGAAAATGCTTGAAGCATTAAATGCTTGGCGGAGTGATATATCTGTTAAGGTACTTCCTGGTATTTCTTCCGTTTCATATCTTGCCGCAAAATTAGGAGAAAGCTACGATGATGCATGTCTTTTCAGCATTCACGGTAAAAATACTGAAAAGGATTTAAAGCTTCTGGCTGAGAAGGTAGCATATAATGATAAAGTATTTGTCCTTTTATCAGGAGCAGATGATATACCTGCGATTGCGAAAGAACTGACCGATATGAATATTGATGCCAGGATTTTTGCAGGTGCTAATCTTTCTTATGAAGAAGAGATAATAACCGAGCTCTCTTTACAGGAGGCTATGAGTTATAAGGCAAATGGCGTTGTTACTGCTTTGATCAAGAATATGCAACGTCGCAAACGTCCACTTATTAGTGTAAAGAAAGATAGTGACTTTATAAGAGATAAAGTACCTATGACTAAAGAATGTATACGTCATGAAAGTATCATTCGTCTCGGATTAAGAGAGGGTGATATATTCTATGATATAGGAGGTGGAACAGGTTCTGTTGCCATAGAGGCTGCATCCCTGGATTCTAGTCTTCGTGTATACACCATAGAAAAGAAACAAGAAGCTGTTCAATTGATAAAAGAAAATATAAAGCAGGCTGGTGTGGATAATGTCGAAGTATTAGAAGGCGATGCGGCAGATATACTTGGAGATATGACCAGACCTGACTGCGTATTTATAGGTGGAAGTGGTGGAAAGCTAAATGAAATCATAAGCCTGATCCATTCGAAGGGCGAAGGAATCAGATTTGTGATAAATGCAGTCAGTCTTGAAACCATAGAAGAAGTAAGAAATGTTATTAAGATGTTTGAGCCTGCCGATGAAGAGACACTTATGATGTCTGTAAGTGAAGTTCAAAAGATTGGTTCATATCATATGCTTCACGGCCAGAATCCAATATGGATAACATCATTTACGTTATAATTTTTGGTATATAGATGGAGTTGGGAGAATAATTTAATATGAATAGTATTATATCAAAAAGAATTATGCTTGCGGCTCCTAGTAGCCAGAGTGGAAAGACAGTAGTTACTTGTGCACTTCTACAAGCATTAAAAGGAAGAGGGCTGAACCCTATATCCTTTAAGGTTGGTCCTGATTATATAGATCCCATGTTTCATAAAAAAATCCTAGGGATAGACAGCAAAAATCTTGATACATATTTTTCTGGAGAAGATGGCGTAAAGACTATCTTATCAGACTCCATTGATAGATATGCTGTTATAGAAGGTGTAATGGGGCTTTATGATGGAACGGGTGTAGAAGGAACAGCAGGGTCCAGCTACGAAGTTGCAGCTATAACAAAAACTCCTATAGTTTTGGTGGTTGATGCTTCGGGAGTTGGAAGAACCGTTATTTCTACGATTAAAGGAATGCTGCTTGATGATGAGTTTCAGCTGATCAAAGGTGTTATTCTTAATAAGATGACTGAAGGGTTTTATACAAAATTAAAACCTGTTTTGGAATTAGAACTCTCTAAGATGCGAGGGGATGTAAAAGTACTGGGTTGCTTTCCTAAGAATCCTGATATTGGTATAGAGAGTAGACACCTGGGTCTTAAGCTTCCAAATGAGATCGATGACATTAAGAAAAAGATCGATGTTGCAGCTGCCGCCTTTGAAAAATATATAGATATGCAGGAGCTCTTATCAATCATGGATGGAGCGGAGAACGTTGATATAGATTGCAAACATGCAGAGGATTTAGATGAAAAGAGTGAACTGACTCTTGCGGTTGCATATGATGATGCATTCTGCTTTTACTATAAAGAAAACTTAGAGCTATTTGAAAAAAGCGGAGTTAAGATCAAGTATTTCTCGCCTTTATCGGATGAAAAACTGCCTGATGAATGCGACGGTATTTTACTTGGTGGAGGCTATCCGGAAAACTATCTGGCAGAGCTAAGCCAGAATAAATCTATGCTCTCGTCTATAAGGACTGCTATAGATGATGGGATTCCAAGTCTTGCAGAGTGTGGCGGCTTTATGTATCTTCATAATGAGATAACTGATCCAAATGGTGATTCGTATAAGATGGTTGGAAGCATTGACGGGCACTGTTTCTACACTGGACATCTTGTGAGATTTGGATATATGTATATCGAAGGTTTGAACACTTCTCTAAGCAAGGAAGAGAATACTGAATCACAAGATGAATTAGTTGAAAGTCTTGTCGGGATGAAAGGACATGAGTTCCATTATTATGATAGTTCTTCAAATGGGGAAAACTTTGTAGCCAGCAAGCCTAATGTGGATAAAAAATGGAACTGTGTTGTTTCGAAAAATAATGGAATATGGGGATTTCCGCATTTTTATTATAATTCAAATCCTGAATTTATTTATGTATTTATAAGAAGAATGAAAGAGGTAAAGAATGGAGAATTCAAGTAGATTCTTTGCAAATATAGACTGCAAATATTATCCGTGTCATAAATTTGATGGGGATATCAATTGTCTTTTTTGTTATTGTCCGCTTTATAACCTGGATTGTCCTGGGAATTATAAGATGATCGATAAAGGTGATAAAAAGATTAAAAGCTGTATAGATTGTACATTTCCGCATGATCCTGATAATTATGATAAAGTAATAGCATTACTTAAAGATCAAAGATAATCTTATCTGAATTTCAAAAAGTATTTAGGAGATGATTTAAAATATTTCTGGCCATCTATCCTTTGAGGGTAGATGGCTTTTTTTGTGATTGCGGTGGATTTGTTTGTTACTCTATCTAAATGATAACAATTATAGATAGTGGTCGCTTTTGGCTCCAAACTATTGAAAATCTATAATCCTTATGCTATTTCTTTAATTGTGTACACGGTCACTTTTGGATGATGCTTTGTGGAATGCCCACGGTTTTATTAGGGGTAATCAGAATAGGAGATACGTGATGAATAGTAATGAGGTTATTATCAGAACTGAGAAATTAGAAAAGAGTTTTTCAATAGGTGGTAAAAAACAGACTATAATCGATGATCTGGATCTTGAGATATATAAGGGAGATTTTACGGTGATCATGGGTTCGTCTGGTGCAGGAAAATCAACATTGCTTTATTCGCTCTCGGGTATGGATAAGCCTACAGATGGACATATAACCTACTGTGGTAAAGATATCACGAAAATGAATGATGATAAGCTTGCTGTTTTTAGAAGAAAGCATTGTGGATTTGTTTTCCAGCAGGTACATCTGATTGACAGTATGAGTGTTATGGATAATGTTATCAGCACTGGAATGCTGACTGGTCAGAAACAGAAAAACCTAAAGAAGAAGGCGGGAAGCCTGTTCGGTAAGGTTGGTATCTCACAGGATATGACAGAGAAGTTTTCGTCTCAAATGTCAGGTGGTGAGGCACAGAGATGTGCCATGGTAAGAGCTCTTATAAATGATCCGGATGTTGTTTTTGCAGATGAACCAACAGGAGCACTGAACAGTGCAGGCGTTAAGGCAGTACTGGATGTACTCACAGATATTAATGAGTCAGGACAGTCGGTGGTAATGGTTACTCATGATATCAAGTCGGCAAGACGTGGAAACAGGATAATCTATCTGAAGGATGGTGGAATCCTTGGTGAGTGCAGACTTGGGAAGTATGTGAGTGGTGATAAAGAAAGACATCAAAAGCTTAGAAGCTTTCTAGAGGAAATGGGATGGTAAGGGTCAAGATTTGCTAAGCAAATCTTGCGGAGCCAGGCCAAATACAAAGGAGAAATATATGATTAAATTAATTAAATCGCACATCCGTAAGGATCGTACCATTCTTATCATTTTCCTTATGATTATGATTCTTTCCACATTTCTTATGAATATCGGCCTTATGGCTTCGAAGTATGAAAGTCTGTTTGATGAATATGTGGATGAACTAGAACTTCCGGATTTTATATCTTTTATTGCTTCATACTATGTTCCGGATTCTGATGATGATGTAAGAGATATGTTTGAAGAAGCGGACTATGTTGAGTCATACCATATGTCTGATGTTGTATGCTTTCCATCTTACAAACTGAAGACTGATAAGAATGATGAGGAAGAGACTGAAGAGGACCTGATGATCCAGAATGTGGATGATGAGGATAACAGAAAAATCATCGTCTTTTCTGAACTGGATGAAAGTGTAGCTGGTAAAAAGATATATCTGAATCTTCATACAGCGCTCAGTAATGATCTCTCGGTTGGTGATAAGCTTTATATCGATACAAATCAGGGAAAGTATGAATATACGCTGGCGGGTATATATCAGCATCAGTATATGGGTGGATTTGAATCCTATTATTCAGCCATGGTTGAAGAGGATGAGTTTAAGATGCTCAAGGAAGACCGTGATGAGATACTTAGAAGCGGAGCGGATTCCATATGTGATAAAATAGTTACTGTAAATGTTAAAGATGGTTTTGGGGTAGAGAAGAGCCTTAAGCAGATCAAGGATACACTGGCTGAGGATCTTCACATTCCAGCAGATGGCTTTGCTCATATTGAAGGACGTATGTCCTATGTTTCAATCGCAAATATCCTTGCGGCTTTCATGAGTGCTTTTGCAGCACTCGTACTAATCATCTGCGTAATTATCATAGTTTTTACGATCAATAATAATATTAACCGCGATGTGACAAATATAGGAGCACTGAAGGCTGTAGGATATACGGTTGCGCAGATCAGATTGTCGCTTATGGCAGAGTATATCGTAGTTGGTGCATTTGGTTCTGTGATTGGAATAGGTCTTTCATATGTGGTTTATCCAATTCTAGAGCAGTCAGTTATAAGAGAGATTACTGGACTTATCTGGAAGAACAGATTCTTTCCGGAGTTTAGTGTGGGGATTCTGGTTGGAGTTCTTGCGCTGATATCGCTGACGGTATTTTTCTCGACGGCAAGGATTAAAAATCTTCATCCTGCAAATGCGCTCAGATTTGGCTTCAGTTCAGTCAGAAAGATGAAGAATCATATGCCGATGGAAAAGACCAGGGGAGAAGTGGATGTGCTTCTTGCGATAAAGACCTTCCTTCAGTCGCCTGTACAGAGTTTCGTTATTATGTGTATAGTTCTGGCAGTTGCATTTATCACCGCATTTTCAGCGGTCTTATATTATAATACAAAGGTAGACATTTCAAAGCTTCAAAGGATGATCCTGGGCGATGTTGCAGATGGATATTTCTACGTTGAGAATACTTCTGCAGATGCGGTAAAAGAAACGATTGAGCGTCTGGAGGGGAATGACAAACAAAATAAGTATTATGGAATCTCGTTATATTATGCTTATATAGATGATCTGGAAACAAATCTTGTTTATACCACTGATCCGTCAGCACTCAGCTTTGATCTATACAAGGGAAGAATGTTTGAAACTGACGATGAAACTGTGCTTGGCAGTTATCTCGCAGATGAACTCGGGCTAGGAATAGGTGATACAATCAAGGCCTCGTATGGCGGTAAGACAAAGGAGTTTAAGATAACTGGTCTTCAGCAGTCGGCATTTAATAACAGGCTTTATGTGACAGAGGGAGCTGCAGAGGAACTGGGGGTTAAAACAGGCTATGAGTATATCAGAGTCAGTGTCAAGGATGCTGACACTGATAAGGTGGATGATATTCTGAGAAAAGGTGAGGAGCTGGGTGACAGCAACATTACCGAAACAGAAAACAATTACAGATATCAGCATAGTAAGGAGAATGCACCTGTTTTTGCGATAGGATTTATTGTTTTTCTACTAGTCGGTGCGAATGTGGTAATAATCATGCTGGTTATCAGGCTTCTTCTGAAAAGTATTTTTGTTAAGAGGGAAAAAGAATTTGGAATTAAGAAGGCGCTTGGATTTACAAGTACACAGCTAAGGGTTCAGCTTTCACTTTCACTAATCCCAGCAACGGCAATCGCAGCAGCTGTTGGAGCGGCTGTAGGATATTTCTTTATTAATCCATTATTCGGTTTCGTGCTAAGTGGTTTCGGCATCAAAAGTTCACACCTCATAGTTAAACCGGAACTGGTTGCTGGACCAGCCGTCGCAGTTGTGATCATGGTATTTGTGTTCAGCTTCGTGATGTCAGGAAGGATGAAGAAGGTTTCAGCTTATCGACTGATTCAGGAATGAGTCGATTGGCGAGAGAGCCAAAGTGACTCATTAACAAAGGAGAGGTATATGCAGGTAAAAAAGGATGATATTCAGAAAAAAATACTTACAGTATCTGAGAGGCTGTTCATCAAAAATGGGTATGAGAATACCTCGCTTAAGATGATCGCTGAGAGGAGCTATATAAGCAAGAGCAATATATATCGTTACTATAAGTCAAAGGAAGAAATATATGAAACCCTTGTTGGTCCTGCAAGATCTGAGATAATTAAGTTAATGTCTTTCTTTTTTACCGATGATTTTATTGGTAAGTATACACCTGATAAGTGTGAGGAAATATCTGGGGTTCTGGCCAGGATTTTTTGTGAATATCGTAGCGGAATACTTATAGCTCTTCGTTCCAGTGAAGGAACTGATAGAAAAATGATAGAACAGAACATTATCGGTAAGTTCGTTGAAGCCTGTCCTATAGATGACGATGGTGCTAAAGAAATGATTTCTAAGCTTTTGATATATGGATATACAGATATACTGTTAAAGTATTCTGATGAAGCAAGTATAAAAAAAGAACTAAAAGTTTTGATTTATTATCATTACCTGGGACTTAATGGATTGAAGAGTATCATGGGGATTGATTGTTAATGATTATAAAAGGATTGTTCGAAATGAATAATCCTTTTTCTTCAAAATACAACTTTCCAAACTGGAAAATTAATTGTATACTAATTGTACAAATAATGTATTAAAAAAATTAATAGATGATCTTACAATTAAGCCATAAACAAAAGAAAAAACCTTAAAGGAGGGAAAGTTTATGGCAGAGAATAAGATAAGCTATAAGGAAGTTTTAAAGGAATCTGAGTATAGAAAACTTCTGATTTCTACGATCATTAATAGATTTGGTGATGCACTGGATGCAGTTGGTTTTACCTGGCTTGTATATCAGATAACGCATAGTGGAACCTGGTCAGCAATCATATTTGCACTCAATATACTTCCAAATGTTATCATACAGCCTTTTACAGGAGCATTAGTTGAAAGACTTGAAAAGAAGAAGGTTATAGTTATAACACATTTCCTTAGAGGATTTGTACTTGTTGGTTTCTTATTGATATATCTGATGGGATATGCAAATGGCTGGATTATGGCAGGATTTACATTTGTGATCACTACGATTGAAGCCTTCAATATGCCTGCAGGAAATGCATTCCTCCCAAGAGTAATTAAGAAAGAGCATATAACTCATGGTATGAGTCTGAATTCTACATTATCAAGTGCAGCTACACTTGTTGGAACAGGACTTGCAGGAGTTATCATAGCAGCTGCTGGATTAAAGACTATTATGATCATTGATATCATCACATTTTTCGTTGCAGGAGTAATTATTTTTACAATCAAATGTGAGCAGATGGAAGAGAATCTGGAAGTGATAAAAAGCGAATCATATATTACTACTTTAAAAGAAGGTGTAAACTACATTAGAAGTAAGCAGGTTTTAGTTAACTATATTGTTATCGCAGTTTTTCTAAATATGGTCCTTGTACCAATAAACGCACTTCAGGCCCCACTTGTAAGTGAATGCTATAACTTGGGAAGCGAACTTCTTAGCGTAATAGGTATTGCTGGATCTATTGGCTCTATACTTGGCTCTATAATGATACCTGCTGTATCAAAGAAGTTATCAATGAAACAAACATTAATTATATTTGGAATGCTTATGGGACTTGGAGTTATGGTGATTCCATTTGGCGGAATGATTACTGATATAGTTCTGATCAAATACTTATTCGCAGGACTTTGCTTTACAATACTTACATTTACATCAAGTCTTATTGTAGGTATATTCAATATTACATTCGTAACTAATGTGGATCCTAAGTATATGGCTCGTGCAACTTCTGTATTTATGTCTGCTGCAACAGCTGTTATGCCGATAGCATCGATGCTTGTGGGATGGGCTAAAGTCAGAATTGAAACAGGAACCATGATAACAATTTGTGGTATAGGAGTGATAGTATTATTAGTTATAACAATGATGATCAATCCTGAACTTGAATCTAAGAAGGAAATGACAAATGAAGTTAAAGTTGCATGAAAATATTAAGACCTTTAGAAAGGAGAAGGGCCTCACCCAGGAAAAACTGGCTGAGGCTCTTGGTGTTACTGTTGGTGCGGTTTCCAAGTGGGAAAATGGTAACAACACTCCGGATATTATAATGCTGGGAATCCTGGCGGACTTCTTTGATGTATCTGTTGATGTGTTGATCGGATATGATATGTCTTCAAAACGAGTAACTGATATAGTGCACAGAATTAATACACTTACTGTTGAACGTAAGTATGAAGAAGCTGTTGCTGTATCAAAAGATGCAATAACCAGATATCCACATGACTTCGGAATACTCTTCACATCAGGAATGATGTATAACGCCTATGGGTGGGAACATCAGGATGCCGAGATGTCAAAGATGGCGATAAAGTTGCTGGAGGAATCGAAATTATATATATCTCAGAATGATAATCCAGAAATAAATATGTATACGATTGATTCAACAATCGCCATGAATTATATAGTTGTTGACGAGAAGGAAGCTTTGGAAAGATATAAAAAGATTAATTTTGGTGGAATTAATAACAGTATCTTGGCGCTTGTATACCTTCAGAATGATGATATAAAAGAGTCTTTAAGCTATAGCACGTTTGGTATGCTAAATGCGCTTAGCAACATGTTTAATTCTTCGATGCCTATGATTCTTTCGCTTGCAATAACAGGCAACAAAAAAAATATGGAATCATCGCTGGCCCTTGCGGATTCTATCTTAGTCATAACAGAAAAACTTAGTTTTGATAGAGTTGGATACTATACAAAGATGGAGGCTTCTTATCATATGTTAAAGGCTTATTTGTATGCCTGCCTAAATGATGATGAAGCGATGAAGAAAAGTGTAAATATATCAATTGAAAAAGCTAGGAGCTTTGATAAAGAATGCGGTTCAAATGATGCGGCTAAAGACTTTAGATTTTACTATGCATATCAGAAAGCATTTATTGCAATAGATAGCATAGGAGAAAGGGCTGTGGAGGGTATTGATTCTACTCTAAGGAATCAGTTCTTCAATATTCCAGGTATAAATAAGAAAGCTTATAATAAGCTGATGAAGTATTGGGAGAGTGTTAGATAATTATACCTGCGGTATATTATATTTTTCGCTTCCTAGAGGTAATATAGATTAGTATGGAAGTAATGTGCAAAAAATGCATATAGCAAATATGGATAATAAGGAATTAGCTATGGAATATATTATAAGAAAAGCAACATTTGATGATTTAGAAGAGCTCCGGGAACTGTATCTGGCGTTAGAAGAAGATGGAGTCAGATATCAGCCGGAGCATTTTGTGATTGGCGAAAGAACCGATGAGTTCTTTAAGTCAATTTTTGATAGCGATAATCAAGATATTCTTGTGGCAGATATAGATGGAAAGGCGATAGGGTTCGTACATGTTATGATCCTGGAACAGAAAAAAGTTTCGTGTCTAAAGCCTCAAAGTGTCGTATATTTACAAGACCTTTGTGTACGTGAGGATATGAGAAGTAAGGGAATCGGTGCAACTCTAATCCGAGCATCAAAAGACTATGGAAAAGAGCATAATGTCGACTTTATCAGGACACAGGTTTTCCCTGGTAATGTGGACGGAATGCGCTTCTATGAACGTAACGGATTCTGTGAAATGATGAAGACTATAGAATGTCAAACGCTAGATTGAAAGGATAGTGAAATATGGATATTAAAAAGATTGGTCTGGTGGGTGGTACAGGTCCAGAATCGACCCTAATGTATTACAAAGAACTTAATTCAAGAATAGATACACTTACAAAAGGTGAAGCAATGCCTGATATAGTTATTGAAAGTGTTAATTTCAGAAGGGCATGGGATTATGTGGTTTCTGAAAGATATGATCTTCTTGCGGATTATCTTTCTGAAAAGGTCAGTCATCTTAAGGATAGTGGTGCTGAGGTTATATCGCTTACTGCTGTGACTATGCATATGGTTATTGATGAGGTTATATCACAGACCGGAGTTGAGTTGCTCAGTATTCCTCAGGCTGTTTGCAAAAGGGTCGTTGACTGTAATTATAAAAAGATTGGTCTTCTTGGAACTATCTTTACTATGGAGCAATCATTTATGAAAAAGGATTTCATTGATGCAGGCATCGATGTAATTGTTCCAGAAAAAGCAGATAGAGATCTGATCGCGAAAAGAATACTGGAAGAACTGGAACTTGGAATAGTCAAGGAATCAACACTTTTAGAGTTTCAGGATATTATAAAAAGGATGCAGGAAAAAGATGATATAGAAGCGGTCGTTTTAGGTTGTACAGAACTTCCTCTTTTACTTAATTCTGATAATTGTCCTGTTCCTTGCCTAGATAGTGTAGAAATACACATACAGGAATTGATCAATCAGTCGCTTTAGAAAAAGAAGGGAAAAGGCAACAGAACTAGCTGAAAAAAGTGGAAATTGTTGCTAGAGCACTTGAAATAAGGTGGTTTAGAAGGAAAAAGGCAACAAAACTAACAGAAAAGACGGATAATTGTTGCTAGAGCGCTTGAAATAAGGTGGTATAGAAGGAAAAAAGGCAACAAAACTAACAGAAAAGACGGATAATTGTTGCTAGAGCGCTTGAAATAAGGTGGTATAGAAGGCTGAAAGGCAACAAAACTAACAGAAAAAAGTGGAAATTGTTGCTAGAGCGCTTGAAATAAGGTGGTATAGAAGGAAAAAGGCAACAAAACTAACAGAAAAGACGGATAATTGTTGCTAGAGCGCTTGAAATAAGGTGGTTTAGAAGGAAAAAGGCAACAAAACTAACAGAAAAGACGGATAATTGTTGCTAGAACGCTTGAAATAAGGTGGTTTAGAAGGAAAAAGGCAACAAAACTAACAGAAAAAGCGAAAAATTGTTGTTAGATGACTTGAAATTAGGCCGCTGGGAAGATGCAAAAGCAACAAAAATAAGAAGATAGACGGAAAATGTTGTTAGTTGGTCAAAAGGCAAATATAAGAAAGTGAGGCAAAATGATTATTATCATAACAGGAGCATCGCATACGGGAAAGACGGTATTAGCTCAAAGGATGCTTGAAAAGTATAAATATCCATATTTATCTATCGATCATTTAAAAATGGGTCTTATCAGAAGTGGTAATACCAAGCTTACCCCGTGTGACGACGATGAACTCACAGACTATTTATGGCCTATTGTTAGTGAGATGATTAAAACGGCAATTGAGAATAAGCAGAATCTTATTGTGGAAGGATGCTATGTACCAAGTGATTGGCGTTCCTCTTTCGAGGATGAATACTTATCACAGATTAGATTTATCTGTCTAGCAATGACAGATAACTATATTGAATCTCATTTTTCTGAAATCATAAAGCATGGTTCCGATATAGAATCAAGATTAGATGATTCAGACTGTACAGTTGAATGGATTAAGGCTGAGAATCAAAGTTTTATTAAGTCCTTCAATTCTAAGGATGATCAGGTAGTAATGATTGATGATGATTACGAAAAAACTATAGACTCAATACTGTAATCAAAGAATCCGTGTGGAGGAATAAGAATGAAGAAGATTATTACAGTTCAACATACACAGTCAGTTCACCATACGAATGGGATGGTTGGATCATGGACGGATTGGGATTTGACGGAACTCGGAAGGATACAGGCGGATCACATCGGGAAAAAACTTCGCGATGAACTAGCTGGTAAAGATGTGGTTGTTTATTCTTCGGATTTGAAACGTGCCAAGCAGACGGCGGAAGAAATCACAAAGTATCTGGGGGTAGAGCCTATATTAAGACAAGAACTGAGAGAAAGAAATCTTGGGAAATGTTGCGGAAAGTCTGTTCAGTGGCTTCGTGAAAATATAGAGAGTCCTGAGAATACAGTCGATGATAGGTTGTTCTCTGATGGAGAAAGTCGGAGGGATGCATGGAATCGTCTCAAGCCATTTTATGATGAAGTGATTGAAGGTGATGATGAGAATATTATCATTGTATCTCATGGTGATCTACTAAGTATTTGGAATGCAATGTATTTAGGACTTCCGGTTGAATCATATTATGAAGTGGATATTCATGGTCCTGCTGGAGGTGTATCCCACATGATAATAAGTGATGATGGAAAACATCGGGTAAGGCATATTAATGATATGTCATACGTATTGTAAATAATAAATTATATCAGAATATATTGACTTAGGAGGATAAAGAAATGATTGATGAGACATTTGGAGAATTAGAATATAGCGAGGACTATGCATATATAGCCCATAAGAATTTTAACTTTGGTGGCAACGAAACATCTGTAGAGGTAATGATAATGTGTGGAGATGAAGATGAAGAGGAAGGCATTTCGCAGTTTCAACGCGATGCATTTGAAGCCTTAATTAATGACTGGGATGAGATTCAGCATAAGATAGCAACTGCAATACTAAAGTATTACAACTATGAGGAAAAAGGCTCTTATGGCCCTAATGAAGAGGAAGAATTTAAATTATGGTGGCCAGAAATAAATAGTGAAGATGAATTAATGAAGAAAATCCACTTGGATTCTATCGTTATAGATACAGAGTATGTTATGGAATCTAAGGGTGAAAACCCTGTATATATTTTGTTTAATCGTGATTGGGGTGGAGAAGATTTGGAGGATAACGGTGTTGCCGTATTGATTGAGAATGGAGAAGTAACGGAAGTAGGTTACAAATATATTGCTTTTTGATTTTTAGTAACGTGAGTTTGGATATGAGGGTATCGTTATGAAACTTAAATTCAAGATATATAAGCATATTGGTAATATTTCGAAACCAAACAACGGATGGACGAAAGAACTGAATTATATCAGTTGGGATGATAGAGAACCTGTATATGATATTCGTACTTGGTCCGTTGATCATACTGAATACGGAAAAGGAGTTACTATCACAGCTGGTGAAATGAAGGCACTTCAAGAATTAATCAAGGATAAAGTTGTGTTTTAAAATACCAGTTTCTTCTGGATTATAAAAGTGAGGAAAGATATGACACTCCGAAAGAAAATAATTATATGCGGTTTTATTATATTGTTTGTTCCTTTGGTGCTGGCACTACTGTTATTTTTTGGAGTGTTACACATTAATAATGCGTCCGCAAAAGAATATCCTATAAGAGGTGTGGATGTTTCAAGCTATCAGGGCGAAGTTGATTGGGACACGTTGTCAGAGCAGAATATCAGCTTTGCTTATATTAAAGCAACGGAAGGGTCTTCTTATAAAGATGACAGATTCGATTATAATTGGAAAAATGCGTCAGAGTGTAGTCTAAGGATAGGTGCATACCATTTTTTTAGTTTTGAATCTTCTGGTGAAGCACAAGCCAAGCATTTCATTAATACAGTTACAGCTGTAGATGATATGCTTCCTCCAGTAATAGATGTTGAATACTATGGAAATTTTCATACAGAGGAGGATATAGTTGTTTCAGATATTGTTAAGGAACTAAGAAATATGGTGGATACATTGACTGAGGCATATGGTATGAAACCAATCATATATGTAAGTGAAGAAACCTATAAAACCATAGTTCAAGGAAACTTTGATGATTGCAAATTGTGGTATAGAAGTGTTTATTCAAGCATTCCACAAAATGTAGATTGGACCTTTTGGCAGTATTCAAACAGACATCATCTTAAGGGCTATAACGGTTCTGAACGCTTCATAGATATGAATGCTTTTAATGGTTCAGCTGATGATTTTTATAAGTAATAATATTTAAGGATAATTAAGAATGACAAAACTGAGTTTACATGGGGTAAGTGAATAATGATTGAGATTACGTATGCCCAGCTATTTATATTTATAACGTTAATATGGATTATTGCACGCCTTGCAGCTGCAATTAAATCGAAGACTTTTTCGGTAAAGCGTGAACTTCAACTTCTATTGGTTTATGTGTGTATCGTTGTTATTTCAAGATTCGTATATTTTGGATTTCATCTTGAAAATGGAAGGATTCAAACATTAAAGGTAGGCTTTGGAGAAGATATCGATGATATGATCAGTATCATCCCATTTTATTTCTTGGTAGACCGGTATGATGGTTGGAAAATGAACATAATTGGGAATATCACGATGTTTATTCCTGTCGGAATCGTATGGCCGATTTGTTTTTGTCGACTTGATACGATTAAAAAAACAGTGCTAGCTGGTGCTGGATTTACGCTGTTTATTGAAGTGACACAACTGTTTTGTATCGGGAGACATACCGATGTTGATGACTTGATTCTAAATACGTGTGGTGTCGCACTTGGTGCAGGGATAGTATTTTTGATTCGAAGAATAAAGCAAACGAAATAATAGTTTGGATAACATACGCAGAAGATAAAGGAGAAAGAAAAAATGAGTTTACACATTGATCCATTTACAGTTAAGGAAACAAAGATTGCAGGACTAAAGATAATCAATGCCAAAATGGCGACAGATGATAGGGGAACAGTTCGAGAACTTTTTCGAGATAGTGTATATTCTCCTGTTCTTCCAGAAACTGTTAGTGCATGGAAACAAATCAATCTGACCAGAACTGAAAAAGGAGCGGTTAGAGGTCTGCATGGTGAAGCTATGTCAAAGCTTATAACTGTTGCTTATGGTTCTGTCTTTGGGGCGTATGTCGATACACGACCTGATAGTGAAACATTTGGAGCTGTTGAGACTGTTTATGTGACACCTGGTGTACAGGTGTTTGTTCCTCAAGGTGTATGTAATGGTTTTCAGGCATTAGAAGATACAGAGTATCTATATTTCTTTGATAATGAATGGGCTCCAGGTATGCCTGGAACAGCATTATGCCCATTAGATCCTGAACTTGGTATCGAGTGGCCGATAGCTATTGATATCAATAATCTAAATCAGATTTCTGAAAAGGATTCAAAGGCTCCGACACTCAAGGATTTGAAAGATTCTTTTGGTAAGTAATAGATACTAGTTATTTGTTTGTAGCAAATTATTGGAGACACAAATGAAAAAGCTTCAGATTATTAATGATGACTACCAAGGTCATATAGATATTTGCAGGCATGCCTGCAGGGGAATTGTCATTAAGGATGGAAAGATTCTACTTGGTTATGAATCTAATGAGGACAAATACATTATTCCTGGAGGCGGTGTGGAAGAAGGCGAAACGCTTGCCGAATGCTGTGCCAGAGAATTAAAAGAAGAGACAGGAATAATAGTTAAACCTATTGAGGAATATCTCGAGATAGAGGAACTCTTTCTGAACTGGCAGCATATCCAGCATTATTTTCTCTGTGAATTTGTTGAAGATACAGGCAAACAAAGTTTAACAGATGCTGAAATTAAAAATGGGGATGTTCCAAGGTGGCTTCGATTCGAAGATGCAGTTGGAACTTTTGGAAGATATGAAGAGTTCCATAATATAAATATCGCAGATTATGGACTTTATAGAAGAGAATTTCTGGCGTTAAAAGCTTTGAGAAAATCAGAATATATCGTTTCCAGAAAAGATGAATTAGGGTTGTCATTTACGAAAAGACATATTATGAGATTAACTCCTTCTCCATTAAATATGATACGGGAAGGTACGAAAACAATCGAACTTCGTTTGCTAGATGAAAAGAGAGAAAGCATTTCTATTGGAGATACTATCATGTTCGTGAACACTGAAGATGAGAATGATTCTTTGTTTGTGATGGTTGATGAGCTATATAAATTTGATTCTTTTGATGAGTTATATAAAAATCTTCCGTTAAATGAGTGCGGATACACAGAAGAAGATATTGCATCGGCATCTCCAAAGGATATGGAACTATATTATTCACGAGAAGAACAGGAGCAGTATGGCGTTGTTGGTATCAAGGTTTCGTTGATCATTGGAAAGGATGTCAAAGGGATAATAGATCGTCCAGCAGGAAGTCCTCATCCAAGACATCCAGATATGATATATCCGATCAATTATGGATTTGTAGAAGGAATCATGGCTCCTGATGGCGATGAACAGGATGTATACGTGCTTGGTACTGATGAACCACTAAGTAACTTTGAAGGAAAAGTTATTGCTGTTTATCATCGACTAAATGATGTTGAGGATAAATGGATAGTTTCACTCGATGGAAGAAACTATACTGATGAGGAAATCCTAAAAATGATCGATTTTCAGGAACAGTATTTTAAGGGGAGACTATTAAGATAAATTTCAGTTTGTCGGAATAGTAGGTTATATCGGAATAAAACTTAATAGTTTATATACAGCGATAAGGCGTCTATGAGTAGAAGTACTTATAGGCGTCTTATTTCATCTATTCAGAATATAAGTCTTATGATATATTTTAATTTAGAAGCAAAAATAATTAAAGAAAACTTAGTATGATAACTTACAGTTTTATAGACGATGACAAATCGGAGTTTATTGGTGGAGAGAATGGAGGCTTTTGTAAATAGATGATAAAACTTGAAACAGAACGATTATGCCTGCGTGACTATGTAGAAGCGGACTTTGAGGCATATTATAAATTAAAAACAGATGATCGGACGATGTACTATATGCAGGACATCAAGCTGGATGATCGCGAAACGGCTCGAGTCGAGTTTGAGGATTTGCTTTCTGACATGAAAAATATCCATCGTAAGTATTATTTTTTTCATATGGAATTAAAAGACACTCACGAACAGGTTGGAAGCATAGGGTATACAGTAGTAGATGATACACCTGTAGGGAAAATAGTTCATCTTGGATACTTCACTTATCCTAAATTCTGGGGGAATGGATATACCTCTGAGGCTCTTAGTAAGGTTTTGGAATTTGCATTTACAAAGGACAGTGTGTACAGAGTTACAACAGGTTGTCTTAAAGAAAATTTCGGCTCTGAAAGAGTTATGCAGAAGAACAGAATGATAAAAGAAGCAGAACATGTTGATTATGAATGGCATGATGGTCATATGAAAACGCGTTTGGAATACAGACTTCTGAAAAATGAATGGGAACAGTTTGGTTAGCATGTCAGCAGAGATAAATCGGTGTTTGAAGAATCATTTAGCTACAATAGGAGGGACATAAAATGGGAAAAAGAATCATATTGGAAACAGACAGATTGTTACTTAGGGAAATGAATATGGATGATTTTGATGCTTTATACAAAGTTCTCTCAGATAGTGATATCATGCAGCATTATCCATATACTTTTGACGAGAAAAGAGTCAGCGATTGGATTGAAAGAAATATGAACCGATATCGTGAGAACGGATTTGGGCTGTGGGCTGTATGTTTGAAAGATACTGGAGAGATGATTGGTGACTGTGGATTGACACTTCAGAATATTGAGGGTGAGATGCTCCCTGAGATCGGTTATCACATTCGCGCAGATCATCAGCGTAAAGGCTATGCTAAGGAGGCAGCAGCTGCTGTACGAGACTGGGCATTTGCTAACACGGATTATCCTGCACTCTATTCATATTGCAAATATACAAATGTCGGTTCTTATAAGACTGCAGAATCTATAGGGATGCATTTTGAGAAGGAATACCCGGATCCGGAAAACAAGATTACTCATGTATCTGTAATCTTTCGTGGAGAGGCTACTGTCGTATAAATTCCAGTTTGTCGGGATGAACGCCGGTACGAATAATATAATAGTATACTTTGGCTTACCTGTAGATCAATAAGGAGAAAGACCATGCTTAGCGAAAAAGATGAACGCTGGAATAGATTTATAACCGATGTGTGCTTCAGAGATGAATCTACACTTTCTATTATTCAGAGAAAAGCAGTCTTGGTTTTCTGGTACGATGCCGAGATGAATAACGGCGGGTTCAGCGGTTATTCAGATGTCTATCCAGATACTGATCTTAAAGAACTTGAAGATGCATTAAGAGAAATTGCAAATGATGATTTTGCCGATAATCTGTGCAAGGCAATCAATGAAGGCGAAGACGATGACTGGGAGAAGACCGATATGGCCTTCTACGGATTAGAACCGTCGCTTACTACCTTACTTGAGGAATATGTTGAAGCAAACAGGGATGTGATCTTTGATTAAGCTGTGAGGAAAATACTGAATAAAATGAATTTAGAAATCATAAGAATTGATGGTAGTTTATTCCGGTATTTATTTCAGACTAGGCCTAACAGGAAAAAACACTATGAAAAAACTAAGCAGAACTAAAAAAATATGGCTGATTGCTATTATTTCGACTCTTGTTCTATTTCTTTTCGAAGGGATTTTGGGGGCAGGAATAGGACTGATTCCATTGGGAAGCGGCGGAGAGATAGATGTAAAGCTGACTCTCGGAGGATTTATCCATGAAACATATTATCCTCTTACTACTTCCGATGATCCGGGCGGTGGTGTGTCTTCACATGTCTTCTTCAATCCTATTACATTCATCATTATGTTCTTTGTAAGACTGTTCATCATAATTCCGCTGGTATATCTCTTCGATCCGTCAGATGATTATAGTACGGGCACAAGTTCCTCCGGACGACTTCATGGATTCTTTAAGTATTTCGTGATTTTATATATGATCATAGGTATCGGACAGATTGCTATTCTTGTTGTGAATTCACTTATCCTGAAAGATGATATAGAGCATTTATACCGATTCTCTACGAAGTATCATGGTTACTATTTAAATAATAAAAATCTTATGATAGTAAGTATCATATGCTGTATAATGGTTGTTCTTCATCACTTTATTATAGATGGACTGATACTTCTAAAGAAGCCTTCATATCTTAAGTTTTACAGATTATCTTATATTTTTGTATTTATATGTTCGATCGTATATATTATCTCTCTCATCCATTTCAAGGCTCATGCTGATTTTTTTAGACTCCAGATGCTTATATATGTGATCGACTTCATTCTGTTTTTTATTAATCTTTCATATCTGAGGGAATCATATGAAGTCTTTGAATATATGAATAGTAACAAAGATAGAAAAACAGCGGATACAACTGCAGAAGAAATTTAGAAATGATTGAATTATAAATCGGAGTTCGTAGGGATGATAGAAAATAGTTTATTTGTTGAAGGATTGAGAGAGAACAATATAGGCAAGCTTTTAGAGGCGCCTAAGAGTGATTTACATAATCATTCAACTAAGGGATGCACTCTGGGATGGGTGGAAGATAGAACGGGGCATTCTTTACCTCGCCCTCCGAAAAAATTTGATGGACTTGAAGGTATGCAGAAATGGTTCACTTCGAATCTCAAACCTTTTTGTTCGGGATATGAAGGTATTGTTTTTAGATGGGAAGGGGCATTTGCAGAAGCAGGACGTAACAATATAAGAAGACTTGCAATGAATTTCGGGACTGCAGAGATTGAACTTGCAGGAGGAATGGATGAATTTAGACAATTGATAGAGACCTATCATATGAAATACTGTCCGTAGACAGTGTTTGAGCCTGAACTAACCTATATTTCAGCGTGCGATATTGATTCGGCGGCGGAGTCAATTGATGAGTATATAAAGACTGGTTTTTTCAAGTCAATTGATGTTTGTGGCGGTGAAAACATTCGACCGTTTGATGCTTTTATTCCTCTGTATCGAAAAGCGGAACATTACGGTCTTACCAAGATAATGCATGTCGGTGAATCAGGATCTGCAGATGATATAAGGAAATCAGTTGATGTGTTGGGGCTGGATGAAGTTCATCATGGGATTGCTGCTGCTACATCAAGGGATGTCATGCGATTCCTGGCTGATAATCACATACAGCTCAATGTTTGTCCTTCGAGCAATGTAATGTTGGGCTATGCAAAGGACTATGAGCATCATCCTATAAAAACATTAGTCGAGAATGGCGTCGAAGTGACTATCAATACCGATGACCTTCTGATATTTAATAGTTCTATTGAAAATGAATATCTTATGCTCTTCAAGGCAGGAGCATTAACGGTGGATCAGTTGGAAGAGATAAGACTCAGAGGATTGAATGGTAAAAGAAAAACAGAAAGATAAATTCTGATTTGCCGCGTTGACTGCTGGAACATAATAATTGAATAAAACTAACAAAGAAAAGTGAAAAAATACGGATTGCCGAAATATATCGCGAGGTGATTTAGGGTATCCTAGAGAACAAAATGGTATGATCTGACAAAATTTCGCAAACGGGGAAATGTTTCTTTTTCAGATATCATCCATAATGGACATGTAAGCAGGAGGACGAAAGCATGGAATGGATTGAAGCATTACAAAAAGCCATCACGTATATGGAAGAACATCTACTCGAGGAGATTAACTATGAAGATGTAGCGAAGCAGGTGCACACGTCGAGCTACGAGTTTCACAGGGCTTTCAGTTTCGTGACTGGATTAACTGCCAACGCGTATATTCGAAATCGCCGCCTTTCTTTGGCGGGAAAAGAAATTGTGGAGACAGATGCAAAAATCACTGATCTTGCAATGAAGTATGGCTACGATACACCGGAAAGCTTTACTAAAGCGTTCACAAGGTTTCATGGTATAGCTCCAAAAAAAGCCAGAACAGAAGTCTGCAAGCTGAAGCTTTTTAATCCGCTTACGATTACTATATCTGTGAAAGGCGGTAAGAATATGGATTATCGTATTGTTCAAACAAAAGAAAAGAAATTTATAGCATTGGTAAGAGAATTCAGCAACGGTATAATTAATGACGAAGCAAATCATGATGTGGCTGATTTCTGGGGAGAATGCAACAGTAAACAGATGCTTTCTCCAATCTGGATGTTAAGAGAGGATGGAAAGCGCGATCTTTATGGACTTTGTAGTCCAACGATAGAAGGAAAGGATACTTTCGAATATGGCATAGGTATCATTATCGATGAGGATACCGCTGAGTTTGATCAGGAAGACCTGGAAAAGAAGGGCTTCCGAATCTGGGATGTCAATCCGGGTACATATGTGGTATTTGATTGTGTGGGTGAGGATGGCGACTGCATTGCTAAGACTTGGACGATGTTCTATAAGGAGTTTTTACCTCAAATGGGATACGAAGCGTCAGAAGAGACAGACTATGAACTTTACTTCGATGGTACTCGACCTAACGTGTTCTGTGAGTTATGGATTCCAATCAAAAAGAAGTAAGTGGTTAATGGAAGAACATCAGGAGGGCAGTAAGCTGATTAACCTTACCAAAGCTAATAAATAATAAATGATTTTTTACGACCGCTATGAGAATTAGTTCATGGCGGTTTTTCCATTCGCGGCAGCTTTATTATTTAATTATGGAGGATTTGTGGAGTTATATGGTATAGTAAAACAATAGTAGTTTGTAAATGTTTATTCCAGTTTTATAGACGATGACAGATCGGAGTTTGTCTGAGCGTGTATGAAATATGGACATCTACGAATTAAGGAATTGATATGAGTAATGTTGTAGAAAAATGGTATGAAGATAAAAATAATGTTGACGAAATGTTTAATTGGAATTCTGAACTTAAAGATTGGGAAAAGTCTGTAATTAAGCATTTTCCTTCAGGTGCCAGAATACTAGACATTGGTTGTGGTTTAGGACGGGAAGCATTTGCATTGTCTGATCTTGGATTTAATGTGATTGGGATAGATATTTCAAAAGAAGTAATACTACAAGTAAAGAAGTTGTCTGCTGACAAAGGATACAAGATTCCGTTTTATGAATATGATGGTGAACATCTGGATTTTTCTGCAGATTCTTTTGATGTCGTATTGATTTGGTCTCAGACACTTGGTTTGATTTATGAAAATGAACGTAAGCAGATGTTTTTGGGAGAATGCAAGAGAGTTCTGAAAAAGGATGGATTACTCAGCTTCTCAACGCATGACTATAATTATTTAAAAGAGAATTATCCGAATTGTTTGGTTGATCAGAAGTTTTATCCTTATGCTAATGCCGAAATATATTGGGAAGCATTTGAAGAAGATGATTTGAAGATGTTTGCAGATCAGGCCGGAATGGATGTTCTTGTTTTTGAAAAGGGAAGCATTTATAAACCGGAAGACGGAACGATCCTTCATTGCTTATGCAGGAAGTAAATTCAAGTTTCGACCTGATTGATTATTGAACGTTACATAGCAGTTATCTCGAATCGAGACAACTGCTTTTTGCTTGTTTTCAAAAAAGAAAAATATTGTAAGTTTTGAAAGTGGATGATATTATATTTCCAAAAGTGAAAAAAATTAAAGTTTTGAAAGTGGGACTCATATGAAGATCATTGAAAGAAAAGATTATTTGGATAGACTCATTCGATTAAAGGATACTCCTGATATAAAGATAATAACAGGGTTGAGACGTTCTGGAAAGTCTGAGTTGGTGCGAGCATATATGGAATGGATTCGCACAAACGAAGATACAAATATAATATACGTTGATTTTGCAGATTTAAAATTCGATGATTTAAAAACATATAAGGAACTCTATAATTTCTGCGAAGGACAATACATTGATGGTAAAACAAATGTCATTATTGTAGATGAAGTTCAAATGTGTGAAAAATTTGAGCTTGCTATCAATAGTTTATATAACCGCCGAAAATACGATATCTATATTACAGGTTCCAATGCATTTTTGTTAAGTTCAGATTTATCGACGTTATTTACTGGGAGATTTATAGAAATACCAGTTTACCCATTTAGTTTTGCTGAATATTGTGAGTACTATGGATATGATTCTAATACAGCAAATGTATTGGATTCATATGTTATGAATGGCGGTTTGGCGGGAGCATATGTATACAGCGAAAAAGAGGATCAGGCATCATATATAAAAGATGTTTACACTTCAATTATAAAACGTGATCTTGTAGACAAGTATGGTATTAAAGAAGAGGCACTTTTGGATTCTTTAACAGATTATATGATGGACAATATTTCCAATCTGACATCTGCTAGTAAGATTAGTAATGTTTTTAAGCAAAATAAAGTTGAGACGAATCATATAACAATAGGAAATTATATGAAATATCTCTGCAGCGCATTTATGTTCTATAAAGTAAAGCGATACGACATTCGTGGAAAAAAGTATTTAGAAACATCAGATAAATACTATCTTAGTGATTTAGGATTTAGATATGCAATGCTTGGAACAAGAAATATGGATTATGGTCGAGCATATGAAAATATAGTTGCATTAGAATTACTCAGGAGGGGTTACGAGATTTATGTTGGCAAGTTGTATCAGAAGGAGATAGATTTTGTAGTTATGAAACAAAATGAGAAGCTATATATCCAAGTATCAGATAATATTTCTGATTCAGCTACATTGGAAAGAGAGTTGTCTCCACTAAAAGCGATAAAAGATGCATATCCTAAGATTTTGATAGCGAATACAAAGCATGATGACTATGACATTGAAGGAATAAAAGTACTAGATTTAACTAATTGGTTAATGAGATAAATTCGAATTTGTTGAGAAATTCAATTTCAGTTTTATTGATGGTGGGGAAATATTATGAAAGCTATGCTGGAATATGCATGTCAGTATGCAAAAGAAAATGGATACGATATTATTGAAGGGTATCTTTCAAGGGGGAAGTTTTCTATTAGTGACTGTGGTGGTTCTGTAGAGATGTATACAGATCAGGGATTCGATATCATTGAAATTCCTAATGGTGTGGTTGCAAGAAAAAAACTTTAATTCGAAAAAAGTTAATATTTTTTTCAATCGTATAAATGTCTAGAAGCAAGGAGATTTATTATTTGATTAAAATAGAATTATTATCAGAAAAGAATTTCTCTATAAATTCATTGGATTCATATAACAGAAAACAGGATGTAAATAAGGTATATCGCAGAATTGACGGGGAATATATATTGATTGAATGCAAATATACCGAAGATTGGGATCTAAATAAAAAACGTTCAGTAGCCAAGCAAATAAGAAGTGATGAATATATTACATACATTGCATTAGAAAATGATAGAGTTGTTGGTTTTATAGGACTATTAAAACAGCTAAAAGGTCGATATATGATTCTTGATATGATGCAGGTATCTTCTGAATGTAGAGGTCTAGGCATCGGCAGACGATTATTTGAAGTAGGAAAAGATGAAGTAAGAAAAAATGGTGCGGAAGCTTTGTACATATCTGCTTGCTCTTCAGAGGAGACGATTGCGTTTTACAGAGTGATGGGGTGTGATTTGACAGTTAACCCAATAAAAGAAATTGCTGAAGAAGAACCATTTGACCTTCAGATGATGTGCCCTGTGTAAGATTAATTTCAGGATAATGAAATAAGCAAATCGTGAGTTGTAGAGTTCTTTTCTAAGGTAAATGCAATTGCAACTTCCTGTTTGTTGTGATGAATGCTGGAACACAAAACCGGAATTAAACGTAGCAGAGTTTTGTTTTTCTTGGTTTAGATAATCATCAGTTTTATAAGATGGGGGATAAGTAAGGTGAATGAATTTAATGAATATGTACGCGAGAGTTTTTCTACATTCGGTGAAATTGTCATAAGATCAATGATGGGCGGCTACCTTGTGTACCTTAATGGTAAATTGATAGGCGATATTTGTGATAGTGAACTGTTTTTGAAGAGAACGCCGACATCGGACAGACTTCTTGCGGACTCAGAGTTGCGATATCCGTATGAAGGTTCAAAAACGCTGATGCATGTATTTGACAGATTTGAGGATACAGATCTGATTGCTGAATTACTGGAGGGTATGTATGCAGAACTGCCCGAGAAGAAACCAAAGAAAGCCAAAGGAAGCTGACATGACTATTATAGATACAACATCGGGCATTCAGGATATTTTTATCGATGGCCATTTTGATCTGTCAAAATGGGAAGAGTACATTGAAAAATTTGTTCCTGGGGCAAAAGATATATGTCTTAACGATATGATGGACTGTAGAAATGCAGGATATACTTGGGAAAAGGATTACCTTCCCATATTAGATTCTGTATATAGCGATATTAATAGACGTGATAAAGCAATCGAATCATTTGCCCAAGTTACCAGTAATCTGGATGATAGAATATATGAAGTATTCCATAGAACAGTAGATGTAGATGTTTACTTATATCTTGGCCTCTGTAATGGGGCGGGCTGGGTTACCTCTGTATTGGGTAAAACTACAATCCTTCTTGGAATAGAGAAGATTATTGAACTTGATTGGTGTGATGTGGATTCTATGAATGGTTTGATAATTCATGAATTGGGGCATGCTTATCAGAATCAATATGGCATATTGAAGATAGCAACAGAGTCTTTATCAGATAGTTTCTTATGGCAACTATTTACAGAAGGGGTTGCTATGACATTTGAGCAGGAGATAATAGGTAGTTCAGATTATTTTCACCAGGATAGAAATGGATGGAAAGCTTGGTGTGAGACCCATCTTGAATTAATAACAAAATCATTTTGTGACGATATGAAAACTATGACTCGTGAGAATCAAACATATTTTGGTGACTGGGTTGATTTCCATGGACATATAGATGTTGGTTATTATCTTGGAACAAGATTTGTTCGATTCATGATGGAAACAGATTCATTTGATAACATCATTAATTATAGGCTTAATAAGGTTAAAGAAGAGTTTAAAAGATTTGGTGCAAAAGGAGAAAAAAATGTATTTTCCGAAAGAGGAGTTACTAAAAAAATACATAAGTGTTTATGAGGAATATATTGCTGACTATGTACCAGACTTTGAAGTGGAGAATGGAATACGTTTGGTTTAAATACTTTGATGTGGAGCTGACCGAACTTGACTTCGTCAATTGTTTCGGAGGATAGGGTTATGGATAAAAAAGTCGATTTGAAAAACTATCAATGCGTGTTTAATGAAAAGGGATTTTTTGGTGGCGATCAACGTCTTCCTGAAAAGGACCCTTTAAAATATACAGATATTTTGAAAAAATATGATAAATATATTTCTGATGAGCAAACGGTCGATTTCCTTAAGCATTTTTGCTCTGAAGGGTGCGGGTATGTTGCTCTGGTGAATTCGATCTTTCTGTATTTTTTCGGTTATGAAGACACATTCTACAAAACGTTTGGCTATGCGATGTATGATGAAGCAGGGAACATGAATTTTAGCCAGCTCGCGCTGGATTTCTATTGTGCGACGGATAATCATAAAGGGTTTCTGTTTTTTGACTATGTTGATCTTTATGAAGATAAGCCAAATAAACCTGGATTTGGAACAACAATAGAAACAAGCAAATGGAGATTTGAACTATACATGAAAAAACATGGTATTCATGCAAAGTTAAATCCTATAATTGTAGGAGTTCAGGATATTAAAAAAAGGATGGAGAAGGGGCCGATTATTGTAAGCGTTCGTCCTACAATTTTATATGACATAAAAGGGAATATTACGAATGAAACAGAGGGCGGCCATACGATGAGTGTTGTAGGTGTAAGTGAGAATGGACTGGTTCGGGTATCTTCCTGGGGGCAGGAGTATTATGTGAAAAGTGGAACATACGCAAAGTATGAATATTATCAGCAGGTGATTTTTCGTGACACCTTGGAAACAGTATAAAAGATTTGGGAAGCGGTTATATGAGTAAGTTGGATTATGAGATTGTTTTAGCAAATGAGGAAGACAGAACAGATATTCTTTCTTTATACAATATGCAGAAAGGTCGTGAGTTCTGTCCTTGGTCAGATGATTATCCATCAAATGAAACAATAGACTTCGACTTGTCGAGGGATGCACTTTATGTTTTGAAAAGGGACGGAAAAATCTTGGCTGCGATCTCGCTCGAGGAAGATGAGGACGTTGATAGCATTTCTTTTTGGGATGATAACCTCAGACCTGAAGGAGAACTTGCGAGACTGGCGGTTCATCCAGATGAGCAAAGCAAGGGCTATGGAAAGATAATGCTCCGACATGGTATGGAGGAGTTGAAAAGACGAGGCTATAAGGGAATTCATTTTTTGGTAAACAAATATAATCTAAAAGCTATACGTTGTTATGAAGTCTTTGGATTTCATGTTGTGGGTGAAACCCATATGTTTGAACAAGATTTTCTTTGTTATGAAAAAGAACTGTAAATGGATAGAGTAACAGGAAGTAGTATTATGAAAAAACATGTTGTTGTACATTCATATGAAAAAACATGGGCTGATGATTTTGTGGCAATCAGAGACGAATTGAATACTGTGCTTAAAGATCTGGTGTTACGGATTGAACATGTTGGAAGCACATCGGTGGAAGGTCTATCAGCTAAACCTATCATTGATATTGATGTTGTAATTCAGAATAGGGAAAAACTGCCAGAAGTAATAGCTGCTCTTCAAAAGCTTGGTTATTCACATGAAGGGGATCAGGGGATTCCGGGACGAGAAGCTTTTAAGTATGAGGGTAAAGAGCATCTTAGAAAACACCATCTTTATGTGTGCGCACAGGATTCGGAAGAACTGAGAAGACACATTGCTTTTCGTGACTATCTCCGCAGTCATCCTGACGCCGTTGCTGAGTACAGCAGAATCAAGGAAGAGGGTGCAGAGCTATATCCCTGGGATATTGATAAATATATTGAGCATAAATCTCCATTTATCGAAAGTATATATAAGAGAATATTTGGTATAGAGGAAAATAAATGAATATTTATTTGATAATGATGGAAATAACACCTTCTAAGGATAATGATGTAGATGATTGTGTTGGAGCATATGCAAATTGTTTTGTTAAGGCTCCTTCGATAGACATTGCCATCATTACTGGAGAAAAATATATAGAAGAACAAAAATGGATAGTGAAAAGCGTGGAAGAAACTGCTTCGGTATTGCGAGAAGAATATGTAGATGATATTGAGCTGTTAAACGCATATGATGAGGCTTGTGAATATGGTGTATCAGCAATTTTCTATACATGGGATGAAGACGATTCTGAATAGTTACCTTTCAGAATAAATGGCGTTTTGGAGGTATGAATATGGCAGAAGTATTCGAAGATAAGCTTATGAATCTGCAGGAAAGAATTGTATCTACTTGTTTGGAGGCATTGGAGGGTATAGATGCGTCTGTTGATACAACCTATATCTATGGGTATTGGACCAAGTCGACGGTTTTCTTTAATGTGTTTTTCACGGTTGGGAATTCTGTAATAGGATATGGGAAGCTTGGTGTAGCGGATGATTTGGTGCTTCAGGTTTTCAATCATGGGAAGGATGATATTCGTGAGATTGCAGATCTCTATGTGAAGAATGACCGGAAGCCACCGCACCAGTATAGATTTGTATATGGAAATGCGACTCATTCATTTGATGCTGATTATAGTTTCGATGATCTTGAGAAGTCGAAGAAGGGGCCTTATGAGGTTTTTACTGCCTGGAAGGATAAGATCGCTAAGAATAACCAGAACCCTTATGCCAACGAGATGATGTTATAGTAAGTTATCTCTGAATATATTACCTCAGGAGGAAATCATTATTATCGGAGGAGAGTATGCTTAAGAATTTTAAATTGCAAGGGAACGTTTCTGGAGCTATTCGATCAGATGATGATATGGTATCTATTGATAAAGAGGTTGCAGATAATTCTTTCAAAGATCAAAAAAGAAATTTAGATTTGTTCTTACAACAAAAAGGGTTTGTAAAGTATAAAACTAATTCTTATGTCAGAAGGAACAAGGCTGATGTATTGGAATATATTAACCTGCAAAAGGAACAGTACGGATCCAAGACATTTACAGTAAACTTTGCATTGATTGCACTATGTGTGCCTCATTCTTTTTTGTCTTACGATTTAGGCGATAGATTAGGAAAATTGATATGTGCCAGAGATGTTTGGTGGGATTACTCAAATGAGGAAATTGCAAAAGTGAGTTTTCAAAATGTCATGGATGCGATTAATGATTTCTTATTGCCGTGGTTTGAAGAAAGAGAACACAAAGAAGTTCTTAAAATGGAATTGTTAAAAGAAGAACAAAAACGAAAGAGTTATGGTGGTAGGCTATCTGATATCCAGCAAGCCTGGTTAGATGCAATAGATAGAGAAGAAGATTATTCGGATATAATTAGTAGCAATATTGTCACGTTCAAGTTGCCAAAGAAATGTATGAAAAATTAAAAACCAGCAATCGTATAAGGTTAGAGTGGAAGATGGAAAGATGTAACTTTCATTTTACTGGAGGGGTTATATGATTAAAAAACCTATATTTTTGGCTTATGGAATTAAGCTGATTGCCACTTGGATGCTTATTCCGTTTGTACTTATGTTTGTACCTATACTTGTTAATGAATTTAGTGCTACTTTTAGTACACAAGATGTCGTTCTTCAGGAGGAAACATATAGTGGCTATCCTGATGAGTATCTTTGTTTCAAAACAAATATTAATGGTAAAGAACGGGGGGTGCATGCGCCAGTTACGGCTAAAACCGGGGATACAATTACGGTCATTCTAAGGAATGGAGAGTATTATAAGACACCGAAGGATTCTAAGGATCTCTATGAAACGACGACCTTTGCGGGGAGATTTCTAAAACGTTGCAACAATAACTTTGGATATCATGTGATTGCCATAACGGTTGTTTTACTAATTACATTTTTTTTAACACTAGGTAAGAAGAAGCTTATTCGTAAAGAGGCACCAAAGCTCTCTAAGGTGACTGATATAGCCGGAATAATATGCTCAATCAGTATGTCAGCTGCACTTATTTATGGTGTAGTTGATAATACATTAATGGGACTTGGTGTTGCGTATACGTTTCTGGTTTTAGGTATGATTTATACAGCGGTTTTTATGGTGTCGTGGATAATAGCTATGAGATATTATTCTCCCGAAGAATTGAAAAATGAATAAATGAATGTACCAGTATATGGAGAAAGATGAAATGAGACGTAATGATAGAGAAATAACAGACAAAACTTTGATTGAACATTTTATTGCAAAAGAACAGATAATAAGAATTGCATTCTATGATAATGGTGATTTGTATATAGTTCCGCTGAATTACGGATATATATATGATAATGACAAATATGTATTCTATTTTCATGGAGCTAAGGCAGGACGAAAATATGAACTTAGTAAATCCTCGCCCCAAGTTGGATTTGAAATAGATGGTGCATATGAATTATTAGAAGCAGATGTTGCATGTGATTATTCAGCAAAGTTCCAAAGCGTTATTGGTACTGGCAGATTGTCAATTGTAGAAGATTATGAAGAAAAGATAAAAGGATTAAATGTTCTAATGAACCATATTTCTGGAAAAACAGAATGGAGTTATTCTAAAGAAATGCTTGATGCAGTTGCGGTTTTTCGCCTAGAGGTTGAGAAACTATCTTGTAAGGCAAAGTAAATTTATATTTAGGATAATCGACTAAGAAAGGTATAACGAAACAATGAAATTAAAGATAGCATTTATTCAGATGCTTCCGGGAAATGATCTCGAAGCAAATCTTGAGATAGGAAAAAAAGCATGTATCGAAGCTAAAGAAAAAGGGGCGGATATAGCTTTGTTCCCTGAGATGTGGTGTGATGGTTATTCTTTACCACAAGATGAAGCGGAATTAAATAAACTTGCAGTTCGAAAGGATAGTACATTTGTAAATGAATTCCAAAAACTTTCGGCAGAGTTGCAGATGGCTATCGGTATTACATTCTTGGAAGCGAATGTTCCGCGACCACTTAATTCTGTAATCTTTTTCGATAGACATGGCAAAGAAATCCTGCACTATTCAAAGCTACATACATGCGCATTTGCTGATGAAAAAGTATTATCAGGTGGCAATGATTTTTATGTTACTGATTTAGATTTCGGAGAGGGTACTATTAAGATTGGATCCATGATCTGTTTTGATAGAGAGTTCCCTGAAAGTGCAAGAATCCTGATGCTGAAAGGTGCAGAACTGATTCTGGCGCCAAACGCTTGCCCAATGGAAATCAATAGATTATCTGCACTTAGAACGAGGGCATACGAGAATATGGTTGCAGTAGCGACATGTAATTATCCTGAAGGGCATCCTGATTGCAATGGGCGATCCACTCTTTTTGATGGTGTACCTTGGCTTCGTGAAGAACCGGGTTCGAGAGATATGTGCGTATTTGAAGCACCTGGAGAACCAGGGGTATATATAGCTGAGCTTGATATCGACAGACTCAGGACTCATCGAAGTAATGATATTATGGGAGATAAGTACAGACATCCCGAAAAATACGGCATACTATCAGATGCTGACGTTCGAGATGTTATTGGGGGAGAATTTGTTCATTGGTAGGATAAGTAATGGAAATTTGGGATTTATATAATTTAGACAGAGAAGTGGTAGGAGAGCATATAAGAGGTAATGCAATGCCTGTAGATGCCTATCATTTGGTTGTTCATATATGGATAAGAAATACAGATGGACAATATCTTTTTACTCAGAGAAGTAGTAATAAGAAAACCTGCCCTTTGAAGTGGGAGTGTGTTGGGGGATCTGTATTAAAAGGAGAATCAAGTTTATATGCTGCACTTCGAGAAGTTTATGAAGAAGTTGGGATAAACTTGAGTACGAAAGATGGCGGTCTTGTAATGACACAGGTTCGTGACATGGATGGAGAGACAAGGGTAAATGATATTAACGACATTTACTTATTTAAATACGATGGTGATGTAAATCTTGAACTTGCTACAACAGATGAAGTGGCAGATTTCAAGTGGATGACAAAGGATGAAATAATAGAACTATTCCGTGAGGGAAAAGTGGTAACAGGAATAAAGGATTTATCGTACTTTTTTAATGATAAAGATATGATTTTTTGATCTGCCTAAGCTGGATGAGAGTAAGCAACACAAATGGCTGAATTATCAGAAAAATGTTGTCGAAGAGGCTGAAATCGTATGGCTAAAAGGAGAAAAAACAACACAAATTAGTTCAAAAAGAAATAAATGTTGTTGGAGAGGCTGAAATCGTATGGCTAAAAGGAAAAAAGGCAACAAAAAGTAAGTAAAAGAACTCAAAATGTTGTTTTTAGAGAAATGATATGAAAGAAGAAATAAAGCAATTAATTAATTCAATATATATTGATCATAGGACTGAATTATTCACTCGGGGATGTAGTAAGCCGATTGGCTTTCTTGATGATTTGATTCATAGTATTGATTCTTTTGTAGATAAAATTACAAGATGTGAGTCGGAGAATGAACCTGCAGAAAGGATATATATTTCTATAAATGAGAAAGAGATAGGAGATATTCATATCCGTTATGAATCAGTCTTAAATATTTGTAAGATTGCCAAATACTATTATTTGCAACATGAGTTTTCTATAGATAATCCGGATGATGAAAGAATCGATCCTGTTTTAGATGGCTTTAGAGATGAAGCGTATACTAAAAGACAGTTTAAAATGGATGAAATGATTGCACGATATATGAATACAGAGGGATACGAACGTTTATCTTATTATGAGATGGAAGAAAGCTTTTCTAAGCCAGTTTATATGAAAGATTATGGAAAAGAAGAGTATCTGACTGTGAACGCCGCATTGTTTATGGATTATGTTGGGATTAATGAAAACTAATTGAATTGATAGATTGGCTTAGGAGACACAAATGATTGAACAGGTAAATAAGTGTATTAAGGAATTCTTGATCAAAGGGACGGATGAGTATATCTACAGATTATGGGGATTCTCTGACGGAGGCTTCTATAAGAAAGTTCATTGAAAGTGAGAAAAGAGATGAATATAAGAACAAAACAATTTCAGATATTAACAGATATAGAGCTTGCTTGGAAGCTCATGACAGATGTTTATAATCATGATGAAACGAACGGTCCTGCAGCTCCTTTCTTTGAGTATGCAGTAATTAGTTCGTGGATTGACAGGGATTATTTTAGATTAAACAGATTCTGGCTGGACGGTGATCTGCCAGTTGCATTTGTCTTTTATGAGAATCCTGTTACGGCAATTTTTTTTGTGCTTCGACCAGGTTATGAGTTTTTGGCAGAAGAGATGATTGAGTATGCAGAGACTGCATATCCAAAGTTTGAGGATCCTATAGAACTTAATCTGTTAAGTGGACAAACTGCACTTATTGAAGAGGCAAAAAAACGAGGCTATCATGTTGAATACGAGGAGCCTGATCGTATTTTTGACTTTAGAAAAGGTTGCTTAGATTATCCGTTGCCAGAGGGATATCATTTTGTTGATGCAAAGGATTCTGATCCCCTTAAAACTGCTAAATGTTTATGGGATGGATTTAACAGCTATGAATTTGGTGAGTTTAAGGATTGGGATGTACCTACAAAGAATGGTGGCATAAGTGCCCATGAGTTATATCAGAATGTCTTAGGTGCCAGCATATCTCCATCTCCTCACGCAACATATGATTACACAGTGACCATAGCGGATGAAAATGAAGAATATGTTTGCTTTTCAGGCATGTGGTGGGTACCAGAAAATAAGCTTGCTTATATGGAACCACTTTGTACAGTGCCTGCGCATCAGCATAAAGGACTTGCTGCGGCGGCACTTTCTATGCATTATAGAACAATGAAAGAGCTTGGTGCTGAAGTTATGACAGGTGGCGGCAATGAATTCTATGAAAAGATTGGATATCAGGGAGTTCATACCTGGCTGCACATGGAGAAATAGCTATATTTATGGATGAAGTGACATATAGTAAAAAGAATAATGAGATAGAATGTGTTCATTATCGGAGCAGTCGCAAGGAATATAAGCCCCACACTCACGCTAATCATCTTATGGTTGGATATGTCGAGTCGGGTAGGGTCTGTATTGTTATTGATGGCGATAGTGTTATATTTCAAGAGGGCGATGAGTTTAAGATCGAGCCAAATGTCATCCATGAAATAAAGACTGTCGAAGATGATACATATTCCATGATGGTCCTCTGTGTTGAAACAGAAACAGAGATTGATGATGAATATCTAAAGAGTCTGCAGAATACGATTCTTGATAATCCAGAGAATATATATCTGATAGAGGAAATGGCAAGGGATACGCAAATAAGTCCGTATCATATGATCCGTAAGTTTAAGAAAGCATTTGGACTTACACCTCATCAGTTTCAGATACAGAGTAAAGTTAGAAAAGCGCAGAAGCTTTTAGAACAGAATAAAAGCATCTCCGAAGTGGCGTGTGAGGCGGGATTTTATGACCAGAGCCACTTGGACAGATGCTTTCAAAAAATTGTAGGTATGACACCTAAAGAGTATCAGGAAATAATTAATAAGAATTAGCAGAGTGCAGGGAAGAATTTTGCGAAGAGATATAATCCTTCTTCGCCGGCATGAACTTCGTGATGAACCTTTGTAGGCATAATTGATATTACACCTGGTTCATAGATCAGTTCTGAGCCGTTGTTAATACATATCCCTTTTCCTGCAATTACTTCGTGAGTTTCAAGCTGGGGATCATGGATGTGATCCAGGATGCTCTTATTCGGAGCGATTCGTACCAAATGAAAACTGTACTCGCCATTAGTATCCTTGGATGTGATGATATGCTTTAATTCTACTCCTTCGAATACTGGGTGCTTCGACCAAGGAATCTGCTCGAATGCTACGGTTTGATCTGGGAGTCTCATTTCTCCGTGATTAAATGCTTCAAATGTTTCTTTGCTCATTTTGTTTTCCTCCTTTTGTTTGTGATTGAATCATAGCAAAAGGAATGAAAAGTGAATTGTATAAAATTGCGATATCCACAGGTAATGGATAACCTTTTGTTATAAGGAATAATGGTGATGTATAAAAATATAATATTTGATTGTTTTGGAACTTTGATCGATACTGGTTCGGGTTCTGTTGAGGCTGTAAAGAAGATACTAGATAGCGTTGGCTGTGACGCTGATGCAAAGGCTTTCTATTCCGAATGGAAGTCACTTAAGAAAAAGCTTATGCTGGAGGCTCCATTTTTCTCGGAAAAGGATTTATTTAAAATCAGTCTTGGAAAAATGTTTGATGCATATGGTATAAATGCGGACGCTGATGTAGAAGTAAAGCCAATGATCGATATTCTTTTCGGTGTTCGAAATGTTTTTCCTGATGTGGTTGAGACTCTTAACATGTTAGATGACATGGGAATAAAATATGCTATAGGTTCGACTACTGATACGGATTCTCTTATGCATTTTTTGGATAGTAATAATCTCACGTTCGCTAGGATACATACATCAGAGGATATGAGGGTATATAAACCTGCTGCTGGGTTTTATCAGACAATCCTTGATCAGGAAGGATGGGATGTGACAGAGACATTATTTGTAGGCGACAACCTGATCGATGACGTGGCAGGACCTAAAGGGGTTGGAATGAAGGCGGTTTTATTAGACAGAAAGAATCAGTATGAACCGGATTCAGATATAAAGCCTGACTATATCATATCTACACTTAAAGAATTGATACAGATTATTGAAAGATAAAAATACTGAGGATCGGATACATCCGGTCCTTTTTTAGTGTAAAAAAAGATTTATGCAACGAATTCGTACATTTTGATACTTGAAATGTTAACTCTGCTTGATAGACAGTTCCGCTAAAACATTTATAATAATGTTAAAAAGAGTTGCAAATGTATGAAACGTATAGATAATATGAAAGGTAGGCAGTGTATGAATAATATGGTTAGTAATACATCTGAAGTATCAAATAAAAGAAAATACTTTGTTGATAATATCCGCTGGGTGACTGTGATCCTTGTACTGATATATCATGTGTTCTATATGTATAATGCTGAGGGAATCGGTGGAGGTCTGCAGAAGATTACGAATCTCGAAGTTCAGCACTATGATATATATATGTATCTTGTTTATCCATGGTTTATGCCAGTTTTGTTCCTAGTAGCAGGTATGAGCTCAAGGTACTATCTGGATAGTCACACGAATAAGGAATTCATAAAGAGCAGAACCACAAAGCTTCTGGTTCCTTCAACTATTGGTCTCTTTTTCTTCCAGTTTATTCAAGGCTATGTGAATATGGCTTTAGGCGGTGCATTTGATAGCATGAAAGAGGTTCCAGGCGTTATAAAATATTTTATTATGGTTTTGTCTGGACAGGGCGTTCTCTGGTTCGCAATGCTTCTTTGGGTTTATTCACTTTTATTAGTTCTGGTAAGAAAGATAGAGAAGGGTAAGCTTCTCGAAACAGGATCCAAGACTCCTATATGGATGATGATTCTTTTCTATATTCCTGTATGGGCATCGGGACTGATAATGAATACTCCTGTGGTCACAGTTTATAGAATTAGTTTCTATTTTGTGTTCTTTATGCTGGGTTACTACGTATTTTCAAATGACGAAGTAATAGAGAGAGTAAAGAAGGTTGCTATTCCAGCAGTTATTATAGGTGTGGTGATATCGATTGCATTTAGCATCTATTACTTTGCTGTGAAGGATATGGCAAACTATGCAGATAAGCCAGTTAACAGGACGCTTCTCTATGCAGCTTCTGCATATTTCGGTTCACTTGCTATGGTAGCAGGTTTTGCTAAGTTCTTTGACTTCAGTAATGGACTTACAAAGTGGATGAGCAAGAAAAGCTTTGGCTTATACGTATTCCATTATCTTGGAATCTCAACAGTAGCGCTTGTTTTTGGAAAGACTGGAATGCTTCCAGCTGCATTAGTATATATGCTTAGTTTAGTGGCTGGCTTTGTATTCGGTTTCGGATTATATGAAATAATCTCAAGAATTCCATTCTACAGATGGGCAGTTCTTGGTGTAAAAAAGTGCAAGTAGGGACAGACCTTGGTGCAGTGGGGACGGACCCCACTGCACCAAAAAGGTGCAAGTAGGGAGGTAAAGTAATGTTTAGTGATAATTTGGTTCAGCTTAGAAAGTTAAATGATATGACTCAGGAGGAACTGGCTGAGGCGGTGGGAGTTACTCGCCAGGCAATAGCGAAGTGGGAGGCAGGAGATAGTGTACCTGATCTCGAAAGATGTAAAGCTATAGCAGATGTATTTGGTGTGTCCCTTGATGATCTTGCTAAATATGATCCTGATGACAACATGGGTATGGGTGTTGCTCCAAAGGGCAAACATATATTTGGTTTGGTGACGGTTGGAGAGAAGGGACAGATTGTTATCCCGGCAAAAGCGAGAAAGCTTTTTAAGATTGAGTCGGGGGATCATCTGATTGTTCTTGGTGACGAAGGACAGGGGCTTGCGATCATCAAAGCTAAGGATTTCCTGAAACTGGCTGATGTAGTTAAAAAAATGAAATAAGCTTGCTGTGATAAACCTAGTGAAATAGTACCTGGAATATGTTATATTTTGACTAGATGCTTTTGGTGTTTTGTGTTTGGTTAAAAGCTGATGGGGGTATAACATGGGGATTGTTGCAGCATTTATGGTACCGCATCCACCGATGATCGTTCCAGATATCGGTCGCGGAAGTGAAGCGAAAATTAAAGAGACTATAGAAGCATATGAGCAGGTGGGACGTGAGATAGCAGAGATAAAACCTGATACTATCATCATCACGAGCCCTCATGCGACTATGTATTCTAATTATTTCCATATATCTCCGGGCAGAAATGCTATCGGAGATTTTGGTGCTTTCAGGGCACCAAATGTTAAGTTCGAAGAAATCTATGACTATGATCTGGTTAATAGTCTTCTTGATATCGTATTCGATGAGGATTTTCCTGCAGGAATTGAAGGGGAAAAGGAAAGCAAACTGGATCATGGTACCATGGTCCCACTTTACTTTATTCGAAAGTATTATAAGGAAGGTCAGATTGTGCGAATTGGTCTTTCGGGTCTTCCGCTTGTTGATCACTATCAGCTTGGAATGTACATACAGGAAGCGGTAGAGGAGATTGACCGAAAAGTTGTATTTGTGGCTTCAGGAGATTTGTCGCATAAGCTCCAGGATTATGGCCCTTATGGTTTCGCACCGGAGGGACCAGTTTATGATGAGAGGATCATGGATGTGGCTGGAAGAACAGCTTTCGGTGAAATGCTGGACTTCGATGAAGACTTCTGCGACAAGGCAGCAGAGTGTGGTCACAGGTCATTTGTTATTATGGCTGGAGCGCTTGATGGAATTGACGTGGAGGCAAAGGTCCTGTCCCATCAGGATGTGACTGGTGTTGGTTATGGAGTGGTGACATTCTATCCAAAGGAAGAACCTAAAGTGATAGCAGGAGAGATTGAGAAGAATCCTGACAGATGTTTTCTGGATAAAGTGATAGAAAAGCTGGATGCTGAGGCCGCAAAGTCTGATGGGTACGTTAAACTTGCCCGTGCTTCCCTTGAAAGTTATATAGTTGATGGAAAGAAATTAAATGTGCCAAGAGATATTCCTGATGAAATACTGAAGGAGCTTCCTAAAGAAATCTTTGAAAAGAAGGCGGGAGCCTTCGTGTCCATTCATAAGAATGGAGAGCTTAGGGGATGCATTGGTACTATTGGACCGACAGCAACAAACATTGCCCAGGAGATAGTTAATAATGCAATAAGTGCATCGACTAGAGATCCAAGATTTGATCCTATTACTGAAAACGAGCTCAAATGGCTTGAGATAAATGTAGATATTTTAGGAGAACCTGAGGATATAGATAGCAAAGATCAGCTGGATGTAAAAAGGTACGGAGTTATTGTATCCAGCGGATATAGAAGAGGGCTTCTTCTTCCTGACCTTGAAGGGGTTGATGATGTGGATACCCAGGTGTCTATTGCCATGCGTAAGGGTGGAATCAAGCCAACGGATAACTACAGCCTTCAGCGCTTCGAAGTAATCCGTCACAAATAATACAGTATGTGAGTAGAGTACGTCGTGATTTTGGAGGCGTGGTATGGGCAGATGCGAGGTGTGCTTCAGGCACTGTGAGATAAAGGAAGGCGGAATAGGTTTCTGTGGGGCAAGAACCTGCAGGGACGGTGTAGTTGTTGCCCAGAACTATGGACAGGTTTCAGCTCTTGCTCTGGACCCAATAGAAAAGAAACCGTTGTCGAGATTTTGTCCTGGCAGCCGGATTCTTTCGGTGGGCAGCTACGGCTGTAATCTTCGTTGTCCTTTCTGTCAGAACTCAGATATATCCTGGTCAGAGCTGTCGCTTTCATATAGTCAAATGAATGAAGAAGAACTTGAGGTTCACGGGATAGAGTGTTTTACTCCTGAGCAGATTGCGAATATTGCAGAGAGATACGTGTCTGCTGGAAATATAGGAGTTGCATTTACCTATAATGAACCTATGATAGGTTATGAATTTGTGAGAGACACAGCAAAGCTTATTAAGGAGCGGGGCATGAAGAATGTACTGGTGTCAAATGGGACTGCAGAGCTTTCTGTTCTCGAAGAAATCCTTCCATACATTGACGCAATGAACATTGACCTTAAAGGCTTTACAGATTCATATTACCGCGACCTACTGGGTGGCGATAGAAGAATGGTAATGAACTTTATAGAACGTGCGGTGAAGGATGCCCATGTTGAACTTACCACACTTATCATTCCAGGTGAGAATGATTCTGAGGAAGAAATGCGTGAACTGTCGAAGTGGGTTTCTTCGCTTACTGATGGTAAAGGAAATGTCATAGGTAAGAACATACCACTACATATTTCGAGATTTTTCCCACGGTTTCATATGACAGATAGAGCTGCAACGGATGTGAGTAAAGTTTATAGACTTGCTGATGTCGCCAGAGAAAACCTTGAGTTTGTATATACAGGAAATTGTTAAATTATAGATAATAGATTAGTGACATGAGAGAAGAAATTTTGGAAGAAAAAGCAATCGAATATATCACGGAGCTGTTTAAAGGAAATGCTGATGGACATGATCTCAGTCATACCATGAGAGTGTATAAGATAGCAGTGAGACTAGCTGAAGCTTACCATGAAGCAGATAAACAGGTAGTAGAACTTGCAGCACTGCTTCATGATGCAGATGATCATAAACTATTTAATACCGAGAATAATGCAAATGCCCGATTCTTCCTCGAGAGCCAGGGAGTGAACAGAGAGAAAGTTGACCTAATATGTGAAGTGATAAACTCCGTATCATTTAGTAAAAATAAAGGGAAGAAACCTAGTACCTTGGAGGGATGTATTGTTCAGGATGCAGACAGACTTGATGCTCTGGGAGCTATAGGAATAGCAAGAACCTTTTCTTATGGTGGAAAGCATGGGCGCAGTATAGAGGATTCTTCAAAGCATTTTTATGAGAAACTACTGCTTCTTAAAGATCAGATGAATACACCGGAAGCTCTAAAAATAGCCGAGGAGCGGCATCGTTTCATAAAAGAATATATTAAAGAACTAGAAGAAGAAATGTAATAACGAATCAATACGCTTTGGTCGAAAAAGACCGAAGCGTATTTTTTTTGTCTTGACATACAATATTATACGGCATATAATATGCATCACAAGCAATACTATACGACGTATAGTATTATAAAGCGAATAAAAAGGAGGAAGCAATGAAGAAAGGAATAAGGGGAATTGCGTTAGGGGTTGCACTTTGTACAGTTCTAACATCCACCTATGGAGGGGCGAGTGTATGGGCAGAGAGTTCAGATGGCGATACAGACATAAGACCTCAAGATGATTTCTACGGATACGTTAATGCAGAAGAACTAAGGGAAGCAGAACTGGATCCCAAGTATGGATATGGCGCTTTCGAAAGCTGTTATATGAACGTTGATGGAAAGCTGTATTCCATAATCGATGAGGCGAGCGCTGGTGCTATCAGCTCTTCGACTGATGCTGAATACATTTCCGACTTTTATCAGCAGGTTGTGAGTTATGATCCGAAATCCTCTGATGCAGATAAAGATTTTGAGGATGTGCAGAAGAAGATTTCAGAGGTTAAGACAGTAGCGGATTATATGGAACTTTGCGGAGAACTTGAATATGACTACAACGTATGTCCACTTTTTGATTTTGATATAGGTGATGGAATATTTGATTCAAAGGAATACAGCTTTGGATTTAACGGTCGTGATTCAATACTTGGTATTTCAAAAGAGGATATAGCAAATACTGAGAGTGGAAGAGAAAGCATAAGGAATAAAGCAAGGGATGTGCTGGTATCCCTTGGAACAGAGAAAAAGACGGCGGAGAGGAAAGCAGACGACTTCGCAAGTATGGCGGTTGAGATTGCATTTGACAGTTTGGACTGCAGATTCGACTTTAATAATCTAAAGGAATTAACGACTGATGAACTGGAAAGGGATTACAGCTTTGATATAGATAGCTTCGAGAAAGGTCTTACGGTGGATAACCCTTATGACAAATGGGTCATCACTTATCCAGAGCAGTTTGAATGTGTAGCTGAGAATCTTTCGGATGAGGAAAACCTGGAAACCTTCAAAACATGGTTACTGCTGGAATATCTGGATGGATATCATGACTATCTATCTGATGAATATAAAGGCGTTAAGGATATATATGGTGAGAACACAGAGGAAAAAGACATCATAGCTAAGGAAATGATCAAGAAGTACCTGCCTGATCAGCTGGGAAGACTCTATAAGGAAAACTGTTATCCTGCTGATAGAGATGAGAAGGTCCTGGAGATGTGTGAGAATATCCGAGATTCTTATAGAGAATTAATAGGAGATGCGGACTGGCTTACTCAGGATGCAAGAACAAAGCTTCTTAGCAAGCTAGAAAAGATAGAGTTTAAAACTGGTGGAAGCTTTGACACGGAACTTGTAAGTACAGATGGAATTATCGGAAAAGATTCATATGACACAGTTAAGAACATCAATAGATATAAGTATGACAACTTTGAGGAAAAGGTTAAGAAAGAACGTTCGAAGCAGGGGCAGACAATGCAGCCTCAGACAGTGAACGCCTGCTATTGGACAGACAACGTGGTTGTAATGACAGCGGCGATTACTGAAGAACCATTCTTCAATGAAGATGATAATGAGTATGCGAATCTTGGAAAGCTTGGAATGATAATCGCACATGAGGTTGGTCATGCCTTCGATTCCAACTGCATGAACTGGGATGATGAAGGTAAGTATAATCCTGAGTGGCTCAGTGAAGAGGATAGAAAGGCTCTACAGGAAAGAGCGGATATGTGTATAGATTATTACAACGAATACACGATCATGGAAGTTTATCATGATAATGGAGAAGCAACTCTTGGAGAAAACTACGCTGATATAGGTGCAATTGAGTGCATATCTAATATCGCTGAGAAAAAAGAGGATCTAAAGATAATGTATGAAGGCTTTGCCTCTATATGGTGTGAGTTACAGAGTGATGTGATGGCAGTTAAGCAGTTAAGCAGGGATGAACATAGTCCGGGACCTATAAGAGTAAATGCGCCTCTTAGTTCCTGCGATAAGTTTTATGAAGTATACGATGTGAAGGAAGGCGACGATATGTATGTCGCTCCAGAATCTAGAGTGAAAAGGTGGTAGATATGGGCGTTATATTAAAACATACTTTACGAAATATATTTGCGAAGCCGCTGATAATGATCTTCCTGGTTATTAGTATCACGGTGTGCGCGTTTGCTGGAATGATGGCATTTGATATGTCAAATTCTCTTGAGGGGATTCTTAAAAATGCATTTGCATCAATGTTCGGAAAAGCAAATGTGGAGATTGAAGCAACTTCCGAAATAAACGAGGCAGATTTTGAAGATCTTCCTGAACATGAGGCATGCTTTGTAGCAACGAAGGATTCCAAGCTTTGTGTTAGAAGTGATGACATGTATGCATATTACAATGAAAAAAAACTTGTAACCCAGGGTGTGGATATAGATGAAGCAGCCTCCATGAATCTTGTATCAAAGAAGCTTTCTTTGGAAGATGATGAGTGTGTGATCACTAAAACTATTGCTAAAGACATGGGACTTGAAAAGGGCGATACATTTACAATCTATGGAGATAATAACAAGAAGGTAGATTTTAAGGTTAAGGAGATCGCATCTCTTGGTGGTTTGCTGAGTAATGATTATAACGCTCTTGTTACTGAAGAGGGCATAGCAAAACTAAGCTACGATGGAAAATGTAAATACACCATGGCATTTGTCAAAGTTGAGAATGAAAATGAGGCTGCAGAGTTCTGCGATAAGCTTGAAGACAAGATGCCGACAGCCTATATTGAGAATCTTGTGAATGGAAAGATGGTAAAGGAACAGATCTCACAGATAAGTGGAATATTTATGTTTCTCTTTATCATAACTCTTCTCCTGGTAATTTTTGTAACAGTTACACTTTCTGAAAGGATCATGATCGACAGACTCTCTACTATAGGAACTCTTAGAAGTCTGGGAATATCACCAGGTCTTACAGCGAGAGTGATTCTTGTTGAAAATATGTTCTATGGTCTTTTCGGTGGCGTGCTTGGTACAGTTCTTTATCTTGCTTCAAGAGATTCTATGTTTAGTAGTCTGTTCACTATCCACACCGATTCCGATCTGGAGGTGGGAGTTGAACTTGGAAAGGTTTCTGTTCCAGTAATTATTGGAGTAATACTTGGAGCGATGATCGTTGAAATGATATGTCCGCTTAGAGAACTTCTTAAGGCAACTGGAAAACCTATCAGAGATATTATCTTTGATAATAGAGATACAGAGTATAAGTACAGAAAGAAATATCTGGTTCTTTCTATTGTATCAGGTATCCTCGCTGCAATACTGATCGTGATTACATTTGCGGCGAAGAAGGATATGACGATAACAGCTCTCCTGGGATTTTTATTAGTTATTGTATCTGTTTTCAGTGGATATCCATTTATCCTGAAGAAGATTTCGGAAGTACTTGAGAAGATCAGCATTAAGATCAATAAGCCAATCTTCGGCCTTGCGGCAACAAGTCTTAGAACTAAGAAAACATGTATTGGTAGTTCAAAGCTTACCTTTATTGCCACAACACTTTCATTAGTGCTCTTCGTATGTATTACAGCATTTCAGGCATTTATTGTTGCACCACCTGCTGATGCAGATGTGATCGTAACTGGTCTTAGCGAGACAACTTCCTTCTATGATTATTTTGAGGATCTTTACGGAGTAGAAGCTGTAGAGTTTAAGTACTACAAGTATGGAGACAAGCTTGTTGTTGGAAAAGAAAATATAGATGAGTATTTAGAAAATAAATATATAAAAAAATGTGACGACTATTTTGAAGATATAAGCATTATAGGAACAGAAGGTCAGTATGAACTTGATAAGGAGTATATAGGACTTCCAGAAAAGATAAAGGATGATGAGATATATCTTACAAAGAAACAAGCTAATAAGTTAAATCTTAAGGTTGGAGATACTACAGAGTTTCTTCTTAATTCTGAAGGTGTAGTGCCAAAAAGAGTAACTCTTACGGTTGCAGGAATTATTGATTCAAGTAACGCAGATTCTTCTAATACTACTGCGGCAATAAGCCTGAACCTTTATAAGGAAGTGTATATGGATTCCCCAGCATTTGCATATATAAAGACGAATGATGCGGAAATCACCCGAGATCTGATCAGAAGCTATTCATCTGGAACAGTAGATCAGGTTAGAACTATGGATGAATATATCGAAGAATCGAAGACCACCAGTGCGGGAATCTTAACACTCCTATATATGATCATTATCATGGGCGTGTCACTTACACTTATTGGAGTTTTCTGTAATCAGATAGTTGGTTTTGAAAGTAGAAAACGTGAGAGTGCAGTCCTTATCTCTACAGCTATGAGCAGAACAGGTCTGATAAAGCTTTTTGCTAATGAGAATTTCATATCCAGCGGAATCTCAATCAGTTTGGCAGTGATCGTTGGAGCAATCGAAACTGTACTTATGTATAAGCTAATGAGTTCATACGTCATCTTTGGAAATGATATCAACATAGGAAAATCTATAGGATTCCTTGTGGTTATATTCTTTACATTCAGTATAACAATCGTAAAGACTATAACAAGCATCAGGAAGATGAAGATATCAGAGCAGCTGAAGTACGAATAAAAAGGGAGAAAAACTATGAGAAGTGAAAATAAAATGGATAAAATGTTGGATAACAGAAATGAATATATCATCGAAGTAAGAGATGTTCATAAGGAATTTGGAAAAGGGAAGGATGCAATCACAAAGGTTCTTGATGGAGCAAGTATGAATGTTCGAAAGGGAGAGTTCGTCTCTCTTATGGGTCCATCAGGAACTGGAAAGTCAACTCTCCTTTATCTTATAGGTGGACTGGACCGAGAGTATAAAGGTGATATAGTGGTGTGCGGAAAGAATATTGGAAAGATAAAGGAAAAGGAACTGTCTCAGGTGAGACTTGAGAATATCGGATTTATCTTCCAGTTTTATAATCTGGTGCAGAATCTGAATGTTGAAGATAATATACTTCTTCCATCACTTGTGGCTGGAAAATCCAGAGCTTCTCTAAAAAAGGATCTTGAGGAAATTCTGGAGATAACAGGTCTTAAAGAAAAGAGAAAGGAGTATCCTTCAAGACTTTCTGGTGGACAGCAGCAGAGAGTTGCTATAGCCAGAGCTGTTATGGGAAATCCAAAGCTTCTTCTTGCTGATGAGGCAACTGGAAATCTGGATAAAAAATCAGGTGAAGAAATAATGGATCTGTTCAAAAAGATTAATAAAGAGAAGGGAATCTCAATCCTTCAGGTAACCCACTCAGAAAAATGTGCAGCATATGGTGACAGAACAGTTTACCTCGAAAATGGAAAAGCTGAGAATCTGTCTCAAAGAAAAGTAAGCTAAAGTTAAGGTACGCCGACTTGCTGAAAACTAACATATATGGTAAAACAAAGTAGGGATAAAATATATGTTAAGGGATATGGATTATGGATTATAGCGTACTTATAATAGATGATGAGATAGAGCTTGCTGACTCTACCGCAGAATATTTTAACATGTTTGATATCAAGTCCTTCGCAGTTTATACTGCGGAGGACGCTTTAGATTTCCTTAAAAATAATACAACTAAACTTATCCTGCTGGATATTAATCTGGGAAATACTTCTGGTTTTGAACTCTGTAAGCGACTAAGAAAGGATTATGATATTCCAATTCTTTTTATCAGTGCAAGGTCCAGTGATGATGATATGGTTATCGCACTTAATATTGGTGGTGATGATTATATCACCAAGCCTTATTCTCTAAATGTCCTTCATGCAAAGGTAAAGGTGGTACTTAAAAGATATGAAAAGTCTGCAGAAAATGCTGCGCAGACAGTAAGTGGCCAGGACACAAAGAATGAAGCGACTCCTAAGGATGGAATATATCATATTGGAAACATTGAGATAGATACAGATGCTGGGCTGGTTCGTAAGGATGGAGAACTTATAGAGCTTACAGCTATGGAGTATAGGCTTCTTACCTATCTTCTTGAGAATGCCAATAAGATCATGTCTAAACAAAAGATATTTGATAACGTGTGGGAGGATAGCTTTGTATCAGAAGGTACTCTTAATGTTCATCTTAGACATCTAAGAGAGAAGATTGAGGAAGATCCTAATTCACCAACAATCATAAAGACAGTCAGAGGCATGGGTCTCATTCTAAATTATAATTCCGAGAACAATTAATAAAATGAAAAAAAGTCTTATTATAATAATTATTATATCAATACTTATTATGCTGCTCCCGCCAATCCTGGGAGATATGGCAGATAAAAAGGCTTCCAGTCTGGATGTTGTAGAGGTGAATCAACTGATTTCTGAGATAGAGGCTAGTGATGTTATGGCTGTATCAAAGTCGTCGGGACCATATAACTTTGATTATACAATCCTGGACTTAGATGAAAATGTTATCTACTCAAGCGTAACATCCGAAGCAGACAGTATTGTGGGAGCTACAAAAAACCGCGACACTATTCGTGATTTATATAAAAATGGTGAACTGTCTGGCTGGCTCATTATCCATAATGGAATGGATAGGTTGGAAGAAATGGTCAATCAGTATTATGCTTTGATGTATATGATCAGCTATATAGCTATCCTGTTTTTATGGGGCGGATATACGGTGTGGTTATATCTAAATGTAATTCGACCATTTTACAAGATGCGAGAATTTGCAAGCGCTGTTGCAGCAGGAGATCTAGATAAGCCCCTTGAAATGGATAGGAAGAATGTGTTCGGTGCATTCACTGAAAGCTTTGATATAATGCGTGACGAACTAGCCATTGCCCGTGAAAGAGAGTATCAGGCAAATGTTAGTAAAAGACAGCTGATCGCTCAGCTATCTCATGATATCAAAACTCCGGTAGCATCAATAAAAGCTATGTCAGAGGTTCTTGAAGCTAAGTCCCAGCAGTCAGCAGACGAATTTACACAGACAAAGGTTAAGTCCATAGAAGCAAAAGCAGATCAGATCGATGCACTTGTCAGTAACCTTTTTGCTTCAACATTAAAAGAACTTGAGCAGCTTGAGGTAAATGCAATCGAGACAGAAAGTTCTGTAATAAAAACTCTTATTGAAAATGCAGATTATTTATCAAAGGTTAATTATGTTGAAATCCCAAGCTGTCTCCTCTTAATGGACAAGCTCCGTGCTGGACAGATTTTCACAAATATAATCTACAATTCATATAAATATGCGAATACAGAAATCAACTTATCAATTCATATGGATGAGGAATACTTCTATGTAAGTTTAGGAGATAAGGGTGGAGGAGTTTCAGAAGATGATCTTCCACACATCATGGATATGTATTACCGTGGATCAAACACTGAGGGTATCGAAGGTTCTGGACTAGGACTTAACATTACACGTAATCTTATACAGGATATGAATGGTATTATCATTTGCGAAAATGCAGATGGAGGGTTTAAAGTTACTATTGGCTTTAGACTTGCCTGAAGTTCGGCCTCACGATCAGTTCGTGAGGCTTTTTCTTAATTTTCAACTTAATAAAAAATTAATGTTGCTATAAAGACGCTTAATATTTATCTTGCTATACTCGGTGCATAAGATGACAAAGATTCAGTTAATAACGAATCAGAATAAAGAAGAGGAGATAAGTATTATGAAAAAGGTCGGAATAGTTTTAGTTTCAACAGTATTTCTTGTTGGTTCAGTTTTAGGACAGAAGCAGGTTATGTCCATGAGTGATGTATATGCATCAAGCACAGATGCAGAGGTTGTTACAACCTATGTTCCTGAGGGAAGTGCGAAAAAGACAGTTTCTTATTATGCTACACCAAGACTTGTTGTAACAGGAAGAGATATTAAGGGGAAAGATGTTAAGGCTGGTGATGAGTTTGAAATGGTACTCCACCTTAAGAATGAGTCGACGAGCACAAAGCTTCGTAACATCAGCATTAAGCTTTCAAATGAAGAAAACCAGATTATTACAACTTCCGGTTCAGATTCCATTTACATCGACAGTATGGACAAAGAGGAAGAGTGTGATGTTACAGTAAAGATGAAGGCGAGAGAAGATCTTGAGCAGAAGAACTATACTGTAAATGTTGAGTATAATTATGAAGATAATTCAAAGAATTCCTTTGAGGGTTCTGCAGCAGTAACAGTTCCAGTGCTTCAGGAAGCAAGACTTGGAATCTCTGAGGTAAAACTTACAAAGACAGAACTTTCTGTTGATGGAAAGACAAGTCTTTCATTTAAGCTTAATAACATGGGACTTGATACACTTAGAAATGTAACTGTTGAGTTCAGTGGTGATACAATACAGGAGATTTCCTACTATGCAGGTACTATTGAGTCTGGTGCAAGCAGCACAGTTGATATGACAATCACACCTGATAAGGTTGGTATCGATGATATAGATATTAAAGTAACATTTGAAGATGCATCTGGTAACGAAAGCACTTATAAAGATTCAGTTGCACTTGTTGTAAATGAGGCAGAAGATGAGGTAGCTGAAGTTGAAGATACACCAGCTGTAAGTCCAGCAGTTCTTGGCGGCAGCGCAGTAGCTATCATCGCTCTTATTGCTCTCGTTGCAGGAATCGTTAAGAAAGTAAGCCAGAAAAAATATGAGTAATTAAGGAAAGATTATGGAAGATAAGAAATCAATTATAAAAACTGAAAAGCTTTGTAAGTCATTTTCTGTTGGTGGTGTTCAGCATCACATAATCAAGAATATGGATCTTGATATCTATGATGGTGATTTTACAGTAATCATGGGTTCATCAGGAGCTGGTAAATCAACACTTATGTATGCCCTCTCTGGAATGGATAGAGCCAGCCTTGGAAAGATTCTTTTCTGCGATAAAGATATCACAAAGTTTTCTAGTGATCAGCTTGCTATCTTCAGAAGAAGACATTGTGGTTTCGTATTCCAGCAGATTCATCTTATCGGAACCATGAGTATCCTTGATAATGTCCTCGCAGCAGGACTTCTTACAGGACAGAACAAGAGAGAACTTACAAAGAAATCAAAGGAGCTTCTTGTGAAGGTTGGTATTGAAGAGAAGCTTTGGAATAAATTCCCAAACCAGCTTTCAGGTGGTGAGGCACAGCGTGTTGGTATCATCAGAGCCCTTATAAATACACCAGACATGGTATTTGCAGATGAGCCAACTGGAGCGCTTAACAGTGCCAGCAGTGATGCGGTACTGGACATACTTACAGAGTTCAATCGAGGCGGACAGAGTATCGTCATGGTAACCCATGACATGAAGTCAGCTCGTCGAGGAAACCGAATCATTTACCTTAAGGATGGTGCTATCTGCGGTGAATGTCACCTTGGACAGTACGTTTCCGGTGATCCAGAACGTCACGCAAAGCTCCGCTCATTCCTGGGTGAAATGGGTTGGTAAAGGCCAAGATTTACGAAGTAAATCTTGTTGGAGCAATATTTTTAAGAACATAAGACTCACAATATGAATATACATTTCGAGACCATAAGCGGTCTCGGCGCTTAGTGATTCAGACACCGAAGAATGAGGTGGCTGAGAACTTAGCGAACGAAGCGAAGCGTAGTGGCCGCTAGGGCGCCGCGCCTGTGCGAGAGCAGTGTCGAGAAATGTATATTCATATGTGAGTCTGTAGAGGAACAAATAATGTTAGGAAAATTATTAAAGTCGAATTTTAAGAATGATTTCTCGCATATGATAACATTTTTCCTCATCATGGTCCTGGCAGTATTCATGCTGCATACAGGTCTGGCAATCCTCCTTGGCTACAGCACCCTACATAAGGAAAAGCAGGAGCAGTACAACTTTGCAGACCTTATGGTGCACAGTATACTTCGGCCAGAGGAAAACCAGAAGATCGAGGAGATTATATCAAATGCGGATTATATAGAATCTTATGAGAAACTGTATCCGATTCAAAAACGATTCTCTATCACAAAAAATGGAGCTGATGAAGATTCTAAGGATATGTATGACACGTCTTCAAATGCTATGAACCTTCTGCCTTATGGCGAGTGGGGTGAGATGGAAGCACCACATTTCGTTGAGCTATCAGAAGAAGAATACGATAATCCAATCTATATATCATATTATTACAATGCGAATCTCTTTAAGGCAAAGCTAGGAGATAGTATAGATCTGAAGGTTGGAGATAAGTATTACACATTTCAGGTGGCGGGTTTCTTTGAAAGTCTTATCTCAAGTGAGATGGGAGTTGGCTACGTATCTCCTTCTCTATATCATGAATGGAAGAATGAAAATTCAGACGGCTGGAAAGAGAAAGGTGGAGATTATGGAAGTGAATCGGGTGAACCTGGTTTCACAAGAGTAATGTTTGTCATAAAGCTGGCTGATGGAGTAGATGCAAATGAAGCATCCGGACAGATCACTAAAGCGTTTATTGACCATGATATACCAGCATATGCACAGTCAGTAGATAATACGATAAATGATTTTACTTATATGCAGAATATGCTGGCAGCTTTTATAGCAGCATTTGCAATCATTATTACAGTGATCTCAATGATCATTATATATTTCAGAATATCTAACTCTATTGAGCAGAATATAGTTAACATCGGAGCACTTAAGGCACTTGGTTATACGTCGAGACAGATAAGACTTGGAATGGTGCTTGAATTTGCGCTTACCACAACCATTTCTCTTATTTGCGGTGTTGTAGCCTCCTATATGGTTATTCCTGTATTCGAGGTAAAGCTTAGAAGCTTTAGCGGTGTAGCCTGGAATCATCCATTCGATATAGTGTCGTTTATTATAACATTTGTCATTATCATTGGTACGGTTGTTGTTGTAGCTACGGCAAGTACCAGAATGATATCAAAGCTTGATCCGGTTATTGCTCTCAGATTTGGAGTGAGTGATCACAGCTTTAAGAAAAACCGTGCACCTATTGAAAAGACCAATGGTCCCCTTGTGTGGATCATGGCTCTTAAGTCAGTGCTGGGTAACGCGAAGCAGAACGCTATTCTATTTGTCGTAATGCTGTTTATAGGAGCAGTATCTACACTGGCTGCATTTCTTTCATATAACTGTGTATACGATGCATCGCATCTTGCGAGAATGCTGAATCTGGTACTGGCGGATGTGGATCTGAGCTTTGAAGAACCGGACAATCAGATCGCAGAGATTGCTGAAATGCCAGAGGTTGAAAGCGTATATTGGATCAATTATACAGAAATGACAGTGGAAGGTTATACTGTTTCGACGGCGGTGACTGACGACTGGTCAGATGTGGCAGAGGTAAATATCTACGAGGGTAGAAGTCCAAAGTACGATAACGAGGTTGCGATAGGTGGTAATCTGGCTGATACAATAGGCGCTTCCATAGGCGATGAGATAAGAATATCCTATGGCCAGAAGGATTATAAATATCTGGTGACAGGTTTCGAACAGGCAGCCGGTAATTACGGCATGGATATATCGCTAACTGCTGAAGGCGCTGAACATCTGGATTTTAAATCTGAAAAGACCAATATTGGAGTGTTTGTTAAGGGACATTCGCTGGAGAATTCTATAAGAGTTGTTGATAAGGTTGAGGAGATGTATGGAGATAAGCTCAGTTCTTATGGAAATACCATTGAGACCCTTATGAATGGTGATAATGTGGTAATTCAGGTTGCTGCTATTATAGTTTTTGCTATGGTGCTTATATCCGTAGTGGTTATTATTCTTTCCATGAATCTCCTGGTTAAGACAATGATCATCAAGAAGCAGCGTGAGATAGGTATCAAGAAGGCGCTTGGTTTTTCAAGCAACCAGCTTAGAATAGAGCTTGTGCTTTCTATGCTTCCACAGATAGGTATCGGAGCTGCTGCTGGAGCAGTGGTTGGATGCCTGACCTCTAATAAGATTCTTGCGGTACTTCTTTCAACCATGGGAATCATGAGATCAAATATGGAAATCTTCCCTTGGATGGGATTTTTATCAATAGTATTTGCACTTGTAGTCTCATTTATTATAATATGGTTATTATCAGGAAGGATTAAGCGAATATCTGCTTACTCCCTTATCACTGAATAACTATAGTGTAATAAAGGGGTACAATATGTTAGATATACTTATAGTTGAAGATAATAAAGAAATAGGTGGGCTGCTAGAGACTTTTCTCCGCAAGGAGAACTACGTAGTGTCTATTGCAGATAGCGGAGAAAAGGCTATGCGGCTCTTTGAGATGTACGGAGCGAAGCTTGTCATCCTGGATCTGATGTTACCAGGAGTTGACGGCTTCGCTGTTTGCTCTAAAATCAGAGAAACCTCAAATGCTCATATCCTTATTGCCAGTGCAAAGACTGAGAAGGAGGATAAGCTTAAAGGTCTGAATCTTGGAGCAGATGATTATATAGAAAAGCCATATGATATCGATATTCTTATTGCAAAGATAAATGGCATCTTTAAACGTAAGTTTGCTCAAGATATCATGACAGAAGGAAATCTTACGTTGAACTCTGTTACTGAAAGCCTTCAGGTAGATGGCACAGATGTGGTGGTAACTTCTAAGGAGTTTGAACTACTGAAGCTTCTTATTGAGAATAAGGGAGTTACTCTTAAGAAAGAATATCTGTTTAGTACCATTTGGGGAAGTGACAGCGAGTCAGAGCTTCAGACGCTTACGGTTCATATCAAGACTCTTCGTGATAAGATTGAAGAGGATCCAAAGAAGCCTAAGCATATAATTACAGTATGGGGAGTGGGATACCGCTTTGAATAGATTTAAGAAGGCTGCTACTTTAATCGTAATAGCAGAGGTTCTGATCATTATAGCTCTTAATGTTTTCTATCTGACTAATATCCGTGTCACTGGAAGATACTATAGAGTTGAAGCTGAAAGAATCGTTCGTGTTCTGGAAGCGGATGAAACTTTTAGGAAAAACCCTGATAGTATAGATCTTGAGAAATACAAAACAATTATCAGAGTGAGCGTATATGATCCGTCAGAACTCTGCAACAATGATTACGTAGTAGAGGAAGTTGAAGGAACACTTTATAGAATTGAATATAGAGTATTAGAGGATAGAAGTACCTTCATACTGATGAATGTAGGTATGGCCTCAGCGCTTCTTCTTACCATAGGCGTGCTGCTTTATATTGGCTACAAGGTAATAAAGCCATTTGATAAAATGTCATCTCTTACAGAACAGCTGGCGAAGGGGAATCTGTCTACTCCTATAAAGGAAGAGAAAAGCCGTTTCTTTGGCAAGTTCCTTTGGGGAATGGATATGCTCAGGGAGAATCTTGAAGACAGCAAGATGAAGAATCTGGAGTATCAGAAAGAAAAGAAGACCATGCTTCTTTCTCTGTCTCATGATATCAAGACACCACTATCTGCAATTCAGCTTTATTCAAAGGCACTTTCAGAGGGGCTCTATGATACAGAAGAGAAAAAGCAGGAAGCACTTGCTGGTATACAGTCAAAGACAGATGAGATCCGCGGATATGTGGATGAGATATACAAGCTCTCCAGAGAGGACTTCATGGAACTGGAAGTAAAGCCAGGCGAAGTCTATATGAAGGATGTAATGGATGGCGTTGTGGCATATTATAAGGATAAGCTGAGCGTACTCCATACTGAGTTTGAGGTTGAAGAGTTCGATAACGCGCTTCTTAGTGCGGATAAGGACAGACTTATCGAATCACTTCAGAATCTGATGGAAAATGCTATCAAGTATGGTGATGGTCGAAAGATTAGTATCTCCTTCAGTGAGGAAGAAGACTGTAAGCTTATTACGGTTTCCAATACAGGCTGTACTCTGGAGGATAGCGAGATTAATAACATCTTCGACTCCTTCTATCGTGGAAGTAACACAACAAATATTCAGGGAAATGGTCTGGGTCTCTATATAGTAAAGCAGCTCATGACCAAGATGGATGGCGATGTCTTTGCTTCCAAAGAGGGTGAAAACTTCAACGTAACCCTTGTAGTACGTAAAGTTTAAAATGATTTTACGTTTAAAGGATATAGACATGATACGACTAGCAATATGTGATGACGAAAAGAAGATACTGGAAGATATGTCTCGTAAGGTACGCACGGCTATCGACGGGGCAGAGGTATCTTTATACAGTAATGGAATGACACTTTTGGAGGATATAAAGCGTAAGGAAGAAGGCTTTGATATCCTCCTTCTTGATATTGATATGCCGGAAATAAGTGGGCTGGAGATTGCTGAAACGATTCAGCATTCAGATAAGAAACCTCTGATCATTTTTGTTACCAGTCATGATGAACTGGTGTATGACAGCTTGCAGCTTCACCCCTTCGGATTTGTGAGGAAAAGCTATCTGGATAAGGAACTGTCCAGAGTTCTGGAGGATGCAATTCGTGAGATATCTTCCAAGGAAAAGAATTTCTACTTTCATACAGCAGAAGGTGATATCAGACTTAGTCTTAAAGATATCCTGTATTTTGAAGCACAGGGAAATTATATCAGGGTAGTAACTGGTAGTGAGGAGTACAGATTCAGAGAAACTATGCAGGCACTGGAAATGGCTCTTAGTACTGATGGTTTTGTAAGGACTCATAAAGGTTTCCTTGTAAATAGCGAAGCAGTAAAGATAATAAATTCAGATAAACTGATACTAGATGATAAGACTGAAATTCCTGTGGGAAGAAGCTATCAGGAAGCGGCGAAACGAAGTCTTATGAGGGGAATGTTAAGGTGATAGGAAAAAAGACTGATAAAAAATATGAGGAACTGCTTGAAAAGTATAACAAGCTTTTTTCGGATTATTCAGAACTGGAATTTCAGCTTAGTGAAATGAAGATAAATGCTGATAATATCGAGAAGCAGGATGAAGAAATCAGGAATCTTCATGAAAGTATGAGAAGCCTCAAACATGATATGAAGAATCATCTGATGGTGACTCTTTCCTATCTTAACGATGGCGACGAGGAGGCGGCCCGTACTTATATATCTCAGATAGTCAGCAAGTTAAATGCTATTCACAGTTATATTGAGACTGGCAACTCGCTGCTTAATCATGTCCTTAATGATAAACTGTCCAAGGCTCGAAGTTTTGGAATTGATATAAAAGCTGAGGTGGAGAATCTATCCTTTGGTAAGATGGAAAGTATGGATTTCTCAGCTCTTTTTTCGAACATGTTGGATAATGCCATAGAGGCATGCCAGAAGGAAGCGGAGGAAGATGCTTCATTTGCTCCAGAGATGATTGTAAAGATCTATCAGAATAAAGGTTATGACATGATAGTAGTAAAGAATAAGATATCAAAGTCTGTGCTTAGTAGTAATTCGGAACTAACTACTACTAAAGATGATGATCTTAATCATGGCAGAGGTATTCCGCAGATTAAAAGTATAGTAGAAAAGTACGAAGGCCTTTCAGACTTTTATGAAGAAGAAGGCTTCTTCATAGCCTGTGCATTTATTCCGTCGTGATGTTTATAGCTGCTTCGTGCAGTTTATCCCAATATAGATACCATTTGTCCCACATCCCTTGTATATGAGTCTTACAAGGGATATTGTTTATTCGAGGTTAATATGATCAATTTTGATGATGTATCTAAGTTCATACTTTCTGATCTCACTCTTCATATAGAGAGAGGACAGGTGACTGGGCTTATCGGCGATACAGGTTCTGGTAAAACCACTCTTGTTCGTCTTGCGTCAGGCCTTCTAGCTCCGGATAGTGGAAGAGTGATCCTTATGGGAAAGGAACCATCCTCAAATCGTGGTAAGTTTGGAGAAAAACTCAGTGTACTTATTACGGGAGTACCAATTCTGGAAGATGGGGATACTCCAAAGGTTGGACTCGAAATGCTTCGTTATCAATACGGGATATCAAAGACGGAATATGACGCACGGTACAAGGAACTGTCTTCAGAGTTTGACTTTGAATCCTATGAAAATGAGAGAGTAAAAGATCTTTCTGTTGGACAGCGAAGAAGAGTAGAACTGGCAAGCGTCTTTATCATTAATCCTGACCTTGTAATCCTGGATGAGCCGGATGTGGGACTGGATGAAGAGGGAAAGCGTATACTGGAGGAGCGGGTGCAGAAAGATGCATCGCGGGGAGTGACATTTCTTATTACTTCTCATAATCTTACGGGGATTTCCCATATGTGTGATAGATTAGCGATTCTTTCGGAAGGAAAGCTTATCTTCTATGGAAGTGAGACGAGTCTTAGGAGTCAGTATCTTCCGATCAACACCATGACAGTTACATATGAAGGTGATATACCGAATATCGATGACCTTCCGATCGTGAGATACTCATTGGATGGGAATCGAATAGCCTATGACTACAATTCGAAGTATATTGCGGCGTCAGAACTGCTGGAAGTATTGATGAAGCAGACGAAGATTACAGATATCAAGATTAAGAAACCTGACCTCGAAAAAATAATAATGGATCTGCATTAGATTTTGGAGGACACGATGAGTTTTATTGAGGTTGAAAACATCAGCAAGAAGTATAAGGTGAGTAAAAGATCTAGCGGAATCCCAGGGATGATCGCTAATCTATTTGTGCCAAAGTACGAGGACAAGCAGGCCGTGAAGGACGTCAGCTTCTCCATAGAGAAGGGGGAGATGGTAGGATTTGTAGGGCCAAATGGAGCCGGCAAATCTACTACTATCAAGATGCTCTCTGGAATACTCTATCCTGATTCAGGTTCTATCTCAGTATCAGGAATAGTACCTTATAAAGAGAGAAAGAAATATGTTGGCAGAATCGGAGTAGTATTCGGTCAGAAGTCTCAGCTCCAGTGGGATCTTCCGGTGATCGACAGCTTTGAACTCCTGAAGGCAATATACAGTGTTCCTGATGATGTATATAAAAAGAATCTTGATAGATATACAGAAATGCTGGATATGAGCAAGTTCCTTAAACAGCCCGTAAGACAGCTTTCCTTGGGACAGCGTATGAGAGCAGATATCGCTGCTGCGCTTCTCCATTCTCCAGATATAGTATTTTTCGATGAGCCAACCATCGGTGTTGATGTTGTAGGTAAGGAAAGCATAAGAAGCTTCATTAGGGATCTTAACGCAGAGGATGGAGTGACCATGCTCTTTACAACTCATGATATGCAGGATATTGAGAAAACCTGTAAGCGACTAATTATTATAAATAAAGGTTCAAAAATATATGATGGTTCTCTGGAGGGAATCAGACAGCTTCATGGATCCTCCCGCCAGCTGGATGTATTCTTTATGAATGATGAAACTGTAAAGTCAATTCCTGGTGTAGAGATCGAAGAAGTGGATAAGCGTCACAGTCAGCTGATCTTTGATGGCAAGAAGGTTCATATCAATGATCTTATGAGCCATCTCATTTCAACTTACAATGTTAAAGATATAAATATAGCTGAGCCGGATATCGACAGCATCATTCGTAAGATATACAGTAGAGAGAAGGTGGCGTGATGAAACTAGGTGCTTACATAGCTTACGCTAAGAAAACATTTCTTGGTAAAAGCGCATATAGATTCGATCACCTTATGAGTATTCTGTCTACGGTGCTTCAGTTTTTTATCTTTTATGAAATATACAGAGCTCTTTATGGAACAGGAAGTAGTGTGGATGGAGTAACTATGTCTATGGTGACCACAAACTTTGTTCTCTCTCTTGGGCTCAGTGCAATCTTTACGCCTAATGATTATTTTCTTCCGGGAAGAATATGGGATGGCAGCATTTCCACAGAACTGCTCCGACCAATGAGCTTTAAAGGAAGGATGATCGCCGAAAATGTGGGAGAGTCCTTCTTTAACCTTATATTCAAGTTTGTGCCGGTTCTTCTCATTGCAATATTTACAACGGGAATGGAGAAACCAGCAGGCGTCGGCAATATGATTCTCTTCATATTCAGTGCTGTACTTGGATACGGAGTACTTTTCAGCATCAGCTTCCTGGTTCAGATGACAGCCTTCTGGCTTATCAATATATGGAGTCTTATAACTATCAAGGATGTCTTTGTAAATGTTCTATCAGGCAAAATGATACCGCTATGGTTTATGCCTGTCTGGATGACTGGCTTCCTAAAGTTTACTCCATTTGAATCCATTTACTTTACACCAGTACAGATTTATCTTGGACAGCTTGGGGCAAAGGAAATGCTCTTCAAATGTCTGGTACAGATAATCTGGATAGTGGTTATATATTTTCTTGGAAATGTCCTCTGGAATAAGGGACAGAAAAAGCTAGTTGTGCAGGGAGGTTAAGCTATGAGAGATACAGTACATTTAATGGCAGTTTATAGCAAGACCACTGCAAAAGCCTGGTTCCAATATAGAGTAGATGCATTTCTTAAATCTTTGGCGGTATTCCTTCGAGAAGCAACAGGCATTATTGTAATATATTTCACCCTGCTTAAGTTTGATACCCTTAGTGGCTGGAATATATATGAAATGTTATTCCTCTTCAGTTTACTTTTCCTGACCTACGGAATAATGATAATATTCTTCACTGGACTCAGAGATTTTGGTAAAACAGTTAGAGATGGAAGCTTTGACAGATTTATGCTTCGTCCTCGTGGACTTCTGTTCCAGATCCTTTTCGCTAATGCAGACTGGTTCGCGGCTCTAGGCCACGGTGGACTTGGAATAGCCCTCTTTGTTCTATCGGCCGGAAAGGTTGGAATTAGCTGGAACTTAGTACGGGTTTGCTACTATCTTGTGACAGTGGCTGGTGGAGTTCTAATTCAGGGAGCAGTGTTCCTGTTTATAGCAGCTCTAAATATATATCTGCTCCAGACAGACAGTCTGAAGGAAATGTTATACTGGGATATGCGTAAGTTCGCAGGTTATCCAATAAGTATATTTGGCAAAGTCATTCAGATACTTATGATTTATGTGATGCCATTTGCCTTCGTAAACTACTTCCCAGCACAGTACCTTCTTCGAAAGGAAGATATGGCATATCCATCTGTATATATGTACATGACTCCTGTGGTCGGAGTAGCAATGTACCTGATTGCATATCTCTTCTGGAGATATTCTATCCGCTTCTATAAAAGTTCTGGGAATTAATGCCATTTGATATTGCTTGCCATTAATTTAACGTATGTTATTATATAAGAAAAGAAGCAACTAACCTTTGGCGTGGCGGTTGCTTCTTTTTTTGTATTTAATGATTGTTTAATAATTTGTCCTGTATACTCTGAATCAAGGTACCGAACTATACAAAATAATTAGTTTAGAAATTTACAGGAAAGGAAAAGAAAGTATGTTTTTCAAAATTCTAAAAAAGGATTTGAAGAGAAGTAAGACTATGAATATAATCCTCTTTCTCTTTGTAATCCTGGCAACGGTTTTTGTAGCAAGTGGACTGAATAATCTGGTGTCAGTCGTAAATGGAATGAACTACTTCATTGACGAAGCGTGTGGTGATAAAAATGATGATTTCCTCGTTATTGAAGGAGAGTTAAACGATGAGTCAAGAAACGTTCTAGACAAAGCAAAGTCAGTAAAGTCGTATGATGCAGACTTACTTTATGGTTACAGTGATACTGTAAAAAATGAATCTGGAAAGAAGCTTGATTGGCAAGGATTAATCATGATTGGATCTCCAGAAAAGAATTATATAAAACTCTATGATAAAGATAATAGTGTTATTGAAAAGGTTGAGAAGGGTCATATATATGTATCAAGCAAGTTCTTTAACAGATTTGATGTAGAACCTGGAGAAAAGATTACTCTGAAGCTTGGAAATAAAGATAAAACTTATGTAATTGATGGTGGACTTAAGGATGCGATATTCGGAGCGAGTATGGCTAGTGGATATAGATTCCTTATGAATGATGCAGATGCAAATGAGTATTTTGATCAAAAAGATGCAGATAATGCGCTGATGGAAATCTGTTATATCGAATCTGATGATGTTTCAAATATTAAGAATGAGATAATTGATCTTGATTGCTCTTATCAGGAATTTCCTGCTTCTATGATGGTAGTGTCAAGAATAGTTGAACTCCTTCTTGCATTTATCGTAGTAATCCTCAGTGTATGTCTTATCATTGTATCCTTTGTAATCCTCCGATTCTCCATCGGTTTCACAATTCAGGATGATTTCCGTGAGATTGGTGTTATGAAGGCAATTGGTATCAGAAATTTTAAAATCAGAACCCTTTATATGGTTAAGTATTTTGCTCTTGCAGTAGTTGGTGCGGTAGTTGGTCTTGGAATTAGCTATCCATTTGGGAATCTTCTTATTAAAAGCGTTTCAGATGGAATGCTGCTTGGTAATTCTTACGGAAATATGATCAATATATTTGGTGCGGTTATGGTATTCGCAGTTATCGTATGGCTCGCATTTGTTTCAACTGGAAGAGTTAAGAAGATGACACCAGTAGATGCTATAAGAAGTGGTGAGACAGGAGAAAGATTCAGAAAGAAGAGAGGACTCCGTATCAGTAGAGTGCATGCAAAGAACCATTCATACCTCTCATGGAATGATATAGTAAGCAGTCCAAAGAGATATATAAATATCATCGTATCCTTTGGAGTATGCACACTGTTTCTTCTGGTTCTAGCAAACTTTACAGCAACCCTAGATAGTCCGGCGTTTATTGATACATTTAGCTTAAGAGCTGATCTCTATATGGATAAAGAAGATATAAGTACTGTTGATATCCAGAAGCTGATTGATAAGTATCCGGAGCTTGAAAGTACAGATATTTTAGATAAAAAAGTTGTTTCGGCTCAGTACTATGCTCAGTTTGAAAATGGAAAGGAAATATATAAGGACTATCTAAAGCTGGTTCAGGAAAAGCTGGAAGAAGAAGGAATGCCAGCAAAGGTTTATGATGATGTTCTATATAGATATGACTTTACATTTAATGGAAATAAATATAACTATACTTTTCAGCAGGTTGTAGGCGATAGATACGGAGATTATCCGGTGCTTGAAGGCAGTGCTCCTCAGAATAAGAATGAAATAGCGATAACCAATACTGCTGCTGAAGAATTTGGCCTTGAAATTGGAGATACTATCGAAATTGATTTTAATGGTAAGAAGGAAAAATGTACCGTTACTGCACTTTATAACTGTATGAATAATATGGGTACAACAATGCGTATATACGATGATGCACCTACAAAGCTGGAAAACTATACAGGTTCTATGTGCACGCTTATTTCCTTTACGGATAATCCTTCTCAGGAAGAGATTGAATCTCGTAAGGAAAGGATTAAAGAGATATTTGACACAGATAAGGTTCTTGATCAGGTTGAAGAAACAGTAAATAACATGGGTGCGCTTGATTCCTTTAAGGCAGCTGAAATCCTGTTTATGGCCATCACAGTAATAGTAATCATTCTTGTAACAGTAATGATGGAAAGAAGCTTTATCTCGAAAGAAACAAAGCAGATTGCAATACTTAAGGCAATGGGATTCAGAGACGGCGAAGTGATCAAGTGGCAGGTTATAAGATTTGCAGCACTTGCAGTTATCGCAGTAGTTATCGCAATGGCAATCTCAATTCCTGTAACAGATTTTGTAGGTGGTTCAATCTTCTCAGCAACATTTGGAGTAACAGGAATCAAATGGGTACACAACCTGTCAAGCATGGCGAAGTATCCAGTGATCCTTGTAGCAGTAACAGTATTAATCTCTTGGCTGGCAGCCCTCTACACAGGAACCGTAAAGGCAAGAGACACAGCAAGCATTGAGTAGTATTCAGCTTGAAGTTGAATTAGATTTAGGCGACTTGAAGGGCGGCTTGAAGGACAGTTTGAAGAGTGAAAAGCGACACAAATAAAAGAAAAAGATGAAAAGTGTTGCCGACTGGATTGAATTAAGGCGGTTTGAAGGGTGAAAAGCAACACAAATAAAAGAAAAAGATGAAAAGTGTTGCCAACTGGATTGAATTAAGGCGGTTTGAAGAGTGAAAAGCAACACAAATAAAAGAAAAAGATGAAAAGTGTTGCCGACTGGATTGAATTAAGGCGGTTTGAAGAGTGAAAAGCAACACAAATAAAAGAAAAAGATGAAAAGTGTTGCCGACAGGGATGAATTAAGGCGTTTTGAAGGGTGAAAAGCAACACAAATAAAAGAAAAAGATGAAAAGTGTTGCCGACAGGGATGGATTAAGGCGGTTTGAAGGGCGAAAAGCGACACACAAAAAAGCGACACACAAAAAAGCGACACACAAAAAAGCGACACACAAAAAAGCAACACAAAAGAATAAAAGGAGAATAAGAAAATGGGAGCAGTAATTGAAGTTAAGGATTTATGCAAAACATATGTAACAGATAAAAGGCAGAACAACGTACTTAAGAATGTAAACTTTACAGTAGAGGAGGGCGAGATGGTTGCTATCATGGGACCGTCCGCATCAGGAAAGTCAACACTTCTCTACAGTGTATCTGGCATGGACAACGCAACAAGTGGTACAGTTCTTTTTAAAGGAAAGGATATCACTAAGCTTAAGAAGAATGAGTTATCGGATGTAAGACTTGATGAGATGGGATTTATCTTCCAGCAGATGTTCATGATGAAGAACCTGACTATCTTAGATAACATCCTTCTTCCAGGACTTCAGAGTAAGAAGCTTAAGAGATCTCGTAAAGAAGTAACTCAGTTTGGTGAGGATCTTATGAGAAAACTGGGTATCATCGAAGCTGCAGACAATGATATAAATGAAGTGTCTGGTGGACAGCTTCAGCGTGCCTGCATCTGCAGAAGTCTTATCAATAAGCCGAGCGTGGTTTTTGCAGACGAGCCAACAGGAGCTCTTAACCGAGCAAACTCTAACGAGGTTATGGATGAGCTTACAAAGATCAACAAAGAAGGAACAACTATCATGATGGTAACTCATGACTCAAAGGTTGCAGCAAGATGTTCAAGAGTTCTCTACATTGTAGATGGTAACATTAAGGGTGAGTACTATAATGATCCTTCAAAGAATGATAAGGATAGAGAAAGAGCTCTGAATAACTGGCTCATGGATCTTGGTTGGTAGAATAATCCGATTGCAAACTGGTTTACATAAAATGTGGCAAACTGCACAAAGTTGTTTGCCACATTTTTTTGTTATTTTAAAGATAACTGTGGTAAAATAGAAAAGCACTTATCATGATCAGGAGTCATGAATGGTTAAAAGAATAAAAGGGAGGATTTCAAAATGAGCGGAATAGAAAAAGTCGCAGAGTTTTTAAATAGTGCAGGTACATATTACCTTGCAACAGTTGATGGTGATCAGGCGAGAGTAAGACCTTTCGGAACAGCACATATATTTGAAGGTAAGCTTTATATGCAGACTGGTAAGGTTAAGAACGTGTCAAAGCAGCTTCATGCAAATCCTAAGGCTGAGGCTTGCGTATTTAAGGATGGTGTGTGGCTTCGTATCACAGGTGAGCTTATAGCTGATGACAGACGTGAGGCACTTACATCTATGCTGGATGCATATCCACAGCTTAGAAATATGTATTCAGAGGATGATGGAAATACAGAGGTATTCTACTTCCAGAATGCTACAGCTGTATTCAGTTCTTTTACAGCTGCACCAGAAACGATTACATTTTAATGTGAAAAAATCTATGAGGTAGATAATGATAGAGGTAAACAAAAAGGAAGTTGAGAGATATCTTGGCTACCACGGTGTTAAAGAAATTGATGAAAGTACCAGCAAACTGATCGATGAATGTATCGAAGAGATGCAGGCTCAGGTGAGTCCTAAGTACACATATAAGACTTTCCCACTTGAGTGGAAGTTCAGTTTTAAGCTGGTTCCAAATGAGGATGGCACAGGTAACAAGAAGGAGAAAAATGTTACTTGTGAGTTTTCGGGTATCAAGGTGGATTCAGGTAATCTGCTGAAGAATCTTGATGGATGTGCTGAGATAGTAATGTTGGCTATAACTCTTGGGCCTGTACCGGATATGCTGGTAAGAAAGGCTGAAGTTCGCGATATGATGAAGGCCTATACTTATCAGGCAGTAGGTGCTGCTATGGCTGAGGCTTGGTGCGATGAGATAAATATCAAAATCGTTGAAGAGGCTAAGGCTAGAGGTCTTCATGCAAGACCAAGATTTTCTCCTGGCTATGGGGATTTTCCTCTTGAGGTGCAGAAGGACTTCGAGAGAATACTTGAGATGCCTAAGACTATTGGAGTTACACTTTCGGACAGTTTACTGATGTCACCAACTAAGTCCATTACAGCTGTAATCGGACTTTCAGAAATAGATACAGATTGTGAGAGAAGCGGCTGCGAGCAGTGTAGTATGGCTGGCAAATGTGCTTACTCTCGTTAATAAAGGAAGAACATGAAAAAAGATTTACGAGAAAGATTAGGTAAGGAATGGCTGTTCTGCGATGGTGGAACAGGTACATTTCTGCAGGAACGAGGACTTCAGGGCGGAGAGCTTCCGGAAACATGGAATGTGGATCATCCTGATATCATTCAGGAATTATATGAAAGCTATCTAAAGGCTGGTTCGGATATTTTTAATACGAATACATTTGGCCTTAACAGCTTCAAGTTCCCAGGACGTGTTGAGGAACTGATGACTGCTGCTGTTGAGATAGCAAAGAAGGCTCGAATTAATACAGGCAGAGAGGATGCATATATTGCTATAGATGTGGGTCCTACAGGAAAACTTCTGGAGCCAATGGGTGATCTTAGCTTTGATAAGGCGGTAGAGGTTTTCGGTGAGGTTATGGCTGCTGGCGAGAAGGCCGGTGGTGACCTTATTCTGATCGAGACCATGAGTGACAGTTATGAGGCAAAGGCTGCAGTTCTTGCTGCAAAGGAGCGTACATCCCTTCCTGTTATCGTTACTACTGTTTACGATCAGAATGGAAAGATGCTGACGGGAGGAAATGTGGATTCCACCGTTGCTATGCTGGAAGGACTGGGAGTAGATGCTCTTGGACTTAACTGTAGTTTAGGACCAGACCTTATGATCCCTATGGTTGAACGTATGGTAAAGGTCGCTTCAGTTCCTATAGTTGTAAATCCTAATGCAGGTCTTCCAAGAACTGAGGGAGGCAAGACAGTCTTTGATGTTGGACCAGAAGAATTCTCAGATATCATGAGTAAGATTGCTGATATGGGAGTTCAGGTTCTGGGCGGATGCTGTGGTACAACTCCTGAGCATATACGTCTGACTAAGGAAAAGGTAAAGCCTAAGGCATTTAAGGAAAACACTCCTAAGGATTTTACGGTTGTGACGTCATTTTGCCAGGCAGTTATCTGCGATAAGAAGCCTATAATCATTGGTGAAAGAATTAACCCAACTGGAAAGAAGAGATTCCAGCAGGCTCTTCGTGATAATGATATAGATTATATCCTTTCTCAGGGACTTGAGCAGGAGGATGGCGGCGCAGATATTCTGGATGTTAATGTTGGTCTTCCTGAGATAGATGAACCAAAGATGATGCGTGAGGTGGTTACAAAGCTTCAGGGTGTTACTGGACTTCCACTTCAGCTGGATACAACAGATGCAGAGGCTCTTGAACAGGGTCTTAGATATTATAATGGTAAAGCGATGATCAACTCTGTCAATGGTAAAAGAGAGGTCATCGAAATGGTTATGCCACTGGTCAAGAAGTACGGTGGTGTTCTGGTAGGTCTTGCACTTGATGAGGGCGGAATACCTGAAACGGCTGAGGGTCGAATCGCAGTTGCGGAGAAGATATATAAGGCGGCTGATGAGTACGGAATCCCTAGAAAGGATATCGTAATTGACTGTCTTTGTATGACTATCTCATCTGATTCATCTTCGGCGGTTACAACCCTTGAAACCCTGAGAAGAATTCGTGATGATTATCATGGTCATACAATCCTTGGAGTTTCAAATATTTCATTTGGTCTTCCACAGAGACAGGTTATCAATTCCTATTTCCTGACACTTGCTATGCAGATGGGACTTAGCTTTGCTATCATGAATCCTAATAATCAGCAGATGATGGTGGCATATAGATCCTTCCTTGCTCTGTCAGACCTGGATCCTCAGTGCATGGGCTTCATTAATGCGTATGCAAATGCAAGCCTTGCTACAGTTTCAACAGGAGGACAGGCGGGAGCGGCTCCTGGAACTGGCGCTTCGGGTCAGGCTGCAGGAGAATCTAAAGGTTCTTCACTGGGAAATGCTATCGAACGTGGTATGGTTGGTGTGGCAGAAACCGCCATGAAGGAGGCGATGAAAACCCAGGATCCACTGGATATAATCAATGCCGAACTGATACCAGCTCTAGATAAAGTTGGAAAAGGATTTGAGAAGGGAACAGTATTCCTTCCACAGCTGCTTCAGAGTGCTGATGCGGCAAAGGCTGCATTTGAAATCGTTAAAGCTTCTATGGCTGGAAAGCCAAGAGAATTAAAAGGAAAGATTATCATCGCTACAGTAAAGGGTGATATTCACGATATTGGAAAGAATATCGTGAAGGTTATGCTTGAAAACTATGGCTATGATGTTATAGATCTTGGTAAGGACGTACCACCAGAAGTTATTGTTGATAGGGCGGTTGAAGATGATGTTAAGCTGATAGGTCTCAGCGCACTTATGACTACAACCGTTGTCAGCATGGAGGATACTATAAAGCTGCTTCGTGAGAGAAAACCAGAAACCAAGGTTGTAGTTGGTGGAGCGGTTATGACTCAGGAATATGCAGATGCTATAGGCGCAGATTGCTATGCTAAGGATGCTATGGCAACAGTACGTTACGCAGATGAAGTATTTTCAAATTAGTATTGACACTTCTTGCTGTCTAGTGATAGTATCCTATATTGTAAACCGTTGATGGGGAGTAAGTAGGTAAAACCTCCTTATATACAGAGAATTGCCGGTGGTGAGATGGCAGTAATAAGCGTTTTATTGAATGGACCTCAGAGGGCGACCTGAAATGCATTCAGCAGAGTATGGAAGACGGAGCATGAATCTTCGTTAACAAAGTCGGCATATGAAAGTATGTTTTGAGAGGATGCATATTGCATCAAGCCGGGTGGCACCGCAGGTAAGAATTTTAACCTGTCCCAGCAGTGACTAAGAAACTGTGGGACAGGTTTTATTATGTTCCAAATATAAAAACATTTTAGGAGGTTATAAAGATGTCAGACGAAAAGAAAATTCCGTACAAGATTTATCTCGAAGAAAATGAGATGCCTACAGCTTGGTATAATCTAAGAGCAGATATGAAGAATAAGCCAGCACCACTGCTTAATCCTGGTACTGGTAAGCCACTTACAGCTGAGGAACTTTCACCTATATTCTGTGATGAATTGGTTGCTCAGGAACTTGATGATACTACACCTTATATTGAAATCCCTTCAGAGATCAGAGATTTCTATAAGATGTTCAGACCATCACCACTTGTAAGAGCATACTGCCTTGAGAAGAAGCTTGGCACACCAGCTAAGATCTACTATAAGTTTGAGGGTAACAACACAAGTGGTAGCCACAAGCTTAACTCAGCTATCGCTCAGGCATACTATGCTAAGAAGCAGGGCCTTAAGGGTGTAACAACTGAGACTGGTGCAGGTCAGTGGGGTACAGCTCTTTCTATGGCATGTGCATATTTTGATCTTGATTGTAAGGTATATATGGTTAAGGTATCTTACGAGCAGAAGCCTTTCAGAAGAGAAGTAATGAGAACTTATGGCGCTTCTGTAACACCATCTCCTTCAGAGACAACAGAAGTTGGTAAGAAGATTCTTGCTGAGCATCCAGGAACAACAGGTTCACTTGGATGTGCAATCTCAGAAGCTGTTGAGGTTGCAACAAAGAACGAAGGATATAGATATGTACTTGGTAGTGTACTTAATCAGGTACTTCTTCATCAGTCAGTAATTGGTCTTGAGACAAAGGCTGCACTTGATAAATATGGTATTAAGCCAGATATCATTATCGGATGTGCTGGTGGTGGTTCAAACCTTGGTGGACTTATTGCCCCATTTATGGGTGAGAAGCTTCGTGGAGAGGCTGATTACAGAATTATCGCTGTTGAGCCTGCATCATGTCCAAGCTTCACAAGAGGTACATATGCATATGACTTCTGCGATACAGGTATGATCTGCCCACTTGCTAAGATGTATACACTCGGAAGCAGCTTTATTCCATCAGCAAATCATGCTGGAGGACTTAGATTCCACGGAATGAGTTCAACACTTTCACAGCTTTATCATGATGGATATATGGAAGCTAGAAGCGTAGAGCAGACTTCTGTATTCGAGGCTGCTGAGCAGTTCGCTAGAGTTGAAGGAATCCTTCCAGCTCCTGAAAGCTCACACGCTATCAGAGCTGCAATTGATGAGGCTCTTAAGTGTAAGGAAACAGGCGAGGAGAAGACAATCGTCTTCGGTCTTACAGGTACAGGTTACTTCGATATGGTTGCATATGAGAAGTTTAATAATGGAGAAATGTCAGACTACATCCCAACAGATGAGGAGATTGCAGCATCTATCGCAAAGCTTCCACATGTAGAGTAATTTGTCAAAATGTAAATTGACACCGCATACTTTGAAAAGGTAAAATGATAACATCAACATTAAGGGAGGTTATTATTTATGGATAAGTATGTTTGCCCATGTGGCTATGTTTATGATCCTGAGGTAGGTGATCCAGACAGTGGTATCGCTCCTGGAACAGCATTTGAGGATATCCCAGATGATTGGGTATGCCCAATATGTGGCCTCAGCAAAGACATGTTTGAGAAAATGTAATTATTCTTGAAGATTAAGGAAGAGTACTGCACATAGCAGTACTCTTTTTTTGTTTGAAATATATGGGATAAAGTTATAAAATATATTTATATTGGGGTGGTTTAATCTAATTGGGGGTGCTATTTTGGATTATAATACTGTTGTTAATACTTTGAATAAGATAGGCAGTGTGTTATCTGTTGAAATAAAGCCGGATGGAACTTGTGGTGAAATCTGTGTAGAAGCAGCAAATGATACATACCTTCAGTCAGTGAATGTGGCTAGAGAGGACTTTGTTCCTGGAAAGCCATACTATAATTATGTTCCTCCTACACGTAATTATGAGGCTATGTGCTTTAGATGCGTTAATGAGAATCGAATGATTCATTCGTATATTAACGTTGCTATATATAATGCGTGGATGGAGGTATATCTGCTGCCTCTCAAATCTGCGGAGGATGGTAAGGGGTATCTTCTTTTCTCCTATGATATGACTCCAAAAGTAGATGCAGAGAAAATGTCGGATCTGTCTCCAGACCTTGCTATGGAAGTTATTCAGACTGCTGTAAAGCTTAGAGAAACTGATGATTTTCAGGCTGCAATGGATTCTATCATTGATGATATCAGAGTTAACTGTGAAGCTAACAGATGCTGTATCTTATTAACTGATTTTGATAATGAGTCATGTTCGGTACTTTGTGAAAGTGTAACTGAAGCTGAGGCTCATATCAAAAATGTGTCTGCTTATGTGGAGGAGGGATTCTTCCATATAGTGAAGACATGGGATGATCTGATAGCTGGAAGCAACTGCTATATTATTCATGATGCAGAGGAACTTGAACTTCTGAAAGAAAAGAGTGAGATCTGGTATGAGTCGTTAAAGGACGCAGGAGTTTTCAGTCTTGTTATCTATCCTTTAAAGGCAAATGGAGAAACTATCGGATATATCTGGGCAACCAACTTTAATAGTGAGAATACACTTAACATCAAAGCAATTCTGGAAGTTACGGCATTTATCCTTGCTTCTGAGATATCAAATCATCAGCTCTTTGAGAAGACAAAGGTGCTCAGTGCTACAGACCTTCTTACTGGACTATATAATCGTAATGCCATGAATAACCGTATAACCAATATCGTATCTGGTAAAGAGGATGTTGGCGGTGATTATGGAGTTGTATTTGCAGATCTAAATGGACTTAAAGAGGTTAATGATAGACAGGGACATGTTGCAGGTGATAATCTACTTAAGGCTGCAGCAGCTTTGATCAGAGACGTTTATGTTGATAGTGATATATTCAGAGTTGGTGGTGATGAATTCTTAGTTCTGGTAACAAAACATACTGAGAATGAGTTTAATGCGTTTGTTGATAAACTAAAAGCTAAATGTGAAAACTCTGATATAGTTAAGCTGGCAGTGGGAACCTGTTTTGGAGATAAGACTCTTGATATCAGAACTGCCATGCATCTGGCGGATGAAAGAATGTATGCCGATAAGGAAGAGTATTATAGGAAACATCCGGAACTTAAATATCGAGGAAAACAGGAATAGTTTATACCCACAAAAAAGTGGGTAATTGTCATCTTCTGTGTTATGGATTAGTCTTTATGCAGGAGGTGAATAAAATGAAAAAAGAAGCTTTATTACTTATTGATATTCAAAATATATATTTTACACCAGGGCCGCTGTTGCTGCATAAACCGAAGTGTGCAGCAAAAAAGGCGGCTCTTCTGTTGGAAAAATTCAGAAGTGAAGGGAAAACAGTCATTCACGTGCGTCATAACTTTAAAGCACTATCAGGTATTCACAGTCTTGTGAAGCCGCTTGAAGATGAGAAGATAGTGAATAAAGAGTATCCGAATTCTTTCCTTGAAACTGATCTGCAGGAATACCTGGAGAGTGAAGGGATAGAAAGCCTGGTTGTTGCTGGCATGATGTCTCACATGTGTGTTGATACAACGGTGAGAGCGTGTCAAGACTATGGATACGAAGTGACATTGATTGACGACGCATGTACGACCATGAGTTTAAAGCATGATGGCAAAAAGATTGATGCAGAAACGGTACATGCAGTATTTATGGCATCCCTGGCTGATGGATTTGCTAGTGTTATAAAGTCGGAGAACTATCTATGAAAATAAGGGATGATTATACCTGCCCTTTGGAAATTGTGCATGACATAATCAAAGGCAAATGGAAAACCATAATTCTATATCAGATGAAGGACGGGCCAAAGGGTCTTGCTGAGCTGGAAAGAGAGATTGAAGGCATCAATCAGAAGATGCTGCTTGAACAACTTCGCGAGTTGATATCATTTGGTCTTGTAGAAAAGAAGTCTTTCGAAGGATATCCGCTGAGGGTAGAGTATAGCATCACAGAAAGAAGAGGTCGCAAGATGATAGAAGCGATCAACATCATGCAGATGGTTGGTGTTGATTATATGCTGGAAAATGGAATGACGGATGCACTTATAGAAAAAGAGGTTTTGTCGGCCGAAGAAGTAGAGCGACTTATGAATGAAAGGTAGAGATGTCTGAACTAGATAATAAAAAAAGAAGTAAAAGAAAGATAGAAATCCCTTGGTTTTTTGTTATAGTAATGCTTTTCTTCGGCGCAATAGGTTTAGTAGCATGTCTTCTCGTAAATAAAACTGTAAGGCATTGCACAAATGAAGTCACAGGATTTGTAGAGAGTGAAGGCTATGGCGGAAATGGTGATCTGAATCAAACTGTAGAAGGTAAATATGTTAAAGTCGGTACGCATGGGCAACACTGGATAGCTATTTATGTAAATACTGATGACAAATTCCAAATGAATACCGTTTATGCTGATAAAAGCTATGGAAATGTGGGCGACAAGTTTACGATTTATTATAACCCTGAAGATCCAGATGAATACTATATAGGTGATTATAGGTATCTGAATGGATATGGAGTTGCACTTGTAACACTTGTAATAAGCGGAATTAATCTGGTGCTCACAGTAGTTTTTACATTTTTCTTCAATAAAGAATTGACTGAGGAAGAGAAAGAAATTAAACGTGAGGAAAAAAAGAAAAGGGCAGCTGAACGAAAAAACTACACCAATTCTCATATTCGTAAAAAGAATCAAGACTTTGTCGTTGAAGTAAAAGGTGGAATTATAACACTGATAATTGGAGGTGTGATTCTCGCATCCAGCTTTGTTTTGACATATATAGATATAAACAAGGATCGCTCGATTCCATTTAATGATTTCTCTGATAAATTTGATGGTAAGGTTTATAGTGTTGTGACAGAAAAACCTATAGAAATTAGTGCACTTGCAGACTATGGTGTGTATTATGATCTAAAGGTTGGGAATGATCATATACTGGCAGTACATCTAAACAAGAGAGAGATAAATGAAATAGATGGTTCCATAAAGCTTCGAGGAAAACTCTGCAGAGTCAGTGTGCGCGATGAAAAGAAACGAGAGATCATCAAGGCATACTATAAAGACTTAGGATACCTCGATACTCTTAAAGATGAAGAGTTTGCGTACTACTGTCTGGATTGTACCGATATAAGTTTGTGGGAAGAACTGAAGCATCATCATATGATCGGATTCGCGTTCGGACTTGTGATCATTATAGCGGGACTAATGTTTTCTAGTGCGTTATATCGTTGAAAGTTCATAGCATATTTAGAACCTGCTGACAGATGATATGTACCCTCTTTACTGGACTGAACCGACCCCCAAAAGTTAGACCTATAAAATCTAACTTTTGGAGGTCGTTTTTTATGGGTAAAAGCAAGTATACCTACGAATTTAAAAAGCAAGTCGTCAATGATTATCTTAATAATGAAGGTGGGTACAGGTACATTACGGCAAAATATTCCGTGTCAGATAGGAGATTGGTTCGACAATGGGTTGCTAACTATAAAAAATATGGTGATAGTGGTTTATTTCGCTCACGAAAGAAGACAGTGTATTCTTTTAAAAAGAAATTAGATATTGTAGAATTATATCTATCAAGCGAGCTCTCTTATCAGGAAATAGCTCTTCAGGAAGGAATCAAAAATCCTTCTGTTATTGCTGCGTGGGTTAATCGATACCGTATCGCTGGTCCTGATGCATTGAGACCTCAAAAGAAAGGTAAGAATAAAACTTTGGATAAATCTAAGATAGATTGTAAATCTATAAAATCAGAAGAACACATTGTTGATACTAGTGCTGAACATGTAAAAGAACTAGAGGAAGAACTCCTTAAATTAAGAATCGAGAATGCCTTTTTAAAAGAACTGAGGAGACTGCGTTTAGAGGACGAGGAAAAAATGAGAGAACGGCGCTCGTCATCAACAGCCTCCGAGGAGACTTCAGACTAAAAGACCTTCTCTCTTATACCGGAATGCCTAAAGCAACGTATATGTATTGGCAAAAAAGATTTGATAGAGAAAATCCGGACAAAGAAATCGAAGAAAAGATGCTTGCGATTCGAAAGATAAATAAAGATTACGGTTATCGTAGAATGTTAGGAGAACTAAAAAATCAAGGGTACTGTATCAATAAAAAGAAAGTACAAAGAATTATGCAAAAACTTGATTTGCAGGTTACATCATTTACTCGAAAAAGCCGTAAATATAGCTCTTATAAGGGTAAAGTTGGAACTATTGCCCCTAATAGAATCCGACGCCGATTTAACACACACATACCTCACCAAAAGATTACGACTGATACAACTGAATTTAAGTATTATGAGATTGATGTTAAAGGTCATATGACTATGCAGAAGCTCTACCTGGATCCATTTATGGATATGTGTAATGGTGAGATTATCAGTTATGCAATATCAAAACACCCGTCTGCTCAAAATGTGATGGATGCGTTAGAACAGGCTATAGATGTAACATCTGATTGTCCATATCGCAGAACTTTTCACTCGGATCAAGGTTGGGCATATCAGATGAAAACTTATTCTCATCGTCTTAAGGAAGAAAGAATATTTCAGAGTATGTCCAGAAAAGGAAACTGTCACGACAACTCAGTTATGGAGAACTTCTTTGGTCTTCTTAAGCAGGAAATTTATTACGGAGTTGTTTATTACAGTTATGAAGAATTAAAATCAGAAATTGAGCGATATATAAAGTATTACAATGAACAAAGAATTAAAGAAAAACTAGGATGGTTAAGCCCTGTACAATACAGGCTTCGCCTCTTGGCTGCATAAAAATAGCGTAGCAGCCATAAAACTGCTACGCTTAAAAAGTCTAACTTTTTGGGGTCACCTCAGACAAACCAGTAAGGAGGGTATTTTTATTGTGAATTTCAATCTTGACAGTGATAAGATTGAATGATAGTATCTAAACAGTGATAAGATTATATCTTTCGATAGGATTATATGCACTGATAAGATTATTTGCATCGATATGAAAATGAATTTAGGAGGTTGTGTTATGAGCGAAAAACCTTACCATCATGGGAATCTGAAAAATGAACTTATTGAACAGGGAATAAAGTATATCAGTCTGAATGGGATAGAAAATCTGTCTATGAGGAAGCTGGCTACTGTCTGTGGTGTCAGCAGTGCTGCACCCTATGCGCATTTTAAGAATAAAGGGGATTTTTTGATTCAGGCAAGGGCTTATGTTGAAGATATATTCTCTGAGGTGCTTCAGAAAAGTATTGATGATTGCAAGAATCCTGAGAAACGTCTTTTGGAACTGGGCAAATGTTATGTGATGTTTTTCGTAGAGAATCCACATTATCATCAATTTATGTTTTCAGATGAAGGGATTATTGTGGAAGAGTATCGCCCTTATCAGATATTTTCGGGAGCTGTAAAGGAAACTCTTGGTGCTTTTGGAATCAAAGGTAAAGAGGTATTCTACAAGACGATTCTGTTATGGGCGACAGTTCAGGGGCTTACTGATATATGTGCTGTGTGTGAGATGTTTGAAGAGGAAAAACTGGAAAAAGAAGTTGAGAAAGTTCTAGATATGCTCAGCCTCTAAAGAAACTGGTTGTTTTCGGGTTTAGGAGGAATCCCCAATATGATAGGAATATATTTAAGTGGAACTGGAAATACAAAACACTGTGTGGAAAAGCTGCTTTCGTTAATAGAACCGGGGGCAGAGGCATTTCCTTTAGAATCGGAAATTTCTATAGATAAGATAAAAGAAAGTGATTCAATTATACTAGGATATCCAACACAGTTTTCGAATATCCCTTATATGGTCAGGGACTACATAAATAAGAATTCATCGATTTGGAGCGGGAAGAAGATATTCTGCGTTTCGACTATGGCTCTATTTTCGGGCGATGGAGCGGGTTGTGCAGCGAGACTGCTTAAGAAATATAATGCTGAGATAATCGGCGGGCTTCATCTCCTGATGCCTGACTCCATCGGTGATGTCAAACTACTGAAAAAGTCTGTTGATAAGAATCATCAGACCATCGTAAAAACTGATGAGAAGATTGAACGAGTTGGAAAGAAGATAAGAGAAGAAGGAATTTACCCAAAGGAAGGATTATCCTTCCCTTATCATATGGCTGGTCTGTTTGGACAGAGACTATGGTTTTATAACAAAACCACGGGTTATACAGATAAGGTGAAAGTTAGTGATAGTTGTGTAGGATGTGGACTTTGTTCTAAGCTTTGTCCTATGAATAATTTAGAAATAAAGGATGGGAAGGCGGTTGCTGGTCCTAACTGCACAATGTGTTATCGCTGCATAGATAATTGCCCGAAACAGGCAATCACACTACTTGGAAAAAAAGTCCACGAACAGTGCAAATATGAAAAATATTGCTGAATGATGGACAAGAGAAAAGATTGATGAATAAATAGGGGACTATTAATAAGTAAAGAATTAAGAATAAATAGAGAGCTATTAATAAGTAAAGAATTAGAAATAAGTAGAGTGTTATGAGGATAATAATTATAAGACACGGAAAAGTGATATATAATTGGAATAAGTGGTATACATCAGAAGAGTATGATCAGGCCTGCAAAGAATATGATGTTTCGCCGATAGTAGCAGAACGATACAAAGTTCCTGATATAGAATATCAAAACGTTATAATAAGTGGACTTTCAAGAACTCGTTATACGGCAGAAAATCTGTATGTTAATGGGGAAGTGAAAAAGACAGATCTTATAAATGAAGTCCCACTAAAATCAAGCGTTGATACAAAATTTAAACTTCCTCTATGGTACTGGAACATTTCTGGAAGACTGCAGTGGTTTTTTAATAGTCCAAGGCAGGAGGAAAGTCGCATAGAAACAAGAAAAAGAGCAAGGCGATTTGCTAAGCTCCTTATTAAAGAAAATAAAGACTGCCTGGTGGTCACCCATGGCTTCTATATGCATACATTGGTTAGTGAAATGAAAAAGCTGGGGTTCATAATAGGCAAGACTCATTCAAGCTATAAGAATGGTGAATATGTAGTGGCAGAAAAATAAAGTTGGCATATGAAAATAGTAGGGGGTTGCAACAAAAGAAGCTGCGACAACACAAATGAAGCAAATTACCGAAAATTGTTGCCGTAGGCACTGAAATCAGGTGAAAAAAAGAAGCTGCAGCAACAAAATTGGAGTAAAATGCCGAAAAATGTTGCTGGAGTGACTGGGATCAGGGGAAAAATGGAAGCTGCAGCAACACAAATGAGGAGAAACACAGAAAAATGTTGCTGAAGGGGCTGAAATCAAAGAGAAAAAGGAAGTTTTAAGTCATTGATTGAAAAGCAACCATAATTATGATAACATTGATGAGCTGGTGCAGTTAAAAAACACTGTGTCAGCTCATAGTTTTAAATAAACCGCTTGAAAAGGCGTATAGACAGATAAAGGAGATATGAGAAAAATATGAAACTCGGTATAGTCGGACTTCCAAATGTAGGAAAGTCTACATTGTTTAATTCGTTAACTAAGGCAGGAGCGCTTGCAGCAAATTATCCATTTGCGACTATTGATCCAAATGTGGGTATTGTTCCTGTTCCAGATGAGAGACTGGATGTACTTACAAAGATGTATGATTCAGACAAGACAACCCCTGCTATCATCGAGTTCGTTGATATTGCTGGTCTTGTAAAGGGTGCATCAAAGGGTGAAGGTCTGGGTAACCAGTTCCTTGCTAATATCCGTGAATGTGATGCAATCGTTCATGTTGTAAGATGCTTCGATGATTCAGACGTAGTCCATGTAGATGGTTCTGTAGATCCTATCAGAGATATAGAGACAATTAATATTGAGCTTATTTTCTCAGACCTTGAGGTTCTTGAGAGAAGAATATCTAAGACAGTTAAGCTTTCTCGAAATGATAAGCAGGCTGCAAAGGAGCTTGAGTTCCAGAACAAGATTAAGGCTCACTTAGAAGCAGGAAATCCTGTGAGAACATTTGAGATTGATGAAACTGATGATGATGAGGTTTCGTGGATCAAGGAGTACTGCCTTCTTACAGAGAAGAAGGTTATCTACGCAGCAAATGTTGGCGAAGACGATATGGCTGACGATGGTGCATCTAATCAGTATGTTCAGAAGGTTCGTGATTACGCTGCAGAGACAGGTGCTGAGGTATTTGCTGTATGTGCACAGATGGAAGCTGAAATCTCTGAGCTTGATGATGAAGAGAGAAAGATGTTCCTTGAGGACCTTGGACTTAGTGAGTCAGGTCTCGATAAGCTTATCAAGGCAAGCTACAAGTTACTTGGTCTTATCAGTTATCTGACTGCTGGAAAGCAGGAGTCCAGAGCATGGACAATTAAGGATGGAACAAAGGCACCACAGGCCGCTGGTAAGATTCACTCTGACTTTGAACGTGGTTTCATTAAAGCTGAAGTTATTGCCTATGACGATCTGATCCGCGAAGGTAGCATGACAGCTGCTAAGGAGAAGGGACTTGTTCGTCAGGAAGGTAAAGAGTACGTTATGAAAGACGGCGATGTAGTTCTCTTCAAGTTTAACGTATAACAGGAGCTGCGAAGCAGCGGGTTAAGCAATTGCACTGGTATATATTATTGATATACATAATAATGAAAGGACATACAAATGCAGGGTATATACTTTCCTGGTGTAGGTATCTTTTTTGAAAAGGTGCTTAGCACGATAACTATATTAAATGTAAAAATCCCTCTATATGCTATATGCGTAACTGGTGGATTTATATTGGCGCTTATTATAGCTTCAAAGGAAGCACAGCGTACTGGACAGAATGATGAGGATTATCTTGATTTCTTCCTTTGGCTGGTAATTCCGGCTATTGCGGGCGCAAGAATTTACTATGTAATATTCAATCATGAAAGATTTATTCAGCCTGGAAAGAGTATTGGCAAGACTCTTGTTGATATGATCAACATCCACAATGGTGGTCTTGCAGTGTATGGTGGACTTATAGCTGGTGTCCTTGCTGGTTTTATCTTTGCTCGTAAGAGAAAGATTAACTTCCCACTTTTTGGTGATACTATAGCACTTGGTGTTGTAGCGGCACAGATAGTTGGACGCTGGGGCAACTTCTTCAATAGAGAATGCTTTGGTACATATACTCAGAGCAAGTTCAGAATGGCAATTCCTGTAAACTATTTTAGCAGAGGTTATCTTCAGACGCTTAGAAATGATGGCATAATCACTTCTGATATGCTGAATAAACAGGAACTTGTAAAAGGTATAGCCTGTATCACAGTTCATCCTATGTTCCTTTATGAGGGACTTTGGAATCTGGCGCTGCTCATCTTCCTTCTATTATATAGGAAGAAAAAGAAGTTTGATGGTGAGCTTGCTATGATCTATGTTGCTGGATATGGTCTTGGCCGTTTCTGGATAGAGTGGCTTAGAACAGATTCGCTAATGGTTGGTGGACTTAAGGTCAGCCAGATAGTTGCAGCAATATGCTTCTTCCTTGCTATATCAGTAATTGTTAAGAACAGAAATGATATCAAGAACGGTAAGACACCTAAGGTAAACTATGTTCCTAACAAGAAGTCGGACGAAGAATCAGACGAAGAGTCTGATGAAGATTCGGACAAAGATTCAGATGACAAGAAGAAAGTAGAGTCTGATAAGAAAGATAAAAAGAAAGCAGAACCTAAAAAAGAAGACAAGAAGAAAACTGAATCTAAGAAAGAAGACAAAGAGAAAGAAAAATCAAAAAAAGAAGATAAAAAGAAAACTGAATCAGAAAAAGAAGAATCTGATAAAGAAGAAACAGACAAAGAAGAAAAGAAACAGGTAACAAAGAAAAATATCAAGGACAAGCTCAAGGCTTCCAAAGCTTCGGAAGATGACGAAGACGAAGTGGAGGAAGATACCATGGATGAGGACGAAGATTAAAATAAATAAAAATACTATATTTGGTATATAAGTGATATAAATAACAGAATATTTAGTGTTTTTGATTGAAAAAGCTCCTACGACAAAGAGTCGTGGGGGCTCTTTTTTTGGCTAAAACTCGCGGTTTTTCGGAAAAAAAACTTGCATTTTGGTTTATGGTGGGGTAATATGAACGTGTATGTGGGGAATTGTGTCAAGTTTGACCATGAATTACCCATAAAGTGGGAAATATCAACAAAACCAACAAAGTTATCAACAATACCAAGATTTGAAGAAAGGAGGAATAGTAAGTCGTGGCACTTAGCATGTTTGGTGAATATTTTCATAATGTAGATGCTAAGGGAAGACTTAGTGTTCCAGCAAAGTTCAGAGATACTCTTGGTTCCACTGTTGTAATATCTGTTGATCCTGATGGATGTCTTAGGATTTATTCTTCAGAGAAGTGGGATGAAGTTATAACAAGAATGGCAGAACAGATTCCAACAAGTACTCCTCAGGGAAGAAAGCTTTTTAGATACTTCACATCTAAGGCTTCAACTTGTGAACTTGATTCTCAGGGAAGAATAATAATTCCACCATCACTTAGACAGCACGCAGGAATCACAAAAGAAGTTGTGGTTGTAGGAAGCGGTGAAAAGGCTGAAGTCTGGGATAAGGCTCGTTACGAAGAAATGTTTGCTGATATGGAAGAGGATAGTGTTGTTAGTGATCTGATTGAAGAATATGGTCTCAACTTTTAATAGTATTCTCTCGGAGAGATGTAGATGGAATTTAAGCATATATCAATAATGCTAAATGAGGTCTTAGATGGCCTGGATATAAAACCAGATGGGATATATGTTGACGGAACCCTGGGTGGTGCCGGACATTCATATGAAATAGTTAAAAGACTATCTGACAAGGGAAAGCTTGTTGGTATAGATCAGGATAGGGATGCACTTAAGGCATCAGCTGAAAGACTAAAAGAATTTCATAATGTGGAGCTGATTCATAGCAACTATGTAAATATGAAACAGCTGCTTCACGAAAGAGGAATAGACAGTGTGGATGGAATACTCCTGGATCTCGGAGTTTCGTCTTACCAGTTTGATAATAAAGATAGGGGATTCTCTTATAGGGAAGACGCCCCACTTGATATGAGAATGGATCAGGATTCGGATTATACCGCAAGAGACATTCTGAATGATTACTCTGAGGCTGATCTCAGAAGGATCATAAGTGATTATGGTGAAGAAAAGTTTGCCGCTAGAATAGCGAAAAACATAATAAGCTCAAGAAGTGAGAAACCCATCAAAACTACATTTGAATTAAATGAGATCATCAAAGCATCGATTCCTGCAGCCGCAAGAAGGCAGGGCGGAAATCCTTGTAAGAAGACCTATCAGGCTATTCGAATTGAACTTAACCGAGAGCTTACGGTTTTGGAGGATAGCTTAACAGAAATGATTGATATCCTGGCTCCGAAAGGAAGACTGGCTATCATTACTTTTCACTCTTTAGAGGATAGGATCGTGAAGACCGCATTTAGAACGGCAGAATCTCCGTGCATTTGTCCACCGGAATTTCCGGTATGCACATGTGGCAGAAAATCAAAGGGCAAGGTAATAACAAGAAAACCGATAGTAGCATCGGCAGAAGAGTTGGAGAAGAATCCAAGAAGCAGCAGCGCGAAGCTGCGCATCTTTGAAAAAAAGTGACATATGACCTCTAGTCATTTGTCACATCATTAAGGGGAAGATATGGCAAAGAGAGCTAGAGAAATGTATATTGAAGAGGGCAACGCTGTTAGAAAGACAGTAGCAGTTCCAAAACGGCAAGAAAGACCGGTACCTAGTAGAAGAAGACAAAGAAAGACTTTTAAGAAGTCAGCTATCAAAGCTGAACAGTCTATGGGCTTCGACCTTAGATACACAGTGGTGCTTGCACTTATGCTGGTAATGGTAATTCTCTCCTGTGTAATAATGCTAACCGTTCAGGGAAGTGTTGAGAACAAGGAAAGAAAGATTGAATCTCTTCAGGAGGAAATCCAGGATATCGAAGCTGATAACACAGCTTATGAAAATAAACTTAATAGTATGTATTCGCTGGAAGATATTTATAATATTGCCACCGGTGAGCTGGGTATGGTATACTCGGAAAATGGTTCCATCATTTATTACGAGAGTGAACAAGGTGACTATGTAAAACAATATAGCGACGTTCCGAAGACTGCTGATTAAAGGCAGTCTTTTGGCGTTTTATTTAGAACTAATAATTTGGGTGGATAAGAGAAGACAGAATGGCTACAGCTAGAAGGAAAAAGAAAAAAAGAAGAGTTATGGTAAAAAGGATGCGTACGCGCCTTTTTGTTTTGCTTATGTGTTTCAGCGGCGTGTTCGCTGTTATTTTTGGTGCTATCATTTACTACAACCTGAAGCATGGTGAGGAATACACAGAGAGAATTCTTAGCCAGAAGGGTTATGAAAGTGTGATCGTTCCTTACAAGCGTGGTGATATATATGACTGTAATGGCTCGGTACTTGCCACAAGTACTATGGTTTATAACGTGGTAATCGAGCCAAAGAATATACTTAAGTTTGAGAAGAAAAAGAAGGCAACTCTTGCTGCTCTTGATAAGTACTTCAGTGTATCTGCAGAAGAGGCGGCTGGTTATCTTGAACATAAAGATTCCTGGTACGAGGTTATCAGGAAGAAACTTACCTACGATGACGTAAAGGATTACATGGCTGATGAGAGAGACGGTAAGCTCACAGATGTTGTTGGAATAAGACTTGAGGAAGAGTACAGAAGAACTTATCCAAATGATGAGCTGGCATGTCATATGCTTGGTTTCGTTGTTAGTGGTAATGAGGGTATAGGTGGTATTGAAGGTGCTTATAACTCATACCTGAATGGACAGAACGGAAGAAAGTATTCTTACCTTGGAGAAGACTATAACCTTCAGCGTGAGGTTGAACTTCCTGTAAATGGAAACAGCCTTGTAACCACAATCGATAGCGAAGTACAGCGTATCGTTCAGGTTAAATGTGAAGAGTTCATGGGTGAAATGGGAGCGAAGAACATATCTGTTCTCGTAATGAATCCTAAGAACTGTGAGATCCTTGCTCTATATAATTCACATCAGTACAATCCTAACAATGCTTACTCTATGGATAGTTGTAAGTATCAATTTGAAACTAAGGACGAGAAGCTTTCAGATTCTGAGTATCAGGATCTGGTTAAGAAGATGACAGACGAAGAGAAGGTTGAAACTCTTAACAATGTCTGGCGTAATTTCGTAATAAGTGATTCCTTCGAACCAGGTTCAACATTTAAGCCATTTACCATCTCAGGAGCACTTGAGGATGGCGTTATTACTGGTGATGAGCAATTCTACTGTGACGGTATTCAGCACGTTGCTGACTGGGATATCAAGTGTCATAACGTGTATGGTCACGGAATGCTTACAGTTCCACAGGCCCTTGAGTATTCATGCAACGACTGTCTTATGCAGATCGCTGCTCTTGAGGGATCATCCACATTTGATAAGTATCAGGTGCTTTTCGGTTTTGGACAGAAGACCAATATAGATATATCTGGTGAGGCCAGTGAGGATGACCTTTACACTATGGTATATCATCAGGATACACTTAATCCTGTTGAGCTTGCTACATCAAGCTTTGGACAGGGTGTTACTGTAACAATGATGCAGCTGGGAACAGCATTTTGCTCTGTTATAAATGGCGGATATTATTATCAGCCACACGTTGTTAAGCAGGTTCTTGATGCAGATGGAAACCTGGTTAAGAACTATGACAGAATCCTTGTTCGTAGAACAATCTCTGAGGATACATCTGATGAGATGAAGCACATCCTTCAGGAGGTTGTAGAAAATGGTACTGGTAAGAAGGCCATGATCGAAGGATACGAGATCGGTGGTAAGACTGGTACAGCCGAGAAGCTTCCTAGAGGAAATGGAAAGTACATTCTTTCATTTATCGGATTTGCTCCTGTAAGTGATCCTCAGGTTATGATATACTGCGTTGTTGATGAACCTGGAGCTGATGATCAGGCTTCCTCAGCAGCTGGTACACTTCTTTTTAATAAGATTGCAGAAGAACTGCTTCCATACATGAATATTTATAAAACAGGTGAGCCTGTGGCTGAAGGTGATTCTGTAGGTGATGAAGTGGCAACTCCTGTATTTGAGGGAGCAGCTCCTGAGATAAGTGTTGCAGGTTCTACACCAGAACAAAATGCAACTGAAGCTCCTACTGAAGAAACAACTGAGGAAAATACAGAAAGCACCGAGGCGCCACCGGCGGATGGTGGTGGTTGATGAGTCAAAAGGGCTCAGAGCCAAATCGACTCATTAAGTGAAAGGAAAGGGATATAATGGGAACTGAAAAATTAGTTGCTGGAAATATAGATTTAACAGGTAAGAAGGTTATCGTTGCTGGAGCAGGCAGAAGTGGTCTTGCTTCTTCAGGACTTCTTATAAGAAATGGTGTCAGCGTTGTTCTTTATGACGGAAATGAATCACTGAATAAAGAAGAACTTCTGGGTAACTTCCCAAGCGCTGATAACTTCAGCGTAGCGCTGGGAGAACTGACAGATGAGATACTGGAGGGGGCAGAACTTTTCGTTATTAGTCCTGGTATTCCGGTAGATGCTCCATTTGTCAACAAGGTTCGTGAAAAGGGAATCCCAATCTGGGGAGAGATAGAACTGGCTTACTACTACAGTAATGGTGTGATCGCAGCAATTACAGGAACAAATGGTAAGACAACAACCACTTCTCTTGTAGGTGAGATATTCAATAGTTACACAGAGGATTCTATAGTAGTTGGAAATATCGGACTTCCATTTACCAAGCTTGCAGATATGACAAATGATAAGACTCATATCGCACTTGAGGTGAGTTCATTCCAGCTTGAGACCATACATAGTTTCAGACCACATGTGAGTGCAGTTCTTAATCTTACTCCGGATCATCTCAACAGACACTACACACTTGATAATTACTACAATGCAAAGCTTCGTATAGCAGAGAATCAGACAGAAGATGACTATATGGTTATCAACTATGATGATGAAGAGACTAGAGTAAGAACTGAGAAGATAGAGAATGTTCATAAGGTATATTTCAGTCATGAAACTGAACTGGAAGAGGGTGCCTTTGTAAGAGATGGAAAGATCTATATTAAGAGCTGGGATGTAGAGGGCGAGCAGTATATCCTGGATGTGGATAAGATTAAGATCCTTGGTCTTCACAATCTGGAAAATGTTCTGGCAGCAGTTCTTATAGCTTACTATATGGATATTCCTATAGAGATAATCAGAGATGCTGTATATGCATTTAACGGCGTTGAACATAGAATAGAGTTCGTTAGAGAAATTAATGGAGTTAAATACTACAACGATTCAAAGGGAACAAACCCAGATGCGGCTATCAAGGCTGTTCAGGCTATGAAGTCAAGCACACTGCTAATCGGTGGTGGATATGATAAAGAGTCTGAATATGACGAGTGGGTTGAGACATTTCCTGGTAAGGTAAGAGTGATAGTTCTTATCGGTGAGACAGCAGATAAGATAGAGAAATGCTGTAAGGATCATGGCTTTAACGAGATAGTCAGAGTTGGCAATCTGAAGGAAGCGGTTGATTACTGCAACTCAGCTGCAAGACCTGGAGAAAATGTACTCCTTTCACCAGCATGTGCAAGCTGGGATATGTTTAAGAGTTATGAGGAGAGAGGAACTCTCTTTAAAGTATACGTTAACGGTTTAGAGGAAAAGTAAATGACACAGAAGATGGACAAGTTTTTTAAGAGATGGATTGTAAAGGGTACTTACTTTGATTACCCTACTCTCTTTTATATTGTCTTTTTGTCCTTCTTTGGCTTTGTAATGATCTACAGTGCCAGCTCATTTATTTCTTATAGAATTTATGGCAATAGAGTCCATTTCCTTAATTTCCAGCTGCTTTTCGCAAGTCTTGGATTTATAGGAATGATCATTGTTTCCAAGATCAGATATCAGAGAATGAAACGATTCACCATTATCTTTATGGTGATAGAGTTGGTGCTTCTGGTAGCCGTTCTGATAAAGGGTGTTAGCGTTAACGGTTCCTCCAGATGGATCCAAATGGGTGCTCTGCGTTTCCAGCCATCGGAGATCGCCAAGATGGTTATCATTCTTTATATGGCATATATCTGTTCAGAGAAGCCTGAACTTATGAAAACACTTAAGGGAACTGTAAATATGTTTGTCCCTGTTGGTGTTCTGATCATCTTTATCGCTATCGAGAACATGAGTACTGCCATCATCTGTATCGCAATAGCTGGTGGTATCTGGCTTATAGCAACTCCACAGCTGAAGTATCTGCTTGTTATCATACCTGCTGGTCTTGCCGGTGGAGCTCTCATGATCTTTGGACGGGGTTATAGAGGTGACCGAATCACAACATGGCTTGATCCTGAGGCAACAGAACTTGGTTATCAGACAATGCAGGGTCTTTACGCTATAGCATCTGGCGGTCTTTTTGGTAGAGGACTTGGTCAGAGTATTCAGAAGATGGGTAATATTCCTGAGGCACAAAATGATATGATCTTCTCAGTTATCTGCGAAGAACTGGGAATCGTCGGTGCTGCTGCGCTTATCTTAGTATTCCTGCTTCTTCTTTGGAGATGCAAGTTTATTGCTGAGGGTGCGCCAGACAGATATGGTTCATTCATTGTGTGTGGAATCATTATACATATAGCCGTTCAGGTTATTATAAACATGTGCGTTGTTACGAATCTTATGCCAAATACAGGCGTTACGCTTCCATTTATCAGTTATGGTGGTACGTCCATCGTATTCCTGATGGTGGAGATGGGACTTCTCCTTGGAGTGTCCAGACAGATTGAGCCTGAAGGGCATAGACAGGAGAAGTTAGCAGATGAAAACTAAGGTGCCAATAATACCTATTATCATACTGGTGCTTTTACTTGGTGGACTTCTCTTTATCAGTACATTCACTCTCAAAACCATAGAGATAAATGGATGCGAGATGTCTTCGGAAGACGAAGTCAGGGAGTATATCGAGTCCAAGGCACTGATGGATAATACCATACTTTTATATCTGAATAATAAGTTTGGTGGAGATTCAGAAGCAATTCCATTTGTAACTAAGATGGATATTAGTTTTGAGAACAAACATAAAGTAAAGGTTGATGTTTACGAGAAGTCTGTTGCCGGATGCATAGAGTATATGGAGTGCTATGTATTCTTTGATAAAGATGGAATCGTAATGGAAACTGATAAGGAAAGACGTGAGGGTGTTCCTTACATCAAGGGTCTTTCTGTAAAGAGCTGGGAACTGGGACAGAAGCTTCCGATTGATAACAAGAAGAAGTTTGATATGATCCTGAATATCACCCAGCTGGTAGATAAGTACAATCTTGAAATTCAGGGTATCAGATTTACCGCTGATGGCGAAATTGTGCTTACCCATGATAATCTAGAGATTGAGCTGGGAGATGGGTCAAATGTGGCTGTCCAGCTAATGAATTTAGGTAGTATTTTAGAGAATGAAGGTCTTGAAGGAAAGACTGGAACAATATACATGAAAGATTTCAGTCAGGATAATCCGATAGCTACCTTCAAAGTGAAGTAAACATAACATTTTTTTCTTGCTATTTGTTGAAAAACTTAGTAAAATACATGATAAGTGTGACTAGACATTGTAAAATGTTTTATTTAAAGAAAGAAGCAACGTAAGTATTATTATAAGGAGGAAGGAACCTTGCTTGAGATAAAGTCAAATGATGAGAAAAATCCTGCAAGAATATTAGTTATCGGTGTAGGTGGAGCAGGAAACAACGCAGTTAACAGAATGATTGATGAGAATGTAGAAGGTGTTGAGCTTATAGCTATTAACACTGATAAGCAGGCTCTATCTCTCAGTAGAGCTACTACAAAGGTTCAGATTGGTGAGAAGCTGACTAAGGGACTTGGTGCAGGTGCTAAGCCTGAGATCGGTGCCAGTGCAGTTGAAGAAAATAGAGAAGAAATAAATGATATCATTAAGGATGCTGATATGGTATTCGTTACCTGCGGTATGGGTGGTGGTACTGGTACAGGTGCTGCTCCTATCGTTGCAGAGATTGCTCGTAATCTTGGTATCCTTACAGTCGGTGTCGTTACGAAGCCATTTTCTTTTGAAGGAAAGCCTCGTATGGCAAATGCAGCTAATGGTATTGCAAAGCTTCGTGAGAACGTAGATACACTTATCGTTATTCCAAATGACAAGCTGCTTCAGATTTGTGATAAGAGAACTAGTATCCCAGATGCACTTAAGAAGGCTGATGAGGTTCTTCAGCAGGGTGTTCAGGGTGTTACAGACCTTATCAATAAGCCAGGTCTTATCAACCTCGACTTTGCAGATATTCAGACAGTTATGCGTGACAAGGGTATCGCTCATATCGGTATCGGTCACGGTAGTGGAGATAACAAAGCAGTTGATGCTATCAAGGCTGCTATGGATTCACCACTTCTTGAGACAACAGTTAATGGTGCTACAGATATCATCGTTAACTTCTCAGGAAATGTTGGTATCGTTGAAGCTTACGATGCTATCACATACCTTTCAGAGGTTGCTGGTGAAGAGGCTAACATCATCTTCGGTACAGTTGATAATGATGTTGCAGGTGAGGATGTAAGCATTACAATCATCGCTACAGGACTTGAAGATTCAGATAAGGCAAGTGCAGTTGGCGGAAGCGCAGTTAAGGCTGCTCCAAAGCCACCTACATTTGGAATTAGTACACCAAGTACAACTTCTATGCCATCAATGCCAACACTTGGCGGTGGTGCTAAGAAGGCTACTCCAGTTCCACTTAATCTTGGAAATGATCCAGTACCTGTTCAGGAGACACCAATCCAGTCAGCAGATACATCTTCAATGGGATCAAATGCAAATCAGAATCTTAAAATTCCTGATTTCTTAAAGAGAAGCTAAGATTTAAGATTGAAAAATAATAATATGGTATGTAAAATGTGACAAATGGCTTCGTGCCATTTGTCACGTTTTTTTGCAAGAGGTAACTAATGGTCAGTGTGATTATTCCGTCGCATAATAGCGACAAGACTCTGGACAAAGCTGTCAGGTCAGTTTTGGGTCAGACCTATCACAATTTTGAAATAATAATAGTCGATAATGGAAGCGAGTATCCTGCAGTCCTTGAGCCTGATTTATATTCTGATCCAAGAGTAAGTCTTCATATTGAGTCAGAACCCTTAGGAGCAGCAGGTGCCAGAAACCGTGGGCTTGATTTAGCTAAAGGCGAGTATATAGCATTTCTTGATGCTGATGATTTCTGGACAAGTGATAAGCTTGAAAAACAGATTCATGTGATGGAGACATTTACTGTAGATGGTAAGGCTCCTGATATATGTTTCTCTGGACGACGTATCGTGAATGAGAGTGGAGAAAGCACAGGTCATTACATCGGTTGCAAAAAGGTTGTAACCTATGATGAGCTTCTTACTACGAATCAGATCAATTGCTCTTCAGTGCTTATCAGGAGGAGCGCCCTTAAGGATCACAGATTCCCGGAGATGAAGAAAGATATTCATGAAGACTATGTGATGTGGCTTTCAATCCTTAAGGATGGCGGCTATGCAGCTGGAATCGATAAGCCACTTCTATTATATCGAAAGAGTCATGAAAGCAAATCTGGCAATAAGTTCAGGTCTGCTATAATGAATTACAGAGTGTATAAGTATATGGGACTTGGATGGTTTTCTCGTATAAAATACATGATGACTTATACTGTACACGGAATTAGGAAACATTCAAAAATATTAGAGTAATGCTTGTTTTTAAGCTTTACAGGAGGATTATATGGAACAGAAGGGAAGAGCAGAGCTTCTTCTTGAAGGACTCAGAACCAGAATAAAGGATGCACCTTCACAGCCACTTCATAGTGAAAAGGCAGTGCTTGATAGAGAAGATTTACTGAACCTTATAGATAAGGTATCAGAGGTTGTTCTGGCTGAGATGAATACATATAGAGAAGTAAATGATAAAAGAGCCCGCATCATAAAAGAAGCAAAGGATGAGGCGGAGGAGATCCTTTATCAGGCTGAGCGTACAGCAAGCCGTATCAGAGTAACTAAGCGTAAAGATAATGAGCCACCTGCTTTTAGAGCATCGGAAATGGAGCCAGAAGAGAAAGAGTCTCTAAGAATGGCATCGGATATTTACGCTGCTTCACTTATCTATACCGATGAGATGCTTACTGAGGTAGATCATCTTGTTCAGGACTCCTATGAGAAGATCGAACAGGAGTATTCAAGAATGAAGAGTACTCTGAGACAGAAGATAGAAGATATCTCTGAAAATAAGTCAGAGCTTATGAGTAACCTGAATGGGCTTAAGACAAGTGACAGATATGCTCAGATCCTTGAACTTAGTGAACTTCTTTCTATAGAGCTTTATAACGAGCGTAAGAAAGCTATGGCTAAGGAACGTGAGGAGAAGGCTCAGATGAGACTTGTACTCCAGGAGGATGAAGAGGCTGAGGTTAAGCAGGACAATGCAAGACCACCTATCAGTGCAGATAGAACAGCAGTAAAGATAGATCAGGAAAAGAGCGAGGGACTTGGCATCCAGATTATGGACCGCTCCTCCGAAGTAACCGAAGAATAAAGTGCAGAAGGGGACAGACCTCCGTGCAATGGGGACGGACCCCACTGCACCAAAAGGAAAAATTATGAAATTAGATACTTACGTAAGAGTAATAAATTATTATGAGACTGATCAGATGCAGGTTGTGCATCACAGTAATTATGCCAGATATCTGGAAGAAGCAAGACTCCATATGATGGATCAGATAGGTCTTGCTTATGACAAGATGGAAGAGATGGGAATCATCATCCCTGTTCTGGAGCTTCATAATTATTTTACTAAATCGATTACATTTGGCGATGTTATAGAGATAAAGCCAATGGTGATTAAGCTGACTCCTGTCAGATTCACGCTTAAGTATGAGATATATCGATCTGGAACAGATGAACTGCTTCATACAGCCCAGACCAGTCATGCTTTTGTAGATACAAACTTTAAACCAATGAATTTAAAGAAAACATATCCAGATGTTTACGAGACACTATCTCAGATAGTTGTAGAGCAGTAAATGAACGATTGGTAATGTGCGTTGGGGCCATGTGCGTTGGGGTCTGTCCCCTCTTGCACCTTTAGGTGCAAGGGGGACTGTCCTCATTGCACATGGTCCCACTTTTGATATAATAAAGCTATGAGAAAACTAAGAAAGAACAACAGAATATTAGCGATTTTAATGAGCTTTGCTCTATGCTTGGGAGCGCAGTCAGGTATACCGGTTCATGCTGAACATCTGAGTGCTGAAGAAGCTTGTGGTCAAAATGATTGGTCCACTGAAATTGAGCATTTACTATCAAAAGGTGAATATGTTGAAGGTCAAGTTGTTGTAGGAATAGATTATTCGGTTACTGATGTTGCAACTAGTCTTGATACTGCGAGAGATACATATGGCGCCAGTGATACGGATGCCTCTGAGATCCTTGCACAGTCAGAAGAGATAATCACAGTATCTGAGGATGCGGTTGAAGAAGCGATAGAGGTGGATGTATCAGATGATATAAGTATTGAGTATATTGTGGATGATACAAAAAGCACTAAAGAACTTCTATATGAATTATCGGAAGATCCAAGGGTTGTATTTGCTGAGCCAAATTATGTTGGAGAAGTTGAAGAAACAAGTCCAGTTCAACTTGAAGACCTAGAAGATTTATCGGGTTTACATAACTCTTTGCCAAGCCAGGTTCAGGATATGACTATGTATCAGTGGGGTATGTCTTCAAGTGTAGAGACAAAGGTAAAAGATAACGCAGCTAATCCTTCTATAAATGTTCCGCAGTTTGGAGGGACAGAAGGAAACATGACCGGTGATCCTATAATAGTTGCTGTAATAGATCAGCCAGTTGACTTTACTAACCCTGATCTAAAAGATATAGTATTTACATTTACAGATGAACAGCAGACTGCTCTTGGCTGCGATGTCCATGGATACAATGCCACCTGGCAGAATTCTGATGGAAAGCTTTCTGCCTGGGACAGCGCGGATCATGGAACCCACTGCGCAGGAGTGATCGGTGCTAGCTGGGATGGAAAGGGCGTCAGTGGAGTTGCCTCCAACGTCCAGATAATATCTATCCAGAACTGTAACCCTGATGGCAACACTTCGATAATAAATGACCTGAAGGCATTTGCTTTCGTAAAGAAATGCTATGACGCCGGGATTCCTATTCGAATCACAAGTAATTCCTACGGCCTTGAACAGTCAAGTAAGGCGTTGGATGCAGTAGTAAGAGATGTGGGAGAAAACTGTGGAGTAGTAAGTATCTTTGCTGCGGGAAATGCGAGTAGAGATAATGATATATTTATGACTGCAGTAAATACTCTTCAGGATAATCCTTATGCCATAACTGTTGCGGCAACAGATGAGAGTGATAAGATAACAAGCTTTTCTTGTTATGGCAGAAACTCTGTTGATCTTGGCGCACCTGGTGGAAATATATTATCAACTGTAAATATGGATTCTTCCATATATTTTCCTGATTCGGGAGTGGGGAATCTTTTTTATGAGGGCTTCGAAACGGCTTCGCCAAATGTATCTGTAAAGCTGCTTGGCTCAGGTTCAGATGACCAAGTTAAAGATACGGCTGTTATTTCAGCTGCTGGTGGACCATGCTTCTCAGGTCAGCGCAGTGCTTTAGTAGATGTTAGTAAGTATCAGGTTACTACTAACTATAACTTTAAAGTATTTCGTCTTGAATTTGATTTTGGAAATATATCTGCTTCCTGTAAAGGAGATGGTGATAGGTACTTTTCTTTTACCTTCCACTCTGGTGAAGAATCCTATGCTTATGCTTCAGATATAGTAACTAAGGATTCTGGTAATCTGACGGGGTTAAAGAGTCTTGATGATTATTCATATAACAGTGGAAATGGCTGGGCCATATATTCTGTTAAGCTGGACGATGAAGTAGATTACTCTAACTTTAAGATAATAGTTAAGATGTATATTGTTCCAGATGACACAAATGATCAGGAGCTTTATATTGATTCAGTTGGAATCGGCGAAAAGACAGTTCCATATGGAATAATGAGTGGAACATCTATGGCATGTCCTATGGTAGCTGGTGCAACAGCGGTGCTGGCCTCTGAGAACAGAAGTCTTTCTTCAGACGAACTGGTGAGTCTTGTCTGCTCAAGAGTAAGAAGTAATGCTTCCTTAGCTAATAAGACAAGAACAGGAGGCGTTATAGATCTTGGTGGAGAGACCAGCGTGAATCTTTCTCCAGTAATCACATCAGTTAGTCTTGTACCTGAAGATAAAAAGACTATTAAAATCACAGGTGCTAATTTCGGAGGTGTTGCTGGAGAGATAGTAGCGGTAAAGGATGATTCCAGCGTTGATTCTATCTGGGACAAGAATGCTCTTGCTGGTTCTATAGTATCATGGAGTGATACTCAAGTTGTATACAAGCTGGAGAATGATACGCAAGGCGTACTGAAGCTTACACTGAAGTCTCATAATGGCAAATCCTGCAAGAACTATACATATTTAAACAAAAGTTCAAATGTCTTTGAGAAGGAGCTGAGTCTTCCTAAGGATATGGGAGATATCTATTTCTACGATGCAGCTGGGGATTACGATACCTACGGTGTATTAGAAGGATTAAACGATAAGCTGTATTACATTCCTTCGATTTCTAAGATTGAGGGTACGCCAGCTTATAAAAATATGAGCTGTTATAACATTTTGACTGACAGCTGGACAGAAGCGGCTCCGCTTCCTGAGTGGTTAGAGAATGTATCGGCTTGCATATATGACGGTAAACTTGTTGTTCTTGGCGAGACCATGTCAGTAGTAAATGATACTGCTTCAAGTTTGAAAAACTCGGAAAAACGTATCTATATATATGATCCTCTAGCCGACGAGTGGACAAAGGGCTCCACAGTAGATATTTCTGGAATGAAATCTATAATATGCAGTGAAGATAAGCTGTATCTTGTAGGCGGTAAATCAGCCAATGAGTATTCGCTGGAATCAGGAATGGGTAAGGCGGTATACAGCTGGACAGAAGCGAACATGAATTACCCAAGACTCACAGTGAAAGATGGCAGGATCTATGTATATGATCCATCAAAAATAGGTATGCTAGTTCTCTCGGACGGTAAAGTAACAACCATCAAGGACACTGATATGCCACTGTTCAGAAGTGCATATGATGCAGAAAATATAAATGATATGTATCCTGGCGACAATGGTTTCGAAGATTCAAGAGTGCGAGATGGAGTGCTTGTACCAGTTAGTAGCGGAATAATACTATTAGGCCCTGCGAAAGCTGATGGTGGTGCAGATACATATCTTCTTGATACAAATACACTGAAGTTCAGTGATTATTCAAAACGACTTTCTGATTCTAAGATAATGTCAGTTGCGGCCACGGCCTATAAGGGATATGTCTATGCAATCGGAACTGCATTGATGGATCCTGATGAAAGATTTTTTAGAGCAACTGCTATCAGTACAGACGAAGAACAAACTGAAAACGGTGGTAATAATAACCAGAGTGGTGGAGAAAACGGCCAGAGTGGTGGAGAAAATGGCCAGAGTGGGGATAAAAACCAGAACGATGGCAATAAAGAAAACCAGAATGGCGGAAAAGATAGTCAGAATGGAGAGAAAAACCAGAGTAGTGGCGGAAAAACCCAGAATAAGGAGGTGAACGGTACTCAGGGAACTAATGCCAGCGAATCACAAAATAACGGTTCCGGAAATGCTGGTTCAGAAAATAATGGTTTAGATAATACTGGCAATGAGGCGGTAGCACCTAACTACAGTAACGAGTGGATTCAGGGGCAGTGGTATGACGCTAATGGAAATCAGAGTTATGCACCAACAGGTTCCTGGAAATGTAACCGTACAGGCTGGTGGTACGAAGATACTTCAGGCTGGTATCCTGCAGGCTGCTGGCAGAAGATAGATGGAGATTGGTACTACTTTGACTCCACAGGTTACATGGGATCAAGTGAGTGGAGAGATGGATACTGGCTCAGTGGTAGTGGTGCCTGGAGTTACGAAGGTGTTGGTTCGTGGCATAAGAATTCGAAGGGATGGTGGTTCGAAGACACATTTGGCTGGTATCCAGCTGGATGCTGGCAGAAAATAAACGGTGAGTGGTATTACTTTAATTCATATGGCTATTTAAAAGAGTAACTTTCGTGAAGGTTTATGTATGGGGAATAAACTTATGGAGGAGTACGATATGTTAAAAAGTAAGTTAAGAAAAACTATTGTTTATTTGTTGGTCGCATCATTTGTATTTTCAATCTTTGCAAATCTTGCAGTTCCAGGTGTTTTTGCAGCTGGAGATGTAATCCTAAAGCAGCGTGACTGGTCTCAGTATGTAAGGCGAGATTATTATAATACGCTAAGCGATGAAGATAAGGAAATATATGACAAAATGGATAAGGTTTGTCGTGATGTATTAGAAGGAAGACAGGACACTTCTTACAATACATTTACAAATCGTGATGAATTACCTGGGATTTATTTGGGTGTTACTTCAACGAAGGCACTAAGTATTCTTGCGATAATGCTTAAGGATAATCCGATATATTTCTTTACCTCAACTCAGATTTCTACAAACGGATCAGGAAATTTTTACCTTTATTGCTATCCGGAGTTCAGTGACAAGAATACGAGAATTGCAGCAACTAATGAACTTTTTGATAAGGTAGATAGCTGGGCTGAAATCGTAAATAATGCAGGTGATACAAGATATAAGAAAGAGAAGAAGGCCAATGATCTTATAATCGAAAACGTTGTTTATGACGAAAGTTCAGAAGGTAATAGAGTCTCGTTGCAACAAAGTATTTATAGTACTTTTATAAACGGAAGAAGCGTATGTAATGGCTATGCTTTTTCTATGACGATTCTCATGAATAAAGTTGGGGTTCCATGCATAACTGTAACCAGCTCATCTCATGCATGGAATAAGGTGTGTCTGGATGATGACAAATGGTATGCTACCGACGTGACCTGGAATGATGACGGAGCCACGTCGAACAATAGGTTTATGAATCAGTCTGATGAGGCTATAAAGTTTCATGATACGAGTGGTGAGCATACTCTTTATTCAGATTGCCCTGTACCAAAGAGTGAAAGTACATATTATCCTCCAGGAGAAACTCTTGTATGGGATGGAGGAGAGGCACATGTTATTGTTGGTGGCGATGATACAGATGTTACTAATGATGGCACAGACAAAGGAAATAATAATTCTGATGCTGATCAGCAGAATAAAGAAAATTCATCAAACCAGCAAGGAAAGACCGATACCAACAATCAACAGAATAATAATCAGGCTACTAATGATCAGGCCTCTAATCAGAATAATGATGCTGCACAGCAGACCGGAAATGGAGCTGCGCCTCAGGAAAGTGCTCCAAGTTACAAGAGCGAATGGGTAAACGGTCGCTGGTATGATGCTGATGGAAATCAAACCTACGAGGGAACCCTGTCATGGAAGAGTAATAGTACTGGCTGGTGGGTAGAGGATTCCGCAGGCTGGTATCCTGTTAGCTGCTGGCAGAAGATAGATGGAGATTGGTACTACTTTGACTCCACAGGTTACATGGCATCAAGTGAGTGGAGAGATGGATACTGGCTTGGCAGCAGTGGTGCCTGGAGTTACGAAGGTGTTGGCTCCTGGCATAAGGATTCAAAGGGCTGGTGGTTCGGAGATACCTCGGGCTGGTATGCTTATTCAGAGTGGCAGAAGATAAACGGCGAGTGGTACTACTTTAACGCCAGTGGATATTTAAAATAAAAATTTTACAATTTGAAACAAGTTTGAAACAAATATATTGTAATATGCATATATCTTAAGTAAAGGAGATAACGATTATGGAAATGCGTATTGCGAATAATGAAGAAAGAACAAGTATCAGGAGTTCATTTTATAAAAGGGAGATTAGTTCATTAATATTAACTGCCCTGTTTGATGCTTTTCTACTTGCGGTAATAATTTTTATGTATGTAAAAGTTTTTGATGCTATTACTATATTTGTAAGTCTGTTCTTAGCTGGTCTGTTCTTAATCACATTTAGAACAATTCTTAGATCACTGAGATCTATACACTATATTAGACAGGATGAGCTTAAGATCGTTGACTGCATGGTAGAAAATGCTGATACAAAGAGTGTAGGTTTTATTAAGAGCTCTTATGTAACTGTTGTAGATAAGTCAGGTGAGACATATTCAATGAGCTATACTTCTCCATTTGTTTCTAACATCTTTAAGGGACAGAAGGTTACACTGGTTCAGTTAGGCTCAGTGCTTGAAATGGTAATCTAATAATTCAAGATAATATCTAAAGAAAGTATTTCAAGAAAATATTTAAAGATAAGAATATATCATTATTATTAAGTGCCTGGTCTGAAAAGCAACACAAAAAGCTGAAAACACAGAGAAATGTTGCTGAAATCCTCATATAGGGCGGCAAGGAAATGCTGGAAGCAACAAAAAAGGCTGAAAAGCAACAAAAATGTTGCTGAAATCCTCATATAGGGCGGCAAGGAAATGCTGGAAGCAACAAAAAAAGCTGAAAAGCAACAAAAATGTTGCTTAAATCCTCATATAGGGCGGCAAGGAAATGCTGGAAGCAACAAAAAATGCTGAAAAGCAACAAAAATGTTGCAGAAATCCTCATATAGGGCGGCAAGGAAATGCTGGAAGCAACAAAAAATGCTGAAAAGCAACAAAAATGTTGCAGAAATCCTCATATAGGGCGGCAAGGAAATGCTGGAAGCAACAAAAAAGGCTGAAAAGCAACAAAAAAGGCTGAAAAGCAACAAAAATGTTGCTTAAATCCTCATATAGGGCGGCAAGGAAACGTTAAAAGCAACAAAAATGACCCAAAACACAGAAAAATGTTGCCAAGGGCACTTAAATAAGGAGGATTAGCGGGGGAAAGCCCCGAAATTAAATGAAATATACAAAAGCTGGTAGCGTGAGAAGCGCTACCGGCTTTTTGGTTTTTGGAGGTTTACAATGGAGGGGGAATAAACTATAATGAGTCGTGTCTTTTTGTAGCCCCTTGGCTTCAAAGACAGAAAACTGTTGATTTTTAATTTATCCAGGAGGAAAAAACATGGATTACAAGAATTCAGGTGTTGACATCGAGGCTGGTTACAAGTCAGTTGAGCTCATGAAGGAGCACGTTAAGAAGACTATGAGACCAGAGGTACTTGGAGGACTTGGAGGGTTTGCTGGCGCATTTGACTTAAGTAAGATTAAGGATATGGAAGAACCTGTTCTGTTATCTGGAACAGATGGTTGCGGAACTAAGGTAAAGCTGGCGTTCGTAATGGATAAGCACGATACAATCGGTATTGATGCTGTAGCAATGTGTGTAAATGATATCGCTTGCTCAGGTGGAGAGCCACTATTCTTCCTGGACTATATAGCTTGCGGCAAGAACTATCCTGAAAAGATCGCTTCTATAGTAAGTGGTGTTGCAGAGGGATGTATTCAGTCAGAGGCAGCTTTGGTTGGTGGAGAGACAGCTGAGCATCCAGACCTTATGCCAGAAGATGAGTACGATCTTGCAGGATTCGCTGTAGGTGTTGTAGATAAGAAAGACCTTATAACAGGTGAAAACATTAAGCCAGGTGATACACTTATCGGTATCGCTTCAACAGGCGTACATAGTAATGGATTCTCACTTGTAAGAAAAGTATTTGAGATGACTAAGGAGTCTCTTGATACATATTATGATGAGCTCGGAAAGACACTTGGTGAAGCTCTTATCGCTCCAACAAGAATTTACGTAAAGGGCCTTAAGGCAGTTAAGAATGCTGGAGTAACAATAAAGGGATGCAGCCACATTACAGGTGGTGGATTCTATGAGAACATTCCACGTATGCTTCCGGAAGGTGTTAGAGCACAGGTTAAGAAGGACTCATACGAAGTACCTGCAATCTTCAAGCTTCTTGCTGCAAAGGGAGACATTGCAGAGCAGATGATGTATAACACATTCAACATGGGTCTTGGAATGATCATCGCTGTTGATCCTGCAGATGCTGATAAGGCTATAGCTGCACTTGAGTCAACAGGCGATAAGGCATGTGTTGTTGGTGAGATAATCAGCGGCGATAAGGGAGTAGATCTCGTTTAATTTCTTCACGTTAATTGATAACAATGTGTCTTTGATCATACAAAGAGGATAAATATATGAGAGTATTAGTATGTGTATCTGGAGGCGGAACAAACCTTCAGGCAATCATAGATAGAGTTGCAGATGGAACTATAACTAACACTGAGATAGTTGGAGTTATCAGCAACAACTATGGTGTATATTCACTTGAGAGAGCTGAGAAGGCTGGTATAAAAGGTGAAGTCGTATCTCCAAAAGACTTCCCAGATAGATCATCCTTCAACAAGGCATTCCTTGCAAAACTTGATGAATATAATCCAGACCTCATTGTACTTGCAGGCTTCCTGGTAGTAATCCCACCAGCAGTTATTGAAAAGTATGAAGGTCGTATCATTAATATACATCCATCACTCATTCCATCATTCTGTGGAACAGGCTACTATGGACTTAAGGTTCATAAGGCAGCCCTTGAGCGTGGTGTAAAAGTATCAGGAGCAACAGTGCACTTTGTTGATGCAGGAACAGACACTGGTCCAATCATCCTTCAAAAAGCCGTTTACGTAGAAGATGGTGATACACCTGAAACACTTCAGCATCGTATCATGGAGCAGGCAGAGTGGGTAATCCTCCCAGAAGCAATCAACCTGATCGCAACCGGCAAGGTAACCTACAAAGCTACATCAGACATGAGAAACTAACATTCGTGAGCAAACATTATTATTCGAAGCTCGAGATGTCGAGTAAGTGCATACTCGTGCGAGAATATAATGGTTGCCGCGAGATTATGTATAAGAGGAGACAAAAATGAAGATTATGATCGTTGGCGGTGGCGGCCGTGAACACGCCATAGCTTGGGCAGTAGCAAAGAGCCCAAAGTGTGATAAGCTTTATGCAGCACCAGGAAATGCAGGAATTGCAGAACTCGCTGAGTGCGTTGATATATCAGTTATGGATGCAGATTCACTTGTAGCATTCGCAAAGGAAAAGGAGATTGATTTCGTAATCGTTGCTCCAGATGATCCTCTTGCTGCAGGCGTTGCAGATGCGTTCTTAGATGCAGGTATAAAGACATTTGGACCTAGAAAGAATGCAGCTATTATCGAAGCTTCAAAGGCATTCTCAAAGGACCTTATGAAGAAGTACGATATTCCTTCAGCAGCATATGAGACATTTGAAGATGCTGATGCTGCTCTTGCATATCTTGAGACTCAGGAAGCTCCTTACGTTCTTAAGGCTGATGGACTTGCTCTTGGTAAGGGCGTTCTTATCTGCCAGACTCTTGAAGAGGCAAAGGACGGAATCAAGGAGATAATGATTGACAAGAAGTTCGGTGACGCTGGTAATAAGGTAGTTATCGAAGAGTTTATGACAGGTCGTGAAGTATCAGTTCTATGTTTTTCAGATGGAAAGACTATTCTTCCTATGACATCTGCTCAGGATCATAAGCGTGCGGGTGATGGAGATACAGGTCTTAATACAGGTGGTATGGGTACATTTTCACCAAGCCCATTCTATACAGATGAAGTTCAGAAGTTCTGTGAGGAAAATGTATATCAGAGAACAATCGATGCTATGGCAGCAGAGGGACGCGAGTTCAAGGGTGTTCTCTTCTGTGGTCTGATGCTTACTCCAAAGGGACCAAGAGTACTTGAGTTCAACGCAAGATTTGGTGATCCAGAGGCACAGGTAGTAATTCCTCGTCTTAAAAATGATATCGTAGAGGTTATGGAAGCTTGTGCAGACGGAACTCTTGATAAGATCAATCTTGAATTTGAGGATAATGCTGCAGTATGCGTAATGCTTGCTTCAGATGGTTATCCAGTATCATATAAGAAGGGCTTCGAGATCAAGGGTCTTGAGAACTTCGCAGGTAAGGATGATTACTTTGTATTCCATAGCGGAACAAAGTTTAATGAAGAGGGTAAGGTTGTTACAAATGGCGGCCGTGTTCTCGGAGTTACAGCTCTTGGAAACACTCTCGTAGAAGCTAGAGCAAATGCTTATAAGGCAACAGAACTTATTGATTTCGAAAATAAGTACATGAGACATGATATAGGTAAGGCTATAGATGAAAAATAATCTGAAATTTTCTAAATCGGCGGGACTCGTGCTTGAAAATGCAAAGAGTCTCGCCAATAGACTCAGTAATGACTATATAGATGCCAGACACATTGTGGTTGCGATGTATTCATCACACAGTGGTCTGGCATATCGTGTTATGCTCAAAAATGGAATCAAGTCCGATGATATCCATAAGATAGCGGAGACCCTTCTGAAGGAGTCAGTTGCGGTGGGCCATTTTAAACCTAAGGGTGAGTATACAGCCAGAACTGAGAGGCTTTTTGAAAGTGCTATGGAAGACGCAAAACGTCTTGGTGTAGATGAGATAGGAACTGAGCACATTCTCATTAGTATTATCAGAGATAAGAATTCATTTATGATGGATCTTCTGAAGGAGAATAAGATCAATCCTTATGCTCTCTGCCATGAACTTCTGCTTGCAACAGGTATGAGTGCAGATGAATGCAAGAAGTATGTTCGTGATAATATAGCACCTCAGAAGAACGTGAAGGCGAAGCCAAAGTCAAAGCAGACCATGCTTGATCAGTATGCCAGAAATATGACGAAAGAGGCAGAAGAGGGTAAGCTTGATCCTGTTGTTGGCAGATACGAAGAGATAGTCAGAGTCATGCAGATACTTGGTCGTAGAACTAAGAATAATGCATGTCTTGTTGGAGAGCCTGGAGTTGGTAAGACTGCTATCGTTGAGGGAATCGCCCAGCTGATAGTAAATGGACAGGTTCCTGAAGAACTTCGAAATAAACAAATTATGAGTCTTGATCTTGCAGCTATGCTGGCTGGTACAAGATACCGCGGTGACTTTGAGGAAAGACTCATAAAGACAATAGATGAACTTAAAGTAAATCCTGATATTATACTTTTTATTGATGAGCTTCATACACTTATTGGTGCTGGTGGTTCAGAAGGAACTCATGATGCAGCGAATATCTTTAAGCCTGCACTTTCACGTGGTGAGATTCATATGATCGGTGCCACAACACTTGAGGAGTATAGAAAGTATATTGAGAAGGATGCTGCGCTGGAAAGAAGATTTCAGCCTATTACAGTAGATGAGCCAACTGCGGCTGAGACAAGAGATATCCTTATTGGACTCAAGCCTAGATTTGAAGATTACCATATGGTAACTATTTCAGATGAGGCTATAGACGCAGCAGTAACTTATTCAGTAAGATATATTAATGACCGCTTCCTTCCAGATAAGGCTATAGATCTGATTGATGAGGCTTGTGCAAGGATCAAGATGGGAAATGTTCCAAAGGACTTTTCTTATAAGATAGAGCCAGATCATAGTGAAGAGATAAAGCAGGAAATCGACGAGTCACTGAGTGCCGGTGATATGGGCCGTGTCATAAGACTCAGAAGAAAGCTGCAGAATGAAACTGAAAAGCCTGAAAAGAAGGCTGGAGTTGAAATACCAGTTGTTATGGAAGACGACGTGGCTGCAGTGGTTTCTGTGTGGACAAAGATTCCTGTAACCAGACTTTCTGTAACTGAGCAGTCAAGACTGCTTGAGCTTGATAAGAAGCTTCATGAAAGAGTTGTGGGACAGGACGAGGCAGTTACCGCAGTTGCAAATGCTGTTCGCAGAAGCAGGGCGGGACTTAGATCACCTGAAAGACCGATTGGTGCATTTCTCTTCCTTGGACCTACAGGCGTTGGAAAAACTGAGCTTTCAAAGGCTCTTGCAGCTTCTCTTTTTGGAGATGAAAAGAGTCTTATCAGAGTTGATATGTCAGAATATATGGAGAAGCATGCAGTATCAAAGCTGATAGGTTCTCCTCCAGGATATGTGGGATACGATGAAGGCGGACAGCTTTCTGAGATGGTCCGCAGAAATCCATATAGTGTTGTTCTTTTTGACGAGGTTGAGAAGGCACATCCTGATGTTTATAACGTACTGCTTCAGGTGCTTGATGATGGTATCATCACTGACTCCCAGGGCAGACGAGTTGACTTCAAGAATACAATAATCATTATGACATCAAACCTTGGAGCGGATAAGATCATTGATCCGAAGTCTATAGGATTTGTTACTGATAATAGCGATGATAAGAGTCATGAGGAAATGAAATCTCGCATCATGGATTCTGTAAAGGATCAGTTTAAGCCAGAGTTTATCAATCGTCTTGATGATATTATCGTATTCAGATCCCTTAATGAGGAAGAGATACTCAGCATCGCAGACCTCATGCTGAAGGAGCTTAAGACAAGAGTCGCTGAAACAGCTGAACTTAAGATAACCTATGGAATGAAGCTTAAGAGATTCATTTTCGAAAAGGGCTATGACAAGAAGTTCGGAGCAAGACCACTCAGACGTGCTATGCAGCAGTATATTGAGGATCCTCTGGCAGAAAAACTCCTTTCTGGTGAGATAAAAAGAGGGGATACAGTCAGTATGTCCGTTTCAAATGGCGTAGAAAAGGAAGTAACATTTAGCGTTAAAAATAGCAAAAAGAATGTGTAGCAAACCTAAAGGTTTTTTGTTATTATAGAGATACGTAGAGATTTTGAAATATTCCTATGGATAGGTTAATTACTACATATTTTCAGGAGGTAATATATTATGGCAGTTATTGACGAACTGATTCGCGAGGAAGAGAATGGTTCAATAAGTTTTGGTAATCACGAGCTTGATTCAAAGACAAAGAAAGATGGCTTTGAATATAATGGAGATACATATAAGATAAAAACGTTTAATGAGATTACTAAACTTGAAAAGAACGGCATGTTCGTATATGAGTCAGTTCCAGGAACAACAGTACATGAGTTCAGAACAAATGGAGAAAAGGTGATGTTCAGTGTTGAAGGCGACAGCGATGCACAGGTTACACTTGAACTTGAACCTGAAACAGAATATAAAGTACATGTTGATGAGGTTTATGTTGGAAAGATGAAGACAAATCTTGGTGGCAAGTTAAACCTTAGCGTAGAGCTTGAAGAGAATGAAAAGGTTGATGTTTTCATAGAGAAAAATTAAGAATGTAAAGTGTGTCACGGAGACGTTTCAAGTGACACACTTTTTTTCTATGATTTGGATTTCTATGATTTGGAGGAGAGATGGCAAAGGATAAGCAAGTATATTTTTGTAAAGAATGTGGAAATGAATTCAGCCGTTGGATGGGACAGTGCCCTTCATGTAAGGCATGGAATTCATTTGTTGAGGAAAAGGTTACAAAGACAAGAAATAATAAGACAGTGTCTGTATCAGACAGACCTAAGGCCACAAGTATAAAAAATGTTTCATCTTCAGAGGAGACAAGAATAAGCACGAAAATCTCCGAGCTTGACCGAGTTCTTGGAGGGGGAATCGTAAAGGGTTCTCTGGTTCTTGTAGGTGGTGATCCAGGTATTGGAAAGTCTACCCTTCTTCTTGAGATGTGCCGTAATCTGGTGGAGGGAGATACAAAGGTTCTATATGTATCAGGTGAGGAATCGGTTTCTCAGATCAAGTCCCGTGCGGTGAGACTTGGTATCACAGAGGGTACTGTTATGGAAGACCGTCTCATGCTTCTCAGTGACAATGATATGGATAATATCGAGTCACAGATTGAGAGTCTTGAAGCAGAGGTGGTTGTTATCGATTCAATTCAGACTATTGAGGCTGCAAATGTGGAAGCTGCACCTGGTACCATATCTCAGGTACGTGAGGTGACTGCCCGCATGCTTCAGATTGCAAAGCACAGTAATGTGGCAGTATTTATTGTTGGCCATGTTACAAAGGAAGGTACTGTTGCAGGTCCAAGAACTCTTGAGCATATGGTGGACTCAGTTCTTTATTTTGAAGGCGATGAGAGTGGAGGCTTCAGACTTCTCAGAGCCAATAAGAATAGATTTGGATCTACAAATGAAATCGGCGTATTCAACATGACCGATGGAGGACTGGAGGAGGTTATCAATCCATCAGAGTTCTTCCTGAATGGACGTCCTGAGAAGTCCTCAGGCTCTTCGGTCGTTTGTATCATAGAAGGTACCAGAGCAATGCTGGTAGAAATCCAGGCGCTATGTACTGATTCAAGCTTCAGTATGCCAAGAAGAACCAGTGTAGGTATTGACTATAACAGAGTAAATCTTCTTACAGCGGTCCTTGAAAAGCGTGGAGGAATCAGTCTTTCAGGATGCGACTGCTACGTAAATGTAGCTGGTGGTCTTAAGATAAATGATCCATCTACGGATCTTGGAATAATCTCAGCCATTGCATCCTCATTTAGAGATAAGTCTATAGATAGCAAGATGGTTATCATTGGTGAGACAGGACTGGCTGGAGAAGTCAGAGGTGTACGAAATATATCACAGAGACTTAAGGAAGCTGCAAAGCTTGGCTATACCAAAGCAATCATTCCAAAGTCAAACTACAACAAAGATTTGGAAAACCTGGGTGTTGAGATAACCTACGTTTCAACCATCCGTGATGCCTTAGATAAAATATAGGAGTAAATATGTCTCTTGAGAAGGAGCTCATCTATCATGAATATCTGCAGAGAGAGGATGACTTTATCAGAGCCGCCTATCAGCCTGAGTTTGATTTCTATAGTGCTGTAAAGAATGGCGACGTTGATAAGGTTAAGAAGCTGTGCCAGGAAAACCTTGCGGACAAGAAAGGACTTGGCGTGCTCTCCCTCGACCCAGTGCAGAATCTGAAATACCATTTTGCTATTACTGCGGCAATGCTGGCAAGATACTGCATTGAGGGCGGGATGGATCTTTCGGATTCATACAGCCTCAGCGACTTCTATATCCAGAAGGCGGACAAGGCGAAGACTAAGGAAGAGATTACTGAGCTCCACAACTCCATGAGTCTGGACTACACCAAGAAGATGAGGAATCTGAGGAAGAGGACTATTACTTCTATGCCTGTAGCCAAGGCGGTGGATTATATATATGATCACTTACATACAAGAATTACTATCGAAGAATTATCGAGTTATGTAAACTTAAATCCGTCTTATCTATCACGTGTTTTTAAGAAAGAAATGGGAGTCTCAGTCAGCAGATATATTCGAATGAAGAAGATTGAGACCGCAAAGAACATGCTGGTCTATTCAGATTTTACGCCGTCGGAGATTGCGTCCATACTTGCATTTCCTAGTCAGAGTTACTTTTCGGAAGTATTCAGGAAGGAAGTTGGAACAACCCCACTGGAGTATAAGAATGACAACCTGTTTACCAGCAACCTGTCAAAGTAAAAATCCCTACAAACAATAGGTAATGATTACGATATAATAGTCATTAAAACGATATATCATTTTTCCTGATAATTATACTATGAGCTTAGATAAAAAAAGTGATTCTTATGGTATAAGGAGGAACGAAATGAGAAAGAACGGATTCATTTCTAAGAAGAGAATTTTAGTTACTTCGCTGGCTGCTATGATGCTTCTTTCAGCATCAGGCTGTGGTAAGACTGAGGAAACTGCTGAGAATACAGAGGCTGTAACCGAGGTTGCAACTGAGGCTGACACAGAAGAGGATACTGAGGCAACTGAGACAGAGGCTAAAAAAGCTACTAACACTGACACAAGCGCGACAGATGTGTCAGAGGATGAGATTGAGGTTCCTGAGGGATATCACCTTGTGTGGCATGATGAGTTTAACGGAACAGAACTGAACGAGGATGACTGGAACCGTGAGGAACATCAGGTTGGTTGGGTTAATAACGAGCTTCAGGAGTATATACCAACTGATGAGTATGCATTTGTTGAGAACGGCGAACTGGTTATTCAGCCTAAGAAGTTTGAGGATGAGGACGGAAATGTATCTTACGCTTCAGGTCGTGTAAATACTCAGAACAAGCATGACGTAAAGTACGGACGTTTCGAAGCTAGAATCAAGTTCCCACAGGGTAAGGGTTATCTTCCTGCTTTCTGGATGATGCCACAGGATGAGGACTACTATGGACAGTGGCCTAAGTGTGGTGAGATAGATATTGCTGAGGTACTTGGCGACAGCACAACAATGAACTATGGAACAATCCATTACGGCGAGCCACATAATCAGAATCAGGGTACATATTCTCTGGCAAGTGGAGATTTTTCAGAGGAGTACCATGTATTCGCAGTTGATTATGAGCCAGGCGTAATTAAATGGTATGTCGACGGTGAACAGTATTACGAAACAAGCGATTGGTTCTCAAAGTGGACAGGTGGCAACGAGAAGCCATATCCTGCTCCTTTTGATCAGCCATTCCATGTAATTCTTAATGTAGCAGTTGGTGGAGACTGGCCTGGAGATCCAGACGAGACGACTCCATTTGACGAGAAAGGTGCAATGTATGTTGATTACGTTCGTATCTATCAGAAGGAAAGTTATGACGAGAATGTAGAGAAGCCTGTTAAGGTTCTTGAGATGAGAGAAGCTGATGAAACAGGTAACTTTATTCATAATTCAGATTTCTCTGTGGCTGAGGATCTGACAGATGATGTTGACTGGAAGTTCCTAAATCTAAATGGTGGCAAGGGCGAAGCTGAGATTAAGGACGGCGAGATCATAATCTCAACTGAAGACTTTGGCTCAGAAGAATATTCAATCCAGCTGGTACAGCCAGAGATGCCTATGGAAGAAGGATGTAAGTATAAGTATTCATTCGAAGCTTATGCAGAAGAAGATAGAAAGATGAAGGCTGCAGTAACAGCACCTACAGCAAATTGGATCAGATACTTTGATGATACATCAGTTGATCTTACAACTGAGTGGCAGACCTTTGAGTTCGAGTTTGATATGAAAGAAGAGAGCGACGATAAGGGACGTGTAGAGTTCAATATGGGTAATCAGGGCTCAACAGCTACCATCCATATCCGTAACGTCCGCCTTGAAAAGATAGACTAAGGTGCAGCGGGGACAGTCCCCTCTTGCACCGCTAGGTGCAAGGGGGTCTGTCCCCGCTGCACCGAATGAATTGGTGCAAGGGGGTCTGTCCCCACTGCACCAAATAGCAGAAAGGAAATAAGTATGAAAAGATTTGATGGATATATGCATGGTATCAATCTGGGAGGCTGGCTCTCTCAGTGTGACCACACCAAAGAACGTTATGATACATTTATCAATGAAGAGGATGTAAAGTGTATCAGTGAGTGGGGTCTGGACCATATCAGAGTGCCTATCGATTATGATCTTGTTGAGGATAAAGAAGGTAACTACATAGAGTCTGGATTTGGCTATATCGATAAGGCTATTGAATGGGCTGGCAAGTACGGACTCAACCTGGTATTGGATGTTCATAAGACATATGGCTTCAGCTTTGATGATGGAGAGGAGGAGTCAGGTTTCTTTGAGAATCCTGCTTATCAGGAGCGTTTCTACAAACTGTGGGATCAGCTTTCATTAAGATATGGAAAGTATTCAGACAGAGTATGCTTCGAGATTCTTAATGAAGTAACAGATAAGGAATACTGCGAGCTTTGGAATAAGATCTCAAAGGAGTGCATCCAGCGTATCAGAAAGAATGCACCAGATACAAAGATTCTTATAGGTGGATATTATAACAATGCCATCGAAGCGCTTAAGGATCTTGAGATGCCTTATGATGAGAATATCATTTATAACTTCCACTGCTATGAGCCTCTTATATTTACACATCAGGGCGGCTATTGGGTTCCTGGAATGAATACCTCATTCAGAATGCCATTTGCTGATACATATAAGAATTACTCAAAGTATACAGATGAGAATCTGGACAGATATGCAGTCGATTTCTCTATATACGATGAGGATTGCATCATGGGTCTTGAGTATTTTGAGAACATGATCGCTGAAGCTGTGAGAGTTGCTGATGAGAGAAATGTGGCTCTTTACTGTGGTGAGTACGGAGTTATCAATCTTGCTACTGCTGAGGACAGTCTGGCATGGTATAAGATGATCTGCTCTGTATTTGATAAGTACGGAATCGGCCGTGCAGCGTGGAGCTATAAGGAGATGGACTTTGGTATCATTGACGACCACATGAAGCCCGTTGTGGATGAACTTGTAAAGATACTGTAATTCGAAAGTGACAGATGGTGAGATGCCATTTGTCACTTTTTCCTTTTATATTTGGGCGATATTTGGTATAATGCCCTATTGTTAAACGAAAGAAAAATAAACAGGGTTCACCTGATATATATTAATGGAGGAAATGATAATGGGAATGAATGTTGCATGTCTGGATCTTGAAGGAGTTCTTGTACCTGAAATATGGATTGCATTTGCAGAGGCAAGTGGAATACCTGAGCTTAAGAGAACAACTAGAGATGAACCTGATTATGATAAGCTGATGAACTGGAGACTTGGAATCCTTGAGGAACATGGACTTGGACTTAAGGAGATTCAGGAGACAATCGCAAAGATTGATCCACTTCCTGGTGCTAAGGAGTTTCTCGATGAGCTTCGTTCAGTAACTCAGACCATTATCATTAGTGATACATTTGAGCAGTTTGCAAAGCCACTTATGGTGAAGCTTGGTATGCCAACACTTTTCTGCAACACACTTGAGGTTGCTCCAGATGGTAAGATCACAGGTTTCAAAATGAGATGTGAGAAGTCTAAGCTTACAACAGTAAAGGCTCTTCAGTCTTGTGGTTTTGATACAATAGCTACAGGAGACAGCTTCAATGATCTTGCTATGATTCAGGCAAGTAAGGCTGGTTTCCTCTTTAGATCAACAGAGCAGATAAGAAAGGATTATCCTGATCTTCCTGCTTACGAAGAGTACAGCGATCTGCTGGCAGCATTTAAGGCGGCTTTATAAATGGATTTTAAAGAAATAAGAAAAAAATATTCCTGGGTAGGTTTCTGCTTTTTTATCTTTGGCCTTGCAACAGAGCTTTCATCTATAGCGATGAAGCTGTGTCTTGGAGAGCATCTGAAAAGTTTAAGAGAAAACAGCTGGGCTGTATATGGACTGGGACTTGCACCTATATGGATTGTAGGTTTTCCTATCTGCGTCCTGCTGGCAAGCAGAGCTCCAAGTGTTAAGCCAGAGGAACATGAGATAAAGCTGAAGTATATGATCCAGTTTTATATAATCATATATTTCCTTATGATGTCCGCAAATATACTTGGTACTATTCTGATTTCCATAACTGAGAGCAGTCTGGGAATTACCATAGAGAACTCAACCATCGAGCTGATCCAGAAGCAGAAGCTTCTTCCTTCTTTTATATTTACTGTAATCCTTGGACCTATCTGTGAGGAAATGGCATATAGAAAAGTGCTTATTGATAAACTGGGACAGTATAATAAACGTTATGCCATACTTTTGTCTGGTATTATGTTTGGTCTGTTCCATACCAATCTGCATCAGTTTTTCTATGCGACCATGATCGGTTTTGTATTTGCATATATTTATTCAATATCGGGTCGTATTCGATATTCTATAATTCTGCATATGACATTTAACTTTATAAATGGATTCATCCCGATGATGCTAATTAAGCACATGGATATTGAGGCGATTGAGGAGTTAAGTGGGCAGAGTACATCAGATCCAGAAGTTATGGAGAAGCTGATGGAATTTGTTTCCAATCCTGCATTTGCATTATTTCTCCTATATATGTTTGTTTTATTTGTCGTATGGATTGCGGGACTTATACTGTTTATAATGAATGTTAAGAGAATGAGGGTAAATGACACAAATTCACCACTTCCAATAGGAGCGGGCAGAAGCGTTGCATTTATTAATGTGGGAATGATCCTTTTCACAGTGCTGATGGTTGTCATTACTGTAATAGAAATAGTGAGTTTAAATCTATGATACTAGCGTGTCAAAATATTACTAAGAGCTTTGGCGAGACGCCGGTTCTAAAGAATGTAAATTTTCATATTGAGAAGAATGATAAGTGTGGCCTCATCGGCATAAATGGTGCGGGGAAGACCACACTTCTTCGTATTATCCTGGGTGAAGAAGATGCTGACTCAGGAAATGTGGTCGTAGCAAGGGATGTTCGTCTAGGCTACCTTTCTCAGACTCAGGACACTGAGCTGGACAATACCATTTACGGTGCCATGCAGGAAGCGAAAAAGTACATCATTGAGATGGAAACTCGCATCCGTGAACTGGAGAAGGAGATGGAAGGAAAAACTGAGGAGGAACTGACTCCAATCCTTGAAGCCTACAACCGTCTTTCAACTCAGTACGACAGGGAAAATGGTTACGCCTATGAAAGCGAAATAACAGGCGTTATTGCAGGCCTTGGATTTACGAAGGAAGATTACGACAGACCTATTGCAACTCTTTCTGGAGGACAGAAGATGAGAGTTGCTCTTGGACGTCTGCTTCTTAGCCATCCTGATGTAATAATTCTTGATGAGCCTACGAACCACCTGGATATGACATCAATCCAGTGGCTTGAAGGATATCTTGCATCTTATCCTGGTGCAGTTATCGTAGTAAGCCACGATAGATATTTTATTGATAAGATTACAAACAAGATAGTTGAGATTGATCAGGGAGTTTCATCTGTTTATAACGGCAGCTACTCCTACTACAGTCAGGAGAAGTCAAAGCGTCGTCAGGCAGAGATGAATGCCTATCTTAAGCAGCAGGCGGAGATTGCTCATGAGGAGGCTGTTATCACAAAGCTGAAGCAGTTCAACCGTGAGAAGTCCATAAAGCGTGCAGAGAGCCGAGAGAAGAAGCTGGATAAGATCGACAGACTTGATAAACCAACAGAGGTTCAGGCTGATATGAGACTGAAGCTTGAGCCAGTATGTGAATCTGGCGAGGACGTGCTTCTGGTTGAAGATCTGGCGAAGTCATTTGGAACCAATACATTGTTTGAAGGTATTGGACTTGATATAAAGCGTGGCGAACATGTGGCGCTTATCGGAGGAAATGGAACTGGCAAGACCACCATGCTGAAGATAATAGCAAGGAAGCTTGCTAAGGATGCCGGAAATGTTACATTTGGCGCTAAGGTTCGAATCGGTTATTTTGATCAGGAACATCATGACCTTGATACCAGCAAGACAATCTTTGACGAGATGTCGGATTCCTTCCCGGATATGAATAATACTCGTATCAGAAATGTGCTGGCTGCTTTTCTTTTTACAGGCGAGGATGTGTTTAAGACTATCGGCGATCTGTCTGGTGGAGAGAGAGGACGTCTTTCACTGGCGAAGCTGATGCTGTCGCCGGCTAACCTGCTGATCCTGGATGAGCCTACAAACCATCTGGATATTCCTTCGAAGGAAATCCTGGAAGATGCTCTTAGAGAGTATACAGGAACAGTCCTTTATGTAAGTCACGACAGATACTTTATCAATAAAACTGCTACAAGAATTCTTGAACTTAGGGAAAAAGTTCTTACAAACTATATAGGTAACTATGATTACTACGAAGAGAAGAAGGATGACTTGTTCCTTGTACAGCATCCTGATCTAGTTAGTAGTAATCCAGAACTAAGTGCATCTTTTATGTCTGGTGCAGCTGCGGGATCAAATTCCTCATCCGCAGATGTAACATCGAAGGATAGTAACAAGTCTGCGGCTCGTCTTGAGTATGAGGAGCAGAAGGCTTCATCTGCAGAGCTTCGTAAGCGTGAAAAAGCACTGAAGCGTGTGGAGTCACAGATTGAAAAGGTGGAAGCTGAGATAGAAGAGATAGATGCAAAGCTGAGTGATCCTGCTAATGGTACTGAGGTCGGACTCCTTATGGAACTTTCAAAGGCTAAGGAAGAGGCTGAGGCCAAACTAGAAGAACTATATACAGAGTGGGATTCCTTACAATAAGAAAAAAGGAGAAGGGTTTTAATGGGTTTTTCTAAAGATTTTATGTGGGGTGCTGCTACAGCCTCTTATCAGGTTGAAGGAGCATATAACGAAGATGGCAAAGGACTTAGTGTCTGGGATGTGACTACCTCGATGGATGGGGTGGTTGCTCATCATGAGGATGGTAAGGTTGCCTGCGATTTTTATCATAGATATAAAGAAGATATCAAGATTTTTAAAGAGCTTGGAATCAAGTATTACCGCTTTTCTATAAGCTGGCCAAGGATTATTCCAGATGGTACTGGTGAGGTTAATCCTAAAGGTATTCAGTTTTACAGTGATCTGGTGGATGAGCTTCTCGCTGCTGGGATCACTCCGGTTGTGACTCTCTTTCACTGGGATCTTCCATATGATCTTTATTTAAGAGGGGCATATTCTAATCCTGATTTTCCAGAATGGTTTGAAAACTATACAAAGGTAGTTATAGATGCACTTTCTGACAGAGTGCAGTATTGGATAACATTTAACGAACCACAGTGCTTTATTGGTAACAGCTACTGGCTGGGTGGTCATGCGCCATTCCTTAAGTGCGATAACAGAACTGTTCTCATAATGATCCACAACTATCTGCTGGCACATGGCAGGGCAGTTAAAGTAATCCGTGCAAACGCTAAGACTGAACCTAAGATCGGTATTGCTCCGATAGCACCGGTTCGTATTCCAAAGTCAGATTCCACGGAAGATATAGAAGTGGCATATAAAGAGAGCTTTTCGCTTAATGATATGTTCTTCTCACTGGCTATATATTCAGATCCAATCGTGCTTGGAAAATATCCGGATGATGCATATGAGGTATTTGGTGACGATATGGTAAAACCAGCTCCTGGCGATATGGAGCTTATCTCACAGCCGCTGGATTTCTATGGAATGAACATCTACTACAGTTCAGCGGATTACAAAGAGACTACCTATATGGATAATGAATACCAGGGTATTCCACGTACGATGATGCACTGGATCGTTGATCCAAGAGTTATGTACTGGTCTCCTAAGTTCATATATAAGAGATATGGACTGCCAATGCTTATCACGGAAAATGGCGTCGCTATCAGTGATACTGTATCCCTGGATGGCAAGGTTCATGATCCACAGCGTATCGACTTCGTACAGCGTTATCTAAGAGAATATAAGCGTGCAGCAGATGAGGGGCTGCCTATAATGGGATACTTCTACTGGTCCGCTATGGATAACTTTGAATGGGGGCACGGCTATGATATGAGATTTGGTCTCATTCATGTTAATTACCAGGATCAGACACGAATAATCAAAGACTCAGGTTACTGGTATAAAACAGTCATCGAATCCAACGGAGAAAATCTATAAATTCTTGACTCATTTCATATTTGTGATACTATATATAGTGTGTATTTGGAGACTTCTTCTCTTAATGCATATACATTTTGTTGAACGTGAGGTAAGAAGGTATGAAATGTCCGTTTTGTGGTGATGAGGATACTAGGGTTATTGATTCCAGACCAGCTGATGATAATACAGCTATAAGACGTCGCCGTCAGTGCGATGTGTGTGGAAAAAGATTTACGACATTTGAAAAGGTTGAGGCTACTCCTCTTATGGTAATTAAGAAGGATAAGACCAGAGAACCTTATAATAGAGAGAAGATTGTTAAGGGTCTTATCAGAAGTTGTCACAAACGTCCAGTTCCTATGGAAAGGATTGAGGCGTGCGTAAATGAGATCGAATCAGCAATCTATAATCTCGAATCACGTGAGGTGGATACAAGCACTATCGGCGAGATCGTTATGGATAAGATTAAGGATCTTGATGGTGTTGCATATGTTCGTTTCGCATCTGTATATCGTGAGTTTAAAGATGTGAATACATTTATGGACGAACTCAAGAAGATACTTAAATAATATAAATGAGTCAATTCGGCTCTGAGCTGAATTGACTCATTTTTTGATGAATAGGAGTTTATTACTTGGAAGAAGGAATCAGAATAATTGAAACAGGTGTGTCAGAGGTGGTTATCAAGAAGTCTCGTTTTCTTGGTACTGCTGCTAATGTGGAGTCCGAGGAGGAAGCGAGAGCTCTTGTAGCGGCTATCCGAAAGGAGCATTATTCCGCACGTCATGTCTGCTATGCATATAGTGTGGGTGAAACTAATCCTGCACTCAAGTTTTCTGATGATGGCGAACCAGGTGGAACTGCTGGAAAACCTATGCTGGATGTAATAACTAATTCTGGTATAAGTAATATAGTAGTTGTGGTTGTACGTTACTTTGGTGGAGTTCTTCTTGGAACAGGCGGACTGGTTAGGGCTTATACCCAGGCAGCCCAGGAAGCAGTAAATGCGGCAGGCAAGAAAAAAATCTGCCTTTCAAGCATCTATGAGATTCCACTTGATTATGCAGATTTTGATAAGGTTAAGTATCTTATTGAAAATACAGAAGGGGCATCCTTCGATGTGGCCTATTCTGATAAAGTAAATCTGACTCTTACAGTTCCAGAGAGATCAGCTGAGGAGCTGGTTGCTCAGATTACAGAAAAGACTGCTGGACGATCCACATGTCAACTGATCGAAACAAAGATGATGTAACTTTTTACATCCATGTTTACTCCCAAGGATGATCTTCGTCGATAACCTGGAAGTCTAGGTAGTCGAATTCTATCTCTTCCATAAAGTTTACATCACGGAAGCGTGTCTTCGCATGCTTGATAAATTCATTTTGGTTAGATTCCAGCCACACTGGAACAGCCAGATCAAATTCGTTACATATAAGCTCCAATGCTTTATATACTTTCTGTGTACGAGACATAGGCTCTGTTACTTCAACAGTAGTGTCTCGCTCCAGATGATTTTCTTTTATTATTTTTCCCCAAACTTTAAACATATTTGATTCCTTTTTGTCAGGTGTATTGCACGTGGCATTTTTTGCCATGACGGCACATTGAGGAGAGTATATCACAAAACCGACATATAGTGTTGACGATTTTTTGACATTTTTGTTACAAGAGAATGTGGGATTATTATCATGTGACATTTTATAATCAACTTAGTTTTGAAATAATATATTGAAGGGAAGTGTTAATATGTCAAATGAATATGGCAACGATAACATGAATAATAATATGTTTTACAGAGACTCTAACTCTCTTTCCCCACAAAGTCCTGAGGTGAATAATCCTGCACCCCATGGCAGTTCACCTCAGGCACCTTACAAAGCAGAGTCACCTTACAAGGCGCATCCGGCTGGTGGCGGCAATAAGGGAGGAGATTCATCAAATAAAAAGAAAAACGCAGACAGCTTCGGCGTAAAGGTAGGTAAGACTGCAGTATGTGCCCTGGTCTTTGGTACAGTAGCCGGCGGCATGATGCTGGGTATAAATGGAATTGGTGGCAAGATGCTTCCTAAGCAGGATACAGCAATCGAACAGACCGAGACTGAAGATGAGCTTGAGCAGGCATTTAAAGATAAAAACGAAAGAAAGGCCAAGGAAGACCAGGCTAAGATAGACGCAGAAGAGGAAGAAGCAAAGAAAGAAGCGGAAGCTGCGGAGGATGCTAAAGAAGCAGAGAAGGCTGATGATGACACAGAAGATTCTGAGAACAAGGACGCAAGTGATACATCCAGTGATAAGACTATAAATGTTCAGGAGACAGCTCAGTCATCAGGAGCAGCAGTTACACTTGATTATGATGTGGCTGATATCGTTGAGAAGACACAGCCTTCTATCGTATCAATCACAACAACTGGAACACAGACAGTACAGTCTTTCTTCCAGGTTTATTCACAGCCAACATCTGGTGCTGGTTCAGGAATCATAGTAGGTCAAAATGATGACTCTCTTTATGTGGCAACAAACTACCATGTAATAGAGGATGCTGATGAGATCAAGGTTGGATTCAATGATGGTGAAGTAGTAAATGCAACTGTAAAGGGTTACGATGAGGATGCAGATATTGCTCTTGTACTGGTTCCACTTTCAGATATGAAGGATACAACTAAGGATGCAATAACTATCGCAAGTATCGGTGATAGCGATGCAATTCGAGTTGGTGAGCCATCTATCGCAATCGGAAATGCACTTGGCTATGGCCAGTCAGTTACAGTTGGATATATAAGCGCACTCAACAGATCTATTGAAGGCAGCGAAGGTCAGTACATTCAGACAGATGCTGCAATCAATCCTGGTAATAGTGGTGGCGCACTTATTAACTCTAATGGCGAAGTTATCGGAATCAATTCCGTAAAATATGTAGATAGCACCGTTGAAGGTATGGGATTCTCTATTCCTATTAACGAGGCGATGGCAATAATAAATGATATCGCTGCAGGCACACAGGCTGAGACCGCATCACTTGGAATCGAGGCTGCAGATATCAGCAGACAGTACGCTCAGGTTTATGGTTTCCCTATGGGAATATATGTAAAGACTGTTGAAAGTGGCTCTATTGCTGAGTCTTCAGACGTTCATGTAGGCGATATAATTGTTGAATTTGATGGTGATGAAGTTTATACTAGTGATGACCTGGCGAAGAAGGTGCGTAAGCACGCTGCAGGTGATTCTGTAGAAATGGTAGTCTACAGGGCAGATGATATGGGATTCTATGCTAAGACAACAATTACTATTAACTTCTAGTTAGTTGTAATATGCTACTATCCTGATTCTGCAATGTAGCAGGATAAGATATGTATAAACTGATTGCCAGAGATGGCAGAGCGAAAAGAGCAGATTTTGATACACCTCACGGAGTGATCAGAACTCCGATGTTTATGAATGTGGCTACAGCTGCAGCTATAAAAGGAGCTGTATCAGCTGCAGATTTAGAGCAGTTAAAAACCGAGGTTATGCTGTGCAATACTTATCATATGCACGTTAGACCCGGAGATGATATTGTGTATAAGATGGGCGGGCTTCACAAGTTTACCACGTGGAGCCGGCCTATTCTTACTGATTCGGGCGGCTTCCAGGTATTCTCACTGGCTAAGCTTCGAAATATAAAAGAAGAGGGAGTTACATTTAGCTCCCATATAGATGGTCGAAAGATCTTTATGGGTCCGGAAGAAAGCATGAACATTCAGTCACATCTGGCATCCACAATTGCCATGGCCTTCGATGAATGTCCTCCTGCAAAAGCGGAAAGAAGCTATATTGAAAAGTCTGTGGCTCGTACTGAGCGATGGCTCCTTAGATGCAAGACTCGTATGGACGAGCTAAATGCTATGGACTCAACTATCAATAAGGAGCAGATGCTTTTTGGTATTAATCAGGGCGGAGTTATCGACGACATTCGTATTGATAATGCAAAGCGTATTTCAGAGCTGGATCTTCCAGGATACTCAATTGGTGGTCTTGCTGTAGGAGAGTCTCATGAGGAGATGTATCACATCCTGGATGTGACGGTTCCATATCTCCCTCTGGAGAAACCAACATACCTGATGGGAGTTGGCACTCCGGAAAATATATTAGAGGCGGTTGACCGCGGCGTTGATTTCTTCGACTGCGTATATCCAACTCGTAACGGACGTCATGGACAGGTTTATACCAACCACGGAAAGATGAACCTGAAGAATCAGCAGTATGAGCTGGACGATACACCAATCGATGGAACCTGTGACTGTCCAGTATGTAAGCGTTATACCAGAGCTTATATCCGTCACCTTCTAAAGCGTGATGAGATGCTGGGACTTCGTTTCTGTGTAATGCATAACCTTTACTTCTACAATAACATGATGGAAGAAATTCGTGAGGCTATAGAAAATCATACATGGTCTGACTACAAAGCGCGCAAACTTGCGGGTATACAGGGAACTACCCCATTCGTAAAATAATCAAATGACGTAAGGATTTACATTAAACGAATCACTTGCATAAAATTCACAAGTACGTTATTATATCAAGATGAAAAAAATACGAGGAGATTTATTATGAATACACTAATGGTTTTAACAGAAGGTACAGGAGCTGCAGGCGGAAACAGCGTTGTATTTCTCGTTGGTTATGTAGTATTTCTTGTACTGATCGTTTACTTCCTGTTTGTAAAGCCTTCAAAGAAGCAGCGTAAAGAGCAGGAGTCACTTATGAACTCTATTAAGCCAGGCGATACAATCATGACAACAAGTGGTTTCTACGGAACAGTTATCGGTATGGATGAGGACACAGTTATCGTTGAGTTCGGTAACAACAAGAACTGCCGTATCCCTATGCATAAGAAGGCTATCGCTGAGGTTGAGAAGCCAGAAGATGCATATAAGGAAGATGCTGAGGAAGAGAAGAGTTCTAAGAAGGTTGGCAAGAAGAAGGAAGACTAATATCTTAGAAACCCTAGGATTAGTTGATAGAAAAGAGTTACTATGAAAAAGAAAATATCTGCACTACTTGTTGCAGTACTTATTTTATCAGTGCTATCTGGATGTGGTAAAAAGGAAGAGGAGGCATATTCATCGCCTTCTTTTTCGAATGGTTCTAAGACTGATGCAGATGCTTCTGAGGAAGAAGATGAGGATGCAAGTCTTACGGATGCACTTCTTATAGCTAGCTACAGTGATGCCACAGTTTCAGATGCAAGCAAGGTGGATGAACTTACAGCAACTCTGACAGATGCTCCGCTTATGGGAGTCAGAACTGAAAAGGTGTATTACAATACACTGGCTGAGTTTAAGATAACTCTTGATACAGAGGGCTGGGAATTCTATGATGCGGCTGAAGTGGCTACTGCAACTGATTCCACAACTGACTATATAAACAATCTGTGGTATGGTTATACATCCCCATATGATGAGGGAACAACATATGCTGCCATAGCATATCATAATGAGTCAGGTTCATCTATCATAGTATCCTATGTGAATCCAACTGAGTATAATATGCCTGATTATTCAGCCAGAGAGTATCTTGAGATGGCAGCTGGAAAGTATGAAGGTCTTAAAGTAAGAACTGCTACATTTGTTGGTGACAAGTATGAGATACTTGATGTGCCAGATGAACAGTCTAACGTAGGACGTAGAACCCAGTTCGCTATTAAGAAAGAAGGACTCATCGTTGTAGTAACCTTTACAACGAATAATGATTATAAGCTGGAGGATGCAGTGAGATTCATCTCTCCACTATACTATTAAAGATTAACCGGGGCAGTAAGGCTCCGGTTTTCTGTTGATAAAAAGGAAGTGTTTAGTAAGTGACAGTAAAAAAAGAATCTACAAATAAGACGCCTAAGAATAAAATGGCAATGGGTATCTTTCATATCTTGCTTGCGGCATTTTCATTTTCTTTGATGACGCTTTTTCTAAAGCTGGCTGGAGATCTTCCAACTATGGAGAAAGCATTTTTCAGAAACTTTGTGGCACTTTTTCTGGCTCTCATTCTTCTCGCCAGAAGTGAAGAGAAGTTTAAGATCAATAAGAAGACTTTTCCAAGCGTTCTTTTTAGATGTATGTTTGGAACGGCAGGACTTATAGCAAATTTCTGGGCAATCGACAGACTTGGACTTGCTGACTCAAATATGCTGAACAAGATGTCTCCTTTCTTTGCTATCATCATGTCTATATTTATTCTGAAGGAGAAGCCAAATGTCGTCGAATCCCTTCTGGTTGTGATGGCATTTGTGGGTGTTGTCTTTATTGTAAAACCAGGAATGGGTCTTGCAAGTATACCAGCACTTGTTGGTCTCTTCGGAGGCTTTGGTGCCGGAACAGCCTACACGTTTCTACGGAAGGCGACTAGTGGTGGAGAGAGAGGAACAGTAGTGGTAATGTGCTTCTCCTTATTCTCTTGTCTGGTGACGCTTCCATTTCTCGTTATAAATTTTGAACCTATGACTACAAAGCAACTGATTTTTATGGTGCTGGCTGGAGTAGGGGCTATGGGTGGCCAGGTGAATATTACTGCGGCCTATTCCCATGCGCCTGCTAAGGAAATATCGGTGTATGATTACGCACAGGTTATTTTTGCGGCAATCTGGGGCATCTGGATATTCGATGAAATTCCAGATATACTAAGTATTATAGGTTATGTTATAATAATTAGCGCTGGGGTTATCAGGTGGCGTTACGGCCTGCATAAAACCAAGGATGATAATAAGGAAACTGGGGATGAAGAACAAAAATAAAGTAATGAGGAATATGCTGATTGGCATGATCGGCGCGGCTATATGTATGGCAGCGTGCTGGCTCAGCGGTGCGTATGGTGAAGGTAACGTACGTAATGGTTACATCCAGAGCAACTGGCCAAAGATGCCATTTATCAGATTTGAGATATCACTCATTCTGTCAGGTATAGGCATAGCTCTAAATTATGTGGGACTTAGGGACTACGTAAAGTTGTTCAGATATATGAAGAGAAAGAGAGGAGTTCTCAACAGGCAGATGGGAAGTCTCTTCGAAGTTGGAGCTGTTGCTTACTGTATAGCATATCTTTTTATTCAGTCAGGATATATAATGATGGCTCTCGTTTATAAGTTGCTTTTTGCTACTAACCTTATGGGAGCTGATATCATTTCAACAACAGAAGGAATGTTTTATTATATAGCGATTCCACTGTTTGCATATTTGATAGTTAGCATCGTCGGAATGTCAGTGGCGTCGATCCATTTTATATGGAATGGACTGATGAGGGTTTCGAGACTTTGCATTCTTTTCAATCCACTTGTCTTTTTTGGACTTGGAGAGTTATTAAAGCTCACAAAGCTTTACTATCTTGTAGACTTTGCGGCTGCATCGGTTCCATTTGGAATGATACTTATGATGGCGGCTGGACTTGTAGGCGTAGCTAAGCAGCCTAATCCGAAGCCTCGTAACAGATAATTACTAGTTTACTTTTGGAGACAGAATATGAAATTTATATCATGGAACGTTAACGGAATTAGAGCATGTGCTAAGAAGGGCTTCGATGAAAGCTTTGCAGCTTTAGATGCTGATATCTTTGCGATTCAGGAAAGTAAGATGCAGGAGGGACAGCATGTTCTGGATCTTCCTGGATATCATCAGTATTGGAACTATGCGGTGAAGAAGGGCTATTCAGGTACTGCAGTTTTCACAAAGAAAGAACCATCAGCGGTTTACTATGGAATGGGTATTGAAAAGCATGATCAGGAAGGCCGTCTTATTACTCTGGATATGGATGATTACTACTTTGTATGCGTATACGTTCCTAATTCTCAGAATGAGCTTAAGAGACTTGACTACCGCATGGAGTGGGAAGATGACTTTAGAAACTTCCTTACTGAGAAGGCTAAGGAAAAGCCAGTTATCATGTGTGGAGATTTAAATGTGGCTCATCAGGAGATTGACCTTAAGAATCCTGCAGGTAATCACCAGAACGCTGGTTTCACTGATCAGGAGAGAGAAAAGTTCAGCACGCTTCTTGATGCTGGCTTTGTAGATTCATTTAGATATAAGTACCCAGATCTGACAGATGCATATTCCTGGTGGTCATACAGATTTAATTCCCGTGAGAGAAATGCAGGATGGCGTATTGACTACTTTGTTGTGTCAGATTCTATCCAGGGCAGGATTGTAGATGCGAAGATTCATAATGAAATATATGGATCAGATCATTGTCCTATCGAACTAGATATCGATCTTTAAGTTATCGAAGGAGATAAGTCTCCTTCGATATTTTTGTTTTTGGATGATGACATTTTACTTGATTTATAATTCTAGTGATAATATAATGAGCCCAGTAATATAACACGTAGTTTTCAAAACTACGTGTGCCAAGTATAATTCTACAAGACATAAGGATTTAAAACTAAGAGGATAATAAATGGCAAATAGTGAATTAAATTATGTTCCAGCACCTGGGGTGGCTGGAAAGTTTATATCTGTATGTGAAGATGAGTCAGGTGCTCTTCAGGGAATAGAATTCCACGATGACGATAACTTCAACTTTGGTTTCGATGTTGTGGACGTACTTGCAGCAGAGTGCCCTGATAAGACAGCTATGCTCCATGTTTCTAAAGAAGGCAAGGAGCGCAGGATTACATTTAAGGATATGATGACATATTCTAATAAGACTGCGAATTATCTTCATTACCTTGGAATAAAAAAGGGCGACAGAGTTCTTCTGATTATGAAGAGACATTATCAGTTCTGGTTCACTCTTGTGGCACTTCACAAGATTGGTGCTATCGCAGTTCCATGTTCCTTCCTGCTTACAAAGAAAGATTTTGAATATCGCTTTAAGGCAGGCGGAATAAATGCAGTTATCTGTACAGCAGATGGTGAGGTTGCAGATGAAGTTGAAAAGGCTGCAAAGAACTATCTTGGACTTAGAACTAAGATAATCGTCAACGGAACCAGAGAAGGCTGGGCAAATTATAACCGTGATATCAGATTCTTCTCGGCTACACTTAAGAGACCAGCTGATGCTGCAGGTGGAAATGACACGGCACTCATGTTTTTTACTTCGGGAACCACTTCATATCCAAAGATGGCTGCTCACAGCCACAAGTATCCACTTGGTCATTATGTGACAGCAAAGTACTGGCATCAGGTTGATAGCGAGGGACTCCATTTTACTATAAGTGATACAGGATGGGGAAAAGCACTCTGGGGCAAGATTTATGGACAGTGGCTTTCAGAGGCTCCTATATTCACATATGACTATGATGAATTCTTTGCGAAAGAGATTCTCTCAATGATGGAGAAGTATCACATGACTTCCTTCTGTGCGCCTCCAACAGTGTTCAGAATGCTGGTGCATGTTGATATGAAGAAGTTTGACTTATCAAGTCTGAAGAATGTTTCAACTGCTGGTGAGGCACTTAACCCTGAGGTTTATGAGAAGTTCTATAAGGCTACAGGTCTTAAGATCATGGAGGGCTTTGGCCAGACAGAAACAACACTTACCATTGCTAACCTGAAGGGAAGCGTTCCAAGACCAGGTTCTATGGGGAAGCCAAGTCCACAGTACGACGTGGTGCTTCTTAGAGACGGAGACCGAGAGGTTGGAGTTAACGAAACCGGTGAGGTTTGTATAAGAATTAAAGATAAGAAACCTTGTGGCCTTTTCCTTGGCTATTATAAGGACGAGGAGAAGACAGCTCAGGTTCTTCACGATGGTTACTATCATACTGGCGATACAGCATTTAAGGATGCAGATGGATATCTCTGGTATGTAGGTAGAGTGGATGACATCATTAAGTCTGCAGGTTACAGAGTAGGACCTTTTGAGATAGAAAATGAGATCATGAAGCTTCCATATGTTCTGGAGTGTGCTGTTACAAGCGTTCCTGACAAGGTACGTGGTCAGGCAATCAAGGCTTCCATCGTTCTTACAAAGGGTTATACTGAAACCGATAAGCTTAAGAAGGATACTATGAAGTACCTTAAGACGAATCTTGCATCATATAAACGACCTAAGTTTATTGATTTTGTGGATAGTCTTCCAAAGACATCCAGCGGAAAGATCCGCCGATCAGAGATTAAATCAAAAGACTGGAAAGAATAACAAGGCCAACAGGCCTTGTTTTTTTGGCTAAAAATGTATTGACATTATTCTCATAAGAGATATAATAAAAAAGGTTAAAAAAATTTAAATAAAATATTTTAACCATATTGACCGCAAGTCGTGCGGCACTATCAATCAAATAAAAAGGAGAACGAAAGAAATGTTTGATGAAATTAAAGCAGTTATCGCAGAGACACTTAGTGTAGATGAGGAGAAGATTACTCTTGAGGCATCTCTTACAGATGATCTTGGTGCTGATTCTCTTGATGCAGTAGAGCTTGGTATGGCTATCGAGGATGCTATCGGTGTTGCTATAGCTGATGAGGATCTTCCAAACATCAAGACAGTTCAGGATCTTGTTGATTACGTAGAAGCACATAAATAAATTACTACTCGTTCGGAGGCATAATTATGAAACTTTTTGGTAAGCATAGTCAGGGGGCACATCTTGATACAGCTACCAAGAGATCAGAGACTGATATCGAGAAGGGAAATGTCGAATTAGTCGAGTCTGTTAACGAGGAATTAGATGATGATACAGAGTCGGAGCAGGTATTTACCTGCTCCGATTGCAATGTAACCCTTCCTCTGAAACAGGTTAAGAAAAATCTCTATGTGTGCCCAGAGTGTGGCAAACATGCAAAGATATCAGCAAGAAGACGTATGGCTGGTCTTGCGGACCCTGGTACTTTTAGAAAGATAAAGTTTTCTATACCATTTAACAATCCACTTGACTATCCAGATTACGAAGAGAAGATATCGGGGCTTAAAACTAAAACTGGGCTGGATGAGGGCGTCCTCTCTGGCATTTGTGAGATAGAAGGATATAAGGCGGTTGTAGCTGTTATGGCGCCTGAATTCCTTATGGGCAGCATGGGTGTTGCTGTTGGTGAAATGATAACGAAGACATTTGAAGTTGCTGAAAAACAGGAGCTTCCAGTTATTATCTTTACTGCCAGCGGTGGTGCCAGAATGCAGGAGGGTATTCTTTCCCTTATGCAGATGGCTAAGACATCAGCGGCTGTTCAAAGATTTAGCGAAAATGGCGGACTTTATATATCAGTACTGACTCATCCTACAACAGGTGGTGTAAGTGCAAGTTTTGCTACTCTCGCTGATATTACTATAGCTGAGCCAGGCGCTCTTATAGGATTCGCCGGTCCTCGAGTTATAGAACAGACCATTGGTCAGAAACTGCCAAAGGGCTTCCAGAGGGCAGAATACCTGGAGGAACATGGATTTGTGGATGGCATCGTATCTCGTCTTGAGATGCGTGATCAGCTGGCACAACTTCTGAGACTCCATGAGAAGAGGAGGAAGTCATGGCTGAGATAAGAGATATTGATAATAAGCTTACAGCTCTTGAGGAGCAGATAGCTGCACTTGATGGCGATATGGATCAGGTTGAGCTTCTGAGTGACCTTCATGCAGAGTATGACAAGACAGCGGCAGAGGCTGCAGAGCTTGCTCCTGCTGATAAGGTTTTCCTTGCAAGACATATTAAGCGTCCTAAGGTTGATGATTATATCGATGCTCTGTTTGATGATTTCTTTGTACAGCGTGGTGACGTACTGAACAAGGAAGATAAGAGTATTTACGGTGGTATCGGTATGTTCCACGGTGTGCCAGTAACAGTACTTGGTCATCGTAAGGGTCGCGACCTTACAGAAAACATGGAATACAATTTCGGTATGCCTGAGCCTGAAGGATATCGTAAGGCACTTCGTCTTATGAAGCAGGCTGAAAAGTTTGGGCGTCCGATCATAACATTTATAGATACTCCAGGTGCTTATCCTGGACTTGATGCTGAGGCTCATGGACAGAGCCAGGCTATATCACGTAACCTTGCTGAGATGAGTGCACTTAAGGTGCCAGTTATCGCAATCGTTACAGGTGAGGGCTCCAGTGGTGGTGCTCTTGCTATCGGTGTAGCAAACTCAGTATACATGCTGGAAAATGCAGTATATTCAGTTCTGTCACCAGAGGGATTTGCATCCATACTTTGGAAGGATTCTTCTAAGTCAGATGAGGCTTGTAAGCTTATGAAGCTTACTGCACAGGATCTTCTGCATTTCGGCGTAATTGAAGGAATCATTAACGAACCACTTTGCGGTGCACATCATAATCCAAGTGTTGTTTACCGCGATATTGATGAGATGCTTGTTCGCGAGCTCCGTCGATTCAAAGGAAAGAGCGGTTCTGATATAGCGAAGGATCGTTATGAGAAGTTCCGTCACATTGATTCCTATGTACTTGGTTAATGTGTAGAATCCGTTTTACAGATAAGAGGAATATAACATGATTAATGAATTACTTGGTACTAAATATCCAATAATACAGGGAGGTATGGCAAACATTGCACTTGGCAAGTTTGCAGCAGCAGTTTCTAACGCAGGCGGCCTTGGTCTTATTGGTTCAGGCGGATATGATGCAGCTAGAATCGAGCAGGAAATCTATGATGCTCGTAAGGCAACAGATAAGCCATTTGGTGTTAATCTGATGCTGCTTAATCCTGATGTAGATAATATCGCTGATCTTCTTGTAAAGGAGAACATTAAGATTATCACAACAGGTGCAGGTACACCTGGAAAATATATGGAAAAGTGGAAAGAAAATGGGGCAATAGTTATCCCAGTTATCGCAAGCAGCGCTCTTGCTCGTCGAGTTGAGAAGCAGGGAGCTGATGCTGTCATCGCTGAAGGTGGTGAGAGCGGCGGTCATGTAGGTGATATGACAACTATGGCTCTTGTTCCACAGATAGTTGACGCAGTTGATATCCCAGTTATTGCAGCTGGTGGTATCGCAGATGGAAGACAGTTTGCTGCTGCTATGTGTCTTGGTGCTGCAGGTGTTCAGATCGGAACATGCCTCCTTGTTAGTGAGGAGTGTCCAGTACATGGCAACTATAAGCAGGAGCTTATTAAGGCGAAAGATAACAGCACAACAGTAACAGGTCGTTCACTTAACGCTCCTGTTCGTATCATAAAGAATCAGATGGCTCGTGAGTATCTGAAGCTGGAGTCAGAGGCTGCATCCCGTGAGGAACTTGAGCAGATCACTCTTGGTGGACTTCGTCGTGCTGTAACAGATGGTGATATGAAGACAGGTTCAGTTATGGCTGGACAGGTTTGCGGACAGCTTAAGGAGGTTCGTCCAGTTGCAGATATTCTTTCAGATATCTACAACGAAGGAATGAAGATCCTTAACAAATAACAGCGAGGAAAAATAATGAAGCTTGGATTTTTATATGCTGGACAGGGTTCTCAGAAGGTAGGCATGGGTCTTGACCTTTATGAGAAGTATCCAGAGTTTAAAGAAACTTTTGATAATGTTAAGGGCGTGGACTTCGACCTGAAGCAGGTATGTTTTGAAGGACCAGCTGAGACATTAAATGAGACAAAATATACACAGCCATGTATGGTTGCATTTGCAGTTGGAATGACAAAGGTACTGAAGAATCTTGGCGTAGAGCCAGTATGTGCTGCAGGCCTTTCCCTTGGTGAATATTCAGCACTTTATGCGTCAGGCGTATTTACAGAAGATCAGGTTATTCCTCTTGTACAGTTCAGAGGAAATGCAATGCAGACTGCAGTTTCTGGAAGGGACTGCAAGATGATCGCAGTACTTGGTCTGGATAAGGATACCATTTTCGCAGGATGCGATAAGGTACGCGCACAGATAGAGGCAGAGGGTAAGTCGATTATTGCTGAGCCAGCAAACTTTAACTGCCCAGGACAGATTACAGTATCAGGAGATTCTGAGGCTGTAGATATGGCAGCTGAAGTATTTAAGGAAATGGGGGCAAAGAGATGTCTTCCTGTTAAGGTAAGCGGACCATTCCATACTTCACTTATGAAGCCGGCAGGAGATGCTCTTGCAGAGAGGTTTAAGAGTGAAAACTTTGGCGATATGAAGCTTCCTGTAATCTTCAACTGTATTGGTCGTGAGAAAAAGGATGACGAGACTATACCAGCACTTCTTGAGCAGCAGGTTCAGAAGTCAGTATATTTTGATGATTCAATAAAGGCTATGGTGGATATGGGCGTTGAGGCTTTTGTTGAGATCGGACCTGGTAAGACACTTTCCAAGTTTGTTCAGAAAACAACTCCTGATATTCCTGTATATGGTGTAGAGACAGTAGAAGATATTGAGAAATTACTAGAGGTTATTGGTTAACATAACGCGGAGGAAATAAAAATGAGCAAGAGATTAGAAGGCAAAACAGCGATAGTAACTGGTGGTGCTCGTGGTATTGGACGTGCAATCAGTATCAAGCTTGCTTCAGAGGGAGCAAATGTAGTTATCTGCGATATAGCTATTAACGAAGCAGCTGAAGAGACAGTAAAGCTTATTGAGGAGCAGGGAGTAAAGGCAGCAGCTTTTGCAGCAAATGTTACTGTTCCTGAAGATTGCGAGAATCTTTTCAAGCAGGCAACTGATGAGTTCGGGAAGGTTGATATTCTGGTAAATAACGCAGGTGTTACAAGAGATAATCTCATCATGAGAATGAAGGAAGAAGAGTTTGATCTTGTTATCGCAACTAACCTTAAAGGTACATACAATATGATGAAGGCTGCTACTCGTCCAATGATGAAGTCTCGTTATGGACGTATAGTTAACATCAGCAGTGTTGTTGGTATATATGGAAATGCTGGACAGGTTAACTACTCAGCTAGTAAGGCTGGAGTTATCGGTATGACAAAGTCTCTTGCTAAGGAGCTTGGAAGTCGTGGTATCACAGTAAATGCTGTTGCTCCTGGATTTATTGAGACAGATATGACAAAGGTTCTTCCTGATGAGCTTAAGGCTGAGATGGTTAAGAACATAGCACTTGGCAGACCTGGTCAGCCAGAAGATGTAGCAAAGGTTGTTGCATTCCTTGCTTCCGACGAAGCTGAATACGTAACCGGACAGGTTATAGAGTGCTCAGGCGGTATGTCGTGCTAAAGACCAAGATTTGCGTTTAACTAGAAGGTCAGGGGGTGATTACATGATAGATAGGATTAGGCATTTAAACAAGGACGCTAAGATAAGACTCTGTGTTTTTATGGCCCTGATGATATGGTGTATCTATCTGGGGGCTGGTTACTCCTATGAAATGGAGGGACGTGATTCTTTTTCAAAGCATATCTCAGAGAGTACGGTAGATGTAGATGAAATTGATGATGTTTATGTGGATGGGTCTGACTTTACACCAGTGATGAGACTTTTGGGAACTGGTGCTAACGGGCTACTGGCGTTTTTCTACATTTTCATGGAAGTAGTGATAATGCTTGTTATTGCGGTTATGTCTCTTATTCCAACACTGGTCCTTAGATTTGTGGGACTAAGAAAAAAATATATAGTAACAGAAGATGAGTATAAGTTTACTAAGTGTATTTATCTTATTGCTATAGGAATAAGTCTTCTGCTTAGTTTTATTCTGACAAAGTTTGTTGGGATAATACCTTGCATTTTATATACTGCAGGCTGGTCACTGATACTTCTTATTTATGTGCTCGGTGCTAAGAATAGAAACAAGTTGTATATGCTGGCTGAACAGCGCGGCGTACCTTATGAACAGTTTGTAGGACTTGAACCGGCAGGACAGACAAAGAATCCTCAGTATCCATATAATGAGTATAGTTACCATGACAAAAAGGATGATACATATCCTTTTACTGATAATTTAAAAGAATTTCCACCTAAACAGTAGGTGGTTTAAAGGAGAAAAAATTATATGAGACGTGTTGTTATAACTGGAATTGGAACTATTAACCCCGTTGGACATAATCTCGAGGAAGCTTGGGAGAATGTAAAGAAAGGTGTTTGTGGAATTGACTTCACAAAGCAGATTGATACTACAGATTTTAAGGTAAAGGTATCTGGTGAGGTTAAGGACTATGATCCTGCAAACTTCCTTGATAAGAAGGAAGCTCGTAAGATGGATCGTTACACACAGTTCGGTATGATCGCTGCAAGAGAAGCAATCAAGGACAGTGGAATCGATATCGAGAAGGAAGATCCTTTCAGATGTGGAACTATTGTTAGTTCAGGAATCGGTGGACTTATCACAATCTCTGATCAGACTATCAGAGGTTATACAAAGGGATATGAGAGAATATCACCATTCTATATTCCTATGTCTATTTCAAATATGTGTGCTGGTGAGATCGCTATCGACACAGGTTTTAAGGGTGTCTGCGAATGTATCGTAACTGCTTGTGCCAGTGGTAACAATGCTATCGGTGAGTCTTTCCATAAGATTCGTGATGGATATCAGGATGTAATGATCACAGGTGGTGCTGAAGGTTGTATCTGCCAGATGGGAGTTGGTGGATTCACTGTTATGCAGGCCCTCAGTACTTCTACAGATCCTAACCGTGCTTCTATTCCATTTGACGCTGAAAGAGGCGGATTCGTAATGGGTGAGGGTTCTGGTATCCTTATTCTAGAAGAGCTTGAGCATGCTAAGGCAAGAGGAGCTAAGATCTATGGCGAGGTTGTAGGTTATGGTGCCAGCTGCGATGCTTATCATATTACTGCACCAGATCCAACAGGAGCAGGTGCTGCAGGTTGTATGGAAATGGCAATCAAAGATGCAGGTATTGAGAAGGAGCAGGTTGATTACATTAACGCTCATGGTACTTCAACTCACCTTAATGATGCTGGTGAGACAAAGGCTATCAAGACAGTATTTGGTGACTATGCTTACAAGCTTATGGTCAGCTCAACAAAGTCTATGACAGGACATCTTATGGGAGCTGCAGCTGCAATCGAAGCAATCTTTACAACTATGGCTCTTAAGGATGGATTTGTTCCAGCAACAATTAACTATAAGACACCAGATCCAGAGTGTGATCTTGATATCGTACCTAACGAGGGAAGAGAAGTTGACATAAAGTATGCACTTTCTAATTCACTTGGATTCGGTGGACACAATGCAGCAGTACTTTTTGCTAAGTACAACGATTAATTGATAAAACAAATGGTTTACATAATGTAGATATTCTAAATGAGGTATTAACATGGAGCTTAATTCAAATCAGATCAGAGAGATAATCCCACACAGATATCCTATGCAGCTTGTAGATAAGATTACAGATTTTGAACCTGGGGTATGGGCTGAAGGTATCAAGTGTGTTTCGGTAAATGAGTCATTCTTCCAGGGACATTTTCCTGAAGAACATGTAATGCCAGGAGTACTTATCGTTGAGGCGCTGGCTCAGTGTGGTGCTGTAGCTATTCTTTCTTCGGAAGAATTCAAGGGTAAGATTGCATTTTTCGGTGGTATTAAGAATGCTCGTTTTCGTAAGCAGGTTAAGCCAGGTGACGTATTGGAGCTTCGCTGTGAGATAACAGAGAGAAGAGGTCCTCTTGGTTTTGGTAAGGGAGTTGCTAAAGTTGATGGCAAGGTTGCTTGTCAGGCTGAGATTTCCTTCGCTATAGGAGATGCACAGAAATAGATTGTTGTAGTTAGGTGGTAATATTTATGAATACAAATTCTGAGGAGAGAGTTGGACTTTCGTCTGCTGAAAGATTGGAACGTAATCCGCTTTCTGCAGTATATTCAAAATTCAGAATACATTATTATAGAGATGTATTTCGCAGGATCAATTCCCGTGAGCTTTCTCTTACAACAACGGAAGTTTATTGCGTTGAGATAATTCATAGTCTTGGTAAACCTACGATTCAGGAGTTTGCCAACTTTATTGGTATATCTTCTCCAAATGCTACTTATAAGGTAAACTCCCTTATAAAGAAGGGTTATGTCGAGAAGGTTCAGTCTGACATGGATAAGCGTGAGTTTTATCTGGATGTAACTGATAAGTTCTATAGATACTATAATATCAATGAAAAATATCTGGATATCGTTGAGGAACGTCTTAAGAAAGATCTTTCTAAAGAAGAATTTGAGATGTTTAATAACACCTTAAAGAAGATTTATAAGGATATGATGCCAGAGATGGATCCTGATAAGGAATGATTTAAAATATAAACCTATAATAAAAATCTTCAGCATTTTTAATGCTGGAGATTTTTTTATTTTTATGGGAGATTTTTTTATTTTTATGGGAGATTTTTTTAATATTATTTTAAGAAAAATATGTTATTTTTGATGCATAGTTTAGGTATAATCTTCCCCGAAAATGTGGTATATTTTAAGCATATACCAAGCAGTGTTTATTTGATTTTTTGGAGTTTGTTTATGAGTATATATGGAGAATATGAGGCTATCCTTCAGAAGGTTATGGAGGATATTGAAGGCAGGTTACTTGCCTATCAGGAAAAGGTTCAGTCTGAGACTGGGGAAAATGCTTATGAGCATCTGCTTGCGCGTATCAAGACTGATGAAAGCATGCGAGAAAAATGCGTTCGCAAGGGTCTTCCGGAGACTGCAGAAACAGCACTCGTTACAATGACAGATGCAATAGGAATCAGAGTTGTATGTTCTTTTGTGGATGATGTGTTCAATATAGTTGAGTATATCCGTACTTTTACAGATTGTGAGATCATAGAAGAAAAGGACTATATTCGACATGCAAAGCCTAATGGTTATAGAAGTTATCATATAATCCTCGCTGTACATACAGAAGAAAGTGATGTTCTTGGTAATACGCCTGGTACATACTACGTGGAACTTCAGATAAGAACTATTGCAATGGACACATGGGCAGCTCTGGAACATCGTATGAAGTATAAGAAGGATATTCCAAATCAGGAGCTTCTTGTAGGAGAGTTAAAGCGAGTAGCGGATGAGCTTGCATCCTGTGATCTATCTATGCAGACAATCCGTGAATTAATTAATTCGTAGTTTTTATGATTTGTAGAAAGGAACAATATGAATATATTACTTGCAGAGGATGAGAAGGATTTGTCCCGAGCATTAGTGGCAGTCCTTGAACATAAAGGATATAAAGTTACGCCTGTTTATGATGGAGAGGCTGCAGTTGAAGAAGCAAAGTCTGGCGCCTTTGACTGCATGGTCCTTGATATCATGATGCCTAAGATGGATGGAATCACTGCTCTTACAATAATGAGAGAATCAGGAGATACAACTCCGGTTCTGATGCTGACAGCAAAGTCAGAAATGAATGATAAGGTTGCAGGACTTGATGCAGGAGCAGATGATTATCTAACAAAACCTTTCGTTATGGTAGAGCTTCTGGCTCGTATTAGATCACTTACCAGAAGAAGTGGAGAATATACACCGAAGAAGCTTTCCTTTGGTTCAGTAACTCTGGATATATCAGGACAGGAACTTATTTCAGAAAATTCAGTACGTCTTGCTGGTATGGAAGCGAACCTTATGGAGTTCCTAATGATGAACCCTAACAAAAGCTTCACAACAGAAGAGATTTTTTCTCACGTTTGGAAAGATGCTGAAGAGGGACCAGATGTGGTTTGGATCTATATATCGTATCTAAGAAATAAGCTTCGTTCTATCGTAGCTGATGTTGAGATAAATGGAGAAAAGGGTGGTTCATTCATTTTAGAACCAATGAAGTGATCATGTATAGAAAATTGAGACTCAAGTTCATAGGCATTGCTACACTATCGACTATGGTAGTGCTTTTTCTCGTGCTTGGCTCCGTTAATCTTATAACGTATCAGAATATTGTCTCCGACATATATACCAGACTTGATTTTATCTCGAAGAATAGTGATGCGGTTCTTGAAACTGAAGAGATCGAGAAGATGAAAAAAACTAGCATCACTCCCGAGACTCAGTATGATACACGCTACATTACGGTTATGGTAGATAAAGAGGGAAATGTTATCGACTTCGATATAGAGCATATCGCAGCTATTGAAGGTTCTGAACTGGATGACTTTATTAAGTATGCTACCAGTAAAGATGATCCGAGAGGAATATTCACTTACGACAGCTTGAGCTATGCATTTAAAAAGTCAAATGTTGGTAGTCTGGTAAAGCTTACGATAATGGATTGCACCAGAAATATATCAACTATCAATTATCTGAAAAGATTTTCAATCTATGTTGGTACACTCGGTACACTCATAGTAATGCTGATGGTGTCCGTCTTTGCGCGTAAGGTTGTTCAGCCTTATGTGAAGAACTCTGAGGCTCAGAGACAGTTTATCACTAATGCCAGTCATGAACTTAAAACACCTCTGGCAGTTATCTCAGCTAATACAGAGGTTATAGAGATGATGGATGGAAAGTCTGAGTGGACGGAAAGTACTGTTAAGCAGGTTAGCAGAATGTCTGAACTTATATCTCAGCTTGTCGTTCTGTCGCGTCTTGAAGAGAGGCAGGATATAGTGCTTACTGATGTAGATATGTCTGCAGAAGCAAGCAGTGTTATGACCTCATTTAAATCTATTGCTGAAACTCAGGAGATAACACTTAAGACAGAGATTGAAGATGGTATTCATGTAATGGCCGATCAGAAAGGTCTTCGTGAGCTGGTGAATATTCTGATGGATAATGCTGTAAAGTATTGTGATGATGGAGGGACCGTTTATGCCAGACTTACAAAGAAGGGGAAATCTGCTGTATTCACAGTATCAAATGACTACGCAGCCGGTGAAGGAGTAGAGTATAAACAGTTCTTTGATCGATTCTACAGAGAAGATAAATCTCATAATAGTGAGAAGCAGGGCTATGGTATCGGACTTTCTATGGCAGAAAGCCTGGTTCGAATGTTTAAAGGACGTATTTCGGTTAGCTACAAGAAGCCGGTTATAACATTTACTGTAACACTATAAATCAGCCAACGGGGACGGTTCGGTGTTGTAATACTAGGAAAATTACTGTATAATCGAAGAGTGCAGGGGTTTAAAAAGATAAAAGGACGGATTCTTGCGAATCCATCCTTTTACCATTAGTGAAGGTTAAAAGTATTTATATGATTTAAGAAGATATATATCTTCTTAAACAGGGGGCAATTTGTTTTTGATAAGCCAAGTATATCACTTTTAATTTTAAAGTCTACAAAAAAAGTGCAAATTGTATCAAAATACTGATAATATAAAAAAATGACGGGGTGGAATATGGCAGATATTAGAAAAGACGTTACAGAGATTCTATTTTCAGAGCGTGAAAGCGAAATAAAACATCCTTCTTATGCGAAGGAAATGTCATTATACGATCTTATTGCAGATGGCAAGCTTGAAAAAGTAAAGTACCATCTTGCAATGGATGCGAAGCCAAATGCGGTTGAGCGAGGTGTTCTTTCTGACAACCCACTGCGAAATGCAATATATCATATGGTGGCTATGACAGCCGTTCTTACAAGAATTTGTATCAGACGTGGAATGCCAGAAGATTTCGCGTATAAGATGAGCGATGCTTATATAAAGAAGTGTGATTCCTGCTCCACCGTTGATGCAGTACTCAATCTTCAATATGAGATGGTTGAAGAGTACACTATCTATATGCGTGAAAACGCAACTCAGAATGCTACTTCAAAGCAGATCAAGGAATGTGTAAACTACATTCGTGCTCATATACATGATAACATTACTGTATCTGAGCTGGCTGATGTTGTAGCTCTTAATGAGACCTATCTCTCAAAACTCTTTAAGAAAGAAATGAAATGTACCGTCAGCGAGTATATTCGAAACGAGAAGATCGAGGAAGCTTGCTGGCTCCTCAGTTATACAGATAAATCAAGTATTGAGATTGCCACAGACCTTTCCTTCTCATCACATAGCTATTTTATCAGCGTGTTTAAGAAGGTAAAGAAGGTTACTCCAAAGGAGTATCGCAACTCAGTAAATGTATTACTATAATATGACATTTAAATGTCAGATACTTACAGAAATATATGAAATACGTAGGAATTAAGAAGGGCGAAGAGGGGCGATTTATCACCCGTTACGACGTCCAGTATAAAACAGAAGATGGTCAGGATAAGAATTACGAGATCATCAGTCGAAAGAATAATATAGAAACATTTGAACAGCTCCACGGTGATAAGCCAGATGCAGTTGTTCTCATTATGACAAGTCCAGATGGAGAAAGAATTCTTCTCAATAAAGAGTTTCGTATGGCAGCTGGAATGTGGGTTATTAATTTCCCTGCAGGACTTATTGATCCAGGCGAAGATGCAGAGACTGCTGCAGCCAGAGAACTTAGAGAAGAAACTGGCCTCAGTCTTATATCTATAGATGACATAATCGGACTTAGTTACAGTGCTGTTGGATTTTCAAATGAGATGAATGTCTGTGTTGTAGGAAAATGTGACGGCGAGATACAAAGAAGTGATTCTTCATTTGAAGAGATAGAGGCTGCGTGGTATACTAAGAGCGAAGTGCGCGAGCTTCTGAAAACGGAAAGATTCGCGGCCAGAACGCAGGCGTACTGCTATCTCTGGTCAAAGAAAGGGTAATTGTATGGGGATAATAGGTAGATTTAAAGATATTATGGCATCCAACATTCATGCCATATTCAATAGGGAAGATAAACACCCTGAGCAGACTGTTGAGAAATATCTTGGACAGTTAAGACGTGATCTTGGTCAGGTAAAAGCTGAGACAGATGCATATAAGATGCAGTACGACCGTGCTCAGCGTGCAGTAGATGAAAACGAAGATGAGATCGCAAAGCTTGAAAGATATCTGGAGAGAGCAAAGCAGGCAAAGAGTACATCTGATGCCCGCCAGTTCGAGAGAAAGATTGAGAAAGCTAAGGAAGAAGGTTTAGTTCTTCAGCAGAAGCTGGCTCAGGCGAAGGACGATATGAACAAGCTTTCAGCTATGAATGAAAAGCTTGGCGGCGACATCGCTACTCTTGAGGCAAGACTTGCAGAGATAAAAGGAACACTAAATGCAGCCTCGCAGCAGGAACAGTGGAATAAGATGGCTAAGAAGGCTGGAGCTGCAAATCCAGACGAAATGTTCGACCAGATGGCTGAGAAAGCAAATTATGCTTTAGATAGAGCAAATGCTATGGCAGAGCTTGAGGCTGGGCCTAATGCTGAAGCAGATAGAGAACTTGAAAGTCTCACAGCTAAGTATGACGACATTCCAGACAACACCGATGTGGCTGATTCAACTTCAGCTCCTGCAGATTTTCAAAACATAGATCCAGAACCAAGCTTTCCTAATCCTGAAGGCGACACCGAACAGCTCTTCGGTCCAGGTCCTGGATTTTAATTGGTGCATCGGGGACAGACCCCATTGCACCAAAGGTGCGAATGGGACCTGTCCCCTGTTGCACCAATGATATAGATACATAAATTTAAAACATAAACGGAGGTATGTATGGGTATTTTACAAAATCAATTTGCTAATGTAGTGGAATGGGAAGAGTTTGACGACAATCTCATCTTCTGGAAGTGGACTAACAGAGAAATTAAGAAAGGCTCACGTCTTATCATCCGTCCAGGTCAGGATGCTATCTTCCTTAACCAGGGCAAGGTTGAAGGTGTATTCCAAGATGAAGGTGATTATGATATTGAGTCACAGATTATTCCTTTCCTTTCAACTCTTAAGGGATTCAAGTTTGGATTTAACTCAGGAATGAGAGCAGAAGTACTCTTCATCAATACAAAAGAATTCATGATCAAATGGGGTACAAAGGGTCCTATCATGCTTCAGGCTCCTGGCCTTCCAGGTGGTATGCCTGTAAGAGCTAACGGAACAGCTAACGTTAAGGTTTCTGATTACATGACACTTATTGATAAGGTTGCTGGTATCAAGCAGTCTTACTCAATCGAGGATGTTAAGGGACGTATTATCACAGTTCTTGATCAGTTACTTATGAAGTGGATTGCTAAGGAAGGTAAGGATATGTTCAACCTTCAGGCAAGCTCCTTCGATATTTCAAAGGGTATTCAGGAAGACCTTGATATGGAGATCAGCAAGGACGGTATCTCTGTAACAGGCTTCAGTATCAATAACTTCAACTATCCAGAAGAGATTCAGAAGAAGATCACTCAGGCTGCAGCACAGTCTATGGTTGGTGATGTAGGTAAATATACTCAGATGACTATGGTTGACGCTATGGCAGATGGAAAGATGCAGGGCGGCAGTTCAACTATGGGCAGCATGGCTGAAATGATGATGGGCGCATCTATCGCAGGTCAGATGATGAATGGCATGAACATGGGCATGGGTCAGCCACAGATGCAGCAGGGCTATGGTCAGCCAATGCAGCAGGGCTACGGTCAGCCAATGCAGCAGGGTTATGGACAGCCACAGATGCAGCAGGGAATGCCACAGCAGGGTTACCAGCAGGCACCTCCACAGGGTTATCCACAGCAGGGAGCTCCTCAGGGAATGGCACCACAGGGTGCACCAGCAGGCGGAGAGGCAGCTGCAGGAGCAGGTCCAAAGTTCTGTACAGAGTGTGGTACTCCAACAGGTGGAGCTAAGTTCTGTCCTAACTGCGGAACAAAGCTTATGTAATAAGAAATATGGAGCTAGTTGCTCTATTTACACCCACTGAGATTTTCTCGGTGGGTGTTTTTATTTCGTTATAAGAAAATGAAAAACAGATTTGATTAAGATATTGACAGTGGTGATACATAGTGGTATAACATATTTAGATGAGATTAGCACTCACCACACGAGAGTGCTAACAAGACAAGATTTGAAGTGAAGGGAGTGAGATTATGAACGCGGATAAATTAACAAGAAAGTCGATCGAGGCTGTAGAAGAGTCTCAGAGACTAGCTATGGAAATGAACAATCAGGAAGTTACATCAGAGCATCTTTTATATGCATTGCTCACCATTGATGACAGCCTGATAAAGAAGCTGCTTGATAAGATGGGAATAGCAACGTCAGCTTTTGTTGATGAAACATATTCACTCATCAAGGCAAAGCCTCATGTAAGTGGTTCTTCAGAAGATATCTATATGGGTCAGGAAATGAGCCGAATCATACTTACAGCGGAAACAGAAGCAAAGAAGATGGGGGACGACTATATCTCAGTTGAACATCTTTTTATTGGACTTCTTGATAAGGCATCAAAGGAAGTGAAGGATCTTTTCAGTAAGTTCAATATTAAGAAAGCGAACTTTTTAAAGACCTTAGCTGAAATAAGAGGAGATAAGAAGGTTGAGTCTGATAATCCTGAGGATACCTATGATGCTCTTGAAAAGTTTGGATACAATCTGGTTCAAAGAGCTAGAGAACAAAAGCTGGATCCAGTAATCGGACGAGATGCTGAGATAAGAAATATAGTACGAATCCTATCTCGTAAGACTAAGAATAATCCTGTGCTTATAGGTGATCCTGGTGTTGGTAAGACTGCAGCTATTGAGGGACTTGCGCAGAGAATAGTAAAGGGCGATGTTCCTGACTCTCTAAGAGATAAAGAGATCTTTGCTCTGGATATGGGTTCCCTTATCGCTGGTGCAAAGTACCGCGGTGAATTTGAGGAAAGACTTAAATCAGTGCTTGATGAAGTAAAGAAGTCTGATGGTCAGATCATCCTCTTTATAGATGAGCTTCATACAATAGTTGGCGCTGGAAAAACTGATGGAAGTCTGGATGCTGGAAATATGCTGAAGCCAATGCTTGCACGTGGTGAGCTGCATTGTATTGGTGCCACAACTGTTGATGAATATAGAAAGTATATTGAGAAGGATAAGGCTCTGGAGAGAAGATTCCAGCCAGTTCAGGTTAATGAGCCTACTGTTGAAGATACTATATCCATACTTCGTGGTATTAAGAATCGTTATGAAGTATTCCACGGCGTAAAGATAAGTGATGGAGCACTGGTTGCAGCGGCAACTCTATCTAACAGATATATCACTGATCGTTTCCTTCCAGATAAGGCCATCGACCTTGTGGATGAAGCCTGTGCCATGATCAAGACAGAACTTAACTCAATGCCTGCTGAAGTTGATGAGATCAATCGTAAGATCATGCAGTTGGAGATTGAAGTGACAGCTCTTAAGAATGAAGATGATCATCTGTCTCAAGAAAGACTTGCAAGTATTGAGACTGAGCTTGCAGAGCTTAAGGATAAAGCAAACTCAATGAAGGCTACCTGGGAAAATGAGAAAGCGGAGGTTGAACGAGTAAGAACTCTTAGAGAAGAGATTGAAAATGCTAAGGATGACCTTGAGATTGCTCAAAGAAAAGGTAACTATGACAAGGCTGCAGAGCTTCAGTATGGAAAGATTCCAGAGCTGGAGAAGGAACTGGAAACACTTGAGAACAGTGCGGCAGTAAAAGAAAGACAGCTATTACATGAAAATGTAACTGACGAAGAGATAGCGAAGATAATATCCAAGTGGACTGGAATTCCAGTATCCAAGCTTTCTGAGTCTGAGCGTAATAAGACTCTTCACCTTGCAGATGAGCTTCATAAGAGAGTGGTTGGACAGGACACTGCAGTATCACTGGTAAGTGAAGCAATCATCAGATCGAAGGCTGGTATAAAGGATCCAACTAAACCTATTGGTTCCTTCCTGTTCCTTGGACCTACAGGTGTAGGTAAGACAGAACTTGCAAAGACACTTGCAGAGGCACTTTTCGATAACGAGAACAATATCATTCGTATTGATATGAGTGAATATATGGAGAAACACAGTGTGTCACGACTTATTGGAGCGCCTCCAGGATATGTTGGTTACGATGAGGGCGGCCAGCTGACAGATGCAGTTCGTAGAAATCCATATTCAGTAGTTCTTTTTGACGAGGTTGAGAAGGCTCATCCAGATGTCTTCAATATAATGCTTCAGATTCTTGATGATGGACGTATTACAGATTCTAAGGGTAACCTTGTAGACTTCAAGAATACAATCCTCATCATGACTTCTAATATCGGTTCAGAGTTCCTTCTTGACGGAATTGCTGATGACGGAAGTATTAAGGAAGAGGCAGAGAAACAGGTAAATGATATGCTCCGCCTTCACTTTAGACCGGAGTTCCTGAACAGACTTGATGAGATAATCATGTTCAAGCCACTTACAAAGGATAATATCTCTGGTATCATCGAACTTCTTCTGGCTGATCTTAATCAGCGTGTGGCTGAAAAGGAGATTAAGATTGAGCTTACACCAGAGGCACGCGATTACGTTATAGATTGCGGATATGATCCAGTATACGGTGCCAGACCGCTGAAGAGATTCCTTCAGAAGAATGTTGAAACACTGGTAGCAAGAGCAATACTTAGCAACACTTTGGCTATGGGAGATACCGTGGTTATCGATGTAGAAGATGGCAAGTTAGTATGTCATAAATAATATAAATATATGTGTGCTAGACAGCCTCTGGAAGAGTATTCTAGAGGCTGTTTTTTATGTGTTTAGGCGTACGAAAATTGAGTTGACAGATTTGTCAATAGAATGGTAAGTTCATAAAGCTAGTGTTTTAGCGCTTTTATACATAATGGCTAGTTTACGAACGCTGTTTTTGTTGATTTTTACAATAAAAAGTGGTAATATAAGAGCCGAATCGTTGATTCCATATTTATGGAAAATATATATGAGAAGGGGAACACTGATTATGAAAAAACTTTTAGGTGGTATAGTTGCAACTGCACTTGTTGTTGGTAGCGTACTTGTTCCTTCATCAGCTAAGGCTGCTGGTGGTGAGTGGGTTAACGGCGACGGTGGCTGGTGGTATAAGAATGCTGATGGTACTTATGCTTACAGTGAATGGGTAGATGGATGCTGGCTTGGCTCAGATGGATATTGGACATATAAGAATACAGCTTCTTGGAAGAAGGATTCTAAGGCTTGGTATTATCAGGATACATCAGGTTGGTATCCTGCAAACACAGCTCAGTGGATTGATGGAACAAAGTATTGGTTCAATGCAGCTGGTTATGCAGAGTGCAAGGGCTGGTGCTGGACAAACGGCGGATGGTACTATGTATGGGATTATGGAAAGTATGCTCAGAGTGAATGGGTAGATGGATACTGGATCAGTGCTAATCAGTATTGGTCATATGAGCCACAGGCTCAGTGGTACAAGGATAGTATCGGTTGGTATTACATGGATTCATCAGGATACTATGAGAAGAGTACAACAGTTAAGATTGATGGTGTTGAGTATACATTTGATGATAGAGGATATCTTGTAGAGAAGCAGGATACTCCAGTTCCTGAGGAACCAGAAAAACAGCCAGAAGAGACAGAGAAGAGCTACAACACAGAGTTCACACCTAATGTAGATGCTTCAGCTACATTTACATTTGCTCCAAGCGGCAAGGGTGCTGATCTTGAAAGTCTTCTTGCATCATACACTTCAAATGGAACTACTAAGGACGTTACATATAATGGCAAGACTTACACTGTAAAGAATGACAACGGTAAGATCGTTATCGTTGGTTCTGACAAGACTATTGCTGATGTTGTTAATGGAACTACTACAGAGAAGGTAACTGTTTCATTCGATTCTAAGCTTACAGATCTTGTAAAGGCTATTAACACAAGCGGTAAGGGTTCATATGCTGGATCAGTACAGTGTGGTGGTGTAACATTCTCAGACTTTAGTGCAAATGGTACAAAGGTAACATTCAAGGCTAACGGAACATCTTATGATGCTACTATCGATGGTACAAAGATTGTTCTTGATGGTGATCTTACAGGTCAGGCTTGGGTACAGTCTCTTACAAAGAGTGGTGTAGCTACAGCAGCTAAGGTTGAGAAGTAATCACTTATATATAGGTGAATACATAGTAAATCATTACTTGGGAAACTAAGAGAAAGATATAAGCTGCCGAGTGGTGTACACTCGGCAGCTTTAACTTTTATATGAACAAAGTAATCAAGTACATATGCATATTGTTCTTCACATTGTTGATATCATCCAGCGTAGCGAGTCTTGAAACCTGGGCTGGTGATATCAATGGTGACGAAGCGCGCGTTATAGCGGCGGCAAGTGGTACTTTTACCTACAATGGCAAGACCTACAAAGCGTACTCAAGTTATATCAGTCAGCTATATAGTTATCTTGCATCTGATGATGTGGATCTAACAGCTGCTCAGGCTGATAAAGCCATAAGCTATATTTATTCGAATGTGCAGTCAGGTGCTGCTTCTGGATACGTCTATGAGGTAAAATCTTCAGAAGAAGATACATCTTCGACGGGCTCGACAGACACTACAGAAAAATCAAACGATGGTAATTCGGATGTTGATGATTCAGCTGCTTCTGATGAACCGATTAATTTAGATGATTGGACTCCTGATGAGTCTCTGGATTTGGCAGATGGTTCTGGAGAAAAATCTAATAAAGCAAACGATGCAGCTAAGGAACTGAGCGATAAAGAAGTCGAGGAAATGTTTCAGGATGTTGAGTCTGAAGAAGAGACCAGACGACAGTATTCCAAGAAGCCTAAGGCAACTGAAACAGACGCCAGTATCATCATGACAGATGATAAGATAGTGATATCAACTGGTGATGGAGAGATTACTCTTGAAGCGGATAAGTCTATAATTCCGAAGAGTGTTCCAAACATTCTTATTATTCTTAGTTCGGTGTTAGTAGCAATTAATGCACTTATTGCAGTTATCCTTATTGCTAAGAAGTGTATAAGACTAAAGTCTGGTGGAAGTAAGAGACCGCGAGAGGGACATAAAACCAGAAGACGAATAAGGAAAGCTTGCAGACGTATTCTTAAAGGAACTACAGCGATTGCGGTGGTTATAGTATTTGCAGTACTTGCTGTAGGAATCAGTTTATATAATAACGATAAGATCATTCATAATATTCAGAGCAGCGGTTACTTTAGATATGCGTATACGACTTACTTATCTGAAGCAGCTACGACTGGTGCGGAGATTCTTGGATATGAGGATTTCCTTGTAGAAGAGAAGAAGGCACTGATAAATATGCAGGCCGGTGATATTACAAAGAACTGCAGTATAGCTCCATATATCAGAGGTCTTCAGAATGATATGAAGTTTAGTCTTCTTGTTTCAGGAATACTATCAGGAGTTGCGATACTAATATCAGTCTTTTTGAATATCTTCATGGATTTAAGAAGAGATAGAGGAGTGCACTCTATAGCTATAGCAGAGCTGATAGGTGCTGGAATCACTGTTATACTCGCAGCTCTTATATATGTGATTCATAGCAGTGTGAAAGTTTTTATAGAACCTGATTATCTATATAGCTTTATCAATGACTATATAGATTGGATTATACAGATTTTTATTATAATCGGTTTCTTTGGTGGCGTGATAGGTATGTCCCTTACGGGATTATACATCAATATGCGTCGTGACAAGCACTGATAGTGTAAAAGAAGCCAGGGGAAGGGATAAGATTGGAACTCTTTGACATTCATTGCCACATACTTCCAGGGGTAGACGATGGCTCTCGCAATATAGAGACATCACTTGAGATGATAGATATAGCTTATTCGGAGGGAACAAGACGTATTATTCTTACTCCTCACTATATCTTAGGGCATAATACTTACACCTATGTTGAACTGGATCAGAAGTTTGATGAGTTAAAGCAGACTATATATGAATCGGGAAAGTACCCAGATCTCGAGTTATATCTTGGAAACGAGGTACTATACGAAGAAGGTATAGTACAGAAACTCCGTGATGGTGAGATTCATACAATGAATGGAACAAAGTATGTTCTGCTGGAATACAATATTCGAACCCCTTTTTCAGAGATAATGCACAGTGTTGATGAATTAACACAGGCTCGGTTCTGGCCGATCATAGCTCATGTTGAGAGATATCAGGCGTTTGAAGATCATCTTGATAGAGTTGATGAGATACTCGGTAGAGGAGCACTTCTGCAGATGAATATCTCCAGTGTTGAGGGAGGCTTCCTCAATGAGAATAAGAGGTGGTGCAGAAAGCTTGTAAAGAAAGGCTGCATAACCTTCTTTGGGACAGATGCACATAATACTGATTCCCGAGCACCATATGTGCAGGAGTATTCTAAGTGGGTAGAAAAACATTGCAAAGCTGATGCGGCATGGATGCTTAATGAAGCAGCTGAGCATATTATAGATGGAAAATATATAGACTAAATGTCTAGGAGTAATAATGAACAACCGTAACGTCAATAATAAAAATGTTATAGAGATAGATCTTATAGAACTGATCAAGCTTTTTTGGTCAAAAATATGGATAATAATACTGGTTACAGTACTAGGGCTTGGTGTATCTGCAGGATTCACCATGCTTTTTATGAAACCTGTATATAAGTCAACATCAATAATGTATGTACTCACGAAGTCAACCAGTATAACATCCCTTGCAGATATACAGATGGGAACACAGCTTACTCAGGACTATATAGTAGTTATTAAGAGTCGTCCAGTTGTTGAAACTGTTATTGATAACCTGGGACTTGATATGAGCTTTGAAGAATTAAGAGGCTGTATATCGGTTAATAATCCAGCTAATACAAGATTCCTTGAGATAACAGTAAGTAATCATGATGCATTTCTTGCAAAAAAGATAGTAGATGAGATAGCAAATGTAAGTGCGGAACAAATGGCTGCTGTTATGGAGACACAGGCTCCTAATATCATGGATTATGGTCAGATACCTAGTCATCCTTCAGAACCTAGTCTGGTTAAAAACTCTATGGTAGGTGCAATGCTGGGATTTGTTCTTATTTGCGGAATACTAACCGTTATGTATATTCTTAATGACTCTATTAAGACTCCAGATGATATCGAGAAGTATCTGGGACTTAATACTCTGGGACTTATTCCTCTTGAGGAAGGAACATCTAAGAGACGTTCACATGGACGTGATGCAACAGATCGTCGTATTCACCGTAAGAAAAAGAAGGAGTCTGCTGCATAATGGAAAAGATTAATTTTGAAAACCTTAAAGAACTTGACTTTAAAATCAATGAAGCATATAAGCGTGTCCGTACTAATATCACATTTTCAGGGGAAAATATTAAGGCAATAGCAATAACTTCTAGTGCTCCAAATGAAGGGAAGACAGAGGTTAGCTTTAATATAGCACGTTCCTTTGCTGAGGATAAAAAGAAGGTTCTTTATATCGATGCAGATATTCGAAAATCTGTTGTCCTTGCGAGATATGGGGTGGATCGTGAGACAAAGGGACTCAGTCACTATTTATCAGGACAGGCAAGGCTTGAAGAAACAATCTATGATACAAATGTGGAGAATCTTCATGTGCAGTTTACTGGCACTAAGGCTCCAAATCCTGCAGAGCTTCTTGGAAGTGAAAAGTTTGCAAAGATGGTTGAGAAGCTTCGGGAGACTTATGATTATATCATCATCGATTGTCCACCGTTGGGTAGTGTTATAGATGCGGTGCTTGTGGCTAAGACTTGTGATGGATCAGTACTTGTGATTGAATCAGATTATATGAGTTATAAAGCCGTTCAGAACGTAAAGAAGCAGCTTGAAACTGGTGGTTGCAAAATCTTGGGTGCTATTCTGAATAAGGTTCAGAATGGTGGCAAAGGTTACTATGGTTACTACAAGGGGTATTACGGATACTATGATAGTTAAGCTTTTTTCAACTAAAAGAAGCAGAATGCTGTTACTTACAGTATGTGATGTTATAGCGTGTGCGGTTGCTTCTTTTGTTGCATTATGGGTTAGATTTGACTTTTCTATCTCCAGTATTCCAGATACATATGGCATTAATGCATTAAAGTACGCTCCAATATATATTGCGGGCGTACTTATTGTTTTTAATATCTTTCATCTTTATTCGTACATGTGGTCTAAAGCCAGTATCAGAGAACTGCTGATGATTGTTGCTTCGTGTTTTGTGGCAACTCTTCTTCAGATTGCAGGCATGATAATCCTTGAGTGGCATCAACCAAGAAGTTACTATATTCTCTGTTTTATAGTACTTACAATATTGGTTGGTTTATCAAGATATTCCTGGAGACTACGAAAGTCATATGTATCGACATTTACCAATAAGCAAAATGGTGATACAGCCAGAATTATGATATATGGTGCTGGTGATGCAGGTGTAGCTGTACTTAGAGAACTTAGGAATAGTAAATATACTGAGGGAACATGTGTCTGTTTTATAGATGATGATAAGGAAAAACATGGGCAGATAATTAGTGGTGTTCGTGTAGAAGGCCGTGGATCTGATATAGCAAGTCTCGTAGAAAGGTATAAGGTAGATAGAATATATATAGCTATTCCTTCAGTTTCTGCAAGGGTAAGAAAAGATATAATAACAGTTTGTCAAAAGTCTGGTGTAAAAGATATACGTTCCCTTCCTGGAACATATCAACTTATGAACTCTAAAAATGTTACTTTAGCAGCGCTAAACAAAGTAAGTATAGACGATCTTCTTGGAAGAGAAACAATCGAAGTTGATAATACAGAGGTTTTTAATAATCTAAAAGGGAAAACCATACTCGTAACTGGTGGCGGCGGTTCTATCGGTTCAGAGCTTGTTCGTCAGATTATAAGTCATAGTCCAAGAAAACTTATAGTTTTCGATATATATGAGAATAATGTCTACGATCTTCAACAGGAACTTCGCCAAAAGGGAATAACTGAAAATATCGAATTCCTTATTGGAAGTGTGCGCAATACTCATAGGATGGAGAGCATCTTTGAAGATTATAAACCAGATTTAGTATTCCATGCAGCGGCACATAAGCATGTACCGCTTATGGAGGATAGTCCTAATGAAGCTATTAAGAACAACGTATTCGGTACTCTTAAGACTGCAAGAGCGGCTGAAAAGTACGGGTGTGAAAAGTTTGTTCTTATTTCTACAGATAAGGCGGTTAATCCAACTAACATAATGGGTGCATCAAAGCGTATTTGTGAGATGATCATTCAGGCGAAGGCTGCAAGACAAAAAGAAATAGCTGAAGGAAAGATGGAACCAACCGAAAAAAATCAGGGAAGGACACAATTTGTTGCAGTTCGTTTTGGAAATGTGCTTGGTTCTAATGGTTCAGTTATCCCGCTATTCAAGAAGCAGATTGAAGCAGGTGGGCCTGTAACGGTTACACATCCGGATATTATAAGATATTTTATGACGATACCAGAGGCTGTATCGCTTGTACTGCAGGCATCAGTTTATGCACAGGGAGGAGAAATCTTTGTGCTAGATATGGGTGAACCTGTAAAGATACTTGAACTTGCAGAAAATATGATACGTCTTATGGGCTATGAACCGTATAAGGATATAGATATAAAATTTACGGGTCTCAGACCAGGAGAAAAGCTTTATGAGGAACTTCTTATGGGTGAAGAGGGACTTAAAGAGACTCCAAATAAGATGATACATATAGGAAGACCTATCGAGATGGATTATGAGAAGTTCAGGGAGGATTTAAAGAGTCTTATGGATATATCTAATAACGATTCGGAAAACATCAAGAAGACAGTATCTAATCTGGTGCCAACTTATAATCCAAAGAATGTAGTGATGTAAGACAGTGGTGTGCCCCGCTGTCTTACTTTGTTATTAAATGATAGTTAATATACAGAAGAGCTTTTCTGGAAGATAGCATTTAAATACATATCATCCTAATGAGTATTAACAGATTAACAGAGCAAAAAACTATTCTAAATTAATAAAATGTATTCTTAGCATTATATTTATTAAGTTGAGGAAAAAATGGAGAAAAGAGTAATTAAGTTTAGTCCTCCAGATATCAGTGAGGCAGAAATATCAGAAGTTGCAGAAGCATTAAGAAGTGGATGGATAACAACAGGTCCCAGAACTAAGTTGCTTGAAAGACGACTTGCTGCATATATTGAAACTGGAAAAAACGATATAGACGTAGATTCTGAAATTGAGAGATGGAGTAATCGGGTGGTTTGTCTTAGTTCTGCGACGGCTGCAGAAGAGTTAAATCTTAGAATTCTTGGAATCAAGCCTGGTGATGAAGTAATTGTACCTGCGTATACTTACACAGCTACAGCATCAGCAGCTGTTCATTGTGGTGCAAAAGTAGTATTTGTTGATATAAAAAAAGATGGTGATTCTGTTACTCATGCACCAGAAATGGATTATCAAAAACTTGAAGAAGCAATTAATGAGAATACTAAAGCTATAATTGCAGTTGATATTGCAGGTATTGTTTGTGATTATAAAAAAATATATGAAATTGTTGAAAAGAAGAGAGAATTATTTGCTCCTTTATCGAGTGATGGGAATGCTTTGTCTGAGCTTTCTTCTCGTATTCAGCATTCGTTAGGTAGAATTGCGGTTGTTTCTGACTGTGCTCACGGATTAGGTTCAAGTAGAATAATTGATGGAAATAAGTTATATGCCGGAGCTATTGCGGATTTTACAAGTTTCAGTTTTCATGCAGTCAAGAACTTTACAACTGCTGAAGGTGGTGCCGCAACTTGGAAAAAAATTGATGGAATAGATAATTCTGAAATATATAAATTCTATCAGCTACTAAGTCTTCATGGTCAAAGTAAGGATGCATTAGCAAAGACACAGGTTGGAGCTTGGGAATATGATATTCAGGGAACTTGGTATAAATGTAATATGACTGATGTAATGGCTGCTATTGGACTTAGACAGCTTGATAGATATCCTACTCTTTTAGAAAAAAGAAAAGATATAATTAATATATATGATAAAATGTGTAATGAGTTAGGTGTAAAACATTTGAATCATTATACTGATAATCTTTCTTCTTCTGGACACTTATATCTAACTCGTGTTCCAAATGCAAGTGATGAGATTAGAAGAGAGATTATTACAAAGCTTGCTGAAATGGGAGTAAATACAAATGTTCATTATAAACCACTGCCAATGATGACAGCATATAAAGAAATGGGATGGGATATCAAAGATTTTTCTAATGCATTAGAATATTACGAAAACTTGATTACTTTACCTTTGCACACAATGCTTACTGGTGAAGATGTTGAATATATAGTTTATTATTTTAAAGAAGTAGTTAGTAAATATATCTAGGGAAGGATATATACATCATGAAACTTAGAAAGTGGGATGATCTACCTGTATTCATGAAATGTGATGAGGTAAAGAAGTATTATAATATTTTAGCTAAGAAAAAATGTTCCCTGACTCTAAAACGGATCTTTGATGTAGCGATTGCATCAATCATGTTGTTTTTTCTGGCGATACCAATGATAGTTATTGCTATCATGATAAAAACAGATTCTCCTGGACCTGTTTTCTATCGTCAAGAAAGAATTACGACATATGGAAAAAAATTCAGAATACATAAATTTCGAACCATGGTAAATAATGCAGATAAGATAGGATCTACGGTTACAGTAGGTGGTGATTCGCGTATTACTAAAGTGGGGGCGAAAATACGAGATTATCGTTTGGATGAGTTACCTCAGTTGATGGATGTATTATTGGGTGATATGAGTTTTGTTGGTACACGGCCAGAAGTAACTAAGTATGTAAAAAAATATTCTAATGAAATGTTTGCTACTTTACTTCTTCCAGCTGGTATTACATCTGAAGCGAGCATTAGATATAAGAACGAAGCGGATCTTCTGGATAAAGCTGATGATATTGATATGGTGTATGTGAAAGAAGTTTTGCCTGAAAAAATGAAATATAATCTTCATAGTATTGAGAAGTTTAGTCTTTGGGGAGAAATGATTACAATGTTTAGGACTGTTTTTGCGGTTTTTGTAAAATTATAGTTGATAGTAATTATATACATTGAATATAGGAGTAATACCAATATGGAAAAGTATTCCGTCTTAATGACGGTTTATAAAAAGGATAATCCGGAGTTTTTTTCATTAGCTTTGAATAGTATGATAAATCAGACATTTAAGCCTGATGAAATAGTGCTTGTGAAAGATGGACCGATTATAGATTCTCTTCAGAATGTGATAGATAGATATATTAAAGCCGGAGCACCGATTGTTCAAGTTCAGTTGGATGAGAATAAAGGGCTTGGATTGGCGTTGAATGAGGGTATCAAGGTTATTAAAAATGAACTAATTGCTCGTATGGATTCAGATGATTATTCATTGCCAGATAGATGCGAGAAGCAAGTTATCGAGTTTAAGAACAATCCTAAACTCGATATAATTGGTTGCCCTGTGAAAGAGTTTGTTGGAACAATTGAAAATATTGTGGGGGAAAGAAAAGTACCTATCACTAATGAGGAAATATATAAATTTGCTAAGAAACGAGATCCATTTAATCATCCAACAGTAATGTATCGTAAATCTGCAGTTGTAGCTGCCGGATGCTATTCAGATTATCGTAAAAATCAAGATACGGACTTGTGGATAAAGATGTTGTCAAATGGAGTTGTTTGCATGAATCTTTCTGAATCGGTTTTTCGATTTCGTTTTGATGAAGGTACTTACAAAAAACGAAAATCTTGGATAAATACCAAAATATTAATTGAAATTAGATATAAAGCTTGGAAATCTGGGTTTAATTCTTTTGGGGAATTTTTGATAGTTGCAATAGCACAATTAGGTATGTATATCTTACCTGTGGGGTTTCAAAAGTTTTTATATCAGAAAGTGTTGAGAAGATAATATGAGCTTTGAACAAAAAATAAATTATCAGTTGAATAAATACCCGGGGGTTAAGAAAGTTGTTAAGTCTATATATCAGCATGCTATGTATGCTGTTTCTCCCAAGATTAAGTGTGAAGGAAATATAACTCGTATTTCTCCAGAAGACAATACACATGAGTATTTTTTTGGTTATTATGATAAGTCTCCCTGGGATGTGAATGATCGTTATGTTCTTTGCATGCGAGCAAAAGATACATGGTCTGATGTTAGTCCGAAGGAAAAAGCTGATATTTTGTTAATAGATACTAGTCTTCCTGAAAATGACAAGAATCGAGTAAAAAAAATATCTGAAACTAATTCATGGAATGTTCAACAGTCCTGTATGCTTCAGTGGCTTGGACCGGATTACTCTTCTCGGATTCTATTTAACGATTATCGTGAAGGAAAGTATGTGGCAGTAATTAAAAATTTAATAAATGGGGAAGAGAGAATTATTCAGTCGCCTGTATATACTGTTTCTGCTGATGGGAAAACTGCTTTGTCATTGGATTTTTCCCGCCTTTATAATCTTCGTCCAGGATATGGTTATTATAATGTTCCGGAAATAACAGAAGGTATAGGTTTACCTAATGCCACAGCTGTTTGGAAAATTGATTTAGAAAGTGGAGAAGTTTGTCCTCTTTTGACGTATAAGGATTTTGCAAACTTCAATCCACGTCCGGAGATGAAAGAAGCAGAATCTATTCATAAGGTTAATCATCTAATGCTTAGTCCCAAAGGGAAGCGATTTATGGTATTGTATCGTTGGTTTATTGGGGAAAGAAAGTATACACGTCTTATTACTTGCAATGTTGATGGATCCGATATGTATGTTCTTTCTGATGATGATATGGTAAGTCATTGTTTCTGGAAAGATGATAATTTTATTCTTGCGTTTGAGAATAAAAAAGTAGGTGGTACTGGTTATTATTTAATGAAGGATAGGTCTCAGAAATATATACGCTGTTGGCCTGAGCTCACAGGCGATGGCCATCCTAGTTATAGTCCTCATCGAAAATATATCGTGACGGATTCTTATCCTGATCGAGCTAGAATTCAATATCTGTATGTGATGAAAAATGAGAAGAGTAATCCGAAGGTTATTGCTAAAGTGTTTGCTCCTTTTAAATATGATAATGATACTCGTTGCGATCTTCATCCTAGATGGAATCATGCAGGTGACAAGATTAGTTTTGACTCGGTTTATGAGGGGCATAGAGGACTATATAGTGTTTATGTTCCTCACAATGGAAAAGCGACTGTTTTAAATTGTTTAGTATCAGTAATAATTCCTGTCTATAATGTTGAAAAATATCTGAATCGTTGTGTGGAATCAGTAATTAAACAGACTTATAAGAATATAGAAATAATCCTTATTAATGATGGTTCTACAGATGGTAGTCTTGAAGTTTGCAGACAGTTACAAAAAAAATATCCAATGATAGTTGTTGTTGACAAGCCTAATGGTGGATCGAGTTCGGCACGAAATGCGGGAATAAAAGCATCTCATGGTGATTATATAGCATTTCTCGATAGTGATGATTGGGTAACGTCTGATTGCTATGAGTATATGCTTAGGTTGTTAGTTGCAAATGATGCTGATCTTACTGATGTGATGATTTATCAAGTGAGATCTGAGATTGATCAAATTCCAACAATAAATGAGAAAATAGAAGTGTACACAGGAAGAGACATTCTTGAACATTATATGTATCGTGGTATGAGTGAACAGAACGGCGCACCTTATTCTGCATGTAGAAAGCTGTATAAAAGAAATCTTTTCCAAGGGGATACATCAAGATTTGTAGAGGGTACCGTGAATGAGGATATCTGCTTTAATTATAGAGTTTTAAGTAAATGTGAAAAGATTGTGGTTAGCAACCAGATAAAATATTTTTATTTCCAGAATGATACCAGTATTACAAATGGTGCTATGAAAAAAAAAGACTTGGCATTATTGACAGTTTCACGTGATCTTGTAAAACTAGCTAAAGAGTCGGATGATTTTAAAATTATAGAGCTTGCTAAAATGAAGGAAGCTCGTTCGTACTTTTCGTTATTAGCTAGAGCTGCGAAAGACGGTGTAGATGAAACAAGCATAAATAATAAGGATGAGTTAATTAATAAACTTAGAAAAAGATTAAGAAGAAATCTGAATCTTCTTATTAAATCGCCAATGTCTTCAAGTAGAAAGATTCTAGCAGTTTCATTTGTAATAAATTACAAATTATGTAAAAGGATAATAAATGCATTACATTTGTAATTGTTTGGCTGAGGAAAGGATAATATATGAAAATTGTATTCCTATCATACTTGCATGGATTTGGTGGGGCGGAAAAACAAAACGTTATGCTTGCAAATTCAATGGCGGCGAGAGGACATAATGTTACTCTTATATCCATTAGTGTAGACAATAATTGTTATAAGTTGGATGAAAAGGTAAAATATCTTTACTTACCAGACAGAAAGACTGGTTTTTTAAGGATTATAACACGATTTCAGGATATAAAAAAATCATTAAAACAAATTAAACCTGATATTACTGTAAATTTTTGGTTTCAATCAGCTTATATGACTGCCATGATGAGCAAACGGATAACAGGTTGTGTTATATATTCTGAAAGGGGTGATCCAGGCGACCAAGAGTATAATGGATTGGTTGGTTTAATAAGAAAGATAACTTTGCCCAAAATAAACGGATTTGTTTTTCAGTCAAAAGGCGCTCTTGAATATTTTAATAATAAAGTTCAGAGTCGAAGCGTAGTTATTCCAAATCCAGTATTTATAAATTTAGATAAATATCCAGATATTAAGAAACGAAGAAAAGTCATTGTAACTGTTGGTCGTTTGCATCCACAAAAAAATCATAAGTTGTTAATTGATGCATTTAACATTTTTTCTAAAACAGAGAAGAATTACAACTTAGAGATATATGGAGATGGAGAATTAAGAGAAGAACTTCAGAGTTATATAGATTCGCTAAATTTGAGTGATAGAGTTTTTCTTAAAGGGACAAGTCCTGAAATTCATAGATTAATACTTGATGCATCTTTGTTTGTGCTTTCATCTGATTATGAAGGCCTACCTAATACACTTCTTGAAGCCATGGCATTGGGAATTCCTTGCATTTCTACTGATTGTAGACCAGGAGGGGCTAGAGAGATAATTGATGATAATATTGATGGATTAATTGTTGAATGTGGAAATGCTGATTCTTTGGCGGAAGCTATATCATTGCTATCTAGTGATGAACAGTTAATGAAAGAGTTTTCGAAGAGGTCGAAAATAAAAATGCTTCATTTCAATTCCGAAGATATATATTCTCAGTGGGAATCATTTTTGAAAAGGAATACTATAAATAATGATATTTAATATTAAAATTCAAAAGGTTAATTTTAACAGTATTGCACTTGCAATATTGCTGGTGTCAAATATATGTTTTTATAATGCAACAGATATCTATATTTATAGAATACTAAGTTTTTTAGGTATTGCTGTAGTTTTTTTTACCAATATTGGATCCTTTAGTACAAAGATTAGAATAAATAATTGTATATTATGGCTTTGTTTTGTTTATGCTGTGATTTTATTTAACGGGGAATTTAGATTAAAAGCAGGAGAGTTTAATTTTGATATAATTATTGTCAGATTATTTGAGGCAATTTCTCTTTATATTGCGATGAATGCGTTAATACAGCAAAGTATTGAAAAGGTTATTTCTCCATTTATTTTTGCAGGTTTATTTTCGATAGTTGTTTTGGTTGTTAAGGAAGGTACGAGTATTATACTTGGAGGGATGAGATTAGGCGAGTCATTAAGTGGTAATTCTAATACCGTAGGTTTTAATATAGGTATTGTTTCAATGTTTGCTGTTTGGAAATATTGTATAAAAAAAGAAAAAAAGACTATAGTATTGTTTGTTATATTGGCTTTGTTTGTTTTGTTGACGGGATCTAAAAAGGCACTTATTATAATACTGTTTGATTTTTTGATGATACTAATATATCAAAAGAAGAATGCAAGCATATGGCTGAAAGTTTTTCTTGGATTAATTGGGTTAGTGTATCTTGTTTTTAATGTATCATATTTTTATAACATTATTGGTATTCGAATTGAATCAATGTTTATGACGTGGAGATATGGAAATGTTTCGCAGTACTATTCATATTCGACAAATATGCGTGAGTATATGATTATTGAAGGATTTAGGTTCTTTCTAAGTAAACCTGTGTTTGGAGGAGGATACAATTATTTTTATTCTTTAACAAGCACAAATTATGATTATTCACATTGCAATTATATAGAGTTACTATGCAGTTTTGGGGTTGTTGGTACCTTTATTTTCTATTCTAAACATTTATGGAATTTATATACTTTGGTTAATGGTAAGTATATTTATGTAGATAATAATAGAAACTTAAGAATTATGGCTTTGCTGATTTTAATAGTAGGAATGTTGTTAGATTGGGCTGCTGTTACTTTTTCTGCTCAAGCTATTTGGTATATACCAGTTATCTTTTCGAGTGTAGCTATTGAACAAATAATAAGAAATTTTGAAATAGAGGAAAATATTTTTACATGAGTAAAATAAAAACATTAAGAAAGCTATTAAATGAAGATAAAAGGCAGGTAATTATTGCTATATATAACAATGTTGTTCATACAGGTATAACTAATCTTTTATCAGACGAAAAATATTTAAAATTAACATATCGTATTCGTTTTGGAAAAAAAATAAATTTAAATAAACCAGTTTCATTCAATGAAAAACTTCAATGGTTAAAGCTTTATGACCGTAATCCCGAATATGTTAAAATGGTAGATAAAGTATTGGTAAAAGATTATGTTGCTGATATTATAGGAAAAGAATATATTATTCCAACTATAGGTATTTATGATTCTTTCGATGATATAGATTTTGATGAACTCCCTGATCAATTTGTACTTAAATGCAATCATGATTCAGGAAGTGTTGTGATATGTCATGATAGATCTAAGTTCGATGTGAAAAAAGCTCGTCGTAAACTTACAAAAAGATTAAAAACAGATGCATTTTATTGGGGGCGTGAATGGCCTTACAAATTAGTTGAAAGAAAAATATTTGCTGAGCAATATATGGAAGACAATGAATCGAATGAATTAAAAGATTATAAATTAATGTGTTTTAATGGGAAAGTCAAATGTTCTTTTGTTGGAAGTGAACGTTTCACTGAAGATGGGCTAAAAATAACGTTCTTTGACAAGGATTGGAAGGAGATGCCTTTTGAACGACACTATCCCAAAAGTAAATTAGAGATAAAGAAACCACTAAATTATGATGAGATGGTTGATTTGGCAGAAAAGTTATCAAAAAATATACCTTTTGTACGAATAGATTTTTACGAGGTTGGAGAAAAATTATTTTTTGGAGAAATAACATTTTTTCCTGGATCAGGTTGGGAAGAATTCACTCCTTCAGAATGGGATGAAACGCTCGGTAATTGGATAAAACTACCAAGGTCAGATATATTTAATTAAAGGAAAATTTAGTTATTCAATTTTTTATTGATATAACCTATTAACTATTAATTTAGGTCCTTGTGTCTTAATAATTTAAACACCATCAGTTTATTATAGTAAGTATCCCAAATCATAAGATTGTATATATGACATGGAAAGGAATAAACGTATCTTTGTAGTATTGGTTCATCTTATTTCATTTGATGGGGTTAACTATCAAAAGCCAATTATTCTATAAATATAAAACGTTTAGTACAGTATACTATTTAGTAATATTGATTTTTATGAAGTGGATGAAAGATTTGATTTGCAGAAATAACAATTTATCTAATCGAATTTTTGGATGGATTATTTCGGATGAGTGGAATAATATATTTGGAAAGTTGATTAATATTGAAAGTGTATAGAAATGGAGAACGTATGTCAGGAATAATTGTGATTGCGGCGGACATTGTGCCAACACAATCGAATACTGAGTTGTTTGAGAATGGGGAAACGCTTCGTCTGATAGGTAAAAATCTTATTGATCTGCTTCATAATGCAGATTTTATCGCAATGAATCTTGAGACACCTTTATGCGATGAATTATCACCGATTACAAAGTGTGGTCCTTGCTTGAATGCTCCAACGAATACTATAAAAGGAATTAAGAATATCAATCCATATTTCTTTACTTTGGCGAATAATCACATTATGGATCAAGGTATTCAAGGCTTGGAATCGACAATATCTATTTTAAACAAGTCTGGCATACATTATTCCGGTGTTGGGAAAAATTTAGAAGAAGCATTAAAGCCATATATCGTTTCTGTAAATGATAAGAAAATTGGCTTTTATTGTTGTGCTGAGCATGAATTTTCGATTGCCACAGAAGAAAAACCGGGTGCAAATCCTTATGATCCTTTATATAGCTTTGATCATGTTAAGGAATTGAAAAAACAATGTGATTATGCTGTCGTACTCTATCATGGTGGGAAAGAACACTATAGATATCCATCACCGAATCTTCAAAAGATATTTCGTAAGTTTGCAGAATGCGGAGCTGACTTGGTGATTGCTCAACATACTCATTGTATTGGTTGTATGGAGGAGTATAATGGTAGTACATTAGTATATGGACAGGGGAATTTTCTTTTTGATCAATCAGAATCAGAATATTGGAAAACATCATTAATTATTTGTGTCGATGTATCAAAAAATTCATTTGAACTGTCCTTTATTCCAATTGTGAAAGAAGAAAACTGCGTGAGGATGGCCATTGATAAAGAATGTGAAGTGATTTTGGAAGCGTTTTATAATAGGAGTGAAGAAATTCAGAAGAAGGATTTTGTAAAGGAACGGTATATAGAATTTGCTCGGGAAATGGAAAAAGAGTATCTTTTAAGACTTTATGGAAAAAAGTCAAAATCTATGCTTGTACGTATTCTTAATAAGTTGTCTGACTATAGGTACATCAAGTTTCAGTATCCTGTTAAAAATAAAGTGGTAGTCAGGAATGTAATTGAATGTGAAGCTCATAATGAATTGGCAACAACAGTTATGAATCTTTCGGTTGATGGAGATAAGTGATGACGTCCGATGTATTAAAAGAAGAGATTAGAATTAGCGTTTTAATTCCTGTGTATAACGTAGAAAACTATCTAAAGGAATGCTTAGAATCTGTCATTCGACAAAGCAAACCAGTATATGAAGTTATATTGGTGGATGATGGCTCAACTGATAATAGTGGGGTGATTGGTGATGAATATTCACGAAAGTATGATTATATAAAATCTTATCACAAGGAAAACCAAGGACAGCTTTCTGCAAGACAATACGGCATCAGTAAAGCAACAGGAAATTGGTATGTTTTTTTGGACGCTGACGACATGCTGAAAGAATATACTATTGAAACATTATACAAAAATATAGATACGTACTATCCAGATTGTGTTATCTATGGACTGGATCGTATACATGATATGAAGATAATAGGCGGATTTGAGCCTGAAATTAATAAGAAAAAGTTGATTTTGGATAAAAGTGAATTCTATGAGCTGGTTTTTACTCATAGTGCATTGAATTCCTTGTGCAGAAAAGCTGTTCGTGCAGAATTGTTATCTAGAGACTACTCGCAATATTATAATATATCCTTGGCTGAAGATTTACTTCAAAGTATTGAAATATATGAAAAGGGACAAAGCTTTCTTTATTTACCGGTGTCTCTATATAACTATAGATATAATGAATCAAGCATAACAAACACTGTAAATATTCAAAGTTATAAAGTGGATTTTACTGTAAGAGAGACGGTTATCACTTTCCTTAAAAAAGAAAATGTTTTTAGCGCGCAACAGTGGGAAGCTTACAACAAGTATTCGTTAAAGGTGTTTTTAGATCAAGTGAAGACAATTCTAACTTTTAATGCTTCATCTTATGAAATTAAAAGATTGCTGAATGATGTAAGACAGTCAAAATATTTTAAGGAATATATAGATAAGGTTGATAAGGCAAGTATTTCATTAATTGGGAGTATTATTATTTCTGAATTACACACAGGGCATTATTCCATGATGATTGGAATTAATAAAATTTATAATGTCAAGAAGAAGATTTTATGAAAAACTGGTTATTTCAATTGTATCATTCAGCAAACTGTTATTTTGACATTTACATATGTGGAATAATGATAATCCGTTATTTTGTGTAATTAAGGAGAAGTAGAAAAATACAATCTAAAAAATATTACTATTATGATTTCATAGTAAAAAGTGACATTATTCATCTCTTTTAGACACAATGAGCAAGAACTGAATGAAACGATTCAATCAAGAATATAGTTAGTAGGCAATTATTTTTCTATATTCTTATTTTTTTTTGCATACATTTTGCCACAGAAAAATTGATGATAATAGTATAAAAAACATGTTATTACAAGGGGGTTGAAAGAATGGATAAAATAATAACGGTCATAGTTCCATCTTGTAATATGGAGCATTACTTGAATAAAGATTTAAACAGCCTAATTGTATCTGATCTCAGATTGAAATCTTCAAGATTCATAATCTTGGAGTTAACAAATACAACGATTTAGGTTTAGAATATAGTTTCAATTCATCATTTTCTGTAGATGATAAAACCTTGGAAAAGGTAAAAGAATACTTTGTGAAGAGAGGTTTTTTTTGCAATATTATTGGAATTTAGTGTGTAATATATTGAAAGCAAAAATGCATTCTTGTGACACTTTGTAAAACAATAATACTTCATATTGTTTTATGGTACTAGTGGGGTATCTTTCATAATAATATATATCACGTCTGAACAAGAAGATGTGAAAGGCTTATTGCTATTATAAAGAGTTTTCTATAGTTAGTTATAATATATAGATAACTAACTATAGAAAGAGGAGAGTTATTGGTTGTCTTTCAACTTATGTTAGATGATATATCGGATGATTTTTTGTACCATTTTGCAAAGCTCCTAAGCCCTTCTCGTATTCCTATATTTGGAGTAAAACCATAATCATCCTCAAGTCCTTTACTGTCAGCATATGTGACTGGAACATCGCCAGGTTGCATTGCAACAAGCTCTTTATGTGACTCAAAATCGTAGTCGTTTGGAAGTATACCGGAATTAACCAATTCTTCTTGTAGTGTAGTAATATAATCAAGAAGGTTTTCTGGTGTTCCTCCACCTATGTTATATAAAGCGTATGGTGGGATAGGAAGGCCGTCCTCACCAGTTTTCTTTTCAGGGGCGCCTTGCATTACTCTGTATATTCCTTCAACAATATCATCTATATATGTAAAGTCTCTTTTGCAGTTACCATAGTTGAAGATTTTAATGTTTTCTCCTCTAACAAGCTTTTCGGTAGCAGAGTAGTAGAACATATCTGGTCTCCCTGCTGGACCGTATACAGTGAAGAATCGGAGACCCGTTGCAGGAATGTTATATAATTTTGAATAACTGTGACATATTAATTCGTTTGATTTCTTTGTGGCGGCATAAAGAGATACAGGATTATCTACTTTATCATCAGTGCTGAAAGGCACTTTTTTATTTCCTCCATATACAGATGAGGATGAAGCGTATACTAAGTGCTCAACTCCTGATTCTCCATTGTTATAGCTATATCTGCAAGCCTCTAATATGTTATAAAATCCAATTATATTACTTTCAATATATACATCGGGATGATCTATTGAATATCTGACACCTGCTTGTGCTGCGAGGTTTACTACAACAGCAGGTTTATGATCATTAAAAACTTGATCAATAAGAGATTTATCTGCAATATTACCTTTGATAAAAATGTGCTTTGCATTACTTGTTCTAGCTGCATCTTCTATTAATCCAAGTCTATATTCTTTAAGCTTAGGATCATAGTAGTTATTCAAATTATCTAAGCTTATTATTGTTCCAGAAGATATTTCCTTAAGGAGTCTAAGTACTAAATTGGCACCAATAAAGCCGGGAGATCCTGTAACAAGTATAGTTTTTCCATTTAAATCTATTTTTGTTTTATTGTTTTTCATTTTATATTAATCCCTTCTGAATAAGTCTCGTGTATAAACCTTTTCTTCAACATCATCAAGTGATGCATCGTATCTGTTTGCAATTATGCAACCGCATTTTTCTTTAAACTTCTTTATATCATTTATAACTTCACTTCCGAAGAATGTACTGCCATCTTCAAGTGTCGGTTCGTATATTACAACTGTAGCTCCTTTTGCTTTAATTCTTTTCATAACACCTTGAATAGAAGATTGACGGAAGTTGTCTGAATTTGATTTCATAGTGAGCCTGTATACGCCTACGACAACCTCTTTTTGTTTTGATTCTTTTGCTGATGAGTAGCTTTCACTGTTACCATATGTTCCAGCGATTTCAAGAACTCTATCTGCTATAAAATCTTTTCTAGTTCTATTGCTTTCAACTATTGCTGACATCATATTTTGAGGTACATCATTGTAATTGGCCAATAGCTGTTTTGTGTCTTTTGGAAGACAATAGCCACCATATCCAAAGGAGGGGTTATTATAATAATCTCCAACTCTTGGATCAAGACATACTCCTTTTATGATTGAAGCAGTATTCAGCTCCTTTACTTCTGCATATGTATCTAATTCATTGAAATATGATACTCTTAGAGCAAGATATGTATTTACAAAGAGTTTTGTGGCTTCAGCTTCTGTGTATCCCATATATAGTTTTTCGACAGGGGTTTTGATTGCACCTTGTTGAAGTAGTGCTGCGAAAACTTCTGCCTTTGCTCTTGTGTTTTCGTCACATCCGACGATTATTCTGCTAGGGAATAAGTTGTCATATAAAGCTTTTGATTCTCTTAAGAATTCGGGACTGAATAGTATATTATCAGCATTATATTTTTCTCGTACAGACATAGTGTAACCAACTGGGATAGTTGATTTAATTACGATAGTTGGTTTTTCTTTTCTGTCTTTTGTAGATTCAAGGACTAATTCAATAACTGATTCTACAGATGAACAATCAAAGAAGTTTTTCTTAGGATCATAGTTGGTTGGAGTTGCAATAATTATAAAGTCAGCATTTTTATATGCAGTAATCCCATCAGTTGTTGCTTCAAGGTTGAGTTTTCTTTTTCCATTTTTTGCTTCAGCTAAGAATTTTTCGATATATTCATCTTGGATAGGGGATGTGAAGTTATTTAATATATCTACTTTTTCTGGTATAATATCTACGGCGGTAACATAGTTGAGCTGAGATAGAAGAACTGCAAGGGATAGTCCTACATATCCTGTTCCAGCAATAGCAATATTGTATGGTTTCGTGACTAATGAGCTAGTTTGTTTTTCTGTCTCAAAATCAATGAAGAGTTCTTTTGTGTCAAAGTCTAGTACTTCGGATAATGCTTGGAGTTGATTGACTGAAGGAGTATGCTCCATAGACTCGATTTTACTGATGATAGAACGGTGTATTCCCGTTGCTTTTGCAATATCCAGTTGTGTATATTTTTTGCTTTTGCGTTTATTTTGGACTATTTGTGAAAGAAGTTGGAGGGATAGTTGCTTCATTATTCTGACTCCTTTGGCGTTTTTTATATCATATGATAAAATTATAGAATAATGTGATGAATAGTCAATTATTTTTTTGAATCTATTAAAAAAATACTAAAAAGCACCTGAGTAATGTTGCGATTCGTAACAATGAATACGCGCGTTAACAAATTTCCCCAAACAGGAGATAAAAAAAATGATTTTGTATTATTCATATCCACAAGACGATTTGGCTTATGGAGGAAGTGTAATTCGGAAAAGAAATCTGGCACTCTTGCAAAAAATGGCAGGAGAAGATGAAGTTTTATTTTACGTACCTCATAGACCAACGAATTGGTTTTCTAAAAGAGTTAAAAATTTTCAGGTTCTGACGGGGTGTGAGTGTGGTTTTGATAAAGAGTTGCTACGTAAGGTTGAAGAATCTGACCTTGTTTTTATAGATGGTACTACGGAAGAGGCCTTCAGTAGACGTTCACTACGGAAGAGGAAGGTAATAAGTTTTTTTCATAACGTAGAATATGATTATTTTTGCCAACAGCATAAAAAAACGAAGGGTTTAATTAAAAAGTTGAAGCGTAGTTTTCATAAGCACGCAATCTTTGCTTATGAAAGACGACTAGTACGTTATTCGGATACGGTCATCACTTTGAACAAAAGAGATTCTGATAGATTGAAAAAACTTTATGGTCGGGGGAGTGATCTTTTGATTCCAACTTCGATGGAAGATGCGTTTACGGAAAGAGAGCATTCGGATACAGACAAAGAATTATATTTGCTCTTTATAGGGTGTGATTTTTTTGGTAATACGGAAGGTTTGTTCTGGTTTTGTGAAAACTGTATGCCAAAAATCAATGCTTCTCTGATCGTGGCAGGTAAGAATATGGAAAAGTATGCGGGACGGTTCCCGTCAGACAAGATACGGTTTTATGGATATGTGGAGGATCTTTCTGAGTTGTACCGAAATGCGGCCGCAGTTGTCATGCCGATCGTCAGCGGTTCCGGAATGAAGACAAAGACTTGCGAAGCAATGATGTATGGGAAAGTCATCTTTGGAACACAGGAAAGCTTTGAAGGATATCAGCTATCAGAGGACTGTATCTTATGTGAAGATGAGGTTGCGTTTATAAATAATATAAATACTTATCTGGAAAGTGGAGTGCGAACCTTTAGCCCTTTAAATAGAGAAGTGTATCTGCAAAACTATGAGAGCAGTGTTGTGGCAGATAAGTTTATTAATTATTTTACTGGAGGAAAAGAATGATACCTAAAACAATACATTATGTCTGGCTTTCTGGCTCTCCCAAGTCGGACGAAATAAATGAGTGCATCCACTCCTGGACAAAGGTTCTGCCGGACTATACTGTGCGAGAGTGGAAGATGCAAGACTTTCCAATGGAGGATATGCCTAATTATGTGAAAGAAGCGATAGCTAAGAAGAAGTGGGCTTTTGCAACGGATTATCTGCGACTGTTTATTCTGTATCAAGAGGGTGGGATTTATTTTGATTCGGACATATTGGTGAAAAAGAGAATTGATGAGTTCCTTGATAATGCTTTTTTTTCCTTTATCGAATATCATGAAGAAGGATTTATACCATACAGGAATCTGATTGATGAGAAAGGGAAGGCACTTGTAGAAACACATATACCGGGTTTTTGTATGCAGGCGGCATTTCTTGGAGCAGAGAAGGGGAACGTCTTTGTCAAAGATTGTATGGATAGCTATCAAAACAGATTGTTCTTGACCCCAGAGGGGAATCCGGATATGAGCATTCTGGCACCTGATATCTTTGCTCTTTGTGCACGGAAATATGGCTTTTTGTATAAGGATTGCTTGCAAAAAATTGGTGATCGAATGACAATCTATCCGTCTGCTTATTGTGCGGGAACGAAGTTTCTTGAAAAGGAAAGCAATTACGCAGTTCACTGTTGTGCTGGTTCTTGGAGAGATATTTCGCCGAAACAGAGACTGTATAGAAAACTAAAAAAGATATTGAAGGGATGAGAGTTGTGAGATTTCGAAAGAAAGTGGCAATCGTTTTTCTGGTAAGAGATTGTGAAAAGACTCTGCCTATTTTTTTGAAAAAGACAGAGCGCTTGCGGTCGTACTTTGAAGATAGCTGTGTTTTTGTAGTAGAAAACGGAAGTAAGGATCGGACACGAAACATTCTTCGTGCATATGGTAAGTCGCACTCGAATGTAAAACTGGATATGTTTAACGATCCCAACATTGACAAGCTTCCAAGAATCGAAAAAATGGCGTTCCTGCGAAATCGGTGCCTAGATCTTGTAAAGGAAAGCAATTATGTTCCTGATTACTATATTATAATTGATGGCGATCTGGATTTTAATGTATCATCGGTTGCAAAGATTTTGAAAGATGCACCGGCTGATTGGGCCGCATTATTTGCTAACGGCCGGTATTATCTGAAGGCAGGACCTTTAAGGATTCCGGTTTTGTATTATGACCTTTTTGCCTATCTGCCTGATCCGCCTGTGAACGAAGTGGGGGATTGTATGACTAACGCAGAAATGCTGGAGCTTCGACGCTTTACGCAGAAAGCACTGAAGAAAAATAGATTTCTTCCTTGCCGCTCTGCCTTTGGGGGCGTGGGGATTTACCGTTATAGTGCTGTTAGTGACCTTAGGTATGTGGTAGAGGAAAACAAAAGAAGCTCAAAATTCGAACATCTGTGTGAACATATTCCATTTAACAGAGGAGTATTAAAACACGGTACACTCTATGTTTGTCGTGATATGAAGGTGTACTATGAACCAATTGGCTTTAAAGGATGGCTTTTGATTTTTGCGAAAGAACATGGAAAAGAGAGAGAGATGCAGACAATGCTAAGGTTCTATCGGAAGGTGTTTAAGAGATGTGATAAGTATGAAGGAGAATCTGAATGAAACTATTGTTTTTTGGAGATATTTTTTCTAACTTTGAATGTGGTACTTCCGGCCGAAGTGGTATTTTTTTTGTGGCATCGGCATTGCTTGATGAGTTTTGTAGGATGGAAGATACAGAGGTTACTGTGTACGTATCCGTTGAGAATAAGGAAGTCGTTGAACGTTTTTTGCAGCTTGCCCATCTTGAGCTTTCTGTTACGACGGTCAGGAAGTCGTTACATAGTAAGTTGAGGTATTCTATAAAAAAGCTAAATGAGAAGAGAGAAAAAAAAGGGAAGAGGCACTTAAGAGGCAGCGGAAGGTTGATTCGTATGTGTGATAAGATGTATAGACTTAGGGCTGGTTGGGATGCGGCAACCTTTAAGGATTATGATGCATTCCTTTCTCCCTGTGAGGCTGCCCCTTTGGCAATCGAAAAGGCCGGGGTTCCAATTTATACGATTATCCATGACCTGATTCCGATTGTGGCGGATGAGTTTCCGGTACGAAGAGGCTACTGGCTCTATGATGTGTTAGAGCGTGTTTCCCCGGAAAAGTATTATTTTTGTATCTCAGAGTGCACGAAGCGGGATTTTCTCAAACACTGTCCGAAAGCAGATTCTTCGCATATCCGAGTGATATACAATGGTTATGCGCCCAAAACGGAAGAAGGAACGGAAGAGGAGTCGCATAGCATAATAGAGAATGCGGGGCTTTCATGGGAAAAGTATTTGCTTATCCTTGGAAATGTGGTACCACATAAAAATGTGGAACGGCAGATCCGGTCAGGAGTTCGCTTTATCAAAGAGTGTTCCCTTACGGATTACCGGGTTGCTGTGGTCGGGAGCTGTAAGAATCCTGATAAGATCTTGGAAAGCGCAGAGATTGCGCAGGAGGACCGCCATCTGGTCAATTTTTGCGGTTATGTTCCCGACTCACATATCGGGGCATATTATAAAGGAGCATTCTGTCTTTCCTTTACTAGCCTGTATGAAGGTTTCGGGCTTCCTGTGCTTGAGGCAATGAATGAGGGGTGTCCGGTGGTTACGAGTAATACAAGTTCACTTCCGGAAGTGGCTGGTGATGCAGCATTATTAATATTGCCAACGGATGAAGAAGAACATATAAAGGCATATAAAAGATTACTGAAAGAGCCGTCTCTTCGGGAATCGCTGGTTGCTCGCGGGAAGGACCGTGTTACACATTTTAGATGGGATCGGACGGCAAAACAAATGATGGATGGGATGAAACATGACAGAACAGTTTAAAAAGAAGATTACTTCAGAGCACAAAATGCTTGATCTGCATCTTCGCGAAACATTTCAATACAAAGATTTGATATTTCTGTTTGTAAAAAGAGATTTTACCAGCAGATATAAACAGACTATTTTGGGACCGCTCTGGGCAGTAATCCAGCCTCTTTTGTCCACAATCGTGTTTGTGATAGTCTTTGGCAAGTTGGCCAATCTAACGACGGCGGATGTTGCGGGGGATTTTTGCTTGCCACAGTTTTTGTTTTACATGTCAGGAAATATTTGCTGGATATATTTTTCGACAACATTTGAAACAACCACAAAAGTGTTCATTGATAACAGCTCAGTGATGGGAAAGGTTTATTTTCCAAGGCTGGTTTCGCCGATTTCGGTGACTATTTCAAAGCTTATTCCCTTCGTGATTCAGCTGGGAATGTTCGTGGCACTCTGGTTGTTTTATCTGGTGAAGGGTGGAACGAGCATCATTATTACACCATGGCTTTTAATGGTACCACTGCTAATCCTGCAGATGATGCTGCTGTCAATGGGACTTGGACTTATTATCTCAGCATTCACGACCAGATACAGGGATCTTCTCATGCTGGTTACCTTTGGCCTGGAGATCCTTAGGTATTTTTGCCCGATCGCATACGGACTTCAGCTTGTGCCTAAATCATTTCGGGGCATATATGTGTTAAATCCCCTGACACCAGTTTTGACAACATTCCGTTTGGCTTTTTTTGGATTCGGATATTTCAATCTGTTTGAGTACCTGATCAGCTGGGCGTTTACGGGTGTGATTCTGTTTGTGGGGCTACTTTGCTTTAACAAGACGGAGCGTAATTTCATGGATATCATTTAAGGAGATTGCAAAATGGTCATAATGAAGGTTGAAAACCTGTCAAAAGTATATATGCTCGGACAGATTGCACAGACTACGTTGAGGGATGCTTTTCAGCGTCTTGGTGCTAAGGCACAGGGGAAAAAAGATCCGACACGTCCGATTGGACAGGACTTTGTTCACGGTGAATTGTTTACGGCGCTTGATGATGTGTCTTTTACGATAAATAAAGGAGAACGTATCGGCATCATCGGTCATAATGGTGCAGGAAAGTCCACACTGCTTAAACTGATATCGCAGGTCACAGCACCTACTGACGGAATGATCGGATTAAACGGCCGTGTGGCTTCTATGCTCGAGGTGGGCACCGGCTTTCATATGGAATTGACCGGGCGTGAGAACATCTACATGAACGGTGCCATTCTGGGCATGCGTAAAAGCGAGATCGATGAAAAAATAGAAGATATAATCGAGTTTTCTGAGTGTCGAAAATTCATCGACACACCTGTTAAAAGGTATTCTTCAGGTATGTTTGTAAAGCTGGGGTTTGCTGTGGCTGCTCATTTAGACTCTGAAATCGTCATCATGGATGAAGTGCTGGCTGTGGGTGATATGGCATTTCAGAAAAAATGCTTGGATAAGATGAATGAACTTTCTAGGGATAAAGGAAAGACCATTCTTTATGTGAGTCACAATATGGGTACTATCAGAAGGCTTTGTAATCGAGTGATTGTTCTGGAAAAAGGACACCTGATTTATGACGGTGAGGTGGAAGCTGGTATTGAGTGTTATATGGGAAGCACCAGAAAACTTGAACTGGTAAACACGTATGAGGATGAGAAACGTCATTCCGGTGACGGACAGATATGGATTAATCAAAGCAGCTTTTTGGATAAGACAGGGTTTCCGATTTTCTACAAAGGCGAAAACATCCGGATTGGAGTGGATTTTAAGGCGGAAAAAGCATTTAATGATCTGGCATTTCGCTGGGTTATCTATTCTTCCGCAGATGTCAGTGTGGGAATGGCAACGACAAAGTCAGATATCCGGGTGGAACAGGGCGACAACCATATAAATACTGAGTTGAACATAGACTGGCTTTCGCCTGGAAAATACATTGTGTATCTTGCTGCATATAGTGTGGATGTATATGGTAATGCCACAATCCATGACATGGTTACGGATGCCTTTGTTTTTGAGAAGGTATTAATGGTGGACGAGAATAATCGTATGGACTGGCATCATAATGAGTGGGGATACGTAATGTTTCCTGAAATAAAACATATGACGAAAGAATAATAAATATTGTCTTAAAGATAATACAACATGAATACTGATATTATAGGTGGTAAAAAAATCAAGAAGCCCGAGGAGTTATTACTCCTTGGGCTCTTGATTTTCAAATCTTGTAATATTCTTTATACCATTTAGCGAAAGCGCCAAGTCCTGTCTTTAGATCAGTCGTTGGTTTAAAACCAAAGTCTTCTTCAAATGCAGTTATGTCTGCGCAGGTTACAGGGATATCTCCCAGCTTCATTCCAACATACTTTTTATGTGCTTCGAAATCAAAGTCTTGAGGGAGAACTTCTGCATTTATCAGCTCGTCCTGAAGAGTCTTCATAAAATCATGCTGCTCTATCGAAGTGCCGCTTCCCAGGTTGTAGAGTGCATATGGTGCAGCAGGAAGACCATCTTCTCCGGTTGTTCTTTCTGGTGCCTTGACCATAGCTTTCATTATTCCATCAACTACATCGTCGATATATATCATATCTCTCTTGTGATTTCCATAGTTGAAAAGAGCTATATTTTTATTTTGTGTAAGCTTTTCTGTTGCGTTGTAGTAGAACATGTCAGGTCTGCCGGCTGGTCCATATACAGAGAAGAGTCTAAGACCTGTAGTTGGGATTCCGTATAACTTGCTGTAGGTGTAAGCATAGAGCTCATTTGATCTCTTGGTTGCACCATACAGTGATACAGGAGTATCAGCTTTTCCTTCTACGCGATATGGTATATCTTTGTTGTCGCCATATACTGAATTTGAAGAAGCAAAGATAAGGTGCTCAACACCGTTATGACCATTTCCGTAGCTGTATCTGCATGACTGGAGTATTCCGTAGAATCCGATGATGTTGCTCTCGAGATATGCATCTGGATGATCTGCTGCATATTCTACACCTGCCTGTGCTGCCAGGTTTACAACGATAGATGGCTTATAATTGGTGAAGGTATTTCTGAGAAGATTATTATCAGCTATACCTCCCTTGATAAATACATAGTTAACTGAGCTTTCTTTTGCTGCATTTTCAATTAAGTCAAGTCTGTATTGCTTTAGTTTTGTATCATAGAAATTATTGACGTTGTCTATGTTGACTATGGTACTAGCTTTTGATTCCTTTAACAGGCGCATTATAAGTGCGGCTCCAACGAATCCGGCTCCTCCTGTTATAAGAATAGTTTTGTTACTTAAATCGATGTTAACTTTGTTCTGTGTCATTTTATTATCTCCCCGAAGTTACAAAAATCGAATAACAATATAACATATTTGAAGAAAATCTTCTAGAGTGTTATAGTAAGCGGTATGAAGATTAATAGTGTTATTGTAGGTGGTATGAAAACTAATATGAAAAAATATGTAGTGATGATATTGGTGGCATGTTTGCTGTCTCTATCAATCTGTGCTGGAAATAAAAATGGAGTTTTTGCAATGAGTTCTGTAGCAGAGATGGGAGTAGAAGGTGGTGAATCTGATTCGGGAGATTCATCGGATTCGGGTAGTGCGTCTTCCTCTGGATATTCAGAAGAGCAGATAGCTGCAGCAAAGGCATGGCTTTCGGCTCATGGATATGCACCAACTCGTGCAGGAGCTGCAGCTGCTTATCAGGATTATCTTGATGGTAAATTTGATGATGATCCAGATGTACAAAAGTATAAAGGGCAGACAGGTTCAACATCTGAGCCTTCTTCCCAGGAAACATCTCAGGAAGCTGGAACATCTTCATCAGATGTTGATGCAGTATCAGATAAATCCTCATCGAATGTTGATGCGACTTCAGAAAAGTCTTCGGATGAAACAGGTTCTTCAACTGTGGATTCTTCATCAGAAGATTCAGAAGTGGCTATCGGTGATCTTCCAAGTATCTTAGTAGATAGTGAGGAAGGCTCTGTTGATGCTAAGACTCCTGAATCAACTGGAAATGGTTTAAAGATTAGTGATGATCTTAAGCTGTCAGAACGAGATGATTCCGTATATGTTTTCTATGATAATGGTGAGCCTGAACAGGTTGTGCGTGAAAGTAGCTTTGTCATATATATAATCTTTTCAGTTGTGATCGTAATGGTCATCGTATCACTTGTTATGCTTATTAAAGCGAGAAAGAAAAACGAGAAAGAAAAACGAGAACTCTGAGGCTTAACAGGCTGCACCTGCCAGCCTCTTCACTGCTTCCTCAATCCTATCCAGTGGGATAGAGGAGTAGTTGATCATGAAACTGTTTTTAGCGATAGCCTCGATATGGATATCTTTCTCAAGGCAGGCCTCGATAAATTCTGTATCTTTTTTTCCAAGATCTATATGTAATATAAAATGTAATCCAGACTGTTCCTCGCTTATTTCAGAAAAGCGGGCAATGGGACTGGATTTTATTGTCTTTAGTAGCAGGTCTCGTTTCTTACGGGAGGCGGTCCTCATTCGGTTGATATGCTTTTCATAGTAGCCTTTACTTATAAAGCGGGCCAGTGTCAGCTGTTCGAAGGTTGAAACAGGACATGAGTAGAATGAAAGCTTCTCATGATACAAGTCTCTGAGATGGTCAGGAAGAACCATATAACTAATACGTATTGTAGATGCCAGGCTCTTAGTAAATGTATTCATGTAGATTACCTTCTCATTTCTATCAATACTTGTTAGTGAAGGAATAGGTCTTCCACTGAAACGAAACTCGCTGTCGTAGTCATCTTCGATTATATATTTCTCTTTATCAGAAGTATTAGCCCAGCTAAGCAACTCGTTGCGGCGACTGACGGGCATAGTGATTCCTGTTGGGAAATGATGAGATGGGGTAGTATGAATTACATTTACCTCTTCGTTGATAAGCCTTCGTGGGATAATGCCAAACTCATCCATAGGAATTCTTTTGACCTTAAGATTTCCTAAGCTAAGCATCTTATATATCTTCTCATATCCAGGATTTTCTACAGCATATGTCAGATTGAATCCCAGTAATTGCACAAGAATAGAATATAAGGTTTCAGTACCGGCACCCACAACTATATTGTCAGGATGAGTATAAATGTTTCTAAATTCTTTAAGATATTCTGCGATTGCGTATCTTAACTCTGCAAGTCCGTTGGATGGAGAGTTAGTCATAAGCTTTGTCTGCTCTGTTGATAGAATCTCCCTGTTGATCTTCGCCCAGGTTGAAAAAGGAAATGTAGCCGGATCGTTGGCATTTGAACTAAAATCCACATAGTATTCAGGTCTATCTTCTTTTTCGCTGGTTACAGAATCTGTTTTAACGTGTTTATATGAGGATTCATTATAACGAGGTGTCTCACTGGGAGCCGTAGGAATATCGCTGACATAATATCCACTCTTTGGTTTGGAATAGATATATCCTTCGGACACCAGCTGATTGTATGCATTTTCAACGGTTGTGATACTGATAGAAAGCTGCTTTGCCAAACTCCTTTTAGAAGGAAGACTACTGTGCGTGTCTAGACGTCCTTCCATTATATCATCGCGGATAAACTGATACAGCTGCTCATAAAGCGGTACTGATTTATCATCTAAAAATGAGTAAGATAACATTTCTCTTCCTTTCGAATTACTACTGATCTATCTGACCCCTTTAAAAAACTCGGAATTGGATATTTTCAAGGTGTCAGTTTTAGATGTAATATACCCCATAAATAGTGAAGAAGTAAAGGAGGAAATTATGAAAAGAATACTAACAATTCAGGATATATCTTGTCTTGGAAAGTGCTCACTAACAGTTGCACTTCCTATTATTTCAGCTATGGGAGTTGAGGCAACAATTCTTCCAACTGCTGTTTTATCTACCCATACAATGTTCCCGGACTTTACTGTAAAGGATCTTACTGATCAGCTTGTTCCTATTACAGAACACTGGAAGAGTCAGAATGTAAAGTTTGATGCAATCTACACTGGTTATCTTGGTTCAGCTGAAGAGATTGAAATCGCAAAGAAGATCTTTAAGGAATTTGGTGGCGACGATACATTTATCTTCATTGATCCGGTTATGGCTGATAACGGAAAGCTTTATCCTGCATTTGATATGGAGTACGCAAAGCTGAATGCTGGTCTTTGTGGCGAGGCGGACATCATCGTTCCAAACCTTACAGAGGCTTGTTTCATGACAGATACGGAATATAAGGAAGATTACGACAAAGAGTACATTGAGGGACTTCTTGTAAAACTTGCAAAGCTTGGTTCTAAGAAGGTTGTACTTACCGGGATTGCATTTAACGAGGGAAAAACAGGTGTATATGGTCTTGATACAGTAACAGGTGAAAGGATTGTATACGAGACCGATAAGGTTGCTGCATCTTTCCATGGTACAGGTGATATCTTTGCCAGCGTTTCAGTTGGTGCTATAACACGTGGCCTTAGTCTGAATGATGCATTTAAGATAGCGGCTGACTATACAGCAAAGACTATTGAAGAAACGCTAGGGAATCCGGCAGAGCCTTGGTATGGTGTTGACTTTGAGTCAACAATCCCTGAGCTTGTCGACACTCTCCGCCAGTATGTTTAATGAGTCAAAAGGGCTCTCTCGCCAATCGACTCATTTATAACTTGCGCGATGGTGTTGGGTGTGTGATAATTAGTCAGTGGTGCGATGAGGCTACACTGACTTTTAAAGATAGAGGAGTTATTATGGGAAAGTTGATTTGCGATAATATTGCAGAAATAATTTCTGATATCGTTGGCGACTATGATAATGGACGTCCGATTGATAAGCAGGATATATTTGGTCAGCCTGCACGAGACGCAGTAAAGGAGATAATCTACAAGCTGAATCATATTGTGTATGCAGGTTACTATGTAGATAGAACATATAGAATTTATAATATTAAGACGACTATAGCTTCACTGACTGAGGATGTGGCTTACAATCTTAATAAGCAGATTGCTTTGGCGCTCCATTTTGATAAGAGACTGGAAGGTAAATCTGAAGACGAGATAAGGCTTTTTGCTGAAGATTACACAGTTCAGTTTATGAAGAAGATTCCTGAGATAAGAGAGTATCTTGATACGGATATAGAAGCTCTCTTTGTAGGTGATCCTGCAGCAGAATCAAAGGATGCGATCATTATTGCGTACCCTGGTCTTTTTGCAATATCAGTACAGAGATATGCTCATGTACTGTATCAGCTGGGAATACCTATGCTGCCACGTGTTATGACTGAGATAGCTCACAGCAAGACTGGTATTGATATTAACCCAGGTGCTACCATTGGAAAGTATTTCTTTATCGACCATGGTACTGGTGTGGTTGTAGGTGAAACTACAGTTATCGGCGAGAATGTAAAGATCTATCAGGGCGTTACTCTGGGTGCACTTTCTACAAGAGGTGGAAGAGGTCTTATTGATAAGAAGAGACATCCTACCATTGAGGACAATGTTACTATCTATTCAGGAGCATCCATACTTGGTGGTGATACCATCATTGGAGAGGGCTCTGTTATCGGAGGTAACGTATTCCTTACTAAGTCTGTGCCACCTCATACAAAGGTTCATGTTGCTAATCAGGAACTAAAGTTTGATGGTGATGCATTTACAAAGTCAGCTGATGATGCAAACTGGTTCTATGTAATTTAATTTGATAAAATATCAATATGATATTATGTAAACAAAAGAGGACATATCCATGATGGATTGTCCTCTTTTTAAGATTCCAAATCTGGTTTACATAAAAAAAATATCCAGATTTTTGAAGTATAACTATTTATATTGCTTTAAGTCTACGTAGTTTCCATAGAAGTCGTATCCTGTATAGTCGGTTGGATCTATGGTGAGCCAGTTTACTGTTGCTGTATGGTCACCCATATCATCGTAGCAATGGATTATGACGGCGTCGCCGTCTACACCAGCTACTTCTGCTGTATTAGCACCGCTATAAGCTCTTGCAGCAGGAAGAGCAAAGGACGTGTCTATTCCTGAAGCTGCTGGGCCTGAAGGAGCAGTAGTTGCTGGTTCTTTAGGCGCCTCTGTTTTTGGTTCTTTAGGTGCCTCGGTTTTAGCCTCTGTAGTTGCTTCTGTAATTACGAAGTCATAATCTACAGCGTTTGAAGAGTAATCTACAAAGTTCTCTGTAGGAGTATATTCGATAATTCCGGTACCGCGCTGAAGAGCAACCAGGCCTTCAGTTCCATCGATGCTCATTACATTTCCTATGGCAAACTGGTGTCCGTCTCTGTAATAGAAATCTGTGATGACAAACTTGTCCATCTCATCCATGGCAGTAAGGTCGAAGTTTTCATCCCAGCTTGCTGCGATATCTCTTCCTTCATCTGACATATCGTATGTACCGTCAGGAGAACTCATGCTCCAGTAATCAACGGTAAATGTCACGTTATCAGTATCTACGGTTTTAATGAATACATTCATGTAGTATTCGCAGTGTGAGTTTGCCTTGTAGTAAGGATCCCATTCGATGTATGCTTTCCATCCACCGTCTAGAAGGTGATAGTCACTGATCATTTCGGCGTCAGTTGGGACGCCATCCCATTTGACACTATTCATAAACCATTCAACATCGGATATGTTTGGTCTGTCAGAAGTGGACATGGACTGAGCGGTTGCAATGTAGGTGGCTATAACATCTTCGGTAGTAGCCTCAGTTGTTGCTTCTGTAACTTCTGTGGTTTCTTCAACAGTTGTTTCTGGTTCTGCCTGTTCAGTGGCTCGTTCCTTTCTGGAAGCCTTATCGGTATCTGCAGGTTCCTCCTTTTTCAGGAATCCTGGAGTGACAAAAAGAAGAACAAGGATTATACCGATTACTATTACTGAACTAAGCGCTATGATCACACCGATTAGTGCTCCGTTACTACTTTGTTGTGGTGGTGCACTGCTTTGAAGTGGTGCGCTTCCTTGGAGAGGTCCTGTGCCTTGCCCAACAGGTGAGCCGCAGTGTTCGCAAAACTGTGAGTTATCGGGTATCTGTTTTCCGCATTTTGAACAAAACATATGATTCTCCTTTCTGTATTATTATATCTATATTTTAATAAAATCAGGGGGATAAAGGAATAGATTTGACAGACCTGTCAATCGTGACCGGACTGACATTTTTTGCCATATTACATGAGTTATGGTATTATCTCGATAGATATTTATAAAGGCTTTTAATATAAAAACTTATGAGGTTTTAGGGAGGGCTGCTATGGCAGAACAATTATATACAATACCGGTTAATGATGCATTTGATAACGACTGTGAATGCCCGCTATGTCTTATGGCACGTGACCTTGAAAGGGACTCTATTGATTTCACTATGGGCCCTAGCTACATGGAAGATGATAACCGCGAGGTTACTGATAAGCTGGGCTTTTGTCCAAAGCATATCAAGATGATGTATGCTGATAAGAACAAGCTGGGTGTGGCGCTGATGCTGAACACCCATATGAATAAAACTATACGTGAGATGAAGGCGCTTGCTGAAAAGGATAAGCCTCAGGCTGGAGGCCTTCTTGCTCGTAAGACTGGTGGACTTTTCTCAAAGCAGACAGAGAAGTCTCCACTTGTCAGTTATATAAATAATCTGGAAAGTACCTGCTTTGTGTGCCAGAGAATAACACCGATCCTTGACAGATATATTCATACAATCTTTCATATGTGGAAGAAAGATGCAGAGTTTAAGGAGAAACTGAAGAACTGCAAGGGTTTTTGTACTTACCATTATGGAATGCTCTATGAGAGAGCTCCTGAGCAGCTGAATCAGGCTCAGCTGGATGAATTCATCCCTGTGTTAAATGATATCTATTTTGAAAATATCCAGAGGGTTAACTCGGATGTTTCCTGGTTTATTGATAAGCATGACTATAGAAATAAAGAGGCCGATTGGGGCAACTCAAAGGATTCCATACAGAGAGCTATTATAAAGACTGACCATACGATCATTGAGGAATAAAAGTAGTAAGATGGACAATCATAGAAGACGAGAAAAAATACTAGATATAATTCAGGATAGCGATACTCCAGTCAGTGCGACTGCACTTTCAAAAGAAATGGGAGTGAGCCGACAGGTAATAGTCGGCGATGTGGCGCTCCTCCGTGCAGAGGGAAATGACATACTATCCACACCTAGAGGATATGTTGCAGCTCCAAAAGAGAAGAGTGTGACAAAGAGGATAGCTGTGAATCATAGCGCCGAACAGACTCAGCTAGAGCTATATACACTGGTTGACGCAGGATGTACTGTGGAGGATGTAATAGTCGAACATCCAATATATGGACAGCTGATAGGTGGACTCATGATATCCAGCAGATATGATGTGGATGAGTTTATCAGAAAGTCGAAGGAGGAAAATGCAACTCCCCTTTCTGCGCTTACCGAAGGAATCCATTTGCATACTCTCAGTGCGAACTCTGAAGAGCAGATAGATAGGGCTATTGACAAATTGAAGGAATTAGGCATTCTTTTGTAAATATTATTGTATGTATTTTACATTGACTTTTAAATGGCGTGATACTATAATGTGTCACGTCATTTGTGTTTTGACAGGTGTCATGACACCTCGAAAGAGTCAAAGGAGGGAAAATATGAGTAAGAAGAAAAAGAATTCTAATCCTCAAAATTCAAATCCAAAAACTGAAAATCCAGAAGTTGAAAAGACAGTAGCTGAGGATAAAAAGTTGGAAATGAAGAAGGAAGAGAAGAAAGAAACCGCAAAGACAGAAGTTAAAGAAAAAGGTTTCAAGGGATTCCTTAAGAGAAAGGATATTGAGATATCTCTGAAGAGATACGGCATCGATGCTCTTGGTGCTATGGCACAGGGACTTTTCTGTTCTCTCCTTATTGGTACTATCATCAATACCATCGGAACACAGTTTAATATCGGATTCCTTACACAGCCTGTTGCTACGGTTAATGGAGTTGATTACACAGTTGGTGGCCTGGCTATGGCTATGAGTGGAGCTGCTATGGCAGTTGCAATCGCTCACGCACTTAAGTGCCCACCTTTGGTACTGTTTTCAATGATAACAGTTGGATTTGCTGCAAATGCACTGGGCAAAGCAGGTGGTCCTCTTGCTGTTCTTTTTATAGCAATCATTGCTTCTGAATGTGGTAAGGCTATTTCTAAGGAAACAAAGATAGATATCCTGGTTACTCCACTTGTAACTATTGGAATAGGTATATTCCTATCATGGCTTGTAGCTCCTTACATTGGTAAAGGTGCGATGAAAGTCGGAGATGTCATTATGTGGGCTACAGTACAGCAACCTCTTCTTATGGGTATCCTTGTTTCAGTACTTGTAGGTATTGCCCTTACACTTCCTATATCATCAGCTGCTATATGTGCGGCTCTTGGACTTACAGGACTTGCAGGTGGTGCGGCAGTAGCAGGATGCTCTGCTCAGATGATTGGATTTGCAGTAATATCATTTAGAGAGAATAAGTGGGGCGGCCTCGTATCACAGGGTATCGGTACATCTATGCTTCAGATGGGTAACATCGTAAAGAATCCTCGTATCTGGCTTGCACCTACACTTGCATCAGCAATCACAGGTCCTATCGCAACTTGCGTATTCCATATGGAAATGAACGGCGCACCAATCTCATCTGGTATGGGAACATGCGGTCTTGTTGGTCAGATCGGTGTTTACACTGGATGGGTAAATGACATCGCAGCCGGTACTAAGTCTGCAATCACTACTATGGACTGGGTTGGACTTGTACTCATTTCACTTGTACTTCCAGCTATCCTTTCACTGATATTCGATGCAATATTCAGAAAGATTGGTTGGGTTAAGCCAGGAGACATGAAGTTAGATTAAATAGATATTATTGAACTAGAAGTTGAAAAAATTGAATTAAAAATCCAATTGAGTTGAGTGATATAAAGTGTTATTATACCATTTGTGGGAACGGTTCCCCTCGAGATCATGAGAGGGGTTGATGCCTATGAATGGATATGTATCCTATAGTGACTTGATACAAATTGGTATCTTTATAGTTGCATTGATAGGTCTCATGTATGAGATAAGTCGCAAAGATAAAAAATAACCGCCCCTGTCTGGAAAACACGGCGGTTATTTTTTTAAAATAATTCTGTTTTTCCGAGGGGCAACCTAGTACCACCTCGTATATACATAATAACATATATGTGAGTTTTGTCAATAATACGTCACAGAAGGGGTTTCTAATGAAGAGTATAGGATTTGATAATGACAAATACCGTGATATGCAATCAAAACACATCATGGAAAGAATAGGAAAATTCGGTGGTAAGCTGTACCTTGAGTTTGGTGGCAAGCTCTTTGATGATTATCATGCATCAAGAGTACTTCCAGGATTCAAGCCAGATTCAAAGATCACCATGCTGAAGGAGCTTAAGGATCAGACTGAGATCGTTATAGCTATTAAGGCAGGAGATATTGAGAAGAACAAGGTTCGTGGTGATATCGGAATCACTTATGATATGGATGTGCTTCGTCTTATAGATGCATTTACAAACAACGGTCTTTTTGTTGGATCAGTTGTTCTTACTCAGTTTAAGGAACAGCCATCTGCTATAGCATATGAGAAGAAGCTTAAGGCTCTTGGTCTTAAGGTTTATAGACATTATCCAATACCTGGTTATCCATCAGATATTCCAATGATCGTTAGTGATGATGGATTTGGTAGAAATGATTATATCGAGACTACTCGCCCTCTTGTTGTTGTTACAGCACCTGGACCAGGATCTGGAAAGATGGCAACTTGCCTCAGCCAGCTCTACCATGAGCAGAAGAGAGGTGTAAAGGCTGGATATGCTAAGTTTGAGACATTCCCTATCTGGAATATTCCTCTTAATCATCCAGTTAATCTTGCATACGAAGCTGCAACTGCAGACTTAAATGATATAAATATGATTGATCCATTCCATCTTGAGGCTTATGGTGAGACAGTTGTAAACTATAACCGTGATGTAGAAGTATTCCCAGTTCTCAAGGCAATCTTTGAGAAGATTTCGGGTGAGTGTCCATATCAGTCACCAACAGATATGGGCGTAAATATGGCTGGTCACTGTATCGTTGATGATGAAGTAACTAGAAAGGCTTCTAATCAGGAGATTATCAGACGTTACTATCAGGCACTCTGCGATAGAAGAAAGGGAGATGCTGGAGACAGTGCTATACAGAAGATAGAGCTTCTTATGAAGAAGGCTGGAATCTCTATTGCTGATAGACCAGTTGTAGCTGCAGCAAACATTAGAGCAGAAGAGACAGGTAATCCTGCGGCTGCTATGGAAATGCCAGACGGAAGCATCATTACAGGAAAGACATCAACTCTTCTTGGTGCTTCATCAGCACTTATATTAAATGCTCTTAAAGTTCTTGCAGGAATTGATGATAGCGCAAAGCTTATATCTCCACAGGTTATCGAGCCTATCATGGAGCTTAAGGTTAACTATCTTGGAAACCACAACCCACTCCTGCATATTGACGAGATACTTATCGCACTTTCGGTTGAAGCTAATACTAATCCAGAAGCAAAGGCAGCATATGCACAGCTTCCTAACCTTGCGGGTCTTGAGGTTCATTCCTCAGTTATTCTGTCACAGGTTGACGTGGGCGTATTCAAAAAGCTTGGTATGAACCTTACTTGCGAACCACGCTACCAGACAAAGAAATTATTCCATACCTAAAATGAGTCAGGTGGCCTGAGAGCCAAAGCGACTCAGTGATGAAGAAATGATGAAAGCCGGATGTCTGAAAGATGACTCCGGCTTTTAATATTTTGTAAGTATCGAGAGGTGGGTCATCACCTTCATACAATCTTAATAAACTGTAAGACATAATATTAATAATTAGTTGTATAATTGGAAATGATTTAAGATTTATTCAATTATTATACGATCAAGAAAGAAGAAAACTAGAGAGGAAAAAGATGAAAAAACTGTTTAAGAAGGCAATGTGTTTATCTTTGGCAGCTACTATGGCACTCAGCGTAGTTGGCTGTGGAAAAGGGAAAGATGATTCCAGTGGTAATGCTGGGCAGGGACCAGGTAAATCCAGCGAAGCAAAGAAGAGTAATCCTGATGTAGTGTTTGCAGAGGATACGGATTTTGCGATAGATGGAATACAGGGTGAAGCTACAAGCTTTGTTGTAGATGGTGATGATATATATGTGTTAGCAAATGAGTGGGATTTTGGTGATGCCTCTCTTGGTGATGCAAAACTAGCTACACTTAGCGATAGTGAAGAATATGATATGGAGAGTCAGTATACCACAAGAGTGTATAAAGCTTCCGTGGATGGAGGTAGTCCAGAGTGCATTTATGAAGGTGTAGTTGATGGAGAGGGCTATGCTGGAAGTCTTATTAAAAAGAACGATGGCACACTTTGCTTTATAAAGACAGTATATGGTGAAGATGGAAATGATTATGCTCTTTTTGAATATAATGGAACTGAATTTGAAGAAAAGCTAGACATGGCTAAGGTAAATGATAATAGCGATGCCTATCTGAATAGTCTTCTTGTTAATGATCAGGGCCAGATATTTGCAATGTATGATAATGAGATTAAGGTCCTTGATTCGGATTATAAAGAGATCAATAGTATAAATGTAGAAGGCTATTTTGATTCTTCAGGTATGGATAAGGATGGAAATGTCCTCATCACGACTTCAGAGTATAACGAAGAAACAGAGGTGAGCAAAACCCTGCTTAAAAAATATGATGTGGCAAAGGGTTCATTTGGCGATGAGTATGAATTAGACGTATCATATCTCCCTACATATGACAGTATCATGCCAGGTACAGGTGAATACGATCTGTTCTATAGAGCGGCAACATCTATCTATGGATACAAGTATGCTGATAAGCAGGCTGTAAAGATTGTAGATTTTTCCTCTTCAGATGTTGATGGAGATTATATTGGAAGCATATCTATGCTCAGTGAAGATGAGTTTATCTGTTCTTATAGTGACTGGACAAGTGATACATATGAATCCAAGATTTTAAAGTTTAAGAAGGTTGATCCGTCTCAGGTAGATAACAGAACAGTTCTTACCCTTGCTTCCCTTTGGGGAAATTACCAGCTGAAGCAGGCAATAACAGATTTTAATAAGTCTCAGGATAAATATAAGATCAAAATGGTAGATTACAGCGAAGAGTCTGATCCAGCAGCAAAGCTCAGTGCGGATATAGCTTCTGGAGATCTTCCTGATATGTATGATGTATCTAATGGTATTGGTGATATGTCCGTAGGACAGTGTATTGCTAAGGGACTTTTTGAAGATCTGACGCCTTTCCTTGAGAAGGATCCTGATATATCTGCAGATGATTTTATTCCTGCAGCATATAATGCTATGCTTCGAGATGGAAAGCTTTACACTGTAGCACAAGGGTTTGAGATTCAAACTCTTTGCCTAAAGGCTTCTGAAGTTGGCGAAGAACCTGGATGGACTTTCCAGGAGATGAAGGATTATGTTGAATCTAAGCCTGAGGGTACAAAGATTTTCTATTCTAACAATAAGTCTGATATGCTTGACGGATTTATGTATTATTGTGGAAGAAAATTTGTGAACTGGGATAAAGGCGAATGCTACTTTGAATCTCAGGACTTCAAGGATATGCTTGAAATATGCAACACAGGAACTAATGACGAGATGGATTATGAAGAGGAGATGCCGTCAACATATGATAGCATTAAGTCTGGAGAGCTTCTATGTGTCGATGGTTATCTTACTCCTGATATGATTCAGATGTATAGCAAGATGTTTGATGATGATATATCATTTAAGGGCTATCCAGATCAGGATGGTGAAGGACTTAGCTTCTCCTATGATGGAGTTGTAGCTATGTCAAGTAAATGTGCCGATAAAGATGCAGCGTGGGAATTCATGAAGCAGTTTATGAGTGAAGAATACCAGAGCAAGAACTATCAGGATTTTTACTGTGTTCCTATAAGAGAAGATGTTTACGAGGCGTATATCCAGTGCCTTTCATGCACAGAACAGGGTAAGGATAAGTATGGAAATGATATCTACCCTAGAGAAGACCAGATGTACGGCATGGACGGACTTGAAATAAAGATGGAGCCTGTTACTGCAGATGATGAAAAAGACTTTAGAGCTCTTGTAGATGCAGCTACAGGTTATGTGGAGTATGATAATAGTGTTAATGAGATCGTTGAAGAAGAGGCTGAAGCTTACTTCAAGGGCGATAAATCACTAGATGAAACTTGCACGATCATTCAGAACCGAGTTACAACCTACGTTAATGAAAATAAATAATAAAGAAGCTTAGAACATGCTTAGTAAAAAAGAAAAAACAGTAGTGCTTGATAGTGAAGGAGAAGAAATCCGTTACAAAAAGAAACCTAGGACATGGAGGGAAAGGCTCACAGCGGGCCTTTTCCTGAGTCCCAGCTTTTTTGGCGTAATGGTTTTCTTTGTTCTGCCCTTCTTTGTTGTAATCTACTATGCAAATATTGATAGCATCATAAATCGAGAATTTGTTGGAATGCAGAACTTTGAAGGGGTTTTAAACAACAGCTCCTTCCAGGATGCTGCAAGAAACACAGCTATGTTTTCACTTGTATCTGTGCCCCTTGCTATAATCCTGTCTCTTGTGATGGCTTTGATACTGGAAAATGAGATCCCTATGAAGAGTACATTTAGAACCTTCTTTCTCAGTCCACTCATGGTTCCTGTTGCATCCATCGTTCTTATATGGCAGGTGCTTTTCGATTATCATGGTGTTATCAATCAGGCTGTTACTGTATTCGGTGGAAATCCTGTTGACTGGTTCAAGTCGGATTATGGTCAGGTTGTTGTTGTTATTCTTTTCCTATGGAAGAATCTTGGTTACAACATGATACTCTTTATGTCTGCACTTAGTGCGATCCCAAGGGATGTGCTGGAAGTGTCAAGACTCGATGGTGCGTCTGCCTGGAAACAGTTCTGGTTTATCAAGATGAGATACATTACTCCAAGTATATTCTTTGTTGGAATAATGTCCCTTATCAATTCATTTAAGGTATTCCGCGAGGTTTATCTGCTCACTGGAGATTACCCATTTGGGTCCCTTTATATGCTTCAGCATTTTATGAATAATACATTTAGGTCCCTGGATTATCAGAAACTATCAGCGGCTGCCATAATAATGTGTTTAGTAATGATAGTAATAATAGGTATCCTCTTTATTGTTGAGGATAAGATTGGAAAAGATGTCGAAGGATAAATATGAAAGAAACTGTACAAGTAAAAACTAGATATAAGAAGCGGGGTATAGTGAAGAAGATTGTCCTTACCTTTATAGCGGCGATCTTTGCGATATCATTTCTCCTTCCGACTATTCTGACTTTTGCAAATTCCTTTATGTCGGAGCAGGAGATAAGCTCCAACTACGGAGTTATCTTTAATGATTACTCCAGTAAGGCAGACAGTACGGAGAGAACCGTAACCTACCGAACTGAGACAGTTAATCTAAAACTGATTCCAGATAAAGTGGTGGGAACTCAGTATGAGACGGTGCTGCTTAAGAGTCCTGATTATCTGATGAAGTTCTGGAATTCAGTATTCCTTACAGTTCCGATAATGGTATTTCAGATTATAATAGCTCTGGGAGCGGCATATTCTTTCGCACGGTTCAGAGGCAGGGTTAAGGAGATCATATTCTTCCTGTACCTTGTACTGATGCTGATGCCATATCAGGTAACTCTGGTTCCAAACTATATTGTTAACAACTGGTTTGGGCTCCTAGATACGAGATGGAGCATTATCATGCCTGGTATCTTTGCTCCGTTCAGTGTATATCTGCTCACCAAATATATGAGAAGAATTCCTGAGTCGGTTATTGAAGCGGCAAAGCTTGATGGCGCAAATGAATGGAAGATATTCTGGCATATAGCGCTTCCGCTATGTAAAGGACCAATCGCATCAGTTGCAATCCTAGTCTTTATTGATTACTGGAACATGGTGGAACAGCCACTTATCATGATGAGCAATTCGGCATATCATCCGCTGTCCATCTTCCTGTCGCAGATTAATAATGGAGAGATTGGACTGGCATTTGCGGTCGCAACTATATATATGGTTCCTCCGATACTTATCTTCCTTTATGGTGAGGAGTATCTTGTGGATGGAATAGCTTACGCAAGTAGTGTTAAGGGTTAAGGAGAAAATAAGTGAAAGAACGACTTGATAACTTACGAGATGAGATCTCAGCAGAGGAAGCCGAAGAACCGAAGATTTCTACGGGCCTGGAAAATATCGAAGAAAACGCAGATTCTAATATCGAAGAGAACATTGATGATGTAGGTCCTCAGAATGCTTTAGTTGAAGTTATCCCTAAGGATGAAATCATGGCAGAACTGGAAGCTGAAATCGATGAAGAGATAAAACGTGAGAAGCTTCTTAAAAAACAGAGGAAGAGAAATGCTCTGATCCTTTCTGATGCTGAGGCAGAGCTTCAGACAAAGCTGGACCGAGAGGAAATGCTTCGCCGAATCCGTTTTAGAAAAAAGACGCTGAGAAGATTTGCAATCATCTTCTTTGTGGCGCTTATGGTGCTCACCTTTTTCTCCAATACCATAATGAACTATTCACTTCCTGAGGTTTCAACATCTACTGTGTTTAGCGGCAAAGTATCCCAGAAGGTTCGTTGTCAGGGACCGGTCAGTGTTGGAACAGATCTAGATGTGACCGTTAGTGGAACAAGAACTGTTAAGGAAGTTCTTGTTGAAGATGGTGACGAGGTAAAAGAAGGCGATGTTATCATGACCTTTGATGAGACGGAGAACACTGAGCTTACTGAGGCTGAGAGTACTCTGGAAGATCTTCAGCTGTCATATGATAAGTCTCAGCTGAGAGAATCCAAGGATTATACAGATGATGAAGTTTCTATAGCAAATGCAAAGGATGCGGTTACAGATGCTCAGGAGGCTCTGGAGCAGGCGAGAGCGGATGAACAGAGTCTTGCTGTAGCAAAGGCAGAGCGTGACCAGCTTCAGACTGCATATGACGCAAAGAATACTGAGGTATCAGGTCTGCAGACTCAGGTGGATGCTTATTCAGCTATGGAAAACTATGACGGTGATACAGATGTTGAGGCTCTGATCTCACAGCTCGCAACAGCTAAGGAAGAACTGACAACCCTTGAAACTGATCTCACAGCAAAGAAGGATCTTGTTACAGAGCTTGAAGCTAAGACCACCGTGGAGGCTGCACAGGATACACTCACAGAAAAGACTCAGAATCTGGAATCTCTTCAGCGCGGCCTTACTAATAAGAAAACTGCAGACAGTCTTACTGCACAGTCAAATGCCCTCGATGACGCTGATTCTCTTAAGAAGATAGCTGAGCAGGAGGAAAAGATTGAAAAGCTGAAGGCGGCTGATGATTCCAGTGAGATAAAGGCCAACGGAACTGGTATTATTTCAGGAATTACAGCAAAGGCTGGAGACAAGATAAATGCGGATACAGCTATAGCAAATATCCAGCTTTCTGATAGCGGTTACGAGGTAAGCTGCAGCATTCCAAAGACTGACGCTATGAAGCTTAAGGTGGGAAATGAAGCTGCCATAGAAAACGTATGGGATGATGAGGTGGCGGCTGAGATCAAGAGTATCAAGGCTGATACTTCGGACCCTAACCAGAAGAGCATGGTAAAGTTTTCAGTAAAGGGAAATGTTCAAGTTGGTGAAACACTGCAGTTCGCTGTAGGTGAGAAGAGCGGCAAGTATGATACAGTTGTTCCAAATGGAGCCGTAAAAGAAGACGGTGATGGAAAGTATGTTTATGTTGTAAAGGTAAAATCTACCCCTCTTGGAAATCGTTACATAGTTAAAAAGGTAAAGGTTGAGGTCGTAGCCTCAGATACAATAAATTCAGCTATTCAGGGTGAGGTGACTGAATACGACAATGTAGTAATAAACGCCTCAAAACTTCTTGATAATGGAGATCAGGTACGACTCTCTGACAATTAATATATGAGCAAAATATTAGTAAACAAAAGAATATTGAAAATTGCTATAGTCGTGGCTGTAGAGATACTGTTAGGGATTATTTTACTGTGCGTTCATTCACATGCTAAGGGAAGAAAGGAAGTCCTTTATAGTCAGCAGGCAGCTGCACGCTTTAGCGTGGATAATGAAGCATGGGCTCAGATAAGCATCTTCTATACAGAGGATATGGGGCTTGGCTCAACTGATATAAATAATATCAGAAGTGAAGTTCAAAAGAAGCTTTATGATGATTCTCTTCTTGAAAGACCTAAGGATTCAGGTGCTGCGTCAGATGCAAGAACCTGGTACGATGCATACTCTGGTCATACCTTTGATGATGTCAGAAAAGATTCTACTTCGGTGCATGTGAATGTATATACAGTGGGTGGCGATTTCTTCCTGATCCATAACATTCCTCTTTTAGGCGGAAGCTATCTTGATATGAATAGTACTGATGTGAATCAGATCCTAATAGATGAATATGTGGCAAATGTGCTTTTTGGAAGTAGTAATGCGGCAGGAATGAAGCTTTGGATTGGAGATGCGGTCTATACTGTAACAGGCGTTGTGGCTTGCGATGACTTTAAAGCCGCTGATGATGCTTATGGCGAGTATTATTCCGTATATGTTCCTATGGAAGCCTATTCCAAAACTCGTTCTATAGGTGCTGCCAAGAATAACAATTCTTCGGAAGACTCCAAGGGAGATGACATTTCGTCTGGAGGTAACTCTGAAGGTACTGTTGCAACTTGCTATGAGATGGTACTTCCAAATCCAATAAAGAACTATGGACTTAATACCGTTGCTGAAGCAGCAGATATAAAATTTATGACGGATGAAGAAAAGGAGGCGGCTCGCTCCTCTCTCAATTTTGGAGATAGAGAGATTATTGATAATACAGCTCGTTTTAAGGTATCTTCCCTTTATGACAGGATGAAGATGCAGGGATACGAGAGCTTGAGGACAAATGCTATAGTATACCCTTATTGGGAAAACGAAGCCCGCTTTGAAGAGGCACATCAGATTAAACTCATGCGTTTTTGTACACTACTTATTAGTGTTATGCTACTAATTCTCCTAATTTCTGCTGTGGTTATATTCATACATATTAGAAAAAAAGTTATTCACATATTTATGCAAAAAAAGTCTGGTAAGTATGGATATAATATGAATTAAAAAAGTAGTTAGAAGGAGATGGGAATATGACAGATATTATCAGATCGATCAATGAGTTTGCGTGGGAAAATAATGTATATGCAGAGTTAAAAAATAATGGATTCACACAGTTTAGATATGTACTTGATCTGGGAGAGTATAGTATTCCATTTTTAGGTGAGATGGAAGATGTGATAAAGAGTTATATTCTGAAAATAAGAGAGAAAAATGACCTTTATATAAATGAATATATTGAACTAACTAAGGAGCTGGCTGAAAAACGAGGCATGGCAATTCGTTTTCTTTTTAATTATACCAATCCATTTATGGATAGAGGGGTAAGTTATGATATTATTGCTATGTATCTTCAAGTTGAAGACTGTGCTCCTTTTTATATTGGAACTAGTTATGGTGGCCTCGGCATAAAGAAGGATATGCTATCGGAAGAAGAATGGGAGAAGTTTTATAATCTTTCTAAATTTGAACAACTTGAACTTATCGTTGATAGATCTATATGTTATAATGATAAGTAGTTTATTTCTTGTAAATGGGGTATACAAGAATAAAAGGCTGTGAGAAAACCTGGAGGGGTATTTATGGGTGCGTATGAGATAACTGTACTGGGGTTGGTACAGGGTATTGGGTTCAGACCGTTCGTTGCTGAATACGCAGAAAAGCATGGACTGGTCGGAAGTATAAAAAATGCAGGTGGAGCGGTAAAACTCTATATTGAATGTGATGACGTAGAGATAGGTAAACTGTGCTACCACCTTAGATATAATTGTCCTGAAGGCGGCCGCGTTGATAAAGTAGATGTGAAGCCTGTTCAGGAGGTTCTCTATGATGAGGAGACAGCTAAGATCACTAAGGAACTGAAAGAGGTTGCTGAAAAGATGGAAGCAATCGATCAGTACGAGGATGAATATCTGTACGATCGAGGATGGATGGATCCACCGAGGAAAAAAGAAAAGCCAAAGGTTAAAGAAGAGAAAAAAGAAGAGACAAAAAAGGCGGAAGATTTTAAGAGCGAGGTCGGCGCCAGTGATGAGCAGGGAAATGTCACTGAAGGCGTTGTTCTTGATGAGTACGGACGAGAACTGGACGACCGTTTTCGTATTATAAAGAGTGAAGGCTACGATGAGGGCGTTCGCTATCTTCCTACGGATATAGCTACCTGTGATGACTGTAAGAGGGAGTTGCTTGATCCAAATAACAAAAGATTTAGATATCCATTTATCAGTTGTTCTAAATGTGGTCCTAGATATTCTATAATGAAGACCGTGCCATACGATCGTGAGAATAGTACTATGGCACCATTTTCTATGTGTCCTGACTGCAAGGCTGATTATGATGAACCGGGCAACAGACGCAGGTTCGATCAGAATATAGGCTGCCCAAACTGCGGCCCTAAACTGAGATACTATGAGAATAGACTCGTAGATGAGGTTCAGATGACCCAGGAGGAAATGCTGAATAAGACTGTGGAAAGTCTAAAGGCTGGTAAGATTGGCGCTATTAAGGATATCGGCGGATTTCATTTTATGTGCCTTCCTAACAGGGAGGATTCTGTGGCAAGGCTCAGAAGTTTTAAGGACTGTATCAGAAGACCTTTTGCCATAATGTTCCCAGATGTTGAAACAATAAAAAAATATTGCTATGTATCTGACAAAGAAGAAGAGGTTCTTACATCCAATGCGAGACCTATAGTTCTGCTTGCCAGAAGGGAAGATCCTGAACTAGAGGCGGATTTTGCTCCAAATGTCTTAATGGGTAGTGCGCATATAGGCGCGACTCTTCCTTTTGATCCTTTGCAGATCATACTGGCAAATGAGGTTGGCCCTCTGGTTATCACCAGCGGTAACCGCGGTGGTGAACCTATCATTACAAAGGATATGGATATGATCCAGTTCCTTCCAAGTATTGATGGAAATGATAATATTGATGATGTCGATGGATTAAAAGATGGTACTGATTCATCTGAGAATATATCAGCTGTTGAGTATGCAGATGATACGATAGATGAAAAAGAAACCACATACATAGGTAAAAAAGAAGAGGTTGATGAGGATGTTGTTGATTTTATGTTAACCAACAACAGAGGCATACTTGCACCTCTGGAGGATTCTGTAGCTCAGGTGGCAAGGATTCATACAGGTAATACCAAGAGAAGAGAACTTCAGCTTGTCAGACGAGGCAGAGGGTATGTTCCTGAAGCCATAGTCTTCGATGAAGATCTTCCTAAAGAAACATTTGCTGCTGGAACTGATTATCAGTCTTCCTTTGCGCTGGGCAAGAAAAATGTATGTTATCTGTCTGAGTACTACGGAAATATTACTAATTCATCTATATATGATGTCAGAGAAAAAGCAATCAATCGCCTTGAGGAACTTCTGGGGGTAAATCCTAAACGTTTCGTTGGTGATCTGAATCCTGATTATCAGTCATCCAAGGATGCAGATAATAAAGCCATGGGAACCTACATCGATGGTATCCCGCAGCGTATAGTTCGTCGCCAGCATCACGCGGCGCACGTGCTTTCGGTGGCTGCTGAGCATTCCCTTACCGGAAGACTTCTGGGAATCTCATATGATGGAACCGGATATGGTCTGGATGAGACCATCTGGGGAAGTGAGATATTCTCTTGCGTGCTAAATGATACTATAGATGAAGAGGTAGAAAAACCGGACGGTACTGTTGAAACCAGACCGAAGATCCTCAGATCAGGAGCTCTCCTTCCTGTAAAGCTTATGGGTGGAGAACAGAGTGCCCGTGATATTAAGTCTACACTTTGCGGATATATCAGGGCTGTGGAAGAGCGTCAGCTGGTAAGTCCAAATGTGGTCGAAAAGGTTCTAAGAATACTAGGCATCGACCGTGCTGACTACGGAATAGTTTCTGCCTGCCTGAGAGCCGACATAGGAATCTACTACTCGGCTTGTATGGGACGACTGTTCGATGCGGTAACAGCACTCCTAAGCCTTAAATCCAGAAATACCTATGCTGGTGAGAGCCCGATAGCCCTAGAGGATGCTGCAATGCGTTCTTTCAGGAGAAATGGAATCACACTGAAGGATATCGTTCCAAGCGAACTGCGAATGAAGGTCATTGAGCCAAAGAGTGAAGAAGAAATCTACCGTATGGATCAGTCAATCCTTATCGCGGATCTTATGGAAAAGGTTGTAAAAATCCATGATGAGATTTATGATGAGAAAGCCCGTGATCTTGCAATCGAAGATCTTGCTTTTGATTTCCATAAAGCAATCATAGATTCTACAGTATATATAGCTGATAAAGTCTGTGGAAGAGATTACATACAGCATATAGCTCTTACAGGAGGAAGTATGTATAACCGCCTGCTCCTTGATGGTATAGGCAGCTCTCTGGAAAGACTTGGCTATAGAACCTTCATTAACAGCAAAGTACCTGGCGGAGACGGAGGAATCTCCCTTGGCCAGATGTACAGTGAACTAATATAAGGCCATTGGGGACGGTTTTAAAAAACTACTTGACACAACTTTATAGGATATGTTAAAGTATCGGTCGATGAGCTGCCGTAGACAGCAGGTGTCTTTATAGACGTAACACCATGTAGGTTACCTGCCGAGGGGAAATCGTGATACTTAGACAAATGTCTAATATATTTTAAACGACTTTTACCTCTGTCTACTAATGTGGACAGAGGTTTTTATATGTGCAGCTTATAAAATCTATAAGGAGGTGCACAAAGTGGCAAAGATTGAGGAAAAGAAACCTATAGTGCAGGAAATCAAGGATAATCTTGATGGCGCTAAGTCAGTTGTTCTTGTTGATTACCTCGGCGTAACAGTTGAGCAGGACACAAAGCTTCGTAGAGCTACAAGAGAAGCTGGTGTTATCTACAAGGTCTACAAGAACACAATGGTTAATCTTGCTATCGAAGGTACAGAGTTCGCTGATCTCGCTAAAGACCTTGAGGGACCTACAGCAATCGCTATTTCTAAAGAGGATGCAACAGCTCCTGCTAGAGTAGTAGCAAAGTTTGCTAAGGAAGTTGATAAGGTATCTCTTAAGAGTGGTGTAGTTGAAGGAACTTACTACGATGCAGAGGGAATTAAGGTTATCGCAACTATTCCTTCAAAGGAAGAACTGCTCTCCAAGCTCCTTGGAAGCCTGCAGTCACCTATTACAAACTTCGCTCGTGTTATCAATCAGGTTGCAGAGCAGAAGTCAGCAGAGGCTTAAGTTATATAAAGCTTCAAAAAAATTATTTCAATTTATTTATTAAATAAAAAATTATGGAGGATTTCAAAATGACAGTAGAAGAGTTAGTAGCTGCTATAGATGAGCTCTCAGTTCTTGAGCTTAACGATCTTGTAAAGGCAGTAGAAGAGAAGTATGGTGTTTCAGCAGCAGCTGGAGTAGTAGTTGCAGCAGCAGCAGGTGATGGTGCTGGCGCAGGCGCTGACAAGGATGAGTTCGATGTAGAGCTTACAGATGTTGGTGCAGAGAAGATCAAGGTTATCAAGGTTGTTCGTGATGTAACAGGTCTTGGACTTAAGGAAGCTAAGGAAGCAGTTGAGGGCGCTCCAAAGGTACTTAAGGAGGCTGTATCAAAGGCAGAGGCTGAGTCAATCCAGAAGAAGTTCGAGGAAGTTGGAGCTAAGATTACTCTTAAGTAATTTAATCCATATTCAAAGAATTTACATGACCGTGCAAAGGGGTCCGTCCCCATTGCACGGTTTTCTATATCTTATCTAAATCCGTTCTAAAAAATATTTCTAAAAATTCTAAAATTCTTGCTTGCATTCTTTTTCTAAAAATGTTATAGTTGTAAATTGTCATTATAGGTTAAATTGGTAAACTGTGCTTTTGAAGGGGCGCAGTGTGTCTTTTATGCGCATTTTCAGCCGTAAACCCAGCCAAATTAACCATTTGTGATAATTTTAACGAGAGGTGAAATACGTCACATGGAAAACTACAGAATGCGTCCAATCAAATCAGGTAAAAACATTCGTATGAGCTATTCCGGAAAAGAAGAAGTTCTTGAGATGCCTAACCTTATCGGCGTACAGGTTGATTCCTATAAGTGGTTTCTGGAAGAAGGCCTGGATGAGGCGTTTAGAGATATCAGCCCAATAACTGATTTCTCAGGTAAGCTCAGTCTCGAATTTGTTGATTACAGACTGAATGAAGAAGACAAGAAGTACACCATCGAAGAGTGTAAGGAGAGAGATGCAACTTATTCTGCTCCACTCAAGGTTAATGTTCGTCTTATTAATAATGAGACAGGTGAGATTAACCAGCATGATGTCTTTATGGGTGATATGCCACTCATGACAGAAACTGGTACATTTGTTATTAATGGAGCTGAGCGTGTTATCGTCAGCCAGCTCGTTCGTTCACCGGGTATCTACTATTCTATAGGTAGAGATAAGACCGGTAAGCCTCTTTTCTCTTGTCAGGTTATCCCAAACCGTGGTGCTTGGCTTGAGTATGAGACAGATGCTAATGACGTATTTTATGTAAAAGTAGATAGAAATAGAAAGGTTCCAGTAACCGTTCTTATTCGTTCTCTTGGAATAGGTACAGATGAAGAGATTATCAATCTCTTTGGTGAAGAGCCAAAGCTTCTTGCTTCATTTGCTAAGGATCCATCAAAGAACTATAACGACGGTATTCTTGAACTTTACAAGAAACTGAGACCAGGTGAGCCTCTTGCTGTTGAGAGCGCTGAGAGTCTTATCAACTCTATGTTCTTCGATCAGAGAAGATATGACCTTGCTCATGTTGGTCGTTTCAAGTTTAACAAGAAGCTTCATTTCATGAACCGTATAGTAGGCTTCTATCTTGCTGAGGATGTAATCGATCCACTTTCAGGCGAGATCATGTTTGCTCAGGGTGAGGAAATCACTAAGGATACCGCAAAGGCTATTCAGGATGCTGCTGTTGAGTACGTTATGGTACAGACAGAGACAGCTAATGTTAAGGTTCTTTCTAACATGATGGTTGATATCACACCATGGATTAAGGACAGACTTCCTAAGGTTACTGCAGAGGATCTTGGAATTACTGAGTATGTTTACTATCCAGTTCTTGCTAAGCTCCTTGAGGAGTATGAAGATGAGGAAGAGCTTGAGGAAGCTATCAAGGAAGCTGTAAATGAGCTCGTTCCTAAGCATATTACAAAGGAAGACATTATTGCTTCTATTAACTACAACATGCATATTGAGTATGAAGTTGGTACAAAGGATGATATCGATCACCTTGGTAACAGACGTATTAAGTCAGTTGGTGAGCTTCTTCAGAATCAGTATCGTATCGGTCTTTCAAGACTTGAGAGAGTAGTTAAGGAGCGTATGCAGACACAGGATATTGAGACTATCACACCACAGTCACTTATCAATATCAAGCCTGTTACTGCAGCAGTTAAGGAGTTCTTTGGTTCATCACAGCTGTCACAGTTCATGGATCAGAATAACCCACTGTCAGAGCTTACACATAAGAGACGTCTTTCAGCCCTTGGTCCTGGTGGTCTTTCAAGAGAAAGAGCCGGATTCGAGGTTCGAGATGTTCACTATACACACTATGGCCGTATGTGTCCTATCGAGACACCTGAAGGACCTAATATCGGTCTTATTAACTCACTTGCTACATTTGCACGTATTAATCATTATGGATTCATTGAGGCTCCATATAGACGTGTAGATAAGACAGATCCTGAAAATCCAGTAGTTACTGATGAAGTTGTATACATGACAGCTGATGAAGAGGATAACTATATTGTAGCTCAGGCTTCTGAGCCGCTTGATGAGAATGGCCATTTTATTAACAAGAACGTAGCTGGTCGTCACCTTGATGAGACATCTGTATTCCCTAAGAGTACTGTTGATTTCATGGACGTATCACCACGTATGGTATTCTCAGTTGCTACATCAATGGTACCATTCCTTCAGAACGACGATGCTAACCGTGCCCTCATGGGTTCTAACATGCAGCGTCAGGCAGTTCCACTTCTTAAGACAGACGCACCTGTAGTTGGTACAGGTATGGAGTCTAAGGCAGCTGTTGACTCAGGAGTTACTATCGTAGCAAAGCATGACGGAACAGTAGAGTATTCATCAAGTACTAAGATCATCGTTAAGACAGATGATGGTGATAAAGATGAGTACGATGTAATAAAGTTCTCTAGATCAAACCAGGGTAACTGCATGAACCAGAGACCTATCGTCTTCAAGGGCGACAGAGTTAAGAAGGGTGAGGTTATCGCCGATGGTGCTTCAACATCTAACGGTGAGCTTGCACTTGGTAAGAACCCACTTATCGGATTCATGACCTGGGAAGGTTACAACTACGAGGATGCTGTACTTCTTTCAGAGAACCTCGTAAAGGACGATGTTTATACATCAGTTCATATTGAAGAATATGAGTCAGAAGCAAGAGATACTAAGCTTGGACCTGAAGAGATCACAAGAGATCTTGCTGGTCTTAGCCAGGATGCTCTTAAGAATCTGGATGAAAATGGTATCATCCGTATAGGTGCCGAAGTACGTGCCGGAGATATTCTGGTAGGTAAGGTTACACCTAAGGGTGAGACAGAGCTTACTGCTGAAGAGAAGCTTCTTCGTGCTATCTTCGGTGAGAAGGCTAGAGAAGTTAGAGATTCATCACTGAGAGTACCACACGGTGCTTACGGTGTTGTAATGGATATAAAGATATTTACTAGAGAGAATGGTGATGAACTTAAGCCAGGCGTTACAAAGTCTGTAAGAGTATACATCGCTCAGAAGAGAAAGATATCTGTTGGTGATAAGATGGCCGGTCGTCACGGTAACAAGGGTGTCGTTTCAAGAGTACTCCCTGTTGAGGATATGCCATTCCTTCCAAATGGTCGTCCACTTGATATCGTTCTTAACCCTCTCGGCGTTCCTTCCCGAATGAATATCGGACAGGTGCTTGAGCTTCATCTTGGACTTGCTTCTGAGGTGCTTGGATTCAAGGTATCAACTCCTATATTCGATGGTGCTAAGGAGAAAGATATAGCTAAAGAACTTAGAATGGCAAATGACTATGTCAACACAAGCTGGGAAGAGTTCGAAGCTAAGTATAAAGATTACGTAGATAAGGATGTTATGGATTATCTTTATGAGCATCGCGACCACAGAGAAGAGTGGAAGGGTGTTCCTATTGATGAGACAGGTAAGGTTCAGCTTAGAGATGGACGTACTGGAGAGACTATTCCAGCACCTGTTTCAGTCGGATTCATGCATTATCTGAAACTGCATCACCTTGTTGATGATAAGATTCATGCTCGTTCAACCGGTCCTTACTCACTCGTAACTCAGCAGCCACTTGGTGGTAAGGCTCAGTTCGGTGGTCAGAGATTCGGAGAGATGGAGGTTTGGGCTCTTGAGGCATATGGTGCTTCATCAACACTTCAGGAGATCCTTACTGTTAAGTCTGATGATATTATCGGACGTGTTAAGACTTACGAAGCTATTATCAAGGGTGAGAATATTCCTAACCCTGGAACACCAGAGTCCTTCAAGGTACTCCTTAAGGAATTCCAGTCACTTGGACTTGATGTTAGAGTTCTTGGTGAAGATGGTGGCGAAGTTGAGCTTGGCGGTGCTGAAGACTACGACAAGAAGACATTTAAGATGATCGAAGGTGACACTAGCTATGAAGAAGACCTTGAGAGAGGCGGATACAGAGCTGGTACTGAGGAAGAACTTGAGAACTATGATAGTAGTTCATCAGATGATTTCGGCGGCGATCTTGACGATGATGTAAATCCTATGGATGCTGGTGGCTTCGGTGATGATTTTGGCGGCGAAGACTTCGATGATAATGATGGATTTGATGATTAAGGGAGGAAAAAGATAGATGGCAATGCGTATAGATACAGAGCAGGAAAAACCTATTTACTTTGATGCTATCAAGATTGGTCTTGCATCTCCTGAGAAGATCAGAGAATGGTCTTATGGTGAAGTAACAAAGCCTGAGACAATTAACTATAGAACTTGGAAGCCAGAGCAGGATGGTCTTTTCTGTGAGAAGATCTTTGGACCTACTAAGGACTGGGAATGTCACTGCGGTAAGTACAAGAAGGTTCGTTATAAGGGTATGGTCTGCGATAGATGTGGCGTTGAGATTACAAAGTCTAGCGTACGTCGTGAGCGTATGGGTCACATCGAACTTGGTTGTCCTGTATCACATATCTGGTACTTCAAGGGTATCCCTTCACGTATGGGACTTCTGCTTGATCTTTCACCACGTGAGCTTGAGAGAGTACTTTACTTCTCAGCTTATATCGTAATAGATCCAGGTACAACTGATCTTCATGAGAAGCAGATTATCTCTGAGCAGGAGTATAGAGCAAAGCAGCAGGAGTACGGTGTTGATTCCTTCAGAGTAGGAATGGGTGCCGAGGCTGTAAAGGAACTCCTTCAGAAGGTTGACCTTGAGAAGGATTCAAAGGAACTCTTTGAAGAGTTTGAAACAGCTACAGCTCAGAAGAAAGCAAAGATTATTAAGAAGCTGGACGTAGTTGAGTCATTTAGAAATTCAGGTAATAAGCCTGAGTGGATGATCCTTGATGTAGTTCCAGTTATCCCACCAGATCTGAGACCTATGGTTCAGCTGGATGGTGGTAGATTCGCTTCTTCAGATCTAAATGATCTTTATAGAAGAATACTTAACAGAAATAACCGTCTCAAGAAGCTACTTGAGATTACAGCACCTGACATCATCGTTCGTAATGAGAAGAGAATGCTTCAGGAAGCTGTAGATTCACTTATCGATAATGGTCGTCATGGACGTGCGGTAACAGGTGGTCAGAGTGGTAGAACACTTAAGTCACTTTCAGATATGCTTAAGGGTAAGCAGGGACGTTTCCGTCAGAACCTCCTTGGTAAGCGTGTTGACTACTCAGGACGAAGCGTTATCGTAGTTGGACCAGAACTTAAGATTTATCAGTGCGGTCTTCCAAAGGAGATGGCTATCGAGCTCTTCAAGCCTTTCGTTATGAAGGAACTTGTATCCAGAGGTAAGGCTGACAATATTAAGGCTGCTAAGAAGAAGGTTGAGAGACTTGAAACTGGCGTATGGGATATTCTTGAGGATGTTATCAAGGAACACCCAGTTATGCTGAACCGTGCCCCTACACTTCATAGACTTGGTATTCAGGCATTCGAGCCAATCCTTGTTGAAGGTAAGGCTATCAAGCTTCACCCACTGGTATGTATGGCATTTAACGCCGACTTCGATGGAGACCAGATGGCTGTTCACCTTCCACTTTCAGTTGAGGCTCAGGCTGAGTGTAGATTCCTTCTGCTCTCACCTAACAACCTGCTTAAGCCTTCAGACGGTGGAGTTGTATCTGTTCCTTCACAGGATATGGTACTTGGTATCTACTATCTGACAATGGATAAGTTTAAGGAAGTTCCTTACGAAGAGTCTGAAATCGTTAAGGAATATCTTGTAGAGGATGAGGACGCTAACCTTGCTGCAATCAAGAAGGATGCAGAAGAAGGTAAGGTTCAGGCCTTTGACAAGATCAGAGTTACAGTAATTAAGAAGAAGACAAAGGGCGATAAGAAGGAAGGAATTCCAGCTGCAACATTCTATAAGAACATTGTTTCTACTGTAGAAGATATGCTTGGACGTCATTTCTCAAGCCTTAGTCGTGCACTTCTTGCATTTGATAATAAAGATATCATCCTTCAGCAGAAGATTTACGTTAGGAAGACAGGTACTACAACAGAGGGTAAAGAGGTTACAAACTTCGTTGGTACTACACTTGGTAGACTTATCTTCAACGAGATCGTTCCACAGGATCTTGGTTTCGTAGATAGAAGTGATGAGAATATGGTAAATGAGCCTGAGATCAATAAGCTGGTTAAGAAGGGTGACCTGAAGAAGATGCTCAATAAGTGTATCAATATTCATGGTGCTACAAAGACAGCTGAGGTTCTTGATGAAGTTAAGGCTCTTGGATACAAGTATTCAACACTTAGTGGTATCTCAGTTTCTATCGCAGATATGACTATCCCTGCAGATAAGAAAGAACTTCTTGATGGAGCTCAGGAGACTGTTGATGAGGTTAACTTCCAGTATGAAATGGGATTCCTCACAGAGAGAGAGCGTAAGCAGGCAGTTATCAGTGTTTGGGAAGATGCAGATAAGCGTCTTACAAAGTCACTTCTTGATGGACTTGATAAGTACAATAACATTTATATGATGGCCGACTCAGGTGCCCGTGGTTCTGATCAGCAGATCAAGCAGCTGGCAGGTATGCGTGGACTGATGGCTAATACACGAGGTGAGACAATCGAGCTCCCTATCAAATCAAACTTCCGTGAAGGTCTTGACGTACTGGAGTACTTCATCTCTGCTCACGGTGCTCGTAAGGGTCTGTCTGATACAGCTCTTCGTACAGCCGATTCTGGTTACCTGACAAGACGTCTTGTTGATGTATCACAGGATATCATTATCAGAGATACAGACTGCTGTCCTGATCAGAAGGATTCAAAGCCAGGTATCTATGTATCTGAGTTTGTTGAGGGCGAGAGAGTTACTGAGAGCTTCGAAGATCGTATCAGAGGTAGATATGCAGCTGAGAGCGTATTCGATGCTAACGGTGAAATGATTGTAAAGATCAACCATATGATCACTCCTGCAAGAGCAGAGAGAATCATTAAGTATGGTGTTCAGAATGATACAAAAGAGCCATTTACTAATCCAGAGACTGGTGAGGTAAGACATAATGCTAAGCTGAAGATCAGATCGGTTCTTACATGTAAGAGTCATCTTGGTATCTGTGCTAAGTGTTACGGTATGAACCTTGCTACTGGACAGCCTGTACAGGTTGGTGAGGCTGTTGGTATCATAGCAGCTCAGTCAATCGGTGAGCCTGGTACACAGCTTACAATGAGAACCTTCCACTCAGGTGGTGTTGCCGGTGGTGATATCACACAGGGTCTTCCTAGAGTAGAGGAAATCTTTGAGGCTCGTAAGCCTAAGGGTCTTGCTATTATCTCTGATATTGGCGGTAAGGTTGAGCTTAGAACTACTGAGAACTCACGTAAGAGAGAAGCAGTAGTTAAGAATGAAGAGACAGGTGAAACAAAGACATATCTTATTCCATTTGGCTCACAGCTCAAGGTTGTTGATGGTCAGGATATAGAAGCTGGTGATGAGCTTACAGAAGGACCACTTAACCCTCATGATATTCTTAAGATCAAGGGTGTTGAGGCAGTTCAGAACTACATCCTTCGTGAAGTTCAGAAGGTTTACTCACTTCAGGGTGTTGAGATCAATGATAAGCACATCGAGATAATCGTTCGTCAGATGCTTAAGAAGACACGTATCGAGGAGTCTGGTGATTCTGAGTACTTACCAGGAACTCTTGCAGACGTACTTGAAGTTGAAGAGATGAATGAAATCTTCGTAACAGAAGAAATGAGACCAATCGTATCATCACGTATACTTCTTGGTATTACAAAGGCATCTCTTGCTACTAACTCATTCCTTTCAGCTGCTTCATTCCAGGAGACAACAAAGGTTCTTACTGGTGCAGCTATCAAGGGTAAGATCGACCCACTTATCGGTCTTAAGGAGAACGTACTTATCGGTAAGCTGATTCCTGCTGGTACAGGTATGAAGAGATACAGACAGGTTAAACTGGATACTGATTTCATCAGAGATATTGATGCTGATGAAGAGGATACAGAGACAATGCTTGTATCTGATGAAATACTTAAAGCTGCAGATGATATTATTATCGATGATACAGATGCTTCTGATGAGGAATAAATGTTATTCGATTAATTATTTAGATCAATAAATAATCGTTGACACAACTACATATAATATGTATAATAATTGGGCGTGCGCTGAAAAGGCACGCCCTTTGTTATGCTTTTAAGAATAACAGAGAGATTTAATAAAAATGTAAGGAGGTGAAAACAGAATGCCAACATTTAACCAGTTAGTAAGAAAGGGTAGACAGGCTGCAGTAAAGAAGTCAACTGCTCCTGCTCTTCAGAGAAGCTTTAACTCACTGAAGAAGAAGCCAACTAACGCAAGCTCTCCACAGAAGAGAGGCGTTTGTACAGCTGTTAAGACAGCAACCCCTAAGAAGCCTAACTCAGCTATGCGTAAGATAGCCAGAGTACGTCTTTCTAACGGAATGGAAGTAACAAGCTATATTCCAGGTGAAGGTCATAACCTTCAGGAGCACAGCGTTGTTCTCGTTCGTGGTGGAAGAGTAAAGGACCTTCCAGGTACAAGATATCACATTATCCGTGGTACACTTGATACTGCTGGAGTTGCTAAGAGACGTCAGGCACGTTCTAAGTACGGTGCTAAGCGTCCTAAGGATGCTAAATAAGTAGTAATAAACTACTAAGTATCTAAGCTAAACAAACTAGTGCTGGTTTTTAGATAGGCATTGTTTTCATCATATTAGTTATATACTTATATGTATGTTATCCTTTGCCAAGTAATAACCGCACGACACACGTAAAGAGTTACTAGACGTTAGTAACTATGATGTGTTACTAGATCGGTAACTGAAATATCGTGAGTACCGAAGAATTAATTATATTATTAAGGAGGGAAGAACCGTGCCACGTAAAGGACATATAGCAAAAAGAGATGTACTTGCTGATCCAATTTACAATAACAAGGTTGTTACTCGTCTTATCAATAACATTATGTTAGATGGTAAGAAGGGTGTAGCTGAGAAGATTGTATACGGTGCTTTTGACCAGATCAAAGAGCAGACAGGCAAGGACCCAATCGAGGTCTTTGAGGCAGCTATGAACAATGTTATGCCACAGCTCGAGGTTAAGGCTAGACGTATCGGCGGTGCTACTTATCAGGTACCTATTGAAGTTAGACCTGACAGAAGACAGGCTCTTGGACTTCGTTGGATTACATTTTTCTCACGTAAGAGAACTGAGAAGACAATGAAGGAAAGACTTGCTCTTGAGCTTATAGATGCATCAAACAACACAGGTGCAGCTGTAAAGCGTAAAGAAGAAATGCACAGAATGGCAGAGGCTAACAAGGCATTTGCTCATTACCGTTTCTAATCATAGAAACTTTTGTTATGCATATTGAAAAATATGCGAGATTTATTAAAGGAGGAAACAGTCTTGGCTGGAAGAGAATATCCATTAGAGAGAACAAGAAATATCGGTATCATGGCTCACATCGATGCTGGTAAGACTACTCTTACAGAGAGAATTCTTTATTATACAGGCGTTAACTACAAGATTGGTGAGACCTACGAAGGAACTGCTACCATGGACTGGATGGAGCAGGAGCAGGAGAGAGGTATCACTATTACATCTGCAGCTACTACATGCCACTGGACAGTTCAGGAAAACTGTAAGCCAAAGCCAGGTGCTCTTGAGCATCGTATCAATATCATTGATACTCCTGGACACGTTGACTTTACAGTTGAGGTTGAGCGTTCACTGCGTGTACTTGACGGTGCAGTTGGTGTATTTGATGCTAAGGGTGGTGTTGAGCCTCAGTCAGAGAACGTATGGCGTCAGGCAGATACATACCACGTACCACGTATGGCTTTCGTTAACAAGATGGATATCCTTGGTGCAAACTTCTACAATACTGTAGATGAGATCAGGGAGCGTCTTGGTAAGAAGCCTGTAGTTATTAACATTCCTATTGGTAAGGAAGATTATTTCGAGGGAATCATCGACCTCTTTGAGATGAAGGCTTACATCTATAATGATGATAAGGGTGAGGATATCTCAATCGTTGATATTCCAGATGATTATAAGGAAATCGCTGACAAATGGCACACAGAGCTCGTTGAGACATGCTGTGAGCTTGATGATGATCTGATGATGGCTTACCTTGAGGGTGAGACACCTTCAATTGATGAGATGAAGGCTGCACTTCGTGCTGCTACATGTGCACCAATTACAGATCCTGCTGGCGAGAAGGAAAGAGTTGTTCCTGTATGTTGTGGTTCTGCACATCAGAACAAGGGTATCCAGAAGATGATCGATGCTGTTATCGAGTTCATGCCTTCACCAGTTGATATCCCAGAGATTAACGGAACAGATCTTCAGGGTAACGAGCTTACAAAGAAGGCTTCAGATGATGAGCCTTTCTCAGCTCTTGCATTTAAGATTGCTGCTGACCCATTCGTTGGTAAGCTTGCATTCATCAGAGTATATTCAGGAACACTTGCTAAGGGTTCTTATGTACTTAACGCAACAAAGAATAAGAAGGAGCGTGTTGGACGTATCGTTCAGATGCACGCTAACAACCGTCAGGATATCGAGAAGGTTTATTCTGGAGATATCGCTGCAGTAGTTGGTCTTAAGAATACTACAACAGGTGATACAATCTGCGACGAGCAGCACCCAGTAATCCTTGAGTCTATGGAGTTCCCAGATCCTGTTATCGAGCTCGCTATCGAGCCTAAGACAAAGGATGGACAGGATAAGCTTGTTGATGCACTTGCTAAGCTTGCTGAAGAGGATCCTACATTTAAGACACATACAAACACAGAGACAGGTCAGACAATCATCGCCGGAATGGGCGAGCTTCACCTTGAGATTATCGTAGATAGACTTCTTCGTGAGTTTAAGGTAGAGGCAAATGTTGGTGCTCCTCAGGTTTCATACAAGGAGACATTTACAACACCTGTTGATGTTGATTCTAAGTACGTTAAGCAGTCCGGTGGTCGTGGACAGTACGGACATTGTAAGGTTAAGTTCACACCTATGGATCCTAACGGTGAAGAGCAGTTCAAGTTCTCTTCAACTGTAGTTGGTGGTAACATTCCTAAGGAATATATCCCATCTATCGGTGAAGGTATTGAGGAAGCTGCTCAGGCTGGTATCCTTGGCGGATATCCAGTACTTGGTGTTGAGGCTGAAGTATATGATGGTTCATATCATGAAGTCGATTCATCAGAAATGGCATTCCACATCGCTGGTTCTATGGCATTCAAGGATGCTATGAAGAAGGGTAATCCTGTACTTCTTGAGCCAGTTATGAAGGTTGAAGTAACTATGCCTGCTGATTACATGGGCGATGTTATCGGTGACCTTAACTCAAGACGTGGACGTGTTGAAGGTATGGAGGATGTTGGTAACGGTAAGCTTGTTAAGGCTTATGTACCACTTGCAGAAATGTTCGGTTATTCAACTGACCTTCGTTCTAGAACACAGGGTCGTGGAAACTACTCAATGTTCTTCGATAGATATGAGCAGTGTCCAAAGAGTGTTCAGGAAAAAGTACTTTCACAGAAGGCTTAATTTTTACTGAATTAACCTATAAATATACTTGAAATATTGCTAACTATTTAGTAAAATCAATTTTAGTGCTGTGGTCGGGAGAGATCCGGTCCCGGTCACGAATACATAAATGCCGTTTAAAGGTTAAAAAAGAAAATCATTTAGGAGGATTTTGAAATGGCAAAGGCTAAGTTTGAAAGAAACAAACCACATGTTAACATTGGTACAATCGGTCACGTAGACCACGGTAAGACAACTCTTACAGCAGCAATCACAAAAGTACTTTCAGAGAGAGTTGCTGGTAACGCTGCAGTAGATTTTGCAAATATTGATAAGGCTCCAGAAGAGAGAGAGCGTGGTATCACAATCTCAACAGCTCACGTAGAGTATGAGACAGAGAAGCGTCACTATGCACACGTTGACTGCCCAGGACATGCTGACTATGTAAAGAACATGATCACTGGTGCTGCTCAGATGGATGGTGCTATCCTCGTTGTTGCAGCTACTGACGGTGTTATGGCTCAGACAAGAGAGCATATTCTTCTTGCTCGTCAGGTTAACGTTCCATATATCATCGTATTCCTTAACAAGTGCGATATGGTTGATGATGATGAGCTTATCGAGCTCGTTGAGATGGAAGTTACAGAAGCTCTTGAAGAGTATGGTTTCGAGGGATGCCCAATCATCAAGGGTTCTGCTCTTAAGGCTCTTGAAGGCGATGCAGCTTGGGGCGACAAGATCATGGAGCTCATGGATACAGTTGATTCTTATATCCCAACTCCAGAGCGTGATACAGATAAGCCATTCCTTATGCCAGTTGAGGACGTATTCACAATCACAGGTCGTGGTACTGTTGCAACAGGTAGAGTAGAGAGAGGTACACTTCACCTTAACGATCCACTTGAGATCCTTGGTATCAAGGACGAGAAGCTCAACACAGTTGTTACTGGTATTGAGATGTTCCGTAAGCTTCTTGATGAGGCTCAGGCTGGTGATAACATCGGTGCTCTTCTTCGTGGTATCAACAGAGATCAGGTTGAGAAGGGACAGGTACTTGCTAAGCCAGGTACAGTAACATGCCATAAGAAGTTTACAGCTCAGGTTTACGTTCTTACAAAGGACGAGGGTGGACGTCATACTCCATTCTTCAACAACTATCGTCCACAGTTCTATTTCAGAACAACAGACGTTACTGGTGTTTGCAACCTTCCAGCTGGTACAGAGATGTGCATGCCTGGTGATAACGTTGAGATGTCAATCGAGCTTATTCATCCAGTAGCTATGGAGCAGGGACTTCGTTTCGCTATCCGTGAGGGTGGTAGAACAGTTGGTTCAGGTTCTGTTGTATCTATCGTTGAGTAATCACAATATGATATATTTGGCCGGCAGCTTTTAAAGCTGCTGGCCTTTTTTTGTAAATAAGGCTAATATATCCTATTAAAGAAATAGATTCTCTTTATTCACCCTTTTTGCGGCTTTTATGATATATGAGTTTGTGCTAATATATTGCCTATATAGCTTTTTGGTGGATTATGTGATTGTACCAGGGAGGATAAAATGAAGGTTATATGTAAATGTTGTCATAAGAGTTTTGATTATGATATGTATATGGGACTCTGTCCAAAGTGTGGTAGAGTTTATCGAAGAGGCCACGGTCATTATTCTGCAGTAGAAAAGGATATGCTGGGTGATTTCCATGTTCATGCTGATGAAGGTGGATTAAACCGAGGTATTCACGGTGTTGTATATAACCAGGGTTCCGTTTCTGAAAAGCAGGTGCTTAATACAGCTAGTAAAGCTACGGTTAATACGGATGTGGATTCAGTACCTCAAACCGCCTATAGATCAGCTCCAACCAATTATCAAACTTCAAATGTTGTAGGTGGTTCTGCCTCAGCAATAAATGCAGCAAGGACAAATGCTATGTCTAACGTGGCGGGTATTGAGAATAAGATTCAGGATTTTCGAGCTAATAATGGTCAGAGTTACTATGGCGCAAATCATAAGACCAGAATGAATCAGGGAGTTAATCCAAAGAAGAATAATTCCGGTGGAATTGTGTTTGCAATAGTTGTGATCATCATTCTTATTAACTTATTTCTGACTATGTTCGACTAACTTATAATTTGAAAAAAGGCAAATAGAAAATTAAAACAATTATTTATATATTTTTGTTAAAAATTTCTTCTTGCCAGTATGTAAAATTAAGAGTATAATCTCGAACAATAACATTTTGATTAAAAGAAATTTTGTGTAAAAGAAAAGGAGGAAATCATGGCAACTTATATCAATGAACCATCACACACATTTAACGAATACTTACTTATTCCGGGCTACTCTTCAAGCGAGTGCATTCCAGATAATGTAAGTCTTAAGACTCCGCTTGTTAAGTATAAAGATGGTGAGAAACCTGCAATAGAAATGACTATACCTATGGTATCTGCTATCATGCAGTCAGTATCTGGTGACAGACTTGCAATTGCGTTAGCAAAATCCGGTGGAGTTTCATTTATCTATGGTTCTCAGTCAATTGAAGATGAGGCTGCTATGGTTGCCAAAGTTAAAGGATATAAGGCTGGCTTTGTAAAGAGTGATTCAAATGTTAGCCCTGAAGCTACACTTGCTGATATTCTTGCTCTTAAGGAGAAGAAAGGTCATTCAACTGTAGCTGTAACAGAGGATGGAACAGCTGAAGGTAAGCTTGTAGGTATTGTTTCAAGCCGTGACTATCGTGTTACACGTATGGAGAAGGATCTTAAGGTTAAGGAGTTTATGACTCCACTTGAGAAGCTTATCTATGCAAAGGATGGCTGCACAATATCTGAGGCTAACGATATCATTTGGGATAATAAGCTTAATTCACTTCCTATTATTGATGATGAGGGAAGACTTGTATCTTTCGTATTCCGTAAGGATTACAATGATCATAAGAATAATCCTAATGAGCTTACAGATGCTCAGAAGAGATATATTGTAGGTGCTGGAATTAATACAAGAGACTTCGCTGAAAGAGTTCCTGCTCTTATTGAGGCTGGTGCTGATGTTCTCTGTATCGATTCTTCTGAAGGATTTTCTGCATGGCAGGAGATTACACTTAAGTGGATCAGAGATAACTACGGCGATACTGTAAAGGTTGGTGCCGGAAATGTTGTAGATAGAGAAGGATTTAGATTCCTTGCAGATTGTGGTGCTGACTTTATCAAGGTTGGTATCGGTGGTGGTTCAATCTGTATCACAAGAGAGACAAAGGGTATTGGTCGTGGACAGGCTACAGCTCTTATCGAGGTATGCCAGGCTCGTGACGAGTACTTCAAGGAGACAGGAGTATATATTCCTGTATGTTCAGATGGTGGTATCGTATATGATCACCATATCACACTTGCGCTTGCTATGGGCGCTGATTTCGTAATGCTTGGACGTTACTTTGCTAGATTTGATGAGAGCCCAACAGAGAAGCTTCTCGTTAACGGAAACTATGTTAAGGAGTACTGGGGCGAGGGTAGTAACCGTGCTCGTAACTGGCAGAGATATGACCTTGGTGGTGACAAGAAGCTTCACTTCGAAGAGGGTGTTGATTCTTATGTACCATATGCTGGACCACTTAAGGATAACGTTGATAGATCTCTTAGCAAGGTTAAGTCAACAATGTGTAACTGTGGAGCACTTACAATCAAAGAGTTCCAGGATAAAGCAAAGCTTACTCTTGTATCAGCTACAAGTATTGTAGAAGGTGGAGCACATGATGTAATCCGTAAGGAAAGCAACTCAAGCACTACAGAGTAATTGATAGATAAAAAAAATCACCTGTAAAGGTGATTTTTTTATGCTTCTAAGTTTTTATGCATGGCGTTCTATCCAATTAAGGATATCGTCGTAAACTTCCTGCTTGCCAGGCTCGTTAAGAATCTCATGACGCATGTCAGGGTAGAGCTTACATTCAACATCTGTGATACCGGCTTTTACATAGCGCTGATAAACTTCTTTAACGCCTTTTCCAAGATTACCTACTGGATCACCTTCTCCTGATGTAAGGAGTATTGGCAGTGTCTTAGGAATCATATCTATGTTTCGTTTTTGATTATCAAAAAGTACTGTGCTGAGAAGTGCTTCAAATCCACTGGTTGTAAAGAGGAAACTACACTTTGGATCATTGTAGTAAGCCTTCATTACTTCTGGATCACTGCATACCCAGCTGTTTTCATAATCTGTTCTTGTCAGATCATACTGCTTATATGCATTACTGTATGTAAGATTCTGAATCTTTTCGCTTCTATATCTCCAGCCTTTTGCTTTTGCTGTAGCACGGACAAGCATAAGACCGCTTCTTACAACCATATCACTTTCCTGACCGGTTCCGATGATGATGGCACCCTTAAGACCTGCTCCCTTATGTGTCAGGTATCTGCGTAGGAGATAAGATCCCATGCTGTGACCTGCAATATAGTAAGGAAGGTCTGGGTATTCCTTCTGGATATTAGTACGAAGTCTATGTATATCTCTTATAAGATGTCTGGCAGGACAATCCTCAGATACATATCCCCAATCTTCAATGCTTCGGATTGATTGACCGTGTCCAAGATGATCATGGCCAACAACCAGATATCCGTTGGATGCCATGAATCTTGCGAAGTCATCGTATCGCTCAATATATTCAACCATGCCATGGATTATCTGGAGGATTGCTTTAGGCGATCCCTGAGGAATCCATTTGACGGCATGAATTGTAGTTTTCTCATCTGAAGAATTAAAGGTGAAATTCTTCTTGATAATTGTATTCTCCATAGTGTTCCCCTCAAATAGTAAAATAGTAGTATTACATAGTATTTAACCTTAGAATCTTATTGTATCACATGGCAACTATATAAACAAAGAAGTTTTTTGTGAAGTTTCTTGATTTATAACACTTCTATTGATAAGATGGTTAGAGTTGGGAGGGTATAGATAGCTGATGAATATCGAATATATCATAATGTGCTTGTCGATAATTGTTCAGGCTGTTATAGGATATGAAGCTGGTGATCTGGTAGCTAATGCACTTCTCTATAACTCTTCGAGAGGAGGGGTTCTGGGAGATGCGGCCATAATACTTGTTATGATCGTAATCAGATACCTACTTGATAGATGGCTGGTACTTGGACGTAAAAGAGGTAAAAGCGGATTCTCGCCTATTATCCTGGATGTTGCAGCATTTGTTCTCGGTACCTTCACTTCCCTTATTACTTTGGAAATGTATGCGACTGAGACAGTATCGGTGACACTGGCTGTTCTTCTCCTTGTAGTATTTTTCTCTGTACTTTATGAAAAGGATATATATATTCGTACGGGAGACGCTTTAGCAGAAGACGATCCATATATGCTGGATGATGATTCGGATGAAGATACTGAAACTCACAACGTTGAAAGCGAAAATTCTAAAGTTGAAGATAATGAAGCTAACGACGACGATGACGATATTATCCTTGAAGATGTAACACATGAAACAGAAGAACTGATAATTGAAAACTGGACAGAAGAGTATTCTAAAAAATCAAATGGCATTAATAAAGATGTGCGTACCGAAGAAGATTTAGATGCTGATTCAGAAGAAGATTCGGAAGAAGATGATTTCGAAGAGGAAACGCAAGTGGAAATATCTGATTCAGGTTTAAGAATTTACATTGCGGAGATAGTAAGACTTCTGGCCGGTGCTTCATCTGTAATGGTAGCAGTACTAATTCTATGTGATATTGTAGCTGAAAAGTTTAGTCCACTATATTATGCACTGGTGGGACTTGTAGCATTACTTGCTGTTGTTCTTCGGGCTGTGTCGAGAGGACTAGATGCGCTTATAAAGAATCCAAGCAAGAAAGTCCATTTTGTTGGTTACTCAGTGATAGTAGTAATGTATACTATCTTCCTTTGTACCAGATCAGTGCTAATAGGTCTTGTTTTCCTTCTTGGAGCTTATCTGGTGAAGCTTATTATTCCAATGGCTCTTAATAACTGGGGAACGGGTGGAACTCAGGCTGTTCGGCAAAAGATTGATATATTATCTCGATTTGTAACCAGATTATTTATCTTGATAATCCTGATACTGGGAGTATGGATGCTTAGCTATGGCGCCATCTGGGAGATAGATTTTATGGCTATATTTGCTATAGCTATAGGAACTGGTGAATTACTTATGAAACAGAATATTGAATAAAATAAAACGTCTGAAAGGATATCCTTCCAGACGTTTTATTCTACTATGTACGAATCAGATGTTCGTACGTTTCCCAATACGTTTATTTTGATAATTCTTCTCGAATCTCTGCAACTAATTCCTGACTAAATGGAGTCTCTTTAAGCTTGTTCCATACGCTTTTAGCTTTAGAAGTTATATCTGCTGGAAGAAGCTCTTCGTTATCTTTGTAAGCACCATATCCACGGAACTTATCGGTATATTGAGCGACCTCTTGAGCTTCTCTTAAAACCCAAACCTTCACAGTTGGCTCACCCTCGTGGAAATTGTTACGTGGACGAAGTTCGATAGTCCATTCTCCATCCTTAAATAAGATGTTTTCTGCGTTTCCCATATTCTGAAACCCCCTTTATTTTTTTTAGTAGTAATTAGTTCCAATCACGTACTTATACTATAATAAATTATCGATTATATTTCAAGGTAGATTTGGCAGATGGAGATTTTATTTCATGAATTTCACGATTTTGCAAAAACAGGGTTGACATGAACAAAATGTGAGAGTATAATCCGTTCTTGTATTGCGGAAAATTAATATTTCGTGAACAAGAACGGTTTTTCTATTGTGAACAAAGTCGCGTAACTTGAATTTTGGAGAGACAACATGAAATTATCAATAATTGATAAAGACATACTACTTACATTATCTAAATATGGATATACCAACCAGCGTACACTTATGGACCAGTCAGGATATTCCATAGGCTCTGTAAATAAGTCAATCTCAGAGCTGACTGAGGAGAAAATGCTGGATGCTTCTATGAAGCTTACTAAGAAAGCAAAGAACTTCATAAAAGATTACAGTCCTAAGAGTGCAATAATCCTCGCAGCTGGTTACGGTATGAGAATGGTTCCGATCAACACAGAGACTCCAAAGGGTCTTCTCACAGTAGATGGAGTTCCTATTGTAGAGAGAACCATAGAGCAGCTTCATGAAGTTGGTGTTACAGATATTACAATGATCGTTGGTTTCATGATGGAAGCTTATGACTATCTGGTTGATAAGTACGATATCAAAATGGTATATAACAACGATTATGCGTCGAAGAACAATCTTCACAGTCTGGCTATGGCAGCTGACAGACTTGATAAGACATATATAGTTCCTTCGGATATATGGAGCGAAGAGAATCCATTTAGCAAGGAAGAAGCTTATTCCTGGTATATGGTCAGCGACATTCTTGATGAGGATAGCTGGATAAGAGTTAATCGTAAGGCTGAGCTTGTTCGTGTAGTTGAAGAGAGCAAACGTGACGATCTGGACAAGATAGGCAATAGAATGATCGGTATCGCTTATGTGTGTAATGGTGAGGCTGATCTGCTTCGTGAGAAAATACTTGAGATGGATGCAAATCCTCTTAATGATGAATGCTTCTGGGAGGATGCAGCGTTTAGGAAAGACAGAATGTTCCTTAATGCAAAGGTTGTATCCCATACAAAGACTACAGAGATAAATACCTATGAGCAGCTCCGTGAGCTGGATTCAGACAGCAGAAACCTTGAAAATGATGCAATAAGCGTTGCTGCAAAGGAACTGGGAGTAAAGATTTCAGATATAAAGAATATAACAGTACTGAAGAAAGGTATGACTAATAGATCATTCCTCTTCAGCTGTGGCGATGATAAATATATTATGAGAACCCCAGGTGAGGGTACAGAACAGCTTATCGATAGATTTATGGAGGCGGATGTTTACGCCGCAATCGAAGGTAAGGGAATCTGTGATGATAATGTTTATCTGAATCCTAATAATGGATACAAGATAACTAAGTTTATTGATAACTCACGTAACTGTGATCCAACAGATCAGAAGGATCTGGATATATGTATGAAGAAGCTGAGAGATTTCCATGATATGGGACTTAAGGTTTCTCATCCATTCGATATATTTGCTCATATAGAATATTATGAGTCACTTTGGAACGGAGCTTCCTCAGTATACCGCGATTACGAGGATACAAAGAAAAATGTACTTTCACTTCGCGACTATATTGATAAGCAGAAGCTGGAGATTACACTTGCTCATATTGATGCAGTTCCAGATAACTTCATGATTGTCGAGAAGGATGGCAAAACTAGCATACAGCTTATCGACTGGGAGTATGCAGGAATGCAGGATAGATATGTGGACCTGGCGATGTTCTCAATCTATTCGCTTTATGAGAAAGACCAGATCGATAATCTGATAGATACATATTTCGCAGTTGCTGGAAAGAAGACAGACGAAGATATACGTACAAGAATATATGCATATGTTTCAATGTGTGGACTTCTGTGGAGCAACTGGTGTGAATATAAGAGAGGCCTTGGAGTAGATTTTGGTGAGTATTCACTTAGACAGTATAGATATGCCAAGGATTTCTACAAGCTATTCATTGAACGTACTAAGTAGTGATTTAGTACTAAGAATTTATGACAGGGAATAAATAAAGACAGGAAGAAAAAACATGCATACAGTAAAACGTGCTTTAATCATGGCTGCCGGTAAGGGCGAAAGATTAAATCCAGTAACTCTTGATACGCCTAAGCCATTAGTAAAAGTTAACGGTGTAAGGATGATCGAAACAAGCATCGAAGCACTTAAGACAAATGGAATTAATGATATCTATATCGTTACAGGATATAAGAGCGAACAGTTCGACGTTCTTAAGGAAAAATATCCAGAGATCCATTTTATACATAATAACTACTATAACGATTATAACAATATTTCTTCATTATATGTTGCAAGGGAAGCGCTGGAAGGTGACCTGATGATACTTGATGGTGATCTTGTGATCAGCAATCCAGACATATTAAAACCTGAGTTTGATCGTACTGGCTACAACAGCATATGGACAGACGAAGATACGGTTGAGTGGCTTATGCAGGTTGATGAAGAAGGTACAGTAAAGAGTTGTAGTCGTACAGGTGGTAAGAAGGGATGGATACTTCTGGGTATATCTCGCTGGACAGCTGAGGATGCTGCAAAACTAAGGAAGTATCTTGAGTACGAATTCGAACAGGCTGAAAACAGACAGCTCTACTGGGATGACGTAGTAATGTTCCAGCATTTTGATAAATTCAGTCTTGGTTTTAGAGAGATGAAGAGAAGTGACGTAGTTGAGATAGACTGCTATGAGGAGCTATGCGAAAGAGATCCAAGCTACGTAAACTATATTCCTAAATCAACCCAATAATGAGTCAAAATGGCTCTCTCGCCAAACGACTCATTCAATAAAGAAGTTAAAAGAAAAGAGGGAAAAGAAATGAGTAAGGAAAACTCAAACAAGAAAAGCTCTGAAAAAAAGGAAAAGGACATAGTTAAGGCAGTTACTGGTGGTCGTCGACTTGATCCAGTAACAACAATTGCACCACTTGTAGTTCTTGTAGCTCTTTGTGCAACATTTGTTATTTTACCTGATGAGTCAACAAATGTGCTTTCAGCTATCAGAAACTTCCTTGGTACAGAGCTGGGTCTTTATTACCTGGTAGTAGCACTTGGAATCTTCCTTGTGTCACTTTACATCTCTTTCTCTGATCTTGGTAAGGTCAGACTTGGTGGTAAAGATGAAAAGCCTAAGTATGGATTCTTCGCATGGGGCGCTATGGTATTCTGCTGTGGTCTTGCAGCTGATATCCTGTTCTATTCATTCTGTGAATGGATCTACTATGCAGAAGAGCCTAGAGTAGCAGAGATGGGTCGTATAGAGGATTGGGCAAATGCAATTCCTTTATATCACTGGGGACCAATCGTTTGGTCATTCTATGCAGTACTTGCAGCTTGCTTCGGTTTCATGATCCATGTTCGTGGTAGTAAGAAGCAGAAGTATAGTGAGGCTTGTCGTCCAATACTTGGAAAGCACACAGATGGTGTTCTTGGTAAGATCATTGATATTCTTGCTATCGTAGCACTTATCGCTGGTACAGCAACTACATTCTCTGTAGCTACACCACTTCTTGGTAGTGCCCTTACAACACTTTTCGGAATTCCTTATACAAAGTGGGTAACTATCGCAATTCTTCTTGTTACCTGCGCAACATATACAACATCAGTTATGATCGGTATGAAGGGTGTTAATAACCTTTCTAAGATATGTATGGTTCTTTTTGGATTAATCCTTATCTTTGTACTTGTGTTCAGTGGTAAGGCAGTATATATCCTTGAGAATGGTTTCTCATCACTTGGTCTTGTTGTTCAGAACTTCCCAGTTCTTTCTACTTACACTGATGCACTTAGAGAGAATGGATTTGCTCAGAACTGGACAATGTATTACTGGGCTTACTGGTTAGTATGGTGCGTAGCTGCTCCATTCTTCATGGGTAACATCTCAAGAGGACGTACAGTTAAGCAGGTTATCCTTGGAACATATGCATTTGGTCTTGCTTCAACACTTATTTCATTTATCGTTCTTGGTAACTATGGTCTTGGACTTCAGGTAAGCGGTCAGTTCGATGCAATTGGTATGTATGAGGCTAATGGATATGATCTCTATGCAGTAATCATTGAGATTATCAAGACTCTTCCATGTTATCAGGTTGTACTTGTATTACTTATACTTTCAATGATAGCATTTTACGCTACATCATTTGACTCAATCACACTTGTTGCTTCTTCATACTCATATAAGAATATGAGAGGTGATGAGATGGCTTCTAAGAAGATGAAGCTGTTCTGGGCTATGCTCCTGATCCTTCTTCCGATCGCACTGATCTTCAGTGAGAGTAGCATGAATAACATTCAGTCAGTTTCAATCATTGCAGCATTCCCAGTTGGTATGGTTATCATCCTTATCATTGCTAGTTTCATAAAGGATGCTCGTAAGTATATCGATAATCAGGAAGAACCTGCAGATTTCTTTGAAGAGACTGAGATAAATGAGGATGAGCTTGATCTTTCTGAGCGTAAGCTTCAGGTAAAGAAGGAAGCAAAGAAAATTAGCTAATATCGTATGATATATCTTTTGATGAGACATGGTCTCGTATATTAAAGTACATAGCAACGCTTCGCAGAAAACATCTCGAAGTGTTGCTATGTTCTATTTTTGCTTAAAACACTTACTAGACTAATAAAACAAAAAAGATGCAACTATTGATATTTGGTGGTATACTACAGGGTGGTTGCTCATTTTTTGGAGAGGAAAAAACAAATGACAGAAAAAGAACAACGAATAGTCGACAGAATTCATGATAAAGAGTTTGAAATGTTATGTAAACTAGATGAAGTCTGCCGCAAGAATAATATTACATATTTCCTTGAAGCAGGAACACTTATTGGTGCAGTACGTCATAAGGATTTTATTCCTTGGGACGATGATATTGATATATATTTTAAGAGAAAAGATTTTGAGAAGTTTCTTAAGCTTGCTGATGAGCTGAAGCCATATAGACTGCATGTTCCAAAAGCTGAAGACGGATATTTCTGGGATTATACAAGCCGTATAATGAATGATAATGTCTGGCTGAAGAAGAACGATAAAGAAGCAAAGTTTTATGAGCATAATAATTGTCAGCACCTTTTTATTGATCTTTTTGTAATGGATAAACACCCTGGTGGATTAAAGGGGAAGATTCAGATAGCTGAGCTTGATCTTCTGTATGTTCTTGCTATGAGTAAGAGATATAAGCGTAAGTTTGATGCACCATCTAATCCTGTAGTACGTTTTGGTATGTTTATGATCAGTCGTATTGGATGTCTTTTCAGTCTTAAGACTTTATATAAGAGGTATGAAAAGGTTTCCAGGAGATATAATAATAAGTCAAATTGTGAGTACTATCTGCTTACAAATGCTGCAGCTACATTTTTGTCCAGCAGCGTTTATAGGAGAGAATGGTATAAAACCAGAACTGAGCTTCCTGTAAGAGATAAAAAGCTCTTTGTTCCTGGTGATTATGATAAGTCGCTTAGAAACTATTATGGAGATTATATGCAATTTCCACCTGAAAAGGACCGTTTCCCAGATCATATTAAGCATATTGATGACGTGGTAATTGATGGGGTCAAGGCGGATAAGTTATAAGATTATAATATCGGGGTTACCTGAATAATAAAATGATGCCAGAGGAGGTTTTTTAGAATGGCAAAGAAGATGTATTTTCAAGAGGAAATAGAAACTATGCCTGTTGAGCAGCTCAAGGCTCTTCAGGAAGAAAAGTTTTTAAAGCAAGTAAAGTATGTTTATGAGAATAATGAATACTACCGTAATCTTATGGATGAGAAGGGAGTTTCTCCTGACGATATAAAGTCAATGGAGGATATAGCAAAGCTTCCATTCCTTACAAAGAATGACCTTAGAGAGGCATATCCATATGGCCTTCTCTGCAGACCTGTTAAGGACTGTGTTCGTATTCACTCTACAAGTGGAACAACAGGAAGAAGAGTAGTAGCTTTTTATACTCAAAATGATATCGACCTCTGGGCTGAATGCTGCGCAAGAGCTATTGTAGCTGCAGGTGGTTCAAAGAAGGATGTTGTTCAGGTAGCTTACGGCTATGGACTTTTCACAGGTGGTGCAGGACTTCATGATGGTTCTCACAAGGTTGGATGTCTTACAATTCCTATGTCATCTGGAAATACAGAGAGACAGATTCAGTTTATGAAGGACCTTAATTCAACAATTCTTTGCTGTACTCCTTCATATGCAGCATATATTGGTGAGAAGCTTCATGAGATGGGTATGACAGCAGATGATATCAACCTTAAGGCTGGTATCTTTGGTGCAGAGCCATGGACAGAAGAGATGAGACAGAATATCGAGCAGGCTCTTGGAATCAAGGCATATGATATATACGGACTTACAGAGATTAGTGGACCTGGAGTTTCATTTGAATGTGAGGCACAGACAGGTATGCATATCAATGAGGATCACTTCTATGCAGAGGTTATTGATCCTGAAACTGGAGAGGTTCTTCCAGAGGGTACTGAGGGTGAGCTTGTATTCACATCCCTTGATAAGGAAGCATTCCCACTCCTTAGATATAGAACTCGTGACCTTGTAGTTCTTAAGAGAGAGCAGTGTGCCTGCGGACGTACACATATCAAGATGTGTAAGCCAAAGGGACGTTCTGATGACATGATGATCATTCGTGGTGTTAATGTATTCCCATCACAGATTGAAACTGTTCTTCTTAAGTGTGGTTACACACCGAACTACCAGATCATGGTTGATCGTATAGGAAACGAGGATACATTTGATATTAATGTTGAGCTCTCTGAGGAGCAGTTCAAGGCTATGCGCGAGGATTCAGATCTTGAGAATGCTCGTAAGGCACTTACAGGTGCTATGGTACAGATGCTTGGAATCAGACCTAAGATGCATCTGCTTCCACCAAAATCTATTGTTAGAAGTGAAGGCAAGGCTGTCCGTATAGTTGATAAGCGTAAGCTTCACGACTAATCAGGGAAAAGGTTAATGAACGAAAAAAAGAAGAAATTATTAATATTTGTATTAATGCCGATAGTGATGATAATTGTTGTCGTCTTATCCCTTTTCGTTGAAAGTAAGAATAATGAAAAGGCTAAGGAGCAAATGGCATCTGAAGAAGCTACTCTTTCGAAGGAAGAGCAGATTGAACAGATGCTTCTGGCAGAGTATCAGAAGTCTCAGTCCACTCGAGAGTTTGTTGAGCAGAATGCTCAGCAGATTCAGGAACCTACAGTTGGTGATGAAGAGTACGACGATATGATCGGTAATGCTGAAGATGATGCGCCAGAGATAGTTGATGTTGGGCTTTCTGCTGATGATGAGGCGATTATTGCTCAGGCAGAGAAGGAAGCATGGGCCAACCAGAATTCCATTAACTATAATGGTATTAATGTTACTTGCAGTATGAATACTGTTCAGACTAATGGTGAGTGGGTTCTTACATTAACAGATGCGGAGTTGAGTGCTGCGCATCCACTACTTCTTCAGTATGACTCAAGATGGGCTACCTACCCTTATGGTACTGGTACCATGAAATCATCAGCATGTGGACCTACATGCTTTGCTATGGTCATTACTTCACTTACTAATATTACCAATGCATCGCCTCCGCTGGTAGCCACCTACAGTATGAGTAAAAATTACTATGTTACAGGTGTAGGTACATCACATGCCCTCTTTACTGTTGGATGTTCAGACTTTGGTCTTTACTGCAATGAGGTATCGGTAAATGAGGCTGAGATGAAGTCACATCTTGATAATGGAGAGATGTTAGTACTTAGTGTTCACTATGGTAACTTCACACACTCAGGTTCAGGACACTTTATTGTTATCTATGGATACAATGAGAATGGTTTCATGGTAAATGATCCAGGTTCTTATGAGAGAAGCTGTAAGTATTGGACATATGATGTAATAGCAGGCGATATTAATAAGATTTACGCACTAGGTAAATTATAATGAGATATTATCTTACAGGAAAACAGGCGCAGATAATTGATAAATATACCCAGGAGTCTTTAGGGATTCCTGGGATTATTTTAATGGAGAAAGCTGCTGAAAAACTGGCAGATAGTATTGAATCACTACTAACTGAAAGAGTTAAGGGTGAGGAAAGGGACTTTAGTTCTTATAAAATACTATCTATAGTTGAAAGTGGAAACAATGGCGGAGATGCTGTTGCTGCCGCATGGATGCTAAAAGAAAGAGGTTATGATACCTATATCTATGAGATAGGTGGTATCAGTAGAAAGACTGAGTCATATATTACTGAGGTTGATAAGGCTAAAGAACGAGGAGTTACGTTTCTTGATCTTCGTGAGAAGCTGGAGGATATAGCTGAGTTTAATGTGGTTATAGACGGTATCTTTGGTGTCGGCCTTACAAGAGATGTGACTGGGATCCAGAGAGAAGTTGTAGAAGCGATTAATGCATGTACGACAGAAAAGGAAATCACGGATCGACCTCTTGTAGTTGCAGTAGATATTCCAAGTGGAATAAGTGCAGATACAGGTCATATACTTGGGGCTGCAGTAAGATGCGATGCGACGATTACATTTGAATATATTAAATATGGTATGCTGATAAATGATGGCCGGGAGTATGCTGGTGATATAAGATGTGAAAGTATAGGATTATATGTTCCGGATACATCGAAGGAAATGGCATCTATACTTGAAAAAGAGGGTGTAGGGCTATATATCAGCTATGAATATGATGAGTCGGAGATAAAGAATCTGCTTCCAAAGAGGAAGGATGATTCCAATAAACGTACCTATGGAAAGGTGCTTATAGTGGCTGGCTCCAGGGAGGTTTACGGCGCTGTTTATATGGCTGCTGAGGCGGCGTATAGAGTAGGTGCTGGACTTGTTAAGGTTGTTACTGATATAAGAAATAGAGACACTCTTTGTGACAAGCTTCCTGAAGCAATGATGCTTACCTATGATTCTGGGAAGAAACTTGGTAAAGATTTTTTAAGTGATTATAAAGCGTCTATAGAATGGGCTGATGTGATCCTGGCAGGTCCGGGACTTGGAACTGGTAACATATCGGTTCGGCTGTTAAAAGTGCTGTCAGAGACTGTAAACGAGAAGAAGAAGTTGGTTCTGGATGCAGATGCTCTTAATATTATTTCCAGCGCAGATAATGATATTAAGTTTAGTTCATTTACCTCAAAGGTTGGACTGGGAAATGTGATCATCACACCTCACATGATGGAGATGCTGAGGATCGTAAGATCGAGATATGACAAGAAAACCTATGACTTTATGCTCAGTGGTTTAGGTTATAGATCAGATATGGATTTTCTGAAGGATTATAAAAAGGATCAGGCATATAATCTTTCTTATACTGAGGGGATAATTACAGTTTTGAAAGATGCAAGAACTCTTGTGGCGTATAATACTACGTTGGACGATGAACCAGGATTTGAAGGTTATGCTAGAGACTGCGAACTATATGTAAATACAACAGGTAATTCTGGGATGTCTAAGGGTGGATCCGGGGATGTTCTTGCAGGAATGATAGCAGGACTTGTTGCGCAGAAGAGAGAGGGGAACGTAGCTGATACTGTATGTGTGGCAGTGAATCTTCATGGAAGAGCAGGCGACATAGCAAGAGAAAGAGTGGGTGAACGATCTATGCTGGCTCGTGATATACTGGATGCGATTCCAAGTGTATTTAAGTAATACCATTTAAATGGTATAGAATAATGGGGTTTACATAATATGAGAATACTGTTAGTAGAAGATGAGAAATCTCTGGCTGATCTTGTGTCCGAGAGACTTAAAAAAGAGCGATATACTGTGGATGTAAGTTATGATGGAGAGGATGGTCTGTATAATGCTCTCACTGGAATATATGATCTTATTCTTTTGGATATAATGCTTCCTAAGAAGGATGGACTGGAAATCTTGAAAGAGATCCGAGCTGAAGGTATAACATCCAAGGTCATAATGCTGACAGCAAAGGGAGAACTGGAGGATAAGCTTCGAGGGTTTGGCGAGGGAGCAAATGATTATGTTCCGAAACCATTTCATATTGATGAGCTGGTTGCTCGAATAAATGCGCATCTCAGGGTTACTGCGGTAGCAAAGGAAGAACTTGAGTTCGGTGATGTGTTGCTCGATTATAAAACTCCGGCAGTGATCAATAAGACCTCTGGAGAAAGTATAAAGATCAATAATAAGGAGTTTCAGCTCCTTGAATACTTTATGATGAATCATAGTCAGGTGCTGTCAAAGGAAATGATATATGACAGAGTCTGGGGCATGGAAAGTGATGCTCTTTCCAATAATCTTGAAGCGTATATATCATTTGTCCGTAAAAAGCTTAAGGCTATAGAGTCAAATATAACTATTAAGTCTATTCGTAATATGGGATACAGAATGGAGATAGTGGATGAAGGAGCTTAACAGAAAAGTCTTTCTAACGGTTTTCGGAATGCTTAGCTTTTTTCTTGCTATAAGTCTCGCCATCATAAATGTGGTGAGTTATCGCAGGGAATATGAAAATACTAAGCGTAATCTCGATATTATAGATAACCGCGGAATAGGTTTCCAGGGAGATAAACCGTCGGGATTTGAGCCTGGTGATAATGGTTTTGGGGACAATACTGAAAAGCCAGGAGATATTCCAGACGATGTTCCAGAGATGGACTTTGAAGATTTTGAAAACATGATGATCATGGATTATGAAGTCTATACTGTGGAGGTTTCTCCTAGTGGAACCGTGTCCAGAGTCTTCAGTCTCGGTAATAACAATTCGGATTTCGATGCTACGTCTGCGGCTGAGAAGATTCTTCAGGGATATGATAAGGATACAGTTGTGATCGAAAATCTTTTCCTGGGGAAGTATTCATTTAACTATAAAAGGAATAATTCTATAGTTATAGTAAATGATGCTGCTACAGCTAAGAAACTAAGAAAGCTGCTGATTGAGACTCTGGTGATCTTTGCTGTGATAGAGATTCTGCTTATCTTTATTTCAAGGTTAGTTACCGGCTGGATAACAAAACCAGCAAGAGAGGCGTTTGAAAAACAGAGGGAGTTTATTGCGGATGCCTCACATGAACTAAAAACTCCTCTAGCAGTTATCATGGCATCATCGGATGAGTTATCTGGTGATGAAACAAGCGGAAAATATATTGAGAATATCAAGTATGAATCTAATAGAATGAATCAGCTTATAGCAAGTCTGCTGGATCTTTCAAAGCTTGAAGAGGGGGTATCGATTGATTCATATAAGGACGAAAACCTTTCAAAGATAGTTGAGAAGACAGCCCTTGTTTTTGAGGGAGTTGCATTTGAAGAAGGAGTTCTTATAGATACAGATATTGAAGAGAATATTACTCTTAAATGCATCAAAGAGGAGATAGAAAAGCTGGTATCAACTCTGCTTGATAATGCTATAAAGCATAGTGATAAAGATTCAACTATAAAGGTCAGCCTCTATAAGTCTAATGCTTGTATAAAGCTTAAGATCACTAATTCAGGTGAACCTATAGCTGAAGGTGATGAAGAAAGAATCTTTGAAAGATTCTACCGTGCAGATAAGTCTCGCAGCAGAAGTGATAATCGCTACGGACTTGGCCTTGCCATAGCAAAGAGGATCGTTTTAAATCATGGCGGAACCATAAAAGCTTCTTCCGATAGAGAAGAAGGGACGACCACATTTCGCGTTGAGTTTAAATGATTATTTTGAATTATGTAAACCAGTTCGCTGGTGTTTGATCAACTCCGATATTATGTCGGACATGGAATCTTTATAGATTATATAACTATTAATGATCGGTGTATCAAAATCAATAAGAGGGATTTCCCTCAGCTTCTTTTCTTTTATGTAAGTATCTGCCATATCTTTTGGGAGGAAGGTGTAATTATCCTTACCCAGGAGGTATGGCACTATTTTCATACAGTCATCAATCTCAAGCTCAAACTGATGAAATCTTGGAAAGAGCTTTCTGATATATTGTCCTACATCCTGAAGGGCAAAGTTACACATCAGATAGTTTTCTTCAATCAGCTGCTGCTGAGTTATTCCTTTTCGATATTTCTTATTATTTATATCTGTAACCAGAACCAGTTTATCCTGCTTATAGAGTTCTGAATGGAAGGAGGATTTCTTAAGTGGGATATAGACAAATGCAGCATCCAGCAGATCCTCTTGAAGCTGCTCTAATAGATGATTCGAAAGACCGATAGTGATCTTCAGAGAATTCTCTGGATGCCTATCTCTGTATTTTTGTATTTCTGGAGCCAGATGACCTTCATATATAGAGTCTGCGCTGCCTATTCTTATATGATTCTCAAACCTGTGCTCAGTTGTCATATCAGCCAGTGTATTCTCAGTAAGGTCCAGAACCTTCTGGGCGTAGATCTTAAATCTTTCCCCTTCTATAGTAAGCTTAACGCTTCTGTTGGTTCGGCTGAACAACTTAAGCTTCAGCTCTTTTTCCAGTTCGTTTATTCTGTTTGTAACGGTTGATTGAGCAACAAAAAGCTGATTTGCTGTCTTTGTAAAGCTTTTTGTATCAGCTAGTGTAACAAAGGTTCTGAGAGTATCAATATCCATCTATTACTCCTTATTATCGAAAAATCGAATTATTATTATCATATTTATTCACTTTACACATAATACAATATCTGTTAAAACTTGTACATATATTTTTAGAATTAATGAAGGAGTAAAGTGATGAAGGATATAGTACTTAGCGCGAAAACCTATAAGCTGGAGCAGGATCCGTACATTTACCAGCTACAGGACGTAGGAGAGCCAGAGCTTTTCAGAGAGATGTTTCCTTATACAGAAACACCTAAGATAGCATTTAACTATAGACGCGTGCCTGAAAATATGCCAGAGGATATCTTTATCACTGATACTACCTTCCGTGATGGACAGCAGTCCAGAGCCCCATATACTACGGAGCAAATGGTACATATATATGAACTGCTTCATAAGCTGGGCGGTCCAAATGGCATGATTCGTCAGACGGAGTTTTTCGTATATTCAGAAAAGGATAGAAAGGCACTTGAAAAATGTCTTGAACTTGGATACGAGTTCCCAGAGATAACAACTTGGATAAGAGCTTCAAAGAAGGACTTTGAACTTGTTAAGTCCATAGGCATCAAGGAAACTGGAATCTTAGTTAGCTGCTCTGACTATCATATCTTCCATAAGATGGGACTTACTCGTCAGCAGGCACTTGATAAATATCTTGGAATCGTTAAGGAATGCATCGAAGCAGGACTTCGCCCTAGATGTCATTTCGAAGATATAACACGTGCGGACTTCTATGGCTTTGTAGTTCCATTTGCAAATGAACTTATGAAGCTTTCAAAAGAAAGTGGAGTTCCAGTTAAGATACGTGCCTGCGACACCATGGGTTACGGTGTTCCATATCCTGGAGCTGCACTTCCTCGAAGTGTATCAGGAATAATCTATGGACTTCAGCACTATGCAGATGTTCCATCTGAGATGATAGAGTGGCATGGCCATAATGATTTCTATAAGGGAGTTGTAAATGCAACTACAGCCTGGATGTATGGAGCAAGTGCGGTTAACTGCTCACTTCTGGGAATCGGTGAGAGAACAGGAAATGTTCCACTTGAGGCTATGGTATTCGAATATGCTTCACTTCGTGGTACATTAAATGGAATGAATACTCAGGTCATCACTGAGATTGCTGAGTATATTCAGAACGAGACAAATTACGACATACCACCTATGACTCCATTTGTTGGAAGCAACTTCAATCTGACAAGAGCTGGAATACATGCTGATGGTATGATGAAGGATCCGGAAATCTATAACATATTCGATACGGGTGTACTTCTGAATCGCCCACCAAAAGTATCCATCACTAATACATCTGGTGTAGCCGGAATTGGATTCTGGGTAAATGAATATAGAAAGCGTCATGGTGAATCTGAGCTTCCTAAAAATGATCCGCTAATCCATAAGATTTACGACTGGGTAATGTCGGAATATGATGAAGGCCGCATCACTATGATCACAGATTCAGAGCTCGTGACAAAGTATAAAGAATATACTGAGTAAAATATTCTGAATAGGTTAATTAAGATATAAAGAGGAAAACTTTTTTAGGTTTTCCTCTTTTTTTAATATTCATTTAAGTTTCGCTTATTATCATACGTTCAAAGAAAAGTAGTAAAGAAACATTAAGGAAAGCTAAAAGAAAGGAAACGGAGGAAAGATTATGAGTGTATATATAGAAAACTTTAAAAGAACTGAGATAAAGTACCTCCTCACTAGCAATCAGTTTGATAGCCTCTTTTCTTTCCTCCAGGGATTTGCCAAGGTGGATTCTTATGGAAAGACGAGTATCAATAACATTTATTTTGATACACCAGACTATAAGCTGATACGAACGTCGCTGGAGAAACCAATCTATAAAGAAAAGCTTCGACTCAGAACTTATGGAGCGACGACGGATGACACGAACTCCTTTATAGAAATCAAAAAGAAGTACGACGGAATAGTATATAAAAGAAGAGTATCAGGGAGATACAAGGATGCATATGACTATCTTGTAAGGGCGGGGAAACCGCTGGATGATTCGCAGATATCCAGAGAGATTGCAGGTTTTATAAATATGTATGAGGACCTAAGACCAGCAATGAGAATCAGCTATGAACGTATCGCGATGGCTGGAATATATGATCCAGAGTTCAGAGTAACCTTTGATACCAAGATAGAATGGGACACGGAGTCGCTGGATCTTAGATATAAATCTGTCGGGATTCCAATCCTAAAAGAGGGAGAATACATGATGGAAATCAAGGTGAAGTATTCCATGTCGTACGAACTTACAGAAAAGCTTAGTGAACTTGGAATCTTTCCAGCTTCATTTTCCAAGTACGGAAGAGGCTATGAGGCAATGCTAAGAAGCAGATTGCACGTGGGTACGTTAGAAGAAAGAAGCGTTACATCAAAGAAGGGAGTGAGAGCTTATGCTTAATAATATATTTTCATCAATCATACAAAATGGAACATTTACGGGAACACAGTTTGCAGCAGCAACAATAACTTCTCTAATATGCGGACTTGTGATAGCTGTGACATACGCTGTAAAGAATAGGTGCTCGAAGAGCTTCATGGTAACGCTAGTATTACTTCCAGCTATAGTGCAGCTTGTGATAATTCTGGTAAATGGAAATATAGGCGCAGGAGTCGCAGTAGCGGGAGCCTTCAGTCTGGTCCGCTTCAGATCAGCACCAGGAAGAGGCCAGGAGATAACCAGTATCTTTCTTGCTATGGCAGTTGGACTTGCAACTGGTATGGGATATATAGGAATAGCAATACTTTTCTCTATTCTAATATCAGTAATCAATCTGATACTTAATCTCACTAAGTTCGGAAATGAAACAGAAACTCATCGAACACTTAAGATTACAGTCCCAGAGAATCTAGATTACGAAGGAAAGTTTGAAGATATATTTGATAAATACTTATCTAGCTTCTCCTACGATGAGGTGAAGACCTGCAACATGGGTAGTCTATATAAGCTAACGCTAAGCGTTGTAATGAAGACAGATATATCTTCAAAAGCCTTCCTGGATGAACTAAGAACAAGAAATGGTAATCTCGATATCAGTCTCGGCAGACGAATTGATAACTTAGATAGTTTATAGATATATCAAATCAGGAGGATAATGCTATGAGAAAAAAGGTAAGTATGATATTAGTATCTCTTATGATGGTGAGTGCATTTGCAGCCTGTGGCAATATAGATAGCTCGAAAGATTCAAGCATGAATGAAGTGTCTGCTGAATCGACAGAAGACGAACTGGAAGAAGCATTTTCGAAGAAATCAAGTAGTGAAGAAAGTAGTGAAGAAGGAGATGAAGAGAGTAGTAATTCTCTACTAACTACAGCGAATGTAACATCAGATGGAATGATTGATGCAACAGATATGTTCACAGATAGAGATTTAGAACAAACTGCGGATCTTACTTCTGCTGAGAAGTACACCCTCAGTGACGGCGAAGATATAACTATAACATCAGAAGGAGTGTACATTATATCTGGCCAGGCGAGTGAAGTAACAATATATGTGGAAGCAGGAGATGAAGACAAGGTACAGATCGTTCTAGATTCTGCAACTATCTCAAATGAATCAAGGCCAGCTATCTATGTGAAGAGTGCTGATAAAGTATTCGTAACCACCACGGATTCAGATAATACCCTTGAAGTTACTGATGCATTTGAAACTGTAGATTCATCTATAGACTCGAAAGAAGAGACGACGAATCTGGATGCAGTAATCTTCTCAAAGGACGATCTTGTAATCAATGGAGTCGGAACATTAAATATATCATCTTCAGATAATGCAGTAACCAGTAAAGACACCTTAAAGATAACAGGAAGTACAATAAATGTATCCTGCACAGGAAGCGCTTTCGAAGCGCATGATGCTATAGAGGTTGCAGATGGAACAATAAATATTGCATCCTGTAATGACGGCCTACACGCAGAAAATGATGAAGATGATTCAGTTGGATACATATATATCTGTGGCGGTACATTTAACATCACTGCATCTGATGATGCAATACACGCTACAACTATAGTTCAAATAGATAGTAGCAATATGAACCTAACAGGTGCAGAGTGTATAGAAGGAACCTACATTCAGATTAACGGCGGAGATATAACAATAAATGCATCAGATGACGGAATCAATGCTGCATCCAAGTCAAGCGAGTACACACCAACCTTTGAAATGAATGATGGAACTCTCAAGATAACTATGGGAGCGGGAGATACAGATGGAATCGACTCCAACGGAAATATATATGTAAATGGAGGAACTATCGATGTAAGTGGACAGTCGACATTCGATTATGACGGAACTGCTCAGTATAACGGAGGAACTATCATAGAAAATGGAACAGAAACCAATACCATCTCTAATCAGATGATGGGTGGCGGCCCCGGCGGCGGAGGCTTCGGTGGTGGTAAAGATGGTGGCTTTGGTGGAGATGATTTCGGCGGCCCTCATGGCCACTAAGCTAATATCGTTCAAGTATTGCTAGAATTATCAAGAATAAAGTAAAAAGAGGCGTGTATACGCCTCTTTTTGTGGTATAATACAGTATTGTGATTTTCATAAAAATGAAAAGGTGAGGAAAGATGGTTTTCAGAAGAGTTGAAGCAGATATTGATTTAGATGCGATAAGATACAATATAGAAACAGTGAAGGCACTTAACCCTTCGGATAGAAAGGTTTGTCTGGTCATTAAGGCGGATGCCTATGGACATGGATCAGTTCAGCTTGCAAAGGAATTCAGCGACATAGCTGATTACTATGCTGTGGCAACTATGGATGAGGCTGTAGAACTGAGAAATGCAGGTGTAGAGACACCTATACTGATTCTTGGATATACAGATGAGTCAGATTTTATATATGCATTAAAGTACGATGTGACTCTTGCGATATACGATGTAAATGAGGCTGATGCTCTGTCAAGGCTTGCCGTCAAGGATGGAAAGAAAGCTAAGGTTCATATCAAGGTTGATTCAGGAATGAGCCGTATAGGTTTCCAGTGCGACGATGAAGGTGTTGCAGCGGCAATGAAGATATATGAGATGGATGGACTTGATGTAGAAGGTATATTCACTCATTATGCAAAGGCTGATTATGAGAATAAGAGTGACGCAAAGACTCAGTATGATAAGTTCTCATGGTTTGTTTCGGAAATGGAACAGCGAGGCGCCACATTTGCTATCAGACATATAGATAACAGCGCTGGTTCTATGGAGATTCACTCTGATGGCTTTGATATGCTTCGTCTGGGTATTGTAATCTATGGACTTTATCCTTCAGAAGAAGTAGATAAATCTGTTGTTTTGAAGCCAGCAATGTCACTTAAGTCAAAGGTTATTCATGTTAAGACTTTGCCAGCTGGAAGAGGCATAGGCTATGGATGGTCTTATGTGACTGAAAAAGATACGAGAGTAGCTACAGTATCTATTGGCTATGCGGATGGTTACTCAAGAGCTCTTTCGAATAAGGGGCGTGTGCTTATTCACGGAGAGTATGCACCGATCATTGGACGTGTTTGTATGGACCAGATAATGGTTGATGTAACTGATATAGATGAAGGCAAGTTTGAGTTTGAAAAGGTTAAGGTTGGAGATGAGGTTGTTCTCTTCGGAACTCAGGGGGAGAATAGCATTTCCGTTGAGGAGATAGCAGAGCCAGCCAACAGCTTTAATTATGAAGCAGTATGTAACGTTTCACGCCGTGTTGAGAGAGTCTATTTTAAGGGCGGAAAAGAGGTTGGCACAAAGAATTATCTGATTGATTAATCGTAACTTGAATGTGTTAATTTCACGGGATTTGTGGTATAATGTAGTATCACGTTTTATATAGGAGTTTTATGTTTAAAAAGAGAGACGAAGAACAGGTCGAGGAAGAGATTCTCTCTATGGTTGAGGAAGGACAGAAGTCCGGATTCATTCAGGAGGATGAGGTGGAAATGATATCCAACATCCTTGATCTCGATGATATGGAAGTTCGCGAGATTATGACTAACCGCAGTAAGATCTATGCGGTTAGTTTTGACGCAAAGGTTAAGGATATCATTGAGGAATGCCTGGAGAGTGGATATTCCAGATATCCTGTTTATGAAGAAGATATAGATAATATAGTTGGTATACTTCATTTGAAAGATATGACTAAGCAGTACATCCATCAGCCAGATACTGTGGTCAGTGAACTGGTGGAGGAAGCACTTTTTATTCATCCAGCATTTGATACACTGAAGCTGCTTAAGAAGATGCAGAAAGAGAAAAAGCACATGGCCATCGTTCTTGATGAATATGGTCAGACAGATGGACTTGTTACTCTGGAGGATGTGCTTGAGGAGATAGTTGGTAATATCTGGGATGAGCATGATTCTGAAGTTGAAGAGGTTCGTGAGGCTGCCATCGGCGATGGATATGTTGTTGATGGAATGATCAAGCTTCATGATCTGGAGGATGAGATTGAGGGGCTGGAGTTTCCAGATACAGATATTGAAACACTTAACGGATTTCTCCTTTATAAGCTGGGCGGATTTCCTAAGGATGAAGGCAATATCAAGATTGATTATGGAGGATTCTCTTTTGAGTCTCTGGAGATAGAGGACAAACTCATTAAATCAGTCAAAATTACGAAGAATAATAATCAGAAAGAAGAGGAAAAATAAATGTCAGGACATTCAAAATTTGCAAACATTAGAGCTAAGAAGGAAAAAAACGATGCCGCAAAGGGTAAGGCATTCACAGTCATTGGTCGTGAGATCGCTGTAGCAGTTAAGGAGGGCGGCCCTAACCCAGAGAATAACTCTAAGCTTCGCGACGTTATAGCAAAGGCAAAGGCTAACAACATGCCAAATGATACTATTGAGCGTGGTATCAAGAAGGCAGCTGGTGATCTTGAGAACGTTAACTTCTCATACAACACATATGAGGGTTATGGTCCAGGTGGAATCGCTATCATCGTAAAGTGTCTTACAGATAACAACAACAGAACTGCTGGTAATGTAAGAAGTGCATTTACAAAGGGCGGCGGATCAATCGGTGTTACAGGTTGTGTATCTTACATGTTTGACGAGAAGGGTCAGATAATTATTGATAAAGAAGAAGTTGAAATGGATGCGGACGAGCTTATGATGTTCGCACTTGATGCTGGAGCTGAGGATTTCTCTGAGGAAGAAGATTCATATGAGATCATTACTTCTCCTGCAGATTTTTCAGCTGTTAGAGATACATTTGACAAGGAAGGAATTGCTATGGCTTCAGCTGAGGTTACAATGATTCCTCAGAACTATGTATCTGTAACAGATCCTGATGTTCAGAAGAATCTTGATAAGATCCTTGATCTTCTGGATGCAGATGACGACGTAGAAAGCGTTTACACTAACGTGGAATAAGTAACGATTACGAAGTAAGGGGGGGCGCGTATGGAAAAATTCGTGGTTACAATAGCTAGAGAATACTGCTCAGGTGGACAGAAGATAGCTAATCGTCTTGCTGAGGAACTTGGGGTAAATTGTTATAACAGTGAGATGCTGAGACTTGTATCCAAGAATGAGAATATGGAGTCTGGCAATGTGGCAAATGACGATCTGATCAAGGATACATCGCTCTTTGATGTAGCTAAGGAAATATATTCTGATCCACTTCCAACACCAAATATTGACGATGTTCTTACTTCAAAGATTCCGGATGATGATCTTGCATATATTAGAAACATATATGATTATCAGTCTGAGATCATTACTGAATTGGCGCGTCGTGAATCCTGCGTTATTGTTGGTAGATGTGCCAACTATATCCTGAAGGATAATCCATACGCAGTTAATGTTTTTGTTCATGCTCCGATAGGTTTTAAGTTAAAGAGAGCTCAGTCCAGACATTATATGCCAGAGGCAGAGCTGAGAAACTATCTTGCTAAGGTCGATGAACGTAAGGCTGATTATTATCTCAAGTATACAGGATGTGAGTGGACAGATATTAAGAACTATGATCTGTCTCTCGATACATCTGAACTTGGAATCAGCGGATGTGTGGATCTTATAAAGAAGTTTATAAAAATCAAGCAGAGCAACGAGAATTACTAAAGAGTTATTATCCTGAGTATTAACGAGGGACCTATAAATACGGAGGGGTTGTCTATGAAGAGAGTAGCGTATATTGCATCAGAGTGTGTACCATTTATCAAGACTGGTGGTCTGGCAGACGTTGTTGGTACATTACCTAAGAAGTTCGACCGAAATGAATATGATGTGCGCGTCATCATTCCGAACTATATGTGTCTTCCTGAAAAGTACAAGAAGAACATGAAATATATCACTCATTTCCATATGGATATTGGCTGGAAGCAGCAGTATGTTGGCGTTATGTATATGGAATACGAAGGCGTACCTGTATACTTCATTGACAACGAATACTACTTCAATGGATTTAATATCTATGGAGATGTAAAATGGGATATTGAGAAGTTCTGCTATTTCTGTAAGGCAGCACTTTCAATCCTTCCAAGCATTGGCTTCAGACCTGACATAATTCATTGCCATGACTGGCAGTCAGGACTTGTGCCAGTATATCTCAAAACACTTTTCGCTTCGAATCCATTTTATCAGGGAATCAAGTCGGTTATGACTATTCATAATCTGCAGTTCCAGGGACGTTGGGATATCAAGACAATCCAGGAATACTCTGGACTTCCTGATTATCTCTTTACGCCAGATAAGCTGGAAATGAATAAGGATGCATCTATGCTGAAGGGTGGTCTTGTTTATGCTGATAAGATCACTACAGTATCTAATACATATGCTCACGAGATTCAGACTCCTTACTATGGTGAGGGACTTGATGGTCTGCTTCAGGCTCGTTGGCAGAGTCTCTGGGGAATCGTAAACGGAATCGATTACGACATCTTTAATCCTTCAAAGGATGAAAAGATTGCATGTAAATACAATACACGAAATTTCAAGAAGAATAAGGCTAAGAACAAGCTGGCTCTTCAGAAGGAGCTTGGTCTTCCTGAGGACGAAAATGTATACGTTATGGGTATTGTTTCGAGACTTACTGATCAGAAGGGTCTTGATCTTATTGATCACATAATGAATGACATGATGACTGATGGAACACAGCTGGTTGTTCTTGGTACTGGTGACAGACGTTACGAGGATATGTTCAGATATTATCAGGGCTTCCATCCTGCTAAGTTATCTGCAAATATCTACTTCAGTGACGAGCTTTCACATAAGATTTATGCAGGCTGTGATTCAATACTTGTTCCATCAAGATTTGAGCCTTGTGGACTTACACAGCTTATGGCACTTAAGTATGGTTCACTTCCTATCGTTCGTGAGACAGGCGGACTTAAGGATACAGTTGAACCTTACAATGAGTTTGAAGGAACTGGAACAGGCTTTAGCTTCGCTAACTATGATGCTAGAGAACTGCTTAATACAATTAATTATTCTAAGCATATCTTCTTCGATGACAAAGCTGCATGGCAGTCAATGATGAAGCGTGCTATGGAGCAGGACTTCAGCTGGGATAAGAGTGCTAAGCTTTACGGACAGCTTTATTCAGAATTATAAGGACAGATAATGGCATACGACGGAATAGTAATTAGTAATGTGATACATGATATTAAGACAGAGTGTCTTGGAGGGAGAGTTGTGAAGGTGCAACAGCCCTCCAGCGACACTGTCACATTTACCATAAAAGGATTTAAAGGTCAGACGAAGCTTTATATGTCAGTGAATAACTCGCTGCCTATCGTTTATATCGCTGACACATTACCACAGGCACCTATGCAGGCGCCTGCCTTTTGTATGCTTCTGAGAAAGCATCTTGGTAATGGTCGACTTACTGATATCCGTCAGCCAGGTTTTGATAGAGTATTTGATTTTGTATTCGAGCATCTTGATGAGATGGGGGATCTTACAGAACGTCATCTGATAATCGAGATCATGGGACGTCAGAGTAATATCATTCTGACAGATGCTGATTATATGATCATGGACTGCATGCGTCGTGTGATGCCAGATCTGGGGGCAGCTCTTACTGATGATTCTAAGAAGGATAGTGTGAGAATCCTTTTCCCAGGACAGAAGTATGAGGCTCCGGATTCACAGGGGAAGCTTAATCCCGTAGATGAAGAGATGCCATTTGACCGAGATGTTTTTGAGAAGAATCTTGTATCAAAATCAGTTCCGATTCCTAAGGCAATCTTTACTTCTATTACAGGTTTTTCTAAATCAACTGCAGAATATATTGTTGATGCTGCTGGTGTGGATGGAAGAAAGAGCTTTGCAGATTTAAGTGCGGATGAGACAGATAAAATCTTTGACGCTATAAGTCTTACAATTAAGAATATCAAGGCGGGAGAGTATAGCCCGAAACTTATATATGTTGATGGAAGTCCAAAGGATTATCTATCTATTACAAATTTTGGAGATAAAACTAAGGAAGCTGATTCGGATTTAGATAACGCAGATACCATATCCAGAATCCTGATCAGATTCTATAGTGAAAAAGAAAAACAGATAAATGTACGCTCTAAGGCCTCGGACATTAAGAAGGTGCTTCAGACTGCTATAGAACGTGCGTCGAGAAAATATGATCTTCAGCTTGGTCAGCTGGCTGATACTGAGGATAGAGATAAATATAGAATATATGGGGAATTGCTTAACACCTATGGCTATGAGCTGAAGGGTGGAGAGAGTAGTCTTACCTGTCTTAACTACTATGATAATCAGGAGATTACAATTCCTCTTGATACAACACTTACAGCTCAGGAAAACTCTCAAAAGTATTTTGCTAAGTATAATAAGAAGAAGCGTACTTGTGAGGCTCTTACTGAGTTTGTAAAGCAGACTAAAGAAGAACTTGATTATCTTCTTTCTGCCAGACATAGTCTTGAACTGGCGGAGAATGATACGGATATAGCGGAGCTTAGATCGGAGCTGGAAAAGGCTGGGGTTATAAAGAAGAAAACCTCAAGTAAGGGAGCTAGAAAGATGGCTGCTGGAAAGCCGCTTCACTTTATTTCCAGTGATGGCTACGATATATTTGTTGGAAAGAATAATATTCAAAACGATGAGCTTACTTTTGGACTGGCTACAGGAAAGGATATCTGGTTCCATGCGAAAAAGATGCCTGGGTCACATGTTATCGTTAAGGTGAAAGAAGATGATATGAGACTAGAAGATGTGCCGGATAGAGTTTTCGAAGAAGCGGCTGGGCTGGCTGCATTTTATTCCAGCGGTTCAGATGAGTCGGATAAAAACTCTGCAGTGGAGAGCTCACAAAAGATCGAGATTGATTATACAGAACGTAAGAATCTGAAGAAGCCTCCACAGGCTAGACCAGGTTACGTTATATATCATACAAACTATTCAATGATGGCAGCGCCATCTCTGGGGAATTTACAGCAGTTGACATAATGTATTTGCTAAGATAGTGTTGGGGAAAATGTTACACTATTTTAGTACACTAAGGGGAAGTGTATGCATTTGATTATTGATGAATTCCATACCGCATTCTATGCAGTGGCATTTCTTGTGTCATTTACTATTTTAATGCAATCAATCATTCAGAGAAGAACGGATAGAGCTCATAATCTGGCGTTTATTCTTATGGTTGGAATTATTATGGCAAACTCTGTTACTGAGACCGTATCAGAGTTTATGAAACCATACATCACTAAATCAGATACATGCATGTTTATTGATGAAGTATGTCATATCATGTACTTCATGTTTCATGTTCTTATTGCACCAGTTTTCTTCTTTTATGAGCTGTGTTTAACGGATGCTATAAAAAAGAGAAGAGATTTTCAGGTGGTCATTTTCAGTATTCCTATAGTTTTTATGGAATTACTGGTCCTTTCAAATCCTGTAACAGAAGTCCTGTTCTATCACAAAAATGGTGAATTTCAACGAGGCCCTGCTGAATATGTTGTATATGTTATTTCAGCGGTTTATATGTGTCTTGCTATTGCGTGCATATCCAAGTATTGGAATGCGATGACAATTAAAAAACGACTCTCTATTCTTTGTTTCATGGGTGTAGTTGTTTTAGGTCTTGCGATTCAGTTTGTTTATCCAGATATTAGATGCGAACTTTTTGCTGAGGCACTGGGAGCTCTTGGCATAATGCTTCTTATGGAGAATGAAGATGACCGTATTATGGCGGAGACGGCAATATATAATCGTCATGGTCTGGAGATTGATCTGGAAACAAATATTAAGCTGGGTCTTAGCTGTAATATTCTGAGTCTCAGGATCACAGACGTAGGAACAAGTCTTAGAAGTATAGGTCTTACTAATATTAATAATCTGACAAATGATATTGCTGAATATCTGAAAACTAAGGTTCAGAGATTCTATATCTATAACATTGATCCTAGCCAGTTCATTATCCTTCTTGGTGATAAGGATACGGAGGATCATCAGCGAAAGTTTAGAAAATTGTTTAAAAACTATGAGCCTATGATTTCTATTGATGAATTGACTGAAGATTTACTTGCACGTTTTAAGGGCAACTGGAACATGGGTAAGACAAAGACCAGTCTGAATCCAGTGATCATCAAGGCAAACATTCCAAATGATTTTAAAACAGTCGAAGAGGTATTCTTCTTTATTGATAGTCCTATTCCAAAGCAGCTGGATAAGCAGGTACTGGAAGGGGATGATTTGGGATATCTGCTTAGAAGAACTGAGGTGGAAAATGCTATTCACCGAGGTCTGGCTGAAGAAGGCTTTGAAGTTTATTATCAACCTGTTTATGAGTTGAGTACAAAGAAGCTTTATGGTGCTGAGGCTCTCCTCAGACTTCATGACAAGGAACTTGGTCCAATATTCCCAGATGAATTCATTCCAGTAATTGAACAGATGGGACTTATCGATGACGTGGATAACATGGTTCTTGGTAAGGTTTGTGAGTTTATTGAAAGTGGTATTCCTGAAAGAGCGGGAATGCGTACATTAAATGTAAACTTATCAATGATCCAATGTATGCAGAAGGGCTTTGTTGACCGCATCAACCAGATAGTTGATAGCTATAAGGTTGATAAGCATATGATCACATTTGAGATTACAGAATCAGTTGGTGCTGATGACTATAAAAAGCTTGGGGAGATTATTACTGAACTGAAGTCCAGTGGATATCAGTTTGCAATGGATGATTATGGAACAGGTTATTCCAACATTCAGTCAATCTTTTCTCTGGACTTTGATGTGGTTAAGATAGATAAGAGTATTCTTTGGGCAGCTGAGAAGGGTGACCTGGGAATGACAATTCTTACTAATAGCATCAATATGATTCGTCAGATGAAAAAGAAGATAGTAGTAGAAGGCGTTGAGACAGAGTCACAGATACACCTGCTTGAGGATTTAGGGGTTGATTATCAGCAGGGCTTCTACTTCTCAAAGCCGATACCGAAGGAGGATTTCATCCGAGAGATTCTCGGCGTTACAGATTAGTTTCGGGGGACATTAGATGTTACGTGATTATAGCAGGGAGTATAAGGAAAAACTTCGTACTCCTGAAGAAGCAGTAAAAGTAGTAAAAAGCGGGGACTGGGTTGATTACACCAGTTCGCTTGGTATGCCGGTTCTTCTTGATGCTGCTCTGGCTAGGAGAAGAGATGAGCTGGAGGAAGTGAAGATCCGAGGTAATCTGATACCAGGACCTATAGAGGTTGCAGAATGTGATCCTTCGCAGGAACATTTTGTATATCATAGCTGGCACTGTTCTTCCTACGAGAGAAAGCTTACTGACCGAGGACTTTGCTACTACATACCTATGGTGTTCCAGTACAATGCCGCATATTACGAATTCTTTATTGATGTAAATGTGGTAATGGTTAGTGTGGCTCCTATGGATAAGCACGGCTATTTTAATTTTTCAGTTAATACTGGTGTTGCAGGCCCAATCTGTGAAAAGGCTGATATCGTTATTGTTGAAGTAAATGAACATATGCCAAGAATTCATGGCGGTTCAAATGAATGCATCCATATATCAGATATCGACTATATCGTTGAGGGCGAGCATGCACCATTTAAAAATCTGCTACCTGTACAGCCTCGTGAACTGGACTGGAAGATAGCAAGTCATATAATTCCTTATATCGTGGATGGAGCAACTCTTCAGCTTGGAATAGGTAGTATTCCTAATGCAGTAGGTGCGCTTCTTTCAGAGTCTGATATCAAGGATCTTGGAATGCATACCGAGCTTTGCACGGATGCGTATCTAGAACTATACCGTTCGGGTAAACTTACCAATAAACGTAAAACAATAGATAGAGGAAAGGGCGTCTTTGGATGTGCAGTCGGTTCAACTGAGCTGTATGAGTGGCTGGATGATAATCCGGGAGTTGCTGCGTATCCGATAGAATACGTTAACAGGCCATTTGTCATTGCACAGATAGATAACATGGTTTCGATAAATGGATGCGTTGCTGTGGATCTTTATGGACAGGTGGCATCGGAAAGCTTTGCGGGTAGACATATAAGTGGTACAGGTGGACAGCTGGACTTCCTTACAGGTGCTTCGGCATCACACGGGGGAAAAGCATTTATCTGTATGGCTTCACGTTTTAAGGAAAAAGACGGCTCTTATAAATCTTGTATTACACCGCAATTTAACGGCGACATTATTACCTCGCCTCGTAGTCAGGTTTATTTTATAGCTACTGAGTTTGGTGTTATAAATCTGGAAGGAAAATCCACCTGGGAGCGTGCTGAGGATCTTATCTCCATAGCCCACCCGGATTTTCGTGATGAGCTGATCAAGGAGGCTGAGAGTAGAAAAATCTGGCGCCGTTCAAATAAGAGATAAATTTATAGCGAAGAAGGACTCAGCAGAATACTTTGGAAAAAATAAAATATCATCCTTAGGGATGATATACAAGGTATATGATATTTGCTATGATAACGGTATCTGGTTCTGAAATTTTCAGAACTGAATATATAGTATTTATAACATAGGGAGGTTTTTAATATGGGACTTTTTGATGCAAAATTCTGTGATATCTGTGGGGAGAAGATAAGCCTTATGGGTAACCGTAAGCTGGAGGATGGTAATATGTGCAAGAACTGCGCATCTAAGCTTTCTCCATTCTTATCAGGAAGAAGACATACAACTCTTGATGAGATAAAGCAGCATCTTGAGTATCGTGAGCAGAACAAGCAGAGAGTTGCTGCGTTCAATCCAACTATGGTTCTTGGAAACGATACAAAGGTTTATGTTGATCAGAACACAGGAACATTTGCAGTATCATCAGCACGTGACTGGAGATCTACAAATCCTGATATTATTGATATCAGCCAGGTTTCAAGCGTATTTACTGAGGCTCAGGAACATAAGAAGGAGCTGTTCAGAAAGGATTCAGAGGGAAAGAATGTTCCTTATAATCCTAGAAGATATGAGTATTCTTATGAGTTTGAGACAACTATAAATGTTAATTCACCATATTTTGACGAGATTAAGTTCGAACTTACAACTATGTCAAGTCGTCCAAAGCAGAGAGGCGATATGTCATATAATAACTTCGAACAGATGGGTATGCAGATTCAGCAGGCTCTTTCTGGTGGCCGTATGGGCATGGGAATGGGTATGCAAGGTGGCATGGGCCAGATGGGCGGAATGCAAGGCGGCATGGGAATGCAGGGCGGCATGGGCCAGATGGGCGGAATGCAAGGCGGCATGGGAATGCAGGGCGGCATGGGCCAGATGGGTGGAATGCAAGGCGGCATGAACCAGATGGGTGGAATGCAAGGCGGCATGGGAATGCAGGGCGGTATGAACCAGATGGGTGGAATGCAAGGCGGCATGGGAATGCAAGGTGGCATGGGCCAGATGGGTAATGCTATGGCTGGTGGCATCGGTGGTCTTGCTGGACAGGCTATCGGCGCCGTTGCAGGAGCAGCTATGGATGGTCTTGCTGGAAATGACATGCAGAGCCAGATGATGCAGCAGCAGAGACAGCAGCAGATGCAGGGCATGCAGCAAGGCATGGGAATGCCAGGACAGATGGGTGGAATGCCACAGCAGGGTATGCCACAGCAGGGCATGGGAATGCCAGGTCAGATGGGCGGAATGCCACAGCAAGGTATGCCACAGCAGGGCATGGGAATGCCGGGTCAGTTTGGCCAGATGCAGGCAGGTGGCCAGTGGGTATGTGATTGTTGTGGAACAACCAATACAGGCGATGTATGTACAGCCTGCGCAAATCCACGTCCTATGTAAACAAAATATAAAAAATGCTTTTGACATTTTTTTGATATTCTTATATAATGTGCTTAACGAAGCAGTCGGAGGGTGAGTGCACATCACCCGACCCGGTTAGCGGAGTTGATTAGTAATAAGATTAGCCGTTCTTCCGCTGTCGAACGTCAGGACGGCTTTTCTTATGGGCAAAATAAAGTTTAACTAGTCCGATAATTAGCTTGATTATCGATATTACAGTGGTAATAACTTCATATTTACTCATAGGCCTCACCTCCTTTCGGAACAACACCGCTTCCGAGTTAGGTGAGGAGCACGTCCCCCGACTGCATGGTTAAACACATTATTATTGTTTGACATGCAGTTGTTTTATGTTTTTTTGTGAGGTAAAGAATATGCAACCAATACTAATTCCAGAAAACTTGAAAAAAGCTCGTGAAGCACTTTGTATAACAAGGGTTGAGGCAGCTCGCCGAATGAATATTCCTCAGAGTTCATATGTTAGGTATGAGAAGGGAACTCGTAAACCTACTCATGCCACGATAACGCAGATGGCCCAGGTTTTAGGAACCAGCGTAGATTATTTAACAGGACAAAAAAATAAGTCGGAACAACAATCGATAGTTCTAGATAGAAACGAAGATAAGATAATGTTTGAGATAGCTGAAGGTGGGAAAGATCTTGATGAGGAAAAGCTAAAGAAGCTTTTACTCGCTTATTATGAAATAGCTGGTATCAAGAAGAAGTAAGTGAGGCATAGCATGAGATACAAGATATCACCATCCAGAATTGGTGATTATTTCGTTCATAACTGTGATAGATATATGGTCTACGACGGTCTCAGCAACCATGATAGAAAAATGATCGGCTGGGATGAAGATAAAGACTTCAATATGGTAGCAAAGCAGGCTGGTGAAGTCTGGGAAACAGAAGTGTTATGTAAACTAGAAGAACGTGGCGAATATGTTGCCATGGTTCCTGGCGATGATATGTCTCTTAGTAAAGCTGATAGAGAAGCCCTGGCTGCTCATCGAAGAGATGAAACCACACGTTTTCTTAGAGAAGCAAAGCCGGGGTATATCTATCAGGCAGTTCTTTATATTAATGATATATTCTGTAATGATTATATGTCCAAGGTGGACAGATCTCAGATTATTTGGAATGATTCTATGTCTGATCTTGTCAGGGTTGAGTACGATGAGGAAAGAGCCTGTCCAAAGTTTTCCGTTATTGATATGAAACATGCAAAACGTGCAAAGATTAATCACAAGGTTCAGATTGTGGTTTATATTCGCATGCTTAAAGCAATCCTTAAAGAACATGATATTCCAGGATATGTGGATGAAACAACAGGCTATGTCTGGCCATTTAAAGCGGATGATCCTAAAAGCTTCAGTACAGGTGATATAAGTACTTTTGTTGATTCATACTTTAATGCAGCACTTCCAGAGGTCATTGAAAGAATGAGAGGTATTGAAGATGAGCTAACCGGAACAGATATCGGTGCGAAACTTGATGAATGTCTTCAATACTGTCTTTCTCAAAACTGTGAGTGGTGCGGTAATCTGGAGCACTGTACTAAGTGGGCGAAGGAACATGAACCAGTTCTACTGATGCCATATATGACACCACGTACACAGGAGATGTTCAGGAAGAATCCTGAGATTCCTCGTACACTGGATGAGTTTGAAGAATATATATCAGATCTAGACAATAGTGACAGATTGAAGGAAGAGTCAGGCTTCTTGAAAAATCGCCTTGGATATATGTCAGATGTGATAAGTGCACTTCGAGATAGGACCATAGGTAACAGAAATACTTCTTATCCAAAGCCAGTTTTCAATATGGAGATGCCAAAGTATCAGGATATTTCTATCATTATCACATCCCAGAAGGATGTTGGTCTGGGTGAGGTTTATCTTTACGGAGTCAGTATAAATATAGTTAAGGGAAAGAATCATATTAATCTTTCAGAGAATGAAGCTGGCTTTGCCGAAGAGGAAAAAATCTTTATAGCTAAGAATCCAGAGGAGATTCATTCAAATACTAAAGAGTTTGTTGAATACTTATATGACATATTTAAACGAATTCATGAGTATAACTGCCTCTGTCAAAGCATGAATGAGTTCTTATCTGTACAGGGATATGTAATGGATAATTATGAGTCCTACAACCTGGAGGAAGGACTCTTTGCAGAACTGTTAGATGACACGATCGATACAGAGTATCGTAATAAACTGCTTGCGATTATTTTCTGGCTTCAGGGGGAACGAATGATCACCGACTCGGCTATTCAAGGTGAAGATATTGGTGATGAGTTTCCACTTGTAGTGCTTAGTAGTATTATTGGACGTTTATATGTAATACCTGGATTTATATCCAACAATTTTGAAGATATCAGTAAAGCCTTTTCACAGCAGTATGACAATGAAAAGGGAAAGAAGTATTCCAGTCCACTTTCGAACGCAATTAAAAGTGAACCGATAAATGATATCTGGCATGGTAAGAAGAACGATGATCCTGAGAAAAAGGATGAGATAAAGAGTACACGTATAGAAAAACTGTCGAACTATATTCTGAAGAGACTCTATATCGAAAGAAGGATAATCGGTGAGATTCAGGGAAAGGATTCCCGTCATTCTGGAATCAAAAGGGCAGCGGCTCCATTTGCCTTGGTAACTATAAATGAGAGTATGGATGACCGTATTGCCAAGCTTTATATTGAGCAGAAGTACGAGCAGCTTCTGTCCTTTCATGATACTAAGAGAGTTCGAATGGGGGATCTCAGTGAGGCGGCTTCGGATGGAAAGATCCTTAAGGTCCGGGTTATATCAGAAACCTACCAGTCTGAATCTATGGTTTGTTTTCCAGGTGGCAGACCCAAAAAACTGGATGGATGCTACTGCGAATATGAAGTGATCAATAAAGATTCCTTCTTCCAGGATCCATGGTTCGCAGCTATTGTTGCGGAAACAAATGAGATTGCGGCGGATGAGCTGGCAAGGATCAACGAAAAGAAGAGCCTCTATATTCCTGATATCCCTGAAGAGGGAAGTGGTTATCACCAGAATTTCTTTCATACCGCGTACTTCGATAATATGGAGTTTTGTTATGAAGGCGGCAGAATGATCATTAAGGGTCAGAGGATGGGAGGAACTGAGTATAAATCTGGAACTGAGCTTTACTTAGTGGAACGATTCACTGATATTGTAGGAGATAAAACAGTTCAGAAGTTAATTCGCGGTATTTCAAACCCTTTGATTCTGTATCCAGAGGGACAGCATCCGGATGAGTCTGGTCACATGGTGGATAATTATGGCGGCTACCAGGAGAAATCCAGCGATTTAAGATTAGAACAGTATAAGGAGCGTGTTGAAAAGTATGCCCGAGTTGATGGCATGACATTTTCGCCTTCTCAGAGAAGAGCGTTTAAACAGTTTTTTGAAAAAAATGTAACGCTTCTTCTTGGCCCACCAGGAAGTGGGAAGACTGACTTTATTGCAAGAGCAGTGATTGCCTTGGCTGGATTTTTCAAGGAACGCTATAACTACAATATGTCGATTCTGGTTACCGCTAATTCTCATGCGGCAATCAATAATATTCTTGAAAAGCTGGACGAGAAGATTCAGGCAAATGTTTTCTCGGAGGATTGCTTTGAAAAGGATTATCTGCCACAGATTGTAAAACTTGATAAATATGATCAGGATAAAAAGGAGAGTCCGATCCCTGGCATAAAGGTGTATGAACGGTGGTATCCATATGGAGTAAATGAAGAAACAGGAAGACGTTTTCTTGATATGAATCCAAGTGTTCCAGTTCTGCCGAAGCTTCTTGAAATTTTTGAGACACGGAAAGCGGATGGAATCCTGTATGAATATGATATAGATAGACCACTGGTTGTTGGTGCAACAAGTAATGCATGCCAGTATACAAGAGACAGGATGGAAGGAGACAGGTTCCATCCATATAGCTATCCAGGATTTGATATTGTCATAATTGATGAGGCATCCCAGGTTAAGACCAGCGATGCACTTGTCGCTATGGACTGGTCCAACCGTTCAACGAGATTCATGATAGTTGGTGATGAGAATCAGCTTTCTCCGATCATTAAGGGAAAGTATGAAGCACCTGAAGATACGCCGGATATTTATGGTTCTATCTTCAGAACCTTTTACAATATTGCTGAAAGATGTGATATGGATTATCTGTGCCAGCTGGAAGAAAACTTCCGTATGAATGAAATTCTGGACAGATATCCAGGAGAAAAAATCTATGATGTGGATATCCTTGCAGGTACTGCTTCTAAGGATAGAAATGGATATCATGCTTATACTGATGAGATTATAGGAGATAAGATAAAGAACCAGAAGCTTACTCTAATAAATGAAGATGAGATAAAGACAAAAGAGAATCTTCTGGATGATGAGCTTATGAGAAAGGTGCTGGATCCGGAGTATCCACTTATCCTTATAAAACTTTCTGGAGGAAAAGCTGCTGAAAAGCAGTCCTTGGAAATAAGACTTGCTACCGAAATTACGAGACTGCTGAAGGAACATATGGTGGATAAGGAACTTAATCCATATCTTACTGAGGGAGAGTTCTGGGGGGATTCGAATCATAAAGGCGCGTTCGCTATCATTTCGCCTCATCATGAGCATATCAATAGATTGAAGGACCAGATTTCAGAAGAACTGGGGATGGACCGAGATAGCTTATACATCGGCACGGTTGATAAGCTTCAGGGGCAGGAACGTGAAGCGGTTGTAGTAAGCTATGGTATCTCAAATATCGAGAAGGCACTTTCGGAGATTGAGTTTATCTATAGCAGAAACAGGCTAAATGTATCTATCACGAGAGGCAAAAAGAAGACAATCGTGATCCTGACTGATGTACTTCTGGACAAACCTATAGAGCTTCTTGATGTAGATGATGAATCCATCGAGCAGGGAATCAGTTTTATGTGTGACTTCGATAAATTTATGCGTAAGATTGAGGTTGATACGGCTATTGATCATGATACAAAGGTGGATGAATCAAATGGAATAAGCATAGAGATAATGCGTAAGAAGGTTTCTGATTAGCACCTTAAAAGTGGTTGAGAAAACTGCTACCATTTAATATAATGGATAAGTAATTATTCTAACGATTGGAAGTATGAAAATATGGTTTATAGTATGACTGGCTTTGGCAGAAGTGAGTATTCTGACGAAGCAAGAAGAGTAGTAATAGAAATGAAGTCTGTTAATCACAGATACTGTGATATCAGCGTAAAACTGCCACGCAGCATAAGTAGATTTGAGCCTGAAATCAGAAAGAGACTTAAGCTTTATGTAGAGCGTGGTAAGGTAGATGTATTTATTACATATAACAGCCTTAAGGATACAGGTGCTGTAGTTAAGTATAACAAGGATGTACTTGATCAGTATATGGCTCATTTTAAGCAGATGGAAGCTGACTATGGACTGACAGAGGATTATAAGCCAACTGTCATAGCAAGATATCCAGATGTATTCTCTATTGAAGAAAACTACTTTGTAGAGGATGAAGAGTATCAGATTATTGAGAAGGTTCTCGATGAGGCTGGAAAGCAGTTCAAAGCATCACGTGCTAAGGAAGGTGCAAATCTTGCAGCAGATCTTATTGCAAAGATGAATGAGCTGGAAGGCTATACAAATCAGGTTGATGAGCTTGCACCTAAGGTTATTGAAGAATACCAGGCAAGACTTACTGAGAAGGTAAGTAACCTGCTTGAGGCAACAAATATTGATGAAAGCCGTATTGTTCAGGAAGTTGCAATCTATGCAGATAGAGTTGCGGTTGATGAAGAATTGGTAAGACTTCATAGTCATATCAAAGCTGTTCGTGATATGCTTTCAGAATCAGTTGGTTCAGATGATACTGATTCAGCAAAGAGTGAGAGTAATTCTATCGGACGTCGTCTTGATTTCATAATTCAGGAGATGAACCGAGAGGCTAACACAACTCTTTCTAAGTCGGATACATTATCAGTTACAGATATTGGAATAAATATGAAGACCTGTATCGAGAAGGTTCGTGAGCAGGTACAGAATCTCGAGTAAAAGAGGGAGAGAGTATGAAAAAGGGAAAATTAATCGTCGTTTCTGGCTTTTCTGGAGCTGGAAAGGGCACAGTTATAAAGAGACTTCGTGAGAAGTATGATTACAGTCTTTCAATCTCAGCTACAACTCGTGCACCTCGTGAGGGTGAAGAGGATGGTAGAGAGTACTATTTCAAAACAGTTGATGAGTTCATGTCACTTATTGATTACAACGGACTTATTGAGTGGGCTCAGTATGTAGACAACTATTATGGCACACCAAGAAAGTTTGTTGAGGACGAGATAGCAGCAGGTAAAAATGTTATCCTCGAGATCGAGGTTCAGGGAGCGATGAATATTAAGTCTCAGTACCCTGATGCAATCCTTATCTTTATCAGTACAAAGGATATAGAGACTTTACGCGCCCGACTTACAAATCGTGGTACAGAAACTCAGGAAGTTATCAATAAACGTATCGCACGCGCTGCTGAGGAAGCTGAATCTATGGAGTCCTATGAGTTCATCGTTATAAATGATGACCTTGAGGAATGTGTTGATACAGTTAATTCCATCGTAGTAAGCCAGACCTGTAAGAAGGAGAATCGTACCGAGTTTCTTATTGGGATTAAGAGACAGCTTGATGAAATCAATAAGTAATGGTTGACATTTCCTTATAAATATGACTAATATATAAGGTGGACGAAAATGTGAATGGGTACGCCCTGCCACTTATTATAGGAGGAATGAATTATGATACATCCATCATATCGTGACTTAATGGACGTTGCTAATGAAGGCGTTGAGCCAGGCGAGGAGCCAGTAGTTCAGAGCCGTTACTCAATTGTTCTTGCTACTGCAAAGAGAGCAAGACAGCTTATCGCAGGAGATGAGCCTCTTGTAAGAGATACTGAAGGAAAGAAACCTCTTTCAGTTGCAGTTGAGGAGCTTTACGAAGGCAAGATCAAGATTATGGGTGACGACGAGTAATAGTTGCTTAGATTATTTTGGGGACGTTTTTCGTCCCCATATTTTGATTTATAGGATTTTTGATATTCTGAAACTAAACATAGCTTATTTATTTTGGGGAGGATGGTATGCTATTAAAGGATATAATTGGTGATCTGGAAGTCGAAGTAATCTGCGGAGATCTTGACACTGATATAAAAGATATTACAAATGATTCCAGAAAGGTTGTAGAGGGAGGTCTCTACTTTGCAGTTCCTGGAGCAAAGGTTGATGGAGCTGTCTTTATTCCAGATGTTATAAGATCTGGTGCAGCTGCTATAGTTACTGAAAAGGGTGAGAAGGCTCTCGAGAATATGCTCGAGAACGATATATTGGTGAACGGTGATCTTGATGAGGAGAGCACTCTTGCAATCATCGAGGTTGAAAATATCAGATATGCCATGGGTGTTATGAGTTCTAACTACTATGATACACCATCGGATGAAATGACAATTATAGGAATTACAGGTACTAAGGGTAAGACTACAACAACCTATATGGTTAAGGAGATGCTTGAACTTGCAGGTATTAAGACGGGTCTTATTGGTACTATTGAGATAGATGACGGAAAGACAAAAACTCCTTCGATAAATACTACTCCTGAATCCATTACGATTCAGAAGAAGCTTCGTGATATGTCTGATAATGACTGTGAAGCTGTAGTTATGGAGGTATCTTCACAGGGACTTATGTTGGATAGAGTAGCGGGCATAGAGTTCGACTACGGTATCTTTACTAATATGTCCCCTGATCATATAGGTCCAAATGAACATGACAGCTATGAAAATTACAAGGAGTGTAAGAAGAAGCTTTTCTCACTCTGTAAGAGGGGTATCTACAATATTGATGACCCAGAAGCTGAATACATGATGGAGGGCAGTACAGCATCACCTATCACTTATGGAAAGAGTGAATATGCTGACTATATTGCACGCGGACATAAGTTATATATGGATGGTGGAATCCTGGGCATCGAGTATGATCTGGAAGGAACACTTGAAGGTCATGTCAGAGTTGCGCTTCCTGGTGACTTCAGTATTTATAACTCTATGGCAGCTACCATAGTTGCTGACTGTATGGGCGTAGGCTTTGATGAGATTAAGAGAATACTTGAGCTTATCAAGGTTCGTGGCCGTGTTGAAATGATACCTATTTCAGACGCATTTACTTTGATGATAGATTATGCGCATAATGGCATGTCTCTGGAATCTCTTCTTAAGGCAATCCGTGAGTATGAGCCAAAGCGTCTTGTTACTCTTTTTGGATGTGGTGGAAACAGAGCCAAGTCACGTCGTTATGAGATGGGTGAGGTATCTGCCAAGTATGCAGATTTCACAATAATAACCAGTGATAATCCAAGAGATGAGGAACCACAGGATATACTTGATGATATTAAGTCTGCAGTTGAGAAGGCAGGCGGAGAATATATGGATATAATTGATAGAAAAGAAGCTATCCGATTTGCAATAATGAATGCAAAGGAAGGCGATGTTATTATCCTTGCTGGCAAGGGCCATGAGGACTATCAGGAGATTCGTGGTGTAAAGCACCATATGGATGAGCGTGACCTGATAAAGGAGATATTGGAGGAAGAGGATGTCACAGAAATATGCGGATATAATAATCGATATTTCACAGAGTAATGTTGATAGACCTTTTAGATATAGAATTCCGGATGAACTCCTTGAAGTGGTTGCAGTAGGAGCGGTGGTTAAAGTTCCATTTGGCCAGGGCAACCGCATCAGAACTGGATATGTGATCGGACTCGCAGATGAGCCGAACTACGATATAAACAAGATTAAGAGCATTCAGGAGGTGTCGACCTCAGCCATCTCTATTGAGAGTAAGCTGATTAGACTGGCTGCCTGGATGAAGGAGCGTTACGGCTGTACCATGATCAGTGCGCTGATGACCGTAATGCCTGTAAAAGAAAAGGTACGTGAAAGAAAGACAGAGATAGATGTTAGGGATAATATCCCTGAATTTCAGCCTATCGATGAACTGGAACCACAGCAGCAGGCCATAGTCGATGACTTCTGCCAGGAAATGGTGCAGGAGGGGACAGACCTTGGTGCAGTGGGGACGGACCCCGTTGCACATTTACTGCATGGGGTGACTGGAAGTGGTAAGACAGAGGTTTACATAAAGATGGCGGAGGAGATTCTCTCCCGTGGACAGGATGTTATCGTTCTTGTTCCTGAGATTGCCCTTACCTATCAGACAGTTGCCAGATTCAGCAGTTATTTTCAAGATAATATATCGATACTGAATTCTCAGCTTAGTAAAGGCGAGAAGTATCGTGAGTTTATGAAGGCCTTAAATGGTGAGACTCATATAATGATCGGTCCAAGATCGGCGCTTTTTGCACCGTTTCAGAATCTTGGGCTTATTATTATCGATGAGGAACATGATACATCTTATAAGAGTGAGAAGACTCCGAAGTATCATGCCCGTGAGGTGGCAATAAAGAGGGCGGAGCTTGAAGGTGCCAGAGTAATCCTTGGTACAGCTACTCCAAGTATTGAGAGCTACTATAAGGCGAAGCATGGTGAGTATAAGCTTTACAGCCTGCTAAACCGAGTAAAGGGTTCAGTACTGCCTGAAGTAGAAGTGGTAGATATGCGCGAGGAGCTTCGTGCTGGAAATCGTAGCATCATCTCACAGACGCTTTATAACAGACTGGCTACTGCATTTAGTCGCGGCGAGCAGGCCATGATCTTCATTAACAGACGCGGGTACAAGACATTTATCTCCTGCAGAGACTGTGGTGAAGTAGTGAAGTGTCCTAACTGCGATGTATCTTTATCGCAGCATAAGACTATAGTTCCAGGTGGCGCTGATATTCTGATGTGTCACTATTGTGGACATACAGAACCTGTTCCAAATATATGTCCCAAATGTAAATCCAAGCTGATCGGTGGACTAGGCATAGGTACAGAAACGGTGGAAGAGACTATACGCGATCTCTTCCCAAAGATAAAGACTCTTCGAATGGACCGTGACACTACTCAAAAGAAGGGAAGCCACGGCGCAATAATAAAGAAGTTCCGTGAGGGTAAGGCTGACTGTCTAATTGGAACTCAAATGATAGTCAAAGGACATGATTTTCCTAAGGTAACTGTTGTAGGAAATATTCTTGCGGACCTTAGTCTCTTCGATACGGACTTCGAATCTGCAGAGAGGACATTTGACCTTCTGACTCAGTCGGCTGGAAGAGCTGGACGAGATGAGCTGCCAGGACATGTGGTTATACAGACCTATCAGCCAGAGCATTATGCAATCACTACAGCTGCGGCTCAGGACTATGAGACCTTCTATAACTATGAAGTATCATATCGTGAGATTCTGCATTATCCGCCGATGTACCATTTGCTTGGTATATGTGTGAGTTCAGCAGATGAAGGCTTATGTATAGATATGTCACAGAAGGTAACTGATGCGATAAAGAAGTATCGCGACTCAAATGTTATGTCAACTAATGCAGAAATTATGTCAACCGGTGGCCTAGACGTGGTTGGGCCAACTGAAGCATATATTTACCGAATTAATAACATCTTCCGACGGGTCATCTATATAAAGTCGAAGGAATATGATATACTAACCAAGGTCGCTGAGATTTCTAACATTACATTTAATGACATCTTTGAAGCACTAGAGTTAAAGAAAGACAGCGTAGAGATCCAGTACGACTTCAACCCAATGCGAATTATCTAAACCTGCCAGTGGGGCGGTTCTCGTTGGCAGATTAACAAATAAACAAACCATATAAGGAGAAAAATAATGGCAATCAGAAATATACGTGAGGACGGCGATGAGGTATTAAGAAAGGTTTGTAAGCCTGTCGAGGTTATGACAGAGCGCCTCAGCACACTCATCGATGACATGTTTGAAACAATGTATGAGGCTAACGGTGTTGGACTTGCTGCACCTCAGGTGGGCGTCCTCAGACGTATAGTTGTTATAGATGTTATGGATGATAATCCACTTGTTCTTGTTAATCCTGAGATCATAGAGTCTGATGGTGAGCAGATTGGACCAGAGGGTTGTCTTAGTCTTCCAGGACTTCAGGGAGATGTAGCAAGACCTGAGCACGTTGTCTGCAAGGCTCTTGATAGAGATATGAAGGAGATTACTGTAGAAGGTGAAGGCCTTCTTGCAAGAGCAATCTGTCACGAGCTGGATCACCTGGATGGAATTCTTTATAAGGATCTTGCAATTGATGGTCTCTACAAGGTGGAGCCAATAGATCCAGATGAGGAATACGAAGAGGAAGAATAATATGAGAGTAGTTTATATGGGCACCCCGGACTTTGCAGTTCGCCCACTTAAAAGTATATATGAAGCCGGTCATGAGATAGTCGGCGTGTACACACAGCCTGACAGGCAAAAGGGCCGTGGCAAGAAGTTCCTGCCATCAGATGTTAAAGTTGCAGCACTGGATATGGGGCTAAATGTTATCCAGCCTGAAAAACTTCGAGAAGCATCTGTAGTAGAGGAGCTTAAATCTCTTGCTCCAGATATTATAGTGGTAGCTGCATACGGTCAGATCCTTTCGGAAGATGTTCTGAATATTCCAAAGTTTGGCTGTATCAATATCCATGCATCACTTTTGCCAAAGTACCGTGGAGCATCACCTATCGAAGCCAGCATAATAAATGGCGACGAAAAGACAGGCGTTACAATAATGTATATGGCGAAGGGCCTGGATACTGGTGATATCATTTCACAGGCTGATATCGAAATAGGTTTACATAATACAGAAAGCCTTACAGTTGAATTATCAAAGCTTGGTGCAGATCTTGTGGTTAAAACAATCAAAGAATTAGAAGAGGGAACTGCTACTCGTACTCCTCAGAATGATGCAGAAAGCTGCTACGCTGGTAAGCTTGATAAAGCTATGGGAGAGATTGACTGGACTAAGCCAGCAGTAGAGATAGAGCGTCTTGTAAGGGGCCTTTATCCTTGGCCATGTGCATATACAACACTTGATGGAAAGAGCATAAAGCTTGTTTCTGCTGAGGTGGTAGATGCAGAAGATCCAGATGTTGCTGTAGGTAAAGTGTGTCAGGTGACTAAGAAGTTCTTTGCCATTAAGTGCGGAGAAAAAGCTCTTAAGATAAAGACGCTTCAGCCAGAAGGAAAGAAGCCTATGGACTGTGTTGCATTTCTTAATGGAAACAAAGTAGAACTTGGTATGTAATGTAAAATGGATACTAGAAAGATTAGTTTTGATATATTAAAGAAGATCGAGACAGAGGACGCATATGTGGGAGATGTGTTAGACAGCGCACTTCGCACTATGCAGTTCTCGGATAAAAGGGATAGAGCATTCATCACCCGACTTGTAGAAGGGGTGACTGAACGCAAGATATCCCTTGATTTTTTAATTGCTAAATTCTCTACAAAGGGAAAGAAGCAGGAGAAAAAAGTTGATACACAGATAATTCTCAGAATGGGAATCTATCAGATAAGATATATGGATTCAGTTCCGGATAATGCTGCTGTATCGGAGATGGTAAATCTCACAAAGTCTCTTGGTTACGAAGGTCTTTCTGGATATATAAATGGCCTTTTAAGAAATGTCGCTCGTGCGAAGCAGGAAAGAAAACTTGATAGCTATCTTGTGAGCCGCATGGATACCAGATATTCAACGCCTCAGTGGCTATGTGATTTCTTTGTAAAGACATATGGTAAGGATGTTGCCAGAGCAATCCTGGAGGATCAGTACATAGAGCATGACACAGTAGTAAGAGTAAATACTCTGAAGACCACTGCTGCGGAATTAAAGGATAGTTTTGAAAAAGCTGGAATAACAGTAAAGGCTGGAATTCTTTCAGAGCGTTCACTGAGAATAAGTAGGTATGATTCAATAAGAAGACTCCCGGGATATAGGGATGGACTTTTTGTAGTACAGGATGAAACATCAACCTATACCGTAGAACAAATAGGAATAAATCCTGGAGATAAAGTACTGGATATATGTGCAGCTCCAGGCGGTAAGTCTCTTCTTGCATATGAGCTTACCTGTGGAACTGATAAGGATGGAAATAAAGTAAGCGGAACAGTATGCTCTCGTGATATTTCTGAAAATAAGATAGAAAAGATAAGAGAAAATGCCGAACGTTTAGGTGTTACTTCTCTAAACTTAGAAATAAGTGATGCGACGGAATTGGATGAAACGCTTGCTTCACTACCAGATGATGAAAAGTTTGATGTGGTAATAGCTGATGTTCCATGTTCAGGTCTTGGTATTATGGGTCGAAAGAATGATATCAAGTATCATATGACTGCTGACATTATGAAAGAACTGTCAGAGCAGGGACTTGTGATACTTAAAAATGCTTCCCAATATGTGAAGCCTTATGGCAGAATATGTTTCTCAACCTGCACTATCAATCCGGCTGAGAATGGAGATGTGGTACGTGCATTCCTCGATTCGTCAGATTTCAGCATCTTAGATGAACGTACCTTCCTTCAGGGAGTTGATGGAAGCGATGGCTTTTATTATTGCATACTTGGTACACCCAGAGGTTAACTATGGATATTAATTCAATGTATATTGGTGAATTAACTGAATATTGTGTAGAGAAGGGATGGCCAAAGTTCCGTGCAAAGCAGATTTACGAATGGATTCACAAGAAGCATGTGGCTTCTGCTGATGATATGACCAATATTCCTAAATCCATAAGAGATGAGCTGGATAAGGATATAACTCATGTAAAGTATGTGACACACCAGACTGATTCAGAGGATGGAACCCGTAAGTTTCTTTTTGAGATGGAAGATGGCCAGATGCTGGAGACAGTATTTATGCAGTATCATCATGGCAACTCTATCTGCATATCATCTCAGGCAGGCTGCGCTATGGGTTGTAAGTTCTGTGCATCAACTATTGGCGGATGTATCAGAGACCTTACCGCCAGTGAAATGCTTGGCCAGATCTATATGGCAATCAATATGGTAGCCGCGGAAATCGCCTCAGATAAATCAGAGGGGATTCCTTCAAAAGAGGCTATCGAAGAGGGCAGTAGAGTGTCCAACATTGTAGTAATGGGTACAGGTGAGCCTCTTCAGAACTATGATAACCTTATACGTTTTATAAAGCTTATAACCAGTGAGGCTGGATATAACCTTAGTATTCGAAATATTACGGTGTCATCCTGTGGAATAGTTCCGAATATCAGGCGCCTGGCTGACGAAGGGCTGGGAATAACATTTGCCCTTTCACTGCATGCTCCTACAGATGAACTGCGTAAAACGATCATGCCGATCGCTAATAAATATACGATTGCAGAAACTTTGGATGCAACGGACTACTACTTTAAGAAGACAGGTCGCAGGATTACTATAGAATATAGCCTTATGGATGGGGTTAACGATTCAATGGAGCACGCAAAACAACTGGCGAAGCTTCTGGGATCAAGGAATTATCACGTTAATCTTATTCCGATAAACCCTGTGGATGAGAGGGAGTTCAGGCCTGGAACTGTGTCTCATATAGATGAATTTAAGTCTATACTTGAGAAGAATCATATAAATGCGACTGTACGCAGAGGCCTTGGAAAAAACATTGATGCAGCCTGTGGACAGCTGCGTAGAAAGTACGGAATCTAAGGGGAAAACAGCCGCAAAATAACCGTAAAATAAGAAAATGCTTGAAAAAAGTGCAATATAATATTAGTATTATGAAAGGTATGGGCAGATAGTAGATGCTGCCTATTGGACAGCTACGAAGGAAGTACGGATTATGAAGCTTGTATCTACTGGAAGAACTGACAAAGGTAGAAAGAGAAGTAATAACCAGGATAGCATATTTGTGAGCGATACACCTGTAGGGCCATTACCAAATCTGTATATCGTTGCAGATGGTATGGGTGGACATGCAGCGGGTGATTTTGCCTCCAGGTATGCTATTAGTGTTGTTATAGATTTTGTACGTCAGTCAACAGTTAGGAGTCCTATCTCTCTTCTTCGTCGTGCACTGGTTTATGCCAGCAACGAGCTTTATAAGGAGTCAGAGAAGGATAAAGACAAGATAGGTATGGGCACCACTATGGTTGCCGCCGTAATAATGGAAGATAAGCTCTACGTAGCTAATATTGGTGACAGCAGGCTTTACATTGTGAACGATGACATTAAGCAGATCACTATGGATCATTCTCTTGTTGAGGAACTGATCAGAAGTGGCCAGCTGGAACGTAATAAAGGAAGAAATCATCCTGAGAAGAATATAATCACTCGTGCTATGGGTTCCAGAGATGAGGCGATGCCTGATTTCTTTGAGCTTCCGATTGAAGCCGGTGACAAGATTCTCATTTGCTCAGACGGACTTTCAAATATGGTAGAGGATGATGAGATAAAGGATATTATACAGGATACCCCTGTTCTGGATGATGCTGTAGCATCTTTAATTAGCAGAGCTAACTATTATGGTGGAAATGATAACATTTCCGTTGTAATAGTCTCAGTATAAAAGAGGTAGAATATGTTAAGACCTGGAACAATATTAGATGACAGATATGAGATAATAGATGTTGTCGGAACTGGAGGAATGTCCACGGTTTATCGTGCCAAGGACGAGCGACTTAAGAGATTTGTAGCAATCAAAGTTCTTAAGTCTGATTATAGTTCCGATCAAAACTTCGTGTCCAAGTTCCGTGCGGAGGCTCAGTCTTCTGCTGGACTTACTCATCCAAATATAGTCAGTGTATATGATGTATGTGAAGACGACGGCAGATACTTTATTGTTATGGAGCTTGTCGAGGGTATTACCCTGAAGGAGTACATCAATCTTAATGGTCGTTTAAATATGGCTCAGGCCATAGATTTTTCAATACAGATTGCATCTGGACTTGAGGCTGCTCATGAGCATCACGTAATTCATCGTGATATTAAGCCTCAGAATATTATTGTGTCCAAGAGCGGAAATATTAAGGTAACAGACTTCGGTATTGCCAAGGCTGCTACCTCTACAACTATGTCTACAACTGGAATCGGTTCAGTTCATTATATATCACCAGAGCAGGCCAGAGGCGGCTACAGCGATGAGCGTAGTGATATCTACAGCCTTGGTATCACCATGTATGAAATGGTAACTGGAAGAGTACCATTTGAAGGAGATACTAACGTAGCAATCGCTCTGATGCATATTCAGAATGATATGATCCCACCAAGACAGCTGTATCCGGATATCTATCCAAGCTTTGAGAAGATTATTCTTAAGGCATCTCAGAAGAAGCCTGAGAGAAGATATCTTACAGCCGCAGCGCTTATTGCGGATCTGAATCGAGTTAAGGATAATCCTAGTATTGATATAATAGTTGCTCCTGCAACTGTAACAGGTGCTCCAACTCAGCAGTTTACTTCTGAGGATATGGAGAAGATTAAGAACGGAAGTATGAGCAAGGGCTTTGTGGACAGTGTAGCTAGACAGCCTGTACCTACAACTCCTGTATCATCTGAGGTTAAACCTGATACAAGTCGTATCGATGCGATGCTTGAGCAGGACGACGATGAATTCTATGAAGAACCACCTCGCAGACCTGCAGGTCGCAGCATCAAGAAGATTGATGACTATGAGGATGAACGTTATGATGACGATGATCTAGATGAAAATGATGAATATGATGTAGATCCAAAGCTTGAGAAAGCAGTTATGGTTGGCGGTATTGCTGCCGCAATCATAGTGGCAGTAATTGTCTTTGTAATTGTTGGTAATATGATGGGCTGGTTCAGCTTTGGTGAAAGAAGGACCACAGAAGAGCAAACAACTGAGGAGACAACCACAGAAGAGGCTAAGATCATTATGCCTTATGTTGTTGGTCTCAGTGAGAAAGCTGCAGAGAAGGAACTGAAGGAAGCTGGTTCAACCAACTATCAGTTCGTTCAGGAACACTCTACTGAAGTAAAGGAAGGCTATGTAATCAGCCAGAATGTAGTAGAGAATACAGAGATTGCTAAGGATACTCAGATCATTATTACAGTAAGTGCCGGAGCAGAAGAACTTGAGATTGCAGATGTCAAAGGTATGGACGAAGATACTGCATATGAGACGCTTGCTAATCAGGGCTTTAAACCAACCAGATCTTACAAGTTTGATGATGAAGTTGAGAGTGGAAATGTTATCTCAACAGATCCAGCAGGCGGAAGCAAAGCTAAGGTTGGCGATGCTATAGTAATATATGTAAGTCAGGGTAAGGAAGAAAAGCTTGTAGGTGTACCTGATCTTGTAGGTCTTACTGAAGCGGCTGCAAGAGGAAGTATCGAAGCTAACAACCTTACAGTTGGAAATGTTACATATGAGTTTAATTCAGATGTAGAAGCCGGACTTGTAATCCGCCAGAGTATTACAAAGGATACTCAGGTTAAAGAGGGTTCAACTATAGATATTGTTATCTCAAATGGTGCTGAGACTAAGACCTATAAGGGTAAGGTTAGTGGTAACGTTTCTACAGGCGATGAAAGACTTAAGAATACAAATGTTACTCTGAGCGTATATATAAATGATGATGGTGGTTATCATCTTGCATTTACAGTAACTGCACCGGGTGGTTACATCGAAGTTAACGGTGAGAAGCCAGGTCTTGACTATAATAACGGAACAGTATCATTTACTGTTGTGGACGAAAATGGTGCTGATGTGTCCGGCATGTATAGTAAGTCGCTGACTCTTTCCTACGAAGATGAATAATATTAATAGAAGAATTGATATATGGATCTAACAGGCAGGATAATTAAAGGAATCGGCGGCTTCTACTACGTAGATGCCGCTGGTGCTTTATATGAGACAAGGGCAAGAGGGCTGTTCAGAAAACAGGGGGTAACTCCTCTGGTTGGGGACACAGTAAAGATCGAAGTTATCGATGACGAAGAGAAGACTGCTTTCCTTACAGATATTCAGGAAAGAAGTTCGGAGCTAATTCGACCGGCTGTGGCAAATGTGGATCAGGCCCTGGTTATTTTTGCGTGTGCTCATCCGGTGCCTAGTACAGGTCTTCTTGATCGCTTCCTGATAAATATGGAGCGGCAGGAGATGGAGACGATCGTTGTTCTCAGTAAAGTAGATCTTCTGGAGGATGAAGATGGAAATTCTCTTCCAGAGTTGACCGCGTTATGTGACATTTATCGTTCTGCTGGCTATCAGGTCATCGAACTATCTAATAAAACTGGTCAGGGTCTTGAGGATATACGTAGTGCAATAGAAGGTAAGTGCACGGTACTTTCTGGTCCGTCAGGAGTTGGAAAGTCCTCACTGATCAATAGTCTGGTTCCTGGCTTCAATGCTCAGACAGGGGATATAAGCAAGAAGCTTCGAAAGGGTAAAAATACTACCAGACATACAGAAATTATTTCTGTACCAGGTGTGTTGGATACATATGTTATAGATACACCGGGTTACAGTTCCATCGAACTCATGGTGGAGGATGAGAGCGATGTTAAGCTCTATATGAGAGAATTTGAAGGGTTAAATGAGACCTGTCGTTTTACTGGTTGTAGCCATATGGCGGAGCCTGGCTGTTCGGTAAAAGAAAAGGTTGATGAGGGTAAAATATCTCGGGGGAGATATGAAAGCTATATTGACATGTTTTCCGAAGTGAAGAGTCGGAGAAAGTGGTAAAGCTTTCCTTAGTAGTGAAATGATACTAATAATATAACCGACTGGGAGGATAAGACTATGAGTGAGTTACAGAATAAACTTGCACCATCCATGCTGGCTATTGATTTCTGCCATATGGAGGATGAGTTAAAGATAGCTGTGGATGCTGGAATGAACATGCTTCACGTAGACGTGATGGATGGATACTTCGTTCCTAATATTTCATTTGGTCCGCCAGTCATTAGATATGTGAGAAAAGCTATTCCAGATACATTTATGGATGTTCACATGATGGTGATCAATCCTTCCAGATATTTCGCTAAGTTTGTGAATATTGGAGCTGACAATATTACAATCCATGCTGAGGCTACAGAAAATCTTAGAGAGGATCTTTTGAATCTTAAGAGTATGGGAGTGAATGCCAGCGTTGCTATAAGTCCTGATACTCCTATATCTGAGATAGAGTCGGTGCTCGATATAGTGGATATGGTTCTTATCATGAGTGTATATCCAGGATTTGGCGGACAGGAGTTTATTCCTGAAACTTATAATAGATTAAAGGCACTTGCTGCCATACGTGAGGAAAGAGGTCTTTCCTTTGATATTGAAGTAGATGGCGGCGTTACAAAGGATAATGTTTCGGAAATCCTTGCTGCAGGAGCAAATGTGATCGTTGCTGGTTCTGCCGTCTTCTCAGGCGACACAGCCCAGAACATCCACGACCTCCTCACACATTTCTAAAAATGAGGTACTTATGAATATATTACTAGTTGCAGGTGGAAAAGTGAATAAGGACCAGCTTTGTCAGGTCTATGAGGCTATGGATGCCCCATATGTTATAGGGGTTGACGCGGGAAATGTTATCTTAGGCGAAACTTCTATAAAGCCAGATAGAGCAATTGGGGACTTTGATTCAGTAGACACTGAGTTTTTGACAAAGCTGCAAGGTATCACTTTTGTAGAGAAATTGATTCCTGAAAAGGATGATACTGATACTGAGCACGCGTTAAGATATGCAATTAGTTTAAAGCCAGAAAAACTCGTATGTATGGGCTGTACTGGTACTAGACTTGATCAGACTCTTGCAAGTATTAATCTTCTTAAGCTTGCTTGTGACGAAGGAATAGATACAGTTATTCTTGATGAAACTAATCGTATAAGAGTTGCGAAGGGAGAGGTTTGTCTAACCCGTGCAGAGCAGTTTGGAAAATACGTATCCGTAATTCCTTTCGAAAATGAGATATCCCATTTGACTGAAAAGGGATTTAAATATGAGGTGCAGGATATAACTCTTGGTAAGGTTCTGAGCCGGGGAATCAGTAATGAACTCACAGAGGAAGTGGGTGTTATTTCTTCTGATGACTATATGATAATTATGGAGACCAGGGACTAATGAATATTAGAAGGTTTGCTCTGGGTGAAGGAAAATGTTCTACGCATGCACTTTCATCCATAGTATTTACAGCCGGTTTTACCACAGCTGTTATCCTTCCCTTTTATCTGTATCTTTTTGGTGCAGGTATCTTCTGGGAATTCCTTGGAATAGCTATCTGTACGCTGGTTGTATGGGGAGTAGAATCCTATCCGCTCATGAGATATACAAGAAAGAGTGGGAAGATTCTTACACTTCCAGGCTACTATGAATATAGATTTAAATCACGTGGCGGATTGCTGCGTCTTTTTGCGTCTGTAGAGATAATAGTCATTTCCGTAGTCCTTGCGGCTCTTTTTGTTAAGGAACTCAGTATAATCCTTGGGGTTATCTTTGATATTGAGACTAACAAGTGTATGGCAATCGTTCTGATACTGCTTTCTGGACTGCTAGGCTACTTTGGAATCAATCTTATCTATAAAACAGCCTGGGCTAAGGCTGTAATTCTTGTTTTCGGTATTTCCTTTATTTTATTCTATATGGTTTCTACTCTTGGGGCAGAGGGGCTGATGAAGAATCTGATGTCCTCTGATATTACAGGAAGCGTAAGTAGATATCTAAATGTTCTTTATCACAATGGAAAGCTGCTGGAACCTGAGGACTTTGTCTCTCTTATTTCTATGGGACTGCTGGCTTCTGGTATGCCATTTATGCTTGGAATCTTCTTTGCACAGAAGGGACCTAAGAGTATAAACAAGGGTAGAAGAGTAATTATCATATTTAGCATTATTCTTTTTGAGGCAGCCTTCTTTATGGGGGCTGTTTCCAGAGGATATCTTTATCCTGAAAAACTGACCAATTCCCTTTCTAGATATTTTTATCTGCTCTTTACAAAGCTTTATAACGAAAGCGGTACTGGCAGGTTTGCGTCGTTTATTCTTATCCTAGTAATTGTTATTGGCTTTGTTACAGCTATAGAAGGTGCGATGCATGTGGTTATTACTAGTATCTACGAGGATATAATAACCTGTGGAAAGCTTATAAAGGTTAATCCAAAGAAAAGTCGACGTGATCTTATTATCATATCTTTTATTGTTGGATTAACTGTTCTTTTGGTTGGAGCCTATATAGAGCAGATGTCTATTAGTGTGATCATCACATTTATAGCTACACTTGGATGCTCTGTATCACCAACTGTCTTTTTGTCTCTTGTTTGGAAGAGGATGAATTCAGCGGGCTGCATGGCTGGTCTTGTAGGAGGTCTGTTAGCAGTTCCATTTTTCAAGTTCACTCCGTTCCTTATGCTGGGAGGCGAGAGGGTATCTCTTTGCGATATGCTGGGAATTAACTCAGTTATCCCGTCTATGATCACAACAATACTTTTTGTTGTGTTTGTGAGTCTCATTACAGAAAAGCCTGATGAAAAGATCGAGAAAGAATTCCGTGAGATTAAGAGTAGAATATCAGAATAGATTAAGATTGGAATGCGAGAAAAGAAATCTGACAATGAAAAAAGCACCTCATCAAGAGGTGCTTTTTGTATACACTATTCATAGGGTGAGAGAGTTATGAAAAATCTATGGTTACAATATAATCCTTAGTTATGAACAAGTTATTAACAAACTTTAAAATATGTGTAAAAAGATTTTTGCCTTTTTGTTCATACATCTTGTGAAAAATAATAGGATAAATACTAGAGAATGTGTTATAATGATTTTTGATTTTCGGTTTGTACGGAGGATATCGATGCCGTGAAAAAAATCAAAGGATATAAAAGAGATTTTGCCCAGGCTGTTCGAGATGCTATCCTGGAGGAGGAAGAGGAAGAATTTGCAGAAGATACCAAGTCAACAGTTACTTCTGATTCTCCGGTAGAGGAGGCTTCTGATCCGGTAGTGGAAGAGGAAAATGTGTCTCTTGCAGCTGATGATATAAAGAAGAAGGTTGATGCCCATGTGGACGAAGTATTAGGTGTCCAGAAGCGTGCAGATATGATGCCTGAGATACCAGAGGATTTGTCTAAGGAGCTTTCATCTGATGTTGAGACGGTTGAGATCAAACCAGAAGATGAGGCGGAAGAGGCTTCACAGGATTCTTCAGAGACAGTAGATTCTAAACCGGCACAGGTGAAGAAAGAAAAGAAGGGGAACAGTAAAAAAATGAGTGAGATGGAGCATGAGATAAAGAGGGAAGAGGAACTTACAGGCCTCAGCGAGAATACTACTTATATTACCAAGACTACTATCATCACAGGTGATATAGAAATAGATGGTGATATTGAAGTACTTGGTCGTGTAGAAGGTAATGTCAAATGCTCTGGTAAGCTTGTAGTTGGCGGACGAGTTGATGGTGACGTTATTACAGGTGACCTATATGCTGATAATGCTCACATTCAGGGAACGGTTACATCAAGTGGCCTGGTCAGAATAGGGGCAGGCAGCGTTTTAGTTGGAAATATATCCGCAGACAGTGCTAAGATATCTGGTGCTGTAAAAGGCGATATAGATATAAAGGGCGATGTTGAGATTGGATCTACAGCAGTTATCGTTGGAAATATTAAGTCTAAGTCAGTACAGATCAGCAGCGGTGCAGTTGTAGAAGGAATGTGTCAGCAGGTATACGCCAGCGTTGATGTTTCTCAGTATTTTGAAGATGGTATACAAAATCTGGATGCATCAACAAACGAATAATAAAGGAGAACAACATGGAATTACACAGAATATTACTGAAGTTAAGTGGTGAGGCCCTTGCGGGTGATGCTCATCATGGCTTTTCAGACGAGGAAGTATCTCGTGTGGCTGCCGAGGTTAAGAAGGTAGTTGATAAAGGTGTACAGGTAGGAATTGTTATCGGAGGCGGTAACTTCTGGCGCGGTCGTACATCCGACGGAATGGATAGAGTTAAGGCAGATCAGATTGGTATGCTTGCTACAGTTATGAACTGTATATATGCAGCTGATGCTTTTAGAAGAGCAGGAATGAAGTGCAAGATTACATCTCCTTATGCTATAGGTGATGTAACAGAAATGTATATCAGAGACAAGGCTATAGAGTATATGGAACAGGGCTATGTTGTATTCTTTGCAGGTGGTTCTGGACATCCATTTTTCTCTACAGATATGCCAGCAGTACTTCGCGCTATTGAGACAGAGTGCGATGCAGTTCTGTCAGCTAAGGCAATAGATGGTGTTTATGATAGTGATCCAAAGACTAATCCAAATGCCAAGAAGTACGATACTATGAAGATGTCAGATATCGTAGACCAGAAGTTAGGTGTTATCGATCTTGCTTCAGCGGTTCTTGCGATGGAGAATAAGATGCCAATGATCCTTTTTGCACTTAGCGAGCCAGATTCAATCATCCGAGCAGCAAATGGCGAAAAGATTGGTACTACAGTAACTGTTGATTAATACAAATAATACTTATATATTTTAACGATTTACGGAGGGTTAAAAAATGAGTTACGAAGAGAAAATGCAGAAGGCAATTGATAATCTTACAGCAGATTATGCAACAATAAGAGCAGGACGTGCTAATCCACATGTTCTTGATAAGATCAAGGTTGATTACTATGGCACACCAACTAATCTTCAGAGTGTTGCAAACGTATCTGTACCAGAGGCTAGAACTCTTATGATCACACCATGGGAAGCATCTATGGTTAAGGTTATCGAGAAGGCTATCCAGATATCTGATCTTGGTGTTACACCTAATAATGACGGTAAAAATGTTATCATCAACTTCCCAGAGCTTACAGAAGAAAGACGTAAGGAACTGGCTAAGGATATCAAGAAGAAGGGCGAGGATGCTAAGGTAGCTATCCGTAACGCAAGACGTGATGCTAACGAAGCTGCTAAGAAGGAAAACAAAGCAGGAGAGATGTCAGAGGATGATCTTGCAGATGAGGAGAAGGCTATCCAGAAGGCAACTGACAAGTATATTGCCGAGATAGAAAAACTCGTTGATGCTAAGACAAAGGAAATCATGACGGTATAATTATGAGTGATGAATTAAAAATTCCGCAGCATGTGGCAATAATCCTGGACGGAAATGGCCGCTGGGCAAAACAGCGCCACATGCCAAGAAACTTTGGACATAAGGCTGGATCAGATAATCTTGAACAGGTTATTGAGGATGCCTGGGACCTTGGAATTAAGTACCTTACTGTATATGCATTTTCCACTGAAAACTGGAAGCGTTCAGTAGAAGAGGTGACTGGTCTCATGCTTATCCTTAGAGATTTTCTTAGAAAGTCTATTGAAAAAGCCAACAAGAATAATATGCGTGTTCGCGTCATAGGACGTCGTGACAGGCTTGATGCTGATATAGTTGATGCCATTGAGAAGCTTGAAGAGGTTACAAAAGATAATACAGGCATTCAATTTATCGTAGCACTTAATTATGGTGGCAGGGATGAAATAACCAGAGCCACACAGAAGATTGCCGAAGAAGTAAAGAACGGTACTATTTCCGTAGATGATATTACTGAAGATTATATATCTTCAAAACTGGATACTGCTGATATTCCAGATCCTGATCTGCTTATCAGAACCAGTGGTGAGATCAGAACTTCAAACTTCCTGCCTTGGCAGATATCTTATTCGGAGTTTTATTTTACAGATACCTTGTGGCCAGATTTTAACAAGGAGTCGCTGCAACAGGCGATTGAATACTATAATGGCAGAGACAGGCGCTTCGGAGGTGTTAAGTAGCGCTGGATTTTGGAGCATGAGATGTTTAAGACCAGACTAATTAGTGGAATAGTACTAGTAGCAATATCCCTTTTTGTTTTATGGATAGGAGGAGCTGTGACAGGAGCTGTCACAATGATCCTTTCAGCATTGGGCGTATTTGAACTCTGCCGTGTTTATGGTATAGAGAAAAGATCTCCTACAGTGATTGCACTGATATGGACATTTATCTACTACATAGTACTTATTCTGGCAGATCTGAAAGAGACAGTATTTAATGATATTGATGTATCTAATGGACCAGTTGCTGATGCAAGTAAGTCTATCCCTTTTACAAGACTTACGATTCCTATTATGATACTTTATCTGCTTGCAATACTTACGCTGTATGTTTTCAGATTTCCTAAATATCATGATAAAGAAATTATGGCAGCGTTTATGTCATTTTTCTATGTGAGCGTAATGCTTTCCTTTGTTTATAAGCTTAGGACAATGTATGAAGGCGGCTACTTTATTGTACTTGTATTTATATGTTCATGGGGAAATGATACGTTAGCATATTGTGCTGGAAGACTTTTCGGAAAGCATAAGATGTCACCAGAACTGAGTCCGAAGAAGACTGTGGAAGGTCTTATTGGAGGAATACTTGGTTCAGGTCTTTTAGGCGTTATATACGGTTTCTTCCTCAATGGAAGAGTAGAGCAGTTTAATAACGTAAATATCTATATCACGCTGTTTATTGTTTGCGCTCTTGGTGCAATTCCAGCGGTTATTGGAGATCTTGCTGCTTCTGCTATTAAGAGAAATAATGACGTAAAGGATTATGGTACATTGATTCCAGGACATGGAGGTGTGCTGGACAGATTTGACAGTATGATCTTCACAGCTCCAATAATTTATTACCTGATCCAGTTCGTTATAACAACTATGTAAGAATGTGTCAGAGTTATCCTTTGACATATCTGAGGTGAAAATGAAGAATATTTCGATTATCGGATCTACTGGTTCGATAGGTACGCAGGCGCTTGATATCGTCAGAGCAAATGGCGACATAAATGTGGTAGCGCTTGCATGTGGTAAGAATATAGAACTAATTGAGAAGCAGGCTAGGGAGTTTACTCCCGAGCTTGTTTCTGTTATGTCGGAAGAAGATGCAGAAACTCTTCGTATAAAGCTTGCTGATACAGGGATAAATGTGGTTTCTGGTATGAAAGGTCTCTGCGAAGTTGCTGCTTACGATAAAGCGGAAATGGTACTTACTGCTATAGTTGGTATGATCGGAGTAGAGCCGACTCTCGCAGCTATAGAAGCAGGTAAGGATATCGCCCTTGCAAATAAAGAGACGCTTGTTACAGCTGGACATCTGGTAATGAAACGTGCTGCTGAGAAGGGAGTAAAGATCCTTCCGGTTGATAGTGAGCATAGTGCAATATTCCAGAGCTTACAGGGGAACAGACGTTCCTGTCAGGGCGAATATAATAATAAGGTTTCAAGAATACTCCTTACAGCTTCGGGAGGCCCTTTCAGAGGTCGCTCACGAGCTGATATAGAGAATGTTACTGTTAAGGAGGCTCTTAATCATCCTAACTGGTCTATGGGGCCTAAAATTACCATAGACAGTGCTAGCATGGTTAATAAGGGTCTGGAGGTTATCGAAGCTCACTGGCTGTTTGATACAGCCCTTGATGATATCGAAGTGCTGATACAGCCTCAGAGTATTATACACAGTGCTGTAGAATATGAGGATGGAGCGGTAATAGCACAGCTGGGTACTCCTGATATGAAGCTGCCTATCCAGTATGCATTTTACTATCCTGAAAGAAGATATCTTGCAGGTGAAAGGCTTGATTTCACAAAGATATCTGGAATACTGATAGAGACACCTGATTACGAAACCTTCCGTGGCATCCCACTTGCTAAGGAAGCAAGTCGTATTGGTGGTACTATGCCTACAGTTATGAATGAGGCAAATGAGCATGCGGTTGCGGCATTTCTAGCCGAGAAGATTACATTTCTTGAAATATACGACATGATCGAGTATGCCATGTCAAAGCATACTCCTCAGCAGGATGCGGATCTAGGTGCAATCCTTGCTGCGCGTGATGAGACAGACCGGATACTAACTGAGCGTTACGGAGTTTAAGACTAGGAATAGTTCTATAGTCTTTTGGAGAAATTATGAGTTCGATTATTAATATTATCTCGATAATAATTACATTTGGATTGATAGTGTCAGTTCACGAATTTGGACACTTTCTTTTTGCTAAGCTTAGCAAGATAAAGGTAAATGAATTCGCTGTGGGAATGGGACCTAAGATTGCAGGATGGAAAAAAGGTGATACAGACTATAGCATTCGCGCCCTTCCTATAGGTGGATACTGCATGATGGAAGGAATGACTGAAGAGTCTGATGACAAGAATGCATTTAACAGTAAATCCATCATGGCAAGACTTATGGTATGTTTTGCTGGACCACTGTTTAACTTTATTCTTGCTTTTTTATTCTCCATTGTTATATGCCATTTTACTTATATCGATCAGCCAATCCTGACTGACATCATGGAAGGCGGAGCTGCAGAAGCAGCAGGCTTTCAGGTTGGCGATGAGATAATAAAGCTTGATGGAGATAGAATCTATAATTACCGCGAGATAACCCTTTATGGTATGCTTGTTAGCCCTGAAACACCGGTTGACATAACATATTTAAGAGATGGCGAGGAGCATACGGTTACTCTTACTAGAAAGCTGGACGAGGAGTCTGGAAATTATTACTTTGGATTTATCAGTAACGGAAGGGCCTCTAAAGGTCTTATGGATGAGATGAAGTACTCGGTTTACGAGGTGCGCTTCCAGGTTAAGACTGTACTATATTCGCTTAAAATGCTTGTGACAGGAAAGGTATCAAAGGATGCTTTGATGGGTCCTGTAGGAATAAGCAGTACGATGAATACGGTCATAGAGGAAGCTAAGGAGGAGACCAAGGAGGAAAGCGCCTGGGTTCAGTTTATGACTGTGCTGATGACGGTTGTAAATTTTGCATGTCTTTTAAGCGCGAACCTTGGAATGATGAACCTTCTCCCAATCCCAGCGCTTGATGGAGGAAGAATTCTGTTCATCCTGATAGAGGCTGTGGCAGGTCGTCCTGTACCTCGCGATAAAGAGGCAATAGTAACTGCTGTTGGAGTTATTCTTCTTTTGCTACTAACTGTATTTGTATTCTTCAACGATCTTGGTAATGTAATACACGGGTAAAAATGCGTGTCTGCGAGGCACTGCAGCGTTAAACTAGAAGGCCGAATAGAAAAAGGAAAAAACTATGGCATACAGAGATAATACGAAAAAAATTAAGATAGGAAATGTTGAGATTGGTGGCGGTAATAAGATTGCTATCCAGTCTATGACTAATACAGAAACATCTGACATTGAGGCGACAGTTAGTCAGATCCTTGCACTTGAGGAGGCTGGCTGTGATATTGTAAGATGCACTGCCAATACTGAGGAGGCTGCCAGGGCTTTTGAAAAGCTGAAGGAGAGAACTCATGTGCCTCTTGTGGCAGATATTCATTTCCAGTATAAACTCGCAATACTTGCTATGGAATCAGGTGCTGATAAGATTCGTATTAATCCTGGTAACATTGGTTCAGAGGAGAATCTGAAGGCTGTAGTTGATGTGGCTAAAAGAAAGAATATTCCTATTCGAGTTGGCGTAAACAGTGGTTCTCTGGAACAGCAGTTTATTGATAAGTATCATGGCGTTACAGCAGAGGGAATAGTTGAAAGTGCTCTTGATAAGGTTAGAATGATCGAAGAACAGGACTACGATAACATAGTTATTAGTATAAAGTCTTCAGATGTTATTATGTCTGTAAAAACTCATGAGTTAATTGCTGAAAAGACTAACTATCCACTTCATGTTGGTATTACTGAATCAGGTACGCTTTGGAGTGGAAATATCAAATCTTCTGTGGGTCTTGGAATTATCCTGAATGAGGGTATAGGAGATACAATTCGTGTATCACTTACTGGAGATCCAGTAGAAGAGGTAAAGAGTGCGAAACTCATACTTAAGACTTTAGGACTTAGCAAAGGTGGCATAACTCTGGTGTCATGTCCGACCTGTGGAAGAACCCACATTGACTTAATTGGTCTGGCAAATAAAACAGAGAAGCTGATTAGTGAATACAAGAATTTGAATATAAAGGTTGCTGTAATGGGGTGCGCTGTTAATGGTCCTGGAGAGGCAAGAGAAGCTGATCTTGGTATTGCTGGCGGTGACAACGTGGGACTCATTTTTAAGAAGGGTGAGATCCTTAGAAAGGTACCTCAGGAACAGCTGTTGGATGAACTTCGGAAGGAATTAGATAATTGGAAATAAAATCATTTTTTGATACATTTCAGGGGATGGAACTGGATCCGGAACTTAAGGATATGTTCGACGGAGTTGAGGTAGAAAAACTCACTTATATAACCCAGTCCGAGACCCTGTATGTTGATATAATATCAACACATTTAATTGATCTAGATAGTATAAAAAAGGCGGAACAGGCAGTCCGTCTTTTTGTATTTGAAGGAAATGCTGATGAATATGACGACAATAGAAAAGTAAAGATTAAAACTAAGTATCATCTGTCTGATCAGTATGATGCTGAATATATAATGCGTGTTCATGGTGACGATATCATGAAGGAAATGCGTGAGGATCATCCGGTAGAATATACTCTGGTAAAGAGTTCAGATATTCGCTTCGAAGATGGTAAGATAACATTTATCATGCCAGAAGGAATGATGGCTCTTCAGAGAAAGCCAATGATCGCAAAGTACTTTAATCGTCTGTTCCAGGATTGCTTTGGGATTAACATTAATACGGTTATTGAGTATGTTAAGCGTCCTGATAAGGAAGAAGAGTATGAAGACAAGATTCCTGAGGTAACTCAGGCTGAACCAGAGGCTACAGTGGACCGTGTCAGCGAAACAGTTGAACAGCTGGTTGATACTTACGATGTTGATTCAAATGAGGTCTATTATGCCCCTGAGCTTATGAGAAAGAAGGAACCTACACATGAGGTTCAGAAGAAGGATTTTAAAGCTAAGGCTGAGGACTTCAGAAAGAAGAATTATAACGATCTGGATTGTTTCTATGGTAAGAATGTTGAAGGTGATATTGTTGCTATCGCAGATATTACTGAGGAGATGCCTAACTATGTTGTAATCAAAGGACAGATAGTTAAGGTAGATACTAAAGAAATAAGAAATGAAAAAACTATCGTTACAGCATATATAACTGACTTTACAGATACCATAGGCTTTAAGCTGTTCGTTAAGAATGACGATATGGGAGCTATTATGGATGAGCTGAAGCCAGGTAAGTTCGTTATGGTTAAAGGTGTGCCGGAAAATGATACTTTCGCACATGAGCTTCTTCTTAATAAGGTTGATGGTGTAAAGACTGCTAACGATACTAGAGAGAAGAGAATGGATAATGCAGAGGAGAAGAGAATTGAGCTTCACCTGCATACCAAGATGAGCGAAATGAATGGTGTTACACCAATTGGTGGTGCACTTCAGAAAGCGATAGACTGGGGCCATACGGCTATCGGTATTACAGATGCTGGCGTTGTAAATGCATTTACTATGGCTACTAAGTATTTGGGAAAGACTAAGCAGAAGGATGCGATAAAGCTTCTTTATGGTGTGGATGCAAATATCGTAGATGATATCAAGACTCTGGTTATGAATCCTCATGGACAGACTCTTGACAGTGACTACGTTGTTTTCGATATAGAGACTACTGGACTTTCATTTAAATACTGCAAGATCATCGAGATAGGTGCTGTAAGAGTTGATAAATCCGGAGAGGTTATCTCAAGATTTTCAGAGTTCGTAAATCCTGAGGAACCAATCCCTTATAACATAGAGAAACTGACATCTATAAATGATGCCATGGTTAAGGATGCAGATACCATCGATAAGGTACTACCTCGCTTCTTTGAGTTCAGTAAGGATGCCATGCTTGTAGCCCATAATGCTACATTTGATACCACATTCATTAAGGTAGTGGCTCATAGCCTTGGTATGGAATATGACTTTACAGCGCTGGACACAATGACACTTGCTCATGTGCTTCTGCCAGAGCTTGGACGTTATACACTGGACCGCCTGACTCATTACTTCAAGCTTACGAATGCACATCATCATAGAGCCTGCGATGATGCTGAAGTAACAGCTGAGATTTTCGCAAAGCTTCTTAAGATGATCTATGATACAGGTGCAAAGTCAGTTGACGATTTAAATGAGATGGGACGTTCTTCTGATGATGCCATAAGAAAATCCAGAGCTCATACAGGACTTATTTTCGCGCAAAATGAAACTGGCCGAACAAATCTGTATCGACTTATCTCTAATTCACATATCAAGTACTACGACAGAGTACCTAAGATTCCTATGTCTGAGATCGTTCAGTACCGTGAGGGACTTATTCTTGGATCAGGTTCTTCAACAGGACATCTCTATCAGGCTCTTCTTGATGGATTAGATGATGAGGAAATTGAGAAGATAGTTAACTTCTTTGACTTCCTTGAGATACAGCCTGTTTCTAACAACCTGCATCTAATTGATGAAGAGAAGGTTGCCAGAATTAAAACTGTAGAAGATCTGCAGGATATTAACAGAGAGATAATAGAACTGGGAAAGAAGTATGGTAAGCCGGTCGTTGCAACAGGTGATGTATACTTCCTTGATCCAGAGGATGCAATATATAGAGCTATTATTAAAGACAGTGTTCGTATAAAGAGACTGAATGCAAAAGCCCGCGAAGAGCTGGAAGCAAATGCAAAAGCTGAGCGTGTAGCTAAGGGACAGGAACATGAGAATGTGGACCTTGTAAAAGAGGCTATGGAAGAAGAACCACCACTTTACTTCAGAACTACTGAAGAGATGCTGGAGGAGTTCTCTTATCTTGGTGAGGAGCTGGCTAAGGAGGTTGTTGTTACAAACTCTAATCTGGTTGCTTCCTGGCTTGAACTTAAGTCCCCTGTTCGTCCTGACAAAGCACCTCCACGTATCAAAGATTCAGATAAGACTCTTCGTAAGATCTGCTATGACAAGATGCATGAGATGTATGGACCTACACCTCCTGAAATTGTTCAGAAGCGACTTGATAAAGAGCTGGATTCAATCATAGGAAATGGCTACTCAGTTATGTACATTGTTGCGCAGAAACTGGTTTGGAAGTCTAACGATGATGGATACCTGGTAGGCTCCAGAGGTTCCGTTGGTTCCTCGTTTGCGGCAACTATGGCTGGTATCACAGAGGTTAATCCTCTACCAGCACATTATCTATGTCCAAATTGCTTCTATGCAGAATTTGATTCAGATAGAGTTAAAGCCTACGCTGGAGAGTGCGGCTGCGATATGCCAGACGCTGACTGTCCAAAGTGTGGCACAAAGATGAAGAAAGAAGGACAGGATATTCCGTTCGAAACATTCCTTGGATTCAAGGGAGATAAGGAGCCGGATATCGACCTTAACTTCTCAGGTGAGTACCAGGCAAAGGCTCATCAGTTCCTGGGGGATCTTTTCGGTCGCGATCACTCTTTTAAGGCTGGAACTGTTGGTACTGTGGCAGATAAGACTGCCCTTGGTTTCGTACGTGACTACTGTAAATATAGAGGTGTTGAGAAACGCTGGGCTGAGATGGAACGTCTGTCTCAGGGCTGCGTTGATGTTAAGAGAACTTCTGGACAGCACCCAGGTGGTATCATAGTTACCCCTGATGATGAAGATATCTGCAGCTTCACACCCGTACAGAGACCTGCAAATGATATGACGGTAGATATCATAACTACGCACTTCGATTATCACTCCATTGAGCACAACCTGCTTAAGTTCGACGTGCTGGGACATGATGATCCTACCATGATCAAGCGTCTCGAGGAGCTTACAGGAATTAACGTTAAAGATATTCCATTTGACGATCCAAATGTTATGGCCCTCTTTAAGGGTACCGAACCTATTAAGATCAAGCCTGAAGATATGGGCGGAATTCCACTGGGATGTCTGGGTGTTCCGGAGTTTGGTACTGAGTTTGCTATGCAGATGCTTATCGATGCGGATCCGCAGAGCTTCTCTGATCTGGTTCGTATCGCAGGACTTTCACATGGTACTGACGTTTGGCTGGGTAACGCTCAGAAACTTATCCAGGAAGGCAAATGTAAGCTTGCCAGTGCTATATGCTGTCGTGATGATATTATGGTGTATCTTCTTAATCAGGGACTTGAATCAGGAGATGCATTTACAATAATGGAGCGTGTTCGTAAGGGTATCGTTGCCAGCGGCGGCTGCCACGAGTGGCCGGACTTCAAGGCAAAGATGCAGGAGAAGGGCGTACCTGACTGGTATATCTGGAGCTGCGAGCAGATTAAGTACATGTTCCCTAAGGCCCACGCTGTTGCGTACGTAATGATGTCCTGGCGAGTTGCATGGTACAAGATCTACCATCCGCTTGCATATTACGCTGCGTACTTCAGTATCCGTGCAGACGCATTTTCTTATGAAATCATGTGTCAGGGTGAAGCCCACCTGGACGGTGTACTAAATGAATATAAAGCAAAAGATAAGAATAAGATGACTGCTACTGAGAAGGGTCTCCTTAAGGATATGAAGATTGTTAAGGAGATGTATGCTCGAGGATTCGAGTTTGCTCCGCTGGATATTTATTCGGCCAGAGCTAACCGTTTCCAGATTGTAGATGGCAAGATCATGCCAAGTTTCCTTGCTATTGACTCCATGGGTGAGTCGGCAGCACAGCAGATGGAAGAAGCTGCAAAGGGTGGACAGTTCCTGTCACAGCAGGAGCTTAAAGACCGTGCTCACATCTCAGGTACAGTAATCGATAAGATGGCAGAGCTTGGAATTCTGGGCGATATGCCTAAGACAAGTCAGCTAACATTTGACTTTTTATCCGATGAGTAGTAATGTGCTGTGGGGTCATTTGGTGCAGTGGGGTCCGTCCCCACTGCACCGAGGTCTGTCCCTACCTGCACCAAATATAAAGAAAAGGGTTTATATATTAAATGATCAGATCAATTATTTTTGACTTAGACGGAACATTACTTGATACGTCTGTGGGAGTACTTAGTTCCGTTAAAAAAATGATAGAGCATTATGGTTTACATAATCTAGATGATGACGATATGAGGTCTTTCATTGGACCGCCTATCAATAAGAATCTTGAAAGACTATATGGTTTATCTCCAGAGAAAGCTATGGAGGCTATGTCTTACTTTAGAGAAGAATATCCTAAGGGGGACATATTTAGAGCTGAACACTATGAGGGAATGGATGAGCTTCTTTTCTCATTAGGAGATTTAGGTTTCAAGGTTGGCGTTGCAACATATAAACGTGAAGATATGGCAAAGACTCTTCTTGAAGAAAAAGGCCTGGCAAAGTATTTTGATGTTATTCATGGGTCAAATGCGGCTTCCAATATGACGAAGGCTGATATAGTAAATTTGACAATACAAGATCTGGGATTCAGTCCTGATGAGACTGTAATGGTAGGAGATAGTGATAACGATGCTATTGGTGCTGCAGATGCAGGCGCACATTTCATCGGTGTAACCTATGGCTTCGGCTTCTCGACACCAGAAGATATAGATCAGTTTGACAACATGGGCGTGGCAGAGAAACCTCTGGATATCCTCGACATGTTTATATAAAGGAGAAACAATGGGAGAATTAAAATTACTGGATTGTACCCTCCGTGATGGTGGATACATAAACGACTGGAATTTTGGTCATAACAATCTTATTAGTATATACGAGCGTCTTATCGATTCAGATGTAGACTATATCGAGCTTGGCTTCTTAGATGATAGAAGGCCATTTGATATTGATAGAAGTATTATGCCTGACACAGACTGTATGGAAAAAATCTATGGCTCTGTAGATAAGAAGGGCAAAATCGTTTTCGGTATGATCGATTATGGTACATGTTCTATTGATCATATAAAGCCGGCCAGCGAATCATATATCGATGGTATCAGAGTTATTTACAAGAAGCATCTTCGTGTGGAGGCTCTCGATTTCTGTCGTCAGCTTAAGGAACTTGGTTATATTGTTTTTTCTCAGCTTGTTTCAGTTACAAGCTATACTGATGAGGAAATGTTAGATCTCATCCGACTTGCTAACGAAGCAAAGCCAGATGCTGTATCAATGGTTGATACCTATGGACTCATGCACCAGAACAACCTGATGCATTTCATCGATCTTCTTGATAAGAATCTGGATCCAGATATCGCTCTTGGATATCACGGGCATAACAATTTCCAGATGGGCTATGCAAACTGCATCGCAATGCTGGACTACAAGACAGATAGAACAATGCTTGTTGATGGTACTCTTTACGGAATGGGAAAGAGTGCGGGAAATGCACCGCTTGAGCTTATCGCAATGCATATGAATCAGAAGTATGGCAAGAATTACCAGATACCTCAGATGCTTGAAGCGATAGATGTGAACATCATGAACTTCTGTCAGCCATCAACCTGGGGATACAATCTGTTCTTCTATCTGTCAGCATCAAATGACTGCCATCCAAACTATGTGGCAGACCTGATGAACAAGAAAACACTTTCAATTAAGTCTATTAATGAACTACTTTCTCGTCTTGAGGGTGAAAAGAAGCTTCTTTATGATAAGAAATATATGGAGGATCTCTACCGCGAGTATCAGAGCCATGATATTGATGACAGTGATGCTATAAAGAGACTCTCCGAAAGATTCGATCTTCTTTCTTCAGATATCTTTGAGTATGAAGGTGACCACGAGCATAATGTTGACGGACTAAGCGTTCAGAAAAATATCCTGGTTATCGGTCCTGGAAGCTCGGTATCAACAGAGAGAGAAAAGCTTGAAGCCTTTATTGAGAAAACAAGAGAGGCCGATGGTGATGAAAATCTGGAGATAATTGCAATCAATTACATCCCTTCAGAAATACCTGTTGATATGCTCTTCATCAGTAACTCTAAGAGATATCTCCAAATGTCATCAGCGCTGGCGCGTCTCATTTCTACAGACAGCACTGATACAAGAATTCAGATTATTGCCACATCCAACGTGACAAGCAAGAGAATCGATTTTGATTACACTTTGAACTATAGCAGTCTTATCGATGAAGAGGCGGATATTATAGATAACTCATTTATCATGCTTCTCAAGGCCCTTGTTAAGGCAGGAGTTAAGAAGGTAAATGTAGCAGGCTTCGATGGCTACTCTGAGGATAAACTTAACTTTATCAATCCTGATATGGAGTACACATTTATCAAGGATCGTACAGAAGAACTTAACCAGTACGCTAAAGATAAACTGTCAGAGCTCAGCTCCGACATCGAAGTAAACTTCGTTACAACATCACTTTATACAAAATAGATCGAGGAAAAGAAAATGATACAGAAATTATCTGATTACGTAGCAGACTTTTTGGTGGCAAATGGAATTGACACAGTGTTCGGTGTTACAGGCGGTGGCGCCATGCACCTGAACGATAGTCTTGGCCACAAAGAAGGCTTAAACTTTATATTCAACCATAATGAACAGGGAAGTAGTGTTGCAGCAGAAGGCTACACAAGACTGACGGGACGTCTTGCAGCAGTAAATGTAACTAGCGGTCCTGGTGGTACTAACGCAATAACAGGTGTACTTGGTGGTTGGTTAGATTCAATACCAATGTTTGTTATCTCAGGTCAGGTTAAAAGAGAGACAACAACCTGGGCAACTGATATCCCTCTTAGACAGCTGGGAGATCAGGAATATCAGATAATTGAAAGTGTTCGAAATATGACAAAGTATGCAGTCATGGTTACTGATGAGACAGAGATTGCATATCATCTTGAGAAGGCTCTTTTCCTTGCAACAAAGGGTAGAGGCGGCCCTGTATGGATTGATATTCCACTTGATATTCAGGCTGCTCGAATTGAAACAGAAGAGCTTAAGCATTTCAATGGTACACAGGAAGAACGAGAACTTCTTACTGAGCAGGTTCCATCTCCAGTTACAGAAGCTACAGCAGATGAGATACTTCAAAGAATTGCTCGGGCAAAGCGTCCGCTTATTTTTGCTGGAACAGGAATCAGACTTGGAGACTCTGAGGAAGAATTCCTTGATCTTGTAGATAAACTTGGTATCCCTGTTGTAACTGCTTGGAATGCACATGATACACTTCCGGATACAAGTCCATACTTTGTTGGACGTCCAGGAACTGTAGGAACTCGTGGTGGTAACTTCGCCACAGAAAATGCAGACCTTATCCTAGTTCTTGGTTCGCGTCTTAATATCAGACTTATCAGCTATAACTATAAGGACTGGGCAAAGAATGCATATAAGATTGTAGTTGATATTGATAAGAATGAGCTTAACAAGCCTACTATAAATCCTGACATGAAGGTGCATGCAGACGTAAAGGATTTGATGCAGGCACTTATCAGAGAGATAAATGCAGGACAGTACACAGGAAAGGGAAATGCTGATCACAAGTCATGGCTTGAATTCTCCCGTTCAATTAACGAGAAATATCCAGCAGTTCTTCCTGAATATTCAGAGGTTGATAAGCCGCTGAATCCATACGTATTCGTAAAGTCACTTTTTGAATCTATGGATGAAGATGATGTATGTATAACAGGAAATGGATCTGCCTGCGTTATTGGTTTCCAAGCAGCAGTTATCAAATCCAAAACAAGACTCTTTACTAACTCCGGATGTGCCAGCATGGGATATGGTCTTCCAGCAGCACTTGGTGCAGCAGTTGCACTTACAAATGCAGATAACCGCGCTAAGGTGTTCGGTAAAATGTATCAGGTGGTAGAACAGAGCTTTGAACATGGAAAGAAAGACCACAGAGTAATCTGTCTCGATGGTGATGGTTCACTTATGATGAACCTTCAAGAGTTACAGACAATAAAGGAAAACAATCTTAATCTGAAACTCTTTGTTCTTAACAATAACGGCTATCACAGTATCCGTCAGACACAGAATAATCTGTTTCATGACGGACTTGTGGGAGTATGCGAAGGAAATGGAGTCAGCTTCCCACCATTTAATAAGCTGGCAGATACATTTGGCTTCAAGTACTTCAAGATTAACAGCATGAACTCAAATATATTCAGCGATGAAAATGGAGTTAGTAGCAGTATAGAACTAACTACCATGATCAACGCGGCACTTATAGCAGAAGGCCCAGTCCTCTGCGAGGTAGTAGTATCAGATGAACAGATATTCTCACCTAAGCTTTCATCAAAGGTACTGCCAGATGGAAAGATCGTCTCCCCACCAATCGACGATATGTTCCCATTTCTTGACCGCGACGAGTATGAATCAAACAAAATTAAGTAATGGTGCAACGGGGTCTGTCCCCACTGCACCAAATTAGGAAAGATTAGATGAAAGCACTAAAAAGGTTTTTAACGACAAGTAAGGATATAGAAAAGTCAGGTGCTGTTTGGAATATGATCGCCAGTATCATGTTCTCATTTCAGCAGGTTATCTTTTCCATGGTAGTGACACACACCCTTACTTCTGAGAATAAATATAATCAGGTAATGTCTGGTATTTTTGCATATGGATATACAGCGGCAAATCTTTTTCTCTGCATAGGAAAATATGGTGTGAGATTCTTCCAGGTATCTGATGTGGATAGGGAATACAATTTCCGTGAATATCGAATGGCTCGACTTATAACAACTATCATAATGACGGGTCTTTCAATTGGATATATGTATGTTATGACGTGGTTTCAAGGAAATACTGATGAAATAAGTCCAGATATGCTTCTTATTGTTCCTTGGGTTTGTTTGCTCAAGGTTCCTGATGCTTTTGAGGATGTATATTTCGGCGAATATCAAAAGAATGATCGTCTCGATATAGCTTCCAAGATGTGGGGTACAAGATACATTGTAACAATCCTGCTTATGATTGCTATGATAGTTACCACAAAGAATTTATATCTTACTGTAGTGGTATCTACAATCGTTACATTTATCATAATGATTGTTTATATTTTACTTACAAAGGAGTATGTATCAGAGCATGAACCACTCAGAATAAAGAAAGTATTTAAACAGCTTGTTGTGACGATGCCACTTGCGATAGGTGCATTCCTCACATTATATATTGGATTTGCCCCAAGAGATTTTATTATGGGAATATTAAGAGATGAAACCCTTCAGGCAATATACAACTACCTTGCTATGCCTGTGTTTGTTGTGCAGATGATGGTGACATTTGTCTTCAACCCAAGAATAAATCATATCTCATGTCTATGGAATGATCATAAGATATCAGAGTACATGAAGGAAGTATTTAAGCAGGTTGTGTTTGTAATTATAATTACTATAATCTGCTTCATTGGTGCGGCACTACTTGGTGTGCCAGTAATGTCACTTATCTTCAATACAGACCTTAAGCCTTATAAGCTTGATCTTCTTATTATGATCATTGGAAGTGGCTGTCTCGGTATGGCGACACTTCTTGGTAATCTGCTTACTGTAATGAGATATCAAAATGCAATTATGGTGGGTTACATTATTACGTCATTACTGTCGCTTTTCTTGTGCGGTGGAGCAGTTGCATTATATGGAATCCGCGGAGCAGTAGTATTCTATGTTTCAATACTATTCCTGCTAAGTCTTATTTTTGCTATCGAATTTGCATACGGAGTTCTTAAAGCGAAGAAGAAAGCTTCGAAGTAAATACACTAAATACAAGAAAGGTTGCAACAAATCCCTATATATATTATGATATATAGATGGGTAATTCCGGACGTGATCCTTTAGGTAAAGGATTTATATATATGAAAAAAGGGGAAACATATGGACGGTTACGAAGGACAGCATACACAGGACATAAATATCGAAAGAGAGTACACCATAGAAGTATCAGACATAGTAGCTGATGTATATGAGGCACTCTCTGAGAAGGGTTATAATCCTGTGAACCAAATCGTTGGATATATTATGAGCGGAGATCCAACATACATAACTAGCTACAAGGGCGCCCGTAGTCTTATTATGAAGGCTGAGCGTGATGAGATACTTGAGCTTCTTATGGAAAATTATATAGACACCAGATTAAAGAAGAGAGATTAATGATATGAGAGTGATGGGACTTGACTATGGCGATAAAACTGTCGGCGTAGCTATTTCTGATGAACTCTTTATTACTGCGCAGCCGATAGAGACAGTAGAACGTGAACGTACTAATAAGCTGAGAAAAACATATCAGAGGATTGAAGCTCTTATAGCAGAGTATGAAGTTGAGAAGATAGTTATCGGAAAGCCACTTAACATGAATGGCACAGAAGGTGATCGAGTAGAACTTACTGAAGCTTTCGCAGATGAACTATCTCGAAGAACAGGACTGGAAATTATTTGGATTGATGAGCGACTTACAACAGTTCAGGCAGATCGAATCTTAGAGGAAACTGGAGTGGCACATAGTGCTCGCAAGGAACATATAGATAAGATGGCTGCTGCTATAATTCTTCAAACATATCTGGATGGTCAGACAAAGTAATAAAGAACAGAAAAAATATTAGTTAAAGAACAGATTTAGATCGGAAAAGAACAGATAGAATATGGGAATAGAGAAAAAGAATGAAACTGTTAAGATCATCCCTCTGGGTGGTCTTGAACAGATTGGAATGAATATAACAGCAATTGAATATGGTGATGATATTATAGTAGTAGACGGCGGACTGGCATTTCCTGATGATGATATGCTGGGCGTCGATCTTGTTATTCCTGACATCACTTATCTAAAAGATAATCAGGAAAAGATTCGTGGTATGGTTGTAACCCATGGCCACGAGGATCATATAGGAGCTATTCCATACATCGAGAAGGAACTCAGCATTCCTATTTATACAACAAAGCTTACTATGGGACTTATTGATTACAAGCTTACAGAGCATGGTCTTATTGATAACATTCGTCGTAAGGTTGTAACTTATGGTCAGATAATAAATCTCGGAATCTTCCGTATTGAGTTTATCAGAACGAATCACAGTATTGCAGATTCCTGCGCACTGGCTATATATACACCGGCGGGAATCATTGTACATACTGGAGATTTCAAGGTTGACTTCACTCCTGTCTTTGGTGGTGTGATCGATCTTCAGAGATTCGGTGAACTGGGTAAGAAGGGCGTGCTAGCACTTATGGCTGATTCCACAAATGTGGAGCGACCAGGTTACACTCCATCAGAGAAAACTGTTGGAAAGACATTTGACCACATCTTTGATGATAACCGAGATCATAGACTTATTATTGCGACATTCGCTTCTAACGTTGACCGTGTTCAGCAGATAATCAACTCTGCATATAAGTACGGACGTAAAGTAGTAGTGGATGGACGAAGCATGGTAAATGTCATCCATATCGCTTCGGAACTAGGATATATTCAGATTCCTGAAAATACACTTATCGATATAGATGAAGCTAAGAATTATCCAAATGAGAAACTGGTTTACATAACTACTGGAAGCCAGGGAGAAAACATGGCAGTGCTTGCACGTATTGCAACTTCTGTTCATAATAAGATATCACTTATCCCAGGCGATGTAGTAATCTTCTCATCAAGTCCGATACCTGGAAATGAGAAGTCCGTATATCGTGTAATGAATGAGCTTGAGCAGAAGGGCGCTCGTGTTATCTATCATGATACACACGTTTCAGGTCATGCCTGTCAGGAAGAATTAAAGCTGATATATGCACTTACAAAACCAAAGTATGCTATACCAGTTCACGGAGAATATAGACACTTAAAGCGTCATTCAGAGCTTGCTCATGAGATGGGCATTCCAAAGGAAAATGTGAAGATCCTTAGATGCGGTGATGTGCTTGAACTTGGTGAAGATAAGTTTGATATTGTTGGAAAGGTACCTGCTCATGGAGTCTTCGTTGACGGACTTGGAGTAGGAGACGTTGGAAATATAGTAATCAGAGATAGACAGCATCTTTCAGAAAATGGTCTGATGGTTGTTGTTATAACTCTTGAAAGTGGTTCTAATCAGATCCTTTCAGGACCAGACATTGTGTCCCGAGGATTTGTATATGTACGAGAAGCAGAGATGCTGATTGAGCAGTGTAAGGATGTTGTATCTGAAACACTTTCATACTGCCTCTCAGATGAAAGTGCTGACTGGAACCGTATTAAGAATTCGATAAAAGAAGATTTAGGAGAATTCCTGTGGCAGCGCACAAAGCGTAACCCTATGATCCTTCCTATAATCGAAGAGGTCTAGTGCTAAAACATCTATAATATCTAAGTTTTATAAAAATAGTGAAGTGATTATCTGTATTGAATTAATTATTCTGGGGGATATATGGATAAGATAACAGAACAATGTAAAGAACTGAATATGCTTATCCTGGAATCAGACGAGTATCGCAATTACATCTTTGCTCGCAAGTCCTTAAAAGCCAATGAAGATTTATTCAACAAGGTTATGGACTTTAAGAGCAGATACGAAGATGTGATGAAGTATACTGATGGAAATCCTTACGATGATTTACTTAGAATTTATAATGAGAATGATGAATTGCTTCATAACTCGGTGGTAAATGAATTTCTTCGGGCGGAAAGTGCCTTATCAAAGCTGATGAGGAACGTGATTGCCAAAGTAACCGATGGAATCCATTTCGAAGAATGATTCATAGAGAGATAGATAATTCATTAATTCAAAATGCAGTAAGATATATGAGGAAAAATTATGTTAGACAGTAAAACTAGAAAAATGCTTGCGGAAAGAAAACGCCAGAAATCATTTAAAACTGAAGCAAGACTTAGAATAGCTCTTTATTATGCGTTTCAGGCTTTTGTGGATGTATTAATAATTCTTCTTTTCATAAAGGCTTTTTCGACATCATTTAACTTTGCACATGATGTATTTGCGGATTCAGCAAAAGATCCGCGTGACCAAAGCTATGTGACTGTAGAATTAACCCAGGATTCATCATCTAGTAATATAGCAGCATCTCTTTATGATGCTGGTGTTATAAAGAACAAATATGTAATGATCGCAAAGATAAAGGTAAATGAGATCGGCGGCTCAATTAAAGCTGGCAAGTATGAATTATCTCCTTCAATGCGTTACAGCGAGATTATAAGGATCATTACTGGAGGTATAGCTACTAACCAGAAAGTTGAAGTTCCAACTGAGGAAAAGAAGAAAGCTACTATTACTGACGCTACTGAGATCCATGATAATTCAGATATGGGTGCTGGTGGCGGAGCTGAAGGCGAGGATGTCGTTCCAGAAGATGGTGGTGATGCAGGTTCAGGTTTTGGAGCAGAAGACGGTGGCGACTCTGCTGAGTAAATTATGGATTATAGTAGAATAAGAGATTTCATAATTTCATATACCCATGATGATGAAGGACTACTTAAAGAAATCTATGATAAAGCGATAGCTGATGATGTTCCTATCATTCGTCGCGAGACCAGAGACTTTCTTCAGGTACTGCTGAGGATTATAAAACCAGAGACTATTCTTGAAGTTGGAACTGCAGTAGGTTATTCTACGCTGGTTATGGCAGAAACTCTCTCTGATGTTTTGGGAGATGCGCACTGGCATATAGATACCTGTGAGTTGGATGAATCCAGAATAGAAGAGGCAACAAAGAATTTCGCTAAGTCATCGTTTGATGAGAAAATATCTCTTCTAAAAGGAGATGCAGCAGAAACTCTCAAAAGAATAAATGGCAAAACCTATGACTTTATCTTTATTGATGCAGCAAAAGCTCAGTATATGACTTATCTGGAAGAAGCTATTCGTTTGTCGCATAAAGATACAGTGATAGTAACAGATAATATACTAGCTGAGGGAGATGTTCTTGAATCTCATTTCTTAGTTGAAAAAAGAGATAGAACCATTCATGACAGGATGCGTGAATATCTTTCATATGTAAAGAATGATTCACGACTTGAAACCTCAATCCTTTCAGTTGGTGATGGGCTTGCTCTATCGGTAGTAAAATAACAAGAACAAAAGTAAAATAATTAAGAACATATAATTAATCACATATTAAATATAGAATAATAAAAGAATGGAAAAAGATATGAACAAACCAGAATTATTGATTCCAGCCGGCGGCCTTGAAACCCTTAAGGTCGCCGTTTCTTACGGAGCAGATGCTGTCTATATAGGCGGCAACCGCTTTGGACTTCGTGCTAAAGCAGACAACTTTACACATGAAGATATGGTGGAGGCTAGAAGAATAACTCGCGAGGCAGGGGTAAAGCTTTATGTAACAACAAACATCTATGCTCACAATGAGGATATCGAGAAGGCTCCGGATTATTTCAAGGAGTTAAAGGATATCGGTGTGGATGCAGTCCTTATATCTGATCCGGGCCTATTTTCTATTGCCAGGGGAATACTCCAAGATAGCAACACAGAAATCCATATCAGTACTCAGGCCAATAACACAAACTATATGACCTATAAGTTCTGGAAGGAAATGGGAGCGACAAGGGTAGTTGCTGCAAGAGAACTATCCCTCAAGGAAATCAGAACTATCCGTGACAGCATTCCAGAAGATTTTGAGATAGAAGCCTTCATGCATGGTGCAATGTGTATTTCATATTCAGGCAGATGTCTTCTTTCAAATTATTTTACTGGACGTGATGCAAACCGTGGTGCATGTACCCACCCTTGCAGATGGAAGTACGCAGTAATGGAGGAACATCGCCCAGGAGAATACCTGCCTGTTGAAGAGGATGATCGCGGAACCTACATATTTAATTCAAAAGACCTCTGTATGATTGATAAAATCCCTGATCTTATAAATGCAGGTATAGATTCCTTTAAGGTGGAAGGCCGTATGAAGACAAACCTCTACGTAGCTGTAACTGCCAGAACCTACCGTGAGGCTATAGATGACTACTTTGAGTCGCCAGAACTGTATGAATCAAAGATTCCTCATTATATAGAAGAAATCTCTGCGTGTACAATGCGTGACTTTACTCGAGGCTTTTATTACGGAAAGCCATCTGAAGAAGATCAGATTTACGATAATAATACTTACATACGTAATGCTGTATATATGGGCCTCATTGAAGAAGTGGAAGAAGACGGAACCATAACCATTACTCAGAAGAATAAGTTCTCTGTGGGAGATACACTTCAAGCTATGCTCTTTAGTTCAACGGATAATTATAACCTAGAACTTAAAGTAACTACTATAATAGATGAGTTTGGAAGGGAGCAGGATTCAGCTCCACACCCTAAGCAGAAGCTACGTGTTAAGCTCTCTGGTGACGCTTCAAAACTTAAACCGGGAATGATTCTCAGGACTATAGAATCATAATTACATAACTGTAAGAAAAACATCAAAAAAACATCAACAAAAACAAAAATGTAAACCTCCCTTTTGGGAACAAAAACGAGCAAGTTATTGTGCATATTGTACATTTTCTTGCTCGTTTTTGTGTCAATTTACTCAAAAAACGGCCGTATCGTATAAATAATTACTAAAAATATAAAAGTGTTTTGCATATTATAAGCGTTATGTTATAATCATTATGTTAACGAATGGGTTGGGGGATTTACGCCCATTTAGTGAAGGGTAAAAAATCTAAAAAAGTTGTTGTAAACAGAATTGAGTTGTGGTATCATTGCTCGGTTTACAAAAAATAAGGAGAAGATGCATGCGTATAACTGGCGCAAGAAAAAAGATTCGTATCGGTGATCTCTTAGTTGAGGCAGGAGCTATAACAGCTGAACAGCTTCAGGAAGCCCTTGCTAAACAAAAAGAAGAGGGCGGAATGCTCGGTAACATTATAATGGATATGGGCTTTATATCCAGAGAGCTTCTTATCACCGTTCTTACAACCCAGATGGGTATAGACTATTGTGAGATCAGAACTGTACAGATTGAGGACAGCGTTCTTAATCTTGTACCAAAGGAACTGGTTCAGAAGTATAAGGCTATGCCAATAGGCTTTGCTGAGGATAATGCTAATGTGCTTCAGGTTGCTATGGCTGATCCTATGGATCTTATGGCTGTAGATGATATCAGTATCGCCAGTGGACTTCAGGTTGAACCACTTCTTTCCTTTGAAGATGATCTTGATAATGTAATAGGAAAGAACTACGGTAGTGCTGAGGCTATGCAGGCTGCTGAAGCTTACAAGCTTGAGATGGGCGTTGGCGCTGAAGATGAGAATAGTAGTTTTGATGAAGAAATTGATAATTCTCCTATCGTACTTCTTGTTAATCAGATTATCGAAGGTGGAGTTAGACAGAGAGCCTCCGATATTCATATAGAAGCACTTGAGACAAATGTTCGTGTAAGATACCGTATCGATGGTGCTCTTAAGCAGGTTATGACATATGAATTAAATATCCTTCCTGCTATTACAGCTCGTATTAAGATTATCGGTGGTATGGATATCGCTGAGAAGAGAAAACCTCAGGATGGTCGTATTACTATAATAGTAGATAGAAAAGAGTTTGATGTCCGTGTTTCTGTTCTTCCTACTGTATTCGGTGAGAAGACGGTTATGAGACTTACTTCCAAGGAAGGGCTTACAAAACCAAAGTCTGGACTTGGTTTCTCACCATCTGAGATTGAAATCTTCGATGGAATCCTCAGTAATCCACATGGAATCATCCTGGTTACAGGACCTACAGGATCTGGTAAATCAACTACACTTTATACTTCTCTTTCAGAGCTTAATAAAGAAGAGGTTAATATCATTACTGTAGAAGACCCAGTCGAGGCTAATATCAACGGAATCAATCAGGTTCAGGTTAATGTTAAAGCAGAGATGACCTTTGCGGCGGCTCTTAGATCTATCCTTCGTCAGGACCCTGACATAATAATGATAGGAGAGATTCGAGATGGCGAGACTGCACAGATAGCTGTACAGGCTGCTATCACAGGACACTTGGTTGTATCCACACTACATACCAACTCGGCAGCATCAACAGTTACTCGTATTATTGATATGGGCATTGAACCTTATGTTGCTGGAGATGCTCTTGTAGGTGTTATCGCACAGAGACTTGTTAGACGTCTTTGCACATCCTGTAGAGAACCAAGACTTGCAGATGATGATGAAAAGATAGTTCTTGGTGTTGAGGATCCAGAGGATGATGTGGTTCTTTATGAACCTGTTGGTTGTCCTTTATGTAACGACACTGGATATTCTGGACGAATCGGTGTTTACGAGATGATGCCGGTTTCGAAAGCGCTTCAGTCTGTCATCGCTAGAGGTGCAACAGCAGATGTTATAGAAAAACAAGCTCTTGAAGAGGGAATGTCAACACTTAAAATGTCTGCGGCAAAACACGTTCTAAATGGAACAACTTCGATTGCGGAGATGAAGAAGATTGTATACACCACAGGTGATAATTATTAATCTTCTATATTATATAGAGAGTTATATACACTATTCATAAAGTTATGAAATCCTGAGCGTAGCAAAGGATAAAAAATAAAATGTGGGAGGACAATGTTATATGATAGATATGGACGAGCTCCTTAGCCTTGCGGTTGATGAGAATGCATCCGACGTACACTTGGCGGTTGGTATACCTCCAAAGTTCCGAATAAACGGAGCGCTTCAGGAAGTAGATGTGCCACCACTTTCATCAAGTGAAGCGGCAGAAAGTATCGGAATGACCATGAATGAAAGACAGAAGGCTATCCTTAAGGATAGAGGTGAGTGCGACTTTGCATATTCTGTTGGTGATAAGGGTCGATTCCGTGTAAATGTATATATGGATAAGGGTAATATGGCTGCTGCGTATCGAAAGATTGATACAATCATCCCAAAACCGGAACAGTTGGGATTACCACCAGCAGTTGTAGAGCTTTATAAGAAAAAGAGAGGACTTGTTCTTGTTACAGGACCTACAGGATCTGGTAAATCAACAACACTTGCTTCTATTATAAATATAGCAAATACAAATACCAGTAATCATATCATAACCCTGGAAGATCCTATCGAGTACATTCATCATCATAAGAAGTCAATCGTTAACCAGCGAGAGCTTGGTATGGATACACTTTCTTTCGATAATGCGCTTAGAGCTGCTCTTCGTGAGGATCCAGATATTATCCTCGTTGGAGAGATGCGTGATCCTGAAACAATTCAGATTGCTATTACAGCAGCTGAGACAGGACACTTGGTATTCTCGACACTGCATACAATTGGTGCAGCTGCTACGGTAGACCGTATCATCGACGTATTCCCACCACATCAGCAGCAACAGATTCGTATCCAGCTTGCAATGGTTATAGAAGGTGTTATTTCGCAGCAGCTTCTTCCTACAGCAGATAGCAAGGGCAGATGTGCAGCTTTCGAAGTAATGCTTGCTACACCAGCTATCAGAGCTCAGATTCGTGAAGGAAAAACACATCAGATTGAGTCAACTATCCAGACTTCACGAAACGTTGGTATGGTAACCATGGATGACTGCTTGATTGATATGTATAGAAACGGTCAGATCAGTAGAGATAATGCTCTTCTGTATGCTCAGGATCAGCTGGGAATGAAGAAGAATCTGTACTAATTTCTAAAGATAAAAATAGGGTGAAGAGTCTTAAGATTTTCTTTATGAATATAATGTGAACTTGATTGACTTGTTAACAGTTTGTTCATATAATATTTACGAAGATGTTGCAATCTTATGTAAATTATATTATATTTATATAGATATTATGTTATGAAAAAATGGGCGGAGGACACAATATGGCAAAGTATGATTATCGTGCTATTGATGCTAGTGGTAAGGTCAAAAAAGGTACCATTGAAGCTAATAGCGAAGAAACAGCGAAGACTAAACTTCGTGCCGAAGGTCTGAATATTACTGAGTTTGGCGCTAGTAAAGATATTGATCTCGGCAAAGTATTTAAAGGAAGAGTTAAGAACAAGGATTTATCTGTTTTCTGTAAACAGTTTGCTGCAGTTCTTAGAGCGGGTGTTCCTGTAATATCAGCACTCGACATGCTGGCAACAAGTATGGAAAATAAGAGACTCGTTGCAGCTATAGAAGAGGCTTCAGCGCATGTTCAAAAGGGTGGAACACTTGCGGATGCGCTTAAACTTAACTCTGATGTATTTCCACCGATGCTCTCTAACATGGTTGCAGCCGGTGAGTCATCTGGTAAGATGGAAATCTGTTTCGAACGTATGGCAACACAGTTTGAAAAAGATGGACATATCGAAGGTAAAATCAAGAGTGCTATGGCATATCCTATAGTTGTATTATGTGTAACGATCGGTGTTGTTATACTGATGCTTGTAAAGGTTATTCCTACTTTTTCAGAGATGTTCAAAGAAATGGATGCTAAACTTCCTGCAGCTACACAGCTTCTTGTAAACTTCTCGGACTTCCTGGTTAAAAGATGGTATATAGTTCTGTTGATCGTCATTTTACTTGTTGTTGCCTGGAAACTTTTTGCGGCAACAGATGCTGGTCAGAACTTTAAGGGTAACGCAGCTTTAAAGATTCCTATCTTTGGTAATCTTAATGTTAAGACTACAGCTGCTACATTCTCAAGAACATTTTCAACACTTCTTTCATCAGGTATTCCAATGATTGATGCAGTTGAGCAGACAGCAAATGTTATCAAGAATAAAGTTGTTAGAGATAAACTTAAAGATTGTAAGGTTCAGGTATCTCGAGGTGTTCCTCTTTCAAAGCCTATAAAGGATATGGATATATTCCCAGTTATGCTTCCTCAGATGATGCATATCGGAGAAGAGACTGGTAACATTGAGGATATGATGACAAAGGTTGCTGACTTCTATGAGGATGAAGTTGATATGGCAACAGATGCTCTTGCAGCTGCTATGGAACCACTTATCATTGTTGTACTTGCAGTTGTCGTTGGTGGTATCGTACTTGCAGTTTACTCACCAATTCTTAATATGTACGATGCTGTTGATAGTTACTAAAATGTTTATAGAGAGCATTGCTCTTTATAATATATGTAATATCGTCGGGGCGAGCGACTATATTATACACTATTTAAACAAATCTATTTATTTAAAGGAGAAAAAGAGATTATGAAGAATAAGGGTTTTTCACTTGTTGAGCTTATTATCGTTATAGCTATTATGGCTATCCTTGCTGCAGCTATTGCTCCAGCACTTATCCGTTACATTGACAAGTCACGTAGATCAGATGACGTAGCTGCTGCTGAGACACTCAACACAGCTATGCAGGCTGCTCTTTCAAACGAGGCTATTTATGATGAGGTTCAGTCAGCTATGGGTTCACTTTCAACTCCAGATGCTACAGTTCCTTTCGTATCTGCTGATGAAGATACTGCTTTCTCAAGCACAGCTTATCAGAAGCTTGCTGCAGAGCTTAACTCTTCAGCTGGTGGTAAGACTCCAAAGCTTAAGTTCACAAAGGACGGAGCTAAGGGTTGGATCGTTGGTGCTAACGGTGCTGGTAAGCCAGTAGTTTGGCTTTACAACAATGGTTCATGGACAGGTCATACAAACCAGAATAACGATACATCTGCAACAGTTGGTGGAAAGACAGCTATCATGCTTCAGCCATCAATCGATGCTGCTTATAAGTAAGATGTAAATAATTGCATGATGGGATTTCAAACTCGTCCTTTGAAATCCTGTCATGTTATATCTATTGTTTTATGATCAGCGGTTTTTATTTCTTCCTTTACATATATACCGTCTGGTGTATGGGTAAAGGGGGTATGGAGCTGATCTTTTGTTGAGAGCTTTGGAACGCTCCTTAAATAAAAACTACTGAAAAAAATGAGGGAGGCTATAGAATGGCAAATAACAGAGTCTTGTCAATAGACATTACAAACGAAAGTATTACTATTGTAGAGATTACTGCATCACAGAAGAAACAGACTTATATCCATAAGGTTCTTATTTTTGAGACACCTGAAGGTAGTTTCGACGATGGTAATATCAGAGATCTGAATGGTATTGCAAACGAGATACGCACACAGTTGGCAAGTGCTGGTATCTCAAACAAGAATGCAATCTTTGTTATGAATTCTACAAAGATTGTTAACAGAGAAGTTGTTATTCCTGCAGTTGCAGAGAAGAAAGTATCTCAGCTTATTAACTCCAATGCTTCTGAGTATTTCCCTGTTGGTAATATCCAGGATTATATCATTGAGAATACTGTTCTTGAGTCATTTACTGACGAGAATGGTTCTAAGCAAATGAGAGTTATGGCTGTAGCTGCTCCTGAGATGATGGTTAGAGGTTTCTATGATCTTGCTCAGGCTGCTGGTCTTAAGGTTGTTGCACTTGATTATATTGGTAATGCTATGCTTCAGCTTATTAAGACTCAGACAACAGAACAGTCAACAACTATGGTTATTCAGCTTGGTGCTGAGTCTACAGTTCTTAATGTTGTTAATGGAGACAAGCTTCTTCTTCAGAGAACTGTACCTTACGGAACAAATCCTGTAGTAAATGTAGTTATGCAGGATAAGGGTGTTGATGCAACAACTGCTATGACAATGCTTCAGAATGAACGTATTATTACAGTTGATTTTGATGATAATGAAGCAACTGGTGCATTTAGATATCTTATAAACAATATCGGTCGTGTTATGGATTTCTATGCTTCAAAGAATCCAGACAATCCTATCGATGATGTATTCCTTACTGGTGATGGAGCTCTTATTAGAGGAATTGATGGTCTCTTTAAGATACAGCTTAATGTATCAACAAGAATCATGGATAGCCTCTATAATGTAAAGTTTGATCCATCAATTGATCTTAGAATTTACAGCCCAGTTTACTTAATTGCTCCTATTGGTGGTGCTCTTAAGCCTATGGGATTTGCACTTGGTGGTGCAGGTTCAAAATCTAAGAGTAGTGGTGGAATTGCTCCATTTGTTGCAATTCTTGTTGCTTCAGCTCTTATTTCCGCTGGTGCAGCATTCTACTTTATTAATAAAGAGAATACTCTTAAAAATGAAAAGGCTTCTCTTGAGAGACAGATTGAAGAGAAAGCATACATAGAGGAAATCATTGCTGCAAGAGATGCTGCTGAGGCTCGTGCAGTTGATGTTAAGACTATGGATCTTGGAACATATCAGCTTAATGAGCAGTGTCTTGAGTTTATCAACAATCTGCAGGATAAAACTCCTTCAAACATTGTTGTTCAGTCATTCTCATCAAGTAATGATTCTATCTCAATTCCAGCAGTCGCTCCTACATATGATGATATAGCTGACTTTATTATGCAGCTTAAGACAATCAGTTGTATAGAGGATGTATATGTATCTAGTGTATCTATGACAAAGAATGATGAAGGTAATAATGAATATACCTTTACTGCTACTTGTGTATACACTAATCCAAATGCATCACTTACAGATGCTGAAGAAGAGTAAAGGGGAGGGCAAGGAATATGAGTGATACAAATAAGAAAATTCTTTTAGTTCTTGGTGCTATATTAATTCTTGTTGCCACTTTTATGTTTGTTGTTAAACCTAAAAGAGAGTCTATTGCAAGTTTAGAATCACAGAACGCTGAATTACAGGCTAGACTCGATGATCTTATCGAGAAAGAAAAGCATAAAGATGAATATATTGAAGAAACTGCAGAGTTTAACAGACAGTTTGATGAAGTTGTTGCAAATTATCCTGCTGATCTTAATCAGGAATCAACTGTTATGTTCATGAAGGGCGTTGAAGAGCAACTTGATTTCATTAATGACGCTTTCGCAATGCCTAGAGCATCATCATTCTATGTATTAGGTGGTGGTGATGTATCTGAAGAAACTGATGAGGAAGCTTATGTATGTCAGACAGATGCATATGCTATATCATACAATGGTACATATGAAGGACTTAAGGATTATCTTGCATATATAGCTGATTATAAGTATAGAATGGCTATATCTTCAGTTAGTATTGCATATAATGCTGATGCTGCAGAACCAATTGATGAGTGTGTTGGTAACATTATACTAAATGCATATTCAATCAGTGGTCCTGATAGAGAGCCAGAGCATCCTGTTGTATCTGTTAAAGAAGGTAAAGAAAATATCTTCCAGGGTGTTGAAGGTGGTGTAAGCTCAGCTGTTTCATATGACAGTGATAATGGTGAAGGTATTGCAACAAGCCACAGTCTTGTTATCCTTCTTAACAGTGCTGATAATGATACATCTTCAGGAATTATCGTTGCTTCTAACGAGAGTAATGAAGATACATATGTAACATCAAGTAGTGCTACTGAAGAAACACTTGATATTACAATTTCATCAGAGGATGGAAAGAATTATATGACATATGCAATTGGTAGCAAGAGTTATAAGACTGAGATTCTTTCAAGTAACGTTGCTGTATATGTTAAGTCATCTACAAGAACAGGTGCAGATGATAAGAATGGTGTGAAGGTTAATATTACAAATTCTACTGATCTTGGTGTTTACATTAAGGTTGATGGAGATGATTCATCAAATCCAAGATTTAACTTAGGTTCTAAGAGTGGAACTGTAAAGGTTTACTAATTAGATTTTTATGATGAGGTGGTCGCCAATGACAAGTCAAAAGAATAAGGGCTTTAGTTTAGTCGATGTTTTGGTCGCAGTTGCCGTAATGGCATTATTAATATCACCAATAGTTATTCAGACTTTTACGGCTATTGAAACTAATCAAAAGTCAAAAGAAAAACAGGTTGTTATCGATAATGCAGATTTGGTAATGGAATATTTTAAGTCAACTTCTAAAGAAAAACTTGTTGTTGGCGATGTAAGTGATGATGTTTATATTAAATCAGTAGCTACTCCTGTAAATGTTACATGTAATCTGTATAATCCAGATGGTAGTGTATATGTTTGTCCTAAGTCAGATCCTAGTGATCCAGATGTTAGCTCTTTTGTATATTCGGCAACAGATTATACACTTGGAGAGACTCGTCTTGGTCGAGAATCAGGACTTGACAAGAATGCTGAAACAGCAGAACAGCAGGCAATTACAGGATCTGGTAATGTTTATTCAAGAACAGTTATTCTTGATGACCTGAATAATAATGCTCTTGAGAATAAATGTACTGTAAAATATTATGACAATTATAATGATGGAAAGGCTGCTCTTGATACTGCAAGAGCAGCTGATCCTGAATCTGATCCAGCTAAAATGTGGCAGTTAACATCTGAGTACAGTATTGTAAAGTATGATGCTAATAATCATGTTTGTGCCGCAATTGTTGAGAATCATGATTACAATTATACAAATCCTAACTCTTTTGGTTTAGGTAATATCCAGGATCTTGATAGTTCTAAGATGGCTATTATCCAGGGTAATGCGACTAGTCTTGATAGACAGTTTTATGATGACTTTGTAGGTTCTCTTGCTTCAATTGTTGCTGCTAATAAGGAAAGTCTTATTGCTGCAGATACTTGGAAGAATTATAATACTACTGAAAAAATTAGAACTGCTTTTGAAAATACACGAGAGAATCAGGCTACTTTTTCTAGACTTCTAACTATTTCTGTAAAGGCTAAGGAAGTTGTTTCTGATGAAGCAAAAAGTTATACAGTGAAAGTAACAGCTAAGTATACTGTTTCTCATTCATTTTTAAATCAGTATAACGGTAATGCAAATTATGTATATACTAACAGTTATACGATTTTCGAACAGGATTTTAATACTAATGAATCTCCTGATGTTTTCTTCGTATATGAGCCATTCATTATTAATGATAATGCTACATATACATCTTATGCATATAATGACTATATAACTGTTGATGCAGATAAGTATACATCAACAGATAATCCATCAAAGATTTATCTTATTAAGCCTGATAAGACTTGGGCTCAGGTAAATAATAAAGACAGAAATGTTACTGATGATGGTTCGACAGAAATTTCTCAGTTAAAGGTTGATAATGAAAACTTTAATTATTACTTTACTAAGAAATTTACCAGAACTCCTGATGGAACAGGTGGTGAAGTTGTAACTTCTTCTTTCAGTCCTGTTAAGATATATCTTTCCTATCTTAAGAATAATGACAACAGTAATAAACCATTACAGGTTGTTTCAAATATATCAACTAAGAAAAATGCTGCTGGAGAAACTACCATTAATACAGCTGTTACAGGTGGTTCTCAGTTTAATTATGGTGGTACAACTAATAGTGATTTTCCTGGTATTACAGTTGATGCATCAACTCAGACATTAATCGAATATCCTGATATGATTGCTGATTATAATAGTACAGGAAAAGATGAAAAATCTTTAGTTCCACCACTTGATGAAGCAAGTACTTCAGATGGAAGACTATATTCCATAACAGTAACTTTCCATAATGATACGAAACCTTCTGAATCAGAAGTGTATACATATTTCACAGGCGCAAAGGGGGCCGATTAAATGAAAAAGTTTTTGTCTAAAATCAAGAACAGAATAAAGAATTCGGGTTCAAGTTTAGTTCTTGTTATAGTCGCACTTGGATTTGTCGGTATTCTTGCTGGCGCATTACTTACAGCTGTAGGATATGCATATAGACTTAAGTTGTATGATTATAATGCTAAGAGTAACTTCTTCTATCTTGAACAGGCTATGGATGAGATTTATGCTGGTGTTGGAGCTCAGACTATGACAGCCATGCAGGAAGCGTATGAAGAAACTCGTGAGCAGGTTATTGAGTTTGATATGTCTCAGGGAGTATATAAAAATATTGATAATACTCTAGCAAATAACATGTTCAAAGATAAGTTCATGCAGAAGTTTAATCCTAGTGCTTCATTACCAACTGATTTCTTTTATCTTTCTGCTACTCCTACAGATACTGATTCATTGGTAGTGAATTTAAGTAATATGATTTCTAATTCCACTATATCACTTGATTACTCAAATCTTAGACTTGAGAAGCAGATTGAAGGTGGACTTGTTACAAAGGTAACTATTAAAAATGTAAAGTTAGTAAGAGAAGCTGATTATAACAGATCTCCTGCTAAAGGTACATTTAAGCAGACTATTTGTACAGATATAGATATTTCAAGACCTGATTTTGATGTTAGTTTTAATTCAATTATGGTTGATACTGATAATCTTTTTGATTATTGTCTGATTGCAGATTCAGGTGTTGAGGTTAATGAACAGCCTGGTAGTACACTTAACATTAATGGTAATGTTTATGCTGCTTCTGATTTCTATAATAAGGTATATAATGATTATGATAATGCAAATAAGTTGACATCTAATCAAAGAACTCATTTTTCTAATATATCTTCAATAACTAAGACATTTACACCTGTGGGTTCTTCAGAGGCAATAAATACTGTATATAATTTAAATAAAGTATCCAATTATGCTTATGCATCTGGAGGTCATACATTATTTAATCATTATAACTATCTTAATGCTTCTATAATTGCTGAAGGTACTGATTTTACTGGTATAGATGCTACAGCACAGACAAGTAATATTTATGATGGATATAATCTTAGAAGTAAGTATTCTGGATTTTATATTAATGGTTCAAATGTTAACTTTGTAGGCGAATACTTTGTAGTACCCGGATCACTTTCTGTAATGAATGCTGGTACACTTAATGTATTTGGTTATAAAGATTCTGAAATTATTCCAGCTAATGTATGGGCTGATGAAATAGTTTTAGGTGGTACAACAAGAACAAATTCTGATAATAAGCCATATGGTGCTAAGGCATCATTTGATGCTAACCTTTATGTAAAGGATGATACTCAGATAGAAGCTGATAACTGTGAGTTCACTTTAAGTGGTGGATACTATGGTTATAGTAACTCTTCAACATCTGATGATCGTGTATTTGTTCCTACAACTAAGAAGGTTGTTAATGATGCAAGTGCACTAAATATTTATCAGGAATATGTTGCTGGTAAAGTTCAGAACAGAGGACATTACAACAGTAGTTCTATCATTGTAAATGGTCAGAATGCTAAACTTGATTTTACAAATACTAATCTTATATATATTGCAGGTCGTTCTTATGTAGAACTTTCTGCACAGAGTAAGGGAAGTAGAAATGTTTATTATTCAGATATAAAGGATGCTGACGGGAATAACTTATTCTTTACTGCAAATGATAATGAGTATGATCAGGATACTGAAGATTACAAGACTGGTGAATCATTATCTATTAAGAGTAACCAGATAGCATATATTCCATATAATGCTCCTGATAGAAACAATAAGACAAGATATGTTCTTTGTTCAGATCAGAGTACAACATCATATACTTATATGGATGTAAATGGTTATAAGTATAATGAAGCTGCTACAACTGTAGCAGATGCAGACTGTGATAGAATAATCTATCAGTGCGATGTACCTGCTGAATTACAGACTAATTTATATCTCTTTATTAAGTATTTTGGATGTCGTTATAATCCAGGATCTGATGATCCAATATATATGGATGAGTTTACAATCCCTGTAACTTTAAGAGAGGTTACAGTAACAGGTTCTTCAACTCCTAAGACAATGTATTATATTGATTTTGCTTCTGTTTTAAGTCATGAAACATATGATAAATCAAAGATTTCATTTAGAACTGGAGAAAATAAAGTAGATGCTTTATCAAGGGCGTTTATTAAAGACTATTTTGATTATCTTGATTATTATGAAGCTTATAATGCAGGAGTTTCATCTACTAGCTACATTGCAACAAAGACAGATGTTGATCTTTATTCACATACTGCAGATTTTTATAAAGATGAGCTTAATAATGTAGTTCAGTATAAGTATTATGATGCTGGTCAGATTGCTCTTAATCAGAATTCATACGATAATGTTGGAGCTGGTAGTACATCATTTACTTCTTATACAAGTGGTGTTATGACTAAGAGTGGTAATAGCATTATTTCTTCTACTAGTGAGAGTGCAGATGATATTAAGTTTGACGTTGTTCTTAGTAAAGGAAGTAGCCTTGCTTCTCCACTTACAGGTTCAAGTACAAAGAATACAAGTACTGTTGCAAATGCACAGGATTACTCAAAGGATTTCCAGAAGCATTATAATTATGTAAAGTGGGCACTTAAGGATCTTGATCCTTCTGATACTGGAGATGCATCTGTTGTTGATACGGATGTTGATGTTATCAATACTATGATAAGTGCTACAAATCAGGATGTAGGTGAAGCATCAATTACTCCACTTAATAAGTTCCTCAACTTTGATTATATTTATAATTCAAGTGCTGGTGATCCATGGATTACAGATACCGCTGGTAATAGACTGCCAACTAGATTTGGTCCTGATGATTTTGATCTTGGTGCATATAGCGTTTGGGTATCTGATGGAGATGTAACAGTTGAAGCACCATCAGATGGTAATAACGAGGTAACTGGTATTGTTATTGCTAAGGGTGATGTATTCTTTAAGAATGATAATACATCTAAATCAGTACATAAGTTTAATGGAATAGTTATTTCTGGTGGTAAGATATTCATAAATAATAATTTAACTACAAATATTAATTCTTCAGAGTTATGTAGAAATATTATTAATGCTTGTATTGTTAAGTCTAAAGAGTTTAAGGGCTCAGACAATGATAAAAAGAAACAGGCAGCATATGCATGTAGAGTTCTCAGCTTATTTAAAGCTTATGAAGGATATGCAAATGATGTTGTAAATGGTGAATATCATGCTGCAGATGATAGTGCAAGAGATATTAATACTATCGATTACTCAGATGTAGTAAGATACAATAACTGGAAGAGAAATGTTGATTAGGGGGATAAGCTATGAAGAGACTTTTAAAGAATAATAACAAAGCATATTCCTTTGTCGAAATGCTTATTGTAATAGCAATAATTGCAATAGCTGCTGGTATGTCATTAATTTCCATAACAGTTATTAATTCTGCTAGAGCTAAGGAAGCTTCAGTTTTGTTTGATTCTGAAGTGTCCAATATAATCACTAAGTGTAAGAATATGACTCCTGATAATGATCCTAATAAGTCGTATGCTCTTGTAATATATGATAATGGAAGTAAGGATTACAAAGTTTGTCAGGCTGTTTATGATAAGTCTACCAAAACTTATACTTATGATGAAAGTTCTCTTGTGAATTTATCTACTAGAGTTAAAGTTACTTTTGAAGGTGATGTAATCAAAGGCGGAACAGCTGATGAGATTGTTTCGGCGTATGGTAGTGAAAGTGATATAAAAGTTAAAGGTGATGAAGCTGTTTTTATAAGATTTGATAAGAAAGGTCGATGTGTATCTGGAAATGGTACATTCAAATTTTATAAGAAGAACGGCAATCAGATTGCAACTGTAACTATTAGGCAAAATGGTAGCCATGAGTCAAAGTAAGAGGAGGCTGATATTATTTTGAAGGATTATAATAATAAGGGATTTACTCTTGTTGAACTTGTTGTAGCGTTTGCCATACTTGCCTTAATTGCTACTGGTATAGTTGGTATTATGAGCTCTAACTCAGTTCTTTTTAGGAAAACTAAGAAAGATATTAATATTTCAACTAGTGCGCAGGAGTCCTATAATAAGATAACTGAAGATTTGATGCAGGCTAAGTATGTATATATTGAAGGATATACTGCTAATACTGACATATCATTTCCTAAGACTGAACCGGGTTCTACAACTGCTACTTTGACTGGTGTGCAGATTCTTAGAGCATCAGATATAAATCTGATCAATGATTCATCTGCTGTTGGTACATTATCTACATTTATGTCTACTATGTCAACAAGTCCAGATGCTGCAAGAACTGCTGTTGGTGATGATGATTCTTTTGATAGTTATTATCAGACATTTAGATATATGTCTGCTACTGAGAAAGAAGAGTATGAAAGATTTTTAACAGCGATACCTAGTGGTACATATTCGCCTTTTACTTCGGCTTCTTTTAAAGAAGAAAATATTACTACAGGTGATATTACATATCATAATGTGTATGTTAGTAAGATTATTATTATGTATGCAGTTCCATTGAAGCCGGAGTATGTTCCTACATCTCTTGAATCAGATGCAAAAGAGCTTATTGATGCAAGTAATCCAGGTGCTGGAACTAGGTGGAAAGATAATGATTTCTGCATAGAAACAATAGAGTTTGTTAATGATAAGATGTATATTTCAGATAAGTATCATTATATGACTGATATTAATTCAAGCGGTTCTATTACAGCTGATAATAATATTTATGCTAGTGATATAAATTATGTAACTACAGGAAGTTCTGATGTTATTCCTGGAGTAGTTGCTAAGATTGATGGTGAAAATGATTCAATAATGCTTGATGTATATTTTGCTAAGTATGATATGAGTTATCAGAACAAAGGTATGACTGTTATTAGAAATTCCTATGTTCTTCATGATGCTAAGTAGAAAGGATATTGAATAATAATGAAGAGAATGAAAATTAATAAAAAATTGATAATATCAATAATTGCATTGATTTATATCTCGGCATGTGCGTTTACATTCCTTTCGTTTAGTATGGCTGACGAAAATGGAGACGACCTTGTTTCTGATTCCAGAGTATTTGCAACAACGACTGATGCAAATATGAACCAGATGGATAGAATCATTGATAACTCAATTAATGGTGGTTATGGCAAGATTCCAGACTTAGATAGTTCTGGAAATGTTCAGTATGAATCTGATGGTTCTATTAAGATGAAGGATGATAAGATATATCATATCGTTGAAGTATCTTCTGGTCCTACACCATCAAAGCTTCAGTTTATGGTCAATGGTGATGCTACTACTGCAAGTAAGTTTAAATCATTAGTTATTGATTCATATGCTAAGAATCAGAGTGTTCAGATGGCTCCTGATTCATTTGATTATCAGTTTGTACAGGTTAAGGCTGATGCAAGTACCGATGATCAGATAGTAAAGCTTATTAAAGCTGCTGATTTTATATATATTACTTGTGATCCTAACAATATGTATAATAGTGCTAACGATATTGATTTTCGTGAGCCAGTTAAGGATGCAATTGTTAATGCAGCGACTGTCGATTATAAACCTGTTATGATTGATAGTTATTCAATGACTTTAAACAATAAAACAAATACTGATAAAACAATAGCTGATGTAATATCAAAAGAGTTTACTTCTGCTAGTACTGCATATAAGCAGCCTACTGATGATGCAACATATCTTATGAACAATAGTTCAGCTAGTTATTACTTTATTCCTATTCATGGTGACTATCAGAAATCTTATTGGGATAATAATAGTGATAATGCAAAGATTCTTGCAATTGGTAAAGATGATGGTACAGGCTATTCAATAAGTGGTTTGTTGGGATTTACTGCTGATGGTACTGATCTTGATTCATCTGTATTGATGTCAAGAGGTTATTATACTCGAGAAGCTAAACCTGATAAGTTTGATTATCAAAAGATTGGCATATCTGATTTGATTGACTTTAATAATGGTCTGGCTGCTGACGCTGGTATCGATACTTATGATTATGTAATACTTGAGCCAGGTATAACAGATACAATTGATGATGACACATATTCATTACTTGCATCTATTGCTCAGTCAGGTGTTCATATGTTATATGCAGATGGGTATACTATTACAGAGTATCATTCACATGCAGATAACCCAGCTGATGGTTATAAATATGTTTTACAGAAGCTTGCAACTGATGACGATTATTCAAGATATTCTAATGTTCTTGTAACTTCTCAGTCTAAAGTGCAGGGCTATTCTCAGACAAGAATTAAGATGGGTGTTAAGGATGTTGCTGATATAATCCTTAATGGTTCATTTAGAGGAATCTTCTCAACAAGTAATGATGGAGATTCAAGTACTGTTTATACAATTCTTGAGATTGAACCTGGTTATCCTATAGATCTTGAGCTTGCTAAAGCTTTTGGTGCTTCTGGAATTATGGGTAGTCAGAGTAGTAGTGGTGAAACTGATCTTTTAGCTTCTCCACTCGCTACTGATAAATCATTTAAGGGTACTTCAGGTAGAAATAATACAGCTTATAATCATACTGATTTTGGTATTTATTACTTAAGAAATAGTGCCGTTAGAAAAGATGCTACAGCTGATGAAATTCAGTTTGGTGAAAATGGTATTCCTCTTTCTGATTATGGTGAGGGTAATACAAGAGTAACAAATCTTACAAATGTAATTAATACTTATAAGACTAATAGCAATGATAAGTTATGTGATTATTATAATTGGACTTTATCAAAAGCTAAGATAGCACATGCTTTGAATCTTGATTATAATGAAGTCAAAGTTGTACATATGTCTTCATTAGAGTTTAATACTTCAACTAAGACACTTCTTGATAATTATGATGCCATCTTTATTGGTGGAGATAATTCAAGTGTTAAGGCTCAGTGGAAGAATAATAATACATATCAGATGTATTATCGTTATGGTGATTCTTACAATTCTGCTGACTTCCAGACTTATTGGCCTGTTGCTACTACTGCAACTGATGTAAGTGGTCATATTACAGGTAATGATATTAGTAATAAGAAGCTTGTTGAATTACAGGAGTATTCTACAAAGATGCCTGTAATCGTTTCTAAGCAGCTTGCTGATAACCTTACTACTCAGGTTGGTCCTGATACTAATATGTATCAGTTCCTTACTAGTATTAAACCTGCTTCAGGTACTGTTAATGGTTATACATTATGGGGATTTGATACATCTAAGACTATAAAGATTACCAATTATCAGCAGAAGTATGGTAAGACAGTAGGCGAGTATGCTACTGTATTTGCTGGAAAAGATGCTTATGCATATAATGCTGTAGATAATAGTGATGTTGATCCTAACTATAATGCTTCAAGTGCGACTGGTCAGGGAGATGTTATAGATCTTGCAAATATATTAAAGACTCAGAGACCTAGACTTCTTGTTAAGCAGAGACCTAACGAGTATATTCTTAATGATGACTCGACAGAGCTATATATTAATGATCTTAATTGGAAGATTGAAACTGCACTTACAAATTATCGCTTAAATCTCTATATTGATGAGAATCGTAATAGTAGATTTGAAAAGACTAAGGATATGACTAATGATCCTGATAATGATCCAACTCTTAATCCGGATGATTTTATTAGTACAGATCCAAATCTGAATAAGACAGAGCTTAAGTTATCATTAGATAATAAGACAGAGATTACATATCATGATTTAATTGATGCTGGTGCCATAAGTACTACATACTGTGGTCCTGTATACTGGAAGTTAGAGATTGTATCTCTTAGTGGTAGTGGTTCTTCTGCTACAGAATCAAATCAGAAGACATCTGTTACAGGTCTTTGTAAGATAAAGTATGCAAAGAAGAAGCAGGTTCATCTGCTTCAGATTATGCCACATGTTGATAGAAGTGATAGTGGTACAGATACCTTATATCTTTGTACTGAGTGTATGCATTCAAGAAAGATTCTTGAAGGAAACTGCTACTCAGGTAATAATACAAAGTATGGTAAAGATGTAAATAAGGTTGGTATGTCTGATGCTTATAAGGATCAGGACTATGGATTTGCAACTACTATTCTTAGTAATGCTACTGTTGCTAATCGTATAGATGCTTATGACGACACAGACCCAGTAGATACTTCTTGGAAATATTCAGATCATGGTAAGAATTTAGGTATCCATTCACATAAGTTTGGTATTGTAAAGTATTACGATGATTATACAGCTTACAGCAACAAAGAAGGTACAGCTATATTTAACGAAGGCGGTATTGATTTCGTTGGATTAGATGATTGGGCTACTAACTGGTTCGATGACGTAAGCAAGGATTATGAAGTAAAAGTTGATATAATGTATCATGATGATTTTGAGCAGTTATGTGCTGATGTAAATGAAGTATATAAAGACTGCGTTGATCAGAATGATGTTGAAGCTGTACAGCTCACATATGAAACTGCTCGTGATAAGTATGAAGGCTATTATTATACAATGGTTGATATCATTAATGGTAATTATACAACTGATGCTGATTTCGAGTTATTTCTTAAAGATGAGATTAAGCTTGGTGCAACAGCTTATAACACAACAACAGGTGTGATTACTTATACAACTAGTCCTTCAGCTGCTGATGTTACGAGATTGATTGAAGCTTGGGGTAAGTCAGCAGATGTATGTTGCGATTATGTAACTACTAATTTAAATGCATTTTTAGCAAATGATAAGATTACTGGTTATACTCCATATGTAAAGAAAGATTTTGAACATCTTGCAGATAAGAGTATTGCTCCTGATGAGAGAGAGCTTTATGATTACTTCAGTTACTGGCAGTCATCTGCAGGTAATGCTGGAGGAACAACTCAGGCGTATATTGATGATTATGCAAAGATGTTTGTTCCTTGGAGAGATGCTAAGGCATTAGAGCAGTATTTCTATCAGAAGTATCTGTTATATGCTGAGTATGCGGCAGCATTTACAAGTAATTCTACAAAGAATCCTGATAGAATTGGTACATTCAATCTTAAGGATATTTGGACATGTGTAGCTATCGGTGCTGCTGAGGGATTCGGTGGTAAGGATATGAATGAACTTGCATGTTATACATTACTTAACTATGCAAATAATTCTGGTAACTTACTTCTGTTCCATGATACACTTACTGCTGATGCTGTAGCTTCTGACTATGCTGGAACTCCTACTATGACTAGAATCCTTAGTAATGCTTTCGGTATGTCAGGTACTTCACAAGTAGATATTGCATTTAATAAGGCGACACAGACAGTCACAAGTACAACAACTTATGTATCAGACCCTATAGGTGCTGCTACAACTGGTAAAACTTATACGACTCGTGATATTGCTTATAAGCAATTAGATCATCAGAATGATCCAGGATATTTTACTGATAACAAGTTTGTTCAGTATAGATATCATGCTGAGACTGATAACCAGACACTTCATTCAGCTCATGATGTTAAGAGAGCACTTGCTGGTTCAGATGGATATGCTCCTACTGATAAAGCAGAACAGACTAATGAAGGTGTAATTACTAAGTATCCATTTAACATTGCTGATAGACTTCAGGTAAGTCCTACAACAGGTTCTGGATATCCAGCAAATGTAAATGATCCTAAGATGGTAGTCTACTATACAATGGAAGGTGGTTCTGCCGGTACATATTCAAGTATGTTTGCAGCTGATCCTCATGATGGTGTAAATAACTACTTCTTATACCAGTATGGTAAGGTTACATATACTGGTGCAGGTCATACACTTATAGTTGGTGTTGGACGTAGTAACAATGATGAGAGAAAACTCTTTATCAATGTAATTCTTAATTCTGCAACTGGTGGTGCAGGAGCTATGAAGCCAGATCTTACATTACATGACTTTGATTCTACTGCTCCAGATGCTCTTAAGAATAAGGAAGTACTTAAAGCAATCGATGCTCAGGGCGAGAATGGTACAGAAACTGATAAGGATGATTACGTATATTATGTAAAGACAAAGCGTGATGTTCCTCAGTTCTCTATCTATCCACTTTGTCCAGATGATGAGATAGAAGACTTAAAGGTATATTATGATCTTCCAAATGATCATACAGATTCTACAAAGAATGCTAAGAAGGTATATGATGATGGTAAAGATATCCTCGTATATCAGCATAAAGAAGATGTAGATGATAATGTATCGACTGGATTGCTTAAAAAGATTTATCCTGGAACAGGTGGTACCGGTGCTAATAAGAAGATTGGAACCGATGCTGCTGGTGTAACGTTACTTGCTCTTAAGCCTGAATACTTTGTTGGTAAGGAAGGTACTGCAGCATATATCACCGTATATATGAAGACTAAGAGTGGTGCCGAAGAGACAAAGAACATCAGAATTGAGCTTGTACCTGATCTATATGATCTTAACTAATAGTTATTTTGATAAACCTCTGGTTTTTACCAGGGGTTTATCTTTTTTATGATTTAAATTTGTAATATATAGTTTTATAAAACAAATTGAAAAGGGCACCGGATTTTCTCCGATGCCCTTTTGGTATAATATATTTGTCTTACACTATGAAATATTAAGCACGTGATACGTACTCACCTGTACGTGTATCAATCTTGATAGAATCTCCCTGATTAACAAAGAGTGGTACATTAAGTGTAGCGCCTGTCTCAACTGTACAAGGCTTTGTAGCGTTTGTAGCAGTGTTTCCTGCAACACCTGGCTCACACTCTGTTACCTCAAGTACAACGTTGATAGGAGGCTCTATTGAGAATACCTCACCGTTGTGAGAGTGAAGCTTACAAGTTTCATTTTCTTTTACGAACTTCATATCATCAGCGATTATCTTCTCGCTTACAGGAATCATATCATATGATTCTGGATCCATGAAGTAGTAAAGCTCACCATCCTTATATGAATATGTCATATCTCTCTTTTCTATATGAGCTGTTTCAAACTTCTCTGTAGGTCTAAATGTTCTTTCAACAACACCACCATTCTTAATATTCTTTAACTTAGCACGAACGAAAGCTGCTCCTTTACCTGGTTTAACATGCATGAACTCGATTATCTGGTAGATGTTTCCTTCTATCTCAACGGTAACACCATTCCTAAAATCACCTGCTGATATCATTTCAAATATCCTCCCTTATTTATTCTTTTGATATTTTAATATATGGTTGTTGATTTTTCAACCTATTTGTCTTAATCTTTTGTGTTTTTGTTTATTTGATTAAGGCTTTATTCTTTTTCTTTTGTTTCTTTGTTTGATTTGTCTTTCTTCGTTTTCTTTTTCAATATCTTTGATGATATACATAATATGATTATTGTAACTACTGATATTGTTAATCCTATATAGAAGAGGATAGGACTATATGATATTGATACGTTATTATTACCATTATTTAATGGGATTATCATAGCATCGTCTAGGAAAGTATGTGGTTGTGCTTTTTCATTATTTACTTTAATATTCCAACCATATATGTTCTTTAGACCGAGTGTCATATATTTATTTCCATTTGCTTGAGCATTTATTTCATATGGCTTGTTATTCTCTATAGCTGATGATAGTCCATTACAGTAGCCGCCTTCTAATGTATTCATCGTTTCATCATAGTTTTCTTTTGAGAAACCATATAATCCTTTGACGTATTTATCTCTGTTTTTGCCTACATATTGCGTGAACTCTATTGATTCTCCTGCTGCCTGATCATTTCTGTTTGTAATGTATGAGTAATTATAGAACAGATCACCAGGTTCTGAACTTTCTACATAGATCATATTTGTGTAGTAAGCATAGTTTCCACCAAGTTCTTTATAATCTAACTTCTTTAAAGATAGAGGCGTATGTAGATAATTTTGTGAAAGCTCATTAATTGATTCAAGAGGTGAATATTTATTATATGCATAGTTTTTAACATTTTCATCAATTAGATAGTAGTCTTTCACTCCGGACACGTTATAAATCTTTAGGTCGTTATCGTCATTTGATAGTTCTAACGATTTAAAGGTATTTTCTTCATTTCCGTTCCATATAACATAGCTGTAGCCTTTAAGTGCAATCTCTAATGGCGTATGAGTAGATTTAAGTGAATTTAGTAGGAGTACGCTATTAGGTGATAGATTATTATGCGTGTAGTCTATTGCTGTCATTTCCTTATATTGTAGTGTTCTTGTATATGGATATGTCAGCCAACTAAGTGCCTTAAAGTTAGGAATGAATGAAGAAATTAGTTCTACGATAAGTATTCCACTTATAAGCAGCTTCATTAGCCATTTTGTAAGGCTGTTGTTTGAATATACAAGCATTATTATAGTATAGAAGAATATAAACTCCAGTGACTTAATAAACATGCTAGGACTGTTATAAGAGTAGCATAGGAATATAGCTCCTACAATTAGTGCTGAGCAGATAAGCGCTGGCAGAACTATTCTTATGGTTTGTGTTTTACCAATTAATCTATACTCTGCATATACTATGACTATTCCAAGGAATATTATGGTGTAAGCGTATGTTGATGATATTCCATCAAAGAAGATAAATCCATTTAGTACAGTATTTAGTGAAGTCATCATAAATCCTATAAATAGGAGAGTGTACACTGCAGCGTAGCGTATTCTTATACTTAAGCTTATCTTGTTATTAAAGATAAAAACTAGCAGGAATAACAATGCTATGATACCTGAGTATAAGTAGGTATTGTTTCCGGCTAGAAGGATGTTGGCTGGTTTTATACCAGTTGTCATCATCTTCACTGTATCAAAGAGGTTAGCTGTTATCTCATTTTTACTCAGTGTTGTAAGTTCAGTATGCCAGAATGTACTCGTTATGTTGTTTATAATAATATATGCGGCTCCAAGGAAAACGATAATATCACAAATCAGCTTATCTTTAACAACTACTAAAAAGTGCTTGAAGTTCTTATATCTAGGAAGTATGAGGTAAAGTAATAAGAATAAAGTTGTTATTACTGTTATACGGAAGTTCAAAATGAACGATATAAGGTATGTGATAATATATAGCTTCTTCTTTCCTTCGTATATGAGTTTATCCATTCCAAGCATTATAAGAGGAAGAATACATACTGCGCCTAGCATGGCAGTATTGAATCCTGGTCCTAGCATATAGTTGGAGAGAGAATACATTAATGAGAAAGCAACTATAGGGAAGTTGACATTATTCATTATTTCTCTTAAGGATTTAGGTGCTGTATCTTTACCTCCAATAATAAGATCCTTTTTATCAGTCTTTTTTGCCTTTGGTCCCTTATATTTTGTGTTCAAGAATCGAGACATCTTACTGTTCTTAAGGTATATACTCATGAAAAGACCACTTAGGGATAACTTGAATATATAAAGAAGGTTTACTACAGTGATGATATCATTTCTTGAAAAGAGTAGTATAAGAAGGTTGGTTGGATCTGATAAAAAGTATGTTAATAAAGTAGTAAAATCATATCCTGTTCCTTCATATAAACTGTATCCCAATATACTCTTTCCGGATTGGACTCTATCATATAATTCATAATAATGTAGTAAATATTCTCCCTGCTCATTTGCTGTCATTACATCGCGGGCACCAAATGGAGCAAATCCACTATAAACAAAGCATACTAATAGTACTAAGAATGGAATAATAAAAGCTAGAAGATATGTTTTATTAATCTTCTTTATGGTGTTTATTAGTTTATTATTAGGCTTATCATTTGAATTATTAGAGTCTTCATTATTTGAAGATTCTGTTTTATCTATAGTATTGTCTGATTCATCTGTAGTATCAGGATGTTTTTTCTTGTATATCCTTAAAATCAGTAAGTATAGAACGATTAATACAATAAAGATACCGGATACAATGCATCCTGTAGAGTAGTTTCCATATGTACCTTTTATTGTTACTATGTGAGATCCTTGAGTAATATTAACTCCAATTCCACACATATAGTCGAAGGTTTCTGATTTTACTCCATCAACATATATTTCTGTTGTATCAAATGCTGGGATGGCGAGATATAGTATTCCGTCATTTTTAACTTCTATTTCTCCAGAAACACTATTTCTTGTTTTTTCATAATATGAGACAGTACTTTCAGAAAGAATGTTATGGATCTCTGCTAGAACGTCTTCGTTTAGAACACCAAAGATGAGTTCGACATCATTATCTGCATCATCCTCAACAAAGGAGTGAAGGGTGAAGTAGAATGTATTATTTTCTGCTTTTTCTGTATCTCCTATATATATAATACGTCTATTATAAAAAACATAGATTTTTCCATTGATTTCATCCTGTAGTTTTAATTCAACATTTAAGTCATGTCTGCCATATAATGATTGTGTACCTAAACTTGAATTAATATATGCGTCGGAATCATCTTCTGGAGGAAGTATTTCTGTGTAAAGGTCTTTTCCGCATATTATCCTGGAAAATTCATTTTGATAATCCATAAAAGATGAATATTCTTCAAGATCTGACTCGGACCATTGTTTTAGTTCTGGGTTTGTAACATAACCAAGAGGTAAGAAGTATGGATTTTCATATTGTTCTATGTTGTTATGAGTATTAACTAAAGTGTAAGGCGAAGATTTTCCATATTCGTCATTATCAGTATCGATATATTGGTATTTAAGATGCATCATCATATCTGCTAGAGGATTACCAGTTATATAATTTATTGTGTTATTTGAAACACTTAATCCCCAGAAGTTTGCAAGATCTGATGCCTGAGTACTAAGTCCAGAATTAAAACCTGTAAACGTGTTAAGACCATTAATCTTTCCCATATTAAAATTATCAGTTGAACTTGTTAAGTACTCTGATATATATATATCATCAGTTTTGGTTTGTGTATTAAGTACACCAATAGATTTTAAGTTGTTTTCAAGAGTAGTATTTACATGACCTATAGAAACACTAAAGGTTATCATTGCACTGATCAGTATCTCAATGGTTGATGAATATATAAGAAGTTTGTAAAAAGTCCATTTACTTATGTTTTTGAAGTAACATACTGCGGTTGTAGTTATATAAATGACAATAAAAACAAGAGAGAGTATTAGACTTCTCATATTTTTAAGTGGATATATAATCCATATTACAGTAAGGAGTATAGATACTGTAGATAATGAGATTAAAATCTTTTTGTATGAGATATTCTTTATATCTATTATGCAATCTGTGAACATTGTAATCAGAAGAAATACAAAGAAGATAGCAAAACGATTCGGTACATTAGATTGATGGTGGAAACCATGGAAAATAAAGTTAAATATTGAATCGCCAAAGGCCCATATATATATAAAACATATAAGGGCTTTTCTGATTCTTATAGATAACTTAATGTCATTTTTTACTAAGAATAATGCTATAAATAGTAAAGGAAGAAGACCAGCGTAAATATTTACGAGTCCGTCATCTGAAGATGTAACGACACTGTTTGCACCAGCCTGATATTGATTTATAGTTTTAAATATAGTACTAAAAATATTGATTCCGTTACTCATATCGTTAGAAGATAAAGAATCATTTGAACGATATGGAGAATATAAAGTTGAAATAAATGATGGTAATAAATTAAATGCCGCTAGTCCTGCTGCCAGTAAACTGGATAAAATAAAATGTAGTGTTTTTGTTATAAAATCTTTTGCGTTCTTAAAATCAAATGTAATAAAGAACAAAGCTACAAATTCGCATAAAAGAAATGCTGAATAATAACCTCGCATCATTATGAAAGAGAGCGCTAATATATATATAAATGGTTTTTTCTTATAGATTAGTCGTTCAAGCGCATATATTATTATCGGAGTATATAGCCCATATATAAAGTTGTTAAAGATAAAGTAACCTATTGAATATGAGCATAGTGAATAGAGTAACGCGATTAGAATTAACAGTGGATTTCGCTTGTCAATTCTTTTGCCTGAATATCTATGTGTGAAGTAGAATACGATAGCAGGGCCTGAATATACAAAGTATATGGTTGCCCATATCGTTGTATAAAGATTGCCATCATTTGTCCATATAAATAATCTATAGAATAATTGAATCAATGTTGAAATAAATCCAGTAATTGGATCTGAACCTGAACTATAAATTAGAGTTCCAAATCCGATTGTGGATGGGAGTAAGCTTTTTAGATTTAGTCCTTTGATCATTTCAGCAATAGCTGGATAAGTCTGAACATATCCATCAGATGCCATAGCTGAGGTTTTTCCAAAAGGAGTACAGGACCAAAAGTAAGATGACAAAATAACCACCATGAGAGGAACGATTGTAGATATAATATAAACATAGTTATTTCTACAGATGTTTTCAGCTTTGTTATATATAGATTTAATAAGTTTGAAACAAAGTTTAAATTTATTGATCAATAATACAGCAATGAAAGTAATGATAGATATAAAATAGAACAACATGCTTGTATGAGTTGATCCTTCAACTAATTCAATACTGTTGTTTGAATCAACTGGAACAACAAAAAGAGAACTATCAATATGTATTGGAGTGATAGTTTTTCCATCGATTTTTACGTCATATAAAGGTTTGTCGTTTCCTGGAACGATGATATAACCTTTTTCTGGAATTTGGGCACCATTTTCGATATATTTTATATTGTTACAGAAATCTAAATAAGCATCGTTATCAAACGTATAGTAGGTTTTATTATCAAAGTAACAGTACTGGGAATGGTAGTATGGAATAATATAATCCTTGATAATTGGAGATTCGCTTGAATAGGCTCCAAGATATGAAGGTCTTATATAATTGGTGTATATATAACCTTCCTCACTTACATCGTATTGAATCTTAGCGTATTCAATATCGTTTAATTTATTTCCAACTTCGTCTGTATAGTTGTCAGCTAGTGTCGAAGTGATACCATATATTTTATTAAATATTTTGATATCTTTAGATGCTACAATACTTGCTAAACTATTCATTGAAGGATAAGTACTGGTCTTACTGTATGTCCAGTTCAATATATCATTTGAAACAAAGATAGGTTCATTTTTTGCATTTGGATTCTTATAAATATCTATTCGTCCAATAGTTTGATCGAACTCTAAACATGCATCAGGAATATCTTTTCCAGATGCAATCATTACATATTCATATCCATTTATTACATTCAATACTGGATTAAAGTAGTCATCCCATTGGTTGTAGTCTAGGATGGTAGAATCTTTATAATTCATCTCTACAGCATATTTATTGAAGCTATAGCTGTTCGTGTATGTTGATTCTGTTTTTGAAAGACTTAAGCATCCTGTAAAGAATGTAAGAATGATTTCCAGTATACCGATGATCAGTAAGCCTGCATGATGTGCCTTATATCCTTTTATCTTTAATACCATAACGACTAGAATCAGGGTATAGAGAAGAGCTATCTCAATTGAATAGATGAAAGGATTTGAATGATAATACGTATGCGAGAAAATGAGTGATGCAATAATAAGTCCCTCTAGAAGAACTCCAGAAAGAATTACAGATAGTAGTTTTATATTTTCAATATTATCCAATACTTCATATGACAGAATAAGGATAAGGAATATAAGACAGAAAGCAAAGTGACATGAGTTTCTCTCTTTGTTTGCAAAGAAGTCCAGTATAGAATTTGGACCAGTCATGAAGGTTCCTGCTGAAAGAATTGCGATTAGTAGGAAAACACGAATCTTTTTGAAAACATTAAAGCTTGGATTAACAAAGTAGATGATTACCAAAAGGATTCCAAGTAATCCTAGGTATAGATCTATTCCATAGTCAGTATCAGTTATTGAAGATGGTTCTGATAAAAACAGATATCTTTTGAAATAATCAAAGAAGCCATTTATAGTTGAATTATAAGGTGCTTCCTTCTGGAAGAAAGAAAGATTAGTATTTATAACAGGCATGATAACAAAGAGGGTTGACATTATGGATAGAAGTATGGATCCAAATGTGAACACAACTGCGTCAAAGATATGCTTCTTGTTTTTATAGTTAATTACTAATAGATATAAGCAAAGAAAAAGTGTAACGATAAATGTTGTATATACATTTAAAATAAATGATATTGAAAGAACAATATAGAATCGAAGCCATTTTCTTTCGTATATCATATCCTCGAAGAAGAGTACGATTAGTGGAAGAAGAACAATTACTGATAAGTATGATATGCTGGTACCATAAGTAAGCATAAATCCTGAGAGGGAGTATGCTACAGAAAGAAGAAGAGTAACAAGATTACTCTTTTTATTAGCTGATTGTTTCTTATCAAAATATAGAGTGGTAAGAAGTGAGGCAAATCCGAGCTTTATCACATATAGTACGCTTAGTACTCCAACGATGGCAGCTCTAGGAAATATCAAAGTTATGATATTAGTTGGATCTGTCATATAAAAAGAATATAGTTCACCTATCTCTGAACTGTTAAGGTTATTATGAACAAAGTCGTATAGTTTTAGATAGTTAGTTATATAACCAGCGTTTCCGTTGGCAGTTAATATATCCTTGTCGCCGAAAGGGGCGAATCCACAGACAATGAAACTGAGGATTGCAACAAAAACTGATAATAGGAAAGATATAATATATAGCTTATTTATCTTTAATTCAGTTCTTTTCTTTTCAGTCTCTTTTTTCTTTTTTGATTCAGTATTACTCATCATCATCCTCCACGTTGTGTAAATAAAGTGCTAACTTTCATTTTATCATGGAAGACGCATAAAGTCGAACAAAAACGATGAAATGGAAGAGGTGTGAGTAAGAAAAAAAAGTATTATTATTGTCATATTTATGATATAATATTTTGGATTATGTAAAGTGACTTATTGGGCACTGAGGGAAGGTATATATGATAAGTTATAACGTTGCTCCGTTTACGGAGAAAGTTTTTGAATATATGCAGGATGCTGTAAATAATAAGAAAATCTGTGGAGATGGTAAGTATACCAAGTTCTGTGATCGTTGGTTTGAGGTTCGAACAGGTTCTCCAAAGGTTATGCTTACTACGTCCTGTTCGCATAGTTTAGAGATGGCAGCACTTCTTTTGGGGATTAAGCCGGGGGATGAAGTGATCATGCCGTCCTTTACTTTTGTTTCAACTGCGAATGCATTTGTCCTTAGAGGAGCGAAGATTATATATGTTGATATTCGTCCTGATACCATGAATATGGACGAAACATTGATAGAAGCTGCAATCACTGATAAGACTAAGGCCATAGTTCCTGTTCATTATGCAGGTGTTGCCTGTGAAATGGATACAATACTGGATATAGCTCGTCGACACAATATTCCAGTGATAGAAGATGCTGCTCAGGGTGTCATGTCTGAATATAAGGGGCGTGCTCTTGGTTCTATAGGAGATATTGGATGCTTCAGTTTCCACGAGACCAAGAACTATTCAATGGGCGAAGGTGGAGCTATTCTTCTTAATCATAAAGATCTTTTTGAAAGAGCTGAGATTCTTCGTGAGAAGGGTACTAATCGAAGTAAGTTCTATCGTGGAGAGATAGATAAGTATACATGGATGGATATGGGTTCATCTTATCTTCCAAGTGATATCCTTGCCGCATACCTTTGGGCACAGCTTGAGATAGCAGATGAGATATATGATAAGAGAATGGCTATATGGAATAGATATTACGAGGAATTAAAGCCTCTTATGGATATGGGAATTATTGAACTTCCGATTATACCTGAAGAATGTAAGCATAATGCTCATATATTCTATGTTAAGACCAGAAATCTTGATGAGCGAACAAGACTAATTAACTACATGAAGGATAATGATATTCTGGCTGTATTCCATTATATACCACTTCATCAGGCTCCAGCTGGAAAGATGTTTGGAGAGTTTAGAGGTGAGGATAAGTATACAACAAAAGAGAGTGAGAGGCTTGTGAGACTTCCACTCTACTTTGATCTTGATGAAAGTACGCAGAGTTATATTATCGGAACACTTAAGAAGTTCTACGGATTGACACCATAATGTGTAATGATTTTTCTTTCTAAAACCAATGGGAAGATATTTAAAGGATTCATATATGAATGCAATAGTTACAGGGGCTCGACGAGGTATTGGCCGGGCTATAGTTAAAAAGTTTATAGATAGCGGAATTAATGTATGGGCAGCTACAAGTCATATGGATGATTCCTTTGCTAAGGATATGGAAGGCATCTGTAAAGGTAGTGAATGCTGGATAATTCCTATAGAAATGGACCTCCGTAGCGAAGAGTCAATTAAGGCTGCTGTGAAGGTTATCTCATCTACGAAGGATGATGATGGAAATAAGCAGGGGATAGATATTCTTGTTAACAATGCAGGTGTTCCAAGTGGAGGACTTATGCAGATGACATCACTTGATACTTTGCGTGATGTTATGGAAGTGAATTTTATAGGACAGATATCACTTATTCAGAAGATATCTAAGTTAATGATCCGTGAGTTTAACAAGGAATTAAAGGAGTCGGTTGAGACTGATTCTGAGGCAGTATTTAAATCTCGAGCCATAGTAAATATTGGTTCTGTAGGAGGCATAGAAGCAAGAGAAGGATATCTTGCATATGGATCAAGTAAGGCTGCATTTATGTGGTCTACCAGATGCATATCTAAGGAACTTGCTCCTTATAAAATAAGGGTTAATGCTGTTGCACCAGGGCTTATTGAAACCGATATGGGCGACTTTAAAAATGATATTGAACAGCAGAAGATACTGGATGCTATCAGTATGAAGCGTAAGGGTTCTCCTGAGGAGATAGCTGATGTTGTATATTTCCTTTCAACAGATGCTTCGTCTTTCATAACAGGAAGTATTATAAATGCTGATGGTGGACGGTTAATATAGTTAGTGTATAGGGGATATAAGGAAGAGTATGTATAATTTATCTTCTGACAATATTAATAGACTTACTGAGATGACCAAGAGAATGAGACTCCTTGGTCTTGATATGGCACTTTCCACAGGAAATGGGGGCTCACATCTTGGTGGAAGTTTCTCCTGTATGGAAATCCTCGCAGTACTCTATGGTGAGATTCTTAGTTTACATAAATCTGAGAACGATAAGGATGCCTTATCGAAAGATAGAGATATCTTTATTCCTAGCAAGAATCATTGCGTGTTGGCACATATTCCTGCTCTTGCTGAGGCAGGAATGATATCAAAGGAAGAATGTCTTGAGTTCCAAAAGAATGGTGGACGTCTCGCAGGATATCCATATAGACCTGAGATTGGTCTCGAGTATTCTGGTGGTAGTCTAGGGATGGCACTTCCTGTGTCTATAGGTATGGCTTTAGCAGAGAAAGAGAAGGAAGAAAGTAATCTTGACTGGAAAGTTAGACGTAAGTTTTATGTTTTGATGGGTGATGCCGAGTTAAATGAGGGCTCCATATGGGAGGCATTCATGTCTGCGGCTCATTATAAGCTGGATAATCTTATAGCTATTATCGATAGGAATCATCTTTCCTATGATGGTAATACTGAAGAAGTGATGGCTCTCGGTAATCTTTCCGATAAGATGAGAAGCTTTGGGTGGTATGTCTCTGATTGTAATGGTCGAGAAGTAGGAGATGTACTTAGGGCGTTTGATGAAAGATATATAACGGATGAATCTATAAGTGATTGTGAGTCATCATGGAAGCTGAGTGATACAGCCGTAGGAAAACCTCAAGTAGTTATAGTTGATACTATAAAGGGTATGGGAGTTTCCTTTATGGAAGGTCGTCCTGAGTGGCATCATCATAGACTTTCTGAAAAAGAATATATTATTGCAAGGGCTGAGATCCTTGGAGAGGAGGTGGCAGAATGAACGTAACCTCCGCTAATATAAGAAAATGGTCTATGCTTGGTCAGCGTGGAGCGGTATTTGGAATAGCATTTCCTGAGATTGGAGAAACTGCTGATAATCTGAAGCTTGTTACTGCTGATCTATCACTGCTTTCTGGAATGGATAGGTTTATTCAAAAGTTTCCAGAGAAGTTCCTAAATGTGGGTATAGCAGAGCAGAACATGATTGGTATATCAGCCGGCCTTGCTATGAGTGGATACAATGTATTTGCTACAACTTATGCATCATTTATTGCTGTTAGGTCTTTAGAGTTTGTAAGACAGCATCTTTCATATTTGGGATGTAATGTTAAGCTTATTGGATCCGCAGCTGGTGTAGTGGCTGCAAAGTCAGGCGTTTCACACTGGGCGACTGAGGATATAGCATTTACAAGGGTTCTTCCTAATATGCAGGTTTTTTCTCCAGCAGATAGTCTAGAGGCTATAAAGATTATAGAATATGCGGCAAAGACTGAAGGTCCTATGTATATTCGTCTTAGTGGCGGACTTAATTGTCCTATCGTTTATCGTGAGGATTATGATTTTATTCCTGGAAAGCTGGTACCTTTAGTTTCTTCAGAAATGAACGAATCAAAGGGGTCGGCAAAAAAGGTTAGTATTATCGCTACAGGTCTTATGGTTTCGAGAATCTTGGACGCTGTTAAAAAGATAGAAGATGAATTAAACGAGCAGCAAAATGATGTAAGTTTTTCAGTGTATAATATGCACACAATAAAGCCTCTTGATAAAGAGGGACTTGATAAGATATTTGCTGATTCAGATCTGGTTATTACGGTAGAAGAGCATAATGTACTTGGTGGCATGGGCAGTGCTGTTGCAGAGTATAAGGCTACAAAGGAAAGTGCTCCTCGTCAGGTGTTTATAGGATTCAATGATTCTTTCTATCCAGCAGGAAATCAGGACTTTGTATTAGATGAGGCTGGTCTATCGACTGAAAAAATAGCAGAAAGAATTAAAGAGGAGATTTCGAAGTAGTTAAACTTTTAAGTTTATAATTTAGTAATTATGATTGAAGATTTTTATGAATTAGAACCATATGAACTGAATAAAGAAGAAAAGGCTGAGAAGCTTACCTCTGAACTGATTGAACTAACTAGAAGACATCAGGAGAGTTGTCCTGAATATGCAAGGTATCTTAAGGCAATCGGATATGATGAGTCCTTAGTAAAGACTCCTGCGGATATTCCATTTTTCCCGGTGCGTGCTTTTAAGGATGTTGACTTACTGAGTATTCCAAGAGAAGAAGTATTTAAGACTATGACTTCATCTGGAACTACTGGGCAGAGAGTGTCTAAGATATTTGTCGATAAAGAGACTGCTTTGATACAGCAAAAGGTGCTTGTTAAGATCCTTAGCGACTACTGGGGAAAGAAGCAACTTCCTATGCTTGTTATAGACTCCAAGGAGACTGTACGTAACCGACAGCAGTTTACTGCTCGTGGAGCGGCTATCATGGGTCTTCAGATTGTTGCGCGTGATATTGTATATGCGCTGAATGATGATATGAGTCTTAATGTTGAAGCTGTAAAAGCTTTTCTAGATAAGTATAGTGGACAGAGATTTATTATCTTTGGATTTACATTTATTGTGTGGCAGCATTTTTATCAGGCGTTATATGGTTCAGAAGCCTTAGAGCCTTATGACCTTTCTGAAGCTTTTCTTATGACTGGTGGAGGCTGGAAGAAACTGGTTTCTGACAGCATATCCCAGGATGAATTCAAGAAGAGAATAACTGATACATTTGGTATCAAACATTTCCTGGATCATTATGCAATGGTTGAGCAGACAGGTTGTATATATGCTGAATGTGAGTGTGGTCACCTGCATGCTAGTAATTATTCAGATGTATTTATTAGAGATGCAAATGACTTCTCACTAAAAGGGATTGGAGAAAAGGGAATAATACAGACTGTATCAGTTCTCCCTCATTCATATCCTGGACATTCGCTGCTTACTGAAGATGAAGGCTTAATCCTAGGCGAGGATGATTGTCCATGTGGTAGAAAAGGAAAGTATATTCAGATACTTGGAAGACTAAAAAGTGCTGAGCTAAGAGGCTGCAGCGATACATATGCTGATAAGATGAAGTATTAGAGAGTTTATATGAATAAAGAGGTGTTAGATAAAATTAAATATCTTGTTGGTGATGCTGAGACTTTAGAAAATGCACCAAGGACACCTGCACTTCCTATATTCTCTGATTTGGTGGTAGGATTTCTTTCGGCACTTTCTAAGGAACTCCTTTCTGTTCCTGGAATAAGAAATCATACAGACGTAATGTCGTATGCGTATTGGATTAGAAAGGCCTCAGTTGAACAGGCTAGAAAAGATACGGAAAGAGATGATATTCATAGAATTGGAAGAGGAGTGGCATTTCATATTGCTCCATCTAATGTTCCAGTTAACTTTGCTGTTTCTATGACATCATCGCTGCTTGCAGGAAATATAACGGTAATACGAGTTTCACAAAAGACCTTTGAAGAGGTTGACATAATCTGCTCGGCAATAAACAGGGTGTTTTCACAGGATGAGTTCACACAGATGAAACAATATATCTGTATAATGAGATACGAACACTCTGACGAGATAACTGGGTATCTTTCATCCATATGTGATGTGCGTATTATCTGGGGCGGTGACAGGACTATAGAACAGATAAGACGTTATCCGATACCACCAAGAGCTATTGAAATGTGTTTTGCTGATAGACATTCCATAGCGGTAATAAGACCTGAAGAATACTTGGACTATATTACTGAGGATGGTAATATTTCGGACGATAAAATGACAGAGCTTGCCAAGAAGTTCTATACGGATACATATTATTCTGATCAGAATGCATGTAGTTCACCTAGAATTGTAATATGGCTTGAAGATAAAGCTAGTAGAACAAAAGAGGTAAGGGATTCGTTTTGGAATGCTCTTGCTAAAGAAGTTGATTCAGGTTATGAAATGCAGCCTATTCAGGCTATTGATAAACTGTCCATGTTTACTGAGCTTTCGATGAAGAAAGATGGTGTGCATCTAGAGAAGAAAAGCAATAAGCTTTATATCATATCCTTGGATGAACTAAGTGATGATGTGATGGATTACAAGATGGGCGGAGGTTACTTCTTCGAGTTCACAGCAAGCTCAATAAATGATATAATATCTATTATGGGCAAGAACTGCCAGACGGTCGCGGTTCTTGGCATAGACAAAAATGATATGGTAGATTTTGTCATGGATAAAGGTGTTCGTGGTGTAGACCGAGTTGTTGATATCGGAGATACTATGGGGCTTGAGTTTACCTGGGATGGCTACAGGATGATAGAACAGATGTCCAGGGTGGTATATATTTATACCAGATAGTCTATGATATAAAATTTTACTAGAAATAAAAACGACAGGGTTACAATATGATATTAGAAGGTAAGACTGCAGTCGTAACAGGCTGCAACAGGGGAATTGGAAAGGCAATTCTGGAAAACTTTGCAAAGAATGGCGCGGATGTATTCGCGGTAGTAAGAAAAGAGAATAATGAATTCACTTCTTTTATTGAAGGTCTTATGACAGAGTATAAGGTGACTATTATTCCTGTATACATGGATCTGTCAAATGAGGATGAAATACGTGAAGGTGCTAAAAGTATCCTGGGATATAAGGATAGTGAAGGAAATAAGAAGAATATCGACATACTTGTAAATAACGCTGGTATGAGTAATCCTCTTAATTCTTTTGCTATGACCAAGATGGATACAATAAAGAGCGCATTTGAAGTGAATCTTTTTGGACCAATGCTTCTAACACAGTTACTCGCTCGAAGTATGATGCGTAGTAAGAGTGGAAGCATTGTTTTTGTTTCTTCTTCAGCGGCCTATGATGGTGGCGCAAATATTGAGTATTCGGCTAGTAAGGCGGCTATAATAGGTGAAGTTAAGAGACTTGCTGTTGAATATGGTCCGTATAATATAAGAGTCAATGCTGTGGCTCCTGGACTTACAGCTACCGATATGGGTAACAGCATGAATGAAGAAGATGAAAAAATCGCTCTTTCTATGAATATAATGAAGAGGAAGGGTGAACCAAGAGAGATAGCTGATACAGTTGCTTTTCTCTCTTCAGATATGGCTTCATTTATTACAGCTCAGGTTATTAGAGCTGATGGCGGACTTAGATAATTATTTTAGTGAGAGGTTATGGTAAAAATGTCAAATGTTTTAGATGCTTACAAAGGATATGTGTTAATTGGTGCAGGAGTAGTCGCAGATAGAATGACTCCACAGCTTCTAGAAAGTGGACTTGAACTTTTAGGAGTTGCTGATAATCTGGATGAGACAACTAGAAAGAAAACATCATATCGAGATGTAGAAGTTAAAAATCTTTCTGAATATAAGGATATTTTAGAACGTGATGATGTATGTGCAATACTTGCAATAAATGCATTTCAGTCACTTGGAATAATTGATTACTATGGAAATGTATGTGGATTTGATTACAACAAATTGATTTTACCTAATCCATATACTTGTCTTAGACCATGTGTAATGAATGACGATTTTGCTTCAGAAACACGTATTCCTGTAACTGATAGTATATATGATGAAATTAGAGGATATTTTAAAGATGAGGAATCTTTAAGGATTTTTGATAAACTTAGATCTTCCAAAACTTATGATTCTGAAAAAGATTCATTTGAATTAGTAAGTTATCCAGAGATAAAAGATATGTATTATTTTGCTGAAACTTACTGGGATACATATGATTTTAATGGAACAAATGAAGAATTTGCTACGATATTTGATTGTGGAGCATATATTGGAGATAACATATTACAGATTTGTAATGATATTCCAGAAGAAAAGGTTATCTATTATGCATACGAACCTGATCAGGAAAATGCAGAGATAATAAGAAATAATCCTGATTTTAATAAGGCGTGTTTTAAACTAGATGTTTTGGAATATGGTGTCGGAAACAAAAATGCGACCTTAGGATTTGAACTTCCAGATAACAAACAAAAGGATGCAGGACGCTTTATTGATGTGGATGAAGGGTTTGAAGGATTAAAACTAGAGATTCGAAGAATGGATGATCTGGGTCTTGATATTAAAGGTCGATTATATATCAAGATGGATATTGAGGGATCTGAAATGGATGCACTTAGAGGTGCAGAAAATATAATAAAGGAGCATACACCGTTTCTAGCTATCTGTGTATATCACAGAAAGAATGATGTTATTGATATTCCAAAGTATATTAATAGCTTGGGATGTGATTATGATTTTTATCTTAGATGTGGTTTTCATACCATACTATGGGCAATTCCTAAAAACTAGAAGTAAACATGGGGCAATAAAATGATTAGAGTAGCTGATTATATAATAAAACGTATAGCTGAAGAGGGAGTGAAACAGCTTTTTTATGTGGCAGGTGGACAATGTGTCTATTTATGTGATGCTCTTCGAAGAAGTGAAGATATAACCCCGGTCGCTATGCACCATGAGCAGGCGTGTGCTATGGCTGCACTTTCTTACTCGGAATATACAAATAATTTTGGTGCGTGCCTCGTTACTACTGGCTGCGCTGGGACTAATACATTAACAGGGGTTCTTCATGCGTGGCAAGATAGCATTCCTATGATAGTAATATCAGGTCAGCAGAATTATGAGAATACTATAAAAGCATCAGGACTTCCTTTACGACAGGTGGGTATACAGGAAGCTGATACTGAGAGGATTGTTTCACCTATTACTAAATATGCAGTTACTGTACCAAGTGCTGAAGAGATTGCTTATCATATTGATAAAGCTATCTATATGGCGCGAGAAGGACGAAAAGGACCAGTATGGGTTGATGTACCATTGAATGTGCAAAATGCAATGGTGGATGAGGAAAAACTGGAAAGATTTGTGCCAGATAATACTGAAACATTTTCTGCTGTATCTGGTAATGATATAGAGGAAGTTCTTAAGGCGATAAAAGAGGCCAAGAGACCTATTCTTCATATCGGATATGGCGTAAGAAGTGCTGGCGCTATAGATGAGATGAAAAAGTTTGTTGAGTTGACTCATATTCCGGTTACCTTCTCTAGAAGAACCTACGATATGATGCCATATGATGCTCCATATAATATGGGTGTTTTAAATGGAGCTGCTGGTGGACAAAGATATGCGAATTTTGCTGTGCAAAATAGTGATCTCTTGATATCAATTGGCTCAAGACTGTGCAAGGATACTATAGGAAGTAATTCAGATACCTTTGCAAGAGAAGCTAAAATATATGTGGTTGATATTGACGAGCTAGAACATAAGAAGGCAGGAGTAAAGATTGATAAACTGATCATATCTGATGCAAAAGTATTTCTTGATGATATAAACCAAAACTTAGAATCCGTAAATGATAGTTCTATATATCATACTGAACAAGCTTGGATTGATAAGTGTAATTATTGGAAATCTCTCTTTGATGACTATAGCAATCCTTATACAGCAAATGAATTGCTTGATGCTAAGTTTGCAATGAGACGAGTGACTGAAAGCATGCCATTAGGATCAGTTGTTGTATCTGATGCTGGATTTACAGGTGCAGCAGCAACGGCATGTACCATATTTAAAGAAGGGGACGGTTTAGTTCATTCTTTTGCTCAGGGAGAGATGGGATTCTCTGTTCCAGGAGCGTGTGGAGTTGCTTCAGCTACTGAAAAGCCTGTGATAGCATTTGAAGGCGATGGTTCTTTTATGATGAATCTTCAGGAACTTCAAACTATTGTTAGAAATAATTATAATATAAAGTTAGTAATTATAAATAATAATGGGTATTCAGGTGTTCGTCACGGACAAAAAGCACATTTTAGAGGAAAATCGATTGGTACTGATGAGACAAATGGTCTTGATTTTCCTGATTTTGGAAAGATATCCGATGCGTTTGGTATTCGCTATTCTAAAGTAGATAAGCTTAATTCTTTGGATAAAGCTATAGTTGATATGTTTAGTTCAGATTCACCATATGTGCTTGAAATTATGACCGATCCTGAACAGTTCGATCTTCATAATGCACTAGTTATGTATGGAAAAAGAAAGGTTGGATTTAGACCTATAGAAGATCAATCTCCATTTATTGATAGAGATACTTTCTTTGAAGAAATGATTGTTGAACCATTGGAGACAAGTTATGGAAAACCAATCTAATAAATTAATATCATTTGTTATACCATGTTATAGATCTCAGAATACTATAGAGACGGTAGTAAAAGAAATACAGGATACTGTAAAAACTCGAAAGGGTTTTGATTTCGAGATTGTACTTGTAAATGACTGTTCGCCAGATGGTGTATGGGATGTTATAGCAAAATTATCAAAGGAAAATGATAATATTATAGGTATAAATTTTGCTAAAAATTTTGGACAACATTCAGCGCTTCTTGCGGGATATCATTATTGCTCAGGTGATTATGTGGTATCGCTTGATGATGATGGACAGACTCCTGCCTGTGAAGTCTATAGTTTGATAGATGAATTGGAAAAGGGATATGATGTTGTCTATGCATCGTATGGTGAGGTTCATCAAAATATAATAAGAAAGCTTGGATCAAGATTTGCAAAAGCTATGTCAGATTATATGTTTGATGTTAAAGCAAAGGATAATAACCAAGGCAGTAGTTATTTCGTAGCCAGAAGATTCATAATACAAGAAGTAATCAAATATGGAAATCCTTATCCATATATGGGAGGTCTTGTATTTAGGGCAACTAGAAATATAGGCTTTGTCTTTGTTGAACATCGTGACAGAATGGAAGGAAGATCAGGCTATTCGTTTCGTGGACTTATTAATCTCTGGCTTAATGGTTTCACTGCATTTTCTATAAAACCTCTTAGACTGGGTTCGTATGCTGGATTTTTCTTCGCATTTGTTGGTTTTATATATGCTTTGATCACTATTATTCGAAAGCTTTTTATTTCACCAAATATGGAGGCTGGTTGGAGTTCGACTATTTCAATTATTCTGATTATTGGTGGAATAATAATGATAATGCTTGGACTGATAGGAGAGTATGTTGGAAGAATCTATATATGTATCAATAATTCTCCACAATATGTAATTAAGGAAATAAAAGGTAATGAGAATAGTAAACGCCGTTTGGGAGAAGAAGAATCTTGGAGTTAATGCTTATGAATTAAGCATAGAAACGGGTGACAATATAGATGAAGTAAAACAACAGATAGAAAACATTGATGGGGATTATATTGTTATTAAAGTTCCATCTGATCTATCCGAATTTAACAGTATTGTTCAAGAACTTGGGTTTCTCTATATTGAAGATTTAATTCATGTAGAACATGATTTAAAGGAAGTTGAAAGAAATCGAATCATACAAAGATTATATGATGAAACAACCTATCGTGAAATGAACGATGAAGATTTTGAGCAGCTTATTACTGAGATTAAAGACGGAATGTTTGATAGTGATAGAATATCGAATGACCCACACTTTGGTAAAGAAAAGGCAGCTAACAGATATATTAATTGGTCGAAGGACTTGCGCAATAAAGGGGCAAGGTTCTACGCTATACGGTACAGAGATGATAGTACTGGCTTTGTTGTTCTCGACACGAAGGACCAGATAACTTACAGTTCAATTCTAGGTGGTGGTTATCAAAAATACAGAAAATCTGGAATTGGAATTATTCAGAAAGAACAGGAAATAACGAAGGCCTTGGGTGGAAAGAGAGTTGTTACCACTGTTTCATCCAATAATGTTGGACAGTTTAAGGCGCTTATAATGAATGGTTATAAACCTTATTCTATAGAACATGTTTTCGTTAAACATATATAATACGCTAAAAGGGGAACTAAATGAATAATACAGAAAAAAAGATGTTAGATATCCTAAGATATTTAAAGGATGAACATGACATAATAGCAATTAAGGCGGAATTTGAAGCAGAAGGAAGCAGAACTGATGAACTTGTAATGCTTAATGAGATTATCTTTAGAGCTGACATGAAGCTATATATTAAGATTGGTGGATGTGAGGCTGTTCGTGATATAGATCAGTGCAAGCTTCTTGGTGCATCAGGAATTATGGCTCCAATGATTGAGTCTCCTTTTGCTATGAGCAAGTTCAAGAATGCAGCTAAGAAGGTCTACGGAGATAACTGGAAAGATATCGAGTGGATCATAAATGCTGAGACAAAGACATGTCATGAGAACCTTGACGATATATTTGAAGAGGGAAAGGACTTCCTCTCTACAGTATCTATAGGTCGTGTTGATCTTTCAGCATCAATGGGACTTACAAGAGCAGAGATAAATAGTGACCAGATGTTCGGCGTTACTCAGGACATAGCTAAGAGAGCAAAAGAAGCTGGTTACATGGTAAACTTCGGTGGTGGTATATCATTTGATGCGATTCCTTTTATCAAGAATATGTATCCAACAAATGACAGATTTGAAACTAGAAAAGTTGTATTCCATGGAACAGATGATGAAAAGAAGTTAAAAGATGGAATACTTAAAGCTATGGAGTTTGAAACTCTATATCTTAAAAATAAATGTGAGTACTATGACAGAATGGCAAAAGAAGATCAGGCAAGACTTAAGATGATGGCTGAGAGACTAGAGATAGCTGGATCTACACTGTCATTATAATTGTTGTCGTACATTAAAGAATAAGAAAAATTGTTTCGAGCTCATGCTTGGAATTTAGGAGGATAATCATGACAAATAAAGAAAAATACATTAATGCTTTTGTTGAAGGACTTGAAATAGATGCAGATATTGTTAAAGAAGGACTTGAGTATCAGGGAATCCCTGAATGGGATTCAGTAGGTCATATGGGACTTATTGCATGCCTTGAGGATGCATTTGATATCATGATGGATACTGATGATATTATTGATTTCAGTTCTTATGAAAAAGGAATTGAGATAATGAAGAAGTATGAGGTTGAAATCTAGTTTTTATCTTTAGGTTAATAGGGGATTCATATGTTTAAGTATGATTTTATTATTCTGTATGAGCATAGAAATCGAGAACTAGAGAATGCAGTTCTAATAGCTATGATGTTAGAAAAAAAAGGATACAAAGTAGCTATAGAATTTCGTAGATCTGCGCGTAGATCATTTCAAAAAGCAGAAGTTCTTATTGTTCCATTTTTTTATAATAACAAAACTGTTGTTGATTTTGCTATCAATCCATTTTATCAGTTTAGAAAAGTAATAAATATGCAGTATGAACAGGTTTTTACTATTGAGGGAGAGGAAAGTAGGGCACTTATTCCTGTTGAATCTGCAAGATTAGCCTATCATGTTGCTTGGGGCGATATTCCCAAACGATTAATGATAGAAAATGGTATAAATGATAAAAACATTTATACGGTAGGACATATATCAATGGATTTAAATTATAAAAAATATGATAAAGTATTTCTTGATAGAAATAAAATTGCTCAGAAGTATAATCTTCCGAAAGATAAAAAATGGCATTTGTTTATTTCTAGTTTTTCGTGCGTTGGTATTTCAAATGAAGAGAAGCAACAATGGTCTGAAATATGTGATGATATTTATGATTATACTGAATTATGCGAAAAATCTCAAAATATAGTATTAAAATGGTTTGATAGTGTATTAAATGAGACTGATGATTATATTATTTATCGTCCTCATCCGCATGAGGTTGAAAGTGAAAAAATTAAAAAACTATCGGTTAAACACAAAAATTTTATTTGCATATCGGATTATTCTATTCGTCAGTGGATTAGGGTATGTGATTCAATATATACATGGTGTAGTACTTCAATTGTTGATGTTTATTATGCAAAGAAAAAATGTTGTGTTATTAGACCTATTCCGTTTCCTAGAAGCATGGAATATAGACTGTATCTTGATCAGGAAATAATTAATTGTTACGAAGATTTTAAGAAAAGTATTTTGAATGTTAATGAAGATCATGATGTTGTCGGAACAACTATAGATGAATATTATAGTAATTTTATGATTTCAGATTCCTTTATGACATTTGTAGATATGTGTGAAGATGTTTACAAAAATAGAAGTAAAGTTGATTTCAAAAGGAAGTTTAAGTATTCTCATTTAACTGTAATAAAAATATTTATATATAACATATTAATGTCTATAGCTGGAGTTATTGATTATAGCAAAATAGCTCCTTCAAAATATAGAGCTGATATTTTTCATTCTCATAGAGAAATGCATGATTATATTAAAGAAATAAAAGTTAACAGAAAAAGATTTGCCAGGATAAAAAAATATGAATAATAAAGATTCGCGTGACTTTGCTATATATACAGCTATTTCTATTGTTAATGCAGCTGTTTCATTCATAACTATGATATTTTTGACTAGAACAACATCAGAAGCTTTTTTTGGGCGAATTAATCTTTTTATTTCTGCAGCTAATCTTGTGATGAGTTTTGTGTGCTTTGGTCTTGATTGTGCTTATATAAGATTTTTTTATGAAACGCCTGACTCTCTAGATGAAAAACAACTCGCCTATATATGTGTTATACCTTCTGTGATTTTTTTTGTTTTAGTTACTGCAATATTATTTATTATCCAGAATACGCAATTACTAATTAATATGATAGGAGGTAATGGCTATTTTTATGTTGTAGCTTTTATGCTTGTAGTTATTGCTCAGTATATTATAAGATACTTAACTATATTTTTTAGAATGAAGAGCAAAGTGATTTGGTTTTCTATAGTTACAATTAGTTCTACTGTTTTATCAAAGACATTATTTTTGTTTATACATATGTTTACAAATGATTTTAATAGATGCATTTATCTAATTGCTGTTTTTATGTTTGTTTTCTCATTAGTATTTTTTTTGGTGAATAAAAAAAATATTATAAAAAGAGCATCATTTGATTTTAAAAAAAATTATGATATATACCGCTTTTCTATTTTATCGGCGCCTGGTTTTGCAATTATATATCTTAATGGATATTTGCCCCAAGTAATAATAAAAAGTAATTTAGGGGAAGATATACTGGGAATATATGGTGCTTCTCTGTTGTTTTGTTCAGCTATTCAAATATTAAGTACGGGGTTTACAACTTTTTGGTCACCATATATGTATAAAAATTATAAGATTAATTCTTCTGCCATAAAAAATATTCATGATTTGGTCATGATCTCAATGATTGTAGTATTGGTTGGAATATTAAGTGTTCATAAAATTTTATATTTGTTTATTGGAGAATCATTTAGAAAAAATCAGAATTTATTGGGATTACTATTGATTTATCCAATTGCAGTTATTTTAATTGAAACTACTGCATACGGGATGAATATTGAAAAAAAGAATGAAATAAGTTTAACAATTTATTTTTCAACTACATTGATTAATGTTATTTTATGTGCAATGCTGAGTCCAGTTTTTGGATTGGATGGAATAGCATTTGCTTCAATGATTTCTTCAGTATTGCATTTTATATTTATGACTTATTGGGGACAAAAGTATTATATCTCTATAAATAATGCGAAAAAAACAATATTTAATTTTGTGATTCTTATTATAGTAGCATTGATATTTTATGTATTTTATCATAATAAATATATCTATTTATCGTGTTTTTTACTGATATTTATCATGATGATATTTATAAATATTCATACGGTTGAATGGGGATATGAAAAATTGAAAGAATTAATAAAGAAGAGGTAGAAATATGTTAAATAATAAAGTTATTTTAATTACAGGTGGTACTGGATCTTTTGGACATCATTTCGTTGATTATATCTTAAAACATTATAATCCGAAGAAAATAATAATATATTCTAGAGATGAATATAAACAGTTTGTAATGAGTGGGGAGTATAAGGAGTATGCTGATATTCTTAGATTCTTTATTGGAGATGTTAGGGATGAAGATAGACTTCGCCGTGCTATGAATGGAGTTGATTATGTTATACACGCAGCCGCATTAAAGCAGGTTCCTGCTTGTGAATATAATCCTATAGAAGCAATAAAAACAAATGTTAATGGTGCTATAAATGTAATAAATGCATGTCTTGATACTGGGGTTAAAAAGGTTGTTGCGCTATCAACGGATAAGGCAGTTAATCCTATAAATCTTTACGGTGGAACCAAGCTGGTATCTGACAAACTGTTTACTGCAGCAAATGCGTATTCGGGATCAAACGGGACTATTTTTTCTGTAGTCAGATATGGTAACGTTGCAGGTAGTAGAGGATCAGTTATTCCATTCTTTAGAAATATAATTGAAAATGGAGGAAAAGAACTTCCAATTACTGATTATAGGATGACTAGATTTTGGATTAGTTTGGAACAGGGTGTAGAATTAGTTATAAAAGCGTTAGAAGAAGCTCAGGGTGGTGAGACTTTTATTTCTAAGATTCCATCTTTTAAAATAACAGATCTTGCTGAGGCAATGCTTCCTGGTTGTGATATGCCAGAGGTAGGTATTCGTGAGGGAGAGAAGCTTCATGAAATAATGGTAACAAGAGAAGATTCATTACATACATATGAATATGAAAAGCATTTTATTGTATATCCTCATTATGACTGGTGGGATAACAGCAAAATTCTTCCAGGTGGAAAGCTTGTAGAACAAGGTTTTGAATATAGCTCTGGAAACAATAATGAATGGCTTTCTGTTGAGGATTTAAAGAAAAAACTTAAGACTGATATATATCATGATTGATAGAGGGGTTGTATGGATAAACTTGCTATTTTTGGTGGAACACCTGTAAGAAATGAAAAGATATTCTATGGTCATCAAAGTATTGATCAAAGTGATCTAGATGCTGCAGGAAGTGTTCTATTATCAGATTATATTACTTGTGGACCAGCCGTATCCCAAGCTGAAAAGGATTTAGAAGACTATACAGGCGCAAAATATGCAACACTTGTCTCAAATGGTACAGCTGCTTTGCATCTTGCTTGTATTGCGGCAGGAATAGGACCTGGAGATGAGGTTATTACAACACCCTTAACTTTTGCCGCAAGTGCGAATTGTATACTGTATTGTGGCGGAACACCTGTTTTTGCTGATGTAAATTTAGATACGTATACGATTGATCCTAAAGATATAGAAAAAAAAATAACTGATAAAACAAAGGCTGTAATTGCTGTTGATTTTACAGGACAAACAGCTCAGTTAGATGAGATAAGAGATATTTGCAATAGACATAATCTTGTTTTTATAGAGGATGCGGCTCATTCGATTGGCACCGTTTATAAAGATAGAAAAGTAGGTAGTATTGCAGATATGACATGTTTTAGTTTTCATCCTGTAAAAAATATTACCTGTGGCGAAGGTGGAGCAATTCTAACTAATGATGCACGATATAATAAAGTATTGAAAGATGCTAGAACACATGGGATTGTTCACGATAAAGAAATATTTGAATATCCAGATTTGAATGAGGGGCCTTGGTATTACGAACAGCAGTTTTTGGGGTATAATTATCGCTTAACTGATTTTCAGTCTGCTATTCTTTCTAATCAGTTAAATAAACTTGACTCATTTAAGAAAAGAAGACAGGAGATATGTTCATTTTATAGATCAGAATTAGATAGCATACCAGGTATTATTCTTCAAAAACAGTTGCCAGAATCGGATAGTTGCAATCATTTATTTGTTATAAGAATTGATACTAATGTTTTAAATTGTTCTAGAACTGAATTTTTTAATGCAATGAGTAAAGAAAATGTTCAGTGTCAAGTACATTATATTCCTGTATATTGGTTCCCGTATTATCAAAGATTGGGATATAAAAAAGGAATTTGTCCGAATGCTGAATTAATTTATAGTGGTATGATGAGTATTCCATTATATCCTGCTTTAAGTGATAAAGACTGTCAGGATGTAGTTGATGCTATAAGAAAGGTTGCTTTATATTATTCAAAATAAGAGGTGCTGTGCAAGATGGAACTTTGCTTAGGAACCGTACAATTTGGTATGGATTATGGAATATTAAATACGAAAAAACCGCCTGCAGAGAATTCAATTAAATGTTTGGATTATGCTACTCAGAATGGTGTTAGAGCGATTGATACAGCCACGGCGTATGGCGATGCTGAAGAGATAGTGGGACAATTTTTGTCTAAACATACCATCGCTCGAGATAACTTATGGATTAGTACAAAGTTTAAACCTAATACTCTTGATGACGTCAAAACTGAATTATATAAAAGTGTTATAAGAGATAATATATGTAATTCGCTAAAACAGTTACATACAGATTATGTTGATGCTTATTATCTTCATAGTGCTAGATATGCGTTTGATGATAGTATTCTTGAGGCTTTATACGAGGTGAAGAAAGAAGGGTTAGCACGTGATGTAGGTGTATCTATATATGAACCTGAGGAAGCAGATGCCTGTTTTAAGAGTAAATATGTAGATATTATTCAGGCACCTTATAGTATATTTGATCATAGAATGAAAAAGTCAGGCGTTTTAGACAGGAACGATAGATGTCAAATCGATACAAGAAGTGCTTTTATTCAAGGTCTTATTATTATGGATGAAGATAATATTCCTACATTTTTGGCAAATGCCAAACCGATTATAAGAAAGATTGATATTGTTTGTAAAGAAACAGGACTCAGTAGGGTTGAGTTAGCGATGGCTTATGTGAAAAGAGAGAAAACAATTTCTCATTTGGTTTTTGGGGTTGACTCGTTAGAACAATTAAAAAAAGATATAAACTTCTTTGATAGTGATGTTGACGAAGAGTTATTAAAACAGCTTGAAATGGAATTTGATAATATTGAAGCAGAGATAGTTATGCCAAGTTTATGGAAAAAGTAGCATTTAAGGAGTATAACCGTAAATATGAAGAATTTAGATGTAATAGCACAAGAGTTTTTTGAAAATATAGAGGCAAAAAGATTAAACGATTGTGAGGAGGTTTGGTTATCATGTTTAAATAGTATTCCATCAGATAAATATGTTTCGATTTTTTACAAACCTTCGTTTATATTATATCAGGCAGAGTATTTTTCTGATGTTTACGATGCTTATAAAGATATTTCAATGATTTTATATCGAGGAGGAAGACCTGTTGGAATTTGGCCTGTTTGCTTGTATATAAAGAATGGTCGGATTCATTTCGGTAGCCTGGGGGGACCTCTGATAGAACCTATTTTTACGGATTTAAACAAAGATGAGGCTAAGAGAAAAGTTATAAGGAATATATTAAAAGCGTTGATGGAATGGTGTAAAAATGATGATTTTGATTCCTGTATAGTTTCGCAAATTACATTGGTAGATGATGGTATTTCTCAATGGGGGAAAATGCTTTTGGAGTATGGGGCGACCTGTTCACAAGTAAAGTGGATTGCATTCGCTGATTTGAATTTATCTGAAGAAGAGATATATGCAAAAATAAGAAGGACAAATAGATATAGCGTAAGTAAAGGTGAGACTTTGTATGAAGTTGCTGTCATTGATGATAAAGAAAAGGATAAATTGTCAGAGGCATTTAAAGAGTTTAGAAGGCTTCATTTTAACGTGAGTGGACGAATAACCCGAAGTGAAAAAACTTGGAATATTCAAGAAGAAAGTATAAGAAATAATACGTCTAGTTCTGGTTTTGATTTTGTTGTTTTTATCAGAGAAAAGATAACAAAAGAATTAGTAGGGGCTGCATTATTCACAGCTACGCCACAATCTGGATTGTATAGTGTAGCGGCATATGATAGAAGTCGATTTTCAAAACCTGTTGGACATATTATTCAAGCGTTTTCTATGAATTATATGAGAAACAAGGGAGTTAGATGGTATGAAATAGGAGAACGAACATATCCAGGTGATGTTGTTAATGATGAAAAACTTATAAATATAGGAAAATATAAAGAGGGGTTTGCAACGCATATTTTTCCGCGTATTTTAATAAATTTAAATTCAGATAATATTGTGATAAGTGAGGTATGAGTTTTGAATAAAGATATTGATTATCAAAGTGAATCTATTTCTCATTTTGATGAGGAATATAAAAATTATGGGGTTGATTCTCAACGCTTATATCCAAATGAGGCGTTATGTCGATTTATGGGGAGATATTTTTTTTCTATTGAAAAAAATGTTAGAAAACAATACTCGATTTTAGAGGTTGGATGTGGTAGTGGTGGAAATCTATGGATGATTTCAAAGGAAGGTTTTAATACATTTGGGATTGATGGTAGTGAAGAAGCTGTTAAGATTTGTAGAAATCATTTAGAAGAAAAATGGGGCGTTTCAGCAACAGTAGATGAGGCAAGATTTGACACTTTACCATATAAAAATGATGTATTTGATGCGGTTGTTGATGTAGTTAGTTTACAACATTTAAATTTACAAGAAAGTGAAGTTGCTTTAAAGGAAATATACAGAGTATTAAAATCTGGAGGTTTGTTTTTTAGTTATCGCTTATCTGATGGTAGTTGTATGTTTCAAAATTCAGGTGGTGAATATGTTGATTCTGCTACAGTTGACAATGTGTTTGATAAAAGGATGCCATTAAACAATAATAAGCAAATGTCTTTTTGGAGTCCATCTCTTACAAAGATGATGTATGAAAAGGTTGATTTTAGTATAGAATCTATTGAAAAAGATACCAGATCTTATAATAATAATTGTATGATTGTAGAATATTTATCTGTGATAGCGAGGAAATAAAAAAGAATTATATGAAATATTTAGTTTTGATTCAAGCAAGATGTGGTTCTACAAGGCTTCCCAATAAGGTGTTAAAAGATCTTTGTGGTAAAACAGCATTAGAGCAAATGATAAGAAGAGTCCAAAAATCAAATAAGGTTGATGAAGTTATGGTAATAACGTCAATCGAAAAAGAAAATTTGCCCATATTGAGGCTTTGTTCTGAAATTGGTATAAGAGTAGGAGTGGGTTCTGAAGAAGACGTCCTTGATAGATATTATCAAACGGCTAAGCTTTTGAATCCTGAATATGTGATTCGTTTGACGGCGGATTGTCCATGTTTTGATCCTGAATTATTGGATCTAGCAATAGAACAAATGGAATCAAATTCAGACTATTGTGGTATGCTTACAGAGTCTTTCGCTGATGGATTAGATCTAGAAATTATGAAGTTTTCAGCTTTAAAGAAAGCATGGAAAGAGGCAAAGCATTCTTTTGAACGGGAGCATGTTACTCAGTATATTATCAGGCATCCGGAGTTGTTTAAACTTCAAAATTTTGAATCTCCTATTGGTTATTTTGGAAACCATCGGTGGACAGTTGATGAACCAGAGGATTTTGAAGTTGTTTCCAAAATATTTGAGCATTTTATTGGATTAGGTTTTGATGAGTTTAATTATAAAAATATTATAGAGTTTTTAAATGATAACCCTGAAATAGAAAAAATAAATAGTCGATTTGCAAGAAATGAAGGACTTCAAAAGTCCATTAATAATGACATCATATTAAATATAGAGGAATAAGAATATGTACGAATTGAAAATCGGGAATGGACAGAAACTATATAAAAAAGCAAAAACTATGATTCCAGGGGGAACTCAGTTGTTAAGTAAAAGACCGGAAATGTTTTTACCTGATTATTGGCCTGCGTACTATTCAAAAGCAAAAGGTTGCAAAGTGTGGGACATGGATGGTAATGAATATATAGACGTAAGCTATATGGGAATTGGAGCAAATGTTCTGGGATATGCCAATGATGAAGTAGATTCAGCAGCTATAGAAGCTATTCACAATGGTGGTATGTGTACATTAAATGCACCTGAAGAGGTTTATCTAGCCGAGAAGCTTATTGAATTACATCCGTGGGCTGGTGGTGTTAGATATGCAAAAGCAGGTGGAGAGGCAATGTCACTTGCTGTAAGAATAGCTAGAGCATATTCGAAGAAGGATGTAGTTCTCTTTTGTGGATATCATGGATGGCATGATTGGTATTTATCTGCTAATCTTTCTAGAGAAGATGCTTTAGATGATCAGCATATAGCGGGATTGGAACCATTAGGTGTCCCTAAGGGCCTTGCTGGAACAAATATACCGTTTCATTATAATGATATTGATGAATTTAATAAGCTGATTGATACGTATGGAGAAAATGTAGCAGCGGTTGTAATGGAACCTATACGAAATGATTATCCAGAGAATGGATTCCTTGATATAATCAGAAAAGTTACAAAAGATAAAGGTATTCTTTTAGTGTTTGATGAAATAACAGCTGGGTTCAGATTATGTGCAGGTGGAAGCCATAAGGTCCTTGGAATAGAACCAGATATTGCTGTATTTGGAAAAGCTATGACTAACGGATACCCTCTGTCAGCTATAGTTGGAAGAAAAGAAGTAATGGAAGCTTCTCAGGGAACATTTATCAGCAGTACATTTTATACTGAAAGAATAGCATTTGCTGCTACGCTAAAGAGTATCGAGATATATAATAGAGAGAAAGTTTGGGAAAAGCAGATTCAGTATGGAAAACAGATAAAAGCCGGATGGAAAGCAGCGGCTGAAAAAAATGGATTGGATATTGAAGTTGGAGGAATAGATCCACTTTGTCATTTTGCTATTAAGGGCAAAGAAAATTCATTAGTCTATAAGACGTTCTTTACTCAGGAAATGTTAAAGAGAGGATATTTAGCATCAACGGCTTTTTATACATCCTATGCACATTCGAAGACAATAATAGATAAATATTTAGAAAATGTAGATGAAGTTTTTTCTATGATAAGTCAATGTAATTCTAGTGGAAAAGATGTTGAAAGTCAGATAGTCGGTGAAGTTTGTCATAGTGGGTTTGGAAGGTTGAATTAATCAAGGTGCTATATGTCAAAATTACATGAAAAGATAAGGGATGAGGTATATTTTATTGCTGAGATGAGTGCGAATCATGGAGGGAGCCTTGATAATGCGCTCGAGATTGTTCGGCAGGCTGCTGCAGCTGGGGCGGATTGTGTAAAAATACAGACATATACGGCTGATAGTATGACTATTAACTGTGACAATGATTATTTTAAAATTCATGGCGGATTATGGGATGGTTATAATCTTTATGATCTTTATGTCGAGGCTAGTACACCATATGAATGGCACTCAGCAATAAAAGAAGAATGTGAAAAAAATGGAGTGGATTTTTTATCGACTCCTTTTGACTCACATGCAGTGGATTTTTTAGATAGTTTAGGAGTTGATGCATATAAAATCGCAAGTTTTGAGCTTGTTGATATACCTCTAATTAAATATGCGGCTTCTAAAGGTAAGACGATGATTATATCTACTGGCATGGCTAGTATAGATGAAATACAGGATGCCATTTACGCTTGTTATAGCGTGGGTAATAAGGATATAGTGTTATTAAAATGTTGTAGTGAGTATCCAACACCATGGTCAGATATGCATTTGGGTAATATCCCTGACATGAAACAGAGATTTAATTTGCCTATAGGTTTGTCTGATCATAGTTCGGGAAGTCTTGGTGCAATAGTAGGCGCGACTCTTGGAGCGTGTGTAATTGAAAAGCATGTAAAGATAGGTGGAATTGAAAGTGCTGATAGTAAATTTAGTATGACTATACAAGAGTTTAAATGCATGGTCAATGATGTGAAAAGTGCAAAGATTATTGCACAAGGTCCTGACTATAATCTAACAAAAGGTGAGAGCAGTTCTTTGGTTTTCAGACGTAGTATTTTTGCGGTAAAAGATATTTATGAAGGAGAATTGTTTTCAGAGGATAATATTCGTGTTATAAGACCTGGAAATGGGCTTGCACCAAAGTATTATGAAAAGATTATTGGTCAAAAAAGTAATAGAGTCATTAAAAGGGGTGAGCCTATAATATTTGATGATTATGAGGGCGCATAAAATGGATGGAAAGCTTTTTTTAAGAAAAGTAACTGAGAATGATATGCTTATGTTATTTAAATGGGCTAATGATCCAGATGTTAGGAAAAATGCATTTCATTCTGAAACTATCACATTAGAGGAACATACAAATTGGTTTAATAAACTGATAATGGATGATTCGCAATATCAGTACATATTGATGTGCGACGATATTGCTGTTGGTCAGATTAGATTATCAGTGGAGAATAATAATTCTGCTGAAATTGATTATAGCATTGCACCTGAATATAGAGGACGTGGTTTAGGGAAGAAAATTCTGGAATTGCTTAGATTGCAAGTTAAAAAAGATATGCCACATATAAATAAATTAATCGGTAGGGTTAAATCAGGGAATATAGCTTCTGAATCATGCTTTCAGAGTTCTGGATATGAAAATAGTTTTATTCAATATGAGCTGAATCTTATGGAGAAATAAAATGTCAAAGTATGTTATAGCTACAACAAAAAGCTGGAATATTGAAAATGCACGAAAATTGATTGAGCATAACAAAAACATAGTTTTAATAGATGAAAAAAATAGTTTAACAAAAGAATATTTAGATTCAATTCAACCAGAATATGTGTTTTTTCCACATTGGTCATGGATTATTCCGAAGGAAATATATGAAAATTTTAGATGTGTAGTATTTCATATGACAGATCTTCCGTTCGGAAGAGGTGGGAGTCCATTGCAAAATCTTTTGGTAAGAGGCATTTATGAAACTAAAGTATCGGCTATAAAGGTTGTTGAGGGATTGGATGAAGGTCCCGTGTACTTAAAAGAATCTATTGATATTAGTGAGGGAAATGCAGATGAAATATTAAAAGCTGTTTCGAACATTGTGTTTTCAAAAATGATTCCTATTTTTTTAGAAAATGAATTAATACCGAAAGAACAGGTTGGAGAAGCGATTTGTTTTAAAAGACGAAAACCAGAACAAAGTGAAATTCCAGAAGGTCTCTCGCAAAGACAATTATATGATTATATAAGAATGTTGGATGGTGAGGGATATCCGACAGCATTTGTTAAATGTATTGATAAAAGGATATATTTTACTAACGCGCAATACAATAATGGAGTAGTTACAGCGACTGCAAGTTTTTCGGAGGATAAAAAAATATGAATACAGTTTTAGTGTTTGCTGCTCATCCAGATGATGAATTGCTAGGATTAGGTGGTACAATACGAAGAATAGTTAATGAAGGTGTGGATGCTCATGCAGTAATATTGGCGGAGGGATTAACATCAAGAGCAGCAAAAAGAAGTGATGCGGATTTTTCTGAATTGAAAGAATTACAGGATGATGCAAGAAAAGCAGCGAAAATAGTTGGATATAAGAGTATAGATTTTTGTGGTTTTCCAGATAATAGAATGGACGGAACTGAATTGCTGGATATAATCAAAGTTATATCTATGTATGTGGAAAAGTATAAGCCTGATACGATTTTTACACATCATCATGGTGATTTGAATATTGATCATAGACTTACTTGTGAAGCTGTACTTACAGCGTGTCGTCCGGTTGGTGATTATACTGTAAAAAAGATATACGCATTTGAAACGCCTTCATCAACAGAATGGAATTATATATATAATGATTCGTTTAGACCTAATGCATATTTTGATATTTCAGAAACGTTTCAATATAAAGTGGATGGGATGGCTTGTTACCGAACTGAATCAACTAGGTATCCGCATCCTAGAAGTGCTGAGGCGTTAGAGGCTTTAGCTAAATATCGAGGATCAAATATTGGAGTTAAATTAGCAGAAGCTTTTGAGCTTATGTATGAGATTAACTGAAAAACGTTAATGGATTTTATATGAAGATTATATTTCGTGCAGATGGAAATTCAACAATAGGTTGGGGACATGTTATGAGATCCCTATCCATTGCCTCAGCGGCTAGAGATTTAGGCGCTGAGTGTTTTTTTGTTTGTGCTGATGATTCGATGAGGAGTCTAATTGAAAGAAAAGACTTTCGTGTGGTTGTACTGAATACTGATTACCGAGATATGGAGAGTGAGACAGATAGATTTATAGAGGTTATAAAGAAAGAAAAACCGGACAATATATTTGTTGATAGTTATTATGTTTCAAATGATTATTTCAGAACAATCAAGAAGTATTCAAAGTTTATTTATTTAGATGATATTTTTTCGTTTCCGTATGATGTTGATTATCTAATTAATTATAATATTTATGCATCACATGAAAAATATAGTGAATTATATAATGAGAAGACCATGCCTGAATTGCTTTTAGGAACTGAGTATATACCTTTAAGAGATGAGTTTATACGTAATATTCCATCAGGCGTAAGGGATGAGGCAAAGAAAGTATTTGTTTCTACTGGTGGATCTGATGAGTTTGGTTTGGTGCTTAGAATAATTAATAAGTTGAAGGATGATAAAGAACTATCAGAAGGGATAGAATACCATTTTATTATTGGTAGTTATGAGCCTGATTTTGATGAGATTAAATCTTTATCTGAGAGTAATAAGTGGATAAATCTGCACCGAAACGTTAAGAATATGTCTGAGATAATGAATATGTGTGATGTGGCGATTTCAGCTGCAGGGAGTACATTATATGAACTTTGTTCTTGTGGTGTGCCTACGATTACATATGTTATTGCTGATAATCAGATTGGCGGGGCAACAGGGTTTGAAAAGAAAAAAATCATGTTGAATGCAGGCGACTTAAGAATAGTTGATTTTGATTGTTCTGGTATACTAGATAATCTTAAAATGCTAATAAATGATTTTGAGTTAAGAAAAAGTCTTTCTGAAAAAATGCTTTCTGTTGTAGATGGAAAGGGTGCGGAAAGAATAATAAATAAAATATGTTCTTAACATTTTTGTGAAAGAGTTGTATGTGATTTGGTGAAGGATAAATGCTGCAATTAATACTTCTTGTTTATGTGTTGTTTAAGATTTATTGCTTAAATAAACCACTGACTGGAAATCCAGCCAAAGATAACTATATAAGAAAGTTTGTTGATTCAAGGGCTAATAGGTCATCTGTTAGTCGAATTGTGTCGCTTTTTTTGATAGCGCTTTTATCACTAGCTACGTTTGTAGGCGTCATTATCTTTTGTAAGTGTTTAAAAAGTGATGGTGCATATGCATTTTATGGGAAGTCCATAGATTTAAATGAAAGGGCTAAGTTTAACGATATACCAGAAGAACATTCGTATGTGACTCTTTCATTTAATATGGTGGGGCAGGAGTTTGGGCCGATTCACTCGAGGACAGGAAGCGTTTACTATCCAGTTGTTTTGGAGAATAGTGGCGAGAAGCCGGCGGTTTTTGCGATATATGTTGATGAAGGCGAGATGTCATTTTACGATGAATATATCAAGGCATCTGAAAAGAAGATAGGCGGCGGAAAGTCGGATAGTGGTAAGGATACCATAGAGGTTACAGGTAGGATTGTGAACTTTGTGGACGATATGGAGAATGTCTATAATACTGCTGTTTCTAATTCTGGGATTGAAGAAGCAGATTATACAATAAGACCTATGGTGATCAATACAAATATTGATCAGAAAGAGGAACGAGATCGTCTTGCAAATATTATGGCGATAGTTCATGCGCTGTTTACATTTGTTTTGCTTTTATCTATTAATGAACTGATTGATGAAGGAAAGTTAGATTAATGAAAATTTAAAGTCCTAACTAATTGGAATATTATATAAATCATTAAAAAACTCACTGTGTTTTCGAAAACATAGTGAGTTTTGTGGCATTTTATGATACGATTATCACCGAAATAGTGAAAAAAGAGTATACGGTAAATAGCGAGTACCGTGACTCGTGATCCTAAATTTGAGATAATGACTCCAAAAAACTATTAGTTTTTTGAGTTTTTTCTGATTTGCAGTATGCAAAGGGACAAGTTATGATTTCTTTTGATTATGGAGAAAAACTAAATAAAATATTAGAAGAGTATTCTTCTTTGGGAATTGCTGAGCAGGTGGATTATAAAAAGTTCTACCTGTATTCTTTAATTACACATTCTACAGCGATAGAGGGGAGTACTATAACGGAATTAGAAAATCAAGTTCTGTTTGATGAGGGGATTTCCATTAAAGGTAAAAATATGCGTGAGCAGCTGATGAATCTAGATCTTAAAAATGCGTATGAGCGTTCAATGAAAATGGCAGAGTCTCATTTGAATTACTCAATTGATATGCTTAAAGAACTAGCTGCTCTTGTTATGAAAAATACTGGGGCTGAATATAACACCATATTTGGCAATTTTGATGCTTCGAAGGGTGACTTACGTTTAGTTGGAGTAACCGCTGGAGTAGGCGGAAGATCTTATATGGACTTTAGGAAGGTTCCGGATAGACTTCAGAAACTGTGTGATAAGATAAATGAATGTCGTAGTAAACTATTAAATAATGGCAGCATTATTGAAAAGTATAATGTAAGTTTTGATGCTCATCTTGATCTAGTAACTATTCATCCTTGGGTTGATGGGAATGGTCGAACTTCGAGAATGGTGATGAATCAGCTTCAGTATGAAATGAATCTGATTCCAGTAAAGATTCTAAAAGAAGATAGGGTAGAATATATAGAAGCTTTGGAAGCGTCAAGAGAAGAAGATTCGTACGAGCCATTTCGGAGATTTATGTACGAAGAGCATATTAAAAATCTTGAAAATGAGCTTGCTGAATATAAGAAATCACAAAAAAATGACCTAATAAAAGTAAAAAATGACCTAATAAATCAAAAAAATGACCCAATAAATCTTAAAAAATCTGCTCAAAAGGTTTTGGATGCGATAAAGGCTGATGGTTCATTAAGCTATCAGGAATACGCTAAGCTTCTTGATATCTCAGAAGCAACGGTCAAGAGAAATATTAGTTTACTAAAATCTGATGGATTTATAGTCCGTGAAGGTAGCAACAAAAAAGGTCATTGGATAGTATTGTAGATAATTAAGGTGGAGGAAAAAAGTATGCAGTTAAAAGTTACAGAACCTGAGGTGACTGAGGAGGAAAAGGCGAAGAGTGAAGCGCCTGATAATACAGTCAATAATAATGATTATTTTAATCCTGAACTAGAGTTTGATTATGAGGGTGGACTCTTCGATGAACCGAAGACATTTGATTCCATGGCAAATAATCAACCTACTCAGAATAATCTGGATCCATATGGTGGAGTAAGTAATACAGTTGATCCATATGGAAGCGGTGTTGGAACTGGTGCTGGAACTGGTGTTGGAGTTGGTGCAGGATCATATTACAGTGGTGCAGGTGTTAATACTCCAGGTGGAATGAATGGAGGAACGCAGGCTGGGAACATGAATCAGAATCCAGACAATTTGCCGGGTGGTGGTGAAAGACCTCGTAAGCTGTCAAAGAAAGAGTTTTTCAACAGTCCAAGAAACAGAAGAGACAGAGATAGAATTATCATATCTTCCATAGTTGTTATTGTTACAGCTATATTTGATGTTATTAGAACTGACTTTTGGCTCACAACATTTCAGAGACAGATTGATATGGTGAATAATCTTGCTGAACAGTTTGGTATGGGTGCTGAGTATCAGATCGATACTAAGGCAATAATGACGACACAGATTTTTCTTTCGGTTGTTCTTGTATGCCTTGGTCTAGGTATATTTATTTTGAAGAGCAGGGCTTGTGCGATTACTGGACTTGTGATTACTGCTATTAATCTGATTATGACACTTATGAGATTTCGTGAGTTTCGAATGTATTGGGCGATGATTGCATTTGTCTATGCCGTAGTCGCAACTATAAGTTTTGCAAACTCGTGGAAAGAATATGAAGAGAACGGCGACTGGAAGCGAGAGTGGTCGTATTAAGAAGGTTTGAATTATGTGGGATTTACAGAAATTTTCTAATAATGCAGCTTTAACTGATGAATACGGAAATACACTCAGTTATGCCGAGCTGCAGGAAGAAAATAGAAAATTATATAGTGTGATTGGTCGAAGGAGTCTGGTATTTTCACTTTGTCAGAATTCGTTGGGTTCTATAGTGGGATATACATCATTTATCAATAATGGTGTGGTTCCAGTGCTGCTTAGTGCGGAGTTGGAGAGTGAATTGCTGGCAAATCTTTTGACACTTTATAAGCCACCTTATGTTTGGATTCCTGACTCTCTTTTGGAGAGTGTGTCTGAGCTTGTTGGAGCAGGCGTGGAGAGCGTATATCAGGCATTTGGTTTTGTGCTTGTGAAGACCAACTATGATGTTGAGTATCCGCTTAATGATGAGCTTTGTCTTCTTCTTACAACGTCTGGCTCCACGGGCAGTCCTAAGTTTGTTCGTCAGAGTTATAAGAATGTAAAGGCAAATGCAGAGGCAATAGCAGAGTATCTGGCCATAGACGAGACGGAAAAGCCGATCACAACGCTGCCTATGAATTATACATATGGTCTCTCCATAATTAATTCTCATTTGCTTGTTGGTGCTGAGATTCTTGTGACTGACAAGGGGCTGATGCAGAAGGAGTTCTGGAACTTCTTTAAGGGAGCTGGGGCGACTTCCTTCGGCGGTGTTCCTTATACATATGAGATGCTTGATAAGCTGAGATTTTATCGAATGGATCTTCCAAGCCTTCGTTACATGACTCAGGCTGGTGGAAAGATCACTCCTGAGCTTCATAGCAAGTATGCTGATTATGCTGAGAAGAATGGAAAGAAGTTCATAGTCATGTATGGTCAGTGCGAGGCTACAGCACGTATGGGATATCTTCCAGCCGAGTATGCGGTTTCCAAATGTGGCTCCATGGGTATTGCTATTCCAGGTGGACATTTTGAACTGATAGATGAAAGTGGCAATAAGATTGATGCCGCTGATACAACTGGTGAGCTTGTGTATTCAGGTCCAAATGTAACTCTCGGCTATGCCGAAAAGGGCGAGGATCTTTTCCTTGGTGATGAGAGAGGCGGAGTTCTTCAGACTGGAGATATGGCAAAGAGGGATGCTGATGGATTCTACTTTATTGTGGGAAGAAAGAAGAGATTCCTTAAGATATTTGGTAACAGAGTAAATCTTGATGAGACTGAAAGAATGATTAAGGGACATTTCGAAGGCGTGGACGTTGCCTGTGGCGGTGTTGATGATCATATGTTTATCTTTATTGCAGGTTCAGAAGGTGATGCGGCAATAGAAAAACTTTGCGATGATATAAAGAGTTTTGTTGTAGCTAAGACTAAGCTGAATCCTTCGGCTTTTAAGGTTAAGCTTATTGAAGAGATACCGAAGAATGATTCGGGAAAGACTCTTTATAAAGCTCTTGAAGTATATTACAGCGGGACATAGTATGAATTACGAAGATATATTGAAAATTGAACCATATTCGTTGGCGAAGGAGGAGAAGGAAAGTCTTCTTACTGAGAGACTGACTGAACTGACTGAGCTGCATAGAGATAACTGCACTGAGTATAAGAAGATACTTGGGGCAGTTTCTTATGATTCTGAAAAGGTTAATAGTTATAAGGATATTCCATTTCTGCCTGTGCGTCTTTTTAAGGATATGTCCTTAAAGAGCGTTGATGATACAGAGGTGGTTAAGACTATGACTTCTTCTGGTACTACAGGACAGAGGGTTTCAAAAATCTATCTGGATAGAGCTACTGCATCGAATCAGCAGAAGACTATGGTAAAGATAGTAAGTTCATTTACCGGTTCTGAAAGAATGCCGATGATAATTATAGATTGTCCGTCGGTCATTAAGAACAGAAATATGTTCTCTGCCAGAGGTGCTGGAATCCTCGGTTTCTCTATATTTGGTGCTAAGAAGATATACGCTTTGGATGATGATATGCATTTGGATGTAGATGGATTAAAAGAGTTCCTTGAAAAATTCAGTGGAAAAAGAATTCTTCTTTTTGGTTTTACCTTTATGATCTGGCAGTACTTTTATGCTGAGCTTGTAAGGCTGAAGAAAGAAGGAATTACATTTGACTTGTCAAATGCAATCATGATCCATGGTGGTGGCTGGAAAAAACTGATAAGTGAAGCAGTTACTGAAGAGGAATTCCACAAGAGATTTGAGGATGTTTGTGGCCTTTCTGATATTCATGATTATTATGGAATGGTGGAGCAGACAGGATGCATCTATATGGAATGTGAATGTGGACACCTGCATGCCAGTATCTTTTCTGATGTTATAGTTAGAAATCCTAGAGATTTTTCTGAGTGTGCTATTGGAGAAAAGGGTATTGTTCAGGTTGTATCTACGATTCCTGAGTCTTATCCTGGACATTCGCTGCTTACTGAGGATGAGGGTGTAATCTTAGGTGAGGATGACTGCCCTTGTGGTAGAAAGGGTAAGTACTTTAAGATTCTTGGTCGTATTAAGAGTGCAGAGATCAGAGGATGTAGTGATACATTTGCTGCTGGTGCGGCTCTTAAGAATAGTGGTAATCGTGATATAGATAAGACAGCTGCTTTATCAGGAGTTAGTTTCCTGGTTGGTAGTGCACAGGAGCTTACGAACTTAAGCAACGTAAAACCACTTGTTCCATTTGGTGATAAGATATTTGAATTTACAGAAGCGGTTTCTAAAAATCTTTTGTCTGCTCGTGAGAATAAGACGTTTTCTGATGTTATTACTTTGGGTTTTTGGCTTAGGAAAGCGTCTCTTATGCAGTATAAGATGAGATACGAGGATAGAATAGAGGGACGAACTGGACGTGGGGCTTTAATGCATATCGCTCCTTCTAATGTTCCTGTTAACTATGCTTATTCATTATTTACTGGTTTACTAACAGGAAATGCAAATGTGGTTAGAGTTCCATCGAAGGCATTTGTTCAGGTGGATCTGATAAATGCAGCGATTGAGAAGGCTTTAGATGAGTATCCTGAAATGAGACCATATATTGTTCTAGTTCGATATGAGAGAGATAAGGTTATTAATGATTACCTGTCTAGTTTTGCTGATGTAAGAGTAATCTGGGGCGGAGATAAGACTATTGAGGAGATTCAGAAGTCGCCGATCAAAGATGGGGCTGCAGAGGTTCTTTTTGCAGATAGATATTCTCTTGCTGTCATAGATTCAGATTATTATATGAATCAGATTCATGGTACGAATGGCGAACTATCTGATGAGGAAAGTACTAAGGTGATTAATCGTATAGCCAGCGATTTCTATAATGATACATATCTTTCAGATCAGAATGCCTGCACAAGCCCGAGAGTAGTAGTGTGGACTGGAGCTCAAAAGAATAAGGCGCAGGATATATTCTGGAAGGCTGTGGAGTCGCTTGTATGTAAGAAGTACAACTTCCAGACCATTCAAGGAGTTGATAAGATTACAAATATCTATGAGGCAGCAGCTCTTTCGAGTATTGATATAAAGGTGAAAGATGCAGGTTTACATAATTCTGAATCCGTAGATAATACATTGGTTAGAGTGGCTATAGATAAGGCAGCTCCAGAACTTATGGAGTATCGCGGTAACTCTGGTCTTTTCTATGAGTATGAGACAGATGAGATTACATCTATATATGATTTCTGTAATGATCCTCACTGTCAGACCATTGGTCTTATGGGAGAGAAGGATATTATAGAACCATTACTAGAAAAGAAGCCCCAGGGCATTTACAGAGTAGTAAAGCTGGGGCATACTATGGATTTCGATTTTGAGTGGGATGGATATGATCTGTTTGAAGAGCTTACTCAGTCACTTCCATCGTAGTTTCCTTATTAGAATTCTTTTTTCTTTGTTTCCATCTTTAGTTTTATTTGAAGGATAATGAACAGAAGAACAGCGATTAGAGTTAGTAGTAAACCGAGCTTAAGTCCTGGTGTTTCATATTTTAACTCTATGTCATGGTTACCCGCTTCAACGTAGGTTCCCATGTATGCAATATTTGCGCGAACTAACTCTTTTTCCTCTCCATCAACATAGATTGACCAGCCCTCTCCATAAGGGATAGAGAAAGTTAGAAATGTATCTGTGTCGGCAGAGTACTTAGCAGTTATTTTGTTAGTTGCATAGCTGATTCCATTTTTATTTAGTTCAACATCTGTTACTGTACGAGTTTTTAGGTCATCTACATCTTCAACGAATCCTTCGATGGATGTACCGATGATTCGGAAACTGTCATATGTATATGTTCCGATTCTTGGTAGATTTATATCTATGGATTCGAGTCTTCTTCCGTCAGCAAGTCCAGAGTTAACAAGGAAATAATTATTGTCTGTACCCCATGGGGAATTCTTTGAGTGAAGCTCTAGTGGCTGGGTAACAGTATAATTATCTGAAAAATGGAATGTTATCTTAACAGAGGTGTTCTCTGGTTCTGTGTAATATACAGCGCTTCTTAACATATCACGTCTTTCTTTTGTGGTAAGCTCTTTCCATTCATCCTTGCCGTATAAGCTGTCTGGATCATATTTCTTATCACTGCCTTTATAAACATTCAGGGCAGGGTTTCCTTTGAAGCTTATTCCTTTTATCTCAAGGTAATCCATTTGATCAGAGTTTAGGACTGTTGGATTAATTGCATTATTGATTTCAAGTGTGAGGGTAGTGTTGTTGGCGGTTGTAATGATTTTGTTATCAGTTACAACTACATCATCACTTCCACAAACCTCCCTATAAGGAAACTCTTTTATTTCAGCGAGACCATAAGAGGATATATTATTGTTTTCCAGCTTGTTTAAGCTGTCTATAGAGTTATCCTCGACTATGGCTGCCTTCATCATTAGTTTTTCTTTTGTGGCAGCATCTACAGAGTCTGCTGTATCTCGTGAGATTACATTTTTGTATCCATATCCGATTGGCAGAGCGTTTTCGTTTAACAGGTAGTAGTATGGATCAAGGTCCATAAGCTCATTGGAGTTATAGAATCCATAAGGATGCTTTCCACCGGAAGGTCTATAGATATATACAGATGAAAGAGAGTATAGGTATGGACGATAATCCAGATCATAGTAATTGAAGATTCTGTTATGAATATCGCTTAGGCCTATCTCACTTCTGAATTCGTTCATATATTTGTTTGATGTGCTCCAGAAGTATCTTGTTGTGGATACACCAGTTAGGAGTCCTCCGTTAGTTACAAGTGTCTGTCCTGCTAGTCTATAAAATGAATTCGGAGAGTATACTTCGTTTAGTGTGGCAGCATCTGTTGCCCAGAATTCTCCTCCATCTTCAAATGCTGCGTAGTCAATAGCTGCATCAGATACATTTCCATATTTATAGGAAGTGTAGAAGTAGGTGGAACCTAAAACTGAAAAAATGGATAGTATTATAGCGAAGACAGGAGCTGTCTTTGCTGCCATTTTTTTATTGTCAGTATATAGTCCGATTATTGAACAGGCCGCAAAAATCAGAATTAACTGTACAGCGGATTCTATGGATAAGGAAAAATCCAAAGCCAGAAGCAATAATGAATATATGATTGCGGCTGTGATAAGTCTTTTATATTTTTCTTTTGATATAGAGATAATTTCTGGCAGATAAAGCGCAGTTAGGTATCCAATGAGAAATGAATATGCCCAAACCCATCTGTTTCCTGCGTATGATGTACCGTATACAAGGTATCCGAAGGCTGGGAGACAGAGGAAGCCAGTAATAATAGCAAAGGCCCAGAACATTTTCTTGTTTTTCTTAATGTTGGTTAGTAGGTAATAAACAGCAAGCGCACCAGCAGCGCCGTAAGCGAGATATGTATAGCTTTCGTGTTTATTTACATTAAGAAATCCCTCAAGGAATCCCCATATCTGTTTCCAGGAATAAAGGAAGAAATTATCAAGTCCCTTGCTGGTTCTGGTGTCACCAAGAAGCATCATTATAACTGGTACGATGATAACACTTGCCAGGAGTAGTCCCAGAAGAGCGAAAACGGCTGTTGTCATTAAGTCTCTTATAATTTGTTTGGTATTCTTTATTCCGTAGGTGCTAATTTCTCTCCAGAAGAAGTAAACAACGATAAGGATTGCCATCATAAAGAACAGTATGAAGTTAGCCATAGAGGATAGAAATACTATGATAACAAAGGTTGTTGGTTTCTTTTCTTGAAGGAGTTTTTCCAGTCCCAAGAGAGCAAGAGGAAACATAACCATAGGTATAAGGAACTGGGGATGCCTGAGTCCGGCAACTAAAGCGTAACCACAGAATACATATATTAAAGCACCAGAGATAGGCTGGTAAACTCTGAATCCCTTTTCCTTCTGTGTATAACTAAAGAATGCATAAAATGAAAGTCCTGCTAGGTAGTATCTAAAATAGTTTATAAAGTTGTGATATAGCATAGCACCATGCTGGTTCATGTTGATGGTCGGTAGATATATAACATCTCCAAATCCATAGAAATTGAGAGTTGTAACTATATCTCCGCCGTAACCGAGTCCAAATGTATATGTCTCTGGTTTAAAGTCGTGTTTTTTAAATATATTGTAGAGATATCCTCTCATCCATTGAGATATGTATACAGCAGCTTTAGTATGCTGATCGTATCCGTCGTGCATCCATACCAGAGATTTTTTGTTTATAATAAATTCATAGAACACAAGATATGAAACTGCTAGAAAGATAACAGTATATAGAATGAAGAATCTAGTGTTTATGTCTAGTTTTTTATATCTATTCAGAATCTTTGTTCCAGTTTTTTTTATGAGTGTCATATATAATCACCTTTTGTTAGTATAGTAAACCGAACTAGATTATACCAAAGAAGCCTTGTTTTTACTATGTTTGATTTCCGGTCGCTTTATGAATTGGGGATTATATGTTTAAGAGAAAAGTGTTATACTTGAGACTGGAGGAGAAGAGAACTAATGAACGAAGATTATTACTACAGTACTGATTCAGAAAAAGAAATGGATGCAGTTGTTATGTCCAGTGACTATTATAGTCCTGCTCCATATACAAGATATCAGTACTTTAAAAGTGTAGATATGAAGGGAAAGCGCCGAAGCTTCCGTGCTGTAGGAATAGCTGTGATAGTAATACTGATCATAGATTTCCTGAGAATATATGTTGTGAATTGGGAGTATGATATAGAAAGCTTTCTTAAATTATACATGTTCCTTGGAGGAGCCACTCTTATTGGGGAAGTGATAAATCAGAGGCTTGTGAACCCTATAATATGCTTCGTATGTTGCTTTTGCTGCATAGTAATAGCGTATTGCAGTACAAGGACATTCTTGTTCCTGATCATTCCAGGTCTTGTTAATATGATTCTGGAGATAATCCATTTTGAGCAGTGCAAGGAAATCGAAAGAAAATGGAAATTATATATGGACGTGAATAACGTAAACAATGTGGGGTGACTTCGGTCACTCCCTTTTTTCTCTAGCAATATATATTGATATGAAGTATAATAACTCTGTATGTTCTAATATAGAATTGAATCAGTTTTTAGAGGAGGATACCTAAATGGCTGAAAATGTTAAAGATAATAAATACACTATCGAGGGAGACGGTTCTGGCTTCATTCAGATAGCTGATGATGTTGTATCCAGCATTGTTGGTCTTGCCTGTACTGAGGTTGAGGGCGTTGCACGTCTTACAGGTGGAATCACCAGAGATATAGTGGCCAAGCTTGGAAAGCACAACCTTTCTAAGGGTATCATCGTTCAGTATGAGGATGATAAGGTCAAGGTTGATGTTTCTGTAGAAGTAAAGTTTGGTTATAACATCGTTGATGTATCCAAGGAGATACAGGATAAGGTTAAGACCACACTTCTTAACATGACTGGCCTTGAGTGTTCAGTTATTAACGTTAAGGTATCTGGAATCGACTTTGCTGAGTAAAATGAGTCGATTTGGCTTTGAGCCCTTTTGACTCATTCAAATAATATAAGATTAGGGATAGATTTATGACAAGACATGAATTAAGAGAGAGAATTTTTCAGACAATTTTTCAGTTTCCATTTTATGAGGGTGATGTGCCTGAGATGGAGATTGTGGCGGATGAGAAAATCTCTGAAAAGGATAGACAGTATATTGATGCTAAGGTCGCTGCTATCAAGGAGAATCTCGCAGAGATAGATAAGAAGCTGGATAAGCATAGCAACAAATGGAAGATCAGACGTCTTGGAAAGAGCGAGCTTGCAATACTCAGACTTGCTATCTATGAGATTGATTATGATGATGATATTCCAGAGAAGGTTGCTATCAATGAGGCAGTAGAACTGGCTAAGAGTTATTGTGATGATAACTCAGCTGGATTTATAAATGGTGTTCTTTCAGGAATCATTAAAGAATAAGGAACGTGAATGAGTAGTATAGAAGCTAGAAATCCGAATATGGTATTTTCTGTCACTAAGCTATACGAGGAAATTAATAAGGTCCTTGGTAGTGATATAGTGCTTTCCGGCGTTCGCGTGAAAGCAGAGGTTTCCAGCTATAAGAGCTACCCTTCGGGTCACATCTATATGACTCTTGTGGAGAAATCTCCGCAGAAGGATAAGGATGGCAAGGACGTGTTCTACCGAATCTCATGTAAATGGTTTAAATGGGATAACCAGTACAACAAGGATAAGACGAAGATAAAAGAAGGAGATGTTATCACTGTTTTCGGCAATGTGAATTGCTATAACCAGAATTCTCAGGTAAATATCATCGTCAAGAATGCATTTCTTACCGACGAAGAAGGAATAGCTAGTGCTGAGCGTGAGAAGAGACGTATAGAGCTGGAAAAGAAGGGCTACTTTGATGAGGCTCATAAGAAGCAGGTTGCACCTAAATATCCTAGAGCCATTGGAATCATTACTTCTCAGGCGGGAGATGCGAGACACGATATAGAGAAGACAGTTCAGAAGAAGAATCCGTATGTTCAGCTGTATCTTTGTCACTCTTTGGTTCAGGGAGCGGGAGCCGGCAGGAGCATTGCAAATGCCATCAGGTTCTTCGATAAGAAAGAAGATGTGGATATTATTATCATCGGTCGAGGTGGTGGAGATAAGCTTGATCTTACTGCTTATGATGATGTGGAGGTTGTGGAAGCCATTTACAACTGTAATACCTACATCATTGCTGGTACGGGACATACACCGAACAGAACCCTGGCGGACTATGCAGTTGATAAACTGGCTAATAATCCAACGGACGCAGCTTACGAGGCTGTATTCGATGTGGTTTCTGAGATTGAAAGAATAAATAATCAGATAAAAGAGTTAAACTTTAATATATATCGCACATATGATTTCTATGATCGTATGTTGGAAGAGTATAGGCTTAAGATTGAGAGCAAGAGTCCTGCGAAGCAGCTGGGTGATAAGTTCGCTGAGCTGGATAAGATATCTCAAGGCATGTCCTATAACATGCTGAGAGTTCTTAATCTATATGAGAATGGCCTCAGTAATATGAGTGCTGGAATACAGATGAATAATCCAAAGGTTAAGCTGGAAAAACTGGAATCCGAGCTGGCCCATGTTTCTGACAATATGAGCAGAAATATGCGGGATTTATTTATAAACAAATGGAATTCCTTTGCAAAGGAATATGAATTACTGATTGCTGAGAACCCAGCCAAGAAGCTGGTTGGTGGATTTGGATACATTCAGAAGGGTGAGGAACCTGTAACATCTGTGAAGGACGTTAGTGTTGATGACGAAGTGAAGGTTCAGCTTTCTGATGGTGCTTTTATGGCGAAGGTTACTAAGATATAGGAGGAATCACTAATGGATGACGCTACAGTTTTTAATATAGAAGAAGGAATGAAGAGACTGTCAGAGATAAATGCAGCGCTTAATGATTCATCTATTAAGCTTACTGATGCTATGAAGCTTTATGAGGAAGGAATTAATCTGGCTAAGCAGTGCAAGGCCAGCCTTGAGGATACAAAGAAGACTCTTCAGGAGATTGATCCAACACTTATTCAGCAGTAAAGAGGAGACAGATAAGAGATGACACAGGATCTCGTAGATATAATTAAACTTGTAGATGATAAAGTAAAGAGTTGTCTGCCTGATGAAAGCGGGTACCCATCTAAGCTGGTTGAAGCAATGAACTATGCTATGTCAGCTGGTGGAAAAAGGATCAGACCAGCTCTTTTATATCTAAGTTATAAAATGGTATCACAGGCGAATGCTTTAGAAGCTGCATGTGATGAAGAGGTATGTAATGCCTTTATGGCAGCAATCGAGATGATACATACTCATTCGCTGATACATGATGATCTTCCAGCGCTTGATAATGACAGCTTAAGACGTGGAAAGCCAACAGTTCATGTAGCTTATAATGAGTCTACTGCAATACTGGCTGGAGATGCACTTCTTAATTATGCATATGAAGTAGTAAGCAGCAGAATTTGTTCTGTACTTTCAAAGTCTAACGTAGATAATAGTGATTCGCTACTAAGTATGGTAAAGGCTCAGAATGAACTGGCCTTTGCAACAGGCATTGATGGAATGCTTGGAGGACAGGCTTTGGATGTGGAGCTTTCAGGTGAACCAACTACTACGGAAGATAGAGATTATATCTATGATCATAAGACCTGCGCCCTGATAAAGGCACCGCTCAAGATAGGTGCTTTCCTTGCAGGCGGTGACAACGCCATAATAGAAAGCCTTGACCGCGTAGGATATCTGGTGGGCATGGCATTTCAGGTTCAGGACGATATCCTGGATGTGACCAGCTGTGCTGAGAAGCTTGGAAAAGAAGTTAATCAGGACGCTCGAAATGAGAAGAATACATACGTGGCTGAATTCGGACTAGACCGTGCCAGAGAATATGTAAGGGAATGCTCTGAAGAAGCGATTTCCATAATCGAGTCTGAGGTGGTTCAGTCAGAGTACAGAGACCTCATGACCGAATTAATAAAGTTTTTAATAAATCGAGATAACTAATGAGTTTACTAGAAAGAATAGAAAAAGAAAATGACATCAAAAACCTTAGGACTTCCGAGATGCCAGCCCTGGCTGAGGAAATCCGCAGGTTTATTATAAATAATGTATCGAAGACAGGTGGACATCTGGCTTCTAATCTGGGTGCGGTGGAACTTACCATGGCACTTCATCTTTGTATGAACCTTCCAGAGGATAAGATTATTTTTGACGTTGGACATCAGTCCTATACACATAAGATCCTGACTGGCAGGAAGGATGACTTTTATCGACTTAGACAGTATGGTGGTATCAGTGGTTTTCCTAAGACCTGTGAATCTGAGTCGGATTCTTTCAACACTGGACATAGTTCAACTTCTATATCTGCTGCCATGGGTCTTGCTGAAGCAAGAGATCTTCGCGGTTCAAACGAGAAGATTTGTGCAGTGATCGGAGATGGTTCCATGACTGGCGGTATGGTGTTTGAGGCACTTGATCAGCTTGCCAGCCTTAAGTCCAATCTCCTTATTGTTTTAAATGATAACGAGATGTCTATCTCGCAAAATGTGGGCGGCCTTTCCAGTAGTCTTTCTAAGTTCCGTGTAGGTAAGTCCTACAATGAACTGAAGTCTAATGTAGAGAACGCTCTTCTTGATATTCCTTCTGTTGGTCACAAGGTGGCTAAGGGAATTAAGAAATCTAAGGATTCTATCAAGAATCTTTTTGTGCCAGGTACTATCTTTGGTGATATGGGTATCACCTATGTTGGTCCTATTGATGGTCACGATATTGAGCAGATGACAGAAATTTTTGAAGACGCATTTAAATTGGGTCGTCCTGTTATCGTGCATGTAAAGACTGTAAAGGGTAAAGGCTACAAGATAGCTGAAAGATATCCGGAGCATTTTCATGGGGTCGGTCCATTCGATCCTGAGACAGGAAAGGCGCTCCGGGTTAAGTCTGTCCAAACTTATACAGATGTATTTGCAAAGAAACTGCTTTCTCTTGGAGCTAAGAATAAGAATATAGTAGCTATTACTGCTGCCATGTCCAGAGGAACCGGTGTGAGACCATTTCAAAAGGCCTACCCGGATAGAGCCTATGATGTAGGTATTGCAGAGCAGCATGCTCTGACTTTTGCGGCTGGACTTGCTAAGGGGGGATTTATTCCTATAGTTGCTATATATAGTTCCTTCCTTCAGAGAGGATATGATCAGCTGCTTCATGATGTGGCACTTCAAAAACTGCATGTGATAATAATGATAGATAGATCAGGAATTGTTGGTGAGGATGGAGAGACTCATATGGGTATCTACGACACATCCTACCTTAGGAGTATTCCAGGACTAACTATTCTGGCTCCAAAGGGTGCCAAGGAACTTGAGGATGCTATGGACTATGCTGTAAGCTGTGATGGTCCTGTATGCATAAAGTATCCAAAGGGTGCAGCATATACTGGTCTGGATGATAAGCAGTTTCAGTTTATTGAAGGAAAATCTGAAGTGATCAACTTCAGTTCGCAGATCGGTGAAGAAAGGTGTGAGTCCCTGGCTATCTTTGCTGTAGGCAGCATGGTTCAGACTGCTACAGAAGTTAGAGATAAGATGAAGGAAGAATATGGTTATGAACCTGAACTGATAAATGTAAGATTCATTAATCCTATTGATTCTGATCGTATCAGAGAGACTATTCAGAATTTTGAAAATGTAGCTGTTATTGAGGAATCTGTAAGAAGAGGGAGCGTGGGAGAAGCCATAGCTTATGAGATGGCTGTTTCAGGTGATCAGACTACAAGATTTCATCATTACTGTATTAAGTCAGAAACTCTTCAGCACGGCAGTGTTAAGAAGCTTCGCGAAGAGCAGGGGCTTGATGCAGACAGTATTTATAAAGATATTATTGAGAAGATTAAAAAATGAGTAAGAAGAGATTAGATGTAATGTTGGTGGAGCAGGGATTTGCAGAGTCCCGTGAGAAAGCGAAAGCCATCATTATGTCAGGAATTGTATATGTAGAAGGCGAGAAGGAAGATAAAGCTGGTAGCACATTTCCGGAGACTGCATCCATAGAAGTTAGAGGTAAGACTCTTAAGTATGTAAGCCGAGGAGGTTTAAAGCTTGAGAAAGCCATGCAGGTTTTTCCTATAACACTTGGTGGTAAAGTATGTATGGACGTTGGTGCATCAACAGGAGGCTTTACTGATTGCATGCTTCAAAATGGAGCCGTAAAGGTTTATTCTGTCGATGTTGGCTATGGACAGCTTGCCTGGAAGCTGAGAGAAGATGACAGAGTTGTATGCATGGAGAAAACTAATATCAGGTATGTAACTCCTGAAGATATCGATGACCGCATCGACTTCGCTTCCGTGGACGTGTCATTTATCTCCTTATCAAAGGTGCTTCCACCACTTAGAGAATTGCTTAAGGATGAAGCGGAAGTTGTCTGTCTTATAAAGCCACAGTTCGAGGCTGGCCGTGAAAAGGTTGGCAAGAAGGGCGTTGTACGAGATAAGGCAGTACATGCAGAAGTTATAGAGAATGTTTCGGGCTTTGCACTGGAGAATGGATTTGAAATCCTTGGTCTGGATTTCTCACCAGTGAAGGGACCTGAAGGAAATATAGAGTATCTTATTCATCTGAGAAAAACAGCTGAGCCTGTCCAGGAGACGCAGGCTGATAAGGATGTGATAAAGAAACTTGTTGAAGACAGCCATACGGCATTGGATAAGTAATATGAAGTGTTTGAAAAGTTTTTTGATAATTGCAAACGAGCAGAAGGACAAGAATCTTAAATATTCTAAGTCCATCGAAAAGAAGCTGCTGGAGTCAGGTGCATCGGTGAAGCTGGTTGTAGGTGTTTCAGCCGATGGTATTCGTGCGGCTCTGGAGGGAGTTGAAGCAGTTATCGTTTTGGGAGGCGACGGCACAATGCTCAGAGTTTCCCATATTCTTGTGGGAACAGGTATTCCTGTTATAGGCGTAAATCTTGGTGTGGTCGGATTTATGACTGAGGTTGTAAAGAAGGACATCAACAAGATGGTTAAGCGTCTTATGGCTGGCGACTATTTTCTTGAGGACCGAATGATGGTTACAGGAAATGTGGAGATCAAGGACGGAAACAAGAAGAGCGTATATACCCATGAGGCTTTAAATGATGTAGTACTTGCCCGTGAGAATTCACTTAGACTGATCACGGTAAGAATATATGTAAATGGAAAAATGTTTGATACTATCGAAGCTGATGGAATCATCGTGTCGACACCGACCGGTTCAACCAGTTATAATCTGTCCGCTGGTGGACCTATAGTTCAGCCAGATGCAAGGCTGCTGGTGATGACACCGATTTCACCTTATTCACTTTCAAGTCGGAGCGTTGTCTTCGGTGCAAATGACAAGATAACACTTAAGCTTATAGAAAAACGTAAGGATGCAGATAATGTAGGTCTTGTTTCCTTCGATGGTACAAATAATCATAGAATGACGCCTGGAGATAAGGTGACAATTACTGCGTCGCCAACGGTCTTCACCATGATAAAACTGGAAGAGTCCAGTGTCTATGAGATACTTAAGAAAAAGATAGGAAATTAAACGGCAGGCAGAAAGGTAACGAGGTTAGATAGTATGCTTGTAAATCTTCATATAGTAAATCTTGCTCTTATTGACGAGCTGGATGTGGATTTCGCAGAGGGCCTGAATATCCTTACTGGTGAAACTGGTGCCGGAAAATCCATAATTATAGGTTCTATCGGAATTGGACTGGGAGGCCGTTTCGATAGTTCTCTCCTTAGAAATCCAGATAAAGATGGAATGGTTGAACTGCTTTTCTCTGTTGATGAGGCATTGGCTGAGTCATTAAAAGAGGATGAAATCGACGTACAGGATGGAGAACTTCTCATATCCCGTCGTCTTGCAGGTGGAAAATCCATTAACCGTATAAATGACAGTACAGTAACTGTTGCAAAACTGAAGAAGGTGGCTGAGAAGCTTATCAGCCTTCACGCTCAGCATGAACAGAGAACCCTTCTTAAGGCATCGCGCCATCTGGAAATCGTTGATTCCTACGATTCATCGATTGCAGAGCTTAAGGAAAAGGTGGCTAAGGAATATAAGGCCTACAAAGAGCTTTCTGATAAACTGGGAAGCTTCAACATGGATGAGACCGAACGTGCAAAGCGTCTCGATTATATCCGATACGAGATAAATGATATCGAGGCCGCAAGACTTGTTGAAGGTGAGGATGATGAGCTGGAGGAGCTTTACAAGAAAGCCAGCAATGCTCAGTCCATAGCTGAGATCACATCAGAGGTTGAATCCCTTACAGGATATGACAGAGATTCATCTGGTGGAAGTCAGGTTTCTGAAGCACTAAGAAATCTGCAGCAGCTTTCCAAGTATGATGAAAATGCGGATTCGCTTATAAGTACATTAACTGATATAGATTCATTAATAAGTGATTTTAATAGACAGCTTGCTGACTACATAAGTGATATGGAGTTCGATGAGGAATCCCTTCGAAATGCTGAAGAAAGACTGAATCTCATTAATACACTTAAGGCAAGATACGGTAGAACTATTCAGGATGTGCTGGAAACTCTGGGGAATCTTCAGTCGGAAGAGGAAGAACTTGCAGGCTTTGAGGACACACTTAAGAATCTGGAAAAAGAAAGAGATGCAAAGCTGGTTGCTCTCGCTAAGGCTTCAGATAAACTGACGGAAGCTAGAAAGAAAGCGGCAAAGAAGCTTTGCAAGGTTATATCTGACGCAATGAAGGATCTTAACTTCAATGACGTACGTTTTGATATGTCATTTGACAAGTCCGATACCTTCACATCAAACGGAAATGATATCGCTGAATTTATTATTTCGACAAACGTCGGTGAAGACATGAGGCCTCTCGTTAATGTGGCTTCAGGCGGTGAACTGTCACGTGTAATGCTTGCCATTAAGTCTGTGGTTTCAGAGGCGGCAGATACACCTACACTTATCTTCGATGAGATTGATGTTGGAATTAGTGGTATTACTGCAGAAAAGGTTGGAGCTGCCATGAAGCGTCTGGCTGCTTCGAGACAGATTATATCGATAACCCATTTGCCTCAGATCGCTGCATGTGCAGATGCTGCATTTGTTATTGAAAAAGAGGTTGTGGGAGAGAAGACTATCACGGGCATTAAGAGGCTGGATGACGAAGGCAGGGTTATGGAACTTGCTCGTCTCCTTGGTGGAGCCAGCGTGACAGACAGCGTTGTAGCTGCTGCCCGAGAGATGATTGCCCGATAGCAAGTGATTTTGATATTAGGGGAAAAAGTAAAATGATTGAAACTGTTGCAAGAGTGAATCTCATGGTAAATGAGGTCCTCAAGATAAAAAAGAACAGACTCACGCCAGATAATATAACTGGAAATGAGAAGCGTATCGCACTTGTATCTGGTATCTACGGCGATGAGTTGCAGGGAATGTATATATGCTATGAAGTGATCCGCAGGATCAAGGAGAATTATGCGAATCTTACAGGAATCGTGGATGTGTATCCTTACATTAATCCGCTGGCTCTTGAAGCAAAGACTCGTGTTATTCCTGGACCAGAGCTTGATATGAACGAGCTTTTCCCAGGTGCTAAGAGTGGCGCTCTGGGTGAGTATGCTGCCAGCTGTCTGATCGATGATATCATCAGCAGTGAGGATGGCCCTAAGGCTGAGTTCTGCCTGGATATTCACGGAAGTGATCTTTATCTCAAGGAGATTCCACAGATCAGAATGAATGATGACATGGTAGATGAGATCATGCCATACGCCACAAAGCTTAATACAGATATGGTCTGGATTCATCCTTCGAATCAGGTTAAGAACGGAAGTCTTGTTTATGAGCTTAATCAGCGCGGAGTAATTTCCTGCGTTACAGAATCTACTACAGCATATAGGATAGATCAGAAGTATGGTAATCAGCTGGTAGATGGTATCTTTGCTGTTATGAAGGATCTTGGTATGTGGCAGGGCGAGATCAATCAGATCAAGAAGCCACATGTTGCAAGAGAGAACCAGGTGACATATATTAATTCTGAGAGTAGTGGTATATTCATATCAAATGTAGATGTTTACGATAAGGTTGAAGCTGGTATGCTGATAGGTTCGGTGATAAATGTACTCACAGGTACAGTTGAACAGAAGGTGATCGCGCCAACCAGCGGAACCATAACGGCAATCCGAGAGTATCCTGCCATAGAGATGGGTTCACTTCTTTGCCGCATTGTTGAATTATAATATTGTAAAACACATTTGGGGATGTAAAATGAGACAGAAAACATTATTTTCATATGAAACACCATTTAGTGGTGAGCATAATATATATGGCTTCGTTTACGGAGCCGGCACATATTCAGAGCCTGAACAGGCAGAGCCAAGTGCAGCAATCGTCGGAGCTATGCGAGGCAATGAGCATCAGCAGCTTTACATATGTTCAAAGCTTGCTTCAAAGCTTTCAGAGATAGAGGCACATGGAGATATCGTTCATGGAAAATCAGTTCTGCTGGTACCATCAGTAAACTACAGTGCCATGAATGCTAATCATAAGTTCTGGCTTTCTGATGATTCAGATATTAATCGTGAGTTCCCTGGTAATCCAGAAGGAACTGCTACAAGCCGACTTGCTGCAGCATTAATGGATGAACTGAAGCAGTACTCCTATGGAATTCAGTTTCCATCCTATTACATGAGAGGTCGCTTTATCCCTCATGTTAGAATAATGAAGACAGGATATGAGAGTACAAACCTTGCCAATCTTTTTGGACTTCCTTTCGTCATGCTTGCTGAGATGAGAGCCTTCGACGAAGGAACACTGAACTATAACTGGCAGAAGGCGGGAACCGAGGCATTCTCCCTTTATTCAGGCGGAACAAGCCGTATAAATGAGGAATATGCTGAGATTGCAGCAAGTGCTGTATTAAGATTTCTTTCCCGAATGGGAATAATAAAGTATAATAGCATGGGTGGTAACATTTCCACCATCATGGATGAGGATGAAATGTTATCTATCAAGTCCGAATCAGCGGGCTTCTTCAAGCGTATGAAGAATGTAAACGTTGAGGTAAGACGAGGTGATCTACTAGCTGAGATCATCGACCCTATGGATGGACATGTGCTAAGTGAGGTTCGTTCCCCAGTAGATGGAATCATATTCTATCAGCAGGATGCCCCACTGATCTACCAGAACGTTGTTATTTTTCGCATAATTAAAAAGATTCACAAATAGCAGGCGGCGTTAAACTAGCAGGTCATAATAATGCAATATTATTAATTTTATATAATATAGAGGAGAAAACCATGAGTGTAAGAAGAATCTACGTAGAAAAAAGACCGGACTATGCGGTAAGAGCAGATGAGCTGACAAATGAGTTCAGAGCTTATCTGGGTCTTAAGGATGTGACCGTAAGAGAGCTTGTACGTTACGACGTTGAGAATCTCTCTGATGAGGTATTTGAGGAGGCGATAGTTACCGTCTTTTCAGAGCCACCGGTTGATATAGTTTATAAGGAGGAGTTCCCTTCAGAGGAGAGCGACTTCGTATTCTCTATGGAGTACCTGCCAGGTCAGTTCGATCAGCGTGCTGATTCAGCTGAGCAGTGTGTAAAGCTTCTTGATGATTCATCAGAGCCTATCATCAGATCAGGTATCACATATGTAGTAAGTAATGCTGGTAAGGCACTTACTGATGAAGAGAAGAAGACTATCGAAGCTTACGTTATCAACCCTGTAGAAGCTCGCGTTGATAAGGCAGCTAAGCCTGATACTCTTGTTATGAACTATGATGAGCCAGCTGATGTAAAGATAATGGATGGCTTTTGTTCTATGTCAGAGGACGACTTCAAGGCTCTTTATGACAGCCTTGGTCTTGCTATGACCTACAAAGACTTCTGGCACATTCGTAATTACTTCACAGATGAAGAGAAGAGAGATCCAAGCTTCACTGAGATAAAGGTACTTGATACATATTGGTCAGATCACTGTCGTCATACAACATTTGCGACAGAGCTTACAGATATCAAGTTTGATGAAGGAAAATATAAGAATGCAATCGAGGGTACATTTAAGAAGTACCTTGCAGATGCTGCTGAGATAAATGCAGGCAGAGATGACAAGTTCACATGCCTCATGGATATCGCACTCATGGGAATGAAGAAGCTTCGCAAGGATGGCAAGCTTGAGGATCTTGATGTATCAGACGAGATCAATGCTTGTACAATCGTTGCTCCACTTCAGATCAGAAATGAAGATGGTGAGATAGTAACAGAGGATTGGTTAATATCATTTAAAAATGAAACTCACAACCATCCAACAGAGATAGAGCCTTTCGGTGGTGCTGCAACATGTCTTGGTGGTGCAATCCGTGATCCACTGTCAGGTCGTACATATGTATATCAGGCAATGCGTGTTACAGGTGCTGCTGATCCTACAAAGCCACTTTCAGAGACACTTGCTAACAAGCTTCCACAGCGTAAGATCGTAACAACAGCTGCTAAGGGATATTCATCCTATGGTAACCAGATTGGTCTTGCTACTGGTCTTGTTCAGGAAGTATATCATCCAAATTACGTTGCTAAGCGTATGGAGATCGGTGCTGTTATCGGTGCTGCTCCAAAGGATAACGTAATGCGTCTTACATCTGATCCAGGAGATGTTATCGTTCTCCTTGGTGGACGTACAGGCCGTGATGGATGCGGTGGTGCTACAGGTTCTTCAAAGGCTCACACATCTGAGTCCCTTGAAACATGTGGTGCAGAGGTACAGAAGGGTAATCCTCCAACAGAGAGAAAGCTTCAGAGACTGTTCCGTCGTCCTGAAGTTACTAAGCTTATAAAGAAATGTAACGACTTCGGTGCAGGTGGTGTATCAGTTGCTATCGGTGAGCTGGCAGACGGTCTTGATATCAACCTTGACCTTGTTCCAAAGAAGTATGCAGGTCTTGATGGTACAGAACTTGCAATCTCTGAGTCACAGGAGCGTATGGCTCTTGTAGTAGACGCTAAGGATGCAGATAAGATCCTTGACTACGCAAGAGAAGAGAACCTTGAAGCAGTTAAGGTTGCTACAGTAACAGAGTCACCTCGTCTCGTTCTTAAGTGGAGAGGCAAGGAGATAGTTAATATAAGCCGTGCATTCCTCAACACTAACGGTGCTCATCAGGAGACAGAGGCTGAGGTTGAGATGCCATCAGAGGCAGTAAAGCCATTTGCTGGTATCGATGCAGAGAATAGTACAGAAACATACAGCAATGCAGGTGCAGATGTTAAGACAAAGTGGCTTGATATTCTGTCAGACTTGAATGTTGCTTCAGAGCGTGGACTTGTTGAGATGTTCGACTCAACAATCGGCGCAAATACAGTAACTATGCCATATGGTGGTAAGTATCAGCTTTCACCTATGCAGACTATGGTTGCAACAGTTCCTATGCTTGGAACTCGTAAGACTGACGCTGTCAGCATGATGAGTTACGGACTTGATCCATATCTCCTTAGCTGGAGCCCATATCACGGTGCAATCTACGCAGTAATCGATTCTGTAGCAAAAATCGCTGCTGCCGGTGGTGACGTATCTAAGATTCGTCTCACATTCCAGGAATATTTCGAAAGAATGACAGAGGACAAGACTCGCTGGGGCAAGCCTCTTGCAGCACTTCTTGGTGCTTACTCAGCTCAGATCGGTCTTGGACTTCCATCAATCGGTGGTAAGGATAGTATGTCAGGATCCTTCAATGAGATTGACGTACCTCCAACACTCTGCTCATTCGCAGTAGTTATGAATACAGTAGAAAATGTAGTTTCTTCAGAACTTAAGAAGGCAGGAAATGTCCTCCTCAAGCTTGACATTAAGAAGGACGACCTTGATCTTCCAGATTATGCAGATGTTCTTGAGAAGTATGCACTTGTTCGTAAGGCTGTAGAAGCTGGTCTCGTTCAGTCAGCATTTGCAGTTGGCTTCGGTGGTGTTATTGAAGCGGTCAGCAAGATGGGCTTCGGTAACAAGCTTGGCGTAGCTCTTGATAAAAATGTTATCGCTGAGGATGAGCTTGGAAGAAAGGACTACGGTTCAATCATCCTTGAGGTTAAGGCTGATGATGTTAAGTCTCTTGGTCTTCCAGCAAGAGTTATCGGTACTGTAACAGATAAGGCTGAGTTCACATATGGATCAGTTAAGATCACTATGGATGAGGCAATCAAGGCATGGACAACACCACTTAAGAAGGTCTTCAGTACAGACAGTGGTGTTGAGGCAAGATTCGAAGGACATGCTAAGGACTATATAGCAGCTAAGAAGGCTGGTACTCCTGAGACAGAACTTAAGTATCGCTATAACCCAGAGCTTACAGGCTACGAGGGTGGCGTATATCAGGCTAAGAATATAATCGTTGCTAAGAACAAGATTGCAAAGCCAAAGGTATTTATCCCAGTATTCCCAGGAACAAACTGTGAGTACGATAGTGCTAGAGCTTTTGAGAGAGCTGGTGCTGAGACAGAAGTAATCGTCCTTAACAACATGGATGCACAGGGAATCAGAGATTCTGTTGATGCATTTACTAAAGCAATCAGTCAGGCTCAGATCGTAATGTTCCCTGGTGGTTTCTCAGGTGGTGATGAACCAGACGGATCAGGTAAGTTCATTGCGACTACATTTAGAAATGAAAAAATCAAAGATGAGATGATGAAGCTTCTTAACGAGAGAGATGGTCTTGTACTTGGTATCTGTAACGGATTCCAGGCTCTTATCAAGCTTGGACTTGTTCCAACAGGCGAGATAGTAGAGCAGACAGAGATGAGCCCAACACTTGCTCGTAACTCTATCGGACGTCATCAGTCTCGTATCGCATATACAAAGGTTGTTTCAAACAAGAGTCCATGGCTTGCAAAAGCTACTCTTGGCGGCGTTTATTCAATCCCTATCTCACACGGTGAGGGACGCTTCGTTGCTAAGGAAGAGTGGCTTAGACGTCTCTTCGAGAACGGACAGGTTGCTACACAGTATGTTGATGCTGAGGGTAACCCAACTATGGATGAGGATTACAACATCAACGGTTCTTACATGGCAATCGAAGGTATCACAAGTCCAGACGGTCGTGTACTCGGAAAGATGGGTCACTCAGAGCGTCGTGACAAGAATACATACCTTAATATCTATGGTGATAAGGATCAGAAGCTCTTTGAAGCCGGTGTAGATTACTTCAAGTAATTAGATACAATTCAGTAACAATTATAAGGTATTTTTGAATGTGGCAAATGGCGTCCTGCTGTTTGTCACATTTTACAAAGAAAAGGGTAGTAGTATGGAAGTAAGTGAAATTAGAGGATTATATAGTAAAGTATTGGAGAATATGCGTACAGTAATGATCGGCAGCGAGGAGGTCTTCTCACTGGTATTTTCAGCGATGCTGTCGAACGGACATGTTCTTCTTGAAGATATGCCAGGTACCGGTAAGACAACCATGGCCAAATGTATCGCCGACAGTATTGAAGCACAGTTCCGTCGTGTACAGTTCACACCGGATCTTATGCCACAGGATATAACAGGTCTTAACATCTTCAGTCAGAAAACTGATGAGTTCGAATTTATCCCTGGACCTGTTTTTACAAATATTCTTCTTGCAGATGAGATAAACCGTGCTACACCTCGTACACAGTCAGCTCTTCTCGAGGCTATGGAGGAGAGAGTGGTAACAGTTGATGGTGAAAGCAGAAAGCTGGCGGCTCCCTTCATCGTTATTGCTACAGAAAATCCTATAGAGACAACAGGTACATTTCCTCTTCCAGAGGCTCAGCTGGACCGTTTCATGGTAAAGCTTACTATGGGTGATCTTTCAGTTGAGAACGAAGTTGCAATTCTTGAAAGATTTGTGGTAGATACACCACAGGAACAGGTTACTCCAGTATGTAAGGGTGAAGATATCGTAAAGGCTGCTGAAGCGGTAAAGAACGTGAAAGTTGCTAAGGCTGTTATGGAATATATCGTAAATATTTCAGATGCAACTCGTAACTCCAGCAAGCTTTTCTCTGGAGTTAGTCCAAGAGCTTCTCTCAGTCTTATGAGAATGTCTCAGGCCTTTGCTGCTATATCAGGCAGAGACTATGTGACACCTGATGATGTAAGATTCCTGGCTCCATATGTTTATGCTCATAGAGTAATGTCTGGTGCAGGTGCAGTTCGTCTTAAGGATGTGAGAGATATCATAGTTGAGATCACATCCACAGTTGATGTTCCAACAGAGGACTGGAAATAATTTGTTTTCCCTTGAGGGAATATTAGGGGTTATATATGAAACTATTAGTTGCTGCTATAGTTTTCGTACTAGTTTATGCAGTACAGAAATATCTTTTTGGAAAATATTGGTTAAAAGGTCTCGGCTCAGAGGTTCGCTTCAGTCGGGACTATATAGAGTGCGGGGAGAGCGCAGAGCTTATTGAAGTTGTAACAAATGATAAGGTCATGCCTCTGCCTGTTTTTCATTTGAAGTTTTCAGTAGATAAAAGTCTTATCTTCGAAGATACTGCAAATTCAAATGTTACTGACCTTTATCATAAGAACGAACTGTTTTCCATGCTGGGTCATCAGCGTGTTACCAGACGACTTTCTTTTATGGGAAGTTCAAGAGGTACATACGCTATTAAGAATGCCAGTATCTTAGTAAGAGATTATTTCATGACCGGCAATTATGCCGCAAAGCTTAGATATAACGATATCATTTACGTTTTTCCAAAGAAGATCAATACGGATCATTTCAGGCTTATCTTTAAGGGAATACTTGGAGAGATTGAATCGAAGCACAGTATTGTTGAGGACAGCCTTTCTTTCCGTGGGATAAGAGAGTATCAGCCATTTGATTCGTATAGAAGTATTAACTGGAAGCAGAGTGCTAAGGCCAGAGAGCTTATGGTCAATATGTACGGCTATACAACAGACAGCCGTGTACGCATCATGCTGAATCTTGATAATGATTATATGATCGAGACAAACCAGCTTCTTGAGGAGGCAATATCTCTTGCCAGTAGTATCGCTCGCAGCCTTCTGGAAAAAGGCGTTATGGTGTCTATCATTACAAATGGCGTTGATGAGCACGGTGTACTTCTTCCTCCTGTGGAAGAGGGAGCTGAGCGTAAGCATGGTATCACTATAGACAGGATGCTGACTGAAATAAACAGCTCGGAAGGAAAAGATATCTTCCTTGATATTATTGATAAGGAACTGAGTGATGTTCGTACAGATACTCTGTATCTGGTTATAAGTCCTTATGCCAGAGCAGACATTCTTGAAAAACTGGATATCCTTCATAGGGGGGATTCCAGTGTTCATCTGATCGTGCCTTGCTACAAAGAGTATCCATATATTCCTAACCGTGAATATGCTGAAAGTTGGGAGGTGCCGCTGAATGTTTGATAAAGAATATGGACGTGCACCAAGAATACTGGGATACATGAGAAAGGTTCTGAGACTTATAACCTCATTCCTTTATGTGGTGATGATCGTGGATACGGTTCTGGGACTTTTTAAACAGCCGGTTGCAGGTGCTTATCTGCTGGGACTGCTTTTTGCCTGTCTCATACTTTCATACATATTCCGTGACTATAGCAGAAGAGGTGTTTTCCTTCTGATCAGTCATATTGCTATGGGAGTTGGGTGCTACTTCTTGGTAGATAATCCTTATATCAGGCTTTTGGTATTCGCAGTGCTGATAGGATACTTTGTGGATGGTCTTATATATATAAGGAGCAACTACATCATAAAAAGAGTCTTCGAAGCACCATGGCCTTGCATGATATTTGGCGTTATTACAATTGCCCTTGGATATCATTTGGGAAATGTTCCACTTCAAAGGGTTGGTTATTACATGCCTGTGCTGATCATATTTATATTCCTGGTATCTCTCTATATAGATGGCCTTGAGGAATATTTAAATGGAGCTCGCCGTGTTTCAGGTGCTCCAATGAAGCAGATCATATCTGTAAACAGTCTTATTGTAACAGGTATCATAACGGTATTTGTGGTAACCATAGTGTTGGGAAATCTACTGCGTTTTGATGTGGTACTCAAGGATGTGTTGATCAGCCTTTTACCGATACTAAAGATTTTGGTGGCGATCATTGCATTTGTTTTGAAATTTATCTTCAGTATTCTTTTTGGTGGTGACACCTCAGTAACTCGTCCTCAGATGAGTCTTCCTGAAGATGGAGAAGAGAATGCTCTTGGCAAGATACTTGATCTGTTATTTATAACCGTGATCATAATTGTTTCAGTATTCCTGATAATTCTTTTCTTCAGATGGCTTATCAGACTTCTTCTTTCTAGACAGAGAAGAAGAGATGATGTAACTGAAGAACTTAAAGTGAAGAGAAAGATGAAGAACAAGAAGGAGCGTTTTGTTCGAGAGGATAAGCTTAAGGGCTCCACACCTGATATGGTGGCAAGACGTCTTTATAAGAACAGAGTTCTTTCCTTCAGGAGATACTTTACGCCTGAAAGATATTCTACAACCAAGGATATAAAGGGACTGATCATTGAGCGTCCTGCTCTTAATAAAAAGTATTTTGGTAAAGTCCCAGAGAAAAAATCTGAGATAGACGAGGAAAATTTAGAGCTCCTCACCGAGATGTACGAGGAAGTAAGATACGGTGAAAAGATGCCTGATGACAGCTTCCTGAAACGCATGAAGAAAATAAAGCTATGAGTCAATTCGGCTCAAAGCTAAACTGACTCAAAAATGAGTCGATTTGGCTTTGAGCCGTTTTGACTCATTTATATTTAATAATTATTTAATGAAGTGTAGGGGGATTTTTGGTATTATAGTATTGGTATTTTGTTAACATCGTTTGTTGTTAAGGCGGTTAGTCTGGAGAAGGGGATATTCGGCATGGCTAAGACAAGGGATAGAAATAAAATAAAGAAAAAACGAATGAAGGTTTTTAAAAAGGTAAGGAATAATAACACCTTTGGGTCTATTATTGCTTACTTTTTGCTTTTAATCCTTTTTACGGCACTACTCCTGCTTGTTGGCGGATACTTTATTGAATATATATTAGAGTCAAAGTTTTCGGAAGAGTATAACAGGATCAGTACAGTGGCTGGGATTTATGAGAAAGGAAAAGATAGCGGAGAGGTTTTAGGTATCATAAGTAAGACTCCTAATGATTATCTGATCACTGATAAATCAGGCAGAGTTATTCATCAGAAAGGCAATAATACTTGCAGCTTTGAAGGTAGCAAAATATACATGTCAAATGGCATGGAAGAATATCTGGTATATAAGGATACTGAATCACAGTATATCTACCCTGATGGTGAAGGTGGCCTGGATGTTAAGTGGCGTGAAATATATGAATGGTTTAAAAGAGTAGTAAAAGAAACTATCGTAATATCTGATGAAGCAGAGACAGAGTTTGGGACTGAAGGTGATGCGGATGAGGAAGGCTTTGTCTTTGATGTAGAAAAGGTGGAAGATGTTCACGGAATCTATGTGTCTCATACACAGGATGGAGATACTATTGATGGTCTAAAGGATATTGAAACTATTCAGCTGCCTCTATGGGTATCTATTGATGTTGGTGATGATCAGTGCTTTGTTGGAAAAGCTATGTTCACCTTTGAAATGAAGGATGTGGTACTGGTTGGAGAGGTAGCACTGGCGATAATCGTTGTTGTAGTAATCTTCAGTATCATAATGCTGGTAAGTATTATATCAAGTATTGTTAAGTACTTCAGGGTAAGGAATCTCTTTTATAAGGATTTTGTTACTGAAGGTAAGAACTGGAATTATTATCTAATCAACGGCGATAAGAAGATTCATGGCTATTTCACTAAGAATAAAAACTGGGCGGCTGTGAATTTTGTATTCCTGAATTACAGAAATTACTGTCTATGCCATTCTATTCCAGATGGCGAAGAAGCTCTTGCAAAGATTAATAAGGCTCTTTGTGAAAGAATAGAAAAGGATGAAATATGTACCCATGCTACATCCTCAAATTTTGCTCTGCTACTTAAGTATGATGATGAACTGGAATTGAAGCAGAGACTACAGAGTATGATTGATGATCTGGCACATATAGAAGAGGATCATGAATTCTCTTTCCAGGTAGGTGTAAGTACACTTCCTTCTAATGCGAAAATAATAGAGTCAGTAAGTGAAGAGGATAGGGTTTCCAGAAAAGAAATATACATAGATGACATTTATAATAATGCCTGTGCTGCAAGAGCAGAGCTTTCTGATTCAGATGATTCAGGAATCCAATTCTTTGATAAATCCCTCCTTGCAAACCAGGTGTGGACCGATACAGTTCAGGAAAGACAGAAGTCTGCAGTGGAAAGAGGAGAGTTCCTGGTTTACTACCAGCCTAAGTATAATCCTCAAGACGATACTCTTCGAGGGGCGGAGGCACTTATCCGTTGGCAGTATTCTGACGATGAGATAGTTTCTCCTGGACGCTTCATTCCTATATTCGAGAAAAATGGGTTCATCACCGAGATAGATCACTATATGATTTCTCATGTTGCTCACGACCAGAAGGCATGGTTGGATCAGGGATATAAGTGTGTGCCAGTATCAGTAAATGTATCCAGAGCCCATTTTATTGAGAAGGACCTGGCTGAACAGATACGTGATATGGTAGATGAGGCAGGTTGTCCTCACAACCTGATAGAGATAGAGCTTACTGAAAGTGCTTTCTTTGATGATAAGAAGGCTATGATCGATACAATAAAGAAGCTCAAGTCTTACGGGTTTGCGGTTTCGATGGATGATTTTGGAGCAGGATATTCATCTCTTAACTCCCTCAAGGATATGCCGCTGGATGTACTTAAACTGGATGCAGATTTCTTCCGTGGAGAAGAGACTGGTGGTCGTGGAGAGATAGTTGTATCAGAAGCTATCAAGCTTGCGAAGAATCTGAATATGCGTACTGTGGCAGAAGGTGTAGAGGAAAAGGGACAGGTTGAGTTCCTGGCTAACCAGGGCTGCGATATGATCCAGGGTTATTTCTATGCAAAGCCAATGCCTAAAGAAGATTATGTAAACCGCATGTCAAGATGAAATTATCCAAATTTTGATACATATAATATATTCTGTGAAAAGTGACAAAGTGCTAGTGGCATTTTGTCACTTTTTCGTTAAATAATTAAGTGGTATCGGGGTTGAATGACGGTGTTAATAGTGCTATACTTTACAAAGTTTTGTTTGGCGTCATGCTGAACAGCGATTATAAAAGAATCTATAAGGCTTTCTATGGAGGAAAAGAATGGACAAGATTAATGTACCTGAGATGTTCGGAACGCTGGTCTTCAATGATAAGGTGATGAAGGCTAGACTCTCTGATGAGATCTATGCATCACTTAAGAAGACTATTGATGAGAACGTGAGACTTGATGATGCTGTTGCTGATGCAGTAGCTGAGGAGATGAAGAACTGGGCTATAGAGAATGGGGCAACCCACTTTACTCATTGGTTCCAGCCACTTACTGGTGTAACAGCAGAGAAGCATGACAGCTTTATCACACCTGCCACAGATGGCGGAGTAATGATGGAGTTCTCAGGTAAGGAACTGATAAAGGGAGAGCCAGATGCTTCTTCTTTCCCATCAGGTGGTCTTAGAGCCACATTTGAAGCTAGAGGATATACAGCTTGGGATCCTACATCCTTTGCATTTATTAAGGATCATACACTTTGCATCCCTACAGCATTCTGCTCATATTCTGGAGATGCACTTGATAAGAAGACACCGCTTCTTAGATCTATGCAGGCTATCAATCGCCAGGCCCTTCGTGTACTTAAGCTTTTCGGTAACGAAGATGTCAAATGTGTTCGCACCAGTGTTGGCGCCGAGCAGGAGTATTTCCTGGTGGATGCTGATATATGGAGCAGAAGACCAGATCTTAAATATACAGGCAGAACACTTTTTGGTGCTATGCCACCTAAGGGTCAGGAAATGGATGACCACTACTTTGGTGTTATCAAGCCAAGAGTAAGTGAGTTCATGGAGGATCTTAACGAGGAACTCTGGAAGCTTGGTATCCTTGCAAAGACAGAGCATAACGAGGTAGCTCCTGCACAGCACGAGCTGGCTCCTATATATTCAACGACTAACGTAGCAACTGATTCAAATCAGCTGACTATGGAGATAATGAAGAAGGTGGCAGATAGACACGGACTTAAATGTCTTCTCCACGAGAAGCCATTTGCAGGTGTAAATGGTTCAGGAAAGCACAACAATTGGTCTGTTACTACAGATACAGGCGTTAACCTTCTTTCACCTGGAAAGACACCTTATGAGAACGCACAGTTCCTTTTATTCCTGTGTGCAGTAATCCAGGCTGTAGACGATTATCAAGATCTTCTCAGACTGTCAGTAGCAACTGCAAGCAATGATCTGAGACTTGGTGGAGATGAAGCACCTCCAGCAATCATTTCCGTATTCCTTGGTGAAGAGCTTTCAGCAATTCTTGAAGCAATCAAGAATGATGCACCATATCAGGGAACGGAAGAGGTTAAGCTTAAGCTTGGTGTTCACAGTCTTCCACGATTCTTCAGAGATACAACAGATAGAAACAGAACATCGCCTTTCGCCTTTACAGGCAACAAGTTCGAGTTCAGATCACTTGGTTCATCTAACTCTATCGCATGCTGCAACATTATGCTGAACGCTGCAGTAGCAGAGAGCCTTCGTCAGTATGCAGATGAGCTTGAAGGTGCTGAGGATTTCGAGACAGCTCTTCATGAACTTATTAAGAGAGTTATTAAAGAACATGAGAGAATCCTCTTCGACGGAAATGGATATAGCGAAGAGTGGGTACAGGAAGCAGCAAAGCGTGGTCTTTCAAACCTTAAGACAACAGCAGATGCTATGCCTCACCTCTTAGATGAGAAGAATGTGGAGATGCTTATCCGTCATAAGGTCTTCAGCAAGACAGAGGTACAGAGCCGCTGTGAGATAATGCTGGAGAACTATGTTAAGACAGTAAATATTGAAGGTCTCACCATGGTAGATATGGTACGTAAGAACTATCTGCCTGCAATCGAAAGATATCTTTACAGACTTTCACAGACTACAGTTCTTATGCGTCAGGTAAGTCCATCGGTTAAGTGCAAGTATGAGGTATCAACTATGGAACGCCTCTCAGAACTTACTGATGAGATAATGGATGCAGTGATAGCGCTTGAAAAGAATCTTGCAGAGTTTAAGACAATAGATGACATCTTTAAGTCATCAGCATTCGTGCGTGATACACTTATTCCATCTATGGATAAGCTTAGAAAATATGTGGACGAGGCAGAGATGCTAACATCCCAGAGAGATTGGCCATTCCCAAGCTACGGACAGCTCCTTTTCAGTGTTAATTAATGTGATAATTTTAGTGTAAAAATACTTTAAGTGTGTTATAATTAGTACCGGGCTATAACTAGTCCGGTGCTTTATTATTTTGGGGTATAAAGTAGGGGTTAAATTGTGGGGTTACGAAGCTTAATTACTAAAGATGTAAAAGCTGAAAACGAGAATAGCAGAACTATCATAGCTCTACGAATTCTCTATATCGTTGTCTTCATTGCCTTTATTCTTGATATATGTTTTGCAGGATTAGAGGTTATTAAAATGTATCCTTACAGAATATTTGCGCTCCTTGTGGCGAATATTCTTCTTTTTATTTTTACTTATTATTCGAAAACAAAACCTTCTCTATACCTATTTATGATTTTCCTTTTTGCGTTTACGCTTTTTATGATTCCATGCGTTGGCTGGAGTGCAGGTATGCAGAATTACTTTATTATTATTCTCATGCTGACATTCTTTGCAATGCATGCCAAATCTGCTTATAAATTTATGTATGCAGGTGTGGTGCTTGCTATACGAATTGCTGTTATCTGGGTTTATGGCGGAATTAAGCCTCTTACAGATATCACCAGAACGGATGACAAGTTACTGCAGATTACAAATATATCAGCTGTTTTCGTTTCAATCATCTTCATATCTTACGTGTTCAGTAAGCAGGAGAATGAGAAAGAGAACAAGCTTATGAAGTATAATGACCAGCTTAAGAAAGAAGCTGGCACAGACCAGCTGACTGGTCTTTTCAACAGACGTCGTACCAAGGAGTACCTTGAGGTTATCAGAGAAGATAAGGAGATGGGAGCTGTCAGTGTCGCTATGGGAGACATTGATTTCTTCAAGAAGGTAAATGACACGTACGGCCATGACGCTGGTGACGAAGTACTTAAGTTTGTGGCAAACAAAATGAAGGATGATCTTCAGGAAACTTCCTTTATTTCCAGATGGGGTGGAGAGGAATTCCTGATCATTATGCCACACTGTAATGGGGATGAAGCATTTACAGTTTTAGAGAAGCTTCGTCGCAATATTCAGAAAAGCGTCATCAAGGTTGGCGAATCAGAGATTAATATAACGATGACATTTGGTCTTACTGAATTCGGTTTTCATCAGGATACTGACAGGGTTATCAAGGAAGCTGATGAAAAGCTCTATTATGGGAAGAGCAACGGACGTAACCAGGTCGTTTATTAAAACCTGGAAGATATATAAAAACTAAATGGAGGTGGCTACAATGAAGGTATTTACAACTGACAAGATCAGGAATGTCGTGCTTCTGGGACATGGAGGTGCTGGAAAGACATCACTGGTAGAGGCTATTGCTTATCTTGCGGGAATGACAAACAGAATGGGTTCCGTGGATGCAGGTAATACGCTGAGCGACTACGACAAAGAGGAGATTAAAAGAAAGATCTCACTCAAGACAACTGTATTTCCTATCGAGTGGGACGGTTACAAGATCAATCTTCTTGATACTCCTGGATTCCACGATTTTATAGGTGAAGCTGAAGAAGCTGTTGCAGTAGCAGATGCAGCTATTATCGTAGTATCGGCTAAGACTGGTATTGAAGTTGGAACTAAGAGAGCATGGGATATGTGCGAGAAGAGAAATATCCCTAGAATGTTCTTCGTTACAGAGATGGATGATGACAAGGCTTCCTATCGAGAGGTAGTTCAGGGCCTTCAGGATCTTTATGGAAAGAAGATCGCGCCATTCCATTTACCTATTCGTGAAAACGAGCAGTTTGTTGGATACGTAAATGTTATCCAGCAGAAGGCAAAGCGTTGGAATGACAAGGGTACAGTTGATAAGTTCGATGTACCTGATTATTCACAGGATAATCTGAAGATTTGTAGGGATGCTCTTGTTGAGGCGGTAGCTGAGACTAGTGAGGAATTCATGGAGCGTTACTTCGATGGAGATGAGTTCTCAGAGGACGAGATCCGTTCAGCTCTTCATGTAGGCGTTGTAGATGGTTCTGTTGTTCCAGTTCTTATGGGATCCAATACACTTGGACGTGGTATGTATACCCTGATGGCTGATATCATCAAATACTTCCCAAGTCCTGAGCAGTGTTCAGTTGCTGGTATCAACACAACTAATAACGAAGTGTTCAATGCGGACTATGATTTCGCAAAGGCAAAATCTGCTTATATCTTCAAGACTATAGCCGATCCATATATTGGAAAGTATTCACTTATCAAGGTTATGTCTGGTGTAATCAAACCTGATGATGAACTTTTCAATTATCATAGAGACTCAGTAGAGAAAGCTGGTAAGCTTTATACTATATGTGGTAACAAGGTAGAAGAAGTTAAGGAGCTTCATGCTGGTGATATCGGAGCTCTTGCTAAGCTTTCTGTTACTCAGACAACGGATACACTTTCTACAAAGAAGAATCCTATAACATTTATCAGAACCTCAATCTCAAAGCCTTATGTTTATAGACAGTTTAAGGCTAAGGTTAAGGGTGAGGAAGATAAAATATCCCAGGCTCTTAATAAGATGATGGCTGAGGATCAGACTCTTAAGGTTGTAAATGATTCTGATAATGCTCAGACACTTATCTATGGTATCTCTGCTACACATCTTGATGTGGTTCAGAGTGTACTTGCTGAGAAGTATAAGGTTGAGATTGATATGTTACAGCCAAGAATAGCTTTCAAGGAAACTATCAATAAGAAGGCTGATACAGAGTATAAGTATAAGAAACAGTCAGGTGGTCATGGACAGTATGGTCACGTTAAGATCATTATGGAGCCATCAGGCGACATGGAGACACCTTATCAGTTCGAACAGACTGTAGTTGGTGGAGCGGTTCCAAAGAACTATTTCCCTGCAGTTGAGAAGGGTATTGCAGAGGCTGTTAAGGCAGGCCCTCTTGCTGGATATCCAGTTACTGGTGTTAAGGTTAACCTCTATGATGGTAGCTACCATGCAGTAGATTCATCCGAGCTTGCGTTTAAGGTTGCAACTGAGCAGGCATTTAAGAAGGGCTTTATGGAGGCTTCTCCGGTTCTTCTCGAGCCTATTGCAACTCTTCATGTACTTGTTCCAGATGATTATACTGGAGCCGTTATGGGTGACCTGAACAAGAGAAGAGCGCGTATCATGGGTATGGATCCTGTAGACGGAGGATTCCAGGATATCTGTGCAGATATTCCTTATCTTGAGCTTTATGAGTATGATACCAGCCTTTATTCAATGACAAGAGGTAGTGGTACCTTCAGTTATGAGTTTGCGAGATATGAGCAGGCTCCTCATGATGTAGCACAGAAAGAGATTGAGAAGAATGCTAAGGAATCATAATTCTTCGTATTTCTTTTTAGAGGCGTGACACTAGATATAGTGGTTTTTGATAATCTCCAGCCGTTTAAAATCGGTACTTTCCGCTTAAACGGCTGGTTTTTATATGCTCCCAAAACACTATATCTAGTACCGACAAATTTTTTTCTCACTACATATTGACATCTAATCTGTTTAGTGGTATCTTCTTATATGCGGGCAATATATAGTAGTTAATGAATGTGTCACAGAGATGTACAGGGTGACACATTTTTATGCTCTAAATACCAATATATACATGTGAAATGGGGAGGTTTTTAAGAAATGTACCGAGTGGTTAAAAGAGATGGAGAACAAGTTGAGTTTAATGTATCCAAGATAGGATCAGCTATTGAGAAGGCATTTGTGGGTTGCAACAAGCAGTATCATCCAAGCGTTATTGATATGCTTGCTCTCAGAGTTACAAGCGACTTCGAAGATAAGATCAAGAATGATCTCATTTCCGTAGAAGATATCCAAGACTCAGTTGAGAAGATTCTTTCAGAGGCTGGCTACACAGAAGTAGCAAAGGCTTATATCCTCTACAGAAAGCAGCGTGAGAAGGTTCGTAACGTAAAGAACGCTGTACTTAATTACAAGGATATCGTAGATAATTATCTTCAGATCAGTGACTGGAGAGTTAAGGAGAATTCTACAGTTACATACAGTGTTGGAGGACTTATTCTTTCTAACTCTGGTGCTATTACAGCAAACTACTGGCTGAGCGAGATCTATGATGAGGAAATCGCAAACGCACATAGAAGTGCAGCAATTCATATTCATGACCTTTCAATGCTTACAGGATACTGTGCTGGATGGTCACTTAAGCAGCTGATTCAGGAAGGTCTTGGCGGAGTTATGGGCAAGATCACATCTGCACCAGCAGGACATCTCTCAACACTTTGTAACCAGATGGTTAACTTCCTTGGTATTATGCAGAATGAGTGGGCAGGAGCTCAGGCATTCTCATCATTCGATACATATCTTGCACCTTTCGTAAAGATAGATAACCTTACACAGAAAGAGGTTAAGCAGTGCATTCAGTCCTTTATCTTCGGTGTTAATACACCTTCAAGATGGGGCACACAGTCACCTTTCACAAACATTACTCTTGATTGGACAGTTCCAAGAGACATGATTGAGGAAAAGTGCTGGGTAGGTGGTCAGCAGGTTGACTTCACTTACGGAGAGTGCCAGAAGGAAATGGATATGGTCAACAAGGCATTCATCGAGATCATGATCGAAGGTGATGCTAATGGACGTGGATTCCAGTATCCAATCCCAACATATTCAATCACAAGAGACTTTAACTGGGATGAGACAGAGAACAATAAGCTTCTCTTTGAGATGACAGCTAAGTATGGTACACCATACTTCTCAAATTATATTAATTCAGATATGGAGCCATCAGACGTTCGTTCTATGTGCTGTAGACTTCGTCTTGACCTTCGTGAACTTCGTAAGAAGTCAGGTGGATTCTTCGGTAGTGGTGAGTCAACAGGATCAGTTGGTGTTGTTACTATCAACCTTCCACGTATCGCTTACCTTGCTAGCGATGAGGCTGATTTCTATTCAAGACTTGATTACCTTATGGATCTTTCTGCAAGATCACTTAAGACAAAGAGAACAGTTATTACAAAGCTTCTTGATTCAGGTCTCTATCCATATACAAAGAGATATCTTGGAACATTTAATAACCACTTCTCAACAATCGGTCTTATCGGTATGAACGAAGTTGGTCTTAATGCTAAGTGGCTTCATAAGGATCTTACACATGAAGAGACACAGAAGTTTGCTGCAGAAGTTCTCAACCACATGAGAGAAAAACTCAGTGACTATCAGGAGATGTACGGAGATCTTTACAACCTCGAGGCAACTCCAGCTGAGTCAACAACATTTAGATTTGCTAAGCATGATAAGGAGCAGTATCCAGAAATCATCACAGCTAACGAGAATGGTACACCTTACTACACCAACTCATCACACCTTCCAGTTGGTTACACAGAGGATATCTTCTCAGCACTTGATGTTCAGGATAACCTTCAGACACTTTACACATCAGGTACAGTATTCCACGCATTCCTTGGCGAGAAGCTTCCTGATTGGAAGGCAGCAGCTACACTTGTTCGTAAGATTGCAGAGAATTATCGTCTTCCATACTACACAATGTCACCTACATACTCAGTATGTAAGAATCACGGATACATTACTGGCGAAGTATATGTATGCCCAGACTGTGGAGAGAAGACAGAGGTATATAGCCGTATAACAGGTTACTACAGACCAATCCAGAACTGGAATGATGGAAAGACTCAGGAGTACATGGATCGTCGTGAGTACGATATCATGGTTAGCCGTCTTACACATAAGGGACCTCAGCCAGCAAAGTATACTTCAGAGGCAGCACATGCATCAGAGAATGCTGCGCAGGCTTCAACAAAGAATGAGACTGTAGCACCTGCTTCATCTATTAGCACTGCACCAGCTGCTGCACAACCAGCACCTGCTGTACCAGCTTCAGATAAGCCTGTAATGTACGTTAAGGATCATTGTCCAAAATGTAAGGGTGCAGAGCAGCGCTTCAAGCTTGCCAAGGTTGAGTATGAAGAGGTTAACTGTTCTGAGAATATGGATATAGCTCGTGAGCTTGGTATTCAGCAGACCCCTACTATCATCGATCCAGATGGAACTCGTTATGTAGGAGATAATGCTGCAAATGAGTGGCTCAAGGCTCATAACGCATAGTTTTTTAAAAATCGTGTGTTTTTATTAAAAATCGTATATAGAACAGATTGCGAACATCCTTCCGATTTGATACAATATATAGTGGTGGGATGTGCGAATAATAAGTAATAAAGTTAAGTTGGCACCCCATATATTGATTTATTAGGGTGCCGACTTCTTATATATAGCAGGAGAAGTGAAAATGTTTGATATCATTGTAGTTGGTGGAGGTCCAGCAGGGCTTACTGCTGCAGTATATGGACTTAGAAATGGCAAGACAGTATTCGTTATAGAGAAATCTGTTTTTGGTGGTCAGATCGTTAATTCACCAAAGGTTGAAAATATACCAGGCTTTGATTCCATAAGTGGAGATGAGTTTGGAGATAAGATGCTTGAACAGGCCATGAATCAGGGGGCTGAGGTAACACTTGAGTCTGTCATCGCTGTTGAAAAGAAGACAAAGGATGATGGCACATCTTACTTCAATGTTAAGACCGAAGAAGGTGGCGAGCATCATGGACGTACAGTTATTCTTGCAACTGGTACAACCCATAGAACACTTGGACTTCCTGGAGAAGAAGATCTCATAGGAAGTGGTATCAGTTTCTGTGCTGTATGTGATGGAGATTTTTATAGAGATAAGAATGTTGTGATGATAGGCGGTGGTAACTCAGCATTTGTTGAGTCAAGTCTTCTTGTGGATATAGTGGGACATCTCACAATACTTCAGGATATGCCATACTTCACAGCAGATCAGAAGCTTCAGGATCAGGTGCTATCTACTGGAAAAGTAGAGACACATGTTGGAACTAAGATTCTGGCGTATGAGACTGAGGATGCTGATTTTGGAAAGAAGATAACAGGAGTTCGTTACGAAGAAGCTGGAGTTGAAAAGGTTGCTGCTTGTGACGGAGTATTCCTGGCCGTAGGACTTGTTCCTGAAAATGATATATTTAAGGGTCTTGCAGATCTGGATGAGAGAGGATACTTTGTTCCTGAAAACATCGTATCTACAAAGACTCCTGGAGTTTTTGTGGCTGGAGACTGCTGTGCAAAGACTCTCAGACAGGTTGCTACAGCCTGCTCAGATGGCGCATATGCTGCTATTGAGGCTTGTAACTTCCTTTCGAAGTAGTTGATGCATTTGACTTGAAATAATATACATTAAAGAGGAAATGATATGCAGATACATGGTTTGCAGAAGATGACTCTGCTGGACTTCCCTGGCAAGGTTGCATGTACTGTCTTTCTTGGTGGTTGTGACCTCAGATGTCCCTTCTGTCATAACTGGGATATACTGGATCCTTCAATTCCTGTACTTATGGAGGAGGACGAATTCTACAAGTTTCTGGATAAGAGAGAAGGGCTGCTGGATGGAGTGGCAATAACCGGCGGCGAACCGCTCCTCAGAACCGGTATGGTAGAATTTATAAAGGGAATAAAACAAAAAGGATTTCTTGTTAAACTGGATACAAATGGTAATCACCCCGACAGGCTTAAGAAGCTGGTCAGCGAAGGCCTGCTGGACTATGTGGCTGTGGATATAAAGAATGACAAGAACCGATATGGAGAGACTGTAGGTATTCCCGAACTTGATATTTCCAGAATTGAAGAAACTGTAAGCTTTCTTCTAGAAGGAAATGTTCCATATGAATTTAGAACTACAGTAGTTAAACAGTTCCATGATGCTGATTCCTTTAAGGGAATAGCAGAGTGGATAGATGGAGCCGAACACTATTTTCTTCAGAGTTTTGTTGATAGAGAAACCGTTCCTTTTTCAGGACTGGAAGCTTATAGTCCAGAGGAACTTGAGAACTTTAAAACCATTGTTGAACCTCATGTGAAACATATTGAGCTGCGCGGTGTATAGGGAGGTACTTAAGTATGGAGATAATGAAATCTGGAATAGACATCGAGATGCGTGAGAAGCTTTCGAAGATGGCAGAGGAGATGGAATTCGAGTTTGAGCGACACGTGATTCCTTTCTGGAAGATAATGCGCGATAAGGATTGTGGTGGCTACTATGGAAAACTTGAACAGGATCTTAAGTTAGATAGATCTGCAGAAAAGGGCTGTGTACTAAACAGCAGAATACTGTGGGCATTTTCTAATCTATATCTGTTCTCTAAGAAACAGGAGTACCGTATTTATGCAAAGGGCGCGTACGATTTTCTTATGGATCATTTCGTAGATAAGGTGTGGGGCGGACTTTTCTGGTCTGTATCACATGATGGTGATCCTGAGGATACAACAAAGCATATCTTCAATATGGCATTTGCTATATATGCACTGGCTTCATACTATGATGCTACTGGTGATAGAGAAGCTCTTGTTACAGCTTATACTCTGTTTGAAACAATAGAGAAGAGTTGTCGTGATGAGGGTGGATATCTTGAAGCTTTTTCAAGACATTTTGATAATGCCGCCAATGAAAAGCTTTCAGAGAATGGAGTGATGGCTACTCGTACCATGAACACACTTCTTCATCTTATGGAAGCATATACAGAACTCTATCGAGTAGATGATATAGATATCTATAATAAGAGAAAGTATGTTCGCGAGAAGCTTCTTCCAATCCTGGAGATATTTAAAGATAAGATCTATAATCCTGAGAAAAAGCGTCTGGAAGTATTCTTTGATGCTGATTATAATTCTCTTGCGGATATTACAAGCTATGGACATGATATAGAAGCTGCATGGCTGTTCGACAGAACTGTCAAGATACTTGATGTTAAGAGAACAGATTATGACCTTTCAAGTATAAGTCGTGAGCTTACTGAGAATATATTTGAAAATGTATTTAAGGGCCACGGCCTTCCAGCAGAGAGCGTTGGCGAAGATGTTAATACAACTCGTATCTGGTGGGTTCAGTGCGAAGGTATAATAGGCTTCCTTAATGGCTTCAGCAAGAGTGGTGAATTAAAGTATCTGGATGCGGTTGTTAGTCTTTGGGATTATATTAAGAATACTATGGTTGATAAGAGGCCAGGTTCGGAATGGTATGCTGAGATAAATGAGGATGATATTCCTGTTCTCAATAAACCTATAGTTGATGAGTGGAAGTGTCCATATCATAACGTCAGAATGTATATCGAGACGATCAAGAGACTTGGTTCTTATGATGATAAGGAAATCACCGAGGTTCTTGTTATGGATGATGGCGAATAGAAACATTATTCTTATAAAATATATTACAAGAAATGGAAGGTCAGGGTATTCGTATGTATCGGGGATACCCTGACCATCTCTATAGATAGGGGTTAAATGTTTTGAGTGATGGTGGATACCTTGATTCGTTCAGGGCGTTAAAACAACAGGTGGATCGAAACTATAAAGAATATAAGAGACAGTATTCCAGTATTGAAGTAAGAAAAGCCGAGTTAAAGAGTGAAGTCAGAAGTAAGAAGCGTATTGTGCTTATGATTCTTTTTGCTCCTCTTATTCTTTTTGGGTTTGTAGAGATTTTTGTTTTACTAGGAAGTAGATGGGGATTCTTTGGAATCTTTTATTTCATCTTTGTAGGACTTATGATGCTTTCGATTGGGGTGGGCATTTTGGGTATGCTTTTCCCTGCAATACGTAATTATCTGAATGCATCATTTAGATATAAACTTCTTATGAACGATGATCTTGCTGAATCTATTAAAAAGAAATTCGGTGTAATAACATTTTCTGATGAAGAAATATTCCTATTATCAAAGATATCAAGTATAGATGAGTTTTATAGAAGAGTGAAGCTGGAAGGTCTTGATAAAGGGGAAAGTTATAAGCTGGTAGAGTGTGGCGAAATGACTGACTATGCCAGAGAAGTGCTTGATGATATGAGATCCAAAAGTCTCTTCGTGGAGTATAGAGCCACAAATGCTAATATGCGCCGTGAAGCTGGCTACGAGTGGGTTGTTATCGGATTTGCAATAATTGTTTCGATATTTATAGTGGTAATTACATTTACGAATAAATAAAATATATTTTTTGGAGGAAAAAATGAGCAGATTATATAGAGATAAAGTTTATGATGATATCAGGAGGTTTTTATATAAGTATACTCATGAGGCAGCACTTACTTATCCGGTGCCGGAAGATTATATTGAAATGTCAACAGACATGCATTATTCAAAGATTATCCTTAGAATAAAATTTCCTGAGCAGCATCATATGAGACCAGGACAAACTATGGAACGAGTTATATATGATTCTGGGAAACCTTGTGGAGAAGAACTATGTTATAACTATGTTGTATCCATGGGTGGAGAAGTCGAAGTAGTATATTATGTAGAAGAAGGGTTTGAACTTGATGAAGAGGATAGATATATCTATCAATGGATATGCGATCAGATATTCTTAGTTTATGGAAAACAGCAGGTTGTTGATGTTTTAAATCTTGTATCAAAGGTTCAACAGTAATATAAGGTGTTACTCACTACGGGCGAATTGGAGGTGAACTCGTGGGATATGTTTTTCTGGCTATCTTTATTATAGCCACTGTAATACATCTCTATGCATCAGATAAGAAGGATGTTAAGCTTCGTAATATAACAAAACCATTTATATTGTTGCCACTTATTGCTTTTTACCTTTTTACAGCCAGCTCTGTATCTGTTGTTATTACTTTAGCGTTAGTATTCTCCTGGTTAGGAGATATCCTTCTTATAAAGAAGGGGTTAAAGTGGTTTGTGGCAGGAGGAGTAGGTTTTTTGATCAGCCATTTTCTTCTGATCGCTGGATATACAAAGGATATAAATTTTTCGTACATACCTAAAATCATTATCATTCTTATTCCGATACTTTTTATTGGGTTGGTTACTTTTATATTTTATAAGCTGAAGCTTCATTTTCCTAAGAAGATTTTCTTTCTGCTGTATGGCTATTTGCTTATAAATGGATTCATGAACTGTTTTGCGATATATCGATTAATTAGTAACCCGTCTATATCAACTGTCAGTACGGCGGCGGGAGCGGCACTGTTTTTTATTTCAGATACGATACTATTCTTCGTCAGGTTTAAGAAGGATAGCATTTTCAAAACCCATTTTCTGGTGATGCTTACATATTCAATCGGGAAATTTTTAATCGTATTTGGTCTATTATAATGGGAGGAACTCGTGATGAGGTGTCCTCCTTTTTTATTGTAATAATATGGTTTTTCACCGTGCTCATATACTTGAAATATTATATTAACATGTGATATGATGTTCCGTATCTATGACCATAAGGAGGAAAAGGCTATGGGAATGACAATGACTCAGAAAATACTTGCAGCTCATGCTGGACTGGATTCAGTTAAGGCTGGTGATCTTATCGAGGCAAAACTTGATCTCGTTCTTGGAAACGATGTAACAACACCAGTAGCAATCAATGAGCTGGATAAGTTTAAGAAGAAGACAGTTTTTGATAATACAAAGATTGCCCTTGTTATGGACCATTTCACACCTAACAAGGATATAAAGAGTGCAGAACACGTAAAGCAGGTTAGGGATTTTGCTAAGGCTAACAAGATCGTTAACTATTTTGATGTTGGACAGATGGGTATCGAGCATGCACTTCTTCCAGAAAAGGGACTTATCGTTGCTGGTAATACATGTATCGGTGCTGATTCACATACTTGTACATACGGAGCACTTGGTGCTTTTTCAACTGGTGTAGGTTCAACTGACATGGCAGCAGGAATGGTAACAGGAAAAGCCTGGTTCAAGGTTCCTTCTGCTGTTAAGTTTGTTCTTACAGGAGAGAAGGCTCCATATGTAAGTGGTAAGGATCTTATCCTCCATATCATCGGTATGATCGGTGTTGATGGTGCTAGATATAAGTCAATGGAGTTCGTTGGAGAAGGCGTTAAGTCACTTACAATGGATGACAGATTTACTATAGCAAACATGGCTATCGAAGCTGGTGCAAAGAATGGAATCTTCCCAGTTGATGAGCTTACTCTTGAATATATAAAGGAACATGCTCCTGAGAAGTTTGCTAATAAGGAGTATGAAGTTTATGAGGCTGATGCAGACGCTGAGTATGATGAGGTTATAGAGATTGATCTCGGAAGCCTTCGTCCTACGATAGCATTTCCTCATCTTCCAGAAAATACAAAGACAATTGATGAGATTCACGCTGAGGGTGATATAGAGATTGATCAGGTTGTTATCGGTTCATGTACTAACGGACGTATCGATGACATGCGTATCGCTGCTGATATCATGAATGGCCGCAAGGTTGCAGACTGGATCAGAGTTATTGTAATCCCAGGTACACAAGACATCTATCTTCAGATGCTTCGCGAAGGTCTTGTGGAAATCTTTATTGAGGCTGGTGCTATTGTTAGTACACCAACCTGTGGTCCTTGCCTTGGTGGACATATGGGTATCCTTGCTCATGGCGAAAAGGCAGTTTCTACAACTAACCGTAACTTCATAGGTCGTATGGGAGCTATCGATTCTGAGATTTATCTTGCCAGCCCAGCTGTAGCTGCTGCTTCAGCTATTACAGGTAAGATTTCAAGTCCAGAAGATTTATAAGATTCGATATAGAAAGGAATGAGTAACATGAAAGCACATGGTACAGTACATAGATATGGTGACAACGTTGATACAGACGTTATCATCCCAGCAAGATATCTGAATACAGCAGATCCTGCAGAGCTTGCAAAGAACTGCATGGAGGATATCGATAAGGATTTTGTAAAGAGAGTAAAAGCTGGCGACATCATGGTTGCTGGTAAGAACTTTGGATGTGGTTCTTCTAGAGAGCATGCACCTATAGCTATTAAGGCATCTGGAATCTCATGCGTTATCGCTGAGTCTTTTGCCAGAATCTTCTATAGAAATAGTATCAACATTGGTCTTCCAATCCTTGAGTGTAAGGAAGCAAGTGAGGAAATTAAGGCTGAGGACGAGGTTGAAGTAAACTTCGACACAGGTGAGATTACTGATGTAACAACAGGAAAGACTTATCAGGGACAGGCTTTCCCTCCATTCATGCAGAACATTATTACAAGCGGAGGCCTCATTAATTCTATAAATGCAAAAGAGGATTAATCTATGAAGTATCTGCGGTTAGTAGTTGATGTGCTTGGCTTTAAGTTTGACGATGTATTTGTTATTGCATTGGCATTGATAATAGGACTTGTTCTTGCTTCTAGAATTAGTAATCAAGATAATACAAAGAAGATTATTGGTGTAGGAATCCTATTGGGATCTCTTGGAGTTGAAAGACTTTTGCCTCTTATTCTAGGGTCAAAGATGAATTCTAAATCATATGTAGTTGTCTGCTTGATATGTTTTGCTTGTCGAGTTGGTGCAATACTTGTGGCATTTAATTTTTTTGCAAAATATAGTGCTGCAAGATGGGTATACGGTATTATTGGTGTGCTTTTGGTAGTTACCCTGTTCACTTCAATATACTACGGCAAAGTAAAATACGGATTAGGTAGCGTATCTGGAGATTCAGATACTGGATTCTTGGTATTGATGGCATTAATGAATAATAAAAAGGCAATTAATACTATGACAATACTTTGTAATTTGATGCCGGCGGGAGCTATATTCATAGATGCACTTTCTTCAACTAGTAAGCGATAATATGAATTTTTGAGGGATTCATGCATGTACGATAACCAATATCCAAATCAGCAACAGGGATATCCGGGACAACAAGTATTTCAACAACAGCAGGTGCCAACACCCAAGAAGAAATCTACATCTGGGCTTATATTGGGTCTGTCACTCTTTGTGATATTCCTTCTTGTTACTAGTGTAGTGCTGCTCATCATATATGGATGGGTACTTATTACCCCTAAGATAGATACTGAATATTTTGCGGATCATAACTGGTTAGAAAAAGAGTCTGAATCATACCTGGTTCCAACTGATTCTGGAAAATTTAAGTATTATAAAGATAAAGATGTAGACGATGACTATTATTACAGTGGCACTTTTGAATTCTACTGTGGTGAGGAAGCAATGGATTATGTATGTAATGACCTAAAGGATTATGGTATTACACGATATGATATTGATGAAATGATAGATGGACATAGAGATGAAGGAAATAGGGAGAATCGTTTTGTCTGTCTGGTTCTACATAATGAGAGCTGTATTATAGAAGGCGAAGAAGTATTTACTGATACTGTTACTACTCCTTATTATGGATTCTATCGTGAGGATCCATATGATGAAGGCCTCGAAGTTGTAAATATGAATGAAGGTACATCGTATTACTTTCTTTTAGAGGAAAACTAAGAAAGAGTTTTTGGGGGGATATATGTTTAATATGTTTCATAAGAAAGATAGTTCAATAGATAAGGATTTCTTTACAAAATATAATTGGTTAGAAGCAGGTGACCCGGAAAGTAATTCTTATATTGTTCCAGAATCTGGAAACAGATTTAGATGGTATAGGGATAAGGATATTACTGACAATTACTATCATACTGGTTCATATGAACTTAGTGTCGGTAACGAAGGCATCGATTATATTGTTAATAATTTTAGCGAATATGGATTTTCAAGAGAAGATTTCCAAAGGATGAAAATGGTAGACAAGCGTTACTCTGTGAATAACTTTGTATGCCTTGTCCTAAATAATGAAGAAACTATTGTCAATGGTGAGAACAAGCTGGCGGAGACAGTAACTACTCCTTATTTTGGTTTCTATATTGTAGAAGGTGATAGTAAGAATCTGATTCTCGTAAATATGAAGTCACAGAATCATTATGTTTTTGCTGCAGAATAAAGTCGTATATGAGTCTTTAGGAGGTCAGATATGAACGATAATCAATATCCAAATCAGCAGGGCTATCCACAACAAGGTTATCCACAACAACAGTATCAAGGACAACCGCAGCAATGGCAAAATCAGCAGTACCAGGGGCAGCAGGTGCCACCACAGCAACAGCAGTGGCAGGGACAACAGGTACCACCACAGCAGCAGTGGCAAGGACAGTGGCAGCAGCAACCACAGCAACAGTGGGCTCAGACTCCGCCACCTTCATCAAGTGGTTCTTCTGTAGGTCTGGTTATAGGACTGGTTATTGGCGGTATATTTTTAATAGTAATATTGCTCGGACTTATTATCGCTCCGGCATTAATAAAGTATATGAATAAGGCAGAGCAGGCTCAGCAGCAAGCTCACCAACAGGCACAGCAGCAGTCTCAACAAACACAGACTACAACTGGTTCATCTTCTCATTCAGATGACGTAACATTCAGCGATGATTATTTTGCGGCCAATAACTGGGTTGGTGTAAATGATACTGCACTTATTATTCCTGAGAGTGATGGAACATTTGTCTGGTACCGTGATAAAAATGATAAAGACGGAGATTATTACTCCGGTGAATATAAACTGTACATAGGTGATGATGCGGTAGAGTATCTTACTACAGAGTCTGAAGTAAAGGACAGTGTTACAGAAGATGATATAAAGGAACTGGAGGCTCCGGAATACGGAGCTACAAGAGACAACTTTGTTTGTCTGGTTCTTACAAATAATAAAGAAGTATATTATGGCGAAGAGCATACATACGAGGGTGATGATCGTGTAACTACAACCTTGTATGGATATTTCGTAAATGATAAACAGGGATATAAACTTACACTTGTGAAGTATGATAACCCATACGAATTTAATCTGTCGCCTGAAGAAAAATAACCTATATATAGAAAAGAGGAAAACAAAATGATATGTAATATTGGTGTTATTAAGGGAGATGGCATCGGTCCTGAAATCGTTACAGAGGCTATGAAGGTTCTTGATGCGGTTGGAGAAAAGTATGGTCACACATTCAATTATGAACAGCTGCTTATGGGTGGATGTTCAATAGATGTAAATGGTGTTCCACTTACTGATGAGACAGTTGAGATTGCAAAGTCAAAGGATGCGGTTCTCATGGGTTCAATCGGTGGTAATACTCAGACTTCTCCTTGGTATAAGCTTCCACCTGAAAAGAGACCAGAGGTAGGACTTCTTGGTATCAGAAAGGCTCTTGCGCTTTTTGCAAATCTTCGTCCGGCATATCTTTATCCTGAACTTTCAGATGCATGTCCTCTTAAGAAAGAGGTTGCTGACCGTGGCTTCGATATGATGATGATGCGTGAGCTTACAGGTGGTCTTTACTTTGGTGAGAGATATACAAAAGAGATAGATGGTGTGATGACTGCAGTCGACACACTTTCATATAACGAGAATGAGATTCGTCGTATAGCAATCAAGTCATTTGATATTGCTATGAAGCGTCGCAAGAAGGTAACCCTTATTGACAAGGCGAATGTTCTTGACAGCTCCAGACTTTGGAGAAAGGTAACTGAGGAGGTTGCTAAGGATTATCCAGAAGTAGAGTATGGTGTAATGCTTGTAGATAATGCAGCTATGCAGCTTGTTAAGGATCCTGCACAGTTCGACGTTGTTCTTACAGAAAATATGTTTGGTGATATCCTTTCAGATGAGGCTTCCCAGATCACAGGATCTATCGGAATGCTTCCATCAGCATCTCTTAATGAGACAAAGTTTGGTCTTTACGAGCCATCTGGCGGTTCTGCTCCAGATATCGCTGGTAAGAATATTGCTAACCCTATCGCAACCATTCTTAGTGCAGCTATGATGCTGAGATATACATTTGACCTTGACAAAGAGGCTGATGCGATAGAAAATGCTGTGAAGAAAGTTTTAGAGGAAGGATACCGTACAATCGATCTTGCTAAGCCAGGTGAAGACCAGGTTAAATGCGATGAGATGGGTACACTTATTGCGGAGAGAGTATGAGCTATTTAAGTGGAAAATATCCTACAACCTTTGGAATTATCATTGCCTTTATAGGGATCATGTGGATGATCATAGCGCCAGTTTTAGCTAAGGATAAGATGAAAAGATGTACTGAAACTGCTGAAGGTAAGGTTATGATTGCTCATGATCGCGATACGGGAATATTTTCTAGTTATTCCTATGAGATTCGTTATTATATAGGTGAAGAACCATATTACGCGTATGAAGGCTCATCAAAGTATGTGACTATAGGGAAAGAGGTTACGGTTCACTATAACCCTGATAAGAAAAGTGAGAACTATATTGAGGAGTTATCAGATACACCACTTTCAGAATCGTTATATGGACTTTTCGGAATAGGATTTGGAGCTTTCCTTATAATAGGGGATTATATAAAGAACAAAAAAACATATTACGTTAGTAAGGATTAATCAATAAATGAAGAAAAAGGGTGAATATAATCCGGATGATATAGGCGGTCTTTACGGAACAGCGATTGCGTTTGGAGTGATCAATCTTGTTCTGGTAGGCATATGCTTTCTTATAAAACTGGCAGTAGTCAGCGCAGGACTTGCATTATTCTTTTTACTTGCATTTTATGCAGTCTTCCTTGAAGTAAAGGACGGTATAAAGGAAAAGAATATGAAGGGTCTGGGAAAAGGACTCCTTGGTCTTGCTATAAATGTAGCGGCATTAATCCTATATTTCTATAATTTGAAGATTAAGTATTTTGGCAGCTAATAATTTTTGCCATCAATAGATTAAATAAGTTTTATCAAAAAAATCATATATAAAATACAAAGGAGTATTTATTATGCAGAGTGATAACATGAAATGCGGACTTCAGCAGGCACCAGCTCGTTCACTTCTGAACGCACTTGGATATACTGCAGAAGAAATCAGAAAACCTATGGTTGGTATTGTATGTTCTTACAACGAAATCGTTCCAGGACATATGAATCTTGATAAGATTGCAGAAGCCGTCAAACTTGGCGTGGCAGAAGCAGGTGGAACACCAGTGATGTTCCCAGCAATTGCCGTCTGTGATGGTATTGCCATGGGTCATATTGGAATGAAGTATAGCCTTGTTACTAGAGATCTGATTGCAGACTCAACTGAGGCTATGGCTATCGCACATCAGTTTGATGCTCTCGTAATGATACCAAACTGTGATAAAAATGTACCTGGCCTTCTTATGGCTGCAGCAAGAGTTAATGTTCCAACAGTATTCGTATCTGGTGGTCCTATGCTTGCTGGTCATATCCATGGAAGAAAGAGAAGTCTTTCATCAATGTTCGAAGCAGTTGGAGAAAGAACTGCTGGAAAGATTGATGATGCAGAAGTACTTGAGTTTGAAGAGAAGGTTTGTCCTACTTGTGGTTCATGCTCAGGTATGTATACAGCTAACTCTATGAACTGCCTTACTGAGGTTCTTGGTATGGGACTTCCTGGAAATGGAACAATCCCTGCAGTTTACTCAGAGAGACTTCGTCTTGCTAAGAAGGCAGGATACGCTGTTATGGATATGCTGGAGAAGAACATCCGCCCACGTGACATCATCACTAAGGACGCTATCCTTAACGCCCTTACAGTTGATATGGCACTTGGATGCTCTACAAACTCTATGCTCCATTTACCTGCAATTGCACATGAGATTGGATTCGACTTTGATATATCATTTGCTAATCCAATCAGTGAGAAGACACCTAACCTTTGTCATCTTGCTCCTGCAGGTCCTACATATATGGAAGATCTGAATGAGGCAGGTGGTGTGTATGCCGTCATTAACGAGCTTTGTAAGCTCGGCCTCATCAATGAAGACTGCATGACAGTAACTGGTAAGACTATCGGTGAAGCTGTAAAGAATGCGGTTAATAGAAATCCAGAAGTAATCAGACCTACTGATAATCCATATTCAAAGACGGGTGGTCTTGCAGTTCTTAAGGGTAACCTTGCTCCAGACGGTTCTGTAGTTAAGAGATCTGCAGTTGTTCCTGAGATGCTTAAGCATGAAGGTCCAGCAAGAGTCTTTGATTCAGAGGAAGATGCTATCGCAGCTATCCTTGGTGGAAAGATAGTAGATGGAGATGTAGTTGTTATTCGTTATGAGGGACCTAAGGGTGGTCCTGGTATGAGAGAGATGCTTAACCCAACATCAGCAATTGCTGGTATGGGACTTGGTAGCACAGTTGCTCTTATCACTGATGGACGTTTCTCAGGCGCAAGCCGTGGAGCATCTATCGGACATGTATCTCCAGAAGCTGCAGTAGGCGGACCTATAGCACTTGTAGAAGAGGGAGATATGATTGAAATCGATATCAATAATTATTCAATCAGTCTCAAGGTAAGCGACGAGGAGCTTGCTAAGCGTAAGGCTGCATGGACACCTCGTGAGCCAAAGGTAACAACAGGATACCTTGCTCGTTACGCGTCCATGGTAACATCTGGTAACCGTGGTGCCATCCTTGAAATTCCTCACGCATAAAATGGCAAAATAAGAAGGAGAAAAATTATGCAATTAACTGGTTCTCAGATTGTAATAGAATGTTTAAAGGAACAGGGCGTAGATACAGTATTTGGATATCCAGGTGGAACAATCCTTAATATCTATGACGAATTATATAAACACGAAGGTGAGATACATCACGTACTCACATCCCACGAGCAGGGCGCAAGCCATGCTGCAGATGGATATGCAAGAGCAACAGGAAAAGTTGGTGTATGTATGGCAACATCAGGTCCTGGTGCAACAAACCTTGTAACAGGTATCGCAACAGCATATATGGATTCTATTCCACTTGTTGCAATCACTTGTAACGTAGGTGTAGCAATGCTTGGTAAGGACAGCTTCCAGGAAGTAGATATCGCTGGAGTTGTTATGCCAGTAACAAAGCACAGCTTCATCGTTAAGAACATCCATGAACTTGCAAATACTATAAGACGTGCATTTAAGATCGCACAGACTGGTCGTCCAGGTCCAGTACTTGTAGATATCACAAAGGACGTAACAGCAGCAAAGGCTGACTATACTCCTAAGAAGCCAGAAGCTATCAAGAGAATTACAGAGACTATCAAGGACAAGGATATCGAGACAGCTATCGATATGATCAATCATGCTGAGAGACCATACTTCCTTGTAGGTGGTGGTGTAACAATCTCAGGTGCAAGCGCAGAGCTTGCAAAGCTTGTAAAGAAAGTAGATGCTCCTGTATGTGATACTCTTATGGGTAAGGGTGCATATGACGGAACAAAGAAGAACTACACTGGTATGATCGGAATGCACGGAACCAAGACATCTAATCTTGGAGTAAATATGGCAGACCTTCTTATCGTAGTAGGTGCTAGATTCTCAGACCGAGTAATTGGCGATGCATCAACTTTTGCAAGAAAAGCTAAGATACTTCACATCGATATCGATCCAGCAGAGATCAACAAGAACATCGAAGTAGATGCAAAGATTATCGGTGATGCAAAGGAAATCCTTAAGAGACTTAACGAAGGCGTTAAGACATCTAAGAAGCCTGAGTGGAATGCTGAGATTCAGAAGCTTATGGAAGAAAATCCAATGAGCTATGACATGAAGCATCTTACAGGTCCTGCAGTAATCAACAAGGTTTATGAATTGACAAAGGGAAATGCAATCATCTCAACTGACGTTGGTCAGCATCAGATGTGGGCTGCCCAGTATTATAAATTTAAGAACTCAAGACAGTTCCTGTCATCAGGTGGTCTTGGTACTATGGGATACGGACTTGGCGCTGCAATCGGTGCAAAGGTTGGTTGCCCAGATAAGACAGTAATCAACATCGCTGGTGATGGATGCTTCCGTATGAATATGAATGAGATGGCAACAGCTGCTCGTGAAGATATTCATGTGATCGAGATCGTCATCAACAACCATGTTCTTGGTATGGTTCGTCAGTGGCAGACACTGTTCTACGGAAAGAGATATTCAAACACAGTTCTCGAAGATAAGACTGATTTTGCTAAACTTGCTGATGCAATGGGAGCAAAGGGATATACAGTTAAGACAGTTGCTGAATTTGAGAAAGCTCTTTCTGAAGCAATAAAGGGTGAGGGTGCTTACCTAATTGACTGTCAGATAGCTGAGGATGATAAGGTTTGGCCTATGGTTGCACCTGGCGCATCAATCGAAACATGCTTCGATTCAGAGGACGCACTTAAAAAATAAAAGCTTTTGATAGCATTTATTGGTGAAAATTAACAAAATATTGCTATTTATAACAATATTTTCAACTTGATAAAATTAACAAAAAAAATTATCATATTAAATTATGATATTTATATGAAATATAATTCATGGAGGAAAGATAAAATGGCAAGAGTTTACAACTTTTCAGCAGGACCTTCTATATTACCAGAAGTCGTTCTAAAGCAGGCAGCAGAGGAGATGCTTGACTACAAGGGAAGTGGTCAGTCAGTTATGGAAATGTCACACCGTTCAAAGGTGTACGATGACATTATCAAAGAAGCTGAGAAAGACCTTAGAGATCTTATGGATATTCCTGATAACTATAAGGTACTTTTCCTTCAGGGTGGTGCATCACAGCAGTTTGCTGCAATCCCAATGAACCTTATGAAGAATGGCGTTGCTGACTACATCGTTACAGGTCAGTGGGCTAAGAAGGCATGGCAGGAAGCACAGAAGTACGGAACAGCTAACAAGATAGCTTCATCAGAGGATAAGACATTCTCATACATTCCTGACTGCTCAGATCTTCCTATTTCAGAGGATGCTGATTACGTATACATTTGTCATAACAATACTATATATGGAACTACATTTAAGGAGCTTCCTAACACAAAGGGTAAGATCCTTGTAGCTGATATGTCATCTGACATTCTTTCACAGCCAGTAAATGTAGAAGATTATGGACTTATCTTCTTCGGAGTTCAGAAGAACGTTGGACCTGCAGGTGTTGTAGTTGTTATCGTTCGTGAAGATCTTATTCGTGATGATCTTGCTGACTATGTTCCTACAATGCTTAAGTATAAGACTCAGGCTGACGCTGATTCACTTTACAATACACCTCCTTGCTATGGTATCTACATCTGCGGACTTGTATTCAAGTGGGTTAAGTCAATGGGCGGTCTTAAGGCTATGAAGGCTCACAATGAGAAGAAGGCTAAGATTCTTTATGATTATCTCGATCAGTCAGAGATGTTCATGGGAACAGTAGTTGAGAAGGATAGATCTCTTATGAACGTTCCTTTCGTAACAAGAACTCATGATGCTGACCTTGAAGCTAAGTTCGTTAAGGAAGCAACAGCAGCTGGTTTCGTTAACCTTAAGGGTCACAGATCAGTTGGTGGTATGCGTGCTTCTATCTACAACGCTATGCCAATCGAAGGCGTAGAGAAGCTTGTTGAGTTCATGAAGAAGTTTGAGGAGGAGAATAAATAATGGCTAAGATTAATTGCTTAAATCCAATAGCTGAGTGTGGACTTAGTCTTTTCGACTCAAGCTATGAGAAGACAGATAATATTGCAGAGGCTGATGCAGTCCTCGTTCGTAGTGCTTCTATGCACGATCTTGAAGTTCCAGATTCACTTCTTGCTGTAGCAAGAGCTGGTGCTGGAGTTAACAACATCCCTCTTGATGCTTATGCAGAGAAGGGTATCGTAGTATTCAACACACCAGGTGCAAATGCAAATGGTGTTAAGGAGCTTGTTATTGCAGGACTTCTCCTTGGTTCTCGTGACATCGTTGCTGGTGCTAACTGGGTAGTTGAGGATAAGGATGATGCTGATATCGCTAAGACAGCTGAGAAGCAGAAGAAGCTTTATGCAGGAAATGAGATCCAGGGCAAGAAGCTTGGTGTAATCGGTCTTGGTGCTATCGGATGCAGAGTTGCTAACGCAGCTATCCATCTTGGTATGGAAGTTTGGGGATATGATCCATTTGTATCTGTAGATGCAGCTTGGAATCTTTCAAAGTCAGTTAAGCATATCAAGAATGTAAATGACATTTATGCTAATTGTGATTATATTACAATTCACGTTCCACTTTTGGACGCAACAAAGGGAATGATCAATGAGGAAGCTATCTCAATGATGAAGGACGGAGTAGTAGTTCTTAACTACTCACGTGATACACTTGTTGATGAGCCAGCTCTTCTTAAGGCTATTGATGCTGGTAAGGTTCATCGTTATGTAACAGACTTCGCTAACCCAACAGTAGTTGGTCACGAAGGCGTTATCTGTACACCACACCTTGGTGCTTCAACAGCTGAGTCAGAAGATAACTGTGCAATCATGGCAGTTAACGAGATCAGAGATTTCCTTGAGAACGGAAATGTTATCAATTCAGTTAACTATCCAAGAGTAGATGCCGGTGTTCCTTCATCAGCTGGACGTATCACAGTTTGCCACAAGAACATTCCTAACATGCTTACACAGTTTACAGGACTTTTCGCTAAGTCAAATGTAAATGTTCCAGATATGGTAAGCAAGTCACGTGGAGATTATGCATACACAATCCTCGACGTAGATACTCCAGATGCTGCAGAGATGGCTAAGGAGCTCGAGGCAATCGATGGTGTAATCCGCGTACGTGTAGTCAAGTAATCGATATAGAATAATTCACTAAGATTAAAAAGTAGACTAGCCGAGATGACTGAAAAATGATTTTCGAGACCATAAGCGGTCTGTTCACTTAGCGATTCACAAGTCCGCAGGACGCAGTGAGAGCTTAGTGAGCCTAGGGCACCGCGCCTGTGCGAGAGCAGAGTCGAGAAAATCATTTTACAGACATTGAGGCATCTGTAATTAAAATATATGAGGAAAAAGATATGGAAAAACTTAGAGTAGGAATCCTCGGAGCAACAGGTATGGTTGGTCAGAGATTCATCGATCTCCTGAATAATCATCCATGGTTCGAGGTTGTAACTGTAGCTGCATCCCCACGTAGCGCAGGCAAGAAGTATAGCGAGGCAGTAGAAGGAAGATGGAAGATGGATAATCCTATTCCAGCCGGTGTTGCTGACCTTGTTCTGAAGAATGTTAATGAAGTAGAAGAGATTGCTTCAGGCGTTGATTTTGTTTTCAGTGCAGTTGATATGACAAAGGATGAGATCAAGGCTATCGAGGAAGCATATGCTAAGACAGAGACTCCTGTAGTTTCTAACAACAGTGCTCATCGTTGGACACCTGATGTTCCTATGGTAGTTCCAGAACTTAATCCAGAGCATTTTGATGTTATCGAAGCACAGAGAAAGCGTCTTGGAACAAAGAGAGGTTTCATTGCTGTTAAGCCTAACTGCTCAATTCAGAGTTATGCTCCAGCACTCTTCGCTTTAAAAGAGTTTGAGCCAAAGGAAGTTGTTGTTTCAACATATCAGGCTATTTCAGGTGCAGGTAAGAACTTCAAGGATTGGCCGGAGATGGTAGAGAATATCATCCCTTACATCGGTGGTGAAGAAGAGAAGTCTGAGAAAGAACCACTCCGTATCTGGGGTAAGGTTGAGGACGGCGAAATCAAGTTAAATGAGGACGCTCCTAAGATCACAGCTCAGTGTATCAGAGTTCCAGTTCTTTACGGACATACAGCAACTGTATTTGTTAACTTCGGAAAGAAGCCAACAAAAGAGCAGATCATTGAGAAGTGGGAGAGCTTTAGTGGTGAGCCACAGAAGCTTGATCTTCCTTCAGCTCCAAAGCAGTTCATCAGATACATGGAAGAGGAGAACAGACCACAGGTTAACCTTGATGTTAACTATGAAAATGGAATGGGCGTTTCTATGGGTCGTCTTCGTGAAGATACACTCTTTGATTATAAGTTTGTAGGTCTTTCACACAACACAATCCGTGGTGCAGCAGGTGGTGCAGTACTTTGTGCTGAGCTTCTGACAGCCAAGGGATATATTTCCAAGAAATAATTTAGTTTGGTTAAAGTATTATCGGGGGATAAGAAATAAACTATAGGGAATTCCTTTATGGCCTTCAGGAGGGTATTATGGCTAAGAAGAAGTTGATTCTTGTCACATCGCCACCAGCATGTGGTAAGACATTTGTTACTAAAAACCTAGCAAGAGCGTTAAATAACTGTGTATATCTCGATAAGGATGATCTTATCATTCTTTCTAAGCAGATATATAAAGTTGCTGGTGAGCCTTTTGACAGATCATCAGATTTCTTTCATGATAATATAAGAGATGCTGAGTATCTTGCTATACTTGAGGTTGCATTTAGCGCAATAACATATAATGATACAGTACTTATAAATGCTCCTTTCAAGAAGGAAGTTCGAGATCAGGAGTGGCTTGCTATGATGCGTAGAAAGCTTGCTCTTAAGAATGCAGAACTTTGCATTATCTGGGTACATACTGATATCGAAGTTGTTCATCAGAGAATGGTAACACGTAATTCAGAGCGTGATACATGGAAGATTGAACATTGGGATGAGTATGTGGCTACTCAGAATTATGATCCACCAGAAAATGTACCTGAGCTCTTTATTTTCAAGAACTCAAGTGATGACGAGTTCGATGAGTCTATCGAGCAGGCAGTTGATTTTATTCGTGGTTAATAATAAGTAATAACAGATACATCCAGGATATAAACCTGGGTGTATCTTTTTTTATATGCATGTGATAAAATATTGAAGGCTTTAAAAGCATAGAATTTTAAAAAATTTTTATATATGATCAAGGAGATAGATATGTCTAAAGTATTACCATTTGCGGCCTATAGACCAAACCCTGATGTAGTTAGTGAAGTTGCAGCGCTTCCATACGATGTGTATAAGAGAGCAGAGGCAGCAGAATATGTTAAGAATCATCCAAAGAGTTTCCTTCGTATAGATCGTCCAGAGACACAGTTCCCAGAAACTCAGGATATGTATGCTCAGGAAGTATATGACAAGGCAGCTGAGATGCTGAAGGATGATATGTCTAACGGCACATACATCAATGATGCTGAGCCATTTTATTATATTTATGAGCTTATCATGGATGGACGTCACCAGACTGGTATTGTTGCAGTTGTATCTATTGATGACTACATGGATGGTACTATTAAGAAGCATGAGAATACACTTGCTGCAAAGGAGCAGGATCGTATTAATCACATTTATAACTGTAATGCTCAGACGGGTCCTATATTCCTTGCATATAGAGACAGAAATGTTATCAATGACATTGTAAATAAGGTAAAGCAGGGTGAGAAGACCTATGGTTTTACTGCTGATGATGGAATCACACATAATGTATGGCTTATTGATAACGCTGAAGATATTAAGGCTATCAAGGCTGAGTTTGATGCTGAGAACAGAATCTATATAGCAGATGGACATCACCGTGCAGCTTCAGCCGTAAAGGTTGGTCTTAAGAAGAGAGAAGAGAATCCTGGATACACAGGAGATGAGGAGTTTAATTATTTCATGTCAGTTCTCTTCCCAGAGAGTGAGCTTAAGATCCTTCCATATAACAGAGTTGTTAAGGATACAAATGGCCTTTCAAAGGATGAGTATTTCGAAAAGATAGGTGCTATCTGTGATATCGCTGAAGTATCTGAGGCATATCAGCCAGCTGCTAAGGGCGAGATAGGAATGTTCATTGAGGATAAATGGTATAAACTCACTGTAAAGGATGAGTTTAAGTCTGATGATCCAGTAGCGGGTCTTGATGTAAGTATCCTTCAGGATAATATCCTTGGACCAGTACTTGGAATTGAAGATCCAAGAACAGACAAGAGAATCGATTTTGTTGGTGGAATCAGAGGACTTGGTGAACTGGAGAGAAGAGCTAACAGTGATATGAAGCTTGCATTCTCTATGTATCCAACATCAATCAACGAGCTTTTCGAGGTTGCTGATGCTGGACGACTAATGCCACCAAAGTCAACATGGTTTGAGCCAAAGCTTAGAAGTGGTATATTCATTCACGAAATCTAATTAGTTTACATAAAAAAGTGTCAAAGGGGACACATCTAGGTGCAAAGGGGTCAGTCCCCACTGCACCAAGGTGTGTCCCTTTCTGCACATTTTTCTTGCCTTAAGAGGGCTCTAGGGATTATACTATAGGTTAGGTTTTTATCGGATTTGAGAGGAATGAGGACTAGAATATGACTAGAAGAAAAGCAGTATTTGCAATAAACTGGATGGAAGTCGAAGCGCTGACGCAGGCCAGACATGATAATCCTCACCATATACTTGGAATACATGAGTGTATAGATGATGTTTTTGTAAATGTTTACCTTCCTGACGCGAAGGTTGTAAAGATAACTGATATTACAGAGGGGAAGACATATTCCCTTACGTCTGAAAGATATGATGGTTTCTTTTCTATAAGACTCAAGAATAAGACTGAGTTCGAGTATAGAGTCAAGGCTAAGTTCCTTGATGGTCATGAAGAGTCATATATCGATCCATATACATTTGATCCTGTAATTGATCCGGTGGATATATGTGATTTTAATGAAGGTATCCACTATAACATATACGAGAAGCTAGGTTCACATCCTATGGAGGTGGACGGTGTTCTCGGTACGCTTTTTGCGGTTTGGGCACCTAATGCTGAACGAGTTTCCGTTGTTGGTAATTTCAATAACTGGGATGGCCGTCGTTATCAGATGAGAAAGCTGGACTATTCTGGAATCTTTGAGCTCTTTATTCCTGGAGATTTTGAAGATGAGATATATAAGTATGAGATCCGCTCAAAGTCCGGCGATGTATTTATGAAGAGTGATCCTTATGCTGTATGTTCCGAGATAAGACCTGCAAATGCATCAAGAGTTACGAAGCTTGAATATACATGGAATGATTCTGCATGGATGTCTAAACGTGAAAAGAAGAGTCTTTCTTCTAAGCCTATGAATATCTATGAGGTTCATCTTGGTTCCTGGAAGAGACCAGATGATGGAAGAGAGTTCCTTAATTATAGAGAGATAGCAAGAAGTCTTTCTAAATATATGAAGGACATGGGGTATACCCATGTTGAACTGATGCCTATTATGGAGCATCCATATGATCCATCCTGGGGTTATCAGGTAACTGGATATTATGCACCAACCTCTCGTTATGGTAAGCCTACAGATTTTATGTACTTTGTAGACTACATGCATGAGCAGGGACTTGGAGTTATTATGGACTGGGTGCCTGCCCATTTCCCTAAGGATGAGCACGGCCTGGGACGTTTTGATGGAACTCCACTTTATGAGAATGCAGATCCTATGCGTGGTGAACATCCACATTGGGGTACATATATATTTGACTATGGAAGAAATGAGGTTCGTAACTTCCTGGTTGCCAATGCTCTTTATTGGGCTGATAAGTACCATATCGATGGTATAAGAATGGATGCAGTTGCATCTATGCTTTATCTTGATTATGGTCGTCAGGGTGGTGAATGGCGTCCTAACAAGTTTGGTGGAAATGAGAACCTTGAAGCAGTTGAATTCATTAAGGAACTGAATTCCAAGATGAACGAGTTGTATCCTGAGGTTATGATGATCGCTGAGGAATCTACGGCTTGGCCAATGATGACTCATAAAGTTCAGGATGGTGGACTTGGCTTCGACCTCAAGTGGAACATGGGCTGGATGAATGATTTCCTGAATTATATAAGTCTTGATCCGCTTTATAGAAAGTATCATCACAACGAGCTTACATTTAGCATGGTATATGCTTTCAGTGAGAATTTCATCTTAGTGCTTTCACATGATGAGGTGGTTCACGAGAAGCGTTCTATGATAGAGAAGATGCCAGGTGGTTATGAGGATAAATTCTCTAATCTTCGTACTGCATATGGCTTTATGGCTACACATCCGGGTAAGAAGCTGCTCTTTATGGGACAGGAATTTGCTCAGATGAAGGAGTTTAATGAGTCTGAGGAACTTGACTGGTCCCTCTTTGAATTCGATGCACATAACTGTATCCGTGACTTTGTGAGAGAACTTAACAAGCTGTATCTTTCAGAGCCGGCTCTTTTTGAAAAGGATAATGATCCTGATGGTTTCTCATGGATAAGTGCAAATGATGCTAACAGATCTATAATTTCATTTGAGAGACGTGGAAAGAAGAAGGAAGATACACTGCTTATAATATGCAACTTTACCCCTATTGATGCAAAGCAGTATAAGCTGGCTGTTCCTGAATCTGGAAAGTGGAAGGAGATATTCTCCAGTGACTGCGCTAAGTATGGCGGCGAAGGTCATAATAACAAGACTGTAAAGCAGTCAAAGGCTGGCAAGGTAGATGGCCGTGATAACTACATCTCCATTACAGTTCCAGCTCTTTCAATCTCAATCTTTAAGAAGAAATAATGTGATGGCGGGGATAATCCTTGCTATACACTTAGAGAATATATGGAGGAAAAGAAGATGACAAAGATAGACATTATCTCCGGCTTTTTGGGCGCCGGAAAAACAACCCTTATCAAGAAGCTTATTGGTGAAGCTTATAAAGATGAGCAGGTAGTGCTTATTGAAAATGAATTTGGTGAGATCGGCATCGATGGAGGTTTCCTTAAGGATGCCGGAGTTAATATTACAGAGATGAGCCAGGGATGTATCTGTTGCTCACTTGTTGGTGATTTCGGTGAGGCTCTTAAGCAGGTAGTAAATGACTATAACCCTGACAGAGTTATAATCGAGCCATCAGGAGTTGGAAAGCTCAGTGATGTAATCAAGGCTGTACAGAAGGCTTCTGAAAATGTTGAGATTGCTCTTAATAGTGCAACAACTGTTGTTGATGTAACTAAGGCAAAGATGTATATCAAGAACTTTGGTGAGTTCTTCCTTAATCAGATTGAGGCTTGTGGAACTGTAGTTCTCAGCCGTACACAGAATGCTGATGAGGATAAGCTCCTTACAGCAGTTAATCTTATCAAGGAGCATAATGCTGATGCTAGGATCATCACTACTCCTTGGGATGATATAACAGGTGAGATAATTCTTGATGCTATGGAGCATTCTTCATCTATCGAGGATATTATGAAGAACTTTAAATATGATCCTGAGGTTGATGACGAAGACGAACATGAGCATCATCACCATCATCACGATCACGACGATGAAGACGAACATGAGCATCATCACCACCATCATGATCATGACGATGAGGACGAGCATGAGCATCATCATCACCACGATCATGATCACGATGATGACGACCACGATCATGATCATGATCATGATGAACATTGTGAACATCACCATGAGCATCACTACGATGAGCACGGAGTATGCAGCTGCGGTCATCATCATCACCATCACCATGGTCATGATGCTGATGAAGTATTTACAAGCTGGGGCAAGGAGACTGCTCATAAGTACAGTGCTGACGAGCTGAAGGAGATTCTTGAAAAGCTTGCTAAGGAAGAAGATAACGAACTTGGAATAATCTTACGTGCTAAGGGTATCGTTCCTGATAAGGATGGAAAGTGGCAGGAGTTCGATCTTGTACCAGGTGAGTATGAGGTTAGGGAAGGTTCTCCTGATTATACTGGAAAGCTTTGCGTTATCGGAAGCAAACTGAACGAAGAGAAGATTGCTGAACTCTTCGGATTATAAAATAACTTAGGAAGTGACAAAGATATGTTTAATAAAGAACCAAAGGAAATTCCTGTATATGTCTTTATGGGATTTCTTGGAAGTGGTAAGACTACATTTTCAATAGATACTCTGCTGCGTCAAGGTTTCACAGAGAGTACTCCAACACTTCTTCTTGCATTTGAAGATGGAGAGGTTGAGTATGATACTTCAGAACTTGAGAAGGAAAATATTCATCTTGAGATTATTTCAGATGAGGAGTTTACATCAGAGAAGCTTCTGGAACTTGGGCGTCAGTATAACCCAGAAAATGTTATCGTTGAATATAACGGTATGTGGGAGCTTGATAGACTTTTCTCTGTGAAGGTTCCTCAGGGTTGGACAGTAGTTCAGGTTATATCTTTTGTGGATGCGACCACATTTGACGTTTATGTAAATAATATGAAGAAGATCATGATGGATCAGCTTAGAAATGCGGATATGATCATCTTCAATAGATGTGATGAGAATACAAAGACTGCTGAGTATAGAAGAAGTATCAGAGCTGTCAACAGACGTGCTCAGGTTATCTTTGAGGATAAAGAGGGTAATCCTCTGAATACAGCTGATGAGGTCGTGCTTCCTTATGATCTTGATAAGGACGTTATAGAGCTGGGAGAAGAGGACTTTGGTCTTTTCTACATAGATGCAGCTGATAATCCTGATAGATATGTTGGAAAGAAGATAAAGTTCAAGGCTCAGGCTCATAGACCATCGAATTATAAAGATGATGAATTTGTTCCTGGACGATTTGCTATGACATGCTGTGCTGATGATATAGCATTTATCGGTTTTAAGACCTATTACAAAGGTGCTAAAACTCTGAATGATAGAGACTGGATCATAGTTGAGGGAACTATTGGCAAGGAGTTTTATCCTGAGTTTCAGGGTGAGGGACCAGTTATTCATGCAGACACTGTATCGCTGACTGGACCTGCAGCAGATGACTTAGTATACTTTAACTATTAAGCCTCTTCTAGTTTACATAATTCGATAATCAAATAACAAAATGCTCTTATTTGTTGCTTTTAAAAGGAAAAACAACAAGAAGAGCATTTTTTGGTTGAAAAAAGTATTAGATATAAATACAATATATCTACTCTGACTATAAACTAATAAATGTACAGTAAAGTTAATAGCGGATTAACCTTGGGGATTGACGGAGTTATGATATCCGTTGAAACTGACACGAGTCAGGGACTCCCGGGGCTTAATCTGGTTGGTTATCTTGCGTCTTCTGTGAAAGAGGCAGGCGAAAGGGTTCGAGCTGCACTGAAAAATTCAGGTATCTCGCTGCCTAACCGCAGGATAACTGTCAATCTATCACCAGCGGATCTTAGAAAAGATGGAGCTCTTTTTGATGTTGCCATAGCCGTTGGTATCATTATTTCCCTTGAATATTTTGATATAAGTGAAGAAATGTATGATGAGATTCAGCATACATGTTTTTTAGGTGAGCTCGGGTTAGATGGAAGCGTGCTTCCTGTGAAAGGTGCCTTACCTATAGTTGATCGCGCCGTAAAATCTGGAATTACAAGGGTGATCCTTCCACGAGAAAACTGTGACGAGGCTACCTATATTAAAGAGGTAGAGGTTTGCCCTGTAACACATCTGGATGACATCCTGGAAATTCTTATTTTGGGCAAATGGCCCGACAAATATGAAAGGAATTCCGAAGAACAGTGTGTCAATGATATCCACTATGATATGGCTGATATAAGGGGGCAGGAAACTATGAAGCAAGGGGTGGTTATGGCGGTGGCAGGCTTTCATAACATTCTACTTACTGGTGCCGCTGGAGCTGGTAAATCCATGGTTGCCAAATGTATTCCTGGTATCATGCCTCCCCTTAGTTATGAGGAATCCATGGAGCTTACAAAAATCTATAGTGTAGCAGGACTTCTTGATCGTTCGGGAGGCTTTGTTACAAAAAGACCATTTAGGAGTCTGAGTCAGAATATTTCTCAGGTAACACTACTTGGAGGAGGTGCTTATTCAAGGCCGGGAGAGGTAACTCTGGCAACTGGCGGAGTGCTTTTTCTGGATGAGTTTCCTGAGTTTCCAAGAAGTGTGATTGAAAGTCTCAGACAGCCTATGGAGGATAAGGTTGTAACAGTCTCTCGTCTTAAAGCATCCTATACTTATCCGGCCAGATTTATGCTTGTATCTGCTCGGAATAATTGTCCCTGTGGTTTCTTTCCAGATAGAAAAAAATGCAAATGCAACGCTCGGGAGATACAGAAGTATCAAGGTAAGATCAGTCATCCTATAATGGACCGAATTGATATAAGACTTGAAATCCGTCCGGTATCTTATAGGGAACTTTTTTCTGATGAAAGGGGTATGTCATCTGAGGAGGCCCGGGAGAAGATCATGATAGCAAGAGAAAGGCAGGAAGCGAGATATATTAATGAAGATTTTACTTTCAATTCAGAGATACCTCAGGGAAAAATAGGTGACTTTATTCACCTGGGGACAAAGGAAGAAAATCTGCTTCAAAGAACTTACGAAGACAGTAATATGTCTGCCAGAGGATATTATAGAATCCTGCGTCTGGCAAGAACAGTAGCGGATATTAATGATAGAGAAGATATTAGCACCGATGATATAGAGCATGCGCTTTATTACAGAAATGAAACAGAGACATCGGTTCAGTGGTTATAGGGGGATGGTTATGATTTTAGATAAGCTGACAACAAATGAAAAAGAACAGATGAGAATAGCCTATATGTGGTTTGGGCATCTTAGAACGATACCAGTTCAAAATATACTTAGGATCTTCGATGCATTTGGCTCGCCGGTTGCTGCATTTGATGCCATATATAAGGATGAAAGAGTACTGGATGGACTTGTGGAAGCAAATGCAATAAAGGCCGATACAAGAGAAGAAATACTAAACGATGACGTTGAAAGATGGTATGAGTGGAACAGCCGTATAGCGAAAGAAAGAGGGATAGGTTGTGTTACTCCTATAGATGAGAATTATCCATCAAGATTACAGGATATTGGGAACAAACCTGTGTCGATATATTATAGAGGGGATATAAAACTGACGGAGTGGAAAACTACTCTTGGAGTTATTGGAAGCAGAAGACCAACCTTTTATGGGAAGTCGGTGACTGATAAGTTTGTAAATGAGTTAACTGCAAGAGGAGTGACAATCGTGAGTGGTATGGCTTATGGCATAGATGCTATAGCTCATAAGTCTGCTATAGAACATGGGGGAAAGACTATAGCGGTGCTTGGTGGAGGAGTGGATATCTGTTATCCTCAGACAAATATTGAGATATATTCTGAGATGTGTGAAAACCATCTGGTGTTATCGGAGTACGAGCCGGAAGTGGCTCCCATAGGATTACATTTTCCTCTTAGAAACAGAATAATAAGCGGTCTTTCGGATGGCCTGCTAGTGTCGGAAGCGACTCTTTCCAGTGGGACAATGATCACGGCTGAATATGCTTTGGATCTTGGAAAAACTATATATGGAATACCAGGGAGAATTGATGATGCAAGTTCTAAAGGAGTCCATAAATTGATAAAGCAGGGAGCGCTTCTTGTGGATGATCCTTCGGACGTGATAAAGGATATTTTTTCAAATAGTTTTGATATTGTTAAACCTATTTCTACTATATCTAATAGAAGAAAAAAGAACAAAATAGATGATCTGAATCTGCCGCCAACGGAGAAAAAAATCATAGGACTTTTAGGTAGTGAACCGACTCATATGGATGATATTATCAGGAATAATAATATGAAGATAAGCGAGACAATTCACATACTAAATGACCTTGTAAAGAGGGATATGGTCGAATGTATTGAAAAGAGCTATTACATTTTAAAGTAAAAAATCTTCTTGAAATTTAAAAAGTTATGTTGTATATTATCGTCTCAGTTGACAGGGGAACGCGAAAAATTCGCGTATGACATAAAAAACTGGAGGAAGTAATGGCAAAAAATCTAGTAATAGTTGAGTCTCCAACAAAGGCAAAAACTATTAAAAAGTTTTTAGGTAGTAATTACGAAGTTATCGCATCAGAAGGTCATATCAGAGACCTGCCTAAAAGCAGTATGGGAATTGATATAGCAAATGATTATGAGCCTCACTACATCACTATAAGGGGAAAGGGTGACCTTCTTAGTACACTTAAGAAGGCTGCTAAGAAGTCAGACTTCGTATATCTCGCAACTGACCCGGACCGTGAGGGTGAAGCAATATCTTATCATCTTTCTGTAGCACTTAAACTGGAAGAAAAGAAGTTTAAGAGAATAACATTTAATGAGATAACCAAGGGTGCAGTTAAGTCATCGATCAAGGCTGCTCGTGGTATAGATATGGATCTTGTTGATGCACAGCAGGCAAGACGAGTTGTTGATAGATTAGTTGGTTATGAGATCAGTCCACTTCTCTGGGAGAAGCTGGGAAAGAAGAGTCTTTCGGCTGGACGTGTTCAGTCAGTTGCTCTGAAGATGATCTCTGACAGAGAAAAAGAAATCGATGCATTTATTCCAAAGGAATATTGGTCACTGGATGCATTACTTACAGTTCCAGGACAGAAGAAGAGCGTAGCATTTTCCTTTAAGGGTGACATCGCTAGCTCAAAGGAAGCAGAGGACTTAAAGAAGAGACTTACTGGAAGTGACTTTGTTGTAACAGACATAAAGACTTCTTCGAGAACTCAGAAAGCGCCGCTTCCATTTACCACCAGTACACTTCAGCAGACTGCATCCAGCAGACTGAACTTCTCAACATCAAAGACTATGAGAGTTGCTCAGCAGCTTTATGAAGGAGTTGAGATAAAAGGTAAAGGAACTGTTGGTCTTATAACTTATCTTAGAACAGATTCAACCAGAATCTCAAACGAGGCTGATGAGAGCGCTCGCAATTATATCAAAGAAAACTTTGGCGAAGAGTATGTGGCTGATACTACATCTGCAGTGGCTGATACAAAGAAGAATATTCAGGATGCTCACGAGGCTATACGTCCTACAGATGTGACTATCACACCTGCATCACTTAAGGGAAATGTATCTAATGAGCAGTACAAGCTTTACAAGCTGATCTATGAGAGATTCCTTGCAAGCCGAATGAAGCCAGCTGAGTTCAGTATCTTCTCGGTTACTGTAACTGCTGATGGCGAGACCTTCAAGGCATCATCAAGCAGCCTTAAGTTTGCAGGATATCAGAATGTATATTCAGCAGACGATGATAAATCAAAGAATCAGGTGAACCTAAGTGGAATCGAAAAGGGCGATAAGCTTGCTCTTGATGATATATCCACAGTTCAGCATTTTACTGAACCACCTTCACACTATACAGAGTCACTGCTTGTAAGAACTATGGAGGAAAATGGAATCGGCCGTCCTTCAACTTACGCACCAACTATTTCAACACTTATAGCTCGTCGCTATGTTGTTAAGGAGCAGAAGAATCTTTACATCACAGAGCTTGGTGAAGCGGTTAACAATGTAATGGAGACTGCATTCCCAGAAATAGTTAATGTAGAGTTCACTGCTAATATGGAGTCACTCCTTGATAACATCGGTGAGGGAACAGTACAGTGGAAGGTTGTTGTAAGAAATTTCTATCCTGATCTTGAAAACGAAGTTAGTCACGCTCATGAGAATCTTGAGAAGATCAAGATTGCTGATGAGGAGAGTGAAGAAATCTGTGAGGAGTGCGGTGCACGTATGGTTGTTAAGTACGGTGCATACGGAAAGTTCCTTGCATGTCCTAACTTCCCTAACTGTCGATTCACTATGCCATACTATGAAAAGATTGGCGTAAGCTGTCCAGAGTGTGGTGGAGATATAGTTAAGAAGATTACACGTAAGGGTCGTCCATTCTACGGATGTATCAATTATCCTGACTGCGAGTTTACTTCATGGAATAAACCAGTTGAGAAAAAATGTCCTCGCTGTGGTAAATACATGATCGTAAAGGGTAAGAAAACTGCATGCTCCGATAAGGAGTGCGGATACTCAGAATAGATTATTTAGATTATTGGTTGTCATACAACACAAGATGTGGTATTATTCAATGCGGAGTTATGTAAAGTAACTCCGCATTGTTTTTAATTATGAAAAAAGGGGTTTTGAACTATGAATGCAACTGTAATTGTACTAATCGTCATTGGTATCATCATCATTATTGCCAGCTATGCACTTACAAAAGATGATGTGAAAGAGGCAGTTAATCCTAATATGCCTACTGAGCTTACCGATGCAGATAAGAAGCATCTTGATAAGCTTGTTGATGATCATATGAAGGATTACAGCAAAAAGAAGGTTAAAGAAACTGTAAGTCAGAATGTTAAGGCTCTTATTGATGAGGAGTCAGGAAAGATTGATAAAAGAGCTCAGGAAGATACTGAGAAGCTTGAGAAGTACTACAATGAAGTAACTGAAGATATTAACAGCAATAAGGCTGAACTTGAGGGACTTCTTAAGAAGATCGGCGACAAGGAAAAGGAATTTAAGGCTTCCCTCAATGTTGTTGATGAGTACAAGGAAGGTCTTGCAAAGCTTAAGGAAGACCTTAAGTCTATGGAAGACAGTATAGCTGAAAAGAAGGCTGAACTGGACAAGATGATGGCAGATGCAGACGCTAAGGTTAGTGAAGCAACTACAGCAGCAGAAAATGCTACAGCTGCCGCTAATGCTGCAGCAGAGACTGCATCAAATGTTGCTGCAAATGCTGCTGCACCAGTAGCACAGATGGAAGCTCCTGTAAATACAGAAGGTGAGACAGAAGTTCTTCGCGGACCTGTTGTAGATATGAACCAGGTTCAGGAAGAGGAATCACCAAAAGAATCAAAGAAGTTTGGTAAGAAAAACAAAAAGAATAAGAAGAACAAGAAGAATGAGCAGGCAGCTCCTGTTGAGGAAACAACTCCTGCCGAGGAGCCAGCAGCAGAAGAAGCTCCAGCAGAGACTGAATCTACTGAGTCTCAGCAGACATCTAATGTAGAAACTCCTGAGCTTGATGAGATGCTTCAGGCTGAAGGAATCAATCTCACTGAAGGTGATACAGTAGGCAACATTATGGAAATGTTTAACGCAGGCTTTAGTATCATTGAGATATCTAAGGTTCTTGGTATAGGCGTAGGCGAAGTAAAGGCTGTTATTGATAAACAGCAAGGACAGTAAGATTGATACTAAGAATCTAGAATTAAGGAGTTAATACAGATTATGAATAAAAAATACTTATTACGTGGAATAGGTATCGGAATGATACTTGGCGCCGGTATATCATATGCTGCATTTGTAACTATTCCAAATAATACAGATACAGCAGATAATAATTCTGTTAAGGTGGAGAGTACTGAGGCTGAACCTGAAACTGAAGAAGCAACAGTGGTTGATGCAACTACTACAGAAGCTACAACGGCTGATGCAACAGCAAATGAAGCAACTGTAGCTGAGGCATCTGAGGAAGAAACTACAGAGTCTACAACAGAAGCTACGACGGAGGCGACCACAGAGGCCACAACAGAAGCTACGACGGAAGCAACCACTGAAGCTACAACCGAGGCTACAACTGAAGCAACCACTGAAGAGAAGACTACAGAAGAAAAGACAACTGAGGAAAAGACCACAGAAGAAAAGACTACAGAGGAAGAGAAGAAGGATACAAAGAAGTCTGGTACAGTAAAGATCACTGTTACATCAGGTATGACTTCTGAGTCAGTATCTCAGCTTCTTGAAGACGCAGGTCTTGTAAAGTCAGCTACAGAATATAATACATGGCTTATTCAGAAAGGTTATGATTCAAAACTCCATATTGGAGAGTTCGAAATAAAGAGTGGCGCATCTAATGAAGAGATTGCTAAGACAATCATGACACAGGGCCAGTAAAATGAGTTAAAAAACCCCTTGCATAAGGGGTTTTTTTATGTTAGTATACCTTTTGCGGCTCTAGGCCGTGAAAAATAAACATGTGGATTTAAACAGTTCGGTGCCGCTGGCTCAGTAAATGGCAAAGATACCATTTATGGCGGTTTACATGTTTAAAAGGAAGTCCACAGAAGAATAAACCAGGAGGTGCAATATGAGCGTAATTTCAATGAAGCAGTTACTCGAGGCAGGTGTTCACTTTGGTCACCAGACTAGAAGATGGAACCCTAAGATGGATGAGTTCATCTACACAGAGAGAAATGGTATCCACATCATCGATCTTCAGAAGACAGTTGGAAAGATGGATGAGGCTTACAAGGCTGTATTTGATACAGTTTCTAACGGTGGAACAGTTCTTTTCGTAGGTACAAAGAAGCAGGCACAGGACTCAATCCAGTCAGAGGCTGAGAGATGTGGTATGTATTTCGTTAACCAGAGATGGCTTGGTGGAATGCTTACAAACTTCAAGACAATTCAGTCAAGAATTGAGACACTTAAGAAGTATAAGAAGATGGAAGAGGATGGTACATTCGACGTTCTTCCTAAGAAGGAAGTTGTTAACATCAAGAAGCAGATGGAGAAGCTCCAGAAGAACCTTGGTGGTATCGAAGGTATGAAGAGACTTCCTGATATCATTTTCGTTGTTGATCCTCACAAGGAAAAGATCTGTGTACAGGAGGCACATGCACTTGGCATTCCTCTTATTGGTATCGCTGATACAAACTGTGATCCAGATGATCTTGATTTCGTTATCCCAGGTAATGATGACGCTATCCGTGCAGTAAAGCTTATCGTAGCTAAGCTTGCAGATGCAGTTATCGAGGCAAATGAGGGCTACACAGCTACTGAGGATGAAGCAGCTGAGACAGCTGAAGAGGCAGTAGAAGAAGTAGCAGAGGATGCTGAGTAATTTATTCCTGAGCATTTAACGAAGAATTATTATAAAGTTTAATATAGGAGGATAAACAAATGGCTATTACAGCAGCAGACGTAAAGAAACTTAGAGAAATGACAGGCGCTGGTATGATGGACTGTAAGAAAGCTCTTACAGAGACAGACGGCGATTTCGATGCAGCAGTAGATTTCCTTCGTAAGAAGGGTCTTGCAACAGCTGAGAAGAAGGCTGGTAGAATTGCAGCTGAAGGTATCGTTGCAACTGTTGTTTCAGATGATGATAAAACAGCAACAATTATCGAAGTAAACTCAGAGACAGACTTCGTAGCAAAGAATGAGAAGTTCCAGACATATGTAAATGGTCTTGCAACACAGATCAATTCTGGAAATTATGCAGATATGGCTGCATTCCTTGCTTCTACATCAGCTATCGATGGTTCAGCTACAGTTGAAGATTATCATAAGTCAATGATCGCAACTATTGGTGAGAACCTTACAATCCGTCGTTTTGCGAAGACAACAGGCGATGTTGTTGTATCTTATATCCACATGGGTGGAAAGATCGGTGTTCTTGTAAACGCTGAGTGTGATAATGCAAATGATTCAGTTAAGGAAGCTATGAAGAACATTGCTATGCAGATCGCAGCTATGAATCCTTCATATGTAAAGAGAGATGAGATTTCAGCTGATCAGCTTAAGAAGGAGAAGGATATCATCATTGATAGCTCACTTGCTGATCCTGCTTCACTTCCAAAGCCACTCCTTAATGCATTATTTGATGAGGCAATTGCTAACAAGGTTGCTGCATATGCAGAAGACAGTAACAAGGGTTGGGATGATGCTGATATCGCAATCTTCCAGGAGAAGAAGGCAGAGGGTAACCTCAACTTCCTTTTCAACTTCCTTTCAGATCAGGCTGTACAGGTTCTTAGAGACCTTGCTTCAGCACACAAGGATGAGTATCTTGAGAACAAGATCTTCGCTGGTCTTGTAGAAGGACGTTTCTCAAAGCACCTTAAGGAGATCTGCCTTGTAGATCAGACATATGTAAAGGCTGAGAACAAGGAGTCAGTTGCACAGTATGTAGCACAGGTTGCTAAGGATAACGGTTGCAACTTCGGTATCAAGAGCTTCGTTCGTTTCGAGACAGGTGAAGGTCTTGAGAAGAAGAATGAAGACTTCGCAGCAGAGGTTGCTGCTCAGATGAATGCTTAATCAGTTTTTTAATCTGATTGATTAATGAATTCATAAGCTATAATATAAAAAGTGCTTGATTTTCAAGCACTTTTTTGTTATTATCATTTAGAACTTAATATTACTTACTAGAGTGGGTTCGGGTTCCGAATCCACTTTTCGTTTTATTTTTGGATAAGACAGGAGAAAGAATGAAAAAACAGGATATTGAGAAGAGGACTGAGGAACTGGTAAAAGACATTATCGACAGCGGCGGATATGAGCTATGGGATGTTGAGTATGTTAAGGAAGGTTCCGACTATTACCTTAGAGTTTACGCTGATAAGGAAGGCGGCATAATGATTGATGACTGTGTCACCATAAGCAGAGCTCTTGAAGCGAAGTTGGATGCCGAGGACTTTATTGAAGAAGCTTACATATTAGAAGTAAGTTCACCTGGACTCACAAGAAAGTTAAAGAAAGATAAGGACTATGAACGTAGTATTGGAAAGCTTGTTCTTGTTAAGTTATATAAAGCAGAGAACGGTGCTAAAGAGTTTGTAGGTCGCTTAAAGGAAGTTGATACTGAATTACTGAAGCTCGATATTGATGGTGCAGAGGTAGTTTTAAATAGAAATAATATATCAAGCGCAAGACTTGAATATGAAGATTAAAGGGAGGATGAAATGACAGAGATAATTGAGGCTTTAAACAAGCTGGAAAAAGAAAAGGGCATCTCAAAGGAGATAATGATTGAGTCTATCGAGAAGGCTATTATATCAGCCTGCGAGAAGGATTTCGGAAAGGATGCTGTTAAGGTAGTTATGGATCCTGAATCAGGAGAGATTTCAGTTACAGCACCAAAGCAGGTAGTAGATGAGATTAACGATCCTAATACAGATATCCTTATTGAGGATGCTAAGCACATTGATCCAGACTGCGAAATCAATGATTTTGTTGAGTGTGAGATCAAGACTCTTGATTTTGGTCGTATCGCTGCTCAGAAGGCAAGAGGTATCATCCTCCAGAATCTTAAAGAGAATGAAAGAAAGGCTGTATATGATTACTTCAAAGAGAAGGAGAATACAATCATTACAGGTATTGTTCAGAGACGCTCTGGATATAATCTTAACATCACTCTTGATGAGAAGACAGAGACAATGCTTAACTCAAGAGAGATGATCCCAGGTGAGAGATACAATCCTGGTGATAGAATCAAGCTTTATATTGTATCTGTAAAGCTTAACGAGAAGGGCGGCTTTAGAATCATTACTTCCAGAACACATCCTAACTATGTTAAGAAGCTTTTCGAGCGTGAGGTTTCTGAGATTGAGGATGGAACAGTTGAGATTATGAACATTGCTCGTGAGGCAGGTTCTCGTTCTAAGCTTGCTGTATGGTCTAACGATCCTGATGTTGATGCTGTAGGAGCTTGCGTAGGTCTTAACAGTATCCGTATCAATAATATCTTAGCTGATCTTGCTGATGAGAAGATTGATATCATCGAATGGGATGAGGATCCAGCAGTATTTATCGAGAATGCACTTCGTCCAGCTCCAGTTGTATCTGTTGAGGTTGATGAGGAAGCAGGTTTTGCAAGAGTTGTTGTTCCAGATGACAAGCTTTCACTTGCTATCGGTAAGGAAGGACAGAATGCTCGTCTTGCTGCAAAGCTTACTAACTTCAAGATTGATATCAAGAGTCAGAGCCAGGCAGATGCTGAAGAGGATGATTTCGAAGAATATGATGAGTTTGATGAGGATGAAGTAACAGCTGTAACTGATGAGGATGTTGCTGCTGCTATTGAAGAGGCAGAGGCAGAGGCTGCTGCATCAGAAGAAGACACACCATCTGAGGAGTCTACTGACGAGGAATAAAAAGGAGATAGCTTGAGTACTAAAAAGAAGAATGTTGGTCGCAAGCCCATGAGAAAATGTGTTTGCTGTGAGGTTGAGAAGCCTAAGTCTGATATGACTCGGATTGTCATATCAGGTCGTAATACTGAGATAGATTCAGTGGTTAAGGATGACAGCGGCAAGCAGCATGGTCGTGGAGCTTATATATGTAAAAATGAAATGTGTATTGATAAAGCACTTAGTGATGGTTTGATCGATGAAGAAGTTCATGCCCTTTGCATGGAGGAGGCTGGTAAGTATAAGCTGAGTCTGCTTCCAATAGCGATGAAAGCCGGTGCTATAGCGGCTGGAGAATATCAGTGCGAAGAGGCAATCAAGTCAGGTGAAGCGTTCTTTGTGATCATAGCCGGGGATGCTTCAGATAATACAAGGAAGAAGTTCGAGGATAAGTGTTCTTTTTATCAGGTTCCTTATGTCATATATGGTGAAAAGGAAAACCTGGGACAGCTTATCGGAAAGGCTGAACGATCAGTCATTGCAGTAAAACAAGAGGATTTTGGTACTCAGTTCAGAATAAGATTTGGAGGTAATGAATGAAAATATTACTATTTGCGAAAGAATTAACTAAAGAAGCGGGCAGACAGGTTCCACCTAGCGAAGTAGTTAGAGTTCTATCCAAGAAAAAAGACGGTCTCACTATGGCCTCAGATATAGATGATACACTTATGGCTTATGCTAAGATGATGATCACTGGTGAGAAAGCTCCAGCTCCAGCTAAAAAGTCAGAGACTAAGGCTGCTGCAGCACCAGCAAAGAAGCCAGCAAAGAAGGCAGCTCCAAAGACTGAAGCTACCAAGGAAAAGACTTCTACTAAGTCAGCATCTAAGCCAGCTGCAAAGAGAGTTACTCCACTTAAGCCTAGAGTATCTGCAGAAGAGAAAGAGGCAATGAAGAAAGGACCAGCTGCTCTTGCTGCATATAAGAGAAAGATGGCAGCAGCAGAAAATGCAGCAGCAGAAGCTGCGAAGAAGGCTGCTAAGCCAGAGGAGACTGTAGAACCAGCTAAGACTGAACCTGCAAAGACAGAAGAAGTTAAGGTAGAAGAGAAGGTCGAAGAAGTAAAGACTGTTGCAGAGGTTAAAGGGGCAGTTGAGACATCTGCTGCTGAACCAGAGACTAAAGAAGTAGAGAAGACAGAGGAAAAGGCTGAGGCTAAGAAGGAAACTAATGATGCTAAGCCTGCTGATAAGGCACCTAAGTCAGATAGACCTGCTAAGTCTGAAAAGTTCGAAAAGAACGATAGAAATAATAAGGGAGATTCTGATAAGTTTGATAAGAAGTCTAAGGCTCCAAAGTCAGGAAAGACAGAAGCTGCAGAAACACCTTCAGACTCTAAGAAATCTTCAGGAAGAAAGGGCGATAAGTCCAAAGATAAAGAGAAAGAAGCTCGTAGAGAGAATAGAGAAAGCCGTAATTCAAGACGTGAGGATAAGCGTTCTAAGAAGGACTTCCGTAACGTTGATGATATGGAGACAGGCGAGAGAAGAAAGAAGCCAGCTAAGAAGCAGGAGAAGAAGGAAGAGGAGGTTATCAAGACTGTTACACTTCCAGAGGTTCTTACCCTTGGCGAGTTTGCTTCAAAAATCAAGCAGCCAGTTAATCAGCTTATTAAGAAGCTTTTCCTTGAAGGAAAGATGTATACAGTAAACTCTGATATTACATATGAAGAGGCCGAACTGATCGCTCTTGAATATAATATTATATGTGAGCAGGAAGTTAAGGTTGATATCGTTGAGGAGGCTCTTAAGGATATTGAGGATCCTGAGGATTCACTTGTAACAAGACCTCCAGTAGTCTGCGTAATGGGTCACGTAGATCACGGTAAGACATCACTTCTTGACGCTATCCGTAAGACAAGCGTTACAACTGGTGAGGCTGGTGGTATCACACAGCACATCGGTGCTTACACCGTCGAAATAAATGGACGTAAGATAACATTTCTCGATACTCCTGGACATGAGGCGTTTACAGCTATGCGTCTTCGTGGTGCCATGGCTACAGATATTGCAATCCTTGTAGTTGCTGCTGATGATGGTGTTATGCCACAGACAATCGAGGCTATCAACCATGCAAAGGCTGCAGGTATTGAGATCATCGTTGCAGTTAACAAGATAGATAAGCCAAGTGCAAATATAGAGAGAGTTAAGCAGGAGCTTACAGAGTATGGTCTTATTGCTGAGGACTGGGGCGGAAGCACAGTATTCGCACCTGTTTCGGCTCATACACATGAGGGTATTGATAACCTGCTTGAAATGATCCTTCTTACAAGTGATATTCTTGAGCTTAAGGCTAATCCAAAGCGTAAGGCTCGTGGTATCGTTATCGAGGCTAAGCTTGATAAGGGTCGTGGATCTGTTGCAACACTTCTTGTCCAGAAGGGAACTCTTAAGGTTGGAGACTTCATCGCAATCGGTGAGTCACACGGTCGTGTAAGAGCTATGACAGATGATAAGCAGAAGACACTTAAGGAGGCAACACCTTCTATGCCTGTTGAGGTAATCGGTCTTTCAACCGTTCCTAACACAGGTGAGATCTTCATTGCTACAGATACTGAGAAGGAAGCACGTAATATCAGTGATGCATTTATCACACGTGGTAAGGAGAACCTTATTGCTGAGACTAAGGCTAAGATGTCACTTGATGATATCTTCAGTCAGATGAAGGAGGGTACTCTTAAGGAGCTTAACATTATTATCAAGGCTGACGTTCAGGGTTCTGTTGAGGCCCTTAAGCAGAGTCTTCTTAAGCTCTCTAATGAAGAAATCGTTATCAAATGTATACACTCCGGTGTTGGTGCTATAAATGAGTCTGATGTTACCCTTGCAGGTGCATCAGGAGCTATCATTATTGGATTTAATGTTCGTCCAGAGCCACTTGCTAAGCAGCTTGCAGATACTGAGAAGGTTGATATCCGTCTCTACAAGGTTATCTACAACGCTATCGATGATATTGAGTCAGCTATGAAGGGTATGCTTGATCCAATCTTCGAAGAGAAGGTTATCGGTCATGGTGTTATTCGTCAGACATTCAAGGCTTCTGGTATCGGAACTATTGCTGGTACATTTGTTGAGGATGGTGCTATCGAGAGAAATGCATCTGCACGTATTTCTCGTGGTGGCGACCAGATCTGGGAAGGTAAGATTGCTTCCCTTAAGCGTTTCAACGATGATGCTAAGGAAGTAAAGGCTGGATACGAGTGTGGTATCGTATTCGAAGCATTTAATGATGTTCGTGAGGACGACACTATCGAAGTTTACAAGATGGTAGAAATCCCACGTGATTAATGAGTCAAAACGGCTTTGAGCCAAATTGACTCATTGAGAGGAGAATAGATGAGAGGAAATAATCCTAAGCGCGCACGCACTAACAGTGACGTGCAGCGCGTTATAAGTCATATAATTGAGTTCGAGATTAAGGATCCAAGAGTGAGCTCTCTTGTTTCTGTGGTTAAGTGCGACGTTACTAATGACTTAAAAGAATGCAAATGTTATATCTCAGTACTCGGCGACGAAGAGGCTGGCAAGTCTACACTTGATGGTCTTAACAGCGCTAAGGGCTTTGTTCGTAAGCGCCTTGCTGAGTCACTTAATATGAGATATACACCTGAGATAACATTTGTACACGATAGATCAATCGAGTACGGTGTTATGATGTCTAAGAAGATAGACGATATTATGAAAGGCGAATCAGATGGCGAGTGATATTATCAAAAAATCTAAAAGGCTCCATCAGATGATCGGCGATGCCGCCACAATAGCTATTATCGGTCACATCCATCCGGATGGTGACTGTATTGGCTCTACTATGGCTATGTACAATTACATTGTAGATAACTATGAGGGAAAGACTGTTCAGGTTTATGTAGAGGATTTCTCACCAGAGTTTATGATACTGAATGGAACTGATAAAGCGATTCATACTGTTTCTGATAAGAGGTATGATCTTGCTATATCTCTTGATGTATCGACTATGGAAAGAATGGGAAGCTTTGTTGATATTTATAACAGCGCTATCTCTACTATCTGTATAGACCATCACATAAGTAATGAGGGCTTCGGTGATCTTTGCTATGTATCACCAGGAGCATCCAGTGCTTGTGAGGCTCTGTGTGATCTTGTTGATATAGATAAGATAAGTCTTAATATGGCAAGCTGTCTGTTCCTTGGAATTGTCCATGATACCGGAGTATTTAGATATTCCTGCACTGGCAAGAGAACTATGGAACTTGCTGGTCTCTTCATGGAAATGGGAGTTAATTCGGAACAGATTATCGATGATACCTTCTTTAAGAAAACCTATAAGCAGAATCTTCTTGGAGCTCGTGTCATGACTGAGTCCAGACTTCTCCTTGATAACAGACTGATCTTCGGTGTAGTTTCAAGTGAGCTCTTTAAAGAGATGGGCTGCAGTAAGATGGATACGGATGGTATTGTTGAACAGCTTCGTCAGACTGATGGTGTTGAGGTTTCACTGTTTGCTTATCAGTTAACAGAGAAGAAGTTCAAGTACAGTCTTCGTGCCAAGGCTAAGGTGGATGTAAATGCTGTTGCGTCGACATTTGGCGGTGGCGGACATGTTAAGGCTGCAGGCTTTGAGTCTGAGCTTCCATACGAGGAAGTCCTTACTAAGGTCGAAGAACTGGTAAAAGCTCAGCTTGATAAGGTTTGATAATGTATAATGGAATTGTGAATATATATAAGGAGCAGGGCTTCACATCTCATGATGTGGTGGCGAAATTACGAGGCATATATGGTCAGAAGAAGATTGGCCACACAGGTACTCTCGATCCTATGGCTGAGGGAGTGCTGATCGTATGTCTTGGACAGGCAACTAAGCTTTCGGACCTGATCCTTACAAAAGATAAGCAGTATATAGCGAAGATGAAACTTGGTGTTGTTACTGATACAGATGATACATCAGGAAATATCAAGGCATCGCAGGAGGATGCTGCAAAAGAACTATTTGAAGACGTGTCTTCGATAGAAGAAAGACTGAAGATTATATTTGGCGAATTTGTTGGTCCATCTATGCAGATTCCACCTATGTATTCAGCCATAAAGGTAAATGGCAAGAAGCTTTATGAGTATGCGAGAGCAGGAATCGAGATAGAGCGAGAGCCTCGTCCGATTGAAATCTATGATATTCAGTTGCAGGAGATATTCCCTGAAACTCAGGAGGTTTCATTCTCAGTTAGATGCTCTAAGGGTACTTATATAAGAAGTCTGATAAGAGACATTGGTGAAAAACTGGAAGTTGGTGCTACAATGTCTGGTCTTCTAAGGGACGATATAAATGGTATCAAAGCCACTGATGGCTATAAAATATCTGATCTTCAGTCCTTAAAAGATATGGGCAGACTGGAAGAGACAGTACAGCCTATGGATAAGCTTTTAGCTGGAGTTCCTAAAGCAGATGTTCTAGATAGTAGCGAAAAACTACTAAGTAATGGTAACAGAATAAGTCTTTCAGGTCTTTCATCAAAAGATGATATAGAGACACTAAAAGCTTCACAGTTTATTAGAATATATCTTAAGGGCGAACTAAAAGCTCTTTACAGCTACGACGACGAAAAAAAAGATTTTAAGGTTTTTAAAATGTTATGAATGATGCTATGAAGAAAGTAGCTTTAACAATTGGCAAGTTTGATGGATTTCATTTGGGGCATCAGACACTTCTCAGCGATATAGTTAGACTCGCTGAAGAACAGGAGATGACACCAAAGATTTTGAAGCTTGTTACTTCAGATGGTGGTATCTTTGATGCTTCAGAGATAGATGAATTTTTAAAGGAAAGCTATCCTTCGATAGAGGAAGTTAGGTATATTACATTTACTCCGGAATTTGCTCGTTTGAGTCCTGAGGAATTTGTATCCCAGATTCTTGTTGGTGAGATGAATGTAGGCTATGTTGCTGTTGGTGTTGATTTCAGATTCGGCAAGGATAGAGCCGGAGATACAGAAACCCTGAAGCAACTTGGTACAAAGTATGGGTTCCAGGTAAATGTCATCGACAAGCTGCGAATTGAAGAAAGAATCGTTAGTTCATCTCTTATCCGAGAGAAACTGACTGAGGGTGATATGAAGAGTGCTGAGATGTATCTTGGCAGACCTTATTCTATCATGGGCAAGGTTGAGTCAGGAAAGCAACTGGGACAGACACTTGGATACCCAACTGTTAATACAAAGCTTGATGATTCAAAGATTCTTCCACGCTTTGGAGTTTATTCATCCGTTGTTAGGATTTTTGATGGCAATGAGTGGCATAATTATCGAGGCATTACAAATATCGGAAAACGTCCATCTATTGATGATGGGGATAAAGCAACAGTTGAAAGCTTTATCTATGATTTTAATGATGATATCTATGGATTTAATGTTATAATAGTACCTGAGGTTTTTATCAGGGATGAAAGAAGGTTTTCGGGCCTTGATGAGCTGACGCAGCAGATAGCGAAAGACATCGAGTATGCTTCATCATTAACGCACCAGTAGCTCAGTGGATAGAGCAATGGCCTCCGGAGCCATGTGCGTGGGTTCGATTCCCGTCTGGTGCAATTTTAGGTTTTGAATAATTAGTTTTTTAACTTTTAGAAAAAATAGTGAGGAAAAGTGTTATGGCAAAGAACAGGAAACAGGAAGTTAAGATCAAGAAGCTCCTTCTGGTGGTTTGGGCTGTTTTCATTATAGCTCTCGTATCTCTAGGAGTTATCGTATATAACAGGAGAGATTCTGTAAAAGAAGATCTGGATATGTCATTTACAACCAGATTCTCATATCAGACAAATGCAAATCCTGATATTAATGCGCTTGTTATTACTTATCTTAGCGCTATGGCATCTAGTGATCAGGCAACTCTTCAGAGCTGTGTTGTTGATCCTTCACAGTATGAGAATATGTCAGTTGTTCAGAGCCAGTCAAGAATCATCACTGCATATCAGAATATTAACTGCTATACAATAGAGGGAATGGATGAGAATTCAACTGTAGTTTATGCGATAGCTAATATCTCTATCGTTAACATTGAGTCAACACCTCTTGATATGCTTGGACCATACTATGTGGTAAAGAAAGATGGACATTATCTTATAGATAATACTATGATGAGTCAGGATATTACAGATTATATGGACAAGCTTAGCCGTACATCTGATATCCAGGATCTTTACAAGATGGTAAAGGATGATGAAGAGAAAAAGGCAGAACAGGATCCTGCATTTAAAGAGTTCCTGAACCGCCTTAATAACTAATCTAGATTCAAATGATATTCAAACTTATTCGGAATCGGAGATAACAGATATATCTATTCCTCGAGGCTGTACAGCAGTAGAGAATACTATCTGAGTCTCTGTCTTTCCGAAGGTCTGAAGCTTACCTATAAAAATATCCAGTTCCTGAGTGCTTGGGAAACATACCTTAATAAGCATTGAGTAGGTTCCTGTAACACAGTTGCATTCGAGAACATTTGGACATGCTGATATAAATGGATAGAATTCAGCCTTTTGATGTGGCTCCAGTGTAAGATTGATAAATGCTGTTATATGATAACCAAGCATTACTGGATCCAATGTGGCATGATAACCTGTCAGGATTCCCTGGCTTTCAAGTCTTTCGATTCTTGCAGATACTGCAGGAGATGAAAGCTGTACCTTTTCTGCCAGATATTTCAGTGGGTATCTTGCATTTTCCTGTAAAAGGGATATTATCTTGCAATCAATTTTGTCCATGATTATCTCCAAATCATTATAATACTTAATTTTTTTATGTAATATGCGCTAGCACCTTTGCATTATAAATCATTTGTGGCAGATATGCCACACTTTTTTTATTTTTTTAAGTTTTGTTATAGGTTTTATGAATAAATCTATAGGATAAAGTATTCTTGAATAATAATAGGAAAAATGCTACACTCATATGATATGGATACGAAAGAAACTAAAGTAAATACTACGTTTGAAGGTAGTAATGAAGGCATACGAATTAATAAATATTTGAGTCAGGCCGGAGTTTTGTCTCGAAGAAAAGCTGACGAGGCAGTAGATAGAGGCGATGTCACAATAAATGGTCGCGTAGCTATCAGCGGTGATAAGGTAAACCCTGGCGATGTGGTCGAGTATCTTGGAAAAACTGTAACTGTCGAGAAGGTTGAAAGAGTAATTCTCGCATACAATAAACCACTGGGACTTGTCTGTACATCAAAGGAAGCAGATAAGGACAGCATTTTTAGAAAGCTTGATTATCCGGATATGCTGTATTACGTCGGAAGACTTGATAAGAATTCGCAAGGACTTCTCCTTCTGACAAATGATGGTGAGCTTGCTAATCAGATTCAGAAGGCTCGTAACAATCATGAGAAGGAATATGTTGTTCGAGTAGATAAGCCTCTTACTGCTGCCTTTGTTAAAGGAATGATGAGCGGAGTTCCTCTTGAGGTTGACGGAGAGGATAAGATTCGTGTCACAAAGGAATGCGTAGTAGAACAGATAGGTAAGAATACATTTCGCATTATTATTACCGAAGGTATTAATCGTCAGATCAGACGTATGTGCGAACATTTTGGATATAGAGTAACTTTCCTAAAGCGAGTGAGAGTAATGAACATCCCTCTTGGAAATCTTCCACTGGGACATTACAGAAAACTTTCAGCCAATGAGGAAAAGACACTTAGAGAAATGTGTAAATAAGGACAGTCCCTGTCTCACATTTTATGATTAAGATTATGGATAAAATAGCAAGAATAAAAGAATTAGTTGAAATACTGAATAAAGCATCAAAGGCTTATTATGCTGAAGATATTGAGATAATGTCGAACTTTGAATACGACAAGCTCTATGATGAGCTGGTAGCACTTGAGGCTGAAACAGGCACAATCCTTGCCAACAGTCCTACACAGAACGTAGGATATGAGGTGGTAAGCGAGCTTCCTAAGGAGAAACATCCTGCACGAATGCTATCACTTGATAAGACTAAGGAAGTTGATGCTCTCGTCAGTTGGCTGGGAGATAAGAAAGGCCTTCTTTCATGGAAGATGGACGGACTTACAGTTGTTCTCACATATGATAATGGAGAACTTATAAAGGCTGTGACTAGAGGAAATGGAGAAATCGGTGAGGTTATAACGGCAAATGCTAAAACCTTCGTAAACATTCCTCGAAGCATCAGCTATAAGAATCGACTCACAATCCGTGGTGAGGCGATAATCACCTATTCGGAATTTGAAAAGATAAATGCATCTATCGAGGATGTGGATGCGAAGTATAAGAATCCTCGTAACCTCTGCAGTGGTTCTGTGAGACAGCTCAGCAGTAAGATAACAGCAGAGAGAGGTGTAAAGTTCTATGCGTTCTCTATGGTAGAACCAGAGGATACAGAACTTCTTTCAAGCTTTGAAAACAGCTTTGAGAAACGTTTTGAATATCTGCAGAGTCTTGGATTTGACACAGTAGAGTACAAGGCTGTTACAGCAGATACTCTGCCTGATACAGTGAAAGAGTTTTCAGCTAAGATACCAACTAACGATTTTCCAACCGATGGTCTGGTTCTTTCCTTTGATGATACAGCTTATGGAAAGAGTCTTGGAACCACGGCGAAGTTCCCAAGAGATGCTATAGCATTTAAATGGCAGGACGAAGAGGCTGAGACAACACTTCGTGATATCGAGTGGAGTCCTTCAAGAACAGGACTTATCAATCCTGTTGCAATCTTCGATACAGTAGAACTTGAGGGAACTGACGTAAGCCGCGCGAGCCTTCACAATATTACATATGTAAAGGATATGCAGCTGGGAATTGGTGACCGTATCAAGGTTTATAAGGCTAACATGATCATTCCTCAGTTATCTGAGAATCTGACAAAGTCTGGAAATCTTGCGATTCCTGACACTTGTCCAGCATGCGGCGGCAGTACAGAGATCAGAAATGATAATGGCACCGAAACGCTTAACTGCGTGAATCCATCATGTCCAGCAAAGAATATCAAGCTGTTCTCACTGTTTGTATCGAGAAATGCCATGAACATCGATGGCATGTCAGAAGCGACTATAGAAAGATTCATTGGCGCAGGTATCCTGCATAAATTATCGGATATATATCATTTGGCTGATCACCGTGATGTGATAGTGACAATGGAGGGCTTTGGAGAGAAGTCCTACGACAATCTAATCAAAGCAATTGATAATTCACGTAAAGCTGATATGGCGGCATTCCTATATGCCTTAGGTATCCCAGGGTTTGGCGTGGCAAATGCTAAGCTCATCGTTAAAGCGTATAAGAGCGATATAAATGCTATCATGGACGCTGTTCCAGAAGATCTGATGGAGATTGATCAGGTTGGAGAGGTACTCGCAAGAGATTTTGTAGAGTATTTCCATTCGGAAGAAAAACGCAGCGAAGTGATGCGTCTTCTGGATGAGATAGAGTTTATTATAGAAGAAAATACTGCAGAACAGGATCTGGAAGGAATGACATTTGTTATCACAGGCTCCCTTGAAACCTATCCAAATCGTGATGCATTGAAGAAAGAAATAGAAGACCGTGGTGGTAAGGTGGCAGGCAGTGTTAGTGCTAAGACCACGGCGCTTATTAATAATGATATAGCTTCCAACTCTTCAAAGAACAAGAAAGCGAAGAGTCTTGGAATCCCAATCATCTCCGAAGAGATGTTCAACAACAAACAGTTTACATAATATTGTGCAATGGGGACGGACCCCGCTGCACCAACAATATTAGGATAGAGGAAAAATAAGAAAAATGCCGATTAGAATTGATAATGATTTACCAGTAAAGCAAATACTTGAAGAAGAGAATATATTTGTAATGGACGAAAATCGTTCTAATAGTCAGGATATTCGTCCTATAGATATTCTTATCCTTAACCTGATGCCACTGAAAGAAGATACAGAACTTCAGTTACTTCGAAGTCTTTCGAATACTCCACTTCAGGTTAACATAACATTTGTCAGAACTGTATCATACGAGTCAAAACATACTTCAAGAGATCATCTTGAAAAGTTTTATTCCAGCTTTAAAGAGGTTAGAAAACATAAGTGGGATGGAATGATAATCACAGGTGCTCCTGTTGAGAAGATGCCATTTGAAGAGGTAGAGTACTGGGAAGAGCTTACAACCATAATGGACTGGGCAACTCGAAATGTTACTTCAACTCTCCACATTTGCTGGGGAGCACAGGCAGGACTTTACTACCATTACGGTATTAATAAATACGAGCTTCCAAAGAAGCTTTCTGGTATCTATGAGCATCGTACAATGCATAAGAGCCAGGAGTTAGTTCGTGGTTTCGATGATACATTCTTAGCACCACATAGTCGTTATACAGGAATTGATGCAGTAGCAGTCCGTAACAATCCGGACCTTGTAATACTTGCTGATTCAATACTCTGTGGTCCTTACATCATTCTCGGTGATGGTGGCAAGAACATATTTATCACTGGCCATCCAGAGTATGATACCTTAACGCTGGATCAGGAGTATCATAGAGATCTAGGTAAAGGAATAGAACCTGATATCCCTGTGAATTATTATCCTGATGATGATCCAAACAGAGAACCTGTTAAGTCATGGCGTTGTCATGCCAACACTTTATATACCAATTGGCTCAATTATTACGTATATCAGAGCACACCATATGACTGGACCAGAAGAGTGGCAGAAGATAAGTAAATACAGGGTTTCAGAAACTAATTAATTGACTAAATAAATTATGGGTTTTCCTATTAATAACTAAAAAATATTTGAATTATACTTCATGAAAGAGAAAGCATTTTCATCTTCAGGATATAACGTCTGAAAATGGGGATGCTTTTTGTTTCTGTTCAGATAATTTAAGATATATTAAAAAGTGTAAATTGCAAGATAAAAATGTACAAATGTACATTTTTATAGTAACATTTACAAAAAACAACACAAATAAGAAAATATGGCAAAATGTGTTGCTTATTTTGTAGAGTTAAGTGGTTTAACTTATGAAAAAACAACACAAACCTATAAATATGGTGGAAAGTGTTGCCGGGGTCGTTAAAATATCAGATGTAATGGGGGAAAAAGCAACATATATGCATGAAAAGAGCAGAAAATGTTGCCAGGTTAGAAATTAATCAAGGAGATAGAATGAAAAAGATAGTTGTTCTTGGCTGCTCAGGTAGTGGAAAGAGTACATTTGCCGTACAACTTCATAATATAACGAAATTGCCACTTTTTCATTTGGATAATATCTGGTGGAAAAAGGATAGAACACATATTTCAAGAGACGAATTTGATAGAAAGCTGGATGATCTTGTTAACCGGGATAGCTGGATTATAGATGGTGATTACAGTAGGACTTATGAAAAACGAATTGCTGCATGCGATACTGTATTCTTTTTAGATTATGGTGAAGAAGTATGCATGAAAGGGATTATAGATCGAATTGGCAAGGAAAGAAAAGATATTCCGTGGACAGATAATAAACTGGATCCGGAACTAGTAAAACTTGTGAAGGATTATGAGACAGAGAACAAGCCTGTCTTGATGGAATTATTTAATAAGTATTCGGATAAGGATATTATTGTGTTTCATTCCAGGGAAGAGGCAAATGCGTTTGCAGAAAGTGAGTTTTGATGCTTTTTATACAGTCACTGAGTACATATTATGAAAAACAAGAAAGATCTTCGGAATATGCACGATTGAGAAGTGATGATTTATTTCGAGGTATTGATTGCAGTAAAATCGAGGAATGTGAAGTGTTTGTACAATTCCTTAGTCTTCGATATGATAAAGAGAAAGTTTCTTCTGCAAATATATATAGAGAACAATACAAACAATATGGAGAAAGTTTATTTACAGAAGGAATTAAAGATCCATATGCCAGCTTTAATAAGCTGATACCGTTTATCAGAGTTTTCAAGTATGAAGAAAAGTATAGAATAATGTTTTGTGATGAAAATGTTGCATGGTGTCCGACAAAACGTACAGGACATAATGAAGCATTTAATGATGAGAAATCCCTTTTTTATCACAAAAACAGACTTAATGAAACAGCCTTTATTCTTGAGAATAACCAATATGGAAGAATAATCTATAATAATAGATATGTAGATCCGGATAATTCACATTGGTATTATGGATGGCATGTTTACAATATTATCAATTGCGATATTTCTGAGTGCAAAGAAAAAATGTTTTTTGAAAAGAATCCGGATTATGAGTATAAACAGCTTTTGGATCTTAGGTAAATTGGGACGAAAATAATGTGACTTAAGTCATATCAAAACATATCTTTTCTCACTACAAAAGAAAATATGGAATTTATATAATGAGTGTGTCAAATGAAATAAGTCATTGGCACACTTTTTAATTTGAAATTTATAGGAGTGATATTAAATGGATTTGAACAAAGGTGTTTCTAAAGTAGGCTCAGCAATCATAACAGTGACAGTATTTCTGTTCGCATTATTTCTGATAATTAACATTCCTATGGGCTACTATTTTGTCTGCCTTATCTTACCGATAGGGTTTATCATGATGACGGCAGGTCTGCAAAACGAGTGTGAAAGTGACCGCAAGGTTGCTGCGAATATAGGTTTGCTTCTTGCGGCTGTGTACAGTACGTTTATTATGCTTGTATATTTTACACAGCTGACTACGGTAAATAACGAACAGCTGAATGAACAGGCAACCAACTTATTAGAATTCGGCAAGTTTGGTCTTATCTTCAACTTTGATCTGCTTGGCTACGGTGTAATGGCACTTTCTACCTTTTTCACAGGACTTTCGATGAAGCCGAAGAATAAAAAGGATAAGTGGCTCAAAGCATTGATGATGATACATGGATTGTTCTACTTCAGCTGCACATTTATGCCGATTACTGGAATGTTTGCAAAAATGTCTTCTAACGGTGATGGAATCGGCGGAAGGCTCGCTCTTGTTGCGTGGTGTGTATATTTTCTGCCTATAGGAATACTATCATTTCTTCATTTCGGTTCCAGAAAGAATTGAGTTATATAAATACAAGTGTCTCCGGTTAATAACTGAATAGTATTACATGAAAAAGAAAGCATTCTCGTTTTCAGGATAAAACGTCTGAAAACGTGAATGCTTTTAGTTTCTGTTCAGAGTATTAAAGATATGGTATATTAAAAAGGTCTATACAGTTTATATTCTATGGACTGATAGGAGAGTAGCTTTCAGGTTATATGGTGAATGCGAATTGGAGGGAATATGCTTTTGGGTATGGTGATGTCTAGTATTGAAATGGAACCAGAAAATTTTGTGATGATAGGTATTTTGATACTAATAATACTTAGAATCATAGTTGGAATACTAAGGAGCAAAAAAACTAAATCCGGCATTGGTTCAGAATTTCTAGAAAAAACTACGACATATGATTATGAGACGATTCAACGGAATATGACGGTGAAGACCAATGCTAAAGTATTGAAGCATGAATGGGTGAGGAAAAATGATCCTAGAAGACACGTTCATAAAAATCGTGGGAACTATAAGTATTATGATTACATATTGTATGAATATGAAGTAAATGGAAGAGTGTGGCAGGTATATGGAGAAGATTCGGGAGCATTTTGGAATAAAAACAATACGTCGATATATTATGATCCTTCGAATCCAGGTGTAAGTGTTACAAAGTATATTCATGATAAGGCAACTGGAAAAGATATGATAAGAAATTTCCTGATTTTTATTTGCTTTATTGTAATTATTGTTGCTTGTCTTTTTTATTTCTTTATTAGATAAGACATCACTAAAGAAATGAAGTTCGACAGGATAAGACTTTAAGTTGGGGGAATTATGATTAAACCTAAAATGATTCTGTTTGATTAATTAGAAAAAGCAGAGCTGACATCCGATGAAGTATGGTATGTCGGTGATCAATATGAATGCGATATATTAGGAGCAAAGAATTCGGGAATATTTCCAGTGTGGTATATAGGTGCAACAAATTCGGAATACGAGTCTAAAGATGACATTCTTACAATAAATAAATGGGATGAACTAGAAAATTATATTTTACGATTATAAAAAAAGTGTTGAACAGATTGTATGGACTCTGGAGAAGAACGAAGATGCAATTCGTTTTTTGAGTCACATGGCTTTAAGCTCAATGGAAAGAAACAGCATGAAGAAGGAACATCGGAATATATCGTAATGTTGGAGAGAGACTAAAATTATGAAGTATTTTAAGAAATTTAGCAGGTATTGATACATAGGAAGAAAGAAATGATTACAGTTAAAGAAGTAGACAAAACATATTTTGATTTATACGACCAGGTTTCAATGAATGTTGAAGTTCATTCAATATACAAATTGAAAAGACTTGACAGTGGACTAAGCGGATTTCATTTTGAAGAAGTTCCTGTTGACGCATGTATAAAGGATTACAGCAAGTATGAAATTGCCAAAGAATATGAGAAGACATTTGATATATCCACATGGAGATTCTATATGGCATTTGATGATGATAAGCCTGTTGGCGCGGCAACTGTTGCCGGTCCGACAGAAAACTTATATATGCTATCGGGTAGAAAAGATGCCTGTGTTTTGTGGGATATTAGAGTTGAGGATAAATATAAGCATCAGGGAATAGGACAAAAACTATTTGATCTATGTAAAAAAGGTTCTATTGAAGATGGTTATAGTCAAATGCTTATTGAAACTCAAAATATAAATGTTACAGCTTGTAAATTCTACAAAAAACAAGGGGCTGTACTATCCAAAGTGGATATGTATGCATATTATTCGCAGCCGGACTCGAGAGACGAAATTCAGTTTATTATGTATTTAGATTTATAAGATAAACAGAGAGTTTTGATATAGATTAGGTTCTATGAGGGAATGACGTATGATAATTACAGATTATATGACAATCGAAGAAATAATGAATCTTTTTTACGAAGAGTATGGAGAAGAGTTTAATTGGCATATGATTCCATTTACTAATAAAACACATGTAAATGAACTGAAAAAAGAACTTGGTAAAAATGATAATCTAGTTGATCAAAATATTTATTCTGTTGCAAAATGCGATTCAAATGATGATGTATTGTTTCTGGTAGGGGACTTATGGAGAATATATCATCTGACGTATTCTACAAATAATATGCCTGGCTATCCAAAGTATGAGGAGTTTAGTAGTAGAAGAGAAGCAGCAGAATATATACGGGATCAGTATGTAAATGATTATTTATGATTTGAGAACGATTGGTTATGAATTATAAAGTAAATAATGAATATAATTGTGAGTTTGAAAATGTTAAAAGAATCGGTATCGGAACCGGAAAAATCTTCTATGTTTATAAAGATAACATGCCTTTTTTATCCGTAGAGATAAATTTGCTTATCGGTGATTTTTTCGTGGATTCGATTATCGTTGGAGAGTATTTATATATCGGAAATTATTACGAAGGTGTATATGTTATTGATCTGAAGGATTTTACTTTCAATAATATTTCTGTAGATGGCTATTTTGGCTACTTTGTTAATAATCAAGACTATATTTATATACTTGGATGTGAGAATATTATCGCTATTGATATTGATGCTAGATTTGTTTGGAAGAGTGATAATATCGCAGTCGATGGAATTGTATGTAATGGAATAGAAGGACATATCATGTATATTTCTTGCGAGATGGATCCTCCTGGAGGATGGGAAGATATGAAGATTGATTTACTAACTGGAAAGACAATAAATACTTAAGTAACAGAAACAGGGAAGGGTACGCTGTATGACTAGAAAAATATATGGTGTTGAGACTGATAAGGAAGGCAGATGTATTCATTATCATAGCCCCCTAGATGTAATTGCTAATAAATGCGCAAGGTGTTTGAAATTTTATGCTTGTTATAGATGTCACGACGAGTTAGAAGATCATACATTTGAGCCGGTAGATTTTGAAGAAGAAAACACGGTGATGTGTGGTTCTTGTGGAAGACTATACAGTTATAAAGAATATTCATGTCTTACTAAGTGTAAAAAGTGTTCACATGAGTTTAATCCAGGGTGTTCACTTCATAAAAATGTATATGCAAAATTTTAAATCTACGATTAGGAAAGTTTTATTGGAAATACGATAGACTTAGAACATTGATACAAAATAAAGGTGGAGGATGATATAATGAATTTTCCAGAGTTTATGTTTAATGAGAAGAATAAGATTCCAGCTTCTCAGCAAAACACACCTGATATTGAGGGGTATTATTATACTGCTAACGATGGAAGTCAAATGGCTTTTTGGATATATAAGGCCGATAGAATTTCTAAAGAACATAGTCATGATTATGATGAATGGATGCTTTGCGTTGAGGGAGAATATATCGTTACTATTGATGGAGCAGAATATATATTACACGCAGGTGATGAATTATTTATTCCCCAAGGAAGTGTACAAGGTGGAAGAGTAAAAGCTGGAACACGCTCTATACATGCTTTTGGTGGTCAGAGAGTGAAAGAGTAAATGTTTAATCTTACTGTATATGCAAACTAAAAAAGTAAAAATGCTGGAGGAATAATATATGTCATCGGAAAGACTACTGATTGTAGAGGATGATAATGAAATAGGTGATATTTTAGATAAGTATCTTAAAGGAAATGGTTATGATACAGATAGAGCATACAATGGTATAGAGGCTATTAATAAGATTGAGGAGGAAGATTTTTCCCTTGTTCTTTTGGATATTATGCTCCCTTTCAAAAGTGGTGATCAGGTGCTGCAAAAAGTACGTGAGACTAAGCAGATTCCAGTAATCATTATTTCTGCAAAAGATATGATTCAAACTAAGATAGATGTTATGAGAATGGGAGCCGATGATTACATTACTAAGCCTTTTGATTTGGATGAAGTTTTAGTCAGGATTGAGGCGGTTCTCAGACGTACAACGGGAAATCTGAGTGGAATTGCAGGTTCTGTAAAAAAAGATGTTATTAAACATAAAAATATTGAAATGGACAGGGACGCTGCCCGTGTTCTAGTAAAGGGACAGATTGTCACGCTGACATCTAAGGAATATGCTATATTGGAACTATTCCTTACGAATCCCAATAAGATTTTTTCAAAGACGAATATCTATGAATCTATATGGGATGATACATACGTATATGATGATAATACACTCATGGTTCATATAAGTAATCTTAGGAATAAGCTTAAAGATTTAGATACTGAAGAGGAATATATCGAGACTATCTGGGGAATGGGATATCGACTAGCTGAATAATTTATAAAGCTTAAGAAACGATTTAAGTTTTTCTTAAGGGTTTAGTCTTACGATAAGTACAGTAAATCGTGCGTATGATAAGACTATCTCATTAAGAAAGGAATAGAACATGGAATATGTTATGGAACTCGAAGGTCTTACTAAAACCTTCGGGAAGAAAACCGCAGTAGATAACTTTTCGCTTAAGATAGAAAAGGGACATATCTGTGGACTGATTGGACCAAATGGTGCTGGTAAGACTACCATTATGAGGATGATGGCAGCGCTTTCTGAACCGGATTCGGGAGAAATGAGATTCTTCGGTTCCACTGAGCTGGACAAGGCTAGGAGCAGAATGAGCTTTATTATCGAAGAACCATATATGGAGCGAAGCATGACTGCTCGTGAAAACATGCAGTATGTCAGATACATTCGTGGAGTCGCGGATGATTCAAGAATAGATATGCTCCTTGATTTTGTTGGGCTGAAGGATACAGGAAAAAAGAATGTAGGCAAGTTTTCTCTGGGAATGAGGCAGAGACTCGGAATTGCTATGTCACTGCTTGCAAAGCCTGAATTTATGGTTCTTGATGAACCGATCAATGGACTGGATCCAGAGGGAATAATTGATGTAAGAAATATGCTTCTAAAGCTTGCAGAAGAAGAGAAGATAACCATTCTTATATCAAGTCATATTTTAAAAGAATTATCAGAGCTCTGTACTGACTACGCAATAGTTAATCACGGAAAATTGATTGAAGAATTATCTCGTGAGGAACTTCTGGCAAAGACGAAGACATTTATCGGACTTCGAACAAATGATATTGGAAGAACGTGCACCGTTCTAGAGGATAACCTTGGAATCAGAAACTATAAGGTGAGTCCTGAAAATGAAATAATGATATTTGAGAAACTTGAAGAACTTGAACGTATTTCAAGTACAGTAACTCAAAATGATCTGATCATCACCAAGTTTAATGTCGAAGGTGAAAGCCTTGAAGATTATTATATCGGAAAGGTAGGTGATCAGAATGAATAGACTAATAAGAGCTGAGTTATACAGATTTCGTCATACAGGACATTTGTTCTGGTATGCGATTCTATTACCACTTTCGTTTGTTTTCATGCCGATTATTCTCTGCTGGGATATGATAGATAAACCGCTGGATGTGTCGATCGAATCACTTGGAACAATGTGCGTTCTCGTATATAATTTCTTTCCGGCTTTAGCTGCAGGAATTTCAGGGCAGTTATTTAATAAAGGTAAGATTGGATATTATGAGGTTATGGCAGGAAACAAGCCATCTCATATAATAATGAGTAAGATTTTCTCAGATGGAGTATTCTTCTCGGGTATTTATACAGTATGTGTATCAGCGTTCTATATATATCTGGCTATTAAAAATGGGGTTGGAAGTATTACACATCCTTTTATCAGACTTGGCCTTTTTGCAGTTGTTATGACACACATTGTAGTCTCAAGTATAATGATAATGATGACGGCTAAGAAAACTGTATCAGGAGTTATTCTTACATATTGTAGATTTATGATCTTTGATATAGCATTTATGCCTGCCATGGCGGCTATTGCTACACTGTTAGGGCTTGATAAAGTGGCATTACATATAGGATATATGGTAGTTTTTAATCAGTTAGAGCTTTCAGTCATGTCGCCTATAGATTTAACTGCTATATTACATATAGTGCTTGGATTCCTTGGAGAATTTGTTTTCTGGTACATTGTAGTATATAAGGGAATAAAAAAGAAAAAGTTTTCATAGAAAAAAGAAATTATGGAATATATTTTATGGATTTTAGTTTCAGTGCTTTTAATAATAGTTATAGCATTGATATTTCGAATCAGAATTTATAAGAAACAGCTCCTATCTTTTACAGAACAGATTCACAACCTTCGGACAGAAAAGAGGGATGGGCTGCTCAGTGTAGATAGCTTCGACAAGGATTATATTGATTTAGCGAAGGAACTGCAGCAGTATGTAGATGAAGGACAAGAGCTAAAGGAACAGTCTGAAAAGGACCGGCAATCAGTGAAACATATGGTTGCCGGTATTTCTCATGATTTCAGGACTCCACTTACGGTAGCTATGGGATATATACAGCTGGCAGAAAAGGATGAAGGACTCTCAGAGGAAACTGAGAAAAACTTGAAGAAGGCATATGATAAAACAAAGTATCTGAAGGAACTGTCAGATGAGTTCTTTGCCTTGTCGATTATGGAGAATAGGTCAGAAGAAGAGCTAAGTGAAATAAGCTTCAAACGACTTCTCGAAAACATTACATTGGAACAGTATGAATGGACTGTTAAAGCCAATATGAAATTTGTGGCAGATATTACCGAGGATCCATGTATGATACGGGCGGCAGAAGTGGATATGACTAGGCTACTGCTGAATCTGTACTCCAACGCAAAAAAATATGCGAAAGGTAGTATAAGGGTCTACCTTAATAAAGATGAATCGAATCTGACACTAATCATCGAGAATGATCTTGATGAAAAAGCTGTAATAGATGAACGAAGAGTGTTTGAACCATTTCACAGAGAATATGTTGGTGAACAAGGTGGAAATGGTCTGGGACTTTATATTACTAAAAGGATAGTAGAAAACTATAATGGAAAAATTATGGCAGAAAAAAGAGATAATTCATTCAGTATCAAAGTGATATTGCCGTTATAATATATATTACAGGAATGCTCCTTTATTTATTCTGATTTTCAATCACTTCATTCAGCTTCTTTTTGCGAAGTATTACGAGTGATGTGACTAAAAATAAACAATGTACAAGAACTGTTATGATTGCTTCAAATGCAGTAGTTGCTGCAGTGCTATCTTCATAAACTTTAAGGATTGCATTACCCTGAATGACTCCTTGAATAAACATTGCTACGAAGTCGATCAGACCATGAATTAGTGCTATAGCATAAATATTTCTATGTCTAACATAAATTGCATTAAAGAATACGCCTATGAATGTTGTTGCTATAACCTGAACTACTGTATCTATAACGCTCTGTCCCATCAATATATTTGAAAAATGTAATAGTCCAAAACCAACAGAACTTACAAGTATTGAAAGCCAGATTCCTTTTTTAGTATTCCCGTACTTTCTGAGCATTGTTTCGGTCATGATACCTCTGCAGAGAAGCTCCTCAGAAAATCCAACTAAGAAAACAAATAAAGCGAACAAAATTATTTCAGGTACGCTCTTAAAAGGAGTTTCACCCAATAACATTATTGCGAGAAGAAAAAGTGAATAGAGTGCTGTATAAATTATAATGGCTAGTCCAGATAAAAGACTCTTTCCAAAATTTTTTGTATTTTTAAGTACATCCGATGTCTTAAAGACAATAGAAAGTATAACCACTGGGATCACTTTTAAGATTATTTCTCTTACGACAGCACCGCTGTTGTTTAATCCCCAATCAACACCTACTAATGGTAGAAGAATCTTTAATAGTTGGTGCAGAACCTCGAAGAACACAAGTGCTATCATTGCTTTAAGGAAACCATCCTCCTGGAACCTGCTCTGGATTCCTTTTTTTTCTCCACCAGCACGGGTTTCATTTACCTTAACCATCTCTTTCATTTTTTATCCCTCCCTAGATTTGATGGTCTCATTATAGGCATTGATCCTTTCTGAAAGCCCACAGTATACCTTAATAAATCCTTAGCGTTCTCATAATATAAAGAATAATGTGATGCCTCACTGTTTGAGATTCATTGTCGTGATGTCACGGAGGACTTAACAAATAGTTTAGAGTATGGTAGACTAAAACGGATATTTTGATTAGAAACAGACCACCTTGAGAGGAGATTATCTACATGCCTGTATTTGATTTTAATGAGAAGAAGGAAGAAGCAGTAAAGGCTGAAAGAAGCTATAAGCTCGTTTATTCAAGTGAGAGAACCACCAGTACTCAGCATCCTATAATGATACTTGAAGATTCCGCTTCAAAGCTTGTCCATCATTCAAATGGTATGTTTGAGGCTCCAACTGTCGGCTCGGCCTTTATATATGACACAGATGAGAAGTCGTCTCATAACATTCTTGAGATCGATGCAAGATTTGAGAATCTTCTAAAGTGGCTTGGTGAGAATCACATAATGGTACGTCTCTCAGGTCAGACTACTGAAAGAGGTTATGCGGTATACAAAATCCTTGAAACCGGAGTGGCTGTACGAGGTTCAAAGCTATCCGGTGAAAATGGATTTCTCCAGTTTATGATTGATCGACTTCTTCAAAGTGATGCACCTTCTGAAGAGGTAGTTGATCCTGATGAGATAGATGATGCAGATGATATGAGACTCACAAGTATTCAGAGTATAACAGATTATCTTATGTGTGCAGGAAGTACACTTCCGGATAATATTAGACTCTGGGCAAGACGTAATCTTGCTGTTGCCAAGTCTTCCGAAGTAACTCCAGAAGAGAGAAGACATGCACAGAGAGCACTTTCAATCATGCTCAGTATTCAGTGGAAGAATACAGATTTTCAACCTATAGATCCGGTGGAGGCAAGAAGAATCCTCGATGAAGAACTATACGGACTTGAAAGTGTAAAGCAGCGAATAATTGAAACTATAATTCAGATAAATCGTACACATACACTGCCGGCATATGGAATACTTCTGATTGGTCCTGCAGGAACAGGTAAGTCACAGATTGCATATGCTGTAGCAAGAATTCTCAAAATGTCATGGACAACCCTTGAGATGAGTTCTATAAATGATCCAGAGCAGCTGACAGGTAGTTCACGTATATATGCAAATGCAAAACCAGGACTTATCATGGAAGCATTTGCGCATGCTGAGAGCTCTAATCTTGTATTTATCATAAATGAACTGGATAAAGCAGCGTCAGGTAAGGGGAATGGAAATCCGGCGGATGTTCTTCTAACCCTCTTGGATAACCTTGGATTTACAGATAACTATGTTGAATGTAACATACCAACAACTGGTGTTTATCCTATAGCAACAGCAAATAACAAAGAGGATATAAGTGCACCACTTATGTCAAGATTTGCAGTTATAGAACTTCCGGATTACACCATTGAAGAGAAGCGAGTAATATTTACACGATTTGCTTTACCTAAAGTTTTAAAGAGAATCGGCCTTCGAAGTGAAGAGATTGTAATAACAGAAGAAGCATTAGATGCGGTGATGGATATCTTTAAGAATACATCAGGTATAAGAGATATAGAGCAGGCAGCAGAGCATATAGCTGCAAATGCATTATACAGAATAGAAGTGGAGAAGCTGGATTCAGTTATCTACAACGCAGAAATGATTCGTGAACTACTATAAAAAAAATATGGTGCCTGACCCCATTACAGAAATGTTGCATTTGGTAATGGAGTCAGGCACCTTTTTAGGTTTTATTTACTTCTTGTTTTCTTTCTTAAGTTCATTCATCTTCATTGCACGAACCTTAAGTGGAAGTCCCCAAAGTGTGATGAAGCCTTCTGCATCATGATGATCATACATATCACCTGTTGTAAATGATGCAAGTGATTCGCTGTAAAGTGAATATGGAGAAGTTGTACCAGCTTTGATGATATTTCCTTTGTAAAGACGAAGCTTAACTTCACCGGTTACATACTGCTGAGTTACATCAACGAAAGCTGATATAGCCTCACGGACAGGAGTAAACCATTTACCTTCATATACTATACTTGCAAGCTTGCTTCCGAGGTCCTTCTTAAGTGCTATAGTGTCACGGTCAAGAACAAGCTCTTCAAGCTGCTGATGAGCCTCCATAAGAATTGTTCCGCCAGGAGTCTCGTATACTCCACGGCTCTTCATACCAACAACTCTGTTCTCAACGATATCAACGATTCCGATACCATGCTTTCCGCCGATAGTATTAAGCTCACGAATGATATCAGCAACCTTCATTTTCTTACCATTAAGAGATACTGGCATACCCTTTTCGAAGTTAATAGTAAGCTCTACATCTTCGTCAGGTGCTTTTTCAGGAGTAACTCCAAGAACAAGCATATGATCGTAGTTAGGAGCCTGTGCAGGATCTTCAAGCTCAAGTCCTTCATGGCTGATATGCCAAATGTTTCTATCACGGCTGTATGACTGATCTGTTCCAAATGGAAGATCAATGCCATGAGCCTTACAATAATCTATTTCAGCCTGACGAGAATCCATCTGCCATCTGTCATCTCTCCATGGAGCAATAACCTTAATATCAGGAGCAAGAGCCTTGATACCAAGCTCGAATCTTATCTGATCATTTCCCTTACCTGTAGCACCGTGACATATTGCAACTGCATCTTCCTTACGAGCAATCTCAACAAGTTTAGCGGCGATAGTAGGTCTTGCCATAGCAGTACCCATGAGGTACTTATGCTCATATACAGCACCGGCCTGAACACATGGCATGATATAATTCTCACAGAGATCATCAACAACGTCTTCAATATAAAGCTTAGCAGCTCCTGAGAGACGTGCACGCTCCTCAAGACCATCAAGTTCTTCACCCTGACCACAGTCTATACAGCAGCAGATAACCTCATAACCATATGTTTCTTTTAACCACGGAATTACCGCAGTAGTATCAAGTCCACCTGAATAGGCTAAAACAACTTTATCCATGTTTACTGACCTCTTTTCTTCAAAAATATATTATTATAGGTTATAAAAACGATACACACCATAATACCTTATATTGAGCAAAAAGAAAAGCATTAATAAACAATATTTAAAGACAATTTAAGTTTGTCTTAATATGCGTTGTGTATAATAAAATAAGATGATGATTTATGTTGAATCAAATGCTTTCAATGGTAAGGGGCTAGAAGAATAGTTTTGTTTCTATTCATAGTGTTTAAGATATGCTATATTAAGATAGTCGGTGAGAAACACTTATGGTGGTCAGAAAGTGAAAAGGTAAGTGTTTACAGGTGGAATTAGCAAGGAGATAAAATGAAGAAAACAATTCCAAGTGAAGAAGAATTAAAGAAGTATGAACATAAGAAGATGACATTGCCATTGATGGAACATTCTTCTGAAGAAACAAAGGCAGATGTATGGAAATTCATTAAGAAGATATCGACCTATGCCCGCACACCGGGCACTTTGGCGCATTATAAAAAAATGGCTGTGTTTGCTGAAAATGATGCATTAGTCGATGTTGTTTTAGATACACTAAAGGATATGAAATATCCTTTTAGTGAAGCGGATTTTATACCGGATATCGTGGGATATTATTACTCAATTGCCATGATTTCACAGAGCATGCATAGAAGAGACGAAACGATTAAACTGCTTAATGAACTTGTTGATTATGTGATCGCTGAGCATTCGCCTAGTACATTGCCACTTGTCAGAAATATGGATGTTCTGTCAAAAGATTATCCGGATCTGGCGAAAATATTTGAGAAAGCACAAATCCTATATAAAATTGATGCTATAGATGGAGTAAAAAAAGGGGTTCGTATAGCGGTTAACAAACTTTATCCTGATTATACAAGTGAAGAAAAAGTAGAAGCAGAATATATAAACATTGAAACCCCTCAGGACGGCAAGGTGTTTGTTGAGGTAGATGAAAAAGAATTTGTCGTCAGAATAGTAGAAAAAGGAAAAAATGTTTTCACTAAAAAGTTCAAACACTACAGCTATGATTCAATTGAGTATGCCATAGTCAGAGATGTTTTGTTGAGAAAGCATATGGAAGAAATGAAGCTCGAGGATATTGCGGATACAAGAGTTGTCGAAGCTATGAGAGTTGATCTTCAGAAACTATATAGTGATATTGCGATTTCAGTAATTAATAAGGAACTTACGTATATCACTGATGGATATGAAAAATATAGTAATACAAATCTGCCTCAGGAGGTCAAGGACTTTCTGGAAGAAATCTATAATGATGAAGACCTGAAGGATGCATTTTTCGATTGTGATATTGAAATCTATGAAGAAGCATGGGTTAAGGATCTTGAGGATGATGATTCCTGGTTTGAGGACCTTATGGGTACGGGAGAATCCAGTTATAAGAATATAAAGCCATTTGCACGTGACGGATCAGGTGGATTATGGGTTGTATTAGATGATGAGATGATAGGATATATCGGTACTGAGGGAGAATGCGGAATCATAGCTCGTAACATAAACGAGTTCATGAATATAGTAGCAGTACAGAGAGGATACATAGATGATTTCTGCAGTGTTGATATACTAGAATCTGAGGAAGCATTTTTAGAGGAATATAAAGAAGCACCTGAGTCGGATTATAACAGGGTATTTAACAGATTTATAAAGAAGCATGGTTTTACTAAAGATTTAAAGAAAATATATGAGTATATTATAAAAGGAATCACTGTAAAACCTTTCTTTCAGGTTGTTGCTACGGATGATGAATATTGTGACTCATATTCATTACTTGGAAGTGATGACGGACAAGAAGCACTAGAGTCACTTATCGATTTGATAGGAGGATAATGAAAGCTGGCTATAGATAAATAGTGTATGAATGATTTTATGAAAACAATTACTAAAGAACAAGCAAGAAGATTTATATTACTAAAACAAGGGCTTATAGGCTCGTATCGATATGTAGGAAAAGATGGAGCGTATGAATTTATTCGTGAAGCAGGATGTATTCAATATGATCCTGTAGATGTTTGTGGAAAGAATGCGGAATTAACATTACAATCTCGCGTAAAAGGATTTACTAAAAAGAATCTTCAGGATCTTTTGTATAAAGATAGATTGCTTGTGGATTATGCAGATAAAGAATTATCAATATGGCCGTCAGAGGACTGGCCATACTTTTCCTTTTATAGGGAAAGAAGTCGTCAGATGGGTGAAGCATTTGAAGGACTTGAAGAATTAAAGACTGAAGCAATTTCATATATTAAAGAAAATGGGCCTGTCTGTAGCGATACACTTCCTATTGAAGGTGAAATATTCTGGCATTCTTCAATGCATTGGAGCGGTCATTGGGATAAAAAATCACCTGCAGCCAGATCGGTTCTAGAACAGCTCTATACTGATGGAACTCTTTTAATTCATCATAAAAATGGAAGCCGAAAGTATTATGATCTGGCTGAAAAATATTTGCCAGCTGAGATTCTTGAGGCAGAGAACCCTTGTAGAGATGAGAGTGAATTTATGCGATGGCGTGTCCTTCGCAGAATTGGTGCTGTTGGTCTTCTGTGGGATAAGACAAGTACAGCTTTCGTTGGTATGTACCTTAAGGCGGAAGAGCGAAAGAAGATTTTATCCGAACTTGTTGAAGAAGGTAAAATTATTCCAGTTATGGTTGAAGGTGTAAAAACCTCATTTTTCTATCGGGCTGAATATGATGGAATAATGAAAGACGTTCTGGACGATAAAGCAGATTTGAAACCTAGAATGTCGTTTATTGCGCCACTAGATCCATTGATGTGGGATAAGGCATTAATCAAGGCTATATTTGATTATACATATTCCTGGGAAATATATACACCAGCTGTAAAGCGAAAGTATGGCTATTATACTCTTCCAATAGTTTACGGAGATAGATTTGTTGGACGTATAGAGGTTGTTCCTGATAAGAGCACAGAATTACTTATGGTAAAAGGATTATGGTGGGAATCTGATATTCGTGTTACAAAGAAACTTACCACCGCTTTAGAACAGACTCTTAAAAGGTTTGCTAGGTTCAATAATTGTAAAGGATATGAAAAATGAATTACGATATTATTCCAGAAAATATAAAAAAAATTATTGAGGGCAAGCCTTATGAGCTTGATGATATTGGAAAATCTAATTCGAAGATCATGCTCTTTGACGATTTCGTTCTGAAGATTATGCCGCTGGGGATGGAAGAGGAGGAAACGGTGCAGATGGTGCGATGGCTTTCTGACAAGGTACCGGTACCAGAAATCCTCGCTTTCGAACAGGATGATGAGAAACAGTATCTACTAATGAGCAAAGTTTCAGGAGAAATGTCCTGCAGTGAATACTATTTTGAGCATCCAGATGAGATGGTAACGGTCCTTGCTGATACCTTGAAACTTCTCTGGAGTATCGATATCTCGGACTGTCCGAGGGACTGTGGTCTAGAACAGGAACTTCAAAAGGCGAAAAGACAGGTGGAAGAACACCTGTACAACCTGGAGGCTACCGAACCGGAGACCTTCGGGGAAGGTGGATTCAAAGATCCAGAGGAACTACTCCAATGGCTCTTCGAACACAAGCCTTCCTATGAACCGGTGCTGTCCCACGGCGATTACTGTCTGCCAAATGTCTTTATTGAGAACGGAAAACTTAGCGGTCTGATCGATTTAGGAAATGCAGGCATCGCAGATAAGTGGGAAGATATTGCCATGTGTTATCGGAGCCTCAAGCACAACTTCGATGGGACCTATGGTGGAAAGGTCTATGCTGACTTCCGTCCAGAAGTGCTCTTTGAGAAGCTTGGAATCGAGCCGGATTGGGAAAAAATACGATACTATATTTTATTGGATGAATTATTCTGAAAATTATGCCACAATGCAACAAGATAGATTACACAGATAATAAGTGCAATACTTACAGTAATATACAGTTCTTTCTCTACAGTTCCGAAGAACTTGAGAGAAGCCTCTTCGTTACTTATAGATGAAAGAGAGTTATTGATGCTATGAAATGCAATGCATGGAATAAGGCTCTTTCCCTTGTAGAAGAGGGTTACAAGTACAAAACCGACAGCTATAGCAAAAGCTATCTGAAGTAATGTTTCCAAGAGAGGTTGTCCGTTGAGCAGGTTAACTATATGACCGATTCCAAAGGTTAAAGATGAAACAATGATAGCTGATTTTATATTCTTCTTAGCCATACCTTTGAATAGAAAACCTCGAAAGATTATTTCTTCAAGAAAACCTACGCATAGCATGCTTATCATGTAGAAAGCAGTTTCGGCTATTGTATATTTTAAGGTTACTCCGAAGTAAATGCTGGAAAAGCCTATCAATATTAATGGTATATAAAACCATGCTTTGGAAAGTTTATATTCAGCCTTATGAAGACCATATTTTTCAAATAGATCATTCTTTTTAAGCCAAGCTACGATCGCTATTGTAAAGAATACATGAAAGATCATTGAAGGTAGTTTTACTATTTCGATGGTCTCTGCTATAGCTTCACAGATGCTTGTTCCAACAACATAGATAATTATACAGATGATCGCGAAGGTTACTTCATTTTTCTTATAGATTTTGTTCATAGGTTTTTCCTTTCTGAAGATGTATTTGTGCTGTTGATGTGAATATATCGTAAGAGCGTACTTCGGTCTATAAATTGGCTTGTAAGATGCAATTTTTGTACGTGAAATGCACAGGTGGTTTATAATAAGTGAGAATCATATTGATTTTGAGGTTAATGATTAAAAATGACGAATATAGATGCAGAAATATATAGTGAATTTAAATGTAAAGCAGATAAATGTAATCATAGCTGCTGTAAGGGCTGGGAGATAGATATAGACGAAGATACTCTGGGGTATTACAAGAGCCTTGATTCAGAACTGGGGAATGAGATAAGACAGAATATTCATGAGGGAGAAGATACATTTTTTAAACTGACTGATGATAAGAGATGTCCATTCCTAAAAGATAGCGGTTTATGTAAGATAATAGAAGAATTAGGAGAGGATGGTCTGTGTGATATATGTAGACTCCATCCCAGGTTTTTTGAAGATATAAATGATTATAGTTTAGCTGGTGTTGGGCTAAGCTGTGAAAAAGCTTCTGAATTACTTTTTGAAAAGCATAGTCTTAACTTTATAATCTGTGATAGTGAGAAGACTATCGATTTTCAAAATCTTCTGAAATTGTTAGGGATAGATATATCGCAGGATTATTTGAACCTTACAAATAAACTTCCTGAATATCTGAATGAAGATAAGATTGAGGAAATTCTCGATATCTTTTATATTACCGAACCTATCGATTCTAATTGGAAAAATGAAGTACTACTAATAAAAAGAAATTATCCAGATTATTTAAATAACCTGGATGACCAATTTATAAAAAAATTTGAGTTAATTTATCAGTATATTCTTTTCAGACAGCTTGAACTGACTCTGGATTACGGTGTTAAGAAGATTGTAGATTATGCGATTTATAGTATTATATTTATAATGCTTTATGCAAACTCATTTCATGATGATGTAGAAGCCGTAAGAAGATGGTCTGAGCAGATAGAATACAATGAAGATAATATTGATATTATTCTAAATTCTATAGAGGGGGACTAGAGATGAAGTATAAGATTATTTCGGGTAAATATGAAACTGGAAATGAAGAACAACAGATGGGATATAAAATGCTCCTTGGTGAGGACAATATTCAGTACAAGTTTGATCTATATTTTCACTGGTATAATCTTGTTCATGAGATGGGACATTGCCTTGTAGAAAAGTATGGACTAAAGCTTTCAAAGGTCCAGGAAGAGATGTATGTAAATGAGCTGGCAGTTGCTTATTACCTTTATGTTGGAGAAACAGACAGGTTAGGTGATTTGAAAACAATGCTTACAACTGTTATTGAGCACATGCCATCACCTGTTCCAGATGGTGAATCCTTTACCTCATTTTTTGAAAGCATTTGGGGTACGGAAGAACTTATGAATGTTATGACCTACGGATATTTCCAGTTGAATAGTGTTCTTGAAGCTATGAAAGCAGGCAGAGATTTTTCTGATGTCATTAGTGATTTAGGTGTTACGATTAGATCGGCTGACGTAAAAGAATGTAATGAAGATATAGTATCTAGTAATGCGGAAAAATTTCTTGCTGTAGCTATCGATAATCTAAATGCATTTGGATTAGAAGTGCCAGAGATAAGTCTTGAACTGGTGGATAATCCAATGATTCAATGTGCACAGAATGAATAAAATACGGAGACTTTTATAAATGAAGATTGGTATTATTCAAGCAAGTTCGCAGGCTGAGAAAAATGAGCTGATATACAATACGGTAAGAAAATACGCACCAAAAGGATCAGAAGTAATAAACTTTGGTTGTACTACTGAAGATAAACAAAACTATTCCTATATAGATATTTCTATTCTTGTAGGGATTTTGTTATCAAGTGGTGCTGTTGATTTTGTTGTTACTGGTTGTTCATCAGGTCAGGGAATGATGCTTGCTTGTAATAGTATGCCAGGAGTTATCTGTGGTTATGCACCTACACCAAAGGATGCTTATCTATTTGCACAGATTAACAATGGAAATGCGATATCCCTACCTCTAGGAGAAGAGTATACCTGGACGGGATATGATAATTTCGATAAAACAATAGAGGCTTTATTCTCTGAGCCATTTGGACAGGGTTATCCTAAAAGTGAAGCTATTCGTAAACTAGAGGATACAGAGAAACTAAAGACGATAAGAAAGAATGGTCAGCTTTCAATGAAAGAATTATTATGTTCTTTAGATTCTGATTTATTACATAAATTAAAACAAAAATATGATGTTATTCAGTATGTGGAGAAATATGGAAGAGCTAAAGAGTGGTCATTAGCTTAGAGTGGTCACTAAGACGTTATGAGTTATATACTTGTAGCGTCTTTTTGTTTTCATTTAAATCTATATATTTATGAATGAATATTTTCTCATTGACAAACAATGAGAGTGGTGTTACACTTTCTATTGATGAATAATTATTCAGTTATAAACTGGCTCTAAACAATATTTAGGAGGTTGAATATGGCAAGGATTGCTATAATTACTGGAGCAACTGGAGGTCTGGGAAATGAATTTACGCGCGTTGTTAACTCTTATGATTATATAGATGAAATCTGGGCAGTTGGTAGAAACGTAGAAAAACTAAGTACCTTAAAAGCATCTTTTGACAAGGTTATACCTATATGTGCTGATCTATCAGGTGATGGATTAGATATTCTTATACAGAAGATAGAAGATGATAAGCCGGATATCAAATATCTCATTAATAATGCCGGAATAGGTTTTCTTGGTAAATATGAAGATATGGGAATGGATCAGGTAAAAAGATTTTGTGAAATTAATTGTACTGTTCCAGCTCTTCTTATATCTGCTGTTTTACCTTATATGAAAGAAAATTCAGGAATACTAAATATATCCTCAGCCTCTTCATTTCAGCCGAATCCATATCTTGCTCTTTATTCTGCAAGTAAGGTTTTTGTTAAAAATATGTCACGTGCTCTTTATGTTGAACTTAAATCTCGCAAGATAATTGTGACTGCAGTATGTCCTGGATGGATAGATACGGATATGCTTCCTAGAGAGAAGGATGGAAAGAAGATTAAATATGCGGGAATGATAAGTTCTGAGAAGGTTGTGGAAAAGGCGCTTAAAGATAATAGGAAGGGAAAAGATATGTCAACGCCTGGTTGGTTTTCCAAATATTTCCGTATGTATTCGAAAATTACCCCAACGAAACTGGTGATGAGACAGTGGACCAGGATTATAGAACAATATATATAATATTATATTTAACGGAGAAATCATGGACGTTTTATTCTGTTCAGGGTATAGATAATATGATATATTTGGAAATGAATACCATTATGCACGAAAGGACTGGAGGTATATGACTGAAGAAGAAAAACAGGAGCTAACTAAAAGACTTCTTGAGATAGCAAAAAAGGAAATCAGACTGAATTTTAAGAAGAGTAAAGAACCTCTGGATATAACAACTTCAAAAATTGGAGGAAAGCCAGCGGTGCCTTCTGATTTTGAGTGGCCAACTTATACAGGTGTTATTTATGGAATAGAAACTGAAAAGAAGACTAGACCACTTTCGTTTCTCGCTCAGATAAATTTGAAAGAAATAAGCGAACTGGATGATAAGAATCTCCTGCCAAAGGAAGGAATCTTAAGTTTCTTTTATGATCTTGAAACCATGACATGGGGATTTGATCCAGAGGACAAGGGTTCTGCAATGATATTCTATTTCCCTGAAGAAACTGTTTTGCAGGCTAAAGATATTCCGGAGGAAATTGAAGAAAGGAATGTGATACCAGAGTTATCTGTTCAGTTTGAACCTCATATAAGTCTTCCTGGTTATGGAGATAAGGATGAAGAGTTAGGTCTTTCTCGTGATGAAGATCTTGATTGGGATGAATTCATGGAGTGTCGGGAAAATGCTGGTGGAGATGATAATGATGAGGTTACAAAGCTTTTCGGTTATCCAAATGTGATTCAAAATCCTATGGAAGAAGAATGTGAAGCATGTTCAAGTGGATTTAGACAAGGAAATCAGGAGGATTATGCAGCAATAACTGATGAACAAAAGAAAGAAATTGCAGAAAAAGCGAAGGACTGGATGTTATTGTTCCAGATGAGTACGATAGAGACTGATGGGTATGAATTGATGTTTGGAGACTGCGGATCAATCTATTTTTGGATCCGTAAGCAGGATCTTGAAGAACGTAGATTTGATAAAGCATGGCTTGTATTGCAGTGCTTTTAAAAAATTGATAAATCCTTATAAATAGGGCGTTGCAACGGGGATTAACATGATTGTTAATCCCCGTTGTCACATTGTTAGGCCTGCTTGGTGGTGTTTTTGAGGACGATTTTATACGATTGATTTATCAAAAATCCCAAGGAGGAACATTAAATGAAAAATCATATTTTTAATTTACTTCCATTCAATAATAGAATGGAAATGTCAGGAGCTGAATATGTGATAAAAAAGCTTCTTGCATTCATCATGATATTTTTTGTATCTGGAGTAATAGGTGAAATCATTGTTATAGCATCCTATACAGGAATGGGGTATGATCCGTTGCATGGTGTTATGCCAACAGGGGAGATTGTAGGACTGGTTCCTTTTTATGGTTACATTTTGTTTTCTATTATTACTTTACTTTATTGCAGGATTATCGAAAAAAGAAATCTCGATGATATCGGCCTGACAAGAAAAGGATTAGATTATCTCTATGGAATAGGAATTGCCATAATTATGCTAGTACTCATAACTGTTATATGCTGTATATCAGGAATTGAGTCTTTTTCAGGCATTAATACTGGTGTGAATGGTAAGGGGCTTCTGTTATGGGGGATAGCATTTGTTATTCAGGGTTCGGAAGAAGAAATTCTTTGTCGAGGCTTTTTGATGAATTCTCTCAAAAAGAGGGTATCGGTTCCACTGGCAGTATTTATAAGTTCCACTGCATTTGTTATTCCACATTTGATAATGACTTCTATTCTTGATTCAGGAGTTGTTTACTCAATAATTGGAGTAGTTAATCTGTATCTTATATCTGTTTTGTTTTCTATAATTGTTCTTTGGCGTAAGAATATATGGATTTCCTGTGGGCTTCATACTGCATGGAATTATATATTAAACTCAGTTTTAGGACTTACTGTCTCTGGAATTGATGCTCAGACAGAAGGGTTATTTGTATTTAAAAATAACAAACTGAGTATTCTTAATGGTTCAGAATATGGTTTAGAAGCCGGAATCGTAACAACAATTATAACTATAGTGATGATATGTGTTATAATCTATCTTTGGAAAGGGAAAGGTGGGGATGATTATGGAATTCAATAATAAACTTTATGAGCTTCGTAAACAAAAAGGATTCTCGCAGGAAGAACTTGCAAATCGTCTTAATGTCTCAAGACAGACGATTTCTAAATGGGAGGTTGGAGAATCAACACCTGATATGGAAAAACTCGTTGCAATAAGTGATTTATTTGAAATATCCTTGGACGAGTTAGTTTTAGATAAAAAAGAAGAAACAAATCCTGTAGCTTCTGAGCAGATTGTGAAATCTGAATTATATAGTGATATAAAAGAACACGTACTGACGGAAGATAATAAGAAAAAAACAAGGAAAGGTCTTAAGATTTTGGCCATTGGTTTTGGTGTTTTTGTTTTGATCGACATATTGACCTTCATCATATACGTTTTGATGTTTGGCCTACCGCAGTAGATATTAAATGAGGTTTTTATGAAGATAGAACATATAGCTATGTATGTAAATGATTTGGAAGCGGCCAGAGATTTCTTTGTTAAGTATCTTGGTGGTTTTTCAAATGATGGATATCATAACGAAATAACTGGATTCAGATCATACTTTATAAGCTTCGATGATGGAGCAAGACTTGAAATCATGAATAAGCCCGCTATGGAGGATTCCCCAAAGTCTGCCAATCGTACGGGATATATTCATATAGCTTTTTCGGTGGGAAGTGCTGAAGAAGTAGATCGATTGACAAAACAACTCCGTGAAGACGGATTCGAGGTACTAAGTGGACCAAGAACTACGGGGGATGGCTATTATGAGAGCTGTGTAATCGGAGTTGAGGGCAATCAGATAGAAATTACTATTTAAAGGAGAAAAATTATGGAAAACGTAAACATTGAAGGAATTGGAAATATTGAAACTGTAAAGTGGCTATTTTCAAGTGTCAATTGTCTAAGAAATGACAACTGTTTTCTGGTAGTGCAGAATTTCGACTATATGGGTTCGCTTGATGGTAGTCAGGGTCAGATCACAACTGCTAATGCTACCATTGCAGGAGCTAAAGCTGGTGGCGTGGCAGGTGGAATAGTTGGCGGATTAGTTGGAAGTGCTGTGTCAAATGCAGTAAATGAAGCAGTTCAGGAATTCCATAGTTCACTCAATGATAAACAGAGGATTGTTTTTGATACATCATTTTATGGTGGCTACTTAGTAAATATTATGGCAGATGGAGTAGGTATCATACCTCTTTCTAATGGTGGTAAACTGACTCCTTCTATAAAAAACTTTATTACAGATATAGCTAATTTTATATATTTTAGTAATGATGAGATTGAGAGCTTAAAACTTGAAAAGCTTCCTCTTAGGTTTTCGACTAAGAAGCTTGCTTTATATCTTAGGGGTATTAATAATAAGACAAGTCCTTACTGGGTTTGTCCTTCAAAGCATAAGTTGGTACCTTATCAGGAAGAAAACTTTAAGAGGCTGTTAAACGGCGAATTTGTAAGATGAGGATTTAGATGGTCCGCGGTTTAAAGGGTTTAGTGGAGGGATAAACTAACGATGTTATATAGAGCATTAGAAAAAAATGAGATTGAAATATTAAAAGATTTCTTATATGAGGCTATCTTTATTCCCGAAGGCGTTGAGCCACCAGACAGAAATATAATTGAACAGCCTGAGCTTGCAATGTATTACGAGGATTTTGGCAATGGAAATGCAGATAATTGTATTGTCGCTGATGATAATGGTAGGGTTATTGGCGCTGTTTGGACTCGAATCATGAATGATTATGGTCATATCGATGATGAGACACCATCCTTTGCTATCTCGTTATATAAAGAATATCGTGGGCAGGGAATTGGAACCGAACTTATGAAAGAAATGCTTACGTTGCTAAAAGAACAAGGATATAAGAAAGCTTCACTTGCTGTACAGAAGGCTAATTATGCTGTAAAAATGTACAAGAAAGTTGGGTTTAAGACAGTAGATGAGAATAGTGAAGAATACATCATGGTCTGTGATTTAAATGATACGAAGTGAGCTTGAAAATATAATAATTTGCAACTTGTACATATGAAAGTGCAACTTGTGCATATTTAAATACGCGTGTTTTCTATATCTGATAAGGTAAAGCCATCAAAGAAAAAGGAGCATTACTAAGATGAAAATTTTAAGAAGAAAACACGAATTAACAACAGAGCAGAAAAAACTTGATGCGAATCTTTGGATTATCGCACTTGCGTCAATGTTGGTATATAGCCTTTATGCGGTTATAGGTGGCAATCTGAGTTCTTTCTTCAAGGATAGCAGTATCTCAGTTTGGCCACGTCTCTTTGTATCAGCAGCTATGGAATATGGAATAGCTGGACTGGGAATCACATTGGTTTGCCTTCTCAGAAGAGAGTCATTTGCAAGCTATGGTTTGAAAAAAGAAAATGCTTTAAAAGCTATCGCTGGTGCAGTAATCAGCTTTTTACCACTTATAATATTAAAATTTGTTTCAGGTCAGTTTGAAGGATATGAGCCACTTAGTGTTATGGTTACACCTGATCTTCATAAGGCAGGAATTATAAGTACAATAATTGGTACTCTTATAATAGGTTTAGTATGGGGATTCTTTGAAGGCTTCAATTATGCAGTGATTGCCGAGATTGTTTCAAGAAGACATCCTTCAGAGAGTAAGTTTTTTGACTGGGGTGTGCTTGTTGCAGCAATTATGGGAATCCTTTTCCATCCAATACATTTTGATATTCTTGGAATAATTGATTTTATTGTTACATTTATCGCATTATATGGAATGCTGATTGTTAGAAAGCGTACAGGAAATTCATGGGGATGTGTATTTGCATTCATTTTTATCTGGAACGCATTTTAGAAGGAAATTGACAATATGAAACTTAATCTTTTTGAAGATAAAAACTTAAATGAAGAGCATGTGGATCTATATTTCACAAACATGCGTCCGGTCATTAGCCAGATTATAGATACGGTTAATTCAGAACGTCCTACATTTTCAGGACGTCCAGCAGATGAGGATTTGGATGATTGGGAAGAGACAATTCTTGATCCGGGCGATATATATTATTTCGATTATGTGGATAGGAAGCTCTTTGCATATACAGAGACAGGTGTGTTCAGGCTTATGAATACACTTGGCTCATGTGAGGAAATGCTTTGGAATTACGGGTTTGTAAGAGTTTCGAAGTCCAATCTTATAAATATATATAAGATAAAACAGCTGAAGCCGGATATTAATATGAAGGTCTATGCCTTCTTTGATAACGGAGAACGAATCTGTATAAACAGAAGTTATAAGAAAGCATTCAATGAATATCTTCAAAAAATGAGGAGGATAAATCAGTGAAAGAGTATTTTAAAAAGCTTTTTATGGGAATATGTATAAGTTACACTGCTGTTTCGGTAACTGCAGCAGTGAGTAATGCAATAACTGGAATGGAAAATGATAATTCTAATACCTTGATAATGTTTGCATTTTGTGTTATAGCGTCTATAGTTCTTTCTTTATATTCGCTATTTGATAACGTTAGTCCGCTGGCTATGATGATAATTCAGTATATTGCTGCATGTTTTTTCTGCGGATTATTATTGTTTGTAATAAGCAGGATAGATCCTATCTCGCCAAGAGGTTGGTTCGAATATTATAGATCCTTCACGATACCATATATTATTATTGCTGGAGTATTTTACTATATTCTATATAAAGAAGTTAAAGAACAGAATAGACTAATTCACGAGATTCAGGAGAGTGAATAAATGGCAAAGATTTTGTTTGTTGCAGACTTTCATGGAAATATGCCTGCAACACTTGCACTTGAAAAGGAAATGGAAAAAATAAAGCCAGATGATGTGTGGTTTTTAGGAGATGCAGTAGGCAAGGGGCCTGAAAATGATAAAACTCTGGATTGGGTTAGAAGTCACTGTAATCATTTCATAGCAGGTAACTGGGATGATGATGTCGTTGTGTGTTCAAAGCTTTATTATGAAAACATGATTAATGATCCATCCTATGTAGATAAGATAGGAAAAGAGAAGGCTGAATGGCTAAAGGGTAACTCTTTCTATGTGGATCAGTTAGGTAAAGAGCGTATCGATTGGCTTGAATCCTTGCCTATGGAAGATGAGGTACTTATCAGCGGAATAAATTTCAGACTATTCCATGGAAGATGGATTGATGATAACTATCATTCATATCTTTCCATGGATGAACTTCGTCCAGGGTTTACAGATACAAAGGGTGTACTTCACGGAGGATTCATTAGTGCTGATGGACATATGCCATATATTCGTTCACATGATCTGGGCTATGCCATAAATACAGGAAGTGTTGGTAATTCGCTTGGTATTCCAAGGTGCCATGCGTTACTTATTGAAGGTGATCTAGATGAATCAGAATTAACCCCGATCAGTATGAATATTATAAGCATACCATATGATAATGAGCTTGCTGCAAAGATTGCAGATGAATATGATGTTCCTAACAAGGAAGCATATAAGACAGAGTTAATGACAGGTGTTTATTCTAGATGATATAATATTTAAAATTTACGAAAAATATAAAAAAGGAGAAATAATATGAGAATGTGCATTGCAAGTGCTCCATGCAGAGCTTGAGGAATCTGTATGGAGGAGAATAATTAATCCTCAGGCTTTGCTTCTTTAATTACATTAAAGTATTACACACATAAGGAGCAAAGAAATGAATAATAAAAAACAAAATAGTTTAAGAGATTTCTACATCTTATGGAGTACTCAGAGTTTGTCGCAGTTGGGAAGTGCAATAACTAGTTTTGCACTTACACTTTGGCTCTATGATGAGACAGGATCGGCTCTTAATACAGCTGGCTTAACAATATGTAGTTATTTACCATATGTTGTAATGAGCATTTTTGCTGGCGCAATTACTGATAAGTTTGATAAGAAGAAAACCATGCTTATTTGTGATCTTTTGGCAGCAGTAAGCTCAGTGGTTGTTTTTGCTTTATATAAAATGGATTCTCTAAGTATTTGGCATCTGTATATGATCAATGCAATAAATGGTTTGATGAATACAGTTCAGCAACCTGCATCAGAAGTTGCATATACTATGGTGATTCCGAAGGATTATTATCAGAAAACTGGTGGACTTCAGTCTTTATCAAGATCACTGGTTTCAATTGGTAATCCTATAATAGCATCTGCTATATATGAACTAGCTGGACTGGATGCGGTTATAGTGGTTGATCTTTCAACGTTTGCTGTAGCATTTCTTGCGTTAGCAGTATTTATATCAATCCCCAAGGTTGATAAGAATAATGAAAACGAAGAAGGTGTATTGCAGCTTTCGAAAGAAGGACTTAAATGTCTAAAACATAATCCACTTATTTTATATGTGATTCTTTTTATGTCTGGAGTGAATCTTATAGCATCTGCATTTGATGCGGTTCTTCCAGCGCTTATTATTCCGAATCCGAGAGGTGGTAAAAGTGTATTAGGTATTGTCACCTCTTGTTCAGGTGTTGCAATGGTTTTGGGAAGCCTGATCGCTACGGTTATGCCAAAACCTAAAAATCGTGTTAAGGTCATATTTTTGTCCATGCTGATCTCGTTAGGCACAGAGAATTTTGTTCTTGCTTTTTCAAGATATCCAATTCTTTGGTGCCTTGCACAGATAATAGGCTGGATATGTGTACCGATTATGAGTACGAATCAAAATGTAATCATGAGAAATTCTATACCTGAACATTTACAGGGAAGAGTTTATGCATGTAGAAATACACTTCAATTCTTTACGATTCCTATAGGTCTTTTTATTGGAGGCTTTATGGTAGATGAAATATGCGAACCATTTATGGCGAGTCAGGTGGGAAGTATATGGAATCTGCTTTTTGGAAGTGGTAAAGGATCTGGAGCGGCATTTATGATGTTTATTCTTGGTGTTGCCGGAGTGGTCGTTTGTCTGGTGTTTGGTAAAAAACTAAGTCAGTACCAATATACTGATTAAAATAATTTTTCAGTATTGACTTTTGAAAATAAGGTGATATACTGAAATCTGTTAATAAAATAAACATGATAAGCAATGGCGCTTTAGGATATTTTTCCTAAGGCGCCCTTATGCTTAAAAGGGGTTTAATAATGGATAATACTGTATTGTCTCAGGATAAGCTGCACGAAGAGTGTGGCGTTTTTGGCATCTATTCTCTTAATGAAGAAGAAGTTGCACATGACATATATTATGGACTTATTTCGTTGCAGCATCGTGGCCAGGAATCAGCAGGAATTGCAGTCTCAGATACCAGTGGTGAGATGGGAAACCTAAGGCTGAAGAAGGATATGGGACTTGTAAATGAAGTCTTTAATGAGGAAGACTTAAATCATTTATCAGGAAATATCGGTGTTGGTCACGTACGATATTCAACTACTGGTGGAAGCAAAGCTGTGAATGCACAGCCAATTGCAATGAATTATATCAAGGGTAGTCTTGCGCTGGTTCATAACGGAAATATTGTTAATGCACCTGAGCTTAAAGAAGAGCAGATGAATAGAGGTCTTGCTCATTATACAACCTCAGATACAGAGGTTATTGCCTATGAAGTTATTGGCGAGAGAGTAAAGACGGGAACTATTGAAGGCGCAGTGAAAAATGCTGCTGCAAAGCTTAGAGGTGGTTACGCACTGGTTGTAATGAGTCCTCGAAAGCTTATAGGAATTAGAGATCCATTTGGAATTAAACCACTTATTTTAGGTAAAAAGAGTGATTCATATATATTTGCATCTGAAAGTGCGGCTATTACTGCTGTAGGTGGAGAGATTATCAGAGACGTTGAACCTGGAGAGATGATAGCTATCACAAAAGAAGGTATAGCGTCTGATAGATCAATGTGCCAGGAGAAGAGAGCTCACTGTATATTTGAATATATTTACTTTGCGCGTAATGATTCTGTTATGGATGGAATAGAGATTCATGATGCAAGAGTAAATGCGGGTAGAGCGCTTGCTCGTAAGGCGAAGGTTGATGCGGATATAGTTGTTGGTGTTCCTGATTCAGGAATTGCTGCGGCTGAAGGTTATGCACTTGAATCTGGTATCCCTTTTGCGATTGCATTTCATAAGAATAGTTATATCGGTAGAAGTTTCATTAAACCGACAGATAAAGAGAGACAGACTGCAGTACATATGAAGCTCAGTGTTCTAAATAATGTGGTGCAGGATAAGAATATAGTAATTATAGATGATTCTATAGTTCGTGGTACAACCATGAGACAGCTGATTGAAATGTTACGCAATGCTGGAGCAAAGTCAGTACATGTAAGGATAAGTTCTCCACCATTCCTTTATCCTTGCTACTATGGTACAGATGTACCTACATCGAAGCAGCTTATAGCATCTCAGCATTCAACTGAGGATGTAAGAGTGAATATTGGAGCAGACTCGTTGGAATACCTCAGCGTGGAGGATTTCACGACAATGGTTGGTGATTTACCACTTTGTACAGCCTGCTTTACAAATGATTATCCGGTGTGATTTTATAGAAAAAGAATTTCTAAAATACACATTAAATAATTAAAGTAAAATTTATACTTGACTTTTGAAAATAAAGTAATATACTGTTAATAGTTTTGAAAATAATATGTAAGATAAAAGCAAAGGCGCTTTGGACTTAGGTTCAGAGCGCCTTTTATGCATTTTAGGAGGATAGAGTGATGAATACAGCACTTGAGGAATTAAGAAGAAAGGGATTATATGATGCTTCATTTGAGCATGATAACTGTGGTATCGGTGCGATTGTTCAGATGGATGGAAAGAAATGTCATGCCTTGGTTGCAGACGCTCTAAGCATCGTAGAAAATCTCGAACATAGAGCTGGAAAGGACGCTGAAGGAAAGACCGGTGACGGTGTTGGTATCCTTACACAGATTCCTCATAAATTCTTTAAGAAGGTTATGTCTGAAGTTGGAGTATCTCTTGGAGATGAAAGAAGCTACGGCGTAGGTATGTTCTTCTTCCCACAGGATGATCTTGAGAGAAGACAGTCCAAGAATATGTTTGAAACAATCGTCAATAAGAGCAATGCAAAGCTTCTTGGTTGGAGAAAGGTTTCAATCAGTCCTAATGTTCTTGGAACTAAGGCAAGAGAATGCATGCCTGATATTGAACAGGTATTTATTGAGAGACCAGCAGGTCTTACAGATCTTGAGTTTGATCGCATGCTCTATATCATAAGACGTGAGTTTGAGCAGTGTAGCGTTAATACATATGTACCATCACTTTCCTGCAGAACTATCGTTTATAAGGGTATGTTCCTTGTAGGACAGCTCAGAACATTCTTCCTTGACCTTAATGATCCTGATTATGAGTCAGCTATCGCTATGGTACATTCAAGATTCTCAACTAATACAAATCCAAGCTGGAACAGAGCTCATCCTAACCGTCTGATGGTTCACAATGGTGAGATCAATACAATAAAGGGAAATGCAGATAAGATGCTTGCTCGTGAAGAGACAATGCATACAGATACATTTAGCGAAGAAGATATGACAAAGGTTCTTCCAGTTATTTCTTCAAGCGGTTCAGATTCAGCTATGCTTGATAATACTCTTGAGTTCCTGATGATGAGTGGTATGGATCTTCCGCTTGCTGCCAGCGTTCTTATTCCTGAGCCATGGGCTCATAATGAGACACTTACTCAGGAAGAGAGAGACTTCTATCAGTACTATGCAACAATGATGGAGCCTTGGGATGGACCTGCATCTATCGTCTTCTCTGATGGTGATGTAATGGGTGCTATCCTTGATAGAAATGGTCTTAGACCTTCACGTTATGTGATCATGGACGATCGTCGTCTGATCCTTGCATCTGAGGTTGGTGTGCTTCCTCTTGATGAAAGTCACATCGTCAAGAAGGACAGACTTTATCCGGGAAAGATGCTCCTTGTAGATACGAAAGAAGGAAAGGTATTTACTGATCAGGAGATTAAAGAGAGATACGCACATAGAAATCCATTTGGCGAGTGGCTTGATATGAGTCTGCTCGAGCTTAAGAACATTAAGATTCCAAATGAGAAAGTTCCTGAAATAGATGGCGAAGAGAGACAGAAGCTTCAGAAGGCATTTGGCTATACCTATGAGAATTATCATGAAGGTATCCTGAACATGGCACTGAATGCAAAAGAGCAGATTGGTTCAATGGGTGTTGATACACCTATCGCTGCTCTATCTGATACTTACCAGCCACTGTTCTATTATTTCAAACAGCTTTTTGCTCAGGTAACAAATCCACCTATTGATGCTGAACGTGAGAAGATAGTTACATCACGTAGCGTATATGTTGGAAAGAACGGAAATCTTCTGGAAGAGAAAGCTGAAAACTGTCATGTACTTAAGATTCATAATCCAATCCTTACAGATCTGGATATGCTGAAGATAAAGCATCTTGACAAAGATGGAATCAAGGCTGCAACAGTATCTATTCTTTATTACAAGAGTACGCCAATGAAGAGAGTGCTTTCACATCTCTTTGTTGAGGTAGATAAGGCTTATCGTCAGGGTGCAAGTATACTTATCCTTTCAGATAGAGGAGTAGATGAGAACCATGTAGCTATTCCATCACTTCTTGCAGTAGCTGCAGTTCATAAGCATCTTGTAGAAACAAGAAAATGTACCGCCATGTCACTTGTTCTCGAATCAGGTGAGCCACGCGAGGTTCATCATTTCGCAACTCTGCTTGGTTATGGTGCATCAGCAGTTAATCCATATCTTGCACATTCAACTATAAAGGAACTTATAGATGATGGTCTCTTAGATAAGGATTACTATGCAGCAGTTGATGATTACGATGAAGCAATAATCAGCGGAATCGTAAAGATCGCTTCAAAGATGGGAATCTCATCAATTAAGTCTTATCAGGGTAGTAAGATGTTTGAGGCAATCGGTATCTCTTCTAAGGTTATCGATGAATACTTTGATGGAACTGTTAGCCGTGTTGGCGGTATAACACTTGAAGATATAGAGAGAAAGGTTGACGAACAGCATAGTAAGGCCTTTGATCCACTGGGTCTTCCAGTTGACCTTGAACTCACAGCTGTGGGAAGACACAAGTTCAGAGCACAGGGTGAGACACATAGATATAATCCACAGACGATCCATATGCTTCAGCTTTCAACCAGAGAGGGTAACTATGAGAAGTTTAAAGAGTATACCCAAATGGTAGATGCCGAGAAGACAGGTTATCTAAGAAGTCTTATGGAGTTCAACTTCCCAGCTGAGGGAATTCCTCTTGATGAGGTTGAGTCTGAAGAATCAATTATGCAGAGATTCAAGACAGGTGCTATGTCTTATGGATCAATCTCAGAGGAAGCTCACCAGACACTGGCAATAGCTATGAATCATATTCATGGTAAGTCAAACAGTGGTGAAGGTGGAGAGAGCGATGAGAGAATAGCTTCAGCTGGAACAGACAATGATAGAAGTAGTGCTATAAAGCAGGTTGCCAGTGGTAGATTCGGTGTTACAAGTAAGTATCTTGTAAGTGCTAGAGAGATTCAGATTAAGATGGCTCAGGGTGCTAAGCCAGGTGAAGGTGGACATCTTCCTGGAAAGAAGGTTTATCCATGGGTAGCAAAGACACGTCACTCAACACCAGGTGTAAGTCTTATATCACCACCACCTCATCATGACATTTACTCTATCGAGGATCTGGCTCAGTTAATATATGACCTTAAGTGTTCAAATAAAAAGGCAAGAATTTCTGTAAAACTTGTATCTGAAGCAGGTGTTGGTACTGTAGCAGCAGGTGTTGCTAAAGCAGGTGCACAGGTTATTCTTGTATCAGGATATGACGGTGGTACTGGAGCAGCTCCACTGAGCTCTATCCATAATGCTGGTCTTCCTTGGGAAATGGGACTTGCTGAGACACATCAGACACTGCTTCTTAACGGACTTCGTGATCAGGTAGTTGTTGAAACAGATGGTAAGCTTATGAGCGGACGTGATGTTGCTATAGCAGCAATCCTGGGAGCAGAAGAATATGGATTCGCAACAGCTCCACTTGTAACTATGGGCTGTGTAATGATGAGAGTTTGTCAGAATGATACTTGTCCTATGGGCGTAGCTACTCAGAATCCTGAGCTCAGAAAACGTTTCAAGGGTAAGCCAGAGTACGTTGAAAACTTCATGTATTTTATTGCTCGTGAGCTTCGTGAATATATGGCAAAGCTTGGAGTTAGAACTATATCTGAGTTAGTAGGTAGAACGGATCTTCTTAAGGTTAAGGATGGTCTTAAGGGTGCTGAGGCAGAGATGGATCTTAGCAGAATCCTGGCAGATATGTCTGGTATCGATAGAAATCTTCAGACATTCCATCCTGAAAAAGCTTATGACTTCAAACTTGGTGAAACAAAGGATGAGAAAGTCCTTATCAGCAAGCTTGAGAAGGATATAAAGGCTTCTGCAAGCAAGGGAATGAAGAAGAGTGTTGATATAGCATTATCAAATACAGACCGTGCATTTGGTACTCTTCTTGGTGCAGAGATTACCAGAGCTGCATCAGAAGGACTTGATAATGATTCATTAGTTATTAATTGTACCGGTGCAGGTGGACAGAGCTTTGGAGCATTTATCCCTTCAGGTCTTACACTTGATCTTGTTGGTGATAGTAATGACTACTTTGGTAAGGGTCTTTCAGGTGGAAAGCTTATTGTTCATGCTCCTGAAAATGCAGGTTACGATGCAGAAGAGAATATAATCATCGGTAACGTAGCACTTTATGGTGCAACCTCAGGTGAGGCATATATCGCAGGTGTTGCAGGAGAAAGATTCTGTGTAAGAAACTCTGGTGCTTCAGCAGTAGTTGAAGGAGTTGGAGAGCATGGATGCGAATATATGACTGGTGGATGTGCAGTAATCCTCGGACCAACAGGTAAGAACTTTGCAGCTGGTATGAGCGGCGGAGTAGCTTATGTTCTGGATGAGGAGAATACACTCTATAAGAACCTCAATAAGCAGCTTGTCCTTATGGAGAAGATCGAGGCTAAGAATGATAAAGAAAAGCTTCTTGATATGATTGAAAAGCATGTTAAGTATACTGGCTCTGAGAAGGGTAAGCGTATACTTGAGAACTTTGATGAGTATGTTGGTTACTTCAAGAAGATTATTCCTAACGATTATAAAGAAATGCTCCATCTCACAGCTCAGTTCGAAGAGCAGGGTATGGATCATGAACAGGCACAGATAGAAGCCTTCACAGAACTCGTTGGTTAAAAATATATAGAAAAAAAGGAAACGTTTATGGGTAATATAAAAGGATTTTTGGAATACGAGAGAGTAGATGCTCCAACAGTTCCTGAGAAGGAAAGAATCTGCAACTTTGATGAATTCCATGGGAGACTTACATTAGAAGAACAGGAGAAACAGGCAGCAAGATGTATGAACTGTGGTGTTCCATTTTGCCAGGCAGGTACGATGATCGCAGGAATGGCTGCTGGTTGCCCACTTCACAATCTTGTTCCTGAATTAAATGAACTTGTTGAGGGAGGTAATCTTGAACTTGCATATAGACGCCTTTCTATTACGCACAGCTTCCCAGAGTTTACCTCAAGAGTATGTCCTGCTCTTTGTGAGAAGGCTTGTACCTGTGGATATCATCAGGAGGCTGTATCAACAAAGGAAAATGAAAAAGCTATCATAGAATTTGCATATGATCAGGGACTTGTTTCTGAAATTACACCTAAGGTAAGAACTGGTAAGAAGGTTGCAGTCGTAGGTAGTGGTCCTTCAGGACTTGCTGCGGCGCAGCTTCTTAATAGTCGTGGACATTCTGTTACTGTTTTTGAGAGAAGTGACCGTATCGGTGGTCTCCTTCGTTATGGTATCCCTAATATGAAGCTGGACAAGTCAGTTATTGATAGAAGAGTAAAGCTGATGGAAGCAGCTGGAATTCAGTTCCAGACCAGCGTCAATGTATGTGGATCCAAGAAAGTGGATGGAGATAGTCCTAAGGCAAAGTTTACTGATAATGTAAAGTACATATCTGCAGATAAACTTAGAGAGGAATATGATGCTGTAGTTCTCGCTTGTGGTGCATCTAATCCACGTGATATTAATGCTCCAGGTAGAGATACAAAGGGCATATATTTTGCTGTAGACTTTTTAGGTAAAGTAACAAAGTCACTTCTTGATAGTGATTTTGATGTATTAAAGAAAAAGAAGAAGGATATATTCCCTTATAACGAAGTTTCAGGGAAAAATGTAATCGTAATAGGTGGTGGTGATACAGGAAATGACTGTGTTGGTACATGTATCAGACTAGGTGCCAAGTCTGTAACCCAGCTTGAGATGATGCCATGCCCACCAGAAGAAAGACTTGCATCAAATCCTTGGCCAGAGTGGCCTCGTGTTCTTAAGACTGATTATGGTCAGGAAGAAGCTATATATTTATTTGGATCCGATCCTAGAATTTATCAGACAACTGTTAAGGAATTTAAATCAGAAAAAGGTCATCTGAAGGAGGTTGTTCTCGTTTCTCTTGAGTCAAAGAAGGACGAGAAGACTGGTCGTATGATGATGGTACCAGTAGAAGGCAGTGAGAAAAATGTACCTGCCGAGCTGGTTCTTATAGCGGCTGGTTTCCTTGGTAGTGAGAGCTATGTTACAGATGGATTTGGAGTAGAACTTGATGGAAGAACAAATGTCAAGACGGCTCCCGGCTCATATGCCGCTTTCGCATCTGATAGCAAAAATAAGGGATGTAAGATCTATACCGCGGGCGATATGCATCGTGGCCAGTCCCTTGTTGTTTGGGCAATCTCAGAAGGAAGAAATGCAGCAAGAGAAGTGGACTTTGATCTTATGGGATTCACTAATCTCTAAATACCTTGTCAGCCATCACTCAGTTTATGGCTAATAATATAAATAAAAGCGACTAACGGATAGTAATGATTTTTATCAGAACTATCCGTTTTTTATTAATTATTTCTATGACTGAATATTTATTCATTGACAAACGATATTCAATATGCTATCTTCTCTATAAATGAATATTTATTCAGTAAAAAAGAAAGGACGTAAATAGATATGAAGGAAGTATTACTTTCGGCAAGTAATTTATGTAAAAGCTATAAGCATAATGGAAATACAGTGAATATTATATCTGACGCCAGTCTTGAGATATATGAAGGGGATTTTACAGTAGTGATGGGATCCTCAGGCTCAGGTAAATCTACGATGATGTATGTGCTTAGTGGAATGGATAGAGCGTCGTCTGGAGAAGTAATCTATAACGGTATGGATATAAGCAAGATGAGTGAAAGAAAACTGGCGAAATTAAGATCTGAAGAATTTGGCTATGTATTTCAACAGATTCATCTTGTAAGTAATCTCAGTATCTTTGAAAATGTGGCAGTTCCTGGATACCTTGCAAAAATAAGCTCTGTTTCAAAGGTGAAAGATTATGCAACTAATCTCATAGAAAAGATGGGTATATCTCAGATAAAGAGTCAGCTTCCATCACAGTGTTCTGGAGGTGAACAGCAGAGATGTGCTATAGCTAGAGCTTTGATTAATGCTCCTCATCTGCTTTTTGCAGATGAACCAACAGGTGCGCTTAATCGAAGAAATACAACGGAGGTTCTGAATCTTCTAACTGAGTGTAATCGTGATGGGCAGAGTATATTAATGGTTACACATGATATGAGAGCAGCTTTAAGGGCTGACAGGATTCTCTATATTGAGGATGGAAAGATTAAAGGAGAACTAAGTCTTCCAAAGTATAAATCGGAAGATGAAAAGGATCGTGAGAAGGAAGTGGCTGCATGGCTGGATTCCTTAGATTGGTAGGTAAGATATGGATATTTTAACATTGGTAAAATCAAATATTCGTCACAAGAAGGGAACATTTCTCTGCATCATGGTTTTTATGATGATAATATCATCATCTATAGCATCTATAGTGAGTCTCAAGAAGAATTTTAAAGAATCCATAGAGTCAGCGTATGAGCATATGGAAGGTGGAGATATTACACTTAATATTAGACGTGATTTCCTTACCGAAGAAATGATAGAAGAGGTAGAGTCACATTCTGATGTGAAAAAAGTTCTGGCTATGGATACTATCCTTTCAGACGGATATACACTTCCTGATGGATCTAGTGGCTCTTTCAATCTGTTTTTAACTGAGTATGATAGCAGAGTCGACAAGCTTTGGAAAAGCGATATGACAGGGTATGAAGAGGTTGTACCTGAGTTAAAGAAGGGTGAGATATATCTTCCTCAGGCTATCAGCAAGAGTGAGGATCTTAGTATAGGTGACAGACTTGCAATTTCATTTGGTGACAAAGAGTATGATTTCACTATAAAAGGTTTTGTTGAAGAACCAGTATGTGGAAGTGCTTTTATTCCTGTAAAATCTGGTTTTATCAGTAGCGAAGATAGTAAGGAAATAACTGAGTATCTTGAGGGAGAAGCGTTAGTTAATCCAGCAGTACGAGAGTTTCTGTATAGTATTGTATATATATACAAAGCTGATAACTGTACATTATCTGATAATCGTTTTGCTTCTGTTATCAATAATGATACTGAGATAGGAAGCTATGCTACTAGTGTTCTTACTAAAACAGATAGTATTCATTATCAGGATCTGTATCCTGATCTAACTCTTGATATATTTTTATCATATGTGATCATTCTTATTGTTATAGTTTTTGTTGTGATGTCTAACAGCATATCTACTGGAATTGAACTTCAGTATACTGATCTGGGAATCCTGAAAGCGGAGGGATTCTACAATCTTCGACTGAAGATAATCTTTTTGATTCAGTATATGCTTGCAGAAATATTTGGTGCTATTTTTGGCTTATTAATGTCTCTTTCAGTTATAAAATATCTTCCTGGATTTTTTGAGCCGATAGTAGGAATTAAGATTGATACGGGCTTAGACATTATAACAAGTGTAAGTCTGATCCTTGGAATTCTTGTTGCTTCAGCGGTATTTATCTTAATATGTTCTGAAAAAATAGGAAGAGTCTCACCGATAAAGGCAATATCCGGAAGGCGAGAGGAGGGTTCTAATACGTCTTTAAAGAAAGTGCCTTTATCAGGACGGTTTATCTCATCCAGTCTTGCTTTTAGACAGTTTATATCGGGCAGAAGACGCTATGTGGCAGCTATAGTTATAGCTACAATGCTTGTATTCTTCCTTATGACCGTGACTGGTATGACAGATGCTATAACTTCAGAAAACGCTCATAACGCAATGGGAGGAACAAATGAAGACATATCTGTTGAAGTATCTGTTCCTGAATACTCTTCAGAATATACAGAACCGGTATGGGAGAATCTTGAAAAGATAGAAAATGTCATCGAAGAATATACAGGCATTGAAGAAAAGTATCGCCTTAATGGAAAGTATATGGTTCTTGATGGAGAGAAGCTTTACTGTCTCATTGCCGAAGATGAGGAGGGCTTTACTGTGGTCAAGGGTGATGCTCCGAAAAAAGCAAATGAGATTGCCGTTGGACAGGTCTACGCAGAAGATATGGGCTACTCTATAGGTGACAAGCTTACAGTAAAATACAGAGAGAATAGTGGTGAATATGTAATCACAGGCTTTATAGTCGGTACTAAAGATACTGGAAGATTCTTTGCAATGAGTGGTGATGCTGGAAGAACATTGGCTCCCGATATATGTCCTGAGTGGGCTGGATATGATCTGGCTGATACAGAAAGTATAGATGAAATAAGTGAGGCTCTTGAAAATGAACTTCCTGAGGATTATACGATAACGATTCATACTAGAGGTGATTCTCAAGAGGATAAGCTGATCCAGAGAGCATCATCAGCTCTTAGGATCCTTATATATATCATGTCGGCAGTATTTGCATTTGCCTCCGTAACTATGCTTTCGACAAGAATCTTTGCATACGAAAAGACGGATATAGGAATATATAAAGCGTTGGGTCTTACTTCGGATAAACTTCGTGTGCAGTTTGCTATTAGATTCCTTATTGTATCTATAATTGGAATAGCATTTGGAACTACACTTAGTCTATTATTCTCTAGTAAACTGCTTTCTTTCATGCTCAGAAGTATGGGAATTGCAGAGTTCTTCATTGATTATAGTTTCTCGACTGTAATGATACCGATCATAACAGTTGCTATATGCTTCTTCCTATTTGCTTATATTACCGCGTCTCGTGTTAAGAAGGTGGAAGTACGTACACTAATAACAGAGTGACATGAAAACTGAAACTGAAGATAAAGATGGTATATTTGTATTTAAAAATAAATAAAAAAATTCTGGAACAAGATTAAGCGTCTTGTTCCAGAATTTTTTTGCTTGAATTAACGATATATATTCCGATGCAGACAAGAACTAGTGAGATAAAGTGAATCCAGTTGAATCCAGCACCTTCATTTAGGAAGACGAGAGATGTGATAACGCCGAATACTGGTGTCATAAATCCAAAGACTGCAACCTTTGAGACTGGGTTATGTTTGATCAGTGTGCTCCATAATGAATACGCGGCTGCTGAGACGAAGGCAAGGTATATTAGATATATAATACCTTTTGATGTCACTTGTTCTAATCTGCCTCCCATAAGAAGACCAGCAATTATCATAATAATGCCACCAGCAATAAACTGATAACCACTAAGGATGACAGGTTCTTCTGTCTTTGTATATTCTTTAAGTAGAACTGAAGAAAAGGCATATGCTACAGTTGATAGGATTATAAAGCAGTCACCAAGAAGTATGCTGCCTTCACCCAGACTGCTGCCTGTAAGATTAACCAGAACAACGCCTGCAAACCCTATAATGCATCCTATGATCTTTCTGGTTGAAATCTTTTCCTGTTTAAAGATAAGGCATGCTACTATAAGGGCTATAAAAACATTAGTTCCCTGTACGATAGATGCTCTTACTCCTGAAGTATGGGCCAGCCCGATATAAAAGAAAAAGTACTGTCCAACGGTCTGGAACATTGATAGTTTTAATACTGATGGGATAGATGTTTTCTTTGGAATTAGAACCTTTTTGTGAATGATACAACCAATAAGAACTGCCAGGATTCCTGCAAGTACAAAACGGATTCCTGCAAAAAGAATCTGAGTGGCCATAGCATTTGATTCTATAGCAAATTCAGAGTATCCAAGCTTTATCATTGGAAAAGCACTTCCCCATAAAAAACAGGATATAAGTGCGCCAATCCAGACGACTATAGGTTTTGTAAATATACTTGTTTCTTTTTTATCATTCATGATTTAAAACCTGATTATCTTGCTGATAAGTTATTATTCGAACAACCAACATAATATATCATATTACGCGAGTATTGAACAGATTAGAATGTATGACATAATGACGCAGATATGTGTTATAGTAAGCAGAGTTAAAGATATATAAGGAGATAGAAGATGAATATACAGATATTTGGTACAAAGAAGAGTGCGGATACCAGAAAGGCAGAAAGATTCTTCAAAGAGCGTGGGATTAAGTTCCAGTTTGTAGATTTAAAGGAAAAGGGGCTTAGCAAGGGAGAGTTTAATTCTGTTAAGCAGGCAGTTGGTGGTATTGATAATCTTATAGATGAGAATGCAAAGGATCAGGATACCCTGGATATTATTAAATATATTGCAGATGAGGATAAGGAAGAAAAAATCCTTGAGAATCAGCATATACTTGTTCAGCCTATTGTGCGAAACGGAAAGAAGGCTACAGTAGGTTATCAGCCTGATGTATGGAAAGGTTGGGACTAAATAAAAAGTAATACAAAAAAAATTTTAAAAAGTGTATTGACAAAAATTGAAACAAGTGTATAATACAGAAGCATAAAAGGCAACGGCGTCTTAGAGAATGATCTCTGAGGCGCCTTTTCGTTTGCCGGGATCTGCCTGTTGGCAGAAGATTAGCGCGCGACAAAATAATACTTTATGAGCAATGGCGCTCTGGGCTGGATGTTATTCGGTCTGGGGCGCTTTTCTCGTATCGAAGGAGGAAGTTCAAATGACGGAAGAAATTTTAAGTGCAATCAATGGTGAAATATTTGCAGTATGGTTCCTTATTGGTGCCGCGCTGGTATTCTGGATGCAGGCTGGATTCGCAATGGTTGAATCAGGTTTCGCAAGAGCAAAGAATGCAGGTAACATTCTTATGAAAAACCTTATGGATTTCTGTATAGGATGTTGTGTATTCATAGCAATCGGTTTTAGTTTCTTACTTGGTGAAGATGTTCTTGGTTTTATAGGAAAGCCTGGATTTGATATCTTCACAACATATCAGAACTTTGACTGGTCAAATTTCGTATTTAACCTTGTGTTCTGTGCAACAACAGCAACTATTGTATCAGGTGCTATGGCAGAGAGAACTAAGTTCCTTAGCTACTGTGTATATTCAGGAATTATTTCAGCACTTGTTTATCCTATCGAAGCACATTGGATCTGGGGCGGTGGTTTCCTCGCACAGATGGGATTCCATGATTTTGCAGGTTCTTGTGCAATCCATATGGTTGGTGGTATCTCAGCACTTATCGGTGCAAAGATGGTTGGACCTCGTATTGGTAAGTTTGAGAAAGATGAAAATGGAAAGGTTACAAAGGTAAATGCTTTCCCAGGTCACAATATCGTAATCGGTGCACTCGGTGTATTCATCCTCTGGTTTGGATGGTATGGATTTAACGGTGCAGCTTGTACTTCAAAGGAACAGCTTGCATCAGTATTCTTAACAACAACTATTGCTCCTTCAATCGCAACAGTAGTATGTATGATCTTTACATGGGTTAAGTATGGTAAGCCTGATGTTTCAATGTGTCTCAATGCTTCACTTGCAGGTCTTGTAGCTATCACAGCTCCTTGTGATGTAACAGATGCATTTGGCGCAATTATAATCGGTGCAGTTGCAGGTCTTCTGGTAGTATTTGGTGTATGGCTTCTTGACTTCAAGCTTCACATCGATGATCCTGTTGGTGCTGTAGCAGTACATATGATGAATGGTATCTGGGGAACAATCGCAACTGGTCTTTTCGCAACAACATCTGCACCAGGAAATGATAGCGTAGTTGGTCTTTTCTACGGCGGTGGTTTCCATCAGTTAGGAGTTCAGTTACTTGGTTTTGCAGCAGTAGCTTCTTGGACAGCTGTAACAATGCTTATAGTATTTACAATAATTAAAGCAATCTTTGGACTTAGAGTTTCAGAAGAGGAAGAAATCGAAGGTCTTGATTCTACAGAGCATGGTCTTGCATCAGCATATTCAGGATTCAGTATCGTTGATATGTCAAGTGCAATGATGGTTGAAAATGAAAACACAAGTCTCGGAAGTGATGATTATGAAGAGGCTAGTGAAGCTAAGAAGAACGCTTCTGTTCCTGTTGTAAACGCTTCTGAAGAGATGACTAAGGCTGGTGTTGTAGCAGATACTGGTATTAATAAGGTAGTTATTATTACAAAGCTTTCAAGATATGACAAGATTAAGAAGGCTCTCAATGCTCTTGGTGTAACAGGTATTACAGTAACTCAGGTAAGTGGTTGTGGTATCCAGAAGGGTACTGGTGAGAAGTATCGTGGAGTTGAGATGGACGTAACACTTCTTCCTAAGATCAAGCTTGAAGTAGTAGTAAGTAAGATTCCTGTAGACAGTGTAATCGAAACAGCTAAGAAGACACTTTATACTGGTAAGATCGGTGATGGTAAGATCTTCGTATATCCAGTAAGCAGAGTTGTTAAGATTAGAACTGGTGAAGAGGACTATGACGCTCTTCAGGATGTAGAGTAGTTAGCCAGGGAATTATCCCTTTATATATTATATTTCATTATGGGAGAAGCGGGATGTGTTTGCATCCCGCTTCTTTTTATATATAATAATAGGAAAAACGAAAGGTAAATACTTTATGAATCAGATTCTGGTTGTAGAGGATAATGAAGATTATCAGGAGCTTCTTGTTAATTTTTTGTCGAATTCTGGGTTTGCAGTTACAACTGCAAATGATGGCTTAGAAGCTTTTGACTCTATGGAGGAAAGAGAATTTGATCTTATTATTCTCGATATAATGCTTCCAAAGATAGATGGATTTACTCTGTGCGAACTTATTAGAAAGAAGAGTGATGTTCCTATTATTATGCTGACTGCTAAGTTCAGTGAGGAAGATCAACTTAGAGGTTATAGCCTTAAGGTTGATGAATATATATCAAAGACTATATCTATGCCAATTATTGTAAGTAAGGTTGAAGCCATACTTAGAAGGAGTGGAAAGGTTTCAGATTCTGAGACTTTGTCATATAAAGGAATTGTTTTAGATAGTAATACTCATACTGTAAAGATAGAAGGAGAGGATGTGGAATTCACACTTAAAGAATTTGATATTCTTTATGAGCTGATGAAAGCTCAGGGGGGTGTGGTTACCAGAAAGTCTCTTTTATCTAAGCTATGGGATTATGAATACTATGAGGATACCAGAATAGTAGATACTCATATAAAGAATATCAGGAAGAAACTTGGTACAAGTGACTGCATAGAAACTGTAAGAGGAATAGGATATAAGCTAGGCTAGTATGAAAAATATGACCATAAAAACTTTTATAACATTCATGCTATTATCTATCCTGATCATGGGATCGGTATATCTTATTCTTTTTATTATGACTCCGTATTCAACGCCTAAGAAGAATTCTGAATACATTGAAAAGGAAGCGGAAGAGTTAGCTGAAAAAAGCATGAATATTCCGAAGATAGATGCTGAGAGGGAGATTCTACGCTTCGCCGGAAGTACAGCAACCTATGTAGAACTGATCACCGCTGAAGAATATTTATCAAGGGGTGAAGAAACTTCAGATAATGGTTTGCTTACATATCCGTTACATTTTAATGACTGTGATGAGGAGTATGTGTTAATAGTTACTGGCAGTGATAATAGAGCTGTTTCATTTCAGGATAGCGTAATTAAAAGTATTATTCCTGTTATAGTGATAGCACTTGTTCTTTCCTTAGTTGGTTCTAAGATATTCTCATATTATATGAAGAAACCTATAGTAAGAATGAGCAGGATTGCTGAACGAATGGCCCAGCAGGACTTTGACTGGTACTGCCCGGATGAAAGAGATGACGAGATAGGACGACTGGCCAAGAGTCTTAATAAGCTTTCGGATGAACTAAGTGCGGCACTTGCTAAATTATCTGATAAAAATCTTTATCTTAAGAATGAGATAACTCTTGAAAAGGAGCGTGAGAGAAGAAGAATGCTTTTCTTCTCAGGAGTTTCTCATGAACTAAAGACTCCTATATCTGTTGTTATAGGTCAGATAGAAGGTATGCGCTCGGGAATAGGCGTATATAAAGATAGAGATAAGTATCTTGAAAAATGCAGTAATACCTTGAATGAACTTGTAAGCTTTATAAATGAAATCCTTCTTGTATCCCATATTGATATGGGGGATATGGATTCTCAGGATACAGTGAAGATCGACAGTATCTTAGATGAAGAGATTGCATTTTACGATGGACTCATTACTGAAAAGAATATAGATCTTGAATATGAAGTTCCTGATAATGTTGATTTTAGAGGTAATGAACAGCTGCTTAAAAAGGCGCTGGGAAATATACTTGGAAATGCATTTAAGTATACTCCGGACGGTGGAAAGACATCAGTAGTATTGAAGAAGACAAATGAGTTTGGATCCGTAGAGGAGTCTCAGAGCAAAGTGGAATTAACTGTTATCAATTCTCCAGCTCATATTGATGAACAGCATTTGCCTCATCTTTTTGAAGCCTTCTATAGGGCAGATACTAGTAATAAAGATGGAAGTGGTCTGGGACTTTATATAACTGGCATGGTTATGGAGATGTCTGGTGCAGAGTATAAGATAGAAAATACAGAGGATGGAGTAAAGTTTACTGTAGTGCAGTAATTATGTTCTTTACAAAACTACACACAATCTCCACATTTCCCACAGACACACTACAACTAATAAGTGATAAAAATTATGGTAGAACAGGTGAGACTAAAAACTTACCGCTTGTTCTACCATTTTTTTTGCTTATTAAATATCAAAAGGAGATACAGGATGGAAATAGATATTAAAAATGTGACAATGATATATCCGTCAGGTAAGAAAGCTTTATCAGATGTGAGCTTTTCAGTGAAGAGTCCTGATTTTGTTGGAATCCTGGGACCAAATGGAGCCGGCAAGTCAACTCTTATGAAGCTGATGACAGCTGGTCTTAAGCAGGCTAAGGGAGATATCCTTGTTGATGATAAGAAACTACTTGATAATGAAAATGATTTTAAGAGAAGACTTGGTTATCTTCCGCAGAACTTTGGTCTTTTTGAAGAACTAACAGTCTGGCAGTTTCTGGATTATATGGCAGCTCTTAAGAATATAAAGAGTAAGGATGAGATAGAATGGGCGCTTGAGAATACAGGCCTTAAGGATAAAAGAAAGGTTCGTATTGGTAGTCTTTCTGGTGGTCAGAAACAGCGTGTCGGTATTGCTCAGGCTATTATGGGGCAGCCGGAGATAATGATTCTTGATGAACCAACTGTGGGGCTTGATCCAGAGGAAAGAGTAAGGTTCAGAAATGCTTTTTCAGAAATGTCTAGTGATCGAATCGTCTTTCTCTCTACTCATATTGTTGATGATGTTCAAGCTGTCTGTAACAGAGTACTTGTTATCTATGGAGGAAAGATTCTCTATGATGGAGCACCTGCAGATTTGATAGAAGATACTATGGATCATGTTGGTTCTTATGTTCGTAAGATGGATGATGTGATACCTGATGACTGTGAGATAGTATCTAAGGTTAATACAAGGGCGGGAGTTCTTACCAGAATAGTTGGTAAGAAGCTTCCTGATTATGTGGAACATTGTGAACCAACCCTTGAAGACGCATATTTATATCGTATTATGAAAAGTAAAGTTGAGTAGAGGATGAGTTATGAGACAAACTTTGAAACTTACTAAAGTCGAGTTAAGACGACTGCTTATGTGTAGAAAAACATATATAATGCTTGCCTTAAATATACTTATTATTGGTCTTAGCTTTATAGAGTATGTTAGAAATGCAGGAATTTACATATGTGGAGATAAAAGACTTAGTACTATGGATAATGTAGTTTTTCCATATATAATAGGAAGTCTTTTTGGATCCCTTATATGGGGGATTGGAATCCTCACTGATTCAGACAGGGTAAAAAAGAATGGCGTAAACGATATGATGAGAGCCTTTGTGGATGAAAAAAAGGCGAGTCTCTCTCGAGTTCTAGCGTATTCAGTTATCATTTTGATAGTTCTTGGGATAAGTTTAATTATCTATCTGCCTATATGCAGTAAAAAAATGGATTATCTTTTTAGTTATGAGTCATATTTTATCTATCCAGTTATTCTATATATTCCATGTATGGCGATAACATTTTTCTTGTTGGAAGGATTATACAATATATCAGAAAATATAAGTGTTTCGCTAATTATCTTCTTTATTCTTACAGCTGTACAGTTCGCGAGTCCGTTAGTGGAAAATCCGTTTATATCATGGAATAGACCGGTTAATATCTGTATTTCAGATGCATTTGGTTCGCCTGCAGTAATAAGGATTCAACTTTATACAAGAATATTATTAATGCTTGTGGCAATTGTTTTATGGGAGTTTTCGTGTGTATTCATTAGAAAATATCAATATAATATTATTCGTTCTTTCCTCATTAGGGTTAAGAAGCCAGTGGTCTTTGTTGCACCTGTTATATTTCTTGTATTCGCTGTTATTATGGCTATCAAACAGCCTTTTGTAGATCATAGCCCTATAGTATCTCTTGATGATATGTCATTTACGATGGATGATGGCGCTACGGAGACGGAGGCTGAGTACACAGACTATAAGAGAGAACTTTCCTTTAATACGCTGCTGGGGTTAATGGATGGTACGGATGAAATAGATCTTAGTACTGTATCAGGTGATGAGATCTCATTTACTCTTGGTGCTGGAATTAAGCTTAAGAGTGCGACAATAGATGGCGAACCTCTTGAGTTTACATCATATTATGATGAAGATAATGTACTTGATACTTATTTTGGAACTAAGAAATACGTGTTAAAGAATCCTGAAAGAAAGACTGGTAAATTAAAACTGGTATATGGTGGTTATCCTTGTACAAGTCATTCGAATTTTGTATTGCTTGGTTATGATGGCATGACAGCTATAGGTAAGAATTACATATATCTTACTTCGGATTATATGGGAGCAAATATGCTTTCTGCGGACGGCCCCGATATGGAGCTTTATGTGAATGTTCCATCTAATCATACTCCGTTTATTGAATCTGATGCTATGGAGCTTGTAAAAGATAATGGCGATGGAACTGCGTGTTGGAAGCTGGCTTGTAGCTCGGGTCGTTTGCTATCCGGCGCCTATGAATCTGATAAGGTATCTTATTCAAAAGAAGATGTATATTTTAAATATAGTAAAGTATATAAGGATACTGTAAAGGATAATGATCTTGATGGCGCGATTCAGAATGTGTTTAATTATTGTGATAAGCATATAGGAGAGCTTGATAAAAATTCAGATGGCGAGGATATAAAGGATATAGGTATTCTTCAGCTCAGTGCAGAGTATGGAGGCGGATATGCTGAAAAAGGAACAGTTGCTATGCAGGAAGATATCTTATCCCCACAGACTCTTTCTGACAGCAGAGCAGGATCTAATGTAAATGAAACATTTACCCATGAGATAGTTCATTTATATTGGGGGGATTTAGGAATGCCATTTGAAGATGATGGCTTATGGTCTTGTGAAGGACTTACCGTATTTACTACTTATAGAATAATTAAGGATAAATATGGAGAGTTATATGCCCAAAAGTACTATGTTGATGAATGGGAGCAAGACGTAAAAGATTTAAATAATAACTTTTATTATAGACATCCTGAATACCTTGATAAGCTTCCACTTTCATACAGAATAGCTATTGAAGATAGTGTGTCAGCAACGAATAAATATAGTCTTATGCCACTTATGCTTTTAAAAGCAGAAGAAAAGCTGGGTGGAGAAGAAGAGATGGATAGGGTTCTTAGTGAATTATATTCAACCAGGAGTGAGTATATTGAATATGGAACTGGCTGCACATTACAGGATTTTCTTGATATTGCAGGACTAACAGAGGAGGATATCTCAGTTGAGTAAGATATTTAGATACGATTTTAAGATAATACTATTAAAACCATATGTGTTTGCTATGATGGTTATAACTTTGATTTATGCTTATTTTATTCTATCATCCCAGGTTATCCTCGGAGTTTCTTGTACTGCTCCTTTTTCAGGATGGAGTTTTGGAAAATATTTGGGTGATACAACGCTTGTTTCTGTTCTTGTTACTCTTTTTGTTCTTTCTACTATGTATTCTAAGAAACAAAAAAGAGTCAGCATACTGGCAGATGTCACGGGATTTCCAGTACAAAAAAGAATGATCATAAAGAATATAATAATAGGAAGCTTCTTTATTATACTTAATCTGCTTGTTTTTGCAGAAGGGGTGATATTTCTTTGGAGTATATTTGGAAAAGTATATTTAAGTACTTATATCCTTGATTGGTTTCTTATAACTGTGCCATGCCTCGTATTTGTGTTAGGTGTCGGTAATCTTCTGGGCAAGATTAGTCCTGCTTTCATATATATCTTTATGGGCGTAGTGATAGTGATGTCATTTGCCTTAAGGGAATATGGAGTGGACATTAATGGTGCAAATTACTTTGAGGTTGTATCGGCTGCTCTTGAAACTCTTAAGGGCGGAGAGACTCCATTTACAATTACTCCTGGGTATTTATGTACAAGAATGGCTTATCTTTTCATTGGAGTTATAATGCTAATTGTTGTCTCTTTGAAAAAAGGAGAGAAAAGTAGAAAAGAAAGTTATTAAAAAGTAGAAAAATCAGTTGACTTTTGATAATAAAGTTATATACTAATATTTGTTAAGAAAATTAATTGATTATTTTTGTGAAGCAATGGCGCTTCGGGTTCACCACTCGAAGTGCCTCTTTTTTATGCGTCTCGGTGCGTATGGTAATTAGTTGCCTGACGGCAACAAGCACCTCGCGCAGAGCATATCGCAAGCGATATGCTATTAGTTATGCGTTTCGGCAAGAAAGGATAAAACAATGGCAAAGTTTATTTTTGTTACAGGTGGTGTTGTATCAGGCTTAGGAAAGGGTATAACTGCTGCGTCTCTTGGACGTCTGCTTAAGGCTAGAGGTCTTAAAGTTGCAGCTCAGAAGCTGGATCCATATATTAATGTAGATCCAGGTACTATGAGTCCTTATCAGCATGGAGAGGTTTATGTAACAGAAGATGGAGCTGAGACAGATCTTGACCTTGGACATTATGAGAGATTCATTGATGAGAATCTTAACAAGTACTCTAATCTTACTTCAGGTAAGGTTTACTGGAATGTATTAAATAAGGAAAGAAGAGGTGAATATCTGGGTTCAACAGTTCAGGTTATTCCTCATATTACTAATGAAATAAAGGAATTCGTATATAGAGTTGGAAATGAAACTGACGCTGATGTAGTTATTACTGAGATCGGTGGTACTATCGGTGATATTGAGTCACAGCCATTTATTGAAGCTGTAAGACAGATATCTCTTGAGGTTGGAAAGGAGAATTCTCTCTTTATCCATGTTACACTTGTTCCTTTCCTTAGTGGATCAGATGAGCATAAGACAAAACCAACCCAGCACTCTGTAAAGGAGCTTCAGGGTATGGGAGTTCGACCTGACATTATCGTTCTTAGATGTGATGAACCACTTGAAGACTCTATATATAGGAAGATTTCCATGTTCTGTAACGTTAAGGAGGACTGCGTTATTGAGAACAGAACTCTGCCAAGTCTTTATGAAGCACCACTTATGCTTGAGACTGCGGGACTGGCAAATGTGGTCTGCCGTGAGCTTGGTATTAGAAGTGCAGCTCCTAACCTTAAAGAATGGAAGGAAATGGTAACAAGTATCGAGACTATGGATAAGGAGATTACCATAGGTCTTGTTGGTAAGTATGTTCAGCTTCACGATGCATATCTTTCTGTTGCTGAGGCTCTTCGCCATGCAGGATATGGATTCGGTACCGATGTAAAGATAGATTGGATCGATTCAGAGGAACTTAATGAATCAAATTATGAAGAGCGCCTTAGCAAGGTAAATGGAATTATAGTTCCAGGTGGTTTCGGCGACAGAGGTATTGAAGGAATGATCCTTTCTGCTAAGTATGCTCGTACTAATAATATTCCTTACTTTGGTATATGTCTTGGAATGCAGATTGCAGTTATTGAGTATGCTCGAAATGTAGCTGGTCTTACTGATGCATGTTCAGGTGAGTTCCATGATGCCAGCGATATTAAGGTTATTGACTTCATGCCTGGTCAGTCTGACAGCGTTGATAAGGGAGGAACACTTCGTCTTGGAAGTTATCCATGCGAGATTACTCCTGGAACACTTATGGAGCAGTGCTACGAGACTCTTTCAATCTCAGAGCGTCATAGACATAGATATGAGTTTAATAATGAATACAAGGATGTGCTTACTAAGGCTGGTCTTGTTATATCTGGACAGTCACCAGATGGTGAACTTGTAGAAACTGTGGAAGTACCAGAGAATTCATTTTTCCTTGGTGTACAGTTCCATCCTGAGTTTAAGTCTCGTCCTAACAGACCTCATCCTATATTCCGTAAGTTTATCGAGAGTTCTCTTGCGGTAACACGTTAATTAGTGTATCTTGGTTTTATAATTGTTTAAAGGGGAATAGTATGACATATTCAGAAAAAGAAATAATGGAATATATCGAGGAAGAAGATGCCAAGTTTATTAGACTGGCCTTCCGTGATGCTTATGGTGTTCAGAAGAATATATCTATAATGCCTAGCGAGATACACAAAGCTTTTAGAGATGGTATTATGATCAATGCCAAGTCTATAAGAGGCTTTGAGGGCTGCGATGAAGGTATCCTTTATCTGAAGCCGGATCCAGATACACTATCTGTGCTTCCTTGGAGACCTGATTCGGGAAGAGTTCTTAGAATGTTCTGCGATGTATGTAAAGTGGATGGAACTCCATTTGAAGCTGATACACGTAACATTCTTAAGAATGCTGTTAAGGCAGCAGAGGATGCAGGCATCGATTTTAAGTTCGGTTCGGAAATGGAATTCTATCTATTTAAAACCGATGACGAAGCACGTCCAACAAAGATTCCATATGATGAAGCTGGCTACATGGATATTGCTCCACTTGACAGAGGAGAGAATATTCGTCGTGAGATATGCCTTACTATAGAAGAAATGGGTCTCACTCCAGAGAGATCTCATCATGAGAGAGGTCCTGGACAGAATGAGATTGACTTCCATTATGGAAAGCCACTTAAGGCTGCTGATCAGATGACTACCTTTAAGATGGTAGTTCAGACTGTTGCAGATAGAAATGGCCTCTATGCTGATTTTTCTCCAATGCCACTTTCTGATAAGCCAGGAAATGGATATCACATCAATATCTTTGCTAAGGATAAAGATGGTAATGATGTAGTGCGTTCAGCTGCAGCAGGTATCTTAGAAAAAATAAAGGATATAACTATATTCCTTAATCCTACAGATTCTTCATATAACCGTTTTGGAACCGGTACTGCACCAACGAAGGTGAACTGGTCCAATCTCGGCGGTTCTGAGCTTATGTATATAAATGATAATGAGAAGCATCCAAGGGTAGAACTTCGTTCTCCTGATGCGCTTAGTAATCCTTATCTTGCATATGCTCTGCTTATCTATGCAGGTCTATATGGTATAGAGAATAACCTGGAGCTTCCAAAGGTTATGGATGATGACAGTGTACTTCTTCCTAAGTCAAGAAAGGAAGCTATTAAGTATGCTGAGTCAAGTGATTTTATAAAGTCCATACTTCCGGCTTCAATTATAGATAAGTATTTATAATTAATTTTTCGTTTATAAGCATATTATTTTAGATAGAAAGGTTCTGGGACGTTTATGGATAGCAGAACTGCTGATAGACATTCTATTCTTATAGTGTCGTCTTCTGATCAATTTAATATACTTGCTGAAAAATCACTGCCGGAGAGAACATTTAACGTTATAGAAGTTAGAAAGAGCGCATCAGCTGCAAGAAGGGAACTTCTTGTCAGGGAATACGATATGATACTGATAAACGCTCCGCTAAGTGATGGTCTTGGAACAGACTTTGTTATGGATGTGGTTGAGAAGCATAGTGCTGGAGTTGTTTTAGCTGTGCCAAATGAGATTCACAGTGACGTGATGAATCATTTGATAAACTACGGCGTGATAACCATAGCGAAACCTGTTAAGAAGAGTGATCTTGATAGAAGCATTAGATTGCTACTTGCTCTTAATCGACGTGTGAAGAAGCTGCGTAAGCAGGTTCGCTCTGTTGAAGAGAAGATGGAAGAGCTGAAGATAGTAAGCCGTGCAAAGATCGTTCTTGTTGAAAGAGGTATGTCTGAGAAGGAAGCACATGAATATATCCTGAAAGAGGCTATGAATTCTGGACTTACAAAGCGTCAGGTGGCTCAGGATATAATTGATTAGAAAACAAAGTTATCAATTAAAAGATAATAAGTTAAAAAATATTAAAAAAAGTTATTGACAAATAAATTATATAAGAGTAATATAACTGACAGATAAGACAAAGGCGTCTTAGAGGTTAAACCCTCTGAGACGCCATTTTTTTATGCCAAATAAACCATAAAGGGAGGATAAGATAATGGCAAAGACAAATGTACCAGAAATGTTTGGTTCTCTTGTATTTGATGAGAGAGTAATGAGATCAAGACTTTCAGATGATGTATATGCATCACTCAAGAAGACAATCGATGAGAATGTAAGACTTGATGAGAAGGTTGCTGATGCAGTAGCTGAGGAGATGAAGAGCTGGGCTATTGAAAACGGAGCAACTCATTATACACACTGGTTCCAGCCACTTACTGGTGTTACAGCTGAGAAGCATGATAGTTTTATCAGCCCATCACCTGATGGTGGAGTACTGATGGAGTTCTCAGGAAAAGAGCTTATCAAGGGTGAGCCTGATGCTTCTTCATTCCCATCTGGAGGACTTAGAGCTACATTTGAAGCTAGAGGATATACAGCATGGGATCCAACATCCTTTGCATTTATCAAGGATCATACACTTTGCATTCCTACAGCATTCTGCTCATACTCAGGAGAGGCACTTGATAAGAAGACACCACTTCTTAGATCTATGCAGGCAATTGATAAGCAGGCAAAGCGTATACTTAAGCTTTTTGGTAATGACGATGTTAAGTTCGTAAGAACAAGCGTTGGTCCTGAGCAGGAGTACTTCCTTGTAGATAGAGAAGTTTGGAATAAGAGACCTGACCTTAAATATACAGGTAGAACACTTTTCGGTGCTATGCCTCCAAAGGGACAGGAAATGGATGATCACTACTTTGGTGTAATTAAGCCAAGAGTAAGTGAGTTTATGGAAGACCTTAACAATGAGCTCTGGAAGCTTGGTATCCTTGCTAAGACAGAGCATAACGAGGTTGCTCCTGCACAGCATGAGCTTGCACCTATCTATTCAACAACTAATGTAGCAACTGATTCAAATCAGCTGACTATGGAGATTATGAAGAAGGTTGCTGCTCGTCATGGTATGGAATGTCTTCTTCATGAGAAGCCATTTGCAGGTGTTAACGGTTCTGGTAAGCACAATAACTGGTCTATCGGAACAGATACAGGTATTAACCTTCTTTCCCCAGGAAAGACACCTTATGAGAATGCACAGTTCCTGCTTTTCCTTTGCGCAGTAATTCAGGCTGTTGATGATTATCAAGATCTTCTTCGTCTTTCTGTTGCTACAGCAGGAAATGATCATAGACTTGGAGCAAATGAGGCTCCTCCAGCAATTATTTCTATATTCCTTGGAGATGAGCTTACAGGTGTTCTTGACGCAATTAAGAATGATACACCTTATGCAGGTGCAGAGAAAGTAGTAATGAAGCTCGGTGTTCACAGCCTTCCTCACTTCAGCAGAGATACTACTGATAGAAACAGAACATCACCATTTGCATTCACAGGTAATAAGTTCGAGTTCAGATCACTTGGTTCATCTAACTCTATCGCTTGCTGCAACATTATGCTTAATGCAGCAGTTGCAGAGAGCCTTCGTCAGTATGCTGATGAGCTTGAGAAGTCATCAAACTTCGAAGATGATCTTCATAAGCTTATTAAGAGAGTTATTACAGATCACCAGAGAATTCTCTTCGACGGAAATGGATATGGTGACGAGTGGGTTAAGGAAGCTACAGAGGTTAGAGGACTTTCAAATCTTAAGACTACAGCTGATGCTATGCCACATCTTCTTGATGAGAAGAATAAGGAAATGCTTATGGCTCATAAGGTATTTACAGAGGCAGAGCTTGAGTCAAGATGTGAGATCATGCTTGAGAATTATGTGAAGACTGTAAATATTGAAGGTCTTACTATGGTAGATATGGTTCGTAAGAACTATCTTCCAGCAATTGAGAGATATCTCTTCAGACTTGCTGAGACAACTAAGCTTATGCGTGAGGTTAGCTCAAACGTTAAATGTAATTATGAAGTTTCTACTATGGAGAGACTGTCAGAACTTACAGATTCTATTCTTGAGTCAGTTGTTAAGCTTGAGGATGTACTTGCTAGCCTTAAGGCTAAAGAGGATATCTTTGATTCATCTGCATATGTTAGAGATGATCTTCTTCCAGCTATGGAGGAGCTTCGTAAGTATGTTGATGAGGCTGAGATGCTTACATCACAGAATGATTGGCCATTCCCAAGCTATGGTCAGCTTCTCTTCAGTGTAAACTAAGAAAAATAGCACTTTTTAATACTCAAAAGGGGGCTTTTTAAGCCCCTTTTTTGTTTTTCTAAATCTGGTTTTGTTGTGTAATATGTACACTCTGTGAATATATGGCAATTTTATAGAAGAAAAAAATACAATAAAACAGATACTTTTGTAGCAATTGTTACAAAATTGGAAAAGTCAAAAACAGTCGATTTTTTGTGCATGTTTCACAAAAAACGGCATTTTTGTAAAAAAGTGGTCAATCGTAGCATTTTTTGATAAACAATTAGCATTTTTCGAGAAGAACTATCGAATTTTTAGTGTTAGACTCCGTCTCGAAAACAAGGAAAAAAAGAGATGAAAAAAGAAAGGAAGAGAGTTATGAAGAAAAATGTATTTAAGAAACTTGGAGTTATGTTTTTAGCAGGTGTTGTTCTTGCTTCAGCAGTAGGATGCGGTGACAAGGATTCAGCTTCAAATGATGCTTCAAATGTTGTGGCTTCCGATGGTGAGATGTTTGAAAGTAATACCCTTGACGCAGGAGAGGTTAAGCTCCTTGGTAAGGTTTATGATATTCCTGCTGATTACGCAGATATGTCTAAGAAGTTTAAGCTTAGAGATGAAATGACAGAGCAGTTTAATGTAAAGGTTCCAGCAATGGGAACACTTGATTCTATCTATCTTGATGTATACAACAGAGAGAACACATACATTACTGTAAGTCTTAAGAACGATAGAAACACAGAAGAGCTTCCAAAGTCTTGTAAGGTTTCAAAGATCGATGCTAAGGCTGAGTATGCTGATTCAAGCGTAATCCTCCTTCCAGGAGATATCTCACTTGGTTCTACAGCATATGATGTCTCAGGTACATATGGTGATCCTGATACAAGTATTGATTCAAAAGATGGTTTCACATACATCTATGAGAAGGGTAATGTAACATATACATTCGAGTTCAAGAGAGATGTTGAAGGATGTGTAGAGATCATCATCGAGACTAAGTAATATCCGTTACATTTTTAGTATCATTTAAAAAACCGCGAGTATTATCAATTGGTAATACTCGCGGTTTTTACTATTTTCTTTTTTTTGATTACTGGGATTTAATAATCCCAGTAACCATCACTATTGAAATGATATTTTGTTCCATCTATCCATAAGGACTGTGAGTATGGATACCAGTCACCATCGCTGTACCACCAGCCTGTGCTGTTCTTATGCCATGCTCCCTGATAATAGCCTTCAGCCCAGCTACCATCCATGTTTAACCAACAACCATCACGGTATTCACCGTAATCCATATATCCGTCTGAACAGAAGTAGTACCAATAACCATCAATCTTTAACCACTGACTGTATGGATACCAGCCATTATCTTCGTACCACCAGCCTGTGCTGTTACATTTCCATGTACCGTTACAATAAGCTGGATTGTAATTTCCGTTCTCATCTAACCAGCAACCATCGCGGTAGCAGTTAGTTTCTTTGTTTCCATCATCAGTAACGTAATTATACTGACCATCATCTGTCTGAACCCATTTACCTGTCTTAGCAGAGCTACCTGATCCTGTACTACCTGTAGAACCAGTAGCGCCAGTAGAACCTGTAGAACCGACTGTAGCGCCCCCAGAAGTGCCTCCAGAACCACCATTTCCTGATCCACCTGATGTATTATCAGAATCGATTGTAGCAGGTGTAGCAGGATTATTAGGTGTAATGTTAGGATTTGCTGCTCGTCCGTGTGTTTCTATACCAGCAGGAACAACAGATGCATCTGGCATTGGTAGAGTAGCAGTAATAGTTCTGCCGTTTTCTTCTTCAATACCCTGAATGATATAAGTAAGATCTGCTCTTGAAGTAACCTTATATGGCTTAATGTACTGCTGTGTCTTATCAGCACTTCTATCGCCTTCAGTAGGGAAGCTTCGATATGTTGCTGCCCAGCAGACACCTTCCCAACAGCTATATGATACTTCGAAATAGTCTATATAATCATCGCTACGACCAAAGTCTATACTTCTTTCGTAGCCCATATATTCTGCCCATCGCATTACCATGTTGGCCATTTCCTGTTTTGTACACCACTTGCCAACACCGAAGGTATCTGATGCCATATCAGGGAAACCAAGACAAACATTGTATTTTTCACCCCAAAGCACTGCGTTGTAGTACCATGATCCAGGCTCGACATCTGTAAATCTTGATGTAAGTCCGCTGACATCAGGACTTCCGGCTAAATCATAAAGGGTCTGAGCTACCATTTCTCTTGTAAGGTAATTAGCTGTATCAACATCACCTTCAAAATATGTATCTGTAGCAATATTAGTAGTGGTATTTGTCTGAATTTCTACAGTTGGATCAACCATTAAGAAATATTTACTATCAAGACCGCCGTAGGAATCATCTATACCATAATCAATAGAGTAAGAGTAGAATCCCTGTTCGGCTTCATATGTTCTGTATTTATCCTGATATGTTGTTAATAGCTTTGGATTATTTCCGATATTAATAGAAGTAAGCTTGTTATAATATGCCATCAAAAACTGTAAATCTGGAAATGGAGTTAAATCCAATGAAGTAAGCTCATTATCATTACAATAAAGTGCATAGAGTTTTGTGTTCTGTGAAAGATCAAGACTCTTTAAATGGTTCCATCCGCAATTTAGCTTAACAAGCTCCTTATTTTTACTTAAGTTAAGGCTGGAAACATTACAAGCTGCACAGTTGTAATACTGAAGATGAGGCAGCATACTGACATCAACATTTGAAAGCCTTGGATTTTCCCAGATATCAAGACGCTTCATTACATAACATGGGGATAAATCAAGTGAAGCAATATTGTTATTCTGACAATCCAGATGAGTAAGCTTATGGTTTTTACTAAGGTCAAGCGATGTAAGATTACATGATGCACATGTTAATTGCTCAAGTAATGGATTCTTTGAAACATCGATTTTACCAAGAGGACATGTGTTTACTTCTAGATATGACATTAAAGGATTGCCAGTTACATTGAGCTCTGTCAGGTTATGGCAATCAAAACAATAAAGCCATTCAAGACCTGGATTCTTACTAAAGTCCAGTTTTGTGAAATCATTATTGGATACCCAGATACCAGTAATAAGCTGATTTTTACTGATATCAAGTTTCGTTAAGTTACAGAAGCTAGCATAGATACCGCGCATTTCTGGGAGATATTCAAGACCTTGAAGACTAGAAACACCACTGTGATCCAAGTGAATATTTCTTGCTTCAATGATCTCATCGTTATCCATCTTCCAGTCTTTATTCTTGTCATATGCTTCATGCACATAATTCATAAATATTGGATCTGGAAAATGCGCTGCGTCAATAGTATAAGTATCATACATCTGCTTATACTTCCCAGCATGAACGTTACTCGGCCCGTTTTCCGGAATGATAATTCCGCTGCATAGAGCCAATGCAGTCGCCAAGCAACCGGCTATTAACCGTGTTGCCCTAGATGTGAATTTTTTCATCTCTCATACTTTCCCTTCTGAAATGTTTTTACCGTTTTCACGGCATGTGTAAATAGTGTGTTTTTATTATCTCCCCGCAGACAATATAACAACATTTTGTGTTTCATGTCAACAAAATATGTTAATAATTTTTTAATAATTTGCTTTTTTAAAAAGTGTTATACTACAAGGAGAAATCTTTGTTTGTTATGGAGAGTGAATGATGAGTGATATTAAGGTACTTATAATCGATGATGATCTTGTTATAGCCCAGTCTACAGCAGAGTATTTTAACCTGTTTGATGTTAGCACAGCATATGTGACAAGCTATGATGATGCGGTTGATTTTTTAGATACACATACTATATCTCTACTATTATTAGATATTAATCTTGGTGATAGGTCTGGCTTTGATCTATGCAAAAAAGTTAGAGAACAGTATGACATGCCTATTCTTTTTATAAGTGCCAGAACAAGTGATGATGATGTTCTTATCGCTTTAAAGATAGGTGGAGATGATTACATAAAGAAGCCATATACTTTGAATGTTCTTCTTGCAAAGGTTCAGGCTATACTCACTAGATACGAGAAGGCCCGTGATGCGGCTTTAGAAGTAGCGAAGTCTGCTGATAATAAAGTACAGAAGAATCAGAGTTCAGATGAAGATATTCCTTCTATATATACTCTTACAGATACTATAAAGCTGGATACAAATATTCATAAGCTTCTTATTGATGGAGAGCAGGTCAGTCTTAAAGCTATGGAATATAAACTTCTATTATACCTGTTAAGGAATTCTGGAAGGGTAGTAACCAAGGATGAGCTTCTTAAGAATGTATGGGATGATGAATTCGTAGGAGAGGGCACTCTGGCAGTTCATATAAGACATCTTAGGGAGAAGTTAGAGAAGGATTCAAAGAATCCAGATGTGATCAAAACTATATGGGGAGTAGGATATATCATTGAATAATTATAATAAAGTGCTAATATCGCTTGCTATATTATTCTTGTTGGGACTGAGTCTTACGGTTTTTTTAACCAGAGATGGGTCATTTGCTGTCTCAAATAGTCAGCCTGATTCTGTAATACTAAATGATATTTCTGAAACTGCTGCTTCTAATTGGACTGATCTTAGCGTACTAGATGAGAAAAACTATAAAGTTGATTATGTGATTCTGGATAATATCAATAAGATTCGTTATGATGCCGAGCAGAATAAAAATACTGAATTAAAGGATAATATAACTGTAGAGAAAGCTATTAATCAAAAATATTCATATATGTACATCGAAAAGGATGGAGATATACTGGGTACAGTGATACTCTTTAATGATAGTAGTGACATATATAATAGGATGAGAATTAGACTGTTACTTGGATTTGCTGCCTTTGGAGTTATATTCCTGGTGGGAGCATTTCTATACGGCGTTTATGTAAAGAAGCATATTGTGATTCCATTTGACAATATGAAGGGCTTTGCTGAGAATGTGGCCATGGGTAACCTAAATGAACCGCTCCTTATGGATCAGGATAATATGTTTGGTGCATTCACCGAAAGTTTTGATATCATGCGTGAGGAACTGTCTCAGTCAAGGCAGAGGGAGATAGATCTTCAGAGAAGAGAGAAGGAGCTTATTGCTTCTCTTAGTCATGATCTTAAGACGCCGATTACAGGTATAAAGCTTACAACTGAACTTTTAAAGGCTAAGAATCCTGATGATGCGGATATTCAGGATAAGCTGGATAATATCTATATGAAGGCGGATCAGATAGATAACCTTGTAAGTGATATCTTTACGTCTACATTAGATGATCTTGGTGAGTTTAAGGTGAATTGTCAGGATGAACAGTCATCAGTTCTTTCTACTATTATAAAGAAGTATGATGATAGGGGGCTAGTAACAGCTACGGAGCTTCCTGGTGTTGTGCTTAGTATTGATAAGAAGAGAATGAGTCAGGTTATAGGAAATATAATCTCGAATTCATATAAATATGCAGATACATCTATTCATGTTAATTACAAAGTGATTGATGATTATCTGGAGATGCGTATTCAGGATTTTGGACCTGGCGTACCAGAGAATGAGCTTAGTCTTATTACAAACAAATTCTATAGGGGAAAGCAGTGGATTGACAGCGAAGCAGAAGGAAATGGTCTGGGACTGTATATCGCTAGGATACTTATGGAGAAGATGAATGGTGAGCTGCTCCTAGAGAGTTCTGATAAGGGATTTGTTGCGTGTCTATTAATTCCTTTGAGTTAGAAAACTATTAAATTGTTCTGATATATGGTAAGATGAGAACTGAATGTATGATGTTTATTGTTTTATGGGAGTGGTGCATATGATAAATGATCATGAGGCCTTTGGTCAGATTGCCATGACCTTGGCAAAGCATTTTGATAATCTATATTATGTCGATATTGAAACAGGGGAATATTTTGAATATGTTCCTTTCCAGATGGGAGATAAGATAGCGGATCCCAAACATGGAAAGTGATTTTGATATGGATTCGGAATATATGTATCATGCAGACAGGCTTTGGCAGGTCCATATACATCCAGAGGATGAAGAGGTTTATAGAAGTGCTGTCGATGCTGTATTAAGCGGAAATCCAGAACTTAGATCCATTCGTTATCGTGCCAGAAAAGCAGATGGAACCTATGTTGTATGTTCTACTCGATGCTTTGTATTAAGTGACAAAAACGGAGATCCAGAGTATTTTGGAGGTATTATTATTCCTGAATAATAATTAATAATTTGATAATAATTTAATAATTCTTCGATAAAGAAATAAGAGAAGAAACCATGTATACTACGTTCAGATGATGAGAAAACCTGAGATAAAGGTTATTGATCAAAGAAAGGAAGTAGTAAACATGGTTTCTTCTAATTTAGGCGATAAAAGTATTCTTAGAACAGAAAAGCTTTGCAAGTCATTTTCTAACGGTGGCAGACAGCAGCATGTAATTAAGAACTTAGATATGGAAATAATCGAAGGCGACTTCACAGTAATTATGGGAGCTTCAGGTTCCGGAAAATCCACACTTCTTTATGCACTTTCAGGAATGGATAAGCCTTCTATGGGAAAGGTGCTCTTCAATGAGACAGAGATTCAGGACTTCTCAAATGATGAGCTGGCAGTATTCCGTAGAGGAAATTGTGGATTTGTTTTTCAGAGTGTATACCTTCTTGAGAATCAGACAATTCTGGATAATGTGCTAACAGGTGCTCTCATAGTTCAGAAGAATTCACCTGAACTTGTTAAAAAGGCCAAGGACCTGCTTAAGAAGGTGGGAATTGAGTCTGAAATGTGGAACAAATATCCAAACCAGTTATCAGGTGGTGAGGCCCAGAGAGTTGGAATAGTTAGAGCGGTTATCAATGATCCGAAGATTCTCTTCGCAGACGAGCCAACAGGACAGCTTAACTCAGCTTCCAGTCAGGATGTGCTTGATATCTTCTCAGAGATACATAAGAACGGTCAGTCTATCGTAATGGTAACTCACGACATAAAGACAGCCCTTCGAGGAACAAGAGTTATCTTCCTTAGGGACGGTGGAATAGAAGGCGACTACAGGATGCCAGTATACGGCACAGATGATGTGAAACAGCGCCGTGCTGGTCTCCAGCAATTTTTGGATAACATGGGATGGTAGAAGCCTAGAAAGAGGTAAATTATGAAGATATTAAGATTATCAATGTTCAATATAAAAAAGCATAAAAAGGAATCCATTATCCTGATCTTCCTTATTGCAGTCAGCGTTCTTTTTATGAACATTGCAATAATTAATAGTACTAAGGCTGGCGAGATTCTGGATAAGGCCTTTAAGGAAACTGAGAGTAAATCATGTATTTATAGTTTTTTAGAAGATAACTATAGAACAGAGTTTGCTGAGGTTTTCAAAGAGGACGCACGTATTACAAATCTAGATAAGCTTGAGATGCTTTATCCGAATAATAATGCATCTGTAAACTGTAAAAAGGAAGATGGTTCACTCTTTAATTTCTATATATCTTTTATAACAGAGGAAAATGAGAAGAAAATATCTGATTTCACCAAAGAAACAACTCTTTCTGAAGAAGAGATAGCAGGATTTGAACATCCGATATGGATGCCGCATTATGTGGACATGAATCTGGGTTATAAGTCGGGTGATACATTTGTCATTGAAAAAGGAGGAAAGGAGTATTCGTTTCAAATAGCAGGCTTCTATGAGTCAGGGCTTTTATCAAATGATACTCGCAGCTATAAGTGTATAGTTTCAGAAGCAGATTATGATACTCTTTCCATTGATTTTTCAAGAAGGATATGTTTTTCGTTTGATGTTAAAGAAGGTACTATAGAAAGCCTTAATGATGCTCAACGGTTTAGTAATGAAATAGATAAGAAGGTTGAAGAAAAAGCAGGAAAGCCTCTGGATAATACTCTTTTTGATAACTTTGATGATAAATATATTGAAGCGGACAATAGGGCCAGCATTATAGAAATTATGATGTATGTTATAGCGATGATAGCTGTAATAGTAGTTCTTTCAGCGGTCTTGATGATAAGGCATAAGATAACAAATGATATAGATGATCAGATGGAGTCTATAGGTGTTCTGGAAGCACTGGGATATAAGGGAGGAGAGATATCGCTTACATATGTTTATGAGTATCTAACTTTAGGTGTTATAGGCGCTGTTCTTGGAATACTTATAACAATACTTACTGATCCACTTATGACGGCATTGATTCAGAACTTTGAAGGACACAAAGGAAGTGCCGGTTTCGATGTACTTGGATTAGTTATTCCAATGGTAGCAGTAATCCTTGTAGTGCTTTTTACAGCCCTTTTAAGAGCGAGAGTTATAAAGAAATACCCTCCGGTAGTTGCATTTAGAAAGGGAATAAAGACACATCATTTTGGAAAGAACAGGCTTTCACTTGATAAAACCAGGTCTGATATTAATTTAAGACTGGGATTTAGAAATATAATCAGAAATAAAAGACAAAATATTGGAATCTTTATGTGTATCCTTTTATCAAGCTTATCCATAGCATTCTGCTTAATGGTTGCTGATATATTCCGTGATAGCGGAAGTGCATTTAGTTCCTGCTCTGGATATGAAAATGGTGATCTGTATCTGATATTTAATTCTGGAGTAACCAGAGAAGAAATAGCCGCAGAGCTTTATTCAATGGACGAAGTAAGAAAAGTTAGTGATATGTGTGTTAGTGAAGCAACTATTATTGGCAATGTTGAAAGACAAGTACAGACTATTGCATATGAAGATTTTAAAGAGACTGAGAATATATTTGTAACTAAGGGAAGACTTCCTGAGCATGATAACGAGGTTGTGCTAAAAAGAACAATAGCTGAGAGTATGGGCTATGAGATAGGTGACAGCATCATTCTGAGAAAAGGAGAAATAGAGAAAAGTTACATTATTACAGGATATACAAATACATTAGGTGATCTAGTACTTATAACACAGGATGGAGTGAACAGAATGCAGCCTTTAAATGATCATGGACTGACAAATGTTTATCTAAAAGACGGTGTAGATGTAGATGAGTTTAGAAAAAAAATCGAGGATAAATATGGGAGCAGCACGAAGGATCTTTTGAAAGAACCATCTAAAGAAGGATCTCTTGAAGATCGGATCAGAGCGAAGGCTGAGCAACAGATAGCAGTTCTTGAATCTGAATATGGAGTTACCGGTGCAAATTATGCAATCAAGATTGGTGACAAGATGATAACCGGTGGAACTCCAAAACTAAGGATTGAGGAAATAACTTCTTTAGATGCACTTATTGAATCCCAGCTGGGGGCTATTGCAAGACTAAGTGAAATATTCTCATATGTTATGACGATAGTCGTAGCAATCATTATTTCTGTAATACTTAACTTCCTGGTTGATTCAACTATCAGGAAGCAGAGAAAAGAGTTTGGTATTGAGAAGTCCATGGGATATACATCCAGGGATATTAAGAAACAGATAGTAAGTAGAATCATGCCTATAGCTATTCCTGCTGTGATAGCGGCAGTAATTGTTGCGGTGCCGCTTACGGAGTACTTCCAGGTTATGGCATTTGGTGGTGGTGCAAATCCAAGATACTGGCTGCTTATACCTGCCGCTATCGTGCTAGTGGGATATGTATATGTTTCAGCGTATATCTCAGCTGGTAAGGTTAAGAAGGTATCAGTTACAGAGCTGATGACAGAATAGTTGCCGCGGCGAGATACGGCTACAGAGTTTCATTATTTACTTTCTCGACGCGCTTTCGCTCCGGCCGCAACCTAGCAGTACTAAGTTCTCACTTCACTACGTTCGTGAATCACTAAGTACTGAGGTTGCTCTAGGGTCTCGAAAGTAAATATGAAACTCTTTGTTAGCCTGCTCGCTCGCGAATAATAGTTTTCAATTACTAAGATAATATCTGAATTAAGAGGAATTGGATATGAACAGAAAGATAATGAATGGATTTATAATAGCAGGGATCAGCACATTAGGTTTACTCGGAATGGCTGTTGTAACTGATTTTAAGACAGATGATGATGGGTTAAGGGTTTATGCAGCGGAGAGTGCAACGGATGCTGATGAGGATGTGGACAGTACTATTTACAATGTAGGTTCTGTCAGCAAGGTATATGTGACGGTTGCTGTGATGCAGCTGGTAGATCAGGGCAAGGTTGATCTGGATGCTCCGGTTACGGATTATATTAGTGAATTCAAGATGGCAGATGAACGCTACAAGGATATCACGGTCCGTATGCTGATGAATCACACATCAGGGATTATGGGAACTACAGAGAAAAATGATGCTCTTCTAAATGATGCGGTTTCAACTCGAGAGAAGGATGTGCTGGAGTGTCTGGCTAAGCAGCGTCTCAAGGCTGATCCGGGTGCATATTCCTGTTACTGTAACGATGGATTTGATCTTCTGATGATCATTGTTGAAAGAGTAACAGGAAAGGATTATACAACCTATGTTGAAGAGAATATTGCAGGTAGTATAGGTGCGACAACAATTGGTACGCCACTCAATCTTTATGGAAATGAAAATCTTACGGAAGTGTATTCAAATAACCGTCGATACGGAAATGAATATGTAATGTGTCTTGGAGCGGGTGGTATTTATTCAAATGCAGCTGATACCTGTGAATTTGGAAGCACATTTTTTAAGGGCGATACACGACTCCTTTCAGAAGAAAGCAAGGATGAGATGAATACCCTGGCAACTGATACAAGGTATTCTTCTTATGGTCTGGGCTGGGATGAAACAGATATTCCAATGTATGAGGATGCAGGGGTTAAGGTTGTGGCAAAGGGTGGAGACTCTCTGGCTCAGCACACGGAACTGCTTGTTGCACCGGATGAAGAGATAAGTGTATGTGTAGTTACAAGTGGTGGCAGCAGCGGTGAAAGTAAGGCCATGGCGGAAGCTCTTATGAATATTGCTCTGGAAGAAGAGGGGATAGAGGTTACAGAGCCTACTTCTCCTGAAGTAGAGCTGCAATTTGAGGTCCCGGAAGAGTATAAAAAGTATGAAGGCTGGTATGTGTCTGGTTATTTTGGTGGAATCTATGAAGTTACATTTCCAGATATGAAGTATATGCAGGTAAAGTCCGGAGTAGAGACAACTACTGAAATGAACTTTAAATATACTGATAATGGTTTTGTAAAGGTGACGGGAGATATTGAAACAGATAATGTGAAGGTGGATCCAGATTATGAATGCTATGCATTTGAGGAGATAAATGGCAAAGATTATGTTGTGGTTGAAATGATCTCAAATGATACTTATCTTATAAATAGAGCAAGCAAATCTATTGCGTTAGAAAGGCTGGATATTAATCCGGTATCAGAAAGTGTGATAAATGCCTGGAAGGATAGAGAAGATAAGATGTATGCTCTCTTTACTGATAAGTATTCTTCATATATGTATGATATGCCATTTTCAGAAATACATGTGATAGATGATACAGGATATGTTTATGTAGAGAACAAAGGAATGTCATATATACTAAGAATCAAAGATGAAGATACAGCGGAGGCATATTCAACCATACCGGGAGATAGAAGTAGAGATATCTGTGATGCAAATGTTGATGAGGCTGGTATTATTCACACTACGAGTGGATGCTCACTTGTACCATTAGATAAGTGCGATACATTAACTGGGGATGTAGAATCAGTGAGTCTTAGGACTGAAAATGCAACCTGGTATAATATAGATGACAGCCTTGCAAATACAGCTATATCTTTAGATAGACCAGAGAACAGTGCAGTTTATGTATATGACAAATTTGGTGATGTCATTTATAGCAGTCATATGAAGGGATACGGCGATTCAATTCCACTTCCAAAGGGTGGCTACATTGCTTTCCTCGGTGAAGATGGTGGAACAATATCAATAAATTACGAACAATAGATGTTTTCTTAAAAGTGGCAGATGGGCTGGTCCATTTGTCACTTTTTGTTTAGTTTGATATAATTATTGTTGTATAGGGAGGGGTGCTTATGAAGAAGAGAATTGTAGCATATCTTGATTATATAGATGAATTACTTAAGAGGGATGATGTTGACTGGGACGATGCTTTAAAGAAGCATCTGGATCAGATAGCATTTTTCTCCCATGAAAGACTGGTGCATTTGATAGTTTTTGTGCTAGTGGCAATATGTACGGTCATGAGCATTCTTGCTTTGGTTATTTCTAATGAGATTGTGATAATACCACTGATCGTAATGCTTTTTGTGCTGCTGGTTCCTTATTGCATGCATTACTATCTGCTGGAAAATTCTGTTCAGAGAATGTATGACCAGTATGATGAAATGGTACGTAAATCGGGAGAATATTTTAAGAGCCCTGTATCAAAATATTAGTAAGGCTCTAGGTTAAAAGGTGGAAAATTATGATTCAGGATTATTCGGAGATTATACTTGCTTCAAAATCTCCAAGACGTAAGGAGTTGCTAGGCCATATAACAAACAGGTTCACTATTGTTCCCGCAGAAGGGGATGAGGTTCAGGTTGGAAATACACCAGAGGAGATAGTTCAAAATCTTGCAAGAGCTAAAGCTTCTGAAGTATATAGTCGTTTTTCTGACAAGGAAAACCTTCTGGTAATCGGAGCTGATACTATAGTTGTTCTTGACTCTGTTATACTTGGAAAGCCGAAGGATAGGGATGTGGCATATGATATGCTGAGAAGCCTTTCAGGAAGAACTCATAAGGTTATGACAGGAGTTGCCTTAAAGAGCAGCTCAAAGGAAAAAGTGTTCTGTGAGATTACAGAGGTTGAGTTTTGCGGTATTTCTGATGCTGAGATAGAAGAATATATTAAAAGTGGTGACCCGTTTGATAAAGCGGGTTCCTATGGAATACAAGGTGATTTTGCCAAATACGTGAAGGGTATTAAAGGTGATTATTTTAATGTGGTGGGGCTTCCTGTCGCAAGGATTTATCAGGAGTTAAAGCAGTATGGATTACTATAACAATGACAATAATAATTATGGGAATAACTATAACAATAATTATAGCAATAATTACAATCCCTATGATAACAGTCATAATACTTACGGAAATATTACATATAGCCGAAGAAATGGTGTCGCAAAGAAGATAATTGAATTTTGGATAGTGTTTATCGGTTTCTGGATTCTTATTATTGCAATGTTTATTGGAGGAAGAAAACAGGCCCGAGAAAGAGAATTAGAACTAGCTGAACAAGAAAAAAAAGTAATGGAAGAACTTGAAAAAGATACTTTCAGAACTGAGGATGAAATATATGGCAGGCTCATTGAGTCCATGGAGTCAGGAGAAACTGATAATGTTTATATGAGAGTTCCTAGCACTTTTAGTAAGGATGATCTGAAGGACATAGCTCTTAAGGTTGATCCTATGATGGGCAGAGTAGATCAGATGTCATATTCAGTATCCACTACTCATGTGGGTAATGGTTCTGATGAGGTGGCAGATTACTATATAGGAGTCAATTATCATTATGAGATATGTGATGAATATTACGTAACTGAGAAGATTCTGAATGGAAAAGAAATACCTGAAGGGAAGGATAAAGCGAAGAAGCTTTGTACTGTATGTGAGAAGTTCCTAAATGAATATATTACTACAGGAATGACAGATTATGATAAGGAACTTGCGGCTCATGACTATATTGTAAATAACTGTGAATATTCTTTCAGCGATGCAAATGATATGACTGAATATTATGCATATGGAGCACTTGTAAATGGAAAAGCAGTTTGCTCAGGTTATTCAAGAGCTACAGCACTTCTTCTTAATCTATGCGACATCGATGTAAAGCTTATATCTGGTGATGTAAATAATGATAATGCTGCTGATTCAACTAATCCTGATGGAACTGGAAGTACAGAAGCTATAATTACTCCTGATGGTACCGTTGTTGAAGGACATATGTGGAATCAGGTGAAGATAGATGGAATATGGTATAATCTTGATACAACATGGGATGATCCATATGGAACTGATGTGCAAGCACTAGGACATACCTACTTTAATGTAGATGATACAATATTAAAGAAAAATCATGAGTGGGATAGTAAGGATGCGGAAAAGTGTTCTTCAACATTCCAGAATTATTATGAAAAGAATGGGATTTACTTCAAATCAAATGATGATTATCTAAACTATGTTAAGGATTATCTAGCGGCTGGAAATAGAGATGAACTAGAGTGTGCTGTTGCATATCCAAATACCAGTGAGGATGCATTGTCCTTTATCTTTACATATGATGGAATAACATGTTATCAGGTCGGAACTAGTGGAGTAGATGGTTATGAGATCATAACCCTCTACTTCAATCCAGAATAATAAAATTAATCTTCATCATGAAGAACTTTTATAAATTTACCATCTGTAGCACTTATAAGAACACGAGCTATTGTCTGATAATTTGAATTCTGTGCTTCAAGTGACCAGGCAGGCGTTAGAAGATATTCATTTGCATTCTCTGTAGGAACAGGGAAGTACACAAGATTTATCTTATTGAAATTAACTATTTTTTGGTTTGCACGTTCTATATCTTCTGAGGTTAAGTTCTCAGCTGCTTCCTTGGTAAAGGATTCCATAGCCTCATCAAAACTGAGGAGTGTTGCGTTTTCTGTAACTGTTTCCTGGAATATATATTTTGATGTGACATCTAATCCGATTGCTCCGGAATCATTAACGTAAAATGCTCCAGTTGATAACTGATCGGCTTCGGAATCAATCTTTTCTGTATCTTGCATGATGTTGATTCCATTTAGACTTCCCATAACTCCCACCATGTATCCATCACGTATAGCGCCATCCAGATTTACTGAATCTAAGCAGTCATTATTGAAGAAGAGAGCTTCCAGTCTTTTTGGCTCCTGACCTTCAGGAATATTAACATCATGTACATTGATGTATGGATCGATTGCGGAAGTAGGAACATCCAGGCCCATATCCTTCAATGTGTTTGTAACAGTTTCATTAACTTCATCTGCTGACATGGTGCAGGCATTTGGTCTGTCTGACATGTCTTTTTCCAGATCAAAGGTTACTAGGGAATTAGTATAATAGTAGAAAAGACCATCTGGACAAGAGTAATACAAATCTTCCAAATCCTCGTTTCCTACAACAGCTCCGAGTTTTTTAGGATAGCAAGATACTATCAGCTCGTTAAAGTTCTTACTGTATGAAATCAGAAGCTCATATGGAATCTGATTTCTTTCACCTTCGTATACATGAAGGAATACTGTCGAATCATCGGTGTCTAAAGGCAGAGATCCTGAGAAATAGTTTGCTTTTACATCGTTATGATAAAGAATCCAAAGACCGGTATTGATAACATATGAAGAATCGTCGTCGTCAGTTTTTAGATATTTTTTACCATCTGTTGCACTTATGAGTGTTGCTGAATCCCCCAGCAGGCTCTTTACGATAGCGTCTTCATCAACTTTATCTTCTGAGATAGAGTCAACCTTATATACCGATAGATTCTTTAGGTCTTTTGCGTTGTATGCTACATCAACACTTGCATTTACACCCGCAATTTCAAAAGACTTTGAAGCTTCAAGCTCAGTTCCTCCCAGCATATCGCTGATTCCCTTACCGGAACTTTCCTCAACAGCGCCTGATGATGAATCAGAGCTTTCTACTTCAGAATCACTTATCTGTCCGTAGTCGGTAACTTCTGTTTCAGTTTTACCGCAGCCTGAACTCATAAGTGTGAGAGCAAGCATTAATGCTAGTGCTTTTTTTCCTTTTTTTAACATATATTTTTCTCCCCTGTAATGTGTATTCGGTTAATTTTCACCGCCTATCACTTTATTACGTAATTGTATCCAGATTGTATACATTTTAAGGTTGTTCAGGGCTTTGTTCTTTAGCAGTGAAGTAGCGGTATAACTGATCCCAGTAATCATCTTCCTGAACACCCGTGAGTACATTTACATGTCCCTTGTTTGTAGAATATATGAATCCATCTGTATGGAATATGATATCGTAATCTGTACCGATTTTTGAGAATAGTGAATTTCCAAGAAAATAGTTTTCGGCGTCGATATCGGCGTAATCTAAAATTGTTGGAACAAGGTCTAGAGAGTTGCGGCCATTTGCGTCATATACAGCTGGCTCAACTCCTTTATGCCACATGATGAAAGGAATTTCATCAATGTTAGCGGCTGGTCTTTCATTGTAGTGCTCAGGAAATGCTGTAGCGTATTCCAGGTCAGAATATGTTGCATGATCAGTAGTCATAATAAAGAGAGAATTATCGCTTAGCTCACATTCAGACCATTTATCAAAGAAAGTACCGAAATGGTAGTCTGCGTTGTAAAAACGGTTATAGGTATTAACGCTTCCGTCTCCATAGATCTGGTCAGGTGAATCAAAAGAGTTATGAGTACAGAAGGTGTACATTACAATAAGATAAGGTGTGCCAGTTTCATTTTCTTTTTCTATGGTTTCATAGAGTAACTGGTATGCTTCGCTGTCAGGAACACATGCGATGGCTCCGGTGACAGTAGAATCTGCGGTCAGGATATCGTCAAACCCCAGGATATCAAGGTACTCGTCAAATGTCACGTTGTCCGGTTCGGTATTGATAAATATGGTATGATACCCCAGATCGCCTGTAATAGACATGATACTTGTTAAAGTGTTGATATCGTAGTTGTTGTTCTGAAAACCTGAATATAACTGGCCGCTGATACCTCGATATGTAGCGAAGGTGTGATTGTAATAGTTGTCAAAGCTTATTGAGGTCTCCTCAAGCTCCTTCATACGCGGCATAATGCATCGTTCGTCTTCTATTATATTGCTGGACATACCTTCAGTCATAACAATAATAATATTAGGATTTTCATCAAGAGTGTCAGGTCGACTGATCATATCATCAATTGAATAATGATAAAACTCACTGGTGATATTAACAGAAGTGTCCTGAGACATCTCTCTTGCAATACGTTCGTTATTCTGAGTGATCAGGTTGATATAGGCAAATGCAGTAGACATTTCCCTTTCAAAGTAGTAGGTCATTCCACCAATGACCACAAGGCAGAAATTAATGATCAGAATAGATATAAGGCGGTTCTTTAAGTAAGCTGCTTCCTCTCCAGTTTCGCCAGGTTTTATTATTGCAAAATATTCTACTGGAATAATTGAAATAAGAATGATGATACCAACAGTTACAAAGTAGGATATCCTGCCTGTTTGATCCTTAAGATTATCCAGATTTGTCATCATTACCAAGCTGATATATGAATTAGAAAAATGGAATACCGTGAGCTGAATCAGCATAAGCAGAGTAGTGAGTGTGTTGAAAATACGCCCAAGAATTCTCCTGAGTGTAGCATGTTTTGCTTCAGACTTTGGAACCATTATAATATTAGTGGTACACGCAATAAGGGTCATCTCGCATAGCCACGTAAGCATATATTTTTTACTTGGAAAATAAATGAAAATGTATGAAAAGAAAACAAAGCATAAAAGATACTTTATTATAGTTGGAAAATATTTTGCTAGCCCCTTGAACTTCATATAACAACCCCTGAAGTTTTAATGGGTTAATTATATAGGAAAATAACTAAATTGACTAGAAAAAAGTTTCGTTATCCATTCATTTTTGATAAAATAAACAGGTGTTAAATGGTATCCCTTCGATCTTTTTGTTCGAAGGCCGAATATGGAGAATAATATGAAGAAATTACCTGAAAATATAATCGATGTTGAGTGCCCTGATTGTAAGAACACTCTTCGAATTGATATAACAAAACCAGCAGGTCACTGTCAGTTTTGTGGCAGACTGCTTAGGGTGAATAAAGAAACTATGGAAGTTGAACCAGGGGAAGGCGAAGAGACAGATGTTATACTGACTCAGTATGAAAAACAGCGTCGTCGTCAGAAGTTCGGCTCTAAAAATAATTAGTTTTATAACTTACTAGGAGGTAGAGTATGTATTACGAGGGAAATGTATGGGTAGGAGTTAATGATGCCAGAGAGAAGATAACACTTCTTCCAAAGATGGCCAATCGCCATGGTCTGGTGGCTGGAGCTACAGGTACTGGTAAGACAGTTACTCTTAAGGTTCTGGCTGAAAGCTTTTCTGATATGGGTGTTCCTGTATTTATGGCTGATGTAAAGGGGGATATTGCGGGTATCAGTATTCCTGGTGATGACAGCGAAAATATGCAGGAGCGTATTGCCCGTTTTGGTCTGGCAGATGCAGGCTTTTCATATAAGGGTTATCCAGTAACTCTGTGGGATATCTATGGTGAGAAGGGCGTTACTCTTCGCACAACAATCTCAGAGATTGGACCTGTTCTTCTTGCTCGTCTTATGGAGCTCAATGAACTCCAGTCTGACATTTTATCAATCGTATTCAAGATTGCAGACGACAACAATCTGCTTCTGATAGATACAAAGGATCTTAAAGCTATGCTCAACTATGTATCGGAGCATAATTCAGAGTTTGAGGCTCAGTACGGCAAAATGAGTCCTCAATCCATTGCTGCTATAGTACGAGCTCTTGTATCCCTTGAGGTTGCTGGTGGTGACAAGTTCTTTGGTGAACCTGCAGTAAATATTATGGACTTCTTTACATTTGGCGATGCAGGAAAAGGAATGATAAATATCCTCGACAGCTCGAGCCTTATTAATAACACCAAGCTATATTCAACATTTCTTCTTTACCTTCTGTCAGAGCTTTTTGAAAGACTGCCAGAGGTGGGAGATATGGATAAACCTAAAATGGTATTCTTCTTTGATGAAGCACACCTTCTTTTCAAGGATGCACCAAAGGCTCTTCTTGAAAAGATAGAGCAGGTTGTAAAGCTTATCCGCTCTAAAGGTGTTGGTGTTTATTTCTGTACACAAAATCCGAGAGACATTCCTGATGGAGTTCTTGCTCAGCTGGGTAATAAGATCCAGCACGGACTTCGTGCATACACACCTTCTGATCAGAAGTCTGTAAAGGCTGCAGCGGAGTCTTATCGAGAGAATCCAGCATTTAATACATATGATACAATACTTAATCTTGGTACTGGTGAAACAGTTATATCATTTCTTGGTGGTGATGGAATACCTACTATGGCTGAGAAGGTTTATATCCTTCCACCACAGTCGAACTTTGGTTCCATATCAGACAGCCAGAGAGATACGCTGATCAAGTCCAGCATCTGCTATAGCAAATATGCTGAGGCAGTAGATCCAGACTCTGCATATGAATTCCTTCAGAGAAGAGGAGTAGAGGAAGCTGAGGCTCTTGAGAAGGAAAAAGCTGAGGCAGAAGCAGCTAAACAGCGTGAGAAGGAAGAGAAGGAAGCTGCTAAGCAGGCTGAGAAAGCAGAAAAAGAGGCTGCTCGTAAGGCAGAGGCAGAAGCAAAGGCTGCTCAGCGCGAGAAGGAAAAAGAAGAGGCTGCAAAGAAACGTGCTGCCAAAACTGTTGCAAACTCTATCACTGGAACAGTTGGACGAGAGGTTGGAAAGACTGTTGGTGGTAAGTTTGGTAAATTTGGAAAGACTCTTGGTGGCAATGTAGGTGCAAGCCTTGGTCGAGGTCTTCTTTCAACTTTATTTAGTAAATAACATTTGATCTGAAAGATTTTGATGTGTATCAAAACGCTTGACAAATAAATTAATTATCTGTAATATGAATATAGTGACCATACGGTCACTATATTTTGATCCTTTAAATGACCATCCGGTCACCACAAGCGAAAGGGAAACTATTATGGGAAAGAATTTAAGAAATGGTTGTGTAGAAATTGGTGATACGGATATGTATTATGTATCCTTTGGTTCTGGTGAAAAAAAGGTAGTGATGCTTCCGGGTCTTAGTGATGGACTTTCTACTGTAAAAGGGAAGGCTTGGTTTTTATCTACTCCTTATAAGAAGTATCTGAAGGATTATACGGTTTATATGTTCAGTCGTAAGAATAAGATGCCGGAAGGTTATTCTATTAACGATATGGCGGATGATCAGGTTCTGGTAATGAAGAAGCTTGGGATTAATAAAGCCTATCTTTGTGGTGTATCTCAGGGTGGGATGATCTCTCAATGTATTGCTTTAAATCATCCGGATGTTGTTGAAAAACTTGTGCTTGCTGTTACCGCACCCAATGCAAATGAAGTCGCACGTGATTCTGTATCAGGCTGGATAGAGATGGCTGAAAGAGGGGATCATACTTGTCTTATGATTGACACAGCTGAAAGAATGTATTCTGATAAGTACCTTTCAAGAAACAGAAAATATTTTCCTCTGATGGCTAAATTCACCAAACCTAAAAGCTATGAAAGATTCTACAGAAATGCAAAAGCAATCCTTGAGTTTGATGTAAGAGATAGACTTTCTGAATTAAGTGTTCCAACATATATTCTGGCAGGAAGTGATGATAAAACTGTTGGAAATGATGCAGCTCCAGAAATGCATTCTCGTATTTCTGGCAGTGAGATATACTATTTTTATGGTCTGGGACATGGCGCATTTGAAGAGGCAAAGGATTTCTATGATAAAATATTTGAATTCTTTTAAGTAAATGGTATAATCACAAATTAGTGAAAGGTTAGACTTATATGCCAACAAAAGTTTTTATCGATCTTGATAAAGAAAAACAGGACAGGATTATAGATGCTGCAATAAATGAATTTGCAGAATATGGATATGAGAATAGTTCGACTAACAGAATAGTAAAGACATGCGGTATCAGTAAAGGCAGTCTTTTCAAATATTTTGAAAATAAAGAGGAACTATATTTTTATCTAATAGATACGATATCAGTTCAAATGGCATCTGAAACTTTAACTGATCTAGAAAAACTGCCAAAGGATCTTTTTGACAGAGTAGTAGAGTATTCTGCTACAGAGATATCCTGGTATGTGGCAAATCCTGTAAAGGGAAAATTTATTATAAGCGTTGCATCTGAAACTGGAACAGCAATAGGTAAGAAGATTATTTCCAGATACGGTGAAAAAAGTACTGATATATATGAGTCGCTTCTTAAAGATATAGATATGTCGGGCTTACATGGTAGCAGAAAAGAAGTTACGGATATACTCAGGTGGGTGCTTAAAGGCTTTAATGCTGATTATTTATCAAGTCTTTCAAATGACTATATTGATATAGAAAAGGTCAAGAAAGATTATATCAAACAGTTAAAAAGTCATCTTAAGGTACTTAAGAGTGGACTTTAATATATTTTCATAATGAAGGGAGATTTTTAATATGTGGTCTTTGATTTTTGGAGGATTGCTTGTATTTACTGGCTTTTATCTTATTTTTAAAGTGATCTACGAGAGCAAGAAGGGAGAGCATATTCCAGCTCAGCTTACAGGATATAAGAATGAGAATAATTCTTATTTTCCAGTTTTCAGATTTAATTATCAGGGCCAGGAGTTTAATATTACTGGTGGTACAGCAGTAAGCAATCCTGACAAATATAAGTATCATGTTGGAGATACAGTAAATATAATCTATGTTCCTGGAAATACAAAGTATGTTGGAGTAGAGGGTTCTAAGGTTGAGTTCCTTTATGCTTTAGGAGCTATTGCTGGTGGAGTAGTATTTATCCTTATGTATTTTAGATAAACTAATATAAAAAATGACTCGGCATTGCTGAGTCATTTTTAATTTGCATCTATAATGGAATAAATTCAGGCTTCATATTTTTGAAGGCACAGAAGTATTTAAATCCGAAGCTCTTAGCAAAATCAGCTGCTTCCTTAAAACCGTAACCTATATGATCCAGATCATGGGCATCGCTGCCGAAGGTCAGAATCTCGCCTCCCAGCTCTTTATACATTTTAAGAATAAGAGAGTGTGGATGCATGTAATCCATTCCTCGATAAAGGCTTCCTGTATTGATTTCGATTCCTTTGCCGTCATCAATTATGGTTTTGAGAATCTCATGAAATAATTCTTTGTACTTTATCCAGTAGGTCTTTTCGAATATTTCGCTGTTGATCTTTTGGAAGCCTTCAGCTCCAGGTGCAGATGGATCTGGTCCATATCTGAATACATAGTCTATATGACCATAAACATTATAATCATGGAAGTTCTGAACATTATAAAGCATTTCCTCGAAATATATCTGATACATCTTCTCTGGATCCTTTATTGTTCCGTCAGGATATACCCATAGCTCAGGATAATAAGGATCTATTCCATCAACAACGTGAGAAGAGCAGATAACAAAATCAAGTCCAGGATGCTCCGCCGTATAAGAGTTAAGGGGATTGCATGTGGATGGCATTACGCCCTGCTCGACACCTATCCTAAGGTCGAATCCATTTTCTTTCGCTAGTTTATCCTGCAGTCTGGAGAGTGTGTTTAGATATTCATTGAACTTCAGGTCGAAAATGAGTTTGTCCGGCGTATCTGGAAAATCAAGATCGTTATGGTCTGTGAAGCATACGGAATTCATTCCTAAGGACTTTGCTTTATCTATTATTTCATTAATATTGGTTTCACAATCTGCTGAAAATTCAGAGTGCAGATGGTAATCTGGGATATTATTAAAGTTGTTCATATATTGTAACCTGATCAAACCTTCCTAATGTGTCATTATGTTAGTTGCTTCTAACAAAAGTCTATTTTATCATAAGTTTCAATTTTCTACTATAGTGGTATTTATTAAGTTGAGTTTTTCGTTGACATAAATTATTTACGGAAAACCAAAGGCATAATAAACAATAAAAATAAGAAAATAGTAACTATATTTTAAGGTAAAATGGCAAATCCGTGCTTGAAAAAAGAAAACAAAAAAGTTATTATATATGGGCAGAATGTTTAGCCGGTTGTCAACGGCATTCATCAATATATTTTCTTAGGAGGATTTACAAAATGGCAGTAAAAGTAGCGATTAATGGATTTGGACGTATCGGTCGTCTTGCATTCAGACAGATGTTTGGTGCTGAGGGATATGAGGTAGTTGCTATCAACGATCTTACAAAGCCTTCAATGCTTGCTCATCTTCTGAAGTATGATACAGCACAGGGTGGATACTGTGGTAAGGTTGGTGAGAATCTTCATACAGTTACAGCTGATGATGAGGCTAACACAATCACTGTAGATGGCAAGACACTTCAGATCTATGCTAAGGCTGACGCAAACGAGCTTCCATGGGGAGAAATCGGTGTAGACGTAGTACTTGAGTGTACAGGTTTCTACTGCTCAAAGGATAAGTCAATGGCACACATCAACGCTGGTGCTAAGAAGGTTGTTATTTCAGCTCCTGCTGGAAACGATCTTAAGACTATCGTTTTCTCAGTTAACAATGACACACTTACAGCTGATGATCAGATCATCTCTGCTGCATCATGTACAACAAACTGTCTTGCACCTATGGCTAAGGCACTTAACGATTATGCACCAATCCAGAGCGGTATCATGAGCACAATTCATGCTTACACAGGTGACCAGATGATCCTTGATGGACCACACAGAAAGGGTGACCTTAGAAGAGCAAGAGCTGGTGCAGCTAACATCGTACCTAACTCAACAGGTGCTGCAAAGGCTATCGGACTTGTTATCCCAGAGCTTAACGGAAAGCTTATCGGATCAGCTCAGAGAGTTCCTGTTCCAACAGGTTCTACAACAATCCTTACAGCTGTAGTTAAGGGCGCTGACGTAACAGTTGATGGCATCAATGCTGCAATGAAGGCTGCTGCAAGCGAGAGCTTCGGTTACAACGAGGATCCTATCGTTTCTTCAGACGTTATCGGTATGAAGTTCGGTTCACTCTTCGATGCTACACAGACTATGGTATCTAAGATTGCTGATGACCTCTATGAGGTACAGGTAGTATCATGGTATGACAATGAGAATTCTTACACATCACAGATGGTTAGAACAATTAAGTACTTCGCTGAGCTTGCTTAATAAAGGTTACATTCACAAGGGTGCCTTATAATCTGAAATGACATGAGGAAAATGTCTGCGAAGCAGACGGTAGAGCACGAAGTGCGAATTTTCCGAATGCATTACAGGTTACCACTGTGAAAGAACATGAAGATTTATAGGTTCGGCATTTCTGCCGAACCTATTTTTTATGAGTCAAATTGACTCATTTACAAAAAAATATATGGAGGTAATAAAATGTCACTCAATAAGAAATCAGTTGACGATATTAATGTAAAGGGACAGCGTGTCCTTGTAAGATGTGACTTCAACGTTCCACTTAAGGATGGAAAGATCACAGATGAGAACAGACTTGTAGCTGCTCTTCCAACAATCAAGAAGCTTATCGCTGATGGTGGTAAGATCATTCTTTGCTCACACCTTGGAAAGGTTAAGACAGAAGAGGATAAGCAGACAAAGACACTTGCTCCTGTAGCAGTACGTCTTTCAGAGCTTCTTGGACAGGAAGTTAAGTTCGTACCAAATCCAGAAGTAGTTGGACCAAACGTTGTTGAGGCTGTAAATGCTATGAACGATGGCGATGTAATCCTTCTTGAGAACACAAGATTCCGTGCAGAAGAGACAAAGAATGGTGAGGCATTCTCAAAGGATCTTGCTTCACTTGCAGACGTATTCGTTAACGATGCATTTGGTACAGCTCACAGAGCTCACTGCTCAAATGTTGGTGTTACAGAGTATGTTGATACAGCAGTTGTTGGTTATCTTATGCAGAAGGAGATTGACTTCCTTGGTAATGCAGTAGAGAACCCAGTTCGTCCTTTCGTTGCAATCCTTGGTGGTGCTAAGGTTGCTGATAAGTTAAATGTTATCTCAAACCTTCTTGAGAAGTGCGATACTCTCATCATCGGTGGTGGTATGGCTTATACATTCCTCAAGGCACAGGGTAAGGAAGTTGGAAAGTCACTTGTTGATGATAGCAAGATTGATTATTGTAAGGAGATGCTTGCAAAGGCTGACTCCCTTGGCAAGAAGCTTCTTCTTCCTGTAGATACAGTAGTTGCAGATGGTTTCCCTGATCCAATCGATGGACCAATCGATGTACAGACAGTTGCTTCAGATTCTATCCCAGCTGATAAGGAAGGTCTTGATATCGGTGAGAAGACAAGAGCTCTCTTCGCTGATGCTGCTAAGACAGCTAAGACAGTTGTTTGGAACGGACCTATGGGTGTATTCGAGAACCCAACACTTGCAGCAGGTACTATCGCAGTTGCTCAGGCGCTTGCTGAGACAGATGCTACAACAATCATCGGTGGTGGTGATTCAGCAGCAGCTTGTAACCAGCTTGGATTTGGCGACAAGATGAGCCACATCTCAACTGGTGGTGGTGCTTCACTTGAGTTCCTTGAGGGTAAGGAGCTTCCTGGTGTAGCAGCAGCTAACGATAAATAAGGAGAAAATTAAAATGGCAAGAAAGAAGATTATTGCAGGAAACTGGAAGATGAATATGACTCCTTCACAGGCTGTAGCACTTGTTGCAGAGCTGAAGGACCTTGTAGTAAATGATGCAGTAGATGTAGTTTACTGTGTTCCAGCTATCGACATCGTTCCTGTTGTTGAGGCTGTAAAGGGTACTAACGTAGAAGTTGGTGCTGAGAATATGTACTTCGAAGATAAGGGTGCTTACACAGGTGAGATTTCAGCAGAGATGCTTGTAGATGCAGGCGTTAAGTATGTCATCATCGGTCACTCAGAGAGAAGAGATTACTTCAAGGAGTGTGACTGCACACTTAATAAGAAGGTTAAGAAGGCTATCGAAGCTGGTCTTACACCAATCCTTTGCTGTGGCGAGAGCTTAGAGCAGAGAGAGATGGGCGTAACAATGGATTGGATCAGACTTCAGATTAAGTCAGACCTTCAGGGCGTTGCAGCTGATGATGTAAAGAACATGGTTATCGCTTACGAGCCAATCTGGGCTATCGGTACTGGTAAGACTGCTACAACTGAGCAGGCTCAGGAAGTATGTAAGGGAATCAGAGATTGCATCGCTGAGATCTATGATGCAGCTACAGCTGATGCTGTACGTATTCAGTACGGTGGATCAGTTAACGCTGGTAACGCAGCTGAGCTCTTTGCACAGCCTGATATCGATGGTGGTCTTGTTGGTGGAGCTTCACTCAAGGCTGACTTCGGTAAGATCGTTAACTACTAAAAAAGGCCGGCGGGGACGGTTCTCCCTGGCAGATAATAAGGCGTGTCACTAACTAAGTGACACGCCTTTTATGTTGGGAATAATATATGAATTTTTATAAAGTTTTAGTATGGCCAGGTAATGGTAAGGTAACCTGATGAGTTGAAGTAGTACCATGTACCATTGATTTTTGACCATTCATCCTTTGGATACCATCCGCTGGTGTCCATGTAGTACCAGCCTTTTGAATTTAGTCCCCATGAACCTGTTGGTTCATAGTCCCAAGCTCCATTTATTGACAAATAGTATCCATCAATCCACTCGTTCGAAGCCATGTATCCGTCCTCACCAAAGTAGTACCAGTAGCCATCCATTTTCATCCACGTAGAGTGTGGGTAGGAACCATCAGCTGCTTCCAGCCACCATCCGGTGGAATTGCATTTCCATGTGTATACTGGTGCGGCTGGTGTTGTTTCATCTTTTTGATCTGGAACAGTTTCGTCTGTGTCCAAAGAGTTTTCTGTATCTTCTGATTTTTCTGATTCTCTAAGAGAAAGCCCCTGATTCATTATTTCATCGCTGGCTTCGTTCAGGGCGCTGACCAGTCCGTTAAGAATGTCTTGATTACATGGGTAGTTGGAGTTTATTGTCATGATAATCGGGTGATTTCCATTTCCCTTATAAACGATGCCTCCATCTGTAGTTGATATATATCTTGGCGGCTCGTTTACCCAGCCGGCTTTTGTCTGGGTTTTATAGGTTCCTCCCAGAGTAGCATGAATGGCTGAAGCATTTGGGTTCTGATACATCTGACCGAGCTGGTAACCGGTGCTGTCGGTGTAGAAGTAGAACATGTTTGATGTCCATAGTTTGGCAAGCATTCGGGAACTGTAGTTCGTATAGCTCCAGGATCCATGGGAAGTATCAACGTGACTCATTTCGAACCAGGAAATGTGAGATGCATTGCCATATTTGTTAAAGAGACTGGAATACGCATCATTGTCAGAGTAAGTAATAATACTGTTAATTGTATTATAGTCTGTTGTAAGGACTGAAGGGTTAGAGTAAACCAGACCTGCAACATATATTCCTTTTATTGAACTGGCGGAGAAGAACTCAGTATCAGCATTACTGGTTAGTCCCTTCTTCAGTATAGGATCTATCAGCATAAAACCAACGTCGGCTCCGGTACCGTATATGGAGCTAAGTTCAGATTCTATCTTTTGGAAAATTTCAGGAGATGGTTCATAGTCGCCGATTGGCTTAACTCCGTAACCACTCTGGGCACTGTCAATTAGATCCAGTGTTTCATTCTTATCGAGAACGTAGCCTTCTGCTGTAAATATATATCCGGTTCCGTCTATTGTGACCTCACCAACTGGAGTAGTCCCGTCAGCGTAGTAGTAATACCAACGTCCATCCTTTTCTTCCCATCCTGTTTCCTTGGCGTGAACTATAGAAGTAGATGATAAAAGAAGACTGATGCACATGGCTATAATACATGCTTTTTTGAAATATGTTTTTATCATTTAGTCACCTCTGATCTAGCTGTTTTGATATGTCTTATCATGTAGATATTCTATAAATAATTATACCGCACACATGGATAGAGTAACAATCAATTATTGCATTTTACCAAGTGAGTTGCTATACTTACTGTGTTGTGTGAAAGCACAAAAATTCACAAAATCCAATATAGAAGGGAAGGTTTTAGTATGAAGAAATTTCTAGAAGAGTTCAAAGAGTTTGCCCTTAAGGGAAATGTAATGGACATGGCAATCGGTGTTATCATCGGTGGTGCATTTACAGCTATCGTAACTGCATTTACAGATGACTTCATTACACCTGTTATCAGCATCTTTGGCGGAACAGAGTTTGGTGGAAAGATTCCTCTTCCTGGACCAGAGGGAAATGCTATTCTTTGGGGCGATTTTGTTTCTGCAGTTGTTAATTTCCTTATCGTTGCACTTATTCTTTTCCTTATGCTCAAGGGTATGAATAAGCTTGTGAATCTTCGCAAGAAGGAAGAGGAAGAAGAGGAGAAGGATCCAGAGCCAACAAAGGAAGAAGTACTTCTTACAGAAATCAGAGATATCCTTAAAAATAAATAAGTTTTTGATCACATTTTGTTGATTAAAAATTCATAAAAAAGCTACTTGCATAATGAAAGCTACTATGTTATTATCACTAGGTATGATTTTTTGGAGGATAAACTAATGAAAATCGCGCTTACTATAGCATTAATAGTTATTGCAGTAGCACTTGCAATTATAGTTCTTAGCCAGGAAGGTAAGGAAAACGGCTTTACAGGTTCTTTTACAGGAGCTGTTGATACTTACTGGGGAAAGAATAAGAAGCATTCAAGAGAGGCTCGTATTCAGAGAGCAACAGCAATTCTTGGAGCTTTATTTATCATTATCGCAGCATTACTTAGTTCTAAGTGGGTATAAGCTGCAACTGGTTTATGACGTAAAGAGGGTGCTTACTATCAAGGTAAGCACCTTATTTTTTTAGATGAGAAGAATAGATATGGAATATACAGAAAAAGAAAATGAAATATATGAGTCCTTTAAGGAACTGATGTCGAAGAACGATTACAGACCTCTTAAGTTTAAGGAGCTCTGTTATATGTTTGAGGTGGACGATGAAGAAAAGAAGGAAGCCTTCCTTACTTTTCTTAATAAGCTTTGTGATGATGTAAAGCTTATAAAGACCAAGAATAATCGTTATATGCTTCCACCAAAGGATATGCTTACGGGAATCTACAGCAGTACCCGCCGTGGCTTTGGCTTTGTAACAGTCGAAGGATATGACGAGGATTTCTTTGTGTCTGCAAAGGATTCTATAAATGCTTTTCATGGTGACAAAGTACTGATCAGTATTAATAAAGGTGCCAGAGGCCCTAGAAAAGAAGCTCGTGTAGTTAGGATTCTTTCCAGAAATACGTCTGAGCTGCTTGGTGTTTATCAGCAGTGTGATGGGTATGGCTTTGTTATTCCTAACAATAAGAAGATTGCTGATGACATTTATATACCTAAGCATAGTGCGTCAAATGCTGTTACAGGCAGTGTTGTTATAGTTGAGCTTGAGGACTTTGGTGATGAGAAGAAATCACCTACAGGTCATATTACTGAAGTGCTGGGACACGTGGATGATCCAAAGACTGATATCCTTCAGGTTGTAAGAGCTTACGGAATTCCAGTTGAATTTCCGGATGATGTAGAGAATCAGCTAAATGTTATTCCAGATGAAGTATCTGAAGAAGAAAAGGTGGGTAGACGTGATTTTCGTGACCTAGATACCGTTACCATAGACGGAGAGGATGCTAAGGATCTGGATGATGCTATATCTTTATCTTATAAAGATGGAATCTACCACTTAGGTGTTCATATAGCAGATGTATCAAATTATGTCCGTGAGGGATCACCTCTGGATAAAGAAGCGCTTAAGCGTGGTACCAGTAATTATCTTGTGGATAGCGTTATCCCAATGCTTCCACATAAACTGTCGAACGGAATTTGTTCGCTGAATCATGATGTGGATCGTTTAACTTTGTCCTGTATCATGGATATAGACGAGAGTGGTAAGGTTGTTAATCATGAGATAGTAGAAGGCTTGATAAATGTCAATGAACGTATGAACTATACTGATGTGGCAACTATTCTTACAGGTGAGGAGATTCATCCAGAACTTGTAGAAGATGATCCATCTCGTGGATATGATGCGTTAATGAAACGTTATGACTATCTTGTTCCTATGTTCCGTCTCATGCTCCAGCTTTCAGAGATTATAAGAACATCTAGAGAAAAGCGTGGTTCTATCGACTTTGATGTGGCTGAGACTAAAATTATAGTAAATGAGGAAGGTGTACCAGTTGATATACATCCTTATGACAGAAACTGTGCAACCAAGATAATAGAAGACTTCATGCTCATGGCAAATGAGACTGTTGCCGAAGAATATTTCTGGGCAGACATTCCATTTGAATATAGAATTCACGAAACTCCGCTCCCAGAAAAAGTGGATGTTCTGAGAGAGGCTATGAAGAGTTTTAAAAAGTACTTCAAGGTGAGTCGTGATAACATTCATCCAAAGGAGTATCAGAAGCTGCTTGATTCAATAAAGGGTGAACCATATGAGGCACTACTTACAAAGATGACCCTGCGCTCTATGCAGCAGGCAAGATATTCAACGGAGTGCGTAGGTCACTTCGGACTTGCGTGCAAGTATTATTGCCATTTTACTTCTCCGATAAGAAGATATCCAGATCTTCAGATTCACAGGATCATTAAGGAGAATCTCCGTGGCGAACTGACTGGTGGCAGGATTAAGCATTATGCAAAGCTGCTTCCAAAGGTTTCTGAGGATAATTCCATGAAGGAGCGTCGTGCTGTGGATGCTGAGCGTGATGTAGTGAAGCTTAAGCAGATTGAATATATGTCAGAGCATATTGGCGAAATATTCGAAGGAGTTATTTCAGGATTTACTAATCAGAATATCTTTGTTGAGCTTCCTAACACGGTTGAGGGGGCTGTAAGAGTGGCTGATTTAACAGATGATTATTACACCTACTATGAAGAACGTTTTGAAATGGTTGGAAAGACTACTGGCAAGGTGTTGAAACTCGGTGATCCTTGTCACGTAAAGCTTATTCGGTGTGATAAGATTGACCGGGTAATAGATTTTGAATTCGTTTAGGAGGAGATATGGCTAAGGAAAAAGGCACCAGACTCATTGCGAATAATAAGAAAGCGTATCATGATTATTTTATAGATGAAACCTTTGAAGCAGGCATTGAACTTGCTGGTACAGAAGTTAAGTCCCTTAGACAGGGAAACTGCAGTATCAAAGAAGCATATGTTACTATAGATAATGCACAGGTTTACATAAATAAGATGCATATCAATCCTTATGAGAAAGGAAATATCTTCAACAAGGATCCTCTTCGTAAGAGAAAACTGCTTCTGCACAAGTATGAGATTAATAAGCTTCTTGGTCGTACAAAGGATAAAGGTGTTACCATCGTTCCTTTAAAGGTTTACTTTAATGGGAGTCTTGTTAAAGTTGAGATAGGACTTGCCAGAGGAAAGAAACTCTATGACAAGAGACATGATCTTGCTAAGAAGGATCAGGAGAGAGAGGCAAGAAGAGATTTTAAGGTAAATCTTAAGAACTAAGACAGGGGTCTATGCTTAAAAATACTCTTGTTTTCTTGCTCCATATGGGTTATTATAATTCGTGGTCTCTAGGTGGATTTCATTAATATAAACCTAGTGATTTTACCAAAATCATATTAGAGGAAATAGTTATGAGTCAGGAAAAAGTAGATAAGTACAAAGAGGAAAAAAAGAACCGTAAAAAAACCATAAAGATCAATAAGATTAAGAAACTTGCAGGTGTTCTTGTTGTATCCCTTGGAATCGGAGCTGTTATTGGTATTCCTCTTGGAAAAGGAATATATAACTATCAGAAGAAACAAGCAGAGCTTCATAGAACCATCGCTTCATCAGAGTATTCTGCATGGTTTGATGAGAAATGGAGTAAGGACTACAGCGAGATCGAAGCTAGTCAGAAGCTGCAGGACCTTATGGATCAGCTCAACAGTGCTACAGTAACAGACGCTGCTTCTGATACTGATGCAGAGTAAATAACGTTAGATGCTATCATCTAGATCATCTTTATAAACCAGGGGTAGTACTGGTTTCGACGGGGGTTTAGAAATTATGGCAGCCATCCGAGGTGGGTGACCTCGTAAAAACATCTATAAATATAAACGCTGATAATAAATTAGCACTCGCTGCCTAATGGCAGCTATCAGCCTCGCGTCGTCCGTTGCGTGAGAGTCTGGTATCGAACTGACGGAGCACTTCCTTGCCGAAGCTTGTAGGCTCGGGAAGAATTACAAGCTACTGAAGTCGTAAGTCTGTGAGTGGACGTATGGTGGAGGGAATGTCAAAACACTTACTGTGATGGGAGATACTGTAATGGAAGAGCTTTCGGACGCGGGTTCGATTCCCGCCTGCTCCAACAAAAAAGTCGCTTGTGCGACTTTTTTTGTTGGACTGGCGAGGAATCGAACGTGAGGACCTCACTTCAAATGAAGTGAGAGAATGACCCGGTGGGTCATTCGAGTCCGAACAAGGCCTGAAAGTGAATTGATTTTGTGTTATAATGGCGGTATGGAAAAAATTGTTGAGAAAATTCCACATGACAGAGTAAAGGACTTTGACCTGGTACCTAAGTTTTTTGAGGGAAAGCGTGTCTGTATGTTTGATATAGAGACTACAGGTCTTTCGCCGAATTATTCCTTTACTTATATCATTGGACTGAATGTATATGTTGATGGAGAGTGGCAGATAATCCAGCTCTTCAATGATGATGGTAAATCAGAGCCGGAGATGATAGAAACTTTCGGTGAAATGATAAGGGATTATGATGTGTTGATCGAATTTAATGGTGACCGTTTTGATATCCCTTATATAACAAAAAGAATACAGATGATAAAACGAAAGCTAGGTATTGATATAAAGAATTGCTTTACTGATATAGTTTCGTTTGATCTAATGAAGTGTATTAAACCATATAAGTATGCGTTGGGATTACCTAATATAAAGCAGAAGACCATCGAAAAATATCTGGGTATAGACCGTGTTGATATGTATAATGGTGGTCAGCTGATCGATGTATATTTAGAATACCTGTCATTAAAGAATGAAAAAAACAGAGAGTTAGTTCTACGTCATAATCGTGATGATATGGAAGGAATGCTGTTTCTTGGTGCGGTTCTAGGTATAGATGGAATCTCGAAAGGCCATTTTACTGATATAAAGTATCATGTGATAAATCAGAATGAAAGTCTAATCTTTGAAGTGGAGGCTAGACTTGAGAATCCTCTTATAAAACCTATATTCACAAGTATAGATGGCTGCAGTGTTAACGCGGAAGAGGATACTATCAGTGTTAGGTTGCCTATATTTGTTGGTTCCCTCAGGTATTACTATGGTACTAAAGAATCCGATGGTTTTGAGGTTAAAGAAGGATATTTTGTTCCTGTATTTAAGGGCTACGAAGGCAAATGTCCTCTCTATAAGGAAAATGCTCGAGATAAATCAGGGTTCATCATGCTGGATGATAGTTTTCTTGGATATAAACCTTTAATTTATGACTACATTTCTTATATGATTTGTGCTATAATGAGAAGCACAAAGAAGTGAAAAAAACCTTGTATTTTTCAACAAAAAAATGTGGGAACGTAAGTGAAATTAAGTGTTGAAAGTAACATAAAATATGTTATAATCAATATGTGCGTTCTATGACGGACATGGTACATTATTTATTGGAGGGTGATACGGCTATGATGCAACCTACAGACATTAGGTCACATAATTTTGGCAAAGGACTTTTTGGTTATAAGAAGACTGACGTAGATCAGTATGTTGATACTGTATATAGAGCGTATGATGAGCTCTTTACAGAAAATAAGAAATTAAGAGATGAGAAAGAAGCTTTAGTAAAAGAACTTAACATGCTTAAGTACGAGATGGAAAAGTCAGGTTCTGACGATTCTGCTAAGGCTGAGCCAGCTAAGGAAGAGAAGAAAGAAGAAGTAAAGACTGAGACTAAGGTTGAAGATCCTTTTGAGGATGTATTCGAAGATACTTCAAGTTCTTCAAACGGCAAGATTAAGATGACATCTTCAAAGAAGGATGACGAAGCTGAGAAGAAGGAAGATGAATCAGCTACTTCAAAGTTCTTCCAGCAGGATAGTTCCGATGATATCTTCGGCGGAGACGGTGATGACGTATTCGTAGGTGAGATTGAGGAAGCTAGAAAACCTAACAAGGTTATGATTGGTGATGGTGAAGAAGAGTCAGACGACTTCGAGTTCCTGTAAATCGATAAAGATTCATATGATAATATGATGAGTGCTGCAAGGTACATTGTAGCACTCTTTCATTTTAGGGGTATATTATGATTGCTTATATTAATGGCATCCTGAGAGAGGTTACTACTGGAAGCGTAGTTGTGGAATCTGGCGGGATAGGATACGAGATATTAACATATTCGGATATGATCCGCAGACTTCCTGCTATAAACAGTGACGTGAAGATCATTACATATATGGAAGTTAAAGAGGACGATATCAGACTATTTGGTTTCCTTAGTCCTCACGAGAAAGTGCTTTTTAAACAACTTATATCCGTTAATGGTGTAGGCCCTAAAGGAGCGCTTTCCATACTTGATGAACTTGGTCCGGATAATCTTGCAGCTGCCATAATGTCTAATGATTATAAGACAATAAGCAAGGCAAATGGAATTGGCCCCAAAACAGCTCAGAAGGTTATACTTGAGTTGCGCGATAAGCTTAGTCTTGAAGGAACAATATTTGAGACAGTATCTGCTGATGCAGACGGTGATGCGACGGCATCAAATGTATCTGATGCAGCAGAGGCTCTTTGCTCACTTGGTTATTCCAATACAGCAGCTCTAAAGGCTATCAGAAAAGTTGAAGGTGCTGATGGAATGACAACAGAACAGCTTATTGTAGCGGCACTTAAGTTTATATAGGTTCTTATGTATGAGAGATAGTATTATTACAACTGAATCAAAGCTTGAAGAGGAAACTCTGGAAAGAAGCCTGCGTCCTCGTTCTCTGAATGAGTATATTGGTCAGGACAAGGTTAAGAAGAATCTTCAGGTTTTTATAGAAGCGGCTAAAAAACGTAAAGAACCACTGGATCATGTTCTTTTATATGGTCCTCCAGGTCTTGGAAAGACAACACTTGCAACTATAGTTGCAGAGGAGATGGGAGTGAATATCAAGATAACATCTGGTCCTGCGATAGAAAAACCAGGTGAACTTGCTGCAATACTAAGTCAGCTTTCTCCTAATGATGTTCTTTTCATTGATGAGATTCATAGACTTAGTAAACAGGTTGAAGAAGTCCTGTATCCAGCTATGGAGGACTTTGTTATAGATATAATTATCGGAAAGGGAGAACAGTCAAAGTCAATAAGACTTGAACTTCCTAAATTTACACTTATTGGAGCGACTACAAGAGCTGGTATGCTTTCGGCACCACTTCGCGATAGATTTGGTGTAGTGAACCGCCTTGATCTTTATTCTGTAGTTGATCTTATGAGTATTGTTATCAGATCAGCTAAGGTTCTTGGGATTGAGGTTGATGATGAGGGGGCTCTTGAGATTGCAAAGAGATCCAGGGGAACACCACGTTTGGCTAACAGACTCTTGAAGAGAGTCAGGGATTTTGCTGAGGTTGAACATCAAGGTAAAATTGATTATAATGTCGCTAAAAGTGCTCTTGATAAGCTGGATGTAGATAGCTTTGGTCTTGATGATACAGATAGAAATATTCTTCTTACGATCATCAATAACTTTGGCGGTGGCCCAGTTGGTCTTGATGTTCTTGCGGCAGCTATTGGTGAGGATTCAGGAACGATTGAAGATGTATATGAACCATATCTGATAAAGAATGGACTGATCAACCGCACACCAAGAGGACGCGTGGTTACTGAAAAGGCATATAAACATTTGAAACTTGATTACTTACTAAGTTAAAGAGGTGCATTATGGGACAGAAGAAGATAGATATTCCTGTAGTAATAAATAATAAGGTTTATACACTTAGCGGTTTTGAAGGTGAAGAGTATCTTCAGAATATCGCAACATATATTAATGGTAAGATAGCAGAGTGTAAGACATCTGAGGAATACCGTAGAATGAATATAGAGTATCAGGGTGTTCTTCTTGCGCTAAATATTGCTGATGACTATTTTAAGGCTAAGGCTAAGGCTGATGAAACTGCGGGAGATAATTCAGATAAAGAACAGCAGCTTTACGAGCTTAGACATGAAGTTATTGAGTCTCAGATAAAACATGAGGCTGCGTTGAAACTGGTTGAAGAATATAAGGAGCAGGTAAATGCTCTGCAAAAGAAGTTGGTACAGCTTGAAGCAGAGAGAGATAAGAAGTGATTAATAATATGATGAGTAGACCTGAAATCTTAGCCCCGTGTGGTAATATGTCATCCCTTAAGGCTGCTATAGCAGCTGGTGCGGATGCCTGTTATCTAGCGGGGAATTCTTTTGGGGCAAGAGCCTATGCTGATAATTTTAGTTCTGAGGAACTAATAGAAGCAATAGATCTTGCTCATCTTTATGGTGTGAAGATTTATCTTACATGTAATACACTTATAAAGAATGATGAAGTGTCACGTGTTTATGATATGCTAGTTCCTCTTTATGAGGCTGGTTTAGATGCTGTATTGATTCAAGATTTTGGCATAATGAGGCTCGTGCGTGAAACACTTCCAGGTCTGGAGATACATACAAGCACCCAGATGAATATACTGACTCCTGAGGGGGCTTGCTTAGCAAAGAATATGGGAGCGTCCCGTGTTGTTGCTGCACGAGAAATGAATATTCGTGAGATTGCCTGTATTAAAGAGGCGGGAGTAGAGGTTGAAGCTTTCGTACATGGTGCTATGTGCCTTTGCTACAGTGGGCGATGCCTTATGAGCTCTATGATGGGTGGAAGAAGTGGAAATCGTGGTCGCTGTGCTCAGCCATGCAGACAGAAGTATAATGGCGAGTATCTCATGTCCATGAGAGACTTATGCTCTTTGGAGTATATTCCTGATATGGTTGATGCTGGAATAGACAGTCTCAAGATAGAAGGACGAATGAAGAATGAGTACTATACTGCGGCGACCGTTGAAGCATATCGTACTCTTGTTGATGAATATATAGATGGAAGATTTAGTCCTGAGAGAGTAGATTACTTTAATTCCAGACTTCTTGATATATTTAATCGAGGTGGCTTTTCTTCTGGTTATATGAATAGAACGCCTGAAAGAACTGAGGAACAGTGGGATAGTCAGCTTATCGACAGCAGTATGCCAGGAAGACGAGGAGTTAAGCTTGGATCTGTAAGTAAGGTTTCAGGTGGAGCAATCAGTTTTAAGGCTGAGAAGAATCTGGATAAACAGGATGAACTTCTTATAGATGTTACGGAACCTATATCCATAACCTCTAATGTTTCGGTAAAGGAAGGTGAGTTTGTAACCCTTAATGCACCAGAAACCAAGAGGATATCTAAGGGAACCAATATATATCGTACTAGATCTAAGGTTTTGGTGGATTATTATGAAAAACTTCTGGCTGATGACAGAAAGATAGATATTAGCGGTAAGGTTAAAGCTGTAAGTGGCGAGAACCTGAGTATAACCTTTAAATGTAAAGATACCTCTGTTACAGAAGAAGGACCTATGGTTGGAGAAGCAACCAACAGACCTGTTGATGAAGCGACAATAAGATCTAAGGTTGCAGGTCTTGGAAATACGGTCTTTGATCTTACGAATTTAGATGTTGAGATAGGTGATAATATCTTTGTCAGGATTGGCGATATAAGCGAACTGAGAAGAAGAGCCATAGATTCACTGAAGAATGCAGTGTGTGAAACTGCTAAACGTGATTCGGCTAAAGTGAAGAGTTTAGATTCCATTTCTCTTGAGGGAGATTCAAAGAAAAACTATCACGAAAATCATCAGATGTATGGTTTTTCTTATCCGGAACAGCTGGATGTTTTCCTTAGAGAATATCCGCAGGAGCTTACCTGTATTTCAGGTGATGCTATCATTATTTTGGATGCAGGACTTGGTGGTTATGATACTCAAAGTCTTAAAAATTCTATTGATAAACTAAGAGGATTTAAGAAGGAACATTTTAACGTTCGAATATATCTGGGGTTGCCGCATATTGATCGGGGTGGTGCCTGGATCCGTGATACTTTTGATGGTCTGTCGTCAGATTCAGATGGTGTAAAGAATTATCTTGATGAAATAAATGGACTATATATTAGATCCATCGATGACCTGGCCTTTTCAGTAAAGCTATTTAAGAATAAAGATTTTATCTTGGCAAATTCTTTATATGCTTATAATGATTTGGCGGTTCGCGAGATAAGAAGTCTTCTTGAAGATTCCTATGGATTCTCTGGAAAGATATGGTTTGAGTCTTCTTTGGAGCTTACTCTTAAAGAAGTGAGTGAAGTGGAGTATGATGCTGAATGCTTTGCTCTCAGTTATGGCAAGATTCCGCTTATGGTTACTGCAGGACTTCGAGATACTGAAGGAATCCTTACAGATGTAAAGGGACACAAGGTTCATGTGATTCATGGACAGGGGTTAGGGTATAATGCTGTTCTGAATGATTATCCTCTCAGTCTGCATGATCATATGGATTTTATGGTAAAGAATAATATTAGAAGATTTATAAGCTTTACAGATGAGACTCCGGATGAGGTCTTCGATGTAATAAAAGATCATCCAAAATATATAGATAAAAAGCGATATACGCTGGGACACATTGAGAAAGGTATATAAGTACGGCATGGCTAATCTTATATGTAACATATCTAAATATCTGGTGCTGGTCTTTATGGCATTATATACCATCAAATGCTATACCTACTTTACAGCTAAGGACAGAGAGAAGAGGAATAATAATCTGAATAAGCAGATATTCTATATCTTTATGATCCATTTCCTCTGTCATATTATGCTTTTCGTAAATATGAATGATACCAGAGTCGTTGTTTATTATCTGGTAGAAATTCTTATAGCTATACTCTATATAGTTCTTTTTAGAGTGTTTTATAAGAACTCTTCAAAGCTTATGACCAATAACGTTGCATTCCTAATGCTTATAGGATACACGGTACTACTGAGACTTAGTCCTAAACTTGCCGTAAGACAGTTTATCCTGGCGAGTATCGGACTTGCGGTAACCATATTCATTCCATTTATCCTTGGAAAGTTCAGGAATCTGAAGAATCATTATATTCTATTCGGAATACTTGGTATCTTTTTGCTACTATCTGTATTCCTTCCAGTTATAGGTAAAGAAGTGAACGGATCTCGTAACTGGATAAATCTTGGCTTTATATCACTCCAGCCTATGGAGTTTGTAAAGATCATATTCATATTCTTTGTGGCGAGCTCACTTGTAAAGCTTTCCACTCTAAAAGAACTGGTTATAAACGCTGCTATATCTGCGGCATTTATGCTGGTGCTTGTTATTGAAAAAGACTTTGGAGCGGTAATGCTTTTCTATGTTGTATATTTCTCCATGGTCTATCTTGCAACCTCAAGACCAATCTTCCCTATACTGGGAATAGTCCTTATGGTAGCAGCGTGTGCCCTTGGTTATATGTTGTTTAAGGATACATTATTCTCTCATATAGTTGTCAGAGTTCATGCTTGGCAGGATCCATTTGCTTATCAGCAGACAGAAGGATATCAGGTTTGCGAATCTCTATTTGCTATAGGTACAGGAGGCTTTGCTGGAACCGGTCTTGGTAAAGGTATGCCTTATCTGATTCCGGTTGCTGAGAGTGACTTTATATTCTCTGCTATATGCGAGGAGCTGGGAGTTATATTTGGTCTGGCGCTTATTCTTATTTATCTTAGCAGTTTCATTGCGATGCAGAATATAGCAATGAAATGTAAGCAGCCATTTTATAAGTACGTTACCTTTGGAATAGCTATATGCTACATACTCCAGGTATTTCTAAATATTGGCGGTGCCATAAAGTTTATTCCGTCTACCGGTGTAACACTGCCACTTATAAGCTACGGTATGAGTAGCGTTTTCAGTACACTTATATGTTTTGCCATAGTGCAATATGTATATATATTAGTTAGTAAAGAGGCTGACGATTTTGAGAAAGAAAGAGAAAGAATCGCGTACAGAGAGGTCTCAGGAGGGGGCAACTCGAATGTCTCCGGAAATGAAGGCATTTCTCGAGAAAGAACGCGAAAGAGTAAAGAAAAATCAAATAAAAAATAAACCGCTGGTTTTTATGACCTACATGTTCGTTCTGATCTTCATCGGAATGTTCAGTTATCTTATCTATTTTATGGTGAAGGATGATACTGAACAGGTTGTGGCTAATACTTCTAATAAGAGACAGGACAGTTTTGATGAATATGTAATCCGTGGTGATATCGTCGCCAGTGATGGAACTGTTCTTGCAACAACCAATATTGATGAGGATGGCAAGGAGACCAGATACTATCCTTATGGTAGTCTATTTGCTCATTCGGTTGGATATGACAGATATGGTAGTTCAGGAATTGAACTTTCTGAAGGTTTCAATCTGATGAGGTCTCATGTAAATATCGTAGATAAAGTGGGACATGATATTGGTTCGGAAAAGAATCCGGGAGATACCATAGTAACGTCTCTTGACGTAAATCTTCAGCAGGCTGCGGCTGATGCTCTTGGAGATGCACAGGGTGCAGTTGTTGTGCTTGAGGCGTCTACAGGCAGAATACTTGCCATGTATTCAAATCCGACTTTTGATCCAAATGATATCGACAACGTTTGGGCGGATGTGCATAGTGAAGCAGGCAGCTCAAGTACTGTTCTTCTTAATAGAGCTACCCAGGGTCTTTATGCGCCAGGTTCAACATTTAAGGTTATAACTCTAATGGAGTATATCAAAGAACATCCTGATTATGAGAACTATTACCACGTATGCTACGGATCTGATATCTTTAACAGCGTTTCTATCAGATGTAGTAACAGTGCAGCTCATGGTGAACTTGATCTGGCAGGCACGCTGGCTCATAGCTGTAACACTAGTGTGGCAAATATAGGATGTAATGAGATAAATATTGGCGAACTAAATAAGTTTGCTGAGCAGCTTCTATATAATGGAGAACTTCCATATGATGGTGAATATTCCAGATCTCAGTTTAAACTTACAGCGGATAGTAATTATTCTGAGATTCCACAGACTGTGATCGGACAGGGAGATACACTCATTACACCACTGCACAACGCGCTCATCATGCAGGCAATAGCTAATGGCGGAGTAATGATGAAACCAAGCTTTGTGGATGCTATAGAAAATGCGGATGGGGTTCAGATGACTCGCTATAAGTCAAAGTCTTATGGTTCAGTAATTGATCCAGAACTTACTCAGGACATAATACCTATGCTTCAGCAGGTTGTAACAGATGGTACAGCTACTCAGTATCTTGGTGCTAAGCCATATACAGTTGCGGGGAAGACGGGTACTGCTGAGTATGATAATAGTGGTAACTGTAATTCCTGGTTTGTTGGATTTTCAAATGTAGAAAATCCGGATATTGTTATAAGTGTAGTAGTAGAAGATTACACAACTAATCAGACTTCGGGAACCTATGTGGCATCAAAAGTATTTGATGCTTACTACGGCAACGTGACTGAATAGATCCTTCCATATTTTGTCACAAAAGTTTCAAAGTTCGTCGGGTTGTTTATAAGAGTTTTATGATGTATAATCGATTGTGAATGCGGTCATCCGTTAATTGACTGCATATTTTCGCACCAGAAGATAGGAGGGATTGCACTTGGTTGAAGCAATTAGTTGTGGAGGTGTGGTTATCTTTCGAGGAAAGATACTTCTTTTATACAAGAATTATAAGAATCGTTACGAAGGCTGGGTTCTTCCTAAGGGCACTGTTGAAGAAGGTGAAGAACATCGCGAGACAGCAATTCGTGAAGTAAAGGAAGAGACTGGTGCGGATGCGACGATTATAAAATATATAGGTAAGAGTAGTTATACTTTTTCTACCTATAACGATGTTGTAAGCAAGGATGTTCATTGGTTCCTTATGATGGGCGAAAGCTTTTACAGTAAGCCACAGAAGGAAGAATATTTTTGTGATTCTGGTTATTATAAGTATCACGAGGCATACCATTTGCTTAAGTTTCCTAATGAGAAACAGATTTTGGAAAATGCCTACAGTGAATATTTATCATTAAAGAAAGCTAAACTTTGGGGAACAAAGAGGTATTAAAAAGTGGCATATAATCCAGAAGAAATTGAAGAAATACTACGTAGATATACATCGGATTCATCTACGCCTGCTTCGGATTCAAGCGCTACCACCTCGGATTCTAGTGTTACTTCTGCTTCGAGTTTAGTGTCTGATTCACCTGCTGCATCTGCAAATGCGGCAAAGTCTGCTCCTGATCCGGAACCTATTCCGATATCTGAACCGGTTAAGCGTGATATAGTACCTGATGATCCAGAGGAGGAAAAGCCTGTTAAATCGGAGCCTGTAAAGCCGGAACCTGTAAAACAGGAAACTGCTCCTAAGATGAAAGATAAATGGGAGTCTCTGGATGAAGAACCTTCTAAGAAGTCTCCTATAAAACTTAAAGGTGCATCTACTAAGAAGCCAGCTAAGCCTGAATTTGAGGATGATATTCCTGAGGCACCAAAGCGTGAAACTATATCGGATGTACTAAAGCCTGAGTCGGTTCTTAGACGTGGCGATATTCCGAAGACTGCTGAGCCAGTGGCTAGTTCTGTTTCTAGCGGTGCTCAAAGTGTAAGCTATGAAAAACCTAACGAAGAAAAGCCTAGAAATAGATATGATGAAGCTGATGAATTAGATAAGAGAATCTCCAGAGCGGAGATAATGAAGAAAAAAAGTTCTCTTGAAGCAAAAAGAGAGGCTGAGCAGAAGCAGAAGAAGAGGAAGAAAAAAACAGCTGTTCTTAATACGCTTCTTGTTATCTTTATTCTTATATTCCTTGGTTCAGGTTCATATCTTGGTTTTTACTTCTATAAGATAAAAAAAGCGGAGAATTCATTTGACGATATAAAGAAACTTGTTAAGGAAGAAGGTTCTAAGGATCCTGAAACTGGCAAGGAGAGGGATAATGATTATATCTCTTACGAGACGATTGAAGGAAATCTTGTTCAGACTAAGTTTTCTGATGTATATACAAAGAATGAAGACTTTGTTGGCTGGCTTACTATTCCAGGAACAAATGTTGATTATCCTGTAATGTACACTCCAAGTGATGAACAAAAGTATCTGCATATGGATTTCTATGGTGATTATAGTTCTTCTGGTACACTTTTTGCGGCGGCTGGATCTAATCCGTTAAAGGGAAGAGATAATACTCTTATCTATGGACATAATATGAAGGCGGGAACTATGTTCCATGCGTTGCTTCAGTATGAGAGTGAAAGCTTTTATAATGAACATAAGACCATCTATTTTAATACTCTTATGGAAGATGGAACTTATGAAGTTATAGCAGCGTTTAGAACACAGATAGATGAAAATGATTCCGCTTCATTTAAGTATTATGAATTTTTTGATGCTGATGATGAGACAGAATTTAATGCTTATGTTGATAAGGTTAAGTCTTTAACTCCATATAAGATTGAAGAATCTGCTGAATATGGAGAGAAGCTGCTTACACTTTCTACCTGTGCATATCACACTAATGAAGGTAGATATGTAGTGGTTGCAAAAAAATTAGAAAAATAACTTGCATTAGGTTATTAAATATGTTAGACTACCAAATGTTGCGAGTCTGGAGAGAATAAATCTAGACCTCAGTTTCTTAGTTAAAGGAGGTGCCAAGGGATGGCTAAGTGCTTTTACTGCGATAAGTCAGTTCATTTTGGAAACAATGTGAGCCACTCACATAGAAGATCTAATAGAATTATGAAGTCTAATATCAAGAGAGTCAAGGCAAAGGTCGATGGTTCTCCTAAGACTATCTATGTTTGTACAAAGTGCCTTAGATCAGGTAAGGTAGAGCGTGCATAGTTTAAGATTAAGATGAACTAAGCAGCCAGTCATACTTAAGTATGGCTGGCTTTTTTACGTCTTGCAGGGATTTCTTACTATACTATAGTGTATTATCTATATTTGATTATTATCGGTATATTTTGTATAATGACAGAAGTGTCATCCTAGAATTTGGATGAAAGGCCTTATAATATGAGAGGAGGTTTCATATGTCTAAGCTTATGGAAAATGAAAATGGTGATATATATATAGATAACGAAGTTATAGCTCAGTTTGCAGGACATGCTGCGCTTGACTGCTTTGGTATCGTTGGAATGGCCAGCCTTAGCGTAAAGGATGGTCTTGCTAAGCTTCTTAAGGGAGATAATGTGAGTCGTGGCGTAAGTGTTAAGCTTGATGATGATGGACTTGATATCAATTTCCACATTATTGTTGCTTATGGAGTAAATATCAGAACTGTAGTTGATAATCTGATAAGCACAGTAAAGTATCAGGTAGAAGATTACACCAACATGAAGGTGAATAAAATTAATGTGTACGTTGAAGGTGTCAGAGTCATTGACTAGACTCATTCTTCGTATGTCTGGAGGAAAAAATTGATGTTAGTTAAGGATATTAAAGCGGATTTTGTCAAAGAGGTATTTATTTCCGGTGCTAATAATATCAGTAATAAGAAAGAATATATCAATGAGCTAAATGTGTTCCCTGTACCTGATGGAGATACAGGAACTAACATGACTCTTACTATCATGTCAGCAGTTGCTGAGGTTAAGAGTCTTGATAAGCCAACTATCGCCAGCCTTACAAAGGCTATATCAGGAGGCTCACTTAGAGGTGCCAGAGGTAACTCTGGTGTAATCCTTTCGCAGCTGCTTCGTGGTTTCTGTCGTGATATAAAAGATAAGGAAGAGATTTCTCTTGAGGTTATAGCTTCAGCTTTTGCTCACGCAACCGAAACTGCATATAAGGCAGTAATGAAACCTAAAGAAGGTACAATCCTTACAGTTGCCAGAGCTATGGCTGAGAAAGCTTCAGAACTTCTTTCAACTGAGGATGATATCATAGAGTATCTTGAAAAGATTGTTATTGCAGGTGATGAAGCACTTGCTGGTACACCTGAACTCCTTCCTGTTCTTAAGGAAGCTGGTGTTGTTGATTCTGGTGGACAGGGACTTATGGAGATCATGCGTGGTTTCCTTATGGCGCTTAAGGGCGAACCAGCCATTTTAGAAGATGGTGCAGCTACAGTTACTCCTGCCAGAGGTGCTGGTCTTCTTGAAGAGATTCCTAGCGCAAAAGGAAGCAGCAGAGATGATATCTCTACAGCTGATATAAAGTTTGGTTATTGTACAGAATTTATTGTCCTTCTTGAGAAGGAGCTAGATGATAAAGAGATAGATAAGATTAAAGAGTTTCTTTTATCTATTGGTGATTCTCTTGTATGCGTTGCGGACGAAGAGGTGCTCAAGATTCATGTTCATACTAATCATCCTGGACAGGCATTCGAGAAGGGTCTTGAATATGGTCAGCTTACTCGTTGTAAGGTTGACAATATGCGTGAAGAGCATAACGAGAGAATATCATTTGCTATTCCATATGAAAAGTCTGATAAAGATGAAGATGCTAAGTCAGAACTTGAAGAGGTTGTAAATAATGAGCCTCCAAAGAAATATGGCTTCGTAGCGGTTTCTGCTGGTGACGGTCTATCAACTATCTTTGAAGAGATAGGTGTAGACTATGTTATCCGCGGTGGTCAGACTATGAATCCAAGTACAGATGATATTGTATCGGCTATCGAAAAGGTAAATGCTGAGAATGTATTTATCCTTCCAAATAATAAAAATATTGTACTTGCGGCTAATCAGGCTGCAGATATAGTTGAAGATAAGAAGATATTTGTTGTAACAAGCAGTTCTATCCCACAGGGTATTGCGGCTATGCTCAGTTTCAATGAGGCAGTGGAGCCAGAAGATAACTTTGAGGGTATGAAAGAAGCGCTTCTTGGAATAAAAACCGGTGAGATAACATTTGCCGTTCGTGATACTTCTATAGAAGGTAAAGAGATTCGCAAGAACAACATTATGGGAATCTCGGATAACGGTATCGATGCTGTTGGTACTGAAGTTGTTGATGTTACAAAGGATCTTATCGATACTCTTGTAGATGAGGACAGTGGACTTATCAGTCTCTATTACGGCGAGGATGTGACTAAGGAAGAGGCTGAAGAACTGGCTGGTTTCCTTTCAGAAAAGTACGAGGATCTTGATGTGGATCTTCGCTATGGTGGTCAGCCAATCTATTACTATATCTTATCTGTTGAGTAGATTTCATGAGATTAGAAGATAATATACAAAATATAAAAGGAATAGGTGAGAAGACAGCACAGCAGTTTGGACGACTCGGAATCTCCACTGTGGGTGACCTAATCACCTATTACCCAAGGTCTTATAAGAAATACAGTGAGCCTGTCTCTGTCGCTGAAGTTAGTGAAGGAGACAGGGTTGCTGTTTTTTGCAAGGTGGTATCCTACGTTGAAGAAAGAAGAGGCAGGAGATATAATATTACCTCCCTTTCTGCGTCAGACTCCACCGGTAGTCTCCGAATGGTCTGGTTCAACAAACCATATCTTAAATCCCAGTTTCATAAGGGCGAATCATATATTTTCTATGGCACTATAAAAATCAAAGGGCCTATGAGGGTTATGGAGATGCCTGAGTTCTTCACTCAGTTTAATTATCAGAAGATGCTCAGTACCCTTCGTCCTATATATCCATTAAAGAGTGGTATAACAAATAATTCTATTACCAGAGCTATAGAACAACTGCGTGATACTGTTCTGACTCTGCATGATTATCTTCCGGAAGATATAATAGAACAGTATGGGCTTATGCGCCGCGGCGAGGCTATAATGCGTATCCATTTCCCTGATGATGAAGAGGGGCTTAAAGATGCGATAAAAAGAATTGCCCTTGATGAATTCCTGGAGTTTCTTATCAATGTAAGAAAGCTTAAGGAAAAGACGGTAGTAGAAAGCAATCATCATAAAATAAATGATGAGGCAAAAGTGAAACGTGATGGATTTATCGCGGGACTTCCGTTCTCTTTAACTGAAGGACAGAAAGCGGCTGTAGAGGATATAACACGTGATCTTGAATCTGACTACATGATGAGTCGTCTTATTCAGGGAGATGTTGGATCGGGTAAGACAGTGGTTGCAGTAATAGCTCTGCTTATGAATGCCATTTCCGGTTATCAGGGTGCGCTTATGGTGCCTACTGAAGTGCTTGCCATGCAGCATTATGAGGATATCTCCAAGATGCTGAAGCCATATAAGATTACTGTTCGTCTTTTGACTGGATCCATGACAGCAAAAGATAAACGTACAGTTTACCAGGAGCTTAAAGATGGCATCTGCGATATAGTTATAGGTACCCATGCCATCATACAGGATGCTACGGAGTTTAAAGAGTTAGGGCTTGTTATAACAGATGAGCAGCATCGCTTTGGAGTTAAGCAAAGAGAAAAGCTTGCAGAGAAGGGCGACATGCCAAACATTCTTATTATGAGTGCAACTCCTATTCCTAGAACCTTGGCTATCATTCTATATGCGGATATGGATATTTCTGTAATTAAGGATATGCCTGCAGACCGTAAGAGCATATACAACTGTGTTGTAGGAACGGACTACAGACCTGCCGCCTATAAGTTTTTAAGAGAACGTGTGGGAGCGGGTGAACAGGTCTATGTTATCTGTCCTATGGTTGAGGAAAGTGAAACGGTTGACGCAGAAAATGTTATTAACTACAGCGAGGATCTTCAAGAAAAACTTGGCTCCGGAGTGCGAGTATCCTACCTTCATGGAAAGATGAAGGAATCCGAAAAACATGAAATATTAGAAAACTTTGTCAAAAGAGATATAGATGTGTTAGTATCTACTACGGTCATTGAGGTTGGTATCAACAATCCAAATGCAACCGTAATGATGATAGAGAATGCAGAACGCTTTGGTCTGGCTCAGCTTCATCAGCTGAGGGGACGTGTGGGCAGAGGCTCACTACAAAGTTATTGTATCTTTATAAATGTAAAGAAAACCGAAGAGTCTATGGAGCGGCTTAAAGTATTGGAGGAATCCAATGATGGATTCTTTATCGCATCAGAGGACCTTCGCCTTCGTGGCCCTGGAGACTTCTTTGGTATTCGTCAGAGCGGTGATCTGAACTTCCGTATCGCTGATATCTATAAGCATGCGGATATGCTTCGCCTAGCACAGGATCTATCGCTCATCATAGATGATATTTGATTCGAATTATTGATTTGCATATAGATGAATCGATAGCACAATTTTCGTAAAATATAAAGAGCAAGCTTCATAAACTGCATCGCGAGCGGTTTTGTCTGAGTAAAAATGCCATCCTTCTACTGACCTTCGGTCTGAATCTCTTATAAAAGGCATTTTTACGAGTTTTAGCCGAGCGATAATGCAGTTTATAGAAGGTTGCTCGAAATATTTAGAAAATTGCTTGCGTGATTCAGCTGTATGCAAATCATATAATTCGAGGTTAAATAATATACTACAGGAGAGAACTAAGTTGAAAGAGAGAAAATCGTTACTAATCATTATTGGTGTTATGGCTGTTCCCATTGTCGCTATGGCGATATTTATCGTGTATACGCTAGGTAACAAAGATGATGCTGGAAGTAAGGCAGTTGAGACAACTACTCAGGCTACAACTGAGGCTGCAACTGAAGAAGAGGTAGCTGAGGATGATACTGAAGAAACCACTGAGAAGGCTTCGTCTACAAACAGTGATGAAAAAAAGCTGGCTTGTTCTGTTAAGGTAGAAGATGCTGGTAACTGGCAGGACGGCGATAAGTATGTTTATCAGTATAATATCAGGATTGATAATAAGTCTAAGGAAGATGTTTCAGACTGGAAGGTTGTTATCGCAGGATTTAAGGGTGGCGAGATAGGCGACAACTGGAATGGTGATTATAAGATATCAGGCGATAATCTTACAATTACTGCGGTTGATTATAATGGAACTATCCCTAAGGGTGGTAATATAGAGATGGGTCTTCAGGTGAAGTATAAGAGCAGTAATGATGCAGAGAAGGCTGCGACACTTTATGTTGGCGGCGAGGAATATACAGAGCTTAAAGAAGAGCCTACAACTCAGTCAGCTGAGGAGAAGGCTGAATCCAAGAAGGAGAAGATTGAGCCTGAATCAGGTACACCTCTTGAGAATCATGGTAAGCTTTCTATCGATGGAACTGATGTGGTAGATAAGGATGGTAAGCAGTATCAGCTTAAGGGTGTAAGCACTCATGGTCTTGCCTGGTTCCCTGAATATGTTAATAAAGAAGCATTCCAGACTCTTCGCGATGAGTGGGGTGCAAATGTTATAAGACTTGCTATGTATACATCAGAGTCTGGTGGTTATTGCCAGGACGGTGATAAGTCCAAGCTTAAGGGACTTGTTGAGGATGGTGTTGAGTATGCTACAGAACTTGGAATGTATGTGATCATTGACTGGCATATTCTTCATGATACCAATCCAAAGGACAATCAGGATGAGGCTGTAGTGTTCTTTGATGAGATGTCAGCAAAGTATGCAGATTACGATAATGTATTATATGAGATATGTAACGAACCAAATGGAAGCACAACCTGGTCTGATATTAAGGAGTACGCTGAAACAGTCATTCCTGTAATCAGAGCTAATGATAAGGATGCTATCATAATAGTAGGTACACCTACATGGTCTCAGGATGTTGATCAGGCTGCGGATGATCCTATTACAGGACAGGATAATATAGCTTATACAACTCATTTCTATGCGGCAACACATAAAGATAATATCAGAAGCAAGGTTAAGACAGCTCATGATAAAGGACTTTGCGTTTTTATTTCAGAGTTCAGTATATGTGATGCATCAGGAAATGGAGCAATAGATTATGATTCTGCTGAAGACTGGTTTGATATGATCGATGAATATAATCTTTCATATGCTGGTTGGAGCCTTTGTAATAAGAATGAAACATCAGCACTTATTGACTCTGGATGTTCAAAGACATCTGGCTGGTCAGATGATGATCTAAGCGATGCAGGCAAGTGGCTAAAGAATCAGATTAGTACAGATGACTAATTATACCGCTAGGTTTTGTACTTTTTGAATAAAAATGTTGTTCTATTACACATTATATGGTATATTGGATTATTATGAGAGTTATTGCGGGTACTAGAAGGAGTCTTCCACTTAAAACTCTGGAGGGTGATAATACCAGACCTACAGCGGATAAGTATAAGGAAACTCTGTTTAATTGTATACAGATGGAAGTTCCGGGATCTTTATTTCTGGATGGATTTGCTGGAAGCGGCGCTGTTGGAATTGAGGCTTTGTCTCGTGGCGCGGAGAGAACAGTTCTTGTTGAGAACAATAAGGATGCTTATGAAGTGATCAAGCAGAATATCCATTTTACTAAGTTCGAGAATGAAGCAGAACTGGTAAGATCGGATGTTATAAGTTATCTCAGGAAACTAAGTCGTATAGATTTTGATATCCTTTTCTTTGATCCACCATATGGACATGGATTTGAAAAGGAGGTTTTGGAAATCCTTAATACTAAGGAGTTCCGTAATCCGGATTATACTATCATAGTTGAGTCGAAGCTTGAGGAAGATTTCAGTTTTCTTGAGAATACCCGATTCAAGATTTACAAAACTAAGAATTACAAGACAAATAAGCATATCTTCATATGTGAGAAAGGCTAGATAATGAGTACAGTTATTTACCCAGGTAGCTTTGATCCGGTTACTTTGGGACATATAGATGTTATAACGAGATCAGCGCAGATTTTTGATAAAGTTATCGTTTGTATCTTGAATAATTCAACGAAAAAATCTCCGTTGTTTTCTCAAGATGAACGTGCTAATATGTTAAATGAGGTAATTTCCGACTACCCAAATGTAGTGGTAGAGACCTATGATGGGCTTCTGGTTGACTTCGCTAGAATGCATAATGTTAACATTCTTATAAGGGGTCTTAGAGAAGAATCGGACTTCGCATCTGAGTTTAAGATGGCTCAGGGCAACAGGTCAGTAGCAGTAGAGATGGAAACGCTCTTTATGCCAACTGATCCTAAATATTCATTTGTCAGTTCAAGTATGGCAAAGGAATTTGCAAGTTATGGTATGTCGCTTCATGACTTTGTACCAAAGTCAGTTGAGAAGAAGCTTTATGATAAGCTTTGGAAGAAGAGTGAAATATAACGAAAGTATAAGTTATTAACAGGAGGATATTTAAAATGGGTAAAAAGGGTGTTGAAGAAATGATCGATGAGATCGAGGCATTTGTAGAGGGATGTAAGTTCCAGCCTCTTTCATCAAATAAGATTGTTGTACCGAAAGACGAGCTTGAGCGTATGCTCAGCGAGCTGAAGTTAAAACTCCCTAGTGAGATAGAAAGATGCAAGAAGATTATGCGTAACAAGGAAGCGATTCTCGCTTCTGCAAGAACACGTTCAGATGCTATAATATCCGAGTCTGTTAATGAAGCAAATCGTCTTGTTGAGCAGAGCCACATCACTGAGCTTGCAAATGCAAGAGCTAACGAGATTATGGAAACTGCTAGAGAAGAAGCTGATAGAATCCTTACTGAAGCTAAGACAGAGGCTACTGAGGTAAGGATGGGTGCTATGATGTACACCAAAGAGAAGGTTTCAAACATCAAGCAGTTTATGGAAGCTCAGCTTGAAGCTGAAAATGAGAACTACAAGAATCTTATTGAGAGTCTTGAACAGGGTGTATTCACACTGGAGAATAACCTTTCAGAGGTTGAGACAAGTATCAATCTTATAAATGGTACTCCAGAGGCTGCGCTCTATGGAGATAACTATGGTGATGACGGTATGGATTTCGATGATGGTATGGGAATCGGTATGGGTACACCAGCTATGGCTCCTATGACACCAGCTGCAGGCGTAGATGACGATGATGACTACGATGACGACGACTACGATGATGATGACTACGATGATGATGATGATTTCTTAGATGACTAATATAAGAAAAGACCAACCGATGGTTGGTCTTTTTTTTATCTGCCACTGAGAACCGTCCCCGCTGGCAGGCTTTAGTTTACTTTACGAACTGAGCAGGTGAGTTCTCCGTGAAGTCGCATGTTCAGGTTGTCGTAGATAAGCTGGTTATATAGGTCTGTTGCCAGTTTATCCATTTCCCACATTCGCTGTCCCAGTTCGGATTCAGGCTTATAACTGGACTTCTTGTTTATCATTGAAAGTCTTGTGTTTTCAGCAATGCTCTTCAGCATAGAAGATTTACTTCCATTGAATGCAAGTAGATTAATATACTTGGAGTATCCATTGTTATAAGCGAGTTCTCTATCTACAGTTTTTATTCCCAGAACCATATGAAGAAGCATACGGCTTACTCGGCTCATGGTGATGTTCTTGGTTTTTAGGAAGTCCGCCAGTTCTATATATTTTATAGGAAGAGGAGCCTTCCTTAGTCTGTTAAGGATTTCCTCAGTCATATCCATAACGGATTCCAGATCAGAAATCTCGTGAGGGAGGTTTCTGTCATATATAAGTCTCGATGCTATAAAAGGTGTAAGCCAGGTAATATCGGCCAGTGGTTTTGAAAAGTATTCCTCGTAAGGCTTGACGCACACCTTTGGAATATACGGTCTTATAGAGGTGTTATTCATGATTGCATTTCTTATTGCAGTTGCACTTGCGTAGTTGCCTGTGAGTTCGGCTGAGTTATAGCCACTGTCGCATCTTTCAATCATGATAGGCTGTAAATGGCTTTTTTGCTTTATAAGTGCGCTAAGATAAGAGATTCCTAAGATATTGTTAGGTCTTGAAATTACGCTACCAACACTATTTCCTAGAATCTTCTTAATGGCTTTCTCACTTGCTGCTGGATAGGAGTTACCTTTCGACAGGTACTCGTTTAATAATGACTTATACTCCTTTGGCTCCTTTGCTAAAATATCAGCTATTTCAAAGAACATATTCTGTTCCATATCTTCCACGCCAAATGCTATATATTCCACATTCTTCATCGAAGAGAGCATAGCAACTGCTCCGTTAGCAAAGTCTCTGGCACTGGCAGTTGCATATATAACAGGGAGTTCGAAGACTATGTCGACGCCGCCACGAACGGCTGCTTCAGCTCGGGTGTATTTATCGGCCATGGCAGGTGCGCCCTGTTGTATAAAGTTGCCGCTCATCAGTGCTATAACACCGTCTGCTCCAGTCTCTTTGACGGCATTCTTTACCAAATATTTATGGCCATTATGAAACGGATTATATTCAGCAATTATTCCTATATTTGACATATAAAACACCCCCATAAATCATATTGTACCTATAAAGTAAGAATAGCATTTTTATATCCATTATGCTATACTAACTTTGTTTGTTCGTTAATTTTTGAAAGGAGATTTTTATGCAGAATGATGATAAACTCAAGGCTCTGGATGCAGCCTTGGCACAGATAGAAAAACAGTTTGGTAAGGGTTCAGTTATGAAGCTTGGCGACAGTGCTAGCAACATGAGTGTTGAGGCGGTTCCAACAGGTTCTCTCAGCCTTGATATTGCTCTTGGAATCGGTGGTATGCCTAGAGGTCGTATCATTGAAATATATGGACCTGAATCAAGTGGTAAGACCACAGTTGCACTTCATGTTGTAGCTGAAGTTCAGAAGCGTGGTGGTATCGCTGGATTTATCGATGCTGAGCATGCTCTTGATCCTGTTTATGCAAGAAATATCGGTGTTGATATAGATAACCTTTATATCTCACAGCCAGATAGTGGTGAGCAGGCTCTTGAGATTACAGAAACTATGGTTCGTTCAGGTGCTATGGATGTTCTTGTTATCGACTCAGTTGCAGCTCTTGTTCCAAAGGCTGAAATTGATGGTGAGATGGGTGACAGCCATGTAGGTCTTCACGCAAGACTTATGTCACAGGCTCTTAGAAAGCTTACTGCAGTTATCAGTAAGACTAACTGTGTAGTTATTTTCATCAACCAGCTTCGTGAGAAGGTTGGTGTTATGTTTGGTAATCCTGAGACTACAACTGGTGGTCGTGCACTGAAGTTCTATGCTTCTGTAAGAATGGATGTAAGACGTGTTGAGACTATCAAGACTGGTGGTGACGGAGTAGGTAACAGAACAAGAGTTACTATAGTAAAGAATAAGGTTGCGCCTCCATTTAAAAAGGCTGAATTTGATATCATGTTTGGCGAAGGTATATCTAAGGAAGGTGATGTCCTTGATCTTGCTGCTGCCTGTGATATTGTCAGCAAGTCAGGTGCATGGTATGCATACCTTGGAGAGAAGATCGGTCAGGGTCGTGAGAATGCCAAGCTTTATCTTAAGGAGAATCCTGATGTTATGCAGGAAATCGAAGATAAGGTCAGAGAAATATACTTTAACAATGATGAAGAGTCTGTAGAATCAGAAGACGAATAGGATTCTTATATGAATACCGTTAGATGTAAACAAAAGGGTAAGCAATATAAGATATATGTAAATGATATCTACCTTGGTTTTTTGTTCAAAGCGGATTTTGAACGCATAGGTTTAGATGCTCCGAAGAGTGAAGAGGAGATTTTTACATTTGATTCTGATAACGAGGTGATCGCTATCAGAGATATCATATATGATAGAGCTTATCAGAAATCTATTGGTTATCTTGCTACTGCGGAATATCCAGCAGGAGTAATTAAAAATAAGCTTTATATGAAGGGCTTTTCTGAGTCTATCGTTGATGAAGTGATAAGTGTCCTATACGAATCAAAGTATCTGGATGATGGTCGATTTGTTGAAAGCTATACTCGGACTTATATTAGGTCTAAAAGTCGGGAATTGATCGAACGGGAGATACAGGCGAGAGGTGTTGACGCATCTCAGTATAGGGATATGATCGATGATGTTTATGCTGATGAAAATGTGACTGAAGAAGACGTTATCAGGGGACTTTTAGAGAAAAAATATAGGAATATGGACCTTGATGATATCAAGATAAAAAGGCGTGCGATATCCTTTTTATCGAGGCACGGATTCACTTATGATAAGATTAACAATTACTTGACATAATATTCGATAAAGTATAAACTATTAAAGTGTGTTTTTACACATTGTCATGTAGTTTTAAAAACTACGTTACATTTTGCACATTACATTTTAATAAAGGAGGTACTCCTATGTCTACTCTTATATGGGTAATCATCGTAGTAGTAGCCTTTATCATAGCTTTGGTTATTGGATACTTTGCTGGTATTGCTTATCGTAAGAATATTGCAGAGGCAAAGATTGGAAAAGCTGAAGATAAAGCTAAGGACATTATAGATGATGCGCTTAAGACTGCTGAGTCAAAGAAGAGAGATATTCTTCTGACTGCAAAGGAAGAGGCCCTTAAGACCAAGAATGATATTGAAAAGGAAGTTAAGGACCGCAGATCAGAGATTCAGCATATGGAGAAGAGAGTTCTTCAGAGAGAGGAAAACCTGGACAAGAAGAGTGATACCTTGGAGAGAAGAGAACAGTCTCTTTCTGCTAAGGAAGCAAATCTTGCTAAGAAGGTTGCCGAGGTTGATGAACTTTCAGCGAAGAGACAGCAGGAACTTGAGAGAATCTCAGGACTTACCTCTGAACAAGCTAAGGATTATTTGCTTAAAACCGTAGAAGATGATGTAAAGCATGAAACCGCAATGATGATTAAGGAGCTGGAAACCAGAGCCAAGGAAGAAGCTGATAAGAGAGCTAAGGAATACGTTGTAGGCGCAATTCAGAAATGTGCTGCAGATGTTGTTTCAGAGTCAACAGTTTCACTGGTACAGCTACCAAATGATGAAATGAAGGGACGTATCATCGGTCGTGAGGGACGTAATATTCGTACTCTCGAGACTCTTACAGGAGTTGATCTTATTATCGACGATACACCTGAAGCAGTAGTTTTATCAAGCTTTGACGCAGTTAGACGTGAAGTTGCACGTGTTGCACTGGAGAAGCTTATTGTAGATGGTCGTATACATCCAGCCAGAATCGAAGAAATGGTCGAGAAGGCACAGAAGGAAGTAGAGACCAAGATGAGAGAAGAAGGAGAGGCGGCTGCACTGGATGTTGGTGTACACGGTCTGCATCCTGAACTCATTAAGCTTCTTGGACGTCTTAAGTATAGAACAAGTTATGGCCAGAATGTATTAAAGCATTCTGTCGAGGTTGCTTATCTAAGTGGTCTCCTTGCTGGAGAACTTGGGGAAGACGTTAAACTTGCTAAGAGAGCCGGACTTCTTCATGATATCGGTAAATCTATCGATCGTGAGATGGAAGGTTCACATGTCAGCATAGGTGTTGACTTATGTAAGAAGTATAAAGAAAATCATGTTGTTATAAATGCGGTTGCTTCACACCATGGCGATTGTGAGGCAGAATCAATCATCGCTTGTATCGTTCAGGCTGCTGATGCTATATCAGCTGCAAGACCTGGTGCAAGAAGAGAAACCATTGAGACATATACCACAAGACTTACAAAGCTTGAGGATATTGCAAATGGCTTCGACGGAGTAGAGAGATCCTTTGCTATTCAGGCAGGTAGAGAGATCAGAGTAGCTGTTGTTCCAGAAAAGATTAGTGATGCGGATATGGTACTTCTGGCTAGAAATATTTCAAAGCAGATCGAAGATGAGCTTGAATATCCTGGACAGATCAAGGTTAGCCTTATTCGTGAATCAAGAGTAACGGATTACGCAAAGTAAACATTACCACCTGCTTCTCATACGAGGGGCGGGTGGTTTTTACTTGGTGCAAGGGGGTCTGTCCCCACTGCACTTTGGAAAGGAAAGAGAATGAAATTATTAAACAGAGAATTAAAATACAGGGCTCATAGAGTAAAGGTTTATGAGGATACTATTGAGAAGCCTACGGGGGAAAAGGTCTACTATGACTTTGTGGAAAATCGAAATGGATCGGGTGTTCTTCTAGTAGATAATACCGGTAAACTACTCTTTGTAAAGCAGTACCGTAACAGTATAAATGATATGGATATTGAGATTCCGGCTGGGTGTGCAGAGGATGTAGATAATGGGGATACTGCTTCTGGGCAGGAGTATAGTCGCGCCGATTTTGAATCGCGTGAGAATCCATTTTACAGATGTGCTCTTAGAGAGGCTGAGGAGGAGACTGGTTTTATTCCTGGAAAGCTTACCTTTGTTAGTTACATTATTGCTGCGGCTGGACTTTTCAGTGAAAGGACAGCGGTTTACATTGGAACTGAGCTTGAGGAAGGAAAGATGTCTCGGGATCCGGATGAATATATAGAGATAGTTAAGCTTACAGTAGAAGAAGCTTTGGATTACATTCATGACGGACTTATCACTGACAGTAAAACTATTATTGCCATTCAGTATTACGCCATGAAAATGTTAACTGGTTTTTAAGCATATTTAACAAGTTTTATGTAAAAAAAGCCATTTTTTTGAAAAAAATACAAAAAAATAATTTCCACAAGATATAGTATGTAAACCGTTTGGACTCGTCTTTATATTGCGAAAAATCGCCATTTATAGCCACTCGTGAGACATTTACATAAAAATTTATTATTGATTTTATGTCAATTTACAACTATACTAATACCACTAGCCTTTTGTAACAATTATGTATTATTTGTTACATCTTTGTTTAACAGACAATATTGCATAGTTGAATTACTTAGTGCATAGAAAGTGTATGGTGGGATAAAGTATTGGAACGCGAGATTGATAATTACATAAATTATCTTGTAGATGTCAAGAAGAGCAGTCAGAATACTGTTCAGTCTTATAGACGTGATCTTGTTAAGATGATGGATTACATGAATGAGAATGGCGTGAATGAAGTTAAGGATGTTAACACTACTTTACTTCGTTCCTATGTTCTTTATATGGAGGATCAGAAGAAGAGCTCCGCAACTGTGTCCAGAAGTATTGCAAGTATCAGGTCATTTTTTATTTATCTACTTGAGAGAGGTCTCGTTACTGGAAATCCTACAGAGGGACTTAAACCACCTAAGGTAGAGAAGAAGGCTCCGGAAACACTTACTATAGAAGAGGTAAATCTTCTTCTTGATCAGCCTTCTGGTGATACACCTAAAGAGATTAGAGATAAAGCTATGCTTGAACTGCTTTATGCTACAGGACTTCGAGTTTCTGAGCTGATCTCGCTTAAAGTATCAGATGTAAATCTTTCACTGAATTATATTGAGTGTCATGATAGAACAAAGAGCAGGATCATTCCTATTGAGAATGCTGCTAAGCATGCACTTAATAAATATATTACTGATATCAGACCTAATATGTGTGCGGATAGCGAGTATCTGTTTACAAATGTTAAGGGCGAAATGATGTCACGCCAGGGCTTCTGGAAAGTACTTAAGTCTTATGCAAAGAAGGCTGGTATCGACAAAGATATCACACCTCATATGATCAGACATTCCTTTGCTACTCATATGGTAATAAATGGAGCTGATCTTGCAAGCTTACAGGAGATGCTGGGACATTCGGATATTTCAACTACTCAGATTTATCTGAAGGTAAAGCCAAGCAAGTTGAAAGAGGTTTATGACAAGGCTCATCCAAGAGCTTAGAACTGAATACAGTTTGGTCCTTTAGGACCGTTTCGATATGTGGGGAAAGAGAAGGAGTTAAAGAGGGTGAGACTGGTTTTAACTCCTTTTCGCTTTTTTTTGACAGGAGAATTATTAATATGTCAGGTTCAACATTTGGAGAAATATTAAAAGTAACAACCTGGGGCGAATCCCATGGTGCTGGAATAGGTGCGGTGGTTGATGGCTGTCCTTCAGGTATAGAAATAAGTGAAGAGTTTATACAGAGCTTCCTTGATAGGCGTAAGCCTGGTCAGTCGAAGTTTACTACTCAGCGTAGTGAGGCTGACAGCGTAAGGATAATGTCGGGTGTCTTTGAAGGAAAGACTCTTGGTACACCTATATCGCTTGTGATAGAAAATACTTCTCAGATTTCTAAGGACTATTCAAATATCAAGGATGTATATCGTCCGGGTCATGCTGATTATGGCTTTGATGCAAAGTATGGTTTTAGAGATTATCGTGGCGGAGGACGTTCGTCGGGACGTGAGACGGCAGGAAGAGTTGCTGCAGGAGCTATTGCAATTAAGGCTCTGTCTCAGATGGGAATAGATATCTGTGCTTACGTTTCTCAGATTGGAGAGATAAAAGCTGATCCTTCAAGATTTGATAGAGAAGAGATTAAAAGAAATAGTTTTTGTATGCCGGATAAGGATGCAGCTGATCAGGCAGCTAAATATCTTGAAGAACTGATTGTAAATAAGGATTCCAGTGGGGCTCTTGTAGAGTGTGTTATAACTGGTGTCCCAGCTGGTATTGGAGAACCTGTTTTTGATAAGCTTGATGCCAGACTTGCAGGTGCTATAATGTCTATAGGAGCTGTTAAAGGTGTTGAGATTGGCGATGGCTTTGATGTGGTGAGCAAGAAGGGTTCTGAGAATAATGATCAGTTCTATTCTGAGGACGGTAAGCTATATAAGAAGACTAACCATGCTGGTGGAATTCTTGGTGGTATGTCAGATGGTTCGGATATAATCTTAAGAGCTGCGTTTAAACCAACTCCATCGATTTATCAGAAACAGTCAACAGTTAACTGTGATATGGAGAATCTTGATATTGAGATAGTAGGACGTCATGATCCGATAGTTGCTCCACGTGCTGTTGTAGTTGTAGAGTCCATGGTTGCGCTTTCTTTGTTCGACCTTATTTTGATCAATCGTACATCTAAAATGTGATACTTGACATAAACAGGGTAATACTGTATCATACCTATGTTTTTAACCCGTACTGAGTTTTTGGAGAACTCCGACCTAAACTCGGTATGAGGCGTATATTATATTAATAGGAGGTAGTAACAATGATTACTAAAGAGCAGAAGGCTGAGATTACAGCTAAGTACGGAAATGGTGCAAACGATACAGGTTCACCAGAGGTACAGATTGCAATCCTTACAGCAAGAATCAATGACCTTAATGAGCATTTCAAGAATCATCCAAATGATTTCCACTCAAGAAGAGGTCTGCTTAAGATGGTAGGTCAGAGAAGAAATCTTCTTGCTTATCTTAAGGGTAAGGATATCGAAAGATACAGAGCGCTCATTGAGAAGCTTGGTCTTAGAAAGTAATTACGTTGATGAAAGCACGAGGATTCATCCCTCGTGCTTTTTTCTATATTTAAAGAAAACCATTTAAGTGAAGGATAACTAAAGGATAAACAAATGATAGAAATAAATGGAAAAACTAATATTCTAGGTGTTATAGGAGATCCTATAGAGCATACTCTGTCGCCGGTAATTCATAATACTCTCTGCGAGCTGATAGGTATCAATGCTGCATATCTGCCGGTTCATGTTGTATCTGGTACCTCAGATGCAGGCGAGTCTAATATATCAGTTGCGGTAAAAGGTCTTTATGCTTCGGGTGTAAAGGGTCTTAATGTTACAGTGCCATATAAGCAGGATGTTATGGAATCGCTTGTGGAGATAGATGATCTTGCTAAAAAGATAGGTGCTGTAAATACTTTAGTTCTTTCAAAGAATGGAAAAGGCTATAAAGGATATAACACTGATATGCCAGGCTTACGACGTGCCCTTGAAACTAAAGGTGTTGAACTTAGTGGCAAGAAGGTAGTAATAATCGGTGCAGGCGGTGCTGCAAGGGCTGTATGCGTAATGCTTGAGAGTGCAGGGGCGGAAAAGATATATCTTCTAAATAGAACTAAAGAAAAAGCAGAAAAAATTGCTGAAGAAATAAATATAGTTGTTCCTCTATCATTAGATGAATATAAAGATATTCCTGATGATAAGTATATCTTTTTCCAGTGTACATCCTTTGGACTTAAACCTGGTGATGGTCTTGTTATAGATGATGACGATTTCTACAGGATGGCAGAGTATGGCTACGACCTTATTTATAATCCGGCTGTGACCCCATTTCTCGCTAAACTCAGTGAACTTGGTATAAAGAATGATAATGGTCTATCCATGCTTCTTTATCAGGGAGTCATTGCTTTTGAATATTGGTTTGATCTTAAAGTGCCAGGTGACTATGCGAAGCTTACATATGCAAAGCTTTGCCAGAAGCTTTATGGAGAGAATATAGTCCTGGTAGGTTATATGGGTTCGGGAAAATCTACTGTTGGAAAAGCGCTTGCTGAGGCTCGTGGAATGAATTTCCTGGATCTTGATGAGTATATAGTTGAGAGAGAAGGAAAGTCTATTAATCAGATATTCGCTGAGGTTGGAGAACAGGGCTTTAGAGATTCGGAGAGTTTTTCTATAGACAGTCTAAAATATCTCTCAAATACAGTGATTTCAACAGGTGGTGGTGCGGTGATTCGTCAGTCTAATCGTCGCATGCTGAAGGAGTGTGGTACTGTATATTACCTTTCAGCTGATGTGGATACAATATATGACCGAGTTAAGGATGACGATCAGCGTCCGTTACTAAATGGCCTTTCTGAGACCGAAAAGAAGTCGAAGATCGCAGATATGCTTAAGGCTCGTTCCCAGTATTATGAATCAGCAGCTGATATAACTATCAGTACTTCTAACAAAACTATAGAAGAAATACTTCATGATTTTGAAATCTGTGATGAATTATAAGTTGAAGTGTTAGTGTTATTATGGTAAACTTTTAAGGATTATGCGAGGTGAAGGGAGACTATTCCTGTTCCCAAGCCGAGACCACTGAAGTGGGATGAAGTAAATCATAATAACCATGGCACTTTAATAGGATATTCTTCATGGTACTTCAGTTGTTTCGGACCCTCGTGTGATCAAGAATAAATTATACGAAGGAGAAACAAAATATGTTCAAAAAGTATGAAATGGAACTTGCTGGCAAGACTCTTAGAGTTGATGTAGACAGAGTCGGCAAGCAGGCAAATGGCGCAGTACTCATTCACTATGGTGATACAGTAGTACTTTCAACAGCTACAGCTTCTAAGGAGCCAAGAGACGGAATCGACTTCTTCCCACTCTCAGTAGAGTATAACGAGAAGATGTATGCAGTAGGTAAGATTCCTGGTGGTTTCAACAAGAGAGAGGGCAAGGCATCAGAAAATGCCGTTCTTACATGTCGTGTAATCGACCGTCCTATGCGTCCTCTTTTCCCAAAGGATTTTAGAAATGATGTTACACTTGAAAGCTTAGTTCTTTCAGTAGATCCAGAGTGCAGACCTGAACTTACAGCTATGCTTGGTTCAGCTATTGCAACTTCAATCTCAGATATTCCATTTGACGGCCCATGTGCTACTACACAGGTTGGTATGATCAATAATCACCTTATCTTCAACCCAAGTGCTGCACAGCTTGCTGTTTCAGATCTTAACCTTACAGTTGCTTCAACAAAGTATAAGGTTATCATGATCGAGGCTGGTGCTAACCAGGTTCCTGAGGATAAGATGCTTGAGGCAATCTTCGAGGCTCACAAGGTTAACCAGAAGGTTATCGAGTTCATCGACAAGATTGTAGAAGAGTGCGGAAAGCCTAAGTTTGAGTATAAGAGCTATGCAGTTCCTGAAGAGCTCTTCGAGGATATTAAGACAGTTATTCCTCCAGAAGTTATGGAAGAGGCTGTATTTACAGATGATAAGCAGACAAGAGAGAAGAATATAGATGCATTCAAGGATCAGCTTAAGGAAAGATATGCTGATAATGAAGAGTGGCTCAGCTTCCTCGGTGATGCTCTCTATCAGTATCAGAAGAAGACAGTTCGTAAGATGATTCTGAAGGATCACAAGCGTCCAGATGGTCGTGCACTTGATCAGATCAGACCACTTGCAGCTGAGGTTGACATAATTCCTAGAGTTCATGGTTCAGCCATGTTTACTAGAGGACAGACACAGATCTGTGATATCGTAACACTTGCACCTCTTTCAGAGGCTCAGAAGGTTGATGGACTTGATGACTTCATCACAGAGAAGAGATATATGCATCACTATAACTTCCCTTCATATTCTGTAGGTGAGACAAAGGTAAGTCGTGGTCCTGGACGTCGTGAGATCGGACATGGAGCACTTGCTGAGAGAGCACTTCTTCCAGTAATTCCTTCAAAGGAAGATTTCCCTTATGCAATCCGTGCCGTATCCGAGACATTTGAGTCTAACGGATCTACTTCAATGGGTTCAACTTGTGCATCATGTATGTCACTTATGGCAGCAGGTGTTCCTCTTAAGGCTCCTGTAGCTGGTATCAGCTGTGGTCTTGTAACAGGCGAGACAGATGATGATTTCGTACTTCTTACAGATATCCAGGGTCTTGAGGACTTCTTCGGAGATATGGACTTCAAGGTAGCTGGTACTAAGGAAGGTATCACAGCAATTCAGATGGATATTAAGATCCATGGTCTTACAGATGAGATTATTAAGGGTGCTATTGCTCGTACAAGAGAAGCTCGTTTCTTCATTCTTGATGAGTGCATGCTTAAGGCTATCCCAGCTCCACGTGAGACTGTAAATGAGTATGCTCCAAAGATCGTTTCACTTCAGATAGATCCAGATAAGATCGGTGATGTTATCGGACAGAAGGGTAAGATGATCAACCAGATCATTGAAGAAAATGACGTTAAGATCGATATCGATGACGAAGGTATGGTATCAGTTTGTGGTATCAACCAGGCAGGTATCGACAATGCTATAAAGACAATCAAGCTTATCGTTGAGCCAATCGAGATTGGTAAGACATACGAAGGTGAAGTTGTTAGAATCATGCCATTTGGCGCATTCGTTCAGATCACACCTATCAAGGACGGAATGATCCACATCTCAAAGCTTGCTAAGGAAAGAGTTGAGAAGGTTGAGGATGTTGTAAATATCGGTGATAAGGTAAGAGTTAAGGTTCTTGGTATCGAGATGGGTAAGGTTAGCCTTTCTCTCAAGGATGCTGATCAGTAAAAGAACAAAGTTTTAAAGAGTATTTTAGGGGAACTATATAAAGACTTTGGAGGATATTATTAATATGCAGTATGGCTTTTTTGATGATATTAATAAGGAATACGTAATTACTAGACCAGATACTCCAGCACCATGGGCGAACTATCTTGGTTCGCCTGAATATGGCGCTATAATATCTAATAATGCCGGTGGCTACAGCTTTGTTAAGTCTGGTGCCAATGGTCGTGTACTTAGATATGTATTTAATAGTTTTGATCAGCCTGGACGTTATATCTATCTTAGAGATAATGAAACAGGCGATTTCTGGTCAAACTCATGGATGCCTGTAGGTAAGTCTCTTGATACTTTCAAGAGCGAGGTTAGACATGGTACAGCTTATACTGTTATCAAGTCTGATTATTCAGGAATTCATACAGAGGCTTCATACTATGTTCCTCTTAATAAAACATATGAGGTTTGGAGTGTTGAAGTTACTAATACTTCAGATAAGGCACGTGACCTCACACTTACTGGTTTTGCTGAGTTTACTAATGAAGGAAACTATGAGCAGGATCAGGTTAATCTTCAGTACACACTGTTTATTACACGTACCTACTTTATGGGTAACCGTATTAAGCAGATAATAAATGAAAATGTTGTAAATTCAAGTGTTAATGGAAGCAAGTCAGCTTGCAGATTCCTTGGACTTGCAGGTGGTGATGTATCATCATATTGTGGAGATAAGGAAGCATTCCTTGGTTCATATCGCAATTATTCAAATCCAGTTGGAGTAGAGTCTGGTGATCTTGGTAACGCGCTTAACTACAACTCAAACAGTGTTGGTGCACTTTCATCTAAGGTTACACTTGCTCCTGGTGAGTCAAAGACTCTTTGCTTTGTTGTAGGACAGAAGAGTGATGCTGAGTGTGAAGAGATACTTGCAGGCTATGCTGATGCTAAGACAGCTACAGCAAAAGAACTTGATGAGCTTAAGACTTACTGGCATGGTAAGCTGGAGCACTTCCAGGTAAAGACACCATCTCCAGAGTTCGACTCAATGATCAACACTTGGAATGCATTTAACTGCTTTATGACATTTATCTGGTCCAGAGCTGCATCATTCGTATATTGCGGTCTTCGTAATGGATACGGTTATAGAGATACAGTTCAGGATATTCAGGGTGTTATTCACCTTGATCCAGAAGCTGCTGCAGATAAGATTCGTTTCATGCTTTCTGCTCAGGTTGATAACGGTGGTGGACTTCCACTTGTTAAGTTCACACATAACGCCGGTCATGAGACCTGCCCAGATGAGAATGATGAGAATTCTGTATATGCTAAGGAAACAGGCCATCCAGCATATAGAGCTGATGATGCACTGTGGTTATTCCCAACAGTATATAAGTATATTTCAGAGTCAGGAAATCTTGACTTTATAGATGAAGTAATTGTTTATGCAAATAAGGATGAGGGTACCGTATATGACCACCTTAAGAGAGCGATTGATTTCTCGCTCAACAGACTTGGCCCTCATGGTATGCCAGCTGGTCTTCATGCAGACTGGAATGACTGTCTGAGACTTGGTAAGAAGGGTGAATCTACCTTCGTTGCATTCCAGCTTTATTATGCATTTACAATTATTAAGAAGTTCGCTGAACACAAAAATGATACTGATTACATCGCATATATCGAAGCAGAGCAGGAGAAGCTTGGTAAGATTCTTAACGACTGCTGGAATGAGGATCGTTTCATTCGTGGATATATGGAAAGTGGTCAGGTTATCGGTGAGAGAAATGATCCAGAAGCAAATATGTGGCTTAACCCACAGAGCTGGTCAGTTATCTCAGGACTTGCAACTGACGATCAGGCTGATAAGGCCCTTGATTCAGTTAACAAGATTCTCAATACTGATTACGGTGTAATGCTTATGGCGCCTGCTTATAAGGAGCATGCATTTGATGGAGCACTTATGCTTCTCTTTAATGCTTCTACTAAGGAAAATGGTGGTATTTTCTCACAGCCACAGGGCTGGATAATTCTTGCTGAAGCTCTTCGTGGACACGGAGACAGAGCATTCCAGTACTTTATGGAGAATGCGCCTAGTGCAATGAATGATAAGGCTGAAATCAGAAAACTGGAGCCATATTGCTATGGTCAGTTTACTGAAGGAAAGGATAGCCCATTCCATGGACGTAGTCATGTTCATTGGCTTACAGGTACAGCTTCAACTGTAATGGTTGGATGTGTTGAGGGTATCCTCGGTATGAGACCTGACTTCTATGGACTTAAGATAGCTCCTTCTATCTCTTCAAAGTGGGATAAGGTAGAGATTTCTAAGGACTTTAGAGGAAAACATCTCTCAATTACTGTTATGAATCCAAATGGAGCTGAGTCAGGCTTTAAGAGTATGACAGTTAATGGCGTAGCTTTTGATAAGCCATATATTCCTGCAGATGCTCTTAAGGAAGAAAACGAAGTTATCATTTACATTTCTTAATAATCAAAAACTAATCCCCTCCATAGAATATATGGAGGGGTTTCAAGGTGGTTAGTAAATGGCTACAAAGTCAACTGGAAAAACTACAAAGAGAAGTTCTAATTCGACTAGGAATAGTTCTAAAAAAAGTTCTGGCAGAAGTGCATCTAATACCAGAACACCTAATAAGAACACAAAAGCTTACGCTAAGATGAAAGCTCAGGAAAGAGCAGAAGCTGCAACACCTCCTGAGAATCTGCGTGAGATATATACAATCATATTTTTTGCAATAAACCTTATACTTGTTCTTGGAACATATGGAGTATGCGGAAAGATAGGTAAAGCGATGAGCGGATTCTTCTTTGGACTTTTCGGCTCAACGTTTTTTGTGTTACCTCTCTTTTTCTTTATTGCATTTGTTTTCATCATGGCAAATGGGCCTAAACCGAAGCTTATAAAGAAGCTGATCTGGTTTACGATTCTTTTTATGTGTGTTGGTTTTATATGCCAGCTGGTTGTTGGAACAAAAGGAATAGGTATAAAGGAACTGTACTTTAATGGATACTCTGATCATCGAGGCGGAGGTATATTCTTTGGTGGTATAATAGTTGTTATTGCCAAGTTCCTAAGCCGAGTTGGTGCAGTTATTATCACAACACTGCTTTCTATTATTTCAATAATAGAGATTACCAATGTCAGACTTGTTCAGCTTGGAAAGGCACTCTTTATGATGGCTGATCGTGTAAGCTACGATGACGATGATGATGAAGATTATGGCGAATATGATTATGACGATGACGAAGACATCGAGAAAATAATCCGTGATTCTCGTGAAGCAGAGGAGCAGCGCCTTATAGAGAAAAAGGCTGCTGCAAAGAAGGCTGCTAGTAAAGCGAAAGAACGTGAGATTCTAGGTGATATAAATATTGAGAATGCCAGCGCCAAGGGCTTCGAACAGGATATTCTTTCAAATATTACTGTATTTGATACAGAAGAAAAGAAGCTTGAGCGTGGAAGTGTTCCTACAGATAAAACAATTACAAGTACTCCTATAAAAAAGAAGAAGTCGATCAATTATGACGATGTAGAGGAGCTTACTGTCGATCCACGAACATATGCGGATCCATTTGAAACGAGTAACACTATAGTACCTGCACCTGAAGCTGATCCTGTGATACCTGCTCAGACAAACACAGCTCCTGTAGAGGAGCAGGAAAAGGTTTCTACTAAGGATAGACTTGAGGCTAAGGAAGAAATCACAGAACAGATTGATAAGCAGACAGAACCTAAGAAGGTTTATAAATTCCCACCTGTTAAGCTTCTTAAGCAGGGCGGAAGAGCTTCATTTGACAGATCTAATGATAATACTGTACGAGAAACAGCTCTTACTCTTAAGTCAGCTCTTGAGAGTTTTGGTGTAAATGTTACTATCACTAACTGTAGTGTAGGACCATCTATTACCCGTTATGAGCTTCAGCCTGATCAGGGTGTCAGAGTTAATAAGATTCTTTCGTTGGAAAATGATATCAAGATGGCTCTTGCAGCGGCAGATATACGTATCGAAGCACCTATCCCAGGAAAGGCTGCTATCGGTATTGAAATTCCTAATAAGAATAATCAGACTGTATACTTTAGAGATCTGATCGATAATGATCTCTTCAAAAGATTTAAGTCTAACGTGGCATTTGCTGTTGGTAAGGATATTAGTGGTCAGATTATTATTACTGATATAGCTAAGATGCCTCACCTCCTTATTGCTGGTGCAACAGGTTCCGGTAAATCAGTTTGTATCAATACACTCATTATGAGTATTCTTTATAAGTCATCACCTGAGGATGTTCGTATGATCATGGTGGATCCTAAGATGGTAGAGCTTACTGCGTATAACGGTATCCCACATCTTCTTATCCCTGTTGTTACGGATCCTAAGAAGGCGGCTGGTGCTCTTAACTGGGCAGTAGATGAGATGACAAAAAGATATCAGCTCTTTGCAAATTACAATGTCCGTAATATCGAAGGCTTTAATAAGAAAGTAGAAGAGCAGGGACCAAATGAGGATCCTCAGTTCAAGCATATGTATCAACTCATCGTTATTGTAGACGAGCTGGCTGATCTGATGATGGTTGCACATAAAGAGGTTGAGGACAGCATTGTTCGTCTGTCACAGCTTGCTCGTGCTGCTGGTATTCACCTTGTTATTGCAACTCAGCGTCCTTCTGTTGATGTCATCACAGGTCTTATTAAAGCGAATGTACCATCGCGAATTGCATTTGCTGTTTCATCTGGTACAGATTCACGTACCATTATTGATATGGTGGGGGCTGAGAAACTGCTTGGTAAGGGTGATATGCTTTTCTACCCAACAGGATATACAAAGCCTGTTCGTGTACAGGGTGCCTTTATTGATGATGACGAAGTAATGAGCGTTGTTAACTTTATCAAGGATAGTAGCGGTGAGACGACTTATGATGAGTCTGTATCGCAGTCAATAGATAATACATCTGTTTCAGGTGGTGATTCATCTGGAGGTGGTTCCGGAGGCGGAGATGGTGACCGCTATGATGAACTCTTTGAAGATGCTGCACGCTATGTTATTGAAAAGGATAAAGCGTCTATAGGTTATCTTCAGAGAATGCTGAGAATTGGATTTAACAGAGCTGCTCGAATTATGGATCAAATGGAAGAGTTTGGCGTTGTTGGACCTGAAGAGGGTACTAAACCAAGACGTATCCTAATGAATATGACTGAGTTTGAAGAACGACTGAATGGTGGCGATTGAGTTTTAGGGGCTTAATACTGAATCGAATCATTAGTATATATATCAAGGGAGGTATTTATGAAGACAGATATTCAGATCGCACAAGAAGCAACAATGAAGGATATCAGAGTAATCGCTGAGAAGATTGGCGCTACTGAAGATGATATCGAAATGTATGGAAAGAGTATGGCTAAGCTTAGTGATGAGTTCATCAAAAAGCTTGAGTCAAAGGAGAATGGTAAGCTTGTTCTTGTTACAGCTATCAATCCTACTCCTGCTGGTGAGGGAAAGACTACAGTTACACTTGGTCTTGGAGATGCCCTCAATAAAATGAATACTAATACAGTTGTGGCTATTAGAGAGCCATCCCTTGGACCTTGTTTCGGTATCAAGGGCGGTGCTGCTGGTGGTGGATATGCTCAGGCAGTTCCTATGGATAAGCTGAACTTACATTTTACTGGTGATTTCCATGCTATTACTTCAGCTAATAATCTGATGTGCGCTATGCTGGATAATCATATGCTTCAAGGAAATGCACTCCGTATTGACCCTAAGAGAGTAGTCGTTAAGAGATGTCTTGATATGAATGACCGCGCTCTTAGAAATATAACAATTGGTCTTGGAAAAAGACTTGATGGAGTTGTCCGTGAGGATCACTTCTGCATAACAGTTGCTACAGAGGTTATGGCTATCCTTTGTCTTGCTGAAGATCTAGAAGATCTTAAGGCACGACTTGGTAGAATCATAGTTGCATATAACTATGATAATGAACCAGTTACAGCAGCTGATCTTAATTGCGTAGGTGCTATGACAGTACTTCTTAAAGATGCCATAAGACCTAACCTGATTCAGTCACTTGAGAATAATCCAGTGTTTGTACATGGTGGACCATTTGCAAATATCGCTCATGGCTGTAACTCAGTAAGAGCAACAAAGCTTGCTCTTAAAGCTGCTGACTATGTAATCACAGAAGCAGGATTCGGTGCAGATCTCGGAGCTGAGAAGTTCCTGGATATCAAGTGCCGTATGGCTGGCATCAAGCCAGACGCAGTTGTACTTGTAGCAACAGCCAGAGCCCTTAAGTATAACGGTGGCATTCCAAAGGATGAGCTGAATCAGGAAAATGTTGAAGCTCTGAAGAAAGGTATCGTAAACTTAGGTAAACATATTGAAAACCTCAAGAAGTATAATGTACCTGTTGTTGTAACTATCAATAAGTTCGTTGCAGATACAGATGCTGAGGTTGCAACTATTAAAGAGTTCGTTGAATCAAAGGGTTGCCGTTTTGCTGTATCAGAAGTATGGGCAAAGGGCGGCGAAGGTGGACTTCAGCTTGCAGAGCAGGTACTTGCAGCAATTGAAGAAGGAAGTCCTAACTTCAAGTTCCTCTATGACGACAGTCTTAGCCTCAAAGAGAAGATTGAGACAATATCACGTGAAATCTACGGTGCTGATGGTGTTGAATACAGCCCAGAAGCAAACAATGCTCTTAAGAAGCTTGAAGATCTTGGTTTCGGAAATGTACCAGTATGTATGGCAAAGACACAGTACTCACTATCTGATAATCAGAAGCTTCTTGGAAGACCAACAGGTTTCAATGTAAATATTCGTGAAGTATATGTATCTGCAGGCGCAGGCTTCGTTGTAGCTATCGCTGGTCAGATAATGACAATGCCAGGACTTCCAAAGAGTCCTGCTGCAGAAAGAATCGATGTTCTTCCAAGTGGAGAAATCGTAGGATTATTCTAATGAAATTAAACGTTTCTTGGGCTGACACATATCAGCACAAACGATAGCGGAGCACCACTTGCTAAGAGCGAGTCCGGGGGCACCGGGTTTGCAGCTCGACCGTAGGTCGACGGTGCGAAGAGGTGACCGGAAAGGACGACGCTCGAAGCTTAGTGAGCCGGAGCGTGTTTGTGTGATATGTGTCAGACAAGAAACTTGTTTTATTTATAGGAAAAATTATTTAGATTAGGAGAATGATATGGCTGAATTAATTGATGGAAAGAAGATATCACAGGATTTAAAGGACGAGGTTAAAGCTCAGGTTTCTGAACTGAAGGAAAAGGGTGTAGAGGTTGCTCTTGCTGTTATCCTTGTTGGAAATGATCCTGCTTCAACAGTATATGTTGGTAACAAGAAGAAGGCTTGTGAGTATACAGGTATTAGATCTGAATCATATGAGCTTCCAGAGGATACATCTGAGAAGGAACTTCTTGATCTTGTTGAGAGACTGAATAATGATGACAAGATAGATGGTATACTTGTTCAGCTTCCACTTCCTAAGCATATTGACGAAGATAAGGTAATCAGAAGCATTTCTCCAGATAAGGACGTTGATGGATTCCATCCAGAGAGCGTTGGTCGTCTTAGTATTGGGGCTAAGGGATTTGTATCATGTACACCTGCTGGTGTTATCGAACTTCTGAAGAGAAGCAATACACCTCTTGATGGAGCAAATGCTGTAGTTGTAGGTAGAAGTAATATAGTAGGTAAGCCTATGAGTATGCTTCTTCTTCGTGAGAATGCAACAGTAACTGTATGTCATTCACATACTAAGAATCTTAAGGAAGTATGTAAAAATGCAGATGTACTTGTTGTTGCTATAGGACAGCCTAAGTTTATCGATGCATCATATATTAAAGAAGGAGCTACAGTTATTGATGTAGGTATCCATAGAGTAGATGATGGATCAAAGAAATTATGTGGTGATGTTGATTTCGAATCTGCAGAGAAGGTTGCAGGTAAGATCACACCTGTTCCTGGTGGAGTTGGACCTATGACTATTGCAGAACTGATGAATAACTGTCTGCAGTCAGCTCTTATGAAGCTTCAGTAAAATACACTTTAGATGACAGTTAAGGGGATTTAGTGATGGGAAATGTATTTAAAAAGATTTTAGTATGTGTTTTGGTTGCTGCGCTTTTGGTTTCGGGTTTAACTTTTGGAACTGATTCGTATGCGGCAGAGCAGACTATAACGATTTACGCAAGTAAGGTTAAAACTGAAAAATCAAGTGATTACGTATATGATGAACAGTCCAATTCATTAAAGGTGGATGCTGAAAAAGATGTTGTCTTAGTAATGGATTCTGATTTGGATCTAAATAGTATGAATGTTAGGAGCTGTATAGATACCGCTACATACTTTGGATATGGAAATTTCACAATAAAAGGTAGCGGAAAGCTTCGTATAAGCGAAGGTTCTATTAGTGTATATGCAAATTATTATCAGGAATCGGGTACCAATATTGAAATAACTAATGGAAGATTGTGGGTACAGAAAAATGCAAATTTTGCATCGGATTCAGTTATTAAGGTTACCCATAATAAGTCATTTGGTGAAACTGCAGCATTATTTGTAGAAGGTGAATTATATACTGCTGGAAATATTAGTGTTAGTGCTAAAAATTCATTTGGAGTTTTTGCCAGAGATAAGGCTGTGATCACAGGTGGAGTTATCAATTCATGCACTGACTATGTTTATGCTTTATCTGCTTATGTTGGGACTTTAACGATTACTGGTGGTGAGATTTATTGTGAAGCCATGACGAATGCATTAGCAGCTGATAGTGATATTACTGTTTCTGGCGGATATGTTGATGTGAAGTCCACAAAAGAGAGTGATCCTTATACTTTTTACGCCACAAATGCAGATATAAGTATAGTGGAGCCTATGTATATTAAAGAGCCGGTAAATGGACATTGTTCAAGACAAGATTCAGGTTCATCATATTATACAAATATAGTTGATGAAAATGGAAACCAGGTAACTCACGTTATCATAGGAAATAAAGCTGCTGAGCAGAAGGTAGCAGAGGAAGAAGCTGCAAAGAAGGCAGCAGAGGAAGCGGCTGCAAAGAAGGCGGCAGAGGAAGAGACTGCAAAGAAAGCAGCAGAGGAAGCGGCTGCAAAGAAGGCGGCAGAAGAAGCGTCTGCAAAGAAATCTAATGATTCTGCTGCAAGTTCTTCATCAGAAGAAAACTCAAGTAATAAATATTGTAACGAATGGGTTGATGGAAAATGGTACAATTCAGAAGGTGTCTGTGATTACGAAGGTATCCTTACATGGAAATGTAATAGTACCGGATGGTGGGTTGAAGACACTTTAGGCTGGTATCCTGTAAGCCAGTGGCAGAAGATTGATGGCAAGTGGTACTACTTCACTTCTTCGGGCTATATGGATTATAGCGAATACCGTGATGGATACTGGCTAGGTTCAGATGGAGCTATGGTTGATGGCTACTATGGACAGTGGAAGAGTGACTCTGCAGGCTGGTGGTTCGAAGATACATCAGGTTGGTATCCTACATCACAGTGGGTTTGGATTAATGGCAATTGCTATTACTTTAAATCAAATGGATATATGGCAACTAATGAATATATAGATGGCAACTGGGTAGGAATAGACGGAGCTTGGGTGAAGTAGATATATAAATGAAGTATTTATTATGGAGGTTAAGTTTATATGAAAAAAAGTATGATCAAAAGATTCTTATCTATTTTTTTGTCTGCTATTTTAATTGCTTCTCTTATAGTTGTTCCAAGATTTGATAGTTATGCAAGAACAATAGGCTCTCCTCAATATGATCTTTCGAATAAATGGATTGGGTTATATGTTTTGCCTTATGAAGGTTATCAGGTTCAGGAATTTATAAATTACGCAGCTTATGATTTGAATGATATTGCAATAAATGTTACACCGACAGTAAGAGAAAAAGGAAGAAAAGGAAATCTTAAAAAGACAGATGTGTTAAGTTGCGATAAAGAGTATACACTTATTATTTGGTTGGATAGTTATGAGAGTGTGACGACTCCTGCAAAGGACTTAAGTGGATTTAGTGCAGACATAATAAATTATGCTAATAAGGATGATAAATCTTTTTATTCGAATGTAAGTTGTGAATCTTTTGATAGTGACCCAACGAGTTTGCGCTTTACTTGTGATTTTAAGGTTTCTGCTCCGCCAACTTTCAATTTGGGTACATGTGTCATCGATTTATCTAATGGCCCATTTAATTATATAGATGCAGGCCTTAACGAAAATGCTATGATTAGTATTGTTAGTGCATGTAGGGATGCAGATATAATGCCATACATTAATCATTTTAATGGTTCACCGACAGGCTTTGATGTTGATGGAGATGAGGCGCCTGATTTTGATTATTATCATAATAATCCTAAAAGTGATAAATATGGAAAGTTTATAAAATTTGATAATAGCACAGTTACTGAAAATGTCTCGTTTTCAATTAGTGATGATGAGAGCTATAAACTTTCTCGTATTGGAAAATATCACTATAAGAACCTTAGAATTATATTTTCAAATTATGACATCAGTGATGCTACCATCGCCGATATTCCTAGTGTAGAGTATACGGGCCAGGAGATAATACCTCTTCCAGTTGTTACATATAATGGAGAAACTCTTATTAAAGATATGGATTATACTGTCTCATATCAAAATAATATTAATGTTGGAAAAGCTTCCGTTACAGTTACGGGTATAAATGGCTATAACGGGCGGCTAACAAAAGAATTTGATATTTTAGAAATTCCGAAAAATGATTCAGGATCATCTTCGTCAAATGGAAATAATACGGGGGCATCTTCGTCAAATGGAAATAATACGGGGGATTCTTCATCAAACGGAAATGGTTCCGGTGCAAATAATTCAAATGATGCTTCGGAGGCAGGCGGGGCATCTGGTGATCAGAGTGCCGCAGTAACTTATGAAAATGAATGGATAAATGGTCAGTGGTACGGCGCGAATGGAGATACATCTTACACAGCTCAGGGATCATGGAAATCTGATAGTAAGGGTTGGTGGTTTGAGGATACATCAGGCTGGTACCCTGTAAGTCAGTGGCAGAAGATAGATGGTAAGTGGTACTACTTCACAGCTAATGGCTACATGGACTACAGCGAATATCGTGATGGATATTGGTTAGGTTCAGATGGAGCATGGGTAGAAGAATACTATGGCGGTCATTGGTGTAGTGATAGTAAAGGCTGGTGGTATGAAGACTCATCAGGCTGGTACCCATATAATCAGTATCTGTGGATTGATGGCGTCAACTACTACTTTGGTTCTGACGGCTACATGCAATAGCCCTAGTTTCAGACCCCAAATACGATGATATATTTATGGATGCTGTGTAAAAGCATCTGGAGTATGGGAATAAGTTATGTTTAATATAGTACTTGTCACACTTGGGTGTGATAAAAATACAGCTGACAGCGAACGCATGCTGGGGCTGATTAATAATTCTGAATATAATCTAGTATCTGATCCTGAGGAGGCTGATGCAGCTATAGTTAACACTTGCTGCTTTATAGAATCAGCAACTCAGGAGAGTATAGATAAGCTTCTTGAACTTTCTGAACTGAAGGAAGAAAGGCTTAAGTATCTTATATGTACTGGATGCATGGCTCAAAGGTTTAAAGATCAGATAGCAAAGGAACTTCCTGAAGTTGATGCATTTGTGGGAACTATGAGCCTTGACTCTATAGTAGATGTTATAGATGAACTTAGGGCTATTCGACCTGTAAATGATTCTGATGACACTACTTCATCTAGAGATAGTTCTCCGGTTACTAGATTTAATGATCTGGATAGTCCTTACCCAGATAGAAACCAGATAGAACGTATAGTTACAGAACGTCCATATCTGGAATATCTTAAGATAGCTGATGGCTGTGATAAACGTTGTACATACTGTGCTATACCTTACTTTAAGGGTAAGTACAAGTCTGTTCCTATGGAATCTGTTATCCAAGAGGCTAAGGTCCTTGCTGATTCAGGAGTAAAGGAACTGATACTTGTGGCACAGGAAACAACATGTTATGGCATCGATTTATATGGTGAGAAGAGACTCCATTTGCTTTTAAAGGAACTTTCAAAGATAGAGGGGATAGAGTGGATTAGACTCTTATATGCATATCCGGAAGAAATCTATCCTGAGCTAATAAATGAGATGGCTTCAAATCCTAAGGTTCTTCACTATATAGATATGCCAGTGCAGCATACTGAAGATGATATCCTGAGACGTATGGGTCGACGTATCGATAATGCTGGCATAAAGAGAGTGGTGAATGAACTTCGTGATAAGATGCCGGATATGGTAATAAGATCCACAATTATAACTGGTTTCCCTGGTGAAACCATAGATGAGCATGAAGCTTTGCTTGATACTCTTGAGGAACTTTCCCTCGACCATGTGGGAGTATTTACATATTCTCAGGAGGATGGTACCCCAGCAGCAAGCTTTGATTCTCAGATAGATGAGGATACAAAGAACGAGCGTCTTGAAGATATAATGCTTCTTCAGCAGGATATATCTGCTGAGAAACTTGAAAGCTATATAGATAAAGAACTAGATGTTATCATTGATGGCTATCTGCCGGATGATGATGTTTATGTAGGAAGATCCTATATGGATGCGCCAGATGTAGATGGTATGGTATTTATTGATTCCCCACGCGAACTTATATCAGGAGAGATAGTTCGTGTTAAAATCACTGATTCTGATGTCTATGATCTGGAGGCACGTTTAATATAAATTATTGACATTATAAAGGGACAAAAAAGGAAAAATTATGAAGACTGTTTTTAAGAGAACTATATGTATGGGATAATGTTTATCAAAAAGTGCAGCGGGGTCCGTCCCCACTGCACATTTCTATGATAAAAGTATTTAAAAAGAAGGGGAAAATTATGAAAAGAAAGAAGAAACTATTAACTAAGGCAATCGCTGTCATTTTATCTATATTTATAGTGGTAGCAACGTTGGAAATCTCTGGTTTAAGATGTTTTGCTGAAGGAAATGAAAACACCATATATGCCAGTGATATAAAGAAGAAGACTTCAAAGCATTATAAATATTTCAAGAATGATAATGCTCTGTTTCTTGATTTAGCTGATGATGTGGTCCTTGTAATGGATGAAGATTTAGAGCTTAGTCGTATAAATTATACTGATTCAAGAATTAATACAAATTATGATAAGAATCGTACACTTACAATTAAAGGTGACAAAAAGCTTACTGTTAATGGTGAAGCATGTTTTGGATATAATTATATTCAGGAGAGCGGAACCAATATATATGTAAATGGAAATATGATCGTATCTAATACAGCAGTAATAAAGTCTGGGGCTAATCTGACTATAGTAGGTGGTTCCGCATATTATTATGCTTTAAGTGCTGACAATGGTATGACAACTGCAGGTAATCTAAAGATTACAGCCGACGTCGACGTTTGTAATGGTATTGATACTGCCGATTTAAATGTCACAGGTGGTGAGATAAATGTAAATGGTGGTATACATGCGACTAATATATACATTTCAGGTGGAAATGTATATTCTACTGGATACTATTCTAGTTTAAGCTCAGGAAATGAAATAAAGATAACCGGTGGATATGTTGAAGCTCATTTAACAGGTTCATATGATTATGCGGTATGTGTCGTTGCGAAAAAAGTAACTACAGTTGATCCGGTGTATATAAAGACAGATATGAATTTAGAGGTTAGAGATTATGGCGCTTGGGGTATGAGTCATGTTACTGGCTTGATGGATGACTCTGGTAAAACTCCTACAGATGTTATTTTTGCTAATAAAGAATTAGAGGCTAAGGCGGCTGAGGAAGAAGCTGCAAAGAAGGCAGCTGAAGAAGAAGCGGCAGCTAAGAAGGCGGCCGAGGAAGAAGCAGCTAAGAAGGCGGCTGAAGAAGCGGCAGCAAAGAAGGCAACTGAAGAAGCTTCGGCAAATAAAGCGGCAGAAGGCACAGCAACCAATAAAGCGTCCGAAGAAGCAGCAAACAACACAGTTACATATAATAACGAATGGGTTAACGGACAGTGGTATGGAAGTAATGGTGATACTTCATATACAGCTCAAGGTAGCTGGAAATGCAATTCAACAGGATGGTGGTTCGAAGATACAGCAGGTTGGTATCCACAGAGTCAGTGGGTAAAGATAGATGGCAAGTGGTACTATTTCCTTGATTCAGGTTATATGGATTATTCAGAATACCGTGATGGCTACTGGCTTGGTGCAGATGGTGCCTGGGTTGAGGGCTATGAGAATGGAACATGGCATGTAGATTCAACAGGCTGGTGGTTTGAGGATAATGGATGGTATCCATCAAATCAGTATCTATGGATTAACGGAACAAAGTACTGGTTCAATGCTAATGGTTATATGGAATAAGGAGAAATAATTATGAATTTACCAAATAAGATAACAATATTTAGAGTAATACTGATTCCTGTATTTCTTGTGTTTTTATATGTTTCGGCAATACCAGCAAATAAATGGCTGGCGCTTGCTGTGTTTGTTATAGCATCTCTATCGGATATGGTGGATGGCAAGATTGCAAGAAAGTATAATCTGGTTACTGATTTTGGTAAGTTTATGGATCCTCTTGCGGATAAACTTCTTGTAAGCTCCGCGCTTATTGCGCTTATAGAACTTGAGAGAATTCCTGCCTGGATAGTAATCGTAATTATTGCCAGGGAATTTATAATCAGTGGATTTAGACTTGTTGCAGCAGATAATGGTATCGTAATTGCAGCAGGATGGTGGGGCAAAGTTAAGACTGCTGTTACCATGGTGATGCTCTGTGTTATGATTCCGGATCTGGCAACTATATTTACAAATGCGGCTACTCCTATCCATGTAGTCGAACAGATTCTGATTTATGCATCTCTTATCCTTACTGTAGTATCTCTTATCGATTACTTAGTGAAGAATAAGGATGTTATAAAAACATATAAATAAAAAAAAGAGGAAAAATTATGAAGCTTAAAAAGAGTTACTTAAAAAATGTTATATTGATAGTTCTGGCAATAATTATGGTTATTGGCTGGTCTTTTAGTACATCTACAAACAGTTATGCTGCAGGTGAAACCTACACTATATATGCAAGTAAGGTTAAAACAGAAAAAGCAGATTATTATACATATGATAAGTCGAATAATTCTTTAAATATTACGGAGCTTGAACATAATATAGATTTTGTAATTGATACAGATATAGAATTAAGTAGGATTAATTATACTTCTACTGGAAAATATATGGATGCTTATAATCTTACTATTAAGGGAAATAAGACACTTACTGTAAATGGATCTTTTACAATGAATACTTCATATGTTCAGGAAAGTGGTACAAATGTTGTTATTAATAATGGTTTCTTAAAATCAAATGGATCGGTTACCGTTAATTCAGAGGCTAAGCTTAAGATAGAAAAACTTGACGTTGATGCTAATAATTATGCTTTATATTGTCGTTGTAGTTTAAATACTGAGGGATATATAACAGTTGATTCTGCAGGAACTGGAGTGTTCGCTTGCAGAACTATTAGCATCAGTGGTGGTGAGATGCGTGTTAACGCTGATGTAGGTGGAATACATGCGGTTAGTAATATGGACATAACAGGTGGATATGTTTATAGCAATGTAACTCGTACTGCTATTCATTCTAATGGTACCATTAGTATTTCTGGAGGTTATGTTGAATCGATAGCGTCTGAAATTACTGAGAATGCTAATAACATTTCTTCATATAATCTCAGCTTAGCTGATCCTATGTACGTTAAGGTTCCTTCAAATGGAAAAATTGGAAAGCATTATGCGTACGATTATGACTATAATGAAAACCTTATTGTAGATGAAGAAGGAAAAGAGTCATCACATATTATTATTGGAACTAAAGTGATGGAACAGAAGGAAGCTGAGGAAGAGGCAGCAAAGAAAGCTGCTGAAGAAGAAGCATCTAAGAAGGCGGCTGAAGAAGAAGCGGTTGCTAAGGAAGGAACAACAAAGAAAGTGGCCGAAGAAGTCGCAAAGAAGTCAAATGATGAAACAACTAATAATGCATCAGAAGACACAACAAAGAAGGCTGCGGAAGAAGCAGCTGGGAACACTGTAATATATAATAACGAATGGGTTAATGGACAGTGGTATGGAAGTAATGGAGATACTTCATATTCAGCTCAAGGTAGCTGGAAATGTAATTCAACCGGCTGGTGGTTTGAAGATACAGCAGGCTGGTATCCACAAAGTCAGTGGGTAAAGATAGACGGCAAGTGGTACTATTTCCTTGATTCTGGCTACATGGATTATTCAGAATACCGTGATGGCTACTGGCTTGGTGCTGATGGAGCCTGGGTTGAGGGCTATCAGAATGGAACATGGCATGTAGATTCAACCGGCTGGTGGTTTGAGGATAATGGATGGTATCCATCAAATCAGTACCTCTGGATCAACGGAACAAAGTACTGGTTCAATGCCAATGGTTATATGGAATAGTTAAAATGGTATATATTAAAAGGGGAAAAGTGATGAGGGAAAGAAAGTATATATTAAAGCGAATTGTTGCGGTTGTTTTAGCACTTTTTGTTTTGATTTCAGTATTCGATATTACATCAATTAGTAGTTATGCTGCTGGTGAAACTTACACTATAAAAGCTAGTGAGATTAAAACTAAAGAATCACAGTATTATCATTATGATGCTAAAGAAGATTGTTTATATATTTATTGCGGTACTTATAATATCGATTTAGATATGGATTCTGATCTTACTCTTAAAGGTGTAGATTATAAATCTATAAGTAAAGAAAGTAGTAAATATAATTTTACAGTTAAGGGAAATAAAAAGCTTACCATTGATGGAGAATTCTGTATGATTTCGAATTATATACAGGAGAACGGTTCGAATGTTGTAATTACAAATGGTGATTTTTATACAGTGGGTAGCGCTATTATAAAGTCTGGCGCTAATATGTATGTTGAAAATCTTTATGATGATGAGTTTTGTTCAGCTGCATTCTTTTGTATTGATCAGTTATCTATTGCTGGAAATGTAACTATTAATTCAAGTTACAATGGCATGATGAGTGGATCGGGTATTGCTATTTCTGGTGGAGAAACTCGTATAAATTCTAAATATTTCGGTATAGGAGCCAGCAAAAATTTAGATATTACAGGTGGAAGTGTATACAGTAACGTAGAACATGTTTCTATAAATGCCGGTGGAAGTATAAATATATCTGGTGGATATGTTGAGACAACAGTAAAAAATACAGTGGATTATTATAATATATTTGCGCCAACTATTAACATTGTTGATCCAATGTATATAAAGAGTCCTGCAGGTGGTAAAATAGACGATGTGATTCCGTATTATCCGGTGCTTGATGATACACAGAAGGCGATTCTGGATGCGGACGGCATATGCCCTGATAATATAGTCATAGGAAATAAAGTTTCTGAGCAGAAGGCAGCTGAGGAAGAAGCGGCAAAGAAGGCGGCTGAGGAAGAAGCGGCAAAGAAGGCGGCTGAGGAAGAAGCGGCAAAGAAGGCGGCTGAAGAAGAGGCAGCGGCAAAGAAAGCAGCTGAGGAGGCTGTGGCGAAGAAGTCAAATGATGAAACAACTAATAATGCATCAGAAGACACAACAACTAAAGCAAATGAAGATACAACAAGTACAACATCCTCCTATTGTAATGAATGGGTAGATGGAAGATGGTATAATGCGGCAGGTGTCTGTGATTATTCAGGGGTACTTGAATGGAAATGCAATAGCACTGGCTGGTGGGTCGAAGATACCAATGGCTGGTACCCAGTATCACAGTGGGTAAAGATAGATGGTAAATGGTACTACTTCCTTAGTAGTGGTTATATGGACTATAGTGAGTATCGTGATGGCTATTGGCTTGGTTCTGATGGCGCTCTAGTTGATGGTTACTATGGTCAGTGGAAGTCAGATGCGACAGGTTGGTGGTTTGAAGATACATCAGGCTGGTATCCAGTGTCACAGTGGTTATGGATTAATGGATCATGTTATTATTTTGAATCAACTGGATACATGGCAACTAGTAAATATATAGATGGTTACTGGGTAGGCGCTGACGGCGCATATAAGTAAAATGGTATCAAATGAGTCGATTCTCGGTTAAGAGAATTGACTCATTTTATTTATAAATTTACTTGAAATAATATGGATTAAACCATATAATATATGAGGCGAAAATTGGTCCTAAAGGCAAATCTTTAGGATTATCACTAAATATATTTTTATGGAGGAAAATGTAATGAGCGACAAGCTTAAACTGTCAGCAAGTGAGAGAATTGCTAGCTTACTTGATGACGCAAGTTTTGTTGAAATCGGCGCAGAGGTTAATGCTAGAGCTACCGATTTTAACGAAGGGTCTCTCGATACTCCTAAGGATGGAGTTATCACAGGCTATGGACAGATTGATGGAAGACTCGTATTTGTTTACAGCCAGGATGCAACTGTTCTTGGTGGAGCTATTGGAGAGATGCATGCTAAGAAGATTTCACATATCTACGGCATGGCAATGAAGGTAGGTGCTCCGGTAATCGGACTGATCGATTGTGCAGGTCTGAGACTCCAGGAGGCTACAGATTCACTTCACAGCTTTGGTGCACTTTATAAGAAGTTCACTATGGCGTCTGGTGTTATCCCACAGATCACAGCTATATTTGGTAACGCAGGAGGCGGAGCAGCAGTTCTGACTTCTCTTTCTGATTTTACTATTATGGTTGATTCGGCAAAGCTTTTTGTTAACAGCCCTAATGCAGTTGAGGGTAACTATGAGGAGAAGCTTGATACTTCTTCAGCTGAGTTCGTTAGCACTCATAGTAATATGGTCGATAAGGTTTGCGCAGATGATGCTGCAGCTCTTAATGAGATCAGGAATCTTATTACATTCCTCCCTTCAAATAACGACGATTTCGTAGACGGAGATACTGAGGACGATCTTAACAGAACTATCCCTGGTATTGACGGATACGCAGATGATGCAAGAAAAGTTATAGAGAGTATAGCAGATGACAACATCTTCTATGAGCTTAAGAAGGAGTCAGGTAAGGATTTCGTTACTGGCTTTATCAAGCTTGGTGGATTCTCTGTTGCAGTAGTTGCAAATCAGGAGAAGAAGATGACAGCTATGGGTATCCGTAAGGCTGCTGGACTTGTAAGCTTTGCAGATGCATTTAACATACCTGTACTTACTCTTACAAATGTTGATGGTTTCAACAATACACTTAATGATGAACTTTATATCTCAAAGGCAGGCGCTAAGCTTATCTCAGCTTTCGCTGTAGCTACAGTTCCAAAGGTAAATGTAGTTATCGGTAACGGTTTCGGAAGCGGTTACCTTATGATGAACTCACGTTCACTTGGAGCTGATGTAGTATTTGCTTGGCCAAATGCTAAGATCGGTACTATGGATTCTAGGTACCTTGCAGAAATCCTTGCAGCAGATGAAATCGCTTCAAGCGATGATAAGGTTGCTGCTATCAAGGAGACAGAGAAGAAGATTGTTGATTCTCAGACTGGAGCAAAGGCTGCTGCTAGACGCGGTTATGTTGATGATATCATCGAGCCAGATGCAACAAGAAAGAGAGTTATTGCAGCATTTGATATGCTTGCTACAAAGAGTGAAGATAGACCATATAAGAAGCACATCGCTTTCTAAGGAGGAGTAATTAATGAAGAAGATTAAGAAGTTGCTCCTGCTTACGATGCTGTTTGCACTTGTTCTTTCTCTTACTGGATGTGGAAAAGAAGAACCTGCTATCCCAGACGGTCTTAACTTTGAAGTAGATGGAATGGCTATGCAGAGTTATACACAGGCCATAATCAATCAGTATCATCAGACTTCTGAGGTTGATCAGGAGTATTATCTGGAAATGGGTAATAATCTTGCTCAGACAGCTGTTAAAGGATTTATGGCTGCTGAAACAACTGACCATGTTGGTGATTTTGTACGTTTCAATGATGGTCCTGGTTCATATAAGGTAAGAAATGGTGCAGATGGTAAGGTTGTTTTCTCACAGTATTGTAAGTATGAGCATAGAGATGTTGAAGTAAAGATATCATATAGCAAGAATGCTGCTTATGAATATGATAAAGAAAGACTTTACAATGATTTATGTACTCAGGCTGAGCAGTATAACATGGATGTTGCTACATACATCACACAGATGTATGGAACAGATACGGACCTCAATCTGACATCTATGGAAGGCTTCCTTGAAAGCGCACTTGCTAAGTATTATGGTGAGTATCCATATGTGGCCGAGGAATGTGAAGTAAGTCCTGTTTATACTAAGACTGAACTTATGAAGAAGGCTGGTGTAAATACTGGTATCGGTATGGGTGTCGTATTCATCGTACTCATATTCATATCATTTGTTATTAGCCTTCTGAAGTATCTTCCAATGCTCTTCGATGCTGATATCCGTAAGGAAAATGCTAAGAAGAAGCAGGCTCATGAAGATGCAAAGAAGAAGACAGAAGATAGAATTATTGCATCTAGCGGTGCTAAGACAGCTGAGAAGGCTGCGGCTGCGGATGATTCAGAAGATCTTATGAATGATAGTGAGCTTGTTGCTGTTATCACTGCAGCACTTTATGCTGCAACAAGTGGTGCTACAGGCGGTGCAGTTCGTGGACCTGCTTATACAGCAAGTAATGATAAGCTGGTTGTAAGATCAATTAGAAGAGCAAAGAGATAATGGAGGAAATTTAAAATGAAGAATTATAAGATAACAGTAAATGGAACAACATATGATGTTGCTGTTGAAGAAGTTGGCGCAGGTTCAGCACCTGCAAGCGCTCCTGCTGCAGCACCAGCACCAGCCGCAGCTCCTGCTCCTGCAGCACCAGCTGCTAAGCCTGCAGCTTCAGGCTCACAGGGTTCAGTAGTAGTTTCTGCACCAATGCCTGGAAAGATCCTTGCAGTTAAGACTGAAGTAGGTAAGGCTGTAAAGAAGGGTGATGTTCTTCTTGTTCTTGAAGCTATGAAGATGGAAAATGAGATCGTTGCTCCTGAAGATGGTACAGTAGCATCTGTAGATGTAACTGTTGGCGCTTCAGTTGAGTCAGGCGATACACTTGCAACACTTGATTAATTTGTATCTTTATACTTTAAGAGAGGAAAACAAATACAATGAAAGAGATAATATTAAATCTTGCCAGTCAGACAGGATTTGCTACTCTTGATTGGAAGAACTACGTAATGATAATAGTTGCATTTTTCTTTATGTATCTTGCAATCGCTAAAGGGTTCGAGCCACTCCTGCTGGTACCAATCTCATTTGGTATGTTTCTGGTAAATATGTTCCCTGGTATTATAGAAGAGGGTGGACTTCTCCATTACTTCTATAAACTGGATGAGTGGAGTATTCTTCCATCACTCATTTTCATGGGTGTTGGCGCAATGACGGACTTTGGACCGCTAATTGCTTACCCGCCGAGCTTTATACTAGGAGCTGCGGCGCAGTTCGGTATTTATGGTGCTTATTTCCTTGCAATAGCATTTGGCTTTACAGGAAAAGAAGCAGCAGCTATATCAATCATCGGTGGTGCCGATGGTCCTACATCAATCTTCCTTGCTGGTAAGCTTGGAATGGGTGATACACTTCTTGGACCTATCGCAGTTGCAGCATATTCATATATGTCACTTGTACCTGTAATTCAGCCACCATTTATGAAGCTTTTCACAACCAAGAAGGAGAGACTTATCCGTATGCCTCAGCTTCGTAAGGTAACTAAGCTTGAGAAGGTTATCTTCCCTATCGTAGTTACTCTCGTGGTTGTTATGATCCTTCCTACAACAGCACCACTTATTGGTATGCTGATGCTTGGAAATCTTTTCAGAGAGTCTGGAGTTGTTAAGCAGCTTACTGAGACAGCATCAAATGCAATGATGTATATCGTTGTTATCATGCTTGGTACATCAGTTGGTGCTACAACAAGTGCTGAAGCATTCCTTCAGGTTTCTACACTTAAAATCGTTGCTCTTGGACTTATTGCATTTATTCTTGGAACGACGATGGGTGTTCTGTTCGGTAAACTAATGTGCTGGATTACGAAGGGTAAGGTTAATCCTCTTATCGGTTCAGCCGGAGTTTCCGCTGTACCTATGGCTGCCAGAGTTTCGCAGAAGGTTGCTGCTGAGTATGATCCAACAAACTTCCTGCTCATGAATGCTATGGGACCTAACGTTGCCGGAGTTATCGGTACAGCCGTTGCTGCTGGTACCTTCATGGCGATTTTTAACGTCCACTAATTAGAATGTATAGATGCGAGAGTTTTGAATAATGTTTTTCGAAACCATTGCGGGTCTCGGCGCTTAGCGATTCACGAGTACTTTGTACGAAGTGAGAGCTTAGCGAGTCCAAGCTTGTTTTCGAAGAAATCAAGCTGACGGCCGCTAGGGGTACCCGCACTGTGCGAGAGCTGAGTTGAGAAAAACATTTTCAAAATCGAGCATGTGAATATGATATAGAAAGGAAATAAAAAAATGTCAGAAATTAAGAAGCTTGGCATTACTGAGACAGTCCTCCGTGACGCACATCAGTCACTGATTGCAACTCGTATGCCAACAGAAGAAATGCTTCCAATTATAGATAAGATGGATCAGGTTGGATATCACTCAGTAGAGTGCTGGGGTGGTGCTACATTTGATGCCTGCCTTAGATTCCTTAAGGAAGATCCATGGGATAGACTTCGTAAGCTTAAGGATGGCTTCAAGAATACAAAGCTTCAGATGCTTTTCAGAGGTCAGAACATCCTTGGTTATAGACCATATGCTGATGACGTAGTAGAGTACTTCGTTCAGAAGTCTATTGCTAACGGTATTGATATTATTCGTATCTTTGACTGCCTCAATGATCTTCGTAATCTTGAGACTGCAGTTAAGGCTACAAACAAGGAAGGCGGTCATGCTCAGATCGCACTTTCATATACACTTGGAGATGCTTATACACTTGATTACTGGAAGGATACAGCTAGACGTATTGAGGAGATGGGTGCTAACTCAATCTGTATCAAGGATATGTCAGGTCTTCTTGTACCATATGAGGCAGAGAGACTTGTTAAGGCTCTTAAGGAAGGTTCAAGTCTTCCAATTCAGCTTCATACACATTACACATCAGGTGTAGCTTCTATGACTTATCTTAAGGCTGCTGAAGCTGGTGTTGATGTAATCGATACAGCTATGTCACCATTTGCTCTTGGTACATCACAGCCTGCTACAGAAGTTATGGTTGAGACATTTAAGGGTACAGATAGAGATACAGGTCTTGATCAGAATCTCCTTGCTGAGATAGCTGAGTACTTTAGACCATATAGAGAAGAGTGCCTTGAGTCTGGTCTTATGAGCACAAAGATTCTTGGTGTTAACATTAAGACTCTTCTTTATCAGGTACCAGGTGGTATGCTTTCAAACCTTGTATCACAGCTTAAGGAAGCTAAGCAGGATGATAAGCTTCAGGAAGTTCTTGAAGAAGTTCCTCGTGTTCGTAAGGACTTTGGTGAGCCACCTCTTGTTACTCCTTCATCACAGATCGTTGGTACACAGGCTGTACTTAATGTACTGATGGGTGAAAGATATAAGATGATCACTAAGGAATCTAAGGATCTTCTTGCTGGAAAGTATGGTCAGACAATCAAGCCATTTAATCCAGAAGTTCAGAAGAAAGCTATTGGTGATACAAAGCCTATCACACATAGACCTGCAGATGATCTTGAGCCAGAACTTGATAAGCTTCGCGAAGAGATTAAGCAGTACAGCCAGCAGGAAGAGGATGTTCTTTCATATGCTCTGTTCCCACAGGTTGCAACTGAGTTCTTCAAGTATAGAGAGGCTCAGCAGACAGGTGTAGATCTGTCCAAGGCTGACACAAAGAATAAAACATACCCTGCATAAAAGAAAAGGTGCAGCGGGGTCCGTCCCCGCTGCACCATATTTTTTTGCTATAAAACTATTTTGTTCTTGCCGCTATATTTTCCGGCATATAGTTTCTTGTCTGCAATATTAACCCACTCGTTAAGACTTAGACCTTTGCTATATTGAGAAAGTCCTATGGTGATTGTTAGTTTTGTTTTAGCTTCATCTTTCTCAAAGGAATATTCTTCGACTTCTTTTCTGAACTTTTCTAGTACATCGAAGGCTTTGTTGATATCATTGCCTTTCCCTATGATCAGGAATTCTTCGCCTCCCCATCTACAGACTTCGGTTTCATCAATATTGGTCTGCATCAGATCGGCCAGAGTCTGTAATACGTAATCTCCAAAGTTATGACCATATGTGTCGTTTATCTTCTTGAAGTTATCTATATCGGCGATGGCTATCCATCTGTTTTCTTTAAGATAGTCTTTTTCGTTTTTTGCTACATAGTATCTGTTTGGAAGATTTGTGAGCTTATCTTTGATAGCCGCGTTTGAAAGTAGTCTGGCCGAATGGAACGATAACAATGTGAATCCCTGTAAACAAACTATTCCGATTACAAAGACTATTACTCCCCAAGTGATTTCCAGTGCGGCAGATGTTTTTTTGGGAAGAGGATAGATAGCTCCAAACTTATTAGATAATATAAATGAGTGAACATATGCAAGCATGCCTAGTATGCATAAAGGCATTGCTGGAACATATTTTCTACTTATAGATCTTCCAACATATTCTGCAAAGAATGTGAGGATATTCATACCAATAAGTGTTATCTGGAAACCATGATCCCAACCTGTATAGATTACCGCAAGAGTCATATGGAGTAATACCTCTAGATAAGTTCCAACTACAAAGTATCTGAGAAAACCTTTATATATCATGAATAGAGTGAATAAATAAAAGATGATACTAAGTATGTTGAATTTTATCATTGGGGTAACGTTATTGGCCGCAAAAAGACAAACCATAAAGATATGGATGCATAGAAAGCATATATCGATGCCATAGCAAAAGATCTTTGCTCTAGAATGATTAAGTAGATGATTCATTTGTAACCCCGAAAATAAACAAATACCCCTTTTGTCTACTTCTTTATTTTACTAAAAAATCCATTGTTTAGCAATAAAACACATGTGTGATTTTTTATCACCATTTTCATTGTAGATATACTCTGATTTTGGTATATTTATATAGGTTGAAAGTAAGCGATTCACATAGGAAATGATAATGAAAAAAATGATAATTATTGGCGCTGGAGCTGCAGGTATGATGACTGCCATCAAAGCCTCAGATCATTATAGCGTTACACTTATAGAAAAGAATGATCGTCCTGGAAAGAAACTCTATATAACGGGCAAAGGACGCTGTAATGTTACAAATGATTCGGATGAGGAAACGTTCTTAAAGAATGTTGTCACTAATCCTAAGTTTCTTTATAGTGCTATATATTCTTACAACCAGTCGGCTGTAATGAGTGATTTCGAAAGCTGGGGAGTGAAACTTAAAACTGAACGTGGTAACAGAGTTTTTCCTGAATCAGATCATTCATCGGATATTATAAAAGCGTTAAGAGAACAGCTAGCTAAAAGAAAGATTGAGGTCATATATAACGCTGAGGTAGTAGATATTATTACTGAAGAATATCAAGCTGAAGCAAACTCTAAAGAAAAATATCTAAGAAAGGCAACAGGAGTTGTTGTTCGTGACCTAAAGAGTAGGAATTCAAGTAAGTATAATCTGTCTGCTGATGTCATTGTTGTTACAACTGGTGGTTGTAGCTATGAAGCTACAGGTTCAACTGGTGATGGCTATGATTTTATGTATAAGATAAATGCTTCGCTTACTGATTCTAGTTCCTTTATAGCAGTAGAACCTGCCAGAACATCTCTTGTTCCTATTGAGACCAAAGAAAAGTTCGTTAAGGACATGATGGGGCTTTCTCTTAAAAATGTTTCTCTTAGGGTTGTTGCTTCTAAAACAGCCTATAATCTAAAGAAAGATAAGGTTCTATATGAGGAGCTTGGTGAGATGCTCTTTACTCATTTTGGCGTTAGTGGTCCGCTTTGTCTTTCTGCATCTTCTTATATCAGTTCCTTTGCTGCAAAAGAAGAGGCAAAAATGAGTGGGGATTTTGGTTTCGGTGGTATAACCTTGGAGATTGACTTAAAACCTGGACTTTCAGAAGAAGATTTGGATAAAAGACTTCTCCGTGATTTTGAGGAGTATCATAACCGGGATTTTCAGAACAGCCTTGGAAAGCTTCTTCCTAGACTTATGATTCCAGTGATAATAGATAGAAGTGGAATAAAACCTGAGAAGAAGGTTAACAGTATAACAGCTGAGGAAAGAGAACGGCTCTTGCATGTGCTTAAACATTTTACTCTAACGGTGAAGAAACTAAGAGGTTTTGATGAGGCCATAATTACTGGCGGTGGTATCTCTGTGAAAGAGATAAATCCTCAGAATATGGAGCTTAAGAAGGTAAAGAATCTTCGTGTGGCTGGAGAGGTTATAGACTGTGATGCGCTTACTGGAGGCTTTAATCTTCAGATAGCATGGTCTACAGCTTACTTGGCTGCAGAATGATGTGAATATTTCGGATAAAGGATTAATGATATGTTATACGGAGCTTTAGAAGCAGGCGGCACAAAGATGATATGTGCTGTCGGCGATGAAAACGGCAATATAATTGATGAAATGACTATTCCAACAACGGTTCCGAATGATACCATACCTGAGATTATTAAGTATTTCAGGGATAAAGATATAGAGGCGCTTGGAATAGCTTGTTTTGGTCCGCTTGATTTGGATAAATCATCACCAACATATGGAAATATATTAAAGACACCTAAGCTTGCCTGGACGGATCTTGAAATATACAGCGTCCTAAAAGATGAACTAGAAGTTCCTGTGAATATAGATACAGATGTGGCGGGTTCTCTTCTGGGCGAGGTAACATGGGGAGCAGCTAAAGGATTAAGTGATGCTCTCTATATCACTATTGGAACAGGTATAGGTGGCGGCATACTTACAAATGGTGAGATACTTCATGGTATGCAGCATCCTGAGCTTGGTCATATGCTTCTGACAAGACATGAGTCAGATGATTTTGAAGGTGTATGTCCATTTCATAAGAACTGTTTTGAAGGACTGGCTAGTGGGCCTTCCATAGAAGCAAGATGGGGCAAACCTGCTGAGGAACTGTATGATAATGAAAAAGTGTGGGAACTTGAAAGCTTTTATATAGCTCAGGCACTTACAAATATCATCCTTACTATCTGCCCTAAGAAGATAATTCTTGGTGGTGGAGTTATGGAACAGGAGCAGCTGTTTCCACTTATTCGTAAAAAAGTACTAAGTAATCTAAATGATTACATCAGTACTAAAGAACTTGAAGATATCGATAACTATATAGTGCCTGCTGGTCTTGGTGGAAAGCAGGGGATTATGGGCGCTCTTAAACTTGCTTACGAATGTGGCTCATAAGAATAATTAGATTATGATGTGAAATCCTACTAAGAAAGGTTAAAGAATGAGTTCAAAGTATGATCTTACGGTGGTTTTACCATGTAGGAATGAAAAGAATACAGTTGGCATCTGTGTAAAAAAACTAAAGGATGCTTTTAATGCGTATAAGATTGTTGGTGAGATTATCGTGGTTGATAATGCATCAACTGATGATTCGCGCGAACTAGCTAGAAACGCTGGGGCAAAGACTGTTCTTGCTAAACGAGTAGGATATGGCTACGCTATACGCACAGGTATACGTAGGGCTGAGGCTGATTATATAGTTATCTGCGACTGTGATCTAACATATGATGCATATGACGTGGTTCGATTATACCGTTTGCTAAAACAGGGGCGATACGATGTTGTAATAGGCAATAGATTTGCTGGCGGTATCTCTCTTGGTGCTATGTATTTTTCTCATAAGATAGGTGCCAGCGTGCTTTCTTTGCTTGGTAGAATTAAGTTCCACAATCATATAAAAGATTATCATTCGGGCCTAAGAGGACTCACGAAAGAGGCTGCAGATAAGCTGGAGTTTAAAACTGGAGGCATGGAGTTTGCAACTGAAATGATAGCTCAAGCTTCTAAGGCTGGACTAAGACTCGGTCAGCTTCCTGTACACCTAAGACGCTGCCCATACCCACGTAAGTCAAAACTTAGAACCGTTCGTGACGGCCTGCGTCATTTGTTATATATTCTTTCGAATTAACTTCTGAGATGAAACTATAAATATTTTTTCTGGAGATATCAATGGATAAGAAACATAGTGTTCTTTCTTCGATTCTTAAATATGTTCTTGTATTCGTTGTTACGGCATTTGTGTGCTTTGGTCTATTATTCCTTGTAACGCTTATCCCAAGAAGCTCTATAAGAAAGAATATGCTTAAATCTGCAGAATATTTATATGATCAAAATATAGCTTATGATTATATAATTAAGGGAAAAGATAGCAGTAAGCAGGATCGATATGCAGATTCGATTCTTCTTGGTATTATTTGGCAGCTTGATTCGAACCATCCTTTAAAATCTATGATGGAAACAGCATATTTTAGCGATGATCATGGTATGGAGAATGAAGCTCTTTATGCTGCGGTTACTCAGTCGCTAGAGCCAAATAAAGAGTATCTTAGATACTGGCATGGCTCGGCTATTATAGTAAAACCACTTCTTTTGTTTTTGGATATCAAAGGTATATATATATTTAATGCGGTTATTCTTCTTTTGCTACTAAGTATAGCAGTTGTGCTTATGTATAAGAAGAAAGCTTATGTTCCGATATTTGGTCTTATCTTTAGCCTTATCATTGTGTCTGCATGGTTTGTTCCGTTATCTTTAGAGTTTACTTGGTGCTTTTTGGTAATGCTTTTGTTTCTCGTATTGCTCCTAACAGTATATGATAAATGGAGTAGTGAAAGAATTACCGTATTGTTCTTAGTGTTCGGTATGATAACAAGTTATTTTGATTTCTTGACTACTGAACTTATCACTTTGTTTGTTCCGTTACTAATTCTTATCTGGCTTGATAAAACTCCCAAATATAAAGTGGTATTTTCTCGTATAATACTCTGGGGAATGGGGTATTCGTTTATGTGGGGGCTGAAATGGGTTCTGGCTGCAATAGTTTTGCAGAAAAATGTTATTCCTGGGATTACTAGTCAGATAAGTACTCGTGTAGGTGGAGCGTACATGGGAGATATTCAGCCCTCGCTACCAGAATATATTAGAATATCATTAAAGAGTAATATAAGCTGTCTGTTTCCGCTAGAGTTTGGATGGGCAGGTTTGATAGTAGGTTTTATTATACTAGCAGTCCTTCTTTATATAGTTTTTGTATATCGTGGAACAGGTTTTGACAAAGGGCTGCTATCGTTGTATATTTTTATATGTATCTTGCCGTATTTAAGATACGTTGTGATGCATAATCATTCTTTTTTACATCATTTTTTTACATATCGAGCACAGATGATTTCTATACTTGGTTTTGTGCTTGTTATGGATGAGATTGCATTACCAGGGTTGAGTGATAGATTGTTAAATAATTCAAAGGATGGGGTAAAAGATGGCAAGAAATGAAAACACAAATAATCATACTTATCGAAACAGAAGGATTACATTTTTAATTCTTCTTCCTGTTTTGTTTTTAATGTTTGTTTTTGCTTTTCAAAGGTTTTCTCCTGCGAATGCCGCTGATTCTAATATGATTAGAGTTACAGATTTAGGGGCGTATAGTACAATTCCTAAAGGAACTGTATTATATTATGATTCTGGTTTTGAAATTACTTATAATACTGTAAATGGATCCACTTCAGTAAATGCAACATTGGATTCGACTGATAATCTGTATAAAATTACTGTATCTAATCAGTTTGATGATTGGCATGTTGATCCTGATCCATATTCTGGTATTTCTTCGTTTTATTTAGATGGTAATGACTATTATAATAAATATTATAATATTGTAAATTATGTAGATAAGAATAATAACGTTCTTAAATCTAAGAGTTTTAAGTTTTCAGGAAATGGTGGTCAATACATACCAGCATCTGATGTGGAAAAAACAGCTCCATTAGCGGCTAATGTTCCTGATATAATTGAGAGTGATTATACATACAAGTTTAATGGTAACTGGTCACCACAGTTTTCTGATGTTCCAGATACAAAACAGAATTCTCCAATCGTTTATACTGCGCAGTATGATAAAACAATCAATAGTTATACAGTTAAGTTTGTAGATGAAGCTGGCAACACTATATCTGTTGTAGATAATAATGGTAAAACAGTTGAGAGTATTAGTTATAATTATGGAACCAAAGCTGCTGATATAATTAAACCAGCTGATACTCCAACGAAAGCTAGTGATAATGGGTTTGATTATACATTCAAAGATTGGTCTCCGGCGATAACAGATGTAACAGCAGATGCTACATATACTGCTTCATTTAATTCTGTTCCTAAGAAGTTTAAGATTACTTATAATCTTGACGGAGGAAAGAATAGCGACAGTAATCCTGCTGAATATGAGTACGGTGCAGGAGTTAAGAGCTTTGCTGATGCAACTAAGGCTGGTTACAAGTTTGATGGCTGGTATGGAGAGGCTGAGCTTACTAACAAGGTTACATCAATACCTGATACTGCAGATGCAGATGTAACTCTTTATGCTAAGTTTACTAAGGTTGAACAGGCAACAGAAGCAACAACACAGGCTACAACAGAAGCGACAACACAGGCTACAACAGAAGCAACAACACAGGCTACCACTGAGGCTCCTAAGGAAACAAAGGTTGAACAGCCTACAGAAGCTGCAACACAGGCTCCACAGAAGGAGGCTAAAAAAGCTCAAAATACAAAATCTCCTGGAACTGGTGATTCGGCACCACTTGTGATCGCGATAGTTGTTATGCTTGCATCGCTTGCTGGAATCGTATGTGTATTTGTACGTAAGGCTGTATTAAAGAAGAATAAATAATCCCTATGGATTAATCATAGTTAAATAATTATCGAGACAGATGGTTAAACCGTCTGTCTCGTTTTCTGTTAAGCTGTAAGACTTTTTAATATATCAATATATGCTGTAGTGAGTTTAGATTTTATGACTGAGGATGGCAGGATGTAACCTATCTCCATGTAGTCATCAATCTTTAGAGGTCTTGCTACGATGTTCGGTCCATTTAATGCTTCGTTGATCACACCGCTACAGATTGTATATCCGTCCATACCGATAAGTAGATTGAAAAGGGTTGCTCGGTCTCTTACGATAAGTTCTTTGTCGCAGTCCAGAGTACTGAGAATCTCCTCTGAAAAGAAGAAAGAGTTATGGCTTCCCTGTTCATATGAAAGACGAGGGTAAGGTTTTAAATCTTTAAGTGATATACTTTTCTTTGATGCCAGTGGTGAGTCTTTTCCTACAAACACATGTGGCTTTGCTCTGAATAATGGGGTGAACGTTAGGTTGTTATCTTTAAGGGTTTTAGTGATAACGGTTTCGTTGAATTTATTTATATAAAGGATTCCAACTTCGCTTCGAAGTGTGGCAACGTCGCTTATTATGTCGTATGTTTCTGTTTCTCTCATGTGAAATTCATATTTGTCTCCACCATATTCTCTAAGAAGTTTGACGAAGGCCTCTACTACGAAGGAGTAGTGCTGGGATGAAACACAGAAGTGCTTCTTTCCTTTTGCTGCTCCGTTGTATCTTTCATTTATAAGATTAGTCTGCTCCAGGACCTGTCTAGCATATCCGAGGAATTCGTCGCCTTCTTTCGTTACCTCGATTCCTGTTTTTTTACGTTTAAATATTGTTATTCCAAATTCTTTTTCTAATTCTCTGATTGATGATGTGAGAGAAGGCTGAGCAATATAAAGCTTCTTTGCTGCCTCTGTAATATTACCGATTTCCGATACGGTTACAATGTATTGGAGTTGTTTGAGTGTCATAATGTTCTCCTTGTAAATGATGCCTCACCTATAGCTTTTATCTATAACAATTCATAGACTGTTTCTATAAAGAATAGATTCTGATGTCAATATATCATAAAATATAGAAAAAATCTATGGATAAACAATTATTTTATATATTTTACCTATTTAAAAAGTCGGTTTATACTCGGAACAAATCAAAAATACGTGGAGGATAAAAAATGAAAACAGCAGTTATAGGTTTTCCAAGAATCGGAAAAGATAGAGAACTTAAGTTTGCTTCTGAGAAGTTCTTTAGAGGCGAGATTACAGAGGCTGAACTTCAGTCTGTAGCAAAGGAGATTCGCTCAGAGAATCTTCGACTTCAGAAAGAGGCTGAGATAACATTTGTCTCTTCAAATGATTTCTCTTTCTATGACAATGTGCTTGATACAGCGGCACTCTTTAATGTGATTCCAGCAAGATATAAGGCTCTTGGTGTATCTGAGCTTGAGACATTCTTTGCAATGGCGAGAGGTTACCAGGGTGATAAGGGAAATGTAAAGGCTCTTGCAATGAAGAAGTGGTTTAATACTAATTATCACTATATCGTTCCTGAGGTTGAGGATGATACAGAGGTTAAGCTTGTAGGTTCTAAGGTGTTTAATGAGTTTATCGAGGCTGATGACGCCGGTGTAGAAACAAAGGTTGCTATCGTAGGTCCTTTCACATTCCTTAAGCTTGCTAAGTTTACAGGTAATAAGAAACTTGCTGACTTTGTTGATCAGTTTACGGTTGCATATACTGATTATTTAAACAAGTTAAATGATATCGGTGTAAAGTGGGTAGAGTTCGATGAGCCTTATCTCGTACGTGATCTTTCAGCAGAGGATATTGCTTTATTTACTTCTATCTATAAGACACTTCTTGCTAATAAGGGCAGCGTTAAGGTTCTGCTTCAGACATACTTTGGTGATATAAGAGATGCATATAAGGATGTGGTAGGTCTTGGCTTTGATGGAGTTGGTCTCGATTTTGTTGAAGGAAGAAAGACATATGAACTTGTAAAGACAGAGGGCTTCCCTAAGGATACGCTACTTTTTGCTGGTCTCGTAAATGGTAAGAACATCTGGAAGAATAACTATGAGAAGACACTTGGTGTTCTTAAAGAACTTGAAGAGATAGTGGACAAGGATAATATCGTACTTAATACATCATGCTCACTGCTTCATGTTCCATATACACTTGATAGTGAGACAAAGCTTACAGAGGATTATAAGAAGCATTTTGCTTTTGCTACTGAGAAGCTTGGCGAGATTAAGGATATTGCTACACTCTTTGATTCTCAGGATGCTGCTTCAGAGGTTCTTAAAGCGAATAAGGCTCTTTTCGTTGATAGAATTAACAGTGTTGATGCAGCGGTTCAGAAGCGTGTTAGCGAAATCAAGGATTCTGATTATACAAGACTTCCTGTATTTGAGGAGAGAGAGAAGATTCAGAAGGAGAGACTTGGTCTTCCTTTATTCCCAACTACAACTATCGGTTCTTTCCCTCAGACATCGGATGTAAGAAAGAACAGACAGGAGTTTAGAAAAGGACTCATTACTAAAGAACAGTATGAAGAGTTCAATGAGAAGAAGATTGCTGAGTGTATAGCTCTTCAGGAGGAGATTGGTCTCGATGTAATCGTACATGGTGAGTTTGAGCGTAACGACATGGTTGAGTACTTTGGAGAGCATCTTGCTGGATATGTATTTACAGAGAAGGCGTGGGTGCAGTCTTATGGTACTAGATGTGTTAAACCACCAATCATCTGGGGTGATGTATCTCGTAAGGAGTCAATCACTGTTAAGTGGTCAAAGTTTGCTAAGTCATGTACTGATAAGCCGGTAAAGGGAATGCTTACAGGTCCTGTTACTATTCTTAACTGGTCCTTCCCTAGAGAGGATATATCTCTTAAGAAGAGTACACTTCAGATAGCTCTTGCAATTCGTGATGAGGTACTTGATCTGGAGGCAAATGGTATCGATATCATTCAGATTGACGAAGCAGCTCTTAGAGAGAAGCTTCCACTCAGAAAGTCTGACTGGTATTCAGAATACCTTGACTGGGCAATACCAGCTTTCCGTCTTGTAGCTAGTGGAGTTAAGCCTGAGACTCAGATTCATACACATATGTGCTATAGCGAGTTTACAGATATCATTCCTGCCATCGATGCAATGGATGCTGATGTAATAACATTTGAAGCTTCACGTTCAGACCTTCAGATTCTTGATTCTCTTAAGGAGAATAACTTCAAGACTGAGGTTGGTCCTGGTGTATATGATATCCATAGTCCAAGAGTACCATCTGTTGAAGAGATAGTAACAGCTCTGGATAAGATGAGAAATAGTGTAGAAGATAAGAAGCTTTGGGTTAATCCTGACTGTGGTCTCAAGACAAGAGGAGAGACAGAGACTAAGGCCAGTCTTATAAATCTTGTTGCTGCGGCAAAGGAACTTAGAGCAAAAGTAAATTAAGGTTGTATAAGAAGTATTATGAAGATTTCAGAGATTTACGAAAAGAAGAAACAGAGTCTGTCCTTTGAGATATTCCCACCTAAGAAGGATGATGAACTTAAGAACATTGATGAGACCTTGTCAGTTCTTTGTGAACTAAAGCCTGATTTTATCAGTGTTACCTTTGGAGCGGGTGGCAGTGCTAACTCTAACAGAACTATAGAACTTGCTAAGAAGATAAAGAATGAATATAAAGTGGAACCTGTTGTCCATCTTACCTGTCTTCATTATGACAAGGATGAGATAGATAACTTTGCCAGAGTTCTGCAGGGTGAAGGGATAGAGAATATCCTGGCGCTTCGTGGTGATAGGACACCGAAGGCAGTGGAGAAGGATGCATTTAAACATTCAACAGATCTTATCAAGTATCTAAAGGAAAAGTATGACTTTTGTCTGTTGGGAGCATGCTACCCTGAATGTCATCCGGAGTCGGAAGATAAGGTTAGTGAACTTAAGTGTCTAAAATCCAAAGTTGATGCGGGAGCGGAATTACTTCTTTCTCAGTTATTCTTTTCAAATGATACATTTTATGACTTTGTCGAGAGCTGCAGAATTGCAGATATCAATGTTCCTGTGATTCCAGGTATTATGCCAGTTATAAATGCGGCACAGATAAAACGTATGGTTAAACTATGTAATGCTGCATTTCCGGAAAGATTCCAGAGGATCATAGACAGGTATGAGGATAACAAGGACGCGCTCTTTGATGCAGGCATGTCTTATGCACTCAGTCAGATAATAGACCTCCTGGTAAGTGATATAGATGGAATACATCTATATACAATGAATAATCCGTTTGTGGCTAGAAAAATATGTGAAGGGATTAAGAATATAGTATAAGACATGAGTAAAGCGGAATCGTCACAATATCTATGTGGCGATTCTCTTTGTGTATATGGAGTTATTATGAGTATATATAGATTATTTCTACTACAAAAATGGTACATTTTGTGTTAGAATCTAGAGGTTGAGAAATTATAAGATTTACGGAGGGGTTTATGAATATAGCGATTGATGGACCTGCTGGTGCAGGAAAAAGTACTATAGCAAGACTTGCGGCTAAGGAACTTGGCTTTGTCTATGTTGATACAGGAGCTATGTATCGAGCTATAGCTTTATATCTTCTGGATAATAAGGTTGATATTTACAATGAGGATGAGCTGAAGAGAGCTCTTGGAAATATCAATATTAATATTGTATATGAGAATAATGTTCAGCATGTTTTCCTTGATCTTGTGGATGTATCTGAAGAGATAAGAAGCGAGAAGGTGGGAAATATGGCTTCAACATCATCAGCGCTTGCTCCTGTCAGAGAAAAGCTTCTTGACCTTCAGAGAGGTATAGCAGCAAAGAATGATGTTATAATGGATGGTCGTGATATCGGTACAAACATCCTTCCAAATGCTGAATTAAAGATTTATCTTACTGCATCTGTTGATGTTAGAGCTAAACGTCGTTTTGATGAGCTGAAGCTGAAGGGTGAAAATCCGGATCTTGAGGAAATCAAGAAGGGTATTGAAACAAGAGATTATCAGGATATGAATCGTGATATTGCACCACTTAAGCAAGCTGAGGATGCTGTTCTTATTGATAGCTCAGATATGACTATCGCTGAGGTTGTAGATAAGATCATAGAACTTACGAAAAATAAATAAACATATATGGAGTAATATGGAAGTTATACTTGCAGAGAAGGCTGGATTCTGCTTCGGTGTTAAGCGAGCAGTAGATACAGCATTTGCCAAGGCTGATGAGTTTAAAGGTACAGGTCGAAGACTTTATACCTATGGACCAATAATCCATAACGAAGAGGTGATAAAGAAGCTGGAGGATTCGGGTGTATACAAGCTGGAGAGTCTGGATAAGCTTGAAGAGATTCCTGAAGGCTCGGCTGTTATCATCAGATCTCATGGTGTACCAAAGGCGGATTATGACAGGATTGAAAATGCTGGACTTGAAGCTATAGATACAACTTGTCCTTTTGTTCAAAATATTCACAAGATTGTTTCTGAACGCTCCGTTGCTGGAGATACGATTCTTATCATTGGAAACCCTGGACATGCAGAGGTTGATGGTACCATAGGATGGTCTGTTTCAACACCTTATGTCATTAATAGTACTGAGGATATTGAGGCTTTACCAGATTTTGGCGATGCGAATATTACAGTTGTAGCTCAGACTACATACAGCCTAAAAAAATTTCAAGAATTAGTTGAAACTTTAAAAGATAGATATTATAATGTTAATGTTTGCAAAACTATATGTAATGCGACTGAGGAAAGGCAGAGAGAAGCCGAGAAGCTGGCATCCACAGTTGATGCGATGGTAGTCATCGGCGGAAAGAGTAGTTCCAACACTCAGAAGCTATACGAAATAAGCAAACAAGCGTGTAACAATACTTACTATATACAGACACTCGTTGATTTGGATTTAACTGTTTTTGAATCCGCTAGTAGGGTAGGTATTACAGCAGGGGCATCTACCCCGAATTACATAATTAAGGAGGTTCAAGACAGTATGTCAGAGATGAATTCAATGGAAGATTGGTTAGATGAGAGCAATTCATTTAACCCTAGAAAAGGACAGGTTGTTGAGGGTTCAGTAATATGGGTAAAGCCAGATGAGATGGCAGTAGATATCCATTGCAAAGCTGACGGTATCCTCAAGGCAGATGAGTATTCTAACATGCCTGTAGATCTTACAACAGTATTTAAGGAGAACGATCCTGTTACTGTTATGGTTCTTTCACCAAAGGACTCAGAAGGAAATGTTATTCTTTCATGCAAGAGTATTATGGCTGATGAGGCTTACAAAGAGCTTCAGGAAGCATTTGAGAACAAGACAGTTCTTACTGGAAAGGTTATTGAGATAAGAAAGGGCGGACTTATCGCTCTTGTAAAGGAATGTAGAGTATTCATTCCTATCAGCCTTGTTTCAGATAGATTCGAGAGAGACATTAACAAGTATGAAGGTCAGGAACTTGAGTTCATACTTACAGAGTGCGATATGCACAAGAAGAGATTCATCGGTAACAGAAAGCAGCTTCTTGTTGAGAAGAAGGCTGCTGATACAGAGAAGCTTCTTTCAAGCCTTGAAGTTGGTCAGGTTGTTGAGGGTGATATCAAGAATATCACAGACTTCGGTGCATTCGTTGATCTTGGTCTTGCAGATGGTCTGCTTCACATCTCAGAGATGTCATGGGGCAGAGTTGACAAGCCAAAGAAGATCTTCAATGTTGGCGATCATGTAAGATGCTTCGTTAAGGAAATCAATGGTGATAAGATTGCTCTTTCATGCAAGTTCGAGGATGAGAATCCATGGCTTAAGGCTGAAGAGAAGTATGCTAAGGGTACAGTAGTAACTGGTAAGGTTGCTCGTATGACAGACTTTGGAGCATTTGTTGTTCTTGAGCCAGGTATCGATGCACTTCTTCATGTATCACAGATTTCACAGGATCGTATTGAGAAGCCATCAGACGTTCTTAAGAGCGGTCAGGAGATTGAGGCTAAGGTTGTTGACATCAAGGTTGAAGACAAGAAGATTAGTCTTTCAATGAAGGCACTTCTTCCAGAAAAGCCAAAGGCTGAAGAAAAGGCTGAGGAGAAAGAGGATGAAGTTGTAATCCCTGAGAGCGAAGATATCGCTGAGACAATTCCTGTAGATGATGCTCTTGCTGCAGCAGTTGCAGAAGATGCACCAGCTGAGGATGCTGAGTAATTAAGAATCTATATAAAGCAAGCGCTTTTAAAAAGTGCTTGCTTTATTTTTTTTGATATGATATATTATTTGAGTTCGATTTAGACGGTCCGCTGTATCGAGTATGTCATTTAGATATAATTTTTGGATATACTCATTTAGATAGAAAGAACGTTTAAAAATATTTATCTTTATTTGGAGGAAATACCCATGAGTTACGAAAGCATTATCAAGGGCATCGAGGATGCTCAGCTTCGCGAGACACCATTCACATTCAATGTAGGTGATACTGTTAAGGTTTCAGCTATGATCAAGGAAGGTGAGAAGTCAAGAATTCAGGTCTTTGAAGGAACTGTAATCAAGATGCAGGGTCACGGAGCAAGACAGACATTCACAGTTAGAAAGAATTCTAACGGTGTAGGAGTTGAGAAGACATGGCCAGTTAACTCTCCACTCGTTGAGAAAGTTGACGTAGTTAGAAGAGGTAAGGCTAGACGTGCTAAGCTTTATTACTTACGCGATAGAGTTGGTAAGAGAGCTAAGGTTAAGGAAATCGTTAAATAAACTTCTAATTCTATGACCGGAGCTTATTGCTCCGGTCATTGTTTTAAATGAGGAAGAATAATCTATGAAAAAAAGAAAGGGTTCTGCTTCGTTTTCTCTCGGTAAAAAGTCCGATGTTGAGAAGGTGAATAAGAAGCATACTGGAAGATTAATACTTAATACGCTTTTTATCATGTTTGCAGCTGTGGTTCTTGGCTATGGTTTAGTCACGTTCTGCGTTCAGACTGTATATATGACAGGTCCTTCTATGGAATCTACCATATCTGATGGTGATGAGCTTATTCTTAATAAGCTGTCATATAAGTTTGGTAAGATAAGACGTTATGATGTGGTTGCTATTAAGAGGATTGGTAGTGATGACTACTATGATATCAAGAGGGTGGTTGGACTCCCTGGAGATACAATCTCTGTAGTGGCTGGACGTCTGGTTATAAATGGTAAGCATACAAATGATGATTATTCATTTTCATATATTAATTCCCCGGGTTTGCTAGATGAACCTATAGAACTGGGGGATGAGGAATATTTCATTCTTGGAGACAATACATCCAATAGTGAAGATTCCAGATTTATAAATTATGGAAATGTGCAGAAGTCCGAGATAAAAGGAAAGGTTATATACAGGATATTCCCTGAAGAAACTCGAGGGGATATCTATCATTAGGTAGATATATGGATATTAACTGGTATCCCGGTCATATGACGGGTGCGAGACGTAAGATGCAGGAGGATATAAAGCTCTGCGATGTTATCATCGAACTCGTAGATGCGAGAATTCCATTTAGCAGTAAGAATCCTGATATTGATACGCTCGCTTCTGGAAAAAAACGAATAATAATTATGAATAAAGTGGATATGGCGGATCCTGCAGTTACTAAGCTTTGGGTGGACTATTACGAGAAGCTTGGCTTTATGGTTCTTAAGATGGACAGCCGAGTTAGAAAAGAGACTCTAAAGGTTACTGATGCTGTTAAGACGGTTTGTAAGGATAAGATAGAGCGTGATAGAAGACGCGGTATTGTTGCGCCTAGACCTCTTAAGGCTATGGTCTGCGGTATTCCTAATGTTGGTAAGTCTACATTTATCAATTCTTATGTGGGAAAAGCTACAGCTAAGACAGGCAATAAACCTGGCGTTACAAGGGGAAATCAGTGGATCAGAATCTCTAAAGATGTGAATCTTCTTGATACTCCTGGAATCCTTTGGCCTAAGTTCGAAAGTCAGGAGATTGGTCTGAGAATAGCGTTTATTGGTTCTATAAATGACAATATCCTACAGCTTCATGAGGTTACTCTAAAGTTTCTGGATTTTCTAAAAGATAATTATTGCAATATACTTAAGGATAGGTATATTATAGAAGAGTTGGGGGATTCAGAAGAACTCCTATATAAAATTGCAGAAAATAAGAAATGCATAAAAAAAGGCGGCGAGATTGACACGGATAAGGCGTGCAGGCTCATACTTGATGACTTCAGATCGGGCAAGCTGGGCAGAATATCTCTTGAGAAGCCAACTAACATTGAATAATATGAGGAGATGACGTTATGCCATTCGATTCTGAAGATAAGCGTTCTGACTTTGCCAAGTGGGCAGAGGAAATGAGTTATGAAGACGAGAAAGAATTAAAGAGACAGAAGAAGCAGGAAGAAAAGGACAGAAAGAAGGCTGAAAAGTTGGCTAAGAAAGGTCCGAAGAAAGAAGAGAGTTCTTCTGATTCAGAAACTGCTGAAACTGGTTCTGATATAGATTCAGATAAGACAAAAGATGTATCAACTGATGATACAGATGTAAATACAGATACAACTGATGAAGATCTTTACGATGAAGAGGATTATAATCCTGATTACAAGAAAGTAAAGAAAAAGAAAAACAAGGAAGAAGTCAATATAGTAAAGGAATTGCTTAGTCTTATTATCTATATTGGTGTCATCATAATGATATGCTACTGCATTATCACATTTGTAGGTCAGAGAACAACAGTTCATGGCCATTCTATGGAGACTACACTTCAGGATGGTGACAACTTATGGATTGACAAGCTGACATATCATTTCTCTGATCCAAAGAGATTTGATGTTATCGTATTCCCTTATCAGGGACAGGATGTTTACTACATCAAGAGAGTTATTGGTCTTCCTGGTGAGACAGTACAGATTGGTCCTGATGGAAGTATCATAATCGATGGCCAGGTTCTTAGCGAGAGTTACGGACGTGAGATCATGGTAGATAGCGGTACTGCCAGTGAACCTCATACTCTTGGACCAGATGAATACTTTGTTCTTGGTGATAACCGTAATGACAGCCGAGACAGTAGATGGGCTGACGTAGGTGATATCAATAAGAAGGATATTATCGGTAAAGCGGTATTCAGACTTACACCATTTAGTAAGTTCGGAAAGATAGATAAGTAAATTAATATTTTGACTAATATAAAAGCATCCAGTATTGTGGATGCTTTTATTCTATAATTTGTTATGACGTGAGGTGAAAGTATGAGTGATGCAGAGAAGATTGGTGTAATTAAAGATAAGCTGAAAGCTATAGGTTCTTTGGGACTTATGGAGTATAACAATAAGATTCAGAAATACGCAGAGTATATAGCTCAATACTCGTCTGATGATAGAACAGGTGTTAAAACTGCTGTTGCTCAGGCAGAAAAGCAGAAGACAGCACTTGAAAAAGAAATAGCAAGAGTTGAAGATATGATGTTCTTTGAAAGAAAGTATGCGGATGAGGCTGAGTTTATTTGTGGCGTTGATGAAGTTGGACGAGGTCCTCTTGCTGGTCCTATTGTGACTGCGGCTGTTATTCTTCCTAAGGACCTTGTCATTCCTTATCTTAATGATTCTAAACAGGTGCCTGAGAAGAGACGTGAGGAACTATATGATGTTATCCTGGAGCATGCGGTGGCTTATGCTGTCGGAATGAGAAGTGCTGAGTATATTGATGAGTGCGGAATATCAGATGCAGATATGAGTTCTATGAAGGATAGCGTGTTTGGACTTGATCCTTCTCCTAATCTTATTCTTGTTGATGCATTTAGAATTCCTGGTATTGATATCAAGCAGGTTGGTATTGTTAAGGGAGATGCTAAATCTGTATCAATTGCAGCTGCCAGTATTGTGGCTAAAGTAACCAGAGACAGGATGATGGATGAATATGATAAGACTTATCCAGAATATGGCTTTGCCCGCAATAAGGGGTATGGTTCTGCTAAGCATATTGAGGCTATTAAAAGTATTGGACCTTGTGAAATACATCGTAGATCCTTCATTAAGAATTTCGTATAGAGGGTTATGGAGAACAAAAGAAGTTTAGGAACTAAATGGGAAAGAATAGTTGCTGACTATCTAAGAGACGAGGGATATGTAATTCTGGAGATGAATTACAGAACCAGGTATTCTGAGATTGATGTGGTTGCTCAGGATGCGAGGGACCTCGTCTTTGTTGAGGTTAAGTATCGTTCTTCCGGTCGTGCGGGAGATCCGCTGGAGTCGATTACTGCCAGTAAGATAAAAAGAATAAGAAATGCGGCCCTCTATTATCTACGAGATAAAGGGTATGACATAGAGAAAACAAGTATAAGGTTTGATGCGGTTGGCGTACTTGGAGAGAAAATCACACATATTAAGAATGCATTTTAGGGTGCTTTTAGTAAATGTTGACATGTATATAAGTACTTTCAAAAAGAAAGAGTTTATGGTAAAATACCTAAATTGTGGAAGTAGGTTAATTTTTATAGTTAGGAAAATGAAATGGCTAAGAAAATCGTTGCCATAGTAGGACGTCCTAATGTTGGTAAATCTACACTCTTTAATATGCTGGCAGGTGAGAGACTGGCGATAGTTAAGGATACACCTGGAGTAACAAGAGACAGGATTTATGCTGACGTCGAGTGGCTTAATCATAATTTTACAATAGTTGATACAGGCGGTATAGAACCTAAGTCTGATGATATCATCATGCGTTCTATGAGAGAACAGGCTGAGATTGCTATAGAGACTGCCGATGTAATAATCTTTCTTACAGATGTCAGAGATGGTGTGACAGCTTCTGATATGCAGGTTGCAGATATGCTTAGAAGATCTAAGAAACCTGTTGTTCTTGCTGTAAATAAGGCTGACAGCTTTGAAAAGTTTGAGAGCTATGTATATGAGTTCTATAATCTGGGTATAGGTGATCCTATGCCTATTTCTGCTGCCAACAGACTTGGTATCGGCGACATGCTTGAAAAGGTTGTGGCAGAATTCCCTGAAGAAACTCTTGATGAGGAGCCTGAGGATATTCCTAGAATCGCAGTTATAGGAAAACCTAATACAGGTAAGTCATCAATGATCAATAAGCTTCTTGGTACTGACAGACTTATCGTTTCAGATATTGCTGGTACAACAAGAGATGCTATCGATACAAAGATCAAGCGTAACGGTCGTGAGTACATCTTTATCGATACTGCTGGTCTACGTCGAAAGAGTAAGATCAAAGATGAGATAGAGCGCTTTAGTATTATAAGAACGGTTGCTGCAGTTGAACGCTGTGATATTGCAGTTCTTCTTATTGATGCAGAGGAAGGCGTTACTGATCAGGATGCAAAGATTGCTGGTATCGCTCATGAGCGCGGCAAGGGTATGATCATCGTTGTGAACAAATGGGATCTTATTGAGAAAGATACCAATACTATGAATAAGATGAAGAAGGATATTCGCAACAAGCTTGCTTATATGCCTTACGCTGAGATGCTATTTGTCTCCGCCCTTACAGGTCAGAGACTGCCTAAGCTCTTTGATACTATTGATATGGTTGAACAGTACAGCTGCATGAGAATTCAGACTGGTGTGCTAAATGAAATCTTAACGGATGCTGTTGCTGAGAACGAACCACCTAATGATAAGGGTAAGAGACTGAAACTGTTCTATATTACTCAGGTTTCGGTTAAGCCGCCAACATTTGTGCTCTTCGTTAACAGCAAGGAGTTGGCCCATTTTTCTTATATTAGATATATCGAGAATAAGCTCAGAGAGGCTTTTCTCTTCACAGGAACACCTATAAAGATTATACTTCGCGAAAGGAAGGAGAAGTAAGAAGTGGTTGTTTTATATAGGATAATATGTCTCGTACTTGGCTACGGCTTCGGACTTCTTCAGACAGGTGTAATCTATGGTAAGTTAGCTGGAACAAATCTTAAAGAACATGGTAGTGGTAATTCTGGTACCACAAATGCTCTTAGAGTTCTTGGCTTCAAGGCTGGTCTTGTAGTTTTTATAGGTGATTTCTGCAAGTCTTTTGTTCCTTGCATGGTTCTTAGATTCATGCTGAGGGATACATATCCAGATACATATTACATCTATATGATATATATGGGATTTGGTGCGGTTCTTGGCCACATATTCCCATTTTATCTGAAGTTTAAGGGAGGTAAGGGTATTGCTACAATCGGTGGTTTTGCTGCCAGCCTTTTTCATCCTATCTTTATTGTTGTGCTTCTGGCTATTTTTATTGGAACTATTGCTATAACAAAGTATATGTCGGTTGGATCTATAGTTCTTATGATCTGTATCGCTACAGGCTTTATTGTTCAGACTGTTTTAGGACTTACTTGTTTCAATCTGAGTGATCCTTACAGCAGAGGAGTGTTTATTGAAGGAGCTATTATGGTTGCGCTTCTTGCTGCTCTTGCAATCTTTAAACATAAGGCTAATATCATAAGACTTAAGAATCATGAAGAGAATAAGTTTAGATTTAAGAAACAAGAAGGTATCTAAGGTATTTGATTTAGATTATTTCTAAAGAGGAGGTAATACTATGAAGATTTGTATGCTTGGTGCAGGTAGTTGGGGTATTGCACTAACAAAGCTGCTTGCTTTAAATGGACATGAAATGACTGTCTGGTCTATAGATCCTGAAGAAATATCTATGCTGAAGGAGTTTTCTCAGCATAAGACAAAACTTCCAGGAGTAATGCTTCCAGGCACAGTTGATTATACAACAGATATTGAGACTGCACTTAAGGAAAAGGATATGGTTGTTATGGCTGTTCCTTCACCATTTGTTAGAAGTACAGCAAAGACTGCCAGTCCATATATCACAGAAAATGAAATCATCGTAAACGTTGCAAAGGGTATCGAGGAATCATCTCTTAAGAGACTTTCAGAGGTTATCAAGGAAGAAATTCCACAGGCACAGATTGCTGTTCTTTCTGGACCAAGCCACGCAGAGGAAGTAGGAAAATGTCTTCCTACCACAGTTGTTGTTGGAGCAGATGATAGAGCTCTTGCCAGAACAGTTCAGGATACATTTATGTCTGATTTCTTCAGAGTATATACAAGCCCTGATGTGATAGGTATCGAGCTTGGCGGAGCTATTAAGAATGTTATTGCTCTTGCAGCTGGTATCGCTGATGGACTTGGTTGTGGAGATAATACAAAGGCTGCCCTTATTACTAGAGGTATTCATGAAATGTCAAACCTTGGTGTTGCAATGGGTGGAAAGCCTGAGACATTTTCTGGTCTGTCAGGTACAGGTGATCTGATAGTTACTTGTGCATCACAGCACAGTCGTAATAGAAGAGCTGGCTTCCTTATGGGACAGGGTAAGACTTACCAGGAAGCTATGGATGAGGTAAAGATGGTAGTTGAAGGCGTTTACAGTGCAAAGGCTGCTCTGGCGCTTTCTAATAAGTATGATGTTGAGATGCCTATCGTAGAGCATGTAAATAAGGTTCTCTTTGATGGACTTTCAGCAAAAGATGCTCTTCGTGACCTCATTACAAGAGACAAAAAAAAGGAGGCTTCTTCACTTACTTGGAATAATTAGTAGCATTTTGTTACTAAGTGTTGAAGCAATTGTTTGATGGAAAAGCTTGATCTTAAGTTAGATGTTTTTGAAGGCCCTCTTGACCTTCTTCTGCATCTGATTGAAAAGAACAAATTTAATATATTCGATATACCTATTGTTGAGATTACTGAACAGTATCTTGATTATCTGGATAAGATGGAAGAGGAAAATATGGATGTAATGAGTGAGTTTCTCGTTATGGCCGCAACTCTGATATCCATAAAGTCCAAGATGCTTCTTCCTAAAGAGGAAACTGAAGAGGAAGAAGAGGAAGATCCTAGAGCTGAACTGGTTAAGAGCCTGCTGGAGTACAAGATGTACAAGTATGCTTCTAGCGAGCTTAAGGATATGTCTATAGATGCTGCAAATGCATATTTTAAAGAACCGACTATTCCTAAAGAAGTAAAGCAGGTAAAAGAAGAAGTGGATCCTGCTGAACTTATTGGTGATCTTACGATGCAGAAGTTAAATGAAATCTTCAAGACTCTGCTTCGAAGAGAGATAGACCGAGTTGACCCCGTACGAAGCAAATTCGGTACTATCACAAGAGAAGAAATCAGACTCGAGGATAAGATGGTTGAGATCCGTAATGAGGTAAGAGGTCTTAGAAGTATCAACTTTAAGACTCTGCTTGGTTCTAAACGAGGAAAGATCAACATAATCGTTTCGTTCCTTGCCATACTTGAGCTTATGAAGTCAGGAGTTCTTCTTATCAGACAGGAAGAAATGTTTGGAGATATCTTGATCGATTCTCTAGAATAAAAATAATGAGTCGCTGAACTTGGTTTCCTGATAGGGGGCTGACTCATTTGGAGGAAACAATGAGTGATACACAGTCACAGGTAAATATAAAATCTGCTATTGAGGCTATTCTTTTTGCAACAGGTAGTGCTGTAGAAGGAACAAAACTTATGGCTGCTCTTGGTACAGAAGAAGAACCTCTTGGTAAGAAAGAGTTTAATGCTGCAATAGAAGAATTAAAGGCAGGATATGAGATAGAAGAAAGAGGAATTCATCTTATTGAGCTGGATGGAAAGTATCAGCTCTGCACAAAGAATGAATACTATGATGTTCTTGCGAAGATCGTAAATATGCCAAAGAAGCATAGTCTTACAGATGTTATTCTTGAAACTCTATCTATTGTTGCTTATAAACAGCCGGTTACAAGAGCTGAGATAGAGAAGATTAGAGGAGTATCCTGTAACCATGCAGTTAATAAGCTGGTTGAATATAATCTCATCTGTGAAGTTGGACGACTTGATGCGCCAGGTCATCCTATACTGTTTGGAACAACAGATGATTTTCTTAGATGCTTCGGTATTTCGTCAATGGATGAACTGCCTGATATTTCACCTGAAAAGATTGAAGACTTTAGAAAACAGGCTGAAGCTGAAGCTGGCATAGAGGTACCAACTTAATGTTAAAGATTTGTATTATTATAATTGCCATTTTAATAATACTTATTGTCCTGGTCATCGTAGAGAGTCTTCGAGAACTTAGATGCGTGAAGATCACAACCTACGATATCGAGGATGATAAAATATCGGAAGATAAAACTGTGGTTTTTCTTTCTGATTATCATGAGGCCAAGAGTATTAATGAAAAGATTGTTTCTGCTGTAGATAAGGTTTCGCCAGATGTGATACTTGTAGGTGGAGACATGATAAATGGTTTCGAACATGAAGGACTTGTCGAAAGTTCTGGTGCGCTGCTAAATAAACTGGTTGAAAAGTATCCTGTTTATTATGCATATGGCAATCATGAGGCTAAACTTATTGATATTGCTCCTGCTGTTTGGAATAAGTATCAAGAGTCACTTAGTTCAGATATAAAGTATCTGCTTAATGATTCGGTGTCTCTTGGAGGGAATATAAGGGTGTATGGTCTTAATACTCCAAGAGAATATTATAAACGTGGTTTTGGATTTCCAAAGCTCACAAAAGATGAGATAGAAGAATTACTTGGTGAGGAATCAAAAAAAGAATTCAGTATTCTTCTTGGACATGCTCCTGATTTTATAGAGGGCTATACAAGCTGGGGAGCAGATCTATCTCTATCAGGTCATTTCCATGGTGGTATGGTAAGACTTCCTTTTTTAGGAGGTGTGGTTTCGCCGAGACTTCTGTTACTTCCACGATATGACTATGGAATTTATGAAGAGAATTCGAAAAAAGAAATAGTAACAAATGGTTTGGGACAGCATTCGATAAAACTTAGAATTAACAATATTCCTGAGATAGTTCAGGTTAATCTTAAAAAACCAAAAGGTGTTTAGAAAGAAATGTGGTCGAAAAAAGTATTTATTAAAGTTATCATAGGCGTTGTTGGCGTTTTGGTCTTGGGCTACTTTGCTATGGTGCTCACATCTATTGATACATATTATCCGGGGACAACAATTAATGGAGTTGATTATGGATTTAAGAGTCCTGTATATGTAGATAATCAGCTATATAATTCTCCATCTAATTATAATCTAGAGGTTCGCTTTAGAGATGGTACAAAAACTATTAACGGTAAGAGCGTAGGATTATCTGTAGATTATCTTACCGAGCTTAATGAGATTAAAAAATCTCAGAATCCATTTTTATGGGTAAAATGTTTCTGGGACAATGATTATACACTTACTGATTCCCTTAAGTTTAATGAGGAAGCTCTTGATAGGATTGTTAGTAACTATCCGGAGCTAGATCCTGAAAATATGGTTGATCCTGAAAATCCATCTATTGAGATTGATGATGATGGTATGGCTTATGCCCAGGAAGGTGACCAGGGTAACAGAATTGATGATATCGAGGCTGTAAAAGAGGCAATCGGTGATGCTATAAGAAATCGTCAGTCATCTGTAGATCTTGATGAGTTGGGATTATATGCTCAGCCTGAGTATCTGCTGGATGATCCGAAGGTTGTTAGCTGTGTTGACTTTTGTAACACCATTGCTGAACTGAAGATTACATATAAGTATGGAGACTATGATATTCGTCTTACTCCACAGCAGCTTATTTCTACAATTAAGATTGGTGAAGATTATTCGACAGTCGTCAGCAAGAATAAAGTTCAGGCTATGCTTGAAAGTTTTTCAAGACTGCATGATACATATGGAACAATCAGAACTTTTAAGACTCATAACAGATCAAAAATTAATATTTCAAATGGTTCTTATGGCTGGCAGATTGATGTAGAAACTGAGACAGATAATCTGTTCAATGACATAATTCACCATACCAATGTAGAACGTACCCCATCATTTTCCTCGGTTGCGTACACATACGATGAATATGGTGACGACATTGGTGATACCTATGCAGAGGTGGACCTGACTAATCAGCATATGTATTATTACAAAGACGGTGTTCAGGTATTGGACTGTGATGTTGTTACGGGATGTGTAAACTTAAGACGTGGTACTCCTAGTGGTATATATAGTGTCGCATATAAGCAGACACCTGCCACTCTTAAGGGCGACGATTACGAAACAAAGGTAACCTATTGGATGCCATTTAACGGTGGAATTGGTTTCCATGATGCTACATGGAGAGGAAGCTTTGGTGGAAGCATCTATATGTGGAGTGGTTCCCACGGCTGTGTAAATATGCCTTATTATAAGGCTCAGGAGCTTTTTATGGTAATAGAACAAGGGGTTCCTGTTATAGTATATTAAGGCTTTTCTTCTGATGAAATTAGCCCTAAAAGTCTGTTGACAACGTATCACATAACATTTAAAATATTTTTGTTGTCACATTTTTTAGAGAAAGGATAGACTAGAATGAAGACTAAGATATTTTCTTTGATAGTTGATAATTCTGCCGGCGTGCTCAGCCGCGTATCTGGTATGTTCAGCCGTAGAGGCTACAATATAGACAGCCTTTCAGTGGGTGAAACAAATGATCCAAAGATTTCCCGTATGACTGTCGCTGTGACAGGCGATGACAAGATTCTTTCTCAGATAAAGAATCAGCTTAATAAGCTTGAGGATGTAAAGTCTGTAGAGGAACTTAAATATGGTGATGCAGTTATCAGAGAGCTTGTTATCTTTAAGGTAAAGGCTGATGCTGATGACAGACAGAAGATCATCTCTATAGCTAATGTATATAGAGCTAATATTGTTGATGTTTCTAAGAACTCTATTATGGTAGAGCTTACAGGAAATGATAATAAGATCGAGGCTTTCAAGGATCTTTTAGATGGCTTTGAAATCCAGGAGATCGTAAGAACAGGTGTTACTGGACTTGTTCGTGGCCGTGTTGAGGAACAGGCTGAAGGTTAATAATGATAATTATGCATTAAGCATTTAATTATATTTTTTATAAAGGGAGGCATTAATTATGTCAGATTTAAAGATTTTTTATGAGCAGGATTGTAATCTATCACTCCTGGATGGAAAGACTATCGCAATAGTTGGTTACGGTAGCCAGGGTCACGCACACGCACTTAACCTTAAGGACTCAGGAGCTCACGTAATCATTGGATTATATGAGGGAAGTAAGTCATGGAAGAGAGCTGAGGAGCAGGGCTTTGAAGTTTATACAACTGCTGAGGCTGCTAAGAAGGCTGATATTATCATGATTCTTATTAACGATGAGAAGCAGGCTGCTATGTACAAGAACGATATTGAGCCAAATCTTGAGCCAGGTAACATGCTTATGTTCGCACATGGTTTCAACATTCACTTTGGACAGATCGTTCCTCCAGCAGATGTTGATGTAACTATGATCGCTCCTAAGGCACCTGGTCACACAGTTCGTTCTGAGTATCAGGCTGGTAAGGGTACACCTTGTCTTATCGCTGTATATCAGGATGCTACAGGTCATGCTCAGGATCTTGCGCTTGCTTATGGTGCTGGTATCGGTGGAGCAAGAGCTGGTCTTCTTGAGACAACATTCAGAATTGAGACAGAGACAGACCTCTTCGGTGAGCAGGCAGTTCTCTGTGGTGGTGTTGTTGCTCTTATGCAGGCTGGATTTGAGACTCTTACAGAGGCTGGTTATGATCCAAGAAATGCATACTTCGAGTGTATCCATGAGATGAAGCTTATCGTAGATCTTATCTACCAGAGTGGTTTCAAGGGTATGAGATATTCAGTATCTAACACAGCTGAGTATGGTGATTACATCACAGGTCCTAAGATCATCACAGAGGATACAAAGAAGGCTATGAAGAAGGTTCTTCAGGATATCCAGGATGGTACATTTGCTAAGGACTTCCTTCTTGATATGTCATCAGCTGGTGGACAGGCTCATTTCAAGGCTCTTCGTAAGCTTAAGGCTGAGCATCCAGCAGAGGTTGTTGGTGAGGAGATTCGTTCACTTTACAGCTGGTCAAATGAAGATAAGCTTATCAATAACTAATATATAATAACTTATGAATCTATAGAGATGGCTGGCTTCAGTCATCTCTATAAATATATATATTTTAATTTTATCCAAAGGGGAGGTTACTAAATGATTCAATTAAACAATGTATTTAACAATGAAAACATGAAACTTGTTGCTAGTGGGGGACAATATTTCATCTATGAGCATCAGAAGGATCTTTCTGTAACACCATGGTCAGCTACAACTGATTACTTCATGCAGCAGATGAATGTAAAGAAGCGTCAGCTTCTTGTTCAGCTTAATAATTCAGCTTGTAAGATGCAGGCAGGAGCTATGCAGTGGGTTGCTGGTAATGTTCAGGCATCTTCAGGTGTTAAGAGTGCAGGTGGTTTCCTTAAGAATGCTATTAAGGGTGCTGTAACAGGCGAGTCTGCAGTTAAGCCAGAGTATACTGGTCAGGGATTTGTAATGCTTGAGCCTACATATAAGCATCTTCTTATCGAGGATGTTGGTGCTTGGGGATCAGGTATGGTTCTTGATGATGGTCTTTTCCTTTGCTGTGACGCTGGTATCCAGGAGCAGCTTAATAGAAGATCAAATGCATCTAGTGCACTTCTTGGTGGTGAGGGTCTTTTCAATCTTTGTCTTTCAGGACAGGGTTATGCAGTTCTTGAAAGCCCAGTTCCAAGAGAAGAGCTTTTTGAGTTCAATCTTCAGGATGATGTTCTTAAGATTGATGGAAATATGGCTATTGCTTGGTCATCATCTCTTCAGTTTACAGTTGAGACTCTTACAGGTAATGCTATCGGTTCTGCAGCTACTGGTGAGGGACTTGTAAATGTATATCGTGGAACAGGAAAGGTTCTTATGGCGCCTACAACAAGTCAGGCTCCAACTATGAATCCTGTTAATGGACCAGAGCCAACAGCTACTTCTTCACAGGGTATTGCTGGTTCAGTAGTTAGCTCACTGTTCAATGCATAAATTTTATAAATTATGATCATTTAGTCATCCTGAGCATCTTTGTTCAGGATGACTTTTTTTGTTTGATATGGTAAACTACGTGTTATGACACACTTAGAAGCACAATCGTATATAATGCCATTTATCGAGCAGAAGGTTCCTAAGGATAAGCAGGAGGATTTTGTTCTCCATATGCGTACCTGTGAAAAGTGTCACGAGGAGCTGGAGATATATTATACCCTCCTTGTGGGCATGAAACAGCTGGATAATAATGAGGTGCTTTCTTCAGATTTTGGAAAGGATCTTGATTCGGACCTTAAGGCTCTTCTTAGTGGCGTAAGACATAGAAAAGGCTTTAAGATTTCAGCCTTTTCTATTATTGTGTCTGCTGCAATACTGGTTTATCTTTTCTTCTATGCTGGTTTCCTTACTGAGGTTTATAGCTATGAACAGAATACCAAGGCTTCTGAACAGGGGCAGTACTTCTTTTATGATACGTTTCATGAGAAGACTGTTTCGGAAGATATTGATCGTATAGCTACAAGTGATCAGATAATAGAAGAGAGTACTTATACAACCTATGATCGTATTAGTGGATTTAACAAGATGGAAGCTGATTATGATAACACCATAAGAATTGGGGAGGAACTGGCAAATGTCGAAACTACTACTTATTGATGGAAACAGCATAATGAATCGCGGCTACTTTGCTTTACCAAAGACTCTTGCTGATTCTAAAGGGCTTCATACTAATGCAATACTCGGCTTCCTCAATATTTTCTATAAGATTTATTCTGAGGAGGAGCCAACTAACATAATCGTTGCCTTTGATATGCATGCTCCAACCTTCAGACATGAGATATATAAAGAATATAAGGGTACTAGAAAGGGAATGGATGACGAGCTTCGTGAGCAGTTCCCTGTTATCAAAGACATCCTTAAGGTTATGAAGATTCTCTATGTAGAGAAAGAGGGCTATGAGGCTGATGATATTATCGGTACTTATTCAAGACAGGCTGAAAAGGAAGGAATGGAAGTAAGTATTCTTTCGGGAGACCGTGATCTGCTTCAGCTTGCTACTGATTCGATTCTTGTTCGTATACCTAAGACAAAGTCTGGTCAGACTACAGTTGAGAATTACTATGCAAAGGATGTAGTTGCAGAATATGGCGTATCACCTCTTGAATTTATAGAGATGAAGGGTCTCATGGGCGATGCCTCTGATAATATCCCAGGCGTTACCGGTATTGGACCTAAGACGGCGTCAAATATTATTCAAAAGTATCACAGTATTGAAGCAGCACTTGCTGATATTGAAAATGTTAAGCCTGATAAAGCTCGTGCAAATCTTGATGCTGAACGCGATATGGCAATCTTCTCAAGAGACCTTGCTACCATAAAGCTTGACTGTGAGCTGGAAAAACCAGTAAGTGAATCAGCTGTAGGTTTAGAAGATATCTACAGTTCTGATGTATATAATGTTCTTCTTGATATGGGATTCAGAAATCTTCTTAAGAGATTTGAATCTATTTCACCTGAGGAGATTAAAGTTGAATCTAGAATTGAGATTAATCCTGTAGATATTGAGTATAATGATCTGGTTGAGAAGATTCGTGTATATGGGGAATCTGTAAAATCTGCTGATGGTACTGCAGAAACTATCGTTGGCTTTGGTGCAACGTTAAATGAGGGTTCTCTTTATGGTGCGGCTGTATCTGTCGGTGAAGACGTATATATTGTTCGTGGTAACGAGATCAAGAATCTAAGGAAGGATATTCCTTCGGATATAAAATTATCATTTATTGGTATTAAGGAATATATAAACTATTTTGGCCTTGAAGAGACAGATAATCTTTTTGATGTATCTTTGGGAGCTTACCTTATTGATCCTTTAGTAAATGGATATAATTACAGTTATATTGCCAGCCGTTTTCTTGGCGTGGAGTTGGAAGATGAAAAGCTTCTTATGGGAAAAGAGGAAGTGACCCCATTTTCCCTTGATATGGAAAACTATCGAAAAATGATAGCTTATGCAGCGTATACTGCAGCTCATTCAGTTCAGTCTATAGTTGAAAAACTAAAAGATCTGGGTGAGTATGACCTTTATAAGGATATTGAATATCCTGTTATTTTCGTGCTTAATTCTATGGAAGGCTATGGTGTCAGACTTGATGCTGATAGTCTTACTGAATATGGAAAGCAGCTTGACAAGAGGCTTGAAGAGCTTACAAGTAGTATTCATGAACTGGCAGGAGATACCGAATTTAATATTAATTCTACAAAACAGCTGGGAGTTATTCTTTTTGAGAAGCTTGGACTGAAGAGCGGAAAGAAGACTAAGAGTGGTTATTCAACTAGTGTGGATGTTCTTAGTAAGCTTGTGGATGAGCATCCTATCATTCCACAGATTCTTGAATATAGATCTATCTCTAAGCTTCGTTCGACCTATGTTGAAGGACTTCTTGAATGTATTAAGTCTGATGGTCGTATTCACAGCAAGTTTAACCAAATGGTGACTGCTACAGGAAGACTTAGCTCAACAGAACCTAATCTTCAGAATATACCAACACGTACTGCTGAAGGTCGTGAGATTAGACGATCGTTTGTGCCTGCAGAAGGATATACTTTTGTGGATGCGGATTATTCTCAGATTGAGCTACGTGTTATGGCTTCTATATCTGAAGATGCATCACTTATTGATGCATTTAATTCTTCTAAAGATATACATGCGATCACTGCATCTCAGGTGTTTGGTGTTCCTATAGAAGAGGTGGACTCTACACTTCGTAGAAGAGCTAAAGCTGTTAACTTCGGTATAATTTACGGCATAAGTTCATTTGGCTTGGGTGAGGATCTTGGTATCTCCCGTAAAGAAGCTAAGGATTATATAGAAAAATATTTTGCAACTTATGTGAGGGTTAAGGATTATCTTGATTCCTGTGTAAGTGGAGCAAAGGAGACTGGTTATGTTCGTACCATGTACGGAAGACTTCGTCCGATTCCTGAACTATCCAGTTCAAACTTTATGCAGCGTTCGTTCGGAGAGAGGGTTGCTATGAATTCTCCAATCCAGGGTACTGCTGCAGATATCATAAAGCTGGCTATGATCAAGGTATGGCATGAGCTGAAGGCTCGAAACCTTAAGTCTAGGCTTATTCTTCAGATTCATGATGAACTTCTGATAGAGACTGCTCCTGGTGAAGTGGAAGAGGTTAAGGAACTGCTGCGTGAAAATATGGAAGGTGCAGCAAAACTTGCGGTGCCTCTCTATGTAGATGTTCACACAGGTGATTCTCTCTATGATGCAAAATAAGGTCAGTGAGGATGGTTCTCGTTGGCAGGTTTTTGGGTGAAAATATGGTTGTAATTGGACTTACAGGTGGAATTGGTTCTGGCAAATCTTTTGTATTAAATCTTTTTCATGATAGATGGAATATTTCTGTTTTTGAAGCTGATAAGGTTGCAAAGGAACTGATGATGCCACCTCATGATATATATAAAGAAATAGTACGTGAGTTCGGTGATGAAATTCTGTCTGAAAGAGAAAACGCTGATGGAGTTTTAAAAGCTATTGATAGTGAAAAACTCAGATGCGTTGTTATGAATGATCCGGAGGCTCTAGCTAGGCTGAATTCTATAGTTCATCCGGGGGTCAAGAAGTACTTTAAGGATATAATTGCAAGTGAGAGTTATGATGTTATTATCATTGAGTCTGCAATACTTCTTCAGGATGGATATGAGGAAATCTGTGATGAGATATGGTATGTGAGAGCTGAAAGAGAAGTTCGATTAGAGCGTATCATGAAAAATCGTGGTTATACTTTAGAGAAAGCGGAGAGCTTTATGGATAATCAGCCAGGCGATGATTACTATATGGCTCATGCAGACAGAGTAATAAACAATAATGATATGAATGGAACAGAGTCACTTATCCCAGAAGTTGATGAGGTTATCAAAAGCTTTAATGATAAATATTCATTATTGAAATAACTTTTTATTTTGACGTATTTATGTTATTATAAAGCTATACAGATGATAGGAGAAATGCCATGTCAGAAGAGTATAGATTATCCTATTTTAATAGCTTTCGACTATTTAACCGTCTGGCTTACGGTGTATTTATTATTGCCACACTTCTTATGTGGGCATCTGGTGTTGGCAAGGGTTATGCTCAGTATGTCTATTATCTGGCGGTATTCACATTTGTTTTCGTCGCTGACGAGATTCTCTTTAGAAAAAATCGAAACAAAATCCCTAAATTATTTTTTGAAATTAGATTCTTTGCGTATCCAGTACTTTTTAGTGTTGGGTGTGTTATTCATGAACTTGTTCCTGTGTTTTTTGTAGGGATTCTTCTTTTTATTTTTTATATAGTAATTCAGGATTCTATATTTACTGATATATTCAATACCTATACCAATAATTTTAAAAGAGGTATTCTTTGTGTTGTAACAGGATTTTTTATGTTCATACTTCAGTATCGTAAAAGTATAGTAGGAGTATGGTTCCTTATTCCTGTTATTGTTCTTCTTCTTTATGGTGCTCTGGTATTCTTTTTCTATTATGTTACATATAGAACAGTAATGTTTCTTGATGAAAGATATACAAAGCTTTATTTCAAGAATGCTGATATGATTTCTGAAAATAAGAAGCTTCTTAAATTCCAGGAGAGAGTTGAGAAGGTAAATAATGAAATCAATTATCAGAAAATCAATCTTACAAAGGCAAATGATGACTTAGCTAAGATTAACGAAGAAACCCGTTCTCTTATCGAAGTTATGAAGTATTTCTCAGCAAGCTTCAACGTTGAGAACAATGCTCATTATATGCTTGAAAATGTAGTCAATATTAAAGAGACTGGAGCAGCAGCTCTCTATCTTGATAAGGATATCTATATGAATGAGGAACCTTATCTGGAGATCATTTCTGATAATGCGGTTGCAGAAACTCTCCTCAGACAGGATATTCTCAGTATTTTTGAAACAGTAAAGAAGAGGAAGGCGTTTACTCCGCTTGTTCTTTGCGACAATTATGATTTTAAATATCCATATCTTACTGGAACAAATCTTTGTAACGCAGTAGTATTCCCTGCGTATGAGAATGAAAATATTTATGGTGTTATGGTCATAACATCAAGCAAGTATGATTTCTTCGAAAATGGATTCGCATTTTACGAGTCTTCTATAATGGACTTCACATCAGCACTTATATCCGATCGTCTGTACCTCCAGACTGAGGATATGGCAAAGAAAGATGGTCTTACAAAGATTTATAACCGTATTTATTTCAACCAGTTCTATCCTGAGATGATTGAAGAGGTTAAAGAATCAGGAGATACATTTACTGTTGTTATGCTTGATATCGATCACTTTAAACGTGTTAATGATACTTATGGACATCTTGCGGGTGATGAGGTTATTAAGTCTGTTGCAAAGGTAGATAATGATTTCGCAAAGAAGTATAACGGAACTGCTGTTAGATATGGTGGTGAAGAATTCCTTCTTATACTTCGTGGCAAAGGTGTTGAAGAAACTCATGCAATACTTAAAGAGGCGCATGAGGTTATCAAGGCAAATGTGGTTGAGTTTGAAGACTATAAGATACAGGTTAATTCTAGTATGGGTATTGCTTGTTATCCAGAGACCTGCGACGATATTCATGAGGTTCTTGATAGAGCTGATAAGGCTATGTACTACAGTAAAGAGCATGGTCGTGGAAGAATCACAATTGATGGTCGCGAAGGCGAATAAATCTATTGAATATAAAAGTATATTGAAGTAATATATATAGGTGTCAATTTTTATTGACACCTATATTATTTTTCGTAATAGTTAATTCATATTAAAGGAGATATAGACTATGAAGATTCTAGTTATTAATGCGGGCTCAACATCACTTAAGTATCAGCTTATTGATTCTGATACAGAAGGTGTTCTTGCAAAGGGACTTTGCGAGAGAATTGGTGCAGGCGGTCATCTTAAGTATGACAGTTCTAAGACAGGAGAGAAGAAGGAAAAGGATATCGATATGCCAGATCATGGTGTAGCTCTTAAGGCTGTTATTGATGTTCTTGTAAGCCCAGAGGATGGAGCTGTTTCATCGCTTGATGAGATAGATGCAGTTGGACATAGAGTAGTTCACGGCGGTGAGTACTTCGATAAGACAGTTCTTGTAACTGATGAAGTAATTAAGCAGATCGAAGAGATCTCGGATCTTGCTCCACTTCATAACCCAGCTAACCTTCTTGGTATTCGTGCATGCCAGAAGCTTATGCCAACTACACCACAGTGCGTAACGTTTGATACTGCTTTCCATCAGACAATGCCAGAGAAAGCATTTCTCTATGGAATTCCATATTCATACTATGAAGATTATAAGATCAGACGTTATGGTTTCCATGGTACAAGCCATAGCTATGTATCAAAGAAGGCTCTTACACATCTTGATAAGTCAGCTGAGGATACAAAGGTTATCGTATGTCACCTTGGTGGTGGTGCTAGTATCACAGCTGTTAAGGGTGGTAAGTCAGTAGATACATCTATGGGTCTTACACCACTTGAGGGTCTTGTAATGGGTACAAGAAGTGGTTCTATCGATCCAGCTATTGTACAGTTTATTGCAGATAAGGAAAATCTTTCAGCTGATGAGGTTCTTAATATCCTTAATAAGAAGTCAGGTCTTCTTGGTCTTTCAGGTAAGTCAAGTGACTGTAGAGATATTGATGCAGGTAGAGATGCAGGTGATAAGAGATGTGAGATAGCATTCCAGGCATTCGTATATAGTGCTGTTAAGCTTGTTGGTGCATATGCAGCAGCTATGAACGGTGTTGATCTTATTGCATTTACTGCTGGTATCGGTGAGAATGATGCTAAGATCAGAGGAGCTATCCTTGATTACTTCGATTATCTTGGTGTTAAGTATGATAAGTCACTCAATGATTCAACACATGGTGATGAGGTAGAGATTCAGTCAGCAGATTCTAAGGTGAAGGTTGTTGTTATCCCGACAAATGAGGAACTTACAATCGCTAGAGAAACACTTGAGCTTGTAAAGTAATATATCTTTATAAATTTTAAAAATTGTTATTGACAAGTGCTCGCATAATAAGTATAATTTGTCGAGTGTGGTTAAAAACCAAGAGAAAACCAAGTTTCGTTTGAAGGAGGTGTATTCGGTATGTCAATATGTCCTAAGAATAAGATATCAAAGGCAAGACGTGATAAGAGAAGAGCAAACTGGAAGATGACTGCTCCAAATCTTGTTAAGTGTCCAAAGTGCGGCGAGCTTATGATGCCTCATAGAGTATGCAAGAGCTGTGGTTCATATGGTCAGAAGGAGATCATTGCTGTAGATTAATTCTTGCAATATAAAGCCTAATATTGAAACAATAAAGCAGACTATTATATGGTCTGCTTTTTTGATTATTTCGTCTTGCATTAAATCTTCATATAGTCTAGAATGTATTAGTTGTCGTACCTATATCGTAGGAGGAGTTTATCCATGAGTGATAAGATAAATATCGTTATAGATACCATTGGTGGAGATAATGGCGCTTATGTATGTGTGAAGGGCGCTATCCAGGGGCTAAAAAATCATAAGAATGTTAAGATATTTCTTACTGGACATAAATCAGAGATAGATCTAATTCTGGGTGAATGCGAGTATGATAAGGATCGTCTCGAAGTAATAGATTGCAGCGAAGAGGTGAGTCTTAATGAACCACCTGTTCAGGCTGTTCGTGAGAAGAAGGATTCTTCTCTTGTTGTTGGTCTCTCTTTACTTAAGAAGGGCAAGGCAGATGCATTTATCTCTGCTGGAAGTACAGGTGCAATTTTGGCTGGTGGCCAGTTTGTTGTTGGAAGGGCAAAGGGAGTAAAGAGAACTCCACTTGCACATCTTCTTCCTACTTCTGGAGAACCATCACTTCTTCTTGACTGTGGTGCAAATGTAGATGTTAAACCAGAGGTTCTTGTTCAGTTTGCTGAGATGGGTTCTATATATATGAAAGAAGTCTGCGGCGTAAAGAATCCAAGAGTTGCGGTTGCCAACGTTGGACTTGAGGAAGAGAAGGGCAATTCTCTTGTAAAAGCTGCATATGCTCAGCTGAAAACAAATAAGAAGGTTAATTTTATCGGTTCTATCGAGGCACGTGCAATCCCTTATGGAAAAGCGGATGTTATTGTTGCTGATGGATTCGTAGGAAATGTTATCATCAAGCTTTATGAAGGTCTTTCTAAGATGATCCTTCGTGAGCTGAAGGGTGCTTTTCTTGCATCATTCACAAGTAAGCTTGGAGCAGTACTTATTAAGAAGAGTATGAAGAAGACACTTCAGAAGTTTGATGCTTCTGATAAGGGTGGCGCTCCACTACTTGGTCTTAAAGGTCTGGTAGTAAAGATTCATGGTAACTCCAAGGAGAATGAGGTTATCTCAGCTATTGATCAGTGCGTATCCTTCGTAAAGAATGATGTTAGTGGAAAAATAATAAAAGGATTTGAGAACGTTGAAGAATGATTACACAGCCTTTGAAGAGGTTCTTGGGTATCATTTTAAGGATAAATCTCACCTGGATACAGCTTTTACTCATAAGTCCTATGCAAATGAGCATGGCGGCGATGAGGTGTCCTATGAGAGATATGAGTTCCTTGGTGACGCTATACTTCAGTTTGTTGCCAGTAAAGAACTGTTCCTTAAGTATCCTGAGAAGTCAGAAGGCGAACTAACAAAACTGAGAGCAAGTCTTGTATGTGAATATACATTGTCACAGATCACAAGAGATTATGGATTTGGTGAGTATCTGTATCTGAGCCACGGTGAAGAACTTACTGGTGGAAAGAACAGGTCATCAATTCTCTGCGATCTTTTTGAATCTGTGCTGGGAGCTATATATCTTGATGGTGGTATTGAGGAGGCTGAGAAATATATTGATAAGTTCCTCTTTACTGATATTGAGCATCGTTCTACATTTTACGATGCTAAGTCAATACTTCAGGAGTATGCCCAAAGCAGGGGCTCAAAGGTAGAATATATTCTGGTTTCTGCCACAGGCCCAGAGCATAATAAGCTCTATGAATATGCTGCTTCTATAGATGGAAAGCAGTACGAGGTGGGGGTAGGCCATACGAAGAAGATGGCTGAGCAGGTTGCGGCTCATAAGACTATTCTCGCCCTGAAAAATACTAATTAACAGGATGATATCATGTATCTAAAGAGTATTGAGGTAAATGGTTTTAAATCATTTGCTAATAAGATTGATTTTCGATTTGAACAAGGAATAACAGGAATTGTCGGACCTAATGGTTCTGGTAAGTCAAATGTAGCCGATGCGGTTAGATGGGTTCTAGGTGAGCAGAGTGCATCCAAGCTCCGTGGATCCAAGATGGAGGATGTTATCTTTGCTGGTACTGAGCAGAGAAAACCTCAGGCTGCAGCCTATGTTGCAATTACCCTTGATAATTCTGATCATTCCCTTCCTATAGATTATAATGAAGTAACAGTTGCCCGTAGAGTATATCGTTCGGGAGAAAGTGAATATTTGATTAATGGAACTGTTTCACGTCTTAAGGACGTGTCAGCTCTTTTCTTTGATACAGGTATCGGTAAAGAAGGATACTCTATCATTGGACAGGGTCAGATTGAACGTATTCTTTCTGATAAGCCGGATGACAGACGTGCGCTTTTTGATGAAGCTGCAGGTATTGTTAAGTATAAGAAGAATAAACAGTTTACTGAGAAACAGCTGGATCAGGAACATCAGAACCTGAACCGTGTAAATGATATCTTATCAGGACTGGAAGAACGTGTTGAACCTCTTCGTGAGCAGTCCGAGAAGGCTAAGATATATCTTGAACTTAAGGATAGACAGAAGGTTCTGGACATTAACTCGTTCCTTATTGAAGTTGATAAGATCAGAACAAAGCTTGACGAAAATAAGAAGAATCTTGATATTACAGAGGCTGACACTGAAAGACTTAGAGAAGAATTCGACTTCACTAAGGCTGAGTATGACAGACTTGAGGAAACTCTTGAAGAACTATCTCATAAGATAGAAGCTTGTCAGCAGGTAATAAATGAAAAGAAACTTGAAAATGAGCATGCTGATGGTGAGATACGAGTTGTAAATGAGCGTATTTCTTCTGAAGGCGTTATTACTGCCGAGATTAACACTCAGATAGAGAGAGTAAAGTCTAAGATAGCTGATCTTGAAAATGAGAAGGCAGGACTTCTTGAGAGAAAACAGGAAGCTGAGAATCAGTTTAAGACTGAGTCACAGAACGTTGAATCTCTTAAGGCTTCTGTTGCTAAGGCTGAAGAAGCTGAAGCTGCGGTTGCTGCAAAGATTGAGACAGCTAAGTCAGATATCTTAGAGTTTATTAACGCAGGTGGTAATCTTAAAGAGAAGATTGCAAGATATGATACTATGCTTGAGAATATCAGTCTCAGAAAGACTGAGCTTAAGTCAAAGTATCTCTCTGAGACAAGTGAGAAGTCTCAGGCAGAAGCAGAGAAGGTTACTCTTGAGGAAGAATTAAATAGTGTTAATGATTCTCTTGAGAAGGATAGAGCAAAACTTGCAAAGACAGAGTCAGAACTTAGATCTGTTTCTGATAGAGCAACTACAGTTAAGTCTGAGATGCAGAAATATAATCAGACAGTTATAAGTCTGCAGTCTCGTTATGAGAGTTTACGTAACCTTACCGAAAGATATGAAGGCTATGGTCAGAGTATCAAGAAGGTTATGGAGAAGAAGTCTAAGAACTCCAAGGTTGTCGGTGTTGTAGCTGATATCATCTCTGTTGATAAGGAATATGAGACAGCTATTGAAACAGCACTTGGTGCCAGCATCCAGAACATTGTTACTGAGGATGAGCATACAGCTAAAGAGATGATTGCTTACCTTCGTGAAAATAAACTGGGTAGAGCCACATTTCTCCCTATTACAAGTGTGGTTAAGAGAGGAAATGTAAGCCCTGATGCACTTTCTGAAAGGGGTGTTATCGGTGTTGCTTCTCAGCTGGTTAATACAGATAAGAAATATCAGAATATTATCGAGAGTCTTCTTGGAAGAAGTATCGTTGTAGATAATATTGATAATGCTATAAAGATTTCAAAGAAGTACAATCAGTCACTCCGTCTGGTTACTCCTACTGGAGAACTTATTAATCCAGGTGGTGCCATGACTGGTGGTGCATTTAGAAACTCAAGTAATCTTCTTGGTCGTAAGAGAGAACTTGAAGATATTCAGCAGCAGATTGGTGAGACAAACAATAAGCTTCGTAAATCCAGGGAAGAGGATGCAAATCTCACTATGAGACGAGAGACTCTTCGTGAGGAACGTACGAATCTTATGAACCGTATACAGAAGCTTTCTATTGATCAGAACTCTGTATCTATCGGTCTTTCAAATGTTAATGAAAAGCTGGCAGCTATTGAATCTACATTTGCCAGCATTAAGAAAGAGAATACTGAACTTGAATCGCAGATTGAAACTATCGATTCAAACAAGAAGGAACTCTTTGATACAGGAAAGCAGCATGAGAATTCTATCTCTGAAAGAGAGTCTGCAATTGCCAAGCTGGAGATTGAACTTTCTCAGAAGAATGATATGAAGCATGCTGAAGAGGATAAGCTTACTAAGGCTACTCTTTCTCTTGAAGGTGATAAGAATAGACTTGATCACCTGGTAGAAGATATAAAGAGATATCAGTCTGAGATCGATCAGTATCAGGAGGATATTGGTTCTTTCGAGGAAAGGCTTGAGAATAACTCAGATAATGTTAATAACTTTGAGAAAGAATTAAAGAATCTTGAGGCTACAAAGCAGAAGAACAATGAGCTTATTACATCTGAGACTGAAAAGCTTGCTGGATTCATTCAGGAAAAGGATGATATTAATAAGAATCATAAGGATTTCTTCAGTAAGCGTGAGAAGCTTTCAGCAGATATAAATGGTCTTGAAAAGGCTGCATATTCACTTAAACTGAACATTGAAAAGTTAGAGGAAGAAAAAGATAAGGCTTCTAACTACATGTGGGAAGAGTATGAGCTTACATACAGCTCTGCTGAGCAGCTTAAGACTGAGGACTATGAGGATCCTGTTGCTCTGAAGAAAGAGATGAATGCTGTTAAGCAGAAGATCCGTAGTCTTGGTGATGTAAATGTAAATGCTATCGAAGAATATAAAGAAGTAGCAGAAAGATATGAATTTCTTAAGGAACAGCATGATGATATTATCGAGGCTGAGAATAACCTTAGAAGAATCATTGCAGATCTTGATAAAGCAATGAAGGAAACCTTCGCAGAGAAGTTCCAGGATATTCAGGTTATGTTCAACAAGGTATTCAAGGAGCTTTTCGGTGGTGGTAAGGCTTCACTTATCCTTGTAGATGAGGAAGATCTTCTTGAGACAGGTATTATTATTAATGCCCAGCCACCTGGAAAGAAGCTTCAGAACATGATGCAGCTGTCCGGTGGTGAGAAGTCACTTACAGCTATATCACTTCTTTTTGCAATTCAGAGTCTGAAGCCATCTCCATTCTGTCTTCTTGACGAGATTGAGGCTGCGCTTGATGATTCTAACGTAAGCAGATTTGCAAAGTATCTAGATAAACTGACAAAGCATACACAGTTTATCGTTATCACACATAGAAAGGGTACTATGGAGCAGACTAACCGACTCTATGGTATCACCATGCAGGAGAAGGGTGTATCCACTCTTGTATCTGTAGACCTTATCGAAGATAAACTAGATGACTAAACCATTTTAGGTTTATACTATTAGGAGATAATTATAATATGGGATTTTTCCAAAGACTTAAAGAAGGTCTGATGAAGACCAGCAACAGCATATCAAATGTATTCAAGCAGACAACTGAGATTGATGATGACTTCTACGATGAGCTTGAAGAAACTCTTATCTCAGCTGATATGGGATTTGAAACCACAGAGAAGGTTATAGATGACCTTCGCGAAAAGGTTGAAGAACTTGGTATTAAAGATGCTTCTGAATGTAAGGAACTTGTAATGAATTCCCTGCGCGATCAGATGAATGTTCCGGATAATGCATATTGCTTTGAGGATGCAAAGACTGTAATGCTTATTATCGGAGTAAATGGAGTTGGCAAGACTACATCTATTGGAAAGCTGGCTGCCCAGTATAAGAACCAGGGGCGCTCAGTACTTCTTGCAGCAGCAGATACATTTAGAGCCGGAGCTATCGATCAGCTTCGTACATGGGCTGAAAGATCAGGAGTTGATATTATCGCACACAGTGAAGGAGCTGATCCTTCTGCAGTAGTTCACGATGCAGTACAGGCTGCCAGAGCTCGTAAGACCAATATAACTCTTATTGATACCGCTGGACGTCTTCATAATAAGAAGAACCTTATGGACGAGCTTGCAAAGATGCGTCGTGTCATTTCCAAAGAATATCCAGAGTGTTATGTTGAGACTATGATCGTTCTTGATGGTTCAACTGGTCAGAACGCTCTTGAGCAGGCAAGACAGTTTTCAACTGTTACTGAGATCAACGGAATTATTCTTACAAAGCTTGATGGAACAGCTAAGGGTGGTATTGCTGTAGCTATTCAGTCTGAGCTGAACGTGCCTGTTAAATATATAGGTGTTGGTGAGAAGATTGATGATCTTCAGAAGTTTGATCCAGATGAATATATCAATGCGCTTTTCTCAGACTTTGATCTTAAGTCTGATGAAGAAATCCTTGCCGATGAGTATACCGACAAAGATGATGAATAATTCACTATAGAGGTAAAGGAAAATGATAACAAGAGAGAAATGTGAAGAAGCATACGAGATAGTTTCAAAGGTGGCTCGTAACACGGGCCTTGTAGAAAGTGAATATTTCAGTAATCTGACAGGTAATAAGGTATTCCTTAAGCCTGAAAACATGCAGCTTACTGGAGCATATAAGATAAGAGGAGCATATTATAAGATAAGTCAGCTCTCTGAAGAGGATAGAGAGAAGGGTCTTGTAACAGCATCTGCTGGTAACCATGCTCAGGGTGTTGCGTATGCAGCAAAGGCATATGGTGTAAAGGCAACAATCGTTATGCCTACTACAACACCACTTATCAAAGTAAATCGTACAAAGAGTTATGGCGCAGAAGTTATCCTCTACGGAGATGTATATGATGAGTCCTGCAACTACGCACTTAAGCTTGCTGAGGAGCAGGGATCAACATTCGTTCATCCTTTCGATGATCTTGATGTAGCTACTGGTCAGAGTACAGTTGCTATGGAGATTCTTAAAGAACAGCCATTTGTAGATATCATTTTAGTTCCTATCGGTGGTGGTGGACTTGCAACAGGTGTTGCAACACTTGCGAAGATGCTTAATCCATCAATCAAGGTTATCGGTGTTGAGCCTGCTGGGGCTGCCTGCATGAAGGCATCTCTTGAGAAGGGTGAGGTAACAACTCTTGATGGAGTAAATACTATCGCTGATGGTACAGCTGTTAAGACTCCTGGTGAGAAGATATTCCCATACATTCAGCAGAATATCGATGAGATAATCACTGTTGAAGATAGTGAGCTTATAGTTACATTCCTCGATATGATCGAGAATCACAAGATGATAGCTGAGAATTCAGGACTTCTTACAGTAGCTGCTCTTAAGCATCTGAAGCCAGAAGGTAAGAAGGTTGCTGCAATCATCTCTGGTGGTAACATGGACGTTATCACACTTTCATCTGTTGTTCAGAATGGACTTATTGCCAGAAGCCGTATCTTTACTGTATCGGTTCTTCTTCCTGATAAGCCAGGTGAACTTGTGAAGGTATCACAGCTTATTGCGGAGCTTCAGGGAAATGTTATCGAGCTGGAGCACAATCAGTTCGTATCTCTTAACAGAAATGCTGCTGTTGAGCTTAAGATAACTATGGAAGCGTTTGGTCCTGAACATAAAGAGAAGATTATGAAGACTCTTGCTGAAAAGGGTTATAGACCAAAGGATAAGAGTCCAAAGGCGGTACTGTAAATGAAGTTAATGACGCTTGCCAGTGGAAGCAGCGGAAACTGTACCTATATTGGAACAGACAGAACATCACTGCTTTTGGATGTTGGCATCAGTCTTAAGAATATTGAATTCGGACTTACCGATTCAGGGATTGATCCTTGTTCAATGGATGGAATACTGATTACCCATGAACATTCGGATCACATCAAATGTCTCGGTATCATTTCGAGAAAATATAATATTCCTATCTACGCTACGGCGGGTACCATAGCGGCGATAAAGAATGTTAAGTCCCTTGGGGATTATGATCATAGTCTTTTTAATGAGATTGAACGGGAGACCACATTTAAAATTGGTGATATCAAAATAAATGTAAATCCTATATCTCATGATGCGGCAGATCCTGTATGTTACAGCTTTAATAATGGTAAGGCTAAAGTATCTGTTGCAACGGACCTTGGAATATATGATGATAAGCTTGTGTCATTTCTTAGTGACAGTGATGCTATGGTTATCGAAGCAAATCATGATATCAGGATGCTGGAGGTTGGACCGTATCCATATCAGTTGAAACAGAGAATCCTTGGTGACAGAGGTCATCTTTGTAACGAGGCATCTGGACAGCTTATTAAGAGATTACTTAATGATCATATGAAAGCGGTCTTTCTTGGACATCTTTCAGATAAAAATAACTATCCTGAGCTTGCTTTTGAATCGGTAAAGCAGGAACTTCAGGGAAATCCATTTTCGGACGATGTTCGTGATTTTGGCTTAGAAGTAGCCCCACGCTACACAGCTAGCCAGATTATTGAAGTTTAATATAATATAGAGGTGCAATTATATGGATAAGACAATTATCACAGTAGTAGGAAAGGATACCGTAGGTATCATCGCTAAGGTATGTAACTATCTTGCGAGCAACAATATCAATATCAATGATATTACTCAGACAACTATGCAGGGCTATTTCAACATGATGATGCTTGTTGATACATCTAAATCTATGAAGGAGCATAGAGAACTTTCAGATGAGCTTGCAAGTCTTGGTGAGGAAATCGGTGTACAGATCAAGGCACAGAAGGAAGAAATCTTCCATATGATGCACCGTATTTAAGTAAGGCGATAAAAATAGATTATTATATGAGGTTTGAATATGATTTCATTAGATGAGGTAATAGAGACTAATCAGATGGTGCAGAACATGAACTTTGATGTTCGTACCATTACTATGGGTATCTCGCTTCTTGACTGTGTTGGTGTAGATGTTGAGGATACCTGCAATAAGATATATGAGAAGATTACAACTAAGGCAAAGGATCTTGTTAAGGTTGGTGAGGAGATTACATCTATGTATGGAATCCCTATCGTTAACAAGAGAGTGTCTGTTACACCAATCGCTTTAGTTGGTGGTTCAGTATGTAAGACTATTGATGACTTTGTTGAGATTGCAAAGACTCTTGATAAGGCTGCTCATACAGTTGGTGTGAATTTCCTTGGTGGATATTCCGCACTTGTTTCTAAGGGTATGACTCCTGCTGATAAGCTTCTTATTGAGTCTATTCCAAAGGCTCTTGCAGAGACTGAACTTGTTTGTTCATCTGTTAACTGCGGATCAACAAAGACTGGTATCGATATGGATGCTGTTCGTCTTATTGGTCAGAAGATTAAAGAGACAGCTGAGCTTACAAAAGATAGAGACAGTTTTGGTACAGCTAAGTTTGTTGTATTCTGTAATGCTCCTGATGATAACCCATTTATGGCTGGAGCATTTCATGGAGTAACAGAGGCTGATACAATAATAAATGTTGGTGTTTCAGGTCCTGGTGTTGTAAAGACTGCTCTTGAGCAGGTTCGTGGTGAGAGCTTCGAAGTACTTTGCGAGACTATCAAGAAGACAGCATTTAAGATTACCCGTGTTGGTCAGTTAGTTGCAAAAGAAGCTTCTGCAAGACTTGGAGTTCCATTTGGAATCGTTGACCTTTCTCTTGCTCCAACTCCAGCTATCGGTGATTCTGTTGCTGATATTCTTTGTGAGATGGGTCTTGAATATGCTGGTGCTCCAGGTACAACAGCTGCACTTGCACTTCTTAATGATCAGGTTAAGAAGGGTGGTATCATGGCTTCTTCTTATGTTGGAGGTCTGTCTGGTGCATTTATTCCTGTTTCAGAGGATCAGGGAATGATAAATGCGGTCGACAAGGGTGCACTTTCTATAGAAAAACTTGAGGCTATGACATGCGTTTGTTCAGTAGGTCTTGATATGATCGCTGTTCCTGGCGATACATCTGCTGCAACTCTTTCTGGTATTATTGCAGATGAGATGGCTATCGGTATGATCAATCAGAAGACAACAGCTGTTCGTATTATGCCTATCGTTGGCAAGAAGATTGGTGACAGAGCAGTATTTGGAGGACTTCTTGGTGAAGCTCCAGTTATGCCAGTTAATCAGTATAGTTGTGAGGACTTTATTAATCGTACAGGTCGTATTCCTGCTCCTGTACATTCATTTAAGAACTAATCTATGGAAGCAAAATATATAATAACTGAATTTAATAATAAGAAGACAGGCTTTTTACTTGAGGATGGCAAGTTAGTAAGAGCCTGCCTTCTTACTAATGAGAGCCTGGTAGGAAATATCTATACTGCGAAGGTTATTAATATAGTGCCTTCCATAAATGCGGCTTTCCTGGATGCGGGAACTGGAGATACTTTGTATTATTCTCTTTCTGATAATGAAGGAAAGCATATATTCCTTAAACATGGAAATTCAGAAAAGGTCTGTATTGGCGACGAGCTGCTTGTTCAGGTCTCAATGGATCCGATAAAGACCAAGAAGGGCGCCGTAACAAGCATAATAGAGCTTAAGGGTCGTTATTCCATACTTAAAAGAAATAACACAGTAGGTTTCTCAAAGAAGTTTGTGGATGAGGATAGAAAGAACGTGCTTCGCGAACGCGTTAAGAATGTGATCGAATCTGAGATGGGTTCGTTCTCTAAAATTGGAGCACTTATTCGTACAGCGGCCAATGATGTCTCGGATGAAGCCATATTATCCGAAGTAAGGGAAATGGCAATCAAGCTTAACAGTATTCTAAACACAGCGCAGTATAGTGTAGCGAAGAATCGTATGTTTTCAGCACCGCTGGATTATATCGAGGATCTGCTGGATATTATTGCGAAGAACAAATATGATGATTTCAAGATAATTACTGATCTTGAGTCTGAGTATGATCTGATGTTTGGAATTATTGATAGTGGATACTTAGAGTTATATAATGATGAAATGATAAGTCTTTCAAAGGTGTTTAATCTCGAGGATAAGCTTAAGAAGGGCTTTAACAGAACTATTCATCTTAAGTCGGGTGGCAGTATTATTGTAGAACCTACAGAAGCGCTTACTGTTATTGATGTAAATACTGGTAAGGCTATTAAAGGTAAAGATGTTCAGAAAACATTTTTAAAGATAAATATTGAAGCTGCCAAAGAGATATCCCGAATCATAAGACTCCGTAATATATCTGGTATTATTATCATAGATTTTATAAGCATGAAAGATACAGAGGATATCAGAGAACTTATTGGATATTTAAAGAGTTTTCTTTCTTTCGATGAAAAGAGAGTTACATATGTAGATATGACTCCACTTGGTCTCGTGGAGCTTACACGTGTTAAGGGGGAGAGGCCACTGACACTTGCAGATTTTAATTAATTATATATATGAAAGGGGAACAATATGGAAACTTTAGAGTTGTTAAAGAAGAGAAGAAGTGTAAAGAGTTATAAGAGTGATCCTGTACCAAAGGAGCTCCTTGAGAAGATTGCTGAGGCTGGAACTTATGCTCCAAATGGTAAGGGTGCTCAGGCTGCAAAGATTATTGTTATAACAAATAAGGAAATCAGAGATAGACTTTCAAAACTGAATGCTTCTATCATGGGCAAAGAAGAAGGATTTGATCCATTCTATGGAGCGCCAGTTGTATTTTGGGTACTTGCTCAGAAGGATTGCTTCACATCTGTTTATGATGGTAGTGTGGTTCTTGAGAATCTTCAGATTGCTGCAACAGATCTTGGACTTGGTGCTTGCTGGATCCATAGAGCTAAGCAGGAGGTTGAGTCTGAAGAGGGTAAGGCTATCCTTAAGGAAATCGGAGTTGAAGGTGACTACGAAGGTATTGGTCACTGTGTAGTTGGATATATCGATGGTGATCTTCCAGCTGCAAAACCTCGTAAAGATGACTTCGTAGTTTGGGCTGAATAAAATATCAAAAAGTGCAGTTGGGGACAGACCTCGGTGCAGTGGGGACGGACCCCGCTGCACTTTTTTGATTTGACAGGTAACGTTCGTTAGAATATAATTGGTAACGTTCATTAGAAAAATTATATTTTTATGCAACAGATAGATTTTTTTTATGCACTATGTAAAAGTGGATTCGAATGGAGTCTGTAAAAGGGGGATACTTGTATGGCTAGAACAAATGCTAAGGAACCGTTAGTAGAAGCTGCAAGAAATCTGTTTTCTATCAAAGGATATGATGGGACAAGCGTGGATGAGATTGCAGAGGCAGTAGGCGTCAAGGGTCCAACAATCTATAAGTACTTCAGAAATAAAGAAGACCTGTTAAAAGCGGTTATAGATTGTGCGGAAGATGAATATATGAGGGGTATGGAAGTCGCACGTGATATTCCTGACAGAATTCATACAGGAGAAGATTTTAAAGGATATGTTCTGGCATCTTTAAATTTTACACTAAATAATGAGACAGCAAAAAAGATGCGAAGACTGACAACCATAGAGCAGTTTAGAAATGAGGCGCTTTCTAAACAGACAACAAGGCATCAGCTTACATATCTTAAGGATCTTTATACTTCTATATTTCAGAAAATGATGGAGCGTGGCGAGATGATCGAAGGAGATGCTTCTATATATGCACTGCAGTTTATATCTCCTATAACAATCATGATTCAGTATATGGAGAGAGAACCTGATAAAAAAGACGAAGCTTTTGAAATGATTAATAAACATATAGATGTTTTTATAGATTTATATTTTAAATAAGCTTTTCGTAAAGTAGATAATTAGATATATGCATTTAATGATTTATTAAATGCATAATCTTTTTTGACCTTAAAGGTAACGCTCGTTAGATATTATTCGGAAAAGTGCTATCTCAGTGGTAGCGGAGCTCTCACTTATGATCCTACAGCGTCTTGGTACTTGGATTCGAATGGAATTTTGCAAATAATAACATTTGTCTCTTAAGGACAATTTAATAAATACTTTTGTACACTATAAAAAATATAAAGGAAAAAGGATGATAATGATGAAAGGAAAACTACTAAAAACAAACAAAAAAATACTGGCTATGATAATATCTCTGGCCATGGTAATTGGAGTAATCTCAGCACCCCAGATGGTTATTCCAACTCATGCGGCTGATTATTCATTTGTGGTTGATGGTTTAGGCTATAAAATATTAACTGACACTACAGTTGAAGTTGCAAGGAATCTTCATAAGTCAAAAAATATAGTTATTCCTAAAACAGTAACTAATTCAGGAAAAACCTATACAGTAACTAGTATTGGAAGATTAGCTTTTGATGAGCAGGGGGTACTCTATGGGGACGATGTTGAAAATCCTATTGAATCAGTTGTAATACCTGATACTGTAACAAATATTGGCTCTGCAGCATTTGAAATATGTTATAACTTAAAGAGTATTACAATACCAGATTCTGTTACATCTATTGGTACTGATGCATTTTATTATAGTGGACTTACAAGTGTTACTTTATCAAAAAATCTTAAGTGTGTAGATGATAGAGTTTTTACAGGTTGTAAAATAACTGAAGTAACTGTTCCAGAGGGAGTTGAAAAAATTGGTGAAGAAGCATTTGGCGAAAACAATTGCCTGACAAAAGTTACTCTTCCTGAGAGTTTGAAAGATGTTGATGAAACAGCGTTTGTGTATACTGATAATCTTAAAGAAATAATAGCTCCAATGGGTGCAACATTTATACTTAAAGATGATCGTGTAATGAGTTTTTGTGATTTTACTATTGAATCAGATCACGGAACGATAAGCCTTTCGGGTGATATGACTAAGAAGGAATATCTTGCTTCTAATAAGGCACGATTTTGGGATACAATAAAAGTTACTGTTACACCTGAAGCTGGTTACAAGTTACAGTCTTTAGTGATTATTGATAATGACTCCAATGAGACACGTGATGTTTATGAAAATAAATTCTCGGTTGAAAGTGCTCATTTTACAATAAAAGCAACCTATGTTGGTCAGGGTGTAAATAATACTTCAAATGGTTCTGCAGGAACTGGAAATACCGCAAGTGGTATAGACAATACAAATAACGTAGGTGCAGTAGGAGGAAATGGTTCTTCAGGAAATACTGGTTCTGGAAACACAGGTGGTAATACAACAGGTACTGGTTCTGAAGCAACAGGCTCAGCATCAGGTGATGCATCTAATGGCACGACATCTACAGGAACTACATACTCATCAGAATGGGTAAATGGAAAGTGGTATAACGCTGACGGTAGTCAGACCTATGAACCAACAATGAGCTGGAAGAGCAATAGTACTGGTTGGTGGATTGAAGATACATCAGGATGGTACCCAGTATCGCAGTGGCAGAAGATTGATGGCAGCTGGTATTACTTCAATGCTAATGGTTATATGGCCTCAAGTGAGTGGAGAGATGGCTACTATCTAAGTGGTAGTGGTGCTCTTGATTATGCTCCAACCGCTTCTTGGTATAGTGATTCAAACGGATGGTACTTCATGGATACATCAGGATGGTACCCATACAGCCAGTGGCAGAAAATCAATGGTAGCTGGTACTACTTTGATGGCAGTGGCTATATGGTAACAAGCAGATATATCGAAGGTTACTGGATAGGTGCTGATGGCGTATGTAACTAATGTATTCTATATGATTATTTACACTTAGAAATACAAAAGAGGATAAAGATAACAAAAATGAAAACTAAACCACATAGAATAAATAAACGGATAATGGCTGTGATTATATCTTTTGCTATAGTCATTGGAGTAATCGCTGCACCACAAATGGATATTCCGACATATGCATATATGTATGATTATGATTTTAAAGTTGATGAATTTAGATACAAAATACTAGATGATGGTGTAAGCGTAAGTGTGTCGAATGTTCCCGATTATTTTGAGAATGTCAAGATTCCAAGTAAGGTTAATTATAGAGATAAAACTTATGCTGTTACAGAGATTGGAGGAGGTTGCTTTATGGTTAATAATTCACTTATATCAGTAGCTATACCTAATTCTGTAACAGTTATTGGTAAGGAAGCGTTTAAAAATGCTGAGAATTTGAAGAAAGTTTCTATCCCCAATTCTGTCACTTATATTGGAGAATGTGCTTTTTGTGCTTGTGATTCATTAACAAGTATATCAATCCCCAATTCTGTCACCTATATTGGAGAATGTGCTTTTGATGGTTGTGAATCATTAACAAATATAACAATCCCTGATTCTGTTGTAGAAATTGGAATCGCTGCTTTTGGTGATTGTGAATCATTAACAAATATAACAATCCCTGATTCTGTTACAGAAATTGGAAAGGAAGCATTTGGTCGTTGTAATAATCTCGAAACAGTAGTATTACCCAATTCTATTAAAACTCTTCGTTATGCATTATTTGCAGATACAAATATAAATAATATAACAATCCCTGATTCTGTTACAGAGATTCAGGGAAAGGCTTTTTGTAATTGTGATATGTTGACAAGAGTTATTGTTCCGACAAATGTAGAAACAATATCGGCTAATGCGTTCGAAGACTGTGATAAACTGTCATCTTTATATATTCCATATAGTGCTAAAATTATCGGTGGTTCTCCATGTTATAGTTATTCAAAGTATTGCACTTTTGATGTGAATGCAGATCATGGCAAGGTAAACATTTCTGCGACGAATACTCCTAAAGATCTATTAGAAAGAAATGGATTATTAGTTGGTGATGCTGTAACGGTGAATGTGGTACCAGATATAGGTTATAAAGTAGCATCTATAGAAGTAGTAAATAATCAAGGTAAAGCTGTTGATCAATCTTCAGAAAGTATTTTTTATACAGATGAATCTAATTACACAATAAAAGTCATATTTGAAGCCTTAGATTTAGGACAAAACGGTAATAATTCATCAGATGCTGGGACTTCTGGAGGTAATGGTGGAAGCTCCGGAACTTCATCAAATTCTGGTTCTGGATCTGCTGCAACAGGTAATGTTTCAAATGGAGTGACATATTCATCTGAATGGGTGAATGGAAAGTGGTATAACGCAGATGGTAGTCAAACCTACGAACCAACAATGAGTTGGAAGAGTAACAGTGTTGGTTGGTGGTTAGAAGATACATCAGGTTGGTACCCAGTATCACAGTGGCAGAAAGTTGATGGCTACTGGTACTATTTCAATTCAGATGGTTATATGGCATCAAGTGAATGGAGAGATGGCTACTACCTAAGTGGTAGTGGAGCTCTTGACTATGATCCGACAGCATCCTGGTACAAGGATGGAAAAGGCTGGTACTTTATGGATACTTCAGGTTGGTACCCATACAGTCAGTGGCAGAAAATCAATGGTAGTTGGTACTATTTTGATGGAAGTGGTTATATGGTAACAAGCAGATATATCGAAGGTTACTGGATAGGTGCAGATGGAGTATGTAACTAATTTATTCTATATGATTCTATGCGCTTGAAATACTAAAAGAGAATAAGGATAACAAAATGAAAACTAAACTACAAAGAATAAATAAACGGATAATGGCTATGATTATATCTTTTGCTATAGTCATTGGAGTAATCGCTGCACCACAAATGGATATTCCGACATATGCAATTCAGGAATCTGATTTTGAAACTGATAATTTTTCTTTTAAAATACTTGATGATGGTGTAAGCGTAAGGGTGGCACGTGGTCCTTATTATTTAAAGAATGTAAAGATTCCAAGTAAGGTTGATTATAATGGTAAAACTTATAATGTTACAGAGATTGGAGCGCGTTGCTTTTTTGAGGATGATGCAATTATATCAGTGGCTATACCTAATTCTGTGACAATAATTCGTGAAGAAGCGTTTGCTAATGCTTGGAATCTGGAAAAGGTTTCTATACCTGATTCTGTAACAACTATTGAAGGACAGGCTTTTAGTGATTGTATTTTATTATCGAGTATAACAATCCCTGATTCTGTTACAAAAATTGGAAATGGGGCATTTAGATCTTGTTACTCATTAACAAGTATAACAATCCCTGATTCAGTTGTAGAAATTGGAAATGGGGCATTTAGTGAATGCTATAATCTTGAATCAGCAGTTTTATCAAACTCAATTAAAATTATTCCTGATAATCTGTTTTATTATACTAATTTAAAAAATATAACAATCCCCGATTCTGTTTCGGATATCGGGATGCATGCATTTTCTGAGTGTAATTGTTTAAACAGTGTAATTGTTCCTTCGAATGTAGAAACGATTTCGTCTACTGCATTTGATTACTGCGATATACTGGAATCGATATCTATACCTTATAATGTAAAATTTTACGATGGTTCTCCACATTTTAGTTATTCAAAATATTGTAGTTTCATAGTTAATTCAGATCATGGTAAGGTAAACATTTCTGCGACTAATACTCCTAAAAAACTTTTAGATAGAAATGGATTATTAATAGATGATACTGTATCTGTGAATGTTGTACCAGATGCTGGATATAAAGTCTCTTCTATAGAAGTATTAGATGATAAAGATAATGCGGTTGATCTTTCTTCAGACAATAAGTTCTTTACAAATGAATCTAATTATACAATAAATGTTACTTTTGAAGCATTAGATTCTGGACAAAGCGGTACTGTTTCATCGGGTTCTGGGACTGCTGGAGGTAATATTGGAAGCTCCGGTAATTCATCGAATAACGGTACAGGTAATGCGGCAGGAACTTCTTCAGGAACTTCATCAAATACTGGTTCTGGATCAGCTGCAGCTGGTAATTCCTCGAATGGAGTAGCATATTCATCTGAATGGGTAAATGGAAAGTGGTACAACGCAGATGGAAGTCAGACCTACGAACCAACAATGAGTTGGAAGAGTAACAGCGTTGGTTGGTGGTTAGAAGATACATCAGGTTGGTACCCGGTATCACAGTGGCAGAAAGTTGATGGCTACTGGTACTATTTCAATACAGATGGATATATGGCATCAATTGAATGGAGAGATGGCTACTACCTAAGTGGTAGTGGAGCTCTTACTTATGATCCAACTGGATCCTGGTACAAAGATTCAAATGGCTGGTACTTCATGGATACATCGGGCTGGTACCCGGTATCACAGTGGCAGAAGATTAATGGTAGCTGGTATTACTTTGACGGGAGTGGCTACATGGTAACAAGCAGATATATAGATGGCTATTGGGTAGGTTCTGATGGAGTATGCAATTAATGTCCTAAATACTTAATACTTTTATAGAGAAAGGGAAAATTATGAAAAATAAACTTCAAAGAACATGTAAACGAATACTTACCGCAATGATTGTTGCGGCTTTGGTTGTGGTAACTATTGGATTTGAGTCTCTTGCTTATAATAATTTTACATGTGAACTTTCATGGGATGCAGCATATCAAAAGATGTATTTCTACTTAGCTCCTTATGAAGGACTTACAGTTCAAGAAGCGTTTCCTGTGTCGGGTGGTATTGCTGATCAGCATATGAGAGTTAACATTTGTGGTGATTTATATGAAAAAGGAGCATCTGATTCTCTTTCTTATTCTGATAAACTGGTTGGTGGTAAGACGTATCATTATGTTATAACTGTTGAAAAATCTGACTCTGGCACAAGTTATCCTGGATATTTTGAACCTATATTTTACAACGCATCAGATTATCAAGAAGCTGATTTTGTATCTAACTTAAATACGCAGAATATAGATGACGGAAAAATACTTAAGGTAGAATGTGATGTAACTGTATCTAAAATGCCTAGCTTTAACAAAGGTGCTTGCTATGTTAACTTTGCAAAGGAAGGCGGTTCTATATCTAATAAAGATGAAAGATGTGAATGGATTATATATCACTATTTTGATGATTCTAAATGTTATTGGAAATATTACGAAGATGGTAATAAACATATATACCAGTATGATATAGATGGTGATGGAAATAATGACATTGATTTGACATATGAAGAATTATCTGATGGATATAATGCATCAATGAGACCTAGTAAATCTACAAATATAACTGGTCAGTATACTTATAATATGACAGAAGATTATAAAAATACAAATGAAACTAACCTCAAATATTATTATGATAAAGTGATTTTTGATTTTTCTAAATCAGATGCAGGTTCTTCTTCTGGTTCTCAGACAAATAGTAGTTCAAATAACACTTCAAATAATAACACATCAAATAATAATTCTGGAAATGCTGGTTCTTCAAATAATCAAAATAACAAAACAGGAAATAATGCTTCCGGCTCAACTGGAGCAACCAATTCAAATGATTCGTTAGGTTCAAATAATACTACTGGTTCAAATGGTTCTTCGGATAATCAGAGTGGTGCTTTAACTTATGAGAATGAATGGGTTAACGGACAGTGGTATGGTGCGAATGGAGATACTTCTTACACTGCTCAGGGATCGTGGAAATCTGATGGCTCTGGATGGTGGTTTGAGGATTCAACAGGATGGTACCCAGTATCGCAGTGGCAGAAGATTGATGGAAGCTGGTATTACTTCAATGCTAATGGTTATATGGCCTCAAGTGAGTGGAGAGATGGCTACTATCTAAGTGGTAGTGGTGTTCTTGATTATGCTCCGACCGCTTCTTGGTATAGTGATTCATATGGTTGGTACTTCATGGATACATCAGGATGGTACCCATACAGTCAGTGGCAGAAGATTAACGGTAGTTGGTACTACTTTGATGGAAGTGGATACATGGTAACAAGCAGATATATCGAAGGTTATTGGGTAGGTGCAGATGGAGTATGTAACTAATGTATTCTATATGATTATTTACACTTTGAACTATTAAAAGAGAAGGAGCTTAAAATGGATTTTATTTTACAGAAAACTAACAAAAGAATATTGGCGTTTATAATAACTATGGCTATGGTTATTGGATTCATTACAGCACCACTGACAGTTCTCCATACAAATGCTGCTGAGGATTATTTTAAAGTTGGAGATTTTTCATACTATATACTTGAAGATGGCGTAAGTGTTTGTATTGGTAATTATACAGGAGATTCTAAAAAATTAAAGGTACCTAGTCATGTGGAATATAATGGCAAGACATATACAGTGACTGAAATCAGTGGTCTTTTAGGTGCTGTTCAACCTGAAGATAAATCACGAATAGTAGAAGAAGTAGCTATACCAAATACAGTTACCAGAATTGGTAATGGTGCGTTTGTATGGTGCGGTAGCCTTAGAAGAGTTTCTATTCCTAATTCTGTAAAATACATCGGAAAAGATGCATTTGGTTTTTGTAGTAATTTGGAAAATGTTGTTCTTCCTGATAGTCTTGAGGTTATTGATGATCAAGCTTTTGAGTATTGTTGTTATATGCAGATAACAGCTATTCCTTCAAGCGTTAAGAAAATTGGAGCTAGAGCATTCTTTTGGTGTGGTGGATGTCTAAATATGGAGATTCCAGATACTGTTACTGAGATTGGTAAAGATGCTTTTGATTTTGAATCTTTTAATTTTAATATAAAAACTGAACATGGAAAAATAAATCTTGAATCTTTAAAGACTGATTCGAAAACTATATATAATGAAGGTATCGCTTTTTATGGTGATCAAACATTTCATCTAACCACCATTCCTGATGAAGGGTATGAATTAGATTCTTTAGAAGTTTATACTGATGAATATTATAATGATCATGGTGAGTATGTTCCTCGTAAAAGTATAGAGATAGATTCTTTAATGAATGTTCATATTGTTCCGGATTGTACTGTAAAAGCTATATTTAAAAAAATAGAAAATAATCAAAGTTCAAATAATACAGCTGAAAAAACGACTGGTCAAAGTGATTCTTCCAATAATGCATCATCAGGTGTTACAGGTGCGTCCAGTGGTGCTACAAATGGGGGAACTTCATCCAATACTGGTACTGGTTCTGCTTCAACAGGAAATACTTCAAATGGAGTTACTTATTCATCTGAATGGATGAATGGAAAGTGGTATAACGCAGATGGTAGTCAGACTTACGAACCAACAATGAGCTGGAAGAGCAATAGTGTAGGTTGGTGGATAGAAGATACATCAGGTTGGTACCCAGTGTCACAGTGGCAGAAAGTTGATGGCTACTGGTACTATTTCAATGCAGATGGATATATGGCATCGAGTGAATGGAGAGATGGCTACTACCTAAGTGGTAGCGGAGCTCTTGACTATGATCCAACAGCGTCTTGGTACAAGGATGGTAAAGGTTGGTATTTCATGGATACATCAGGTTGGTATCCATATAGCCAATGGCAGAAAATAAATGGTAGCTGGTATTACTTAAATGGAAATGGTTACATGGTAACAAGCCAGTACATCGATGGATACTGGATCGATGCAAACGGCGTATGCAAATAATAAATACTTAATATATAAGAGAGATGGCGTCTTACTTATTTAGTGTAGACGCCATTTCTTTTTATTGATAAAATGTGCAGTGGGGACTGTCCCCGCTGCACCGAGGTCTGTCCCCTGTTGCACCGAGGTCCGTCCCTAATTGCACATTTTTAAGAGGGGTGTGGGTTTATGAGGAAAATTATAAGTTTAATGTTATCGGTTGTATTGGTGGTGTCGTTACTTGCGGTGCCAAAGATTGACACTAAGGCGGCAGCTATTGAAGTGAACTTTGCGAAACTGCTTCAGGAGTCGCTTTATTTTTATGATGCCAACATGTGTGGCCAGGATGTAGCAACTCGTTCAGCGTTTTCCTGGCGAGGCAATTGTCATGCTGGAGACCAAAACGTAACAGTAAATGGCAGAACTGTAAATGTAAGTGGTGGATTCCATGATGCAGGCGACCATCTTAAGTATGGTCTTACTCAGGCTTATTCTTCAATGCTTCTTGGGTACGCTTATCTTGAATATACTACATCATTTTCTGATACAAAAACTACTGAACATCTGAAGACTATACAAAATCATTTCACAGAGTACTTTGAGAGATGCACAGTGCTTAATGATGATGGTTCGGTGAATGCATTTGTCTATATGGTTTCTGATGGACCAGAGGATCATAGCAAATGGTCTTCCCCAGAGTCACAGAACGAAGTGCGTCACGTTTATTATACCTCTGACAGTAATCCTGGTACGGATGTTGTCAGTGAGACAGCTGCGGCGCTTGCTCTTCAGTATCTTAATTTTGGTGATGCGACTGCTCTTGAATATTCAAAGAAGCTTTTTGCTTATGCAATGAGTCATAGCGGTGCATGTGCAAAGGAAGGACTTTGGGATAACAGTACTGGTGGCTATCTCTATGATTCACAGTCCTGGGGCGATGATTATGCCCTTGCTGCTGCATTTTTATATAGAGCAACTGATGATCCTGTATATAAGCAGGAGTTTGAGAATACAAGAACAGGTGTATATCAGGGAAGTGGATATAATATCTGGTCTTGGTTCTCCTGGGATAATGTGAGCTGCATCGCTGAAAGCTATGGTGGCAATGATGCATCTGCTCTGGATAAATGTGCCAACAATATGTACAACGGCATGGATAAGAGCGGTGGTTATGGATGTCTTCTTCAGTGGGGAAGTGCCAGATATAACTGCAATACTCAGTTCCTTGGTCTTACTGCTGATAAAGGCATGGGAAAAGATGAGTGGAAAGACTGGGCTACAAACCAAATGAAATATCTCATGGGAGATAATCCGCAGAACCAGTGCTACATTGTTGGCTATAATTCATATTCTGCTAAGTATCCTCATCACCGTGCTGCATCTGCTTCTGGTGATGCCAATCAGTATTCTGATAATAGACATACATTACTTGGTGCCCTTGTTGGTGGACCAAAGAATTCACAAGGAGATTACTCAGATAATCAGGGTGACTATCAGTGTAATGAGGTTGCTCTTGATTATAACGCTGGACTTGTTGCGGCTGCGGCTGCGCTGTATAAGGTTCATAGAGTAGATGGTGTTTCTACAAATACACTTATGACTGCTGCTGATACAGATTCTGCTGGATGTGAGATGAGATTTACTTATAATGATGCTGGTGGCACATCAGAGGGAACTTCTGGATTAAATGGCGGCTCAACTGTTGATCATGGTAATGGTGGTGGCGCTTCAGGAGGATCTGGTGCCGGTGGTTCAGGTGCTGGTGGTTCAGGCTCTGGCTCATCATCAGGTGTTCCTGATAATGAATGGATTAATGGACAGTGGTACGGCTCAAATGGTGATACTTCATATACACCTCAGGGTTCATGGCATACCAATGGCTCTGGTTGGTGGTATCAGGATTCTTCAGGATGGTACCCTTGGAGTCAGTGGGCTAAGATAGACGGTAAATGGTATTACTTCGATTACTATGGCTATATGGTATCTTCTGCTTGGCAGGATGGATACTGGCTCAGTGGAAGTGGTGCCTGGGAATATGACGGCGTAGGAAGCTGGGGCTCAACATCAAAAGGATGGTGGTTTGGTGATTCAACGGGATGGTATGCAAAAAACAGCTGGCAGAAGATCAATGGAAAGTGGTATTATTTTAACGCTTCCGGTTATATGGTAACTAATAAAAAGGTGGATGGCTACTGGCTTGGTGCTGATGGCGTCTGCCAGTAAGGACTTGAAATGAAGAAAATTTTTTTTAGTGATCTGGACGGATCACTTCTGACTGATGATAAGAGGGTGTCTCCAAGGACTATGGAGGCACTCTCAAGATTTGTAGAAGCGGGCAATGCATTTGCCATCTGTACAGGACGTGATATTAACAGTACACTTTCTGTTTATAGAAGTCTTGGACTTAATCTTAAAGAATCCTATGTGGTGGCTTATAATGGTGGTCTTATATATGACGTAGATAATCAAAGACCTGTGCACCGCGAAGGTATTCCAATCGATATGGTTCGAGAGCTTCTGGATATGGCATATAGCTATGGACTTCATGTTCATACATATAATGACAATTTTATTCTGACAGAGGCTTATAATGAGTGCGTTGAATTCTATAGAAGGGTTATTAAAACTCCGCTTATAGTTGCTGATGATATAATGCCATATGTGGACGTTCCGCCTTGCAAGATCATCTGCATTGAGATGCATGACCACGAAAAGCAGGATAGATTCAGACGTGCTGTTCTTGAAAAGTATTCCGATATTCTGGATTCTATGTATTCAAATGATTACTACCTGGAACTGATTCCTAAGAACTCAGGAAAGGGTAATGCTCTGATCAGACTTCGTGACATTCTTGGTATAAAACCGGAAAATGTTATCGCAGCTGGAGATGGCGAGAATGACATCTCTATGATCAAGGCTGCAGGTATAGGTGTTGCAATGCTTAACGCACCTGAAAATGTACGGGCAATCGCTGATGTTGTAACAACTGCAGACAACAATCACGACGGCCTCGCCGACATTTTACTAAATGAGTCAAAAGGGCTTTGAGCCAAATCGACTCATTTTAAAGAAAGTGTTTGACATTGATTTACATAAGTGATAATATATCACGGTATGCCGCATAACCAGGTTAGAAGTGCGCCCATTTTTCGGGAGCCACCGATGTTAGCGAGATTTATAAGTTAGGAGGAAGAACTTATGTACGCTGTAATTGCAACAGGCGGAAAGCAGTACAAGGTAGCTGAAGGAGATATCCTTAGAGTTGAGAAGCTCGGTGCAGAGGATGGTGCTACAGTTACATTTGATGATGTTGTACTTGTAAGCACAGACAAGGATGTTCTTGTTGGTGACAAGGCAGCAAAGGCAAGTGTTAAGGCTACTGTTCTTAGAACTGCTAAGGCTAAGAAGGTGACAGTTTATAAGTATAAGCCAAAGAAGGGTCACCACAAGAAGAATGGTCATAGACAGCCATTTACAGAAGTAAAGATTGAATCAATCAATGCTTAATTAACTGGTAATCGGAATTAAATCTTAAAGGATTTGAAATGATTAAAGCAATTTTCTACTCAAGGGACAATAAAGTCTTTGGTTTTAAGATCAAAGGACATGCTGAATATGCACGTTGTGGCAGAGACGTTATCTGCGCAGGTGTTTCAGCTCTTGTAATAAATACAGTTAACTCAATAGAGAGTTTTACTGAGGACTCAGTTGTTACTGAGGAATGCGAGGACGGTCTTGTTCGTTTTAAGATCGTTGGAGATATAAGTCCCCAGAGTAAACTTTTACTGAAGTCTCTTCGCTTAGGACTTTGTTCTATATATGAAGAGTACGGAGACAAGTATATTCAGATATATTTTAGGGAGGTAAGTCATGTTTAAGATGAATTTACAGCTCTTCGCTCATAAGAAGGGAATGGGTTCTACCAAGAACGGTAGAGATTCAGCTTCTAAGAGACTTGGAGCTAAGCGTGCAGATGGTCAGTTTGTTCTGGCCGGCAATGTGCTTTATACACAGCGTGGTACAAAGATCCATCCAGGACTTAATGTTGGACGTGGCGGAGATGATACTCTGTTCGCATTAACAGATGGAATTGTTAGATACGAGAGACTTGGAAGAGATAGAAAGCAGGTTTCTATTTATCCAGTTGCTGAGTAATTAGTATCGTGATCATGGAGCTTTGTGAAAATTCACAAGGCTCCTTTTGTTTTATCATAGGAGAATACTATGGCAAATATGTTTGCAGATAGAGCGAAGATATATGTGCGTTCGGGAAAAGGTGGCGATGGCCATGTTTCCTTCCGTCGTGAGCTTTATGTTCCAAATGGTGGTCCAGACGGTGGTGATGGCGGCAAGGGCGGCGATGTTATCTTTGTTATCGACAAGGGTCTCAATACCCTTACAGATTTTAAAAATATTAGAAAATATAAGGCTGGAGACGGCGAAGAAGGTGGCAAGAAGAGATGTCACGGTAAGAACGGTGCCGATGTGGTAATCAAAGTCCCTCCTGGAACTGTTATCAAAGATTTTGAAACGGGCAAGGTTATCGTCGATATGGCTGAACGTGAAGAGCCATTTACCCTTCTTACTGGCGGTCGTGGTGGTAAAGGTAACATGCATTATGCGACCAGTACCATGCAGGCACCTCGTTATGCACAACCTGGTGAACCAGCAATTGAGAAGACCCTTTCTCTTGAGCTTAAGATGATCGCTGATGTTGGTCTTGTTGGATTTCCAAGCGTTGGAAAGTCAACAATTCTTTCTAAGGTTTCGAATGCAAAGCCAAAGATTGCGGACTACCATTTTACAACTCTTGTTCCAAATCTTGGAGTTGTTGGTCTTGGTGAAGGCAGAGGTTTCGTTATGGCTGATATTCCTGGTATCATCGAGGGTGCTGCTGAAGGAGTTGGCCTTGGTCTTGATTTCCTTAGACATATTGAGAGAACCAGAGTTATTCTCCATGTTGTTGATGCTGCATCAGTTGAGGGTCGTGACCCTATAGAAGACATTGAAGCTATCACTGAGGAACTTCGTAGATATAGTGAACAGCTGGCTGCAAGACCTACTATTATAGTAGCAAATAAGCTGGATGTTCTTTTACCTGAGGATAAGGAAGCTATCCTTAAGAAGCTTAAAGATAAGTTTGAACCTGAGATTCCAGTTCTTCCTATCTCGGCTGCAACAGGCGAGGGTATAAAGGAAATGCTGGAGAAGGCTTATCAGCTGATTCAGACTGCGCCGGATGATGTTATGGAGTTTACTCCTGAGATCACTCTTGAAGAGTACACAGCAAGAGAAGAGAATCTTCCTTACACTGTTGAAAAGGGTGACGAAGAAGGCGTCTTCATTGTTGAGGGACCTCGTATTGAGAAAATGCTTGGTTACACAAATCTTGAAGATAATAAGGGCTTCAAGTTCTTCCAGGAATTCATGGTTAAAAATGGTATCATTGATGAACTGAAAGCACTTGGTATTCAGGAAGGCGATACAGTCCGTATCTACGGCTGGGCGTTCGAGTATTACGAGTAAAAAGGAGAATAATATGACAACGAAAGAGAGAGCATTTCTTAAGAGCCTTGCTCAGACAACTGATCCAGTTCTGTCTCTTGGAAAAGCCAGCCTTACACCTGAATTCGTTGAGGCTGCAGCAGAGGCACTTAAGGCTAGAGAGCTTATAAAGATAAATGTACTTAAGAATTGTATAGATGATCCAGGATCACTTGCTATAACTCTGGGTGAAAGAACTCGTTCAGAAGTTGTACAGGTTATTGGTCGTAAGATCGTTCTCTACAAGAGAAACCACGATAACATCAAGATCGTGTTCCCTGGAGAGAAAATAAAGACTGCAAAAAAATAAAGTGCAATTGGGGACAGACCTCGGTGCAACGGGGACGGACCCCACTGCACCAAGTAGACTACAGGTGTATTGTTATGGATAAAGATTCATACTATGATATATCAAACACAGGAGATATCGCTATATTAGGCGGTTCCTTTAATCCGATTCATATTGGTCATATTGGTATGGCTGAGTCGGCTTACAGGCTTCTTGGGCTGGATATAGTGCTGATGCCCAACAAAACCACCTATTATAAAGAGAATAAAACCTTTGCTCCTGATGAGGATCGTCTCGAGATGCTCCGTCAGGTGGCTGATAAGTATTCTTACATTTATTATAGTGATATGGAGATTGTTCGCGGCGGTGTTACTCATACCATTGATACCATCGAAGAGTTTAAGAAGGTGAATCCAGATAGGAAGATATACTTCATTATCGGTGGTGACAGTCTTGAATGGGTAGACAAATGGGTCGACGCCGAAAAACTTCTAAGGGACGTGACATTTCTCACCGCTGTACGTGGTGAAACCGATAAGGTGAGAACCGCTGAGATCATTGAACGTTTGAAGAAGGAATATCCTCAGTCTAAAGTCCTGATGCTTGATATGTTTGATATACCTATATCTTCGTCTGATATTAGAGAATTACTTGGTCGCGGAGAGGATGTGACCGGTCTTGTACCAGATTATATTAGAGATTATATCTTAGAAAAGAATCTGTATGGAGGAAGTAATGGGTAAGAAAGTTATGGATAGAACTGAAATGGTAAAGAAGCTTGAATCGAAGCTTAATCCCAAAAGGTTTTTACATAGCATTGGAGTTGAATATACGGCTGCAAATCTTGCGTTTGTTCATGGTGCTGATGTAGAAAAGGCGAGACTCGCCGGACTTCTTCATGACTGTGCCAAGTATATTCCAACTGATGAAAAGCTAAAGAGGGCAAAGAAGTATGGTATCAATGTTAATAAATGTGAGAAAGCCAATCCTGATCTGCTTCATGGCAAGATAGGTGTATTTATTGCTAAGGAAAAGTATGGAGTAGATGATCCGGAGATACTTTCAGCTATTGCATATCATACAACAGGTCATCCTGATATGACATTGCTTGAGAAGATCATTTTCGTAGCAGATTATATTGAGCCAAATCGCCGAATTATCAGGGATCTGCCTGAGATAAGACGGGAGGCGTATCTGGATCTTGATAAATGTATCATTCACATTTTGAAGAATACACTGGAATATCTTGAAACTACAGATGCTGCTATAGATGAGTTAACCAGAGATACCTATGACTATTATGTTAGTAAGTAAACTTACCACTTGGAGGATATATGAACAGAGAAGAAATGATGGTTGAATGTGCAGTAAATGCACTTCAGAATAAAATGGCTAAGAACGTTGTCAGCCTTCATGTTGGTGCTGCTACGATCATTACAGATTATTTCGTTCTTGCCACAGGTACTAATAAATCTCAGATGGACGCTATGATCGATGGTGTTCAGGAGGAAATGAGAGCTGCCGGATATGAGCTTGTTACAAGAGAGGGCCATTCCCAGGGTGGTTGGGTTCTCCTTGATTACGGCGATATCGTTGTCCATATCTTTGATACAGAGATGAGAGATTTCTATGCTCTTGATTCTACTTGGAGAGATGTGGATAAGAGAACCTGGTCTGACTAATTACGGCTTGTTATTTCTGCTTTTAAAACTCTTAGTTTTTTAGTATAATAATACGTTGTTATTTTTTGGGAGGCCGGAGTCTTGTTTAGAGCAGTAAATGATTATATGGCTAAACTTAATATCGTAACAGATGATGCTGTAGCGGATAAGGTTCGTTCCTTTTTGGACAAATCTTCCAAGGTTGATACATCAACTATAAATGTGAATTACAACCGCTACATAGTCGATATCAGAATGAATAAGTATTCAGTATCGGCCGCAGATAAGTTATTCCGCAAGTTTATTGAGGCTACGGCTTATCCATATTCTCATATATCTGTCAGATATAACGAGGATAACAGAGTCAGATATAGATTCGTGACCTGCCAGGAAAACAAAACAGGCGTCTATATGGACGTCATAATATCATAAAGAGGTAAATATGAGAGAAACATTACTTTCCACACCAGAAGGTGTTAGGGACATTTATGGAAATGAGTGCGAGAAAAAACATTTGATCATCGATCGAATTGAGAATGTACTCCATCTCTATGGAAACAAGGATATTGAAACTCCTACATTTGAATATTTTGGAATTTTCAATGCAGATAAGGGCTCAGCTCCATCAAATGAGATGTACAAGTTTTTTGATAGGAATAATAACACTTTGGTGCTTCGTCCTGACTTTACTCCAAGTATTGCGAGATGTGTTGCTAAGTATTTTCCAGATGAAGAGCTTCCTATACGTCTTTGCTATAAGGGTAATACATTTGCTTCCACAGAGCAGCATAAGGGTAAGCTTGCTGAGACAACACAGCTTGGAAGTGAGCTTATAAATGATGACAGTTCTGCAGCAGATGCTGAGACAATAGCCTGTGTGATCGATTGTCTTAAGGCAACGGGTCTTACAGATTTCCAGATCGAGATTGGTGAGGTTGATTACTTCAAGGGCATAATCGAGGATGCAAATCTGGACGAGAAGACAGAGAACAAGATACGTGATTATATACAGATCAAAAACTTCTTCGGTCTGTCAGAATACATTTCCGAACTTGATATAGCTGAGGATGTTAAGAAGAATCTTAATAGTCTTTCATCAATGTTTGGTGGTCTTGATTGTCTTGAGAAGGCTGAGAAGATTACAAAGAGCGAGAGAGCTCTTGAAGCTATCGACAGACTTCGTAAGGTTTATAAGGCGCTTACATATTATGAATATCAGAACTATATCAGTTTTGATCTCTCAATGATAAATGGTTACGATTATTACACAGGTGTTGTGTTCAGTGGATATACCTATGGAACAGGAAATGCTATCGTAAAGGGTGGAAGATATAATAACCTTCTTTCACAGTTCGGCAAGGATGCTCCATCTATTGGATTCTCTATTTATGTAGATGATCTGATGAATTCACTATCAAGACAGAAGATAACTGTTAAGAATGATGTTAAGGACTGTCTCATCGTTTATACAATCGAGCATCAGGAGAGTGCGCTTCGTCTTGCTAAGAGACTTCGTGAGCAAGGCGTTATCAGCCAGCTTATTCGTAAGTCAAAGCGACATGAGGATGATGAATACATGGTATATTCAGATACTTATGATGTTGGCCGTATCTACATTCTTCAGGATGAGAAGACTGTACGTATAATCAGTGCAGATCGTTCTGTTGATGAAGAGCGAGCTATCGAAACCCTAGAATACTAAAAATGAGTGAGGAAATATGAGATATTTAACATTTGCTCTGGCAAAGGGTCGTCTTGCAAAGGAAACTCTTAAGCTGCTGGAGAAGATTGGAATTACATGTGAAGAAATAAATGATCCAAAGACTCGTAAGCTTATCTTCCAGAATGATGAGCTTAAGGTAAGATTTTTCTTATCAAAGCCTAGCGATGTTCCTACATATGTAGAGTATGGTGTGGCTGATATCGGAGTTGTTGGTCGTGATACCCTTCTTGAGGAAGGCCGCAACCTTTATGAGGTTATGGATCTTGGTTTTGGTAAGTGCCGTATGTGCGTATGCGGACCAGAGTCAGCAAGAGAGCTTCTCAAGAGAAATGAGATCATCCGTGTTGCAAGCAAGTATCCAAACATTGCTAAGAACTACTTCAAGGATAAGAAGAACCAGACAGTTGAGATCATCAAACTTAACGGTTCTGTAGAGCTTGCACCTATAGTTGGTCTTTCAGAGGTTATCGTAGATATTGTTGAGACAGGTTCTACTCTTAAAGAGAATGGCCTTACAGTTCTTGAAGAGATTACAGATCTTTCAGCCCGTGTGGTTGTAAATCAGGTAAGTCTTCGTATGGAACATGAGAGAATCAACAAGCTGCTCACTGATCTGAAAGGTGTTTTATAAATACTCTGATTCAGAATACCATTTAAAAATATTTTAAAATTTTTTTGCAACAGATGACGTGCTATCAGGCACATATAAAAAGTGTAAAGGATAATGATATGAGAATAGTTAAACTTACTAGCGAAACAAAGAACAAACTTATGACTGATCTCCTTAAGCGTACAACCGATGATTACGGTGAGCAGGAGGCGATAGTAAAAGACATCATTAAGAACGTACACGATAATGGCGATAAGGCTGTATTCGAGTATACAAAGAAGTTTGACAAAGCTGATATAAACGCATCAAATGTAAAAGTTACTGATGCTGAGATCGAAGAGGCATACGGCCTTATGGACGGTGACCTTATCGAGGTTATTAGAAAAGCTATTAAGAATATCAAAGATTTCCACGAATTACAGAAGAGAAACAGCTGGATAAATACTTATGATAACGGATCTGTTCTTGGACAGAGAGTTACACCTATTGAGTCCGCTGGTGTATATGTACCAGGCGGTAAGGCTGCTTACCCTTCAACAGTACTTATGAATGTTATTCCTGCAAAGGTTGCTGGAGTTGAGAAGATTGTAATGACAACACCATGTAACGCAGAAGGCAAGGTTTATCCTACAACTCTTGTAGCTGCAAAGGAAGCAGGAGTTACTGATATATATAAGATTGGTGGTGCTCAGGCCATCGCAGCACTTGCTTACGGAACAGAGAGTATTCCAAAGGTTGATAAGATCGTTGGACCTGGAAACATCTTCGTAGCTATAGCAAAGCGTCTTTGCTACGGACACGTAAGTATCGACTCTATCGCAGGACCAAGTGAGATTCTTGTTCTTGCAGATGAGACAGCTAATCCAGAATATGTTGCTGCAGATCTTCTGTCACAGGCAGAGCACGACGAGCTTGCATCAGCTACACTTGTTACAACAAGCGAGAAGCTGGCAAACGAGGTTTCAGAGTGGGTAGATAAGTTCACTGCTGAACTCTCAAGAAAAGAGATTATCCAGAAGTCAATTGATAACTTCGGTAATATATTCGTTGCTGACAACATGGCAGACGCAGTTGATGCGACAAATGAGATCGCACCAGAACACTTAGAGATAATAACTGCCAACCCATGGGAGACCATGACACACGTAAAGAATGCAGGAGCAATCTTCCTTGGTGAGTATTCATCAGAACCACTTGGAGATTACTTTGCAGGACCAAATCACGTACTTCCTACAAATGGTACAGCTAGATTCTTCTCACCACTTGGTGTAGATGATTTCGTAAAGAAGTCTAGTATCATTTGCTACTCAGAAGAAGCGCTTAGAGCTGTTCACACAGACATCGAGACATTTGCTAAGGCAGAAGGCCTTACAGCTCACGCTAATTCAATCGCTGTTCGATTTAAATAAGGTGCAATAGGGGACAGACCTTGGTGCAACGGGGACGGACCCCACTGCACATTTTTGTAGGAGGTAATATGGAAAGAAAAGCAAGTATTGAGAGAAAGACTGCAGAGACTGATATAAAGCTGGCTCTTAACCTTGATGGTACAGGTGTCAGCAATGTTGATACAGGAATCGGTTTCTTTGATCATATGTTAAAGAGCTTTGCTAAGCATGGCTTCTTTGATATGAACTGTGTTGTTAAGGGCGACCTTGAGGTTGACTGCCACCATACTATAGAAGATACAGGTATAGTACTTGGAAAGGCTATAAAGGAAGCTATTGGAGATAAGGCAGGAATTAAGCGTTATGGTTCTTTCGTAATGCCTATGGATGAGACACTTGTAATGTGTGCCATCGATCTTTCTGGTAGACCTTACCTGAACTTTGATCTGAATCTTACAGTTCCTAAGGTAGGAAATTTTGATACAGAGATGGCTAAGGAATTCTTCTATGCTGTAAGTTATGCAGCAGAGATGAACCTCCACATCAAGCAGTTGGATGGTGCAAATAATCACCACATTATCGAGGCTGCATTTAAGGCTTTTGCAAATGCACTTGATATAGCAACTGGTTACGATCCAAGACTGGATGGTGGACTTCTCTCTACGAAAGGAGCTCTGTAAGATGGCAAGAAGTTTTTATACATTAGACAATAAAGAAGCGACATTTGATGATGTAAAGCATATCCTTTACAGCGGCGAAAAGTATATCGTTTTTAGCCTTGATGGCGAAGACGAAGATTCAAAATTCGCGAAGCTTTACAAATATTCAAAGGAAAGATTTCCGAACAAGGTGTTTGCTAGTGCAGACGAGCTTCCAGAAGAGATTCCATTTTCTGCTTTCAAGCTAAATGGAGACGGCCTTATTCCAGTTATTGCGCAGGACTATAAAACAAACGAAGTCTTGATGATGGCTTATATGAATGAGGAGTCTTACAATAAGACACTTGAGACTGGACTTATGACATACTGGTCACGTTCAAGACAGAAGCTTTGGACAAAGGGTGAGGAGTCAGGTCACATTCAGAAGATGGTAAGTCTTACTATCGATTGTGATAAGGATACAATCCTTGCAAAGGTTGATCAGACTGGTCCGGCTTGTCATACAGGTAACCCAACTTGCTTCTTTACCCCGCTTGAAGATGCAGGCGTAGTTGAGAATTCATCCTTTAAGGTTTTCCAGGATGTATATAATGTTATAGCTGACAGAAAGGTTAATCCTCGCGAAGGAAGCTATACAAATTACCTTTTTGATAAAGGAATCGATAAGATACTTAAGAAGGTCGGTGAGGAGTGTACAGAGATTGTTATCGCTGCAAAAAATCCGGATGCTTCAGAAATTAAGTATGAGATCGCAGATTTCCTGTATCACGCTATGGTTCTCATGGTAGAAAAGGGCGTGACATGGGATGAAATAAATGATGAACTTGCTCGTCGTGAGTAAGTAATTACAGGAGGGATAATTATGGATAACAATAATCCAAATCAGTTTCAGCAGGGAGGCTCTGATCCATATACAGGACAGCCGAATCCTTATCAGTCACAGGGACAGCAGCCATTTAATGGACAGCCAAATCCTTATCAGCAGCCACAAGGTCAGCAGCCATTTAATGGACAGCCAAATCAGTATCAGGGAGGCTATCAGGCACAGCCTCAAAACTATGGCGGACAGAATTATGGTGGCACAAGCTATAATAGTGGTACAAGCTATAATGGCGGTTCAAATCCTGGAAGCGAAGAGAAAGAAGGACAGACACTTGGTATTGTATCAATCGTATGTGCGCTCCTTTGTCCATTAGCTGGTGTTATCGTAGGTGCTATTGGTCTCTCAAAGGCAAAGGCTAATCTTACTAATAAGACACCTAAGATACTTAACCTTGTTGGTCTTATCGCTAGTGCTGTAATGTGTCTTGCTTCATTACTTATTGGTATTGGTATTTACAAGAGTGTAAAAGCGGTAAATGATGCGATTGATGATTATGATGTATCTTATGATATAGATGATATAGATTTAGATGATCTTGAAACTATTGATCAGGATGACCTTGATAATATTCTTGAAGATGTAACAGAAGCTACAACAGAGGCTACAACAGAAGAGAAGACTGAGGCGGAAACTGAAGAAGCTACAGAAGCTGCTACAACAGCTCCAGTAGATACAGGAGATCTTTCAACTGATCTTGCTTCAAAGCAGATTTCTATCGATGGTACAATCTATACACTTCCTTTCGATTATGCACTTATAAGCAATGATTATACATTTGATCTTGCTGATTATGGTAAGGAAGATGGATATGTACTTAATCCTGGAGATAAGGTTCTTTGTACAGTATATCTTGAGAATTCTAACTTCGATAGCAGTTTTGACTTCAGCGTAGGATTTAAGAACTACGGTTCAGATGTTAAGGATATTAAGGAAACATCAATCTGGGCTCTTGATACAGATATCAGATGGTGTGATTCAACAAATTATCCTTCAATAATACTTCCTGGTGGAATCACATGGGGCAGCACAGTTGATGATGTAAAGGCTGCTTATGGAGAACCTACTTCTGATCCATATCGTGCAGAGGAACTTGCTTACTGGGAATATTCATATGAAATAGATGATTACGAAGTAAGACTTACAATTTATGATGAATATGGATTAACAGGTATTTACATTACTGATTATCAGGACTAAAATAATATGGCAAACGGCTTTTTAGCCGTTTGTCATTTTGTCGTATATATTAAGGAGAGATTTATGAGACAGTTTACTTCAAAAGAGCTTAGAAAGACTTGGATAGATTTTTATAAGGAAAGAGGACACGTTGATGTAGGTGCAGTGTCACTTGTATCTGACGGTTCTACTGGTGTTATGTTTAACGTAGCAGGTATGCAGCCTCTTATGCCTTATCTTCTTGGCGAGAAGCATCCTATGGGAACAAGACTTTGCAACGTTCAGGGATGTGTACGTACAAATGATATCGATTCCGTTGGAGATAAGAGCCATGTTACCTTCTTCGAGATGATGGGTAGCTGGAGCCTTGGAGATTATTTCAAGGAAGAGAGATGTAAGTGGAGTTATGAACTTCTTACTGAGGTTTTTGGTTTTGATAAGGATCATCTTGCATCTACAGTATTTGCTGGTGATGAGAATGCTCCTCGTGATGAAGAGGGTGCTCAGTTCAGAATCGCTTCTGGATTTAAGCCTGAGAATATTTATTATCTCGGTGCTGATGATAACTGGTGGGGACTTGAGTATGGTCCATGTGGTCCAGACAGCGAGATGTTCTATATAGCAGATGTTGATGATTGCGGTCCAGACTGTGGTCCTGGCTGTGATTGTGGAAAATATACAGAGCTTGGTAACGACGTATTCATGCAGTATGAGAAGCACCATGATGGCACTCTTACTCCACTTAAGCAGAAGAACGTTGATACAGGCTGGGGTCTTGAGAGAATCCTTGCATTCCTTAATGGTACAAAGGATGTTTATCAGACAGACCTCTTTACTGATGCGATTGCATTTATCGAGAATACTTCAGGTGCTAAGTATAACGCTGATGAGAAGCTTACAAAGTCTATGAGAATCCTTGCAGACCATATGCGTACATCAGTTATGCTTATTGGTGATGCTGCAAAGCTTCTTCCATCAAATGTGGGCGCTGGTTATGTTCTTAGAAGACTTATCAGACGTGCAGTTCGTCACGGACGTACACTTGGTCTTAATAAAGAGAATCTTCTTGATCTTGCTAAGATCTATATCGATAAGGTATATGATGACAGTTATCCACTTCTTACAAAGAATCGCGAGTTCATCATCACAGAACTTGGTAAGGAAATTTCCAGATTCGAGAGCACACTCGAAAATGGTATGAAAGAGTTTAACAAGATTCTAAGCGAGAAGAAGTCTTCTGGCGCTAAGGAAATCGATGGCGATTCAGCGTTTTATCTTTATGATACATTTGGCTTCCCTATCGAGCTTACAGTAGAGATGGCAGGTGAAGAAGGACTTGCTGTTGATGAAGCTGGATTTGAGAAGGCTATGGAAGCTGCTAAGCAGAAGGCTAGAGAGAATCAGAACTTCTCTCAGACACTTGTTGCTAGTGATGATATATTCGCTGGACTTTCAGATGATGTAACAACAGAGTTCACTGGTTACGATAAGACATCTGATACAGCTGAGATTGCTGCTCTTGCAAATGAAACAGAGATGGTTGATTCTCTTGCTGAAGGGGCTAAGGGTACAGTTATCACTAAGACTACACCTTTCTATGCAACAATGGGTGGTCAGACAGGTGATACTGGTGTGATAGAGACTGATTCAGCTACATTTAAGGTTGAAGATACTCAAAAGCTTAAGGGTGGAAGAGTTGCTCACGTAGGTTATGTTGTTAGCGGAACTCTTAAATCTGGCGCAAAAGCTGAGATGAAGGTTGATGCAGACAGACGTTCGCTTATCTGTAAGAATCATTCAGCTACTCACCTTCTTCAGAAGGCTCTTAAGACTGTTCTTGGTGATCATGTTGAGCAGGCTGGTTCACTTGTAACTGATGGAAGACTTCGTTTCGACTTCTCACACAATCAGGCTATGACACCTGAAGAGATTAAAGAGGTTGAGGCTATTGTAAATAAAGAGATCGGTGAGGACCTTAAGGTTCGAACTGATGTAATGTCTCTTGATGAGGCTAAGAAGACTGGCGCTATGGCTCTCTTTGGTGAGAAGTATGGCGAGACAGTTCGTGTTGTAAATATGGGTGATTGGTCAATCGAGCTTTGTGGTGGTACTCATGTTCCTCATACAAGCGTGATCGGTTCCTTCAAGATCGTATCTGAGCAGGGTATCGCTGCAGGTGTTAGACGTATTGAGGCTCTTACATCTGTTGGTGCTGCAGCATATTATGCAGATGTTGAGGATAGACTTAATGCTGCTGCTAAGGCTGCAAAGACTGAGCCTGCTAAGCTTACAGAGAAGATTCAGTCTCTTATGGATGAGATTAAGGCTCTTCAGTCTGAGAACCAGAGTCTTAAGGATAAAATGGCAAAGGCAGCCGCATCATCTGCTGAAGATGCAGTTGTAGAGGTTGGCGACGTTAAGGTACTTCCTATGGCTGTACAGGGCGTTGATCCAAATGCTCTTAGAAATCTTGGAGATGAATATAAAGCAAAGCTTGGTAAGGCTGTTGTTATCATGGCATCAGATATGGGTGGCAAGGTAAGCCTTGTAGTTATGGCATCTGATGATGCTGTAGCAGCTGGTGTTCATGCTGGAAATATCATCAAGACTATTGCGCCAATAGTTGGAGGCGGCGGTGGCGGTCGTCCTAACATGGCACAGGCTGGTGGTAAGGATGCTTCCAAGATTCAGGATGCACTTGCTGCTGGTGTTGAAGAAGTTCGTTCACAGATTTTCTAATGAGTCGATTTGGCTCTCTCGCCTTTTGACTCATTAAAAACTTGACAAAGTGTGCAAGTGTGATATAATGTGTATCGCGTGTTTCCTAAGAAACATGTTAGATAATTCCCTAGACGAAGGGAGGGTAGGTAAAGATGTCAAGCGTTGTAGTTAAAGAAAATGAGACTCTCGATAGCGCTCTTCGCAGATTCAAGAGAAACTGTCAGAAGGCTGGTATCCAGCAGGAGATCCGTAAGAGAGAGCATTATGAGAAGCCATCAGTAAAGCGTAAGAAGAAGTCTGAGGCTGCTAGAAAGCGTAAGTATAAGTAATATATTTACCATATGATTAGTTTAAACCGCCACGTTCTTTTTGGACGTGGCGTTTTTACGGCTTATGGAAGGTTTGTATATGGGATTAGTTAAGAAAACAGTAAAAGTCGATGAAAAAAGCGTTCAGCTGCTTTTTGGTCAGTTCGATAAGAATATTAGAAAGGTTGAGAAGACATTTGGAATCAGCTATATCTATCGTAACGACGAGCTCTCCATTGAGGGTGAGGAAACTATGGTTGATAAAGCTCTTACTGTTATCAATGATCTTCTGGTAATCTCTAAAAAAGGTAATGATCTGACAGAGCAAAATGTGGATTATGCTATCAGTATTGTTACAAGTGGCGAGGGTGGACGAGTTTCAGATCTAGATAAGGATGATGAACTGATATGTCATACTCTTGCAGGTAGACCAATAAGGCCGAAGACATTTGGCCAGAAAAAGTATGTTGAAGCCATCGATAATAATATGATCGTATTTGGAAGTGGTCCGGCCGGAACTGGTAAGACTTATCTTGCTATGGCTAAGGCAATAACCGCTTTCAAGAAGGGTGAGGTTGAGAGGATCATCCTTACAAGACCTGCCATAGAGGCGGGAGAGAAGCTGGGCTTTCTGCCTGGTGATTTGCAGAGTAAGATTGATCCTTATCTGAGACCACTTTATGATGCTCTCTATGAGATTATGGGGGCAGAGTCATTTCAGAAGAATATGGAAAAGGGGCTTATTGAAGTTGCGCCTCTTGCTTATATGAGAGGTCGTACTCTGGATAACGCCTTTATTGTTCTGGATGAAGCTCAGAATACAACTGAGTCTCAGATGAAAATGTTCCTGACACGTATTGGTTTTGGTTCGAAGGCTATCATCACTGGTGATCAGTCGCAGAAGGACCTGGCAGCTGGAACAAAGTCGGGACTTGATATTGCGCTTAAGGTTGTACGTAATATCGAAGGTATAGCAATATGCAACCTGACCAGCCAGGATGTTGTGAGACATCCACTGGTACAGAGGATTGTTGAGGCTTATGAAAAGTATGATGCCTCCAAACCTAAGTATAATAATTCTACTAAATATAGTGATAAAAAACGTAAATAGTGTGGAAAAACACAAATACAACTCTGTTTTTTGACACTAACAATATATTATGGTAGAATACTCATTTAGTGAGGTTATATACATGAGTATATTTATTACCAACGAATCTGATATTGAATACCCCAAAGTGTATGATGACATTATCAAGGACATTGTGGCTGGTTCACTAGAGTTTCTCAAATGTCCTTATGAGTGCGAGGTTTCAGTTACTCTGGTAGATAATGATAAGATACACGATATTAATATGTCAGAGCGTGGTATCGACAGCCCCACGGATGTGCTCTCATTTCCTATGCTCGATTTTGACGAGCCAGGTGACTTGTCATATGTGGAGAAGTATCCACAGGATTACTTCAATCCAGAGACAGGAGAGATGCTTCTCGGAGATATAGTTATATCTCTTGAAAAGGTAGATTCTCAGTCAAAGGAATACGGACATAGTGATAAGAGAGAGATAGCATTTCTTACAGCTCACAGTATCCTACATCTGTTTGGATATGACCATATGGAGGAAAATGACAGATTAGTTATGGAGAAGCTGCAGGAAGAAATCTTAAATATGAAAGGATATACTAGAGACTATGAATAAGAAATTACTTGCTGGTGCACTTTCAATCACAATGTTACTTGCTGGATTAACAGGATGCGGCAAGCAGGAGGAAACTGATGATATCTCATCTATTTCAGATTCTCAGTTTTACGCAGTTGAGCTTACTGACTCATCAATGATCAGCACAAACACTGATGTTACAATGATGAAGGATGGTAAGGTTCTCAGCGATATGAACGGTGAGTGGGTTGACCCTGCTACTGCTGACAAGAGATATGTTGCTATCATGGTAGTTAACAACAATCTTGGACTTCCACAGTCAGGTGTTGAAAATGCTGACGTTATCTATGAGATGCTTGAGGAAGGTGGTATATCTCGTCTTCTTTGTCTCTTCAGTCAGGATACATTACAGAATGTAGATAAGATCGGACCTGTAAGAAGTACACGTGTTAACTTCGATCGTAAGGCTCTCGAGCATGATGCTGTACTCGTTCATTGGGGCGGTATCTGGGCTATGAAGGAGATGCCACTTATTACAGATCTTGATGATATGAATCTTAATACTGAGTCTTCAGCTTACGGATTCCGTGTATCAAGACCTGGTTATGGTTCAGAGTTTACTGGTTACACATCAGGAGAGAAGATCCTTCAGGGTATGTCTGATAAGGGCTTCGACTTTGATAAGTGTAAAGAATATAAGAGCATGTTCCAGTTCAACATCAACGACAAGGATCTTGAGGATGGAACAGATTGTAACAAGATTTCTATCAACAGTGACATCGAGTCAAGACCTTACTTTGTATACGACGCTGAGTCAAAGCTTTACAAGAAGTTTACTTACGGCGATGTACAGATCGATGAGAACTCGGGAAATCAGATTGCTTTCAAGAACGTAATCTATGAGTTCTGCCCACATTATGTACTTAGTGATGAGGTTGGAAGTAAGTATATCGATGATGTTGGTGAAGGTGAAGGTTACTACGTAACAAATGGTAAGATGATTCCTATCAAGTGGAAGAAGTCTGCTAAGAAGAAGTTCGCTTACAAAGAGGAAATCTTTGGACAGGAAGCAACAAGAGATGGTGCTTGTTCAGATTACGGTGTAACTCATTTCTACACAATGGATGGTGAGGAACTCAGACTTAATCCTGGTAAGACATACATCACATTATTCCCAGATTCATCAAAGGATAGTGTAACTTACGAATAAAAACTTACGAATGAAATGCTTATGGATAATAATAAAATCTATGACATTTGTATAATTGGCGCAGGTGCATCAGGACTTGTGGCCGCAATCGAAAGCTCCCGTAGGGGGCTTTCTTGCGTAGTTGTGGATAAGAATAAAAAGGCTGGTCGCAAGCTTTATGCAACCGGAAATGGTCGTTGCAATCTCACAAATGACGATTGGGATGAAGATACCTACTACGGAAATGAGTTTGTAGATACCATTTTCGAGAAGCTGTATAGATATTCTGATATGAGACCTCGCAGTTTTGTTTTGGACTATATGAGAAGGCTTGGAATTCAGACTATCAATAAGGATGGATACTTTTATCCTTCCAGTCTTCAGGCTTCCAGCGTTGTCTGGGCTCTTGTAGATGCAGCTACAAGCTACGGTGCTAGATTTCTTTATAAATCCAGCGTTACAACTGTAAATAAACTTCCGGTGGATGATCTGCTGGAATATAGCTCCCAGATAACAGATGATATTCTGGATAATTCTGGGGTATATAAGATAAATGTCATCACCCGCGAGGGTGAAGAAGAAACTCCTGGCTACATCCTGGCGAAAGGTGTGATCGTTGCTACAGGTGGTCTTTCCAAGAAATCACTTGGTTCTGCTACAGCAGATGAAGCCTATACGCTCTTCAACAGTATGAGACTTCCATTTGTCGAATACACCAGTGGTCTTTGTCCTGTGTATGTTACTGAGGATTTATCCCGACTTGAGGGAGTTCGTACTAAAGCGAGACTAACTGTGGATGGCCATACAGAGGTGGGGGAGATACAGATCAGTGCCGACGGAATTAGTGGGATCGTGACATTTAACATGTCCTACTATATGAAGCCTGGTGTGGATGTAGTGATAAATCTGCTTCCAAAGATAGATGAGGATAGCTTTGCAGATAGCTTCAATAAGATGAAGCAGAGCTTCCCTGACAGGAGACTGGATCTTTTCCTGAATGGCTATGTAAATGATAAGCTTGGAGCTTATATGATGGATAAGTTCTATGGCAAGCAGGAGAGAGTACTTACTCTCAAGGATGTTACTGAGACAGGTATTCGAGGCATCTATCAGGAAATGATAGAGTGGCGCCTCAGTATTCGAGGCAAGGCTGGACTTGAGGATTCTCAGGCTTCCATCGGTGGAGTTCTTACTCAGTATATTGATTCTTTCAACATGAGTGTTAAGCCAGAAATTACTCTTGGCAGCAACATATGCGTAACAGGTGAGGCAACAGATGTAATTGGTAAATGCGGCGGTTACAACATAACCTATGCAATAATTACCGGATACCTTGCCGGCACTAATATATTCCGATAACCGAGAAAATTATGATACATATCAGAAATATAAAATTAAATACAGATTATGATTCGAAGGATCTGAGAGAAGCGGTTGAATCTATTCTTAAGACAAAGGATATTGATTCTATCAAGATTCTCAAGGAATCTCTTGATTCAAGACATCATGATAAGATTCATTATAACCTTGCTGTTGGCGTTTATGTTACTAATGAAGAGGAGCTTTATAAGAGAGTTAACGGTAAGGGATACAATAAAAATCTTATGTTAACTACTGAGGAAAGCTACACATTTCCTCATATAATTAATACTGATGTGAGAGAGTTTCTTAGTGATGTTCCTGAGTATCGTCCGGTCATCATTGGCTCTGGCCCGGCGGGCTATAATGCTGCAATTCAGCTGGCAAGAGCGGGGTTTAGGCCGATTCTTTTTGAGCGCGGACTTCCGGTTGAGGAAAGAACCATATCTGTAAATACTTTCTGGGATGAGGGGAAACTTGATCCGGAGTCAAATGTTTGCTTCGGAGAAGGTGGTGCAGGAACCTTCTCAGATGGAAAGCTAAATACAGGAAATAAAGATAAGAGCGGATATTTTAAGGAGGTTCTTGAAACCTTCGCTCATTATGGAGCAGATCCGTCTATTACATATAAATCTAAGCCCCATATTGGAACTGATGTGCTTCGTGGTGTTCTGCAGAATATGCGAGAGGACATCGAAAGGCTTGGCGGAGAGATTCATTTTGGTTCAAAGCTTGTGGATATAGAGGCTGAGATTGATTACCAGAATGACTCAGAAAATGGTGGCAAGATCTTTGGTTTTGAGTCTGAGCTTCCGCTTTATGAGCTGACTGTCGAAAAGGTTGGCGAACCGGAAGATTCTGAAGCTAAGTCATTTAAGATAAAAACTCATAGTGTTATCCTTGCTACAGGTCACAGTGCAAGAGATACACTGCTTATGCTGAAGTCTCGCGGTGTTACTATGGAACCGAAGCCTTTTGCTATGGGCGTCAGAGTAGAGCATAAAGCTGAGATGATAAATGAAGCAATGTATGGTAAGAATTATAAGCAGCGTTATGGCGATACGCTTCCGGCTGCAGATTATAAGCTGGTTTATCATACTGATCAGGACGAGGATAAGGCGTCAAGAAATGTCTTCTCATTCTGTATGTGTCCAGGAGGATATGTGGTTAATTCCTCATCTGAGCCAGGCACTTCAGTAATAAATGGAATGAGCTATAGCGGCCGTTCTGGTGGCAACTCTAATTCCGCTATTGTAGTTAGTATCAATCCTGATGATTTTATGTATGATCAGGATTCATCAGAAGTATATAGTGACGAAGAAAAGGAACTTCGTCAGTTATATACAAAGGAACTCCGTGGATGCCTGATGCAGCTTAAGATTGAACAGGCAGCCTTTAAAGCAGGAGATGGAGCAATTCCGCTTCAGCTCTATGGAGACCTTAAGGCTGGTAAAAAGTCGGAAAGTCTTGGGGAGATAGAGCCTGCAATAAAGGGACATTGGAGCTTCGCAGACCTTAGACAGGCGTTGCCACATTTTATGGTGGATGCAATACTTGAGGCTATGGAGGATTTTGGACAGAAGATAGAAGGGTTTGACGGTGACGACACTGTAGTTACGGCTGTTGAGTCTAGAACCAGTTCTCCAGTCAGAATTCTAAGAGATAGAGAAACAATGATGGCTGAAGGCTTCCCGGGAATCGTTCCTACAGGCGAGGGAGCTGGATATGCTGGAGGTATTACCTCGGCTGCAGCAGATGGAATAAAGGCTGCGGAAGCTGTCAGTGAATTTTTGATAGATGATCTCATCGAGTGCTACAAGGCTTTCGAGACTTCAAAATATCTGTAAAATAATCGAGGATAAGGAAAAATTATGAGCGTTAGAGATAAACTTAAGAATAAAAGAAGAATTGTGATCAAGGTTGGTTCATCTTCACTTGTTCATCCAGAAACAGGGGAACTTGATTTTGTAAAGATTGAGAAAATGATACGTCTCATCAGCGATATCAAGAATCAGGGTAAGGACGTTGTGCTTGTTTCATCTGGTGCTGTATCAGTTGGACGTAGGGTACTTGGTCTTCATAAGCGTCCTGAGGTTCTTTCAATGATTCAGGCGTGTGCTGCTCTTGGACAGGGCGAGCTGATGATGCTTTACCAGAAGCTTTTTATGGAATATAACAACAAGGCTGCACAGGTTCTGCTTACATTTGATGTTATTACAAATGATGAGAGAAGAAAGAATGCTGAGAACACACTGAAGCAGCTCCTTGATCTTGATGTAATTCCTATCGTAAATGAAAATGATACTGTGGCAACAGAAGAAATCGAGTTCGGTGATAACGATACACTTTCAGCTATAGTTTCAACTCTTATAGGAGCTGATATGCTTATCCTTCTTACTGATATTGATGGTTTCTACACCGATGATCCTCGTAAGAATAAGCATGCAAAGAGACTTTCAATCATTGATAAGATTGATGATTCCCTTAAGGATATGGCTAAGGGAACTGTTACAAATTACGGAACAGGCGGTATGTATACAAAGATCGCTGCTGCACAGATTGCCTGCTATTCAGGTGCTGATGTGGCTATAGTTGAATCTTCAGATATGGAGATAATTCATAGACTTCTAGAGGGTGAAGATGTAGGTACTATCTTTACAAGAGAATCATCTACAGAGCTTGATCTTATTGATTTTATAAAGAATAAGAAGTACTTAGATAGATAAGATAATTTAATTAACATTTTGTTATATAGGACGTTGAGTCTGTTGACTCATCAATATTAGGGGGTACGATATGGGTGATGTTAACGAATTAAAGGAAGGTACAGGTCTTGTTCTTGCCGGTGGCGGCGGAAAGGGCATATATCAGGTTGGAATCCTAAAGTCACTTGCTGAAGCAGGATATCTTGATAATATTGTTGCGGCTTCAGGCTCGTCTATCGGTGGTATCAATGCTGTGCTTTTTTCTGAGGGTCTTGCTGAAGGTGGTATAAACCGTGCAATCACTCAGATGGAAGAAGCCTGGGATGATATGGATTTCGGTGTTCTTTTCGATGTTGATGAGGATTCAATCCGAGCTGGAGAAAAGCGCTTTTCCAGAAATGAAACCAAGCGTCTTATTGATAAGTATTTAACTTATGAACTTCTTGAGAAGGCTATAGATCTCTATATTACGGGAACTAAGTGCCCTTCGAATATGGTCACGGGAGATATCATTTCACAGGAGGAAATGAATCTTCTCTGGACTCTTTCTACAGAAGAAACCTATAAGGATTTTTCTGCCGTGTATTTCCATCTAAATGATAAGTCGTGTGATTTTGTAAAGCAGGCAATACTTGCTACAAGTGCTTTGCCTGTTATTTATGCGCCTGTTGAGGTGGATGGAAATCTTTATGTGGATGGTGGTCTTAAGGACAATGTTCCGATAAAGCCTCTTTATGATATGGGCATCCGCAAGTTTATCGTTATCGAGCTCAGTATGAAGAGTGCTATAAAGCAGGAGGATTATCCTGACGCAGAGATAATTGATATTGTTCCAAGTGCAGATCTTGGAAAGCTTGTAAGTGGCACACTTAACTTCGATAAGCAGGATAAAGCTGTTAAGAAGTATTTTGCTGAGCTTGAAGGAAAGAGATATATCAAGACTCTTTTTGAAAAGGACGAAACTTTTATTGAGATTCAGGATAGTCTTGCAAGACTTGACTTTGAGGCTGCTAAGAAGAAGGCTGAGTATGAGACTAAGTATGATCAGCTCAGCAACAGTGTGAATAGAAATTTTGACTATATAAATAAACTTGAAGAATCTCTAAAAAAGCTTGATCAGTAGAGGTTTATTCGATTAATAAAAAATGACTTATTTATGGAGACAGAGATGGGAGTTTTAGATTCATTAGAACCAAGTAAGGTGTTATATTATTTTGAAGAGCTTTGTGCAATTCCACATGGTTCAAGACATACAAAGCTGATAAGTGATTACGTAGTTAGTATCGCAAAGCGACTAAGTCTTGATTATTATCAGGACGATTCTAATAATGTTATCGTTTATAAACCGGCATGTGATGGGGAGGATACTGCTTTAGATTCGAATTCAAGTTCAAATAATGAGAACACTGTAATCCTTCAGGGGCACCTTGATATGGTCTGTGAGAAGACTGATGATTCGGATTTTGATTTCTCATGCGAAGGTCTTAGACTTTATATCGAGGATGGATTTATTAAAGCTGAGGGTACAACTCTTGGTGGAGATGATGGAATAGCTGTAGCATATATGCTTGCTCTTCTTGATAGCGATTCTATACCTCATCCACCACTTGAATGCGTATTTACGGTTGATGAAGAGATTGGAATGCTGGGTGCTCAGGCTCTGGATATGTCCCGACTTAATGGTAAATATCTTCTAAATGTTGATTCTGAAGATGAAGGTCACTTGCTTGTTTCCTGCGCAGGAGGAGCTACGGCAACATTACATTTTCCTATTCTTAGAAGAGGAGCTCAGGGAGAGAAGTTCAGGATAGTTGTTTCTGGTCTTGTTGGCGGCCATTCTGGTGTAGAGATTGATAAGGGCAGAGCTAATGCAGACATCGTTCTTGGAAAACTGCTTCAGTCTATATTCTTTGTAGATGACACCATGCGTGTTATCACAGTCAGAGGTGGACTTAAGGATAATGCCATTCCAGTTAAGGCAGAGGCATTTATTGTTTCTAAGAATGAGACTGAAATCACTGAAGAAGTTACAAGATTCCTGGCTGAATATAAGGAGTCTTATAAGGATACAGATCCTGATTTGAATATAGTTATCGAAAAGGTAAATGTTAATTCTGATGTTTACCCTCTGGACGAAGCAGCCAACCTTTCCTTCGTTATGGCTTACGGAAGTCTTCCAAATGGAGTCATCAAGATGAGCCAGGATATCGAAGGTCTTGTTCAGACTTCCCTTAACCTTGGAATCATGGATACTTTCCAGGAAGAGATAGCACTAAGCTTCAGCGTTCGTAGCAGTGTTAATAAAGAAAAGCAGGATCTGCTGGATGAGCTTGCTGCAATAGTTCAGTCAGCTGGCGGCACTATGACAGTTGAGGGTGAATATCCTGCTTGGGAATATAAGGAAGAATCAAAGCTTCGAGAGGTTATGACTGCTAAATATGAAGAAATGTTTGGTCAGAAAATGATCGTTGAAGCAATTCATGCAGGCGTTGAATGCGGTCTTTTTGTCGATTCGATAGAAGGACTGGACGCAGTGTCATTTGGTCCTAATATATTTGATATTCATACACCGAAGGAACGTCTGGATATTGCCAGCGTCTCCCGTACCTGGGACTTTATCCTTGCAACCCTTAGAACACTAAAATGAGTCAAAAGGGCTTTGAGCTAAACTGACTTAAAAATGAGTCAAAAGGGCTCTCTCGCCAATCGACTCATTCGGAGATTAGAATTATGAGAGATATTACATTTATTACGTTGGATGATATAAATAAATGGATTCACGACAAAGGAGTGGGTGTCTTTGACTATGTGATCAAGATTCTGCTTGCTCTTGTTGTATATATTATTCTTAGCAAGATTTTGAAGAAGGTGGTTAGTTCTATCGCAAAGCGCCTGGATAAAAAAGGCGTGGATCAGATAGCGAGCCATTTTGTGCTGAATCTAATTAAGTACGGAATTCTTACCTTTGCAATTATTACAATCATTACTCAGCTGAAGATTGTTGAGGTTGCATCTATTGCAGCACTTATAGCATCTGCTGGTGTTGGTATATCTCTTGCGATGCAGGGTGCCCTTTCTAACTTTGCAGGAGGAGTTCTGCTCCTTGTTCTCAGACCTTTCAAGAAGGGGGATTATATAGTTATCTCCAGCGCAAATGTGGAAGGCGTTGTGGAGGAAATCGAGATCTACTATACAACAATTCGTTCTATTCTTGGTGAGACTATCAAGATTCCTAATTCACAGCTGACAAATAATTCTGTTATCAATAAACAGGGTGACGGAAAGCGTGCTCTGGTTGTAAATGTGGATATTTCGTATAAAGCTGATGTGGATAAAGCAAAGACTCTTATCGCTGAGATAATGAAGCACACAGATGATATTACAGAAGAAAACATAACTGTATTTGTTGATGAACTAAGTAACCACGGCGTTCGTCTCGGTGGTTTCTCTATGGTGCCTGTCGAGAAGTATCTTCCAGCTAAGCGTGCAGTGACGGAGCAGATACTTAAGACCTTCGAAAAAGAAGGAATTGAGATACCATTTAACCAGTTAGACGTTCATCTGATAAATCAGTAACACATATAAATTAGTATCAATAATCAAAGGATAAATATGGAACAAATTATTAATCTTACTCCTGACCATGAGGATATAGGAGTGAGACTGGACAAGTACATATCTGAGGAACTGGAGGAAGTATCCCGTTCTTACATCAAGAAGCTGATTGATAAGAATAGCATATCGGTCACTTCTGCAGATGGCACTGAGAGGCGCGTCAAGGCCTCTTATTTGCTTTCTGAAGGGGATAATATAAAACTAATCCTCCCTGAACCTGAGAAGCTGGAAATCGTTCCAGAGAACATTCCTCTGGAGATAGTCTATGAGGACGATGACGTAATAGTCGTAAATAAGCCTCAGGGTATGGTGGTTCATCCTGCTCCAGGAAACTATACAGGAACTTTGGTAAATGCCCTAATGTATCATTGCGGCGATTCGTTATCATCGATAAATGGAATCGAGCGTCCTGGTATAGTGCATCGAATTGACAAGGATACTAGCGGACTTCTTGTCATCTGCAAAACAAATCTAGCCCACCAGGGACTGGCTGAGCAATTTGCAGAGCATAGCATCAACCGCATATATAGCTGCATTGTGTATAACCATTTTGATATTGAAAAGATGGAAAAGGTTGATAATATATACACCGAAACTGTGAATAAGCCTATTGCCAGAGGAAAGGTTGATCGTAAGAGAATGGTTATAGATATGGACGGCAGAAGAGCTGTGACTCATATCTTCCTTCAGGAAAACCTGAAGGATAACTATGCCTTTGTGAAGTGTAAGCTTGAAACAGGTCGTACTCATCAGATTAGAGTACACCTTACAAGCATCAATCACCCACTCCTTGGAGATCCTGTGTATGGACCTAAGAGCTGTCCATTTAATCTAAAAGGTCAGGTGCTTCATGCAGGAACCCTCGGGTTTATTCATCCAAGAACAAAGGAATATCTGGAGTTCACCAGTGACCTTCCTGAATATTTCTCTAAACTACTAAACATACTAAAAAAGAATTAAATCGAATATATGAATATACAAGAAGCAAAAAATATAATAAATACAAACTACCAGGGCATTCATAGCCCACATAACATAAAACTAAACACAGATGGAATAGCTCCTTTTGTTGAGATTGAAGGATTCAAAGATATGTCCTGCATAAAGCATGGATTTACTACAAGATTTGGTGGCGTCAGTCAGGGAATCTATGAGTCTCTCAATATGGGGATCCATCTTGATGACAACATCGAAGATGTAAAAGAAAACTACCGTAGAATCGGTGCAAGTATCGGAATAGATCCAAGAAGGATCTCTGCACCTAATCAAGTTCATAAATCCAATATACTTGTGGTAACTGAAGAAGATGCTGGAGACGGCATAGCACGAGATCTCACGCACTTTGAGATAGATGCTCAGATTACAAATGTGAAGAATGTTCCGCTTATCGTCTACACAGCAGACTGCGTTCCAATCCTTCTTGCGGATCCTGTTAGTAAGGTTATCGGTTCTGTGCATGCAGGATGGCGCGGAACTGTTGATGGTATCGCTGCAAAGACAGTTGAAAAGATGGTAGAGGAATATGGCTGTCTTCCAGAAAACATTCATGCTATTATTGGCCCATCCATTGGTCCAGATAATTACGAGGTGGATGAATCAGTCATTAAAGCAATGCTTGAATGTCCTTATATAGACACTTCAGAGCCAAATGTCACATTTGAACCTCTACAAAACGAAGATTTCAAGTACATCATACATGCAGGCAGTTTTGTAAGAGACAATATGCCTGAAGATTATAAAGGAATAATAACTACCAGAATTGGCACTCCATACGAAGTCTTTAGAACAGTAAAGATTCTCGATAAATATATGTTAAACCTATGGGCACTTAATGAACTTATTCTGGTCAATGCAGGACTTCGTAGCAGTAACATCTACCAGACAAAACTCTGCACTATGAAGTATCATGATATATTCTTCTCACACCGTTACACCAACGGCAGAAGAGGACTATGTGCTGGAATAATAGAATTAACATAATTGGTGCGGTGGGGACAGTCCCCTCTTGCACCGATAGGTGCAAGGGGGTCTGTCCCCACTGCACCCAAAAAAGAAAGGAAAAGAAAAATGAATGATAATAAACGTATGGCAAAACTTCTCATAGTTTCGTTTGCCTTTCTTGTATGGTTCTTTGCATCCATAGCAATAAGTATCTACTCGGTAAAGCATGGAAATACCTGGATATTTCTTATAGCACTGGGACAGTTCTTTGCTGTTATGGGTATATTTGCAATAGTGGCCATGGTTTCTGAAAAACAAAACGGATGGTGGCTTGGTGCTATCTTTGTTTTGGTTGGAACAGGCTGTGCTATATACGGCATCATGAACCATTTCGGTCCAGAAGACGCATATAAACGAATGGTAAAAGCAATCCCGCTTATGGCGGGAATAACATTTATGATCGTTGGTGCCACACTTCTTATACACGGTATTCTTCATAGAAGAAAGCTTAGAGCTACATGTACTTATGAAGTTACTGGTACATGTGTTGACCGCCGAGTTCGTGGTTCGGGATACAAGGCGGTTAAATGTCCGATATATGAAGTTTATTATAATGATACAAGACTTCTCTTTAATAAGAATATCTACACCAGAATGCTTGGTGCACCAGAAAAAGATGAGACAAGAAAACTATTAGTTAATCTAGATGAGATCAATAAGATCATTTCTTCAAAAAAATCAGATGGAGATGTACCTGAGATTTCAAATTATATAGATGAAAAGACAGATAAGGGGGTTACTGTATTTTCTAATATACTATATTCTTCATTCTTTATTGGTGGAATAATACTTACTATTGCATCAGCTATATTTATACCAATCATCTGATCAGAAAGAGGATAAAATATGTTACAACTTGGAATAAAAGGAAAACAGGAGTTACTAGTCACAGATAAAGATACAGCAAAAGCAGTAGGTAGTGGTGGGCTAAATGTCTTCGCAACACCTGCTATGATCGCATTAGCTGAGAAAACAGCTCTTCAAAGTATTTTAGCTTATCTTTCAGAAGGCGAAAGTACTGTTGGTACTAAACTTGATATATCGCATATAGCAGCTACACCGGTTGGAATGAAAGTTAGTTGCGAAACAGAACTAATTGAAATCGACAGAAGGAAACTCGTATTCTCTGTAAATGTATATGATGAGGTTGAAAAAATCGGAGAGGGAATACATGAACGATTTATCGTTAATGATGAAAAGTTCATGACTAAAGCTGAATCTAAGAGTATTGACACGTAAGCATAAATAATTATCATGCATGACGGCAATTTAAATAATAAGATACAAAGAGGTTGATAATGAGTATTAGATTCAACTTTTATAGATTACTTTTATTAGTAGCATTTATAATAATGCGTGTTTAATAGAAAGGTTTTTACGAGTGAAGTGACAAAATGGATTATATAGAAAAATTTAGTATAAATGCTGAAAAAAAATGGTCTATAATACATGGAGAACAAAAAGGTAATCCTAATTTATTTCATGATAAGAATGAAGAAATAATTAATGAATTATTGAATAATAATGAATTGATTATATTGGAAAAACTATTAGATAGTAATAATGATTCTATTCTTTTGGAATGCGCTACTGCTTTATTGTATATTGATGATGAAAAAGCCATTCAAGTATTAAAAATACTATCTAATACTAAAGGGTTGATTGGATTTACCGCTAAAATGAATTTAAATGCGTATTATAAAAAAAAGAATATAACATAAATTATAGAGATACACCAATTTATGGATTAAAGAATTATATAAAGCATATTTAGATGAAATGTTCATTTACAAGAAGAATCAACTTTTATTTATTTTGTCCTTGGCAAAACTGTTAGTTTAAATGATTATATTGCGGAACAGAATTCTATGATGGTTAATCTTCCTGTAAATGAGATGGTTTCTGTAACTATAAACAAGAGCTACGGTAATTTTGCTGAACATAGTTCAATTAAATATGGTGATGATGAATATTACATAGTCAAGCTAGATGATAATTCAACTATAGTAATTGAGATTAGTGCTTCAAAGAAGACTGAAATAGGTATCTTGGATAAAATTACAGAAGATACATATACGTCCAGGGATAAAAAGTCATATAGTTCTTTAACGTATACAGGTAATCTTGTGGAAATGAGTAATAACAAAGTAAAGAAGTATTATGATGAATGTATTGAAGAACTGAAAGAAGCCAAAGTTATTGATGATAGTACAAATGTAAGGTACCTGATGATCAATGGTGGAGGAGACAGAATCTGGGGATGGGTTTTTGTTATCGGATTCTTAGTTGTAGGTGCTTTCTTTATATTTGTTGGTATTAAGGCAATTCACGAAGTCTAGCAAAAATGAAGTAATCTAATATATACCGATATATAGATTTAAATTATGGGGGATAAGGTATGAAGAGGGGTTTAGATTATCACATTGATAGAGCGAAAAAACTTCTAGATGGGCGTTCCCTTGAAGATAAATTTAAGATGATATATGGAAACTTGGAGGAGAAGATTGCTCTGGGGGTTCCATATATAGATTTTTCTGGCGAGGCTGCTCATGGAGTTCAGGCTCGTCACGATCAGGATTTTGATCTTGGAAATCCTGAATATACAACTATTTTTCCGTGTCCTATAGGCATGGCTGCGTCTTTCGATAGTGACATGATGCATAAGGTTGGAGATGTAGTTGGTACAGAGATGCGTAGTCTTGTTAATGAGCATCGTCATAATGCTCTGGTTGCGCTTGCACCAACTGTTGATATGGAACGTGATCCTAGATGGGGCAGAAATGAAGAAGCCTATGGAGAGGATCCGTATCTTACTACTCGGATGGCTGGAAACTATATCCTGGGAATGGCTGGAGATAATAAAGACTTTGTACGTGCAGGAGCTACTCTAAAACATTTCTATGGGAATAACTATGAGAAAGAGCGCTACACAGCAGATTCTGTTATTCCTGAAAATCTGAAAAAAGATTACTATCTAAAAGTGTTTGAGGATATTATCTCATATGCTCAGCCACTTTCTGTTATGTCCTCATATAATAAGATTAACGGCGTAACTGCCACATTTAATCCAGAACTTAAAACACTTCTTAAATCCTGGGGTGTTCCTTTTGTTATTTCGGATGCGTTTACTCTCTTTTTCTCTGTAAATATGCAGAAGACCGCTAAGGATTTTCCTGATGCGATTAAGAAGGCCTATGGCGCAGGTGTAGATGTTTTTATGGAAGATTGGAATAATGAAATTCCTGCTATTAAAGAGGCTGTCGAAAAAGGTATTGTGACAGAGGAAGTTATTACTGAAGCTTTGACCAATAAGCTTACTGCCTATTCAATGCTTGGAATGATGATTGAAGATTTGAACGAGGACCATGTATCTAAGTACTTCCCTAAAGAAGATTATAATATTTCTAAAGTCGATACTGCTGAATCAAGACAGCTGGCAAGGAAAATGACATCTAAATCGGTAGTTCTTCTAAAGAACGATGGAATGCTTCCTCTTTCTACAGACTTAGAATCGGGTGCACCGAAGAATACATTTTTACTTGGACCTTTTGCTGCATCAGCTTCACTTGACTGGTATAGTGGATTATCTAGTCATACTGTTACTCTAGATGAGGGGCTTGGTGTTCCATATGAGGAACTGATTCCAACTGTTAGGATAAAACTTGAAAATGGCGAGTATGCTGGCCTTGTTGATGGTAAGCTCGTGACTGTAAGTCCTGAGTCTGCTGAAGTATTTAAGATTATGCTTTGGGATGATTCTCGTATAACACTTAGAGCAATGTCTAACGGTAAATATCTTACAAGCAGATCTCCTAAGAAAAAATCTTTGAATGCTACTGGTGAAGAAGATAAGTTTAGTTTATATGCTTATCCTGATCATCCATTTAGCTGGTTTCTGAATGAAGCATTCCAGTTGATTGATTCTGAAGATGAAGTAATAACATATGACTGTGACACAGCCCTTCGTTTCTGGGAAGATTCTCGAATAAAAGGAATCAAGAATGTTGATGGCAGTATAAAGATCGGTTTTGAAACTGTTGAGGATACAGATTCGTTACTTTCAAAAGCTGAGAAGATTGGACTAAATTCTAATTCAAATATTGTTGCTACTTTTGGTCTGCATCCTATGGTCAACTGCAAAGAGGAGAGAGATAGAGATAGTATAGAGCTTCCTCCTTTCCAGAGAGCAGTACTTAGAAAGCTTAGAAAATCGTATAAGAATATATCGCTATTACTAATGGCTAACGCACCTCTTGCTGTGGTTGAAGAAGATGCGGCTCCTGAGATTCGTAGTATCCTGTGGTCAGCATTTGGTAGCGAAGAATTAGGAACAGGCATCGCGGATATTTTAACTGGTAAAGAAAGTCCTGCAGGAAGACTGCCTCAGACCTGGTATATGGGAGACCATCAGCTGCCAGATATCAATGATTATGATATAGAAAAAAATGGCATGACCTATATCTACATGACAGAAAAACCACTCTATAGATTTGGGTTTGGGCTTACATATTCTAAGTTTAAAGTAACTCTTGATTCTTCCAAAATCAAAATCAAAAATATAGGTGATACTCCTTCTGAATTTGTTGTAACAATTTATAAAGATCCAGATGGTGGTTATCATATATATGATAATGACAGGGATGGAAGAGATACCGAAGGTAATCTTATTCCTGTAGGTAGTAGACTCGTAACCTTTGATAGAACTGAAACTATCAAACCTAATGAAGAAATTTCTTTGGAACTTAATTATTGATTATTTGAATAGATTGAAAAAAACAGGTGCTCTGATGATTGATATGTACCCAGAACACCTGTTTTCGTTATATAGGAAAAATATTATTGTATGAAATTTCGTCCACGAGCTGCATATTTGCTGGCCTTTGCATCATACATCTTTTCGTCAGCATCTTTAACAGCCTGTGTTATATCAAAGTTTTCATCAAGGGTAGTGGTGATATAACCGCTACTTGTCTCAACTTTGTATTGCCTTCCTGAAAGCATGTTGTAACTCTCTAGGAATTTATTTATGTTCTTTATGATCTCATCTGGGTCACATTCGCCGAAGATTACTGAGAATACCTCGTCTCCTCCGAATCTTGTTGAAAGGCTGTTCTCTGGCACAGAACTGTGTAAAGCCTTTGCAACCTTTTCTATGGAGTTATCGCCTTCAGCATGACCGTAATTATCATTAATAAACTTAAGTCCATCAAGATCAGACATAATAACTGTGATCTTACTTCCGGCATAGGTTCCTTTCTGACAAATACGCTTGAATTCGTTCTGGAAGCCCATACGATTAAGAAGTCCGGTCAGCGGATCGTGACGGTACATCTCATCCATCTGTTCAAGAAGCCTGCGCTGATATTCCATATTTATAAAACCGCTGATACCGTTACTAACGGAACTAGTTACTGTCAGTGTATTAGTGTAGTTGCTTATATAAATATTTGGGAAGTAGTAGCAGATAAATCCAAATGGCTTATTAATCCTGTTAAGTGCATTAAAAACTATTGGATAACCTGACTCTGTTAGCTCAAGTATTCTATCTCTTACAGAAGGAGTAAGTACATTTTCGCAGATGTTAGTGGAAGCATCTGGTAAAACAAAGGAATCCTCTTTATATTCTTCTGGATAGTCTGAGTCGTATATTAATACTAAGTCCTTTGGCTTCTTGCTGTTATCTGTAAAGTAGTTTTCTTCTCCGACAAAACAGTTTCTATCAACAACGCATAGAGTGTGTTCTGTTTTGTAGCAGTCCAGGTGAGATAGCATTTCGCCTATACTTTGACTCGTCTGCATATATGAAGACATGAGGTGAAGAACTCTGTTATCGTCATTATGTCTTGAAAAGCTTTCGCGGAACCAGTTCCTAAGCATTTCTGGATGAGCTGTATGTTCGGGACATCCGCAGGATGCGTTTGGCTGTAGTATAGGTGTGATAAATCTTTCGATGACAGATCTATTATCGATGGTTTCAAAGATAGCATCAGCAGTAGTGTCTGCGAGTTTTATGATATCGCATGAAGCTGTGGAAATCATAGGATTGGCAAAGTAGATTGCATCATATCCATCAAAACCAGAAATTATAAGATCATCAGGGATTTTGTAACCAGCTTCCTGGTACATTTCAGAAACAGTTATGGCCATTGCGTCATTTGCGCAGATGATAGCTTCAGGCTGCACATCACGCTTAAGTAATTCACTTGTCGCAACACGGCAAGGATCTGACCAGAAGTAGCCATAGCTGAGCATAGAATCGTCAAATGTTATATTATTTTCTTCAAGAACTTTCTTAAAGACTGCGATACGTTTTTCAGAGAATTCATTATCAGGATGACCTGCCATCATATGAGGTCGAGTAACCTTATGGTCTTCGATAATGTGGCGGCAGATTAGTTCAAAGCCTTTTTCGTAGTCAAACCTGATGCTGGAAGCGCCTTCGTAATGTCCGTCGCAGACAATAACAGGCACCTTAGCAGCATTAGAACGAGCAACGATTTTCTCTGCCTGTCTATGACTCTTGATCTTTTCGTCCATTATTATTACTGCATCGATATATTCATATGGAATAAGATCAAATACATACTTTTCGGCAGCAGGTCGTTCCTCGTCCCAATATATGTCGGAATTAATGGCAAAGATAAGAAGTGAGAACCCCTTTTCCTGGAGTCTCGTGTTTAGCTTTTCGATATATCCATGTACCTGCGGATCGTAGACACGGGATGTACAGAGTGCAATTAGTTTTTTGCCATTAATCATACGTTAATTCCTCTATTGTTTATTTGTATTTTTCTTGAGGTCTTCAAGCTCTTTCTGGAGATCGTTGATCTGTCTCTGTGTTTCCTTATCAATCTCAGCTTTCTTCTCAACAGTGTGATCCTGGAAGAGAATCTTAGCAACCATAGCGCCGCCGCCGAAGATGAGAACAAGGATAAGAAGCCAGTCAAACATTGTCATAGTGTCCATCCAGATGTGAGTTGTCATTATGATAGCAACAACTATCAGGATAACTGAAAGTGCTGTGAAAAACTTTGGCAGTATTGAGTCGCTAACAAACATCCATACAACACCAATGATAAATGGAATGACAACAAGTCCTGATGGAACACTGAATCTTCCAAGCTGGAATCCTCCCATGAATCCAAAAAATGAACCTACATGAACTCTGTTAAAAAGAATGAAGAGTCCAGTTGCGCAAAGTGCGATTCCCCCTAGAAACATTATTAACTCATTTTTCCTATTCATCTTTTAACCCTTTCTTTTTATCACATTTCTTGTTATTATTAAGACTCGGGTAAACTCTAAGCTAGTCGCTTTGAGTATATAAGAAATAATTTATTTAGTCAATTCTTGAGAAGAAGGATTAAAGTATTATATTTCGCTATAATTTATGTTTTAAGGGAAAATTATGAAGGATTTTTTGATAGGATTAATAGTTATTGTTGCATTTATAGGAGTAGCTTTACTGGTTACTACTATTGCTATGCATAGCGGAGATTCTGCATCAACAGTTGAACAAAATGATGGACCAGTTGAGATTGCAAATGCTGACAAGATTGAAGGTGCTACATTTGAATCCACGGAAGAACTGACAGAAACTGCTAATCCAAATGAGAATGTTGATCTATCAGTTGCTCCTATTGGTGAAGATTCAGATGCTTCTGCTGGTGATGCATCATCAAATGATGATCTGGATGATGATTCTGAGAAGATAATTAACAATGCCGAGAGTAGTACTAAGACAGCTTCAGGTCTTGGAACAAGTAATGGAAATTATTTTTCTAATAATCACGAAGATAATCTTGCTCCTGTATTCTTGATCAAGCCAGGAACTATATATGTTGGCAAAGGCTCTGCTTTTGATATTCATTCATATATTGGATATGCTGATGATGTAGATAGAGACGTAAATATATCGTTGGATAAAGAAATTGATACATCTGAAACTGGATCTGACAGTGTTACAGTTACTCTTACTGACGATGCAGGTCATTCTACAAATGCAACATTCAATGTAAATATTGTTGAATCATCTTCAAGTGGATCAAGTACAGGTGATGGTGGTGGAAGTGCACCGGGTACAGTTTCATTTGATTCTTTTGCTGAAAACTATGGCGGAGATGATGTATCTCTTGGTATTGATGTTTCAAGATGGCAGGGAAATATTGATTTTGATAAGGTTAAGGCTGCAGGTTGTGAGTTTGTTATTATAAGACTTGGTGGTCTTGATGATGGAGAAAACTACACAGATAGAGTTTATGCTCAGAATATTCAAAATGCTAAAGCTGCTGGACTTAAGATTGGAATATACTGGCACGCCGAAGAAAGTAATGCTGAAGAAGTAAAGAAGAGTGCTGATTATTTGAAGAGCGTGCTTGGAAATGAGAAACTTGATTTTCCGATTGCTTATGACTGGGAGGATTTTGCAAACTTCCAGACTTATGGGATGAATCTTTATGATATAAATGACTGTTTCAATATGTTTGCTGATGAGATGAAGAGCGCAGGCTATGACACATGTCTATATAGTAGTAAGAATTTCCTTGAGACAGTATGGACCAATGAGAATGGTTATAAGGTATGGCTTGCTAACTATACTTCGAAAACATCTTATGCGGGACCTTATTTCATGTGGCAGCAGACATCATCTGGAAAGATAGATGGTATTGCCAGTGCTGTAGATTTCAACATATACTATGGGAAGCTTAATTAGTTAGAATTTACAAATATTTCCACTATATTTTGTGTTGTTGTAACTCTTTAATTATGTTAAAATAACTTTTGTATTTTTTTAAGAAGGGGTTTTTATCATGGCTAAACTTTTTATAAAAGCTCAGGACCTTGAGGACTACGATTCCGTTAAGGTTTTTGACGAGAGGGGAAAAGAAGTTTATTACACTAAGGATGACTTTATTGCTACAGGTCATAGAATCAAGATTTTCCTTGCTGATACAATCAATGAATGTGCTTATGTTCAGGAAAAGTACGGTAGAGAGGGTTCATACTTCGAGTTTGCTGCCCGTGATAAGTTCGGTACAGTTGAGCGTGATACGATGTCTCGAACTCAGAGATACATTATTGAGTATGATGAGGATCTTGAAGTTGAGGGAGACGGTGTTTCATGGAGATACGTTCTCTATAGAGGTGCACTTCCAATGATGACTGTTCGTAATGAAAACTACCTTATTCATGGACAGGCACTTAATATGTGTGAGACCTATATTATGGAGTTTGATATTGAATCAGATATGCTTATCGGTCTTGCATTTGCGCTTGCTCTTTATGCGCTTAATAAATATGGTGATTATTATTAAAATTAAGCATTATTAATAAAATGATTTTTCTATAGGATCTTGTTAGAGCATTGCTTTGACAAGGTCTTATATTTTGTATATTATGTTGCAATGACTAAACAAGAAAAACAACTGGATACAAAGAGTTCGAGTGGAAATTCGCTGAAGAATTCATTTCTCCTTTTGCTTACTGCAATCATATGGGGAACTTCCTTTGTAGCTCAGGCTGCAGGTATGGAATATATAGGTCCTTTTACCTTCAGTGTTGTGAGGTACATACTTGGTGGAACTATACTTATCCCTGTTATATATGTGATGAGAAAGCAAAATGAGAAAAAGGGCGAAAAGAACGGCGATATCAGACTATCTATTCATCATGGAATAGTTTGCGGAATCATTCTATGCGCAGCATCTAACTTTCAGCAAATGGCTATGCTTAAAGCAAGTACTGGTAAAGCGGGTTTTATCACTGCGCTTTATATAATCATGGTTCCTGTTATATGTATATTTTTAAAGAAGAAAACCAGTCCTATTATATGGGTTTCGGTGTTGCTTGCTCTGATTGGTCTATACTTCTTATGTATAGGGCGTGGTAAAAGCTTTATTCTGGAGCTTCCTGATATTCAGCTTCTTATATGTTCGCTGATTTTTTCATTTCATATTTTATATATCAATCATGCAAATAAAGATAAAGTGGATGGAGTAGTGATGTCCAGTACTCAGTTTCTGGTGGCTGCAGTTATTAGTCTTATCTTTGTTTATCCGATAGATTGCTCTGTATATAAGATGGCGCCAAGCGCTGAACTAATTTTGTCAGCCCTGCCGGCTCTTTGTTATTCAGGTTTTATGGCCTGCGGCGTTGCATATACGTTACAGATACTTGGGCAGAAGGATGTAAATCCTACAGTTGCATCCCTCATAATGAGTCTGGAATCAGTGGTTTCAGCCCTTTCAGGATTTGTTATTCTGGGACAGAAACTAACTGTCGACGAAATAATAGGTTGTGTTATAATGTTCGTGGCTATAATACTAGCCGAACTCCCAATAAAATCAAAAAGGAAAGATTATGTCACATTTAGATCAATCGAAAATTAGAAACTTCTGTATCATCGCTCATATCGATCATGGTAAGTCAACACTTGCTGACCGTATTATTGAGACAACAGGTACACTTACAGAGCGTGAGATGCAGGAACAGGTTCTTGATAATATGGATATAGAACGTGAGAGAGGTATCACTATTAAATCTCAGGCTGTTCGTATCATTTATAAAGCTAATGATGGAGAAGAGTATATCCTTAATCTTATCGATACTCCGGGACATGTGGATTTTAACTATGAGGTTTCTCGTGCCCTCGCTGCATGTGAAGGTGCAGTTCTTGTGGTTGATGCTGCTCAGGGCGTTGAGGCTCAGACACTTGCCAATGTCTATATGGCAATCGACCACAATCTTGAAGTATTCCCAGTTATTAATAAGATTGACCTTCCATCAGCGGATCCTCAGAGAGTAATTACTGAGATTGAAGACGTTATCGGTATTGTAGCTGAAGATGCTCCACTTATTTCCGCAAAAAATGGAATCAATATCGAGTCTGTTCTCGAAGCAATCGTTGAGAAGGTTCCTGCCCCAACAGGTGATAACAACAAGCCATTTAAGGCTCTTATCTTTGATAGTCTTTATGATTCCTATAAAGGTGTTATTATATTCTGCCGTGTATTTGACGGTTTCGTTAAGAAAGGCTCCCGTATTCATATGATGGAGACTGGTGCTGAGGCAGATGTTGTAGAAGTTGGTATCTTTGGTGCTGGACAGTTCATCCCACAGGATGAGATCAGTGCCGGTATGGTTGGATATATCACTGCATCTCTTAAGAATGTTAGAGATACTGAGGTTGGTGATACAGTTACAGATGCAGATAACATGTGTGATGAGGCTCTTCCTGGATATAAAAAGGCCCGCCCTATGGTATTCTGCGGTATCTATCCAGAGGATGGTGCAAAGTATCAGGAGCTTAAGGATGCTCTTGAAAAGCTTCAGCTAAATGATGCATCTCTTTCATATGAGCCTGAAACCAGTGTGGCTCTTGGCTTTGGTTTTAGATGCGGATTCCTCGGACTTCTTCATTTGGAAGTAATCCAGGAAAGACTTCAGAGAGAGTATAATCTTGATATCATTACAACAGCTCCGTCTGTTATCTATAAGATTCATAAGACAAATGGAGAGGTTATCGAACTTACTAATCCTACAAATATGCCTGATCCTTCTGAAATCGACTACATGGAAGAACCTATAGTTGATGCTGAAATCATGACCACCTCAGACTACACAGGTGCTATCATGAAACTCTGTCAGGAGAGACGTGGTATCTATAAGAGTATGGAGTATCTTGAGGAGACAAGAGTTCTTCTTAAATATGAGATGCCTCTTAACGAGATCATTTACGATTTCTTTGATGCTCTTAAATCAAGATCCCGTGGTTACGCTTCATTTGACTACGAGTTAAAGGGTTATGCTAAGTCTACACTTGTTAAACTTGATATTCTTATTAATAGAGAAGGAATAGATGCGCTTTCTTTCATAGTATTCAGAGATTCTGCATACGAGCGTGGAAGAAAGATGTGCGAGAAGCTTAAGAAGGAGATTCCAAGACAGCTCTTCGAGATTCCTATTCAGGCGGCTATCGGAAGCAAGGTTATTGCTCGTGAGACAATTAAGGCTCTTCGTAAAGATGTCCTTGCCAAATGTTACGGCGGCGATATCTCTCGTAAGAAGAAGCTCCTTGAGAAGCAGAAGGAAGGAAAGAAGAGAATGCGTCAGGTTGGTTCTGTAGACGTTCCACAGTCAGCCTTCACAGCTGTTCTTAAACTTGATGACGAAGACTAATTGGAGATTTAAGTATGAGAAAACCTCTTAGCATATACGTTCATATTCCATTTTGTAAGCATAAGTGCATGTACTGCGACTTCCTTTCCTTCGAAGGAGAGACAAGTACAAAGAAGATTCAGTACATCAATGCTCTTATGAGCGAGATTAGAATGTACAAGCCTTACGCTGATAGATATATAGTAAAGACTATCTATATAGGTGGTGGAACACCTTCCTTCCTGGATGAAGCCATGATAGGAAATGTCATCAACACTATCAAGCATATCTTCAAGGTTGATAGATTTCCTGAGATTACTATCGAGGTTAATCCTGGAACAATCAAATACACTGATCTGCTTGCGTATAGAGAATATGGTATCAATCGACTGTCTATAGGTCTTCAGTCTGCAGATGACGAAATACTTAGACTCATGGGTCGTATTCATAACTATGAAGAGTTTGTTGATGGTTTTGAGGCTGCTCGCCGCGCTGGTTTTGAGAATATCAGCGTTGATGCTATGACTTCACTTCCTGGTCAGGATATGCATACTATGGTAGATACTCTGACAAGGATTACAGAGCTGGGGCCTGAGCATATTTCAGTTTATTCACTACAGGTTGAAGATGGTACAAAGCTTAAGGAAAGACCTGACCTTCTTAATTTGATCCCTGATGAGGATACCGATAGAAGCATGTATTACATGACAAAAAAGGTGCTAAAGGCTGCTGGCTATGAAAGATATGAGATATCAAATTATTCAAAGCCCGGATACGAAAGCCGTCACAACATGGTTTACTGGACTGGTGGACAGTATATTGGACTCGGTATTGGTGCTTCCTCCTATTTCAAGGGTGAACGTTTCAGTAATATCAAGAATCTAGATAACTATATAGAAATCTGTGATGATGTAAGAGAAGAGCTTACTAAGGATACTGATAGAATTAAACTTTATGATTCGGCTACTGCAATCCTTCGTGAGAATGTTCAGACAATCTTCCTTGAATCAAGAATAGAAGAATATATGTTCCTTGGACTCAGGATGATCAAAGGAATTAGGCGAAAAGATTTTTCTGAAAAGTTCAACAGAGATGTATTTGAGCTTTACGGAGATATCATCAATAAATATGTTGATCAGGGATATATGTATGCAGATGAAAATGTGGTTGCCCTTACCGATAAGGGTATCGACGTAAGTAATTACATTTTATCCGACTTTATGCTAACAACATAAAGAAAATTTACTCTAAACTTAATATTATTTAGTAAAATGTAATCTGCCGACAAGTCACAGCTTGTCGGCATTTTTATATTAAAAACTCTTGTAAATTATTAATAAAAAATTCTTAAAAATTTGTTATATTTCCTTGACATTTACCTCTCTAGGATGTACATTAATATGTGCAGTTAGCACTCGAAGTTTTTGAGTGCTAACAAGATAGATGGATAATTTAAGATAATAACTGAATAAAGGATGGTGATATCATGGGTCAGGATTTGGAATATGATCTTGATGTTCGTAAACAGACCATCCTCAGAGCTATCATTTCCAACTATCTGGAAACTGGTGAACCGGTTGGCTCACGTACTATCTCAAAGCTTTCTGATTTGAATCTCAGTTCTGCAACAATAAGAAATGAGATGGCTGATCTTGAAGAACTAGGATATATAGTACAGCCTCATACCTCTGCAGGTAGAATTCCTACCGATAAAGGATATCGCTTCTATGTTGATAAGGTTATGTCAGAGAAAGAGGAGAGCGACAAGTCGCAGGAGGTTCTGCTTGAAAGAGTAGATAAGCTTGAGTCCCTGCTCATGCAAGTGGCAAAGGTACTTGCCTTTAATACACAGTATGCGACTATGGTCACTACACCACAGCTTAGAAATAAACAGGTTAAGTTTATACAGCTGTCTCAGGTGGATGAAGAAAAGCTTGTTGCTGTTATAGTCGTTGGTGACAATATAGCTAAGAACAAGATAATTAAAGTTTCCAGACCTCTAATAAACGAAGAAGTGCTTAAGTTCAATATACTGCTTAATACATTTCTTCAGGGAGTATCAGTTGACCAGATTAACCTGGAACTCATGCAGACCATGAAAAAACAGGCTGGTGATTATGCTGATATCCTAGAGAGAATCTTCGAAGGCATCGTTGATGTCGTTAAAGAAGCCGAGGAAATGAAGATTTATACAAGTGGAGCATCGAATATCCTGAAGTATCAGGAGCTCGGTGATGTCGAGAAGGCTACAGCGCTACTTGAAACATTTGAGGAGCAGACAGGTCTTAACGAACTTGCAGATGAAACACTTAAGTCAGAGGATGGAGATCATAGCATTCAAATTTATATAGGAGATGAAGCTCCTGTACAAAATATGAAAGACTGTTCTATCATAACTTCGACTTACCAGTTGCCAGAGGGGGCAAAAGGAACTATAGGTATTATAGGACCGAAGAGAATGGACTACAAAAAAGTTGTTAGTACATTAAAGAGTCTTACTGATGAACTGGATAGTATATTCCGAGCAGGCGAGAGAGGGGAGAACTAATGGCAAAAAAAAGTATGAATGAAAAGCTTAGGAACCTTAAGGAAGATAAGGGCGGCGCTGATTCAAGCGAGCAGAAGATTAAGGTTACTGAGGGTGCTGAAAATCCAGGAACAAGAGCTAAGATAGATGAAGAGCTCAACTATGATGAGGATGATGAGGCAGCTAGACCAAAGCCAGTTCCAAAGAAGAATCGTCGAGGCAGCAAGCAGATGCAGGCTGAACTTGAAGCAGCAAAGGAACTTGCTGAAGGTAATAAAGAAAAATATACAAGACTTTTATCTGAGTTCGACAATATGCGCGAGCGTAATAAGAAAGAAAATCTTGAGATGTCAGATAGGGGTGCTATGGATGCACTTGAAAAAGTACTTCCAGTTATCGATAACTTCGAGAGAGCTCTTGAAAGTGTAAATCAGGATGAAAAGACACCTTTCGAAGAAGGTATCGAAAAGATATATAAACAGCTGATGGATACACTGGAAGGAATCGGTGTTAAGCCAATGAATGCTGTTGGTACAGAATTTGATCCTATGCTGCATAATGCAGTTATCCATGAAGAGGATGCTGAGAAGGGTGAAAACCTTGTCGTTGAAGAAATGCAGAAGGGTTATATGTATAAAGATAACGTACTGAGACATGCAATGGTCAAGGTCGTAAATTAAAAATCACATACTGAAAAAAGTTATTTATTTTAGGAGGATATATTAAAATGGGAAAGATTATAGGTATTGACTTAGGTACAACAAACTCATGTGTTGCCGTTATGGAAGGTGGTAAGCCAGTCGTTATAACTAACGCAGAAGGTTCACGTACAACACCATCTGTAGTTGCATTTCTTAAGTCTGGTGAAAGAGTTGTCGGTGATGCTGCTAAGCGTCAGGCTGTTACAAATGCAGACAAGACAATCTCATCTATCAAGAGACATATGGGTTCTGATTACAAGGTAGAGATTGATGATAAGAAGTATTCACCAGAGGAAATCTCAGCTATGACACTTCAGAAGCTTAAGGCTGATGCTGAGGCATATCTTGGTGAGAAGGTAACAGAGGCTGTTATCACAGTTCCTGCTTACTTCACAGATTCACAGAGACAGGCTACAAAGAACGCTGGTAAGATCGCTGGTCTTGATGTTAAGCGTATTATCAACGAGCCTACAGCTGCTGCGCTTTCTTATGGTCTTGATAATGAGAAGGAGCAGAAGATTATGGTATACGACCTTGGTGGTGGTACATTCGATGTATCAATCATTGAGATCGGTGAAGGAGTTATCGAGGTTCTTGCTACAGCTGGTAACAACAAGCTCGGTGGTGATGACTTCGATGATGCTGTTACAAAGTACATGCTTGAAGAGTTCCAGAAGAAGGAAGGCGTAGATCTTTCATCAGATAAGATGGCTATGCAGAGACTTAAGGAAGCTGCTGAGAAGGCTAAGAAGGAGCTTTCATCTCAGACAGTTACTAACATCAACCTTCCATTCATTACAGCTACAGCTGATGGTCCTAAGCATTTCGATATGGATCTTACAAGAGCTAAGTTTGATGAACTTACAGATGATCTTGTTGAGAAGACAAGAGGTCCTGTACAGCAGGCACTTGATGATGCTGGTCTTACAGCTAGCGAGATTGACAAGGTTCTCCTTGTTGGTGGTTCAACACGTATCATCGCTGTTAAGGATGCAGTTAAGACTATTACAGGTAAGGATCCATTCCAGGGTATCAACCCAGATGAGTGCGTAGCTATCGGTGCTTGTATCCAGGGTGGTAAGCTTGCTGGTGATGCTGGTGCAGGAGATATCCTTCTTCTCGACGTTACACCACTTACACTTTCAATTGAGACAATGGGTGGTATCGCTACTCACCTTATTGAGAGAAATACAACTATTCCTACACATAAGAGCCAGATCTTCTCAACAGCTCAGGATAATCAGGATGCTGTTGATATCAACATCGTTCAGGGTGAGCGTGAGTTCGCTAAGGATAACAAGTCACTTGGTAGATTCCGTCTTGACGGTATTGCTCCAGCTCGTAGAGGTGTTCCACAGATCGAAGTATCTTTCGATATCGATGCTAACGGTATTGTTAACGTATCTGCAAAGGATCTTGGTACAGGTCGTGAGCAGCATATCACAATTACTTCTGGTACATCACTTTCAGATGATGATATCGAGAGAGCTATGAAGGAAGCTAAGGAGTATGAGGAGCAGGATAAGAAGCGTAAGGAAGGCGTAGAAGTACGTAACGACGCTGATGCTATGGTATTCCAGACAGAGAAGGCTCTCCAGGAAGTTGGAGACAAGCTTCCTGAAGATGATAAGAAGAAGGTAGAGGAAGAGCTTAATTCACTCAAGACAATTATTGAGGGAACAGATATAGAGAACCTTTCAGACTACGATATCGAGAAGCTTAAGGCTGGTAAGGAGTCACTTATGACTTCAGCTCAGCAGCTCTTCGAGAAGCTTTATGAGCAGAGTGGTCCTGGGGCAAATGCTGGTACAGGTGCAGGCACACCAGACTTTGGCGATGGCGAAGTTGTAGATGGAGACTTTACAGAAGTTTAATATTTGAAGGGTGATAAATAATGGCAGATGAAAGAAGAGATCTGTATGAGGTTCTTGGTGTATCCAAGAATGCTACAGATAATGAATTAAAAAAGGCTTACAGAGTTCTTGCTAAGAAGTACCATCCTGATGCTAATCCTGGAGATAAAGAAGCAGAGGAGAAGTTTAAAGAGGCTTCAGAAGCGTATGCTATTCTTTCGGATCCAGCTAATAGACAGAAGTATGACCAGTTCGGTTTTGCTGCCTTCGAACAAGGTGGCGGCGGCGGAGACGGATTTGGATTTGATTTCGCTGATATGGGCGATATCTTCGGAGATATCTTTGGTGATATCTTCGGAGGTGGACGTCAGCGTCAGACCAATGGTCCTCAGAAGGGTGCTGATATCAGAACAACTGTTCGTGTTACTTTTGAAGAGGCTATCTTTGGTACACAGACAGAGATAGAACTTCCACTTAAGGATGAATGTCCTGTATGTAAGGGAAGTGGTGCTCAGCCAGGTCATGCACCTGAAAACTGTACTAAGTGCGGTGGTAAAGGTCAGGTAGTTTATACACAGCAGTCACTCTTTGGTATGGCAAGAACAGTTCAGACATGTCCGGACTGTACTGGTTCAGGTAAGATCATTAAGTATAAGTGTTCGAACTGTGCTGGTTCAGGCTATGTAAAGAGTAAGAAGAAGATTCAGATTAAGGTTCCTGCAGGTATTGATAATGGTCAGTCTATCAGACTTCGTGAGATGGGTGAGCCAGGTATCAATGGCGGTGAGCGTGGAGACCTTCTTGTTACAATACTTGTTGATAAGCATCCTGTATTCCAGAGACAGGGCTATGATATCTATTCATCAGAGCCTATCTCATTTACTCAGGCAGCTCTTGGTGGTAAGGTTCAGCTTAATACAATAGATGGTCCTTACAGCTATGATATAGCTCCTGGTACACAGACAAATACTAAGGTTAAGCTTAAGGGTAAGGGTGTTCCAACACTTAAGAATAAGACTGTTCGTGGTGATCATTATGTAACACTTGTTGTACAGGTTCCAGAGAATCTTACAGATGAGCAGAAGTCTATACTTAATCAGTATGAAAATGCTACTGGTCCTGGTGTTAGTACAAGATCCACAACAGATTCAGCTGGTGACTTCTCATTTGGTGGTCACAAGAAGAAGAAATTCAGAAAGTAATACCTATAATATATTTTCCTGTTTTTAAAACCCCGGTTTGTATGTTGCTACAAACCGGGGTTTTTGTTATACTGTCACTTGGTTTTTTGATGCTAAAAATATTTATTTATATGATAAATCAATACTTGGAATATTATAATTTGGAGGAAAAAGTTAAATTATGAGAAACAGTAAGATGAAGATTAAGAGTATTTGCAGAGTGATGGCCCTCGGAACAATGCTTTTTGCTATGTCAGTTGGTCTTTCTGGATGTGGAACAGAAGTTGCAGATAATGAAGGTAAAGAGAGAAAAACAACTGAGGCAACAACTGAAGAAGTTACAACAGAAACAACAACTGAAGAAATTACTACAGAGGCAACTACAGAAGAAGTAACAACTGAAGAAGCGAGCGTAGCATCTCAGACTGATTCTGTAACTTATCAAGATTATTTGGCAAAAACTTTTACATTTTCTGATGATGGATTATCGGGTGATTTTAACGTTGATACTTTTGATGAGTATGAAGCGGATTTTGTTACTTCACTTGAAGTAGGTGATAAGCTTTTTGATGGAACAGATGTTGAAAGTTTAGAGGCGGAAGATGATAATTCTATCATCTGGATAAACAGTGAAGGTGGCTATTCAGTTACATATTTTGAAATTCAGGAAAATGGTAAGTATTATTTCCGTGATGATGCTGGATTTGCTTCAACAACTTCTGTTGGTGACAAAACATTTCCTATTTCAAAGGATGTCGTTATAGTTGATAATTTTGCGCCTTTTGGTAAAAATGGAATCAAATATAATGCTGACGAAGTTACTGTTTATAAGAATATAGATGAGTTAAAGTCCAAGCTTGAAGATCCAAATGCTTGGTACACACCAGAGCTTTTTATTCGTGTAGAAAATGGTGAGATTACATTTATTGCTGTAAATCCATGGCAGCATGAGCCTTGGGGTGATTTCTAGAAAGGGTAAGATAAGATGATTTGGACAAAGTTTTCTATAGAAACTACAACTGAAGTTGTTGATCTGCTTTCTGATTTTCTAAGCGAAAAAGGAATTGAGGGAATTCAGATAGAGGATAATGTTCCTCTTACTGAAGATGAGATTAAACAGATGTTTGTAGATATTCCGTTAACACTTGGTGAGGATGATGGTTCGGCAAAGGTTTCTTGTTTTCTAAATGATAGCTACGACGCAGCTAAGATTGAAGAACTTAAGGCTGATGTAAAGGCTGAGCTTACCCGACTTTCTGAGTTTCTTCCTGTTGGAACTGGTAATATATTTGTTGAATCTACTACAGATGATTCTACATGGAATGATAAGTTTATGGAGAACTTTAAGCCGGCTAGACTTTATGACAATATAGTGATCATGCCTGTAATAGATGATGAGTCAGATGTATATGATACACTTAAGGCTTACAAAAATCTTGAAGGTTTTGAACTTCGTGATGATGATAAGGTAGTAAGGATAAAGACAGTTACGGCCTTTGGTACAGGAACTCATGAAACTACCAGACTTTGTCTTGGGGCGGTACAGAAGTCTCTTAAGTCATCTGCTGGTAAAGAAATGTCAGTATTTGATATTGGATGTGGAAGTGGTATTCTTTCTATTGCTGCATGTCTTATGGGAGCTGGTTACGTTCATGGTCTCGATATTGATCCTCAGGCAGTGAAGGCAAGTGTTATTAATGCTGAGGCCTCAGGTCTTAGTTCAGACCGTATAGAGTTTTCCTGCGGTAATCTGCTAGCTGATAATAGAATTGCGGAGAACTTCCTGGCACAGGATGATAACAGGGAAAAGATGGAGAAGGCCAGCCTTGGATCCGGTATCGCTTCTCCGATTAATCCAGATGATGCAGCTCGTATAGTAGATATTCAGCTGGGAGAAGCTGATCCTATACCAGCTCGAAAGTATGATATTGTTGTTGCTAACATTTTAGCTGATGTTATAATTCCTCTTGCTACAATTGTAAGAGATTACATGAACGAGGGTGGAGTCTTTATATCTTCAGGTATCAGCGAAGGTAAGGCTGATGCAGTTAGAGAGGCTCTTGTTTCAAATGGCTTCGATATAGTTAATGAAACTCGCGAGAATGAGTGGGTTTGTTTCACTGCAAGATAAGTTTAACTTCTTATTAATGAGGTTTTATTATGCATAGATTCTATGTGGACGGTTGTTCTGAATCGGATAAATCCATAAGAATAACCGGTGAAGATGTAAATCATATATTAAATGTACTTAGACTTGGTGTTAATGACGAGATTACTGTCAGTGATGGCAGCTCTCGTGATTTTCAGTGCCGTATAACGGAGTGTAACTCTCAGTATATACTTGCAAATATTATTGATATATATGATAATAACTCGGAGCTTCCGGCGGATATATATCTTTTCCAGGGAGTTCCTAAAGGTGATAAGCTTGAGACTATCATTCAGAAATGTGTAGAGCTTGGCGTACATAGTATTATTCCAGTTATGATGGAAAGAACTATTGTTAAGCTTGATGATAAGAAACAGTCTAAGAAAATAGCCAGATATAATCTTATATCGGAATCTGCTGCTAAACAGTCCAGACGTGGTATAATCCCTAAGGTTATGGAATATATGTCTATGAAGGATGCTATAAGTTTTGCAGAAAGTCAGATGGATATTATTCTTTTTCCTTACGAGTTTGCTGAAGGAATGGATGAAAGCCGAAAGATTATAGAAGATATCGTTTCTGATGTTTTAGATAATATTGATGATACCAAATCTGAAAATGTAGAAAAGAAATCCATTGGTATCTTTATTGGACCTGAGGGTGGTTTTGCTGATTCTGAGGCTAAGTCCTTAGAGGATATTGGAGCAAAGACAATGTCTCTTGGCCACAGGATTCTTAGAACAGAAACGGCTGGAATGACAGTCATGTCAATTCTTAGTTTTATGCTGGATAAATAAAGTGACGTAGTTTTATTTATGTCACAAGAATAAAGGAAGTAACATGGAAGTATATTTTGATAACAGTGCTACAACAAGAGTTTATGATGAGGCTATAGATATTATGGTCAAGACAATGAAGGAGGACTATGGTAATCCTTCATCTCTTCATTTAAAGGGACTTGATGCAGAGCATATTGTAAAGGATGCTGCTGATAAGATATGTAAAAAGCTTAGATGTATTCCTGAGGAGATTATCTTTACTTCTGGTGGAACTGAATCTAACAATATGGCTATCGTTGGAACAGCTCTTGCAAAGAAGAGGACAGGAAAGCATATTGTTGTTTCTTCTGTAGAACATGCATCTGTATCTGCTGTTATGCAGTTTCTTATCAGAGAAGGATTTGAGGTTAGCTATGTACCAGCAAATGAAAAGGGAATAGCATCTCCAGAGGCTTTTGCTGAAGCTGTGAGAGAGGATACGATCCTTGTTTCCTGTATGCATATTAATAATGAGATTGGATCTGTTATGCCTGTAGCTGAAATATCTCGTGCTATTAAGGCAAAGAATCCAAATGTATATTTCCATGTAGATGCTATACAATCATTTGGAAAGATTGAAACTATACCAAAGCAGATGGGCTGTGATCTTATGTCTGTTTCAGGTCATAAGATTCATGGACCTAAGGGCTCTGGTTTCTTATATGTTAAGAAAGGTATACTTATCAGACCTATCATTTATGGTGGGGGTCAGCAGAAGAATATGCGTTCAGGTACAGAAAATGTGCCAGCTATTGCAGGTCTTGGGGTGGCTGTTGAGAAGACATTTGACCATTTTGATGAGAAAATCAGTCATATTACTTCCCTTAGGAATAGATTGATAGAGGGTCTTACAACTATTGATGAGGTTTATACTAATACTGATAAGGATACTTTTGCTCCTCATATTGCAAGTATTAGTTTTGTTGGTGTAAGAGCGGAGGTTATGCTTCATTCTCTTGAGGATAAGGGGATCTATGTTTCTTCTGGTTCGGCTTGTTCTTCGAATAAAGCGAAGGAGTCAGCTGTACTTACAGCAATTGGTCTTGATAAAAAACGTCTTGAGTCTACTCTTAGATTCAGCTTTGGTGAGGATAATACTGAGGAAGAGGTTGATTATGCTATAAGTACTATTAAAGAGCTTCTTCCTGTGCTTAGACATTACGTGCGAGGATAAGATGGATATTAAAAATATAGTATTTGATGTAGGAAATGTACTCGTTGCTTTTAGATATCGTGAGCTTATGCAGGATCTTGGCTTTGATGAAACGACAGTTGACTATTTAGCCAAGAACATGGTTGAGACTCCATTTTGGAATGAGCTTGATCGTGGCGATAAGATGAATGCTGATGCCATAGAAAAGTTTACCAATGAGCTTCCAGAGTACAAGTCTGAAATCTTAAAGTTCTGGGATAATATTCAGGATGTGGTAAAAGAATATGATTATTCTGAAGGATTGGTGAAAGAACTTAAAGCAGCAGGATATGGTGTATATATTCTTTCAAATTACCCAGTTGAAACTTACCATATGCACTGGCCTCATTTTAAGTTCCTGCCTCATGCAGATGGATATATTGTGTCCGGTTTTGAAAGGGTTATAAAACCGGATGAAAAGATATATAGACTTCTTGAAAGTAGATTTGGAATTAAACTTGAAGATTCAATCTTTGTTGATGATAGACAGATAAATATAGATGCTGCTAATTCTTATGGAATGAAGGGTATTCTGTTTACTGGATATGATGATTTGATTGATAGTTTAAAGAAATATAATATTGAGTTATAACTTGAATAATTTCATGTTTTGGAAATGTTAGGAGATAATCATGGAAAACACCAAAATGTTTTTAATTAGATATGCTGAAATCGGAACAAAGGGTAAGAATAGATATGTCTTTGAAGATATCCTTTGTAAAAGAATAAGAAACAGACTGGAGCCTTTGGGAGAGTTTAAGGTTTGGAGAGATTTTGGACGTATCTATATTGAGTCGTTCTCGGATTATGATGAGGATGAGGCTCTTGATAGACTTACCAAGATTTTTGGTATTGTTGGTGTATGTCCTGTTACTGTTGCAGAAGACTTCAGCTATGAGGGTATTCGCACTGCAGTATTTAAATACTTTGAAGAAACATTTGGCGATAACCCAGATAATGAATATGACGGTTATAATTTCTCATTTAAGGCTCATACTAAGAGAATTAATAAAGACTTCCCTATGAATTCTATGGAGGTTGATATTGAGATTGGTCATGATCTTCTTGAGAAGTTTGGTGATAAGGGTCTTACTGTTAATGTACATAAGCCTGATGTTATGCTTGAGGTTGAAATAAGAGGAGATAAGGGATATGTTTATTCAAAGAAGATACCTGGACCAGGTGGACTTCCTATAGGAACAAATGGTAAAGCTATGTCTCTTCTTTCTGGTGGTATTGACAGCCCTGTTGCTACATATATGATAGCTAAGCGTGGAGTTGAGATGGAGGCGGTTTATTTTAATTCTCCTCCATATACATCTCAGAGAGCTCTTGAAAAGGTGGAGAAGCTGGGAACTATTCTTTCTCAGTATACTGGACCTATCAGATTCTATAATGTTAATTTTACAGATGTTCAGCTTTGCATCTATGATAATTGTCCTCATGATCAGCTTACTATCATCATGAAGAGAATTATGTTCCAGATTGCAGAGAGACTGGCTGAAAAGGATGAATGTCAGGCTATCGTTACAGGTGAATCTATCGGTCAGGTTTCTTCTCAGACTATGCAGAGCCTTGGAGTTATTGATGCTGCTGTACAGTGTCCTGTATATCGTCCTGTTATTGGTATGGATAAGCAGGAGATAGTTGAGTATTCACAGCGTATTGGAACCTTTGAAACATCTATAGAGCCTTATGAGGACTGCTGTACAATATTTGTAGATAAGCATCCGGTTACTAAGCCAAAGATGTATGCTATCGAAAGGTCAGAAAAGAAACTTGTTGGTAAGATTGAAGAGCTTATTGATAAGGCTGTAGAGACTGCAGAACTTATAATTCTTAAATAGAAAAATCATTTGTAAAATAATCTGAAAAAAATAAAAAAAGTGCTTGCATTATTTTTGTAAGTCTGTTATACTCACATTCGTTGTGAAGATGGTCCGTTGGTCAAGCGGCTAAGACGCCGCCCTCTCACGGCGGAAACAGGGGTTCGATTCCCCTACGGACTACTTAATGCATCTAGCTCTGAGACTTACATGATCTGTCTCAGAGCTATTTTTTTTCGAAGGGTGATTCGAAGAAGAAAATCTTGCATCAAGAGGTGTGACGTGAGCCATACAGAAGAGTTAAAAGAAATAAAACATATGAAGAAGGATATCACTAAAGTCTTAACTGCCAGTGATATGCCAAGTCTTAATACTGAAGATAAGGAACTTGTTGAAAAGAAGAAAAAGAAGATCTTCAACCAACGTGTAAGTTTGCTTGTTACTTTTTCAGTATTATTTTTATTAGTGGGTGCATTTTTAGCTTATACCATAATCTCATTTATTAAAAATAGAGAGACAGGTGGAGCAGCGCATCCAGGAAAGATCGCATATGCTTATATTGAGATTTTCAATAAGTCTGGTAATTATACTTTAGGTGATTTTGTTTCTAAGGAATGTCCACATAGAGATTCATATATTACTCATATCGAGGATGGTATAAAGCTTAATCAGGATTATATTAAATCTCTTGATGAGGGTTCTGCTGTAGTTACAGTAGGAACATCTTATGGTAAGACTACAAGAGAACAGATGCTGATCAGTAAGGGCTATAAAAAGACAAAGGCATCAGATGTGAAAGACGTTACTCTTGTTACTTCTTATGTAGATTCTACAGGTAACCTTAGTTCTAGTACACTTACCTACGTGTTTACTGTTATGGAGGTCAGTGGAAAATGGTTCCTTATAGATATGGTTCAGCAGATTTCTAATGAGGATGAAGTGGCGACAGTAACTGATGCTACAGAGACTGACGCGACAGTTACAGATGCATCTGCTACAGATGCAAATGGCCTCACTAACAGCCTGTATTCGAAGGAACTTATCTTCGACGGAAAGAAATATACGATTCCATTTGATTATTCCAAGATAAAGGATAAGTATGAATTTGAACTTTCTGATTATGGCTATGAAGAGGGCTATAAGCTTAGTTCAGGAGATATGATCACTGGAACGATTGCTCTTACAAATAAAGATATGGATGAAAATGTATCTATATGGGTTGGTTTTATAAATGATACTGACTCTTCAGCTGATCTTAAGGATACAAGTGTTAATTCATTCAGAATGGATATGAGATGGGCTGAAACAAAAAAATATCCTGAGTTGAAACTTCCGGGTGGAATTACCTGGGGAAGCACATCAGAGGATATTATCGCTGAATACGGCGAACCAACTGATGCTCCGGTATATTCAGAGGAGTATGGTTATACCGTATATAAATATACTAATCCTGAAAGAGATTATCATGTAGAGCTTATTGTATATGATGAGCTCGGTCTTACAGAGATATCTCTAAGAGCGTATTGATGAGATTTTCTTCATCGTCGCTTGGACAAACAGATTTTACGGGGACGTCTACAAGAACATATCTTGTGGTATGTCCCCTATAATATTTCTGGCCATCTTTTTCGATTATCTCTTCTATAAGGATTGTATCCTTCTGTCCTGAGAATGAATCTTCGAAATCTTTCTTTTGGACAGCGGTGAGAGAGAGAACTTTCTCACTTCGCTGGTTCTTTATCTGTTCGCTTATCTGCTCTGGCATTTTGTCAGCTACAGTTCCTTTTCTGCGAGAGTATTTGAAGGTATGGATCTCATAAAGATTAAGGTCTGTAAGATTCTTATATGTATCTTCAAAGTCTTCTTCAGTTTCTCCTGGGAAACCAACGATAACGTCTGTAGTGATAGCTGGACGGTCAAATACTTCTCTGAGTCTTTTTACGGTCTCTTTATATTCTTCTATAGAATAATGTCTGTTCATTGCCTTTAATGTGTTATTGCAGGCGCTCTGAAGTGAGAGGTGGAAGTGAGGACAGAACTTAGGGGTATTAGATACTACCTCAAGGAATCTGTCGGTTATTACTCTTGGTTCAACTGAACTCATTCGTATTCTTTCAATTCCTTCTATTTTTGCAACCTCTGATATAACATCAGCGAGGTCATAGTTTGATTTATCGCCTGATTCATTGGCATTTTCTATCTTATCTGTATATGAAGAAACATTGATTCCTGTAAGTATGAGTTCTTTGACTCCATTTTTTGCAAGAACTGAAGCTTCCTCGAGGATGGACTTTAGTTTTCTGCTTCTGATACGGCCTCTTACGTAAGGTATGATGCAGTATGTGCAGAAGTTGTTACAGCCATCCTGGATTTTGATATAAGCTCTGGTGTGATTCTCTGGAAATGCCAGACTCAGGTTCTCAAAATCAGGATCAGCGTTTATGTCTATATAGTTATCTGTAACTGTTTTCTGTGCAATGAAATCTGAAAGGATTCTTGCTACGTCTTTCTTACGGTTGTTTCCGATGATCAGGTCGGTAGTTCCATTTTGAACTAATTCATCACCTGTTGCCTGAACATAACATCCAGTAGCAGCAACTATAGCTCCTGGGGTAAGTTTTCTCATTCTATGAATCATCTGTCTTGATTTTCTGTCAGCGATATTAGTTACTGAACATGTGTTGATGATATAGATATCTGCTCCTTCTTCCAGGGAACCTCTTACACATCCTTCATTGATCAGAGACTGCATCATAGCATCAGATTCGTACTGATTAACTTTGCAGCCTAAAGTGTGAATATAGACTCTTTTATTCTTTAATTCTAAGGACATTAAAAACACTCCTATAAACGATTATAAGCTTAAACTATTATTGACTTTTTAAGGCATAACTTTTATTATTATAGCATAACAAAAAAATCTGTAAACTACGGAGGATTTAGTACATGACACAAGTAAAAGTATCTCTTAATTCTATGGAAAAAGTTAAATCATTTGTAAATGATATTACTGGTTTCAAGGCTGATTTTGATCTTGTTTCTGGTAGATATGTAATAGATGCTAAATCAATCATGGGAATTTTTAGTCTTGATCTTTCTAATCCAATTCAGCTAAATATATATGCTGATCATGATGAAGATAAGATTATGGAAGCAATCAAGCCTTATATTGTTGATTAATTCTGTTAATTACTTCGTAGGGAGCTGAATCAGCTCCCTATTATTTTTTGTAACCAGTAGGAGTTTGTGATGCTTGATAAGGATATGCGCGAGCCTCTTTTTGAATATCTTGAAGATAGATATGGTAAGGTTCGTATTATCGAGGAAAAGGTAATAAAAAAGTCTCGTGCGGATGTTCTTGCTATTATTGAAGGTGAGATCATAGGGCTTGAGATTAAGTCGGATAGTGACACCTATACAAGACTAGCCAGACAGGTTAAGGATTATGACAGATTTTGCGACAAGTGTTATGTTGTTGTTGGAGAGAGTCATATTCATGTATCAGAGCATATTCCTGATTACTGGGGCATTATTGTAATAAACAAGGAAAATGTGATCGTAGAGCGTGATGCTGATTCGTGTCCTAAAGTTAATATAATGAATCAGCTTAATATTCTTTGGAGAAATGAGTTACTTAATATTCAGCTTAAGGAAGGATTGCCAAAACTTAGAAATTCCAGGAGAGTTGATATATATAAGAGGCTTATAGATACAGCTGGGGAACCTACGATTAAAGCTGATGTATGTGAACAGCTTTTTGAAAGGGACTATACTATATTTGATGATAGAACTCTAACTGAGAAGATTGAAAAGAAGAAATCAACTAAGAAAAGAGTTAAGAAAAAAAGTATTGCTGCCGATAAGAAAAGGGCTCATGTTACAAATTATGTAGGTCCCAGAAAGAAATCAAGGAAAAATACTTGACGTGTGTTGTACCATTTGGTATTATATTCACGTTGTGTAAAGTAAAATTACTTGATTAGGGATAAAAATAATGGATGAAAGGCTAAGGAAGTCGCTTTTATATGATTTCTATGGAGAACTCTTAAATGAACATCAGAAGGCTGTGTTTTCTGCAGCTATCTTTGATGATATGAGTTATTCAGAGCTTGCTGAAGAGTTTGATTGTTCCAGACAGGCTGCCTTTGATCTGATCAGAAGAATAAATAATAAACTGGAAGGCTACGAAACAAAGCTAGGTTTGCTTGAAAGGTTTTCGAAAGCCAAAGACAAGATGCAGGAACTTAGTAATGCGGTTTCTGAGATGAATGAATCAGTTAATTCATCGGATATTGACAAGAAGGTTAAGAATCAGCTTATTACTGGACTAAATGATATAACCAGTATGTCAGCTGAGATATTTGAAGAGTTTTAGTGGAGAAGATAGATGGCATTTGATAGCTTAAGCGACAAGATGCAAAATGTATTCAAGAAGCTTAGAAGCAAAGGACTTTTGGATGAGACTGATGTAAAAGAGGCTATGAAAGAAGTTAAGAGAGCTCTTCTTGAAGCAGATGTTAACTTTAAAGTCGTTAAAAACTTTGTTAATACAGTAACCGAAAAGGCTATTGGTGAGGACGTTATGAAGGGTCTCAATCCTGGCCAGATGGTTATTAAGATAGTTAAGGATGAGTTAGTTAGTCTTATGGGTGAGGAAGTTGTTGAGATGAAGCTTCTTCCAAGCAATGAGCAGACTATCATCATGATGTGCGGTCTTCAGGGTGCTGGTAAAACTACTACAGTTGCCAAACTTGCCGGACAGTACAAGAATAAGGGGAAGAAACCACTTCTTGTTGCCTGTGATATATATAGACCTGCAGCTATTGAACAGTTAAAGACAAATGGTGAAAAGGTTGGTGTTCCTGTATTTGAGATGGGAACTGATCATAAGCCAGTTGAAATAGTTGAAGAAGCTCTTAAGTATGCAAGAGCAAATGGAATCAATCTTGTATTTATAGATACAGCTGGTCGTCTCCATATCGATACTGATATGATGGATGAGCTGAAGGATGTTAAGGCTAAGGTTGAAGTTAATTATACACTTCTTACTGTCGATGCCATGACAGGACAGGATGCCGTAAATGTTGCGAAGACATTTAACGACGAAATAGGAGTTGATGGTGTTGTACTTACCAAACTTGATGGTGATACCAGAGGTGGTGCTGCACTTTCTATAAAGGCTGTTACAGGTAAGCCTATTATGTATGCTGGTATGGGCGAGAAACTTACAGATCTCGAGCCATTTTACCCAGATAGAATGGCAAGCCGAATCCTTGGTATGGGTGATGTTGAAACTCTTATCGAGAAGGCTCAGTCAGCTATTGACGAAGAACAGGCTAAGGCTATGGAGAAGACTCTCAGAGAGGGTAGCTTCAACTTCAATGATTTCCTTGCTCAGATGGAGCAGATGGAAAAGATGGGCAGCATGACAGATATCATGAATATGATTCCTGGAATGAGTCAGAAGATGGGTAATATTGAAATAGATGATAATGCTCTTTCAAAGCCAAGAGCTATCATTCAATCTATGACTCCTGCTGAAAGAGAAAATCCTGATCTTATAAACATCAGCAGAAAACAGCGTATTGCAAAAGGATGTGGTCTTGATATAGCAGAAGTAAACCGCTTTATGAAGCAGTTTGGTGAGACCCAGAAGATGATGAAGAAGATGACCAACATGATGAGTGGTAAGGGAAGTAAGAAACGTCGAAGAGGTGGTACGAGATTCCCATTTGGTTTCTAAATTTGTTAAGTGGCCTATAAGGCTAAAATATATTATATTTCATTTTTATGGAGGAATAAAAAAATGGCAGTAAAGATTAGATTAAGAAGAATTGGTTACAAGAAGCATCCTATCTACAGAGTAGTAGTTGCAGATTCTAGAACAGCTAGAGATGGTAAGGTTATCGATGAGATCGGTTCATACGATCCAAATCAGGAGCCTTCAATGTTTAAGGTAGATGAAGAAGCTGCTAAGAAGTGGCTTGCATCAGGTGCTCAGCCAACTGAGACAGTAGAGAAGCTCTTTAAGAAGGCTGGTATTGAGAAGTAATACATAGAGGGAGGTAAGTCGAGTGAAGGAATTAGTTGAACTAATTGCAAAATCTCTTGTCGATAATCCTGATAGTGTAGTTGTTACTGAAACATCAGACGATAATACCATTAATATAGAGCTTACAGTTGCTCCTGAAGATATGGGCAAGGTTATTGGAAAGGGTGGACGTATCGCAAAGTCTATCAGAACTGTTGTAAAAGCAGCTGCATCAAAGGGCGATAAAAAGGTTGTTGTTGATATAAGATAATTCAGTAGTGTGCTCGACGGGCACACTACTATGTTTATTAGAGAATTAAAGGACGTTTAATGGAAGATTTTTTTAGAATTGGTGTCCTTACATCGCCTCACGGTGTTAAGGGTGAGATAAGTGTATATCCTACCTCTGATGATCTTGAAAGATATAGAGATCTTTCGGTTTGTTTTCTGAAACTTAAGGGTGAAATGAAGGAGGTTCATGTTACTTCTTGTAAGTATAAGAAGAACCAGCCTGTGCTTAAGTTTGAAGAATATAATACAATTGAAGAGATTGAGCCTTTAAGACAGACTGAACTCTATGTTGATAGAGAGCATGCAGTTGCTCTTGAAGATGGAGAATACTATATGGCTGATATCATTGGCTTTGATGTAGTTGATAGTAATGGCAAGGTGGGGGTTCTAAAAGATTATATTGAGAATGGTGCTGATCAGACCATATTCTTAGTTGAATGTGAAGATGGCAGTACTAAGTATATTCTTGATATTCCAGAATTCGTCAAAAATGTTGATTTAGATTCAAAGAAGATTCATGTTGAATTGATAAAAGGTATGTAATATATGAATTATCATGTTATGACCTTATTCCCTGAGCTTATTGAGCAGACTGTTGATCACAGTATTACTGGAAGAGCTTTGAAGAGTGGTGTTATCACTCTTGATGCTGTGAATATGAGAGACTATTCTCAAAATAAGACAAAGCATGTAGATGATTATATTTATGGTGGTGGATCAGGAATGCTGATTCAGGCTGAGCCGGTGTGGCTTTGTTATCAGGACCTTATTAAGAAGGTTGGAACAAAGAATACCAGAGTCTTATATATGTCGCCTCGTGGGAAGACATTTGACCAATCTATTGCAAATGCTTTAGCACATAATGATAATATTATCTTTATTTGCGGACATTATGAGGGCATTGATGAAAGGGCGATTGAACTTATCAATCCAGTTCACATGTCAATAGGTGATTTTGTTCTTACTGGTGGTGAACTTCCAGCAATTCTTATGATGGATGCTATAACCAGACAGATTCCTGGTGCTCTCGGTAGTGATGATAGTGCTATAGATGAGAGCTTCTATAATGGACTGCTGGAGTATCCGCAGTACACAAGACCTCCTGTATATGAGGGGCTTGCTGTGCCAGATGTTTTATTATCTGGTAATCATAAGTTAATTAATGAATATAGGCATAAAAAAGCACTGGAGATTACTAAGGAACATAGACCTGATATGTATGATAAGTATATGAAAAATCAGCGTAAAGGTAAGTGAATCCTGGGTTTTTGACAGTGGTGTATGGTTTGTGTTACAATACTGACCGAAGTTTTTTTGAAACTAAAATAATGAGGAGATTATGATAAGATGAAAAAGAAGTTTATGACATTTCTCTTAGCTTTATCTATGGTTCTGCTTTTTGTAGGCTGTGGTAAGAAGGACGAGGAAGAAGTTGCAACAGAAGCTGCTGCAGGTACAAAATCCGTACAGGAGGAGATAGTTCAGTTTGTTAATACTGATCTTCCAGCAATCGCAGCAGATAGAGACAGTGCTGTAAACATTTATAATCAGTATTTTGCTGATGGTGCAGATCAGGATTCTGAGGCATGGCGTTCAAAGCTTGAGTCTGAGGCTCTTGTTTCTTACAACACATATCTTGATAACCTTAATGCACTTACATATGATAATGCTGAGGTTAATAACCTTAAGGATCTCTATGTAAAGTCATCTGAGGGACAGAGAGATGCTATACAGCATGTTATTAATGCTATAGCAGAGGTAAATACAGACGAGCTTGATGCTGCACAGCAGAGTATTACAGATTCTGAGACATATCTTACTATGTATCAGGATGAGCTTACAAGAATCTGCAATTCTTATGGAATCGAGATGATTGGTGAGTTCAGTACATCAACACTTACTGATGCTTCATCAACTGATGCTGAATAATAAAAAGAAATGTGTTATAATGAAACTGTTTGGTAGAACATAAGTTCTGCCAGACAGTTTATTTTTATTTTAGGAGGTTTAACTATGGGGGATATTAAGATTCTTATGGTGGACGATGAGCCACGTATGAGAAAGCTTGTTAAGGACTTTTTGACAAAGAATGGTTACATTGTTGTTGAAGCTGGAGATGGTGAAGAAGCCTACAATATCTTTACTTCTACAAATGATATCTCTCTTATTATCATGGATGTCATGATGCCTAAAATGGATGGTTATGAGGCTTGCAAGGAAATCAGAGCTTTATCTAAGACTGTTCCTATTATTCTACTTACAGCTAAGTCTACAGAAAAGGATGAGCTTAGAGGTTTCGAGCTTGGAGTTGATGAATATATTACGAAGCCATTTAACCCTCAGATTCTTGTTGCAAGAGTTGAAGCAATCCTGCGAAGATCAGGACAGGATCAGAAGTACGACATCATAGAGGCAGGCGGTATTGTTATAGACCGGGTTGCACATAAGGTTACAGTGGATGATAAGGAGATTGAACTGTCTTTTAAGGAGTTTGAGCTTCTTGAATATTTCCTTAGCAATATGGGAAGAGCTCTTACTAGAGATAATATTCTTAACAGGGTTTGGAATTATGACTATTTTGGCGATGCCAGAACCATTGATACTCATGTTAAGAAGCTTCGTGCTAAGCTTGGAGACAAGGGTGCGTATATAAAGACTATTCGAGCTGTTGGTTATAAGTTTGAGGTTGAGGAATAATGAATTATAGATTTAGACATTCTATAAGATTTAAGATTGCTATTATTGTTTTTCTGACAACTCTTGTTACTATTCTTATATCATGGTCTATAAGTAATCATTTTATTGAACAGTTTTTTATAACTCATACAAAGAATACACTTATACAGACATATAATTCCTGTAATGAGTTCTTTGCGGTTGAATCAAATAATAAGAAACTTAAAAATGAAGAGATTAGAAGCTTATATGGATATATTGATAATCCAAGTGGTTCTACCATATTTATTATAAATCCGAAGAATTATAATATTTTCTCTACTGTAGTCATGAATGATGAAACTACCGCCGGAGTAGTATCATTTGTTCAGAATTATGACATGAATAAGTTTAAGTATGGTGATAAGAAATATTCTATCGTAAAAAATACATTTGAATTTATTGATGATGATTCAGCTACGGAAAGTGGAAATTATTATGATCTTATTGGTGTTTTAGATAATGAATACATTATAGTTGTTCGTGCTTCTGTAGATAATATTTATGATTATGTAACATTTGCTGCCAGAATGTTTACCAGCATTTCTTTGGCACTTCTGGTTTTTGAGGTGCTTATCGTTCTTATCATTACAAATATATTCTCTCGACCTATTATCGAGATGTCTCGTGTAGCACGAAGAATGTCTAATATGGATTTCAGTGCTAAGGTTGATATTAAGACGGATGATGAGATAGGAGAGCTGGGTGAAAGCATGAACAACATGGCAAGCTCTCTGGAGAAATCTATAACGGATCTTAAGTCTGCTAACCTTGAACTTTCAAATGATATCAGAAAGCGTGAGCATATCGAAGAGATGCGTAGCGAATTCCTTTCACATGTGTCTCATGAGCTTAAGACTCCTCTTGCTCTTATTCAGGGTTATGCTGAAGGTTTAAAGAGTGGAGTTGCCCAGGATCCGGACGATCTGAACTATTACTGTGATGTAATATCAGATGAGGCTTCTAAGATGAATGCTATGGTTATGAAACTGATCGATCTTGATCAGCTGGAAACTGGGGATGACATTTCTCTTGAAAGATTTGATATTACAAAGCTTATCAGGGATGTAATCAATAACTCATCTATACTTTTGCAGGATTCTACAACAAAGATTATCTTTGATGAGAAGGATGAGGTGTTTGTCTGGGCAGACAGCTTTATGATAGAAGAAGTCATAACCAATTATCTGACAAATGCTATTCATTATGTATCTTCTGATGGTGATATTAAAGTTTGGTATGAGCGTAAGGAGGATACAGTTCGAATTAATGTATACAATGATGGTAGTAACATACCTGAGGATGATATAAATAAGCTGTTCATTAAGTTCTATAAAGTGGATGCAGCCAGAACTAGAACTTATGGTGGTTCTGGTATTGGTCTTTCGATTGTTGCGGCTATCATGAAGTCTCATGATAAGGACTATGGTGTATACAATACTGAGAAGGGTGTTGTATTCTACTTTGAACTTGATACAAAAAATTCAGTTTGATACCATCTGATGAATATGTTAAACTTAAAATGATTTGTGGGTTATATAGCAAATCAGTGTGAATGATTCTTGGCAGGAGGTATAAGAAGTGAAGCAGAATGTTTATGTAGAGTTTTATGGGGAACAGATAGATCAGGCTGAAGTCATAGCACAGGCTAAGAAGATATGGACGGATTCAGGAAAGAAAGCATCGGACCTTAAGAAACTGGAAATATATATCAAGCCTGAAGATGACAGAGTATACTATGTATTTAATGGAATTGATAGTGGATCCTTCCCTATAATTAACACGCAGAATGATTTTTAATAATTTTTAGAAGCAATGCAGCTTTCACTTATTAGGTGAAAGCTGTTTGTCTTTTTATATACACTTGTAGTATAATCGATTACTGTGTTTGATTATGTTATAATTCAAATGCCATTAATTGTGATTTTTATAAGAGGAAGTATTTATGATAGCAATAATTGATTACGATGCTGGAAATATAAAAAGCGTTGAGAAGGCACTTCAGTTCTTGGGAGAGGATGTTGTTATAACAAGTGATAGAGAAACTATCCTTTCTGCTGATAAAGCAATCCTTCCTGGTGTTGGAGCCTTCGGTGATGCTATGTCTAAACTAAGAGAACGTAACCTGGAATCAGTAATTCATGAATTTGTTGATTCTGGAAAGCCATTTCTTGGTATATGTCTTGGTCTTCAGCTTTTCTTTGAAAGCAGTGAAGAAACTCCTGGTGTTAAGGGACTGGGATTACTTGGAGGAAAGATTACTCGCATTCCAACTGAGTATGTTTGTGATGGAAGTACGATAAGTCAGAATGTTCCACAGATTGGTTGGAACAATATAAAGGTTAATCCTTCTAGCAAACTTCTTGCAGGACTCGGCGATAATCCTTATGTATATTTTGTTCATTCCTATTATCTGCAGGCAGAAAATGCTGAGGATGTGGCTGCTACTACAGAGTATGGTGTTACCATTCATGCGGCTGTGGAACGAGGAAATGTTATGGCTACACAGTTCCATCCTGAGAAGAGCTCTGATGTTGGAATGCAGATACTTCGCAATTTTATTAATATGTAAGATGCAGTGGGGATAGCCCCACTTGCACTTTTTGGAGGAAATGATATGCACACTAAAAGAATTATCCCTTGTCTTGATGTTAAAGACGGTAGAGTAGTTAAGGGAGTTAACTTTGTTGATCTAATAGATGCTGGTGATCCAGTTGAATGCGGAAAGGCTTATGATAAGGCCGGCGCTGATGAGCTTGTATTTCTAGATATTACAGCTTCTTCAGATAAAAGAAATATTGTCACAGATATGGTAAGGCGAGTTGCTGAAACTGTGTTTATTCCATTTACCGTTGGTGGTGGAATTAGAAGTGTAGAGGATTTTAGAGCTATCCTTCGAGAGGGGGCTGATAAGATTGCAGTTAATTCAGCTGCTATAGATAATCCTACTCTTATTTCTGAGGCTGCTGATAAGTTTGGAAGTCAGTGTGTTGTTGTTGCTATTGACGCTCGTAGACGTCGTGTAGGCAAGGCTGCTGATCCTTCACTTAGCTATAGTGAAAGTATTAAGATAAATGATGAATGGACTCCTGCGGACGGTTGGACAGTATATAAGCACGGTGGTCGTATAGATATGGGACTTGACGCTGTGGAGTGGGCTATTAAGGCTGTTGAGCTTGGAGCTGGTGAAATCCTTCTTACCAGTATGGACTGTGATGGTACTAAGGCTGGATATGATATTGAACTTACACGTACTATAGCAGAAAATGTAAATGTCCCTGTTATTGCTTCAGGAGGAGCAGGTACGGTTGAACATTTTGAAGAAGCTCTTGTTGATGGCAAAGCTGATGCCGCATTAGCTGCATCATTATTCCATTTTAAGGAACTTGAGATAAAAGAAGTAAAACGTTATCTGGATTCTAAATCTATTCCTGTACGTTTATAAAAACAAAACCCTTTGAGTTAGTTTCTCAAAGGGTTTTATTATTTGTTTATATTATTTCTGGATGTACAGGATCATTCCTGGTCCCAGGTCTTCGGTAGGTCTGGCAAGGAAGCCATTTTTCTCATAGAAGGATTCGCGTCCTTTTCTGCACATAAGACATAGCATGATTCTTTCTCCTGTAGTGGTAAGAGAAGATACATAGTTTTTAAGATGCATCATAAGCGCTGAACCAATACCCATACCATGATATTCAGGAAGAACGATAAGATCCTGGATGTAGCATACTACAGCACCGTCACCAACGATTCTTCCCATTCCTATAAGCTTTCCGTCGTCATTATAGGCGGATATACAATACATGCAGTTTACGATTGCCAGCTCAGCCTGTCTGTCAGTAAGTACTGGCCATCCAACTGAACGACGTAACTCTAAATATTCTGCGATAGATAATCTATCTTCACTAAATCTAATCATTTTAATTCCTAATTCTTTTATAGATATATTTAAGCAATTGCTTACATGTTTTCTTTTGCTGCGGCAAGCATAAGCTTGATACGGTTGATTTGGTTTACTTCAGATGCACCTGGGTCAAAGTCGATTGGTGTAATATTAGCATCTGGATATACAGTACGCAGCTTCTTGATAACACCTTTTCCGATAATATGGTTAGGAAGACAAGCAAATGGCTGACAACATACGATGTTTGGAGCACCTTCCTTGATGAGCTCAACCATCTCTCCTGTAAGGAACCATCCCTCACCAGTTTCATTACCAATAGAAACAATAGGTCTTGCGTAAGAAGCTATGGTCTCAATTGGTGTAGGAGGTTCAAATCTGTTGCTGTCTTCAAGAGCCTTGCTCATTGGTTTACGCATTTGTTCAAGCATCTTGATGAGCATGTTGCTTATCTTTGCTGACTTCTTAGTCTTTCCTAAGTATTCATATTTGTAATTTGAGTTGTAAGCGCTGTAGAAGAGGAAGTCCAGAAGATCTGGCATAACAGCTTCAGCTCCTTCTGCCTCAAGAAGATCTACTAAGTGGTTATTAGCTGATGGCAGGAACTTAACAAGTATCTCACCTACAATACCAACTCTTGGTTTTCTTACTGAATCATTCAGAGGTATGTTATCGAACTCGCGAACGATATCACGAACAATTCTCTTAAAGTTGTGAGATCCTCGCTGGATATCTCTGATACAGATTTTTTCCCATTTTTTGTGTAATTTATTTACTGAACCAGGAACTGCTTCATATGGACGGGTTCTATATACAACACGCATAAAGAGATCTCCGTACATAACCGCATGCATAGCACACTTAAGTCCCTTAAGGTTTATCTTAAGACCAGAGTTTTTTTCAAGGCCTTGAGCACTGATAGATACTACAGGAATGTGACCATATCCGGATTTATCAAGAGCTCGTCTGATGAAACCTATATAGTTAGTTGCGCGGCAACCACCACCGGTCTGTGTTATAGCAACAGCCAGTTTATCTAGATCATACTTTCCTGATTGTATAGCCTCCATAAGCTGACCAACTACGATGATAGAAGGATAGCAAGCATCGTTATTTACGAAACGAAGACCTTCATCAATGGTTGTTTTTGTTGCGTCAGGAAGCATTACGAAATTTACATGGAAATGCTTCATAGCAGCCTGCAGCATCTTGAAGTGAATTGGAGACATCTGAGGACATAGTACTGTGTAATCATCACGCATGTCCTTAGTGAACTCAACTCTATGAAGTGCTGTTGAACAGTCAATAGGAGTAAAATGTTTTTTCTCACGAACTTTCATAGCAGAAAGCAGTGATCTAATACGTATACGTGCGGCACCAAGATTCGATACTTCATCAATCTTAAGTACTGTGTATATTTTATTAGAATTTGAAAGTATATCCTTTACACAGTCTGTTGTAACTGCATCGAGACCACAACCAAAGGAGAAGAGCTGTACAAGTTCAAGATTAGTCTTGGTCTTAACATAGTTGGCTGCTTTGTAAAGTCGGCTGTGATACATCCACTGGTCAGATACGATAAGAGGTCTTTCAACATCACTAAGGTGTGAGATTGAATCCTCTGAAAGTACTGCAACTCCATAAGAGTTGATAAGCTCAGGAATACCATGATTGATCTCAGGGTCAATATGATATGGACGACCAGCAAGAACGATACCAACTTTATGATTCTTTTCAAGGAACTTAAGTGTTTCCTCACCCTTCTTACGAACGTCCTTCTTAACCTTTTCAGCTTCAGCATAAGCCTTATCTATAGCGTTGCTGATTTCTTCTTTTGTAATATCTGTATATTTAGAGAACTCTCTGAACATACGGTCCTTAAGAGCCAGTTTATTATCCAGTGCAAGGAAAGGACGGATATATGTGATATGTTCAGTTTCAAGTTCCTCCATATTGTTCTTTATATTTTCAGAATATGAAGTAACGATAGGACAGTTATAGTGGTTATTAGCATCTGGCGTTTCGTTCATTTCGTAAGGAATACAAGGATAGAAGATTGTCTTCAGTCCTTGCTTTACCAGCCACATAACATGTCCGTGACTTATCTTAGCTGGGTAACACTCTGTATCACTAGGAATAGATTCGATCCCCATCTGATATATATTCTTTGATGACTTTGGTGACAGAATAACTCTATATTTAAGTTCTGTCAGGAATGTGTACCAGAATGGATAGTTCTCATACATGTTAAGAACTCGAGGCACACCAATCTCTCCACGAGTAGCCTGATCAAGTGGAAGAGGTTCATATCCAAAGATTCGGTTGTATTTGTATTCGTAAAGGTTTGGAAGATTTTCTTTATTCTTCTTAAGTCCAAGACCTTTTTCACAACGGTTTCCTGTGATAAACTTGCGATTTCCAGTAAACTTATTGATGGTAAGCAGACAGTTGTTTGTACAACCGCCGCAGCGAGCCATCTGAGTTTCGTATGTCAGTTCATCAACATCCTTGCTAGGAAGAGTTGTAGACTCAAAACCTTCTTCGTAATTATCTCTGGCTATAAGAGCTGCACCAAAGGCTCCCATGATACCTGCGATATCAGGACGGATTGCCTTTGCGCCAGATACAAGTTCAAATGCTCTCAGTACTGCATCGTTATAGAAGGTACCACCCTGAACAACGATGTTTTCACCAAGCTGTTTAGGATCCGTAAGCTTGATAACTTTGAGAAGAGCATTCTTTATTACTGAGTAAGCAAGACCAGCTGAGATATCCTCAACAGAAGCCCCTTCCTTCTGAGCCTGCTTAACTTTTGAATTCATAAATACAGTACATCTTGATCCAAGATCGATAGGACTCTTAGCGAAAAGAGCAATCTTTGCAAAGTCCTGAACCTTATAGTCAAGAGAGTTGGCAAATGTCTCGATAAAGGAACCACATCCTGAAGAACAGGATTCGTTCAGCATAACATTATCTACAACACCTTCACGGATCTTGATACATTTCATATCCTGACCACCGATATCCAGGATGGTATCTACCTTTGGATCAAAGAAAGCAGCGGCAGTATAGTGAGCGATAGTCTCAACCTCGCCATAATCAAGGGCAAATGCTGACTTTAGAAGAGCTTCACCATAACCAGTAGAGCAGCTGCCTGCAATCTTTGCTTTTTCAGGTAGAAGAGAATAAATTTCTTTCATTGCCTTTATAGTTGTATTGACAGGACTACCATTATTGTTGCTGTAGAAGTCATAAAGTAATTCGCCTTCCTCACCGATAAGGGCAAGCTTAGTTGTAGTAGAACCTGCGTCAATACCTAAGAATACATTTCCTTCGTAAGTAGCAAGGTCTCCACGACGAACTTTATACTCTGACATTCTGTCTGAAAATTCTTTATATGATTTCTTTGTCTTGAATAGAGGCTCCATACGGTTAACCTCAACTTCAATCTTAAGGTCTGGAGTTAATTTCTCAGAAAGTTCCTTAAGACAAATAGTCTGAGCATCGTCAGCATGAAAAGCAGCACCGGAAGCTGCGAAAAGATGTGAATTATCTGGGATTATTGCATGTTCCTCGTCAAGATTAAGAGTATCAATAAATCTTGCGCGAAGCTGATCCAGGAAGTGAAGTGGTCCACCAAGAAATGCAACATAACCACGAATAGGTTTACCACAAGCAAGACCTGATATTGTCTGGTTAACAACAGCCTGGAATATAGAAACAGAGAGGTTGGGTTTTGTAGCACCTTCGTTGATAAGAGGCTGAATATCAGTTTTTGCAAAAACACCGCATCGTGCAGCGATTGGATGGATCGTATCATAATCCTTCGCAAGCTCATTAAGACCAGATGCATCTGTCATAAGAAGAGCAGCCATCTGATCGATAAATGAACCTGTACCACCTGCACAGACAGAGTTCATTCTCTGTTCGATTCCGTGTTTAGAAAAATAAATGATCTTTGCATCCTCACCACCCAGCTCGATAGCTACTTCGGTCTTAGGAGCAAAAGTTTTAAGAGCAGTAGATACGCATACAACCTCCTGCTCAAATGGAACATCTATAACATTAGAAAGGGCGAGACCACCTGAACCGGTAATACAACCGGCTACCTCAGTATCGCCAATTTTGTCGATGGCATTTTCCAGGAGTTCACGAAGTGTCTCCTTAATTTTTGCAAAATGCCTCTTATATTCAGAATAGAGTATCTTGTTGTTCTCATCGATTATTGCAATCTTTACTGTAGTAGAACCGATATCAATACCTAGATGCTTCAATTCATTCACCTCTTATATCATATTTATATGTAAATACAGCAAAAGATATTATAATCGATATACTTTTTTTTATCAATCTTTGGATTGTATAAATATTACTGTATAAAGACTGTTTTTTTGTCATAAGTCATAATTTGATTTTCGGGTGGTTTTATCGTATAATTTACTTCGTATGCTTAGGCAAATATTTAAGGAAATCAGATAGACTAAATGAAATCAAACAAGATAATAAGGAAACTCGATAATTACGCTGTACCATATCTTTATTCGGTGATTCTGGCATGTGCAATACTAGGATATGTGATAAGATATTCGGCTCCGCAGCTTTACTTAAATTTACTTCTAATTCCACATAAGGTGGTTCTTGATCATCAGTATTGGAGACTTTTTACATGGATATTCACTAATCCATATCAGCTTGGCGGTTTAATGATAATATTCCTGCCTATAAACCTATTCTTTTATTTTTCGCTAGGACGTGCTCTTGAAAACTACTGGGGAAAATTTCTGTATAATCTATATGTATTTGGTGGAATGCTGCTTACCAACATTGTGGTTGTTTTAAGTGGATATTTTAGATATGTATGGAGCCCTAATGCTGCTAAAAACATACAAATGGATTTAATCTCTAATAATGACACTTATGCTGCTATGGGTGTTACCAGACTTATGTTTATGAGTATTTTCCTTGCTTTTGCTGTAGTTGGTGGTGAGCAGGAAGTATTAATGTATTTTGTAATACCTGTGAAGATGAAGTGGCTGGCTGTGGTGGATCTGCTCTTTATTGCATATTACATATGCTGCGGAACATATTTCCTAAAGTTTATTGCTTTAGCTACACTGATTAATTTTGGTATCTATTTCTTCCTGAATAAAAAGGATTATGTGCCAGATGCATCTACACTGAAGAGGCGTAGGCAATTTGAAAAAGCTAAGAAAAGCAGGAGAAGCAAGCATTCAAAAGCTGAGTATAATCCTGATGGGACAATAAAGTTTAGAGATGCCAACGGAATTATACCCCCAGGTTTTGGAAACCCTGATAGTATATCTATTCATAAATGCGCCGTATGTGGACTTACGGAAAAGGATAACCCTAATATTGAATTCCGTTTCTGTTCTAAATGTAACGGTAACTATGAATATTGTTCGAATCATTTATACACACATCAACATATACAGTAGGAGAAATTATGAAGACAACTGGAAAGAAGTTAATGACTTATATACAGGCTGATAAGGATAGAGAAGAGAATATTCTTAAATATCAGCAGCTGCTGGGAACAGCATTTAACAATTATTCAACTATAAAACTATCCATGAACCTTTTTACTCTCTATGAGAGAATTGCAGATCTTCTGGATACTGAAAGTCCTGACGATGACATGATGATGGTTCGTGATGAAATGGAAGAGTATATAAATACACTCAGTTTTTCACTTAGAACTGTATTTGTAGATAAGAATCCAGAGGATTCGCTTATAGCAGATATTACAAGCATCAGAGATAAGATTACAGCTGATATGAAGCTACTTACTTTCTATGTAGATGCTTATGAGATATATGAATATATCCTCAACAGAAAAGAACCAAAGTTTAGAGATGAAGAACTTTCAGAAGTGGATGCTACTGAACTGGCAGAGGCTATGTTCAGCTTTGTATTTGCAGAAGATGATAAACTTCTCATAAATACTCGTATTCAGGATCTGGTGGCTCAGCTTCCGGTACGTATGACAAAGAGTCATTTTTTCGATATTATCTCTAATTCTCTCATGATCTATAGAGGTGGAGAGAAGAAATCTGTTGATGGATTTATAGAATCTATCAGAGATGCGGCTCTTCTTGATGAACCAGATGGAATAAAGGATAGATATTCATCTCTTTACAGTTTCTATAAGGAGCTTCGTGAACAGAATTATGAAGCTATTGATAAAGAAAAAGTTGAGGAATTATCTGACAAGATAAGCGAGAATGCTGATAAGATCAGCTCAATCTGTTCTGACTATATGATGATGACAGAGGTAATAAATGATATTTTAGTTGTTCTTTATACAGAGGGAATGAAGGATTCTTCTTTCTTGGATGAAAGATATGATACAGCTTCTGAGATTATATCTGAGATCGTAAAAGCAACAGATATTTATGAAGCTTCTGCAGGCTTTGATGAGCTCTTTGTTAAGCTTGAAGGTGCTCAGGAAGATGCATATGAGAATTTGGCATCTATTAATAGTAATCTGGATGATCTTTATAATACATATTATGAGATGTACGATGATGAATCAATGAAGACAAACTTTGATAGTCTAATCAAGGTTGATAGACTTACTTCTACATCGTTATTTATGGACTTAGATGATAATGGTCTTAGTATAGTTATTGATGAGGCTGATGAAATATACATCAATGAAGAAAAGAATTCTCTGATCCAGGATTTTACAGAGCATTTTGGTAATCTTGGTAAATCCGAAAGAAGAAGTATTATGGCTAAGGTTATGTCTCTTATGCCTGTATTCTTCAATACAAAACAGGAGATTAAGGAATATTTTGAGTATGCTCTTAGCAGCTGTTCAGATGTTGCAGAGATGACTGCATGCAAGGAGCTTATAGATGATCTGATCCTCTATGATTCAAGAGACTAATTACTAGATTTATTTAGGTATTGTTTATGAGATTTCATATTGCTGACAATCTATATACTGAAGCAATCAACGAAAAGAAGGTTCGCAGGCTTATATTGAAACTCAAGCTGAAGCGTCCAGTAAAGAATCTTTTCGTTGTTACTATGCCTCTTTATGATGCTGGCATTATGGAAATATATGATTATAACGAACTCTTGCAACCTTTCTACAGAAAGAAAAAACAGAACCTTGAGGTTTTAGGTCTTTCAACTACCAGAGATGGGGCTAAGAGTATTGTGGCAAGTATTTTAGAAGATTCCTATGATAAACTGGGATCACCAGATATCAAACAGTTCTTCGAAATAGGAGGTGCTGGATGATACTAGTAAGTGTTGGTTCTGTACTTCTGACGATACTTAAGGTTATAGGAATTATTCTTTTATGTGTTTTTGGGCTGGTTCTACTAATAGTTTTATTAGTTTTATTCTGTCCTATATCATACAGAATATCAGCTGTACATAACGAAAAGGAAACTGTGGCTGATGTAAAGGTTGGTTTTTTGATCATTAAAGCCTTGGCAAACTTTACCAAGGGTGAAGGTTTGAATTACAGCGTAAAAGCTTTGTTCTTTAAGGTCTTTCCTCGAGATGGAGCAAAAGAGGAAGATGATGGAGAGGATCTCCTGGAAGATTATTTAGCTGAACATGACGATGATGATATAACTATAGATTTATCAGATGAATCTCAGGAATCCAGTGAGTCTGAAGATGTTCCTGAGCTTCCAGAACCTGATTTTGAAAGTGATGTATCTGATGAATCACTAGAAGATGAATCGTTGGAAGATGCGGATTTTTCAATTGATCAATTTCTTGAAGAAGAGGATTCTGTTTCAGAAAATCCTAAAGAGGAAATAGATGAGCCAGATGCTTCTGAGGAATCCGAGGATAAGATTCCATTTAAACAGAAAATATCTGATGCAATGGATAAAGCATCTGATAAGGTTGATGAGGTCTTAGATAAAACTGATCAAAAGGTAGACGAGGTCGATAAGAAATATAATGAAGCTATGGTTAAGGTTGATCATGTACTTCAGTTCTTAGATAGAGACTACGTTGAACGTACAATAAAGAGAGTTCTGAATATAGTTAAAAGACTCTTTGGTACTATAAAACCTAAAAAGAGTAAAGGATACCTGCATATGGGACTTAAGTCATCAGCTGATACTGGTATGATGCTTGGAAAGATAGCTGCATTTTATCCAATGTATGGAAGATGGCTTACGATTGAACCTGATTTTTACAATAAAGTGATAGAAGGCGAGATAGATATTAAGGGTAGAATATATCTTTTCAGGGTAGTTGGTCCGGCACTGAGAATGGTGCTTACAAGAGATTTTTGGAGAACATATAAACTTGCAAAGAAGATATAATGTATTTGACATTTGTGTATAGTTAATCTAGTTTACGGAGGTTTTTAGTTATGGCGAATGGTAATGATTTCAATTCAACAGTTAATTCTTTATTTAAGGGGATGGATGCATTTCTTACATCCAAGTCAGTTGTAGGTGATCCTATACAGGTAGGTGATACAACTATAATTCCTCTCTGCGATGTTAATTTCGGAGTTGGAGCCGGTGCTATGGGCGGAAAAAGAAGTGATAGCGCAGGTGGTGGAATGGGCGGAAAGCTTTCTCCAACTGCTATTATCGTTATTAAAGATGGCTATTCACAGATCATCAATGTAAATCAGGATAAGGGTACTCTCGGAACCGTACTTGAGATGATTCCTGGAGTTGCAGATAAACTAAAATCAATAATTAAGAAGGATGGTGTTTCAGCTGAGGAACTTGAGGAAATCAAGGATATCGCTGAAGATCTTCCGGACGAAACTTTCTAAAATAATTACATCATTGGATTACTAGGATGAGATTTTGACGGATAGAAGATTTCTTTTAGATGTTACTTAGAATTCTTCTAGATGATAAGTATCTGTAAAATAAAAAATGTCTATTAAAGTTGCCGGCGGCGGGGGTCGAACCCGCACGGTGTTGCCACCAACAGATTTTGAGTCTGCCTTGTCTGCCAATTCCAACACGCCGGCGAAAAAATAAACAAGTGATATGTTATCACAGAGAAAAAATCTTGTCAATAAAGGAGAAAACTATGAATATTCTTGTTACTGGAGGAACCGGATATATCGGTTCACACACTGTTGTTGAATTAATTAAAGCTGGTCATAACGTTGTAATTTTTGATAATCTTTACAATTCAAAAGAGGTTGTTCTCGACTATATTGAGAAAATAACTGGAACCAGACCTAAGTTCTATAAAGCAGATATGCTTTGCCCTGAAGAGATGGAACCAATCTTCAAGGAGAATACCTTTGATGCGGTGATCCATTTTGCTGGTCTTAAGGCTGTTGGTGAGTCAGTTGAGATGCCTCTTAAGTATTATGAAAACAATATCTCAGGTACACTTAATCTTTGTAAGCTTATGGATAAGTATGGATGTAAGAAGATTATCTTCTCATCTTCAGCTACTGTTTATGGAGCACCCAAAAGTTGTCCTATTACAGAGGATTTCCCTCTTTCAACAACAAACCCATATGGAACAACAAAGCTTTACTTAGAGAGAATCCTTAGTGATCTTACTGTTCCTGATCCAGAGTGGAAGGTTATTCTTCTCAGATACTTCAATCCTATCGGAGCAGATGAGAGTGGCCTTATAGGTGAATCTCCAAATGGTATTCCTAACAACCTTATGCCTTACATCATTCAGGTTGCTCTTGGAAAGCTTCCAGAGCTTGGTGTGTTTGGTGATGACTATGATACACCTGACGGCACAGGCGTTCGTGATTATATCCATGTAACTGACCTTGCTCTTGGCCATGTTGCGGCTGTAGATAGAATTAATAAAACTGAGGGAGTTGATATCTATAACCTAGGTACTGGAACAGGCTACAGCGTTTTAGATATTGTTAAAGCCTTTGAGAAAGCAAATGGAATTCAGATCCCTTACACAATTAAGCCACGTCGTGCTGGTGATATAGCTATGTGTTATGCAAATCCTGGCAAGGCTAAAGAAGAACTTGGATGGGAAGCAAAGTTTGATCTTGAGAGAATGTGCAAGGATTCATGGAACTTTGCAAAAGTAACACTGAGTAACGAATAAAAAACATAAATGAGTTTGGTATGTCTAGAGATACAAAAGAGAAACAAGTAGATAGAAGACAAGAGATTGAAGAAAAAAGAATAAAGAAAAGTATTCAGGATAGAAAAGAACGGGAGAAACAGATAAAGAAGAAGCGTAGTATGAAGCTTGCAATTCTGTGTTCCTTCTTTTCTATCATTGTGATTCTTGGCGCCGCATTTATCATTATCCACTCTATATCTGATAAAGAAGAACTGAGAGATCATGGAATAGCTGCCTTTAATGAAGGTAATTATATAGAAGCTATCAATGATTTTACAGCTTCGCTTGAACAGGATCAGTGGTTTTCTGATAAGATGGATGATGATACAAGACTTTATCTTGCAGCCAGCTATATGAGAACTGATTCTTATGAGGATGCAGTGCTTGTTTATGAAAAGCTGAAAGAACGAAACTTTAGTTCCATATCATCTGACTCTTTGAATGATATGATCAATCTTGCGAATGCTTTAAATGAAACTAAGAATGGTTCCACTCTTGAAAGTAATTATAATAGATTGATCGATGAATATAATCGTGGTAATAAATCCATAGCTCTTTATCTTGGAAGCTACTATGAACAAAGAGCAGATTATAAGAATATGGAAATGTATTATAACGACTACATTACTAACTTTGGAGTTAATACGTATGTAGCTTATCAGTTATCTGCTTATTATCTGAATGAGGATAATCTTGATGCTGCCAGCACTATGGTTACTAAAGGTCTTGAAGCAAAGGATGATCTTTATAAAGACAAAGTGCTATTTAACGAGATAATCATTTATGAGAAGCAACTGGATTATGAAACAGCTCTTGCTAAAGCGGATAAGCTTCATACGGATTATCCAAATAATGAAACCTATAAGAAGGAATATGATTTCCTTAATTCCAGAGTAAATATAGATACAGAACCAGTACATAAGGAGAGTGACGACGTCACTGACTGATCAGATGAGATTACCTTTAGAATTTGAAAACAAAATGAAGTTTCTTCTTGGCGAAGAATATGCAGACTATGTAGATAGTCTATCTAAGCCAATGTATAGCTGTCTAAGGGTGAATACTCTCAAAATTTCAGTGGAGGATTTTCTCGAAATCTCTCCATTTAAACTTACTCCAGTACCTTGGACTACAAATGGATTTTATTATGATGCTTCAGTGGATTCACCATCGAAGCATCCTTTTTACTATGCAGGATTATATTATCTTCAGGAGCCAAGTGCTGCACTTCCAGCTGCAACAATTCCTATAGAAGAAGGGGATAAGGTTCTTGATCTATGTGCTGCACCAGGAGGTAAGTCAACAGAACTAGCAGCAAAATTAGGTGGTACTGGTATTCTTGTTTCCAACGATATCAGCGCTTCCAGAATAAAAGCTCTCCAAAAGAATATGGAAGTCTTTGGAGTGAAGAATAGTATTATTACCTGTGAAACCGCTGAAAAGCTATGTTCTTATTTCACAGGATATTTCGATAAGATACTTATAGATGCTCCTTGTTCTGGAGAGGGAATGTTTAGAAAGTCCCAGTCTATGATCACTGCATGGGAGCAAAATGGAAATGAAAAATTTGCAGACATTCAAAGAAGTATCCTGAAAGATGCGGTAAAGCTTCTTCGTCCAGGTGGTATGCTTCTTTATTCCACATGTACCTTTGATCCTATGGAAGATGAGGATCAGGTTATGTATATTATGGAACAGGATGAGAATTTCAGCATAGTTCCAATAGAAGAGCATCCTGGTTTTCTTCCTGGAAATCCTGAGTGGTCTCATTCAGAGGCTCCTTCGGAAGACTTAAAGCATACATACCATTTGATCCCTCATAGAGTAAAAGGAGAGGGACACTATGTTGCGCTTTTAAAACTGTCTGAAGAAGCGGATAATCAGAGTTTTGAATCAAAGTATATTTATACTCCATATAGCAAGAAGAGAAATCCGGAGATTGATGAATTTCTTTCACATATCTCAAATATTGATCCGGATTGCTTAGAACTTAGAAATGATAAGCTTTTCTATATTCCGGAAGATAGTCCTTCTCTAAGTGGTGCAAGAGTTATGAGACGTGGCGTATATCTGGGTGAACTGAAAAAGAAAAGGTTTGAACCAAGCCAGTCTTTTGCTATGATACTGAAACCTGAGGAGTTTGATAATAATCTCTATCTTGACGTGGATTCGATAGAGGTAAAGAAGTATCTTCGTGGAGAAACTCTTGATGTAGAGGGAAACACACAGGATGGATGGACTCTGGTTTCTATATCCACATCTGTTGGTAGTTTTCCTTTAGGCTTTGGAAAAATGCTGAGAGGCACTCTAAAGAATAAATATCTTCCAGGTTGGAGATTAATGAGCTGATATGAAAGATAAGATTGATACAAGTACATATAAAGAGATAACAAAAGCAAAGAAACAGAAAGAAAGAAACAAGAATGTCGGTAAATATGCTAAAGGAACATATGGACATTCGAAGAAATATCGCATATATAGACTTATATTTGCTGCCATTTTACTAGTTCTTATTCTGGCAGATGTTTTATTTTCTGTGCTTGTTTTCCATACTAGAAAAACTGTATATATTATTATTGCCTGTATTCTTGCTATTCCTTTTGCGAGAAATGTGGTTGATGTGATTATGACATTTAAAGCACGTCCTCTAAGTAAAGAGGAATACGAGAAGACGAAGGAATTATCTGAGAAAACCAATAAGCCGCTTCTCTATGATGTATCAATTACTCAGGAAGAGGGGATGTATTACATTCCTTGTATGGCTGTATATAATAACAACATTATCTGTTATACACCTGAGATAAAAGATGCAAAGATTAGAGAGAGAATTAAAGGTTATCTGGGCGCTGTTAATACTGATGATATAAACTATAGAATATTTATCACGGAGAAGTATCAGACTTTTGAAAAAGAAATCTCAAAACTCCGCGAGGCTGATGCTGAGACTCGTGCTATAGATGAAGATATAGAATATTCTATACTTTCTATGGGAATATAAAAACGGAAATGGTATATGAAAGAAATACATGTTACGAAAAATGAAGAGGGATACAAGCTGAAAAAGATTTGTATGAATTACCTGGATAAAGCTCCAGCTTCTTTCATATATAAAATGTTACGTAAAAAGAATATTGTTTTAAATGATAAAAAAGCAGATGGTAATGAAACGCTTCGTGTGGGTGATTCTGTAAAGCTGTATCTCAGTGATGAAACTATAGCAGGTTTTAAATCTGAGAAGATGGAAAGACTTACTGGTGCCGAAAAAACAGGTGAGCTGGATATTATTTATGAAGATGAGAATTATATCTTCTGCAACAAACCTGTGAATATGCTTTCTCAAAAAGCGAAGAAGGATGACGTATCAATAAATGAGATTATCATTTCTTATTTACTTGAATCGGGAAGTGTTACAGAAGAAAGCCTTAGTACTTTTAGACCATCTGTAGTTAATAGACTTGATAGAAATACAAGTGGTATAATCCTTGCGTCTAAGACTCCAGCTGGAGCTAGAATACTCTCTGAGGTTATAAGAAGCCGTGCGGCAAAGAAGTATTATCTTGCCTGTGTTCCTGGTAAAGCTAAGAAACTAGGACATTATAAGGCTTATCTCAGTAAAGATGAAAAGAAGAATATAGTAACTATTTCAGATAAACCGAGTAAGACAGCTTCTCTTATAGAAACTGAAGTGAGTCTTGAAAAGTATGTTTCGAGGTTTGATGTATCATTACTTAGAATAGAGCTTATCACAGGTAAGAGTCATCAGATAAGATCACATCTTGCGTACCTGGGAATGCCTATTATTGGCGATATAAAGTATGGTGATAAGTCAGTGAATAAGAAGTTTAAAGAAAGTCACAAGATAAACTCGCAGATGCTTTTTGCTTATGAGATTACATTTCCTTTGAAAGATAGTCTTGATAATGATGTTTTTACTGATGATTATGATAACCTTTCAGGAAAGACGTTTTCTGCAAAGCCTCCAAAGGCTTTTCAGTTTGTGATAAATGGATAGAGTTTAGACTAAAGGTAAATATATGGCTACATGGAAAACGAGAGGACTTAGAGGTTCCGCCTTTGAAAGTCTTATTAATTCCACAAATGAATATTATAGAAATGCTGGACTTTCTCTGGTTCAGAAGATTCCTACACCTATTACGCCACTTAAGTTTGATTCTGAAAGAAAGCTGATAACTGAAGCGTACTTTGAAAAGGATTCAACCGTTGATTATATAGGTGTGGTTCAAGAAATTCCGGTATGCTTTGATGCTAAAGAATGTAAGACAGATACCTTCTCGCTTCAGAATATCCATGATCATCAATATAAGTTTATGGAAGAGTTTGAAAAACAGGGTGGTCTTTCCTTTATTCTAATTCTTTTTACAGAGCGAAATGATATATATTATCTTCGTTTTTCTGAGCTAAAAACTTATATAGAACGAGTTAAAGAAGGTCATGCCAAGAACTTTAAATATATAGAACTTGATGATGATTATTTCTTAAAACCAGATGGACCTGCTTTGGTTCCATATCTTGAAGGGATAAATAAAGATATAAAGTCACGTTAGGGAGGAAAAGTATGTTTGATTTTTATAGAGTTGCTGCCTGTGTGCCTAAGGTTTTTGTAGGTGATACAGAATATAATACAGATAAGATTCTTGAAAAGCTTTCAGAGGCTTATGATTATGATGCGTCTATCATAGCATTTCCTGAACTTGCTGTTACTGGATATTGCTGTCAGGATCTCTTTTTCCAGGATACGCTTATGTCAGGAGTTAATGAAGCCTTAGGTCGTATCATTGATAGTACAGTGGATAGAGAAGAGGTCATTGTTGTAGGTGCTCCGCTTTTACTTGATAACAGACTTTATAATACTGCGTTTGTAATAATGAATACTCGTATTCTGGGTATTTCAGTGAAGACATTTATTCCGAACCATAGTGAGTTTTATGAGAAGAGATGGTTTGCATCAGCTGATACACTTAGTAAATCATCTCTTAGCTTCTCTGAGCTTGGTATAGAACTTAGTTTCGATATAGAGGATTATGAAATCCCTGTTGGTAATAATATAATCTATGATATTAACGGAAAGATTAAGTTTGCAGTAGAGATATGTGAGGATCTCTGGGCTCCAATAGCTCCTTCAAATATTTTTGCCCTTGGTGGAGCCGAACTTATTGTTAATATTTCAGCCAGCAATGAAACTATTGCTAAGAGAGAATATAGAAAGAGTCTTGTTAAGCATCAGTCTGCAGCTCTTCATGCTGAATATCTATATGTATCAGCTGGTGCTGATGAATCAACTCAGGATCTTATATTCTCTGGTCATTCTTTACTTGCTGAAAATGGTGCAGTGATCAATGAGAATAAGGACTTTATTGCTACTGATTATCTTCTTATAGCTGATATGGATCTTGGAAAGATTCGTCATGATAGAAAGGTTTCTACAACATTTTCTGATGCAGCATATAAGTTTAGAAAGGAAATCAGTAAGCTAACAACGCTTTTTGTTTCTGATATTGACTTACCTTCATCAGATGGTGAATACATTATCGCCTCTAAGAAGCCATTTATCCCTGGAACAAAGGTTAAGAGAATTAAGAGATGTAATGAGATATTTGAAATGCAGGTTGGTGGTCTCGCAAGAAGACTCAGCCTTACAGGCTCAAAACCGGTTGTTGGTGTGTCAGGAGGTATGGATTCAACCCTTACACTTCTTGTTGCTGCTCAGGCTCTTGCAAAGCTTGGAAGAGAACCAAGTGATCTTATAGCAATTACTATGCCTGCCTTTGGTACATCTGACAGAACATATAATAATTCTCTTGAACTTATTAAAGCTCTTGGAGCTGAGCCATTAGTTATAAATATTAAGGATGCTTGTATTCAGCACCTTAAGGATCTGGGACATGATCTTGAGGCAAAGGATGTGACTTATGAAAATACTCAGGCAAGAGAAAGAACTCAGGTGCTTATGGATTATGCCAATAAGATCGGAGGTCTTGTAGTTGGTACTGGTGATCTTTCAGAACTTGCTCTTGGCTGGTGTACTTATAATGGCGACCAGATGAGTATGTACGGCGTTAATGGAAGTATACCTAAAACTCTTGTAAGATGGATGATCGACAGTGTAGTGGAAAATGATATCTTCCCAGAAGCTAAGAATGTGCTTACTGATATTCTGGATACCCCTATCAGTCCAGAACTTCTTCCTCCTGATGAAGAAGGTAACATTTCTCAGAAGACAGAGGAAAAAGTAGGTCCATATGAGCTTCATGACTTCTTTATTTATTATAGTCTTCGATATGGATATACACCTACAAAGATATTCTTCCTAGCTAAGAAAGCATTTAAAGATGATTATTCTGAGGAAGAAATCAAGAAGTGGATGACCATGTATTATAGAAGACTTTTCAGTCAGCAGTTTAAGAGAAGCTGTATGCCTGATGGTGTAAAGGTTGGTAGTGTTTCTATGTCACCTAGAGGTGATCTTAGAATGCCAAGTGATGCTTCAATTGCTCTCTGGATGAAGGAAGTTGAGAGTCTATAAAATAATTTGTTAAAGGAAAAATTGATGGATATTAAAGATACACATATATTGAATCAGGATATTATACAGTCTGCACCATTAGTAGAACCTGCTCGTCAGGAGTTCTTTATGGACAGATGTCATGATCTTATAGAAGAAATGATAATTACAGATGGACATCGTCCAACTTTTCATGTTGAGACCTTTGGCTGTCAGATGAATGCCCATGATTCTGAAAAACTGATAGGTATTCTTTCTCGTATCGGATTTGAAGAGGTTGATACAGAGAAAGAAGCAGATTTTATTATATTTAATACTTGCACAGTAAGAGAAAATGCTAATCAAAAGCTTTATGGACATCTTGGCTCTCTTAAGAAGAGAAAAGAATCTAATAAGAACATGCTTATTGGTATCTGTGGCTGTATGATGCAGCAGCAGAGCGTTGTAGATTATATAAAGTCCAGTTACAGCTTTGTAGATCTTATCTTTGGAACATTTAATTTCTATAAACTTGCTGAACTTCTGTTCTATAAGCTTACAGAAACAGATAAGAAAACAGTTGTCGAAGTACTTGATGTTCCAGAGACTCATGTGGAAAATCTTCCAGAAAAGAGAAAGTACAGTTTCAAGTCTGGTGTAAATATTATGTATGGGTGTAATAACTTCTGTACTTATTGTATTGTTCCGTATGTTAGAGGTAGAGAAAGAAGCAGAACACCAGAGGATATCCTTTCAGAGGTTAATAGACTAGTTGATGATGGCTGTGTTGAGATAATGCTTCTTGGTCAGAATGTTAATTCATATGGAATTAATTTCCTTGATGAAAGCGATATAATAAAAGAAAATCCTGATTATGATTTTCCTGATCTTCTTAATGATGTGGCAAAGATTGAAGGACTTAAAAGAATTCGTTTTATGACCAGTCATCCAAAGGATCTGTCTGATAAACTTCTGGATGTTATTGCTGAAAATCCAAAGATTGCAAGACATATACATCTTCCTGTTCAGGCTGGTTCATCTAGAATTCTTAAAGCTATGAATCGTAGATATACAAAAGAAGATTATCTTGCTCTTGTAGATAAGATTAGAGCTAAACTTCCTGATGTATCACTTACAACTGATATTATGGTTGGATTCCCTGGTGAAACTGAAGAGGATATTGAAGATACATTAGATGTTATAAGATATGCAAAGTATGATCAGGCCTTTACATTTATTTATTCTATAAGATCTGGAACCCCAGCTGCTAAGATGGAACAGCTTCCTCCAGAAGTAGTAGATAAGAACTTTGAGAGGGTTCTTGAGGAAGTAAGAAAAGTATCTGCTGAAGCTTCCAGTCGTTTTGAAGGTCAGGTTAAAAATGTATTAGTTGAAAGTGTAAATGACCATATGGATGGATATGTTACAGGCCGTATGGATAATAATATATTGGTTCACTTCCCAGGAGAACCAGAACTGGTTGGAACATTTATTGATGTAAAACTAGATGAGGCTAAAGGCTTCTATTACCTGGGACACTCATTATAAATCTAAGATTAAGGACTTACTAATGGATTCAAGCACTATTGATAGAACTAAATTATCTCCTATGATGCAGCATTATCTTGCTACAAAGGATGAAAACCCAGACTCTATACTTTTTTATAGGCTGGGTGATTTTTATGAAATGTTTTTTGAGGATGCAGAAAATGTTTCAAGAGAACTTGAATTAACTCTAACAGGTAAAGACTGTGGTATGGAAGAGAGGGCTCCAATGTGTGGAATCCCTTATCATGCTGCAGAAGTTTATATTGGTAAGCTTATTGAGAATGGTCATAAGGTTGCCATCTGTGAACAGGTTCAGGATCCTAAACTTGCTAAGGGGCTTGTTGAACGTAAGGTTATTCGTATTGTAACTCCTGGTACCAGTATGGGAGAGGGTAGTCTTACAGACGATAAGAACAAGTATATCATGTGCATATCAGAACTTCCTCGTGCTGAAAAACAGGGAGGTACAGTTTATGGATTATCTGTATCTGATATTTCAACTGGAGAATTTGATTGTACAAGTCTGAATACCCCTTCAAAAATCATTGATGAGATTGTTAGATATCAGCCTAAAGAGATAATTGTAAGTGATAATGCAGGATGGGTTAACGATAAAAAAGTTATGTTAACCTACAATGATTTGCTCGACAAAATGGGCATAACAGAGAGCAAGGTTGCGGAGAAAAAATATCAATTCGAAGCATCAAAAACTATTCTTGAAAGTCAGTTTAATGTTCAAGGTGTGGAAGGACTTGGTCTTAAGGATTATCCTGAGATTGTTTGTTCTTCAGGAGCACTTATTACTTATCTTTATGATACACAGATGAGTTCTCTTGGACAGATTAACCACCTGAGATTATATTTTGCTGATAATTTCATGATCATAGATTCATCAACCAAGCGTAATCTTGAACTTACTGAGACTATGCGTGATGGTATGAGATATGGCTCACTTCTTTGGGTTCTTGATAAGACAAAGACTGCTATGGGAGCTCGTAAGCTACGAAGCTTTATTGAAGCACCTCTTATGGATATATCTCTTATTGAGGATAGACTTGATGCTATCGAGTCTCTAAATGTCGGAATCATGAACCGCGATGAGATGAGAGAATATCTTGGTTCTATATATGATATGGAACGACTTATGACTCGTATCTCTATGAAGACTGCTAACCCAAGAGACCTTCTTAGTTTTAAGACATCTCTTATGTATCTTCCTGATATAAAGAATCTATTTAAAGAATTTAGTGGACGTCTTTTCGATGAGATGTATGAAAAGATGGATACTCTTCAGGATATATATGCTCTTATTGATAGTGCTATAGATGAGGATGCACCTATTACGGTTAGAGAAGGTGGTATCTTTAAATCAGGATATAATCCTGTGATTGATGATTATCGAGATAAGAAGTTAAATGCTAAATCCATCCTTGCTGAGATGGAAGAAAAGGAAAAAGAAAAGACAGGTATAAAGAACCTTAGAATAAAGTTTAACCGTGTATTTGGTTATTTCTTTGAGGTTACTAATTCATACAAGAATCTGGTTCCTGATTACTTTATCAGAAAGCAGACTCTTTCTAATGCTGAGAGATTTACTACAGATGAATTATCTCGTCTTTCCAGTGATATTCTTAGTGCGGAAGAAAACCTGTATGGTCTTGAATATGATGAATTTGTAAAGCTTCGTGATGAATTATCGGCTGAAATAATCAGAGTTCAGAAGACTGCTGATTACATAGCACTTGCTGATGTTTTTGCTTCTTTATCTGTTGTTGCAGTAAGAGCAAATTATGTTAGACCTGGCATCACAGATGATGGAATTATTGATATAAAGAATGGCCGTCATCCGGTTATTGAAAAGATAATGAATAATTCTGATTTCATCCCAAATGATACTTATCTGGATGAACAGGGTAACAGGATTATGATAATTACCGGACCTAATATGGCTGGTAAATCTACATATATGAGACAGACGGCTCTTATAGCGTTGATGGCTCAGATTGGTTCATTTGTCCCTGCAGATAGTGCAAGTATTTCTATATCTGACAGGATATTTACAAGAGTAGGTGCAAGTGATGATCTTGCTCAGGGACAGTCTACATTTATGGTGGAAATGAGCGAAGTTGCCAATATTCTTCGAAATGCTACAAAGGATTCGCTTATCATCATGGATGAGATAGGCCGTGGTACTTCAACATTTGATGGTCTTTCTATTGCATGGGCTGTTGTGGAATATATAGCTGATAAGGATGCGGTTGGTGCAAAGACTCTTTTTGCGACCCATTATCATGAGCTTACTGATCTTGAGGATAAGCTCTCATCAGTAAATAATTATTCTATAGCTATTCAGCATGAAGGTGACAGTCTTGTATTCCTTAGAAAGATTATCAGAGGCGGTGCCGACAGATCTTATGGTATTGAGGTTGCACGTCTTGCTGGTGTTCCATCTGTTGTAACTGATAGAGCTAAGGAGATTGCAGCTATACTTAGTGAAGAGGATATCACAGGTAAAGCAAAAGATATTAAGGTAATAACTTCCCATAAGGAAAGCAAGAAGGATACTCCTGGACAGCTTTCTCTCTTTGCTTCTACAGAGGAAATGAATATAACAAGTGAACTTAAGAATATGGATCTTGATAACATGACTCCTGTTAAGGCACTGCTATATCTTCAGGAGTTAAAGGAGCGACTCAATTAATATATTTCTTAAAGGTTAAAAGACATGATTAAAGTACTTGATCAACATACAATTGATAAGATAGCTGCTGGTGAGGTTATCGAACGACCTGCATCTATCGTAAAGGAACTTGTGGAGAATTCTATCGATGCTGGTGCGACCAGAATCACAGTTGAGATAACTGATGGTGGCACCAGTATGATAAGGGTCACTGATAACGGTGATGGTATTGAAGAATCTGATGTCAGAAAAGCATTTATGAGTCATGCAACTAGTAAGCTTGATAATGTTGATGATCTTCTTGCTATATCCTCACTAGGATTTAGAGGTGAAGCTTTATCAACTATTTCAGCGGTATCCAAGGTTGAAATGATAACAAAGACTCATGAATCATTAACAGGAACAAGATATGTTATTGAAGGTGGTAAGGAACTGGAGATGACAAGTATTGGTGCTCCTGATGGAACAACAATTATTTCTCGAGAAATATTCTTCAATACTCCTGCCAGACTTAAATTCCTGAAGACCAACATGACAGAGGGCTCGTATATAAATGATATGATGACTCATATAGCTCTTTCTAATCCTGATGTTGCGATTAAGCTTATATCTGGTGGAAAGACTATTATTGATACTCAGGGAGATGGCAGACTTCGTGAGACTATATATTCTCTATATGGTAAGGAGATTGCCAGAGCTCTTCTTGATGTTAATTATGAAGATGAGAATATCAAGATTGGCGGATATATTGGAAAGCCATTTCTTTCTAAAGGAAACAGAGGTTTTGAGAATTACTTTGTTAATAGCAGATTTATAAAGAGTCCGGTAGTTAATAGAGCTATTGAGGAAGCATATAAGACTCATATTATGCAGCATAAGTTTCCTTATACCGCATTATTTATTGAGCTTCCACCTTACATGGTTGATGTAAATGTTCATCCAGCAAAGCGTGAATTTAGATTTGATGATGAAAAGGCTCTTTTCCATGCGGTATTTCATGCTGTTAAGGATGCACTTACTGATAAGGAAATGATTCCTGAATCTGAGAAAGATTATATAGCTCGTCCTGATTTTTCTAAGATTAAAGATACTCAAACTTATGTGGCTCCAGCCAAAGTAGAAGAATCTAAGCTTGAAACTCGAAATGAAGAAGATGCAAAGCTTGAATCTACAAATATAGACGAGTCCAAGTTTGAATATACCAATATGGAAGCTTCTAAGGTTGAGGAAAATAAAACAGAAGAATCATATATTGCTGAGAATCCTGTTAAGGAAGTACCTAAGAAACAGGAGTTTGAATCTCACGAATATAAGAAGCCTGAGTTTAAAGATGAAGTAAGAGATTCTCATACCAGTTCGTTTACTAGAGATTCTTCTTCAAATAGCACTGCTAAGGGTAGCTTTTCTATCTTAGAAAGTCTTCTTCCAAAGGACTATCTTGAAAGTCTGAATACTGTAAGTAAGGATAAAGAATCTAAAGAAAAAGAACCTAAGGTTTCTTATGAACAGCAGGAGCTTTCTGAAACTAGATTTCTTTCAGAAGAAGCTAAGGGACATCATAAGATCATAGGTCAGGTGTTTAAAACATATTGGATTACTGAATATGATGGTGCTATCTATCTTATGGATCAGCATGCTGCTCATGAAAAGGTAAATTATGAAACCTTTCTTGCTGAGTTTAAAGAAAGAAAAATACATAGCCAAACTATGTATCCTCCAGAAGTTGTGACTCTTACTAACGCTGAAAAACAGGCTGTTCTTGAAAATGTTGATTATTTAAAAACATTTGGTTTTGAGATAGAAGAGTTTGGTGGTAATGAAGTTAAACTTTCTGCTATGCCAGCTAATCTTATTGGTCTTGATGGAAGAGAAGTCTTTAATGAACTTATCTCTTATCTTTCGGATGGAGTTAAGGAGGTAACAGAGGATATCTTTGTTAGAAAGCTTGCTACTATGGGATGCAAGGCTGCGATAAAAGGTAATCAGGAGATTTCTGAATTTGAAGTCCGTGATCTTATTGAGAAACTTATGAAGCTTAAGGATCCTTATACTTGTCCTCACGGAAGACCAACTCTGATAAAGATGACAAAACAGGATATTGATAAAAAGTTTAAACGAATTGTTGATTAAATATAGGATATACATTATTCATTAATGGAAGATAATAAAAAGAAAAAATTAATAGTGCTTACAGGACCTACTGCTGTAGGAAAGACGGATCTCTCCATAAATCTTGCTAAAAGGATAAATGGAGAGATTATCTCTGCTGATAGTATCCAGGTATATAAAGGTCTTGATATTGGAAGTGCGAAGATAACTAAGGAAGAGATGCAAGGGGTTCCACATCATCTTATAGATTGTTATGATCCTTCATTTCCATTTGACGTTACAGTTTTTCAGACGAAAGCAAAACGTCTTGTTGATGAGATAACAGCCAGGGGGCATATTCCTATAGTTGCTGGTGGAACAGGTTTTTATATTCAGGCTTTGCTTTATGATGTTAATTTCAGTGATGAAGAGTCTTCGGAAAATGACCATTCTTATAGACATGAACTTGAAGAGTATCTGGAAAAAACTGGAGATATAGATTCACTTTATGAAAAGTTAAAGGATGTTGATCCTGCATCAACTCAGGTGATTCATAAGAATAATCACCGAAAGGTTATAAGAGCACTTGAGTATTATCATATTCATGGAAGGCCAATCTCTGAACATAATGCTGAGGAGAGAGTAAAAGAATCTGTATATGATTCGTCTTACTTTGTTCTTTCTATGAATAGAGAAAGGTTATATAGCAGAATAAATAAGAGGGTTGATCTTATGAAAGAAGCTGGCCTTCTTGAAGAAGTTATGAATCTTAGAGCGTCTGGCTGTACTATGGATATGAATTCCATGCAAGCCATAGGATATAAAGAACTTTATAGTGCTCTCGACAGGATTGACGAGGAAAAGCCAGATAGAGATATTGCTGAACAAATTCTTGAGGATGCTTTCGAACAGATTAAGCTTAATACAAGACATTTTGCTAAGAGACAGATGACATGGTTCAGAAGAGAAAAGGATGTAATCTGGCTGGATAGAGATGTGTTCTCAGAAGGATATACCTTAGAACCGGTGGAAACGGACGAGAATATCCTTGAATATATAATGAAAACAATATAGAAATGGTGAAAAAATGAGTGATATAGCAAAGAATTTAAAAGAATATTATCTAAGTACAGGAATCGCAGAGGATGTTTATGATTACTGTGCTAATATTGAAGAAAAACTTGTTGATAGATTCGCAAAGATTGATAAGATAGCTGAGATAAATCAGATCAAGGTTCAGCAGGCTATGGCCAAATGTCGTCTCGCCGAGGAACATCTTAAGGGAACCACTGGCTATGGATATAATGATAGTGGTAGAGATACTCTGGAAAAGATTTATGCAGAGATTTTTCATACTGAAGATGCGTTGGTTCGTCAGCAGATTACCTGCGGAACCCATGCGCTTACTATAGCTCTGGCTGGAAATCTTCGCCCTGGAGATGAGATACTCTCTATAGCAGGACCTGTATATGACACACTTCAGGGAGTTATAGGTATAAGACCTGAAAAGGGAAGTCTTGTTGAGTTTGGTATTACATATTCGGAGGTTGGTCTACTTCCTGATGGCTCCTGGGATTATGATGGCATTAAGAGGGCAATAAATGATAAAACTAGGCTGATTGAGATTCAGAGATCTAAGGGTTATGATACAAGACCTTCTCTTTCTGTAGAACAGATTGGTGACGCTATAAGCTTTATCAGAAAGATAGAGGAAGAGACAGGAAAACATATACTTGTTATGGTAGATAATTGCTATGGTGAGTTTGTTGAGACTACAGAGCCTTCTGATGTAGGGGCTGACATGGTTGTTGGTTCCCTGATTAAGAATATTGGTGGTGGTCTTGCTCCTATAGGTGGATATATCTGCGGAACTAAGGAATGTATTGAAAACTGTGCGGCCAGACTTATCACTCCTGGAATTGAGAAGGAAGTTGGAGCATCACTTGGTCTTACAGCTCAGTTTGCGCAAGGGCTTTTCCTTGCACCAACAGTTACAGCTTCTGCTTTAAAGGGTGCAATCTTTGCTGCAAATGTATATGAAGGCCTTGGCTTTACAGCTATTCCTGATTCTACTGAGGAACGTTACGATATAATTGAGGCTGTAACTCTTGGAAGTCCTGAACTTATTGAAGCTTTCTGCGAAGGTATTCAGGCAGCTGCTCCAGTAGACAGCTATGTAAAGCCTGTACCTTGGGCTATGCCTGGTTATGATTCGGATGTAATCATGGCGGCAGGTGCATTTATCTCTGGTGCATCTATAGAATTATCAGCAGATGCGCCTATTAAAGAACCTTATGCAGTGTATTTCCAGGGAGGACTTACATACCAGCATGCAAAGTTTGGTATTATGATGTCCCTCCAGAAAATAGTAGAAAAAAACCTTTCTAAAATACCTGCTATATGTTAACATAAGCGTTGTTCATTCACCAAGAAAGTCCCCTGACTATTGGTGTTATATATGAATAAAAACAAAATCAAAGATATGGCAGAACATGAAAAACCAGTAGAAAAGCTGCTAATTCATGGTCCTTATGTTTTGTCTGACGCGGAACTCTTAGCTATAATTCTTCGTACGGGAAGTAGTGAACAAAGTGTTATAGAGCTTTCGCAGATCATACTTAATGATCATCCTATATATAAGGGGCTTTCAGGATTAAATTACAGATATTTTAATGACCTGATTCAGATCCCTGGAGTAGGAAAGGTTAAGGCAAGTCAGATAATTGCCCTAACTGAAATATCTAAAAGAATCGCATCTGAAAGGACTGAAAAAGCTCTTTCACTTAATTCTCCAAGTTCTGTTGCTGATTTCTTTATGGAAGAGGTTAGGTATCAGACAAAGGAGAGAGTGTATGCTCTATTTAATACTACATCTAATAACATTATAAAGAAGGTTTTGCTTTCAGAAGGTAGTATTGATAGGTGTATTCTTTCGACAAGAGAGCTTTTTAAAGAAGCCCTGAGAGCAGATGCTGCAAATATTGTAATAATACATAATCACCCGTCCGGTGATCCAAGTCCAAGTGTAGAAGATGTTACTGTAACCAAACAGATCAAAGCTCTGGGCGATGAGATGCATATTCCGCTACTGGATCATATAATAATAGGAAATGGAACTTATTACAGTATGAATGAAGAAGGATTGATATGAAATTCAATTATAAAAAAGATTTAAGTCCTAAATATCTTCTGATTGCACTTTCAGTTATTTGTATAGCGCTGACCATTGTATCAGCGTTTTTTCCTGAAGTGCTTAAACCAGTTAGAGAAATAACCGGTGGAGTTATCACTCCGCTCCAGGAGGGCGTAAATGATATCGGTGACTGGGTTGAAGAAAAAGTGGCTGTATTTGGTGATATTAAAGAACTTAAAGATGAAAATACAGAACTTCGTGGTCAGGTAACAGATCTTCAGAATGAAATTGGAAAAAATGAAGCTGAGCTCGCTGAATTGCAGACGCTTAGAGATCTGTATGATCTTGACGAACTTTATCCTGAATATAGAAAGACTGCAGCCAGAGTATTTTCTGTTAATTCTTCTGGTTGGTTTAATGAGTTCTATATAAATAAGGGACTCAACGATGAGGTTTATGAGGGCTGTAATGTTATCTGTGATGACGGTCTTCTTGGTATTGTTGTTGAATCCTATGATGATTATGCAAAGGTCAGAGCTATCATTGATGATAGAGCAAATGTTACAGGTGAGATAGGTACAGCAGGTAATCTCTGCAATATCGAGGGAAGTATTCAGACAATGGATGCTGGTTACCTTCTTGCAACTGATATAGATAAAAATGCTATCGTATCTGAAGGTGATAAGATTATTACCTCCAGTGTATCGGATAGATATCTTTATGGTATTACCATAGGGTATGTTACCAGTGTAGAACAGGATTCCAATAATCTTACTCAGACGGCACATATCATTCCGACTGTTAATTTTAATGATATCAAGGATGTACTTGTTATTCTTGATCGTAAACAGGAAGTGAACTACTAATGCGTAGATCGTTTGTTATATTATTACTTATAATAATTTCATTTCTTTTACAGAGTGTACTTTTTTCCTTTCATAATGTTCGTGGTATAGCACCTAATCTGCTTCTGATCGTTACCATGTCTTTCGGAATTATGAGAGGTAGAAGAGAAGGACTTCTAACAGGCTTTGTTTCGGGCTTTCTGTATGATATCTTTTTTGGTACTCTGATTGGTCCATATTGCTTTCTATTTATGATAATCGGATATCTTAACGGTGCCTTCCATAAGCAATACCTTATGGAGGATGTTATGATGCCCGTTTTCATTATTATTGTGGACGAAACTGTATTTGATTTTATAACATACGTTGCTGCATTTTTGCTTCGTAATAGAACTAATCTTAGCTTTTATTTTGTACATATATTCCTGCCACATATTCTTTCAACTGTTATTGCGACAATTGTTATCTATAGAATATATGTTCGAATCAATAAGGCTATAAAGAAGAGGGTAGAGAAAAATGAGATTGCTTAAGGATCTTTTTATATCCTTTAAGGAAATCACTTTAGAATATATCAAGAGCAGAGTGTTCCCGGTAACACTCCTTATTTTGGTGCTTTTTACTATTCTTATTAACCGACTCTTTACTCTTCAGATTGAACAGGGTGAAGATTATTCAAAGAGCTTTGAGGTTAAGTCAGAGAAAACACTTACAGTTAATTCTATTCGTGGAAATATATACGATGTAAACGGTAATCTTCTTGCTTATAACAAGATTGCTTATACGCTTACATTTGGAAATAGTAATCAGCTCCCTATAGATGCTGAGAATATGAATATATCTGAAAATGTTCTTAAGAATCGTATTATTGCAAATACACTTGGAATCTTACAGTCAAATGGAGATGACATCGATTCTTCTTTCAGAATAGACTATAAAGACGGTAAGTATTCCTATAATGTTGAAGGCCAGGTATTAAAGAACTTCCTTAAGGATGTTTATGCGGCTGATACAGTAGATGATCTTACTGACGAGCAGCTTAATGCTAAACCTAAAGAGGTTGTAGATTATCTGAAGAAACTTTTTGAAATAAGCAGTGATTATGACGATGAGACTGCTATGAAGATCCTTGCCTGCAGATATAATCTGTGGCTGAACCGTTTCCAGCAGTATGTTCCTGTAGAGATTGCTCATAATATATCAGAAAAGAGCCGAGCTGCGATCACTGAAAATAAAGATAATCTTCTTGGCATGGATATTCTTATTGAATCAAGCCGTGTCTATAATGATGCCAAGTATTTTTCACATATCATTGGATATGTTGGTAAAGCATCTCAGGAAGATATAGATATGCTCAATGATGAGTTGGGTGAAAATAAGTATAATAGTTCTGATGTCGTTGGAAAATCAGGTATTGAAAGGGTGTTTGAAACAGACCTTCATGGTACTGATGGTGAACAGGTTCTTTTTGTAGATAATCTTGGTAAAGTCCTGGAAGTAACAAGTGATACACCTTCTATAGCAGGAAATGATATCTACCTTACCATTGATTCAGATCTTCAGAAGTATTGTTATGATATGCTCGAGAAGGAAATCGCATCTATTCTCATGTCTAAGATTCATAATATCGCTTATGCCGCGGAAGGTAATAAAGAGAAGATCATTCCTATTACTGATGTGTATGCCGCATTCTTTAGTAATAATCAGCTGAAGCTTTCACATATGAATGGTCCTGATGCTACAGAACTTGAGCAGCAGGTTTATTCAAACTTTACAACAAGACAGGCTTATACTCTTGAAACTATGGAGGGACTCCTTACTGATAATCCAGTTGAACTTGAGAATCTGGATACAGAATATAAGGACTACTGTGAATATATATGTGAGATGCTTAGTGCTCAAGGTATCTATGATGTAGGTAAGGTTAATCAGAATTCAAAGAAGTTCCTTGCTTATACAAATGATGAAACTTCACTTCAGGATTTCTTGAGATATCTTATTAGTGTTGAAGCTATAGATATTACTTCTATTGAAGAAGATGACAAATACTATGATTCTGATGAAATCTATAGTATGCTCATCGACTATATTATCGAATATCTTCAGGATGATGAGGATTTCAATAACCGTGTTATAAGAAATATGATCAGAGAGGGAAGCCTTTCAAGTTATGATGTTATAGAGCTTCTTTATGATCAGGGCGTACTTACTGAAGAAGGTGATGTAGAGCTTACTGCATTTAGATCTGGTGCCATGACTCCTTATGGATTTATTATGGCAAAGCTTACATCTCTTGAAATTACTCCAGCAATGCTTGCACTTACACCTTGTTCAGGTGCTGTTGTTGTTACGGATGTAAATACTGGTGAAGTCAGAGCTATGGTAAGTTATCCTAGCTATGATAATAACTATCTGACTAACTATGTTGATCCAGATTATTATGCATCACTTCTTGAGGATCATACGAATCCTCTATATAACAGAGCTACCATGATGAGAACCGCTCCTGGTTCAACATTTAAACCTATTTCTGCTGTAGCTGGTGTATCTGAAGGAGTTCTCGGTATAGATGAGTATATTACCGACCTTGGTGTTTTTGAGGATGTATATACAAAACCTAAGTGCTGGATTTATAGAGATTATCATCTGACTCATGGTTCTATTGGTATTCCAACTGCCATAGACATTTCATGTAATTATTTCTTCTTTACGGTTGGATACAGACTTGCTACAAGATCTGGCTCATATGTGGATGATGAGGGCCTTGCAAGTCTTAAGAAATATGCTAGTATGTTCGGACTTACTGAAAAGTCTGGAATAGAGATAGAAGAGATAGCACCTAAGTTTTCTAATAACGATGCTGTTACTAGTGCTATCGGACAGGGTACTCATAACTATGCTCCGGTTCAGCTGTCTCGTTATGTTACAACTATTGCAAATGGTGGTACCTGCTATAATCTGTCTCTAATGAATAAGATAACGGATTATGAAGGAAATGTAGTCAGAACATCTAATCATACCATCGCATCTCAGGTAAATATCGATAGTGCTCTCTGGAATCAGGTGCATACTGGTATGCGATTGGTTGTTACTGACGACCTTAAAGATAATAAGCTTCTTAATTCTGTTAATGTACAGATTGCTGGTAAAACAGGAACCGCTCAGGAAGGTGAAGACAGGCCGGCGCATGCGCTCTTTATTTCATACGCGCCATATACCGCGCCTGAGGTTTCAGTTACTACTGTAATTCCAAATGGATACGCTTCATCTAATGCGGCGGATCTGACTGGATTCATCTATGCATATATGTATGATAAAGAAGCACTTAATGATGCCACATTCACTGATGATGGTGGTGTAGTAGGAGATTAAATTGTTTAAGAAATATAATTTTAAGAATTATAATTTCATATTGTTGTTCTTGGTTATTGCTCTTATGGTACTCGGAGTATTCATTATTAACAGCGTTGATGATGAATTTACAGTAAAGCAGGCAGTCGGTGTTGCGGTTTCTATCGTAATTATGCTTACGTTATCTGTGATTGATTACCATTTGATATCGAGACTATATATACCTCTTTATTTCTTTAGTGTTGTTTTGCTTGTTCTGGTTCTTATTGCTGGATCTACAGTTAACTCTGCTACAAGATGGTTTACAATTGCGGGTATCAGATTCCAGCCTTCTGAGCTTACAAAGACAATCATGATCATTTTCTTTGCTGCTTATCTAAGTAAGCTTATGGATGATGAAAAGGTTAACAGCCTTAGAGGAATTATGGGATTTGTCTTTTTCTGGGCTATTCCTTCATTCCTTATTTATCAGGAGCCTGACCTTTCAACACTTATCTGTCTTACAATGGTTGTCCTGACTCTTTTCTATCTGTCAGGTCTTAGTTATAAGATAATAGGTATAGCACTTCTTATTCTTATACCTCTTGTAAGTGTTTTCCTTTGGTATATTCAGAGAGATGATCAGAAACTTCTCTATGAGCATCAGGTAAAACGTATCATGTCCTTTATATATCCATCTGAGTATGAGGATGAGTCAAGACAGCAGGAAAACTCTGTTATGGCTATAGGTTCTGGCCAGCTTATGGGTAAGGGTCTTGGCAAAAAAGGCGAGGCAAATACAGGTGATACGAATCTGATTTCTGAGCAGCAGACGGATTTTATCTTCTCTGCAGTTGGAGAAGCATTTGGCTTTTTCGGTAGTGTAATAATAATTGGAATTATTTTGCTTATAGTGTTACAATGTATTAGAGCAGGAAGGCAGGCCAGAGACGATGTTGGCAAGCTGATATCTGTAGGAATGGCTGCACTTATTGGTTATCAGTCTTTTATCAATATTGGTGTTGCCACAAGAGTACTGCCTAATACAGGAATCCCACTTCCTTTCATCAGTTATGGACTTACATCACTTATGAGTTCAGCTATTGGAATTGGTATCGTATTAAATATAAGTTTGCAAAAAAGAAAGTATTAAAATAGATGTTGGAGGTCTTACGGTGAATATTGTACTAATAGCTCACGATCCTAAAAAGAAGCTTATGCAGAACTTCTGCATAGCATACCGCGGAATACTTGAAAGACATGATGTATATTCTACAGCGACTACAGGTCGTCTTGTTGAAGAGGCATCTGGTGTTAATGTTCATAAGTTCCTTGCTGGTCATCTTGGTGGTGTTGAGCAGATAGCTACTCAGATAGAGAGTAATCAGATGGATATGGTTATCTTCTTAAGAGAGAACAGTATGAGCCAGCCACATAATAACGATTTCAATAAGATATCTACATTATGTGATATATATAATATTCCTCTAGCTTCTAATCTGGCTACTGCAGAGCTTCTTATCAAGGCTCTTGAAAGAGGAGATCTTGACTGGAGAAGTCTCTATAAAAATTAAAAGGATATACGAATGGGTAAAGCTATTATCTATTACATACTGTTAATGCTTCTTGCTATAGGAAGCGTTACCTTTTTTATTGTCAAAAATGTGAATTATGATTCTCATTATGACATGGAAACTATTAATGAAGTTTCATTAAGTCCAAGCCTGCACACCATATCCTATGGTGGTTATCAGTCAGAATATGCTGTTATTCCTGACTGTGCAGATGTGTCTCCTGATAATTTTACTGCTGACACTTATGCAGCGCTTCTTGTAAATAATGAAACACATGAGGCTATAGTTTCTTATAACTCACTTAAAAGAATTTATCCGGCAAGTACAACTAAGCTTATGACTGCTATAGTTGTTTGCGATGCATTATATAACGGAGAGATAAGTCTTGATGATCAGATCACTCTGACTCATGATACTCAGATTACTGAGGAAGGTGCTCTTGTAAGTCAGCTAAAAGCTGGTTACACTATTACAGTTAGAAATCTTCTGTATGGACTTCTTATGAAGTCGTATAATGATTTCGCTGTAATTCTTGCAGAGCATGTGAGTGGAAGCGAATCTGCCTTCTGCGAAAGAATGAATCAGAAAGCTTATCAGATTGGTGCCACGGGATCACATTTTGTTAATCCACATGGTCTTCATGATGACAATCATTATATTACTGCATATGATATGTATCTTATCTTAGAGGAATCTGAGAAGTATGAGATAATCCGTGAGATTGATTCATATAATTCATTTACATATTCTTATACGACAGCTGACGGACAGGTTCTTGAGGATGATATAACTCCGACCAATCAGTTTCTTGCAGGTAATTACAAGCTGCCTTCCAATATAACTATGGATTCCTGGAAAACAGGAACTACAAAGGCGGCCGGAAATATACTTGCGTTAAATGTTACAATAGATGGAAGTTCTTATTCTATATTTGTGGCGGATTCAGTATCACAGGATGACCTGTATGATAAGATAGGTATAATGTTTAATCTCACTCAATAAAGGGATAGCAATGAATAATACAACTAATCAGAAAAAAAAGAAGAGGGTAAATGGTAATGTCATAAGACTTAGCAGATCTGCAAGACTTAATTCCACAATTATCATTTTCTCTATTATTCTTATATACGTAATTGCAAGTATTATCATTTCCTTTATGAAAGAGCCTATAACTACCTATAAGGTTGGTTCAAGTAATATTAACAGTAATATTACCTGCACAGGAATAGCTCTCCGAAATGAGATTGAGATCACATGTTCAAAGTCTGGATATATGATCTACTTTGTTCACGATGGTGATAAGGTTAAGAAGAATGCTCCTGTATGTACAGTGGATGAGACGGGAAATATTATCTCAGCCATAAAGGCTACTGGAGAGAGCGATGATGGTAATGGACTTTTTACTCAGTCTGATTATGCCAGCATCAGATCTACAATAGATACTTATAAAGCGTCATATTCAGACGTGACATTTTCTAATTTATACAACTTCAAGTCTGAGGTTGAGAGTAAAGTTATGGAGCTTTCCAGTGATGTAATGATGCAGCAGATCAATGCTGGAGGAACAAAGGTTAGTTCTACACTTCAGACTATCAAATCTACCGAGAGCGGTGTTATTACATACTACACAGATGGATATGAAAAGAAGACACCGGAAACTCTTTCTGAAGATGATTTCAACAAGAACAATTATAAGAAAACATCTCTTAAATCTGGAGATATTCTGGATACAGGTTCTACAGTATTTAAGATTGTTTCTGATGAAAACTGGAATATAGTATGTCAGATCACAGAGGAACAGGCTAAAGCAATCCAAGCGGAAGATAAGCTTAGATTTACTATAAATGATTCTCCAAATGAAGTTACTTCAAGCTTCTCAATTCTGCCAAGAGATGAGTCCTACTTTTTAGTTCTTCCTCTTCAGAAATACATGGTTGATTTTATCGATGAGAGATTTCTGAATATTGAGATCATTCTTAACAAGTTTGAGGGACTTAAGGTTCCTAATTCTGCTCTTCAGGAAAAGGAAGTTTATAAGATTCCAAAGGAATATATAAATGAGTCTGAAAATTCTTCAACAAAGTCTGTTACTGTAAGAAGGTTTGAGAAGAGTAAAGATGATGCTTCTGCTGGAGATGCTGAAGGGTCATCTAAGAATCAGAAGGTTAATCTTATTGTATATAAAACAGATGATGCATATTATTACGTGGATGAAGAAACCTTCTATGATACGGATCAGATTCTTAGTAAAGACAAATCAGATGCATCACCAGTATTATCGCTTGATAGAGATACTTTAACAGGAGTATATCTGGCCAATACAGGTGTTGCTGAGTTTATAGAGGTTAATGTTGTAAAAACACAGGATGAGTTCTCGATTCTAAAGAGTGATGAGAATCTGAAAGAGTTTGATAATATAGTGCTTGATGCTAGTCAGGTATCTGTTAATCAGACATTATATTAATTCAGTTTTTTGGGACCATTTGGTAAGGAGTTTTGAAGGAAATGGGAGAAGTAATACAAGATAATTATCGCGCAGTCAGGGAAAAGATTAATGAAACTTGTAAGAAGGTTGGAAGAAAACCTGAGGAGGTTACGCTTATTGCTGTAAGTAAGACTAAACCTCTTAGTGATATAGAAAAGCTTATAGATATTGATGTTATCGAGTTTGGTGAGAATAAGCCTCAGGAGCTTAGAGAAAAATTTGATGAAGTTTCTACTCCTGTAAGGTTCCATCAGATCGGTCATCTGCAGACTAATAAAGTAAAATATATTATTAATAAAGCGGTTCTTATTCATTCAGTTGATTCTATAAAGCTTGCTTCGGTTATAGAGAAGGAAGCTGAGAAAAGAGACATACATGTAAATGTCCTTATTGAAGTTAATTATGCTGGTGAGGATACAAAGTTTGGTGTCAGTAAAGAAGAGGTTGTTCCTCTTATAAAAGAAATAGCTGAAAAGTATAGACATATTCATATTAGAGGTCTTATGACAATCGCTCCTTTTGTTGATGATCCTGAGGAAAACAGACCTATCTTCAAGGGGATGCATGAATTATTACTTGACATAAAATCTCAAAACATAGATAATGTTGATATGTCCATTCTTTCCATGGGCATGACCAATGACTATATTGTAGCTGTTGAAGAAGGAGCTACTATGGTTCGTGTTGGTACTGCCATATTTGGAGAAAGACAGTATAAAGGAGAATAGTTATGGCAACTGGCAGGAAGAGTTTTTTTGATCTATTCAAGATTCCTGATGATGATGATTATGAAGGCGACGAAGATGATGATATCTTCGATGAAGATGACGACGATGAAGAAGATGTGGCTCCAGTAAGAAGAGCGGCTAGACCAGCTCCAAGAACTACTGCAAAGCCAACATATGAGCATACACCAAAAGAAACAAAGAGGTTTGCAAGCTTTGGCAATCCGGCACCTGCATCAAATGCATCGGATAAGCTTGTGTCATTTGAATCTGGTTCAGAAAGAAGACCTAAATCAGCAAAGTCCAGCGAGGTATTTGTAATAAAGCCTCAGGAGTTTGATGATGCACAGACTGTTGCAGATTTCCTTAAGAAGGGAAAGGCAATCGTGATCAATATGGAAGGTCTTCAGCTTGAGAGTGCTCAGAGAATTATAGATTTTATTGGTGGAGCCTGTTATGGAATGGGCGGCGAACTTAAGGCTATTTCAGCTTCAATATTTATAGCCGTTCCTAATAACATAGAGGTATCAGGTGATTTAAGAGAAGAAATTTTAAATAGTTCTTCTGTATCACCATTTTTAGGATAATACATCTGAAATATCTATTTCAGAAGGGGGTTCGGGGACAACATGTTAACACCACTTGATGTTCAACAGAAGAAATTCAAGCCTGGTTTGGGATTTGATAAAAAGGATGTTCAGGCATTCTTTGATGAAGTATCTAAAAGTTACGGAGAGCTATATAGATCTAATGCTGAATTAAAAGAGAAAGTTATTACTTTAACTGATACAGTACAGCATTATAAAGCGACAGAAGATGAGCTTAATAAGAAACTTCTTTTAACTGATAAGAATATCGAAGAGTCCAAGACTAATGCTGAAAAGAATGCAAAAGCAATCGAGAATGAAGCAGTCAGTCGTGGTAATGAGATTATAAAAGAAGCTAAGCAGGAAAGAGAGAAACTGGAAGCAGAGATTCTTGATCTTACTGCTAAATATGCTGAGTATAAGGCAAACTTTAACAGCCTTATAAGAAAACTTCGTAGAACACTTGATGATAATGATTTTGATCCTAATGCAGCAAATACTGTTGCACAGGCAGGTCATAGAAAAGAAGAGGAAGCTGAAGAAAGAAACTTTGATTTTGTATCAGCTGAAAAGGTTAAGGATACTCCAGGGTCAAATAGTCTTTCTACAGGAAGCACTTCTGGTACAAAGCTGAGTATGGCAAATAAGAATAGTAATTCTTCAAATGTCTATGGCTCGACTTTAGGCGGTGAAGGGATTGATCCTTTTGCTGATATAACATTTATGGATGACTTTTAAATCTGTTCCTTTAAGGGAATGATATAGTTTATAACATATTGAAATATCCAGAGTAGCATCCTTTATCGGGATGCTATTCTTATGTTTTATAAAGAGGGATTGAATGAAGGCTAAAAGAATCAGCTTAGCAGCGCTATTGATAATAGTTTTAGTTGCTATAGATCAATTAACTAAATATCTCGTAGTAAAGAATATGATACCTTATTCTGACGAGATAAAACTAATAGGTGATGATCTCGTTTTATATTATATTAAAAACACAGGTGCTGCTTGGGGCTCATTTAATAAGAATACCATGCTTCTTGCCGGAGTCTCAGTTGTTATGATCATTTTTTTAGGATATCTGTTTTTTAAAAATATTGATCGTGATGATAGGAAACTTCTTAGATTATTTACTGTTATCACTATAGGTGGTGCGATTGGTAATCTTATTGATAGAATTAGACTAAATTATGTTGTAGATTTTATATATGCTAAATTTATAGATTTCCCAGTATTTAATTTTGCTGATATCTGTGTAACGGTAAGTGCTTTTATACTTGTTTTTCTTGCGATTTTTATATACAAAGATGATGAAGAAGAGCAAAATAAGTCAAAGAAAAATACGGAAAATGATAAGAAAATAGATAATGTTAACGAAACAAAAAAAGACGATGCTGAGTGAATGATAACAGACCCTTTAGGGTCTGTTATTTTTGAATAAAGATTACATTCTTTTATACAAAGTTAACTTTGTTTAACCGCTCTCTATTTGCTAAAATAGACATAGTGCGCGATGAGGTGACTCACACGTAAAAATAAACTGCGAAAGGGGCTGCTTATGAGTAACTTACAGGCTACTGCGGTAGCGAAAATTGAGGAGATCTGTGATAGATACACAGAAGAGAAGACTCCTCTCATGATGATACTCAGTGACATCCAGAATGAGTATGGTTACATACCTCTCGATGTACAGGAAATAGTATCAAAGAAGACTGGAATTTCAGTCGCAGAAATCTATGGTGTTGTTACATTTTATTCATTCTTTTCCCTTACACCAAAGGGAAAGTATGTTATCGGATGCTGTCTTGGTACAGCTTGCTATGTAAAGGGAGCACAGAATGTTATTGACAAATTCTCTGAGCTTCTCAATATAGCTCCAGGTGAGACTTCAGCAGATGGTCTCTTTACTCTTGATGCGCTTAGATGCATCGGTGCTTGTGGTATTGCACCAGCTGTAAGCATTAATGGTAAAGTATTTCCAAAGGTTGAGGTGGGCCAGGTTCCACAGATAATTGAAGACTACAAGGCTCAGGCCGGCGCTTAGGAAGGGAGGATATGAGATGATAGATACAGTTCAGAAATTAGAAGAATGCTCATCCACTTGTACTAAGTGTCTGGATGATAAGCTTACTGGTGCTGACGGCAAGAGACATATTGTTCTCTGTGGTGGTACTGGATGTCTCTCAAGCAACTCTATGGATATCAAAGAGAAGTTTGAGAAGGTTCTTGAAGAAAAGGGACTTTCAGACAAGGCTACAGTTAATATTGTAGGTTGTTTCGGTTTCTGTTCACAGGGACCATTTGTAAAGATTTATCCTGAAGATACTCTGTATCGTATGGTTAACATCGACGATGTTGATGAGATCGTAGAGAAGGATATTATTGGTGGTGAGATCGTAGAGAGACTTCTCTATGTTGATCCAGCAACAAAGGAAAAGAAAGTAAAGCAGGAGGATATCAACTTCTATAAGAAGCAGCGTCGTGTTGCTCTTCATGGTTGTGGTGTTATCAATCCTGAAGATATCAATGAAGCTATCGGTATGGGTGCTTTCCAGGGTATCAAGAAGGCTCTTTCAATGACACAGCAGGAAGTTATTGATGAAGTTCTTGCTTCAGGTCTTCGTGGCCGTGGAGGCGGTGGATTCCCTACAGGTAGAAAATGGCAGTTTGCTTACAACGTAAAGGCTGATCAGAAGTACGTTGTATGTAATGGTGATGAGGGTGATCCAGGTGCATTCATGGATCGTTCAATCCTTGAAGGTAACCCACTTGCAGTTATCGAGGGTATGATGATCGCTGGTTATGCATTTGGTGCATCAGAAGGTTATTTCTATGTACGTGCTGAGTATCCTATCGCTGTTAATCGTTTAAAGCTTGCTATATCTCAGGCTAGAGAGATGGGACTTCTCGGAAAGAATATCTTCGGTACTGATTTCTCATTTGATTGTCACATCAGACTTGGTGCTGGTGCGTTCGTTTGTGGTGAGGAGACAGCACTCCTTAATTCTATCGAAGGTAAGCGTGGTATGCCTAGACCTCGTCCTCCTTTCCCAGCAATCAAGGGACTTTGGGAGAAACCTACCTGTGTTAACAACGTTGAGACACTTGCTTGTGTACCTTACATTCTTCGTGAGGGAGCATCAGAGTTCGCTTCAGTTGGTACAGAGGGATCAAAGGGTACTAAGGTATTCGCTCTCGGTGGTAAAGTAAATAACGTTGGTCTTGTTGAGGTTCCTATGGGAACAACACTTCGCGAGCTCATTTATGATATCGGTGGTGGTATTCCTAATGGTAAGAAGTTCAAGGCTATCCAGACTGGTGGTCCTTCAGGTGGATGTCTTACAGAAGAATTCCTTGATGAGCCAATCGATTTCGATAACTTAGTACAGAAGGGATCTATGATGGGTTCTGGTGGTGCTATCGTTATGGATGAAGATAACTGTATGGTTGACGTTGCTAAATTCTACATGGAGTTCATCTGTGATGAGTCATGTGGTAAGTGTTCTCCATGTCGTATCGGTACAAAGAGAATCCTTGAGATCCTCACAAAGATTACTGAGGGTAAGGGAACTATGGAAGATCTTGATACTCTTGAAGAGCTTTCAAAGACAATTCAGACTAACTCACTTTGTGCTCTTGGTCAGACTGCAGCTAACCCAGTTAATTCAACACTTAAGCATTTCCGCGATGAGTACATCGCTCATATCGTTGATAAGAAGTGTCCAGCTCATGTATGTAAGAACCTTATGCAGTACAAGATTGACAAGGATAAGTGCGTAGGCTGTGGTCTTTGTGCTAAGAATTGTCCTGCTTCATGCATCACTCAGACAGATTATATCGCTGAGGGTCATAAGCTTGCATCATATGAGATTGATCCAGAGAAGTGCGTAAAGTGCGGACTTTGTATGAGTAACTGTAGACTTAGCGCTATTTCAAAAGAATAAGGAGGTAACTAACTATGGCGATGATTAATATTAAAATAGAAGGCATCTCCTATCAGGTAGAGGAAGGTTTAACTATCCTTGAGGCTGCTAAGAAGTGCGGTTACGAGATTCCTTCACTTTGTGCATTCAATCACGGTGAGTGCAATCAGGGTTCATGCCGTGTTTGTCTCGTTGAGGCAACAGGCGCTAGAGGCCTTGTAGCATCATGTGTTTATCCTGTAGCAGAGGGAATGGAGATTACAATATCTTCACCTAAGGCTACTGCAGCTAGACGTAACAGCGTTGAACTGCTTCTTTCAAATCATAACAAGAACTGCCAGCAGTGCGATAAGAATGGTAAGTGTGAGCTTCTTAATGTAGCTTATCTTACAGGTGCTAGAGAGGGTGCTTATGAAGGCGTTCACTCAGAGACACATTTTGATGAGGTTGCTCCAGGTCTTGTAAGAGATACTTCAAAGTGTATCCTTTGTGGTAGATGTATCGAGAGATGTAAGAACGCTCATGGTCTTGGAATCCTTGGTTTCGAGAACAGAGGTTTCTCAACTTTCGTAGCACCTGCTGAGAATAGATCATTTGCTGATTCTCCATGTATCCAGTGTGGACAGTGCGTAAATGTATGTCCTACAGGAGCTCTTATGGAGCATTCAGAAATCGATAAGATTGATGCAGCATTTGCAGCTGGTAAGACAGTTATCGCTCAGGCTGCTCCTGCAGTTAGAGCTGCACTTGGTGAAGAGTTCGGTTATAAGATCGGAACACCTGTAACAGGTAAGATGGTTGCAGCTATGAGAAGACTTGGTTTCGATAGAGTTTATGATGTAAACTTTGGTGCTGACCTTACAATCATGGAGGAAGGTACAGAGCTTCTTGGACGTCTCACAAATGGTGGAACACTTCCAATGATCACATCATGTTCACCAGGATGGATCAACTATGCTGAGTACAACTATGGAGATCTTCTTCCACACCTTTCATCATGTAAGTCACCTCATCAGATGCAGGGTGCTATCATCAAGTCATACTGGGCTGAGCAGAATGGTGTTAAGCCAGAAGATATCTTCGTAGTATCAGTTATGCCTTGTACAGCTAAGAAGTTTGAGAAGGATCGTGATCAGCTTAAGGTTAATGGTCTTAATGATGTAGATGCAGTAATCACAACAAGAGAGCTTGCTCGTATGATCAAGAGATCTGGTATCCTCTTTGACAGACTTCCAGACGAAGATTGGGATCAGGATATCATGGGCGACTATACAGGTGCCGGAGTTATCTTCGGAGTTACTGGTGGTGTTATGGAAGCTGCTCTTCGTACAGTATACTTCAAGCTTACAGGTAAGGAATCTGATCCTATCGAGTTCAAGGCTGTTCGTGGTCATGACGCAGGTATCAGAGAGGCTTCACTTGATATCAACGGCACTACAGTAAATGTAGCTCTTGCTTCTGGTATGAAGTCAGCTAAAGTACTTCTTGATGAGATTAGAGAAGGAAAGTCAAAGTATCACTTCATCGAGATCATGGGATGTCCAGGTGGATGTATCAACGGTGGTGGTCAGCCTTACGTTCGTGAGTGCTTCCTTCCTAACGAAGATGATGACATCATGGATACATACAAAGAGAAGAGAGCTCAGGCTCTTTACTCAGAGGATGAGAGACAGACACTTCGTCAGTCACATAAGAATCCTCAGATTATTGAACTTTATGAGAAGTTCCTTGGTGAGCCTAACAGCCACAAGGCACATGAGCTTCTGCATACAACATATGCTGCTCGTGAAGGCTTCAATGAAGTTAAATAATCACTAAATTGAGCATATTGATGGCAAGTGGTTTTTACTACTTGCCATCTTTTTTTGTTATTTGGAAGTGGAAGAACTAAGGGGTGACATATACTCATGAGACCATTGCGGGCCTCGGCGCTTAGCGAAAGCGATGTTGAATGAGTATATGGTCACAACTTAGTTCGTATTTTTAAGACAATGATTAATGAATAATTAATGCAATAAGTAGTTAATTGTTATATAATATGGTAGTTGGAAATCATCGGATTTTCGGTGATGAATCTGTAAGGAAGGTTATGAAAAAATGGCTAATAGGAACAGCAAGAAGGTTGAGAACCAGAAGGATACCAAGAAGAAGGGGGAGAAGAGTGTTAAAGAGAAAAAGCCTCTCACTCTTAAGGGTAAGATACTTAGAGTTATACTCTGTATCTTGGCAATTCCAGTTGTTATAGTTCTAGGATTCTTTGGATGGCTCACAATTAATGAATATAGACCAGCTGATGTTGAAAAAGTTGAGATTGATACAACAGAGGGCACTGGTAAGAAACTTAAGGTTGGTGATAGTTTAAATATTGTTACCTGGAATATTGGTTATGGAGCTCTGGGAGATAATGCTGATTTCTTTATGGATGGTGGTACTAATGTAATGACTGCTGTCCCAGAGAGAGTTGATGTAAATCTTGCTGGTGTAAATGGTTTTTATGTAGGAATGAATCCTGATATTGCATTTATCCAGGAAATAGATAGAAATTCTAAGAGATCTTATTATCAAGATGAAGCAACTAAGATTCAGGGTGATATACCTTTACTTGCAAAGGAAGTGAATGAACAGGATCCTGATTACAATGGCTATGTGATGACATTTGCTTATAACTTTAAGGCGCCATTTGTTCCTTATCCAGTTAGTGATCCAATAGGTAAAGTGCAAAGTGGTGTTGCTATCTTTTCTAAATATGAGGTTGAAGATTCTGAGAGAATCAGTCTTCCTTGTCCATATTCATGGCCTGTAAAGACTTGTAATCTGAAGAGATGTCTTCTTGTTAATAGAACACCTGTATATGATGCTGATGGTAATGATACAGGTAAGGAGCTTGTTTGCGTGAATCTTCATCTGGAAGCTTATGATAATGGTGAAGGAAAGATTGCTCAGACTAAGCAGCTTTGTGAGTTTCTTCAGGAAGAGTATAACAAAGGCAATTATGTAATTGCTGGTGGTGACTTTAATCAGACATTTTCTAATGTTGATACATCAGCTTATCCTGTACATGATGAGATTCAAAATGTTTGGAAGCCTGGTCAGATTGATGTAAATGACTTTGGAAATGATTTTCAGTGTCTTATGGATTCAAGCACTCCAACCTGTAGATCTCTTGATAAAGCTTATAGTAAAGCTGAAGATAAGAATAACTTCCAGTATTACATGCTTGATGGTTTTATTGTATCAAAAAATATAAAAGTTGATGAATTACTTACTCAGGATACTATGTTTGCTCCAAGTGATCACAATCCAGTTCAGATAAAAATCACACTTGAATAAATTTTTTAAATAATTTAAATTTTTTTGCAACAGTTTGAGGTTAAATCGACACAATAAAGGAGAATGTTATGTTTATAAGGGTTAAGGACTATAATGATAACCAAAGTTTGATCGTTATAAATACAGATAATATCGTAAAGATTAAGGAAACTTACGATAATAGATATAATACTGGTGGCAATATCTATATACTTGAAATGGTATCTAGTAATGATAAGATGGGCCTGAGTACTATAGCCATAGACAGAAATGATGCTTATAATCTGTTTAATATGATTGGTTTAAATCAACAATGAAAAAATCTAAAATACCTAAGTGGTTAATTATTCTTTATATTTCAATAGGAATAGTGCTTGTCGTAGCATTTGTCTTTTCAGTCACTCTTCTTTATAAGAGAACAAAAAAGATAAGTGAAAATGGAACGGAATTTACGGCAGTTTGTACCCATAGGTATTATCAGCACAATGGTCAGGGTAGACACGATCATTATAAATATGAGTTTGAGATTATCGAACCTGAAGAAGAAAAAGGTAGAGTATTTTATAGAACCAGCGAGGTATATATGGTTGGTGAAGAAATACATGGAAAATACCTTATAGAAGATAAGGGCCCTATAAAGGGTAAATCATTCAGTTATATACTGAATTAAATATGATTAATTATAGTGTTAACTATATTAATATGCTAACTATATAAATGTGAAAGGAGAAAAAGTATGAAGAAGATTACAAGTATAGTTTTAGCAATCGCGATAGCTATTAGCTTCGCATTCATCCCTGGTGCTGCAGCTCAGGCTGCTGATTACCCTACTATAACAGCTAGACAGGTACAGTATTCTGGTGAAGCAGATACTTTATGTACTGTTTGCGAGTACAATGTTGTCAGCCGTTATAAATATGAGAAGATCGTTGTTGATATTTATAGACCTGATGGTTCACGTTTAGGTGGAACATCTAAGACTATTTATAATAGCAATAGCTTCCTTGCAACTGGCGGACAGGACACATTCAGTTATTCAGCAAAGTTTGTTAACATAGCTCCTGGAACAACTCTTACAGTTGTAGCTAAAATGCAGTATTCAACAGATAATGGTTCAACATATGTTGATGCTCCTGGTGCTCAGACAACTACATTTGTTGTTACAGCTAAGGCTGGTTCTCATAGTAATGAGTGGTACAACGGATTCTGGTACAATGCTGATGGATCACAGACATACAATGGTACACTTTTCTGGGAAGGTGGCGGAAGCAACTGGTATGTTATCGATTCAAAGGGTTGGAGACCAAGCAATCAGTGGTTAAAGATCGATGGTACATGGTATTACTTCACAAGCAACGGTGCTATGGATTACTCAGAGTATCGTGATGGTTACTGGTTAAATGCTGATGGTTCTTGCAGCTCAACATATACACACGGTAAGTGGTGTAGTGATTCAAAGGGTTGGTGGTATGAGGATAACGGTTGGTATCCTACAAATCAGTCACTTTGGATTGATGGCGTAAAGTATTACTTCGGTGCTGACGGTTACATGAAGTAATTTGCACTCAAATAAATTGGTCCTGGCATATTGATTATGCCAGGATCTTTTTTGTATAATTGAGTGGAAAAAACTTTATGAATAGGTGAACTATGAATATAAGATTAGATAAATATCTGGCTGATTCTGGATATGGTACAAGAACTGAGGTAAAGAGCCTTGTAAAGTCAGGAGTAGTATCGATAAATGGAACACTAGCTAAGGATTGTGGGCAGAAGATAAACACTGATTCGGACACAGTTTCAGTAAGAGGTGTTCAGATTGGTTTTGATGAATATGAGTATTATATGCTACATAAACCTGGTGGAATTATAACTGCTTCAAGAGATAAGAAAGCAAAGACTGTTCTTGATCTTATTGAGTCTAAGAAGAGAAGGGATTTATTTCCTGTTGGTCGTCTCGATAAGGATACAGAGGGACTTTTAGTTATTACAAATGATGGCGATATGTCTCATAGGCTTCTTTCTCCAAAGAAACATGTCTCAAAGACTTATGTGGCTTTTGTTTCTGGTGTCGCACCGGAAGATATCGTAGAACGGTTTGAGGCAGGTCTTGATATTGGTGATGAGAAGCTGACTAAACCTGCAAAGCTTAACAGGTTTGATGACATTTCTTGTCTTAAAGAAAAGTATAATGACTTGATAATAGAAACCAGGTTTAAGGATCATTTTGTAAAGAGTGATGATATCGATAATAAATATACATCATTATCTATATTTGAGATAAAAATTTCAGAAGGACGTTATCATGAGATAAAAAGAATGTTTGAGGCGGTAGGATGTGAAGTCGTCTATCTTAAAAGATATTCTATGGGCGAATTAACTTTAGATTTTAATCTAAAACCTGGAGAATACAGGAGATTGACGGAAGAGGAGGTTAAGACTCTTAAAGATTTTTAGAATTATCTTATTAAAATAATTGTATTTTTGCCCTTGACAATATTCGGTTCTCCTTATATAATGTTCACCATATAAATCATCCATAGCATTCGTGAACAAACAAAAGGAGAAAAGACATGAACAAAGACGTGCTTGCAGTAATTTGTGAACTCATGAATGTAACCCCAGCTGAAATCTCTGATATTCAGCAACTCACAGTAGGAATGACAAATCTCGAATATGTATTTGCATATAATAACGAGAGATTTATCATCCGTCTTCCGGGAGTCGGTACAGACAAAACCGTCAACCGTAAACAAGAGGCAGAGGTCTATAATACCATAAATGGCCTTGGATTATGTGAAGATATTCTTTATCTTAATCCAGAAAATGGTATTAAGATATCTATATTCATTGAAGATACACATATGTGTGATCCAAACAATGATGCTGATGTGCTTCTTTCTTTAAAAACAGTATGTAGATTACATGATATGGAACTTAAGGTTAATCATACATGGGATACATACGAAGCTTTTGATCTTTATGATTCTATATGGAAGGGTTATCCATCAATTTTCAAAGATTATGAAAAACTAAAAAATGAAGTAATGGGACTTAGGAGCTTTATTGAGAGTTTTGACACTAAGTATATATTAACTCATATTGATCCTAATCATAATAATCTCCTGATTACTAATAATTCAGAGAATCCTAAGGCATATCTTATTGATTGGGAATTTGCAGCTATGCAGGATCCACTTCTCGATCTTATATGTTTTGCTATCTTTGCATTTTATGACAGAGATAGAATGGAATGGTATATCGACAAGTATTTCGAAACAAGAAATCTTGTTTGTGACTATGATACCAGAACAAAGATTTATGCTTATATTGCTACCTATGGTCTTCTTTGGACAAGCTGGTCTGAGGCTAAGAGAGTTGAAGGTCAGGATTTCACTGATTATGCAAAGGTTCAGTATCAGTATGCAAAGGATTATCTCGCAATTGTAAAGGAAAGACTTTGTAAGAAGGAGGAGGTAGCATGAGTTCACAGGCTTCTGTAGTTTCAAAGAAGAATATAACATTTGAAAGCGAAGAAAAGAAGAAGGTTGGAAATATTGACTGGATCACTATGATTCTTCCTCTCGCTTTTGTAGCAATAATGTTTGCATTTATCATTTCTAAACCTCAGCAGTCTGAGTATTATATCAGGATTGTCAGAAGTTTTGTTGGTGATGATTGTGGACTTTATTATCAGGTTATTGCCGGCGGCATCTTTGTTGTGACAATGTATATGGCATTTTCAAAGATCGGTTCTATAAAGCTTGGTGCTAAAACTGATAAGAAGGCTTATTCGGACTTTAAATGGGGCTCAATGATATTCACATCAACAATGGGTGCAGATATACTTTTCTATTCGCTTACAGAATGGTCTATGTATGCTGGAAATCAGTATGTAGTAGACAAGGGTGTAGAAGAGTGGGCTCCAACATATGCACTGTTCCACTGGGGACCTATCGGTTGGGGGATGTATATAGTTCTGGCTGTTGCATTTGGTTATATGATCAATGTAAAGAAATGTAATAAGCAGAAATTTTCAGAGGCTTGCAGACCTGTTCTTGGTGACAAGTTAGTTGATGGACCTGTAGGTAAGGCTATAGATATCATTGCTGTATTTGCTCTTATCTGTGGTGTTTGTACAACTTTTTCTGTTTCTACTCCAGTACTATCAGAGGCTCTTAGCAGAGTTGGTGGTTTCCATCCAAATGCTACTATGCAGGTTATATTTATTCTGATCATAACTTGTGTTTATACTTTAGCAGTTGTACTTGGTATGAAGGGTATATCAAAGCTTTCTAGTATTTGTACATATCTTTTCCTCGGACTTCTCGCTTATTTCTTCCTCTTTGGCGGGGAACAGAGATTTATACTTGAATCTTCATATCAGTCTCTTGGAAAGATGGTTCAGCATCTTACAGAGCTTACAACTTATATGGATCCGCTCCGTAAGAATTCATTTCCTCAGAACTGGAGTATATATTACTGGGCTTACTGGTTAGTATATTGTGCTGGTACACCATTCTTTATTGGAGCAATTAGTAAGGGTAGAACAATTAAGAATACAGTTCTTGGTGGATATGCATGGGCACTTGCTGGTACATTTATGTCATTTATGGTTCTTGGTAATTATGCTATGGCTCAGCAGTACAGACATAATGTTGATATTATAGGATACGTTGACGGTGGTGCTACATATTCTGAGGCTGTTATCAAGATTTTTGATACAATGCCGCTCCCAGCATTTGGACTTTTATTACTCATAGTGACGATGATAACATTTTATTCTACAACTATTGATAGTATCACTATGGTTATTTCAACTTATTCATATAAGAAGATTGATACAGGAGTTGAGCCTGATAAGAAGGTTCTTGTATTCTGGTCACTTATCCTTGTTGTACTTCCTATAGCTATGATCCTTACAGGAAGATCATATTATTGTATTCAGTCAATAACTATTATTGGCGCTGCACCGATTGGTCTTATAATGGTGATCATAATCATGGCATTCTTCAAAGATGTGAAAAATCGGAAGGAACTGAAAAAGGAAGAACAAGTTCTGGAAGAATAAATATTTATAGTATTTGCTGATTAGATGAAGTATTATGTTACTGTTAGACAGATGTGTCTAATAGGCTATAATACTTCATTTTCTCGTTTTATGTCGTATACATTCAGGAAATGATTCGGTAATCTGCAAAGGAAAGGAGGAGCCCCAGATGGACCAAATAAAAACTGGTAAGTTCTTAAAAGAACTTCGTAAAGAAAAAGGGATCACTCAGCAGGAGCTGGCTGATAAGCTTGGGGTATCAGGAAGATCAGTCTCAAGATGGGAGACTGGTACAAATATGCCTGACATTGCTCTTCTTGTAGATATTGCAGATTTCTATGAGGTAGATGTAAGAGAATTAATTGAAGGAGAAAAAAATGCCTCGTATACTTCAGGTGATTCTGAGTCCGTTGATGGGACTGAAAATGCAGATATGATGAATGAGGAATTAAGAGAAGTTGCAGAAAAGATGGCTGATTATGCGGATACTGAGAAAAGTAAGCTTCTGAGGACGGTAAGACTGATTGGTATTATAGGAAGCTTCCTGCTTACAATCAGTATAGTATTACAAGGCGTTGCTTATAATCCAAGCTTTATGAGCTTTGGCGGTATTGTGCTATCATTTGGCGCTTTGCTTGCACTTGTTATAGTAACCTTATATGTAAATGGAATCCTTCAGAAAATGGTTAAGAAGTCTGGATTTTCGCTTGCTGTTAAGGTTTGTCTCATTGCTTTGGTTGTAATTGCTGTTAGATTTTTATTAGCGATTATAGTTACGATAGCCATATTTAGTATGGAAATCACCGGAATGAAGCGTGATAATATAAAAGGTTTGGAAAATTATAACAAACAGGAAATACTTAAAGAGTATCGCAGTGATCTTAATTCGCCTTTAATGACATTTCCTGATGATGTAAGCAAGGTTAAAGAAGGCGATTATCACGCAAAGCTTAAATACGGATTACTGGATACTGATGGATATTTAATCCTTGAAGCGACATATGAACACGAAGATTATCTTGCTGAAGTAGATAGGTTATCTAATATTGAATGTACGATTGAGTTTGATCCATATAATGGTCAGAGAGGAGATCCTGCGACTGTTACTAATCATATAAAGTATGATGAAACTATGTATAAATATCCAGCATATATTGCCAGTGACGGCTTTGATGAAGTATACGAATATGCACTCATTGATGAAGATAATGACCGGATAATATATGTGATCTTAAGTTATCCTGAATCCTTAAATCTTTCCAAGTATAAGGATTATATAAAACCAAATACAAAGGATTATAGTTATTCTGGAGATATATGGGATACCAGCTCTGTAATGGACCGATTTACTATATATTATGGAAAATTCGATGGAATAGATGGTATGATCGGATATACTGATCCGGAGTAGATATAGATAGTATAGTTATTATGAAACAAAGAACACTTAACAATTATTTACGTGAGAAATTTGGACAGAAAATCTATAAGATATCAATAGATGGTGGATTTACCTGTCCAAACAGAGATGGCACCCTTGGTAATAGAGGGTGCATTTTCTGTTCTGCCGGAGGTTCTGGAGATTTTGCTGAGGATAGAAATCTTTCTGTGACTGAACAGATTGAACGAGGGAAGAATAGAGTTGAGGCAAAGATGCCGAAGAATCTCGAGGGGATTAAAAATGGCTCTCATCACAAGTATATTGCTTACTTTCAGGCATTCACTAATACATATGCCCCTCTAGAGCGCCTCAGTGCTTTATATACTGAAGCTATTGATCATCCTGATATTGTAGCTATCTCTATTGGAACAAGGCCAGATTGCCTTTCTGAGGACGTTATAGAGCTTCTTGGTGAATTAAATAGAATTAAACCTGTATGGGTGGAACTGGGGCTTCAGACAATTCATGAGAAATCAGCTGAATATATTAGACGTGGATATCCATTATCTGTTTATGATTCAGCTGTATCAAAGCTTCGCAGCCATGATATTGAGGTAATAACTCATGTGATACTAGGTATTCCAGGAGAAACAAAAGAAGATATGCTTAATACTGTGAGATATGTAGGAGAGAGTGGTGTGCAGGGAATTAAGCTGCAACTACTCCATGTACTCAGGGGAACAGATCTTGCAGAGGATTATAATAAGGGCCTCTTCAAATGTATGTCCATGGATGAGTATATAGAATTAGTTGCAGCCTGCCTAGAAAATCTTCCAGAGGATATCGTCATTCATAGGATGACTGGCGACGGTCCTAAAAGTATTTTGATTGCCCCTGAATGGTCAGGTGACAAAAAGAGGGTTCTTAATGCGCTGAATAAGCGTCTTTCAAATATATAAATTTATCTATATCCGTAATAATCGTCAACAGGAGTATAGTTTGCTTCGATATGTCCATAGGCGATGACATTTCCTACGGATCCGTCTTTTTTGGTATTTAAATCAGTGAGTCGAGCGTTTATATCCCCACCTGAAGTATCGAGCTTGAAGGTTTTTTCCTGAGGCTCATCTGCCAGAGCTACGACATATACATCATATTCGTGGGTCTCAGGCGGATATGGACCGAAGTAATCTTTTGTACTATCAGTAAACATTCCTTCATCAATATGGGTTGTTTCTACTATATCAAACCAGTGGAACACGTTGCTTGCAGTTGTATCATCTATCATGAGTATTGCATATTTAGTGGCACCATCAACTGTTGACCAAGTAAGTTCTGGGGATTTATTTCCTTCTTTATAGCCCATCTCAGTTTTCCATTCGCTGTTTTCAATACTGGTTGTAGTTACATCAAACTTAGTTAATGATTCTATATATACTTTATCGTCATCAACCTCTAGTCCAAGAGCAGTATCATATTCCTGTTCTGTAATAGCTATCACATCTTTACCCAAACTAAGGCTAAGTTTATTGTTTCCTGATGTGATTTCCATGGTGATATCACCTGAGTCTGTGACAGAACCGTTCTGTATGCTAAATGATTTCTCAATACTGTCATTTGATCCTACCCAGGTCATCTTTCCATTTGTTCCAACACTTGTAAAGAAACGTTCATTTTCCGTATTATTCTCATTGTTCATGTTAAATGCAAATGGCCCGATAGTTTTTAGAAAGCGTAAATATACAGTTCCCTCTTCATCTGAAAGAATATCGCTGCCGAAGAGTTGCTTTCTTGAATCTGTATCTAAGTTTTCACATTTCCAGCTGCTTCCTGCCAGGACAGAACTGTCTACTTCACAGGAAGTGGCGGCGTTTGATAACATTTCCCATTTATTTGTTTCGTTATTATAATAAAACTCGTAATCTTTGGAAACTGTTTGAGGAAGAATGCCAGTAATATCACTAGCTGTGTATGTGACATTTACTGTATCTTGAATAGTGTACTGTGATCCATATTCAGAAGATGAAATGCTATTAACATTATGAGAATTGACGGTTAATTCTGTTAGTCCCTCTATTTTAATTGCATCGCTAATTTCTTGATCTGTAACCTCATTTTTATCATTAATACTTGTTTTAGTAGTGCTGGAATCTGTACTTGAATTAGTACTTGCATCCGTACTCGGTTCTGTATTTGAACATCCAGATAATAGTAGTCCCAATACTAAACTGAGTGAGATTGATAATTCTTTTATCTTATTTCTTTTCATATTTTTTACCTCACTAAATAATAGATTGATTATTTAATCAAATGATACTATTACGGGAAAAGAATGATTAGAAATATCGGCATAGAAAAGAGTAATATCTGTACTTTTAATTCGTTGAATGTTGAGGATTATTTAGATATAATATATGTATGTAGGAAACTGGCGGATTTTTTAATTATTCGAGGTTTGTATGAAAAAGAAAGTTGCTGTATTTACAAATGGTTGGAGTGATGATTATCTTGATTTTGCTCTGGAAGGTATCAGAAGGCGTGCAAATGAGGATAATATCGATGTTTTTATATTCCTGGATTATACAGCATATGATAAAAGTCAGGAAGAAACATCAGGTGAATTAAATATTCTAAACCTGCCTAATCTAGAGAGTTTTGATGGTGTTCTTTTATTAGGAAACACCTTAAATAATGCCGGAGAAAATGGTATCCTTCGTGAAAAGATTCTCGAAGCAAAGGTACCTTCTGTATGCCTGGAGTTTGTACTGGATGACATTAACTGTATCAGAACAGAAAATGTTAATGGCATGAAGGAACTTGTTGAGCACCTGATCACTGTTCATGATGTTAAGGATATCTTCTGGATCAGTGGACCAAAGGATAATGCCGAAAGTCAGGAAAGATATCAGGCTGTTGTTGAAACTATGGAAAAATATGGTCTTACAGTAGATCCTGACAGATCATTTGAAGGCAGCTGGAGTTACGCTATAGTTGAACAGCAGCTTCCTGAAGTTATCCAAAACATGGATAAACTACCTGATGTCTTTGTATGTGCTAATGACTCTATGGCTTTAGGAACCTGTGTTGTTCTTGAACAGTTAGGCTATAAAGTACCTAGAGATGTGAGGGTTACCGGATATGATAACCTGATGAGTGGAAATTATTTTTCGCCTATTCTTACATCCGTTGATCGTGGCTGGGACGAAAGAAGCTACCAGGCCATGGATAGTTTAATTGATCTTATTAATGGTGCTCCAGATTTTGGAGATAAAGTGTATGATTCTCATTTTGATCTAGGCGAAAGCTGTGGATGCAGTATGGGTGATGAGGGTCTGAAACTTCAAAATGAAGCAAGAAGAAAAGCGTTTCTTATACCTATTGAAAGAACAATCTTTGATTGGCATCTTCTTGATATAGATAAGGCTGTTGCTCATGTCAAATCCTTAGAAGATATTCATAATACATTTGTTAAATTAAGCCAAAAGAATCATTCCTATGAAGGTGATGATTTTTATATCTGCTTGGATAAAGGCGTTATCGAGTCTTTTGAAAATGATGTAAGGCTTAGAACGGTTGGCTATAGTGATGAAATCACTGTTGTTTTCGGAATGAAGGATGCTATTCCTGTACCAATTCAGACAATCAATAGAATTGATATTGTTCCTGATTATAATCCAGAATCATCTGAAACAGCCATGTATCTAATGATTCCACTTCATATAGATGATGAATGCTATGGCTATTTTGTTACTAAAAATCATTATCATTCGATAAAAGATTTTTATATGAATTCTCTTACAGGTCATATTTCTTCTGCGTTAGAGAGAGCTAGACAAAATATAAAGTTGGAAAATCTTAATAAGATCTTAGCTGATATATCTGTTAGGGATGAACTTACAGGTCTTTATAATCGTATGGGTTATGAAAAGATTGTAATTCCTTATCTTGATGAGCTACGTACTCAGAATAAGAAGTCGATCATAATGGTTGCAGATATCAATAGAATGAAGGTGATAAATGATAAATATGGACATCTTCAAGGTGATAATGCAATAAAGATCGTTTCAAATGTTATTAAAAAATCTATTCCTAAGAAATGGAAGGCTGTACGATACGGTGGTGATGAGTATGTAATACTGGGAGAGTACAGTGACTCTGAGGATATTGAAGGAATTAAGAAAAATATTATTGAAAAGTCCTTGAGAGTAGCAGAGGATATGAATTCACCATTTAATCTTGGTGTAAGTGTTGGATACGCTGTTATTGAACCAAATAATAGTTTAGGTATAGAAGAGTACTTCCGTATGGCTGATGAAGCGATGTATGAGATGAAACAGGAAGCTCATAATAAAGAGTAAAATATAAATAGTAAAAAAAGAAAAAATACCAGAAGAATATCTGGTATTTTTTTCTTGACAAATCGACAGTTTACATAATATATTTATGGTAACCAAATTGAGATTATTCGTCTTTTGTTGAATCAATATTCAATTTTTCTGCAAAAGATGTATCTCTAGAAACTGATTCTCGAAGAGTAACTTTATTTCGAGCTCCGCGTTTTCTTTCCTGATCGATATCTGCATAATGCTTACGTGTTGTATTAACATCTTTATGACCAAGAACATCAGCAACCAGGTAAATATCGCCAGTTTCTTGATAAAGCGCCGTACCATAAGTGCTGCGAAGCTTATGTGGAGTAATTTTCTTTAGCGGAGTTGTTACTCTGGAATACTTTTTTACCATATTTTCTACGGTTCTGACGGAGATTCTTTTTCTATGAGAGGAGAGGAAGAGCGCATCTTCATGACCTTCAGCAGGTATTATTTTCTCCCTTTCATCCAGATAATCCTGAATATAACCTGTAGCTTCGTCTGAGAAGTAAACAAAGGCTTCATTTCCACCTTTTCGAGTGACTTTTACACGTGAATTATCGAAATCTACGTCATCTATATTAAGTCCAACGGTCTCAGAAACACGTAATCCGGTACTTAACATAAGCGTTAAAAGGGCTAAATCTCTGGTTTTATCCCGTTCATGGAACTTTTGCTGACGATCTGTTAGATTGGTTCCATATTCAACAGTATCCAGGAAGTCAGCTGTTTCATTGGCTTCCATACGTGTTATGGTTTTTTCCTTTATTTTAGGGGTTTTTACCTTTTCAGTGACATTTTGTGATATGCAATCATTAATGTATAAATACTTGAAAAAGGCACGTAAACCAATGAGTTTTCGCTTTTTTGAGGCGTTATCATTGGTATATTCTCGGCCATTACGTACATAATATGATAAATAATCCAGATATTCCTCAATATCACGGGCCAGGAGGTTATTTATGTCTGCATATGTGATTTCATACATTTCTTTCTCTTTTAAAAATGGATTTTCTGACTGTAGGAATTCGAAGAAATACTTGATGTCGTGGGCGTAAGCTATGCGTGTACGAGGCTGGGTTGTAGTTTCGATTGAACGCATAAAATCTTTGACGTAAGGTGGTAAGTCAGATAAAATGGAACGGAGTTCCAGGATTTGTTTTTTGGAAAGTTGTTTAGCGTAGGATTCGGACATGGGTTTTTACCTCGTGATAAATAAGTATATAACTATGATATGAAAACGTCGAAGTTACATAAAGCAGTGCTAATCGCTGAACCCGTCGGCGAAGCCGCCGGTCGGCTGCGTAGCAGCCTTATGTTCAGCGATACCGAGCTGTCGCTCGAATAAATATGTATCGATACTGGTTTCTTAGTGCATAAATGCCCACGAAACCACTCTCGCTACATATTTGCACTGCTTTATTTTCGCAAAACTATGGTTTCACGAATAAATACATATATTAGAGTATACTACTGTTTGGGGTAAAAATCAAGAAAAATAAAGGGTTTTTGAGGCTTTTTTTGATTATGTATTTTATAAATAAAAAACATGTAACACTTGGATTAAATGTTTAATCTTTTGTGTTACATGTTTTCATGAAGGTAACTATTATGAACTTATGTTTCTTTGTTATTCGAAATATTTGATGCGGAATTTATCATTTTTGTCGATGAATATTACGATTCTGAAGATGCCGGCATCTACCTCAACAGCGTCGCCAATGTCTCTATATTTTTTAAAGTGGATATCGCACTGATAGTTTTCCCACCCTTCTATCTTGTCGTCCAGGGTAGCATTTAAAACTCTGGCAAATTCATCCCTTTTAGATTGCTGAAGATCTCTTTTCATTGAATGAAAACTCAAGCTTAATTTGTCATATGTAAGTGGACTGAGGATATTGGCTTTCATGAACATATCCTTAATCGTATCAGCAGCGATATATAACTCAGCATTCTTTTGATTATTTACATTTAAATTCGGTCTTCTCATTGCTACGTATCCCCTTTCTGTTTATATTTTTAGCACTCTAGGAATTTAACTTTTTCTCTAGTTGTTTAATAACTATTTTTAGTGCTTTTATTCGAGCATATTTTTTATCATTTGATTCAAGAATATACCATGGTGCAAATTTTGTGCTGGTCTTCTGGATCATTTCGTCGATAGCTTCCTCGTATTGATCCCATTTTTCTCGATTACGCCAGTCTTCATCTGTTATTTTCCACTGTTTTTCTGGAGTATTCTGACGATCTGTAAAACGTGCCAGCTGTGTATCTTTATCTATCTGAACCCAGAACTTTATAAGTACTGCGTTCCAGTCTACAAGTTCCTTTTCGAACTCATTTATCTCATTATATGCGCGCTGCCAATCATTTTCTGAACAGAATCCTTCCAGTCGTTCCACCATTACACGTCCATACCAGGTTCTGTCAAATATGGCTATATGTCCATCTTTCGGCAACCTGTTCCAGAATCTCCACAGGTAATGACGTGATTTCTCTGCTGGTTCAGGACTTGCTATAGGATGAACTTCATATCCTCTTGGATCAAGGGCTCCGGCTATACGTTTAATATTTCCGCCCTTTCCAGCCGCATCCCAGCCTTCATAAGCAATTATTACAGGTATCTTTTTGTGATAAAGCTCATTATGAAGTTCACCAAGACGCTTTTGCAGTACGTCTAGTTCCTTCTTATATTCTTCATCTGAAATGGTTTTATCAAGTGGGATTTCAGAAAGAGGTCCAACCTGTTTCATAGGAAATGTATTCTGAAGTAATGGAGCTGATACATTTTTATTGTTTGCAAGTGCTGTATCTATACTTGATATAAGTATTTCTGTCACCTGAAGCTCTGCCCACTTTTTAGATGATGAATCGATGAAGTACCATGGTGCAACAAATTGATTAGTTGCTTCAATATATTCATCATAAACATCTAAGCATTTTTCGTAGTGTTTATTCTGCCATTTGTCTTTTTCAGATACGCGCCATTTGGTATATGCGTCATTTTCAAGCTCTTTAAGACGTTTCTTCTGAGTCTTTTCATCAATATGGAAGAAGAATTTAACTACTAAATAACCATTGTCATTCAGTGTTCTTTCAAACCTTTTAATGCTTGTAAGTTGATTCTTATATTGCTTTTTATCAATATCTCCCTGTAGGTAATGTGAAGTTACCTCTCCCATCCAGCTTCCATCAAAGAAGGAAAACTTTCCTGCGGAAGGAATTCTGATAAAATATCTATAGAGAAATGGCCTTCTTGTCTCTTCTGTGGTTGGTGCAGATAATGTTTCAACCTTGAAGAATCTAGGATCCATATTCTTTATTATACGACCAAGTACACTGCCTTTTCCTGCAGCACCCCAACCATCAAAGACTACAAGTACAGGAAGCCCCATTTCCTTTACATTCATCTGTCTGATAGCTAGTTCGTTTCTTGCTTTTTCAAGACGACTGTTTAGCTCTTCATTAGAAGGTCTTTCGTCTTTCACCCATTCTTTTAACATAGCTACCCCTCTTCTCTTTTTCTAATAGTTTATATCGTAAACTTGTTGAACCAAACGCTGTTCGAATTCCTGTAAAGGTAAAGGTTTGTCAAAGAAATACCCCTGAACTATATTACAGTTATTTTTTCGAAGTACAGCTAATTGATCAAGTGTTTCAACCCCTTCTATAACACATTCTAGACCAATATCATGTGCTAGTGATATAACATGTTTAAACATCTTGTTTGAGATGCTTTCTTCATCTTCTATATTCTTTGGAACAAAGCTTTTATCAATCTTAAGTACATTCCAAGGAATATCACGAATAAGGTTTAGAGATGAATATCCAACACCAAAATCATCTACTGCTGTCCAAACACCTTGTTCCTGGAGCCCACATACTACTCTCTTCAGATCACTGAACAGAACATCTGTAGTAGTCTCGGTAAGTTCAATCTCAATATATTCATGAGGAACATTGTTTCGATCAATAGTATCAATGATCTTTGGAAGCATATCTACATCAATCAAATGTTTTCTGGAGAAGTTAACTGATACACGAACCACTTCTTTTCCTTCATCCAGCCATCTGCGTATATCTTTACATACATGATCCAGCATATAGAAATCCAGATCACATATATCAGTATTAATTTCAAGTACTGGGATAAAGTCATTTGGAGGGATTATCGTATTATCCTTTATCCAACGACATAAAGCCTCGGCGCCTTTTAGCTTTTTAGTTTCCATATTTACCTTAGGCTGGTAATAAACATGGAATTCTTCGTTTTTCAGAGCATCTCTAAAATCAGTTTGAATCTTTTTGATATGTTCCTTGGCCTTTTTCATTTTGTCGTCATAAACGACTATACTGCCGCTTGTCTGGCGTTTTGCAGTATTTGCAGCTAGCATGATCTTATCCATGATGTCGCCATAGGTTTTCATCATAAATGGATTAGGAAGCATGTATATTCCTGCTGCAGCTGTAACCCAGATCTTACGCTCTTTTACGTCGTCGTATTGAACAAGATATCCGGAGAATATATTATAGACATTTCTTTTAACTGATCTTTCGAATACACCTACAAACTTATCTCCACCAAGACGTATGATTATTCCTGAATCTCCTATCGCCTTTTCGACTGCTTCATAATATCTTTTTATTACAATATCACCGTTCTCTCGACCAATCTCCTGGTTAACCATGGTGAAGTTATGAAGATCTATATGAAATGCTATCATTCCACCTAGCTTGTTTTCTGTATTAGAAATATCTAGAAATCGAGCAAAAGCTCGGAAATTTCTATAGCCGTCAATATCATGAAAACCATAATTATCAAAAAGTGTTATAAGTCGTCTACGGCTCACAAAACCGAGAATCACACGAAACATAGTTTCAATTTGCACGATCTCTTCATTGGTATAATCATCATTTTCGTATGACGTATATACAGTTCCTAATATGATTGCTTTACTTGGAGATACGATACGTATACGAAGCAGTATATTAGTGCCAGTACCATCATCAAAATCACAGTAGCTGACTCCTTTTCCAAGCTGCTCCATTAAAGGAGTCTGATAGAACTCAGTAACTCCTTTAGCTATACGGTATGTATGACAGATTTCCGACAAAAGCTCCTTGTAGCTTTCGTGATCAAATGGCTCTATATGGGTAAGCCTAATAAGCCTCTCCATGTAGAGTGGATACATATTATTATTTTCGCCCATTACTACCCCTCTTCTCCAGTTACATAACCCCTTTGCAACATACGTATATTATACCATTTTAGAATGAATAATGTCACCATAAATTATTGTATTTATAATAAAAGAATAAAGACTATACAGCATTGTACTGTATAGTCTTTATTCTTTTATTATTTAAATTGGTCAAATGAAAATCCGTCTAAAAGATCTCCAAGAGAAGTTCCAATGTCTTCAGATTCTGGAAGTGTGATATCTTCAGCTTCGTAGCTTTGATCATCAGTGTCTTCAAAAAGTGCTTTTATTGAAAGTGATATCTTACCTTCTTTTATATCTATTACCTTAACATCTACTTCCTGTCCTTCCTTAAGAACTACTTTTGGATGTTTGATTCGTTTATGTGAAATCTGAGAAATATGAACAAGTCCTGACAAGCCATCTCCTAGATCAATAAATGCACCGTAGTCTTTTATGGTAGCAACTATGCCTTTAAATACCTGTCCTATCTCAATATCAGAAAGCTTCTTCTTTTTGTTTTCTTCCTGCTTTTCTTTAAGTATTTCTTTGGCTGATAGAATTAATTTATCATCATCCATATTCGCTTCGAATACTCTTACTTCTATCTCTTTATCAACAAATGAATTGCAATCATCTATTCTTTCAAGAGATAATTTGGATATAGGAATAAAGGCTCTGATACCTTCAAAATCAGCTACTACACCGCCTTTAACAGCTTCTGTTATTGTAACTGTTATATTTTCCTGAGATTCCTGTAATTCCTCAGCTTTACGCCATGCCAGAAGTGTATCAGTATCATGAACTCCATCTCCCATTAAGCTGTAAGATTCTTCCAGCATTTTTTCAAAATCCTTCATTGTTTCTTCCATGTTTTTAGTCTCCCTTTTAGTGTTGATATCATTTTTCTTTAATCAGACCCAGGTTGTAGCATTCTATAAGCTCGCCTAGATCCGCTATTTTGCTTTTAATTTCATTTCCTGAATCTGTATCACATACACGTAGTCTGGCTGGCATTACCTCTGTAATATGGATATCAGGGGAATTCTCCTCTCCTGCTACGTAAGGCTTATGTTCGGCCAGGGCCAGATGATGCGAGTTAAATATAAGGGTATATCCAGCAATTCCCGTTGTCTCATGATAGGCTTTGGATAGACCACCATCTATGATATACAGTTTTCCGTCTGCCTTAACAGGTTTCTCGCCTTTTTTTACCTGAACTGGAATATGGCCATTTATTATATGAGCTCTCTCTGGATCCATTCCAAATTCCTTAAAGATATTATCACAGTATTCAGTTTGTTTTGAAAACTCATAGTAGCTATTATTAAGTTCTTCGCTTAAAGATTTATCTTCAAGGAAGATTCTTTCGAATATAGCCATTCTGTCTCGTCCAAACATTGGAGATACAGGGCCATTCCACAGATACCACATGAGGTCAAGAGAATCTGCTTTTTTAGGATCATCATCTCTAAGGAAATATGCATCAATAACTTTAGCATTTAGATAATCCATGAGCGCTTTTCCGGAATACTCTCCTTCTGGAACGGTCCATGAATGAAAATCACCATTTTCATCCATAGGTATACATCCGTGGAACAATAAATTATTGTTATATATCTTATATGTTGAACCATGAGAATATAAGAAGCGGATGTGCTCCTGAAGACGCTCAGAATGCTTAAATGAATATCTCAGATTATCAATTAGCTCCTGCTCCACATCTGTAAGCTTATATGGATCATTCCAGTCAATAGTTGGAAAGTTTGTATCAAGCATAGGATATTCGTTTCCATCTATAGTAACTGTACCCTTATCAATATTGATCTTATCTAGAAGAAGTCTTCCTTCTAGTTCATATTCTGGATGTCTCTTTATTAGCTGTCCTTCAAGCTTAAATTCTATTATAGCTATGGCCTTATACATTTTAGCTACAAGTTCCGGATTGACTGAATCGTATTTGTTGCTATCAAGTAAATGTGGCTTAAAGCAATCACATGGATCATCAGCATATACTTCAGCTGCAAACATTGAAAGAGGTCTAAGATTTATTCCATAACCATCTTCAAGGACATCAAAACTGTTATAACTGGTTGCAATTCTTAGAACGGTTGCTATGGAGGCTTCATTTCCCGCTGCTGCGCTCATCCAATTTATATCATGATTACCCCACTGAATATCTACATCACTGAACTTCATGATCTCGTCCATAACGTAATCAGCTCTTGGTCCTCTGTCGAATATATCACCGATTATATGCATCTTATCAATGAATAGGTTATGAATTAGATTACACATAGTGATGATAAAATCATCAGCAGCCTGTATCTCTATTATGGCATCTAAAAAGCCGGCGTAGTACTTGGCTTTGTCTATAGAATCATCAGCGTTGATCAGCTCGTCTATTGCATAGCCGTAGTCATCTGGAAGCTTCTTTCTAACCTTTGAACGGGTATATTTTTGATCTGCTACACGGCAGAACTTAATAAGACGTTCTATGGTTTTGCGGTACCATGCATCGCCTGATGGTGTTCCTGGTTCCAGCACCTTTTTACGTTTTAATTTAGTTAATGTTCTATCTGGATAATAGATAAGATTAGCAAATGATAATTGTTCTTCATAACTCATTTCATCTTCAAATGAATCTCTAATCTTTGCTATAACGACACCTGAAGCACCTCGAACAAGGTTTCGGAAGCTTTGATATTCTCCGTGAATATCTGAAAAGAAAAACTCATTTCCCTTAGGAAGAGAAAGGATAGCTTTTAGATTTATAACTTCTGCAAGTGCACTTCTCTTCGTTGGGAAACTGTCACTTAAAAGTCTAAGATAATCAATATCCCGCATATAAATTACTCCTTCACTAGTCTGCAATATATTATATCAAACTAATGAGGAATAAAAAAGGACTATACAGCAATCCTTTTAAAGGTTTTAACTGTATAGTCCTAAGCTATAACGACTAAAATACTATAAATATCAAAGGAGAGTCACTTTGTTTCTGCCTTCATTCTTCGACGTGTACATGGCTTTATCCAGTCTGTTAAAGGCATCATCGAAATTATCATCCTTCTTCAGTTCCGTAACACCTATCGAACAGGAGATGTGTCCTATCTCCGGGAACTCATACTCTTCAACCTTCTTCCGAAGCTGTTCTGCCATCTCATAAAACTGATCTGCACTTCTGCCATAAGCTATAATAACGAATTCCTCGCCACCCCAGCGACCTACAGCAGCATTTTCCTCGGACACATAGTCTTTAATGATCTTTGAAAATGTTTTGAGTGTTATATCCCCGGCTGAATGACCATATGTATCATTTACCTTCTTAAAGTAGTCCAGATCAAGCATCATTAGAGATACCGACTCCTTAGACTTCTGCCATTTATTAATTGCATTATATAGCTCAGTTTCGATACCACCATGATTATAGACACCGGTCAATGAATCTGTAAGCGCAAGCTCCTCGTACTTCTTCAGCGCAGAAAGCAACTCAACTGAATTATCATGTATGTTCTGAACCATGAAGACAAATCTGTAGTCATCTTCATTATTGGTCTCAGCACGACTGAAGATAAGCTTCACCCATATATACTTTCCCTCCAGATTCTGCATCATGCAGTCAAAGGAAGCTGTACGTCCCGGTGTAAAGTTCTTCTTAAGATACTCCGGATCTGTACGTCTAAGGAATTGATCCTTATCCTCAGGCCAGATCATATTCACGATCATGAATCGCCAATCAGAATATTTGATACTGGCATTTACCGTATCATCTGATATCTCAGTTATACTGATACTGCTGGTTGTATCATGCACCAGATCAATATACATGGAGAACAGGAAGGTATTCTGAATAGTATTAACCTTTTTAGTAGTAGAATATTCTTCTTTATATTCATTATCATCAAGCTCATCCATAATGAATAAATATTTCTTTTGATCAGTAAGTGGATATACAGACATTTGAATCATATGTGGCTGTGAATCATCTTCAAGTCTCAATTTAATACGACGGCTGTACTTACCCTGAAATTCACCATATGAGGATAAAAAGACTCGATAATCCTCTGTAATCTTCTCATTCGACTCATTAAAATGAAAGACAATCTTCTCGATCAGATCATGATAAGTCCCCTCATCATCGAGAAAATTCTCAAACATGCCTTTTCTGAAAATCGATCTGTACTTGTTTAATTCATAATCAGCAACAACAACTGCATCAACATATCCCTTGATAAGCTCAGGAATATCCTCAACAGAGTAATCCTCTAATGCCTTCTCTACCATAATGCATCACCCCTAAATAATTATAAGATTTTGAATTAATTCTCCCCCAAAACTACCCTTAAGCTATATTTTAGTACAGCATTTGTGATTCATCAAGCAGAAGTATGAGACGTTTAAACAAAAAGGACTATACAGTCAACCACAAAGGGTCAAACTGTACAGTCCTTTACTTACATATTAAAGATAAATCTCTTTAATACTTATTTCTCTGCTATAGCAGCCTGTGCAGCAGCAAGTCTTGCTACTGGTACACGGAATGGTGAACATGATACATAGTCAAGTCCGATCTTATGGCAGAACTCAACTGATGAAGGATCTCCACCGTGCTCTCCACAGATACCGCAGTGAAGTGCAGGATTAACTGGCTTACCAAGCTTAAGAGCTGTCTCCATAAGCTTACCAACACCATTCTGATCAAGCTTAGCAAATGGATCATTCTCGAAGATCTTAGCATCATAGTAAGCATCAAGGAACTTACCAGCATCATCTCTTGAGAAACCAAATGTCATCTGTGTAAGGTCATTTGTACCGAAGCAGAAGAAGTCAGCCTCTGCAGCGATCTCATCAGCTGTAAGAGCAGCTCTAGGGATTTCAATCATAGTACCTACTTCGTACTTAAGATCAACACCTGCAGCAGCGATTTCAGCGTCAGCTGTCTCTACTACTACCTTCTTAACATACTTAAGCTCTTTAACTTCGCATGTAAGTGGGATCATGATTTCTGGCTTAACATTCCAATCAGCATGTGCCTTCTGAACTTCGATAGCAGCTCTGATAACAGCCTTTGTCTGCATCTTAGCGATTTCTGGATATGTTACAGCAAGACGGCATCCTCTGTGACCCATCATAGGGTTGAACTCCTTAAGAGACTCAACGATAGCCTTAACCTCATCAAGTGTCTTGCCAAGGTCATTAGCAAGCTTGATCTGCTCTGCTTCCTCGTGAGGAACGAACTCATGAAGAGGTGGATCAAGGAATCTGATAGTAACAGGACATCCCTCAAGAGCCTCATAGAGAGCCTTGAAGTCGCTCTGCTGATATGGAAGGATCTTATCAAGAGCCTTCTCTCTAGCTTCTACTGTATCTGCACAGATCATCTCACGGAATGCAGCAATTCTGTCTTCCTCGAAGAACATATGCTCTGTACGGCAAAGTCCGATACCCTCTGCACCAAGCTCACGAGCCTTCTTTGCATCAGCAGGTGTATCAGCATTTGTTCTAACCTTAAGCTTTCTAAACTCATCAGCCCAAGCCATGATACGTCCGAACTCACCAGCGATCTGAGCATCAACTGTTGGGATGAGACCCTCATAGATGTTACCTGTTGTACCATCGATAGAAATCTCTGAACCCTCTGTGAACTCCTTACCAGCAAGTGTGAACTTCTTGTTCTCCTCGTCCATGTTGATGTCGCCACAACCAGATACACAGCATGTACCCATACCACGAGCAACAACGGCAGCGTGTGATGTCATACCACCACGAACTGTAAGGATACCCTGAGCACTCTTCATACCTGTGATATCTTCTGGAGATGTCTCAAGTCTTACAAGTACAACCTTCTCTCCTCTAGCAGCCCACTCTACAGCATCATCAGCTGTAAATACAACCTTACCACAAGCAGCTCCTGGAGAAGCTCCAAGACCCTTTCCAAGTGGTGTTGCAGCCTTAAGTGCAGCAGCATCGAACTGTGGGTGAAGAAGTGTATCAAGGTTACGAGGATCGATCATAGCAACAGCCTCTTCTGGAGTCTTATGTCCTTCATCAACAAGGTCACAAGCAATCTTCAGAGCAGCTGGAGCTGTTCTCTTACCATTTCTACACTGAAGCATGTAAAGCTTCTTATTCTCAACTGTGAATTCCATATCCTGCATATCATGGTAGTGATTCTCAAGTGTATCACAAACCTTAAGGAACTCAGCGTATGCTTCTGGGAACTCCTTCTCCATCTGAGCGATTGGCATAGGTGTACGAACACCAGCAACTACGTCCTCGCCCTGAGCGTTGATAAGGAACTCACCCATAAGCTTATTCTCACCAGTAGCTGGGTCACGAGTAAATGCAACACCAGTACCAGACTCATTATTAAGGTTACCGAATACCATAGGCATAACGTTAACTGCTGTACCCCATGAATAAGGGATATCGTTATCACGACGATATACGTTAGCACGTGGGTTATCCCATGAACGGAATACTGCTTCGATAGCAAGCTTAAGCTGCTCTACAGGATCTGAAGGGAAATCTGATCCTAACTGATTCTTGTACTCAGCCTTAAACTGCTCAGCAAGTGTCTTAAGGTCCTCTGCTGTAAGGTCAACGTCGAACTTAACGCCCTTCTCTTCCTTCATCTTGTCGATAAGCTGCTCGAAATACTTCTTACCAACTTCCATAACTACGTCAGAGAACATCTGGATGAATCTTCTGTAAGAATCATATACGAATCTCTCGAATGCTGGATCTGGGTTACCCTTGATCATAGCTGCAACAACTTCATCATTAAGACCAAGGTTAAGGATTGTATCCATCATACCTGGCATTGAAGCTCTTGCTCCTGAACGAACTGATACGAGAAGTGGATTGTTGAGATCACCAAACTTCTTGCCGTTGATCTCTTCCATCTTAGCTACGCCTTCCATAGCCTGAGCCATGATCTCATCATTAATCTTACGTCCATCCTCATAGTACTGTGTACATGCCTCTGTTGTAATTGTGAATCCCTGTGGTACAGGAAGTCCAATACTTGTCATCTCAGCAAGGTTTGCACCCTTTCCACCGAGAAGATTACGCATTGTCATGTCACCTTCGCTAAACATATAGACCCATTTATTAGCCATATCGTTTAACACCTCCTAAATTAGTATAATATTTTGTCGGAAACTAAGACATATGAGGATAAAAAACCCTAAATCCCCTAGAGTCCGTGACTGTCGGTAATTATAACATAAAACTATAAAGAAATGAATACCGAAAATAATTATTTTTTAACTACTTTTATTGATTATTCTTATATCAAAATGAGTCAATTTGGCTTTGAGCCACTTTGACTCATTTTATCATGTTATTCAGAATAAATATATCGTTTTTCGATAAATAATTCTTGACATTCGATTCTTGCTGGATTATAATCGCCACATAAAATAAAGGAAACGAGGTACTTAGTTATGAAACAAAAGGCTATTACTTACTGGTTAAAGGCGGTTGCTATTGCAATCGGACTGCTTGGACTTGCATTTTTTGTTAGTGCAACAGCATATGGGTTCATATTTAAACCTGATTTCGATCTTCCACTCCCAGTATATTTAAGAGAGAATATTGTTTTCTTATGGATCACCGCTGCTATATGCTATGGTATTCTTTTCTTCTTTTGGAGAATAGTTAAGGAAATTGGTAATGATAATTCTTTCTCTATGGAAAATGTAAAGAATTTTAAGAATATGTCAGTTTGCGGTGTACTTTTTATTGTTGAACATATTATTCAGTTAATTGTAAATATGATTCGTGGGAATATGGGGCTCATTCAGCTTTCATACAGTTTGCTCAAGATATTTGTTTTCATTATCTTTATAATACTCTGCTATGCAATGTCTAGACTTGTTGAGAATGCTTATGAGATTAAGCAGGAAAATGCATTAACTATATAGGAGGTGTCAGCATGATTATAGTAAATCTGGATGTAATGCTTGCTAAACGTAAGATGAAGGTTTCTGATCTTGCTGATCAGGTAGGTATTACACTTGCAAATATATCAATACTAAAAAATGGTAAAGCAAAGGCAGTACGCTTCGAAACACTGGATAAAATATGTGAAGTACTTGATTGTCAGCCAGGCGATATCTTAGAGCATCAAAAATAAGGTAAAATACTATGACTATTTTTTTAAATTTTTTAGCGCTTCTTTTTTTAATCGCACTTTTTATTGGATGGGTCCTTTTGACGGGGCTTCCAATCTTTCTAATTTATCATTCAAAAATAACCAAGGTTCGCGCTCAAAGATTTCCAGATCCTAAAATATATAATAATTCTTTCAGAACTAGAAGTGAAAGAATTAAAGATTTTTCGGTATGGTTTGGAAATGGATTCGTATTAGTTCTTATATTTCTTTCTTTAATTCATTTTGGCTGTTGTGTTGGTGTATTTAAAGGTAGATCTTATAAGAGATTTTCAAAAGTATCCAAGTATGGAATCTGCGAAAGATATACCCCGGAACATGTAGAAGATTTTAGATATAAATGCGAAAATTTCCTTAGAGGGGGAACTTCTATGGTTGGCTTTACTTTAGATGAACAGGAATATGAGGAATTCCTCTCTTCTATCTCTGAAATTGAAAAAGGTGAAGTTTATAGAAACTTAGATAAACCTTTAGATTTTACTGGACTTAAAGTTTCTGAAACAACGAATTTCTATGACATAGATGGTGATTATATAGGATTTCCAACTGAAAGTATTAAGTATGTATTAGATGATGATATCAATGATTATACTATCCTTTTTTATGATACATATACTGCTAGTGATTCTGGGATAGAGGCTATAGTTACCAATCCCAATACCAGAAGAGTCGTAATATATGATTATGGCTGTGATTAATATGGAGGAAATGATATGACAGACAATAATATAAATAACAATAATAATTCACCGTATATGGGAACTTCTTACTATGTAAATAATTATCCTGTTGAGGGATATACAAATGGTCCTGTAACGATGAGTAATCAATATAATAGAGTGATCAAACCAGAACCTGTAGAAGTACAGGATTTTAGAGAAAAGATGGGCAAGAAGCTGGGACTTGCTTCATTAATATATGCTCTGTTTGCTACATTTTGCTTGTACGATAATCTATCAGGTGTAACAATGCCCTTCTTTGGTATTGCAACATTGGTTTATATGATTTATTCGTTAAGACAATATAATGTAGCAATTAAACGATTTAGCTGGTTTTATGCTACTGTTATGATTGCACTAACAATTTCAAACTTCTTAACAGGAAATCCTTTGTTTATATTCTTTAATAATGTTGGAATCATTCTCATGCTCTTTGTTTTCCTGATTCACAATGTATATGATGACAGCAGATGGAACTTTTCTAAAACAGCTATATCTATATGTGAATCACTACTCTATTCAGTTGGGGCTCTTGATGATTTCTCAAAGGATATGAAGGTATTAAAGGAAAGAAGAAAACTAAATGAATCTGATAATGAGAAATCACATACTATAAAATATGTAATGATCGGACTTTTAATTTCAGTACCTGTTGTTGGGATACTTGTGGCTTTACTTGCAAATGCTGATATTGTATTTAATAAGCTTATCGTAAATAATCTAAGATTCAATTTCCGTCTTGAAACAATGTTTGGTGTTTCTATAACTTTTGCCCTCTTCTTTTTTGGTGCATACTGCATCATGAGATTTTTCTCACAAAAAAAATTGGATGAGGAAGTTAAAAATCATAGAAATTTTGAACCAGTTATTGCTATAACAGTTCTTTCACTTGTATCTGTTCTATATCTTACATTTTCTTTAATTCAGATTGTTTATCTTTTTCTTGGAGGTGGTTCTCTTCCAGAAGGATATTCATATTCTGATTATGCAAGAGAAGGCTTCTTCCAGCTTTTAGCAGTAAGTATTATTAATTTCTTGATGGTACTTTTCGTAAATAATTACTTCAGAGAAAGTCGTATTTTAAAAGTACTTATGACTATTATCTCAGGATGCACCTATATAATGATTGCATCAAGTTTTGTTAGAATTATGATGTATATTGATGCTGCTCTTCTTACTAATCTTAGAATATGGGTACTTTGGGGACTTGCTTTATTCTCAATTCTCTTTGTTGCAGTAATAATTTCTATATATAAGCATGAATTCCCGCTGTTTAAGTACTGTGTAATTGTTGTTAGCGTCCTCTACTTAATTCTAAGCTTTGCCCGTCCAGATTATATTATTGCTGATTATAATCTAAAGAATCTTCATACTATCGAAGCAAGTATTGCTGAACAGGATATAGATTATATGAAGAGATTATCATCAGATGCAGCACCTGCTATCGCAAAGTATGATAATGATCTTAAAGATGCATATTTTGATAGATTTGAAATGCATTATTACCAGATAGGGTTTAGACGTTTAAACCTTTCCAGATATACTGCAAATCTATTAAATGAAGATAGATAAATATAAAGACACAAGACGAGTTTAAGAATAGGAGGCGACTATGGAGACGGCTATGACATATATATTTGTATATGCTCTGCTGGCGGTGATTTTTATATCAGTGATTACGCTGCTTGTAGTTATGGTTCTAAATATAAAGAAACAGAAAAAAGTCGGAACAACAATAAAACAAGTAACAATCGTAGGAATAGTATTAGGATGTATGCTTACCATCTGGATCAGTTCTCATAAATCATATCCATTGATTAATGATTGGGCTTTCTTGGGGAAAAACATCAGTAATATTGAACAGAAATACAAGATGATTGATCCCGTCACTAGGGATGATGGATCTGGATATGCTGTCTTGAAGACAGAGCAGATTACAGGGATAAAAATGTATGATTCAGGTGATTACTCCTGTTACTACATGGAATTTGATAAGAACGGAAAGATTATCAAGGTCTATTGTAGAAGACCAGAAGGTGGATGAATAAGTTTTCATAGAGTAAGTAAAAAAAGAGTCGAATTACCATTTAGCTGATAATTCGACTCGATTTTTTTACTTATTTATTGATGATATTTTCTGATTAGAAAGCAAGCTTCTCTTCAAAGTAAGCCTTAAGATCTTCAATCTTTACACGCTCCTGCTCCATAGAGTCACGATCACGAACTGTTACTGCTCCGTCCTCTTCTGAATCAAAATCGTATGTGATGCAGAAAGGTGTACCAATCTCATCCTGACGACGATATCTCTTTCCGATAGCACCTCTATCATCATACTCACAATTCCAGTACTTGCTAAGCTCAGCATATACCTTTTCTGCACCCTCACCCAGTTTCTTTGAAAGTGGGAATACACCAATCTTTACAGGTGCGATTGCTGGATGGAAATGAAGAACTGTACGAACATCATTCTTTTCTGCATCAAGCACTTCTTCATCGTATGCTTCACAAAGGAATGCAAGTGTTACACGGTCAGCACCAAGTGATGGCTCAACAACGTATGGGATGTACTTCTCATTTAATTCGTCATCGAAGTAATCCATAGGCTCACCAGAAGTATTCTGATGCTGTGTAAGGTCGTAATCTGTACGTGATGCGATACCCCAGAGTTCGCCCCAATCTGTGAATGGGAATGCATACTCGATATCTGTTGTATGATCTGAATAGAATGAAAGCTCTTCTGGATCATGATCACGAAGACGAAGATTTTCTTCCTTTATTCCAAGATTAAGAAGCCAGTTATAGCAGAAACTTCTCCAATATTCAAACCACTCTGTCTGAGTGCCTGGCTTGCAGAAGAACTCAAGCTCCATCTGCTCGAACTCACGAGTTCTGAATGTAAAGTTACCAGGAGTGATCTCATTTCTAAATGACTTACCAATCTGTCCGATACCGAATGGAACCTTCTTACGAGATGTTCTCTGAACATTCTTAAAGTTTACGAAGATACCCTGTGCAGTCTCAGGTCTAAGATATACTGTGTTCTTAGCATCCTCAGTAACACCCTGGAATGTCTTGAACATAAGGTTGAACTGACGGATTCCTGTGAAGTTATGCTTTCCACATGATGGACATGGAATGTTATGCTCTTCGATGAATTTCTCCATCTCTTCGTTTGACCATCCATCAACAGATGATGTAAGTTCGATTCCATTTTCTGCAGCGAAAGCTTCTATAACCTGATCAGCTCTGAATCTTTCGTGACACTCTTTACAATCCATAAGAGGATCTGAAAAGCTTCCAAGATGTCCTGAAGCAATCCATGTCTGTGGGTTCATAAGAATAGCACAGTCTACACCAACATTATAAGGATTCTCCTGGATGAACTTCTTCCACCAAGCTTTCTTTACGTTGTTTTTAAGCTCAACTCCAAGATTTCCGTAATCCCAGGTGTTTGCAAGACCACCATAGATCTCAGAACCTGGATATACAAAACCTCTTGTCTTTGCAAGAGAGATAATTTTCTCCATTGACTTCTCTGTCTTTTCCATAATAATTCTCCTCTATAATTTAATAAGTAGTTTTCTAAAAAGAGAATAACTCATTTTAGTAGATGAATTCGTAGATGATCACTGATTTTCCTTTGCCATCAACACGAACTGTTGAGTCATCTATAAGCTCAGCATGCTTATTATAGTAAAGGATCTTTCCACCATTTACTGAATAAACATATGGTTCATCAGTGATAACCATCATGTAGCTTGCGCCTTCTATCTCATCTGAATTAACTACGCTCATTGTTTTAGCATCTGTGAAAGTTGCGATTGCATCTGTCTCAGTTGCTGTTCCTTCAAGATCCATAGAACCGGATTCGATATCTTCAATATCCTCAAGGCTGTATCCAGCTTCAAGAAGTTCTTCTTCATTTATCTCTGTTGGAGCTGCTGTAACCGCAGGAGTTGCATCCTGTGCACTAGCAAGCTCTTCCTTTAATATGTCGTCAGCACTTGTTGCATCATAAAGAGCAATAGTAATATCCATCATATTAAATGCATTATATGAAGCAACATCACTGTACTGGATAGCAGTCTTTACAACTCCATTGTTCTCCTGGAATTCTATGAGTGATACCTTGCTTACTCCAGCCTCATTATTATATGTATCAATTTCTTCATTGATAAAGCTTTCGATTCCTGCTGTATCTATATCAGTGCCTGAGAAATCTTCGACAGCAATCTCGGTAAGAGTGCCATTTGGATTGATCTTAAGAGTTGTTTCATCCACGTCTCCAATTGTGGATGGACGAACATACTCTTCTTCCTCTGCCTCATCCTTATCCTTCTTCCAGGCACAACCAGCTAGTGTGAAACTGAGAAGTGCGATTAGTAATAGTAAACCTAGCTTTTTAATATTCATTTTCTTCATAATTTTTCCTTATTTTATATGATAATTACAACGATTAAATATTCTATAACAAACTATCAAGAATATCAAGGGATTTAAAGTTTCTATCACATTGAGTTTTTAGATATTTTGTGATCAGCTCTTCCACTTCGTTAATTACCCTGTCTGCCACTTTAAAACTATAAGTTTCAGAGATATCGCGGCTTAATATATAATCTATTACAAATGATGCGTCCTGGGATATTGTTTTAGGTTTAGCTATTCTGATTAGCTCATCTTTTGAAAAAAGTCCTTCAATATCAAGAAGCTTACATTCAAATGTTGATTTTATTAGCTTTAGGGGTATAGCATCCTGTAGAATAGTTTTATATGTGACATATATCAGATTAAGCTCATCAACGGCAGGCATACCATCATTTGTAAAAAAACCGGCTACTTCTGAAATATATGATGCATATGCCATCTTTTCTATATCATAGGATAGATCCATAAATGTATTCATTATCTCAGCACTAATTAAAGTATAAGTATTCTGGCTGCTTGGACGTAGTTTAAAGTTAGCCATTACAAATTTCTGGCTTACTGCAGTTAACTGTGAATTCTTTCTACGTGCACCATTAGCAAAAACTGTGATCCTTCCAAGTTTCTCTGTAAGGATCACAAGTCTTTTGTCATATTCTTTAATTAGTGATGTATCCAGGACTATGCCCTGGGCTTCGATAGTATCATACATTACGAAATCACCTGTTTAGAATCATGTCTATAGTTTATTATTTGTAGCCATATTCGGACATATAAGAGGTTTTATTACGCCAGTCTGGACGAACCTTAACCCAAAGACGAAGGTTTACTTGTATTCCAAGCATCTCTTCTATGCTCTTACGGGATTCTATACCGATTCGTTTAAGCATTGCTCCTTTTTTACCTATTATTATTCCTTTATGACTTTCTCTTTCACATATGATGGTAGCCTCTATATCTACAAGGCTTCCATCCGGACGCTCAGAGAATTTATCGATAATAACAGCAATACCGTGCGGTATTTCTTTATCAAGGTTGCGAAGACATTTTTCTCGAATGAATTCAGCTGCAATATCTCTCTCAGTCTCATCTGTGACTGTATCCTCATCGAAGTACATAGGACCTTCTGGAAGAATATCGTATATTCCCGTCATAAGGTCATCTAATCTAGTGCCTTCTGTGGCTGATACTTTGTATACAGATGTAACTACGACTCCATTTTCATTCAGATATTCAGTATAAAGAGTTTCAGTTTTTTCTAGCTGCTGTTCATCAGCGGTGTCACATTTGTTTATGACAAGGGCTAATGGAAGCTTGCCAGCTTTTGATATCATTTCTACTATACTCTTCTCACCTGTTCCGATATATGAAGATGGCTCGATGATCCACATTACCATATCAGAAGTTTTAAGAGTTTCAGTAGCACTGTCCAGCATGAATTCACCAAGTTTTGTTTCGGCTTTGTTTACGCCAGGTGTATCAAGAAAGATTATCTGTCCTCTATCATCTGTATAAACAGTCTGAATCCTCTTGCGGGTTGTCTGGGCACGCTTTGATACTGCTGCAATCTTCATACCGATCAGATGATTCATCAGTGTAGATTTCCCAACGTTTGGTCGACCTAGTATTGCAACAAATCCTGATTTAAATTTATTATCGCTCAAAATATTATCCTTCTATTAAATAAGCTTATCTACAGTTTTGAATAGCTCAGCTGCTTCTGTAACTTTTTCTTCAGAACCAACAGTACATACTACGTTGCTCTCTGAAAGTGTTTTTACATATGGTGCAAGACTACGTATCTTTTCCTGAGTTGTAGCAAGAACATTATTTCTGTTGTTCTGTCTGAATTCGTCAGAAATATTACTAATATAAGCACCAAATGAAGCTGAACCCAGTTGTGATGGAGTAAGCGGAGCATCGCTGGCAGCAAGTGTTCCGATAATATACTTCACCATATCTCTATCAGAACAGTCGAAGTTTTCTACATACTCTACTGCTTTTCTATAGATATCATATGTATCACGTAGGTTAGGATCTCTGTATGATACAAAGAAGCAGTTACCCATTGTGCCAAAGTCGCACATGCTTCCATATGCACCACCCTTTACTCTTACATTTATCCATAGATAATCATAAGAAAGGATTGTCTTAAGCACCAGAAGTGAACCATCATATTCAAGACCAGCATCTTTAAAGTTAGATACTATAGCATCATATTGAACCTTTGATGCAGTCTTAAAGCCTTCATTTTTTATTTCAAGAGGAACCTCAAGTTTCTTATCTGAACGCTTTTCATCACTAAGGATACTAAGAAGATTCTTGATTGGTTCTTCAAGAGTACTTTCTGGTTTATCTGTTGTTACAGAAACAATAAGTCCGTCTTTTCTAAAGATTGATTTATAAAGTCTGTCAAGATCCTTTACAAGATCATCTATTACATTATCAAAGTTCTTATCAAGATTATCGATGAATCTATAGTAATCAAGCCCATCGAAGGAATCCATGATCTTTGTATGACGGTCGATATATGAAAGAGCTCTACCTCTTGCTGTAAGATGACCGCTCTCAAGCATACTCAGTTTGCTTGTTGAATTAATCTCAGCAGCTACCTCGCGAATACGCTTCTTATCTGTAATATGAGACTTTGTGATTATCTCAGAAATCAGTTCAATGCCATCTTTTACCTTGTCATCAAATGTCTTCATCTTTACGCCGAAGCAGGTGAGGCTATCTTCGCCCATTCTGACAATATCTATAGGCTGCATATTCATTCCACCTGTCTTCAGGTCAATCTTCTTAGAAAGCTCATTATAAGTATAATTATCTGTATCTACATAAGTAAGCAGATCAGAGATAAATGATATCTTAGGCAGATCCTCATACGAGATATCATTTATATCGAAATACAGATCCAGGTATGTAATGCCGTTAGTAAAGATATCATGGGCAATAACTCTGGTTCCTGCAACTTCTGTCTCTCTATTAAAGAATTTTCTTGATTTAGGATCTATATCCTCGATACTGAGGAGCGGGATTGTTGCCAGCTCTTCAGGTGTAGATGGTTCTGTCTGATACTCCTTAAGATGAGCAGTTTCTTTTACTATTGAATCTATCTCATCAGCAGAAAGACTTGCTTTATATTTAGCCAGCTTTTCAGCCAGTTTCTTATCCTTTTCAGTGTTAAGTCCGATCTCAGGCTCAGCGAGGATTACAGACTTATGATTATTATTCAGAAGAAGTTTTTCGATAAGGGCTTCAAAGTAACCCTTTGATGTGTCTTCTGGATCAAGAAGATTCTTATTAATACCTTCACGAAGATAATCATATACAGGCTGCATAGTAAGAGTATTCTGAGCCAGATCATCATCGTACAGCCATCCGCTAAAATCATGGAGTCCAAGAAGAAGTCCCTTAGGGTATCTTCCTCCAACACCTTCTTTATTTCTGAATTCATTAAGATTAAGAGCAGCTTCAAGAGCTTCTTTATCAAGGCCCTCTTCTACATATTTCCTGAGTTCAGTCTCTATTATTTCTTTAAACTTAGGAATATTCTCTTCTTCGATATCACGACCAATCAAAGTAAACAGAGGCTGAAGCATAGTATTATCAAACATTGACTCAACACTTGAACAGATACCTGAATCAATGATTGACTGCTTAAGAGGTGCACCTGGACAATCAACTAAGATATACTGAAGAATATCAAGAGCCTTGCTCATGTATTTATCAGTTGTTACTCCGGTAACAACATTATATGTGATTATAGATTTTGAATCCTCAGCTTCCTCTTCTGTTATTGAATACTTGGTTGTATATTCAAGTTCAGAGTCAAATGACTTCTGAAGCGGAATCTCAGATGGCACATACAGATAGTCATAATCTGAAAGATAATCCTTATCTATATAATCAATAGTTTCTACTACATCCATGTCACCATATAAATATACGTAGCTGTTTGATGGATGATAATAGTTCTTATGATAATCCATGTACTCTTCTCTGGTGAGTTCAGGAATGATATCTGGATTACCGCCAGAATCTACACCATAAGGTGTATCAGGATACATTTTTTCGTTTACTGCAGACGCAAGAACAGCATCTGGTGATGAATAAACACCACGCATCTCGTTATAAACTACACCATTAATTATGAGGTCGCTGTCTTTATCAGCCATCTCATAGTGCCAGCCTTCCTGCTTAAATATCTCTTCTCTTGCATAAATATTTGGATTGAATACCGCATCAAGATAAACATCTGTAAGGTTACGAAAATCCTTATCATTGCAGCTTGCTATAGGATATACAGTCTTATCGCTATAAGTCATAGCGTTAAGGAATGTATTAAGACTACCCTTTGCCAGTTCAACAAATGGGTCTTTTGCAGGATATTTCTTCGAACCACAGAGAACTGTGTGCTCGACAATATGCTGAATACCTTTAGAGTTTGTAGGTGGTGTTCTAAAGCCGATCGCAAATACTTTATTTTCATCATCACAAATAACAGCTGAGAATCTTGCTTTAGTCTTCTTATGACTCATAACAAATCCGATTCCATTTTGTTCTGAAAGCTCGTTTATTTGTTTGATGTCATATGTTCCGAGTGCCTCAATAGCTTGTTTAATATCATCGACGGTTCTTCCGAATCTGTCTTTAAAATTCTTTAAATCCATGTGCTTTAAAAAATCCTCTCTTTTATAAAATAACGTTACTAGTTTACCCCATCTAACTCCATATTTCAATCAACTAATATTATAAGTTGAATGAGTTAGGGAGTAATTCTGAAAGCTTGAAAATTTTGTAGTCGTCCAGGGATTTAGCAACGATTACTTCTATATCTCCTGATTCTGGAAGAAACTCAGACATTACCTGTCTGCATGAACCGCAAGGATATGCATAGTCAGAAGGCTCATCCATAAGAGGTGCACCAACTATAGCAATAGCATCAATATGACGCTGTCCTTCGCTGACAGCTTTAAAGATCGCTGTTCTTTCAGCGCAGTTAGTAAGACCGTAGGAGGCGTTTTCTACGTTGCATCCGGTGTAGATATTTCCTGATGGGACAACAAGGGCAGCACCTACTAGATAGTTTGAGTATGGTGCGTAGGCCATCTTGCGAGCTTTTTGGGCTTCGGTTATAAGGAGATTGATTACTTTTTTATCCATAGTTTACCGTCCTGTGTTTAAATGTAATATGAAATATAGTACCAAATGTGTGAAATATGTTCAATAATACAGTCGCATGTTTTGGCTTATAGTATTCGGAAATCGTGCTTCGCACTCTCCGTCTGCTTCGCAGACTATTTTCCTCATACATATTTAAGCCAAACCGTTTCGCTAGAGTATCAGTCATAGGGTGGCTAAAATAGTATTCGGAAATCGTGCTTCGCACTCTCCGTCTGCTTCGCAGACTATTTTCCTCATACATATTTGAGCCAAACCATTCTGGTTCGAGACGCAAAAAAACAGTCACATTTTCGAATAAATTCGAATGTGACTGTTTTTTGTGTCTCACCCTATGACTGATGACTCTATTTAGTACATTCCGCCCATTCCTGCTGGTGCAGCTGGCATAGCAGGTGCATCTTCCTTGATATCAGCAACAACTGACTCTGTTGTAAGAAGTGTTGAAGCGATTGATGTAGCGTTCTGAAGAGCTGAACGTGTAACCTTTACAGGATCAATGATACCTGATGCTACCATATCTACGAACTCTTCCTTATATGCATCAAAACCAGTCTTATCATCTGACTCTTTAACCTTGTTTACGATTACAGCGCCTTCAAGACCTGCATTCTCAACAATGTGATAAAGTGGAGCTTCCATAGCCTTAGCGATGATCTTAGCACCTGTCTTCTGATCACCTTCAAGTGTCTCAGCAAGAGCATTTACTTCCTTGATAGCGTGAGCATAAGCTGAACCACCACCAGATACGATACCCTCTTCCACTGCAGCACGTGTAGCATTAAGAGCATCCTCAAGACGAAGCTTAGCTTCCTTCATCTCTGTCTCTGTAGCAGCACCAACTCTGATAACTGCAACACCGCCAGCAAGCTTAGCAAGTCTCTCCTGAAGCTTTTCTCTATCGAAATCAGACTTTGTATCTGTGATCTGTGTCTTAATAAGGTTGATTCTCTCTTCAAGAGCAGCCTTGTCACCAAGACCATCAACGATTGTTGTGTTCTCCTTTGATACCTTAACGCTCTTAGCCTGTCCAAGCTGATCTACTGTAGTATCCTTAAGCTCATAACCAAGATCTGATGAAATAACTGTACCACCTGTAAGAATAGCGATATCCTGAAGCATATCCTTACGACGATCACCATATCCAGGAGCCTTAACAGCTACTACGTTAAATGTACCACGAAGCTTATTTACGATAAGTGTAGTAAGAGCCTCACCCTCAACATCCTCAGCGATTATAAGAAGTGAAGAACCAGTCTTTACCATCTCCTCAAGAATTGGAAGAATATCCTGGATGTTTGAAATCTTCTTATCTGTAATAAGGATATATGGGTTATCAAGCTCAGCTACCATTTTCTCCATATCAGTTGACATGTAAGCTGATACATAACCTCTATCGAACTCCATACCTTCTACAAGGTCAAGTTCTGTCTTCATTGTCTTTGACTCTTCTACTGTGATAACGCCGTCCTTTGAAACCTTGTCCATAGCGTCAGCAACAAGCTCACCAACTTCCTCGTCACCAGCTGAGATAGCTGCAACCTTAGCAATCTGATCCTTACCATTTACTGGCTGGCTCATCTTGATGATTGCATCTACAGCCTTCTCAGATGCCTTCTTCATTCCCTTACGAAGAACGATTGGGTTGGCACCTGCAGCAAGGTTCTTCATACCTTCGTTGATCATTGCCTGTGCAAGAACAGTTGCTGTTGTTGTACCATCACCTGCGACGTCATTTGTCTTTGTAGCTACTTCCTTAACAACAGCTGCTCCCATGTTTTCAAATGCATCTTCAAGCTCGATCTCTTTAGCGATTGTAACACCATCGTTTGTGATGAGTGGTGAACCGTAAGACTTTGCAAGAACTACGTTACGTCCCTTAGGTCCAAGTGTTACTCTAACTGTATCAGCAAGCTGATTTACTCCAGATTCAAGTGCCTTTCTAGCTTCAGCACCGTACTTAATCTCTTTTGCCATTTTATATTCACCTCGATTTTATTATTCTACGACTGCAAGAATGCTGTCCTGTGATACTATAGTATATTCCTCTTCGCCCATCTTTACAGTTGAACCTGCATACTGCTGGAAGATAACCTTCTGTCCAACTTCTACGTTCATTGGGATAAGCTTGCCGTTGTCATCAACCTTTCCAGGTCCTACAGCAACAACCTCTGAATATGATGGCTTCTCCTGAGCATTTCCTGTAAGAATGATGCCTGAAGATGTCTTCTCTTCTTTTTCAGCAGCCTTAAGAACTACTCTGTCACCTAATGGTTTAATATTCATTTTTCTTTTCCTCCTACTAATATAGTTTTCTGATTTAGCACTCAATTACTCAGAGTGCTAACACAAAGTATATTGTACAACATATTGCTAAAAAATCAAGTGTTAATTTGTGTTAATTCAACATTTAGTAAATAAAAAATCGGTGCAATGATTATTTTGCACCGATTCTATGTTTTTGACCATATATAAAGAGATATTGCTGTGCATAACCAGCTACATCTCCATATTTATCCATTGCAAATGCTTCTATCTCAGCCTTAGGTGTATCACCATTAAAATATAGATATTCGCATATACGCTTCATCCATACATCTACTGGGAAACTCTCCGTACGTCCAAGTCCGAAAAGCAGTACACAGTTTGCTACCTTTTCTCCGACTCCGTGAATGGTCATCAGCTTTTGACGAGCCTGATCTGTATCCATACGAAGAAGCTCATCTTCAGTGATCTCACCAGAGAATACTTTTTCAGCAGCATCTTTGATATATGGAGCGCGGAAGCCACATTTGGATGCTCTAACCTCATCTTCAGTAGCGTTATGAATCTGCTCGACAGTTGGAAAGAATGCATCAAATTCTGATCCAAATCTATTTATCATTGTAACATCGAACTTTGTACCTATCTCAGAAGATAGATTATTTACGACCTGTTTAATCTGTGGAATCTGCTTGTTCTGAGAAATGATAAATGAAATCAGTGTTTCGAAGAAGTCCTGGTTAAGAATTCTTATTCCACTATGTTCTTCAACAATCTCTTCAAGTCTTGGATCAGCAGCGATTATCTTCTCTTTGATCTTGGAGTAGTCTCGGTCAAGATCGAAATATTCGCGCCATATAGTCTGGAATTCCCAATCTTCTGTATTCTCAAATGTAAGCTTAACCCCGTCTGTATCAGGCTCTTCTTTAATATGAAGAACTCTGTCTCGATATACTATGTCATATTCGAATTCTTCAGGATTAAGTCCCGTATCAGTTCTCTGAAAATGAAAGCACTGACCACATTCGAGTACATCCTTTAAATGGAAATCTTTAACATTTTCAAGTACATAATTTATGTTCATATTATCTCCAGTTTAGGCAGGTTTGTAGGAGGATTTAAGTCCTACTACACGGTTGAATACTTTATGATCTGCTGTTGTATCCTTTGAGTCAACGCAGAAGTATCCGTTTCTAATGAACTGAACATGATCACCAGGATTTAAGTCTGATGATGCCTTTTCAAGCTTTGCGTGTTCAATGATCTCAAGTGAATTAGGGTTAAAGTTAAGTGTTCCGTCTTCATTTAGCTTGCCTTTTTCTTCGTCAATAAGATTCTCATAAAGACGAACCTCAGCATCAAGACAATCTAAAGCGTTTACCCAATGAATTGTACCCTTTACTTTACGTCCTTCGAATCCACTTCCTGAACGTGTCTCTGGATCATATGTTGCATGAATAACTGTTACATTACCATCAGCATCCTTCTCGCAACCAGTACACTTTACAAAGTATGCACCTTTAAGACGAACCTCATTTCCTGGGAAGAGTCGGAAATATTTCTTTGGTGGCTCCTCCATGAAGTCATCTGATTCTACATAAAGCTCACGAGAAAATGTGATCTTACGTGTTCCACTGTTTTCATCATCAGCATTATTTTCTATTTCGAATTCTTCAACCTGTCCTTCTGGATAGTTATCAATCACAAGCTTGATTGGACGAAGTACACCCATATAACGAGGAGCAACTGGTTTTAAGTCTTCTCTTATACAGTACTCCAGCATTGCATAGTCACATGAACTCTGTGATTTTGATACACCAGCAAGCTCCATAAATGTCTTAAGTGAGCTAGGAGTAAAACCACGACGACGAAGTGCAGCAAGTGATACTAGACGTGGATCATCCCATCCGTCTACAACGCCGTCTTCAACCAGCTTCTTGATATATCTTTTACCTGTGACCACATTTGTCAGATAAAGTTTCGAGAACTCAATCTGCTTTGGTGGAAATGGATACTCAAGCTCTTCTACTACCCAGTTATAAAGAGGTCTGTGATCCTCAAACTCAAGAGTACATATACTATGTGTTACTCCTTCAATCGCATCCTCAATTGGATGTGCGAAGTCATACATTGGGTAAATGCACCATTTGTCACCAGTATTATGATGTGTCATACGAGCAATACGATATATAACTGGATCACGCATGTTGATATTAGGTGAAGCCATATCAATCTTTGCACGAAGAACCTTAGTTCCGTCCTCGAATTTACCGTCCTTCATGTCTGTAAAAAGCTGAAGGTTTTCTTCTATAGAACGGTCTCTGTATGGACTGTTCTTTCCTGGTTCAGTAAGCGTACCACGATACTCACGGATTTCTTCTGCTGAAAGATCATCAACATAAGCCTTTCCTTTATTGATAAGCTTTATAGCAGCTTCATACATCTGATCAAAATAGTTTGATGCATAAAGAACTTCGCCACGGAAATCAGCACCAAGCCACTTTACGTCTTCAATTATGGAATCAACGAACTCTTCCTTCTCTTTTGTAGGGTTAGTATCATCAAAACGAAGATTGAACTGTCCGTTATATTCACATGCAAGTCCATAGTTAAGAAGTATAGATTTTGCATGTCCGATATGAAGATAGCCGTTAGGTTCTGGTGGGAATCTGGTTACAATCTTTGCATATTTTCCTTCTTCAAGGTCTTTATCTATTATATTTTCTATAAAATTTCTTGAAATATTTTCTTTATTCTCTTCTGACATAATCTTTCCTCCATTATTTGACAATTATTCGTCATCATCCTCATCCATTCCAGGAAGAGCAACCTTTTGAGGTGTATTAATCTTCTTTTTAGGAGCCATATCCTGTGTAAGGATAGTAGTTGGCATTTCAGCTGAATCAGATGCAGATATAGGTTCTTCTGCAGTCTGAAGTGGAATGTCTTCAAAGCTTTGAGAAGGCTGTTCATCTACCAACTGGAAGGCTTCTTCTGTTGTCTTGATTTCATCATCAGCCTGTTCCTGCGTTTCAACTATCTGCTGAACCTGCTCAATAGCTTCGGAAATCTCTTCAGTATCATCCTCGGTCGATAGATCAATAGCTTCTGTTACTTCTCCAGGTTCATCACTACTAGTATCATCACCTTCTTTATCAGCCTCTTGGATAGCACGAAGTTTATTCTTTGCATTCAGATTCTTACGTTCAAGTTCTTGATCAAACTTTGACGGATCAATAAATGAATCTGTATCTGGTTCAGGCTCTCTATATACATGTTCTCCTTCTGGAGCTTCATCAACTGTTACTACATCAAATGCAGAATCATATCCATAAGGTCTTTCGGCCATTGCTTTCTCAATCTTATCGGATTCGTTATCTTCAGCAGGTGGAACATTTACACCTGAATTATTGTCCGCAGCCTCAACAAGAAGAATTTCACCAGTATCTTCATTTACATCATAACTATTATTTTTACCAGTTTTAATCTGGTTCAAAGTCATAGGGTCATCACTGGCTGTCTGCTTAGCATCCTGCTTTGCCTTTTCAACTATATCATCGTCATCATCTTCATAGTCTTCGCCGTATAATTGACTCTGAAGCATACCATTTCTGATTATAAGTATGATAACAACTACACACATGATGATGAAAAGAACAACCATCATATATAGAAGCTTTTGAAGAGTAGACTTTGTAAAGAAACCTTCGTCTTCTTCATCTGACTTTTCTTTTTGAGGGATAAGTGGTGTTGCAACTGTCTTTTCTTTTGTTGTTTCAGAAGGTGTTGCAACTTCTTCCTTATCTTCAGTTTGTGAAAGCTGATTTTCTACTAAGCTTTCTATAGCAGCGTATCTGATAATACTGCCTTCATTTGTATCAAAGAAGTATAGATCGGCATCACCCGTCTGATTAAGAGCGTATACAAGATACAGTCCGCTATCAGAGTTATCTGTATAGGCAACAAGCTGACTGCCATCCAATGTAAGACTTGTTTCTGAATAAATGTCAGGGATTTCAACATTATCAGGCTTATTTATGATCACATAGCTTACTCCATCCAACGAATACTCTACAAATGGAGAAAACTCTTTCTTTTCTTCATCATATACAAACCACTTCTGCTCCCACTCATCATTCTGGAGACAAACAACCTTAATATTCTGTGTAGGTGACTGATAAGCGTATATCTCTTTATCATTATAAGTTACTGAAGATATTTTATATCCTTCAGGTGGTGATGGCAGTTTTCTGTCATTTACCAGAGTATACGTGTCATTGCCAATCTTAATCTTTTCATCGGTTTCTGCTACTTCACCAACGATAATATTACCACCGGCATGAACAACTGATAGCTGTGTTCCGTTGGTATCATATAATTTGTAACCGCTAGTTTGGATTTTTCCTTCACCATTGGCAATCGCTTTAAAATTGTAGGTTAAGGTGTTGGCACCATTTCCTTTGATCTCAATAGTTCCAGTAGCTTCTCCTCCAGTATACTGAAGAATACTACTTGGATATTCAAGGAAAATATCGTACTCACCTAGACTTTCTCCAGTAATGGTAACTGTAGCTGTAACTGCATCTCCTATCTTAACATCAGTTGGCCAGATAGCCAGTACTATGGATACATCTTCTGCATATGAATCTATCTTGCCGAATATGCCGAACACTGATGTTAAAATAACAAAAAAAGCTAGTATAACAGCGAATATTCTTTTTCTGTTTTTAAGGCAAATATTCATATAAAAAACTCCTTATCTCCTAATTATAGAAGAAGCCCTGACAAATCATTGTCAGGGCATTTAATAGCTAATAACGGGAATCGAACCCGTGACCTCAACATTACCGATGTTGCGCTCTACCGACTGAGCTATATTAGCATGAAACTCACAGTCTCATATCTTACTTGAAATACCCAAATGTGTCAAGTCAAATAAACTACTAAAATATACTATTATCCTTTAAGTTTGTTGCGAATTCTGGTCAGTGCATTATCAATAGACTTTTCGGATTTACCAAGTGTGCTGGCCATCTCTTTTCTTGAATATCCACTAAGATAAAGTGATACAACTTTTTTCTCCATTGCGCTGAGTTTTTCGTCCATTTCCATGTACATTCTCTTGATATCTTCATCTTTAAGAATCAGCTGTTCAGGATTATTTGCACCAAAATCACTTACTATTGCATCATTTGTATGCTTCTCAGAATCTTCTCCGTAATAATCAAAATGTACGTAATTTTTTAAAGGAAGGTGCTTCTTTCTGTTGGCATATGTGAGTGCATTTTTCATATTATTTGCTATACATATATGCGCGAATGTGCTAAAGGAAGCTTCTGAATCTAGGTCATAGTCTCTCATTGCATTAAAGAGACCTATCATACCTTCCTGCATAAAGTCTTCAATATCAGCATCATTTATGTGCTGAAGATGAAGCTGTCTTGTCATATGCAGTATCATAGGCCGATAACTATCCAGAAGAAACTCTTCTGCATTACGATCACCTAGTCTGGAAAGCTTGATCAGATCATCATCTGATAACATTTCATATTTTGTCATATATTATTACCTCTAAACAAAATATACTTTAAATATATATATTACACATTTAATCTTTGACGTACTATCTCATACGCCAGAATTCCAGTAGCAACCGAAGCATTAAGGGATTCAATATCTCCCTTCATAGGAATAGAAACGATGTAATCACATTTTTCTTTAACAAGTCTGGATACACCTGTACCTTCATTTCCTATTACTAAACCGATTGCACCAGTGAGATTACACTTATACATCTCGTCGCCGCCCATATCAGCACATGCGAACCATAAACCACGTCCTTTAAGTTCCTCAATAGTCTTTGAGATATTTGTAACCTTAACAACCGGAGTGAAGTTAATTGCTCCCGCTGAAGCTCTTACAACTGTAGCTGTAAGACCTGTGGCATTATGCTTAGGGATGATCACTCCATGCGCTCCTGCAATATTTGCTGTTCTAATTATTGCTCCAAGATTATGAGGATCCATAATCTCATCCAGGAGAATTATAAAAGGAGGCTCATTCTTTTTCTTAGCCAGCTCAAATATATCTTCAATACTTGAATATTCGTAAGAGGTTGTCTGAGCAATAATACCCTGGTGATGTCCTGTTTCAGACATACTATCAAGACGCTCTTTCTTGACAAATGATATCAGAGTTCCAGTTCCTTTAAGCTTGGAGATGATTCTTGATATTGTATTGTCTCTAAGACCATCCTGAATATAAACCTTATCAATAGTTCTTCCGGCGCGAATTGCCTCCATGACAGAATTTCTTCCTTCAAGTCTGTCGTTAGAACTGCTAGTCTTATCTGACGTGGCAGACTTTGTATCAGGAGTTTTTAATTCTTCCGTATGTAGTTCTGTTAAATTATTTCCAAAAATTTCGTATGACATAATTACTTCTTAACAAATTCAATAGAGAGATTTACTATCTCTGTTAATCGTTCCTTTTGTTCGGATAAATATAGAAACCCTAGTACTGCTTCAAAGCCTGTAGCCTTAAGATAATTCTCAAGGGATGCATTCTTTGCTTTAGTATGTGGTGAGGAATTACGTCCTCTTCTATATATTCCGAGTTCAGTCTCATTTAATTGTTCTAAAAACGAATCAATAAATGCAGACTGAGCATTAGCAGATACTATAGAAGTAACAAGCTTATGGTACTTCTCTGGTTGCATATTGGACTGCTTTACAAAATGTTCTTTCACCATCAAGTCATAAATGCTATCGCCAATGTAGGCAAGAGCAAGAGGTGAATACATTTTTACTACGCTTTCTTCCACTTAACACCCTCTCTTGTATCTTCTATAATAATACCCATATCCATGAGCTGTGCTCTGATCTCATCTGCACGAGCAAAGTTCTTTTCCTTCTTAGCTGCGGTTCTTTCAGCAATAAGTGCTTCAATCTGAGCAACCTCTGTCTCATCAATCTGAGCAGCTTTTCTTTCAAGGCTAATTCCAAGTACTGTATCGCAAAGTTCGAAAAGAATTCTATACAGGCAATCTGCAAAGTTTGATGAAGACTTCTCGCTTGTGTTAGCATTTGTGAATCTTACAAGTTCAAATATTACAGATATTGCATCAGCAGTATTAAGGTCATCGTCCATAGCTGTATCAAATCTTTCGATGAACTTAGGCATTTCTACTTCAAGAATACGCTGCTCATCATCCATGATGAATCGACCATTTTTCTTATCTGCTATCTCTCTAAGCTTCTCAGCTCCATTGAGTATTCTTTCAAGTCCACGAGATGCATCTTCTACAAGCTCTCTTGAGAAATTAAGTGGTGTTCTATAATGAGCCTGTAACATAAAGAATCTGAATACCTGTGGATCATACTGTGAGCATACATCACGTACAGTGAAGAAGTTACCAAGAGATTTAGACATCTTTTCACCATCTATCTTAAGAAAAGCATTATGCATCCAGTAATTTGCAAATTCGCAACCATTGGCAGCTTCGCTCTGTGCGATTTCATTTTCGTGATGAGGGAATATAAGATCTTCACCACCTGCATGAATATCAACTGTATCACCTACATATTTCTTAGACATGCATGAGCACTCAAGATGCCATCCTGGACGACCTTCGCCCCATGGTGATTCCCATGATGGCTCGCCTTCCTTCTTTGGCTTCCAAAGAACGAAATCAAGAGCATCTTCCTTCTCATCCTCACCGGTAACCTTAAGAGCATGAGCTTCAGCTCTGTGACCAGACTCAAGATCATCTATATTTTTATGTGAAAGCTTTCCGTATGGTTCAAAGCTTCGTACTCTAAAGTATACAGTACCATTCTTTTCATAAGCATGACCTTTATCGATAAGAGTTTGAACCATCTGGATCATCTCAGGAATTTCCTGAGTAGCCTGAGGATGTGTTGTTGCGAGTCTTACATTAAGTGCCTCCATATCCTTCTTGCATTCGCCAATAAACTTCTCAGATATTTCAATTGATGGTACGCCCTCTTCATTTGAACGCTTAATGATCTTATCATCCACATCAGTAAAGTTTGAAACATAATTAACTTCGTAGCCCTTATGCTCAAGGTAACGTCTTAATGTATCAAACACGATCATAGGACGTGCATTACCGATATGAATAAAGTCATATACAGTAGGTCCGCATACATAGATGCCAACCTTACCTTCATTTATTGGTTTAAACTCTTCTTTACGTCTTGTCTTAGTGTTATAAATCTTCATATATCATTCCTCGTTATACACATATGAAATTTATATTCATTGTGTTCTTTTCATAAAATCTAAAACGGTATTATAACAAATAATCTTAGTTTATTCAAAGTATTTGTCGATACCATTAGCTATTCCTTCTACCATCTTTGTCTGGAAGGTAGCATCATTCATTTCAGTATCTTCTTTTGAATTGGTCATGAATCCCATTTCAATAAGAGTTGTAGGAACTTTGCTCCAGTTATTTCCTGACATAGTATCTGTTTCCCAAACGCCACGATTCTTGTAACCTGTAGAGGAACAGTAGGAATCAAGTACACACTGAGAAAGCTTCTTGCTAGAACTATGCATGCTGGAAATATATGGATTTGAAGATGTAATACAGATTGTCATTGCTCCGGCTGCAGAGCTACTATCTGAACCATCAGCGTGAATTCTTATGTATGCATCAGCATTATTATTGTTTGCAACTTCAGCACGATCCTTACATGACATTGGAGTATTATTATCAGACCTAGTAAGGATAACTGTATATCCACGTGACTCCAGTTCTGTCTTAAGTTTGTTCGAAATTGTCATAGTGAGCTGATATTCATAGATACCTGTAGTTGTACCTCTGGTTCCGCCACTGTCTTTTGCTTTAGTTTCTGTCGAACCAGGTCCAAGAGGTTCTGTACCAGATGCAACAACTGACGAATGGCCCGGATCAATAACTATTGTTTTTCCAGAACCATTTCCAGAAGAACCATTTCCTACTGAACCATCAGCGTTCTTATAGCCCTCTATCCATGCACCATCTTCACCTACATAATAAGTGCCAATCCATTTCTTAGTGTCCATATATCCTGAAGAACTGAAATGATACCACTTTTTATCTATCTTAAGCCACTGATTGGTTGGATACCATTTACCGTCCTCAAACCACCAACCAGTTGAATTACTCTTCCATTTACCGTACCAGCCACTAGTATACCAGCCAGATGCATCAAGCCAGTAACCATCAATATATTCACTCTTTGCATATGTGCCATCTGCGTACTGATACCACCAGCCGCCATTACTGGACTTAACCCATCCTTCTTCAGCTGCATTTACGTTACAACAGCCAAATGCTATTACAGCAAAGAATATTATCGAAAGAACTGTTATTATTAATAATCTGAAAGATTTTCTAGTCATATACATATACCTCTTATTAATTCTGTCCGTCTGCTGGTTTATCAGTTTCTGAAAATTCTATACTTCTCATTAGAATTTCCATATCTATATCTTTTTCAATATCTACTGTAAATCCTATAGATACGGTATGAGTTCCAGTGATCTGTGAGTCGCTTAATAATATTGCTGTTACTTCGCCAGGTGTATTAAGTCCTGTCACACTTGAATCGGCATCTCCGTCGGTTGATGATGCTCTCTCTAGTCCTGGGATAAAGTCATAATACTCCGTACCTTTATCTTCGTTACCACCTTCTGGGCTTTTAAGCTTAATAGATGTAATAGGATCTTTTGCTCCATCGATATAAATATCTACAGATACATCAGCTCCTGATGTAACAAGTCCATCAAATGTAATGCTTTTTACAGATTCTTTATCAAAGTTAAAGTCTCCATATATCTGAAACTTTCCAGTATTAAAATCACTTGATTTTCCAGACATTATTAATGTTCCAGTTTCATTCTTAGAATAAAGTAGATTTTTTGCAGCACCTTCCGCTATAAGACTATTGTAATCATAAAGATCACTCAGACTTATCTTGCTGTAAGGGTCAGCAAGTAGTTTGTTTTCATGACCAAGATTTGCGTTCTCATCTGGATCTGACTCGAAAGTTGATTTCTTAGCCTCTTCCACATTTTTATTATGGATAGATATTGCAGCTCCAATACCATATGTGCCTGCTAAGCCAACGATCAATATAATAGATATAATTAATAATTTAGGGTTAAATGAAGTATTCTGTTCCTCATGTTTATTTGAATTCTTCTTTTTAGTGTTTTTCTTACTCACGTTATTTTTCCTCTAGTTTATATTATATTAAAATATTCAAAATAATCATTACTACACCGCAGCCCATAGTAACAAAACCGCTTCTTCTAATTTTAGCTACCTGATATGGATCTTCGCGATACTCTTTCTGTGTACATTGCTTAGGCATGATCACCATAGCAAGACCTATTATGATCATTAAGACAAATGCTACCATTTTCGCAAATTCATATGTAATCATAAAAATTTACCTCCATATGATACTTTAATTCGGTATTTTAACACATATTATCCAAAAGACAAAGTTCGAAGATTTATATTTGTGGTATAAAACATTCATGTATCGAATGAGGACGCTCTTGTATCTGACATATGCTTTCTCGACTCTGCTCTCGCACGGTTTGGGTACCCCTAGCGGACCGCCGGCTTGATTTCTTCGAAAACAAGCTTCGGCTCGCTAAGCTCTCACCACGCCTTCGGCTCGTGAATCGCTAAGCGCCAAGACCCAAAACGGTCTCGAAAGCATTTGTCAGATACAGAGCTTTCGTAATTAATAAAATCAAGCAAAAAATCACTTCTAAAAAAACAACCGTCCAAGTTTTAAAACTGAACGGTTATTTGATAAAAATTTAATATCTTCGGTTGTTATTGTTTTTCTGGGCGTTATGAAGAACCTTAATGAAGTTAATGACTGACTTGGTATTTTCTACGCCTCTTTTGACTTTTTTCTTGGCCTTGGAAAAGAAACTCTCTTTTCTTTCACCTGCAGGATCATAGACGGTTTGTCTCTGTGCGCTTGAAGCATTTTGTCCAGTTGTTACAACTTTATGCTGGCCTGTTGAGTTTCTATATATTTTAAAGCCTTGTTTCTTTAATTCATCACATCTAGCTATATATTCGCTTATTTCAAACTCATAAAGTCTGTCAAGTTCCTGTGATATACTATCTAAATTCATTTAATTTCGTTTTCCTCATTTCTATTGTTCAAAGTATGTTAATTGTACTGTTCTGAATTCTCCGCCAGAATCAACCTCTAAGAAAGAATTATCTTCGCCCGCCTGACACTTAAGGTATCTGGTGTATGGAACAGATCCCATATAGAATTCTTCGTAGATGGTATTGTCATCGCATAGATAATAAATAATATCATTGCCACCACTGAATATGTCGTGAGGTCCGAAATCAGAATGATAAATAAATACGTCTGTGAATATAGTAGGCTTTGTTCCGTTATCATAACCAATAAGGAACTCATCTGTACCATCCCCATCAAGGTCGATAATATAGTATCCGAACTTAAGTGATTTATCTTTGTACTCTTCTTTCATTACGATCTGAGTTACATTATGTGTCCAGCCATCGTCGAATCCATCCTGATAATACTGTCTCACTTCTTCGTACCAGTTATCTGGTGCTTTTTTACCACATCCTGTTGTTGCGAATATCATACCAAATGATAGCGTAGCAACTATAACCTTTTTAAGTGTTTTTTTAATCATTTCATTTCCCTCTGTAAGATTTGATAAAGTATATAATAAAGAGTCAGTGGCATCAAAATGCCAACTGACTCTATTATAATACTACAAATGTTGTTCAATAATCATTAAAAATACATTAATTATTTAAGGTTGCACATAATTACAAAAAACTGTCTTATATACATCTGAATATTCATCATTTACACCTTCAACGCAAAGATACTGTACATTCCCTTTATTATCTTCGAAGATAAAGGCTCTAAGAATTGCTCCATCACTATATTCAGCATATACTAGATACCCCTGGTTATCACCAAATGTAGCGTTATACACATCACATTTTTCTGCTGTGGTTGAAAATGATATCTGATATCCAGCTGCAAACGCTTCCAGATCAGGTACGTCTTCACCTGGGAAAGTATAATGAGTGATTATATCAAGCATTCCATATGCATACTGCTGATGTGCAAGAAGCTTATCACTGTAACCGTCAGTTTCGTAAAAATCAAAATATGTTGAAGGTACTTCTATATAACCTTGTACATCATCTCCATGACTAACCGTTTCATATGATGGTGTATATGTTCCGCTATAAGATTCAGTACTGTCACTAAAGTTTTCGCTATATACTGAAGTATCATTATTTGTTTCAGCTACAGTTTCATTATTATTTGTGTCAAGTTGATTCAAATCATTCGCAAATTCTTGACTATTTTCAACATCGTCTTCATGCTCTAAATCGCCTTCTTCATCGAACGGATCTAATTCATCTTCATCATCTACATCATCGTCCTCTTCTTCATCTTCATCCGCATCTTTATCATTATGATTTGTATAATTATAAGAATGACTATAGCTGTAATGACCAGTTGTCATTATATGTTTCACAACATATACAGTTAAGAATAAAGATAAAATAAGAATCAACGATGATGCAAAAATTCCAATCCAGTTTAATATTTTAGGTGTATTATTATTTCTATTCTGCTTAGATTTCTTTAATCCAACAATACCAAGAATCAATGAAATTAATGGAAAAAATAAAGCAAGTATTATCGATACGACACCAAGAGTCTGTCCATTATTATCTTTTGGCCCATTTACAAAACCACTTACTGGACCATATTGATCATATGTCTGCTGATATCCATTATATTGCTGATTTGAATAAGCCTGCTGATCATATAAATTTGGTTGTGCATATTGATTTGGCTGTACATACTGATCTTGTTGATTTCCATATGGATTAGGTTGATACTCATTTGGATTAAAGTTGCCGTTATTATCCATTATAAACCTCCTGTTTGATGCGAGAACTATTTCGCATATACACATCTAGTGTTTAGAAAGCCTATATCTGTTGCAGAAAATAATTAATCCATATCTTCAAAGGCATCCAGACCGCTCGCAGCTACAGCCTTCACATCACCGTGTCGGACTTGTGTCATTGTAAGGAAACTAACGAACGCAAATATAGTTGCATAGATAAAAAGAATCTTATAACTGATATTACGCATTAGGAAACCAGCCATTATAGGTGTTAGAACCTGACCAGCCATAGATGCTGTATAGTAATAACCAGTGAACTTACCGCAGTCAGCCCCGCGGCACATTTCAACAACCATAGGAAGTGAATTGACATTTATAGCTGCCCATGCAAGTCCTACCAGTGCAAATACAACGTACATTGCAACTGTTACATGATCGGAAGTTGTTGTGAGTATATAGCAAAGGCCAAATGTAATTGCGAGCAGAATTGTTCCGAAGTATATTGATTTCTTTCTTCCTATCTTTGAGGCAAGATGACCTATAGGAATGTAAGATACTATGGCACCTATATTCGCTATCAGGAAGCAGGTTGATGCTCCACCAAGTCCCTCTCCCATTATATTGCTGATATATGTAGTGAACCATGTTGTTACAGAGTTATATCCAATAAACCATAAAAATATTGATGCAAGAAGGAAAAGCATGGAACGCATAACATCCTTTGGAAGTTTTCCTGTACTTTCACCCTCTTCGTTTTCTTCAGTAAGATCCCATTCTGGATGTTCTTTCTCTATCTTCTCACTTTCAGCCGCAAGCTTCGGTTCATTTACAGTGAGTTTCATCAGAATTATACATACAGCCATAAATACTGCCATAAAGATAAAGAGTGGACGATAATCTACATGTGCTAGTCCTTCAGTTTTTGATTTAGGATACATCACACTTGCAAAGATAAGATAAATGATTCCGCCACCTGCACCCATAAGATTTATGATTGCATTTGCTCGTGATCTTAGAGGTTTTGGTGTAACATCAGGCATAAGAGCTACTGCAGGCGAACGATATGTAGACATTGTAAAAAGAAGTAATCCAAGCAGGATCACAAAGAATCCAAAGCTGTATATTGCTCCGGTATATCCGGCAGCATATCCATTTTCAACTATTGGTAGTAAATTAAGAAGAATAACTGCCAACGCTGTACCGCCTATGATAAAAGGCATACGTTTTCCGATTTTAGTGTTTGTTTTATCCGATAGTTTTCCAAAAAAAGGAAGTAAGAATAGAGCCAAGATATTGTCTGCTGCCATAATTGCGCCAGACAGAGTTTCATTTAAATGAAATGTGTTCGTTAAAAGAAGTGGAATCACATTATCATACAGCTGCCAGAACGCAGTTATAGACATGAATGCAAGTCCAATAAGAACTGTGTTTTTGCTATTTAATTTCATATAACCCCCAAATAATAAAAACGCCTAACCCCATTATTTTTGTGACAACAAACCTTTGATTAAATATACTCTGTGAATGAAATGGTATAATTGCTATCAAAGGAGAATGCAAATGTATCATACACATTAATAACATTATTAAGAACAGCTTTATGGACAGCATCTTTCTTTCCACTGAGCCCTTCAAATGGAACAGTATCTCCATCTGGTAAATCTGGTAAGTCAGAATTTAGATCATTAAGAAGATCATCACTTGCTAAACCAAGCTTTACCAGACATTCAGCAACGTATCTGGCTACCCCTGATGAATAAGCACTATCAATATCACTGCTGTTATCCTCGTTCCAACGAACTTTTCCTTCGATAACATTTGGATTTATCTTGTTACCATATGCTATATAAGTATCGATATAATCTTTATCTGGTGCAATGAAATGAGTATCTATACAGGAAATATATGGATCAGAAACAGGAACTCCGACGAATACTGCATCTGTAAGATCAAAGTCTTCATCGAAGAGCCATACTTCATCATTAGCATCTCCGTTATATGAACAGTAACCTGCAACTTCCCAATTCAGATATTTAACAAGTAGTTTTCCAGCTAATATTCCGTCTTTGTCTTTACTAACAATACATTTCTGATTTTCTTTAAATATATTCTTTAATATAGAATCCCACATATCAATTCTCCAGTTAATGATATCAAGTTTATTTAATCAAATTTTATGATTACTCCTCAAAAAGAGGTGTTGAGAAATAACGTTCAGCTGTATCAGGTAGAACTGTTACAACTGTCTTTCCAGGACCAAGCTTCTGAGCAAGTTTTATAGCAGCAGCTACATTTGTCCCGCTGGATATACCACAAAGAAGTCCCTCTTCTCTTGCAAGACGCTGAGCTGTAGTTATTGCCTCTTCATCTGTTACAACATATATATTATCATAGATTTCCTGATTAAGTATATCAGGGATGATTCCATCACCGATTCCCATCTGAAGATGAGTTCCTATGTTTCCTCCAGCAAGAATAGCTGCGTTTTCTGGTTCAACGGCCCAGATTTCAATGTCAGGATACTGAGCCTTAAGAACTTCACCAATACCAGTGATTGTTCCGCCTGTACCTATTCCAGAACAGAAACCATCTATAGGACCTGCAACCTGTTCCATAATCTCAAGTGCAGTATGGTTTTTATGAGCCTTTGGATTATTAATGTTAGTGAACTGTTGAGGAACAAAAACCTTTGGATTTTCCTTCTGCATACGAATAGCAGTCTGAAGGCATTCATCGATACATTTACCTATATCTCCATCATCATGGATCAGAATCACCTCTGCGCCATAATGTTTTACAATCTTGCGTCTCTCTTCACTAACGGAATCAGGCATTATAATAATAGTTTTATATCCTCTTACTGCACCTACAAGAGCAAGACCTATACCCTGATTACCGCTTGTTGGTTCAACGATTATAGTATCTTCACTAATGAACCCAGCTTTTTCTGCCTTAAGGATCATATTAAGAGCTGTTCTAGTTTTAATTGATCCGCCTATATTTACGCCTTCGAATTTAACTAAAATTTCAGCTGCATTTTCAGGCACCATTCTCTGTAATCTTATCATTGGAGTATGTCCAACAGCCTCTAGTACATTATTATATATCATTAAGATATCTCCTTGTTATAGTTTTTAACTATCCGCTATTCTACTACATAGTTGCTTCTTTATTCAAGTAAATAAACTTATGAAAAATGAGTCAATTCGGCTCAAAGCCGTTTTGACTCATTTTTGATTCATATCAATTCAATACATTTAATAATATGAAATATAATTCTGATTAGATAAGTTTTGTTAAGATTTCATTGCTGCGTGCAACAAAACGTGTAAGCTCATCTGCCGTAAGTGGCTTATTAGCAAGAACTGCAAGATCATATAACTGACAGCAGATTGTAGGAGTGATCTCTTCTTCTGGGTTATCGAGAACATACTTAACAAGCTTATTGTTTGAGTTAAGTACAAGTGTCTCTGTTTCCTGTCCGAAGTTCATACCCATTCCGCCCATTCCTGCTTCAGAGTACATTCTCATCATTTCAGCCATACGACGATCAGCTTCTGACTGAGTAAGCATTGAAGATACATTTTCGTCCTTAAGAGACTCAACTTTGATCTTGATATTCTCAACGCCAAGAGCTTTCTTAAATGTTTCAGAAAGTGAATCGGTAAACTTCTTCTCGTCTTCTTCAGATAGAGCCTCTCCCTTAAAGTTAGCACTAAGATCTGAGTCGATACGAGCAAACTTAACTTTGTCGTCTCTTGCTTCCATCATTGTGATATAAGGATTATCTATATTATGTGTAAGATAAATTGCATCTATACCCTCATCCTTAAACATCTGTATATATCTTGCCTGAGTTTCTGCATCAGAAATATAGAATACTTGATTCTCATGAGAATCCTTTGCTGCCTCAAGATATTCAGGAAGTGTTATATATTTACCCTCAAGATTCTTGAAGATCATATGCTCCTTCATCTTCTCATCAAACTTGTTATCTCTAAGACATCCAAACTTGATGAATGGGCTAAGATCATCCCAAAGTTCTTCATATCTATCACGGTGATTCTTATACATACCAATAAGTTTATCAGCAACCTTCTTGGTAATATAATCAGAAATCTTAGCAACAAAACCATCATTCTGAAGTGCTGAACGTGATACATTAAGTGGAAGGTCTGGACAATCAATAACACCCTTTAATACAAGAAGGAATTCAGGAATAACTTCTTTGATATTATCAGCTACGAATACCTGATTGTTATAAAGCTTTACAGTACCCTCAAGCTTATCCATGTTTGGATTTATTCTTGGGAAGTAAAGAATACCTTTCAGGTTAAATGGATAATCCATATTTAAATGTATCCAGAAAAGTGGTTCTTTGAAATCAAGGAATAAATGCTGATAGAAATCTATATAATCCTCATCTTTGCAGTCAGCTGGTGTACGTGTCCATAGAGGATTGACATCATTTAATGGCTTAGGTTCATCCTTCTTAGCCTCTTCTGCCTCTACAACGTCATCTTCCTTCTTAGGAGCATCACCGATGAATTCATCTTCTTCAGATTTTACTTCGGCTTCAATCTCTTTCTTAGATTCTTCTTTAGCCTTATCTTCGTTTATGTAGTAAATTTCAATAGGCATGAATGAACAGTACTTATTAATAACTTCCTTAACACGGAATTCATTTGCAAACTCAAGTGAATCCTCAGCAAGGTAAAGAGTTATTGTTGTACCTCTTTCAAGACGGTTTCCTTCACTCATCTCATAAGTCAGTCCGCCATCACTTTCCCAATGAACTGACTCAGAACCTTCCTGATAAGACAATGTATCAATTGTAACCTTTTCAGCTACCATGAATGCTGAATAAAAACCAAGACCAAAATGACCAATTATCTGTTCGCTCTGATCCTTATCTTTATATTTCTCAAGGAAATCAGCTGCGCCAGAAAATGCTATCTGATTAATATACTTCTCAACTTCGTCCTTTGTCATACCAATACCATTATCCTGGAAGGTAATAGTTTTCTCATTAGGACTTGAAGTAACAGTCACCATATAGTGAGTTCCATCTTCAACAGTTGCTTCACCCATTGAATCAAGTCTCTTCATCTTAGTAATAGCATCAACACCGTTAGAAATGAGCTCACGAATAAATATATCATGATCTGAATAGAGCCATTTCTTAATGATCGGGAAGATGTTCTCGCTATTGATTGAAAGATTTCCTTTTTGAATTGCCATAATAAAAACGCCTCTTTTCTTAAATGTATTTATGTCAAAAAAATATAGGGTATTAAATACCCTAAAAGATAATAAGACGTATAAAGATAAATGTCAACAAAAAATTAGCACTCTCAAGGTTAGAGTGCTAACGATGTTATCTCCCATGAAAATCCCAAGTGGGTTAACACTTGGGATTTTCGGTGAAAGGATGGTTTTTAAGTATTATTATATAACTCTCTCTTTTGATGATTTAATAATACCACACTCTTTGTGATAAATCAACAAATACTTTAGGTAAAATTGCACAAACTTTGCTTAGTAAAGAGGAGAGAAAACGAGGTTTGAGAAGTGAAAATCACTAATTCACTTGATTTTTATGAATTATGTAAACCATTTTGGTGCGTTTTTATCCATTTTTTGTTATCTATTATCTTTATGATTTAATCAAATTGTTTCTTGCCTCTTAGCACTCTATGTATTAAACTAAGTATCGTTGATTATAAAGGTATCCCGCTTCAAATAGACATCATCTTTTGGGGATATACTTAGAAAAGAGGTACATATTATGGCACAACTTTGGGGAGGTCGTTTCACAAAAGAAACTGACCAGCTCGTATATAACTTTAACGCTTCTATCTCATTTGATCAGAAATTCTATAAGCAGGATATTCGTGGTAGTATAGCTCATGCCACTATGCTTGGCGAATGTGGTATTATCACTAAGGAAGAATCCAAAGCAATTATTGATGGCCTTGAGGGAATTCTTTCTGATGTTGAATCTGGAAAACTTGAGATTTCATCTAAATACGAAGATATTCACAGTTTTGTTGAAGCCACTCTTATTGATAGAATCGGTGATACAGGAAAGAAGCTTCATACCGGTCGAAGCCGTAATGATCAGGTAGCTCTTGATATGAGACTTTATACAAGAGATGAGATTGTAAACATTAAGGATCTTCTTAAAGAACTTATGACTACTCTCCACTCTCTTATGAAAGATAATCTTGATACCTATATGCCAGGTTTTACTCATCTTCAGAAAGCTCAGCCAGTAACATTTGCACATCACGTTGGTGCTTATATGGAAATGTTTAAGAGAGATTTTGATAGAATGTGCGATATCTACGACAGAATGAATTATTGTCCTCTTGGAGCAGGTGCTCTTGCGGGTACAACATATCCTCTTGATAGAAAGCTTACAGCTGATTTACTTGAGTTCTATGGCCCAACACTTAATAGTATGGATTCAGTATCTGATAGAGATTATTTAATCGAGTTATTATCTGCGCTTTCAACCATTGCAATGCACCTCGCAAGATTTTCAGAGGAAATCATCATTTGGAATTCAAATGAGTATCAGTTTGTTGAGCTTGATGATGCTTACAGTACAGGAAGTTCAATAATGCCTCAGAAGAAGAATCCTGATATTGCAGAGCTTGTTAGAGGAAAAACTGGTCGTGTTTACGGTGCGCTTATATCTATTCTTACAACAATGAAGGGAATTCCACTTGCATATAATAAGGATATGCAGGAGGATAAAGAACTTACCTTTGATGCGATTGATACTGTGAAGGGATGTATAGCACTCTTTAATGGTATGATCAGTACAATGAAGCTCAATAAGGATAATATGAAGATTAGTGCAATGAATGGTTTCACAAATGCTACTGACGCAGCTGATTATTTAGTAAAAAATGGAGTTCCATTTAGAGATGCTCACGGAATTATTGGTCGACTGGTCCTCTACTGTATCGATAACAATAAGGCAATCGATGAGCTCTCAATAGATGAATTTAAAGAAATATCCCCTGTCTTTAATGAAGATATCTATGATGCAATAAGTCTTGAAACTTGTGTAGGAAAACGTAACACCATAGGAGCTCCTGGACCTGATGCAATGAAACAGGTTATTGCAATTAATGAAGAGTTTTTAAACAACATATAATATAACGAAAAATGAGCAGTGGAAATATCCACTGCTCATTTTTTCTCACCCTATATATTCAAAAAAGAGTTAGTTATCTAACCCAATATTTGAATTCTTCATCACCCATACGAATATTATCATCATTTGAAAGCATTACTTCAACTCCTGGCTGAAGAAGCTGTCCGTTAATAAAAGTATGGTTTGTGGAAGCATTATCACGAACATAACATTCACCATTACTAATTCTGAATATAGCATGCTTCCTGCTGACTTTCTTATTGTCAATTATCTGATAATCACAGTTAACTGACTTACCAACCATAAACTCCTTATGAAGTATTGGTATCAGCTCATTGGTCTTAATTCTTACAAGATAAGGAACTGGATTACTGTAGCTTTCAGAGGTGGTCTGTACAACCGGTGTATCCTCTTCTGGCTCGCCCTGATCTTCCATGATACTCTTCTGTTCAAGAGAAAGAATATACTGATAAAACTCTTCCAGATTGAACATCAATTTACTGTCAAGGAACTTAAGTATCTGATCAACACACTGAACAGAAGCCATATTCGCAAATCTTACCTTGCCAATAAATGTCTGAATAAATTCAGTCACATTACAATCAGCAAATTTCTTATTAACTGGCATATAAAGCAGCTGAATGTCAAAAGTAGAAAGCTCAATATACATATAATGAACATTAAGCAACAACTTATTCAGCGGCATATTATTCTCATTAAAATAAATAAGCTGATTAAGAATATTCGATAATATTGATAGGAATTCACCCTTATATAACTGCTTACGCAGGAATTGTTCCAATGGCAGAGTTGCAGGAACCTTAAACTGAAGTGCTCTAACCCCATCTATTGCAACACAAGAACACTTTGTTCTATTCCCAACGAACTCGTAGTTATACATGGTCATCTCATACTGATCGATAGGAACATCCTCTTCCAGTTTGAAATTAAGTGTGAATTCATCATAGCTCTGATTATTTACATCTTCCACACTGTAACCCTCCATATAGATCTCTCATACACTACAATAGTATCATTTATAGGAGATTTTTTCAACCATAAAAACCTATTAGAGGTAGGTATTTAACAGTGAGGATTAATCTACATACTCTACGCCAGAAAGAAGTTCCTTCTTAACATCGTAAAGCTTCTGTGAAAGATCAAGATAATGAGTATGAGGATTATAGAAACGCTGTTCCTCCTCCCATATCTCTGAGCTAAGCTGCTTCTTTACAAAAGCCTGAATTTCTTTAAGAGTTGGCTTTTCATATACAAGCTCTCCATCCTTAAAGATCGTTACCTGAAGAGGCTTAGCTTCAACATTTCTGAATTTCATATTCTTCCATGGCTGCTTAGGATCTACAAACTGATACGCGTCGCTGAAATCAGGCTCTTCATCAGCCATAGTAAGAAGATCTGCGATAGCATATCCTGTTTTCTGAGAATAGATACGATAAACCTTTTTCTTTCCAGGATTTGTAATCTTTTCTATATTTTCAGAAATCTTAATCTTTGGAACGAATGTCTCTCCGTCCTTAACAGCAACAAGCTTATATACACCGCCAAATACCGGATCAGACTTTGATGTGATCATTCTTTCTCCAACACCATAAGAGTTGATTCTTGCCCCCTGCTTGTTAAGTGAATCTATTAAGTACTCATCAACGCTGTTAGATACAACAACAGAGCAGTCATTAAGACCTTCAGCATCAAGCTGTCTACGAATTGCCTTTGAGAAGTAAGCAAGGTCTCCACTATCTATACGAACACCCTTAAGACGCTTACCCATTGGTTCAAGAACTTCATGAGCTACTTTGATAGCATTTGGAAGACCGCTACCAAGAATGTCATAAGTATCTATAAGAAGTACGCTGTTATCTGGATAGATTTCAGCATATGCTTTAAACGCCTCATATTCTGATGGGAAGAACTCAATCCAACTGTGAGCCATTGTACCAACTGCAGTTACACCAAACTGCTGATCAGCCATAACTGTAGCCGTTGTATTTACTCCACCAATAAAGCAAGCTCTTGTGCCCCATACAGCTGCATCAGGTCCCTGGGCACGTCTGGCACCAAACTCCATAACTACTGCATCTCCTGCTGCTCTGGCAATTCGGTTAGCCTTTGTAGCAATAAGTGACTGGAAGTTAATGCAGATAAGAAGCATTGTTTCAATCAGCTGAGCTTCAATAATTGGAGCTGTGACAGTAACTATAGGAATATTAGGATAAACTATAGTACCCTCAGGAACAGCCTCAATAGTACCTGTAAACTTAAAGTTTCTAAGATACTCGAGGAAGCCTTCATCAAACATGTTTCTTCCTCTAAGGTATTCTATATCATCATCTGTAAATTTAAGTCCCTGAACATAATCAATAAGCATTTCAAGACCAGCACTGATTACGAATCCGCCCTCATCAGGATTGGTTCTGTAGAACATATCAAATACAGCGATTTTATCTTTGTTCCCCGTTACAAAGTAGCCATTTGCCATGGTTAACTCATAGTAATCCATTAACATTGTCAGATTTCTCATTACTTTATACCTTCCTTTATGAATTTGCCTGACGATTTGCACGCATGCGAAGTCTTGAATCAAGAATCTTCTTTCTGATACGTAGATGTTCTGGAGTGATTTCAAGAAGCTCATCTGTATCAAGGAAATCTAATGATTGCTCAAGGCTAAGCTGTCTAGGTGGAACAAGCTTAAGTGCCTCATCAGCTCCTGAAGAACGTGTATTAGTAAGATGCTTAGTCTTGCAAACATTTACTTCAATGTCTTCCTGACGTCCTGTCTCACCTACAACCATACCAGCGTAAACTTCTTCGCCAGCGCCAATAAACAGTGTACCTCTTTCCTGAGCATTAAACAAGCCATAAGTTACAGAAGTACCAGCCTCAAAAGCAATAAGACTACCGTTGCTTCTATAGCTCATCTCGCCCTTGAAATAGTCATAACCGTCAAATATTGTATTGATGACTCCATTTCCCTTTGTAGCTGTAAGGAATTCACCTCGGAATCCAATCAGACCACGGGAAGGGATTCTAAATTCAAGTCTTGTATTTCCGCTGTTTACTGTAGCCATTCCAACAAGCTCACCCTTACGTGTACTGAGCATATTGATAACTGTTCCAGCAAACTCTTCTGGCACATCGATTACAGCCATCTCATAAGGCTCTTCCTTCTTTCCAAGCTCATTGGTCTTATAGATAACCTCAGCCTTACTTACAGCGAACTCATAGCCTTCACGACGCATATTTTCGATAAGAACTGACAAATGTAATTCTCCACGTCCAGATACCTTGAAGCAATCTGTTGACTCAGTATCCTCTACACGAAGAGAAACATCAGTGTTAAGCTCTCTATATAATCTATCTCTGATCTGGCGGCTGGTAACAAACTTACCTTCTTTACCTGCCAGAGGAGAATCATTTACCATGAAATTCATTGAAATTGTAGGATCAGATATCTTTTGAAATGGAATCGCATCCGGCTGATCTAACGAGCAGATTGTATCTCCAATCTTAAGATCTGCAATACCTGCAACAGCAACGATTGATCCAACTGAAGCTTCATCTACATCGACCTTTGAAAGTCCATCATATTCGTAAAGCTTCGAAATCTTTACCTTTTCCTTACGGTCAGGATCATGATGATTTACTATAAGCGCTTCCTGATTAACTTTTATAGAACCGTTATCTACTTTACCTACACCGATACGGCCTGTATATTCATTGTAATCTATAGTACTGATAAGAATCTGTGTTCCTCTTTCTGGATCACCTTCTGGAGCCGGTATAGACTTAAGGATAGTTTCAAAAAGAGGCTTCATATCTGTTCCCTTTTCATCAGGTGTATAAGAAGCTACACCATCTCTAGCTGAAGCATATACAAATGGGCAATCAAGCTGTTCTTCATTTGCATCAAGATCAAGAAGGAGTTCAAGTACTTCTTCCTCAACCGCTTCAGGTCTTGCATCAGGTCTATCAATCTTATTTACACAGACGATAACAGAAAGATTAAGTGCAAGAGCTTTCTGAAGTACGAATCTTGTCTGAGGCATAGGTCCTTCGAAAGCATCAACTACGAGGATAACTCCATTTACCATCTTCAGAACTCGCTCAACTTCTCCACCGAAATCAGCATGTCCTGGTGTATCGATAATGTTGATCTTTACTCCATCATAGAATACAGCAGTATTCTTTGAAAGAATTGTAATACCACGCTCTCTTTCTATGTCGTTGGAATCCATTACTCTTTCAGCAACTTCCTGATTTTCTCTGAAAACACCACTTTGACGGAGCAGACCATCTACAAGAGTAGTCTTACCGTGATCAACGTGAGCAATGATTGCAACATTTCTAATATCTTCTCTTACCATCTATAATTTCTCCTCTATTTTTAAGTCTGTAGATTATTCTATAGACTTTTATCTCCTACCATATTTCTTAGTGTTTGAACGACTTAGTTCATGCTTATCTTTATCTATCTGAGCAACACAGTATTCATCATCAACCTCTGGCATCTTATCTACATCATCTGGAACTATCATCAGAGTCGTACTGTCAACGTAGAGAGTTTCTTGTCTCTCATCATTTATGAGAATTTTTGAGAATGGGGTAAAATTCTCTCCTCTGACAGTGATACTGTTACTAAAAGCGTTATATTCCATGTTGCTTACAGTTATATCATATAGACCAAGTCTCATATCCTGTTTCTCATAAGGTTTGATATAGTTATAAACAAAATGATCTCCATAGAGCATATCATACTCAGCAAGCAGAACATCACGGTGATATTCATGATTATCAACCAGCGGATCATCGTTATAATATCTATTATGTATCTTCTGCATGACTCCACCTTCAAATCCGATACCACGCATCAGATAATCAGACATTTCATAAGCATACATATCTCTATCTTCAAGATCCAGACCAATATTATTAACGATTACATATTCTGTCTGAGACTGTGTTCCCGAATTAAACTGATCATCGTCAAATGATAGCGAAGGAATATGATCTCCATAAAGAAGAAGTACATAATCATCACCACGCTCATCAAGACGTTTTTTGAGATCAGCTATCATTTCATCCATTTCATAACACTGATTAACAAAATAACCAAACTGGAAGGATAGCTCCTGAGCAAGTTCTTCGTCTTCATTCTGAACTTCTACATGAACATGTTCCTCACATTTAAGCTTTGTCTTTGGATATCTACCATGTCCCTGAACCGATATAGTAAATACAAAGTCAGGTTCCTCGTCATAATCAAGAGCATTTATTATCTCTGTAGGAAGACAATCATCTTTAGCCCAGCCTGTTTCAGTACGATTGAAATCAAGCATATATTCGAGAGATGTAAATGTCTGGAAACCAAGATTTGCATAAGTTATATCTCTCGAGTAGAATTTTGCTTTATTATTATGAATAGCATGTGTTCCGTAGCCTTCTCTAAGAAGCAGCTGCGCCATACTCTCGCAAGGAGTTTCAGTGAGGATTGTCTTATATGGATACTCTCCTGCACCAAACACCTTACTATTCATTCCAGTAACAATCTCAAATTCTGTATTAGCTGTACCAGCACCGATAGCTGGGACCGTCAGGAATCCCGAAGGATACTCCTCTTCAAATTTCTTGAAGTTAGGAATTGACTCTTTATCAGTTGTAACATTATTTACACGTCCTATATCTATAAAAGACTCAAGCTGTATAACTATAATATCAGGCAACTGCTTTTTATTATTCTTATATTTAAAATGTCTTTCCGGCTTATCTGCATGCTTAAGATCATTCATAAGTGAATCCATAGATGCCTGGTTATAATCATCAGGTTTAGAAATACCCTGATCAATAACGCTGTTTGAGAAGCAATACACAAATCCATAACTCTTATAAGCAGTACCAAGATTCGTAAACTTATCAGAAATAAGCGAATTCTCCAAAGCAAGAAATGTCATAATGTAAACAAAGACAAATGAAATAAGAACTACTATAGATCCTTGTACATAATTAACTTTACCTTTTATCTTAGGGATTTTTAAGAATGCCAAAACAATAATTATTATAAAAACTATTATTCCAACAACTATCGCTATTCTCTGCCCCAGATTAAAATAGATGTTAAACATACTAAGCACATCAGTAAACATCAGGAAATCAATAGCCGAGAAAGGCGTGATTCTATATCCTAGCAATACGAAATTAATAAATCCTACCGCAAACCACAGGAGAAAGATCAGTCCCATAGCAAATCCACGTCTCTTGAACATAAGACCAATAGACAGTGTACAGAAAAGAATCAAAACATTATATACAAAAACTAATGGGTTATGGATTATAAAAACAAATGGACTTAGAAGAGACCTTCTTCCAAGTATCTCAAGAAGAACTCCTTCAAAGAGAGAAACAACAAGAAGGATAATAAGCCACTTCCATAATGGGAACTCATACGAACGGCGAATCTTATCGGCAATCGCTTTTCTAATCCGGTGCTCCTTAACAGTTTTAGCGGCTTCCTCGCTAGAACTATCACTGGAAACTTCACCAGATTCCTCGTTTGAATCTTCGTTTAAAACCTCCATTGGTTTTGAGGAAGATTTTTTAACCTTCTTCTTATTCTTTTTTTTCTTAGAAATAATATTATCTGACATATTGCAATATGAATTCAACGAAATATACAGTCAAAATCTAATCTTTACCAAGGCGTATTATATATCAATTATCCCCTTTATTCAATTGAGATAATAACCAAAATGTCATCAAAAGGGGAGTATGTTTTGTGCATACTCCCCTCTATATAACTTTTTATTCGCAGTTGCAGAGCTCGTCTAGAGCTCAAAAAAAAGATGGATATCTTTTGATATCCATCCTTTATTGTAGCGCGAGACGGGACTCGAACCCGCGACCCCCTCCTTGGCAAGGAGGTGCTCCACCACTGAGCCACTCGCGCATGACTTTGTGTCACAACAGTGGATATATTATCACATAATATGACACTCGTCAAATGTTTTTTTAAATTTTTTCAAATTATTTTTAAATATCTTTAATGAACTCCTCATAACGCCCTGAATCGAAGAGATTTTTAGCATCAAATCTTCCCAGTTTATACATACGTTTTATACGTTCTGTATCAGATTCTGAACGACCTACTTTTATACTTCTGCTAGGCTGAATAACTAAAGCTCTATCTTCTTTTTCGGCACGTTCAACAAATCGAAGTTCATCATTATACATGATATGTCTGTCACGACAAGCTTTAACATATCCAGGGTAGTTTTTATATTTTGCTTTCAGTAAAGGAAATGTATTATCTGGTTTTTTTACATATCCCTTTGGTCTGGTTAATATTACAATATTCTTTTTAAAGCCCAGGTCCATCATAAATCTAAGTGGAATGCTATCTGCAGTACCACCATCAAGATAATAATTTCCCTCATATTCTACATTTTCAGAGATAAGAGGTAGTGAAGCAGAGGCACGAACAGCATCCATTTGATTTTCCAGATCATAAAGTCTGATATACTCTGCTTTTCCGGTTTTTAGACTTGTAACAGTAGAATAAGTTTCAATATATTCCGCCCTGTCACGAAAAGTCTCAAAATCAAATTTACTAAGCTTATAAGGAATCTCGTTATAGCAAAAATCTGTTTCGCATATATTTCCAGTTTTAAAAAAAGAAGAAAAGCTCATAAAACGCTTATTTCCTCTATATTTCAAAGTATATCTGATATTTCTTCCACATTGATTAGAAACATATGATATACCATGGATAATACCAGCAGAAACACCAACTAAACCATCTGCAACAACACCACGTAGTAACATTTCATCTAAAACTCCAGATGCATATATGCCACGCATTCCGCCGCCTTCTACAACTATACCTAAATCTTTGCTCACTTCACGCACTTCCTATAAAACTAAAACTTAAAATAATATGTTTCTACGATTTCTAAGTAATGATGCACCAGAAACAATATTAATAATACCAAGAGTAATACCAATAACGATAAGAAGTACACCAACTGTAATATTCGCTCCACCGGCATTCTTTAACACTTTATATACTTTTTCCATATCACACCTCCATATAAACAAATACAAGTATTTAATTCATCGCTATTACTTAATGCCATACTCAGCATAATATGCATCAATACGACCTTTAAGTTCATCATCAATCATACCTTTTTCTACAAGATATTCTACAACCTCATCCATCGATACGATTGCAGCTGTATCAAATCCATAAAGATCTTTAATCTCATCAAGAGCGCCCTTATCGCCTTTTCCTCTCTCACATCTATTGAGCGATACCATGAGACCAATGATTTCAACATCACCCTGAGCTTTAACAATAGGGATTGTCTCTTCCATAGATTTACCAGATGTTGTAACATCTTCTACAACTACAATTCTATCACCATCTTTGATAGGGCTTCCAAGAAGGATACCAGCATCTCCATGATCCTTAGCTTCTTTACGATTTGAACAATATCTGATTTCCTTACCATAAAGCTTACTATAAGCAACAGCGGTAACAACGCTTATAGGAATACCTTTATATGCAGGTCCAAATACTACATCAAAATCATCACCATATGTATTATGAATAGCTGTTGCATAGTACTCACCAAGCTTCATAAGCTGAGTACCTGTAACATAGAGACCAGCATTCATAAAGAATGGGGATTTCCTACCACTCTTAAGTGTAAAATCACCAAACTTGAGAACCTGTGAATCAAGCATAAAATCGACAAATTCCTTCTTATATCCTTCCAAAACTAGTACCTCCAAATAAAAGATGTGGTGCCTTCACAGCACCACATCATTCTAACACACGTAACCTGTTCCTTCAAGATTACATTAATTCCTTTACCTTATCCAGAATCCTATCAGCAACTTCGTTCTTAGACATTATAGGAAGTTCTGTCATGTCATTTTTAGTTATCATAGTAACTATATTTGTATCCACCTGATATCCCGCACCTTCAGTGGTAAGGCTGTTAGCGCATATCATATCAGCATTTTTAGATTCCAGTTTTTTACGAGAGTTTTCAATTAGATTTTCTGTTTCCATGGAGAATCCAACAATAACCTGATCAGATTTCTTGTTTTCACCAAGAGATTTAAGTATATCATTAGTTCTTTTAAGAGATATACTCATTCCTTCTCCATTTTTCTTTTTAATCTTATTATTAGCAACAGTTTCAGGAGTAAAGTCAGCAACTGCCGCAGACATAACGATAATATCGCTATCAGCCGATTCTGCCATCATTGCCTCATACATATCCTGAGCAGAAATGACATCTACCCTCTTAACCCCTATAGGAGTACTGAGATTTGTCTGTCCAGAAACAAGTGTAACATCAGCTCCACGCATTGCAGCAAGCTTTGCTACAGCATAACCCATCTTTCCGGATGAATGATTAGTTATATATCTGACAGGATCGATTGCTTCCTGAGTAGGTCCTGCATCAACAAGAACTTTCTTACCAGCAAGATCCTTTTCCTTAGCGGCAGCAAAAATAACATTTTCTACAAGAACTTCTGGTTGAGGAAGCTTACCTTTTCCATCATAACCACATGCAAGATGGCCATCATCAGGTTCGACTATGGTATATCCAAATCTCTTTAGCTTTTCTATATTATCCTGAACTATTGGGTTTTCAAGCATATAAACATTCATGGAAGGTGCAATGAGTATTGGACATCTTGCTGGAAGTACTGTAGTTGTGACCATATCATCAGCAATACCATTAGCTATCTTACCTATAACATCAGATGTTGCCGGAGCGATAAGAATGCAGTCTGCACTTGTTCCAAGCGATATGTGAGGTACATTCACATAATCATCTGTGTTTTCATCAAATACATCTACATAAACTTTATTCTTTGTAAGCACTTGAAAAGTTTCAGCAGGTATAAAATTAGTGGCGTTCTCTGTCATTACAACATGTACATCAGCCCCCTGCTTAACAAGCAGACTGGCAACATCTGCCATCTTATAAGCAGCAATACCACCTGTAACTCCAAGTAATATATTCTTTCCTTTTAACATAAGCAAACCCTCAAAATTATGTGTAGAAAGACTACACTTTACAAATTAAATATCAAAGAGCTGTCCGTGTTTTTCGTAACGAGTAACTCTTGCAATTTCATTTTTCTCGTTTACAAACACCACTTTAGGTGGATTTTCTGCAAACTCTTCAGGTGTCATCTGAGCATAACTCATAATGATAACCTTGTCTCCTTCATTAACAAGTCTTGCAGCAGCTCCATTTAGACAGATTACGCCTGAGCCACGATCACCTGCGATAACATAGGTTTCTAGACGATTTCCGTTATCTACGTCAGCAACCTGAACCTTTTCGTATTCTATGATTCCGCAGGCATCCATAAGGTTCTCATCAACCGTTATACTTCCTACGTAGTCAAGAGCAGCCTGGGTAACAACAGCTCTATGAATTTTTGACTTTAAATATGTTCCTAGCATTTTATAACCTTTCCTCATTTAAATAGTTACACCGTCATCATAAAGTTGTCAATGAGACGTACTTTATTGTTGATCTTTACTGCGATTGCTACAAGGATATCTCCTTTAATCACATCTATATCTTCCATAGTGAGATTATTTACAACATTTACGTATTCAACTTCAGCCATTGGCTCTGATTCAAGAAGTTCTGTCATCTTAGAACGAACCACTGATGCATCTCTTTCACCATCCTCCACAAGCTTCTGGCCCAACTTAATAGATTTGCTGAGGACAAGAGCCGCATTTCTTTCTTCAACATTCATATATGTATTACGAGAACTCATAGCAAGTCCATCAGCTTCTCTAACGATTGGGCAGCCTACAACCTCAAGTGGCATATTAAGATCCTTAACCATTCTCTTAACTACAGCCAGCTGCTGAGCATCTTTCTGGCCAAAATATGCTCTGTCTGGGCCAACGATATTAAAGAGCTTAGTAACAACTGTACATACACCTCTAAAATGAACAGGTCTTGAAAGACCGCATAGATGATTTGTAAGACCATTCATATCTACAAAACTCACAAATCCGTCTCCATACATTTCTTCTGGCTCTGGATTGAATATAAGATTTGCTCCAGTTGTTTCGCAAAGAGCTGTATCCCTTTCAAGATCACGAGGATATGCCTCTAAATCTTCATTTGGTCCAAACTGTGTTGGGTTTACGAAAACACTTACAACTGTTCTATCATTTTCTTCAACAGACTTCTTTATAAGAGACTGATGACCAGCGTGAAGAAATCCCATAGTAGGAACAAGACCAACTGTGTAACCTTTCTTTCTCCATTTTGCTACAGTCTCTTTAACTTCTGCGATTGTATGTACTACCTTGATTGCCATAATTATTTCCTCCAAAGAATATTTAGTAATTTATTTAATAGCCTCAGCTAAAACTTCAGGATCTATTGCATAAGTATGTTCAGCTGCTGGATATGTGCCAGCCTTAACCTCCGCATCATAATCCTTAAATCCCTGCATCATGATTTCTCCAACATTTGCAAAATTTTTAACAAACTTTGGTCTATAATCACTGAACATAGCAAGCATATCAGCATATACTAAGATTTGTCCATCTGTACCTGCACCACCACCAATTCCAATTGTAGGAATTGAAAGCTGCTCTGAAACATATGTTGCAAGATCAGCAGGAACACATTCAAGAACAACAGAAAATGCTCCAGCTTCTTCAAGAAGTTTTGCATCACGTATAAGTTTCTTTGCAGAGGCTATATCACGGCCCTGAGCTTTGTATCCACCAAGTGCATTAATAGACTGTGGTGTAAGTCCAAGATGTCCCATAACTGGAATACTTGCTTTTACTATTGCTTCAACTTGAGGAAGGATTTCCTCTCCACCTTCAAGCTTTACAGCACCAGCACGACCCTCCTTCATAAGACGACCTGCATTTACTACAGCATCATATACACTTGCCTGATAAGACATAAACGGCATATCTATGACTACAAGAGAATTCTCAGCCCCTCTGGCTACTGCAGCACCATGATGTATCATATCTTCCATGGTTACTGATACAGTATCAGGATAACCAAGCATAACGTTTCCTAAAGAATCTCCAACTAAGATTCCATTTACCCCTGCTTTATCAACCAGCTTAGCTGTTGAATAATCGTAAGCTGTGAGCATTGAGATCTTCTCGCCTTTTTTCTTCATTTCCTTAAAAGTAACACTTGTATTTTTCATATACTTAACCTCCTATATCTGAATATCATAATTTCTTGTCTGTATTTAAAACAATTTCCATATCTGTATAATCCTTATCAGGATTCTTTACCCTGGCAATTTCCAGAACCTGTTTTGACGCTTCGATATAAAGACTCTTTTTATCACCTTCAAGCTTCGAAAGATGTGTCTTTACAGTTGAAATATCATTTCTATCGATAGGTCCTGTAAGCTGATTAACTAACCCCTTATCAACTATCCCAAGAGCATTGGCTTTAAAAAGTTCTTTTAGCATGGTCTCTGATACTCGCTTATCAAAACCACATTCCATCAAGGTTTCTATGGCAGCTGCATACATACCGCAAACAAGATTACTTGCCATAACGCAGGATGCATGATACTTAGATTTCTCAGCCGAATCCATTTGCGAAATCCTAAGACCTGCATCAGAAAAAATCGATGTTAACTCATCAAGATACTTTTCATCGCCTTCAATTGTGAAATAAGCATTGGAAAATTCTTTATATGACGTATATCTATCTGATATCGCATATATTGGATGGATTGAATACCCATAGACCTGACACTCAGTATCAGCAAAAACGGAAGATGAAAGGGAGCCACTTGTATGGCACACTATCTTCCCAGCCAGCCCGGCATAAGACTTGATTTCTGAAAACACCTCAGAAATAGCGCCATCACTAACTGTAAGTATTATAGCATCACACGAATCAATAAGTCTAAAAGCATCTAAGTAATAAGAAGTATCGGTAAATGTAGCCGCTTCCTTTGCATGTTCAGCATTTCTGCTATAATAGCCGCTAATACTAACACCATGCTCTTTAAGGTATTTTCCCATCGTGAATCCAACACGACCGGCTCCTATAAATCCAATCCTCATACTATCACCTCCTTCATTAAAGTCGTTAAACAGCAATAATAAAACAGGTGACGCTTTACTTATGTTATTGTGATACTTTATCAGGTATAGTTTCTTTCGAATACCATCCTATGAATTTTTTAGGAAAATGGAATCTTCGATTTCATTTTACCGAAATGAATTATATTAAATTTCCTTAGCATAGTAAAGTGAAATTTAAATGTTCTCTTTCAAATCGATATATGTATTAAGAAGATCATCTATCTCAATAAAGTCTCCACCACTAATTATATCGCTAAGAGCATTAATGAATTCTTGATCTTCATTTCCATACTCTTCGCTGCTGATATCCTGTAGGATAGATTTAACTTTATCCATATCCTGAGCAAAAACAGCCTCCTTCATGAGACGAAGTTTAGCTATATCAATAATCTTTGGCTGTTCAATATCCTCTTCTAATTCTTCGTCGTCTGAAGCTGAATCTTCCTCAAGATCATCTTCATTTTGAACAATATTTTCTGATACTAGATTTTCTGTTCCACTCTCTACAGCAGCTTTATCCTGAGCAGTAAGATTATCTGTATTTCTGGTCTTTGCTATCTTCTCGGCATACTCTTTATCAGTAACACCTTTCTTGTCATTTACAAAATTCAGATACTCCTCGATCAGTTCGTTAATGACATGAAGACAGTCATATATCAGGTATAGATTATTTTCAACATAATATCTGTTACCAAGATTTAGGGCATTTTCAAGTCTGAGAGCAATCTCTGCAGCATCAGCAGCGCCGATATTCTGGCATCCAGTTCTAATACTATGGATTTTATTTCTAAAGCCTCTGAAATCAGATACAAGTTTTTCATCCAGTTCTGCTCTGGCATCTTTATTCTGGGTATAGAAGGTACTGAGAATCTTATTATAAACCTCAATATTTCCGCCAATTCTATCAAGTACGCTAACAACATCCAGGTAATCCTCAAGCTTCTTCAAGCCTTCACCATATCTGGATTCACTTATATACTGTGCGACATCATTTGTCTTGTATTTAATTTTATCTTTATCCGCAAATCTATTAATAAGACTGGCCAGGACCGTAATATCAAATGGCTTCAGGATAACATCTGAGAAACCTTCATCAATAATCTCCTGCCTCTTTTTACCGATAACATCTTCACTCATAGCAATGACAGGAAGCTCTTTATAATAGTCATCCGAAAGCTCCCTGATTTCTTTAAGTGCATCAATACCGTTCATAACAGGCATTGCAATATCCATGAAAACCATATCATATGTATTGGTCATAACCATATCTATGGCTCCAACACCTGATTCAGCAGTATCACACTTAATTTCCATAGATTTGATAACATCTTCAGCAACCGATCTGCTAAGCTGATCATCATCAACAAGAAGAATATTCATATCAGGAGCCCACATTTTTTCAGCTTCTTCTCTGGATACTCGTTCTATAGTATTATCATTTAGAGGTATAACATTACCAGTTGATTCTGGCTTATCCTGTTCGACTGAGAAGGTAAATGTAGCTCCAGCACCATAAGTACTTTCAACCTCAAGTTCTCCACCAAGAATATCGGAAAGCTTTTTAGCAATAGAAAGACTAACACCCTTTCCGGTGCTTTCAGTCATCTTGGATTCATCAACGTAATAGATTTCAAAAATATGTTCTAGTCTATCGTCAGATATACCTATACCAGTATCAGAAATACTGCAGATAAGTCGGGAACTATTATTTTCTCCATTTCCAATCTCATAATAATCTACAGAAAGAGTTATGGTTCCCTCTTTCGTGTACTTAATAGAGTTATCTAATATGATTTCAAGAACAGTCTTGATCTTTTCAAAATCACCCACAAGAATATCTGGAATATTATCTCCCAGATCCACCAGGAACTTGATAGGTTGATCAGCTAGTTTATTGATCATTCCATCAGATATATCACAGATAAGCGTGGTAACTGAATAAGGCTCATTTATAGGAGTCTCAGAACCAGACTCAAGTCTTGCAAGAAGAATTGTCTCATCAACTTTACCAATAACATCATGACCTTTATCAATGATTTCAAGCAGCTTCTGCTGAGTATCTTCATCAGCCTCTGATTCCTTAAGCATATTATTCGCAGAACTGATCATAGCATTTATAGGAAGCTTGATCTCATTACTCATATTAGCAAGGTAGTCAGTTTTGGCTGTATTATCTTTAACCACATCCTCATGCTTTTTAACAAGAGCATTAAGTTCTCGATTCTTACCAATAAAATTTTTCCAAAGCTTAAAGATAATAAATATAATAGCAAAAAGATTAAGCATGATAAGTACAAGAAGTCCTATACGAACCTCCTGACGTTCAAAGAAGCCCTTCTGCTTATTAATCTCAAAAGAGATAGGCATTTCACTGCTGATTCCATCACCGTTAACAGCACTAAGTTCAAAGTTATAAAGACCACCATCCAGGTTAGTATAAACTGCCTGGAAGTTATCCATGCTTGTAAGATATTCTGGTTCATTATCAAAACCAACCAGCTGATATTTAACCTGGATATTTTCTCTATTTGTATAGCTGAGAACGGCAAATGATATCTCTATCCTCTGTGTGTCTGAAGGTATTTCAAGGCCACCTTCCAACTCATCGTAATAATACTTCTGACCATCAACATCTACTTCAGAAATAGTAACCTTTGGAGCGACTGCATTGATTTCTACATTCGAAAGGTCCAGTGTCATAACACCTTCGCCTGTACAAAGGTAAACAACATCACTATATATATAATTCTTGGAATTAATAGATACGCTGCTATTCAGTCCATCTCCAGAAGAATAATATCTTTCAGAAAGAGGAGCTGTAGACAGAAGCTCATCTTCTGTTGCGTAAATAAGTCCTTTTGATCCAACTATGTAATACTTATCTTCTTCTCGCATAATACTGTATATATTATTTGAGAAATCAATATTACTTACTGCTCGGAATGTTCCATCATAATAAGATAAACCATTGTTGGTACCGATCCAAAGGCCATTATCTCCTTCTGTGATACAGGAAACAACGTTAGAATTAAGGCCGTCCGCATCGGTGTAATTTGTAATATTACCGCCATCAATAATGTATAATCCACCACCATCTGATCCGGCATATATAACACCTTCGGAATTCTGGTATATTGAGATAACATTTGGATATTCAAGTCCATTGTCATAATTATATGTTTTAGTAACAGAACCATTCTTGGTAATGATACTAATACCATCCTCTGTTCCGATAGCGATATTTCCGTTCTGAAGCTCATATAATGAGTTGATCATATTGCTAAGAAGTCCAGAAGCTTTATTATAATTATTTATATTTCCGTTAATCGAGTATTTAACGACACCGTATTTTCGATATGTGGCGAGCCAGATATTTCCATTTCTATCTTTAATGATATCTCTGATAGAAACTCCCGTCAGATAATCAGTAAGTTCGTTATTAACCGGTGAATTTTCTGAATCAATGATAAAGAGACCTTCATCAGTACCAATATATGTGTAGCCATCATAAACAGATACGCAGTTAGTGATAGCTGATGATATATTATATTTTTTATTAAGATCAGAAAATTTGGATTTAGACATGCAAAGAAGTCCAGTCTTGCTGGAAGCTATCCATAGATTGCCCTCATAATCAATGATCATATCCGAGATATAATTATCAGTTTCGATATTGTTAATCTCGGTAAATGCATCGCCATCATGAAAATAACCTATACCTGTATCGGCGCATACATAGATCCTGCTGCCGTACTTGTATATGGAATTGATACCATTTCTATTGGAAAACCAGACGTTTATATCTTTAATCGATGAAAATACAAGAACATCATTTCCAGTTGTACCAATGTAAACAACTCCGTTTTCATCACTTGATATAGTAGATATTTCTTCGTTTGTATAATCTGAGGAAGGAATCTCAACTACCTCTCCTGTGTTGTTAAGAGAAAAGATAGTATTGCCATTATATATACCATAAACTTTAGAACCAGCTGCTGTTATATCTTTAACGTTATGCTTAGCCAGAACCTCATTTCTGACAAGTCTTTCACCCGATGCGCTTACAGTATAAACACCGTAGGCTGTGGCCACATAGATCTGTCCATCTTCTGCTTCACAAACCGAATTAACACATTTAAGTCCTTTATAATATTCATTAGAGAAATGGTATATATCGCTTCCAGATATTCTGAAGAGACCATAGTTGTTTGTTGAAACCCAAAGACTACCATTGGAATCCTGAAACAGCGAATTTATATAATATACATCCGCTTTATCAGTATTCCAAAGGTTAAAAAGACGAAACTCATTTCCATTATATCTATAAAGGCCGCCATCAGTACCAACCCAGATGTATCCAGATTTTGACTGATAAACACAATTTACCTCAGAACTACCAAGACCATTATCCTGATTATACAGAGTCTGCTTGTAGCTTGTGGACGTGTCATCGGCTTTAGCATTTATAACGCCAAAAAGGTATGCCGAAAGACATACCATAATCAGCCCAAATATTAAAATGGATTTATTTCTTAGTTTCATAAGCTATATGTAAGGATCAAGCCCTCTTATTCTAGTAACTATGCTTCTTTAAGAAATGCTTCGTAACCTCTTTCTGTTTCGAAGATATCAGCTTTTGAAGTTACCTCCCAAGGTGCATGCATATTTAGTACAGCAACACCACAATCAATAACTTCCATTCCATAAAGAGAAAGAATATATGCTATGGTTCCACCACCACCAACATCTACCTTACCAAGTTCAGCTGTCTGGTAATATACTTTATTCTTCTCAAGTATTCCACGAAGTCTGCCAATATATTCAGCATTAGCATCATTTGAACCAGATTTTCCTCTGGAACCTGTAAACTTATTAAATACCATACCTTTTCCAAGGAATGCTGCATTCTTTGCCTCAAAACAGTTTGCATACAGAGGATCATAACCCGCGCTAACATCTGAAGAAAGCATAGATGAGTTCTGAAGACATCTTCTAAGAGAAAGATTGCCTGTATAACCAGCCAGTTCAAGAATTTCAGCTACTGAATTCTCAAAGAACTTAGACTGCATTCCAGTTGCTCCAACAGATCCAATCTCTTCTTTATCAACAAGAAGTGTACATGATGTCTTTTCTGGATTCTTAACATTAAGCTGAGCAATAAGTGAAGTGTATGCACAAACCTTATCGTCCTGACCATAAGCGATGATCATAGACTTATCAAGTCCCATATCACGAGGTTTGCCAGCAGGAACTATCTCAAGTTCTGCAGACATAAAGTCTTCTTCCTCGATATTATACTTATCTTTAAGAATTTCAAGAACCTGCTGTTTAACAAGGTCCTTCTTATTCTTTTTATCTGCGTCATTATTCTTAATCTTAAGTGGTTTAGAACCAATAAGAAGATCCAGACTCTCACCTTCAACTGCTACATTAGCTTTCTTAACCATCTGTTCCTGAGCAAGATGAATAAGAATATCAGTAACACAGAATACTGGATCATTATCGTCTTCCCCAATTACAATATCTACAGTTGTACCATCAGTTTTGGCAACAACACCATGTATAGCAAGCGGAAGTGTAACCCACTGATACTTCTTAATTCCACCATAATAATGTGTATCAAGATAAGCAAGATCTTTAGTTTCATAAAGCGGATTCTGCTTTACATCAAGCCTTGGAGAATCAAGATGTGCACCAAGGATATTCATACCCTCTTCCAGATTCTTTTTACCAATATTAAAGAGAGCTACAGTCTTACCCATGCATACCGCATAGATCTTATCGCCAGCTTTGAGTTTTTTCTTCTTAGCAATAGCGTCTTCTAGTGAAATATATCCAGCCTCTTTTGCTTTTTCTACGATATACTTTGTTCCTTCTCTTTCGGTCTTTCCTTTAAACAGATAATCCTTATATCCATCACAAAGATCCTCAAGTTTCTTAACATCTGTCTTGGAATAACTCTTCCACGCATTCTTACGTTCCAATTATTTCATCTCCTTTAGTTTAAAAAATATTACTTTAATAAACTTCCTTTGATTATATCAACTGCCTTATCGCAGTCTTCTTTTGTGACAATAAGTGGAGGAACCATACGAATTGTATTAGGCTTAACTACAGACATAAGTAGTTTTTTATCAAAAGCATCATGCTTAACATCAGCAGCAATGTCACTATCAAACTCAACTCCAACAAGAAGTCCCAAACCACGAACCTCTTTTACATGTGGAAGCTTTGCAAGCTCTGACATAAAGTATTCTCCAACTTCTTTAGCATTTCCGCTAAGATTCTTATTAACAATCTCGCTTACAGCTGCATATGAAGCTGCACAGCATACAGGGTTTCCGCCAAATGTGGTTCCATGAGAACCTGCACTTAAGTGCAGCATCGCATCATTAGTTGCACACATAGCAGCTATTGGCATACCGCCACCCATAGCCTTGGCCATAGTAACAGCATCAGGCTTTACACCGTAATTCATATAAGCCATAACAGCACCTGTACGTGCCCATCCTGTCTGTACTTCATCGAATAGAAGAAGCATTCCCTTTTTATCACAAAGTTCTCTAAGACCAGTAATAAATTCCTGTGTGGCTGGATAAACGCCGCCTTCAGCCTCAACAGGCTCGATCATTACAGCAATTACATCATCAGTACACGCTTCCTCAAATGATTTAAGGTTATTATATTCAGCATATTTAAAACCATCTACAAGAGGTTCAAACCCCTTCTGAATTGCACTGTCAGGCTGTCCAGTAGCTGAAAGTGTTGCAAGTGTTCTTCCATGGAAAGAATTGTATGCAGTAACGATCTTATAACGTTTACCATTTGTAGTATCATTTCCATATTTACGAGCCATCTTGATCATAGCTTCATTTGCCTCAGCTCCACTATTCTGGAACTGAATCTTATCCATTCCAATTGTTTCACAGATAAGCTTAGCCAGCATTGTCTGAGGAACTGTATAGAAATAGTTAGATGCATGAATAAGCTGTTCTGACTGTTCTCTTATAGCTTCGATAACCGCTTTGTTACATCCACCGATTGAATTAACAGCAATTCCTCCTAAGAAATCAAGGTACTCTGTACCTTCTTCATCATAAAGATACTGATCTTTACCTCCATCACAGATAAAATCATATCTCTTAAAAGTTTCATTCATATATTTTTCAGCTGTTTCTACAAGCTGATCTTTATTCATTCCAAAATCTTCAATCTTCATAATTTTTCTCCTTAATAAATCAACAAATTTGAAATTACATTATACATCACATTATACATTGTTTGCAAACTGGCTATTATAGAGGTTGTAATAGAACCCTCGTCGTCGTATAAGTTCAGAATGACTTCCCTGCTCTATAACATCACCATCATTCATAACAAGAATAATGTCCGACTCTCTAATAGTTGAAAGTCTATGAGCAACCACAAAACTGGTTCGGCCACGCATCATCCTGTCAAATGACCTTTGTACTCTCTGCTCAGTTCGAGTATCTATAGATGATGTAGCTTCATCAAGAATAAGCATAGGTGGAAGTTTTAACATTACTCGAGTAATACAAAGAAGCTGTTTCTGACCTGCAGACAGGCTTCCTCCAGCTTCAGAAAGTACTGTATCATATCCCTCAGGCAATTTATTAATAAATCTGTCAGCGTGAGTGAGTCTAGCCGCAGCCTCTATCTCTTCATCAGTAGCATCAGGATAACCATAAGCGATATTCTCTCGAACAGTACCAGATTTTAGCCATGTCTCCTGAAGAACCATTCCGTACTCATGTCGTACACTCTTTCTAGTAGCCTCATAAATATCCTGATTGTCAATAAGGATACTTCCCTTATCTACATCATAGAACCTCATAAGAAGATTAATTAGCGTACTCTTACCACTACCAGTTGGTCCAACAATTGCAACTTTCTGACCAGGTTTAACATTTAAATTAAGATGTTCTATAAGTTTCTTCGATTTATCATAGGAGAAGCTTATATCTTTTAGAGTGATTTCTCCATTTATATCCACAAGCTCCTCAAGATCAGTATCATCCGATTCAGGAGTTTCCTCTAAAAGATCAAACACCTTAGATACACTGGCAAGAGCCGCTGAAAACTCTGTCATAACACCAGATATCTCGTTAAATGGTTTCGCAAACTGTGTAGCATATGCAAGAAGACAAGTAAGCTGTCCCACGGTAATTCCACCAGAAATAACAATTATTGCTCCTACAATCGCAACACCTGCATATACAAAATTATTAATTAATCTAGTCGAAGGATTCGTAAGCGATGAGAAAAATGTTGCTTTAAACTCAGAATCCGCAAGGCTATCATTAACTTCTTCAAATCTAACCTGTGCTCTATCTTCATAGAAAAGAGCCTGAACAGTCTTTTCGTTTCCAATCATCTCATTTATAAGAGAGGTCATATCAGCTCTTTTCTCTGACTGAATTTTAAACAGATTATAAGTTTTCTTAGTAATAAAGCCTGCAACCAGAAGTGAAAGTGGTGTCAGGATAATAACTACTATAGCTACAATAACACTGGTCTTAAGCATGAAGAATATTGTACCAAGAATCGTAACAATACCAGTGAAAAGCTGAGAAAAGCCTAAAAGCAGTCCATCAGATAATCTATCCACATCATTAAGAGTTCTGGAGATAATATCGCCATACTCGTGTGAATCCACATAAGATACAGGCAGATGATTTATATGCTTATAAATCCTTGTTCTTAGATCTTTAACAACACGGTATACAACAGCGTTATTTATCATATTCATTATCCACTGAAAGATAATAGATAAAAGGATTACAATTACAAATTTTCTTAAAAGATTAACTAAGTTGATACTTAGCACATTTCCCTTACCTATTATGCAGTCTATAGCATCACCCGAAATGATCGGACTATAGAGCTGAAGTCCAACCGCAAAAAGTGATACAAGTAATGATAGGATCATAAATGGAATATATGGTTTTAATACCTTGAGAAGTTTAGATACATCTTTCATATTATGCACCCTCCTTCTCTTTAAACTGTGTATGATATATCTCGCGATATATTTCACTAGTTTTGATTAGACTTGCATGTCTACCCTGTGCAACAACCTGACCATCATCAAGAACAAGTATCTGATCCGCATCCATTATTGTAGAAGGACGCTGAGATACTATAATAGTAATCCTATCTTTCTTACCTCTTGAAAGAGCCGTTTTAAGTTTTTTCTCTGTACTAAAATCAAGAGCCGAAGAACTATCATCCAGAATAAGTATCTTAGGATTTTTAACAAGAGCTCTTGCAATAGAGAGTCTCTGTCTCTGTCCGCCAGAAAGATTTTTACCATTCTGGAGTACATCGCTTTTTATACCCCCCTCTTTTGAGTCCACAAATTCCCTGGACTGAGATATATCTAAAGCTGCATTTATTGAATTTCCAGATGCATTTTCATCAGACATACGAAGATTATCTTCAATAGTTCCGCGGAAAAGAACAGCTTCCTGAGGAACAACGCCCACGATACCTCTCAAGGATTCTTTAGATATGTCCTTAATACTAATTCCATTTATACTGATATCGCCTTCTGTAGCCTCATAAAGTCTAGGAATAAGATTTACCAGAGTGGATTTACCAGAACCTGTACCACCGATAATACCTATCGTATCTCCCATCTTCGCCGAAAAAGTAACATCAGAGATCGCGTTTTTCCTTCCACCCTCATATTTCATGGAAACATCTTTAAACTCCAAAGTGAAAGGTGCATTTACCCTAGAATCATTAATAGCTTCTCTGATGTCTTCATCTCCAAATTCAAGAGATGATTTTACATCCATAATGTCACTTATTCTTCTTGCACTGGCAATTGCTTTAGTAAGCGTAATAATAAGACTTGCAAGCTTTACAAGTTCAACAAGAATCTGTGACATATAATTTACAAGGGCAACTATCTGTCCCTGTGTCATAAGGCCAGATTCAACTCTAAGTGCTCCTGTGTATATAAGTGCAGCTATACCAAGATTAACTACAAGGTAAGTAACCGGATTCATAAGTACAGAAACACGACCAACTAAAAGCTGAGATTTCATAAGTTCAGTGTTTGCACGCTGATATTCCTCTTCTTCGATCTCCTGTCTGTTAAAGGCCCTGATAACTCTTATTCCGATAAGACTTTCTCTTGTAAGCAGAGTAACCTTATCCAGCTTATCCTGAACCTTTTTATACATAGGGATGGTGGCAAATGTGATCACAAATACAATCACCATAAGAACAGGAAGTACATATGCAAAAACAGTTGCTGTAGGTACATCCACAGTAAACGCCATAATAAGAGCACCAAATACGATAAATGGAGATCTTAAGAAAAGACGCAAAAACATATTTACGCCTGTAACAGTCTGATTAAGATCACTTGTCATTCTGGTAATTAGAGAAGAACTACCTAAACGATCTATCTCTTTGTAAGATAAATGGCTTATATGATAAAAAAGATCCTTTCTTAGTGCTCTTCCAAAGCCGCTAGCTGATTTAGCCGCAAAATACTGTGCAGTAATTGAAGCTGCATAACCAACTACAGTAAGAAGGATTAAAAGCGCCCCCATACGATAGACAGCTGATTTATCCTGATTAGATATTCCAACGTCAATAAGACGCTGCATAACAAGTGGAACCATAAGTTCAAAGCTTGCTTCGAGCATCTTAAAAATAGGCGCGAGGATCGCTCTAATTCTATATTCTTTTAGATATTTTAAAAGCTTAAACATAATCTATCTATTTTGCCTTTTGTTCCTCAATAAGCTTGTTTTGATAATTTCTACTAGATGCAAGAATCTGTTTTATCCATGCAATATAATCTTCTTTATAATCTTCATCGATATCGCTGGATAGATTCTCAATTATTTCCGCTTCTCTGGCAGCATTATAAACCGACGCACCAGATTTAGCCTTTACAGAAGCCACTTCTTTTGATAAAGCCATTCTCTTAACAAAAAGAGCCTTTAATTCATTATCAATAACATCAATATCTTTTCTTATATCTGAAAGTTCCATAAACTCTCCCTCTTTAAACAAGTTTTTCAATAAATCTAGAGATCTTAGCCTCTTTTTCTCCTATCTTTTCAGGAACATAGATTCTAAGCTTCTCGCTGCTTCTTGTAATACCAACGTAGAGAAGCCTTCTTTCTTCCTCAAGCTCAATCTGATTTTTTGAACGCTTATACGGAATAGAATCTTCTATAGCATCAAGAATATATACCGACTTAAATTCCAGTCCTTTAGCGCTATGAAGCGTCATGAGTTCAACTCTGTCTCCAGATTTTTCTTCAGTTTTAAACAATTCTTCAGGCTTATCCAGCATCTCAAACATTTCATCAAAGTCTCCTATACCAGCAAGACTGTCCTGGAATTCCTCAATGACTGAAAATACTTCGTCTTTGTTGATTCCATTTTCATCAAGATGCTTTTCCAGATACGAATCATAATCTATGGCTTTTCTAATATAGTTTACAGCACCAAATGGAGTCAGCCGTGTAATTGTTCTAAGCTCACTGGACAGTCTATCCAATCTATCAACTAAATAATCCTTTGAATTAGACTTGGCGATTCGCTTAAGATTTTCAATCTCAATATTATGTGCATATAGAATATCTCTAGAAATATATCTTACCGGTTTATTCATAAACGATAGAAATACTTCTCTGGAATGATCACCTCTGGCATACCTTATATATTGTATAATAGGCTTTATATAAGGATTTGCTGAAATATCTGGTATTACATCACGAACACTATAAGGTATACCTTCCTGGCGTAACTTATAGATAAGACTTCGTGGCTGAACATTAGTTCTATAAAGAACAGCCATATCGCAATATTTTAGACCAGAATCTCTATCTTTTCTAATCTCTTTAATTATTTCCCTGTTTTCTGAATTTATATCAAAAACTTTAACAACAGATACATCACCTTTAAAATCAACACTGGATTTTAGTGACTTGTCAAATCTGCCTTCATTTTGTGAGATAACATATGTAGAAAAATCAACAATTTCCTTTGGACATCTGAAATTATAAGAAAGATTAATAATCTTAGCTCCAGGAAACTCTTTTTCAAAAAGCTTCATAATATCAGGTCTAGCGCCTCTAAAGCCGTATATTGACTGATCGTCATCTCCTACCACGTATAAATTATCTTTAGGATGAGCAAGTAATTTTAAAATCTCATACTGCACTCTGTTTGTATCCTGATACTCATCAACCAGAATATACGGATAACAGTTTCTAACCGCCTTAAGTATGTCCTCTCTTTCTTTAAGCAGCATATAACACTGACTTACCATATCATCAAAGTCAAGGAAGCCATTGGTTTTCTTATAATCCTCATATCTACGATATATGGTCGTAAAATGCTCATCGCTCATATTCCTGCTATGATAATACTCAATATCAATCAAATTGCAGGCCATATCACCTAGATCACTAAGAACATATCTCACATATTCATCGTTATTGTATTCTTCAATATCTAGAGATTTAAGAATATCTTTGATAACAATTCTTTTCTTGTTTTCATCAAGAACTGTAAGCTTGGCGGAATTACCGTAGGCTGTTCTTACGATCCAGTAAAAGAAGGAATGAAATGTACCAAACCTGACTTGAGTTTCACTAAGACCAGTAAGCTCCAGAAATCTACTTTTCATAGATTCTGCAGCAGCTCTTGTAAAGGTGATAACTAGAATATTTTCTGGCTTTACATCATATTCATATATTAAGTTGTTAACTCTATTGATAATAACTGTAGTTTTACCAGAACCAGGCGTACCAAGTACCATCACTGGACCTTCAAAAAACTCTATAGCTTTTATCTGTTCATCTGTAAATGCCATATTCCCGCCTTAACTAACAAAGGACGGTTATAAAACCGTCCTTAAGTTTGTAACTATTATTTTCCGCAGCATTTCTTATACTTTTTACCACTGCCGCAAGGACAAGGATCATTTCTTCCAACCTTTGGAGCCTTAACTACTGTATGAGAAGTCTTCTCCTTTTTGTAAAGTGCATCTCTTGTCTCTTTATCATAAATATTATCCCATTCAGGAAGTGTGTAAAGCCATTCAGCGTTACATCCTACCATGTTCATATAGAGTTTCTCAGTATCTATATCAATAGTTACTTCTGAATCCTCTGTAATTTCATCAAGATTATTTGGCTGCTTTAAGCTCTCATCAATACCATCAAGGAAGCCAACCATAATTTCTATAGTAGTATTATACTTTTCTGCAAGTTCTTTAACAGTACCCTTTACTACTGTATTTGGCTCTTTAAGAAGGATTTCATATATTCCCTTCTCAATCTGAAAATAATTAAGCCAGAACTGCTTTCCTTCTGGTGTTCTGTCATCAAGACCATATGCGTGATCTCTCCAGTCTTTTAATAAACCCATAATATATGTCCTTTCCTTTATTGGATTATTATTTTGCTTTTTCAAAAAACTTTATCGATTATATCAAATAAAGTATGTTGTGTCAAAAAAGTAATGACATAAAAATACAGTTATTCCTTGTTGCTAAAAACCTTCTTTAACCATACAAAAACATAGAGAATTATTGGATATACAATAATAACAAAAAGCATAGCAAGCAGGTATTCACTTCCGGATATCATAAAGTATATAAATATCCCAAGAAGAACCAGATAAACAAGGATAAGTATTAAAGATAAAACTCTAATTACAGGACTACTCTTTTTATTCTCGTCTTTCACTCCTTGTTCTCTCCTTTGATCATTTTAAACCATTCCTTTATATCCTTTTCATAACCGTTATCACCCGGCTCATAAAATGTTAGATCTTTTATTTTATCAGGAAGGTACTGCTGATCAACATAGTGCATAGGATAATCATGGGCATATTTATATCCCACATGTCCTAGTTCAGCAGAACCATGATAATGTGCATCTCTAAGGTAAGGTGGAACCTCTGCATTACTATAAGTTTTTACAGCATCATTTGCTGCAAAAATGGCATTTACCACCGCGTTGCTCTTTGGCGCAGTTGCAACATAAATCGCTGCATGAGCAAGTATTATCTGAGCTTCCGGCAAACCAACTCTTTCAACCGCGAGTGCACAGCTGGTAGCTACCTGTATAGCCTGAGGATCAGCATTTCCAACATCCTCGCATGCACATATCATAATTCTTCTGGCAATAAATGTAACGCTCTCTCCACCGTAAAGCATTTTTGCCAGATAATAAACAGCAGCATCCGGATCACTGCCACGCATGGATTTTATGAAAGCAGAGATAATATCATAATGATTATCTCCATCCTTATCATATCTTATAGCTCTTCTCTGAATACATTCTTCTGCGACTTCCAGAGTGATCTCTATCTTTCCATTTTCACTGCGTTCTGTAGAAAGAATACCAAGTTCGACTGCATTTAAAGCTTTTCTCGCATCGCCTTCAGCTACATTTGCCAGGAAATCAGCAGCCTCATCGGTTATTGTGGCACCAAGACTACCCATTCCATTTTCCACATCATATACCGCACGATTTACTAGTTCTTTAATATTTTCAGCGCTAAGAGGTCTTAACTGAAATACATTACTCCTTGATACAAGAGCGCTGTTTACTTCAAAATATGGATTTTCGGTGGTTGCACCAATAAGAATGATAGTTCCATCCTCTACATGAGGAAGTAGAAAATCCTGTTGAGCTTTATTAAATCTATGTATCTCGTCTATAAAAAGAATAGTCTTTTTACCATAGGCACCAAGATTATGCTTAGCTTTATTTACAGCTTCCTCCATATCCTTCTTGCCGGAAGTTGAAGCATTCATCTCCTCAAAGACAGAGCTCGTTGTGTTCGCTATTACCATAGCAAGAGTTGTCTTACCAGTTCCAGGCGGACCATAAAATATTACAGAGCTAAGCTTATCAGCTTTAATAGCTCTGTAAAGTAACTTGCCTGGCGCCAGAATATGTTCCTGACCCACGAACCCTTCTAAAGTTTTTGGTCTTAAACGACTAGCAAGAGGAGCCTCTTTACGCTGCTCCTCCTGTCTCATGTAATCAAATAAATCCATTATTAATAAATATCCTAAAACAACTTAAAACTAAGCCTCAATGAGTCCAAGCTTCTTAATGATAGCATCAAACTTAATTATATCTATAGGCTTACAAATATAATCATCATAATCATTGCTAGCATAGTTAGCATCAAAATCCTCGTCGAGCGCTGAGATCATAACAACTTTACAACGAGATATACGAGGAATACCAAGCTTACGCTCTGCATCCCTAATAGACTGAAGTGCCTTATATCCATCGATCTTAGGCATCATAATATCTAAGCAAACCAGATCGAACTCTTTTCCATCTGATACTGACTTAACAAATTCATCAACAACTTCAATTCCATCAGTTGCGAGTACAACTTCCCCATATCTTGACAAAAGCTTAGATAAAAACTTACCACTAGCTATATCATCTTCTGCTACTAAAACCCTCATCTTAATACCTCATCTTCTTTCGTGAAATTTGTAAATAGTGTATGTGTCCATATTTATTTCTTTACTGAATCAATCCATTTCTCATAAAGAATAAATATTTCATCTTTATATGACTTCTTACGAGTCATAACACGCCTGTTCAGTGTACAGACGATAAAGATTCCTAGAAGCATATCAGCCAGCAAATCCGCCGTATATTCTTCTTTAATCTCTCCCTTTTCGATTGCACCTGCAAAGAGTTTAATAAGTCCCTCGCGTCGGTCTATATATCCCTTCTCAATAGTCTCTCTGGTATGAGTATTATGAAGAAGTTCTTCATATTGAAGCATGATTGCAGATAGCGAATAATAACTATCATAGTATGTTCCATACTGTGTAACATAGCCATTGATCATATCCAGATAAGTGTCATTTTGTGCTTCTATAGATTTAAATACAAGCTTATCAAATCTGAAATATGTGGCAACAATCTCCTCAAGAATCTCATCTGTATCAGAGAAATATTTATATATCATCATCTCGTTGATATTGGTTCTCATAGAGATAATAGGGATGGTTAGCGACTCAAGGCCCGCATCACTGATAATATCAATAGATGCAGAAACAATTCTATCTCTTGCAGATATAAAATCTCCTATCATAGCACGTCCCCCGCATATAAAAATATTTTAAGTCTATCCCCCTTCTTTGTCAATGTCGTATATCCTTTAAAAAAGAAAAAGAGCGAAGCATTTTTGCCTCGCTCATAAAGATAATTGCTATGTTTATTTACTGAACAACTGTTACGTTAGTTGCCTGCAGACCTTTATCCCCTTCAGATACATCAAACTCTACAGTCTGACCATCTTTAAGAGTCTTGAATCCCTCCATATTAAGTCCAGAAAAGTGAACAAATACATCATTTCCGGATTCGTCTGTAATAAATCCATATCCCTTCTTTTCGTTAAACCATTTTACTGATCCTTTAGCCATAAAACAAAAACCTCCTTAATATATGACTACTCAAATCTATCATAGATTAACCTTGTAAATCAATTTACAAAAAGGGCAAAGTATCAAGTTATATACTAAACATTAGCTATTTCTAACTTTTTCTTTTTAAAATTATAATAATATAATGAATCAGACAAAAACTCATCATCTGGAAGTATATCGTTATTGATCCATTTGATTGAAGAAACGATCATCTCAAGGTCAAACTGCGTATCTTCCGGAAGAATAAGAAGCTGATGAATATTACATGGAATTATATAAAAGTTTTGTTCAAGATTCTTATGAATCTTCTTTAAAACCTCATCATATAATAATATATTTGCCCCAAACATAATCTGCTTATTTGTTAGAAAATATATTCGTTCATCGATATATTCTGCAGGGTATTCTTCATTAAAAGCTGTGGCAATATCAGATAGTTTCCCATAATATTCATCAAACACCGCCCTTGTATTTTCGTATGCCTGTTTAAACAGTGCCTCCTCATTTATCCCAAAGGATTTCATCATATCATAAGTCACATCTTTAAATCTTGATGGAGCTATATCCCAGTTAGTCACTTCCGAAAGGTCATCCATGATATACTTAACAACCACTACCATATCAAGCATTTCTTTATAAGGCATGGAACTAAGCTTATCTTTATAGAACTCTTTGCTTTGCACTGTAATAACGAAAGATGGCTTTGTGGTCAGAGCTTTAGAAAAATACTCTATCGCTTCATCTTCATATTCATCAACATCGTCTTCAAACAAATAACAAGGCATAACCTGATCTGTGGTCCTTTTTATCATAAGCCCACATCTGGTTATGCCACTGTATCTCATAGCATCAAAATATATGACATCTTCTATGTCATAATTCTTAAGCTCTTCAAATATTCTGTTTCTTAAATTATTGATCTTTTCAATATCCATATCTATCTCCTTCTTATTTGAAATAAATATGGATAGGGAAATGTAAACGAAATTACTATGTATTCTATATATCTTAACTTAAGTTGTCAAGAAATCCTTAAGAAAACTTATAACAGTTTTCATATCATCATCTACACCGATTGTAATTCTAAGATAATCATCTATTTTAGGAAGATTAAAGTATCTAAAGAAAATCCCCTTCTTCTTTGCAGCTTCAAAGATTTCCTTTGCTCTTCCATCCTGAGGAGAAGCAAAAACAAAATTTGTAGACGAAGGAAGTACCTTAAATCCTAATTCTTTAAGTTCATCTGTAAACCATTCTCTCGTAGCCTTAACTTTGCTGATAACCTCTTTAAAATAATCATTATCTTTAATAACAGCACTACCAATTACAATAGATGGATAATTCATAGTATATGAATTATAAGAATACTTAACATCATTCAGATATTTGATCATCTTAGGATTAGATACTGCATAGCCAATTCTTAGACCAGCCAGTGATCTTGATTTTGAATAAGTTCTAACAACGATAAGATTATCATAATCATTCACAAGATCAAGCATTGAAGAACCATCTTCTGCGAAATCAATATAAGCCTCATCTACGATAACAACAGAGTCCTTGGAACTCTCGATTATTTCTTTTATCTTATCTTTACCAAGTAAAATAGATGTAGGCGCATTTGGATTAGCAATCACTACACCTCCACTTTCCTTACCTTCAGATACAAAAGATTTAGTATCAATTGTAAAATCATCCATAAGTGGAATCGTCTTATATGGTATTCTCAGCATCTCTGCCCATACAGGATAAAAAGAATAAGTTATATCAGGGAAAATAATAGGCTTATCTGAGTTAAAAAATGTCATAAAGCACATGGCTAAAACATCATCTGAGCCTACACCTACAAAAACCATATCATCAGATACTTTGTGAAATGCAGCCAATTCTTTTACAAGATCTCTGGCAGCAAAATCAGGATATCTTCTAAGATAATCATCATCTAAAGAAGCTATAACCTTCTTGATTTCATCTGATGGTCCATAAGGATTTTCATTAGTATTAAGCTTAATTATATTTTTGTCTGTAGGCTGTTCTCCAGGGGTATATGGTTCAACAGTTCTTACATTCTTTTCCCAGTTAAATGTCATTTCTTCCTCCAGTTTGATTAAGTTACTTTATCTTATCTACTATCTCCCAGAATTTCATTCCGTTAGATGCTTTAAAAGTTACAACATCATCTGCTTTTAATATAGAACTCAGATACTCTGCAGCATCTTCCTTATTGTCAAAATGTGATGTCTTTATATCCTGATTTAATGATGCAGCCTTATGAATCTCTGTACTATTATCGCCTATAGTTATAAGTTCATCTAAAACTGTAGCTCCATCATCAGTCTTTAGATCTGCTGCATATGCTCCAACCTCTTTATGATATTCAGGTGAATCTGGTCCCAGTTCAAACATATCACCAAGGACAGCTATCTTTCTACCATTTACTTTAAAATCCTTAAGCACATTGAGAGCAGCCTTCATAGAATCAGGACTAGCATTATAAGAATCATCGATTATTGTAAAGCCTTTATCAGATTTAAATGTCTTCTGACGTAGTCCGTGAAAATCCTCAAGACTCTTTGCAGCCTTGTCAAGATCCAGTCCCATGTAGTCACATACAGCCATTGCCACAAGTGAATTAAGGATATTATGCTTTCCAAGCATACTAAGCTTTACAGCTACTCTTTTGTCATCATGAACATATGTATATGAATTATGATCACTATTATATTCAATATTTTCAGCTACGAAGTCAGCTTCAGGATTTGTTCCATAGGTATATGTTTTAACATCTATCTTATCTTTCATCTCTAAAAGAAGTGGATCGTCAGCATTAAGGAATATTACACCTGAGTCATCCATCTGACTGGTAATTCTAAGTTTTTCTTTTCTGATTCCTTCTTTAGAACCAAGAAACTCAATATGTGCCTGTCCAATAATTGTAACAACAGCAATATTTGGACGTACAATCCTTGCAAGCTTGTCCATTCCACCAGGTTCACTGATACCCATTTCGATTACGGCTGCCTTACTTGGTGTATCATGAATCTTTGATATAGTAATAGGTACACCAATCTGAGAATTCATATTACCTGTTGTACTAAATGTAGGTATATTACTTGCAATAGTCTGAGTGATCATCTCACGTGTTGTAGTTTTTCCAACACTTCCAGTAACACCAACAACTGTACCTTCATAGAAATCTCTATAGTAAGCACCTACCGCCTGTAGAGCCTCAAGAGAATCATTAACTTTAATAAATGCACAGTTTTGAGGAAGTTCTGATATCCCCGCAATGCTTAGCATATCCTTTTCATTCTTCTCTACTATTACCGCCTTAGTTTTTTCAGCTACTGAAGCAATAAATTTATGAGGATCTACTGATTCGCCAGGTATAGCAACAAATAATGAGTTTTCAGTTACTTTTCTTGAATCATACTGAATGTCTTTTATTTCATACGATAAAAGCACTTCTTTTATTCTATCAACATTCTCAGGATCAGCTGGATTATATAACAGTTCACCTTTTGTGATACCAAGAATATCATTTACAGTTAGTTTCATAATTTTTCCTTTGATTTAGTTTAATTATACTCTTAAATCTTTTTAAATGTTATACACTACAGATATACCTATTTTATCTGCAGTTTCCTTATCCTTTAATATTTCAATAAGCTTAAGTGAAAAATCTATAGCAGTTCCCATACCGCGGCTTGTAATAATGTTTCCATCAACAACTACTGTTGTTCCGTCTGTTATAGCCTCTGCATCACCAAGTCCTTCTTCGCAACCTGGATAACATGTTGCTTTCTTTCCATCAAGAATGCCATAAGTTCCAAAAACAGTTGGTGCTGCACATATAGCTGCAACATACCTTCCTTTATTAAACTGATCCATTATGAGAGTCTCTACATTTTTATCATTCTTAAGATTTGTTGTTCCAGGCATTCCACCAGGAAGAACAAATACAGGAACATCTGATCCGAACACATCAACGATGAAAGAATCATCTATACATGTATCTGTAACTACAGATATACCTCTAGCTCCTTTAACAACGTACTTATCATCTCTATCGTTGTTGTTTCCATATATCGATACCATTTTAACATCAATACTCGCTCTTCTAAGAAGATCAACTACAGTAAGCGCTTCAATCTCCTCAAACCCATCAGCCATCATTACTAATACAGTATTATCATATACACCCATAAATATTTCTCACTTTCTAATAATTTATAGATTCTTATATATAGGATCAAGCCAATCGACATGTACTTCTTCTACAAGACCATTATCGACCTTGTCTGCAACATCTGAAACTATAGGACATTTTGCAATGTTAGTTATTCCATATTTCTGTCCCATCTCATTTATACGACTCTTGCCGTAAATCTCATGTTTTTTGCCACAATCAGGACATTCAAAATATGACATATTCTCAACAAGACCTACAACAGGAATATTCATCATTGTAGCCATCTTCATCGCTTTTCCAACGATCATTTCAACAAGTTCCTGAGGAGATGTTACTACTATGATTCCATCTACAGGAAGAGACTGAAATACAGTAAGCGGCACATCACCAGTTCCTGGTGGCATATCAACAAACATTACATCAATATCACCCCACGCTACATCTGTCCAAAACTGTGTAACTGCACCAGCAATTACTGGACCTCTCCATATAACCGGATCCTCTTCATTATCAACCAAAAGATTTATAGACATAAGCTTAATCCCACTCTTTGTCTGGAGCGGAACGATACCTATATCTGAACCATAAGCTTTACCATGTACACCAAATGATTTAGGTATTGATGGTCCAGTAATATCAGCATCAAGAACTGCTACCTTTTTACCATCTCTAGCAGCCGCTACAGCAAGAAGTGAAGTGACAAGAGATTTACCAACTCCACCTTTACCACTTACTACTCCGTATACTTTTTTTACATCAGAATATTCATTATGTACTTTTCTAAGACCTTCTGGCATGGATCTTTCAAAAGCTTTATCCATAGCCTCCTGTTGTTCCTTAGTTAATTCTTCGCTCATATAACAAACTCCTTTTATAAATTTGCACTTCCCGTATTGTATCACATACGCGCATTATATACAAAACATAAAGATTAGGCTATAATAAATGAGAATTTTGAAATAAGGGGAATCAATTAATGATTAAAAACGTATATGTTATAGGACATAAGAATCCAGACACTGATTCTATCGCATCTGCCATTGCATATGCAAGATTTAAGAATCTGACTGGTCATCATAATTATATAGCCGCAAGATGCGGAAATGTCAGCAGTGAAACCCAGTATGTACTGGATCGTTTTAAACAGAAAGCGCCTAAATTTGTTGGTGATGTAAGAACTCAGGTCCGAGATATGGATATGCGTAAGATTCCTGGTGTTGCTGAGGAAATGTCACTGCGCGACGCATGGAATACAATGAAAGAAAACAAGGTTGTTTCTCTTTGTATCACTGAAGGAACCTATTTAAAAGGTCTTATCACAACTGGAGATATCATGGAATCTTATATGGGTTCATATGATGCCAATACTCTGTCTCAGGCAAGAACTAGCTACACAAATATTGTAGATACTTTGGATGGAACCATGATAGTCGGTGACATAAGCGACGAACAGATTGAGGGTAAGGTTCTCATCGGAGCTGGAACTCCTGATATACTCGAAGAATATATAAAGCCTCATGATATTGTGATTCTAGGTGACAGATATGAATCTCAGCTCTGTGCTATCGAGATGAAGGCTGATTGTATAATCATCTGCGCAGGTTCAAAGATTACACAGACCATTCAGACTATCGCACACGAAAAAGGCTGCAAGATCATATCTACACCTCATGATACATTTACTGTAGCCAGACTTATATATCAAAGTCTTCCAATAAGACACTTCATGAGAACAAAAGATCTGATTACATTTAAACAGGACGATTTCATAGAAGATATTCATCCTATTATGGCTTCTACAAGACACCGCTACTTCCCTGTTGTTGATTCCGCCGGAAAATACATGGGTATGGTAAGTAGACGAAACTTCCTGGCTGCCACAAAGAAACAGATAGTACTTGTAGATCACAACGAAAAGAGCCAGGCAGTAAATGGTATGGAAACCGCTGATATTCTCGAAATAATCGATCATCACAGACTTGGTACTGTCAGTACAACAAGACCAGTTTATTTCAGAAACCAGCCTCTTGGTTCGACATGCACTATAATATATCTGATGTATAAGGAATCAGGTATTGAAATAAGTAAAGATATTGCAGGTCTCATGCTTGCGGCTATTATTTCCGATACACTGCTATATCGCTCTCCAACATGTACAGAAATCGATAAAAATGCAGGCGCTGAGCTTGCTCATATTGCAGAAGTAAACGAAGAAGAATTGGCTAAAAGTATGTTCCGCGCAGGAAGTAATCTTGGTGATAAGTCAGCTGATGAGATTATCCATCAGGACTTCAAGAAATTTAGCGTTGGTAAAACAAATGTGGGTATTGGTCAGATAAGTTCTATGGATTCAAATGAGCTCTCTCATATTAAGGATACAATATTACCTGAACTTGAAACGACAGCCAAGAAAGATGGACTTGATGTCGTACTTTTTATGCTTACCAATATATTAAACGAATCATCTGAAGTTATATTTAACGGAAACAAGGCTGAGATAGCTTTGGAGTCAGGTTTTGGAGTTACCTCAAAGGATCATCACTCTGTATTCTTACCTGGTGTTGTATCCCGAAAGAAACAGATGCTTCCAACTATTACTGATACATTAAGTATGAATAACTAAGGACAATAAAATGAGCAATCCAAATAATATAGAGATTGAAAAGAAATATCTCTTAAAAAATCTACCTGATAATCTAGAAAAATATGAATCTCATATCATAGCACAGGGATATATATCACGAGAACCAGTAGTTCGAATCCGCAGATGGGATAATGACTTTATATTAACAATTAAGTCTAAAGGTTTTTCTCATATTGAGGTTGAAAAAAATCTAACTGAAGACGAATATAACAGTCTTTCTCAAATGGTTATTGGTAATACTATAGAGAAAACACGTTATATTATTCCATTAAGCGACTATGGTTACTTCGAGCTTAATCTGGAACTTGATATATTCCATGGATATCTGGAAGGACTCATTCTAGCCGAGGTTGAATTTCCATCAATAGAAAAAGCCGAGAGCTTTATAGCTCCCGACTTTATTTCTGAGGATGTTACTAACGATCCAAAGTATTACAATTCTAACCTTAGTTCTTTAAAAGCATAAGATTTACTTTTTATCAGAAGAATTATTACTATTGTCATCGTCATGGAATTTATCCAGTATATCATCAATATCCGGCATATGAGGCCCCATAGCCATATGAATGATAACAGTCGTTATAATTATTCCAATAATGGACATAATAAGTGGTCCGACAAAATATCCTACAGAAGCATTTACATTTACGAGTATAATGCTGATAGTCTGCGAATAAAAACACATACGGAACGAATCTCTAAATGTCATCGGCAATTTACTGATATTTGTAAGTGACCTGCTCACAATTGCAAAGATTACAGCAAGAACAAGATACTTAGCCGCAAAATACGTTGCAACAATACAAAATGACACAAACAGCATTACGTAAAACAAAGGTATCATACTAACAAGAGTCTGATTATTGAATCCCTTGTTAAACAAAACCTCATTAGGATAGTTATAAATTTCATTATATGAACTATCATCATTTACATCATAAAGCTGGATCATCTTTGTTTTTCCAGCTCCAATAGCAACGTATAGTCCCTCTTCTTCAAAATCTCCAAAAACAAATGTATCAATACTAGTATCCATTATTATAGTAACATTTGATATGTTCATTTCAAAACGCTTGTCGCTAACCAGTTTTTTGTCCTCTCCCATCTCAAACTGAGGCATGGTACTGGTAAAAAGCTTATAGAATCCACCAAAGGAAAATATCTTTGATGCCGTAGGAACACCAAAAACTATAAGCGCAACAAATAATGAAATAAACACAACATAATTTACAAATTTTGAAGCACTTTTAACACTGGTCTCTGCCAGCTCTTTTACACGTATAAGAGATATCATAAAGATATCCATTACGCCTATTTTTTTATTCGGAGTTAAATCTCTCTTTTCATTAATTACGTTATTCATAGTATGCATTATGATGTTTGATAATAAATTAGTCAAGTGAAATCAAAATGACTAAAACTTATCAATAGTTCCTATATTATCCATAAGATTGATCATTTCTATAGCTCCAAGAGCACAGTCATAGCCCTTATTACCAGCCTTTGTACCAGCTCTTACAACAGCCTGCTCTATAGTATCAGTTGTGAGTATACCAAACATAACTGGAAGCTCGTTCTCAAGACTTACTGTTGCAATGCCCTTACTAACCTCAGCACAAACATAATCATAATGACTTGTCTCGCCTCTGATAACGGTACCAAGACAGATTATTGCATCATAACCACCTGACTTCGCGATTTTCTTTGCAATAACAGGAATTTCAAAAGCTCCTGGAACCCATACGATATCTATATTTTTCTCTTCAACGCCATGTCTTGTAAGACCATCCATAGCTCCTGACACAAGTTTAGAAACAATAAATTCATTAAATCTTGATGCAATAAGACAAACTTTTGTGCCTTTCTTAGCTACAACATTTCCTTCAATTTTCATTTTTATATCCTCCATATATATTAATTTAATTTATACATCCTTTAACATATGTCCCATCTTATTCTTCTTTGTCTGAAGATAAAACAGATCATAAGCGGATGGAGCAACCTCTATAGGAACTCTTTCTACGATATCCAGATTATAACCCTGCAGTCCATATACCTTATCAGGATTATTTGTTAATAACCGGATATTTCTAATTCCCATCTCAACAAGTATCTGTGTACCTATTGTATAGTCTCTGGCATCAGCAGGAAATCCAAGTTCAACATTTGCCTCAACTGTATCTCTACCCTGATCCTGAAGAGCATAGGCTCTGATCTTATTTATAAGACCAATTCCTCTTCCTTCCTGTCTCATATAGAGAAGAACACCTCTTCCTTCCTCTGCAATCTTTTTCATTGCAGCATCCAGCTGCTGGCCACAATCACATTTTGCAGAGCCAAATGCATCTCCAGTGAGACACTCACTATGCACTCTGACCAGTACAGGTTCATCCGTTGAAACATCGCCCATAGTAAGAGCAACATGATGCTCCCCATTTAACTTATTAATAAAACCATGAATGATAAAGTCACCATATCTGGTTGGAAGCTTAGCCTTAGTTACTTCTTCTACAAAAACTTCATGTTCTTTTCTATATTGAATAAGCTGTTCTATGGTTGCTATTTTTAGATCATGTTCTTTAGCGAAAGCAAAGAGATCATCAAGTCGAGCCATAGTACCATCATCATTCATTATTTCACAGCATAAGCCAACAGGTTTACAACCTGATAATCGACAAAGATCTACAGTTGCCTCTGTATGGCCAGGTCTTTCAATTACACCACCCTGTTTTGCCTGAAGAGGAAACATATGACCAGGACGTCTGAAATCATCTTTAGTAGAATTATCGTCAGCAAACATTCTAGCTGTAAAACCTCTCTCAACAGCTGATATACCAGTAGTTGTATCAACATGATCAATAGATACAGAAAATGCTGTCATATGGTTATCTGTATTTACAATACACATCTGTGGAAGGTTATACTTATCACTATAAGATGCATCCATAGGCATACAGATAAGACCTCTTGCATACTTTGCCATAAAGTTGACATTTTCTGTTGTTGCATGTTCAGCAGCAAAGATAATATCACCTTCATTCTCCCTTTTGTCATCATCAAGAATAACAACTGGCTTTCCAGCTTTCATATCCTCTAAGATTTCTTCAATAGAGTTAAACTCACTCATAGTTTTTCCTTTCTTCTAGATACATGTATATTTAACTTTATTACATAAATCCATTTTCAATAAGGGTTTCCATTGATAGCCCTTTTCCGGCAGGTTTTGAATCATCCGCAGGTCTAAGAAGCTTCTCAACATACTTTCCAACAATATCATTTTCCAAATTTACAATATCGCCAATTTTCTTGGTAAGAAGTGTAGTTTCTGATGCGGTATGAGGTATTATAGATACTTTAAATACTTTTTCGTCCACATAAGCTACCGTAAGGCTTATACCATCAATGGCAATCGACCCTTTTTCTATAATAAACTTAAGAATCTTTGAATCAGCACTTATTTCAACCCATACAGCATTAGCTTCACGTTTAGTGTTTACTATCGTACCTGTTCCATCTATATGACCGGAAACAATATGACCACCAAATCTACCATTTAACAGCATCGCCCTCTCTAGATTCACCTTACTACCACTCTTTAGCGTACCAAGTGAAGATCTTCTAAGAGTTTCTGCCATTACATCAGCAGTAAATGTATCTCCACTTATACTTCTGGCTGTAAGACAAACGCCATTAACAGCAATACTGTCACCTAGTTTTACATCATCCATAATCTTCTTCGATTTAATTTCTAAGATTGCTGAATCACCTTCGTGACGTATGCTTATGACATCACCTATATCTTCGATAATACCTGTAAACATATTTTAATCCTCGTTTTATTGAAACGCCAAGATTATACTTCACTTCTAACATACTTAGCGTAAATATCACCATCGATATTTTCTAACTCTTCAAGTGTAAATTTTTTAGCAAGATCAATGCTATCTATTCCTTTACCTGTAACTGGTGTCTTAGCATTCTTTCCGCCAAATATCTTTGGGGCAATAAATGCTCTTATTTCATTTACATATCCTGCATCGATCATACTCCAGGCAACCGTTCCGCCGCCTTCAAGAAGAATTCCATCAATATGCATTTTCCCTAGCTGAGACATAAGCTTATCAAGGCAAATCTTTCCAGTCTCATCAGCAGGAATAAGAAGCGTTCCGATCCCTTTATCCTTTAATTCACGTATCTTATGTCTGTTCTTTTTCTCATTTTCAGAAAGAGATACAATATAAGTCTTTATATCTTTAGCTGTCTGAACAATCTGCGAATCCATAGGAATTCTAAGATCACTATCCAAAATAATACGTATAGGATTTCTTATAACAGAATCTTCGGCTTCCTTTTCAAGATGGCAACTAAGAAGTGGATCATCAGCCAGAACAGTTTCTATACCAACCATAATAGCCATAAGTTCATTTCTATATGTCTGTACTCTTTTTCTTGATATATCATTAGAAATCCATTGACTCTCACCGTTTTCAGTACAGATTTTTCCATCCATTGTCATGGCATATTTATATACAACATAAGGAGTATTAGTAGTTATATAATGAAAAAACACTGTATTAATAGCATCACATTCTTCCTTCATACAACCAGTAACAACTTCAACAAAAGATTCCCTTAATTTCCATATACCATTTCCTGAAACTAATGGATTAGGATCATTCGAACCAACGTAAACTCTTTTTATACCAGCTTCAATGATAGCATCAGCACAAGGTGGTTGTTTTCCGGTATGAGAACAAGGTTCAAGAGTAACATACATCTCAGCTCCCTGAACATTTTCTCCACGCTTTTCAGCATCCAAAAGAGCCTCACGTTCAGCATGAAGTTCACCATACTTTGTATGATATCCTTCACCAATTATTTTATCATCCTTAACGATCACTGCTCCAACAAGGGGATTAGGATTTACAGCACCAATCCCTTTCTTAGCCAGTTCAATCGCTCTTTCCATATATTTCTTATCATAAGCCATTATAAAGTCACCTCTTCTGTCCTTTAATATCGTAAAACTAAGTCCCCTATAATATATATACCTATATCATCAAATATACTTCAAACCTAAATAAAGAAGCCCTGAGCATATAAAACTCAGGGCTTTGAAAACCATTCAAATTCTCTCTCATCCAGACTATACTGTCGGCTCTTGAATCACACAAGATCTGCCATAAAGGCTCGCGGGCTATACCGCCGGTAGGGAATTACACCCTGCCCCGAGATATATTATATTTTTATTCTTCAGCCTTACCGATTGAAAGGAATCCACCCTCAGTAGCATGAAGCATAGCAGCAAGACCGATATTTCTTCTTGATCCATCTTCAGAAACATAAATCTCACCAGTCTCAACAAGAGACTTAGCAATCTGAATAAGCTCATCTTTGAACTGAATCATCTGACGACGATCCTTAGATGAAAGCTTGAACAGATACTGGTTCTTAGAACTGATAAGAAGAATACTAAAGCTATGTACATTCTCCTTCTGTTCACGCATACCAGAACCAATCATTCGTGAGTTTGCGATGATAACTTCAGCATTATCATCTGGAAGATACTCAGAAAGGATCAGTTTGTAAATCTTAAGGTAATCTTCCTCAGTCTCAACCTTAATAGGAAGCTCTGCAACAGCAAATTCGATAACTGAATCTGCAATCTTGATTGTACCACCATCATCTTCAATATTATTAACTGATGCTCTAGGAACAACAAGTCTAAAGAACTTATTCTCTATAATCTTCTGATCAGGCTTAGGTTCTGAAATAACAAGATCAGGGAATGCCTTCTCAAGTTTATTCATACAGATAATTGCAGCATCTTCACCACCCTCAGCAGTGCTCATCAGAGCTGCATATAGTTCCGTAATCTGAGGAGTACGATACTTAACCTTAGCAACAATCTTATCAACTGCAGGCTCATATGCCATAGCAGCATTCTTCATATAAAGATTGATGATTTCTTCCTCTGATTCACCCTTAGACTCTTTATATTCAATAACTTTGAAAAGATTTACCTTATCAAAATCATCAAAGCTACTATCAAATGCTTTTTCAAAGTACTTAAGTGATTTCTTCTCACCTTGGAAATCAGGAAGAAGTTCCTGTCTTTCATATATCTTACCAAGCTCATATGCAGCCTGAGTACTACCAAGACCAAGTGCCTCAAGGAAGGCTTTCTCTATTTCATACTCATTTGCTATATAGAACACCTGAGCCTGCTTCATAAGAGCAACCTTAAGTGCTGTAGCTGCAGAACCAGCCTTTACAGCTCTTTCCCATTTATCTATTGCACTCTGTAAGCTCTCACCATGAAGTTCTTTAATATCATTAATGTATGCATCGGCCTCTGAGATTCCATTTTCCTGAGCCTTTTTAAAGCACTTAAGTGCTTTCTCTCCATCTCGGCCTGTAGGAAGAAGTCCGTAATAATAGAATCTTCCAAGATAGAATGGAACTCTCTTATGTCCAAGTCTGTTGGCATCCTCGTACCATTTAAGAGCTTTGCCGTAATCCTTACGTTCCTGATCATAGATATTACCAATAAGGAAAGCAAGATCTGGATCCTTAGTTGCCTCAAACAACTGCTGAGCATAACTTATTGTCTTATCAATATCACGATATGGTGAATCCTTATCGTAGTAAAGATCTATAAGAAGATATGAAGCCTTGATAGAACCAAGTTTAAGTGCCTGCTTAGCATTTGTCATGGCACCTTCATAGTCTTCAAGGTAATAGCAATATACAGCTTCACTGTAGTACTGATTATCTTTACGGTTAAGACTCTGATCACTGACACGAGTAGGATTTACGAATGCAAATGAGTTAGCTGTTTCGAAGATGATCTCCTCGTACTGCTCAATGATCTCCATTGTAGCACAGACAAATCTCATACATGCAAGACGACGTCCCTGATAGAAGGCAAATGTAACGATACCTTTATTCATTTCCTTATGATAGAAGGTTGTACAGATACCATCAGAATACTCAGTAATGTATGACTTAAGCTGAAGTTCTTCTTCAAAAGCATCGTTACAGTATCTCAGATAGTTCTCAAGAGTTTTCTTTGATTCTCTTGGAATACTGTCATAGCTTACATACATTTCAAAGTCTTTATATGTAAGATTAGGAGCATAATACTCTTCATCTGTTTCTTCATTGATTGTTTTTACCCAATCCTTAGGAAGCTTATGAATATATCCATCTACCTGATTATGAACATAGGTATACTGATACTGCAGAAGTGAAGGATCGATAATCTTATATCTAGGCTCCTTACCCTTCTCTTTACGCTTCTCTGAAATCTCTGTATAAAGCTTATCCTTCTCTTCAAACTCAAGAGAATCTGTATGCTGACTTGCATACTCAACACGGTCATAAGCCTTCATAGCATTCTCATCACCAAGATCAGAAAGCTGTTTATACCAAGCCATAGCTCTATCAAGATCAACAGGAACTACAAACTCACTCTTATTACCATATTCATCAACTTTACAGAGACCATTTTCATATATAGAACCAAGGTTCATATAAGCTGACTTTACGCCAGCATTTGCTGCTTTTTCAAAAAGGCTGATAGCCTTAGAAAAATTCTGTGCCTCGAGATACATCTTAGCTGCCTTATACACAACTTCTGAATCATTAGAAAGATTAGCGTGTTTCTCAAGATAAACAGCAGCTTTTCCCAAATCCTTTTCAGTACTTGAATTACTATATGTGCCCTTCTCAAAAAATTCACTCAAAACCTTAAGAGCATCTAATCCAAGCTGCTTATAACTCTGTTCATTTATACCTATATCGGCAATTCCTTCGAGAATTTCAACGGCATCGATTCCATTTGCGTTCTCAAAAAGATTCATAGCTTTATCATACTGAAGTTCTACTGTACTTTTGTTAGATTTCTTTCCTCCAGTAATTGATGCAACTTTCTCTTTTAGGTTGCTAAAAAAGCCCATTTTCTAAACCTCCGCGCATAATATGAAAATACCCACTTAACTGTCACATTATATCATATATGTGTGGTTTAAGCAAACCTTAGTTACTGCTATTCGCACTCTGGATTCATATATTTTATGATAGCATTTATAGCCTCAATCTCGTCCGAACCATCAGCTTCAATCTCGATTTCTTCGTTGTTACAAAGACCAAGACTCATCATTCCCATAATGCTTTTTGCATTGATTCTCTTAGTACCTGAAACAAGATAGATTGAACTCTCAAACTGACTAGCTGTCTGAACGATCTCAGCTACAGGACGAGCCTCATCAAACTGTGGAATGTTTACTGTGAATTTTTTGTTTGCCATAATCATTTCTCCTTAATAAGTAATAATTAAAAACCTTCAACCTCTGAGCTTATCTGCGAACTCGCTTAGCTTGCGAAGTCTATGACTCACACCCGATTTACCAAGCGGCGGATTAAACTCATTACCAAGTTCTTTTAGAGAATAATAGGGGTACTCTAAACGAACTCTTGCCATTTCTTCAAGACTTTCTGGAAGACTTGAGAGACCGGCATTATCTCTTATATATTCTATATCCTCTAATTGTTTTTTAGAGGATTTAGCTATCTTAGCCATATTCGCTGCATCGCAGTTAACTTCCCTGTTTACATCATTTCGAATACCCTTAAGTATACGAATGTTCTCAAACTCCATAAGCGAACAGGAAGCACCCATAAGCCCTAAAACCTCTGCAATCGTATCACCATCTTTAATATAAACAATATGTCTATCCCTATGGTTTACAATGCTGGACTTCAGGTCTCTCAGCAATAAGATATCACTTAATCTTTCAGCTTCATCTTCAGATAAAGAAGCAATCTCCATCTGATAAGCTTTCTCAGGACTGCCAACGGAACCGCCCGCCATAAATGCCCCTTTAAGATACGATCTTTTACAGCACTCTCTTTCCGTGATAACCTTAGCAACCTTCACTCGCGTATCATCAGATCTTAGTTTAAGTCTTGCAAATACCCTGGCCTTTTCGTCACTATCAGTCACAAGAATCTTTCTATGATGATTCTTTTCATTTTGTAATATCAGATGATCACGAGGTATATCAGCACACATACTGATAAGCTTAGATATATATTCCTCAGTCTCATCACTATCAACTCTAATAGCAAGTGCCTCTTCATCTTCGAACTCTTCAATTCGTCCATTAATAGAAACAAATCCTGAAAGAAGTGCAATCCTGCAATGAATACTCTTCGGCACCTGACTTCTTTGTTCAGTCTTTAGATCAGTGCTAAATGACATTATAACTCACCTTTAACATAAGAATCATTTATGATATCCCTATGGAACACTCTGAAGGAATATGGCAGATTACCTAATCTATCATAAAGCTCATTTGCTACAGTAACGGATCTATGACGTCCACCAGTACATCCAATAGCAATAACCAGCTGGTGTCGATCTTCCTTTTCCGTATTTTCTTTAACAAGAAATGTCATCATTTTCTGCAACATATCAAGAAAAGATTTGCTCTCTTCAGAGTTCATAACGTAATCTCTTATTTCCTGATCATTTCCAGTTTTTCTTCGAAGATCCTCTTCATAATACGGGTTTGGCATAAACCTAACATCAAATACATAATCAGCATCCTGAGGTATACCAAACTTATATCCAAAGGACATTATAGTAACAATCATGTTATTATAGTCCTTATCTTTAGCAAAAATCTTAAGAGTTTCAGATTTTAGCTCTCTTGTAAGAAGGTTCGAAGTATTAATGGTATAGTCAGCCATTTTCTCAAGAAACTCTATTCTGGCTCTCTCTTCTTCTATACCATCCGTAAGCTTTCCGCCTTTAGCAAGAGGATGCTCACGTCTTGTTTCTTTATATCTTTTAACAAGTACTTTCGTAGAAGCATCAAGATATAATATTTCAAAATTAAACTTATTTTCACGCATGTTGTTGAGGATACTGCTAAGATCTGCAAGCCCCTCACCACTTCTAATATCTATTCCAACAGCGACCTTATCATTGTTAAATTCATTATCGCTGGTAAGTTCTACAAACTTGGTAATAAGCGCAACAGGAAGATTATCTACACAAAAGAATCCTGTATCCTCCAACGCTTTAAGAACCGTTGATTTTCCAGCACCACTCATGCCTGTAACGATTACAAATCTCAACTAACTTCACCCCACATAATATTTATTACTCAAAATCCCCTATTAATCTAACCTCCGGTTCAAGCTTCACTCCTTGTTTTTCAAAAACTATCTCCTGAACCTTCTTAATAAGTTTATAAATATCTGTTGCAGTTGCATTATCATAGTTAATGATAAATCCACAGTGTTTTTCACTTACCTTAGCCCCGCCAACAGAGAAACCAGCAAGACCACTATCCATAATGAGTTTCCCAGCAAAATGACCCTCCGGCCTTTTAAATGTAGAACCAGCACTAGGATACTCAAGAGGCTGTTTCTCACGTCTTCTGCCATTAAAATCATCCATCAAAGCCTGAATTTCGGACATATCTTTCTTGGATAATTTTATTCGCATACTGAGAACAACCATATCCTCATCCATAGCTATACTATGCCTATAAGAAAAATCCATCTTGCTTCCAGGAATAGTAATTACTTCACCATCCTTAAGCAGATCAACTGAAGTAATAATATCCTTCATTTCTCCACCATAGGCACCAGCATTCATAAATACCGCACCACCTACAGTCCCTGGTATACCAGAAGCAAACTCAGCACCGCCGAGTCCGTTCTCAAATGCAACTCTAGAAACCTTTGATAAACGAGCAGCAGCGCCAGCAACAATTTCCTCACCCTCAACAGATATATCGGCAAAATCATCACATAGCATAACAACAGGATCCTCTATTCCCTTATCAGAAACGAGGATGTTACTTCCATTCCCAAGTATATATGGTTTTTGATTTAAAGAGCGAATAATTTCCTGCACTTCCTTAAGTCCAGTAATATTCGAAACAAGATACATCTTTTTCGCCTTACCACCGGTTTTAAATGTGCAGTAATCAGCCATACTTACATTATCTAAGATCTTATAATCTGACATTTTTTTATCCGTATCATTTATATATTAACGCCTAACCAGCGAGAATCTAGTCAACATAAAAGACTCTACAATGTATAATACTACATTATAGAGTCCTTTTTTTCAATTCGTAAAATATATAAAAAAAACCTATTTTAGTATGTTTATATGTTAATTTATACTAGATAAATCGACACTTTATAAAACCGCTTGCAGAAGCACTGACGCTGCTGCTCCAAAAATACCAGCATCATTACCCAGAGTTGCAAGCTCAAAACTAGTATTTCTGCAAGCATGAAATGCATATTGCTGGAAATATTTATTAGTTACATCAAGAATAACCTTACCAGCTTTTGAAACGCCGCCACCAATTACAAACGCTTCAGGATCAACAACACAAGCAATATTTGCAAGAGCATATCCAAGACGTTTACCAAACTCATCAAGAAGCTCTAGAGCAAGTTCATCTCCTTCTTTTGCAGCATCAAAGATAGCCTTTGCAGATAAATCGTCTGTATCCCTAAGCTTTGAAGCCTTATCACTAGTATTAAGTGCACGATTTGCAAGTCTCACAATACCTGTAGCTGAAGCATACTGTTCGAGACAACCCTTCTTTCCACAGTTACATGAATCCTGCTCTTCTGTATCGATTGTCATATGACCAATCTCACCACCTGCTCCATTGACACCAGCAAGCATTTTTCCATTTATTATGATTCCACCGCCAACACCTGTTCCAAGTGTAACCATAATAACGCTTTTATATTCTTTTCCGCCACCCTGCCAATATTCTCCAAGAGCTGCCATATTAGCATCATTTCCAGCCTTAACAGGAAGTGATAAAAGCTTAGATAACTCCTCAGCCGCATTAAACATACCCCAGCCAAGGTTAACACACTTCATAACTGTACCATCATCCTTAACAGGTCCAGGAACGCCCATTCCAACACCCTTAACATTTGCCTTATCAATATTTTTTTCAGCCATCTTAGCCTCTACCGATCCAGCAATATCCTTAAGAATATAAGCACCGCCATCTTCTTTACGAGTTGTAATCTCCCACTTATCAAGTACATTTCCATCAATATCGAAAAGTCCAAGTTTTACTGTGGTTCCTCCAATATCAACTCCAAAAACATATTCTGCCATTATTTTTCCTCCCTTTATGCCTTAAGTCCTTTTGTGACTCTGTTATACATTTCCTGTGCAGCATTATAACCCATCTTCTTCTGACGATGGTTTACAGCCGCAGATTCAAGTATGATTGCCAGGTTTCTACCAGGTCTGATAGGTATTGAATGAGATACAATCTTTGTACCAAGAATTTCAGTATAATTATCCGAAAGACCAAGTCTATCGTAATTAGCATCCTTATTCCACTCTTCAAGCTTAATAACAAGATCTATCTGCTGAGATATCTTAACACACTCAACACCAAACATAGTCTTAACATCAATAATACCAATACCTCTTAGCTCAATAAAGTGTCTTGTTATTTCTGGAGACTGACCAATTAACTGCTCATCACTTATTTTCTTTATTTCAACCACATCATCCGCAACAAGTCGATGACCACGCTTAATAAGCTCAAGAGCAGCCTCACTCTTACCAATACCACTATCGCCCATTATCAGAAGTCCTTCACCGAATACATCGACAAGAACTGCATGCATAGATATTCTAGGTGCAAGCTCTTCATGAAGATAACGAACTGTTTCATGGACAAACGAAGATGTAGTTGCACTGCTTGTAAGAACAGGAATACCATGTCTGTTACCAGCATCAACTATAAAATCATAAGGCTCAATATCTCTACAGAACACAAGACAAGGTATGCCATGACTAAAGAGCTTATCAAAAATCTCCTCATTTTCTTCTCTTGTATGCATATCAGCAAGATAAGCATGCTCAACATTTCCACATATTTGAATACGTGTATTATCAAAATGCTCAAAGAAACCAGCTAGCTGAAGAGCCGGTCTATTAATATCCGGATCAGTAATAAATATCTTATCTGTATCTATTTCCGGAGTATGATTTTTAAGATTCATCTTCTCAATAAACTGAGTAAGCGAAACGTTATATTCTTCCTGCATAGTATTTCTCCTAATCAAACAAACATACAGTGATTTTTAATTATCAGTATTAGTTTTACAAGAGCAAAACAAACATCAGTATTATACAATAACGCTTCATTTTTTTCACTACTAATTTATGCTATTAAAATATGATCTTAACGTGTATAATCTTTGCTATGAAATATTCAGGAAATGAAGTCTTTAATATCGAAGATGAGCTAAGTAAACTCCCACATAAACCTGGAGTTTATATAATGCACGACGAGAATGAGCAGATTCTATACGTAGGTAAAGCAGTTGACTTACACAACAGAGTTCGCCAATATTTTCGTTCTGGTCACGGACACAACAATTCACCTAAGATTCTTAAAATGGTATCTCAGATATCCTATTTCGAATACATTATAACATCTTCCGAGATGGAAGCCCTTGTTCTGGAATGCAATCTCATAAAAGAACACAGACCTAAATATAACACTATAATGACTGACGATAAAGGATATCCATATATTAAGGTTACTATATCGGAAAAATTCCCGCGTCTCATGATGAGTCATCGAATGGGCAGAGATAAATCACTTTATTTTGGACCTTATACAGACAGAAGCGCTGTACATAATACCATTGCCCTGATCAAAAAGATGTTCTCCATAAGAAACTGCAATAAGGATCTTAACTTTGGAAATCTGGATGAAAGGCCATGTCTTTATCATCAGATTGGACAATGTGACGCTCCATGTGCAGGATACATCAGTCAGGAGGATTATCACAAAAAGATAGAAAAAGCTATAAAATTCTTAAACGGTGACACCAAAGATATCATCCAGGAATTGAAAGCTCAGATGGAAAATGAGGCTTCAAATCTAGAGTTTGAAAAAGCCGCTAAAACCCGCGATCTTTTAGATAGCATTTCAAAAATATCAGAAAAACAAAGAGTTGATAATAATGGTTCTGAAGATAGAGACATCATAGCCATAGCTCGAAATAACGAAGATGTAGTAATATCAATATTCTTTGTTAGAGATGGAACTCTTCTAGGAAGAGAAAATCATCACATGACATCAGATATTTCAGACACTGAAAGTGATATAATTACCGAATTCATTAAGCAATACTATACAGGCACTCCATTTGTACCAAAGGAAATCCTTACAGAATCTCCTATCAACGAAATGGAATTGATCACCAGCTTCTTAACTGAGAAAAAGGGACAAAATGTATATCTTTTAGTACCTCAAAAAGGAGACAAAAAAGGACTTATCCAGCTTGCTAAGGATAATGCCAGACTTGTACTTGAACAAGATATCGAACGAATTAAAAGAGCAGAAAAAAGAACTACCCTCGCATGTCAGGATATCGCCAATATGATCGGAATAGAAAAAGCTATCCGTATGGAAGCCTTTGATATTTCAAACATCTCAGGATATCATTCAGTTGCATCAATGGTAGTTTTCGAAAACGGAAAACCAAAAAGAAATGCATACCGAAAGTTTAGACTTAAAACCGTGGAAGGTCCTGATGATTATGCATCAATGAAAGAAGTACTCTCCCGCCGTTATTCTGATGAAAAACTGGGCGAGTTACCTGATGTTATCATGATGGACGGCGGTAAAGGACAAGTGCATATAGCTGAAATGGTAATAGATTCTCTTGGACTTGATATACCAGTTTGTGGTATGGTAAAGGACGACAATCATAGAACAAGAGGACTATATTATAAAGATAAAGAGGCCGTTTTCCCTAAAGGAAGCGAAGCACTGCATATGATAACCGCTCTGCAGGATGAAACACACAGGTTTGCTATCACTTATCATAAGCAATTAAGAAGTGACAGCCAGACTCATTCAATTCTAGACGATATCGAAGGAATAGGGCCAAAAAGAAAGAAAGCACTGCTCCTTCATTATAAAGATATTGAGAAGATAAAGACTGCTTCAATAGAGGAAATGGAGCAAATAGAAGGAATGAATCGAAAAGCCGCAGAAGCCGTTTATAATTTTTTTAACTAAGCACCTGACACCATAAGGAGAACCAACATGGCAAGTAAACTTTTCCCAACTGAATATTACAACTCAACCTACAGCATCGATTTTGAAAAGTATTATAGATTGGGCTACAGAGGAATAATCTTTGATATAGATAATACACTGGTTCCTCACAACGCTCCTCAAGATGCTCGCTCAAAAGAATTATTCAAAAAGTTAAATGATATCGGCTATAAAGTTTGTTTCGTTTCAAATAATAAAGAACCAAGAGTTAAAAGCTTTAATAAAGACGTTGGAGGAAGTTACGTATTTAAAGCAAATAAACCTAGTCCTAAAGGATATATCAAAGCCATGAACAACATGGGAACAACAAGAGAAAACACTCTATTCGTTGGGGATCAGATATTCACTGATATCTGGGGAGCAAATAACGCAAAGCTCCACAGTATATTAGTAAAACAAATAGACAAAAAAGAAGAAATTCAGATTGTTTTAAAAAGAATCATCGAAAAGCCAATAATTGCTTTATATCTAACAAAACATAAAATGAAAACCAAGTAAAAAACAGCTCCATGGAAAACCATGGAGCTGTAATTATTTTTAAAGAATATCTGCTCTAAGTTTCTTAAGAACCTGGAAAGTCTTGGTTCTAAGTTCCTCTGCTTCAAAAAGTGAAAGCATTGTATCCATATCAAACTTAGACTTCATAAGTGAATCAATCCAGTCATTTACATAGTCCTTAACATACTCAACATTCTCTTCTGACTTATCCTTAAGAATAAGCTGAATGTTATTGATATTATCAACAACCGAAGGTGTTACAGTAGCATTTGATCCAGATGGTGTCTGACTTCCTTCATCAGAAAGCTCAATAACCTTACCTGTCTTTGTAATAATAACCTTCTTGTTTGGTGTAGATTCAGGCTTAACCTGTGCAACTCCACTCTTCTTATCAAGAAGCTTCTCAGTAGCTTTAATCAAACATACAACGCAGTAGGTTGCTTCCTGAGCACTAGGCTCTGATGTTCCCTTTGTATCATGCTGATGCCACAGCCACTCAGACTTAAGAAGCATCTCTTCAATCTTAGAATCATCAAGAAGCTGTTTAAGATCATTATCAACCGAAGGAGCAGCAACACCTCTGCCAAAGAGTCCGCCGCCCTTACCTGAACCTGAATCTCCCGACTTTCTATACTTAGAAGGAACTGCAATATTATCATAAGTCTTGATAAGGTACTTCTCAGCAGTCTTAGGATCATACTCACTGTTGATGATATTAATTCTACCACCATTAAGACCATTAACGATCATATCCTCAGCAGCCATAAACACAAGAGTCTTCTGACGATCATCGATCATCTGCTTAATCTCATAGTTAGTCTTTGACTTTTCAAGGATAGCATTCTTACGAACCTTAAATGCCTTAATCTTCTCCTTAATACTGAAGAACATCTTCAGAAGTGATGGATTAGCATTTACATAGTCATTGATCCATGTAATCTCTACATACTGATGTTCAATCTTGTTTGAAAGCTCATATACATTGTATCCATCAAATACAACATTAAGTGTTGTATAAAGCTTTTCAAGTATCTCGTACTTCTCTTCCCAAGGACGACCAGTAACCTCAGAGTTAACAAGCTCTTTGATACCGCACTCATAGAATACAAGATTATATTCATAAAGGCCTTCGAAGATGTTTGTCTTACCAGAAAGCTGTGCACCAGCACCAAGAATCTGAAGATTTTTCTTCATATCTGGCTCATTTTCGATATAGAGATATACCTTCTTAACAAATGCAGATACTTCACTAATAAGTGTATCAATTCTCTTATTATAAAGTTCCTGCTTAGAAATTGCTGTAAGTACATTTCTACTAAGGACGCTAGTATCCTGAGTTGTATTTACATTTCTAATAAGCTCTTTAAAGCTCTCATATACAGCCATGTTATCGATAGGAATGAACTCAGCATTAAGACCATAGAACTCAAAAGCCTTATTATAATCTTTGTTAGCAATGAATGTATTGAAGAGACCAATAGATAACTGAGTCTTATAATCATTACCTACATGAGGATCCTCAACAACATAATCATAAAGAACTTCAAGATTACTTAAATAAGCATCTGAATTAGCAAGAGATGTAGGAAGACCCATATCCATTACAACATTAATGAGATCCAGGTATCCAAGAAGTCCCTTATCAAAGTTCTTTGGTCTGTCATCATCTTCAAGAATCTGATAACTTACATTGATAAGAAGTGGAGCTATTCTCTCACCGATGAGTCTCATAGCTTCGCCAAACTTTTCTCTCTGATACAGATAGATAAGCCATATACTATAACGATAAATACCAGTTGTATTGATAGGTGCATCAATATCACTAGGATCGATATCTCCATATACGAACTTGAAAAGTGGTTCAATCCACTCATCTATTTCATATCTGCCCTTAGCTTTGATATTCTCGTCAACGAATTCACCCAATTCATACAGCTTAATACATTGAGATTTTACTTCATCATCAACGTTCATTGTCTTAAGATCAAAATTGCTATCCTTAAGATAATCAATAACTAAGGCATAGAAACCATCCTCAACCTGCTCATTCAGGAATCTGATAAGTAATCCTTTGTTATTTGAAGCTGCTATGGATAGAACATTATTATCACTGCCCGTTATATTAGCTGGTAATGCCATATTCCATTCCTCCTCGTTTTTTTACAATAAAAATCTCGAATATATGTACAAAAAACACATACTCGTTAACAGTTTCATTTTACATAAAATGGCGAAAAGAGTCAACGTCATTTCGTCAATATTTCACTAATTTATTTGGTAATATTGCACAATACAGGGCGTTTTCACTAAACCAAACCAGCCATTTCCAGAAGTGCCATAGCATTTCTCGTTGTACATCTACCATCTTTAAGAGTGTAATCAAACTTAAGCTCGCCATTTTCATAATATTCTTCAAAATGGTAATTAGCCGCAGCTGTTCCATCCTGGGTAGTAAGTTCACATAGCTCAAAATCATGAGTTGTAACTATTACAATAGAATCACCAGCCGATAATTTCTTTAGCGCTTCAGAAGCTCCAACAATTCTATCCGCAGAGTTTGTGCCCTTAAAAATCTCATCAATAAGGCAAAACGCTGGAACAAGGGTTTCATCCTTCTTTGCAGCTGCTACATATTCAGACATTTCTTTAATTCTAAGAATCTCCGCATAAAATGTAGAAATACCACCAGATACATCATCTCTGATTCGCATAGAAGTAAAAAGCTTCATTTTGGGAACAGAAAAACTCTCCGCACAAACTCCTGCTCCAACATATGCAAGAACCATATTTATAGCAATAGTTCTCATGTATGTTGTTTTACCAGACATGTTCGAACCAGTAATAATCGTTAATTTATCGCTTATATCAGCATTGTTAGCAACAACAGTATCTTTATTTAAAAGTGGATGAAAGGCTCCATTTACAAGTATCCTGTTATCTTTAGATATTTCTGGTTTTACAGTATTTCTGACAAGTGATACAACAGCAAGAGAACCAAGTTCCTCTATCTCAGAAACAATATCTATACAGTCATCAAATATATCGCCATTCTTCTTATACCATCTAGATACAGCAAACGATATATAAAAATCCCAACCAACAAATCCAGCCAGAACCATATGAATAAGTGGATTAAACGCTATATTTTCGCAGGCATTTATTGTACCCAATGACTTTATCGCATCAAGAAGACCATCTTTACTAACAGTTCTATCATGCACCTCTTTAAGATGAACTGATTCAAACGTATTATCAGCTATAAGTTTCAAAATCTTATAATAATCATTAGCTCCAGAACCATATTCACGAAGAGGTTCAGTAATAGATGTATGTATAGCAAGCGGTCCCCATGTAAGTACAAGGCCCACTATATAAGAAACAAGAATATGACCAGGATTAAAGCCGCCAAAGAGAACCATGCAGATTGCAGCAATATTAAATAAAGGAACAAATACCATAAGGATATACATCCAAGCAGGAAATGTCTTTATATCTTTTTTCTCTTTTTCTTCCTTCTTAGATGATGATTCATCATCAGAGTCAAAGAGGCTCACTCTCTTTTCATCTTTTTCCTTTTTCTCCAGTATCCTTTCAGACAAAGCCTCAAAATCAATCAGAAAATCAGCCCTTCCAGAAAGTTCATTTACTGCATCATATCTATCAGATATTTCGTCATATCTATACTTCTTAAGCGATAAAGTGTCAGCCAGTCTCTTCTTTCCACCAGGTGTATGAGCAATAGTAATCAACTGAAACAAGGAGCCAGGACCAAGAAGGTCAAGATCAACTGAAAGATGATCATCTAGAGAAAGATACTGGGATCCATCATCAGTAAAACTCTTCCATTCACCGGAATTTCTCATTAAATATCTATTGATAACACCAGATTTTGTTTTCATATCCAAAACCTGTTCGTCCAGCGTTCCATGATATCTAACCAATAAAACAAAGCCAGCAATCATCCCTAAAGAAACAATAACTAGCAATAGATTATGACCTTTAAATCCAATATAAAATGTAATCAAAGCCACAACAAAAACAGCAAGTCTTGCAAACGCGATGCGAGACGAAACTTTATCTAGCTCCAGACTTCTTTTTTCTAGCAACTTTTTACTCTCAATTATCTTCTCATCCATAATGTAATTACTCCTTTTAGTCAGCTCATATAGAGTAACATAAAGAGCATGTTCTTTCAAGAATTCGACATTGATTTTTAAGTCTCTATACTATAAAATAGCATTTAACAAATCATGTATAACAGAAAGGGGATTACAAATGGCTAGACGTAGTGTATTAGGCAGTCTTTTCACCGTAACCGCTGCCGCAGCTGCTGTAGCAGGTGTCGCATATCTTTTCAAAGAGGAAATCAGAGAAACACAGACTTATAAAGACCTGAACGACAAATATGATGTAGACAGAAAAATAAAAGAATATTCTGTAAAGGCTAAGGATACCGCTTATGATCTTAAAGATAAGGCTAAGGTAGCAGCCAAGGATATAAAAGCTAAAGCTGATGAATGGAAAGCAGCTCAGGAAGATGACATCTTCGAAGATGATGAAATAATCATCAACGACGTTGATTTCTCAGAAGATAGAGATTACGTATCTATCAAAACTGACGATGAAGTTAAAGAGGAAACAACAGAAGAAGTAAAATCTGAAGAAGAAACAAAAGGTGAGGAATAATCCTCACCTTTTTATTATCTCAATATGCGACACGTAAGCATATATCTTATAATTTTCAGTAGTATATTCACTACCCTCATGTTCTTCTAATCTTTCCTGCATTTCTTCATTCATCATTGAAATCAGTTCAGATTTGTTTTTAGCAAGTTCTTTATAATCAAGTCCAAACATAAGACTCGGAAAAGCAAATGCAATCACCCCATAAATCAATGTCAAAGCCATTATACCAGCAACAACATATATAGAATAATCCGCAAAAGCTATCTTAAATGCAGGATATCTGGTCTCGTTTATTATTATTGGATCTACAAACCCTTCAAACACACTATCACCAAGTCCAAGCCGTTCAGAAAGTTCACTTTCTATAAACTTTGCTTTTACCTCATCCTCTTCAAGAGAAGCGCATATGTCCATACCATTTCCAGATGTCAGTACTTTCGATGTTTCATCTGTTAGGATAAAAAGGCGGATACTATCACCTTCATATATATAATAATATCCACCTATCTTCTCACCATTAGCCTCTTCATCAAATCCAACATATTCCGGTTCACCCAAAGAGGCCACATCATACGCAAACGAAATATTCTTAACCCCTTCTTTATAAAGGGTATTTACTCCTGAAATATTATCTATCCTTTTACTGGAATACTCCGGTAGAATACCTAGCTGTAAAATCATAAAGATTATCAGAACTTCCATGACCAGTATAGGAAAAAGCATCATTATTAAGTTTCTACGAAGAAGCTTTGTAAACATACACAGCCTCTTTATTTAGCAACAATGTTAATGATTTTTCCAGGAACATAGATTTCCTTAACAATAGTCTTACCATCAAGTCTATTGCCAAGAGCTTCCTTAGCTGCCGCAAGAATCTCATCCTTTGATGCATCAGCAGGAACGCTGATAGTAAGTCTTGTCTTTCCAGAAACCTGAACAGGAAGTGTAATCTCATTTGTAGCAAGATGCTTCTCATCGAATGTAGGCCACTCTTCTTCAAATACAGATGCTGTACCACCAAGCGCCTCCCAAAGTTCCTCACCAAGATGAGGAGCAAATGGAGCAATAAGTCTTACAGCTACTCTAAGTGTCTCTTTATCAACACCAGAAGTCTTTGTAAGATCTACAAACTTATTGTTATACTCCATAAATGCAGAAACAACTGTATTAAGGTTAAATGATTCAAGACGCTCTGTAACTGCCTTAACAAGACCATTACGAAGTCTAAGAGTTTCCTCAGTCTCAGGAGCATCCTTCTCAAGATTATCCATAACAACTGTATAGAATCTCTTAATAAATCTATAGATACCGTCAATACCAGCATCATCCCAGATTGCATCTGCTTCTGGAGGTCCAACAAAAAGCTCATAAAGTCTAAGAGTATCACATCCATAATCACGAACAATATCATCAGGTGATACTATATTTCCAAGCGATTTACTCATCTTGGTTGGTTTTCCAGTCTCTCTGTCACGACCGCAGATCATACCCTGATTAAAGAGCTTCTTAAATGGCTCATCAAAACTTACTACACCGATATCATAAAGGAACTTAGTCCAGAATCTTGAATAAAGAAGATGAAGAACCGCATGCTCTACTCCACCAATATACATATCTACAGGAAGATACTTATCAGCCTTCTCTTTAGATATAAGTTCATTCTCATTATGAACATCAACATATCTAAGGAAATACCATGAAGAACCAGCCCACTGAGGCATAGTATTAGTTTCTCTCTTTGCAGGTCCGCCACACTGAGGACAAGTACAATTTACCCAGTCCTCGATTGCTGCAAGTGGAGATTCGCCTGTACCAGTTGGCTCATACTTCTCAACATCAGGAAGTCTAAGAGGAAGTTCCTCTTCAGGAACAGCTACACAACCACACTTCTCACAATGAACAATAGGAATTGGCTCACCCCAATATCTCTGACGTGAGAATACCCAGTCACGAAGCTTGTAATTAGTTGTGGCTTTTCCATAACCTTTTTCTTCAATAATTTGAGGAGCCTTCTCTTTAAGCTCAGCAGACTCCATACCATTCCACTCACCAGAATTAACCATAACACCTGAAGCAGCTGTATAAGCTTCAGTCATCTCATTTCCATCCTGAACATCGTCAAGAGTTGGAGCAATAACCTGAATGATAGGAAGATCAAACTTCTTAGCAAATTCAAAGTCTCTGTCATCATGAGCAGGAACACACATGATAGCTCCTGTACCATAATCAGCAAGAACATAGTCAGAAAGCCAGATAGGTGTCTTAGCTCCATTAAGAGGATTTATAGCATAGCATCCTGTGAATACACCTGTCTTCTCTTTATCAGCCATACGATCAATAGATGACTTAAGAGATGTCTGATAGATATAATCCTTTACAGCAGCTTCTGTCTCTGGTGTATAAAGCTTTGAAGCAAGCTCTGACTCTGGAGCAAGAACCATAAATGTTGCTCCATAAAGAGTATCAGGTCTTGTAGTATATACAGTAATAACTTCATCTCTGCCATCTACAGGGAAGTTAACCTCTGCACCTTTAGACTTACCGATCCACTCAGCCTGCATCTTCTTAACCTTTTCAGGCCAATCAAGCTTATCAAGATCAGCAAGAAGTCGCTCAGCATAAGCTGTGATCTTAAGCATCCACTGACGAAGATTCTTCTTAGTTACATCAGCGCCACAACGCTCACATTTACCATCTTTAACCTCTTCGTTAGCAAGACCTGTCTTACAAGATGGACACCAGTTAATAGGCATTTCCTTCTCATAAGCAAGACCATTCTTAAACATCTGAATAAAGATCCACTGAGTCCACTTGAAGTAATCTGGATCAGTTGTATTAACTTCCATATCCCAGTCATAGATAGCTGAAATCTGCTTAATCTGATTCTTAATAGATGCAATATTCTTTGCAGTTGAAATAGAAGGATGAACTCCATTCTTAATAGCGTAGTTTTCTGCAGGAAGACCAAATGCATCCCATCCCATAGGGTGGATAACATACTTTCCATGCATCATCTGATAACGGCTCCAAACATCAGAGATAACATAACCTCTCCAATGTCCTACATGAAGACCATTTCCTGATGGATAAGGGAACATATCCAGACAGTAATACTTAGGCTTCTTGCCATCATTAACATTAACTGGACTCTCCTCCCACTTTTTATTCCATTTAGCCTCAATCATTTTGTGATCAAATCTAGCCATTTGTTTTTCCTCCATTTATCATAAGACCTTATATTAAGATCCTTTGTTTCGTTATTTACTTCTTTTCTTTATCTTCAGACTTAATGTTTTCGGTATCATTCTTTTTATCATGACGTGTAACCTTATCAATAAATTCTTTTGACTGTTGAAGCTGTTGAAGCTGTCTCTCACGCTTACGTTTATTCGCAGCCGATTCAAGCTTCTTTTTAGGCCCACGGATTGGTTCTCCATTTTCATCAAAACCTCTTAGAGCCACAAAATAATCAGTATTATTTTCTAGTCCACGTTTATTAAGATTATCTTTAAGCCTTCTAGTCATAAAGGTATATATGCAGGCAAATGTCGGAACACCTAACACCATACCAACGAATCCGAAGAGATTTCCGCCCACTAAGATGGCAAAAAGAACCCAAAAACTACTAAGTCCTGTAGAATCAGCCAGAATAAGCGGTCCTATAATGTTACCATCAACCTGCTGCAGAACAAGAATAAATATAATGAATACTATACACATCTTTGGTGATTCAACAAGCACAAGCACAGCCGATGGAATCGCTCCGATAAACGGCCCAAAGAAAGGAATAATATTTGTAGCACCAACAATAACACTGATAAGTACAGCATATGGCATATTAACCAACTTACAGAATATAAAGCATATTGCTCCAACTATAAATGAATCAAGAAGCTTTCCGCCAATAAATCCACTAAATACCGCATCTATATAATCTATAGTACTAAGTATGGCATTACCCTTCTTCTTATCAAATATAGAATAAATTATCTTCTTCATCTGAGCAGAGAATTTATCCTTACTTGCAAGAATATATATTGCAGCGATAATACCGATAAAGAAATTCATGATCATCTTAAGACCACCAAAAACGCCAGAAGATATCGCAACAACTATATTATTCATATTAGGTAAAAGCTTGTCAGTAAGAACCTGTTTTATGGACTCCTCGATGTCATCCATATAGTTATTTACCATAGAGACAAGATCCGGATAATTCTTAATAAGCTTATTTACCATATTTTCAACATTTGATACATAAGTATCAAAATTATTATAAAGATTCTGCACACTATCATATAACTGAGGGATCAGAATCCATAATAACGCAGTGATGACAAGCAAAAATAGTAATACAGAAAGCGTCACAGCAACCGCGTCAGCTGCTTTAGATATGCTTGTTTCCTTTGCATTTTTAAACATCTTAGTAAAGTCACTTTTCATGGATTTTCTAAGATGATTAACAAGTGGATTAAGAAGAAATGCTATAACAAAACCGATTATGATCGGAGTCATAGCAGAGAAAAGTTTTCTAACGACTATTATAACGGAACTGAATTTTCCAATAAACAAAAAGAAAAGCACAACAATACATCCAGCTCCCGCCAGAGTAAGCATAAGCTTTACATCCACAATGTCCAGTCTCTTCTTTTTCTTATCTTCGTCGTTCAAGTTCTAACCTCCACAAATATAGAACAAAATCAAATATTTATTATATCATCTTTTTATACTTCTTTCTAGTGAAAGACGTCTTTTAAAAAGATGAAGTCTGGCATATAGCTTACCTTTACCAGTTATCTCACAATACCTGGTAAAATCTTTTGTATAGATCCTATATCTGTTCATCACTGTTCTTCTATCTTTATTCTGTCTTCCCGAAAAACTCTGCTGTAAATGAGCATCAACAACCTTCACGTTATTAAGATCACGGCGGCTAAGTTCATACATAAGTGTATAATCAATCATATCAAGAAAAAGACTTTCCTCAAAACCACCAATTTTTTCAAGGCTACTCAGTCTTACAGCCATGCCACTACTGATACAGCAAAGATTCTTATACTCTCCAGGACTTTTTACGCAGTTCTTTTCATGATAAGAAAAAGCAAATTTATAAAGTGGTGACATAGGTCGTCCTTCACTTTCAATAAGACCAGTAATGACATTTGTCTTTTTATCATCAGAAGACGCTTGTTTATAAGCCGTATAAATCTCATGCATGTAATCATAAGTAAGATCAGTATCATCATCCAGAAGCATAAGAAAATCTTTTTCTGGATCCGCACTATCATGAAGCGCATATTCAAGAGCTTTATTATACGCTTTTGAAAGACCTATATTCTCTCCTGATCTAATATAAACAATGCCATGAGCTGATATAAAATCATTCAGATCAGATTCATCACCACGGTCAAAATCAGACTCAGAATTATCTACAATAATAATACGAGCTTTATCTACACCGTGTCTCTCCAGAAGCCTATTCGAAGAATATCTGGACATACACTCTGACATTTTTTTATTGTACATCACTATCGCAATATACAGCATAGGTCTGCCTCATTAAATATCAAACAAAAGACTTAATACGCTTTTACTTTAGTCCATAGATCAGAATAAAATGCTCTAAGTTCCTCATCCTGATATCTAAACTGCTCATTATTAGGAGCACCAAAAACAGGAGTATAACTGTTTATTCCATCAAACTCCTCTTCTTTAAGAACCTCCCTCGCCTCAGTAACAGGAGTTGTATATCCAACAAAAACAGAATTCTGATATACAACATCATAATCAAGCATATAATCCATAAAGCTTTCAGCAAGCTCAGTATCCAAACAGTCTTTAGTCATAACCATGGCATCACACCATTCATTCGTTCCTTCTTCAGGATCAAAATAACCTAAATCCTCATTTTCTGCCATGATGTAAGCACCATCACCAGAATATACAACCGCAATAGACTTGTTACCAGATATCATATTATCCATAACATCATCACCAACATAAACAACGTCCATGCTTTCACGCTGATCGATCAGCCAGTTGTAAGCTTCAGTTATCTCTTCTTTATTTGTCGTATTCATAGAATATCCAAGAGCTTTAAGCGCAATCATGAAGCTATCGCGCTCAGAGTCATACATATAGATATCACCAGCATACTTAGGATTACGCAGCAGTTCCCATCCCTCAGAAAGATCCTCCTCAGCAACCTCATTTTTATCATAAAGAATTCCTACAGTTCCAACAAAATATGGAACAGAATAAGTATTATCAGGATCAAACGGATAACCCATATTCGAAGGATCTATAGAATCCTTATTAGTTATATTATCCCAATCCACCGGTTGAAGCTGCTTTTCTTTGATAAGACGTTCGATCATATAATCACTTATAACAAGTATATCATACTCAGAGCCACTCATAAGCTTCGTATACATAGTTTCATTTGAATCGAAGGTCTCTAGAATGACATCACAGTCATATTTCTTCTCAAAGCTTTCAACCAACGCCGGATCAATATATTCACCAGCTATATAAACCCTGAGACTTCTACCATTACTCTTTATTCCAGCAAATGTTGTAAAACCAATAAGAAGAACTAAAGCAACAGCCATGATTCTTTTTATCGTAGCCTTAAACATCGAAGGAAGAAGCTTAGAAACAATAAGCAGTATAGCTATAACAAGAATAACAATAGTTGAAAGCGCATTAATAGTTGGATTAGTACGCTTAGTCATATTATAAACTGTTATAGATATATTCTCTACTCCATTTCCGGTAACAAAGTACGATATAACAAAGTCATCAAAACTCATTGTAAAAGCAAGAAGTATACCTGCATATATACCATCTCGAAGCATCGGAATGATAACCTTTACAAGAGCTTCAAATGGAGTCGCCCCCAGATCCATAGCTGCATCAGCAAGGGCCGGATCCAACTGTCTAACCTTCGGATAAACAGACGTGATCACATAAGGTGTACAGAAGGCAATATGCGCAAGTAGCATAGTCACATAGCCCTTGGTCATCATTATAGACGAGAAAAGTATCATAAGACCAATAGCTGTAACAATATCAGGATTCATGATAGGAAGATTATTAATATTAAGTAAAACTTCCTTCATCACTCTTCTACTTCTTGAAAGGCCAATAGCAGTTATTGTTCCAAGAATTACAGAAACTATAGTAGAAAAGATGGCTATTGTCAGAGATACATATACCGCCCTCATTATGGATCCATCAGAAATAAGTCTAGAATACCATCTGAGCGAGAATCCAGTCATATTCGTAAGACTCTTGGAGGAATTAAATGAAAATACCATCATCACAACTATAGGAAGGTAAAAGAACACCAAGAGTACAGTAATATATAAAATATATAGAGCTTTGCTGCTTTTCTTATCTCTCATCTCTTTCCTCCTTATCCTCTCGGTCAAACTTCTTCATTACCGAAAGTCCAACGAGAATAATAACGGTAAGAATAATAGAGATAGCAGAACCAAAGTTCCAGTTACCAACCGAAATAAACTGATTTTCTATAAGATTACCAATCAGCATATACTGTCCACCACCTAAAAGCTTAGGAATAACGAACGTAGATATTGATAAAAGAAATGTCATCATAACACCATTAATAACGCCAGGGATTGACATCTTTAGTATTACATGTGTGAAAGTCTGAAAAGAATTCGCACCAAGATCATGTGACGCTTCAATAAGAGAAGGATCAATCTTTCGAATAGATGTATGAATAGGAATAACCATGAATGGCAAAATATCACTGATCAGACCTACTATGACCGCAAAATCAGTGTACATCAGAGTCTGTGGATTAAGCCCAAGCATCTGCAGAAAACTATTAATAAGTCCATTATCAGAAAGCAGACTTATCCACGCATAAGTTCTAAGAAGTGTATTGATCCACATAGGAATAGTTACCAGCAGAATAAGAAAATCCTGAGTAGAATCCTTAAATCTGGTAATAAAATATGCCAAAATATAGCCTATAACAAGACAAAACAGCACAGAAACTATGCCTAGTTTAAAAGACTTTTTAAGCACATCAAGATAGATTGGTTCACCAATCTTTTTGAAATTTTCTAATGTAAACCTAATATTTACAAGGGTGTTTCCACCAGTTGTTACCGCATAAAGGATAATCATAAAAAGCGGAACAAGTATAATAAGAATTGACCATATAAGATATGGACGAATAAGCTTTGAATAATGTTTCATCTATTTACCACTCCATCGGATACATAACATGTATTTCATCTGGTCCAAATGTAAGACCAACCTTAAGTCCTGGTTCAAAATAATCAGTTGTATGTATCAGATAATCCCTATGTTCTGTTTCAACAACGATTTCGTGATGCACACCCTTGAACACAATAGACTTAACAATACCTTTTACCTTAGCATCCTTTGGTTTGATAATATCTATATCTTCAGGTCTTATAACAACCTCAACATTTTCATTTAACTTGAAGCCCTTATCCACACATTCAAAATCTTCTCCATCAAATGAAACAAGAAGATCCTTCTTCATAACAGCCTCAATAATGTTAGACTCACCAATAAACTCAGCAACAAAACGGTTTTCTGGTTCATTATATATATCCTGAGGAGTACCAACCTGCTGAATGATACCTTCATTCATAACAACAACTGTATCGGACATAGAGAGAGCTTCTTCCTGATCATGTGTTACAAAGATAAATGTAATACCAACTTCCTTTTGAATCTTCTTAAGTTCAGCCTGCATTCCTTTACGAAGCTTCGCATCAAGCGCTCCCAGAGGTTCATCAAGAAGTAAAACCTTAGGCTCATTAACAAGAGCACGAGCTATAGCAACTCTCTGCTGCTGACCTCCAGAAAGACTTGTAACATCTCTCTTCGCAAACTCCTCAAGTCCAATAAGCTTAAGCATATTGGTAACCTTATGATCAATGACAGTCTTGTCCATCTTCTTGATCTTAAGACCAAATGCTACGTTGTCATATACATTCATAAAAGGAAACAGCGCATACTTCTGAAAGATAGTATTAACCTCTCTCTTATATGCCGGAACCTTAGTTATATCTATTCCATCGAAAAGAACTTCACCACTAGATGGTTCCTCAAATCCAGCAATAATCCTAAGCGTAGTTGTCTTACCGCAACCTGACGGACCAAGCAAAGTAAGAAACTCATTCTCATAAATTGTAAGATCAATACCTTTAAGAACCTGTTGATCCTCAAAGTTTTTTGTAAGACCTTTGAGTTCAATAATAGGAACCTTCTTTTCAACTTCAGCCATAACATTTTCTCCACAACAAAAAAAGTCTGATGTGCCGAAAGCACACCAGACAAATATTAACAAAATTACGCTAATAAAGCAATAAACTAATTGTTGTTATTTATATTCATTACAACAGTCAGGTTCAAGACGATATATAGGATTCTGATTATCATCGACAAGCCATATTTCAAATCTTTCAGTTGAATTATGTTCTCCCAATCGTCTAGCTATAAGAAATCCATCCGGTTTTCCATTACCCGAATCAGTTCTACATTTAGGCGTTGAAAAGTCTTTGTTACCAGAACTTTCTTTTCCAAGAACCTTTCTTACCATGCTTAAGAAATGAGATTGTGGTTTAAAATTATTTTCAAACGTATCACCATCTTGAGCAACAGCAATCATTTCAATATCATACTCAGCTTCTGCACCTACAGTTACAGAAACCTTTTTACTGGTATCAATACGATCTGCATTCTGAACAACGTTATCAACCTCGCCTTCATACGAGTAATCTTCAGCATAAGCCGCATTTACCGCATGAAGAATAATATCAGCCGTTTCAACGTCTGTTGCTTTTCTAGACTTAGTAATATACCTGATCAAGGCAGGCGCTATCGCAGCAGCCAATACAGCAATAATGCCTATTACTATAATAAGCTCAACAAGCGAGAAGCCTTTGTTCCTTGGGCAACCAAAACCATCCTCTCTTCTATTCATATCCCTTATCCCTCATAAATAGTGTATACTTGCATCTAAAACAACAAATGCTTTAGCTTTGCGTTTCAAACAACTCCGCATTGCCCATTATGAGTGAAATATAGCACATTTAAACAAAAAAATCAATATAAACAGAAGAAATTTTACAACAATTCAACAAATATTCACACAAAAATATCAATTTTCTGTCATTGCCGTTCTATTATCGAATTTAAAATGAGTAAGTCTAAAGAAAAATCTTGCTAAAGCGGTAAATATATACTGGAGCAAACCACCTAGCACAAAAAACGCATACGCAAAACCAGCATCTAAAACTCGCATAATAATCATATAAATTAGAGAAGCACAGAAAGAACATATAATAAGTCTTCTCATTTGAACTATGCTCATCTTAGAATAATCAAGAATATAAAGCTTGCAAACATAGAATAGGATCAAGACACCAATTGCATAATATGGTGTAACAAGAACAACATAATGTAAATATGTCAGATCAGTCATTTCCATAGAAACAGAACTAAGCAACATCAGAGAACATATATACGCTATATTAATAGCAATAAAATCAATAAAAAGAAGAATAATATTCTTAACATCAATTTTTTGCTTCTTTTTTTCAGCAACTACTTCCTTATCATCTGATACAACTTCTTCTTTGATAATTTCTTCAGACATAAGCCCCCCACCTAATTTAAAACTTAAATATATTTCATATTAATCATAGTATTCAGCCGAAGGATCTGGATACAATCTATATAAAGGTTGAACAGCTCCACTCTTATAACCTACCCAAACCTCTGGATATCCAGTATCATCTCTTCTATACAAAATCCAACACTCAGGTGTGAATTTTTCACCCTTATAATTTTCCACCTTCTTTGTATATTTAAGTTTCATATTTACTGATGTTTCACCATCATAATTTCTATTAGAGGTATGTCCACCAGTTGCAGCTTCCTGAGCAAGACACTCAAGGAAAACATTGGTATAATCACGTTGTTCTTCTGCTCCAGGCTGTCCATCAAGAGTACTCTTAAACCAGGTATTCTCCCAATTTTTATACTTAATTCCTCTACACCAGGCTACTGGTCTTATAATATAACAACCATCATTTTTATCTTGCTGAGAAAGTCTAACACTTGAAAGCTGACTATTTTTTCTTTTTCCATCAGATGTAGCTATAATAGAACCACCGTAGTTATTATTCGGATACATATCATAACAGGATGACCATCCATTATATGCATCATCATTACTTGTGGTAAATGCAAGACACGCAGCATCATAGATAACCTCAGCAGTAGCAACATCATTAGCTTTCCTAGATCTATCTACATATTTCAGAAAAGCAGGAGCTACAACAGAAGCAAGAATAGCCATGATTGCTATTACAATCATTAACTCAACTAAAGAAAGACCCTTATCATTTTTTATTCCCATAAATATACCCTCTCAAATTTTAGTAATCTCATGAATAAAAAAGAAAGAATTAAATAATTGAAACTATATTAATAAAACTACAAACCCCAATCACTTAACATAAATATAACATTATATGTGTAATATCACAATAAAAAATTCTTTGGAATACTGTTAAAATGCACACATTATACAAAGAAAATATAAAAGCAAAAAAAATAAGTCATCTAACATATTAGATAACTTAGTGAATTGCGGATAACAGGAGTTATACTCACAATACGCTAATTATATAACTCGCGCACCATCATACCACATATTATACATCATATTAAAAATTTCCATTTACGAAATAGATCAGAATGATGAATTTTTCTTCTATTATAATATAAATAAAAATTCATCCTTCTGATCTTAAAGTAATAGTATCATTTATTTGACTATCACGAAGTTTTTATTATCTTCACTTCATTCATAGCCAAGATTTTAGAATTTTGCATTACTCTGGTATATAAATCGAGAGTTATTTTTATATTTTTATGTCCCATAAGCTCACTTAAAACTTTATAATCCTGAGGTCGTTGCTCAATAAAACGAGTTGCAAATGTAACTCTAAACCCATGACAAGTAAAGTATGGAATATCAGCATCTCTACATACTCTCTTAATCTCTCTGTTAATGGTATACTCTCTCAAAATCATTCCTTCAGAAGATTTAAAGAGTGTTCCTGTCCACTCTGTTCCAAACATCATGTTATTGAGTTCTCTTTGTTCCTTAATTAATTTCTTGAGTTCAGAAGTCAACGGTATATCTCTCTTTCCCGAATATGTCTTCGTGTCTCTACCTATCTCATATGTTCCGATTTCACTTCTTGTTATAGTTCTCCTCACATGTATAAATTCCGAATCAATATCTGTCAAGAATAACGCACCTACCTCGCCAATCCTAAGGCCTGTCAACAACATAAACTTAAATATATTATGATAAAACGATTTTCGTTCCTCGGATTTTTCAAGAAAACAAGCAACCTCTTTTTCCGATAAAGCTCTATGTCTGTTTTCGCTTATAGGATCATTATTTCTCTTCAAAGGCTTCAACCCTTTACACGGATTTGTTTTAAGAGTCTCATCAAGCACAGCTCGTTCCAGAATATAATGCAAATGTTTGAATGCTATGTTTAAGTATTCCGGAGTTTTACCTGCTTCTAGAAGAATCAATCTCGCTTGTTCGATATCCCTTCTTTTGATTTCACCTATTCTCAAACTACCAAATTTAACATTTTCCCTAATTTCTACATCCGCTATGTTATTAAACTGAAATCTTTGAGCTCGTATTGTTGAACCTTTTAATTCATGAATTCGTATAGATGTCAAATAATCGTAATAGGATTCTAATGTCGGATTAATCTGTTTTGTATACCCTTCTTCTAATTCTTTCTTTTTTTGAGCCACCTTTTCAAATAATTTATCAACACTATCTTTATCATAAACATAATAACGCTTACCTTGAAATGTAAAACTCTTCATAAAATATCCATTTTTATTTCTTTTGAACTTCGCCATAATACACCTTCTTTCTTAATTATTTGTAAGAAAATGCGGTGGAAGCATTTAACTATCCACCGCATTCCAATTACTCCACCGCCGAATATTCCTTATCTATATATTTAAGAAGTTTAGAGGAATTAATTCTGATAGCGCGACCAACGCGTATCATCGCATTTGCCTCCGATGCAAGTCTCATTATCGTTGAACGACAGAGATTAGTTTTTTGCTGAACTTGAGGAATTGTTAAATAAACGGCCTCATTATTTCTGTTAATCTTCATAGAGTTTTCCTCCTTGTTTTATTTATCTATCTTGTATTTCTATATAGGGAACCATATATATACATCACAGGTATCCCCCATCAACCTTCATGGTATCATCCATAGCATTTTTACGCCTTTCTTAGGGCTATATCTATTATTATTTATGGTTGGCGGATAAGTGTCCCACCTCCTTTCAAACCCGCCAATGTCTATTTAAAAATTTTATAAATCTGGAGAATTATTGATTACAGCACCTCTTCCTCTCAGTCTTACTGGCTTAGGAACCTTATCATCCTTCACATGGAAAGAATCCGATTCAACAACCTCATCTTCATTTCCAATAATCTGAACAATTCTTAAGTCTTCCGATACTTCTTTATCACTACCAATGTAGTGTCTTCCCTTGTATAAGCAACTCCCCATCGGTAATCCAGACAGTATTTTCTTAATCTTTTCCTGTGTTTTAATCTCATATGCTAGCTGCTTTGCAATCTTACCAACCTCTTCCTCCGTCATTCTGAAGTATAGAAAATGCCCTCCCTGCTTCAATTGATGAATGACGGCGTCCGAGTATTTTCCATCTATAAACTGGCTTATAAGAATAAGATAAAGTCTCGTTCTCTGTCCCTCGACAAGGCACGTTCCAACCACGGAATTCTTTGTGCAATCGATATTTTGAAATTCGTCGATGATGATGAAGCTTCGAGGTTTTTCTACTCTTTTCCTAAACCATTCCCTGCGTGTTTCCAACATTGAAAAGATGATCAGCTGCGCGATCATTGACGCACCTTCCTTATCCAAGGCTGAAAGATCCCAGATTGATGAGTCCAACGCCATATATTCAGCTTGTACTTTGTTAACTACAATCTTCATCTTTGTAAAAGACATCGAGTTACCTATCTTCGTATAAGCTTTGTTTGCCGCACCCTTAAATGGATAATCCTTCTTAAAGCCATAAAACATCAGATAAGTTACAATATCTCTCATCAAAACAACTCCATTCCTTCTGATAAGCCAGAAGGTGATAGCTTCCTTTAATACGCTGATAACCTCTGATGAAGTAAACCCAAAGGCGTTTGCAATATAAGGTGCAGACTTAACGACAGCTTCGACCGTTGGATAAAAAATCACCATTACATCTTGAGAATCATATCTTGTGACTGTACCCATTCTCAGCTTATCATCCTCAGACCAGCTGCTTGCTATATCGATCATGTGAACAGCATCACCCCTCTTTATGATGTCTGACGCTTCGTTAGATGCGTAATAGGTTTTGCCAAATTGGGATTTTCCAAGAATAAGCTCCGTCTGTTGAGTTGAGGATGTATCCTTCCTCAACTCAATTCCATCACACATTAATTTCATTACGTGTGTCCCCCTTTTCGCATAGGGTTAACCCACCTAATTCATCCCAAAATTCGCGTTTTATAGCAAAAACTGAGAGATTCTCTTTTTTTGATGTTTCAGAATTTGTAACGGAAATATCCACCTGAAGTTCTCTGTTGTGACTTCCTGAATTGCGATATAGCTTCACTAATCCAAGATCTATCAGATTCTGCTTGATCTTAAGAATACAGCTGTCATCTAAAACTGACTGGTTTGATATATACTCCAGAGTGTCATTAGGAAAATAGTAATAATCATCGTCGAAAAGGATGTCCTTCGAAGAGGCTTCAGGATTATATATCATTTTTTTTCTATACTCTACAAAGAAGAGCTGTCTTTGACATACAAGATCCTCAACCTTGTCATGAAACTCATCTACGATGTCACCATTTTGACTTGATAATGCTTCTGACCAATAGTTTTGAATTTTATCCATAATCTTGCAATAATTGCCATGAACGTTTTCCGGGCCTTCATTCAGGTCAAAACTTTTCGAGCCTCTGATAATAACACTAACCAGCTGATTCAAAAGCCCCTTAGGTGTTGAATCTTCCAGTTTACCTCCCAACAGACTAGATATAGTTTCGAGATCGTTACCTCTAATATAGTCAATCCATACGGTTGAAAGCATATCAAACGCCTCTTCAAACAAGGTTGCATCCAAAGTATCAGTCTTAATCACAATGAAGTCTGCCAGAGGTAAATCTTTAGATATCTTGTCCAAGCATACAACCAACGGTATCATAACCTTTGACCCTTCAATATACCCTGATGTATACCAGCTTGACATCTGATTCCAATGGTTTTTACTAGTCTTTTCGCTTGTGTTGCTGAACATACATATCAAGGATGTATCTCTTATCTTCAAGGCTATCTTTCTGATATGATCAATCCTATCAGCCCCCAGATTAACGACGGTAGCTGGTTTAACATTTGCTAGTAATCGTCTGGCAACATCCAATGAATTGTCACCGATAAGGATGACTCTTAATTGAATGCATGAATCAGTCAGGATTCTACCAAGAAGCGCAACCAGCCTGACAATCAACAGGCAACAAGCCTCGTCTGAAAATGCATTTAATATAGAAGAAAATTTTTCAACCATCTCTTTGGATGTGCAACTTGAGTAACGGCGATGGTGAGATTTAAGATCTTCTGAATAACCAAATTCCGCTTCATCATTATGGACTGGAAAATACTCCAATTTTTCAGAACCTATATTCCAGCCTGGCACAGAAGGAAGGATCTTAAAATCATCTGCAGAACAAAGTTCTTTGTGAATGAAGTCATAAAAGTAAATCAAGGTTTTATGTATAAGATCAGCAGGTGCAACGATATACGTAATCAGCGATGTCGCCTTAAGCCTATTAGCAGAAGAAATGTCTTTGAGTTTATATGGACCTGCTTCAACTGTCGCGCCTACTGATTTGATTTTAAAGCTAAACATCTTCTCCCCACCAATTGCATCGAGTGCATATCCTTCGACAGAAGAAATTACACAGTTCGCAACCAATTCGTCTTTCAGAATTCTACTATCACCCGATACTACCTGATATCTCGTTTCTTTACCAGAGGTGTAAAACTTAGTTGTTTTAAGTTTCGCCATCTCCTTAGCATATTGCTGTTCCATCTTGTGGTGATGTCTGGCGTCCTCAAGATAAAGCTGCTTATCAAGATTCTCCTTTTCACGCACACCGTCGTAACTGAGCTGGTATTCTCTGTGTTTCTGCTCGTAGGCTTTAGCATAAAAATCATTATTTAAAATTTCATTTGTCATATATGAATACCTCCATTTCCCCGTCCATCAGAAAAAATCTCTCTATACAGCCACCTGAAAATCCATATTTTCGAAGTTGAACTTTTAAAATTTGTTCCAAAAGACGGGAACATATAACTACCCAGTCTAAAAAATCTCTTACGATATGAAGTTGTGAATTTATCCTATGATGACATATTTTCTCCTCCTTAAAATGTTCTCTTCCCTCGTTATAGGAAGGTATCTGACCGAGTAGCTATATTCGATGACATGATCCTATCACACGATATCACATATGTCGTCATATGTAGTCAGTTTTATAAACCATAAATATTTGTTCATATTTCTATATATTCCCAACACTTTATAGACTATAATCCATTATTGATAAACCATTACTAGTTGTTTTTTGTATGTATTTCTGCTATTTTTGAAGTACAAAATATTATAATAAACCATTAAAAAACTAGAGGGGGACTAACAATGAGACTTACTGATGAGATGTTTGACAGACTAACCAAAGAAATATCCAACTCGGGGAAGTCTAAAAATGCCATATGGAAAGAAGCCGGTCTAAGTTCTTATTCCAAGTTAAAAAACATCACTAACCGCAATCAGCAATCAATAAGTGAAGACGACTTAATATTGCTTGCAGAATACTTTCACTGCACCGTAGACTATTTGGCAGGTAAATCATCCGACAGAAACACCACTAAATTAGGCGGAATAAAAGTTCTAAGTTTCAAAGAAACAAGGGACAGCATTTCAGCCATACGTGAATTCGCTGACAAAGTGGACAAACAAAAAGCAACCAACAACGAAGAACAGTTTATACGAAACATCGTATACATCTTAAGGATGAAAGGAACTTACAGAGAAAAAATAATGAAATCTTTGAATGAGTTAGTCAGCGTTTACAGACAAACCACTGTATTAAGCCGATCTGATGAGTTATCTGAAAACGATATCAATAATCTCATATCTATGATGCAACCCGATGATATAGCATTTAAAGAAACTATGTTGATATGTAAAAGAGCAGAAAAATCCTATAATAATTATAATTTCAGTCACGCACTGAGTTCCTATTTCCTTATACTAAACAGAGCTCTTACCATCAAATTCAGTGTGCCTGTCATATCTAACAATAAAAGTGATTGTGTTGCCCCTTATTTCGGGAACATTGCAATCGAGAAAATAGCATCTATATTATCATTAGAACCTAAGTACTTAAATATAATTACAGACTTTGATCATTTCACTGAACGGTTATTCAAATACCATTGTGATATAGACAAGAGGTTCCCTCCAATATATACGGACATTAGCAATTATGTAGATACAAAGGCCACTCTTATTCAAACCATGTCTGAACAAGAAATAGACAATTTTATTGAAAACGACAAACAGCTCAGAAAACACATTAAAAATTTAGAGAAACACTTAAGCAGTCACAAAGAATTATTATACAATTCTGAAACTATAAAGATTACAATCAAAGAAGAACTTAATAAATACTATCTCAGGTTCAAGCTCAACGAATATACCAGAAATTTAAAAATCTTGTAATAGACAGTTCAACATTTCATTACAGATTCAGATAAGCAGAGTCTCTTATACACAGCATCATCCAAATTCGTTTATGATAGCTTCCTAAATCAACTTATTATGCCTACAACATAGAATAAATATAAAAAGCACCAGTAGTCATCAAAGCTACTGGCGCTTAAAGCTTAGACAAGCGTCCCCATCATATTCAACCATATGGAATCTATAGTTCAACCTCATCGCATTTATCTTGCTCTCCACACCATTCGCATCTCTCCTCTTCATACGTAGGAGCTTCGTCCCAAGGGCCATAATACCTGATAACCTTAAATGGCTCCCCTCTACTGTAAAGAGCTTGCTGACACCACCTACATAGTTTCATCTGGCTTGTCTCCCTTCATTTCTCTAATATACTTATAAAACGTCGGTGCAGATATCCCAGCAAGCTTCATGGTATCTATATTATTTAAAGAACCCCCAAAAGCCACATTATTCTTTCTTATGATTTTTTTAGCATATTCCTCCTTCTTCTGATGCTGAGGAACCCCTTTTATTCTTCCTGCTTTCCTTCCTTTAGCCATGCCTTCTCTTGTTCTTTTTGAAAGTAGAATTCTCTCCTTTTCTGCCTGTTCAAACGCAGCCTTTATTTGTTTTTCAGCCAATATCATAAGAACTTTATTTGTTGCTTCTATATAAATATCCGCAATATCATTTCCTGTCATTTCAATGCTTGTATCAAGAGCAGTCTTATATACATCAGAATTGATCTGTGGCTCCTTAATAAACCTTAGCTCCACCCCCTTATCAAAGAGATTTCTATAATCCTCAAAGCCTTCTTCTGCATTCCTGGACATTCTTGAAACCTCATCAAATACTATTACATCACCAGACTTGACATTTCTTAACAATCGCTGGAACACCGGCCTGATATCGGTCTTAGCAGAATACTTTTCTTCATAGATTATTACCTCAGGGTATTCACGCTCTATATTAGATCTTTGCCGCGCCAGATTTTGATTTGTAGTTGAAACTCTAATATATCCATACACCATATTACATCACCTCATATCTAAATTATTAAAAACAAACCTTCCTTTGATTTTTATACATATTTACTGGGATATAATATATAAGAACAATGGTTCCCTTTGATTTTTATATTATGACTTACTCCTGACCATTTATTATGACTATAATAAAAAGGAGGATTCCATTCAGACATCCTCTTTATATATTAAGCCTTCATTTTAATTTGATTGATTATATTAAATGCCTTCTTCCACTAAAAAAGCCCTAACGATAGTTAAGGCTTAATGTTATATAGGACCCGATTTTCTTTTTATATACTTTTTCTTTGTTGGAGTATAAATCAGCGAACATAAACAATTACCACACAGAATATTTTGGTCTTTAGAAAGCCATGCCGTTGTTTCTTGGCATACAGGGCATTGATATCTTAATAACAATTTTTTCTTTGAAATATCATCTTTATAATAATAGGTAAATTTCTTTATGTTTAATCGTTTGAAATAAGCGAGTGCATCATCGTTGAAAGTAGTTATCGCCCACCCATAGTATTCAAACTCTTCACAAATTAGACCGTGTTTCTCGGCTGTTCTTTTGAAGTATGTATTATGATATCGTCCTTTATTCGAACAATCCTTTATTCCATGAATTATATTATACAAATGGCATTGTTCATGAAGAAGCGTTTCACATATTTCCTTCGGAGAACGGGCTAAATCAAATGCACTAATATTTAATTCATATTTATCTTCCGCAACATCAGAACCCCACGCTTGCCAAGTTGTCATATGGCCCAAAGAACCTCTTGTAGGCTTAAATGTAATAATAACGGTTGGAAGTTCGTCATTAAAAAAGCGATGATTAAAACGGTCAAAAATACGTGTTAATTCTTTTTCGATATCCTTGCTGTTATCAATGCTATTATCATTATAATTCATGGTTGACCTCAAATTTCTTGCCCTATAAAATTTAGGTTTTAAAATGCTTTTCAATAATAATTTTAACATTAATGTGTTAACTTAACAAATTATTTTTAAAGAGCCTCAGTTTTCTTCTTTTTTCCTATTAATTAAATCAGCAATAGTACACTCTTCTCACATAACCATAACTCAACAGTTTTGACTACAACGAAAAAGAGGACGAGAATAACCCCGTCCTCTTTTTATGATATAAGATAATAATGTGACAATCAGTTAATTACACACGCCATCTGAACCAATCCAATAACCATCAACATATTGATTAGTTACCATATATCCAGAGCTGTTAAAATAATACCAGCTACCATTTATCTTCAGCCATCTACTTGAAGGCCACCATCCAGACTTATCCTCTATCCACCATCCGATACTATTTGATTTCCATGTAAGATAATAATCATTGGAACAAGATCCATCATTATTCAACCAGTAACCATCAACATATTCATTTGTCGCCATGTAACCTGAAGCACCAAAGTAATACCATACACCATCTATCTTCTGCCAATTTGATACTGGGTACCAGCCAGAGCTATCTTCAACCCACCAACCAGTTGAATTACATTTCCATAAAAGAACTCCTTGATAAGTTTGATTACCTTGTTCATCATACCATTTGCCATCTACCCACTCATTGGAATATTGTCTTTCATTTGCATTTTTATTTCCTGAACCTTCTCCATCAACCTTATTACCAGAAGTATTCGAAGAACTAGAAGTACCACTATTATCTTTACTTAGCTTTGGAATCTCCCTAGGAGCAACAAGAACGTCTCCACAAATAGAGCATTTCTTTCCTTCCGTTCTTCCAACTGACATATATGTTGCTTCAACCGCAGGAATCACTTCTTCTATATGTCCTTTCTTATTAATCCTATTTCCATATTGTATTTTCTCACATCTAGAACACTTTTTATCAGCTTCTTTACCATAATCAGAACAAGTTGCCTCTTTAAAAGTTCCAGTAATATCTTTATAATCATGACCTAGTTCAGGAATAATCCAACTATTTTTTTCAACTTCATTATTTCCTTTCTCATCTGAATAATACTTCTTGCATTTACTACAAGCCCAATATGCATTATTTCCCTTTTCGATACATGAAGAGTTCTTTTTACTATACTCTATTAAATTGTGACCAGTTGGATTAATGACTTCTCCACTAATAACAGAATTACATCTAGTGCATTTCTTATCAGATCCTTTTCCATATTCTGTACATGTTGGGGCTACAGCAGAATTAACTATATCAACATAATAATGTCCTAATTTAGCTACCTCCTCCGTTTTTACCAATACTTTCTTACATATAGAGCATTTCTTTCCCGCTGTGCTTCCATTTTCCAAACATGTTGCTTCCACAGCTGGAATCTCTTCTTCTATATGTCCTTTAGCCTTAATAATTGCACCAGTTATTATATTCCCGCACCTTGTACACTTCATATCTGCTTCTTTTCCGTCTTCAGTACAAGTTGCTTCTATTAACGTTCCTACTAATTCTTTATAATCATGACCTAGCGCTGCAATTTCCTCACGTTTTTTCTCGCCGCATCTTATACAAGTATATGTTCTTATTCCAGTTTCATTTTCAGTTGGAGGATTTGTAATAGTTCCCTCGTCCCAAAGATGATATTTATTTATAATAATATCTTCTTCAGAAAACTCTACAGTCCCTTCAGAATTATTATAATATTTCCCACAACGGGAACATATCCAATATTCTATATTTCCATCCTCTGAGCACGAAGCATCTTTCGCATTTATTTTTACACACAAATGACCTTTTATAGGAATTGTATCCCACATTTGATGAGATGAATCATTTTTACAAGTATACACAACCGAACCTCTGGAAGTACAATCAGCATCTTGAACTACAGTTCCATCATCCCAATCATGTGATTTAGCAGGAATAACTACATCATCATCTGATATTTTAGTAATTCCACATTCATCCACAAACAATTCTTCACAATTCCGACATTTATAATGTTGAATATATCCTTCCTCTTCACATGTTGGTTCCAATTTATCAACAAAAACTATACTATGTTCTTTCGCTGGTATAATACAATCGAAAGCAAACAACTCATTATCAGCATAAATATTATCATATTTTTTTCCACACCTTGAGCATTCACAATAATAAATATTGCCTGCCTCAGAGCATGTTGAATCTTTGTAACCAATTTCCTGCGTACGATGCCGAGCTTTTGGAGTGTACTTTGTTTTAGTTTCACCACAGCCCGAGCACACATAAGTATCTATTCCACGAGTTCTGCATGTAGGGTATGTAGTTGTCTCTGCATATAACCATGTATGAGTTCTTAATGGAATAATTGTATCGTCTGAATTAATTTCATTTGTTGCTCCACTATCTTTATAATACCTTCTACAACTCGAACAATAATAATACTCTATATTTCCATACTCAGAACATGTTGAAGCTTTATAATCAAAATGGCTAAATGTATGTACATGCGAAGAATCAATTGCTCTTCGTTCTTCAGAGTGCTTGGATCCTTCATTATTACACCATCTAATTTCTCTTTTAGAATCAAGGCGACTAGGTTCCCAAGCGCCCCAATCATGGTCTAAAGGTTTAATCACCAATTCAGGCAGTGATGATTGCTTGTCTTCTGATACAGTCTCAAGGAATCCCGACACATCAATCCAACCAGTCATCATACCAGCTACACCAACAAATTCTTTTTGATCCGTTATTCGAATTCTTCCATTAGTTACACCACTTTTATAAATATAATATGTACCTGAAACTTTGTTAGTTGATGATGTAGCCCATGGTGAACCATAGAGATTTAAATTATTAACTTGAACCTTATCTCCTGGATCTGGAAAATAAGTATGTACAATAGTAACATAAATTGCACCACAAGTTTCACATTTTTTATAACTAGACATCCCTGCTTTCTTACATGTAGGTTCAATTCCTTCAATTTCAATAAAATTATGTCCTGAACTTTTTAAGATCAATTCATTCTTAGAAAGCTCATTCAAACCTTCATTATCACTAAAAATATCTAAACATCTTTCACATGTATAAAATCCTATATGACCATCATCAGCGCATGTAGGAGTTAGCTCTTCCGTATAAACCATTTTATGACCTAATTCAGGAATAGTTTCTTCTTTTGTTTCTCCACAAAATGAACAAGTATACACTATAATACCTTCGGAAGTGCATGACGATTTCACCTTTATCTTTCCAGAACCCCACTCATGAACATGTGATTCCGCATATGTTTTATTTGAGGATAACAAAATAACTACTAAAACAATTACAATCAAATACTTATATTTTTTCATTAATCCACCTCCTTCAATAATATATTATCTTTATGAATTTATTAATAATTTAAAATTTTCATTTTATACACAAAAGGCACCTACCTATGGTAGATGCCTAATAATCTTCTTGCAGCTGACTACCATTTTACAGGTTCTAGAGCTTTGCGTCGCAAGGTTTCCCTTGTTTTGCTAAAATATTTACATATTTATATTATATGGGAATTATCATACTACGTCAACACAAAGGGTACATAAACTATACAAAAAAAGAATATTCTCCCTGTCAAAATATTGATTTCGTCTATAACCCACGCATCAATACGTATCACTCATTATTTTTTATTGATTTTTAGAATCCCTAGTAAGGAATTCCAGTAATAAATCTTTAACTTTATATTTCTCATTACTGTCATCATCAGAGTTTTCTTCACCTTCACTTTTCCTAGAAAGCATTTCTATTAATAAATCCTTTAGAGCATGTTTTTCCAATTCTATCTCCTCTCTATAAATCATTCATAGAATAATTGGAGAAGGTGACATCACCTTCTCCAAGAAATATATCAGCATTTTTATTAAGACCATCATTCCTAATCTCTTTTACGATTGCAGCTACAACTGTTAATAATCCGAAAATGTTTCAGAGCTGTTTGTACCAATCTGAATTTTTTAGAATATAGATAATCTAAAACCCATTTATATTCCCCGTTTTTATAACCACTGACATATATCCACCTATTATTATCTTTCCTACGTATCACCCACCCTTGCCATGTTTCATACATCTCAACCATAAGATTACTCCTCTCTTTTTTTCAAAATCATCATCCAATTGTTTTGTAACACTAAATAACACTACAAGCATACACATTTCATTACCTAAACATTATAGTCAGAAAAAAGGTGCGATGATCATTCATCGCACCCTTCTTTCTGCCAAAAGAATAAATCAGTTTTTAAAACTTCTAGTTCTCCTATATATTTCTTCCACCTCTTGTTAATCTTCTTTTTCTAAGATTCAACCACGAATCTCTAATTAATTGAACTTCATAATTTCTCATACCTAATCCATTTATCAAAATTTCCCTATCCATAATATCAAGAAGTCCCTCAATATCATCATTATTTCTTATATAATGATCAATAATGTTAAACAACCTATCTACCATATCATCATTGAAATTTCTGTTATTAAAAACGTTCGGAAGCAGAATCTTTCCTACTTCTCCTGGAAGTATTTCTAAAACACCGCCTCCATAGCTTCTGCCCTCTAATTCAGCAAACAGCAACGAAATACTCGTATAATAAGCTACAACAATACGCTTTCCATCTATCCCGCCATTAAAGACCAATCTATGCATGGTATCTGTACTTACAGCGCTTACAACGTGTGTATTTAACATTAATTTCGGATATAAATAGTTACGTCTTAAAAAGAAACCATCTGGAACCCAGACCGAAGGAACCTTATACCATTCATCTCTAATACTACATTTGTAGGAAGAATTATGTCCATTTTCTTCTCCATATTTGATATATGCGAGTAATCCCGTATTAAACGTAGATTTATCAAACCTTGCTAGATCTAACAGAAAAGTTCTTGCACCCGATTGAATATTCTCTGTCCAATCATCTATGGTAAATTGTGCTCCTTTAATATTTACACTTCTTGCTATCAGTGGCTTACAGTATTGTCTGAGATCGTATTGGTTTACAGTATCATTGTCTACACAAAAATATTTATTATTTCCTGTTGTGATACCCACCTCACACTTTGCCACATCAGAAAATCTTATAAATCTATTATCACGTTCAATCCTATTAACAAGTTCAAGTTGTTCGTCAGGCAAGAAGTATTTTGTCCACTTGCTAGAATGCAAATCAGCATCAAAATACTCATTTGCGTCGATATTTATATTCTCCAAATCTTCTAAATTGCCTAATTGAATAATTCTAATATCATGTCTAGCATCATCTTCGATTTTTTCGCCTAATAAAACAACAACTTCTTGTTCAACGCCATCAAAAACAAGATCTTCAAAAGTCACTATAGTAATTCTATTAAGATGTGAAGCCAAAAACAGCCTTAAAGCTTCTGAGTATTTAACTTGAAGTAATTCAGCAGGAATAACAAAACCTATCTTGCTATTCACATCCATACAACTAATGCTTGCAACAGTAAAGGATACCCATGCATTTATAAGCTTGTTGGGCTTCATTCCATTTTTTTTGATAATTAAGCTCTGCTCATCTCTCTGTTCTTTCTCAAGATATTGATATCTAATATATGGAGGATTTCCCAAAATAGCCTGAAACTTTTTTTCTTCTAAGCCATTTTTATATGCGACATAGAAATCATCATTAATTATCTCTTTATTAAAATCACATTCTTTCCATCCCTTCACCCACGCATATTCATCATTTTTGTTCGACGCTTCTTTAGAAACCTCCTCATCAATTTCAATAGCGATAATATTTGCAGTATCTATTATATCCCTGTGACGATTCATGCTATTTAAAAATACGCCATCTCCAACACTGGGTTCCAAAATATTAATAATATTATTATCAGGTTGATCCAACACCCAATCAGAAACAAAATCCGCTAACCTTTGAGGTGTAAAAAATCTTCCCGCTAATTTTTCTTCTGATGCATCTTCTTTTAATACCAAATCTTTTATATCTCCTTCTTCATTATCATTCATTCAATTTTATCATTTATTATAGCTATCTATTTATAAAAATACTATACCTAAATAATACCATCAAAAAAAGGTGTATGAATACACACACCTTTTTTATACTTATACTTTTTATTAAATTATATGGTTAAACATTAGTCATCACGAATTTCAATAAGAAATTCATCCTCTTTACCTTCAATCGCATATAGATGAAGAATCTTACCAAGCAAATATCTATTCTTTATTATCTGTCCTGCTTCTTTTCCCCAAGATAGCGATACAGTAGGCTGCTTTTGCTTATATGTCTTAGTATCTGTCCTTAAATCATTCTTTAACTCCAATTCGTAAGGACCATACGAAACACCCTCAATCAGAAAATGAAATTTTGCTTTAGCAAATTCAAAGTCAGAAGACTTTTTACCTTTAGGTTCCCACACCAATTCATTAAATACCACTTTACGAAAATAACTCTGCTGATCAATCTTATATGCGCCACGTTTCATAAGCATCGAACCTGTCGCATTTGTGTTTCCTCCGGATGGAGTACCAAGATCTCTCTCTACCAATCCCTTACTTTTCCAAACCTCAGAAACTTTCCACACGAAACTTCCAACTGTTGCAGACATCGAATCTGATGATGCAGATTCTTCCTTATGAGATTTAGAGGTTTTCTTTTTACTTTTTCCTATTTTTAGCGGCATCTTTTTAACGATTTTTTTACCGCCTTTATCAGTACCTACACTATTAATCGTACGACTTTGTTTTTCATCAACCACTCTGCCAGCATCAAATAATACCTCAACGTCCTGATTAGTCTTTATAAGAAATACATTTTCTGATGAGAAATCATTTACCAGACTGTTGAATCCCGAAAGAAATTGATCTAGACAATCCATATCATCTTTGTCACTCAAATCCAAATGAATTATCGCTCCATTTTCAATATTCTTACGCAGGCCTCCAGAAGTAACATTCGCACTACCAATGATTATTTCTGCAACCTTACTGGAATAGTCTACCCCCACCACAGTCTTAGGATGGAATATATCAGCTCTACTACCTGTATCTATCACATATACATTCACTCCCGCTTCAAGAAGCCTTTCAAGCCCCTGTTTTGTAGTTATACCATTACGTATACCAACAAGCATTGTCACTTCGTTGTTTTTCAGTTCTTCTTCAATCTCAATTACTCCATTCTTGTTAACGAAAGCAGAATAAATATAAACTTGAGGAAAATGACGAGATAATAATTCATTAATCTTATTATCATGATTAACTTCTTCATTTAAGCCCTGTATAAGATAAGTTGCTTTTGCCATATTAACGACCTCCTTTATAACTATTTGAGGTCATTATATTTTATTCTACAGAATTCGTCAAGTTAATTCTGCAGAATTTTACAGTATTTTTACACTTTTTAGCCATTTATCGCGTGTAAATTCTGCAGATTTTGTCGTAATTTTCTTTATTTGTTCTACAGAGATTCGAAAAATATATAACAAAAGCTCAACTTTAGGTACTATACATACATCTTTTCCTTCCTATATGCACAGAATATTTCACGTGTATTAATCAACATCTCATAATAAACCACTACATAAGAAGAAGGGTGAAACCCACCCTTCTTCAAAATATCTATTCCTTTTTTTGATCTTTTCCAATCTCATTAAGTATAGCTGCCCCAACATAGAGCAACCCTGCTACGACTGCCTTTATTATATCCACTCTAAAATCTCCCCCCTCTTTATGCACACATTCTGACTGACTTTGTATCAGAATCATAGTAATAAGGGTGCGAGCTTAAGCGAGCTTCTTGCTCAACTACTGTCTCGTTAACAGACTGGATCATTTCAGATAGCTCTTCTGCCCCTATTTTATTAGTATCCTTGACTATAATTAATTCATTAATAGAGCTCGGAATCAAATACGCGTCTTCATCAAGAATCTCATTAAGATATTCATTATAAAGCATCCCAGCCGCGCCAAACACTCCATCCTGATTAGTTAAAACATATAAATTATCCAGAATCATGTGTTCATCTTCCGAAACTATAGTCGAACCCATCAGTCTTTTAACCATATCAAACATAGATGTGATTTTATAATTATCTTTTTTCATATTATTAAACGCCTGTTCCTTGAGAGTTTCAGCATCAACCTTATATCCCTTCTCTATTAATTCCTTAGTAACTTTTACGCTCTTATATCCTGTCGAGGTTATTTCACCTCGAACAACGAATATGATACTAAGATCCAGGAATGGAAAGCTCACTAGATTTCTTAGTAACTCTTTATTTGATTCAGTATTTATCAACACTGGGTATATTCTATCCTTGGCCTGCTCCCATGAAATAGCAATAGAATCAAAACCATTAACTTCTTTACTATTACTCTGATGCTCATCTACCAGCTTATTTATCTCCCTAATACAATCATGTATAGTCTTTCCTTTATTGTAGTCATCAAAAAATCCATCCAGATATATAATCGGACTAACTCTAGAAGGATCATCTTTCAAAACAACATTAATACCTTCTATTCTTTTTCCATTTGTTTTTAAAACCTCTGTAATTTCGACTATCGCATTGTCTTTATAGTAATCTTCAAGTATATCCCGTATTTCTCGTGTGAATCTTTTATAAGTCTTTATTTTCTTCATATTAATATACCTCCTAAGCACTTTGAGTCCTCTGCAGCGCTACCATTAGTTTGCTATATATTTCCGGTGATACATCCGATGTGCTAGAACCAACATCATATCTTTCTTTGACTTCGTCCCAACTCACCCCTGTTCTCATTAATTCGTCATCTAGCTTCTTTATCTCTGTTTTAGTTAGTTTCTTATTCTTAGCAGAACCGTTTTTATAGGAAATAACCTTTGAATATTTATAAACTTCTTCACCTTTATCATTTACGATTGTAAGAGCCGTTATTTCACGTTCTGCACTATACTCGACATCCTTTACACTGAATCTTGTATTGCAATACAGTTTATCCAATCTACGAACCAGATCTACTTTATCAGCTGAAACCCATATAAACGGAGCCGTATACAACTCACGTCCTACACCAACCACCGTACAACACCTCTTAAAACTATCAGAGCTTAATGATTTTTCTTTCTCTGTAAAACCAGCAGTACCTACATCCATTTTTTCAATCCAGGACATCTTCTTTTCATCCCATATCAAAATAGAACAATAGAGGTTATCCCCTACCATCATGTGTCGACGTTGCCAACCTTCAACGCCAAAAACTTCATCTAGAATCTTCATATCAGCACGTGCATCAACATATAACAGCAAACTTACGCCCTTCTCATTAATTGAAGATACTCTGACTTCAATCTCATTAGCACGTAGCAATCTGATTTCTTTTTCCACTTATTTCTCCTTTCCTACATAAAAAGAAGCCACCATACTTAGATAGTGACTTCTGTATAATTAGGCTACCTTCACCTGAAAGCGCCTTGAACAAGTAGTCTTTGCATATTCTGAATATATATCCGGCCTTTCATTCTTAATTCTTGTAGTATCCAGCCTGGTCGATTCTACATTACTCCAGCTAATACGATATTTTTCAGATTCAGCAAATTCATTATCTGTCATAAATAGTTTAACTTCTTGTTCTATCTTTCTCTGTTCATTTTGCAGCTTATCAATCGTATCTAGTATTTCCTCCCTTCGATCAAGTTTGTCAGATAAATCAGGATCAAGTTGAATTCTATTCTTCTCTGCATTCGGAAAATACTTATACAACACTTCATCGCAGCACTTACTTCCATCTACTTGCGGCATCTTTCTAGGAATAATATAATTCTCCCAAAAATCCCTCTCTGCTTCTATTAGAGCAGAGATTAATTCATCATCCCATTTAATAACCTTGTAAGTAAAGCCAACTCCCATGATTAGACACGCAAGGTAAACGGTTTTCCGACCTGTAACCGCCATATAGTGGTAACACTGAATTAGATAGCTTTCTGGAATCTCAGAATTTGCCCACTTAGACGCATGATATGCATTTGCTGTTTTACACTCTAAAATCGCATCTTCTCCAATAACTAATCTATCAACATCAGCCAGCATAAAAGGATGCGCTTTTGATACATACATATAGTTCGATTTACGAACTTTTTTGCCTGTAGCTTCACAAAACCGCTGCGCTACATACTCTTCCAAATCTTTCCCAACCCTCATAGATTCTGATGATACAATCTCTATTTCATTAGTAGTTTTATCCCGAAAAACCTTCATCCTACTACTATAGGGATTTACTCCTACTATTGCCCCAGCATCAGATCCACCAATTCCATTTTTCCTAAGTTCTAGCCACTCTTCATATGTCAAATCGCTTTTTTTTATCTTATCATACAACGTAATTATCACCCCCTTCCCTTTTAGATTTTCTGTGATGTATGGCATAAATAAAAAGACCATTCATTTTCATGAATGATCTTCTATGCAACTAATTCATACGCTTTATCTATAAAAGGATTACCATCTATCGTCTTAATAAACAGATTCTCATTATAATTAACTGTTTTCCTTAATGGATTACTATGTGTAGCAAAATCTGATACTGCATTTATGAAACGATAAGCATTCTTACCAACTTTCTTTAAATCAGGCGCATCAAAATATCTTGTTCTCATATTATCTCTAAGTTTAAATATATTCTTTACCTGAGTCGGAGTAGCATCCTGACTGATCGGCAACAGTTGTTCAATATATTCTTCTAACAATTTATCCGAAACAGGTATATCACTTAATCGTTCAATTTCATTTTCTAGCTTATCCATATAATCCTCTGCCCTAAATAATGTATCACGCGCTTCTTGAAGTCGACTATTTACAGATTGCGTATGCATTATAGAAAAGCTCCTGCTCGCTGTATTTAACGCTAGATTTAATGTATTATTGCAAACTACTCTAACAGGCGTTATAGCCACCCTAACAGCTCCACTCCCATCATGCGTTGTTGAGAACACCAAGTAAGGACAAATCCTTTCCTCTGTAATAATATATTCCCTTGGCAACCTTGCTAAAATCCAAACCTTTTTACCATCCTGCAATGATCCGGCCGTTTCATATCTTACTCCTTCACCCAGTAATGCATCTGTAAACTTAAATGCCTCACCATTTTGTACAACCTTATATCTATCACTTACCACACCAAGCACCTTATTATCCTTATCTCTAACATTAGCTCGGTAACCTTCAACCTTGGTTCCATCTACTGTATAGATCGATTTCTGGATAACTTTCCAATCAAGTCCCGCAAGAATAAGAGCTTGTTCTGAATTTGGCGCCTCTTCAACTGATACTCCCAGACCATGCCACGGTTTATTCCTCTCTCCTACATACATCATAGTTTCTACATCTGCAGACATTCTTATTCACTCCTTTCTCTTAATATTTTCTATGTTTTTCTTTAGCATTTTTATTTAGTTTCTTTGCCAGCACAACACCAAACGAAATTAAGCCTGCAACAGCAAATCCTACACTCTTATGCCATCTAGAATCAGGTCTAACAAAAGCAGCACGACTCCCACGATAACAATTATTATTCATGCTTCACCTCCTTTCTATCTTATAAATAAAATAAGACCAGTGGTAATATCCACTGGTCTTTATACATATATATTATATATATTTATTTTTATATACTTTTACAATTATTTAGTTTTGTGTATTTTGCGTATTCATTCTACTTACATAGGAATCTACAATACACCATGATACAACTCATTCCACATCTACGCTCCAGAAACCATTTCGTTTTTTGGTGTCATTAACCTTTACCCTAATTCTCATTCCAATGACAAAACGCCGCTTGGAGGATTGGTGGTTATTCGTTTTCATCTAAATAGTCTTCTTCAATATCACTTATTGGAACGTCCACTTCATCAATATATTTTCCTTCAACAGCTGTTATAAATTCATTTGATTTATTCAACCCGATACGGGTAACTGCAATTAGCAATCTTAGAAGTGGAATTGCAGGATTTGTCTTATTTTCCAGGAAATAATCAAACATATCCTCGTAATCATTGAACTCTATCCCTTCAAATGAATCTATCATCCCTATTCCCCATCGGGTATCATCAACATCTCCCGAAATCAATAATTCAAACGGATCAAAATCATTTTGATAGACAGTACAAAAACCTCCACTTTCAGCATTAGATAGCCATTGACTCGGACCATCATCTTTACGATACTTAATTGTAACTATTACATCTGCTGGTGGTAAATCACTGTCTGCCAATCCATACTTTACTTCTTCTATAAAAAATCTACTCATTTGCCTCCTCCTTAAAATCTTTTACTTTATTTAATACTATTATTTCAATGGATAGTTTTCTGTCATTTTAGGTTATTTTGAATACGGTATTGTTCTTCTAAATCACTTTCAGGCAATACAATTGTGTCTATGTATTTTCCTTTTGATAAACTAATAATATTATCTGATTCCTCCATTGAACATCTAGTTAGTAAAATGATATATCGTATAAGAGATGTTGCAGGATTATTACTATTATCATTGATGGACTCAAAGATTTCATCGTATTCACCTAATGAAATACCCTCGAACTCAGTGATGTTTTTTCCACTTAGATATTCAACGAAATCATCATCTAAATCAGTCATTAATCTATCAAAGATATCATCATCAGTAATATAAAAATTTGGAATACCAGCAAGTTCCGAATTAGTTAGCCAAAAAGTACGATTATTTTCAGTTATATTAATCGATACATTAATAGCACCTTCAACAGGACCGCACGCTATTCCACCACCACTAACGCCACATTTTACATCATTCACAAAATACTTCCCCATGTTTGTTCTCCTTTAAATATTATACTTATTTCCATCGCCATATCGCCAAATGAAGTTATGCCGATTACTGATCATATAATCAAAGTCATTCTTCAATTTACAAAAATAATTTTTCTCGAATTCTCCAATTTTATCGATATCATCATATTCTTCTATAGTGTTTTCTATAGATTCGTTTGAAAGTACTGATTCTAAGATACTATTTTTTGATACTCTATAAATAATTGATTGAGAATCTACTAATTGGATGGATAAATATAGTCTTATAGCTTTACTCTTATCGAGAACCATTTCAATTATTTGATAGCCCTCCTTGTTTAAGCCTTTTATGGAAGTGACTATAGGATCATATTCTTCAATAATATCAAGCATTTCATTCTGAAACTCATTCTCAGCAATTATTTTTTGAAGATGTTTAAAAAACTCTGCAAAATAATAGTATTTGCTATCAAGGTCACTTAAATCAGATATATTAATATAGTATTCTTCTTGGGGTGGATCACCAAAGCAAAAATGAAAAATGTCACCAAGTTGATATTTCATAAAATAACTTTCATGCGAAGCTGTATAAACATACTTATCATTTTTCTTTTGGATTTGGATGTATTCTTTATATTCCGGTTGCACTTGATTAAATGCTTCTGCAAAAATGTTTATTCCATCCGAATCATATCGCGCACCAAGTCGTATACCGTAATTCTTTGTATCTAACACATAGTCCCTTATCTCAGTCCATTTTTTTATTATCTTTTGGGATAATTCAGTGAACTCTTCATAATACTGTGATTCTCTAGCATTCTGTAGACCTTCATAACACTCAATCAAATAATCGTCATTTTCAGAGTTCTCCTCATCAATCAATCCATTCTCAATGACGCTCTTCTTTGATGTAATATATAAATCGCCATCAGGATCACTATATACTGATATATAAACATCATCTTTTTGAAATTCAATTATTATGGTTTTATCTAAAGGCGCGGGACCTACATCAAATACTAATATATTAGGATTATCTATTGTAAACTTTTCCATAGCTAATACCTCATGTCTTTCATAATCTCTCTCAACATTTGAGCTTGTTCAATAAGGTATTCAATACACTCCTTTGCCGAAATGTATGGCATTGCGTTTCGGTGTGCCGAAGGATTTCGATAATCGTTCCGAGTTTTTTCAGCGCATACTGCAATTGAAATAAGGCTTCTTTCTATTTCAGCATTTGATTTTCCTGATTCATATATTCTAGCTTTTGCATATTCTTTCATCAATTCAAATGATTCTCTATTAGACACTGTATTTTGTTTAACATCATATCCAATGACTTTTTGAATCGAACCAATAGTAAATCTGTATTCAGGTAATACTACGTAGTTTCCGTTTCGTTTACGTTCTTTCATAGCATCAGGCCAATCTGCAATATCTCGATCATTCAGATAAATCTTATAATCATCAAATAATCGAAGTGCCATTTCTTCATCTAAGACCTTAGTAACCTGTAAACATACTCCAGAAAAATCAATATTATCTTTATCAGGTATTCTCTCTAATGAATCAAAGGTCATGAGAGCAGAAATGAGATACATTTGACTATGTCTTGTAAGCTTATTCCAAACCTTATTGGTTAATGAACTAATGAGACTATTTTCATATTCATCTCTCTTGTCCAGTGTCATCAGCCCTTTTGTAACCTGTACACAAAGATCAGCAATAACAGTCTGAAATTCCGTTTCAAGTATTTCCATTTCGTCTTCATCATGAGTACTTTCAAACTTAACCGAATAATCTGCTTTAAGTTTTTGAATCTTATCAAGGCAATCTTCTAATTCATTTGAATTCACTCCAGCAGAAGCAGCTACCATTTTTAAAAATCGGATTTGAAGTTCAAGTTCTTCTTGAGCTTTTTGGTACATAATAAGCTTATCATTATTATCTAAAGCGTATTCAGTTTTCTTTTTATCTTTTTCATATAAATTACAAACATCATACAGTTCCTTCAAAAGAAGATCTTTCTCCGGCATAGGAGCATATGCTATATCTCTAATATCAAGAATAGAATCCATATTAAAAATCATGCATTGAGGTTCGCCATCCGATAAAGTTATATCATAAAGTTCGTTAAGTATTTCGTTTGCATGAATTGAAGTGAACGCTTTATCTACTTTAGTAGCATTAATATTTTCTAATTTACCAACAGAAATTACCACCTTATCTTTAAGAGGACCTAACAAATCTATTAGCTTAATTCTGCTATCTTGGTTCAAGCCGTATAAAATGTAACAGTCTCCTTTAGGGTAATCATTAATGAAATCATTTACTGTAATAGGATAAATACAATCTTCGTCCCTATTGGCCCCAAAAAGAGTTTTATTAATCTCCGAAATATCCTCTTGCGACTCAACAATCACAAATAGTCTATCTCTATAATTTAAAGAATCATAAATATTTGGTATTAAAGGAAACATTCCCATAAGAGAAGGAAGAAGAACAGATAAATGTCGATTCTTCCCCGTTCGATATGCTATTTCAGCTGAATATCGTCCATGATATTTTTGAGCCGTTTTTACCATTAATCCATGCAAAGCATCTGACATAGTCTACGCCTCCTTATTTACAACCCCTGTAGCTTTGTGTCGCCAGTTTTATCCATCTGTATTCAAATATTTAATTGAAAACAGTATCTTCAAATTTGAGTAAATAAAAATCATCATTTTTAATTTGATATTGCACTTTATACCCACAATAAAACTCAATATTTAACTCTCTTCAAATCTTGTAAAGCGCAATAAACACGTTGAACCGATACCTCACCCATACCTGGAATGGCTCTTAATTGATCAAGAGTCAAATCCTTAATATCCGAATACATATAATAACCTTGCTCATGTAATCTATGAACAGATCTATTATCAATTATTATATTTTCAATCGGCGTAGTTAAATCTGTCATATTAACCCCATAAATCATTTAATAAACATATGTTGTAATAATCCTTTTTTATAATCTTTGATCCTCTCAAGCTTACGCTGATGAAGAGTGATAAGGTTGTCGAGGTTATCAAAAAAACTGCTAATCTTTCTTTGTTCTTCCAATGATGGCATCATTACTTCCATTGGTTTTAAGTCTGCAAAAGGGGGTATATTTTTTATGGCAGATCCATTACTATGCGCTCTAGTGAAGTCATCAATCATATTAGAAAATGATATTATAAACATTTTTTTATCTATCATATTTTCATTTACACGAACTCGCATCAACGCCTGATTAATCACTCCACTTTCAGCATTTACAGGGATTTCATAAATTTCACCAATGGTGCCAGCACAAGAAACAATAATATCTCCACCATATACTTCAAACGATTTAAGCTTTGTTAATGCATATTCTTTTGGCAGAAAATATCTCTCCAAAGTCCAGTCTTTATTGATTGCGTTTTGCTGCTCATAAACCTTTACTGATTCCTCACTTTTAGGCACAAACATATCTTTTGTGATGGCACTTCCGAACGGTCCCTTTTTATAATCTGCTAAATCTCCAAACTTACGCTGTTCCCAAGCATCAGTAAATCCCGAAAACCTAATTTCCGGAACATTTTCTCCTTTTTTAGGAAACATCTTCTGTAGCATTCCAGCTTTATACTCAATAATTTCATCCACCTTACGCTGATGAAGAGTGATAAGATTGTCAATGTCAGATAAAAGCCCACTTATTCTACGCTGTTCCTCATAACTTGGATATGGTAAATCAATTTGGGCCAAATCAGAATTGTGTAGATGAACAACTGACTTTCCCTGAGCCATTTTTGCCATATCATTATGCGGTTTTCCATTTGATATGCTAATAGCCAAAAACGCTGAATCCAAATCTTTCGGAGGAGTTATTACATTAAGGTCTCCTCCAAGTAAAACCCCTGATTTTTCAACGACTGAGGCAATTGAAATGTCTTCTGCAGTTTCTCCTGAAGCAGGAACAATAACCTCCCCACCCTTGCTATAAACAGAGTTCTTCTTTTCATCAACAAAAGTATCCACCTCTGATATAACTGTTTCATATTTCGTGTATAGCCTTCCATACAATATTATAGGAGTTCCATCTTCCTTCAAATCTCCTTTTGAATAGCCAGAACCCTTTGAAAACGATACAAGTTCTCCTAACTTACGCTGTTCCCAGGTGTCTGTAAATCCTTGAAATCTAATATCCGGAACATTTTTCATTTCCTTTTTCATACATTCTCATCTTTCAATAAACTTAATTTCTTTAACAGTTTCACTTATTGTAGGAAAAACAGCCTCGTCTTCCCCCTCACACACAGCCCCTAATTGTTTTAAATCAATAGCCCAATAAGGATTGTCAACCACACATGACAATATAGTTATTGTTCCATATAGTTTTTGTTCTAAATAAAGGCTTGGGGATTTTTTACTCCAAGACACATATATCTCATCATATTCTGGAAGTATTTTTCTTTGTATATCTTCATTAGCATGCCCATGTCCTAAATATCTATACAGCCTTCCTTGATACAGGCTATTATTTGCCAACTCACTATAATAATCACAACTATTATATTTAAAAAAAATCAAAAGCTCATATAAATTAACAAAAAAAGACTGGAAAGCAGTTCTTATAGTATCATTCTTTCTTTTGCCCACATATGTATGCTTTGTCCAATAAGAAATAACTATATTAATATTATATAAAAGCGTTTCATTATCCACCTCAATAATAATACTTACCCCGAATTTATTTAGTTTCTTTACAATACTACATATTTGATTAGAAACTCTATATATTTCTTTAGCATTTGATTCTTCATAATCCATCCAAGGATTTAATTCAATTCTATTCATCGTCATCTCCGCATATTCGCCTAACAATGACTGTCTCTTAAATAATATACCGGTTATATAGATTATCTAAAAAGGAAAATCTAACCCCAATTCATCAAAGGATTTCTTTAATGATCTAGATACTTCTTCTATCTCTTTATCTATATCCTTAATCTTTCCTGTAACTTCATCAAGATCAATTTCTTCTTCCTCTTCTGCTGTATCAACATATCTAGGAATGTTTAGATTATAGTCATTTGCCTTAATCTCTTCCATAGTTGCAACATGCGAAAACTTATCGATATCTTTTCTTTCCTTGTAAGCATTAACTATCTTCTCAATATGCTCATCCGAAAGCTCATTTTGATTCTTGCCTTTAATGAAGTCCTTGCTTGCATCTATAAATAGTATATTATCACTATTGCCATTTCTCTTACTCTTCAATACAAGAATACAAACAGGAATAGACGTACCGTGGAACAAATTAGCAGGAAGTCCTATTACTGCATCAAGCCTATTCAGATCCTTTACTATATTCTTTCTTATAGCCTCTTCTGCTCCTCCTCTAAAAAGAACACCATGTGGGAGAAGAACTGCTACTCTTCCATCAGTATCATCCATGTGATAAATCATGTGCTGTACAAAAGCATAATCAGCGTGACTCTTAGGAGCTAGTTTACCTACACCAGAATATCTAGGATCATCTAATAAAGCCGGATTAGCATCATATTTTAAAGAATATGGTGGATTACATACCTGAACGGTCATCTTGACATCGCCATAAGTATCGTTATAAATGGTGTCTCCCTTACAAATTGTAAAGTTCTGGTAATCAACACCGTGCATGAGCATATTCATACGAGCCAAGTTGTATGTAGTAGGATTGTTCTCCTGTCCATAAAAATGTCCAACCTTTCCAGTTGTAAGGTGTTTCTGTACATCAAGAAGCATTGAAGCACTACCACAAGTACAGTCACCAACTGTTTTAGCCTCATCAAGTCCAACAGTAGCTAATGTTGCACATAAAGTTGATGGTCCTACTGGCGTAAAGAACTCTCCACCTTTTTTACCGGCATTTGATTGGAATAGACCTATCAGAATCATATAAGCCGTACCGAGAACATCAAACTCGTGATTCTGAAGATCCATATCAAGTTCCGCTATTCTTGATATAACACTTCCTATGGTTGAAGTTCTCTCTGATACAGTATCTCCAAGCCTTGTATCTTGAAGTCTGACATCATCAAACAATCCAGAAAAGGCTGCCTCCGATTCGTGTCCAAGAGTCGAGCCGGTAAGATCACCTATAGCTCTTTCATAATCTTCAACAGAAAACTTATCATTCTCATCTTTAGGCTTAGTTATCTTCCTTGAAAGCTCTCTAAAGAGATTTTCTGGCTTTATAATATATCCTAAATGTTCTATGCTCCACTGCTCTACAATAGGCTTGAAATCAGCATTAGCAAAAGCCTCTTCATAAGAAAGGCCATCCTCTTGAAGTATCTCCTGCATATACATTTCCGTTCTTTCAGAAAGGTATCTATAAAAGATAGTACCAAGAATGTAGTTTTTAAACTCAGAAGCATCCATACCACCTCTAAGATCATTAGCGATCTGCCAACACGTAGATGAAAGCTCTGCCGCTTGACTCTGCACTTTATTTGTATCTATTGCCATTCTATTAAATCCTCCATGTATCACTTTAGGCTGCCGAAAATTTGTTTATAAATATCTTTTAAATGTATCTCTCATTTTTATTACTACATCTATGGTTTTATTCATTAGATCGTTATAGTTAGAATGGTCATCAAAATTAAGTCCTTGAATACGATACTTAATTCGAGATGCCTTCTTCCCATCAAGCCTATCCCAAATCAACGAAAACCCGAGTTCATTTTCAATTTCCTCTTTATGAGATTCAAAAGAATCAAATAATTCCTTATTATCATTAATATAACATTCAACAACTATTCTTCCATCTTTATTAACTAAATCTATAGCAATATGCGCATCACTTGTACCCATAGCCACATCATACCAATGATCAGTTGTAGGTTTTCTAAGATTAAATGGTTTTCCTCGACTTATTACAATCTGATTAAACTGTTCCCAAAAGTTTAATCTTTCTCCCTGACTCTTATTTAATTCTCCACTTTCTATGTTTTTCTTACTTCTCTTAACAAAATCATTTGGTTTTTCTACTACTTCAAATTTTGGAGCTGGTTTTGAATCTCCTATCTTATATGCATGAATTTCTAATAGAAAAAAACTTATTTCGTTATTCGTATTATTATTAAGCCATTCAATCGCTGCACGATGTTCCTCTTTTGCTTCTTTAACGATCCATATCATTACTTTCGCATCTAACCCTGAAGCATATGTAATTATTTTACCTAAATGGTCATGATTTGTTCCTTCAAGCTGGTTTTCTACAATAACGGTAATCCCAGAAGTTTCATCTTTCGCAACAATATCACAACGGTATGGTCCTACATAAACTTCTTTATCAACATCAATAAGAGTTAAACCTACTATATCATTAAGATATTCAATATTCTCATCTTGTGAGAGCCAATTTGAAAAGTCATACTGCTCATGTTTCCAAAGCTCTCGAACATCTACTTCTTCCAGTTTCCCTATGGTATTCATTACAATAATCCTTTCTATAATCATAAAAAGATATACAGTGCTTAAACAAACATTTGTTGTAATAATCCTTTTTTATATTCTTTTATCTCCTCTAGCTTTCGCTGATGAAGAGTGATAAGGTTGTCGAGGTTATCAAAATATGTTCCAATTTTCATCATTTCTTCCTTCGAAGGAACAGTGATTGGCATATTTTCAAAACTCTCTCTCGCAATATAGAATATAGTCGAACCAGCAGATTGTAGTTTCATATACTTTCTTGCTGCATCCGAATAGAAGTATGCATACCAGTAATCTAATGTTTCTTTTTCATTTGGAACCAAACCAATAAAAGTCTGATTTGTTATTAAATCCTGCGTAACTATGGCAACCACACCAAATGTAGCACTTGATGAAACTATCAATGAATCTTTTGGGATAATCTTCAAATTCATCTTTTGTACAGTTTCTTCTGTAACATATTGGTCAGACAAGGATCCGTTAAGATACTTCCCTTCTATGTCTTCGATACGAGTCCAGGGAATATTACCTCCAAATTCCTTGGGCTTATCTCTCATCGGTACAATGAAATCTGAAAACTCATCTGATAACTTACGCTGTTCCCAAGCGTCAGTAAACCCAGGAAATCTTATCTCCGGAACATTTTCTCCATTTTTAGGGATCATCCTCTGTAGCATTCCAGCCTTATATTCTTTAATTTCTTCTAATTTACGCTGATGAAAGGTGATAAGATTGTCGAGGTTTGCAAAAACCCCCCCAATCCTCTTTTGTTCCTCATATTTTGGAAATAATACAGGTATTATTGAAAGCGTCGGAAACTGTACTCTTTGCTTTTCAATCAAGGAACCTGTTGCATATGTCCTATATAATAAAATCGCTTGGGGACTTTTCAACCATGTATTGATGTAATAAGAATCATAATTTTCTCTAGCAATCATAGTTGTATAATAACCCGAAACAGCAACACTTTTAGCCATTCCATTATATCCAACAGCCCCTAATGTCATATTCATTGGGTTGTAGACTATATCTCCTGGTCGTACCTCTTTGAAGTTATCATCTTTCTTCACAAGAAACTCACGATTATATCTTTCTGATTTTGGAGTCAATCCGTCTTCTACAGTAAGACTCCATAACTCAATATTATCATCACTGGGATTTACGAAATTAGATGTCTGCTTAAACACCTCTCCCAACTTACGCTGTTCCCAAGAATCAGTAAAACCTGGAAATCTTATTTTTGGTGTATTTTTCTCACCCATTACTCACCCTCTGCTTTATATTTGTTATATGTATTTATAACAAAGCCCTTAATATCCTTTGTAAGCTTTGTAATCTTTAATAATCCTAAGTGATATGACATTAGCCTCTTTCGAATACTCTCATCCGAAATGCCACCACTGAAACTATAATCTGTAAATATATCTGTTACTATACTAACCTCAATATCATTCTCATAAGAGAAACTTTCTATTTCTGCTTGAAGTCTCTCTCTTTCAAACTCCTCATAAGCCTGCTGTATATCAGCTTCTTCCGGAAGTTCATAGAACCTTGTTTCAATAAACTCCTTCATCACATCCTGCTTAGCTCTAAGAGATTCATTATCGGACCTTTCAATCTCTCTAAGAATCAGATCAATATTTGCCTGAATCTGTTCTTCAGTCAATTCCTTAGCATTCTTAGCAGCCTTTAGAAGATTTAAGATGTATACAACATTTATTCTGTCAGTTCTAACAAGTTCAATATCAAAATCAACATCTACCGGAACAGGAATCTTAGGATTATCCTTTATTGACTGATCCCTATAATACATATACCAGCTCTTATAACCCTCAAACTCATCTTCATCAAGAACAACAGAAAGATCAGCCCAGTCAAACTTGCTAAATGTCTTGAGTGTAGCAAGAATCGTTACAAGGGTTCTAAAAGCAAGAATAAACATTCTTATCTCATCTTCATTCTGTAATTGACCTGCTTCATCTACTGTTGGAGTAATCTTTCTAAGTACAGGAACCTGATTAACCCATTTCTGAACATAATATTCGTAGTTCTCAAGCAGATACTCATTAGGATCTCCATCACCAGAGAATAAAGTAAGTGCATCATCCTGCCACTTCTTGATATTTCTGTATGAGACTATCTGACCAAATTGTTTAGTCTTCTTATCTACTCTATTCGTTCTACTGTATGCCTGAACAAGAGAATGCCATACAAGGTTCTTATCCAGATACAATGTATTAAGCGGCTTAGCATCAAAACCAGTAAGCATCATATTGACTACTAGAAGTATATCAACCTGTGGCAGATTCTTCTGTTTCATTCTTTTAGCTATATCTTTTCTATAACCATCGAATGTATCTAAAGCATACGTAGTACCAAACATCTCATTATAATCATCCATTATTCGAGAAAGAAGCTCAGCCGAATGCTCATCGGCCCCATCATCCATATCTTCGTTTACACCATAACTAAAGATAGCAGCAACCTTATATCTCTTATCTTCCGGCATCTTCGCATTTAATTCCTTGAAGGCATCATAATACTTTCCAAGTGTCTTAATAGAATCAACTGCAAATAAAGCTGTATAGATATCTTTTCCCTGAGGATGTACGTGCTGTTCGTGATGATCAAATATATCTTTAGCTATTTTCTGTATTCTTTCATCAGCGTGATACAGATTATCAATATCTATTTTATGGCGTTTGCAGTATTCCGGATCCTCAATCTGCTCTGGATCAATGCCCTTAGCAGCTATTTGATGTGCAAAGATAGTACGTTGATATTCCACAGAAAATCTAAGTACATTACCATCTGCAATAGCATCCTTGATCATATACTTATGAAGGCAGGCATCAAGCTTACTTCCAGCATTAAATAGATCAGCTGTAGTTCTTTTTGCTGCGCCTTTATTTGCTTCAAATATCGGAGTTCCCGTAAATCCTATATAGTTTGCATTTTCAAAATGTCTTTCAATATCAGCATGCATTCTTCCAAACTGAGATCTATGACACTCATCGATAATAAATACGACCTTCTTATCCCTGTATTGATCCATTAGCTGCGCGTATTTACTATTTTTAACAGCATTAGCCATTTTCTGTATAGTAGTGACTATAAGCTTTCTGTCGTCCTGTTTAAGCTGCTTTACAAGTACATAGGTAGTGTCAGAATTATCAACGCAGTCTTTTTCAAAAGAATTATATTCATCTACTGTCTGATCATCTAAATCTTTTCTATCAATAAGAAAGACCACTTTGTCTACTCTGGACTCATCTCTTAATATCTGAGCCAGTTTAAAGCTTGTCAACGTCTTTCCGGATCCTGTACAAGCAAACACATAGCCATTCTGATTTGCCTCTAGAACACGTTTCTTGGCAGCTTTAACGGCATATATCTGATAAGGCCTCATAACCATTAAAACAGGCTCAGTACTCTTAATAACCATATATTTATCAAGCATCTCTGTAATAGATGCCTTTCTAAAGAACTCAGCTGTAAAAGCATCCAGTGTATTTATTCTCTTATTGTTTTCATCAGTCCAAAAGAACACCAAACTCTTAAGTATAGGATTATATGTTCCATCTTCCATTTCATTTTCATTACAGAAATACTTTGTCTGAACGGAGTTTGACACAACAAAAAGTTGCAGATATCTAAAGATTCCTCTAAATGAGAATCTTCTATATCTGTTGATCTGATTAATAGCCTCGTTTATTTCTATTCCTGGTCTTTTTAATTCTATCTGGACAAGAGGAAGTCCATTAATAAAAACAGTAACATCGTATCTGTTTTTATATAAGACATCATCCTTATGATCCTTGTCCATAGTTATCTGATGCGAAACCTGATAGATATTTCTATCGGTATCAAAAGAAAAGAAATCAAGATATACAGTTTTTCCATTGTCTAATGTAAGAATATATTTATCTCTTAATATCTTCGCTGATTCATATACGCTCTTATTATCTATATAGATAAGCACTCTGTTGAACTCAGAATCTGATAATTCAGCAGTACCCTTGGCCTCGATTAATTTAGAGGAGTTAAACTCTATCAATTTACTCCTAAAGTTGGCTATTACATCATCATAATTCTTTAATTCAATAAACTCGTAGCCAATACTTTCTAGTTTTTCAATAAACTTAATCTCTACATCATATTCTGACTGAACCTTACCCATATATACCCCCTTATTAATGATACACAATACGTATCATTCTATATAACAAGATTCATCATTTATTATACCACAAATCCTTACTACCATAAACGGAACAACATCTAATACATAAATAAATGGGAGTAGCATATGCGCTACTCCCAAAAATACAATTTCTTTATAAAATGACATCTATCATACTTTTAAAAATCTATAATATACAAATGATATCATTACTTTTTAAACTTACCCAAATTTAATACATTTTTATAGAACCCCACTGTGTCACCTGCCCTTGTAACAAACTTATCTTTTGCAACGCTTAGGTTTTCTTTTACAGGCTCAATTCCATCTTGTGCAGCATCTTCGCAATCTACATATGCATCCGCTACTACTGTAAGTCCCGTGTCATAAGCATTCGAAAGAGTTTCTTTTACGTTATATTTTTCTTCCGCTTTTTCTATTACTGTATATACAATCGTGCCAGCAATTATTACTGCTGCAAATACGGCTACAGTTGCTATTGCTCCAGATGCACCTATTGTAACAAATCCAGCTGTTACAAGTTCACCAGTTACTGTTCCTGCTGCCGTTGATACTGCACCATTTGCTAATCCTGTTGTAACATTACCAAGTGTTGTAGCATCACTATCTCCGTTAATCTTTGATTCGACAAAGGATGAAACTCCACCCACAGCAGCTCCTATAGATGAACTAGAAGATACTTTTTCGATTATACTTTTAATTGAAACCCCAAACGATTTTTCTGCTATCTGTTTTGCAACTTCATCTGATATTCCTGAATCAATCATTCTTGCTTCTATGCCGAGTTTTTCAGCCGCTTTGTTAAATGCACTTGCACAATCAGATGTTCCAACCAATTCTGCAGTATCATATTTTCCACTCGAAACCTGTTCAAGTATATTTCTAATTCCAGCTGGGGAAACACAATCCTTGCACTGAATTAATCCAACCACTTCATTCTCAGTATTGTATACTACCAAATCAGCCACTTCATCGATGGATGACTCCGAAAGTTGAATCACTGTTTCTGGTTTAAAAATCCAAAATGCATTTGCTAGATTTTCAGAATCCATATATAAGATCTCAAAGGCTATTCCCTTAGCACCATTTATCGTTGATGCCCCAGCTCTCCCCGCCATTCTAGATATTACTGATGCCTCATACCCTTCTAAAGCACCTTCGCTTATAATAATAACCTCATCCCAGAAATCTTCTATCCCATTTGCATGAACCTGCATTGGATTAATTAATGTAACTGTCATCATCACACTTAATGTTACCGCTATCATTCTTCTTATAATTCTTTTATTTGTCTTCTTCATTTTTCTATCCTCCCTTTCCCATTTGCTGTTATCTTAGCAGCATCATTTAGACCTATACTTTTCAAAAGAATTAATTTCTTTTGTATTTATAGACGTTCTACAAATTCCAGTTATATCTTCAGTTAACATATCTACCACCTTCTTTCCTGTCTTTGTTGTTCCTATATTTATTGATATGATTATACGAAAACAAGCATTGACAATACATAACCAACACTGCAGGTTGAAAACTCTTAATTTGCATATTATGCAACATAAAAGAGACCTCTGAATTACTTCAGAGGTCTCTTCGTGAGGTATAACTATGAATGATCTATCCCAGCCTAGAAGCACTTGAACGGTCAGCTGGAATTGGTAACTTAATAAAGGAGAATTTTTGCAAGCTGATCTAACATTTTCTCCTACTTGCGCAGTCCAAATGCCTATTCAAATTGTAGATTACCATCCCTAACAGGAGAAGACCATTTGCAGAATGATAATATATTGTCTTATTTGTTATCTTTGCATTTATTAACAGGCTTAAAGCATTTCTTTCCCTTAAACTTGGATTCATTGGAAATGCCTATATTCTTTGAATATGACTCATGTCTGTCAATCTTCTCTATAACTCTGCAAAGAGCAATTCTTTCCCTTACTGTCATAATACTTTACCTCCATCACTTCCCTTTTGATGTCTTAATTTTATTGTTTGTGGATCGTAATATACATATGAGAATTAGCAACTTGCTATGTTTTAATTTGCTTTTTGGGCAAATATATTCAACGCTGTTCTTTGCAAACCAATTCCCCTTAGGTATAATAGGATTATCTTATGAGAAGGATGAGGTAAGGCTATGGGAAGAAAGTCAATTAAAGAAAATAAGAATATTTATTTTAGAAGTCGCGAAGAGGCCGGTCTCACCAGAGCAGAAGCTAGCGAAAAAATGGGATTTATCTCTGAATACCAAATCGAGAAATTCGAAAACGAAAAAGTAATGATCCATCCAGAGGATGTTGTTGCTATGGCAGAAGCCTATAAAAAACCGGGGCTATGCAATTATTATTGTTCTCATGATTGTAGAATTGGTCAAGAATATGTTCCAGAAGTCAAACTTTCTACACTTTCAGAAATATCTTTAGGCATACTTGCCTCAATAAATTCTCTAAATAAACAGAAGGAAAGACTTATTGAGATTGCGGAGGATGGTACGCTTACTGAAGATGAACTGCCAGACTTTTTGTCCATTCAGGATAGGCTTGAAAAGCTGTCACTAACAGTCGATTCCCTGAAGCTTTGGATGGAACACGCTCTAGCCAACGAGCAATTCGATCAAGCGATTATCGATAAGCTTAAGTCTTCAATAGATAATCAGTAATTAACGAGGACGAAAAATCACCCCGTCCTCTATTCTATTTATGCGAGAATCATACATTAAACAGTTATTTCAAGGCATTATACTTTATAATATCTTCTACTTTTTTAATTAATTTATTTTCATCTATTATCCTTTCTGCCATTCATTGCGTCAAAAAGGCGCCACAAGTATTTCTACCCGTAACGCCTTATCGCTGCATGCAGTTAAAAATCTATTCAACTGACTCTATGTAATCATCATAATTCTCTGGTCTCACAAAAGTAATATCTTCCAATTGAATAATATAATATCCATTATATTCATTTATTGCATAATCGCCTCCCCAATCATAATCAGGAAAATATAGATATACACATTTCTTTTCTGGTTTTAATTCCCAAGTACATTTTGTTTTATCACCATACGATATAGTACCATCTTCATTAAAAAAGGCATACTCCTCCTTAACATTACCCCTAAGTGAATACCATTTACCTAAAATATCAAAATTGGTTAAATCAGCCTGTCCCTCTTTTTCATCCGTAAAACTAAACCCTGTATACTCATAATCTATATTTTCATCAACTATATTATTAATCTCATCTTTGTGTTCTATTAATGAAAATGATACATTGTAACTTTTGTCTAGATCAATATATGACTCATCATCAGAGTATATTTCAAAGCTAAATTCTCCGTTTAAGTCAGACAGTTCATTAAGTTTATCAAGGATTTTTTCGGATGTTTGTGTATCTCTATTTATATAAAATGAATACTCTCGAGTTTTTCCTGGCGACGGCCCTTCATTTCCACTCTTAATTATGCATATTGCGCCTTCATCTCCCAAATATAAATCCTCTAAATTAAACATGCATTTATTATTCGTATTATTTGTAACATCTAACAGTATTCCTTTATCAACTATGATTTCTCCATCAGTATTATTTCTTTCTTGGAATAATCCTTTGAGATTAACAGTAAACTTTTCATCATTATAAAGACATATTTTATCATCAAATGTCAAAATCGCATCTTCACTTTTACCTTTCTTTTTAATATCATCTTCACTATGCTCTTCCTCAAAATCCAATAATGCATCCTCAGGTGTAGCCTCAGTAATCGCTTCTGTGATTACTTCTGTTGTTGTTTCTGGTGATATCTCTGTTGATGCTTCCGTAATTGTATTATCTTCTTTAGCTCCGCATCCTGAAAGTGTAACAACTAAAAAAATAATCAATAATTTTTTCTTATTCATACCTTACCCTCTCAAGTATATTTATCACGACACTCCTATCAAAATTACTATGTCCTATTAGGAAGTCCTATTCTTATAGTTTTCTCTCTTAAGCACCTATAAATAAAAAAATCAGATACAACTCCTCCAGCCAATCTGATAATACATAAATTGCAACTGGCTGACATTTTACAGTCCCTATAGCTTTGTGTCATCACGTTTCCATGATTTTACTAAAATATACAATTCTTTCAATCAAAAAGTTTGCAGTTTATAAGTTACATCTTTGTTTTGAATTCGTTTCAAAATAACACATATATACTGTTAATCTATAAATAAATTTTATCACACTTTTAAACATCTTATCAATAACATCATACGCATAAACATGAATGTGAATATTTAATTGTCCTTTATCAATTGACGTTGTCTGAGTGTTAGAATATAATTATATATCAATTTTATCATAATTCTTGACGAAATCAATGGGATTAGGTATAGTCAAAACGAGCTGGACAACGGTAATCTTACCGCCATACAGCTCGTCAATTATCTTAGGATATCTTATTTACAGAAAATCTTTCACACACTCACTGGAACGAATGGACCAGTCCTATTTACGTTAAGTGTGATCGATACTATAAAAACCCTTAATGAAGAACAAAGAAGTCTATTCTTCGCTTATATACCTTGCAAAACTAATAAGCTGCTTAGATACGACCATCTCATTAAGCACTAGCATATCCTCTATATACACATCAAACAATAAACTTAACATGTATAAGTGTGCTATCGTCGGCAATGAGGATCCATCTAGCCACCTATAAATGGATTGTGGACATTTAAACCCTAAAAAAATCTGTATTTCTTTTACTGTATATCCACTCTGCTTAATATACTTTTTTATATTTCGTCCTGTTCGAACTGCATCTATATAGTCGTCCATTTTTCTAAGCCTCCAATTGTACTCTTGAACTACATTAACTATTATAGACACAGTATGTAAAATAACTATAGTCGCTTAAAGAACTATATATAATCCGATTGTTTCTTTAGTAGTTCCTTTATAGTTGCAATATCCTCTTTCATTTCATTCCTATCTTCACTATCTTCTATCATTTGTTCCAATATCTGAGTCAACAGATCAATTACTTCTGCCAGCATACTACTCTCCTTCTATTATTCCATAAATTGATATACCTCAAGAACTGACGATATCCTCTTTGCCATTTCTTTAGGTAGCTTTATATAATCTTCGTTTTCAGATTGAGAATCTAATATATACAATTGCATGATTAAAAGATTACACTCTAGAGATATTAGTAACTCCTTTTTAATCTTATCCATCTCTTTATCAACATTATCCTGATTATTCATATTAGTAAGCTCCTTCGATTAACTATTAATGATTGCTTAGCCAGCGATATATCCATATCGATAATCTTTATACGCATTATATCTATCATTTTCTATAGGTATCCCTTTGTTGCGTTTGGTATAGAAATATAATGGTATAATTGGTACATTGTTAGTTCTTCTAATAGTATTTGATTTGTTATATACACGACATACTATATTAAAGAAATCCATTTCCTTATATATTAAGTCGTTCCAATGTTGTTGATATTTCCTACCAGTAAGAAAATTTATTGAATTATGAACTATATGAATGTGAAAATGCTTCTCCTCACTATAATGAATTGCATATATTGCTTCATATCCTTGAAGGTAATAATATCTACAAATCTCAAATGCTATTTCATCTAGAAGACTAATGTCACCAATCGCGTATATTTCTTCATCACTAAAAGAATAAGTTTCGTGATATAATCTACGTCCACCACGATTATCTAAATCATATATCAGTTGAGTTTGATTAAATTGATATATGATTTCTTCCACTCCATTATTAGTTAATACTCCACATCCTCCAATACTAATAAGTTCATCTATTCTATTTTCATTTTTTCTCGTTCTAGTAATGTATCTAATAACTTTTTCAACAGAATCTTCACTCTTATAATATGAGTCAACGTCATTAGTATATTTATTCTTTGTATAAGGACTACCTAAGTTCTTTAATACTGGCACGTAAATCATCCTCCTCATTTTTAATCAATGATTTCAATGAATTCAGAACATTTTGAGAACCCATTTTGTCAAATTCGTCTAATAAATGATTCATCTGATTAATAAATCCTATCCTTTTTCTATGGTTAATCATTTCTAAACGATCTTTTTCCTTATCAGGAATACAACAAGATAGAACATATTCTGAAAAAGATTTATCTTCTTTTTTAGCTAATTCAAATATCTGTTCTTTATCTTTATCAGAACATCTAATAGATATATTATTATCTTTTCTAATCTTCTTATTGTTCATATTACTAATCCTTTCTAATCTAAGCTTTTTGTTATAAAAGCAGATTATAAAAATAGTTCATGTAATATTATTTTCTACGCAAATAATATTACATGAACTAAATTCCTAATATATAACAAGATACGTGTTTTGTAATACATTTTCCTCGTGTCCAATAATTTGAAGTAAAAGTAATCATATCTTGTTATATTTCTTTATCTACACTTATGTGTCATCGTATAGACTATACTAAATCCTCATTTGTTTTCCTTTATCTTTTCGGCCACTCCTATCCCATATATCACCATCTATAATTAATTCGCATTTATCTATATGTTAATAACAAATAATAATATATCAATTTAATCATTATTAGCACAGAATAATTACAATATATAAATGCGTTCAAATTTTATTTCAACCAACATACGCTAATATGGTAACGGATACGTTTCCAAGGTTGAAAAATCATATTCTGTGCAGTTCCCTCTTATATAATTGACACATTGACATAAACATCTATACTCATCTTCTAACACATCTGTATTATTGGTTTTATATTTGGAGCCATCTACATAATTGATTGGATTTATCAAATATATAATCACAAAATATGAATCCATATCATATATTATATACTTAAGTATGAAACCTCTATAAAGTATATACTTAGCAAACTCATTAGCAAGAGATTTGATAATTGCAGAATCATTAATGCAAACTTTATCAATCTGAACAAAAAGACCCCTTAACAGAATTCCAGTGTTTTTTGAAAATAAATCTGCTGATTGCTGTATACTCTCAACCAATGCATCAGGATTAGTATCTATCAATCCATATTGATATACCTCAATAGGTTTTCTGCCTTGATAACCAGTAGAAATACATTTTACAAAATCACGTACATTATCAAAATCTCTGTAATTATATATTTTTATACCTTCTAAATTCTTCTGCGTATTAAGATGAGATATTCTAAAGTCCATCTCTCTCATAATTTAGCAACCTCGTTTCTTATTGCTTTCAACATATCTGAAGTTTTCTTTTCTTTAGTTTCATTAATAAGAATATCTAACATGACAATAGCCTTTTTTTGATGCTTGTCTTTATTTCTCTGGATCTGCTTTTTTCTTTGTTCCTTCAAATATATTCATCTCCTTTCCCATTAAAAGTTTTTAATAATTATTCCCAAAACATAGTAATAATAAAATATTTTGGGAGGTAACAAATATGTATAATTCTAATCTTGAATTACTTACAGTAAGCGAACTTTGCGACATACTTAATATATCCAGCAATACAGCATATGCGCTGCTTAACTCATCAAAAATCGAAGCACTTAGAATTGGTAGACACTGGAAGATTCCTCTATCATCTGTAGAAACATTCATAATAACCAACTCAAAAATGGTTCAAACCGCGAAATAAACAATCTCGCGGCTTGAAATATTAAATACCATGATATTTTTCAAGGTGTTTCTTTCGTATTTGATTCTTGTAATAAAAATAATTGATTTGCATATCCATCACATCATCCGGATCAAATTTACAATCAAAATCATTCTGTGCCTCATCGTAAAGTAATAGTGCATAGTCTAAAGCTTCACTATAACTATCAAAACCTTTGACTCTTGGCTTAAATATATAATTCAGATTTTTATAAAGCTTTCCGTAATCATCGAATACACCAACTCCATTTTTACCATTTAGCGCGTAATACATATTTCTTCCCTCCTTTCTAAGTTTATTCATCCAAATATATTCAAATACATCTAAAAACATCTGGATTACATATATGTTATTAAACTTAGTAAAAAAAATATAAATTATAAGGAGGATCAAAAAATGTACACAGAAAATGAAATCACAGATATTCTCTCTGTATCAGAAGTCGCTAAAATTCTTAGATCAGGAAAAAATGCTGTTTATCAATTGCTTAATAACAATGAACTAAAAGGGTTTAGGATAAATGACAGGGGAAATTACAGGATATCTAGAGCAGCTTTGAGCGAATATATCAAAAAACAATCCAAGTTATAAAACAATCCCCCTAAAGTAATTTACTTTAGGGGGACAAAATCAACCAAAAAAATAAAAGTGTACACTAATGTGTACACTATCAAAAACATTGAAATATAATTATATCAACTTAAACGCTACACTACGGCAAAAACTCTACAAAGTAAAAGAGCTTACCGGGGTAGGTAAGCTCTTTTGGAGAAGGTATTTTGTTACTTATGGGGGGAAACTGTAGTCAGTTACATCTTGTTGTATCCTGTTACAAATCATTATTATATAAGGGAAGTCTTCAAATCCTTCTTTCATCTTATTTCATATAATTAAATATTATAATGATGCAAAGTGTACACTAACTCATCATTTGAATAAAGAATTCAAAACAGAAAAAAAAACGGATCCGCCGGCATTCTAATGAACACCGACGAATCCTTAGGGTTAATGTTTATGAAACAATAATAACTTTTTTTCAACCAGTATAGGTATTACTGCCATGAGCCATCGCTTCCTACCCAGTACTCACCGATATACTGATCTGTAAGCATTATTCCGTCGCTTCCGAAATAATACCATTTGCCATCTATCTTCTGCCACTGTGATACAGGATACCAACCTGATGTATCTTCATACCACCAGTCTGTTCCGTTGGTCTTCCAGCTTCCGATATACTCATATTCCCAAGCACCATTTCCGCTGAGCCAATATCCTCCAATCCACTCGTTTGAAGCCATATAACCTTCTGCATCGAAATAGTACCACTTACCGTCTATCTTCTGCCATGTAGCTACTGGATACCAGCCTGATTCAGCTTCGTACCACCAGCCAAATCCATTTGTCTTCCATGAGCCCTTATATCCATAAGTCTGAGTACCATCTGCATTGTACCAAAGTCCATCTACCCACTCAGATGAATAGTTGTTTCCTAGAGCTTCATCCTTCTTGTTCTCTGCTGCAGTAAGGGCTGCTTCTGCATCAGTCAGCTTCTTAAGTGTAGTTGTATCAACCAGCTTCTTCTGGTCAGCTGTAAGTGCATCGTATGCCTTTCTTGCTGCTTCAATTGCATCTTTATCTGTAGTTGCTACCTTATCGTTTGATGGAAGAGCGTTGATCTTATCTGTTACCGCTTTTGCTGCAGCCTCATCTGTTGCTTTCTTTTCCGCTGCAGCTTTCTCTGATTCTTCAGCTGCAGTAAGGGCTGCTTCTGCATCAGTCAGCTTCTTAAGTGTAGTTGCATCAACCAGCTTCTTAAGTGTAGTTGCATCAACCAGCTTCTTCTGGTCAGCTGTAAGTGCATCGTATGCCTTTCTTGCTGCTTCGATTGCTTCTTTATCTGTAATTGACACCTTATCGCTTGATGGAAGAGCGTTGATCTTATCTGTTACCGCTTTTGCTGCAGCCTCATCTGTTGCTTTCTTTTCCGCTGCAGCTTTCTCTGATTCTTCAGCTGCAGTAAGGGCTGCTTCTGCATCAGTCAGCTTCTTAAGTGTAGTTGTATCAACCAGCTTCTTCTGGTCAGCTGTAAGTGCATCGTATGCCTTTCTTGCTGCTTCGATTGCATCCTTATTTGCAGATGTGATTGCGTCAGTTGCAGGAAGTGCGTTGATCTTTGCGATTACTGCATCTGCCGCATCTTGATCTTTCTGTGCTTTAGTTTTGACTGCATCAATGGCATCTTTGGCATTTTGCAGTGCTGTTGCTACCGACTCTGTTGTTGTAGCAGCTTCGATTGCTGTATCTCCGTTTGTCTTAGCTGTATTTAATGCTATTACTCCTTCTTCATCATAGTCACTGTCAGCCTTGCCACTTCTATATGTTGCAAGTTCTCCCTTTGCGGCTTCCTTTGCTACAGTGAGATAACTCGCTATCGTAAGTTCCTGATTATCAGAAGCAAGGGTCGTATCGGTCGCCTTTACGCGCACATAGTAAGTACCAGGAACAAGACCTGTGATGTCACTGCCTGTTCCAGCCGTCCATTCAGTAGCATCTGACTTCTTATATTCCATGTCGGTTGTAACGCCTGTAAGCTTTCCGTCATTATTATCTGCTGTTGTACAGTCAAATGCTTTAACTGTCGTAGGTGCATCCGGTGTTGTCTTTTCCGTAGGTGCTGTAAGTGTAATTGCAGCATCAGCGGTCGGTGTACCGGAAACTGTAATCTGTGTATAGCTATCGCGTGTTACTTTAATTCCATTATCTTCCGCAACGGTATAGTCTGTTGGGAAATAATACCCGTCATTTGCAGTATAAACCACGTCTGTTATCGCACCGGTCACACCGGTCTGAGATGCAGCACCGGAACCATCGGTCTTGGTCATATCGCTGCCCGGATTGATGGTCACACTATATCCGTCAGGAACGTCGTAGTATACGTCAATTGAACTGATAGCGGCATATAATTGATTTTCCCCTTGTATGATAACCGTTTTTGCATTAATACCGGTAACCGTCATCGTATCACCGCTAAAACTTACATTACCTGCTGATGCTCCAAGGTAGGAAGCGCCCCAATGGCCACTATACAGTTTTCTATCAGTAAGCACTAGCTTGGTAATGTTATAATTACTTGAATATATGTACACTTTATTCACATTACCTCTATTATTGACAAAAAAGGCTCCGTTAGTGTACAAAGTTGGCGATACAGTTATCCCATTTTTTTTTCCTGCAGCTGTGAAGGTCACTTTTTGCTCCGCCGCATACGCCGTCTTACTCGTTCCGGGAACAATACCGGTAAATGTACTAAACACCATCACCAGTGCCAGCACATAGCTTATCACCTTTCTTCCAGATTTCTTTTTTTGATTCATAAACACATCACTCTCCTTTACTTTTTTATTGCATGATACCGTCTGTTATATCTCTCCCGCTTTGGTATCATGTTCTGTTTTTGTTACTTTGTTACTTAGTTTACATCTTTCATTTTGGCTTACTAATTACCAGAAATGAAATGATTTAAAACAAAAAACACCCGACAATAACCTACGGTACTGTTCCGTAAGTCATCATCGGATGCTTTAATTTTCCGCACACTGATAAAAGGACGGAGAACGCCCTATGCATGTATGTATTGAGTTTAATCTATAATTCATATGTGTCAATCCCTTTCTGTCTCAATAAATCTATTAAAACTACACTTGTATCAAACACATAAAACATTATATCAACCAGACCGCAACAAAAGCGCAACACTTTTGAAGGTTCATAGTTTTTCAATACATTATGTTAATTTCGTATAACATTTCATAAATTACATTTATTATTTTTTCTCAATTGCACAATAAAATCTATATCTATTTCCTATGATATCTCATTTTTATTCCTGTTAATTGATTGTTCTTTTTGCTTTTTATGATTTTCATTTTCTATCATTCTTTGAAGATCTTTTTTATTCCACTGAAGCACTTCAATGGCAGATAGAACAGAAACCGTTTTCTGCAGAGAATTGTCAATATCAAGATTTCCTCTATCCACCAACCTTGACCATTTGACTTTCAAGACATTGTTGGTCCATAAGTCTGTGATCCATCTGCATTGTACCACTTTCCATCTACCCACTCGCTTGAGTATGAAGATTCCTTTCCACCATTTGATGAATTTCCTAACGATCCCTCATTATTATTTCCATCGGATGTAACGCCAAAATTAGTTGACAGAAATGGAATAGATGATGGAAAAGAAACAACACCTTCAGGAAAAGGATATCACTCTTAGTAGAAAACGACATTTCTATTTTCCACTTTACGACATTTTTATAGTATCATTTACAATAATGCTCTGAGAGGCATCCTAGAAGCCTAATTTTCAATCCAAACACAAATAAATGTATAAATATATAAGTGTAAAGCTAAAATATCCTATTTAGCCCCAGAAAACGTCTCATACATATAAACATCAAAGTGTAAATATTTCTTTTGGGGAAATATGAAAAGACAGATAATTCTATCAGTTATAAGACAATAAACTATTTTATGTACAACATTTTGTACAACATTCATATGTTGTACTAAATAACATATAATAAAACAAGATGAAACAGGATGAGAGGTCTGACTGTTTACAAACCATTAAAAAATAACGCTTAAAAGAAATAAAAAAAACTCATCTTATTACAAAATGAGCTGATTAATAACTTAGTGCGGATAACAGGAGTTGAACCTGCACGGGATTCCCCACTAGAACCTAAATCTAGCGCGTCTGCCAATTCCGCCATATCCGCTTATATAGTGTGCCACGGGGGAATCGAACCCCCGACAACTTGATTAAAAGTCAAGTGCTCTACCGACTGAGCTAGTGGCACATAATGATTAAATCTGGGCTAGTTGGATTCGAACCAACGAATGCAGCAGTCAAAGTGCTGTGCCTTACCACTTGGCGATAGCCCAATGTTAATTTCTGCATATCGCTGAATGATCCAGCTAATATCAGGATTAATCCTTTTATAAAAAAAAGGGTGGGTAGAGGGACTTGAACCCTCGGCCTCCAGAGCCACAATCTGGCGCGCTAGCCAACTGCGCCATACCCACCACAGTGCAGATTGCATGTGCAATCTTGAAAAATAGCAGCTTCATCGAAGCTGCAAATTTGTGCCCGAAGGGATTCGAACCCCCGACCCACGGCTTAGAAGGCCGTTGCTCTATCCAGCTGAGCTACGGACACATATGACCATCTAAATGACAGTCTAAAAGCGGGTGATGGGAATCGAACCCACATATCCAGCTTGGAAGGCTGGTGTTCTACCACTGAACTACACCCGCATGACATTAAGTCTAATAACTGCGACTTACAGCTACTAAATGATATAAAATTTTGTTTTGGATGTCAAGTCATTTAACATCCGAGTCGGGGTGACAGGATTCGAACCTGCGACCTCTTGATCCCAAATCAAGCGCTCTAGCCAAGCTGAGCCACACCCCGGTAGGTGTTATATATAGCGGGAGGGGGATTCGAACCCTCGACACTACGGGTATGAACCGTATGCTCTAGCCAACTGAGCTATCCCGCCATATTGGGGCCTACAGGGCTCGAACCTGTGACCCTCTGCTTGTAAGGCAGATGCTCTCCCAGCTGAGCTAAGACCCCATTTCGTTTCTGTTGATTTCTCAACAGCACTTTTCCTATTATAGTGATGCACCCCTACTTTGTCAAGCAATTTTTATAGATATTTTTAACTATTTTTTTAATGCCTTTCAAAGTCCCAAAACGAGCCACTTTGCGAGCATTAGTATGTCCCATAATTTTCACAAAGTGACTCAAAATTTAAAATTATTTTGCAAGTGGAAATGTTATATCAACTCTGAAAAGATCCCCATCAATTGATATATCAAAAACTCCACCCTGTAGTTCCACCAGATTCTTAGCAATTGATAATCCAAGACCTGATCCTTCAGTATTTCTGGATCTATCTCCTCTTACAAATCTCTCAGTAAGTTCCTGAGCAGTAATATTGAGCATTTCCTTACTTACATTCTTTACACTGAGGATAACATTTGAATCCTTATTAGAAAGATCAATATACACCCTGGTGTTAGGCTGAGCGTATTTTACTATATTATTGAGCAGATTATCAATAACTCGGAACACACGGCGTCCATCAGCGTATATTACTGCATTTTCAGCCTGTATAGTTTTGCAAACCTCAAGAGATGCAGATGTAAACTTATCTTCATACTCTCCCAGCCCCTGATTAAGAAGCTCCGCAAAATTAAGATTCATACATTCCAGTTCAATATTTCCAGTACTAGTTTTTGAAGCCTCGATCAGATCAAGAATAAGCTGTTTAAGGCGAGCTGACTTCTGATCAAGTACAGTAATATATTCTTTCGCCTTTTCATTGTCTATATCCTCTTTCTTTAGCAGATCAACATAATTTATTATTGAAGTAAGAGGAGTCTTTATATCGTGAGATACATTAGTAATAAGCTCAGCTTTGGTTCTCTCATCACGTATGGAGGAATCTACTGCCTTGGATAGTCCGTCGCCGAGGTTGTTCAGGCTGGATCCCATTTCTCTAGAATTAAATGTCAGATCATTTAGATCAACTTTAGCGTCCAGTTCACCCGCTTCAATACTTTTACTAACTTTAAGTATCTTTTCGATATCAGTAAGATATCTAAAAATAATAAATGCAGCAATAATATCTATAGTAACAAGCAAACCAGCAAAAACTATAACTTCACTATCAATCGAATAACAACAAATGATACCAATTAATATTATATTGATAAGTATATAACTAATAACAAAAATAATAGTAATCTTCTTTCCTGATAAACGATCTCTATTCTTTTTGTAAATTTTTCTAAGCCATTTGATAACCCAGATAGTTACAAAACCATCAAGGAATTTACGGCATTTGATTCTTCTTACAAGATTCATTACAATCGCTGCAGTAAAGGCATATGTAAGCAGTATCGTTATAATAGCGAGCGTAATAACCGTTCCCGTGTGTTTAAAAATAAATTGAGCAAAATCATTGGTACTAAATGAAAGCGTAACAATCAAACCACAAACAAGGAGCATATATCCAGAATAAAGGCCAGCCCATACTATATAAGGAGCCCTATCTACAATATATAACTTTTTTGGTTCGCCTATGATCAAAAGAACAACAACTGCAAGGAAAACCAAAATACTCATAAAAAGAATCCACAACGGATTTGAAAAATGACTTGTATAATTATATACAGCCTTATCCCATATATGGTTCGAATACACTGAAGAAAGATTTATCGAAAGTACAAAATCCTCGTTACATTCATTAGTGAGAGTATTTAACTGCTGTGAATTAATATAATCATAAGGCACCACTTCGCCTTTTTCGTTTTTATACCACTGCTCTATATTTCCAGATTTAGCATCATAACAGATAAAGATATCTGATTTTTGCTTAAATATATCCACCATTTCCGGATATGTTTCATTATAGCCAGAACTTACTGAATCATTAATCTTAGTAAGACCATCCTGATCATATATCCATGCACGAGAGACACGCTCTCCATCTACGCTAAAAGCAGTATTGCATCCATATGTATAATAATTATATATATCACTTTCCTGAGTTATTTGAGCCTTCTGATAATCATTTAAAGTCGAATAACAAAGTTCGATATCATTTCTATAAATATACGAGGAAAGAATATAATCCTCAAACGCTTCTATATCCTCAAATGTATCTATATCAACATAAGGGAAATATACATAATCAAGCATATTCACATCAGGGATCATTGATGCATTACCGTATTTTGCATAATATAAAAGATCATTTTCCATATCCCACATGTAAAGATAATCATTTATAAAAGTAAAATAATTACCATCACATATACCATCATCCGGATAATTATCCTTTAGCTTATGATACAAATTTTGTTCATACTCATTTAATTCAAGATCCTGGGTTTCTTCATCATAATTATAAAAATCATCATACTTGTAGCTATACTTAATACATCTTTCATGTACTATATCAATATATTCAGCCCAAGTCATCCGAATATATCTATGATCATTAGAGTAAGCCATATTAGGATATGCACCATAGATTGTATCTGCCCCACCTTCATTATCAACATAAACAGATAGTTTTTTTATCGCATCTTCTGTACCAAGGAGGTTTTCAACTGTAAACTTAGACCTTTTATCAGATGAATTCTTACCATTTATGTTTTTGATCAGATCAGTATAATCATAGAGTTCTAATGTATTATCAAGAAACTCCACATCATATAGTTTCTTTTCAGTGTTTGCTTTTCTCTGCAACGCATCAAGTTCAGAATATATAGAACTCACTACTGAATCAGAAGTTTCATACGGTCCATCGAATGTATCTTCATTAGAAAAATGACCATACATAAAGAAACAAGCAAAATATGAAAAGATTGAAAGTACAGCTGTAACAAATCCGAGAATATACAGTCCTATTCTAAAACCTTTATTTTTAATAACCTTCATCTACTCTTCCTCATAATTTCTCTACTTTATAACCCTGGCCCCAAACAACCTTAAGATATCTAGGTTCCTTAGGGTTTATCTCTATCTTCTCTCTGATATGTCTGATATGCACAGCTATGATATTATCAGAAGCTAAAGCATCCTCATCCCATACAGCCTCATAAATCTGACTGGTATTAAATACTCTTCCTCTATTCTCAGTCAAGAAAAGAAGTATATTATATTCAATAGGAGTAAGTTTTACTTCATCGCCATCCACTGAAACCGACTTAGCACTATCATTAATTACAAGACCACCATTAACGATAAGTTTATCATCATCAGATGATACCTCTGTAATAGCCCCTAGCTGAGTATAGCGTCTTATCTGTGACTTAACTCTGGCAACAAGCTCCAGTGGGTTAAATGGCTTTGTAACATAGTCATCAGCTCCAATATCAAGACCTAATATCTTGTCTGCATCCTCAGACTTAGCAGTAAGAAAGATAATCGGTACCTGGCTAAACTCTCTCATCTTACGAGTAGCCATAATACCATCCATGTTAGGCATCATTATATCGATAATAACTAGATGTATCTTTTTCTCAGGATCACCAGATTCGGACTGTTCTTTCATATACTTCAAGGCTTCAAATCCATCATAAGCCTTTACAACGCCGTATCCAGCAGTCTCAAGATAAATACTTATTGCCTCAACAATATCCTTGTCATCATCACAAACGAGTACCTTATACATTTCATCCCTCCAGAATCGGGCAAAGCCCATAAAACGTTTTACAATATGAATTGTAGATTATAGTTATTAAAAACAAAATTCAAATTTATTAAGAATTATTTAAGATGAAAGAAATAAATATAAAGATTCATCACTTTCTCATTATACAATAAAAGTGACAGGGAGTGCCTCCCTGTCACATAATAAAGTCTCTACTATATAAATGCTCTTATGCCTCAGCTGGAGCAACATCATCAGTAAAGTCTGCATCATCCTCAAAGAAATCGTCATCAAAGTCATCATCAAACTCATCAAAGTCATCGAGGTAATCTGGTGTGAGATACTTATATACTGCTACAGCAACACCTGCAATAAGTGTAATAACACCAACAATTATGCATATTGCAATTATAGCACTCTTAGCTGTCTCAACTGCATCATCCTTAACTACCACATCGTTTCTCATATCAAGAAACCCCCTTTCTAGTATTCAATCATATTTTGTGAAAAATCACTCATAACATAGAGAGATTATAACATAATTATTTGTCTATGCAAAGATTATTTCACCCAGCTAAATCAAAAAGTCATCATAGAAAAAATAATCATCTAACTTCAACTTGCTGATCAGATATAGCATCCTGGAATAAATCTTCTATAAGTTCCTTAGCATGCTTATCCGCTTCTTCTTTAAGAGTAGCTATATCAGCATGCTCCTTGCAATCAGCCTCAGCATTTTTCACAGCCTCAACACCATCTTCCTTTGAATCCCAATTAAAGATTGCAAAGGATTCATCATGAAACTGCACAGAGTCAGGATCAACATAAATATTCTGAACATCAGAATCAGGTATTTCAATTATTATTCTATCGCCAGCATCAGTCACCTCAATCTCACTGATGTCTATACCAGCTTCAATCTCAGCTGTATAAGTCATGGAATAACTCTTTTTATCAATAAATGGAATACTTCCCTCTTCATAATGAATATAGCCCTGATATATGATCTTCTGCGTTGTAAGCTCACTTACACTTTCAAGGCGTTCAGTAACTTCATAGGACGTGATACGAGGAGCTTCTTTCTCCTTATCTGTCCATTTTTTATGAATAAGAATTCCAGCAACAAGTGAAACCGCAATAATAATTATTACCGCAGCTATAGCTATTATAATCTGCGCAATAGAAAATCCGTTATTTTTTATTTTTCTTCTCATAGTTAAATCCTTTAGCATAAAACAAAAAGATACATTAAATCTTCTTTAGCTTTGCTAGCTTAGCAAACATATGTTTCTCGCCAACGTTGTCAAAATTTACTGTGATTTCAAAATCATCAGCTGACGGCTTCATATCTGTAACAGTTCCCTTACCAAATTTTATATGTTTAACTCTGTCACCTACATTATAATCTATTGAAACATTATTACTTGTCCCAGTATTATATGCTGGTACAGATTTAGGCATAGCCTTAGCTACACCGGCACCAACTCCAAAGTTAAAACCTGAAACAGAGGATTTCTTAGCAAAAGGTTCAGTTTTAATAACATTTGCCTTCACACCTGTTCTGGTCATATATTCTTTAGGAATCTCTTCGATAAATCTAGACTCAGCATTGTAAGCTCTACCTTGATATGACATACGAGTTGTACAGGAGCTGAGAAAAAGTCTTTTCATAGCTCTGGTAATACCAACATAGCATAGACGACGTTCCTCTTCAACAGCATCTGGATCATCACTATCCATCGAAAGTCCACTAGGGAAAAGCCTCTCTTCCATACCAACCATGAATACAACAGGAAACTCGAGACCCTTTGCACTATGAAGAGTCATAAGAGTAACCTTGTTATCTGTATCATCCGCACTATCGTCAGTATCTGCAACCAGAGAAATATCCTCTAAGAGTCCTAACAAAGTAGGTTCCTCTTCCTCCATATATCCCAAGATCTTATTGCGAAGTTCATCAAGGTTTTCGAGTCGTCCTCTTGCCTCATCCGTCCCTTCAGCTCTTAATTCCATCTCATAACCAGTTTTCTCCATAATGGAGTCAAAAAGCTCATCAAGCTCTCCAGTTTCAATATAAGGTCTAAAGCTTTCCATCATCTCAACGAAGTCGCCAATCTTATCAGCACTTCGACCGAGAAGTTTTCTGTTACCTTCGTCCTTACAGAAATTATACATTGAGATGCCATTTTGCAGACTTAACTCTCTGATCTTGGTTACCGTTGTTGCACCTATACCACGTCTAGGTACATTGATTATCCTGGAAAATGCTATCTCATCGGAAGGATTAGAAAGTAGCTTCAAATAAGCCACAATATCTCTGATTTCTTTTCTGTTATAGAATCCAGTTCCGCCTACAAGTTTATAAGGAATACTTGCATAAACAAGTTTTTCTTCGATCACACGGGACTGAGCGTTGGTTCTATAAAGTATAGCTATATCCGAATACTCTCTGCCATTATTGCAGAGCTCCATGATGTTATTTACAGCACCAAGTGCCTCTTCATGTTCCGTCTCGTAAACCTGGTAATTGATTTTCTCGCCGACTCCATTTTCAGTCCAGAGTCTCTTCTGTTTACGACCTGTATTGTTCGCAATAACTGCATTAGCAGCATTTAGTATAGTTTCTGTTGATCTATAGTTCTGTTCAAGCTTAACAACTTTAGCATCCTTATATTCATCTTCAAAGTTAAGAATATTATAGATGTTAGCCCCACGGAATTTATAAATTGACTGATCATCATCACCTACGACACAAAGATTGCGCCATTTTCCAGCAAGTAATCTGACCAGCTGGAACTGAGACTCATTTGTATCCTGATACTCATCAACCATTATATACTTGAAGCGATCCTGATAATATTCAAGAACCTCAGGGTCCTGAGCAAAAAGATCAAGAGTCTTAAATATAAGATCATCAAAATCAAGAGCATTATTGATCTTCATTCGATGCTGATATTCTCGATATACTCTTACCATCTGAGAAGCTCTATAATCACCCGCCATCTCTATCTCAAGATCCTCAGGTGTTTTACAGGATTCTTTAGCACTTGAAATAAATGCTATACAAGCCTTCTCCTTATACATCTTAGGATCAAGATTAAGAGTCTTAAGTACCTCTTTACACACCGCCTTCTGATCATCAGTATCATATATAGCAAAGTTGTTATCGCCACCTATACGAACATAAAATCGACGAAGAATCTTAACACACATAGAGTGAAATGTGCTAACCCAGATACGACCCGGCTCAACATCTATAGCAGCTTCCACTCGTTCCTTCATCTCATTAGCAGCTTTATTAGTAAATGTGATTGCAAGTATGTTATATGGATCAACCTGCTTTTCTTCAATTAAATACGCAATTCTATGCACAAGCACTCTGGTTTTTCCAGAACCTGCCCCTGCTAAAATAAGGAGAGGCCCCTCCGTATATGAGCAGGCCTCCCACTGTTTGTTATTAAGTCCTAGCATTAATAAAATGTCCTTCTAAAAAGCTTTTATATAGAATTATTCAGCTGAAGTAGTTCCAAGCTTAGCCTTAAGAGCAGCAAGCTCGTCCTGAACAGCAATATCAGGAGAAGCATCATACTTAGCAGTAAGACTATCCACCTCACTGGATGCTGATGTAGCATTAAGCTGAGCCTCAGCCTGTGCCATATCAAGCATTGCATCTGCCTTATCCTCTATTCTCTGGAATGCGGCAAATCCTGACTGAGAATCAATCTTTGATGTAGCCTGATTAATATGCTGCTGAGCCTTTGCAAGCTTAACCTTAGATTTAATAAGATCACGTCGTGATTCAAGCTCTGCTATATCTGTTACAAGCTTATCATGCATCTGACGCATCTTCATAGCGTTAGCTGCGGCAACATCATATATCTGCTGAAGCTGAGCCTGCTTAGCTACAAGCTTATTCTTCTCAGCAAGGAATCTGGTTGCATCTGCATCATTACCAGCAACAACAGCCTTCTCAGCATAACTCTGCATCTTAGCAATCTCAGCATTAACCTCATCAAGATTACGCTTTGCCTTCTGCTCATCAGCCATAACCCCTGCTGTTTCAGCCTTAACCTTCGCAAGATCTGAATTAAGATTACGAAGTGTCTGATCTACCATCTTTTCTGGATCCTCTGCCTTATCAAGTAATGCATTGATATTTGATGACATGATATCCTTAAATCTCTGTAAAATTCCCACTTTTAAAACCTCCCTTTTATAAATAATAAAATATTATACCTTATGAATAACACTTATTCAATGAAAACCTTAGCAAGCCGGTAATCCCATAACTTATATCACACCCAGAATGATATCCGATGATTTATATATATCATCCACTGTTATAGCATCCAGAACAAGACTTTCACCAAACCTTAACTTTTTACCTGTAGCAGCATATAAGCTGGCAACCACATCTCCTTCAGCAATACTATCGCCAACCACTTTCTTAAATTCAATACCCGAATTAAGATCAATTTCTGATTCCTTAGTTTCTCTGCCAGCGCCCAAAGCAAGTGACGCCCTGCCAATTTTTTCGGCATCAATAGCAGTGATCACTCCAGAACTTTTAGCCACAATATCCAATTTTATATCTTCTATAACTAACGAATCAGATTCTATGTCTTCAACAAAACGGACATCTCCACCCTGAGCAGATACAAATTCCTTAAACTTAGCATATGCTTTTCCAGAAGATATAGCATCTTTAATTATCATTTCTACTTCTAAATCAGAATTATCACAATACTCATCTGAAAGCTTATACATTTGACTACACAATTCTACTACCAATTTATACAGTCGAGGATTTTGCGTTTTTCCAGAAAGAAAATGAATCGCCTCCCTAACCTCCAGAAGATTACCAACCGAATAACCAAGAGGTTGATTCATATCTGAAATAACAGCGGTACACTTTTTACCAGCAAGATGTGCAATATCGATCATAGCATTTGCAAGACTCTTCGCTGATTCAAAGTCAGTCATAAATGCACCCGAACCACATTTGACATCAAGAACTATACCATCAGCGCCCGAAGCCAATTTTTTACTCATAATACTGGACGCAATAAGTGGAATACTGTCAACTGTGCCAGTAACATCTCTTAGAGCATATAGCACCTTATCCGCAGGTGCCAGATTCTTTGTCTGAGCAGCATCAACCATACCCACTTTTTTTACCAGAGATATAAAATCCTCATCGGACACATCAGAACTAAAACCAGGAATCGAATCTAGTTTATCTATTGTTCCACCTGTAATTCCAAGACCTCGACCACTCATCTTAGCAACAGGAACTCCGAGAGACGCCATAACAGGACCAACAATAAGAGTTGTCTTGTCACCTACTCCCCCTGTTGAATGTTTATCTACCACCGTCTTACCAATATCAGAAAGATCTAAAACATCTCCACTATCTCTCATAGCCATAGTAAGTTCTGTAGTTTCTTCAGCATTCATCCCCTTAAGACATATGGCCATAAGAAGAGATGACATCTGATAATCTTTTACCGTACCATCAAGTAGTCCATTTACTGCATATTTGATTTCTTCAGAAGTTAGAGCATTACCTCTCTTCTTTTTTTCTATTATCTCAACTATATTCATGTAACACCCCCAATAAGTTATAACCCCTATTTTATCCCCTGAACAAAGTCATCAATCTAACGCTTCATTTAACGATTCAGTACCAGGAAGCACAAAACGACCTTCAACAATAATATCAGTTTCATCTCCTTCAGGACTAATTGTATACAGTCTACCTAATTCATTATAAGGAATAGTGATATCTGTATGACAATTAAAATAAGCCTTTTCTGGTTCTGTATCACGAAGAAGCGAAAAATCATTTTCTCGGCTCACTATTTCCTTACCATCCGGATTAAATACAGCATGATCCTCCATATGACTGTAACAGGTGTCACCAAGAGCAAAATGCGGTCCCGTCTTTTCAACTATAAGAATAGGCAGTTTCTGTAATATGTCATATCGTCTTGCCATAGTATAAGCCAAGGTATTGGTACCAATAGCAAACTCGCCCAAAGGAAGAAACTCATGATTAAAAAGTATATTCTCTTTAATATATCTCTTACCCTTCTCTACCCCTTCTTCAGAATCACTGTCATTATCAAGGAAATTAGAACAATAATAATCCGATACTACTCCGTCTTTAAAATAGATCTCAATATTCTCAAAATTATAGCCATTAAGATATGTACTGCTTACATTAAGAACTCCCTCCGTACCTTTTAAGACAGGAGAAGTAAACACTTCACCAAGAGGAATATTTACGTCAGCTGTACAGTTTTCAAACTGAGTTTCCTTTGCAGGATTTTCCAGATGACGCATCTGAACAGTAATATCAGTTTTATTTCCATTCATTCCGATAACACGAACTATATCTGCAATATCGAGTGTATCAATAATTTTCTGTTGAATAGCCTTATACTTTTCATTATCAAGTGTATTGATAGCAACAACTTCATCAAATATCTTTTCAAAGTCATCGCCAATATCCGGAACTGGGAATGCTATAATTGAAAAGCTATAGCTATCCCCAGGAATAAACTCATTAGAAACCTGAGCAAGTTGTCCAAACATTTTTCTTTCAAGAGCTTCCTGTTCCTTAGTAAGAGTAGGAACAGACCCCTTCTGAACAGGTGAGAATAAATCCTCTCCAAATGTTTCAATTACAGCAGGTCCTGCAAAAGCAGAAGTAAGATCTAATATCTCACCATCATTATCATAGTTTTTAAAACCTTCATAAGCTCTTTTTGTAGCATTAACTCTTCTTTCAACAAAATCAGAGTTTAAAAAAAGCGCATTATCATTTCTATGATCATAACAGAATTGCTGATTTGCATAGGAAGATTCATACCCCTGACGAACTGTTCCTCGTTTCACCATTCTGCTGGATGCAGTTCGAAAAAGTATAGGCGAGAGACCCATTTGACTAAAAAACTCACATGTGGAGCGGACTATCCTCTCCTGTCCCAGATGATATCTTATCTGAACATTTTTCTTTCCAGTAAAATCAACACCCATTACAGTGTAGCCGCGTCTAAATCCATCAGCAAAAGTTTTAGCAATATCATCTATTCTTTCCTGAGGAAGAGACGCCAGATACTCAGCCATCTTAATCTCTGTATCAGAAATATATTCACCGTAACTATAAAGATATGACGCATCCGATAAATCTGCAGATTCAATGATGTCATTAGCAAGATTACCGCCAGAAACAAAAGTGTCTTGCATTCTCGCAATGGTATGATACTCAGCATAATCAACAGCGTAGGAACGTACAACATCTTCTACCGATGAAACGGTAATCGAATCCCTATTATTAAACATAAAATATAGTTCAAGAAAAGTCTCCAATAAAAATGATATCTCAGCCTTCTTTTTATCGAAAACAAGTCCAGGAAGTTCAGCAATCTCAGCAGATATAAAAGAGAATGCCTTACCATAAATTCCAAGCTTCTCTTCTGCATAATCCGGATTACAGTATGATGAGTTATAATTATCGCAAATTATATCCTCATACATCTCATGATTAATCTCTTTACCCAAAATATCAGAAATGTCACCTGATTCTATCTTTCCAAATATATCAAGCATTTTATTAATATACTGCGCTTTAACGTCAAAAAAATCCAGATAAGTATACTTCTCCTCATTAACACAAGTAAGCTCATCTGGAATCTCACGGATTCGATCCCTTACAAGATCAAATCTTTCATCTATATTACCAAGAGTAATCCCCTCTAGCATTATTTCTTCCTGACCCATTCAAATCCTCCTGTAAAGTCAAATAAATAATAACTTAAACTATATACAAAACAGCAAGTATAACAATATCAACTAAAGATAAGATCATTGCCATTCTTTTACCTATAACTCCGCTATCCGAATCTCCAAGCGAGATCAATGCAAAAATAAACCCGGTTACTCCCATTATAGCAGCAACCAAGAGAAATGCACTTATTTCAAATGGAACCGAACCCTTAAGGACGATTCCCATCACAATTACAAATATTATTGATATAAGCCCAAGTCCTCCGAAAACAAGGGAGATAATAGCATCTTTTGCCATTACCTCATCGGAGAACTTATAGACTTTCTTTTTACGCATTGCCATAAATCTTCCTTAACAGTTTTTTACCAACGTACACAGTTACGAATTTCACTTAAATCCTTTATTCCTTGTGACTTCATAAACTCTTCTATTCCATCAACTATCTCACTAGTAACTGTAGGATTATGGAAGTTCGCAGTACCAACCGAAACCATAGTTGCACCGGCCATAATAAATTCAATAGCATCTTCAGCAGTAGCTATACCACCCATTCCTATAATCGGAACAGAAACCGCTGATGCAACCTGATTAACCATACGAAGAGCCACAGGCTTTATAGCAGGACCAGACATTCCACCAGTTCTGTTAGCAAGCGTATAACATCTGCGATAAATATCAATCTTCATACCAGTAAGAGTATTTATAAGAGACAGAGCATCCGCACCACCATCAACAGCAGCTCTGGCCATCTCACAAATATCAGTAACATTTGGACTAAGCTTCATAATCACAGGCTGCTTAGCCTTTGCCTTGATCATCTTAGTAATATTATTAAGACACTTTGGATCAGTTCCAAATGCTATTCCACCCTCTTTTACATTTGGGCATGAAACATTTATTTCCAACAAATCCACATTATCGCACTCACCAAGCCTCTCAACACAAGAAACATACTCCTCTTCACTGTGGCCACAGACATTTACTATAACTTTAGTATCCTGAGTTTCAAGAAACTTAAGATCACGAGATATAAAAGTATCAAGTCCCGGATTCTGAAGTCCTATAGCATTAAGCATTCCACCATAAACTTCAGCAACTCTAGGTGTAGCATTTCCCTCCCAAGGAGTGATGGCAACACCTTTTGTTGTAACAGCACCAAGCTTTGATAAATCAACAAAGTCACTATATTCCATACCAGAACCAAATGTACCCGAAGCAACAGTGACTGGATTTTTCATATTAACGCCGCAGAAATCTACGGCCATATTGACATTATTATCCATTATCTATCCCTAACCTTTAATCCTAAAGTATAACTTCATCAGCCTTAAAAACAGGACCATCTACACAAATACGAGCATTATTAACCTGAGAATGCTCATCCTTATCAATGGTCTCACATACACAGGCAAGACACGCACCTATTCCACAAGCCATTCTTTCCTCTAAAGAAATGTAAGCAGGAATATCATTTTCATACGCATATTCCTTTATTGCGCGAAGCATAGGCTTTGGACCACATGCGTATATAGCATCACCCTCAACGCCATATTCTCTCACTGCATCAATTACATTTCCTTTTATTCCAACGCTTCCTGTATCGCTGGAAATATATACAGTAGCAATCTTCTTGAATTCATTTAATAAGAATGTAGCATCACGATAGCCAAGTACAACTGAAATGTTATCTTTGTCTATACCTTTAGCAGAAAGCTCTTTTGCCAGCTGAAGCATAGGTGGAATACCTATACCGCCTCCCATAAGTATAGGGTGCTGACATTCAAGTGTGTATCCATTACCTACAGGACCCAGCACATCAATGCTATCACCTTTTTTCATCAAACTAAACTCTTTTGTACCAGCACCAGCTGTACGATACACAAGTCTGAGAGAATCTCCCTTCTTGTCTACTTCACATATACTTATAGGACGAGGAAGAAGTCTTGATGAATCTTTCGAATAAAGATTAACAAACTGACCACTATGAGCATCCTTAGCAACCTGAGGACATTTAATCCACATAGAATATATATCATCCACCAGATTTTCCTGTTTAATTATATCCGCACTTATCTTTTCCATAATCACCTATTACAAAAAATATTTTTAATATATAAATAAGTCATCCAAAGTTGTAGAAATGAAGATTTAGACATTCTCGCGAATATCACTAAGCATATCTTCAACAGCTGCTCTTGATGCATCAGCATATCCTTCTGCACCAAATTTAGCGTATTTCTCATTTTTGTATGCAGCAATAATTCCACGAGAAGAATTAACAATAGCTCCAAGACCGTCCTTATTGAAGAAGCCCTTAAGATCCTTACCGCTTCCTCCCTGAGCACCATATCCCGGAACAAGAATATAAGCCTTTGGCATGAGTTCACGAAGTCTGACACCCATCTCTGGATATGTAGCACCAACAACAGCGCCTACATCTGAATATCCATATTCATTATCAATTGTGGACTCACCCCACTCGTTAACTTTATCTGCAACAATCTCATAAAGAGGTTTACCATCTATGAGTCTATCCTGAAACTCTCCAGAAGAAGGATTAGATGTCTTAACAAGAACAAATATTCCCTTATCATTTTCCTTGCACACATTCACAAATGGCATAACACCGTCTGAACCGAGATAAGGATTTACAGTAACTATATCCTCATTAAATGGATTAAATACATTATCGCCGATCTTTACATTACCAATGTGACCAAGAGCATAAGCCTCTGAAGTAGAACCTATATCTCCTCTCTTAATATCACCAATGATAATAAGACCCTTTTCACGAGCATAATCAACAGTCTTCTTAAATGCGATCACACCTGGTATACCAAACTGCTCATACATTGCAACCTGAGGTTTAACTGCAGGTATCAGATCATATGTAGCATCAATAATGCCTTTATTATATTCGAATATAGCTTCTCCAACTGCTTCCAATGAATATAACTTTTCAGCATACCATTTTTCTAAAATCTGCTGAGGAACAAATCCAAGCTGTGGATCAAGACCAACAACAATTGGTGCATTCTTCTTAACAATCTCTTTAATCAGTTTATTAATCATAGTAGTTTCCCCTTTATTATTTGTTACTTCCGTGTATTTTACCAAAAATACAGATAATTCTCAAGCGAATGACGACCTTTTCTTGATACCGGAATAAAGGACTTATTATGCTCTATTAAAGCCCCATTTTGATTAACCATTTGGAAATAGTTCATATTCACAACATCCTTCTCATTTAATGTAACAAATCCCATCATATCTCTAGAATTTATTAGCTTACGAGCAGTTCTTGAATCCATAATTTCATAATGATCAGTAAAATGAAATGTATAGTATTTCGACCCTTTTTCATATCTAACAAGCTTCTTATTACTAACTACTCTAGAAATATAACTATCACTAGTTGTCATGTAATCATCAAGTAACATTATCTGTCTAAGAATAATTCTTAAAACACGAACTAAATCCACTAAACTTCTCTTGTTATATTCTATAATCTCCATAAATAACTCCCTCCTAAAATAACACAAATCCACACTATGGATGACTTATTTCTAAAATAAAAAGGGTATAGTCACGTAAAAGACTATCCCTATAATATAAAAACCACCTGACTTATATATTGTCAGGTGGTTAATAACTATTCTGTAACACCAGTATCTTCTGGTGGTGGCGCATCTGTAGGAGCCTCCGTTGCCGCTTCCGTAGCAGCCTCCGTTGCCGCTTCCGTAGCAGCCTCGGTAGAAGCCGGATCAGAAGAAGCTTCACCAGTATAATAGAAATATGCGCTAATAGTATGTGACGCAGTGACATTTGTAAATGTATATGATGCAACTGGTCCAACACTCACATCATCTACAACAACATCACTAATTGCATAACCTTCATTTGCAGTTATATAAAATGTTACATCCGAACCAGATTCGATATTTGCAACAGTATTAGATATGGTTCCTCCCTCACTAGCTGTAGCGGTAATACTAATACCACCTTCGGATTCTGGATGAAGAGGACATGTAGAAGTAAATATAGACTGATCATATTCAAAATCAGCACCTACAATAATCCTCTGACCTTTGTCATTGTATGAAATAGTATAAGAAACAGGATTAGGACAGTTATTAGTTGCTTTACAATGTGATTCAGGACATATCATGATTGTATTGAAATGGCCTGTACAAACCTTCTTAGGTACATGTGCCTCATCACACCAGTCATAAGCTGTAGGACAACCGTCAACAGGCGCAAGTCCCGTAATCTTACATACAGATGTCTTAACCAATCCCTCAGGCTGTTGCCAATCAACTTCAGTACTCTGATCTTCTAAAATAGCTATCTTATCCATGATATCACGCCACATAACCTTATGATTATTAGTATTGATCGTGACATTTGAATCATAACCAAACCATACAGAAGCTGTATAATATGGAGTCATACCACAGAACCAAAGGTCATAACTGTTAGATGTAGTACCTGTTTTACCAGCACATTTAACACCAGTAGTCATCTTTGCTCTGGTACCTGTACCCTGAGTAACAACATCCTTCATGGCATCAATAAGCTGATATGCTGTAGTTTCTTTACACATTCTGTGTGAACGGTCTGCTGGTTCTCTGTTATCAATAACAAGATTACCATCATGATCATAAACTCTGTCATAGTATACAGGTTTAACATACATACCCATATTTGCAATACCAGCATACGCAGCTGTAATCTCAAGATTAGTTACACCATGTGTCAAACCACCAAGAGCTGTAGCCTGCTGAATATCAGAATAAACGCTTCCATCAGCTCCTATCTCTTTATCGACAATTGTTGTAAAACCTTCATCTATAAGATAATCATAAGCAACAGAAGGGGTTACCGCAGTAATAGCCTGAACCGCAATAATATTCATAGATTGCTCAATAGCTTTTCTTATTGAGTTAGGTCCCCAATAGCCTCCATACCAGTTTCTTACCGGAGTACCATTTTGGAAAGTATAAGCCTTATCATCAAAACCATGAGCAAGACTTCCCTCTGTATCAATATATGGAAGGAATGCAGCAAGAACCTTGAAAGTAGAACCAGGCTGTCTCATAGCATTAGTAGCTCTATCAAAACCAAGATTCTCAGTCTTTTCTCCTCTACCACCACCGATAGCTTTAATATATCCTGTCTTCTGATCTATAACCGAAAACGAAGCCTGTGGCTGAATAGCCGTCTTAAACTCTTCATTAAGGAAAGTTGCCCCTGTTTCATCAAGCATAGCATCCTTATATGTATCGGCTGCAGCCCTAGCATCCTCTTCAGAAGGATATATATTATTATATTTCGAATTCTCAGTAATCTTTCTATAATACGTAAGTAACGTGTTAGTATCATAGTTGTAAGTAGTAATTCCATCTTTATCAAGCAAAGTCAGTTTATAATTAAGCGCAACTGAAGTACTTGATGGATAATACTGTTCATCATTGATAACCTCATCAACGATAGCCTGAATATCATAATCCTGAACAGAATATACACTATAACCACCAGTATATATCTCATCATAGGCCTGTTCCTCAGACATATCATACATCTCCATAAAATCTTTACAGAGCTGTCTCATAAGGTCATCTGTATAATATGAATTATATTCAAAATTCTCATCATTTGTTTCTTTTATCTTCTGAATACGGTCATAAACATTATCATTCATAGCCGCATCGTACTGAGCCTGTGTTATATACTCAAGCTCAAGCATCTTATCCAGAACGTCTTCACGACGATAGCTGTTCTTAGTTGGGAAGATAACTGGATCAAATGAATATGGGTTCTTTGTAATACCAGCAATTACTGAAATCTCAGATAATGTAAGCTGATCACAAGACTTATTAAAGTATCTGTTAGCCGCAGCCTCAATACCATTACATCCCTGTCCAAGATATATTGTATTCAGATAGGCTTCCATGATCTGCTCTTTTGTATGAGTCTTTTCAAGATCTATGGCAAGATACTGTTCCTGAACCTTACGTTCAATCTTCTGTATCTTCGTTGTTTCATTCATACCAACATTAAACACGCTGTTCTTAATGAGCTGCTGGGTTATGGTTGAAGCACCCTCATTAAAGTTTCGAGCCATAACGTCTTTTGCAAGAGCTCTGAAGATACCCTTCATATCAATACCGTTATGAGTCCAGTATCTCTCATCCTCGATTGCAACAAAGGCATCTATAACCTGCTGAGGAATATCATCATAATAAACATATACTCTGTTCGAATTAACTGTAGAAAGAGTATTTCTCTCGTTATTATCCTGATCATAAATAACTGTCTTAAATCCCTTAGGCTTGATACTGATACTTGAAATATCAGGAGAATCATCAAGAATTCCCTTCATCATACCAAAGCCTGCCCCTGCCATTACAAGCACAACAAAAACAAACGCAACAAGAAGCACCTTAAAGAGAGCTATAAGAGCTCTTCTTTCGAGACGCTGGCTCTTTGCACTTATCTTCTTCTGCTTTTTCTTTACATTTTCCTTGCTGAAATTCAACTTCTGTTTCGCCTCCGAAAACTAAACTTTACAAACCTTAACCAATTTATTATAACACTAACCTATCTCTTTTGAAACAGTTTATTTGCCACTGCAATAAATTGTTTATTATCCTTAGTCTGTGAAAACAGCTTAAGAAGATCCTCAGTAACCTCCTCAGGTCTGAGACTATGGAATCTTCTATGAATTATATCCAGAATTTCCCTCTCATCAGCATCAAGAAGCAGATCATCCTTTCTTGTACCAGACTTAGATACATCGATAGCTGGGAACACTCTTTTCTCCTGAAGATTTCTATCAAGAACAAGTTCCATATTACCTGTTCCCTTAAACTCCTCAAATACCACATCATCAAGACGACTTCCTGTATCAATAAGCGCAGTAGCCAAAATCGTAAGAGAACCACCCTCGCGCATATTTCTGGCAGCACCAAAAAATTTCTTAGGCATATGAAGAGCCGCAGGATCAAGACCACCAGAAAGAGTTCTACCACTTGGGGTAACAGTAAGGTTATAAGCTCTGGAAAGTCTTGTAATAGAGTCTATAAGGATCACAACATCCTGACCGCTTTCCACAAGTCTCTTAGCACGTTCGATTGCCATTTCAGAAACTCTCTTATGATGTTCTGGAAGTTCATCAAATGTTGAATAGATTACCTCAGCATTCTCTCCCTCAATAGATTCTTTAATATCAGTAACCTCTTCCGGTCTCTCATCAATAAGAAGAACAAGAAGATTCATGTCAGGATAAGCCTTGGATATTCTCTTTGCAATCTGCTTAATAAGAGTTGTCTTACCTGCCTTAGGAGGTGAAACAATCATACCTCTCTGGCCTTTTCCTATAGGACTGAAAAGATCAACTATACGAAGAGAAACAGGTGCACCAGGAAAATCCAAATGGATTCTCTCATTTGGGAAGATCGGAGTCATATCCTCAAATTTCATACGATTGATAATTTCTTCCGGTTTATAACCATTAACTGATTCAATATAAAGAAGCGCACTGAATTTTTCATTTGGATTCTGCTTTTTTCTGATAGGTCCTTTTATAATATCTCCAGTACGAAGTCTGAATCGTCTTATCTGAGATGGAGATACATATATATCCCTCTCACCAGGCATATAGTTATCGCTTCTGATAAAACCATACCCCTCAGCAAGAACTTCTAAGATACCTTCAGCAACCTCATTAACAGGAGCTTCTGTCTCCTGTACCTCAGAAGCCTCGACAGGTTCAGCAGCCACAGAACTTTCCTGAGCAATCTCCTTTACATCAGAAGAAATATCTTCTGCTTTGTTTGCAGACTCTTTAACATTTTTATCATTGGTTGCTTTCTTAGAAACAGGCTTTTTCTTATCTGACGCCTTCTTATCAGCATTCTTTTTATTTTCCGTTTTATTATCAGCTTCCTGCTTTTTTGCAGTTCCTTTCTCAGCTGATTTCTTTTCTACAGTTTTTTTCTCAGTTGATTTTTTAGTAGTAGACTTTTTAGCCGACTTTTTCTTTTTATCTTCTGATTCTATATTGTTATCAGGCTGATTCTCAGCCATCTTTTGATTCATTTTCATAACAAGATCAAGAAGTTCATTCTTCTTTAGTCCCGAAATCCCCCTAAGCCCCTTAGACTCTGCATACTCTCTAAGCTCAGAAACCTTCATTTTTTCAAAATCCATATTTTCTCCTTTCGAATTAATTCACTCTTGAAAATATCCCCCAACAGGGTTATCCTATAAAACACACCGTTTTTCACGGTCTAATATTCTTATTCAACTTTTGCGGGGTTACAGTATGGAAAACCAAAATCTAATGCTATATAAATTAATAATTTTATATATGCTTGATAGAATAGATGAATATACTCTGACAAACGCTCAGATTACTAATTTCATTCAAGACAAGGGATATACTAACCTGTTTAATATACACGAATCGATCAGTGAACTGATTGATAAGGACTTTATATCGGTTAGTACTATCCGAAATACAAAGCATTATAAGATCACAAATCTTGGTGAAGAAGCTCTTTTCTACTTCGAAAACAGAATCTCCAATAACATTAAACAAGAAATTAGAGAATATTTCAAGGAAGAAAAAATCAATCTAAAGAATGAATCAGAAATCATTGCAGATTTTATATTCAACGAACATAACGAATACACAGTAAAATGCGCTATCATGGAACGTCGTGAGACGCTTTTAGATATTAGGATCAATGTACCAACGAAAGACATGGCCAGATCGATCTGTGATAACTGGCGTTCAAAAAGTACCGATGTTTATCAGTATCTTGTTAATGAACTTTGGTCAAAGGAATAAAGAAAGAATAGCGAGTAACTCATCACGTCCCTGCTTCGTTTCACTGGAGTAAGGGACTATATTTATGTCTGAACCAGCTTTTATCCCAAGAGTTTCGCGAAGAAGCTTAAGCTGCTTATCCTTCTGACTTCTCTTAATCTTATCAAGCTTTGTAGCAACGATAACAGGAGTCAGTCCAGTTTCCACTATCCAGTTATACATCATGACATCATCCTTTGTAGGAGCATGTCTAATATCAACCAATAGAACAACAGCCTTGAGACTTTCTCTTGTCCCAAGGTATTTTTCAATCATTTTTCCCCATTTAGCTCTCTCAGTCAGAGAAGCTTTTGCATATCCATATCCGGGTAAATCAACAAGGAAGAATTCCTCATTAACATTATAGAAATTAATCGTTACAGTCTTGCCGGGACTAGATGATGTCCTGGCAAGATTTTTACGATTAAGTAAAGAATTAATTAGAGATGATTTTCCAACATTAGATCTTCCTGCAAATGCTATCTCAGGAAGTGTTTCTGCTGGAAGCTTAGAAGTAGGTCCAAAGACACCACTAAGCTCAGATGTTTTAATCTTCATAATTTTTTATCAGTTTTATTCAGTAATAGGTGAAGCACCTTCTGTTATAGTTTCCTTAGTAATTGTAACCTTCTTGATTTCCTCATTTGAAGGTATTTCATACATTACATCCATCATAGAATGCTCAAGTATCGCTCTAAGTCCTCTGGCACCAGTTGCACGCTCCATAGCTTCCTTGGCAACCTCACGAAGAGCATCCTCATTGAACTCAAGTTCAACATCATCAAACTCAAAAAGCTTCTTATACTGCTTTACGATTGAAGACTTTGGTTCTGTTAAAATGCTGACAAGAGCTTCTTCATCAAGCTGATCAAGTGTAACAAGAACTGGTACACGACCAACGAACTCAGGAATAATACCAAACTTTACAAGATCCTGAGGCTGAACCTTACGAAGAAGTTCAGAATCAACGATAGTCTTATCCTTCTGGATATCAGCATTAAAACCAATAGACTTCTTACCAACTCTATTCTCAATCACCTTATCGAGGCCATCAAATGCACCGCCACAGATAAAAAGAATATTCGAAGTATCAATCTCAATGAACTCCTGCTGAGGATGCTTACGACCACCCTGAGGTGGAACAGAAGCAATAGTTCCCTCAACTATCTTAAGAAGTGCCTGCTGAACGCCTTCACCAGATACATCTCTGGTTATAGAAACATTCTCAGACTTCTTAGAAATCTTATCAATCTCGTCGATATATACAATACCACGCTCAGCTCGATCTATATCATAATCAGCTGCCTGGATAAGCTTAAGCAGAATATTCTCAACATCCTCGCCTACATAACCAGCTTCAGTTAATGTTGTAGCATCAGCAATAGCAAATGGTACATTTAACATCTTAGCAAGTGTCTGAGCAAGATATGTCTTACCAGAACCAGTAGGTCCAATCATAAGAATATTACTCTTCTGAAGCTCAACATCGAAGTTCTTTCCTGCTAATACTCTCTTATAGTGATTATAAACAGCAACAGAAAGAGCCTTCTTTGCAGCCTCCTGACCGATAACATAATCATCAAGAAATGCCTTGATCTCTTTTGGCTTTGGAAGACTAAGTTCACCATCTTCCTCAGTCATATTCTTGATCTCATCCTCGATAATATCAGCGCAGATTCCTACACATTCATCACAGATATATACATCAGGACCAGCAATAAGCTTTCTTACCTGATCCTGTGTCTTGTTACAAAAGGAGCATCTAAGCTTCTCCTCTTTACGATTAGCCATGTTTTAATCTCTCTTATCTTTATTTTCTATTCTCAACTACGTTATCGATAAGACCGTACTCAAGAGCCTCTTTAGCTGTCATCCAGTTATTTCTCTCACAGTCTGCAAGTACTGTATCATAGTCCTTACCTGCATTATCTGCCATAATAGAAATAAGATTCTTCTTGATTCTGAGCATATGCTCAACCTCAATCTCCATATCAGTAGCCTGACCCTGAGTACCACCAAGTGGCTGATGAATCATGATTTCAGCATTTGGAAGTGCATATCTCTTACCCTTTGCACCACCTGAAAGAAGGAAAGCACCCATAGATGCTGCCATACCAACACAGATAGTTGATACATCACACTTGATATAATTCATTGTGTCATATATAGCCATGCCGGCGGTTACAGAACCGCCTGGGCTATTAATATACAAGTTAATATCTTTGTTTGAATCCTCAGACTCAAGGAAAAGAAGCTGTGCAACAACAAGACTTGCTGTAACATCATTTACTTCATCCCCAAGGAAAATGATTCTTTCCTTTAAAAGTCTAGAATAAATATCATAGGCTCTCTCGCCTCTGTTAGTCGTTTCAATGACTGTAGGTACTAATGCCATAAACTTGTAACCTCCTACATTCTAATTATTTCTCTTTTGCCTGAGAAGCGATGTACTCGATTGCCTTGTTCATCTTGATATCATGCTTAAGGCTATCAATCTGCTCCTCACCCATGAATTCCTTAATCTTCTCGATCTCCATCTTATACTGCTCAGCCATCTTGTTCATTTCTTCTTCAACTTCTTCTTCAGTTACATCGAAGCCCTGAGCATCAGCAACAGCCTCAATAACAAGACTATTCTTGATTGTCTTCTCAGCCTCTGGACGAACCTGATCTCTCATATCGTCACGAGTCTGACCTGTCATATTAAGATACTGCTCAAGGTTCATACCCTGATACATAAGCTGCTGACCGAAGTTATCGATCATCTTTTCCTGCTGATAAGCTACCATAGGTTCAGGAAGCTCCATAGATGAAAGCTCAACAAGCTTAGCGATAGCTCTCTCTTCCTTCTGATGCTTAGCCTGCTTCTCCTTACGCTCTGTTACCTGCTTCTTGATATCAGCCTTCCACTCATCAACTGTCTCAAAATCAGTTGTATCTGAGATATACTCATCATCAAGTGTAGGAAGAACTGTCTCCTTAAGTCCAAGAAGTTCACACTTAAATACAGCTTCCTTACCAGCAAGATCCTCTGCCTGATAATTCTCTGGGAATGTAACATTTACATCGAAGCTGTCACCAACATTCTTTCCAATAATCTGATCTTCAAAACCAGGGATGAAAGAACCTGAACCAAGTACGAGTGGATACTTCTCACCCTTACCACCTTCAAATGCAACTCCATCAACAAATCCTTCGAAGTTGATTGTAGCTTCATCCTTATCCTGTGCAGCTCTGTCTGTAACATCCTGCTTTGTTGAGTTAGCCTTAAGCTTAGACTCGATCTCCTTCTCAACATCCTCATCTGTTACTTCAGCGTCAACCTTCTCAATCTCAATCTTAGAAAGATCACCAAGCTCTACAGGTGGCTTAGTAGCAACCTTTGCCTTATAAATGAAATCCTTACCCTTCTCAATCTGGCTGAGAGAAATCTCAGGATTAGATACTATCTCAAGATCAATATCCTTGATCTCTTCAAAATATGTCTTGTTAATAAGATCATTAGCAGCATCCTCAAAGAATACAGCTGGGCCATATGTCTTCTCAATAAACTGCATAGGTACGTGACCCTTACGGAAGCCATCAAGCTGGAACTTGTTCTTCTGTTTGTTGTAAACTTCAACACAAGCCTTCTTAAAATCTTCAGCAGGTACTGTAATAGTAAGCTCTGCCATGTTTCCTTCTAACTTTTCATAAGTTAAACTCATAATTTATTTCCTCCTTATGACCTCTAGGT